>NZ_ADVG01000004.1 GCF_000178855.1 Ktedonobacter racemifer DSM 44963 | reverse complement strand
AGCGCGGTCTCAAGAAAGGTTCGGCCCTGATGGCTCTCATGCGCAAAATGTTGGCGGTGGCTGCCCATTTACTCAGGCATGAAGAAGAGAGTTATGATCCCAGCAAAGTGAGTGCTGGTGCCGTTGGAGGCTAGGCGAGGCGGCACCAGCACTGGTCAGGTTTCAAGCATGTCAGCAGCCCCTCAAGAGGCTGTTATGGGGAGAGTGTGTGTCCTTCGGAGCCAGCTTGGCACATGTCTTCTCCAGGGCTTGTGAATTATTGCTGAGCGACGCTCCTGGGAAGCAAGAAGCGAAAAGCAAGATGAGGATGAGAAGCAAAGTGGCGTCTGGTCGCAGCAATCTGAGAAGACCCTTGACGATGAATAAGGGTGATCGCCAAATTGCGGAACGTTGCCAGGATCTGAGGTGCCTGCCCAGAGCGCAAGCGAGAACGATCCTCACCAAAGGTCATATCGCGGACATAATGGGAGGAGTTCTCGATACTCCAGTGTCCCCGTACTAATGCAAGTAAGCGCTGGGGGCTGGCCTCAAGAGCAGTCAAAGGCGTGATGAGATAGACCACTTCGTGGCTGGTTTTTCCCGTTTTGCGAACCGTGACGGTTCGTGTCAGTTCGGCCACTTGCTCGATGAGTGGCCAGTCAGCCAGGTAGGAATTCATTTCGGTGCTCACACGGATAGAACGCTTTTCAATCCGTCCTCGATGCTGATCAAGCGTGGAGTCTTGCGCAAAAGAAGCATGTGGATCGGCGAAATAGGCGGTGAGATCTGCGTAGAGGGTCGGCTGATTGTTTTTGACGGTGAGAACGGTTTTGCCACCCAAGGCATCCACGCACCTCATGAAATCCTTCTGCGTGTGCAAAGCGTCTGCGGTGAAGACGCGTCCATCGACAGGCAAGCAGGGCAAGAGGGCCTGTGCGACTGGGATTTCATTCGTCTTCTCGGAAACGGCAACTTGCAGCAGTGTTTCCTGGCTGTGATGTGTGCGAAAGGAGAGCAGATGGGGAGCAGAATGTTTGTCCGATCTTCCCCCACGAACCGTCTTGCCATCTAAGGCAATGGGATCATCGAGGGTGGCTTGCAGAGTCCGACGTATCCAGTCCGCCAGGGCGCACTCGATCTGTTCGGCATCCAGGCGCGGGAGGAGTTTGCGGTAGAGTGAATCACTGGGGCACAGGAAGCGACGTGGTCCGAAGAGTCGGATGAGCAGAAGACGTTGATCACGACACCACTCTGCAACTGCCAGGGTCGAGTCACAATTGCAGAGGAAGCCCGCTACCAGGCAGGTCAGCACGTACGCCAATTCATAGCGCAATCCATGCTTGGAACGGGGATCTGGGATGGTGGCAAACACTTCGTACAAACTCAGCAATGGTTGCTTTTCCAATAACTGGTGGCGAGCATCACTCGTCAGTGAAGGCAAGGTCAGTGACAATGCAGTAGAATAAGACATCGGAGGCTCCTTCTTCTCGATAGATCGGTTTGGAATGTCTATCGTAGCAGATCTTGGAGTCTCCTGCTCTCAGCAATAATTCACAAGCCCTGATGTCTTCTCTGACGATGCTTGACAGATTTTATGGCTTCTACGTAAGCTGTCACCAAATGGTATGATAGCAAATGACAAATTCTGTATGAGCCGTCATACTCAGCTTCATCTTTCTCATTGGCGCTTGGCACATCACCCATGATAGAACGTTCTTTGTTCCCTCCTCGTATCTTCTCAACAGAGAAAGAAATCATTGGTTAGCGTCGTGGAGGGGACTGATGAAGCAACGCCACTGGAAGTGCCGTCGGCAAGGAGTTGAGCATATTCATGCCCTCTCCCGCTGGGATCAGGCCTACCAATGCCTTCTGCGATGGACGAATGCCCCGCAACAGGGGCCAGTCAGTCAGGAGGAAATCGATGAACATCGCAGCATATGTTCGTGTCTCGGGTCAGCGTCAAGTTCAGACACAGACCATCGAGCAGCAATTGGAACGATTACAGATATACTGCCAGTGTAAGAACTGGTTCTGGGAAGACGTCCAGATTTTTCGGGATGATGGCTACAGTGGAGCCAGTCTCAAACGACCAGGGTTAGATCGGTTACGAGATCAGGTGGGAAGAGCAATTTTTGATCGGGTTCTCATCACAGCGCCCGATCGTCTCGCCCGCAAATATGTGCATCAAGTCCTCCTCGTTGAGGAATTGGAGCGAGGAGGCTGTCAGGTGGAATTTGTGGAGCATCCCATGAGTCAGGATCCTCATGATCAGTTATTGTTGCAAATCCGAGGAGCGGTAGCCGAATATGAACGTACCCTCATTGCTGAACGGATGCGTCGAGGTCGTCTGCAAAAATTTCGAGCAGGGACGATGCTTCCCTGGAGTCGCCCCCCTTATGGGTATCGCTTAGATCCTGATCATCCACGGGATCCATCAGGAGTCCGCCTTCAAGAACCTGAAGCGATCCATGTGGCAGAAATCTTCGCGTATTATCTGGAAGAAGGGCATGGCTTGGAGCAACTCGCCAAGCACTTACATCAGCTAGGGATTCCAACCCCCAATGGAAAGTCGTATTGGAGCCTGACGACCTTACGTGACATGTTGAGGAATCCGGTCTACGCCGGAACCGTGTATGCTGGTCGAGAACGTGTTGTCGCGAAACATCGTCGTTTTTCCCCTTTGCAACCTATTGGGCGTCGATCCAGTACACAAGAGACGCCCTCTCAGGAGTGGATTGTGGTGGGACAAGTGCCAGCTATCGTTTCACAGGAGCAATTTGATTGGGTCCAGGCAAAACTGGCAGACAATTTGCACTTTGCCCGTCGGAACAATACCTCTCATCAGTACCTGTTGCGTGCCTTGGTCAGTTGTGGTCTGTGTCACCTTTCCTGTTTGGCTCGGACGAGTTCTGGACATGCCTACTATGTCTGCCGAGGAAAGCAGGGGCCCATCCGTTCTCGACGAGAGGAATGCTGTCATGCACGTTTCATTCCAGTTGAGCAGTTGGATACACTTGTCTGGCAGGACCTCTGTGAGGTGCTGCAACATCCAGTAGTTATTGAGCAGGCGTTGCAGCGAGCACAAGCGGGCGCTTGGCTTCCGCAAGAACTTCAAGCTCGCCGGACACAGGTCCGCAAAGCACGTAACACGCTGTGCGGGCAATTGGAACGACTGACTGAGGCCTATCTTGCCGATGCATTTCCTCTAGGAGAATACAAACGGCGGCGGCAGGACGTAGAACAGCGACTGGTGGCAGTGGAGATGCAGGCGAGCCAGATTGAAGCGAGTGTCCAGCAGCACATGGAATTAGCCAGCATCACTGGTTCGATCAACGAATTTTGTCAACGTATGAATCGCGGCCTCTCTCAGGCCACCTTTGAGCAGAAACGGCAGTTGGTAGAATTGCTCGTCGACCGTGTGGTCGTCACAATGGATGAGGTGGAGATCCGCTATGTGATCCCCACCTCACCGCGCAATGAACAGGTTCGTTTTTGTCATTTGCTTACGGACTATTCAGCCGCAAAGTAGCGGGTAAAAGTATTTTTAAAAACTCGTGAAATAATGAGACACAATAAGTGTAATTAGATAAAGGCCGTGTGAAACAGGTATGGTTTTTCTATCTGTTCTATTTCCAACATTCGTGATTTCAGGGGTAATACAGTTATACGGCCTGGCGCTGTAGGGTAGACGGCTGGCGAAGTAACAAGGATTCGTTCGTGGAACAGTCATTTGGAACCATAAAGCTTGAAATAGTGCCTTCGTGCAAAGAAATGAGCGGGATTATTATTCAGATTAAAAAGTGCAACTGTAGTACTGGACGAAAAGCACTACAGTTGCTGAGGCGTTGTGGCTTGCCGGCTTCCATGACGAAGGCGTTCATCCTGATAAACGGAGCATCAACCCTGGAAGCTTGGTCGTTTAGCGATCGATCGTTGCCATGACCCAATCGGGATAACGCTGCCCCGAGACCTTTTCCGGTACCAGAGCATCGTCAAGCACCTTCATCTCGGCAGGATCAAGTTGGACAGCCGCTGCGGCCACATTCTCTTCCAGATATTTTTGGCGCTTCGTGCCAGGAATCGGCACAATGAAATCGCCCTTTTGTAATAACCAGGCAAGTGCAACCTGTCCGGAAGGGATGTTCTTTGCTGTGGCGATCTCGAATACGGCCTTCGCTGCCTGCACGTTGGCATCGTAATTCTCGCCTTGGTAGCGCGGATCGATATGTCGAGTATCACCCTCAGGATACTCTTCCGCACGACTGGCTGCGCCGGTCAAAAAGCCTCGGCCAAGCGGGCAAAAGGGAACAAGGCCGATGCCTAACTCACGCAGAACCGGAATAATCTCCGGCTCCAGATTCCGTTCCCAGAGCGAGTATTCGCTCTGGAGCGCAGAGACCGGATGGACGGCATGGGCGCGGCGGATGTTGGCTATACCAGCCTCGGAAAGACCGAAAAATCGGACCTTGCCCTCCTTGACGAGATCACCAACCGTCCCGGCTACATCCTCCATCGGCACCTTTGGATCGACACGGTGTTGATACAGAAGGTCAATGTAATCGGTCTGAAGCCTGAGCAGTGAGCTTTCTACGGCCTCACGGATGTACTCGGGCCTGCTTGCTGTTTCGGTACCAACCTGTTTGCCGTCCTTGAAACGAAAGCCAAATTTGGTGCCGATAATCACTTGGTCGCGCCGGCCCTTGAAGGCACGACCGAGGAGCTCCTCATTGGTCAGGGGACCATAGCCCTGGGCTGTATCGAAGAAATTGCATCCGATTTCGATGGCACGGTGCAGTGTCGCGATCGATGCTTTCTCATCTGCGGGGCCATAGGATTGGCTCATGGGCATACACCCAAGACCGATCGAGGATACTTCCAGCCCCTGACTGCCAAGTTTTCGTTTGCTCAACGTCATAATTTCTGTCCTCCAATTCAATGCTCTTTCGTAGCCTTATAGAAGTGCTCATAAGCTGCTCGCCAGGATGTACAGCAGTTGGCCGGAGGCAAAAAGCCTCTTTTTCCGGTTCCAAATGGCTGTCCCAGGAACGAATGCTTGCCATACCCCATCAAGATCGGTCGTCCCAATTTTGACGTATTGCATAATTTCTCCCGCTGTATTTTAATGCTATTCAGAATGGAAACTTTTCCTAAAGTCCCATCAAACGGGGAACTCCCCGTTTGATGTTCTCTATAATAAACGGGGAGTTCCCCGTTTGTCAAGGAGTCTGCGTGGAGACAAGACCATGAATCCAAAAGATCAGCGAGTGGATGCCCAGCACAATCGGGCAGCTATTTTAGCGGCTGCCCATGACTTATTGTCAACACACAAAACTGTCTCACTGAACGCGATTGCAAAGAAGGCGGGCGTGGCCAATGGGACACTGTATCGGCATTTTTCGACGCGAGAAGAACTGATTCTCGAACTGTATTGCCATGACGTCCAGCGCCACGCCGACACAGTTGACCAACTTCTCCAGGAAATGGAACCGCTTGCCGCGCTGCGTGTTTGGATTGAGCAGCTTGCCGTCTATGCACGCATGAAGCATGGTCTTGGGGAGGCGTTAACCAAAGCCGCAGAAAGCAACGTCGTTCAGCGGACGTACCAGCCGGTCATCCAGGCGCTGTCCTGCCTCCTTAAAAAAGCTGAGGATGCAGGACAGATCCGGTCCAACATCATACCTGACGACGTCCTGTTAGTAGCTGGTGCGTTGTGGCGCGTTCCGCAGGATCAAGCTGGCATCAAGCAGGCTGAACGTCTGCTTGATTTAATCCTGCGTGGATTACGTTAAAAATGCACCGTTGTTTCCTTCGATACAAGGAGTTCCCATGAATTACTCCGAACGTCGAGAGAGGGAGGGTCTGACACCATTCCGGTTCCAGATGGGGCGATCTTTTTGGTCTCACCACCTTTTCGAACTCAGAGGTCGGACGTGGGTTCGATCATACCTGGAGAGATTACTGAGTGGAAAAATAAAACTTAGCTTCTTTGAGAGCGCGAGGCGTTAGCGCCTTAGCGGGAATAATACAGCCTTCTTTTTGCTCGGAGGAGTCTTAGCGCCAAAAGTGGCACGAAAAAATGTCATTACCCCAGACACCGACTCGTATGATGGGTTACTCATGTTTAAAGTTTTCGTTGCGATAAAATCGGTGTGATTTTACCCCCATGTAGGCCGCTTCTGTGAAGCATATCCTGGCTCTTAGACTCGTTTGATACCACTGGCGAACCTTGGAGCAAGTGAGCATACTGAAAGAGAGAAGGAAGCAAAGGAGAGAAAAAACGGTCAGGGAACGCCAGGAGGACTCCATCGATGTCACTCAAGCCACAACCCATAGCACCAGTACCTCAAGAAACCGCCCGAGTCGCCCGAGCTGCGTACCCCAAAGGCAATGTCTACATGCAAATGCGCGATGTTTTGGGAAGCATCTACACCGATGAGGATTTTGCGGATCTGTTTCCCAAGGACGGACAACCCGCCGAGGCTCCGTGGCGACTAGCCCTGGTTACCGTGATGCAATTTGTCGAGAACCTCTCCGATCAGCAAGCAGCTGATGCCGTGCGTGGAAGGCTCGATTGGAAGTACCTTCTCGGCCTGGAACTCACCGATGCGGGCTTCGACGCCTCGGTGCTTTCCGAATTTCGCGCTCGTCTGATTGACCAGCATGCTGAGGAACGCTTGCTGGAGAAAATGCTGGCGCTGTTTCAACAGAAAGGCTGGCTAAAGGCTCGCGGACGACAGCGTACTGACTCGACCCACGTGCTGGCCAAGATTCGCGCCCTCAACCGAGTCTTGTGTGTCTGGGAAACGATGCGTGCGGCGCTCAATAGTCTCGCGGTAGTTGCTCCCGACTGGCTGCGTGCTCACAGTTCCCCAGAGTGGGTGGAGCGCTATGGGCCGCGCAGCGAAGATTCGCGTTCCCCTTTGGGAGAAGCCGAGCGTCTGGCGTTTGCTGAGGAGATCGGGCAGCAGGGAAGAGAACTGCTTGATGCCGTCTTTGATCCAACGGCCCCCCAGTGGCTCCGCCATGTTCCGGCTGTTGCGCATCTTACGACAGGTATGGGTGCAAAATTACCAACGGATCGATGATAGAGTCCGCTGGCGTTCGTCTGAGAATATCCCTCCACCTTCTCGCTACATCGGTTCTCCTTATGACGAAGACGCTCATTACAGCAAAAAACGGAGCACGACATGGGTGGGCTATAAAGTTCATCTGACCGAAAGTTGTGAAGCTCATTTGCCCTTGCTCATCACGCATGTGGAAACCACATCCGCTCCTGTCTCTGACGATGCAATGACGGCAACCATTCATGCCGAGCTTGATCGCAAAGCCCTTTTACCAGCCGAGCACATTGTGGATACCGGCTATGTGGATGCGAAACTCCTCGTCGAGAGTCAGCGGGACTACCAGATTAATCTGGTGGGTCCAACACGCCGCAATCATCAATGGCAGGCCAGGGAGCAAAAAGGTTTCGATGCTGACCATTTTTTCATTGATTGGGAACAGCAACAAGCAACGTGCCCGGAAGGGCACACCAGTAGCAGTTGGACTCCGGCCATTGACAACCGGACCAACGAGGTCATCAAAATTAAGTTCTCAACCACCGATTGCCAGGCATGTCCGTCTCGATCTCTTTGCACCCAATCAACTCGCCATACGCGCCGGACGGTAACCATCCGTCCACAGGAACAATATGCTGCCTTGATGCAGAGGCGAAAGCAGGAACAGACCAAGGAATTTGCCCAGATCTATGCCAGGCGAGCTGGAGTTGAAGGGACTCTTTCCCAAGGAGTTCGCGTGATGGGTTTGCGCCGTTCCCGGTATATTGGAGAGAGAAAAACGCACCTGCAACACATTGCCACGGCTGCTGCCCTCAATGTTGTGCGCAGCATGACATGGTTCGATGGCCTTCCTCGCGCTCAGACTCGTCGTTCTGCTTTTGCTCGTCTGTATGACGCTGCTTGAGAGGGTTCGCCAGTGGTATCAAGGTTGCGTAAGAGCCAAGTTATGGTCTTTTTGACAGCATCCCTGATCAGCAGAGGAATTGCCTAAAAATCAGCAGCGTAATGTCAAAGTTTACACTATCTAAGACTTGAACGCATTTCTGCTTGCCTCTTTTCAATTTTAAACGATCCAGTGACCTGTAAGAAACTGAGTCATCATCACAAAAAGCAAGACTCCCGATACCAGGAAGTAGTTCAAGCGGATGAAAGGAACTTTATCAAAGTCAGCCAGAATTATAAAGGCTGGGAAGATCTCCAGCATAAAGCGCGGCATACTTTGCAGGGGGAAATCACTGTGAACAGGTACCAGCAACACAAATAGATAGAAGGTCCATGCCAGTATCAGGTAACTTGTCCTCTCTTTACCTAGACGCCAGGGACCAAAGGAACCGAGCAGCAGCAAGAAGAAAACAAATAAGACACAACCCACATCCATCAAGTTGCGAATACCCCAGAATCCGAGCAAGCCGCTTCTCCAAGCCACAGAGAATGCCTCTACGATCCCATACCAAGGAACACTCAAAACACGCGACCAAAATGTCTGAGCATGGGAGAACGCCAGAGGATCACCAAAGGAGATGTAACAATATCCAGCAAACAGGATAACGCTCAATGGGATTATGAACAAACTGATAACGTCTAAACGGATCGCACGCACATTAAATTGACGTTGACGCATATACTCATAACAGAATGGCAGAGCAAGGAACACCCCTGCTGAGCGTGTTAAACCAGCAAAGAAAGCAAAGAGCGCAGCTAACCACCAACGCCCTCTCCGTAGATGATAAAAACTCAGTAGCGTTAGGCAGAGAAAGGGAGCTTCTGTGTATGCAGTAGCAAAGAAAAATGAGGTGGGAAAGAGTGACAAGTAGAGAACAGTTGCCTGTGCTCGTTTTTCATCGTAATCTTCTTTAACGAGCTGAAACAAAATGACTAGCAACACAAACCAGGCCGCATTAGAGATGAAAGCTCCAACATAAAAACCGTTTAATCCAGTAACATACGTTCCCAGGCGTATGAGCAGAGGGAAAAGCGGGAAGAAGGCTGTCCTTTGTACATCAGTATATCCTTCTGTAGCAATGCGCCGGTACCAGCCTACATCTTTACGACTCCAATACAGCAGTAGATCTTGTAGATGTGGATGAGTCGCTGAAAAGTCTGATTGGACAAAGAGAACTACACAACACGAGAGCACTAGCAAGGCCATATGCAAAGCAAAATACAAAGGAAATATTTGTTTTACAGCATAAATCCATTTGTTATCTAGCCAACGTGTTCGAGTTGCACCGGGCGTATTATCCAGCTTGCGTAGCTTCTCAATAGAAATCTGTTCTATGACCATGAAATATTCTCCATTTTCAAATATATACATATATTGAGGTAGGACTAAGATCCTGGCGATTTTGTGCATGAGCGTAACTTTGTTCTAAAAACGAGTGGATGGCAAATCTTTTCAGTTCACAGTTTTCCGCTCTCATTTCCCAGATCGAGCGTAAAATCTGAGCGGAGCAACCAACCGTGAATAGGCTGTTGACTTCACTGAAAGTACATTCAGTTCACAGCCTGAGCTTCATCCGGGCTTCCTGCACATTTTCGCTAACATCTTAGGCCACCCTCTAACTCATCCACAGAATAATCACAAAGAAATCAATGATTAATTTCCAAGACATCATGCTGCCTGCACAGCCGCACTACCTGGTGGATAGCCCCGAGAGGTGCAGCCTTGTTCCCTTTCTGTAAGGAAAAGCCTTCAACTCCTTTGCCACGTGCAAAGAAGGCCGTGAAAGCGGCAGGTGATGCGCGTTCCCAGTCGTTCGAATGTGAAGAGGGGCCATCATTACCTCTTGACACGAGAGAGAGAACGCGCATCGAACATGGCACCGCTCAGGGGGGAAACACGCACGATGGATGGGTGTTCCCCGCGATATTCCCTGCCTACTACAGGCTCACTTGAGTAGGAACTCCGTTCCATCTTCCTAGGAGTCCGACTACGCGAGAGGGTCAGAAGCCACAGGGTTTCTAACCCCAGTGGAGTGTCACTTATATTAATGCACTGAAATCTCAGGCTATCCAGACCTTTACCACAGACGATGGCTGCGTTGGGAGCCCGGATGGTGATTTGGATGGTGTGTTTGAAACTGTGCTCTCGCTGGTTACAATATACTTGCCATCAGGTGACCACGCTGGCACACTTATATTGACCGATTGATTCGCTTTAGCAGACACACTATAGGTGTAAACCTTCTGGCCAGTATTACTATCCAGAATCGTCACCCCTGCAGTATGACCACCACCAACCCTGTTATCGTAAGCAATCTCTTTCCCATCTGACGACCATGCCATTGTGTTAGCTGCAATGCCAGCAAAGGTCTTGATGCGCTGTTTGGTCTGGACATTCCAGATTTGCAGTACTGCTGCGTTGTAAGACCCATCGGGAAGTAAGGAAAACGCTAGATTGTGACTGCCAGGTTGCCAGATAGAACCTATTACATATTGATTCATAGATTGCTGGAACACAACCTGCCGTGTTTGTACATTCCACACCTGCACCTGACTTTGTGGCAAGTTTCCCGAATTCGACATACTGGCTGCAATCTCTGCTCCATCAGGCGACCAGGATATATCACTAATACTCCAGCCTGGTTCCGTGGTCAGTGAAGTAGAACTCTTTCCAGTAAAAGGATTCCAGATCTGAATAACAGCAGGACCATCCGCCCCGGCACCAGAGCTATACACAGAGGCAATCGATTTTCCATCGGCAGACCATGCAATACTCCTGAATGAAGGTGCTGAGGAAAGCGGCAAGCGATAAGACAGGGTGCTCATTTTCGTTGCAGGGAGCTCCACCGAGGTCAATGCTGTTGAGGCAGAAACCGCCGAGACAGTTCCCGTTGGGGTCGAGGCGATCGAGTTAGCCCGGTAGCTTGTAACGATCTTTCCATTCTGCCCATTCACAATGAGCACTCTTTCGCTTGTTGCAACCGCAAGGAGCTCACTTTTGGGGGACCATGCTTGAGGGATCGAGAGTACTTCGTTCGGGTTCAATTCCAGGTTGACTCGGTGCAGGCCTGTCAGTGCATCCCATATCTCTACTGTCCCTCCCCCTATGGCATTCGTACCGTTACGAACGGCTGCCACCCGCTGCCCATCAGACGACCAGCTTACAGAGGATGAACCATATTCCTGTTGAGCGCTGTAGACAACGTGCCCATGTGTTGGAGCTGTACTTACCGATGGCGATGGAGCAGCTTGGCTACCTGTCACACTCGTAGGGTGGCTTTGCTGATAGGCGTTCAAAACGATAACAACACTCGCCAGAATGAGCGCAGCCACTAATCCTAATCCAATGCCTGAAAGACGTTTCAAAATAGTTTTTCCCTTGTCATCGTTCCTTGAAATTACTTGATCTTGCATGTGACGATTCCCCTTTGCGATTTGATAGTCTTGAATTGGTATTGGCATTTCCGCTACTGTTTGCTGTTCTGTGCCCTTTATCTGCTGTGTGACGCGTTTCCAGGCACGATCCAATACTTCAGGATCATCCATATACTGTTCGTGTATCGCACGAATCAAAGGAACATGTTTTTGTTCTGTGATCTTTGCTTGCGTTTGTATCTGTAACAGTTTATCGATATCTGTGTCTACGCTTTCAGGATGAAATTGATTATCATGATTTTTCTTCATGTTGCTCCTCCTGCTGCTGTTCGTAGAGCGAGCGCAATTTATTTAAGGCGCGGCTTAATATCGCCCGAATAGCAGATGCATTTTTATTTAGTCTCTTGCCGATTTCGACTGAATGCATATCATATACGAAGCGTAGCTGTAGCACCTCCTGTTGAAGAGCATTTAATTTTCTGATATGAGTCCTTAGACGAGCATAATCTTCATAGCGCAACGTTAACTGTTCTGGTAACTGATAGATATTGTCCTCCTCCAGGACCCCGATGATCTCATCGATTGATGATTGATCTCTATACCGGCGATTGCTACGATAGTGATCAACCATTTTATTGCGCGCAACTCGAAGTAGCCATGTTAATTGCTCATGAGAACTCATGTTTTGCAACGCGGGATTCTTTAATGAGGCCATGAACACCTCTACCAGAAGATCTTCTACATCTTCTTTTATGGTTAAACGTGTATTCAAATAACGCTGAACTGTCTGTGCATGACGCTGGTAGAGGATGCCAATATCGATTTCTTCACGGTTAGAATAAGTGCCTAGTCTATGATGCATCAATATATTTCCTCTTCGTTTTTGAGCCCTCACTTTATTCATCGGATACGGACATCAATGTGTGATGCTTTTTTTCTTTTTGGTGAAAATGAGACATTTTTTGTAGAGGAATTATGTAAACGCGAGGACTCGATGAGGTACTTTTTTGGGAATTATCTGAGGTAATCTTTTCCCTCTCTCATGAGGAGAAACCGCTCCGTAGGCCATACACTCCCTTTTTCTCTCTCAGGGGTTACCTCAAATAATTGCACAATTTCACCACCATCTAATGGGTCTTCCGCTCCTTTGAAACGTCATGCGTTGCAAACGCACCACTCCGCATGAGGTCGTGTAGACCTCAGAAGATACTGCTGGCGAACCCTCGAAAGAGAGGTGACAAAGCCAGGCGCAAGATGTATCACCGATGCGATCGGTGGAAAGATCAATTTTCTTGCTCAAACGTTCTAGTGCAAGCTTGCCTATGGAGCGTGAACTGCTGAGGTAAAAAGAAGCGTTGTCTTGCTTCCATAAGGACATTCTCACCCTGCTCGCTGCCCATCCCTTGAGAAAGCTGCTCAGAGGGGTTCGCCAGCAGTATCTCGTTTGGTGATAAAAAAGAGAACCATATCAGCCTGGGAACTGAGAAGAATGCCCAGAGTCACTGCAAATGCTTCTTGTGGATGGTGCAAGAGCCAAGGGGCCTTCTTGACTGTGCAAGCCACATCACCAAACGAGTCTAAGAGCCAGAATATGGTTCACAGACGCATTTGGAGTCGAAAATAACTCCAAAGAGCATGTACCGATGCCCGGATCAATCGCTCTTATCGAACTTGCATCACAAGTTATTGGTGCAGGAAAAGCAGGCTGGCCTGCAAATTTCAATTTGTGAAGCATATTACGCTGGATTTTGCCAGAATAGTCTGCACGTCTCATTATCTCTCATACATGGTTCCTTTTCAAACAAGATTGACCTTTGCCAGAGGAGGTTGTTGTGCTTGCTTCACTTCCTTAATGTATTTTAGGGGTGATCTATTCCATTGATACCAAAGATCTGCTCCAGGTCGCGGCTGTACTTCTGTTCTGCCCACTTCTCGAAATAACTACTTTCTCTGCAAGTGATAGCCTACATTCACTCCTA
Organism: Ktedonobacter racemifer DSM 44963; assembly: GCF_000178855.1. GTDB lineage: Bacteria > Chloroflexota > Ktedonobacteria > Ktedonobacterales > Ktedonobacteraceae > Ktedonobacter > Ktedonobacter racemifer. The sequence goes on along the minus strand of NZ_ADVG01000004.1, from coordinate 2,699,889 downwards.
TCTTGCTTTACCCCTTGCGGATCAAAACCTGGGCAGACGATTCGCGTAGAGGAACGTTATCAATGTCGAGCGGCTTATGTGGGTAAAGTGCGAGGCTAGTTATACATACCTCTCAGTTAGGGATAAAGACATCGTTTAATGATGCAACAGTTTTCAGTTGTTCCTCTGTGATAATGGTTCCATCTCGAATAGCCCCATCTAAGATAGCTCCATCTAGCTTCGCGTTGCTCAGGTCTGCGTTGCTCAGATCTGCTAGAGTCAAATCGGCGTTAGTCAAATCAGCGTTGTTAAGTTTCGCGCCATTTAATTTGGCTCGAAATAATCTGGAATTGCTTAGATTTGCTGCACGTAGATTAGCTTCAATCAATTGGACCTCACTCAAGTTAGCACTCTGTAAGTTTGCGTTGTTGATCTCAGCGTTATTGAGATTAGCGCCCCAGAGATAGGCTTCGCTCAAATCGGCCCATCTCAAATCTGTATTACTGAGATTGGCATCGTCCAAATGGGCCTTGCATAATTTGGCCTGGAATAAATAGGCTCTGCTTAAATCGCTTTTAATTAAACTAGCTCTGCTTAGGTCTGTATTCACTAGTTCAGCTCCAATCAAGATGGCTTCTGATAAGCTCGCACTTAACTTGGCATTAGCTAATTTGGCTCCACTCAGATCAGCTTTATCTAGTTGCGTATTGTTAAGATTTGCCTCACTCAAATCAGCCCTATTGAATTTGGCTGAAAGTAAGTATGCTCCTTCCAAATCAGCTTCTCGCAAGTTAGCACCCCGAAGACTCGAATGGCTGAGAACGGCTTTTTTGAAAATAGCATTACTCAATTTGGCATTATTTAAGATAACCGAATGTAGCATTGCCTCACTCAAGTCAGCTCCCATTAGGTTTGACCCAGCCAAATCAGTTAGGCTCTCATCTGTACTAATATTAGTGCCTCTTAGACTAGACTCCGGGAAATTGATAGGTTTCTCTACCCCCCTGAGATCAGCACCTAATAAATCAATAATGTTGCCTGTACCTTTCTTTATAAGAAATGACTCATGTAAGAACAGCAGTAAACTTGCTTTGCGTGTCCCATCTAATTTTTTCAACGTGGTCAAGGTAAGTGCTCGTGCGATAGTCCGTACCTCATCTCGTGGTTTTGACTCACGCAGTTTATTCCCTTCGAGAAGCAGCTTTGACATGCGGTCGAGATAAGATTGCAAGGCGATTTCTCGCTGATTGTCATCTGCAATGCTCCTTTCAAGCTTAGCCCGTTCATCTGCTGCTTTCTTATCATCCTGTCAGGATCTCATGCCACTTCCTTTTCTTGCGCATCTAGATGTAGAATGCCTGAATCTTGCAGGCGAAAGATCAGATGGCGTCCATCTGGTAAGTTTGGCTGTCCTTGAGCAACCTTTGCACACAGCGTTTCCAAATCTCGGTTGAGTGCGCGGTCGTTAAATCGCTTGAGTTCGACCTCAACTCGCTCCCGTCCCCAGAAGATGCGCCCCGGCAACTGAAAAAAAGGCTGCAAGCGGTGCCAAGTTGCATGAGCGTACTCGACTGGAAAATAGTGATCACGCACCCATATACCCAAATTCGCGAGAGCCACCTTGAAGATCGTCATCACTTGATCTTTGTGGTTGTCCAGTTCGTACATTTCCCGCTCCTGTCGTGTGCGCCGTGAGGCGCGTTGTGGTATCCCTGCTGGAAGCAGGAGAAATGAGGGAATACATTTCTGGGTTATCAGTCTACCTGGATGCGAAAGTTGAAGGGGACAAGAGCAGACTGAGGAAGCGGGGCATGCTTGAAAGCGTTAGAGAGCAGGGCTACCGTATGACCCGCTTGCCATGGGTAAAGCTAAACTGCCTGAACTCCAATCCTGACGGGGTGAATGGGCGCACCCATCGGAAAAACGCTTGAAACCGATGTCACGCTCTGTCTCGGCATGAACGGTGGGCTGGGGCAATTCCCTGAGCGTGAACGGGGACCAACGAGGTCTATCAAGGGATGAGTGGAGACCCTAAAGCAAGCTAGCACGTATCACAACGACGTACCACGGGATCACCTTCCTGTCGCGAGGCAGATGGTGACAGAGCCGCCATATGATTGCGCCCATGTGGCATAGAAGTCTCTGCCTTGGAAAAGGCATCACTGGAGCATGGTGATTAAAGCAGCATCTTACCTGCGCTCACAATGAGTTCAGGGATACCTTCCTCCGAAAGGTGAGAGGGGACAGTAGCATGATGTGAGCAAGGCTGGTGAAGTTCGAGTACCGCGAACCAGAGGTCAGTCAGCGAGGTCGTGCGTGGTGAAGACCGGATTGTTTGAAACCTAGTCGTGGGGGAAAAGTGGCAGCCCGCAGGATACGGTATGATCGCCTGCGCTCGATGTTGTAGAGAAAGCTCATATTTCCCTGCAAAGCTCCCATCGAGACCAGCCCGCAAGGAGCGGGAAACGACGGACGGGACACCTAAAACACGAAGCGAGGCTTCTAGAGCAACTTGGGGATGGCCTACAGCCTGTGAAGGCCAAGGTCACGGAGGAGTCATAGTACTATCTCATCAAAAGTTTTTGTTGAGAAGGAAGGACTCTAGGGAATCTGCTTAATTCTAAGGAGGTTGACTTGGACGAGTCACACAAGACCTTACAGAGACTTGAGCGCCTACGACAACTGAATACAGACAGGAACTGGATCAACTCGAACCTCTATCGCCTGATGTACAAAGAAGATTTGTACGTTCTGGCCTACGAAAGGATTAAATCAGCCCCAGGGAATATGACCCCAGGAACGGATGGAAAAACCATCGACGGCATCTCCATGTGCATGATCCAACACATCATCGAGGAGATGCGAACGGAACGATTTCAGTTCAAACCGGTCCGAACGGTCTATCTGCCAAAACCCAACGGAAAGAAGAGAAAGTTAGGAATCCCCTCCACGCGCGATAAAATCGTGCAAGAGGTGATCCGCACCATTCTCGAATGCATCTATGATAGCCCAAAGGGACCATACTTTCACGAAACCAGCCACGGCTTCCGCCCGAACCGCAGTTGTCACACAGCGCTACGGGAGATTCGCGGGAAATGGCCGGCCATCAACTGGTTTTTGGAGGGAGATATTCAATCCTGCTTCGACGCGATCGACCACGGCGTGTTAGTGAGCCTCCTTCGCAAGAAGATTCGAGACGAGCGCTTTCTCAATCTCATATGGAAGCTCCTGCGGGCAGGATACTTAGACCTACGAGAAGCGAGACACGATAGTCTGGCAGGAACCCCGCAAGGCGGCCTGGCAAGCCCAATCCTTGCAAACGTGTACTTGCATGAACTGGATGAAAAAGTCGAAGAAATGTGCAAACAGGTAGAGAGAGGCGGGAAACGGAAACGACGAAACCCCCTCTACCACAAACTGTCAGAACAAAAACTCCGCCTTGTCAAGAAAGGAGCAACACGCACAAAAGAATTCCGCGAATTAGTACGACAAATCCGAAATATGCCAGCAGTAGACGTGGATGACCCTAACTTCATCCGCCTCAAATATCTGAGGTATGCGGACGATTGGCTGGTTGGGATCTGCGGACCTCGAAAGCTTGCAGAACAAGTCAAGGAAGAACTGAAAACCTTCCTGAGTCAACGCCTCAAGCTCACCTTGAGCGCGGAAAAGACAAAAATCACGCATGCACGCAAAGAACAGGCCCACTTCCTTGGAACTCGACTAGCCATTGGAAGAGAAGGAATTCAACGAGTCGTCACGACCAACAACGGTTCCGTACGGCCTGTCAAACGCCGTTCAACGGGCTGGGAAATAGTTATGGTGGCTCCCAGAGATGAGCTCATCAAGAAACTCCATGCGAAAGGATTTTGCACTGCACTAGGACAACCCACCACCAAGTTAGGATGGATACATCTAGATGCAGACCAAATCATCGCCCTCTACAATGGCATCAATCGAGGAGTACAAAACTACTATCGCTTCGCGGACAACTTTTCACACCTGATACGTATCCAATACATTCTCAAGTTCTCACTTGCTCACACGCTGGCAGCGAAATACAAGTGCTCAGTGCGCCAAGTTTTCAAGCGCTTTGGGAAAACTCCTACCGTTACCATCAAAGCAAAAGATGGGAAACGAGATCGTCAGGTCGCATTCTACAACAACAGCGACTGGAAAAAGCAACGGAACGGTTTTCAAATCAACCAAGCGACAGTCGATCAGCTCCGATGGAGCATGAAATTGCGATCACGCTCAAAATTGGGAATGCCATGCTGTATTTGTAGCAGTTCTGAGCAAGTAGAAATGCACCATGTCCGCCATATTCGGAAAACTGGCGCGAAAAAACCAGCCGGCATCAACGCCATATTACAACTGATGAATCGAAAACAGATCCCTGTCTGTTCAGAATGCCATCAGAAGATCCATCGAGGCGACTACAGTGGAATACGTCTCTCTGATCTGGCATACAACCCGTACGAATCAGTACAACGTAGGAGATTCCGTGAGAGCCGTATGCGGTGACAAGCTGCACGTACGGTTCGGGAGGGGGAGGTTGATGCTCTTGAGTGATCAAGACCTGGCCTCCTACCTCACGTCGTAGGAGTGACGACCTACCAGGGAGATCGGGAGATCCGATCGCAGGGCAAAGGGCGGCAGGAGGGGCAGGCCAGAACTGTGTAGGGTTGCAAGGCCGCGCAATGCATAAGACCTTGCTTATTCCCGATGCTATGGCCGGTTTCCTCTGGAAAGCTGTATGCTCGGAAACGGGCCTGTACAGTTTGGGAAGGGGGCAACAGAAAAGGTCCGAGAGGAACCTCGCTGGTGCCCTACTTCATTCTAGATCCTCAAGTGCTCGGAGTAACTCACGTTGTTCTCTACAGTACTTCTCGCACTTCGCAAACTCCTTGTTGCTGGTGTGATAGGCTTTCCACTGGCGCTGCTGGTACTCCTCAATTTCGGCATCAGCCCCAGCCTTCTCCTCTTTGATCGTTTTGTGCCGAAGCCAGTGCTCGACGCCTTGCTGCTCCATCTCCATTTGATGCTCGTTAAGGACGCGATAGAGCATGTCGGCTCGTTCTTTCGTCTGTTGACAACGTTTCCGGTACAGCTTACTCGCGTTGTGCATACGCTTGCGAGCTCCATCTGTCCACCGCTGCACGTTCTCAAGCCGTTTTTGCAACGCTTCTCGCTTTTTCGTCACTTCAGAGTTGGCGACGACGGTTTTTGCATAGCCATGATTGGTATCGATGCCAAGCGGGATAAGCCAATCTCGAATAGCATTCTCTTGAGCAGGCCACCGTCGAGTGTAGGTATGCACCAGTTCCGCTGCATCTGCTTCTGTTGCTGTCGTCACAATAGGAATCAGTTTCGGCTCGGTTGGTTGTGCAGACAAAGGCGTGGCCTGCCAGCCCTCGTCTAACCAGTACTCATGCGTCCCATCGGGGTTCTGATCCCAGCGCAGAGGTCGGTCGTTCTCCTCTGATGATGGTGCTTTGGGAACCAGACGGCGCCAGTCACGGATCAGCGCTACCCGCACCTCTAACTCTTGTCCAGGGTGGTTAGGCAAGGGCAGGCCGAAGCGCGCGAGTGCCACCTCTCGGATCACCTGGCCTTGTCGATTTGTCTGCAAAGGGACAAACTCTCCAACTTGCCGGAACGACTCCACTCCAGTATATTGATCGGTTCGCAGCACCGTTACCACTGTCTGCCCTTCATTTGCCAATGCTGCCAGGAATTCAGCCGCCATGCCCTCACGATCCACGACAATGCGCTTGGAGCGAGCCATCCCAGCCGCTTGCTCGTAGTGAGCAAAAATGGCTGGCAGCCCAATCGTCAGATGCTGGTCCCCCCGGTGCGTGGTGACGAGCAAGGGATGACATTCCTGATCGTGCAAGACCACAAGAGCGCGACATCCCAGGACTTTTCCCGTACGTCCAATCAGTCCGCGTGGAATCAGCGCATCGGCATAGACCGGCTTGCGGTGCCCATCGACGTAAAAGACGGACGTAGGTGTCTCTTGCTCCTGTGGCTCTAACTTCCATAGCGAAGCGGTCCAGCGTGCCAGAGCTTCAGTGAGAGGAACATTGGCTTCAACAGTGGCCAGCTCGGCCAGAAACCGCTCGGTATGGCGGTAGCCGTAGGCCCGATGCCGTCCCGAAAGCCTTGCCAACGCCTGGCCGGTGTAGCCGCGCAAATCCCAGGTTCGTCTGAGTCCTACCACTTGCAGGAACAGGAGGGTGAGCAAGAGGCAACGCAGAGTCACAGGTCGGCTTCGGGCGACACGGAGTGATGGAGCGGCCGTGGAGAGGTTAGGCGTAAGAGCTGTCTCCAGACAGAAAAGCAGTTTGGTTTCCTGAACAGCCGCCAACAACAACAGGCCGCCTACGCCTTCTTGCCACTCTGGTTCTGACGAAGAAGTCCCTGCTTCCGTTTTTTTTCTTGCGGTGATCGCTTGGAAGGATTACTGACGCCAAGATCGGCCCGGACACGGTTGATTTGGCTCACACTCACCTGGAGATCAAAACGCTCTCGCAGAGCGACCTGAAGAGTGGAACTCGGTGTACAAGGAGCCTCTCGGCAGCAGGCTTCGAGAAAAGCACGTGCCTCTCCACGTAGTTTCGACGGATGACCATGTCGCCCATCCTGCAAAGCGCTTTCCCCTTTGGTACGAACAGCATGAAGTAAACGGTACGCCATCGCTCGTTTCAGTGGCGTTGGAGTGCTTGCGCTGATCTGCCGAAAGGTGTGGCCCTCCAGCATGGTTGTCACCAATTGTTCTCTGGCTGCTTGGCGTTGGTGTCTAGCCATGTTTGCCGCGTTGTGCTCCTTCTCCATCTGATCAACTCCTCTGCATGAGCCACTCGACACCCTGTTCGACGACAAATGGCTTTGTGCTGCGCTCAGGCTGCCAGCCTGTTTGTAATGCCTGGCGAATGAGCCAGGCTGCGTGTTTGGGCGTGTGAAGATTGATGCCAGGGACATCCGATTGGTATCCCGATTGTAGATCCGTAAGGTCAAGTGGCAAGCCAGTTCGCAGTGGACCTCCTACTATGGGGTCTTCCCAGGTGCGAAAAGAGATGTGGAGAGGGCTGTTTTTCGCTTCAAGCAGGTAGGCGGTAAAATGGTCATGGCACTGCCAGGGATTGGCTGGATCCTGCGTCGCCACGTAGCCCGGCGTGAATTTCCAGAGATAGGTTTGGCCTTGCACGACAATCCGTCTGAGCTTCTTTTTCACTCTGCACCTCCTCCCAAGAATCTACCATACTGCGGAGTCTATGTCTAGATACGTAAGTGAGGGGAGCAGGGTTTCTCAAAAGTCCTGAAGCAACCAAGCAAGAGCCTCCTCTGGATGAGAGGCAAAACGACGAAGCTGGCGAGCGACGGTGGAAACCCGGTGCAGGTGCATGAGAGAAAGAACCACGTTATTGAGCACGGCCAGCATTTCCATCACCGGAATGAAGCGGACTCGGCAACGGTCCTCCCCAAGGGTGGCATCTCGATGCCAGTGGAGATGATTCTCCACCTTCCAGTGTGCTCGAAGGTAGTGCAGAAGACGTTCTGGAGGACAATGCCTCAGAGAAAGCGTTGTTAACCCGTAGCGAACCTCGCAACTGTGCTTCCCTTTGATCGTTCGTTCGCGCTGTAAGCGAAAGACCTGTCCAATCTCGCCCCAATCCTTGAAGAACAAGCCATTGAGATCGGGACTGCTCATAATCGAGCGACGTTCCAGACGACCATGGCCCTTGTCAAGCTGAGTATACGATTGCCAGGTGCTCTGATCTGCTTGCGGGTCTTCAAAAAACAGTTCGAGGTCCGCGCGAGCAACAGGTGTATTGTCCTTGATGATGAGAATCACCTCCCCTCCAGCTCGTGCGCACCAGCCGAGTCATCTCGTGATAGCTTTGCGCCGCATCAACGGTGATCACTCGCCCTTTACATGTCACCTCGGTCAGAAACGGTTTGAGCGCGCCAACCTCATTCGTCTTAGAGCCAATGGGGATCTGCTGGAGGACCACACCCGTTTCTGCTTCATAAATATGCAGAAGATGTTGTTGGGGATGCTCTCCTCCATATGCCTGCTCCCCAGTGCTTTTGAGCGCTTTGCCATCAATGGCCAGATGGACGTGCTGGTCGTCTGGCTCTCCTTCTCGCTGGTGGCTCATCTGGCGCACAAACCACGCGGCCAGATGAGCATTGACCTGTTGACTGTCTAAGCGTGCCAGGACGTAGCTGTAGGTATTGGCACAAGGCATCCGTTTCCAGGAAAGGTTCACATTCGCGCGGATGACCTTTTCCTGATCCTTTGCCCATTCACTTGCTGCTAGCAGGCTGCTCATCCCCGCCAATTTTGCCAGGACGACCACCAGCAGCACCCCCGCGAGGTCATATTGCCTTCCTCGTGCTTTTCTTCCGTCTCTCAGATGGTGACAAACCTGATACAGGGATTGCATCTGTCTCGACGAGCAGACGGGCTCCCCCTTGTTTTCTTCCAGCAATGTTGTATAGTCCATGCTGAGTCACTCCTTGAATGCTGTGTTTTTTGATGTCATGCATTCTACTGGATTGACTCTTCTTTTTCACCCCTCACCAGACTTTTGAGAAACCCTGGTGAGGGGAGTGGCGTGAAGCCCTGCTGATACGATCTTGATCCACCGGGTTGAGCACTGTGCGCACTGCCAGTACGATCTCTCTGTTGCTCCTGCCAGACTCGTCGAGAAACGTCAGGTCATCGACTTGCCTGCCAAGCGGCTCTGGACCACGGAACATCAGGCCGAAGAGAAGCAGTGTCCCAAATGCTTGCACCTGACCCGTGCCTGCTTCCCCGCAGACGTTAGAGCACCAGCACAGTATGGGCCTGCTATTCAGATGGCGGCAACCTATCTGGTCACTGGCCAGGTCGTTCCCTACGCACGGGCGAGCCAGCTCCTTCACGATCTCTTTGGGGTCCAGCTCTCCCCGGCCAGCATCACTCGTTTTGTCCAGGACTGTCATCAGCATCTTGCCGCGTGGGAAACGCAGCTCAAGGCAACGATACTCAAGGCACGGGTCCTGCATCAAGACGAAACCGGGATGCGTGTGGGGAAAGAGGGCTAGTGGGTCCATGTGTGTGCTACCAAACAGTTCACTCACTACGGCGCACATCTGAAACGAGGATGAGAGAGCATGGATGCCATCGGCATCGCACCGCTCTTCGAGGGCATCTCGGTGCATGATGGCCTCCCCAGCTACCAGGGCTACCGGTTCAGCGAAGCATTGTGCAACGTCCACCATCTGAGGGATCTGACCTTTATCGAGGAAGAACTCAAGCAAGACTGGGCCAAAGACATAAAAGACCTGCTGCTCGATATGAAAGAGGCTGTTGAGCTAGCCCGCGTGCGAGGCCAGCCAGCTTTGGAGACGGCTGTCCTCGCGGCGTTGCTCACGCGCTACGACCGGATTGTGCAGGCTGGCTTCCAGATCAATCCTCTGATTGAGAAGCCACCAAAGACGAAGTAGTACAAGCGCCTTCCTGACAGGCCCAAACAAAGCCCGGCACGTAACCTGCTGGACCGTTTCTCGACCCGCAAGTGAGGCGTGTTGCGCTTCCTGCTGGATTTCAGCGTGCCCTTTGATAACAATCAGGCCGAACGGGACCTGCGCATGATCAAGATCCAGCAGAAGGTCTCTGGCTGCTTCCGCACACCCGATGGCCTTATCAGCTTCTGCCGCATTCGCAGCTACCTCTCGACGCTGCGCAAGCAGAGAGTGCTGATCTTTGCTGCACTGGAGCAGGCTCTTACTGGTCACCCGGATTTCTCCATGTTTTGACCCCTTCTGAACAGTTACCATTTTCGCTAGGATCTTAGTCTACCCTCTTTTTGCGGTTATCCTGGGGGTACCTCAGATACACGCTGCATGCCACGCAGCGGTAATCTTGTCACCCCAATAAGCAAAAAACCGATGAGGCAAGACCAGAATCCAAGCCCACTTACATTGATCAAGATGCTACGCCACCCGAAGTTAGCAAAATTAAGACATGAAAGGATGAAAATGATTCCCATCCAGAGAAGGCCTATTTGGCCGATATTGTTGTACAATCGATTAGTAGAAATTCTTTGATTACGCCGCAATTTCCAAATTTCTCCTCCTAACTCAAAAATGATAAGTGCAGCAAGGAGCCCAAAAGGAATAATCCAAAGGAATCCTCCGAGTTTAGGGAAGGTTTGAGCGACGAAGGGAAGGGTCATGAGCTTCCACGCAGAGGGGCCTTCTAAAAGATTCCCGTGAGTATGAAAAGGAGCAATGTACCAGGGTAAAAAGAAAAAGCCAATCAGAAGGAGAAGGTTGCCTAGAAAAAGGAGGGCAATTTTTGTTCTATTGTTCATGATATCCTCCCTAAGGTAGCTCGCGGAAAATAAACCCTAATCATCCCCTCATGAGGTTTTGATGGTATAGTTTCCCACTTTCCCATGTTTACTATCTGCTTGCTCGGCACACAACTGGTAAATGACATCCGAAGTGGTTCTGTCTCACTCTTGGTGATTTAGGTTGCTTGCTTTTTTCATCAATAGATCGTTCTACATGCAGAAATCCATAGATGTAGAAGGATCTGGTGAAAATGGAAGTGAAGCAAGTCGCAGCTCTCCCAGAGAGATTAGAAGTGACAGATATTGAGATGGTTGATGGAGTGCTTACCATTATGGCAGTTTCCATACAAGCACGTCCAGCTTGCCCGCTCTGTGGAGAGCCTGCCACACGGGTTCATAGCTATTACACCCGCAAAGTCGCAGACCTTCCTTGTAGTGGACGGCAGGTCCGTTTGTTCATCCACGTGCGAAAATGCTTTTGTGATGCGCCCGACTGTGCCCGAAAAATTTTTGTAGAGCGCCTGACGCCTTTCGTTAACACCTTTGCACGAGTCACACAGCGTTTGTATCAGATCGTGCAGATTATCGGCTTGGCAACTGGAGGGAGGCTTGGCGTGCGTGTCACAGATCGTCTGGAGATACAGACCTCACGCCACACCATTCTCCGACGCATCATGGCGCTGCCTACAGAGCCAGTTGGAGCAGTTTCACAGATTGGCATTGACGACTTTGCTTTCAGGCGTGGTCGCAAATTTGGCACAATCATCGTGGATTTACGCACACATAAGGTGCTCGACGTGTTGCCAGATCGGACGGCTGACACTTCAGCCGCCTGGATGGCAACCCACCCAGAAATTGAAGTAGTGAGCCGAGATCGAGGAGGAGACTACGCTGCCGCAGCCAGGAAAGCGGTTCCAGAAGCCACGCAGACGGCAGATCGGTTTCATGTGTTGAAGAACCTTGGAGAGGCTCTGGAGGGAGTCCTCTCACGTCATCTTGCCGCTTATCGCAGAGGCCAAGCCGAGAAGTCAAGAGCCACTCCCCTCGAAACTACCCAACCTGTCAAGCCGCTGAAATCGAGTCCGAAGGCAGCCGCGCTGAGCCAGGCGAAGCGAGAGGAGCGCCTGGCTACATACGAGCAAGTCGTGGCTTTACGGAAACAGGGCTTCTCGCAGACAGCCATTGCCAACCAGGTTGGAATCGGGCCATGCCACCGTTTCGCGCTGGCTGCGCAGTGATGCCTTTCCCCAACAACCACCACGTCCGCGAAAAAGCCGCCTTGATCCCTATCTCAAAGAGGTTACCAAGCGGTGGGAGGCAGGCTGTCACAACATCGCTCAGTTGCATCGGGAGTTGGTTGCTTCTGGTGTTCCCCTGACCTACAAGATTGTATACAAGCAACTGGTTCGTTACCTTCCAGAAGGGCGGAAGAATGCCCAAAGGCCCGATCAGCTTCCACGGCCTCCTGTGCTAGCACGACAAGCTGTCTTCCTGTTTCTTCGCAGACCTTCGGAACTGGAGGCCGACGAACAAGAAACGCTGGCGCTGCTCCAGTCTCTGCACACGGAGATGAAGCTGGCCTACGAGTTGGTTCAGCAATTCGCTCAGATGTTACGCACGCGCACAGGAGAACAGCTCGACGACTGGCTCGAACGGGTAAAAGCCAGTAAGATTCGCGAACTTCAGGGCTTTGTTACTGGTGTGGAACGAGACAAAGAAGCAGTGACAGCAGGGCTTACGCTTCCCCAAAACAATGGTTTGGTCGAAGGGAAAGTCAATAAGCTCAAGCTGATCAAGCGGATGATGTTCGGGAGAGCTGAATTTCCTTTGTTACGCCAGCGCGTGCTCCATGCGCTGTAACGCGCGAAGCCGGAGATCACCCCTTCCACTCGTACCGGGGTGCCGTCATGGCATATTCTCGAAGATGAATGATTTTCCCTTGGCTCACCCGTGCCAGGGATGCTCCCTCAAATCCGCCCAGGCCGCCCTCATGCCGACATTCAAAGTTCCATTCAAAGAAACAGGTCTCATCCGTGGCAAAGAAGGAAGTGATATCCCACCGCGTGACAACATTACCTGGAGCAAACCAGGAATCAATCCATCGAGCGATCATGTCGCTGCCTCTGTAGGTTGGTCCGTAGGATTCAATGATCACGCAGTCGGGATCGAGCGTGCTCAAAATTTGTTCTCGATCTGCTGTTATCCACCCTTGAACATAGGTAAGGATCAACTGGTGAGCAGTTGCATCGGGCATAGGGCCTCCTCTTAAGAAGTGTTCTCGAAAGAGCAGAGTCTTCCACGCCGTATTCTATACTGGCACAACCCCTTTGTCCAGTTCGAGCCCCAAGCAAGCGAGCTGAATCACCAAGAGTGGGCCAGATCCACTTCGGATGTCATTTACCACCAACACACGAAGCCCCTGGCAGGATATACCGCCAGGGGCCTTCGCTTCTTTCTCCGTAAAACGGCTGTTTACAAGCCAGTGGGGATGCCAGGGGTGGCGGGCTGCCAGGGCGAGTTGTCGGCCAGGGGCGCATTGAAGTCGCCAGGCTTCTTGTCGCCAACGTAGGTGTAGAGGGGATAGCCCTGATAGAAGACCATTTTGCGCCCCAGGTAGTCGGTGCCCACACTCAGTTTCCCGGGAAGTTTGGTGGTAGAGGTCGGTGTGCCTGTGCCCTTGTAGAGCAGGGGATGCCAGGTTTTGGCGCATGCGCCGTCACAACTAAAGCCACTCGCCCCCTGCCACTCATGGACATATAATGTCATGCCCTTGATAGTCGTCAGAACGGTGAACGTGCTCCCCACCGCTTGATGGGAAGGAACCTGACCCACCGACACCACAACGGAAGATGAGCGATGGCGTGAGTTGCTCGTGAGCGCCGATTGGATGGGAGAACTGTTGAGCGATGTGGTAAGCGTGTTGGCGCTGGTCGTTGAAGGAGTGGAGCCGCAGGCCGCCAAAATTCCAACAATCAGCAGAGTAAGGCCCAAGCTACAAATGAGATTTTTCAAATGCATACTTTTTTTCTCCTGTGTTCATAGACACTTTTTGATATAGTGTTTCATTGAGGGAAACAGCTATCTCTCCGCCTTGAGAGCGTTTTTTGGGAGGAACGCTCGAAACCTTCTCTGCTTAGCGACACTTCCCGGCTGGCATGACCATCTGAGAATGCAGAGTATTTGGGCTCGTGACCAATACACCTCCCGGCTCTGGATAGGTATGATCATAGGGAAGACTTCCTTGCCATGTGAAGGTGAAGTTTGAGAGACGCTGACCAGGCAGAATAGTTAACTTTTCCGTCGTTTGGGAACGCCCATTATTGACGGTATAGGAGAACACAATCGTTCCCCCGTTTGGGCCTGAGTCGACATGAAAGACGGCATTGTAGACGACCTGAATGTACGATCCACATGTCCATAGTGAAGTGGTGCTTGGGGTGACAGTCATATCAATGCTTGTAACCTTGAAGGTTGAAGCATTCGTCGTGACCCCATTGGCTGAAGATGCTGCGTGCGGGTGAGATGGGGAAGTTGTTGCTGCATTGGCTATCTGGCTACCAATGACACTCCCAAAGATTGCTATTCCTACTATAAGAAAACAAACCAGAAAGATGAAAGTTTTCCTTGTCCTGTTGTTCATCCACATTGAAACACCTCTTTTTAGAAACATTTGTAAACGGGATTTAGCTCTGGTTGTCCTTCTCGTTTGATGCCGTTATATAACATACGCTGCTACATCATCCCCCTACTACTCCTAGTAACGCTTGCAATTGTTGTTTTGTTCCGGCCCAACATATGATCTTCCAAAAAAGTCTCTGGGTGAACGTGGCAATAAAACTTATCTGAGATAGGCTCAGGATGTTAGCATGTAATATCTGGCAAAGGGTAGTGTTGCAAAAAATTTAAAGCTCAGCAAATTGAAGCGCACTCGAACATCTCTCGTCAGGAAAAGATGCAGAACATGCACCTTTTCTCTGTGACAATGCTTCTTGTGCCGTCATTCCCCGCTCCATTTTCTCAGCTCAAATTTTTTTGCAACACTACCCAAGAAGATGGGCGGCGTAGCTTTGGCAGCCGGTGAAGTACCACAATTGAAAGTCGCCAAGGGATTGTCCCATGGCATCGGTCATTTGTTGGTCCTCCATGATCGTGGGCTGGCGATCAAAGCAATAGCCATTTCCACTCTCCCGGTTATCAGGAGAGAAGTGGGGGATGACAGGAAGGACGCCGTTGCAGTTTGCTGGTGAGGGATGCCCGGCGCAAGGACGGGAGTCATAGGGCTGGCTGGCAGTGTCTTGGGTGTGTCCCTCAAGGGTGAATGCGTGCGCCAGATCCATGACGTGAGGAGCAGGGATGTCCCTGCCACGATGCGCTTGTTGCTTGCTCCCCTGAACACTGTCATGCCAGTAGAGACTGGATGTGAGTGTTGGCAGGAGGAGTCCTAGCGCCAGGAAGCAGAGCAGAGATTGGAGTGTCATGTGGTGTTTTTCCTTTCAATGTCGCTGTTCGCGTTTGACCCATGCCAGGCAAGGGAGTGCGTTGTGCTTTCTCCCTGAGGGCTATGGGGTTGTTTGCGGTGCAATGAGTTTGGAGGCACCGTTGTCGGTGCGGCAATTTTGGGCGTAGGCGTTTCTGACGACCTGGTAGCCGTCGGGAATGGGTGAATCTGCGCAGACATACATGGGATTTCCGGTAGGGAATTGGAATGTTTTCTGGATGATGCCAACGCCTTTCCCGCATGTGAGTGCTGCCGCGGGGCGATCGGTAATCTTATATTCAGCGACGATAGTGGTGCCAGAGGGAAGAGGAGAGTCGACACAGACATCAATGGGATTGGACTGGTTGGAGAAAGGGGCGATGGTCTTGGTTGCGCCGAGCAATTGAAAAAACGTCTTTTGACAACGGCTCGCGTTGTATTGTTCCGCTGTAATGACAAAATTGCTCGGGAGAGGAGAGTTGAAGCAGATGGCTTGTTGGGTAGTTGGAGGAGGGGCAATCGCCAGGACATTCGGACCGTCCCAGGGACTTCCACACTGCGTCCAATCTGCCCACTCATCCACGATCACCCACCCAGGAGGAAGGGGAGTTTGTGCGCAAATGGGATGGGGAACGGGGCTGGGGGCGTCATGCGAGGCGGCCAGGGCGAATGCCGGGAGGCCTGCGAGTAAGCCCAATGCAAGCGAGAGCGTGACCAGCCCACGAGTGAGCGTGGCTGGAATATGACCACGCTTCGCTTGGAATGAGGCTAGGAGTGCTTGCAAAGCGATCATTATCTGTATCCTTTCGTGTTGCGGTGTGCTTGCCGGCGTGAGAACAGGCTCGAGTGAATGAGTTCTTGTGGCCTTGTGGATGCCTGGTCGCAAGCGCATCTTGAACGGTTTGATGAATGCTACCATCTTGTTTCAGGAGAGGACTGGAACAGAAACGGAACGTGTCCGGAACAGGAGCGGAACAGAGGGATGATGAAGGGTGGGCATCGCTGGCCAGCCACCCTTTGTTGGCTTGTTCCCCCTGATGGTGATTGCTATGACGAGTGCGTGCCAATGCAGGTGTGGTGGGTATCGGTGAGAAGAGAGGGAATGAGGATCTGGAGTGCGGTGTCGCTCTCTCTGATGAGTGCCGTTGTGGCATGGTCTGTTGAGCGAGCTTTATTGACCTCCGTAGAGAAAACTAAAGTCGGTAGCCAGCGTGGGCATAACATTGGGAAAGAGTAGATTTTCGATGTCTGAGCCGTTCTTTGGCACGAAGCAATTGCAGGCGGAGATCTTGCAGGTTAAGACCGCAAACATTTTTCAGTTCGACACGCTTGAGAAGATTCCACACGCCTTCTTGTGGATTTAATTCAGGCGCATAAGCAGGCAAGCGTTCCAGATGAATGCGTTGGGCATCATCTCTCGACGTGAAATTTTTAATGGCCTTACAGCGATGAATGGAAGCTCCGTCCCAGATGACGAGGATCTTTCCCGGTATCTCACGCAAGAGTAACTGTAAGAAGCGCACGACATCCGGCCCCTTGTACGAATGGTCTTGTATTTGCATGAAGATCCTGCCCTCCGGAGTGATGCCACCGATAGCCGAAAGATGGTCATAGGACAACGGGACTTGCAAAATAGGGGTCTGTCCACGCGGGGAATAGGTGCGTACTACCATTGGTAGCAGGTAAAAAGCTGACTCATCGACGAAAACCATTGTCCATCCTTCAGTTTTGACCTTTTTTTTCATTCATCAAAATGCAGCTCTTTCCACGTGCGAATCGCATCTTCATCGCGTTGCGTGGCCTTCTTGATGGGTTTTTGTTGGCTATACTTGAGATTACGTAGCAGTAGGCTACAATGGGCTGGGTGATACTTGACCCCGAACTGTTGTTGGATCATCTGGGCTACTCGCGCCGTTGTCCAGACCTGGCCACGAAAACCGAATGCTTCGGCTCCCAGTTCTAATAATGCCGGGAATTGGGCTTGCTGCTCCTTGCTCCATTTGGGTATTGCTCCTGGAGGTGACTTGTGTTTGAGAGCTTCTACTCCCTGCTCTCTGGCCTTCTTAAACCACTGGCTGACTGCACCCTCTGTTACTCCAAGTGCCTCGGCAATGTCTTTCTGTTTCCAGCCTTTTTTATGCAGTTTCCAAGCCTGCATTCGTCTCTCTTCACGCCAATTTTTCGGAGGTATCGATTTCTTGCTCATACCTCCTTCTCTCGGATCACGTGGCTTTTTTCTTTAGTTTTCTCTACGGAGGTCAATAAGGGCTCCTGTAGCGGCGAATGACCCAGTGATGGGATGCATATCCTTTCTTACGCGATGTGGTGGTTGTATGCTTTCCTCGATGACTGGTCTCTCCCACCAAGCCCTGGCCGGTCTGGTGGAGTTATCCGAACTGTCAACTCAATGCTGCTTCTTGAACCCGCTCATCCCGACTAGAGACGTGTTGGAAACACATCTCCAGACGCATCAGAAACATCTGCTGATCGCTTATGCTTGGGATAATGAATAACTTCCTATCGAGGATCTGGAAAAGGAGCAAAGAGCATGGATACCATGCAAGCATCATCTGTTGTAGGCAATACACGAAAACCCCTGTCAATGACCAGACTATTGCTGCTCTGCGGAGCCATCGCCGGCCCCCTTTTTATCTTGATCGTGCTCATTCAGGACTACACGCGTCCGGGTTTTGACCCACGGCTCGATATGCTGAGCCTTCTCTCTCTTGGGGACTGGGGATGGGTTCAGATGGTGAACTTCGTACTCGCTGGAGTGCTCAATCTCCTCTATGCGGTTGGTCTCTGGAGGAGACTGCATCCTGGGCGAGCCGGAACACGGGGACCGCTCTTGATCGGGGCCTATGGACTCGGTCTTGTGACTGTTGGTTTTTGTCGGACCGATCCTGCCAATGGGTTTCCTCCAGGATCTCTTGCCGGAACTGGTCCCTCCTGGCACGGTGCGATCCATGCCTTGGGCGCCCTTTTCGTCTTCGTTGTCCTGGCTGCAGCCTTGGCGGTCTTTGTCCGTCTCTTCCTCGCACGCAAAGAGCGCGGGTGGGCGCTCTATTGTCTGGCAAGTACAGTTCTTCTCCTCCTGTGCTTTTTCGTGGGGTTTACCAATGCGGCGTTTATGGCGCGCCTCGTGCGGCTCGGGGTGCTCATTGGTTGGATGGCAGCATCAATGATTGCCATCAAGCTGTTCTGCACGCCAGATACAATGCAACAGACGCGAGACCAGTAACCCTCTCGCGACCAGATGGTTTCTCAAGAAACGCTTGCAAACCAAGTACCTGTCCGCTTTGGTTTGCAAGCGTTTCTTGAGGAGCGCAAGCTGGCAGCAAAGCCCAAGCGATTCGCAGGACTCCTTCGACGATTGACCAGTTCTACAGGGTTTCACGCCAGTCGATCATCTGCGCATCTAGAATGAGAACGGTAAGCAGGAACCTGACTCCCCAGTCTCATTTCAGATGCGCAGGTTCTCCTATGGGCAGACTCCCTGTCAAAGCAGCAGACCTAACCTCATTTTGGAAGCACATTACATCAAACCCGGAGGTGGAATTGCTGCACGAGAAATCAAAAGCATTGACACGATTAGATTGAGAGGCTGTAGCTGATTGTGAGCTATCACCCATAATATTGCTTGCTGCGTTAGAGGCTGATTGCCCAATAGAGCTAGCACCAGATGCAGTAGCTGATTGTGTAATAGTGGTCAGCAGAGATTGGACAGGGCCAGTTCCGCTGCTCGTGCTCGTGTTCATATCTGAATGCATAAAATAATTCCTTTCTTAATTTCAACCTTAATCTTGTGACGCTCTCCTAGCAGCTTGTCGGAGAGAAGCAGGGTATCAAAAAGAGAATGATGTGGTAGAGTATGTGTATCTCCTACGTTCAGAGAGCTTGGCTCAGGCGGGGCATTGATGCTCAGTCTGGCTCCATTCCCGTTCATACTCTCACACGGAAAGGAAGAAGTATGCAAGTAACGCCACCCCCCATCCACCTGTTGACTATGGTAAGGCTAGGAATATCATCACTACGGTCATTCTTGGCTTGTTTCTCCTCCTCTTGCCCTTTTTCATACTTTCCACTGGATATGAGGATGGCCCAGCTGTTATGTGGAGGATCGTGTCCGATGCGCGCCAATCAGGGATTTTATGGATCAATGGAGCTGGAACCGCCTTGATCACTCTCGGCTACAGTTTTATCGGCATCATCTGGAGCATTACTTCTCTCGTATACTCTCTCCGCGAGTACCGGCAGAAGGAACCACATGCGAAAAAATCAGCTATCCTGTGGGCAATCATCCTACTTGGAGCAAACA
The DNA here is from genome assembly GCF_000178855.1 of Ktedonobacter racemifer DSM 44963. Lineage (GTDB taxonomy): Bacteria > Chloroflexota > Ktedonobacteria > Ktedonobacterales > Ktedonobacteraceae > Ktedonobacter > Ktedonobacter racemifer. The sequence goes on along the minus strand of NZ_ADVG01000004.1, from coordinate 2,680,766 downwards.
TCCTTGTGATTGCGAGCGTGTTAGTTGTTTGTCTCTCCCCTCTTTGCGTTGATGATGGCTCTTATAATGGGAACAGTACGTGCGGCTTGACGGTCCCCGGAATAGTGATACCCACGCCCACACCCATGCCGTAACGCGTTATCATTCTCTTCTTGACGACTACACAAGAATGGTATACTGGTGCGCATGAGTAGAGTCTTCAAAACGGTGGACTACGCCCAGGCGCTTGATCTGACCGTGCGACTGGGCGACTGTTTGCCTCCTGATCATCTTGCCCACTTCGTGGTAGACAGTGTGGCCCAGCTTGACCTCTCGGCGTTGTATGCCCAATATGGGTCGCGCGGTGGGCAACCCTACGCCCCTGAAATGTTACTGAGTTTGCTCCTCTATGGCTATGCCACTGGGGTGTTCAGTTCGCGGAAGATCGAGCGCGCCACATATGAGGCGGTGCCATTTCGCTTCATCGCTGGCAATCTATATCCCGATCACGATACGCTTGCCACGTTTCGACGCACGTTTCTCCTCGAACTAAAGAACCTGTTCGTGCAGGTGCTCTTGCTCGCCCAAGAAGCAGGCGTGCTGAAACTTGGCACAATCAGTCTCGATGGGACCAAGGTGCATGCCGATGCCTCGAAGCGCAAAGCGGTGAGTTACAAGCGTCTGTTGGAGTTGGAGATCCAGCTACAAGCCGAGGTTGAGGAGTTATTTGCGCTCAGTGAACAAGGTGAGCAGCCAGAGGCGCCCGATGGACTGGTGGTACGCAAGGAGATTGCACGACGGCAGGACCGCCTGGTTCGGCTGGCGGAGGCCAAAGCGGTGTTGGAAGCGCGCGCCAAGGAGCGGGTGGCAGTCGAGCGGGTGGAATATGAGGCCAAACTGGCGCAGCGCGAGGAGCGAGAGCGTATGACGGGACGCCGCTCAGGTGGTCGTCCACCGACGCCGCCAACAGAAGGACCACGTGATGGCGATCAGTACAACTTCACCGACCCGGAATCGCGCATCATGAAAAGCTCGACACATGCCGGTTTTGAGCAGGATTACAATGCACAGGTTGCAGTAGATCAGAAGAGTCTGCTCATCGTGGGATGTGCGCTCTCTAATCATCCGAACGATAGTCAGGAAGCCGAACCCGCTCTTTCAGCTATCCCGGCAGCCATCGGTACACCCGAAGCAGTGGCCCTGGATGCAGGCTATTTTGGCCCCGCGACGCTAGCCGCATGTGCCAAGCGCAGCATCGAGCCGTATATTGCGACGGGCCGCGATCCCCATCATCCTAGTTGGCAGCAGCGTTTTGCTCCGTTACTCGATCCTCCGCCCGAGGAAGCAAACCCGCGGGTGAAAATGGCGTACAAGCTCAAGACCGCCTTGGGCAAAGTGATCTATAGGGCACGCAAATACACCGTCGAACCGGTGATTGGGATCATCAAAGAGATTCTGGGTTTCCGCCAGTTCTCGTTGCGCGGTCTGCAGGCTGCTGCTGGCGAATGGTATCTGGTTTGTTTGGCTTTTAACCTCAAGCGCTTTCATACCTTATCCTGGACGTAGTACAGGACGACGGCATCTTTCCAGTTCAAATGGCACAGCATAGCGTCTTCTGCCGGTGAGTATGCTCCGTCGAGTCGCTTTTGCCCGTATCATGAAGGACGCGTGCGCTGTCGGAGCGACTAGAGTGATCGCAGCTTCGTTTTCTCCGACAGGCTGCTAGTGAATACAGAAGTTTTTTCCTGGTGGACACTCCTCCACCCTCATAATTTTGTGTGAGAAATAGATGCGTTTCTCATCTCGACTCGAACTTCACTCACTATAGAAGTCAACTACCATTAGTATATGCTTCGTGCAAAGCATAATTCTGTTATACAAAATACGCCAAAATCTCCCCTAACTGGTTCACGCATATTTTTGTTGTTGAGAAAAGAAAAGGAGGCCAAATGGCTCCGAATGAGAAAAAAAGGGAACCATGAGGAGAGGGAACAAAGGCGAGTGCGAAGGAGAGGAGCCACAGAAAATCGCGTAAGGACATGCTGTTGTGAGTGGGGCGAGAAAGAAGCGGGAAGGAGGAGGATCATGTCTGTGTGCTAAGGAAGGAGGCCATCTGTAAAGTTACAATAGATATATAGAAATGCATGGAAAAAGAGAAAGTGATAAAAGGGGTTGCCAATTCCCACTGGTTTCCCCATGCTGGCATGGTGGCCCCTGGTGTTTTTCCTCTGCTCTGCTGGGTTCCCCCTCGCTGCTTCCTGTGCCATGCTGATTACCCAAAGAGGACTCCTTGTCTGGTACTGTCAACTTAACCAGAAAAATGAAGAGTATTGCTGAGGTATGGCGAAGAAAGATGCTGATGGGTCATGGAAAATGGGGAGGGGGATACCTATGGTTATGCGACTCGTTTTGCTCCAGTCACTTCTTTCCATGTTTGCAATCGGTCCTGTAAAAGGGTACGATATTCCTGGTAAATGTCCTACGAAGTGAGACGATCTGGCCCGCAAACATGAAACATTGCCCTCAATCTTGAACACTGGGACAAAAATTCCTGGAAAAAACCGCTCCCCGTCAAGTATACTTGCTTCAAAAGCTGTAAATTGCTTCCCTCATCGCGGGAACTGACAAACCATTGGTATTGCGGAAGACGGACGCACGAGATCGCGGCGAGGATACTCATGGTCGCACCAGAAGTACAGGGCATTGATCTATTCAAAATCGCGGGCCGCTCCATTTCAGGATGGGTTCCCAGTCTCAAAACGGGCACCGTGATCAGACAACCGTTTTGCAGCCAACTCGAAGAACGCTTAATGCTGTGGCTTGAGTATCACCCTCTGGTTGCCAGCTATGCGCGTGGTGACATTGGCCCGGAGTTCGCCACGAAGTATCGACTACCGATTCCGCAACATGCCCCGTTTGCGATTGGCTACACGTTTGAGAACACCCCCCATCATTACCTGCCCGATTTCGTGGGCACGCTCGCCGACGGAACACCGTTCCTCGCCGAGGCGGGCATGGAGGATGACAAACGGAGAGATCGTAACCTGGTCAAAGCCGAGGCCGCACGACGGCTTGCCAGCTTGCAGCAAGGCACTTTCTGGATTGGTACCGAGCGGACCTTGACGAAACGTCGCCACTACAATCTGGTCTTTTTGCATGCCAGACGCAAAACGTTTCCCGCCTTTGCTGACATTGCCGAGGCCCTCGCCTCGATCTGGCCTTGGGGAGAAATGGCCGAAGTCGGCGAGTCAGCAGACTTTCACACCAGTTTCCCGTCGATCTGGTGGAAGCAGCGATCTGGAAAGTGGTGGCAGATGCGGCGGCAGCAGGACATCTGCTGCTCGATTTGGAGCAGTACACCCTCTCTCGCACACTGCCTCTGGCCTTGCTTCCACCTGATGCTCCGGTGCTGGTGCCCTCCCCGCTTCCTGACATGCTTTTGCTTGAACCGGAGCCGACGAAAGTTCCAACCAGCTCACGTCCACCGTCCCCCATCATTGCCGGTCCGACCTTTGATGCCTCGACGCTTCCAGAGCCCGTGCTCCAGCAGTTCCACCGCAATTTGCGGGCGGTGGAACTGGTGCTGGCCGGGGCCACCCAGAGTAGCGTCGCGGAAAAAGAGGGCATCCCGCGTTCGACGCTTTCGCGGTTGGTGAGCCGTACTCGCGAGAGAGGTCAGATCGCCTGCGTGCCTCACGGCAGCTATCGTCGTGCGACGAGCCTGCATCCGGCCTTCCAAGAATGTATCCGTCGGCTGTTTGGACTGCCCACACGGCTGACCATGACGGCAATTCGAGAACACACCGAAATGCAGCAGGTGGCGGCACGTTTATCGAAGGAAACCGGAACCCCCGTGAGTCTGCCCTCCTACAAGCAGGTGCGCACCGCCGTGCAGCACTTGAAGCTGGACCCGGATCTGATGGCGATGCGCGAAGGGGCGAAATCAGTGGCACGGCCCCGCGAGTCAGCCGAGTCCTTTGTGCTCTCCATTCCAGCACCGGCTTTGCTCACCCAGGTCGATGAGCACACGATGGACCTGTACATCGTTACTCCTGATGGCTCGACGGTGGCGAGCCGTGTGCATGCGGCAGTGCTCATCTGTGTCAAAACAGCAGCGATCCTCGGCGCGGTTCTGGCCTTGGGGCCACTCAAGGAAGAAGACTATATGCGCCTGGTGAAGGTGAGTATGGAGAGGAAAGATCACCTGGTTGGCATCAATGGCTGCGAGCATTCCTGGCCGTGTTTTGGCAAACCCGCGATTATCTTTCATGATCGAGGGAAGATCTTCACCTCTGAGCGAGCGCGACAAGTGCTGGTAGATCGCCTGGGCATTATCACAGAGCAAGCCCCCCCGTACGCGCCATCTGCAAAAGGAACGGTCGAATCACTTTTTCGGTGGATGACGGAACGTTTTGAAAAGAGACTTCCCAACTCATCGTACGGTATCCACGATGCCGAAACGGCAGCACAAGCGGGAGGCATGACGCTGGAAGAACTGGAGCGCTGTTTCTACCAGGCCATCGTGGACGATTATCAACGAGATGTCGATACGCTGCGACAACAACGCCGTTACCTCCTGTGGGAACAGGCCGTGGCGGCATCCGGGGTCCCACAGTATCTCGGTTCGCCCGATGATTTGAAGCTGTTGCTTATGAAGGCCCAAAATCGCAAGACACCGCATCATGGCTATCGTGTGCAAAACGGCAACAGATTATCGTTTCAGGGGCGCTGGTATGTGTGTCCTGGACTCCTCTCACGGCTACGGGGCCGTGAGTTTGATCTGTACTATGACAGGCGTGATATCAGTGTGCTCTACATCTTCGTTGAAGGCAGCTATGTGGGCGAAGCCTATTGCCCGCAACTCATGGGAGGCCGAGTGAGCGAGTGGGAAGCCAAAGCCATGCGCCAACACCATGAGGAGCAAGCGAAGATTGCCCATGAACAGGGATTGCCTGTTCGTGCTCGTATTCAGGACGAAGCCAAAGCCTCACGCTGTCGCCGCAGCACAGAGATTCGCGCAAGTGAACAGGCTCGTCAATGGGATCGCCAACGCGGCGACATTCATCCTGCCCTCGTTTCTGAACGATTAGCCAGTGTCCAGGCCCAAATCACGCAAGTTGTCACGCTTGCGGACCCGGTCCCGGACGCTGAGGATGCCCATCCCGTTCCTCTCTTACCCGTCCGCATGATGCGAGAGGAGTAACGTTCATGACTCATCCTCTTTTCAGAAAAGAGATGTTCATCGAAACCGCCTTTGCGAAACGGCTCCAGAAAATGCTGTATGCCTCCTGGGACAATCGTTCCTGGCATCTGCTCGTGGCTGATCCGGGCGCTGGCAAAACCATGACGATCCGCGACCTGCAAAAAAGAGCTGGCGGACGATCCGTTCTCGCGGTCGTAGCTCCCAAAAACAATGACGATGAACAGGCGTTGGGCGACCAGTTTTTGGCAGCGTTGGGCTTGCCGATCCGAGGGCATTGGAGCACGCGCAAGCCAAAACTCATGGGATACTTGCATCAATACGGCACCGAATTCCTCATTGTCGATGATGCGCACGATCTCTCACTCGAACACCTGATGTTCCTCAAGGAAGTGACAGACCAGGGGAAGTTACAGTACGATCATCCGCTGGGGTTGTGTCTGGTAGCAGCAGGGCGTGGGGACACGATCCCTTTAAAGGGAACATTTGATTTGCCCGACCCAACCTGGCTGCAATTCCGACGACGCTTTGACAAATTGCAACCCTTTTGCCGTATCGCTTCCCACACCTCCGATGAAGTCCGTGTCATCCTGGCGACCCTGGAGCAGGTGTACCAGCCCTTCTTTCCGCAACTCAACATGCGCCAATGGACGAGCAGCATCTATGGCTGGCTCACCAATCCAGTCCTCGACCCAACCCACTCAGGCCGTGTCACGATGGACAACCTGATGAAGTTGGTGACGACGGCCCTGGAATGGTCGTATCTGGCTGGAGAAACCGAGGTACGAGCCGAGCGGTTCAAGTCCGCTGCCGAGCTGCTCGTACTGCGCCATGATACACTCAAGCTCATTGATGGAGCAGGCCCCGAGGCCCTCCCCCAGGATCAGAACCAGCGAGATGCGCCGAGTGTGAATGGAAAAGAGCCCGAACAGCAGGCTGCCTCGGAAAATGCTGTGTCGAACGCTCCGAGCACAACAGTGGAAACGGTGGAAACGGTGGAAGAACAGGAGCACACGAGTAAAACAGCCAACTGCACGTTTTCTGGAAAGGTGGTTCCTATCGATCTCAAACGCTTTACCGACAGTGGTATCAACCTGGTGGAATGTCCTGATTGTGGAAGAATGCGTTCGCTCTCCCCCGTCAAGGGCATCCTCCGGTTCAAACAACACACCCGACGCAAGCAGCAGATTCCTCTGACAGAGAAGCGCTGGTCAGCCACCGGAAAAACAGACTGGGGCGTGGTTGGAGGAGAAAGGCCGACGGTGCCAAGCATGGAGTAAATCAGACAAGGAAAGCATGATTCTGCTCTTTCCTCCCTTCGAATGAGGAAAAACGCTTTAATGGAAAGGAAAGTCACCCAATGACTCCAAAAACCGGCAAAAGACCTTCTCCCTGGCTTCTGCTCGTTGTTGGCTTGGTCTGTGTAGGTAGTGTTGTCGGCCTCATCGTGGGTATATCCATTCCACTCACCCAACAGAACAACAAGCAGGCAACACAAACAGCCACTCAATTCGAGAAAGATCGAGCCACTGCCAACGCTGGAGCAACACAAGAGGCGCAAGCCACTGAGGCTATTGCGACGGCTACCGCCAATGCTACTGCTCTGCTCTCTCTCGCGGCAAATCTCAACGCGCATGATCCTGGCCCTCCCTACTCACCCTATCTTGTTGGGAAACTCCTTGTTATCAATCAGACAACACATCAAATCGATACCGAGATTCTTGAAGACCCTCATTCCTTCAGCTTGCCTATCTCCTATCTCCTTCCAGCAGACATGCTGGCAACCACACCCGACCAGGTTGGAACCATTTTGTTGCTGGATTGTAGAAAAGTTGAGGTTGGGAGCGACATCATCAAAGGTATCCCTTTCTACCAGAGAAGTTGTACAATGACGATCATTGATCGAAGACGGGCTCTTGTCGTAGACAAACACGATTTTACCGGGCCACCTCCTCCTTCTTATTCCGTTTGCCTATCCCCCTGTTCTGATGGCATCTCTGGGGATTATCCGGCGACAGCTATGGTTCAGTATCTGAAAGGTCTCCCAAGAAAGTAATCCCTGTACGAACGCTCCCCAGAGTGGAAATCACGGGATGAAATGGCTCAACCATTTCATCCCGTGATTTCCACTTCAATTTACAAAAACGTCGATAAAGAAGCCAGATGAGGAGCAGTTTTGTCCAGGAAATTTTGTCTCATTGCTCAAGATTGAGGGCAATTTCCCACATTTGAGGGCCAGACCTGCTCACTTCGTAGGGAATTTACCAATTCCCCGGCAGTCAAACGGTGACGTCGCGGTTGGAAATGCCCAGCAATGGGATCGAAAGCAGAGAGAAAGCGTTGGGCCTGCTTGGCTGATTTGAACCGCCGCATCTTCTTTTCACGCAGCCGCGTGGGTTGGTGGGAGTTTTCCGCTCGATTGTTGAGCCCTTTGTGCTGGCGATGCTCCACACCAGGCAGGATCTCACGTTTCGCTGCTCCATAACTCTTCAGTTTATCTGTGATGATCACACGCGGGACGTACTGGAGCCCTTTGAGGAGCTTCCGAAAGAAGCGTTTCGCCGCTTGTTTTTTCCGTCGGCTTTGGACAAGGATATCGAGCACGTTGCCATCCTGGTCCACGGCCCTCCAGAGATAGTGCGTTTTCCCGTTGATCTTGAGGCATACTTCATCCAAGTGCCACTTGTCTCCCGTTTTCGGGCGACGATGTTTCAGCTCATTGGCGTACGTCTGGCCAAATTTCAAACACCACTGTCTAATAGTTTCGTAGGTCAACACGACCCCACGCTCTGCCATCATCTCTTCGACATCACGGAAACTCAAGGAAAAGCGGAAATACAACCAGATGCAGTGGCCGATAATCTCAGACGGAAAGCGAAAGCCTTTGTAGAGGGATGCAGATGCCTGTGTTTTCATGGCTATTCGTCTACCAGAAAGTTTAGCCGCTCAGCAAGTTGACAATACCGACAGAATTGCTCCGCTGTAATTTGAGAGAGTCGCCCCGGTCGGGGAGTATCACTGCGTCGTTCGATGATGGAGAAGTCATCGAGCGTGAGCCTCTGCCAACCAATCCAGCGCATGCGCCAACACCGCACTGTATCCACACTCACCCTCAGTTCTTTGGTGTTCATGAAGAAACAATCTCACCAGACACGAAAAAGAAAGGAAGACCCATTTTAAACGATAAACTACATCCAAATCCGGCCTTGAGCAATTTTATCTACTAATTGACACCCATCGAGAAAAAAGATATGCTAGCGCAAAAGAAAACCATCAATGCTCACCAATGTAGGAGTTTTGCATGCGCGATCCCCATCAGTCTAATGTTCCTTCTCAGCCGGGATATCCTCCTCAGCCGGGATATCCTCAAGGTCAGTATCCTCCTCAACCGGGGTATCCTCAGGGTCAGGGGAGGGCACACCAGCGATTAACCTACCAGCGGAGACGCCGTCTCAGTCGTTTTCAGGTCCGTATGGGGACAATAGGCTTTCTTGCCTGTGCCGCGGGAATCTATCTACTAGTTACCGGTCAGGCAAAAAATCCTGTAGCAGGCCTTGCCCTGATCGGAGGGGGGGCGCTGGTCTTCGTGCTCTTCCTGCTCCTGCCACTGTCCCTACGCCGCTAAATCGGTTGTGTTGCAAAAACACTCAAAGACCAAATGAGCGAGGAAGCTCTTTTCTCTTGCTAGGCTTAGACTGCCACCCCAAACAGACGGGCGAGAAAGGTGACTTGCTTTTTGATGTCACCTTTTCCCACACTGTGTACCTGCCCCTTGCGAAGCATATGCATCGTCTCATAGCCCTGTAAGGTTCGCCGCGCTGTCTCAAAGGAAAAGAAGCCCATCCCTGGTTTGACCAAGCGCTTGATACAACGGTGGTCTTGCTCAACGAGGGTATTGAGATATTTGACCTGCCTCAGTTCGACAGAGGTGGCAAGTGCCCCGATGGCTTTGCGTTCTGCAATAGCCTTGGGGTAAGCTGCATTCTTGTCGACGTTGATCACCCGAGAGGTTAGAGTGGTGGGGAGCGCCACCACCGTGGGCTTGGTCACCTGTTCCTCAATCGGATGAGCTTGAGGAGCTGAATCAGCGGTAATATGCAGCGCTTTGTGGAAGAAACGTTTGGCAGCCTCGGCATCGCGTGTCGGACTCAAGAGAAACTCCAGTGTCTGCCCCTGTGAATCGACCGCCCGGTAGAGGGACGTCCATGTTCCTTTGATCTTGATGTAGGTTTCATCCACTCTCCAGGAGTCATTGGTGGCTTTGAGGTGAGGTCGACACCGCTTTTCGAGGTCTGGAGCGTCGTGCTGCACCCAGCGGTAGATGGTCGTATGATCGACACGCAGCCCTCGTTCACGCATCATTTCTTCCAGATCCCGGTAGCTCAAAGCAGAGCGAAGGTACCATCGTACGCACAGGAGAATGATGTCGGATTGGAAGTGACGCCATTTGAATGGGTACTGATCTGTCATAACGGGGGCCTCTCTGGCTTGTTTCCGCCCACGTTACCAGATCAACTTTTTTCTTGCAACACAACCCCGCCTTTTGCCTCGTTTTTTTGCAACACAGCCCCCGTTAACGAGTTACGATTACGCTTCACGAAGGGCTTTAAAGTTTTCGCGAATCGACCGGGTAAGCGCTGCTAAACAGTCAGCACACAAATCTTTCATGTTGCCAAAGAGGGTACGCGTCTCTCCAAAGAGCGCTTGAACGCGCTCATAGGGAAGCGCGTCAACGGTGACGATATAGCTTTTGGCCTGGCGCATAAGCCGGTTAACTCGTGCTTTCAATAGTGTGAGATCTTTCCCAGCGTCTTGTTCGCAGAGCTGGAGATCAAGTATGGCCTGGAGCATGGCCTGGTAGTAGTGCAGAAACACGAGCTTTTCCTCATGCTGGTCGCCGTTTGCTTCATCGGTCTGCATGGCTGTGCGCAGCTCGCTCGTTAAGAATTCCTGGTTGGGATCGGTAGACATAGGTAGTCCTTTCGTTGCCTGGTCGATGGCATAGACGTTGACTCTATTATAGAGCAAGAGAGAACGTATGTCCTATGAAGGGGGAGAGATGGATGAAACGTTCATCGTGCAATACTCTAAGGTGATACTAGCGGTGCTGGTCGGTGCTTTCGCGGCCAACACACTTATAAATTTGATACATATTTATCAATGGCGAAGGGCCATCAATCGATGGCAAAGAGAACAGGAGGAGCTTGCGCATGGGCAAGACATATCTTAGCGCGGCCTGGACCGAGACCGTGGCTGCTCTGATCTACAACCGCATTCACAGGCCAGAACCTGATCGCACCTGGACCGATTGGCGACTCCCACTTCACCCAGATAGCGCGAGCAAATACCGCTATCTAGCCATAGACCTGCTGAACGTCCTAAGTGAAACACCCGATGCAGACGATACAGTGGTATTTTCGTTCATTAAACAGCAACCAGATGCGGATGGGGATATTGTACGGGAGCTTGTGCGTGGGAAGCATCTGGAGGTTATTCGTCGGTTCGTGCAAGATCCCAAGCACTCAGGCGAGGAGGAATACAAGATCTTGAGTGACCTCGGGTAAACTCTCTCTACTTATTCCTTGAGATGGAATAATGCACCTAACCCTGGTGGTGGCTACGTTATCAGGCGCATCATGCATCCAAATTGACCAATGCATTGATGGTTCATTAGGACTATACTTATAATTTGAGCAATAACCATTAAAGCAAAATTGTCGATGGATTGACGTTTGGTTCTGTCAGATCTGAGATCACAGAAAAGCGTACCGGACTCATGGGAATTGTTTACCTCTGCATCACTGGCTTATGAGACTGCTTGTAGCAGTGTCTGGAGGGCTCCCAGACGCTGGAGGAAAACCTGTCGTTGTTTCAGGAGAGAAACCACCTCTCCCGTAGTGCAGCGAGGCCGAAGAGAGTTGCGCAACTCATCGAAAGCACAACAAAAGCGTGCCGCTGCTTCAATGGTTCCAAAGCCGCGCATAGGATAATACCGTTGTTTGATGCCACGGTGATCTTGCTCCAGACGGTTATGAAGATACTTATTAGTCCGATGCCGCACATCCTGACCCATCATCTCGCGGATGGCTCGCGGGTAGGACGTGTGACCATCAGTCGTCACTTGATCAGGGACAGAGCCAACCACTGCAACTGCTTGCTGGAAAAATCGTTTGGCTGCTGCCATATTCCGCTTCTCGCTCAACATGGAATCCACCAAATTGCCATCGTGATCAATTGCCCGATACCAATAACACCATTTGCCATGCACTTTCAGGTAGGTCTCATCTACATACCAGGAGGTTCCTGGGTAGTGTTGCAAAAAAATTTGAGCTGAGAAAATGGAGCGGGGAATGACGGCACAAGAAGCATTGTCACAGAGAAAAGGTGCATGTTCTGCATCTTTTCCTGACGAGAGATGTTCGAGTGCGCTTCAATTTGCTGAGCTTTAAATTTTTTGCAACACTACCTCTTCTTGCCAGGCCTGGCGCAAATGGGCAACAGCCAACGCTCCAACTCCAGGTGGATCAGTATGATGGCAGCGGCATTCTCAATGGGATTACCCAGTTCTTCTGGCATCTCGGAGATGAAGATAAGCTGCTCCCTTCAGCCACACAAGCCATTGGTCCTCTCCAGGAGCAGGAAACCTGGTCTCCCCTGCTTTTCAGTCCAGATGCCCCCGTCCAGGCATCAGCCATCCTGCACGTCAACCAGCAACCCTTTACTGCCTTCAGTGGCTACTATGCCAACGGCCAACCCATCACCATCAATGGGCAGAACTCCTAAGCACCGCTCGCTCCTGCGTATTCCTGCTCATCACGCGGGAGCGAACCATGTGCATACACCAACCAGACCAACCAGCACATCAGAAAGGTCAGGCCCTGAAAAAAAATGAAGATCACATACCCACTAATGCTCACCCGCGCCGCTGGAGAGCACATAACGCACATGGAACACACAACAACATACACACCTTCCAGTGTCAAAAAAACACCCCACTCGAAAGGAGCATAGAGTACATGAAGAAATGATTCCTGCCTGGACTCCTGGCACTCGTCCTCCTCCTCCAACTACTCATCCTGGGAATCTTCTGGTCGACCATGAACACCATGGCAAACCAGAATGCCCACCCGCGCGTGACCATTCCTCCCCCCGCTCCCACAAGCACCATGGACGCGGCGAACGCCTTCGCACGTGATGGGCATACCCACCAAGGGGCAACTACTACCCAGAGCTATGACTCTCGTCCTTGTGCCCAGCACCCATCACCTGCAACCTGCAACGGCGTCCTTCCACTCCGCCCTCACACCCCGCTAGAGAGCCGGGAGCATGGCAGCGGCTCTTGCTTCGATCAGCAGATCACCATCATGGAGGACCAACGAATTCCAGACGCCATGGGACACATCATTGCCGACTTTCAATTGTGGTTCTTCGTCGGCTGCAAAAGCTATGCCGCCCATCTGATTGCAGCACCAGATCAACCACCACCAACTATCCAACTCCAGGTGCAACAATATGACGCAGCAACAACAGCAGCAGATGCCAATACCCTGCCCCCCTCAGCAACACAAGCCAGCGGTCCTCTTCAGGATCAGGAAACCTGGTTCCCCCTGCTCTATAGCCCAAACGACCCCGTCCAGGCTGCCATGACCCTGCACATCAACCAGCAGACCTATACCGCCCTCAGTCACTTCTATGCCGCCGGCCAACCCACCACTCTCCACGGTCGCTCCTCCTAACCTACACACAGAAGGAGCGTCATATGAGCAGGACGTGGACATGGTGGGGATAGGACGCTCCTCCTCTCGCTCCGGGCAGCACCCTCGCTTCCCTGGTGGGGGGCTGCCGCTGGGGAAGCGGTGAGAAACAGGTATCATAACCGAGAGCTCCTTTGTGGTGAGATTTGTGGTTATGAATACTCTGCAAGGGAGCTCTTTCTTTGTCAAGCAAAAAGGGCTTTACTGGTGAAAAGCGGTGTGCTTGCGACTGCTGATTTACTTGCTCCTGTATTGAGAGAAACCGAAGGCGATCAAAGATCGAGCAAGAGGCAGTTTTCTACTGCTGATTTACTTGCACCCCTCCTTCTCAGAAATGGAACACTAAAAAGCTCTGGAACACCAGGCAGAACGGTTGCAAAACAAACTCAAGAACAGTATGCTATTCATATATGTCTGGAATCCGAACAGGCGGCGTGCGATGCCGAAGCCGTTGATGTTATCACTGCTGCTTCATTAGAAATATATGCAGGTGTACATCCACTTATCACGGACGAGAGCAGACAAAAAGATGGAAGGTTAGTTATCACATGAAAGTACACATTTCCGGTTTTGGGCCGTTTGGAAAGGAAAAAACAAATCCCACGGCCCGCTTGATTGAAGACCTTGATAGCTACCGTATTGACGGCGCATCACTTCAGTTGCATCTCTTGCCTGTTACCGTTCAGGGAATACATGATTATGCCAAATTGCTTTATGAAGAGAGTCTTGATGACGAGATCCTGGTAATTGCTTTTGGTCTCGCCGGCGGAAGAAAAGGCATGGCTATAGAAAGAGTGGCCATTAACTGCTTCGACTTTTCAATACCCGATAACGATGGTAAGAAACTTATCGATACCCCTATTGTTCCGGGAGGCCCGGATGCCTATTTTTCCGGACTTCCAATTAAACGAATCCAGGCATTCTGGCAACGTACCGGTATAGCCGGTTATGTTTCCAACACTGCTGGCACGTATCTGTGCAATGGACTCTTCTACCTTCTCCGGCACTACACCAGGGCTTCCGGCGCACGTGGTGGCTTTATACATGTTCCTTATACAGGGGACATCATTACTGATTCTTCAGAGCCAACAATGAGTTATGCGGATGTGTTGAGCGCGGCCAAGATGGCTATCGAAGTAGCGATACAGTACCCTGACGATGAAGTGCTTCCAGGCGGAGCTATTTGCTGACCTTTACGAGTAATCACGTATGGGGGAAACGACACGTGGTTCGTTCCCAAGGACCACTCACCGATTTATTCTGATCCCAGCCATACATAGAATTCCCAAATTTACACATAGTTACAAGCGGTTGAGATGTGGGATACTGGCGTGGAGATTACCAATAAGAGCGCATAGACAGAAAGGATATCTAAAACGATGAAAGATCCAATCATCAAGGACATGAGTGTCAAGGATGAAAGCGGCCACGAACGCCATGTTCGCATGGTGCAACTAGAGGACGATTTTACCCCTGAAGGTGACACGCGCTATACCACCTTCGCACGCTTCCATACAGACGGGAGTGTCGATATTGTCACTACCACATATACGTTTAATTCGACCAGCGCAGCCACAGCGGTAACGCAAGCGGTTAATTTAGGTGATGGGGAATTAGACTTGCTTTTCAAGGCGTGGCAATCCTGGGAACCATTTAACGAGTAGCACATAGATAGAGTTAAGCGCGGCCAACTCCCGACGTTGGAGACCTGGACCGCGCTTTTTATTTGGATCCAATAAAATCTAGTTACTGCATGACTGCATGTGCAGTAGGTTTGCAGCACATACATATAAATTACAAAATTGTGTATCGTCGCGTTACTCGAAGGCTATGCCCAACGGGTAAGGACTATGTACTCCCCACCGGAGACACCCAACGCAGAGAAACCACAGTAGCCTCTCTAGCTTGTTCATTAGCTCGAAAGAGATGGCTTTTCTCCCCTCTAGGGGCATAGGTGCTCTGGCTGAAAGAGCTTCTATCGCGCCTCCAGCGGATCTGCTTTTTTCGCGCTTACGCTGAAAATCTGTACTTTATTCGCGCTTACGTTGAAATATTTCGCGCTTACGTTGCTCGAAAATGGCCTGTTCAAGCTCATTTCGCGTTCGCGCTTACTCTGAAACTTACACGTGCTCAGAAGCCGTCTGAGACGTGTCTGGTTCTCGTGGAGGACAACAAGGCCCTTTTCAGGATCTGCATTTTGCAGACCGTGCTTTTTCCGCCACAGGCGCCTCACCTCGCGGCTATCCAGCCAAATGACATCCCGCTCCGCCTCATAGATCCAAAGGATCCCTTCAGAGCTCATCCACTCATGCAATGTCTGTCGTCCTATGCCAATCTCCTTCGCCGCCACGATATTGTCAACTTCATCTCCTCCTTACGGCTGGAGTGGGAACGGTTACCGTAGGTCCCCTCTGCAATCATCACATCCTTAACAGCGTAAGCTCTTCCAAAAAGTCTCTCACGACAGGCACATCAGCATAGCCATCGGAACGCACCTGCGCGATGAAAGAGTGAGCTTGGGTAACAGCATGAGGTGATCGCATCGAGTGCACTTGATGCAAGAACTCACGGGCCATTCCCACACTTGCCTCTATCTCCCTTTGCATGTGATACGCCTTTGCCCAATCCAAAAAGATCCAGGCCCATAACCGCCTATCGCCATCCCGCTCTATCTGCTTCGAAATACCATCTCTCATCTCTAATGTTTTTTGCGGTTGTTTCAACTGGAGATACCCCCAGCTTTGTTCAGCCAGAATCGAACTGAGACGGGCAAAGACAAAATCGGTCCCCTCGCCATAGTTACTTACACCTGTCGCAAGTGAGTAGGCAGTGTCAGCAGCGCGCTCAAAGTGCAAGGTATCACCTCTGCTCGCATAGACTCGCGCAAGGTACGTGTGAACAAAGGCCGCGATATGTTTACTTGCCTGAAAGGAGTTATCACGTGCTCCTTCCAACCACTCGACGGCTTCTCGCGCCCTTCCATCTCGTTCGAGTTCTGATCCGTAACTCATCATGGCAAGCGCAAGTACTCCTGGATCATTCGTTTGCTGCGCCATTTGAAACATCTCTTGATAAGCCATACGAGCTGCCTCGTATTTTTTCTGCTCCACCAACGTCACAGCATTAAGGCGAATGGCCTGAGCAAGAAGCTTGAGATACCGTTGTTCGAATTGAAATGGTGGTGGTAAATCTCTCTGAAAAGAAAGGAACAGGCTGTTCAACTGCACACTGCACTTTTCAGCGCAATGCATGAGAGCGGCAGAACGAGACATCCACGCCTGGTGGATCAGGCATTCAACGGTATTGAGTGTTTCCTCATGAAGCTGTCGCCCCTGACTTAGTGCGTCAGGATAAAACGGATCATATTCAGATAGACCAAAATGCCAAAGGGGAATATTAAGCAAGGCGCTTAGATTTCGTAACGTATCAGGGTTCGCAATCCGTTTCTCCCCATACTCGATATCCTGTACATAACGCATTCCTACCTCTCCACCAGGCCAAAGTCTGGCAAGTTTTGCCTGCGTCCACCCCCGTTGTCTCCGAAATGTACGAATTGTCTGCCCGTAATGATAACGAGAAGAATCCTGCATTCTCTGTCCCCTGTGTTGTCCCTATCGCACCGTTTTGTGTGCTCTCTAACGTGCTTTTCAACTCCAGCCCCCCCCAATGAGTACCTAGAAAATCGCCACCGTGGTGCGAAAA
Source organism: Ktedonobacter racemifer DSM 44963 (assembly GCF_000178855.1). Taxonomy (GTDB): domain Bacteria; phylum Chloroflexota; class Ktedonobacteria; order Ktedonobacterales; family Ktedonobacteraceae; genus Ktedonobacter; species Ktedonobacter racemifer. The sequence goes on along the minus strand of NZ_ADVG01000004.1, from coordinate 2,664,131 downwards.
ATACGCACGAAAATGGGGGTATACACATCGCTCAAATTAGAATATATTTTCAAATAATGCATCTGCATTATATCACACAAGGCTTCTTAGTGATCAAAAAAGGAGAAAATCAATGATTTTGAAGGTGTTGAAAGCGATTGTAGCCTTCGCATTGGCTCGTCCACAGAACAATACCCAGAGTATCGGGTATGTCGCTGGGAATGGTGGCTGGGACCTCGAGGACGCAGACCACCTGAGAAAAAAACTAGAATCGTAAACAGGCCTTGGAGGAAGGAGTAAACTGTACAGAAAGAGGTGCATCAGGAGAAAACGTAGATGAGAGGAAGAAGAGTTGCCCGTCCCCAGGCAGAGCAGCAGGTCCGTTTAGAGCCACACGAGGAGCATTGTCGCTCGTGTGGAACATGGATGCCGGTGGCCTATCATGCGCATCGGAAGATCCTTACCGTCAAGGGGTTAGTCCAGTTACGCTTGGTCGTTCGTCGTTGTCCCAATCCAGCATGCCAGGCCTATAAACAGCCCTACCGACCAGAGGAAGAAGGCCGATGGGCGTTACCCCATGGAGAATGTGGTCTGGATCTGATCGCGTTGGTGGGCAGATTGCGCTATCGAGAACAGCGCTCAGCTCCCGAAATGCAGCGGATCTTGCAGGAGCGAGGACTGCGGGTCTGTGAACGGACCGTTGAGCATCTGATGCACCGCTACGAGGAATTGGTGACGCTGCATCTCTCCTGCCGGCAACGACTGCACACCCGTTTCTCCTCTCAAGGGCGAGTGATCCTGGCCATCGATGGGTTGCAACCCGATGTGGGCCATGAGGTCCTTTGGGTGATCCGGGAAGTGCTCACAGGGGAGATCGTGCTAGCTAGAGCGCTTCTCAGTTCAACCCAAGAAGATCTCTCCGGCCTGCTCACCGAGGTGAAAGAGATCCTTTCTGTCCCGGTTCATGGGATCATCTCCGATGGGCAGCTCTCCATTCGCCGGGCAGTTGCCAGTGTCTTCCCTGAGGTTCCTCATCAGCTCTGCCACTTTCATTACCTGCGTGAAGCGGGCAAACTCATCTTTGAGGCGGATCGGCACGCCAAAAAGGAACTGAAAAAGCAGGTTCGCGGTGTGCGGCCCATCGAACGAGCCGTGGAAAGCAGGACCGATGCTGAGGCGGAAGTGATTCACGAGTACGCTTTGGCGGTTCGAGCCAGCCTGACCGACGATGGCTTGCCACCGCTCTCGGCTTCTGGCTTACGTTTGCAGGAACGACTTCAAGCGATCCATGATTCACTTGAGCGAGTGGGAGAAAAAAGGGGCTTCCCAGCGCGCTTGAACGATTGAAGCGTGTGCTCAACAAAGGGCTGGGGGCCACCAAGGAGCCCTTTGAGGTCGTGCGTCCGCTCTTTACGCTGCTTTTCGAGGTGGCCCATGTCTTGAGTAACCAGCAACAGCACGAGGCAAAAGACGTGCACAAGCGCTTTGAGAACCATCTCATGCGGATGCAAGAGCAGGTCGGACAGTCGGAGGCTATGAGGCCGGCGCTCGTGCACTTCCTGAAAGTGACCGAAAGTTATGCCCCCCATCTCTTCTTCTGTTATCAGGTGGCGGGTCTGCCCAAAACCAACAACGATCTGGAGCAGGCCTTTGGCAAGGTCCGAGCTGGTGAGCGCCGAGCCACGGGACGCAAAGGAGCCATCCCTGGACTGGTGGTGCATGGACCAGTGCGGGTGACCGCGGCACTGGCGACACGCTTGCATTCGTTCAGCGCCGAGGAACTGATCCCATACGATCTGACCCGCTGGCAGCACGTGCGGTCAGGAATCTCCTCTCGGCAAGAGGCTCGTCGCAAGCAGTTTCGTTTTCGCAAAGATCCCACCGCCTATCTGGCTCGTTTGGAGGAACAACTTTCTAAGATGAGTTTACGATTCTAGAAAAAAATAACTCCCCTCAACATGTATGGATCACTCGTTTCTGGACCAGAAGCAGGTGATCCATATTTTTCTATTCTGGAGCAAAAATGCATTTCACCTATCACTATACTGGATTTTATGGCCAATGGGATGGTGCTGATATCCCTTCCCCTGTTTACTGGCGACTTGGGGAGCCAGAGGGTTCGTTAGCTGGAGCGAGTGGCGCCATTCAATGGCTCCATCCCTATAAGAGAAAGGAACCCCTTCCACAAAGAGCAGAAGGGCTGCTCTGTCTGGCCGGACTCGTTCGGCAGCCAACGAACGCACCCCAGCGTATAGTGGACGCGGTAACGGAGAGCCTTTTCCCTTGTCAGTTTCACAAACTGGCGGGTATTAGCGATAATGCTGCAGGGTGTTTCCTCCGAAACGATGGAAGCCTCTACCTGTGGGTGGGGAGGGCATCAAAAGATTCGGTCTTCTTTCGAACGGATAGTCCCCAGATTCGTTGGTCTACCAACCCGCTGGACCTGGTTGAGGCATGCGATCTTGACCTTTGGGCCCTTCGCAGATGCTGTCATGGGGACGATGTCTGTATCTACCCCTCACTAAAGCGTGTCGAACAGGGGCAGTTGATCATTATTCGCAAAGATAGAAGTCTCTTATTCCACCAATTTGACCAGTTCCACCCTGCAACGGCGCTCAAAAAACGTACGACCAGGATGGAAGACTTCCTCCAACCAACACGCGATGCCTTGCATCAGGCGATATACCCCCTTTTCGCTGAACAGAAAGTCGGACTCCTCCTCAGTGGAGGGCCTGGATCAGCCGCGCTTCTCGCCACCCTAAAGCAGGCGGGGGTCAATACGATTGCCTATCACCTGGAATCGCCCGATCCGGCGGGCTCAGAATATCACTATGCGAACCTGGTCTGCGAGGCGCTAGATGTTCCGCTCGTGAACATCACCATGGATACCAAAGGCTCGTATCTCACCCAGAACTGGGTTTTCTCACACCCCTACGGGCACCCCTGGGCCCGGTGGTACGATCAGGTGGCCCAACGGGCACGCATAGACCAAGTCAACCTGCTCGTTACCGGCGGGGGCGATGATAGCGCTTTTGGGCCGCAACTCACGTACGGCCTGCATTCCCTGCTCACCGCGCGCATCATATGGAGAGAGAAAACCCGGATGGTGCGGGGCTTGCTTTCGACCGATTGGAACGTATTGGACATCCTCAGAAGCCTTTCCCCTGCGCAACAGCTTATCGGTCCCTCATCTCTTGCAGGGGTCAGAAAAGAAGACCATGAAATGCGAAGGGCAGATTTTTTGGTTCCCATTCCATCCAGTCAGAGAACATGGGACGATATTGCTCTCAAGGCCGCCCCTTGTTTTTCTCCACAGGCCATCGCCCTGGAACATGCCATCTTACAGCCCAACGGGATAAGAATGTACAACCCATACCATCAGCGACCTGTGCAAGCCATCTCTTTGGCATTGCCAGACGCGTACAAACTCACCCCAAATGTGTTTCCCAATCGAGCCCCAACAGCTCGCATTGTCGATAAGCCCATACTGCGTATGGCCTTCGACGATATCTCCCCAGAGGTAATGTGGCGAACCTGGCCCGTCTGGACACAAGCGTCTGGCCAACAATTTTGCCTGCAACACCAAGAAACGCTACGCCTTCTTTTGGGGGCCGAGTCGCGCCTGGCAGCTCTGGGGGTCGCTGATCCTGCGCGGTTAGAACATGTCTTACAAAACCGCACCCGCATCCGCGAAAATTACATGACACTGATCACCAGCTCAATGGTCGAACTCTTTTTGACTAACGCCTGGTATCCTCAAATCCAGAGAGGAGGACCAGTATGGAGATAATCCTTCAACGCATACAATTAGCCCCGCTGGTATTCTACAATGCCTATGATAATAGAGGGTTTCTGCTGGACCTCATACACAACCGACTTATTGAACTAAACGAGGACGACACCACTATCCTCAACGCCCTTTTCCATCGCAGCACACTTTCGGAAGCGATCCGACACATCCACACCACTTCTCCGGCACTCGATCATCTGGGTGAGGCAGAGGTACTCGCACTGGTGGACCACCTCAGCGATCAACGCCTTCTCGAAACTCGTCCCTCTCCACCCCCTCTTGCACACCTCATACACCCCCTAAAAGGCGATGCCACAAAGCCCAAAACGCCAACCACGTCGGTTCACCAGGCCACATTCAGGCAACGCCTTACAGGAGCAGGGCACATCATTTCAGCGCTCAACGAATTGCGCAAAGGCGAGGAAGGGCTCTATAGAACCCACCAATACCTCCAGAAACTCAAAGATAGTTGGAACACGAGAGGAGAACAGACATCGCTCTCAGGGGAGCAATTGGCAAGAAGAGAGTACTGGTTTTACCGGCTCATCACCGGCCTTGTCGAACGCCGGATTGCACACTTACTCGGCCAAACCGTAGGCAACGAGGGACTTTGCTTGATCCGAGCTGTTGCGCTATGCGCTTACCTCTTACCCCTCGGTATCCCTGCAACTCTCGTCATTGCACGCCCCAGATACGGAGTAAGTGGCGGATTCAAACTCCACGTATGGGTAGAAATAGAGGGGCGCGCCTTCAATGAGACCCATACGCACCAACTTAAGGATCGAGGACCCAGCCCGTCGATCTCCGCTGGAGGAGTTGGGTGGAATTGGGATGCTTTTTGCGCTTGTTCATTTGACAGCCTGAACGCATGCGATGTTGGATGCTTTGGAAGGCAGAGTCAAGTGAGCCGTTGCCTGCCAGAGCTTCGAGGAGAGAACAAGCTGCATCGCGAACGACCTGGGCCAGCTTGACCAAGCTGCGCTGTTCATCTTGCCAGGCGAACAGAATGACGAGCCAGTGTTGCAGAAGCAGCCCAATGAGCTTGGCATACAGTTCACAGAGGATTCGCCACGGATTTTCCGTTCGCCAGTCATCAATTCGTCCGTACTGCTTCCATAATTTGTAAAGCAGCTCCATCTGCCACCGCTCTCGTAGGAGCACCAGAGCTTCCTGCAAACTGAGCAGGTGAGCAGGAGCATCGGTGAGCAAGATTGTCCAATCAGCGAGTTCCCAGGCCCTTTGCCCAAGCGGGCGGTTTCGTCGCAACGCCTCTGTTTCCAGATCGGCGCGTCGCCGCTTGGCTACTTCCTCGGGAACCCGGATGATGAGCAAGCGCATCAGATAACGGTGCTCATCGGCAACCCTCACCCAAAGTTCTTTCGTCTGTCCTACCTGGCGCGGAAGCAGGGGGTCCAACTTCAGTGGTTTGCCCTCCACCGTCCAATACAGGGTTCTGGCTTGAGCGCGAGTCAGCGTGTAACTATCAGCCGCTCGCCGGGCTGCAATGCTTCCCCAGTCCAGGTATCCCAGATCCGCGATATATAAACTGCCAGCGGGCAGTAGTTCCTCTTTCAAAGGGCTGGACCGATCACTTGTGCGGCCGGGGGTGAGCTTTGGCCCTTGCAGGCCCCCTCGCTTTAATTCCCAGCGCACATGGAGTTTGACTGCCGCGTGACCTTCTCCAGGCGCTCCACCGCAGCCTTGCCAGCAGGTAACCAACTCATTTGGCAGCGCGACAGTACTGCTGTCTTCGAGCATGATTGCTTCAAATCGGTTCACCAATTCCAGAGGCACTTGCCGATCCGCCTCCACGACAACACCAGTCATCTCCTCCAAAATGGCATGCAGGAAATGGGCACATGCTTGGGTGAAGCGCTTGTGGACCGCCGTATCTGTCACCTCTATCTCCCGAAGCGTCGCCACTGATGCTAGCGTCTCCAGACTGGCCTCAGGATGGCTTAGCCAGCCAAAGACCAGCGTTTGAAGCAGATCGGCTCCGCTGAATTTTCTCTGCCGTTCAATACAACCGGTTTCGCGAGCTAACACATTGGCTCGGTCCTCCAGGATGTGTTTCAAAGACTGCTCGACTTGTGCTACATTTGTCATGATATGGCTCCTTCTGTTCTCGATATCGGGGTTTTCTTTCTGATATCATCGCAGATGGAGCCGATCTTTACCTCATCCTTTCTTAAGTTGGTGCGTATGGGCGCGCCTTCAATGAGACCCCAAACATCAGACAGGGATACGAAGTGATGTGCACATTCCCTGAGTTTTGAGCAATTTCCCTCTCCATCTTTTCAATTGCCTTCATCTGGGTTCCCACCGCATCAGATGAAGGCTGCCATACCTACAGTGTTTTTCCTTCTGCCCGTAAACCAACTCACTCCCCTACTACATAGATCAACTTCGTTTGCCTTTTCTATCGATTGATGAGAGAATAGCGATCTGACAGCTCACATACAATGGATGAGCAATGAGGTCAATTCCTCGGCTAAGTGGTGGTGAAGAAAGAATGGATAGAAAAACGGGCAGTTCCTTTCGCATTGTTTTCCGGCATCTCCTTCCGGAGTTACGCCCTTACATATGGGCAATCCTCTTCAGCCTGAGCATCACAGGTCTCGTCATCAGCGCGGATCTTTTACAACCATTGCTATTTAAGCAGCTCCTCGATGCCGCAACACTCTCTATGAATTACCCCGTGGTCATTCAGTGTCTGCTCTTTCTTCTCGGGCTCGTTTGCGTTCGCTCCGTTCTGAGTTACTGGGAGATCTTCGCGCGCTCCAAGGTAGGCGAGTCGATATCAGCGCAACTTCGCAGGAAAACGTTTGAGCATGTGATCCACCTCCCACTTCCCATCTTTCATGAGATGGAGGACAGTGCTCTCGTCCACCGCATCATGCATGACTGTGGCGAGGTCGGCAGGGTCTACATCTCAAGCAAACTTCTTCCCATGATAGCGCAAGTGATACAGGTTCTCGCACTCATTGGCTTCTTAATTGCCCTCAACTGGCAGGTCGGGCTGGCATCTCTTCTCGTATTTCCTCTTGGCTGGTTGATTTCGCGAGGGGTAACCCATCGCAGTCACGCACAAGTCATCCGTCTGCGCACGCTGGTGGAACGCGGCCATGGAATGCTCCAGGAAATCTTTTCGTGTATTCGAGAAGTGAGAGCCGTCGGAAATGAGGCTGGTGAAATGCGCCGCTGGGACAACTGGTTACAGGACTATGGTCGAGTTATTTCACGTACGACAACACAACATCACTTTATCCGGGGAACGCTGAGCCGGTTAATTGATTGGATTGGTCTATGCGTCGTCTTCGGTTGGGGAGGATGGCAGCTCTTAGGCCACCACATGACCGTCGGAACGCTCCTGGCCATGTCCCTCTACGTCCAACAACTCTATACAACGCTTTCTGCACTCCTCTCAGGGCGCCTTGAAACCATTGAGGTCGCCAACGCCCTTGAGGCGATTCAGAACATCCTCCAGCGTCCAAGAGAGTGGCCAGACCAGGGCCAGCAGGCCCTGCCCGCAGGAGATGGACATCTCGAGTTTGAGGATATCAGCTTCTCGTACCAGGACACCCCCACCATAAAACAGGTCTCTTTTCATAGCGCACCCGGGCAAATGACGGGGATTGTTGGACCAACCGGAAGTGGAAAGAGCACGTTGATGCATCTCTGTCTGCGCTTCTATCCAGTCGCCGCGGGAAAAATCTTGCTGGATGGACAAGATATTGCCGAGATAGCCCCTCACGTTCTGCGACAGCACATTGGACTGGTATCCCAGGATATTCAACTTTGGAATACAACGATCAGGGAGAATTTACTGTACGGGTTACAAACAGAGGTTCCCTGGGAGCGTGTCATTGAGGTCTGTCAAAAGACCTGCGTTGATGCCTTTGTCCGCCACCTTCCTCAGGAATATGAAACAGTTGTAGGTTCACGTGGGGTAAAACTCTCTGGTGGAGAAAAACAGCGCATCGCGTTGGCACGCGCGCTCCTTAGAGATCCAAAGATTCTTCTCCTCGACGAGGCAACCTCAGCCCTCGATGCTCTTACTGAACGTGCTATTACAAACGTCTTGCTCCAGATGGGTGAAAAGAAAAATCGCCTTTTGGTAGCTCATCGCTTAGCCACGGTTCAATCCGCAGATCAGGTCATTGTGATCGCAAATGGAAAAATTGTAGAGGCAGGCGATCCACACAGTCTCTACAAACAAAATGGCATGTACGCTACACTGTATCACATACAAAAACTTGGAGAAGGAGTGCCACCAAGAAGTTGATGACAACTCCCCGCACATCAAGAAGGGCTTCTTGAGCCATGCCACAGTTTGCTTGAGATAAAAGGCGGCGACGAACTGTTAAAGACACGATACTGTGCGAGGGGGATGAACGGCCCTCTGCTGAAGCAAAAGGGATTGAGAAGGAAGTAGATCACGACCACAGTTTAGCAGAATGCAATACCTGCAGAGGAGTCCGTATCAGATAGGCTATCTGATACGGACTCCCCCCTCCTGTAACTTCTCCGTGTTTAGCTGGGAGCATTGGTGATCCTTTGAGTTCCAATCACACCAGCCCTTCTGCCCAGCGACGCTCTCGGCAAATGCGTGCCTTATCACCCTTACCCCACTCCCCTTCCTGTGCTGCTCTCAAGAGATACTTTACGTTCGTACGACTACTCTGAGGAAAGCCCTATCCACATAGTTTCTGCTCCGATTTTCGCATGCACACACCCTACGCGGAATTTCGTTGTTGCTGCTTCATTCGTAGCTGTCCAAAGGCCCCCCGGACCTTTTTGGTCTTACTCCAGTTAATTTAGCTGAACACTGTGAGAGGGAAAAGGGGGTAAATCCATTAATAAAGGAGGGGAGGAGCGATGGAGCAACAAGTACCGATTGCTTTACATCCGAAGAAGAAACAATGAAAATTGTCAATAATAGAAACGGACATATGTAGCGCACCGATCTGTTTTTAGGGTATTGTCAACTTATTGAAAGAATGGAAGAGCTTGTAAAAAAGAAGGACGAGGGAAAGAAAAGAGGTAGAAGAATAGGAGTGGACGATGCAGTGTTATGCCGCAGTTTTTGTTTCGGTTACCTCATTCCAGATCTGGAATCGGGTCTGTAAAATGGCACGGTATTCCTCAGCACGCAGACAGTGTCTTCGTGGTTGGAAATGGCCAGCGATGAGGCCGAAAGCCGAGAGAAAGCGTTGTGCGTGCTTGGCTGATTTAAACCGCCGCATCTTCTTTTCACGGAGCCGTGTGGGTTGGTGTGAATTTTCCGCTCGATTGTTCAATCCTTTGTGTTGCCGATGCTCCACGCCAGGCAGGATCTCGCGTTTCGCTGCTCCATAGCTCTTCAATTTATCAGTGATGATCACGCGTGGCACGTGGTGCAGCCTTTTGAGGAGCTTGCGGAAGAACTTTTTGGCCGCATTCTTGTTGCGTCGGCTCTGAACAAGGATATCCAGCACGTTGCCATACTGATCAACAGCTCGCCACAAATAGTGGGTTTTGCCATTAATTTTCAGGCACACCTCGTCCAGATGCCATGTATCTCCCGTTTTCGGACGGCGACAGCGCAGTTCGTTGGCATACACTTGCCCAAATTGAAGGCACCACTGGCGCACTGTTTCATACGTCACGACGATTCCGCGCTGCGCCAGAAGCTCTTCAACATCGCGAAAACTGAGCGAGAAGCGGAAATACAGCCACACTGCGTGGCTGATGATTTCTGGTGGGAAGCGAAAGCCTTTGTAGCTTGGAGCCGTGGGGGTTGTTTTCATGCAGTTATTCTAGCACATTGTTCAGCTACATTCCCAAGTTGACAATACCCTTCATGGCAATACTCTATCTGGTTATGGCAAGTTGCAGAAATCCAGCTACTAGTTAGGGTATTGTCAACTTAAAAAATTCTGTTGATGAGCTTTCACCACTTTGAGGCCAAATGAGTCATGATTTTCTCGCAACCAGGGCCAAGAAAAGGACACAATCCCCACTTTGAGGTCCTTTTCTTCTATATAAGCTCTACAGTTTCGATTAAGTTGACAATACCCTCCCTCATCCTCGCCCAGTGCATCCGTTCCTACCTCTTCGATGATCAGATCTCTACACTGCTTCTCGTTGGCTCTTCATACCTCATGACCACCTTGCACCGCGACCCTGCTCTCGAAGGCCGGGTCCTTGCTTGGCGCACGATCACCGATTTCGATTCCCCAAACGACTCCATCGTCGCCATCCGAAAACACTAACACGATCTCTTGCGGTGGCCCTTGGAGAAGAAAGGGACCTCTCAGATCGGTAGTGTTGCAAAAAATTTAAAACTCAGCAAATTGAAGTACACATGGCCATCGTTTCCCACTAAAAGGAGCAGAACATGTGCATCTTCTCTATAAGAATGATTCCTATGCTGCAATTACTTGCTCTGTTTTCTCCGCTCATAATTTTTTGCAACACTACCATACATCCTACTAAGAAAGGACTATACTATAAGAAGAAGGCCAAGAAAACGTCTGGAGTTGAGGATGCGAAAGTTGCTCTATTGCATTTTAATATGCAATCTGCTCTTTATGCTTAGCGCGCTAAGCATACTCACACACACTTCAAGGGTGGTTCATGCCGCCACGTTTCAGGCTGCCATTTCATCTACAACCCTGGGGAGAGGTGACAACGGCAAGGTATCTTCGTGGACAAATGCTCATTACTTCACACATCATGGACCCCCTATTTCTATTGAATTCACCTTTGATGATGGACCAAATCCAATCTATACTCCTCTTATACTTCACATACTGGCACGATACAACATCCACGCAACCTTCTTCACCATCGGAAGGCAAGTACAATCCTATCCATCACTCGTACGACAGGAGCATCAGCAAGGAGATGTCGTTGGTAACCATTCTTGGAATCACCCTGATCTGACGAGGCTCACTCCTCAGGCCATCCACACACAACTACAAGCAACGTCTGTCGCGATCCAACGGGCAACGGGTGCCTCACCTCTATTTTTCCGGCCTCCCTATGGCTCAACCAATGCACAGGTACGCCGCGTGGCAAGCCAGCTTGGCTTACAGCAGATATTGTGGACTATCGACACAAGGGACTGGCAACGACCAGGCGTAAACCAGATTGTACATACAGTACTTACGCAGGCAACCAACGGCTGCATTATCTTAATGCATGACGGTGGTGGAAATCGTTCTCAAACGGTGCAGGCCCTACCTCTTATCATCACAGGCTTATTACAACGTGGCTTTACATTTACCATTGTTTAGTTGGCACTACCAGTGAACGCGGCAAGCGCGCGCTTCGTACTCGCCAACGCCTCTTCTATCGTCCCAGGCAGACAGGTCATAGGGGTTGCGGTACTCGCGCCAACGACCTTCCACAACCGCTCCGTCGAGGTGGAGGGAAGCTCTTGCTTCCCGGCCTGAACCTGTTCGACTACCTGAGCCGCCCACAGGGATGTGTCAGAACTGAGAATCAAGTAGACGATATGGCATGTTGAATCCATTCAACCGATGCTTTTAGGCTACCAGATCCATGGCTTTCAAGGCATCCAATCGTTGGCAGAAGAGACGACGCTGGTCAGCAAGAGCAACGTGTTAGTTCATGGTGGCACGATACCGGAAGAACTGACGTACCTCGTCAAACGCCCAGCAGAAGCGTGATGCCGACGCGAAGCTTCCAAAACCACGCATCGGGTAGTACCGCTGTTTGATACCACGGTGGTCTTGCTCCAATCGATTATTGAGATACGGATTACAGCGGTGAATGACGCGCGTGCCAAGCGTTTCACGAATGGCACGCGGATAGGAATTATGGCCATCGGTTGTTACGCGTTGTGGAACGTCACCAATGACCTCGACGGCTTGCTGGAAAAAGCGCTTAGCCGCCTCCATGTCTCGCTTCTCGCTCAGCATTGAGTCAACCAAGTTGCCATCCCTATCGATGGCGCGATACAGATAACACCACGTCCCATGTACTTTGACATACGTTTCATCCACATACCAGGATCGTCCTGCTTGTCCGCGTCGTTTGGCTCGCAGTTGCTTTGCAATCAGCGGAGCGAACCGCGCTTCCCAATCTCGAACGGCTTCATGGGTGAACACAAAACCTCGTTCAAGAAATATCTCAGCCAAATCCCGCAAGCTCAGCTTGTAGCGCAGCCGCCACAGCACAACGAGCAGGATAAGATCAGTGGGATATTCCAAAAAGTTGAAAGGGGTACCAGTACGCTCATTGAAGATGCGATGGCACCCTCGGCAACGGAACGTCCGATAGCCCAGCGTGGTTTTCTTGTTCTGTTCCTTGGTGGTCACTGACAAGCAGTACGGGCAATCCATGGGGCACGCCTCCTGAAACTCTGTGTGAGATGATCAGTCTATCACATCTTGGAGGAACGCTGCTTGGGGTCTTATTCTCAGTTCTGACACATCCCTCAATCGTGCGAAATGGTCGAGTCGAGAACTCAGTCGCCGCTTGCTGCTGTTGCTGGTGCACCTGTTTGTCGCAGGAAACGAGCCAGTGATCATAGGCATCGATGAAACGATAGAGCGCCGACGAGGCCGCAAGATTGCCGCACGAGGCGTCTATCGTGATCCGGTTCGTTCGAGCAAAGAATTCTTTGTCAAAACGAATGGGCTGCGTTGGATCTGCATGATGCTCTTGACCCCGATCCCCTGGGCTCAGCGGGTGTGGGCCTTGCCCTTTTTGACGGTGCTGGCTCCCTCGGAACGCTATCACCAAGAGCGCAAGATGCGGCACAAAACCATCACGGATTGGGCGTGGCAGATGATCCTGCAAGTGGCTCGCTGGATGCCTGCTCGAAGCCTGGTGGTGGTCGCCGATGGGACGTATGCGGTGCTCTCATTCCTGCTGAACGTGAGCCGCTTGCGATCCGTGAGCGTCATCACGCGATTGCGTTTGGATGCCTGTTTGTACGATCCTGCCCCAAAGCGGGAGGCGGGCCAAAAAGGCAGACCTGCGCTCAAAGGGAAACGGCAGCCAAAGCTGGCAGAGCGACTGCAAGACCCAAAGACCGTCTGGCAAACACACACACTGTCCTGGTATGGGGGGACAAGGCGAGAGATGGAGATCGCCACAGGCACGGCTCTGTGGTATCAATCTCCCGTCCCTCCTGTCGCGATTCGGTGGGTACTTATTCGCGATCCAGAAGGCCAATACGAGCCAATGGCTTTGCTTTGCACCGATCAACAGGCAGAGGCTATCCAGATCCTCGAGTGGTTTGTCTTGCGCTGGACGGTCGAGGTCACCTTTCATGAAGTGCGTGCTCATCTGGGCGTCGAGACGCAACGGCAATGGTCGGATCTGGCCATTGTGCGCACCACCCCTGCCTTGTTGGGCCTCTTTTCGCTCGTGACCGTATTTGCGCATCAGTTGTTGGGTGAGCAACCGTTTCCCATTCGCCAGGCGGCTTGGTACACCAAAGCCTTGCCCACCTTTTCCGATACGCTGGCGTTCGTTCGCCAGCATCTTTGGCTCTCCACCTTTTTTTGTATGTCGCCCTCAGAAGGCGATACCGTTCAAATTCCACGGGCGTTATTCGATCGTCTGGTCGATACGCTCGCTTTTGCAGCTTAGTGAGAACATGTTGCCTGAAACATTTGGATAAAGTCTACTTCAGATGCTACATTTATCTTCTCCACCTGCTTGTTTCTTGCTTACCTCTCTCTACACAAAACCCGGCATGGCCTCCCGTTTCCCCTCATCTATTTCACAAAAAAACAGACCCTTCCTCTTCAACACATTCTTTGCGGCGTATTTTTGCACACTCCGTGAGGCTCATGTCTCAACACACTCCACATGTCCCTTCATCCTCCCCCATATCTGCCTTGCTCTTCCACCGATGCTTCTGTTCTTTCTCCCCCATCCCTCCTTCGTTTTGCCCCTATTTCACACTTTCTCTGATCCTCTTTTTCACACCATCTGTGAGGAATTCTTGCCTGTTTCTCCTTTTTTTTTATTCCCTTCTTCTTCTTCTTCTCACACATTAAACATCCTTCTTCCCCTCATTTTCCACCTCAATTCCTGCCTCATCTATTTCGCTGATTTACAAATACGCTGCGCGTTTCTCCTCCAGTACGTCGTGTAGGATCGCGAGCGTCTGGCTCGCGATTATGAAGGGCTGGTGACCAGTTCGGAGGCCCTGATCCAGTTGGCTTCGATCCGGCTCATGCTCCAGCGGCTCTCTCCTTTCCGCTACTAACACTTGTGGCTAGAACACTCTCTAAGCGTATCCCTTTGAACAGGGTATACAAATAGCAAAACGCGCTTTTCATAAACTACTCAAACTGCCAAAAGTACCAATCCAAGGAAGCTAATTGCCAATATATTGCATATAATTTTTCATATGTGTTAATATTAGTCAAGTGGATAATGAAAAGCGCCAATTCTAAATTAAGAACAGAGAACAATGAGGAGGCCCGAGACCTTTATGTATGCAGAGCAAACATCCGATCTCGCTGGTCGTATCAACCGCATCGAGCAGAATTTATTTATTCCGAGCCGCATATCAGAATACTCTGCACAAAAATCTAGTTTGCTCGATGCCATGGAGCGTTACGGGGTACCAGGTGTGAGTGTCGCAGTCATCCATCAAGGCAACATCGAGTGGGCTAAGGGTTATGGTGTACAGGATGTGGAGACGCAGGTGCCAGTGACGATCGACACGTTATTTCAAGCAGCATCGATTAGCAAGCCTGTGACGGCAGCTGCGGTGCTACGATTGGTGGATGCAGGACAGCTCGACCTCGATGAAGATGTGAACGCAACTCTTCGTACGTGGAAAATCACTGGCACACAGCTTTGGCAGCCTCGCGTGACGTTGCGGCATTTATTGTGCCATGGAGCAGGTGTAACTGTGCATGGTTTCCATGGGTATGCCCATGATGCTGCGCTCCCAGCGATTGAGCAGGTGCTGGCAGGCCAGCGTCCAGCTAACACCGATCCAATTCGCGTCGATACTCTTCCTGGTGCTCAATTTCGTTATTCCGGCGGAGGATTCTGTATTCTCCAGCGCCTCTTGATGGATGTGACCGGTCTGCCATTCCCTGAACTGATGCGCGATCTTGTTCTGTATCCCGTAGGGATGAAACAGAGCACGTTCCACCAACCTCTGCCACGCGCATTGATGGAACGTGCTGCCACAGGGCATCGGAACGGAGCCAAACCGGTCGCCGGAAAGTGGCATACCTATGCCGAAATGGCTGCCGCTGGTCTTTGGACGACGCCCTCAGACCTCGCCCGTTTCGTCCTGGCGCTTCAACGTTCCTGGTCTGGTGAAACTGGCAGCCTGCTTTCACAAGCCATCACGCGTCAAATGTTGACGCCTCAAGTGGTACCGTTTTTCGGGTTGAGCTTTTGGCTAACGCCCCGAGGAGTGGACGATGGGACCACCATGCGTTTCACCCATCCTGGTGGCAATGAAGGATTTAGCTGTCTGCTGGAAGCTTACTGCCAGGAAGGACTGGGCGCCGTTGTGATGACCAATGTCGATCAGGGAATGGGCAAAGTCGAAGGGCTGATCCCTGCTATAGCTCAAGAGTACAACTGGCCAGGTTTCCTGCCCAAGTCTGCGGGAGTTCCTGAGCAAAATTCTGTGTTCTCAGATGCCTACGTTGGAGTGTATGAATTAAGGCAAGGTTTTACCTTCACTATTTTGAAACAAGCAGGAAGCCTATTCCTCAAGCCAACGGGCCAGCATGAGTTGGCACTCTTTCCCGAAAGCGAAACAGCGTACCGTCTCAACGGGATAGATGCAACGGTGACTTTTGTAAAGGAAGGGTTACAGCAGGAGGTGACTAGTTTACTATTCAAGCAGAATGATATCGAAATAGCAGCGAAAAAGCGAGTGTCGTGCCCCTCAACATAAAACATTGCAATATGGGCTCTTGAGTATGAATGGAACGAAAAACAACGCCAAGAAATCGGAACAGTGAAAAGAACGCTCGAACAGGCTCTTTGACTATCCCCGGAGTGTTTGAGTTTTTCTTTGACCTGCTCACGGCTGACTTGGGTATACCGAGCGGTCGTTTGGATTGCTGGCGTGCCTTTCTTGGTCATATGGCCCAGATAATACGCTACTTCTTCCAGACTCCAGCCAGCTTCACGCGCTCGGTGAGCAAAATCATGGCGCAAATCGTGAAACGTCAGATCGGCAATGTGTTCCCATTGATCCTTTGTCGCTCGCGCTTTCAGGTTGCGGAACCAGTGATGAATCCCTTCCTCGGTCAGCCGTGCGTTCCGTTGAGAAGGAAAGACGTATTCCCGCTCAGGATCGCCTGTCACCTGGAGATAGTCGTAGAGGGACTGGTAGGAAGGAAACAAGCCTCGCGTTTTTTCGCACCCACCTTCTGAGGTTGTGTTGCAAGAAATTGAAGGAAGACAAAATAAGTAGAAAGGGGTTCTGATTGTTGAGTTTATCCTGCTACTCCAAAGAGCTTGGCGATCAATGTAACTTGCTCTTTCACATCTCCTTTTGCCACGCCTTGCAGTTGCCCCTTCCTGATCATGTTCATCACCTCGAATCCTTGTACGGTTCGCCATGCGGTCTCAAAGGTAAAAAAGCCCATCCCTGGCTTCGTCAGACGTTTGAGAAACCGATGATCTTGTTCGATGAGATTGTTGAGGTATTTCACCTGTCGCAATTCCACGTGCTGAGGCAATACTTCAGTGGCTTTCAAGTTGGCAATGGCCTTGGGATAGGCCGCGTTTTTGTCGACATTGATCACACGAGGAGTTCGTCTTGTGGGAGTGGGAACCGTTGGAGCCGTGGGCGAGGCTACCTGTTGAGCTTGAGGCGTTGAATCCGTAGTGGCATGCAGCGCTTTGAGAAAGAAGCGTTTGGCCGCCTCGGCATCCCGCGTTGGACTCAAGAGAAACTCGATCGTGTTTCCTTCAGAATCCACTGCGCGATAGAGGTACATCCAGACGTTCTTGACCTTGATGTATGTCTCATCGACTTTCCACGAATCATTCCAGGCTTTCAGGTGAGGCCGACAGCGTTTTTCCAATTCTGGAGCAGAGTGCTGGACGAGAGCGAAAAATAGTGGTATGGTCGATGGATAGGCCCCACTCCCGCATCATCTCTTTCAGGTCTCGGTAGCTTAAAGCATACCGAAGATACCAACGAACACAGAGCAAAATGATCGCCGCTTCAAAATGACGCCATTTGAACAGTTTGGCATTTTCCATGACAGGGCCTCTCTTCAGAAAATAAGCCCAAACGTATCACATTGGCGTCATCTTTGCAACACAACCGTTCAGGCTTCGTCTCAAAGACAGTGATGAGCATTATCAGGTTCCTCTCTCAGGAAACAAGCATGTCAATCAAGGAATGAACTGGGAAAAATCTGTCCAATTCCGGGGGCCATCTCCCCGTCTCCTAAACGGGCAGATCACCCCGTAGTTCTCAACTGTCGGCCCAGTCACTCCTGTGATGTACAGAAAATGTCCATTTTGAGGAAGCTAGCTCCTCCCCACAGGCCATGTGCATTGCTATGGCTTGAGGGAGAGCACCGCTTTGCCATGCTCCAAATCGACAGGCACCGAGTTCTGATGGTGCACGATCAGCCACTTGCCGTTGATCAAGCGCCAGCACGCGGTCCAACGCAGCCAGAGATCGGTCTTCTGCCCAGTGTTCATGGTTCCGCTTATCCGGTTGAGGCTGTGGGTGAATGCAACATCATCGCCCACCGTGATGGACAGGTCGTGCATTTCATAGCCTATCGGCCCCTGGAACGACGAGA
Source organism: Ktedonobacter racemifer DSM 44963 (assembly GCF_000178855.1). Classification (GTDB taxonomy): domain Bacteria; phylum Chloroflexota; class Ktedonobacteria; order Ktedonobacterales; family Ktedonobacteraceae; genus Ktedonobacter; species Ktedonobacter racemifer. The sequence continues at coordinate 2,646,587 of NZ_ADVG01000004.1, read as the reverse complement.
ACACCTCTTCCCAAACGTTCCTGAATGCATCTGCTCCCACGTATCGCAGCGGGGGCACGATGTCGAACGACACAACCTCCTGCGCGTAGAGAGACATGATGCCTTCGATGTTCTTGTCATGAAGCGATCTGATGCAATCGTCTAGGAGTCCTTGGATTGCGGCTTCATCGTTTTTCTTGTGTTCTTCGACTGTCATAGTTTCCTTCTTCCTCTCGCCTGTCTGTTATGAATCGCAAATCCTCGTGGAACTTTGCCCATTTTGGGGAGAAGCTGCTGATTTCCTGGCAATTCTTTTGTTGAAAGCATCTCCCCTTAACGTTGTAAAGTTCGTCGGCGGGCCTAATAGGCCATGTGGGGCTTCTGAATAGTTACATCCTTTGCCATGTGTACATTGGTGATCTTATATCCTACCCTTTCGTAGAGAGATATGGCTTCCCTATTATGCCCAAAGGCATGTAACGTGATCCTCTCTAGACCAAGAGCATGCGCCTTTCCCTCAATTAACTGAAGTGTTTGCGTTCCATGTCCTTGTCTGCGAAACGCTTCATAAATCAAAATATTGACAAGAGTAAGATAACGCAATCTCCCGGTCTGCTGAATCATGAGCCAGACAAAACCAACGGAGACGTTCTGAGTGTTCTCGACGATCATGTAGAGGATACTGTCTTTGGTATTCACTCCATTGGGGAGTAGCTCTTGATACTCCCGAGTAGAAAGCTCCATCGCATCAGCAGAAGCATAATTGCCGGCTTGTATTTTCTCTTCTGCATAATTGGTGATGGCATAGTCAAGAAATTGCTGGTACTCCGTTTCATCCATTGGCCTCAGATACAGCATGTACTCTTCCTTTTTAACAAAAACATCTAGCATATAATTGCCAAGTTGCAATTACAGCAAAAACATACATATTCACAAGTATAGAGAAGAGATAGCACAACTAATCTGTGCATCCGTGTGCAAAAAGTTGTGGGGCACCCATTTTCCCGCGCAGATGGTTCTCACACGCTTGTGCATCTTTTCTGCCTCCAAGAGGAGCAGAACCGTCCCGCTGGGAACGCGCACTCGTCCGTTCTCGAAAAGGCTCACCAATTTACTGCTGGATCTGCCACTGGAGCTTGTCCTTTACGGGTGTCAGCCGACCGAAGACGGAATCAGAGAAATGGGTACCAACTCCTATTGTTGAGGGTTTTGCAAGTTCGCGGAGCATCTGCTCGCGCGTGAGCTTTGCTTGTTCGTGGTCGCTGTCCATGGAATTGGTCCATTCGGGATGCTCGAATTGTGCGACACTGTGAAAGATATCACCCAGGAGAATGGCTCGTTCCTGGCCCGAAGTGACCAGGAGTGAAGCGTGGCCAAGGGTGTGTCCTGATGTGGCAAGGATCGTCACTTCAGGGATAATCCGCTCTCCTTCCTCTACGAGTTCGACACGATGCTCCAACAGTTTCAGCGCGTCTTCAATCCCGGATCTCTTTTCTGCCGGATTGTCGAAGCGGTGCCACTCGGAGCCCCGTAGCAAATGGCGCGCGTTTGGAAAAGTCGGGATCAGTTCTCCCTTCACTGGCATCCCAGTCCAGCCTACATGATCAGAGTGCAGGTGCGTGAAGAAGACGATATCAATATTGGCTGGATCAAGTCCCGCCCGCTTGAGACTTGAGAGGAGTTTGCCAGAGTACACCATTCCCTCTACGGACCTGGGGCCATAGCCCGTATCAACTATGACCGCGTGGTCAGGCGTCTGGATGACATAAGCACCAATACTACCAACAAGTTGACCGTGATGATCGAGCAAATGCTGATAAAATTGCCAGTCCGCAGTGGTGGTCGTAGGGAAGAGGACTCTCGGATTGAACAGAAAATACCCATCAGGCAGGTAGATGACACGGATGTCGCCGAGGGTAATGGAGTGGTATGCTGCTGCAGTAACCATTGGTGCGCTTCCTTTCAGTGTCTCTTGGAGTATGTTCAACAATCTCTGACAACGATGGGAGCTTCTCCGTCCATCGCTTTTGATGGAAGAGGGAGAGTGAGCAGGGAAGCTGACAACAGGTGATAGCGTATCGTCGTTCCCAACAAACAGGAATCATGTCAATTGCAGGAATGAACGGCGTGCTCTTCCGGGAGCACCCCATTTCCATGCGTATCCTCTCTAAAACGTGTGATCATCAGTTATGGAACGAGATCACAGGAGTGGAACGAGCCGCATTGTACACCAAACTCCTCACCCCTTTTTTACTTTTGCCCTTCCTCTTGCTCATCTTTTCAAGAAAACTCTTCCTTTCTCTCGCTAAGTTGACAATACCACTGCACCGATGCTGCCTGGGCGCAGGCTGGTGGTTGTGGCAGTCAACACCTACTCGGTTCTGGAGTTGCCCGCCTGTGCAGCTAAGATGATCGGGCCCGTCGTCATCGTCACCCGTTTGCGTCTGGATGCGGCCCTCTATGAGCCTGCTCCTGTTCGCAAACCGGGAACCTTTGGGCGCCCTTGCAAGAAGGGAGCGCGTTAGCCAACCTTGGCAAAGCGGCTCGCCGATCCGGCCACCGTCTGGCAGCGCATCAGCGTGGCTTGGTATAGCGGGACCACACGCACGGTGGAACTGGCGAGCGAAACCGCTGTCTGGTATCACAACGGACTGCCACCGGTCGCGATCCATTGGCTGCTCATTCAGGACCCGCAGGGGCAGTTCGATCCTCAAGCGCTGCTGTGTACCGATCAGCAGGCTCAGGCCCAAACTCTCCTGGAATGGTTTGTTCTGCGATGGCAGATGGAAGTGACATGCGCATGAGGTCCGCGCTCATCTGGGTGGAGAGACGCGGCGGCAGTGGTCCGACCTTGCCATCTTGCGCACCACCCCTGCACTGCTCGCTCTCTTTTCTTTGATCACAATCTTTGCTCATCAGTTGCTCCAGGATCAGCCTTTGCCCGTTCATCAGGCAGCTTGATACACCAAAACGCTTCCTACTTTTTCGGATGCACTGGACGCGCGTTCGCCAGCATCTGTGGCCAGTGACACTTTCTCCCCTGTCGCCTGCTAAACCCGACATCGTAGAAATCCCTCGGGCTCTTTTCGAGCGCTTCATCCAGACGCTCGCTTTTGCAACCTGATATGGATAAAGTCTAGATAAGAAAGAAGCTTTTTATCAGCGAGGTCGATGTGAAAAGGACACTTCCTGCGTCCCTCGGTGGAGAGCCGTTGGGAAAGGCTCTATTGGAGCACCTGCCAGTCTATGCTCCTAAGCTGCACCCGTAAGGAAGGGGTATGAAACGTACTCAAGAGGCGTGAACGCAAGGACATTTGCTGTCACGATCTTTGGGATGTCCAAAATGAACGGCTTCATGCCAACGCTCATATGAGACATCATCGTCATATGCTCTTGTCGTGCTTTGCGCATGCCAATGTTCCCTTTCGTTTTCTACGCTGAGATCAGTACATGTGCTACTTGACGATCACAGTGAGATTCATGCCAGGATGGACAGTACAGTACAATTGGAATGTACCTGCCGTACTGAAAGGACCAATCTCCTGATTATCATTACCGGTAAATTGAATGTTAACTTGAGCCGCGCCAGGTTCTTTACCAGCTTTGGGTGCGTTGTTTTGCCAGGTGCCATTGGCGATGATATGCCCAATTGGGACATCGTTAACAATATTGACTTTTTCGCCTTTCTCAATGGTGATCGAGGTTGGGGTAAAGACGAGCTCCTTCATATGAACGGTATTGGGTTTATTGCTTGCATCCGCATTGCCAGTCGCGCAAGCGGTGAAGAGGATTGCAATGGAGCTAAAAAGGAGCAGGATTGCAATAAGCTTTTTCACAGTGAATTATCCTCCAGAATACATAGAATAGGAGGGCAAAGCGCCCTGCGTGAATATGTTCTTCTTCCTGTTCGGGTTATAAATGTCGGCTTCTCCCTCAGATTCGTTCCTTCATGCCTGACAAATGAGTAGGTATAGACACTCCTGCGACGCCCATCGGGGAACAATCGGTGATGCCTCGCCGCCTCACCGATGAGGTCACATCTGAGACCTTCCAATGGAAGACATCGGCTGCCGCTGGGACAACGCCCCCTTGGAAGAGGCTCAGCCCCGACTCTTACCGAGGCCTTCCTCTGCGCCTCCAGCAGTACTCAGCGTTCCTGCGTTGATCCTGACGGTCCATCACCCCATTTCCCGATTTACCGCCTGAGGTCGTCAGCCCAGAAGTCGCTCACGTCGAGCGCGGACATGGATGCTCTTTTGAAGCCTCCCTATCCGCCACGTCACTTGAACTTCCACTCCAATTATTTGCCCCTCAGGCGAGCGACGACGGGAGCAAAGTTCTCCATTTGCCCGCCATTGAGTTGCAGGTACGAGAAACCATAGCGCTCACGGAGCTCAAGCATATACTCAATCGTCTGTTCAAGGCTCATTTGCCTCTGAGAAACTGGAGGGCCGCCAGCCTGGGGCTGATAGGGAACTGAGCTATCGGTAATGGCGATATCGTAGACAGGTTGCGCCAACTCCAGATTCGCGAAGCGCTCTCCTGCCGCCTCGCGTACCCAGGCGACCTTCTCTTCGAGAGGGATATCGGCGAGATCGCTCTTTCCTCCCTTGTTGTAGGTAGGTGTGGGTGAAACGATTGTAGCCTCTCGGGCGGCAATGGTAAGCATCCGTTTGCCAGCGCTACCAACCAGGATGGGTAGATGAGGCTTCTGTATCGACTTCGGCATGCCTGACAGTCCCGTTACCGTGTAGTACTTCCCGGAGAAGTTCACGCTCTCTTTCGTGAAGCACTGCTTGATTACCTGAAGCGCCTCCTCAAAGCGACTGACGCGTGTACCCGCGCTATCAAACGGAATGCCCAGTCGCTCGTAGTCTTCGCCACCAACGCCGGCTCCAATCCCTAGCTCAACACGCCCATTGGAGAGCACATCGAGGGTTGCGATCTCTTTTGCCAGCAAGGCGGGATGGCGGTAATCATTGGCGAAGACATAGCTGCCAACATGCAGTGTCGTTGTCGCCTCCGCCGCCACTGTCAGCGCCGTGATGATGCCCAGTTCCATCATCAATCGGTCCGGCATCATCAGGGTAGAATAGCCTAGTTCTTCAGCTCGACGTGCCAGACCCACCCACTGGTCACGCGATGATGCGGCGCTTACGACGCCAAAACGAAACGGTTTAGTCATAGTAGAACTTCCCTTCACTCTTACACATGGATCTTGGTCAATACAACTCCTTGTGAGATCCCCAGGCTTAGGTTGTTGCGATTTGGACCCTTCTGAGCTTCGGCCTTGTCCCCATAAAGCATACCGACGTGCGATTCTCCGCCAGGGCGCGCGTATACAACCTTGATCACGACTGGCCACGCGGATCGTCCCTGCACGCTGACTCCCCTGCGAAGATTCTTCCACCAGCGCCCGTCGACTGCCAAGAATAAAGAAGGTCTCCGCTACACCACAGCATTCGCTTTGAGATGTACTTTGACCACTGCGGCACCACGCTCAATGGCCCGGCGTAGATCATCGGTGTCAGGTTTTCCATCGGAGCCAGCCTTAATCCCCATAAAGCGGCCCTGTGTTGGATTCTTCGCGAGAATAACCTGGTAGACCTCCGACATTGCTTCTTTGTCCGTCACCACCTCCGTGACGGCAAAGCGCCGTTCCCCATGCAAGCGAAGCCACACGGTGGCCCCACCGCGCAGATTTTTCCACCAGGATCCACCGACAGCCAGAAGCAAGGTGTCACCCTGCCGCACATAGCTGATTGGGGTCGTAAACTCCTTGCCACTCTTGCGCCCGGTAAACGTGATGAGCAAGAGTTTACTACTCATCACCCCGTGCAACGGTGAACGCAAGATTGTCTTCGATAATGGATTGAAGACGGCCTGAATGAAGCGAAACGTATTGCGTTTGCGTTCCGCTCTGGGTGTTGTCATCATGATTATTCCTCTTCCTCTCTGTACATAGTTGTGCCTTCTTTCTCACCAGCGCTGTCTGATGGCTTGACGCACCAAGGAGAAAAGGCAGAGACCTGCTTCATGTGTTCCGCTCTATGAGATGTTTGACCAGTGCTCTGACGATCGCTTGCTGTCCCGCAAGTGAAGGGTGAAGCCCATCTGGATACATCAAGTCAGGAGACGTGGGATTGCCAAAAAGCGCCTGGAGGTCAAGCACGTCTCCTGATTTGCGGCGCAGAAGATCTCCCAGGGCAATGAGATCTTCATTGTTCCAAGTCAATTGAAGCCGCTGAAAGAAAGGATTGGCGGCAATGCGCTCAGAAACAACGAGTGGAGGGATGATCCATATCTGACGAGCTTTCGTCTGAGTAGCCGCCAGGTGTTGGATTGCGGCCACGTTCCTGGCAGTTTCCTCCAGGCTCACCAGAGATTTTGCCAACGGGAAACCGATCCGCTGCACATCATTTGCACCCACAAAGCAGATAAGCCAGTTCGGTTTTTGGAGCAACGTCGCTGTCAACGAGCGCAGCGCCTGGGTCGTCGTCTGACCTGAAACGCCAGCGTTCACGAAGCGGACCTGATCATGTGGTCGTCGCAACTCAAACGCCTGGCGGAGCAGTTCCAGCCACGACAGCAGATCGTCGGTCGAGCTCTCGCCCAGACCAAGTACGATCTCTCCCGGTTGGAACGGCAACCGGTCAATGCCATCTGCAAAAGCTGCGTCATCCAGAAGAGACTGCGCCGTCTCCCGCACCTGCTCTTGAAAGCGGCTTTTCAGCCGCTGGTAGTCGGCAGTATCCAGTTGAAAGAGGGTTGCAATTTGTGTCTCAGTCAGCCCTGGCAGGAAATCTAAAATCTTTTCAGGGTGCTGGAACTGTATGAGTTTTTCTAGCTGTTGCTGATGGATAGTGGTCATGTTGTAAAGTTCACCTTTCTTTTCTGTCCCTTTGAAAAAGAAGGGAGTCGATAATGATGGACAGCATCCCATCCTGTACCTGTCAAGATGTTTCTTTGTCTATCTGAGAATGCTCGCCAGGCACGAGAACTGGTGCCACCTCTGCCGGGGCAGATTGGGTTCCTGGTCGTACAAACCACACAAAGCCCACATTGAGAACTGCCAGAGCAGTCACAACAAGGATCCCCATCCTCATTTGAAGGGCTGGGTCAGACAGAAAAAGCCAGAGGACACTGATGATCAACGGGCCGAAAACCGAGCCGATACGGCTACTGAGATTGGAAAGCGCGCTGGCGGCACCCATCATTTCCTGTGTGCCGGCGCTCATCAGAAGCGTTTGATTGGGGCCGTTAAAGAGTCCCATGCCTAGACCAACAAGCAGAAGACGCCAGGCAATATCAACCACCAGTGTTGGACGCGCCAGCACGAGAGAAAGCAAGATCAAACCAGCCAACAACAGACCTGAGCCTGCAAGCGTAAAAGGGCGTGCTCCGTAGCGATCCGTCAAGAACCCACCAAGGAGTCCGACCATCCCCATCCCCAGTGGCATACAGAGCAACAGGAGACCTGCTGTAGATGGCGTAAAATGCTGCACATTGTTGAGATCAAATGGGAAAAGGTAGTAGAGAGAGCCAGCAATGGTCACGCTACAGAGAAACCCAAGCAGGCCCAAGCGGAACGGCGGGAAGCGGAGCAACGCTCCCATCTGACGAAACCCATTGACCGATGGGGACTGATGATCCGTTAGGCTCACGTTACGTAAGCTCAAAAGCCCCAACAGAGCCGCAAGGCCGCAGATCGGAAGATTGACCAGAAAGACAGTTGACCAGTTCCAATGTGCCAGGAGCAGGCCGCCAATCCCAGGGCCGGCGACTCCGCCCAAAGGAGCAAGGGAGCCAATAATACCCATAGCTCGCCCTCGTTCGTGGGGAGCGACGACAGCGGCGGCTACCGCTATCCCCTGTGTTGCAATCAGCGCTCCAAAGCATCCCTGGAGTGCGCGACCTACCAAGAGGAGTGGGAAACTCATTGCCAGCCCACAGATGCTGCTCCCGACACCAAAGCCCAGCACTGCGATCAGGAAAAGGGGGAGTGTACGAACACGGTTCAGCAAATCTCCACATGGCAGGATCAGAATCAATAGAGGAATCGTATAGCTAAGAGTCACCGCTGATGCCAGGCTGTCAGAGAGCTGAAATTGGTGTGCGATTGCTGGCAATGCCAGCGCCACAATTGTTCCGTCCAGGGCCGAAAGAAAGATCGAGAGACCAATGGCAGCGACTGCTAGCCATCTGCGCTCGTTGTACATTTCCCTCTCACCTGGATGAAGTTGCTGTAGCGTTCTCATCGAAATCCTTGCTTATGCGATCACATAGCCGCCGTCAACTGGCAGCGTTACACCGGTAAGATACGAAGCGGCATCCGAGCAGAGCCAGAGCGCGGCCTCGGCGACTTCTACTGGTTCGGCCACACGCCCCAGTGGGATTGCACTCGTGATACGCTGCTTGATCTGTGGATCCGCGATCCAACGTTCGTTGACTGTCGTCACTGTTGTACCAGGTGCAAGAGCGTTGACTCGAATGTTGCTGCTCGCATATTCCAGGGCCGCCGCTTTGGTGAGGCCGATCACGCCGTGCTTACTTGCAATATATGGAGCAATTCCAGCTTTTGTGCCGATGAGTCCTACAGTAGAACTCATGTTGACAATCGCCCCCCCCCCCGTCTTGAGCATCGCGGGAATCTCATACTTCAGTGCGAGAAAGATGCCTGTCAGATTCACCTGAATGACCTGCTCAAAGAGATCTTCAGAGGTATCCACCAGTGATTTGTTTCCTCCTGCAATCCCAGCATTGTTAAAGGCAATATCAAGCCTCCCAAAGGTGTCTACAGTGCGTTTGACGAGTGTCTCAACGGAGGCAGCATCAGCCACATCAGTCTGAACAGCCAGCGCCTCGCCCCCATGGGCCTTAATCTCATCCACAATTTTTGCCATCTCATCTTCACTGCGAGCTGCAAGGACAACGCTGGCCCCCTGCTGCGCAAAGAGACGCGCTGCCGCTGCACCGATGCCTCGGCTTGCTCCTGTGATCAGCGCCACCTTACCAGTGAAGCGAGAGGAATCATCTTGCCCGCTCCCCTGTGAATGCGGTCTTACTGTCATAAGTATGTCCTTTCCCATTTCCATGAAGAGCAACGACTCTTTACATGGATTTCAACTTCGTTTATTATTTAGGTGAACAGTCTGTCCAATGTTTTATTGGACAGACAGATTGTACAATGAATTCCAGAAGGAGTCAAGGCTTTTTTATGAGTCCTCGTCCCTATCGACTCGGGCAGCGTCAGGTCGCAAACGAACAGACGCGCTCTCGTATCATCAATGCGGCCCGCGAACTGCTAATGGCTTATGATAGCTTTTCGACCTTTTCTCTTGATGCCGTCGCGCGTCGCGCAGATGTAGTTCGCGCGACGGTCTACCACCAGTTCGGCACCAAAGCAGGATTGCTTGAAGCGCTCAGTGACTCTTTAGCAGCCAGTGGTGGTATGGAGCAACTTGCTACTGTATTTCGTCACCCTGATCCGCTCGACGTTTTGACCCACTATATTCTGGCCTTTAGTCGCTTCTGGGACGCAGATCGGCTTGTCACCCGCAGGCTCAGGGCTCTGGCTGCCCTTGATGCAGATTTTGAGCGTGTCATACGAGCCAGGGACGAGCGAAGGCGCCAAGGAGTAAAAGTGATCCTGCAACGGTTGGGCGAGAAACAGATGCTTGCTCCTACCCAGTCTCTTGATGAGGCTGCCGATACACTTTTTACTCTGATCAGCTTTGAGACGTTTGATACGCTGGCTGGGAAAGAACGAAGCATGCTGGAAGTTGCGCCGCAGGTGTGCTCTCTCGTCTGTGCAGCGCTTCATCTCAAAACAAAGTGATGTACAGAAACCACAAGTGCGTCAGTTCCCACTTGTGGGTATCAATTCAAAACAAAGTGATGTACAGAAACCACAAGTGCGTCAGTTCCCACTTATGGGTATCAATCCCTCCCCACGAACCTATGAACGCATCCTAGGAAAAAGGAAAACTGTCAACGAGAGCAGGAGACTGACCAACACAATTACCATGAGCGAGAGAGAGAAAGCGTCGATATAGCTCTTGTGATGAGCCAGAAGGGTTGCGAAGAGTGTTCCAATCAATGCCACACCAATCACACTGGCAATCTGTTCGATGATAGCATAGACGCCGGAAGCAGCACCAACCATAGCTCCTTTAATCTCCTGTAAGGCGTTATTCATTACTGGTGCAGCCAACGTTCCATTCCCAGCAGAGGTAACAAAAAGACCAACCAGCAGAGGAACAATTCCATATTGAGGGACCAGGAATAAAACTGACAGAAGCGTCAAGAGATATCCCAATGTGACCAGTGCTGCTCCTAAGTGCAACGTCTTTGCCTTAAGCCTGCGTACTACTTGGGCTGAAACACTTGACGCCAACATATATGCAATTCCCATAATCATCACCACGCATCCCGATTGCCAGGGGAGGTAGCGCAACCCTTCTTGCAAGTAAAAGGGCAGTGTCAGTAAGATCGCTCCAAAGAGCATATCGACCAGGAAGACGGAGCATATCCCTGCCACAAATGAGCGCATTTGAAAAAGGGAAAGTGGCACGATAGGAGTACCTCCATGTTGCGTCAACCGCCACTCATACCTGACAAAAATTCCAAGCAAAAGTAGTGCAATGACCAGGCTCAGCATACTCCAGAATGACCATCCTTGACTGCTCCCACCCACTAACGGACAAATGAGCAAGAAGAGCGTCACTGAAAGCAAAATCACCCCTCGTAGGTCAAGCTGATGGGTAGATGATCTCCGGGTTTCTGGCACCAGGAACCAAGCCGCTACGATCGTAACAAGACCAATGGGGATATTGACGAGAAAGATATTTCTCCAGCCCAACCCCAAAATGTTTGCGGCTAACAGCAGTCCACCAAGAACCTGCCCCAGAATTGCGGCCAGTCCCATAGTCGCAATATAGTAGCTTAGGGGACTTCCGAGAATAAATAGACAAAGAGAGGCCGAGATGATATGCCACACCATCTCACACCAGGCGTTCATACACTGTTTCCGTTTTTCTGGGCCTCTGTGAGAATGCCAGCTTAAAGCAAAAAGAAGACATTGCGCTTTGCAGGGAGGAACCATTTGGAGACGTATTTTGAGGGGAGAGGTTCGGACTCTCCTTCTATTGAGGCAGTCTGGCGTGGCGGAGCCGGGCAAGGGTATACCCCTGTCTGCCCGGCCTCCGGACAATGGCATTTACTCTTTCTCAAGCGGTACGACAGGCTGCATATTTCTGTACAGGGACCGTTGACCAGAGCGACCCCTGTGGCTCAACCCGAAGGGACCGAGTGGTTCGGGGTCACGTTTCCTCTCGGCACTTTTCTGCCCGCACTCTCCATTCAACGCTTGCTGGATGAGCAGGCGTTCCTGCCCCTGGCCTCGCAAACATCCTTTCATCTGGCTGACTCCAGCTGGCCGATCCCTGACTATGAGAATGTTGAGACCTTTATTGAGCGCCTGGTTCGCCAGCATGTGCTGGTCTCTGATCCCGTGGTGCAGGCGGTCCTGGCTCATCACCCGGTAGAGATGTCGTTGCGCACCATCAGGCGCCGCTTTGTCCTGGCGACCGGGCTCCCCTACAAGACAATTGAGCAGATCGAGCGCGCCAAACAGGCCACCGCGCTTCTGGGGCAGGGCGTTTCGCTGATCGACGCGGCATATCAGACCGGGTACGCGGACCAGTCCCATCTGACCCGGGCGCTGAAGCATTTCATTGGCTACACTCCCGCCCTCATTGCTCGGACTCAACATGGGCTGACGCTCCGCTAAAGAGTTTTATCAACAAGCGGGAGCCATAGAGACGCGGCAGGCAAGCCGCGTCTCTATGGCTCCCGCTTGTTGATAAAACCTTATTGGATGGCCATTTTCTTCAAGACGCTCCCCCTCTGTTAGAGTATACTCGTGTTGCTGACTCTTCATGTGAAGAAAGCGGCTACACTGGTTAAATCAGAGTTGAACGATAAAAGGAGCATGCTATGAGAAAAATCATTTCTCTGATCCATCTTTCGCTGAATGGCTTTACCTCGGGTCCCAACGACGAACTGGATTGGATTGCGTATGATCACGAATTGGAGCAGGATGCCCATTCCTTGCACGTGCTCACAGACGCCGTGATCTGGGGGCGCAGAACGTATGAAGGCATGGCCAGCTACTGGCTCACGGTGCCGGGCAATCCCGCCAGCACTCCAGCCGAACTCGAACACGCGCGCTTTCTGGACGCTGCCACCAAGATTGTGGTCTCGCGCACATTGGAGCGCGTTGCATGGAACAATGCACAGAATACCGTGCTGATCAAGGATCACATCGCCGAAGAAATTAATGCCATCAAACAGCAGCCAGGCAAGGATATCTGGTTCCTCGGCAGTCCCATGCTGGCGCGCACGTTTATGGAACTGGATCTGATTGACGAATATCGCATCAATATCAATCCAACGATCCTTGGCGAGGGCAAGGCCCTCTTTGCCGGCGTCACCCGTTCATTCCCGCTCAAACTGCTGGCCTCAAAGACCTTTCAGAGTGGAGTTGTGGCCCTGCGCTACGAACCGGATCGCTCGGCAAAGTAGCAGAAGGCAGACGCGGCATATATGAACGCTTGGTGTGAGTTAGAAAACGCTTGAAAAAAAGGTATCCAGGCTCTAAAGTAAGCTGAAATCAAGAACCTTCAAGGAGCTTACAATGGAACACCTGGATACCTTTCTAACTGTACTCTACGTCATGGTCGATGACCTGTGCAAGCAGCATAGTTTGTCGATGCCCAGACACCCTGGGCCAGCCCCTAAGCTGGGCTTGAGTGAACTCCTCACCCTGGCATTGTTTGGACAATGGGCGCGATTTCCCAGCGAACAGGCCTTTTATCGCTTTGCGCAGCGTCATTTGAAAGCCGCCTTTCCGACGCTTCCCGACCACAGCCAATTTGTGCGAGGTGAGCATGCTTGTGCGCAGTTGATCGAACAGATCGCTTGCCTGCTCGCCTCGCTCCGACTGGGCCAATCCGAAGAGCTATATCAGATCCTGGATGCCACCGGTGTCCCGGTTCGTTGCATCAAACGGCGAGGAGGAGGCTGGTTGGCCGGCGTTGCTGACAAAGGCTGGTGCAGCCGCATCAGCTCGTACATGGGTTTCCACGTCCTGATGGCCATTACCCCCACAGGCTTTTTGACCGGCTTTGGCTTCTCCCAGGCGAGCGTGCATGACACTCGCTTGGCCGAGACCTTTCTCGGTCTGCGGGCTCATCCCTCTGCTCGCTTATCAAGCCCTGGGCAAGCCTTTCCAACCTACGTCGCTGATCGCGGCTTCGCCAGCGAGCCGCTGCAACTGCATTGGCTTCACGACGCTCATGCGGCTGTACTGACTCAATCGCACAATCGCAAGCCAGTCACTGAGCCCTCTCCCCGCTGGCGGCGCTGGATGCACGGCGTTCGCCAGGTGATCGAAAGTGTTTCCGGCAAGTTGCACTTGGCTTTTCGCCTGGCAACCGATCGACTTCATACGGTGCCCGGCTTTCGCGCTCGCCTTGCTGCCAAAGTGGGCCCCCACAACTTTTGTTGTTGGCTCAATCTTCTGCTGGGACGCCCGCCACTGGCTTTTGCCGACTTACTTGATTTCTAACTCACACCAAGCGTATGCTGATGGCATGGAGACGGGATCGAAACAACACATCTATCAAGAGATGCGAGCCTTACTCAACGAAAAGCAGTGGAGGCAATATCTTGCCATGGAAGCACAACAGAGAGGAAGCGTGGCAGAGGTTGCCATGGAAGCAGGAGCGTCAAGAAATACGGTAAAGCGAGGGCTGCACGAGTTGGGAACAGGAGAGTGCTACCGGCCTGGAGAGCGCCTTCGTCAAACTGGTGAAGAAAGAAAGCCGTTGAGCAAGATGCGACGTTGCAAGCAGATCTGGAAAGCCTGCTCGATCCCAAAGGTGATCCGATGAGTCTGGTGCGATGGACGACCAAGTCCCTGGCACAGTTGGTCAAGGCATTGGAAGCTCTGGGGCACCAAATCAAGAAATCAGCCTTGGCAGAATTGCTTCACGATCTGGGCTTCTCCTTACGTGCCAATAAAAAGAACATCGAAGGGGTCTCTCATCCTGATCGAGATGCTCAATTTCATCACATCAAAGGGCAATGCCAGGCGTTTGAACAGCAGGGCAACCCGATCATTTCTGTCGATTGCAAGAAAAAGGAGTTGATCGGGAATTTCAAGAACAATGGCTCAACATGGCAAGCCAAGGGAGCGCAACGGAAGTCAATGTCTATGACTTTTTGTCCCTCGCTGATGGCAAAGCCATTCCTTATGGGGTTTACGACCTGGTCCATAATCAGGGCTTCGTCAACGTTGGCCTGGACCATGACACAGCGGAATTTGCGGTGGAAAGTATCAGAAGGTGGTGGCAGCGATCAGGAAAAGCGTTCTATCCCGACAAAAAGCATCTGCTCATCACCGCCGATGGAGGTGGGTCTAATGGGGTAAGGAACCGCTTGTGGAAAAAGAAGCTGCAAGAACTTGCCAACGAAGAACAGCTTTCCATTACCGTCGCCCATTATCCACCTGCTACCAGCAAATGGAACACGATTGAACATCGCTTGTTTTCCTTCATTTCCATCAACTGGCGGGCGAAACCGCTGACCTCACTGGAAGTGGTCCTCGAACTGATTTCGCATACGACAACGAATGAAGGCTTGACGGTAATGGCACTCAAGGACAGCAATCCCTATCCGACTGGACTCAAGGTGACTGATGACGAGCTTGCTGCCCTCAACTTGCTTCGCGATCCCTTTCATGGCGAATGGAACTATACCATCAAGCCTCAACTGCAATGATTACCTTATTTCCGGAAATACCCTTAATGCCCGTCCACGTTCTTCAGAGAAAAACGTCGTTGTCAGCAGAGCCACGACTTGAGGAAGCATAAGCGCTGCCATACTGCCTTGACAGATGCGAAAGACAATCAACCATATGGTACCAGGTGCCCAGCCACACAAAGCAGAGAACAAGGTAAATCCAGCAACGCCTAGAAGGAATATCTGTTTGCGTCCGTAGAGATCGCCAAGGCGCCCTCCTGTAACCAATACCACGGCAAACGCGAGAGTGTATCCTGCGAGAACCAGTTGTATGTCTGCAAAGCTCGCATGAAGCGTTGTTTCAAGCGATGGAGCGGCAACATTGACAATAAAGGTATCAAGTGATCCCATAAAGGTTGCAAGAAGAACGACCAACAGCATGAGCCAACGACGTGCATCAGCACGAGATGGTTCGCCTTGTTGTAGATCAATATTGGGAAAGGATATATCAGTGACACTCCGCGTCGGCTAAAGCCGAGCAGCTTCTGACACTGTGCCGTAGTCGGATTCGTGAGATAGGTGGCGTAGCCACTACTCAAAGTGAATCCGTAGTTGGGACGCAATATCTGAGAGGGGCGCGCCCATCCGGCGCCTTCCTCTCTGGGCGGTGCCATGCCCGTTGGCATGATCTCCACGCCTTGCCGCAGGGAGAGATGGTCCCATCTGGCATTTGGCATCCTGGGAGATCCCAACACCTGAGCCTTTCGGCTCCCTCTTCGCACGTCGCGTCAGAGCATGAGGCTTTTCCTTCAAAGGGGCTTGCGTACGCTCGATCAAGCGCTGCCCGACTCTCAGGCTGGCATTTCTGTCGGCATGGTCGCGCATCTGGCACTGTGGGCAGAAGCAGAGGGCGGTGCCGGGAGTATAGCCCTCCTGGGGTTGTCCCTGGTTGTAGCGCACGACCAGGCCATGACAACGATGGCATTGCCGGCTGGTATTGCGCGGATTCACACGGGCCGTGATGATACCGCCTCCATTCCACGCCTTGTACTTTGAGTAGCGGAAAATGCGGCCCTTCATCCAGTAGGCCCGTTTCGTATTGCCCCGACGCGAATACTTGCCCTGCTCTGGTTGCAGGTTGCCTAGATGCTCGAAGACGAGAATACTCGCCTCGTGCTTGGTGGCGAACTGGACAATGCGAGCGCTCACCAGGTGCGCGCTCTGTTCGTCAACGTGCCTGATTTTGGCCCAGAGGTCGGCATTGTCCTGTTCGTTCTCGGCAATGATGCCAGTCTGTGATCGGTTGCGCGCAATACGTCCAAGCAGTTGCGCGCCTTGTGCCCGATACCGCTGTGCCACTCCCAATGAAGGAAGTAGCCAGGATGGTGCCGTCAACGGTCTGGACGCTGCACACAGCTACGTGATGATCAAGATTGAGATCCACCGCGCAGAGACGTGTATCGGCGGCGGTGAGTTGCTCTATAACTTTTGCGGGCGCCTCGAATGTCTTTTCGAGAGGGGTATGCAACCACCAGCGATCTCCCTTGCGGACGAGTTGCGGACTGCCCATCAGATCACCATCAGGGAGATCGCGACCGAGCGTGTGTAGTTTGAGCCAGGACCAGCACGAGCCGGTCCAGACCTTGAGCATGATAGAACGGGTACAACGCTCGCGCCAAAGGCTTGCGTAGAAGGGAGCCGACTTATTCCATGATCGGGGCGGGACTGGTGGCCGCCCCCTGAACGGCCTCCTCTTGCCCTTCTTCGTGTGTTTGGCTTCGTGTTTCTGCTTACGTGCTCGCCATGTTCTGAGAGAGGAGAAGAAGGAGCGAGCCGAGCCGAGCGCGGCATTGATAGCAGCGCGTCGGAACAGAGCAGGGATATCTGGCGCGAGATCGGTGAGTGGCATGATCGGATGGGGGTTGGCACCCGTTCCATGGGTGAGTCTCTCCAGGGCCGTGAGGGCCTCCTTATTTTTGAGGGCAAGAAGACCTTCGTGTGCCTGGATACAGTCGAAATAAAAGGCCACGACGTGATTGAAGAGGACCTGGTTTGCCGCGAAGTAGGCAGCATACTGCGGTGGATAGTGTAATGCCTGCCTGATGGTTTTCGTGGCTTTTGCCATGTTCAGTACCTCCTCTCGCAAAATATATGGTATCTCTCTTAGAGAATACCAGACTGATGTGAAATTGTCAAACATGTGTTCTATATAGTACTATATTTTACAAGGGCTAAAGCCCAATAACACGCCTCACCACGGTCTAAAGAACCGTGGCTTGCGGCGGGCTAAAGCCCTCTCCTGTCATGAGATATTTATTCTCTTTCGTCGAAGTGTCATTGTGCTCTTGGCTGTAAAACCGTATGTTGAACTGGCAGCAACACACCATTGCATGTAGACATCCAAGCGGTATTCATGGGTGATGTGATACATCAAGCAGTTTTAGCATATGAGGTTGCCTGCCAATTGAGTGATATCTATTGTCTCTGCCATTCGCTGGTAGCCTGTATCATTCGGATGAATATCATCACCAGAATTACACCTGGGATCGAGTCTCGTTTCATCCTCTGGATGGCGTAACGCTGCCGCAAAATCAAAGATGGCATCAAACCACTGGGTTCCCTGTTCGCGGAGCCAGGTATTCACAATACGCCACTGTGCTACCTGCTCAGGCGTGTATGAACCAGGTAGAATCGTCGAACCGAAGATGCGCGGGCGGCGTTCCCGCAAGAGAGTGGCAAGCTGCTGCAAACCATCAATCATAGTTGTGGCTTGTGCATCATTGCGCAGGTCATTGATTCCAATCTGCACAATCACGTCTGTCACAGCTACTTGTTCCAGGACATCCCAGGCCAAACGATGCAATGTCATCTCACCTGCCGCAGAAAACCGAGTTGTTAGCAATTCATTCCAACTGATGCCTGCGTTGAGGACCGACATAAAGCCTGCCTCGCCTGCAGCCGCGAGCCGGCGAGCTAAGTAATCTGGATAGCGCCTGTTTGCATCGATAGTGGAGAACGCGCCATCAGTCGTAGAATCCCCCAGCGTTACGACCACGTTGATTGGTTTTTCCGGCAAGACATCCACACCAGTTACAGCCCACCAGGCTGTCGTCATGAGTGGATAGGAGGGAAGAAGTTCCTCAACCGCCGTTATCGTACTGGCGCTCCTGGCACCAAGCGTTGAAACATAGGAGGTCTGTGAGGCGATGAGGTGTCCAGTGAAGATGTCACCCTCTGCGACGATAAAGTTGATGACGAGATTGCTGAATGCTTCCACCTGAAGGTGAATGGGATCACTCACTATTTCTCTCCCGGCTTCAATTGAGACACGTTCCTGCCCTTGAAAAAGGACAGGTTGAGATGGTCTCTCCTGCACAAGACCAAAGATGGAGCGCCCGACAGAGATTGAGGTGAGCACGAGTGGGTGCTCACCGTAGCGGTTTGAAAAGCGGAGCCGGATCTGGCTCCCTCCAGCATGGAGATGGACGATTTGTGAGAGCGTGCGGCCCGTGAAATGTGCTGGCTGCATTTGCATGGGGGCTGCGTACCATGCGCCTCTCCAATTGGACCCGGAGTCCGAAGCAAGAGGAAGAGACTGAACATCCTGCTGTTTTCTTGTATCTGCATGCATGGTGAATTTCTCCTTTTTTCTTCGAGAGCCATTCTGGTTCTTCGTTTGCGTATTTGATGCGCAAGGGCTTCTTGATGCGTGTAGTGTACCCTTGATTGTTGAGGCAATCTATGGCATAGTGTCAGGAAAATATGTCTGATCATCTCAATATTGGAGAATATCGTGGATGTTTTGACAGATGTGCTTCATTCCCTCGATCTGAAAGGTTGGCTTTCTTCGCGTACAGAGATGACGACGTCCTGGCGTTTTGAATTTGCTGCCAGTCAAGATATGATTTTTCACATTCTCACGTTTGGTGGTGGGTATCTCTTTATCGAGGGAGAGCGAGAGCCTCTGCGAATCGAGGATGGAGACGTTATGCTCTTTCCTCATGGTCATGCTCACATCCTCTGTGATGAACCCGCATCACCCTTGACCCAAGCCGTATGCTTGAACTATGAAGCGTATCGTGAGCATCGGCTCTTCCCTTCCGAGAATGAAGGGACAAAGATGGTGATGCTTTGTGGCGCGTTCCATTTTGACCAGCCTGGCGACTCCCCCTTGCTCCACTGCTTACCAAAAGTCATTCATATTCCAGGAGAACGGGGACGCATGGAGCATGGCTTTGCTGATATCGTGAATTTCATAGCCCGTGAGTCAATTTCCCTGAAGACGGGGAGTGAAGTGATGCTAAGGCGGCTGACAGAAATGCTCTTCATCCAGGTCATCCGTCTTTGGATTGATCAGCAAGCAGATGCCGAGAGAGGATGGTTAGCAGCACTACGAGATCAGCCCATCAGCATGGCACTGGGTCTGATTCATCAGTTTCCCGAGCAAGGGTGGAAAGTCGAGGAATTGGCAGAGGCGGTAGCACTCTCTCGTTCTGTGTTCTCCGCGCGCTTCACGCATCTTGTGGGGGAGCCACCCTTGAAGTACCTCACACGCTGGCGTATGCAGAAGGCATTGCGTTTACTCAAAAACGAGGTCAAGGTGGAGAAGATCGCCCAGCAACTTGGCTATGAGTCGGAAGCGGCCTTTCGCAAAGCCTTTAAGCGAGAAATAGGCATCCCTCCGGCCCGGTATCGCAAGCATGGCTAACTGGACACGCAGAGCACTAGCATACAAAGCTTACCAATGCCGAGACAGAGGTTGAACAGATTGTGAATGGGGTTATGTTGCAAAAACAATGAGGAAAGAATGTAAATGTGAGCAGACTCGCTCAAGCTTTCTTAGGCAACCACTCCAAAGAGCGTGGTGATCAGTGCGACTTGCCCTCTCACATCCCCTTTTACAGAGAACGCGGCGAGAAAGCCCCGGTCATTCATGCCGGGGATGAATCGCCGCCTCTGCTGGATGAGAGGAAAGAGAGCAGGGTCAGATACCTAGAACTTGCGTTCTTCTCGTTCCTCTGGGACAATAGACGTCAGTGGATCGAGATCACGTGTATGTTCGAAGAAGGGGCCACAATGCCGAAGAAGTGTCAGGGACAACGCAAACAGAAGGAACAGCAGGAGAAGCGACCTGCGACGCCCACCTTTCTGCTGGAACTGCCCCTGGCCGTCGATGCAGGGCAAGCCGCCCGCCTGCGCGCTCATCTGGAAGCCGCTCGTCAGCTCTACAACGCCATCCTCTCCCAAGGACAACAGCGCCTGCGCCGCATGCGGTCTGACCCCGCCTGGCAAGAGGCCCGCGCCCTTCCTCGCACCCACAAAGCGGAACGAGCGGCAGCCTTCTCCGCCTTGCGCAAGGCGCATGGCTTCTCCGAAGCCGCGCTACATGAAGCCGTCAAGAGGCTGCGCGTGGGCTGGATTGCCGAGCACATCGAGGCCGTGCTCGCCCAAACCCTGGCCACTCGCGCCTATCGTGCTCTCAACCGCGTCTGCCTGGGGAAAGCGAAACGCGTGCGTTTCAAGAGCCGAGGACGTGGCCTCTCCAGCATCGAGAACAAGCGCAACGATACCAGTCTCCGCTTTGTCCTGCAGCCCGCCTCTGAAGGCAACGCCGGCTATCTGCTCTGGAACGGAGACCAGTTGCCCGCCCTCATCAATTGGAAGGATGAGGTGGTGATCCATGGCTTGAGGCACCGCATCAAGTACGCCCGCCTCATCCAACGTCCCGCCAGCAGCCCCAGAGCGGCCGGAGCCGATGCACAGGGCTCTCGCTACGTCGTGCAGTTGGCCCTGGAGGGCAAGCCCCACCACAAACCCAAGCACACGATTGGCCAGGGCATCGTTGGGGCTGACCTGGGACCCTCGACCCTTGCGCTCGTTCCCCAGCAAGGGGAGGCGAGCTTGCAGGTGTTCTGCGCGGAACTGGCTCCTGAGGCCTGTGCCATTCGCCGTTTGCAGCGGCAGATGGATCGGCAGCGGCGAGCGGGCAATCCAGAGCACTACGACGAGAAGGGGCGCGTCAAGAAACAGGGGAAGAAGCGTCTGCCCTGGAAGAACAGCAAGCGCTACCAGGCCACCCGGCGGCGCAAGGCGACCAAAGAGCGCAAGCTGGCGGCGCACCGCAAGAGCCTGCACGGCCGCAAGGTGCACGAGGTGGTCGCGCTGGGCAGGACCATCATCCTCGAAAAGGTCTCCTACAAGGCATGGCAGAAACGTTTCGGCAAGAGCGTGGGACTGCGAGCACCAGGGATGTTTGTGGAACTCTTGAGACGCACCGTTGCAAGCACGGGCGGCACCCTGGTCGAGGTTCCCACACGCACGACGGCGCTGAGCCAATGGTGCCACGACTGTGGCAGACGGGTCAAGAAGCCGCTTTCTCAGCGCTGGCATCACTGCGAATGCGGCGTAGGACCGGTGCAACGCGACCTGTATTCGGCCTTCCTGGCCGCCTATCTCGATCCAGCAGAACCCACTCCCTCGTGTGCCCGGTACCAAGCGTATTGGGAGGGTGCGGAAGCGCGCCTGCGGGCAGCACACGAGCGTCTAGCACAACGCGCGAGAGAGGGGCAGTCCTTGCCCCGAAGCTTTGGCATCCCCAGAGCCGGAGCGCGTCTGCCCAAAAGTCCAGGGGAACCACCACAAGAGCCAGCTTTCCTGCATCAGTGGGAAGGACTGGAAGCGTGGAACGAATCCCTGGAACCCCCAGCGCTTTAGCGCGGGGAGCTTCAGTTGCCTCAGTTCACACTGGTCAACCATACGCTCTGCTGTTTTGAGATCATTGAAGGCTTTGGGATAGGCGGCATTCTTGTCGACATTAATCACTCGCGGTTCGTTCGGATGAGAAGTGGCAAGGATCTTCACAAAGAAACGCTTGGCTGCCTTCCCATCCCGGGTCGGACTCAGCATGGAATCAAGCGTATGACCTTGCGAGTCAACTGCTCGAGAGAGATAGACCCATTCCTTCTTCACTTTCATGTACGTTTCATCAACCCGCCACGAATCCGTTGTCGTCTTCAAATAAGGTCGGCTGCGCCGTTCTAGCTCAGGGCATAGTGCTGAACCCAGCGATAGATCGTGGTATGGTCGACACCTCGCTCCATGATGCTTGAAAGGGGTGGTCAGTCCAAAGTGAGCAAAAAAAGTCTGGGCCCTTGAAAATAAGGCTCTTGTACATACCCAACACTATCAACGGAAGCAGGGACTGGCAATACCCAAGCAGGCGAAAAGAGGTGAGTGAGTCAAGAAAAATGGCTTGTCATCCAATCTGAGAGATCAGTGGTCATGTCGAAGACGATGGTATTTTCATGGCTATCAGGGATTTCAAATTGCTCAATCACCGGATAAAAACTCTCATTAGCGAGAGAATTCCTCTCTTGTGTCGCCACCACCTGCTGTCTCCTCTTTTCGAGTTCTGCAAGAGGGATGGAGAGGTAGATCGTCACGACCTGGTACTGATGTGAAAGTGCCACCTTCCTATACCGATCTCGGAGCCACTTGAGAAAAAGAGTATCATCCAACACCACGTTTTTCTCCTGGTGCATGAGGGTATCAAGTAACTGGATGCATTGCTGATGAGCTTTCTCCCATTCCTCGGCAGGTTGTGGGCGTGAGAGATCGAGCCCTCGTTGTCTCATGAGATCATCAAGACTCACAGAGACACTCTGGGTTCGTTCGGCTATCTGCTTCGCTAAAGTGGTCTTTCCTGAAAAGGGAGCACCACATACCAAATACAATGTTCTCATCATCGGCCTTTCTCGCATGTATGGGGATGAGTTTAATCTCTCTGTCAGCAGCATACAAGATTTTTGTTCATTGAGCAAGACTGGAAACAAGCGAATTTCGCTTAAAATTCACAGATTTAGGTTATTTGGAGAAGCACAGGTGATAGTTTTTGCTCACTTTGGACTGACCACCCCTTTCAAGCATCATGTGGCGAGGTGGCTTCCCCTTTGCGATGCAACCGTTTACCGAGATGCCCTGGAGCGCCTTCGTGCAGAAAGTCGACGAAGAGTTGAAAGCGGCCTTTCTCCTGGCCAAAGCGGTCCTTCCGATCATGAGTCAGCAAGCCTTCGACAGGCTCATCTACGTCTCGGCTGGAGTGGTAAAATATCCCGATGTGGGTATGATTGCGCACGGCACCGCCAAAGGGGCGCTCAATACGTTTGCGAATTTCATCGCCCAGGAATTTGGTCCGCTAGGGATAACCGCCAATGTCGTGGCTCCTGGCATGACCGCAACAGATGCGACCGCCTTTGTGCCTGAGCAGGTCAAAGAAGCCTTCAGTAACATCACGCCACTGCGCCGTGTCGGAGAGCCTGGTGATGTCGCACGGGTTATCGCCTTCCTTGCCAGCGATGACAGTCGCTTTCTCACAGGAACATACACACCGGTCGACGGTGGGTTCACCCTGGAGTAAGTCGTGTGCCGTGAGGAGAGTTTTCTCTCCTCCGGCCAGCATGTGCGAGCGGCAGTTTCGCCAGTGTTCCCTGGCTCAGACCCATCTCGAGGAGCCTGATTTGCTGAGAACAGAAAAAAACGAGGGAGAGATATCTATGTGTCGTTGGGGTAGTGTGATGGCAATCGGTCTTGCCATCTTTCTGTCGGCAGTTGATGCTAGGCTGCTATCGGCGAGCAGGCCTGCCTCCCAACCCCACGGCTCAGATCAGCGCTTCTCCTCCTTGGCAAACCAGCGCTCGGCTGAGTGAACGAGAGATGCTACGACTTCATTGAGTTCCTTCCCTCTGTCGGTCAACTCATATTCCACACGAATTGGCGATGCTGCGAGAACATGACGTGCCACAAAACGACGTGTCTCAAGATCCCGTAAACGCTCCGTCAACATGCGGTCGGAAATACCTGGAATTGCCCCCAGCAGTTCGTTGAAGCGATACGACCTCGTTGCTAACAGAGAAAGCACCGATCCCATCCACTTTCGTCCCAGAAATTCTAGTATTTCATGATATTGCCCACAGGCAGCGCGATTCTCCACACCTCCGACTCCCTGAGCGCCCCCCTCCGTTTCATGCGCCATTTGATTACTCTCCTCTCCTACCTTTACAGTTCTTACTAGTATGTATCTCCTTACTGTATCACAAATCCCTCACAACAAAGGGGATCGATTGTCGAAGATTAGGGCATTGAAAAGCTCTCAGCAATTACTATTCTGTAAAAACTCGCACAAAAATACTTCTCCCATCATCGTCTTACACGTCTCGCTTACCATATGGCTGACGGAACCATTGTCATCTGACTTCTTGACAATACCAAGTTGATATGCTATAAATTTGTTCGCAGGCTACTTAAAAGTAGCCTGCGAACAAATTTATAGCATATCGTAGGATGAGGTGGATGAGGGCTGAGCCTTCACTGCTGCAACTCATTTTTCGAAAGGATTCTTGACAATGGTCCAGTTAGCACATCGCACCGTGCTGGTTGTTGGTGCATCGGGTGGGATCGGCGAAGAGGTTACGCGCACGCTGCTGGCGACGGGAGCAACAGTCATTGCGCAAGGACGTAGCACTGCTAAGTTACAGGCACTATGTCACTATACTGAGGATCTCAGCGGGGGAAGATTAGTCACATTCGCCCGAAATTTTTCAACCTCACAAGAAACCAATAGTTTCGCGACCCACCTGCTTAATGAATTTGGGCAGCTCGATGGCTTAGTCATCTCGATGGGCGACTGGAGCACGGGCGGAGGCGCGCCCTTGCTTCAGGTGACTGATGAAGCTTGGGAAAAAGGCTTGCAAAATAATCTCACCAGCCACTTTTATGCACTACGCGCCTTGGTGCCGTTGGTTCGGCCCCATTTAGGGGCAGTCGTTCATCTCAGTGGCTATAGTTCGGACATTCCTTACCCCAAAGCCGCT
The DNA here is from genome assembly GCF_000178855.1 of Ktedonobacter racemifer DSM 44963. Lineage (GTDB taxonomy): Bacteria > Chloroflexota > Ktedonobacteria > Ktedonobacterales > Ktedonobacteraceae > Ktedonobacter > Ktedonobacter racemifer. Next base: position 2,621,934 of record NZ_ADVG01000004.1, on the reverse strand, counting down.
CCCGTGAGCGCTACCAACGCCGGACGCAAGATGCTACTCTTGACAATGGCTGAAGAATTGGCCGGTCAAGGGCCACGCTTCTACGAATTGATTATTGGCATGATTCGCACCCGCCCACGTAAACAGGTCGGCATTGATAATGAAGCTTGGTACCAGGCAGAAGAGATTGGTCAGTATGTTGCTCGCTTGATCGAAGGAGAAGATACGAGAGCGCAGAAAACATTACATTACCTGACCGATCGCGGTTCCACTCCACCTTCACGCTGACCACTGCAGGCCTCTTCGTCAACTCATCTTTCCTTAAGTTGCGCAATAAGAGCTCCCAACATTCTCTCCCCCGATTTCTCCTCGAAGCAGGCAACAATGTATGTAAAGAGGAGAGAAAAGATGCTGAGAGCAGTGTTCAGCGGAGAAATATCAAGAAGCTCGCCTACGTCTTTTCGTTTTCGTGGAACATGACTGCTCTTAGTTTCTGGATAACCTGAACATGCTTTCAAAAGACATGTTTCCTTCCCAGATGCTTCTCAAATCATCGATCTCTTCTTTTCCTTAGAGGGGAAAGCGGGGGAGGAAAATGTTGAGAGCTCTAAGATCTGGACGGATTTCGTCTTGTTCAGGCAAGGCTCCGTGAAGCAGGAAGCCCTCGAAGTGATTAGAGCAATCCCTGGCTTGAGCCATGGAGAAGATGTCAGTGAAATGATTCTGTCGTTCTCGCTGGAACAGGAGAAAGCCATTTTTTCCCCCACCCCATGATAGCTATCACTGCATCTTGCAAATCAAGCCCTGCCTCAGTTAATTCATACTCCACTTTGACAGGTGAAGACGCAATGACCCGACGGATGACAATGTTCTGTTCCTCAAGCTCCCGTAAGCGTTCCGTGAGAAGACGATGAGAGATACCAGGAATGATATTCTCAATCTCGGTAAAACGACGTGGCCCTTTTATGAGCGCAAAGAGAACGGCTCCCATCCATCGACGGCCAATGAGTTCAATAGCTTGATGATACTGGGGGCAAAATTCCAGGTTCTCTACGGTTTCACTCTGCTGAATTGGGGATCTCTCTCTCGATTGGGCCTGATGATCTGTCATAGCTTTCTTCCCTCTCAACGCATGGCATTGTTCTTTTTCTCACACTATACCATAACAACCTTCTTTTTGAGAACCGGGGAACATAGCATAACTTGAGTATTTCTTACATCTTTGGTACTTGACACAACCAATCTGACAACGTATACTCATATTAGTTACTATAAGTAACTTAGGTATTAACAATAACTAACTATCGATGAACAATTTGCATACTCACACGTTGATTTCTGTTCTGCCGAACAGACTGAAGACGACGGCAGCAGAACAGATAATGCTTTTCAGGGAGGAATTGTATGAGTACATTTGACACGAACACTACCCAGGCATCTGCACTTCAGCATCTAGCCTTCTTCGTTGACTCGTGGAAAGCTCATGGCACTTTTTTCGCCACCCCTACTTCTTCTCAAAAGACTATCGAGATGAATATTCATGGCACCCAGGATTTAGAGAACAATTGGCTCATCTTGCGTACAGAGGAAATTCCCACGCCTGAGAATCCCCATCCTCTTTCTGCCATCTACATCTGGGGCTATGACCTCACCTCACGACAATTTATTGCCTCCTGGTTTGATAGTCACGGAGGGAGAGCAACACAGACCTCATCTGGCTGGGATGGAGATCAACTTGTGTTCCTAGTGCATTCTGACGAAAGGTCATAGGAAATGTGGTATCATAGAGGGCATGAAAGCCCCCATTTTTATTCGACCACTGACCAAAGACGAACACAGCCAGATCCAGGCGGGGTTGCGTTCGTCCAATGCCTTCGTGTTGCGACGCAGCCAAATATTGCTCGCGTCTGCCCGTGGGGAGCGCGCCCCCGCTATCGCCAAGTATCTGGGCTGCGACGACCAGACCGTTCGCAATGCGATCAAAGGCTTCAATATAGCTGGACTCACCGTGCTCAAAGAGGGGTCTTCGCGTCCCCATCGACTCCGAACGACCTTCACCATCGAAGCGGCCGAGCGGTTGAAAGCGCTCTTGCACCGCAGTCCCCACGACTTTGGACTCGACCGTGGCCTGTGGACCTTGGAACTGGCGGCCAAGATCAGTTTCGAGCAGGGCGTTATCCCCCACAAAACGTCGGTGGCGAGCGTGCGCCGAGCGCTCCAAAGCTTAGGGACCAATTGGAAGCGTGCCAAACATTGGATTACCAGCCCCGACCCCCAGTACCAGCAAAAAAAAACGCACGCGATCGGCTGATGGCCTGGGCGAGCACCCAACCAGGCTGGGTCATCGGGTTTGTGGACGAGGTGTGGTGGAGCAGGTTCGCTCTTCCTCGTCTGTCCGCCTGGCAAGGGAAAGATCAACCCGTGCGCTTGGTGGAACAGACGTGGCAAAAAGGTGATCCTGATCCCAAAGCTCTCGCCTGTTATGGAGTATTGTGGCAACAGGGACCGATCGATGATCCGATTCGCAAACAGATGTCGCTGCGCTTCGTGACCGGACGCCCCGTCAGCGCCATCACCACCCAATTTCTGGAGTGGTGTTGCACTCGACTACAAGCTCAAAACAAGACTTCTTGGCTGCTGATCTGGGATAATGCCTCCTTTCACGTGAGCAAGATGGTGCGGACCTGGATCAGAGAGCACAACAGCCTGGTCAAAGCCGAGGGCAAGGGCGTGCGTATTCTGCCTTTGTTTCTGCCCACGAAAAGCCCCTGGCTCAATCCCATTGAGCCCAAATGGGTCCATGCCAAACGCAATGTAGTCGAACATGATGGGCTGCTTACCGCCAAACAGCTTGCCGCACGAGTCTGTGCCTACTTTGGATGTTCCTATGAGCCACATCTTGTTCTTTCCGAAAAGGTTTCGTAATTATGCACTAGGTGAGATGACCGTTGCAGATCAGACATTCCCTCTGCGTGATACCTTTGTCAAAAAGGGAGAAAACACGTATTATCACATCGGAGAGGCGTATTTCCAGGCACAGTGGGTTCCTGTAGATGAGGAAACAGTTTCTCGAGAAGAGAAACCGCTGCAATAACGCCCCTACAAGCGTGTGATCACCGTAAAACGCTTAGCCTGCATGTCTCGCTGTCAGGAGGAGGGGACATGCCACTGGACTTGGCTTTTTTATTAAAGACGGTTTGATCGAACCTGTCGATTTGGCCCTCTCCCATTCGTCGTTTTAGTATGAAGGGGAAATCTGGTCCCCTGAAAATCAGAGGGGGAGGTCAGAAAAGGACTGGCAAAGAAACCGTCAGAGGAACTCTGATAGGTCAATGGTCAAACAGTACCTCGCTGGCCCTAGCGGGGATTTTTGGGAGGGAAAAATGCCGGAACCCCTTTTGGCACCTAACGTTGCGCAGGAAAATCCAAACAAGCAAAGGAAATATGTTATGTCAAGACAGATGATGGGAACTCCACAGAATGAGGAAGACCGCCTCGACGAGGCAGGCATTCCTCCTATGCAACTGCATCATATTGCGTTTAAAACTGCCAGGTTTCTGGAGATGCGAGAGTTCTATCGCACCTTCCTCGGCGTCCACCCGGTCCTCGAAGTGGAGGGCATCGCGGGTTTTTACACCTTCGATCTGGCTCACCATCGCCTGGTCCTCTTTCACGATCCCATATGCACCGAACAGGTGCTCACCAGCGCGGGCATGCATCATGTAGCATTTACCTACAGCATTGACGATCTCATGCGGGTGTACCAGCGTTTGAAACACAAGGGCCTGCTGCCGTACATGGCGATGAATCATGGTCCGAATACGTCGTTCTATTACCGAGATCCTGACAACAATGCCCTTGAACTCCAAGTCGACAACTATGGACCCGACTTGCGCAAGGGTCTGGAAGCAATGCGCGCGCTCCAGACAAGTTCCAATCCCCTCGGGGTCATGGTGAACCCGGAAACATTCCTGGCAGCCTGGCAAGCGGGAGCAACACTCACGGAGTTACACGAACGTTCCTGCGCGGGCGAGTTTGCCGAAGGAGCCGCTCCGTTCCCAATAGGGTGATCAGTTCAGGGCAATATCCGGCACTGACGCGCATTTCTGGAGCCAGTCCAATCAGACTCCAAAGAGGCAGATAATGACCGGCGGGTTATTCGGACACCGAGAAACGCGGTGCCCGAATAACTCTGTCCCTGAGACTGAGCCATCCCGGTTCATGGCGTGATCTCCATCTCAGGGGCGAGAACAGAGATCAGTTGTCCCAACTCTTTTCGTCGGAATCGCACCAATAGACCAGTTTTTAAGAGGTTTTTTTCTATGGATGCTGCGGTCTTACACGAGTATGGAACACCACAGTTTGGCACATTTGACGACCCCGTAAAGCTGACAGGCACCGAGATTGTGGACGTGACCGCTGCGGCTATTAGTCACTTCGATCTCTTTTTGGCCTCAGGGCAGCATTTTCTCAGCCCATCTCAGTTCCCGTTCGTCGCCGGGCGTGAAGGGGTTGGTCGTCTCGCTGACGGGAGGCGCGTCTACTTCGCCGCTCCCATCTCGCCTTACGGCTCGATGGCACAACAGACCATGGTGGCTTCTCAGGGTCTTATCGAGGTTCCTGATGGGGTCGATGACGCGGTGGCTGCCGCCTTGGGCAATGCAGGGTTGGCGGCATGGCTCCCCCTGGAGTGGCGAGCGCAACTGATTCCAGGAGAAACGGTCCTGGTGCTGGGGGCCACTGGGATTGCTGGTCAGCTTGCGGTGCAGGCCGCCAAAGTCCTTGGTGCCGGGCGCGTCGTTGCTGCCGGCCGCAATGCAGACATGCTGCGGCGCGTCCAGGAACTGGGGGCAGATGCCACCGTCAATCTCACAACGAGCGACAGTCTGGTAGCCTCGTATCGTGAGGCGGCACAGGGAGAGATTGACGTGATTATCGACTATGTGTGGGGACCACCAACCGAAGCTGCGCTTCAAGCGGCCACGGTCGGTGGGCGCCTGGTTCAGGTGGGGACCACCGCCGGGAATGAAATCACCCTGAAAGGCTCCCTGATACGTAACCAATCCCTCACGATCTTCGGGTACGCCAGCGGTCATGTCTCTCTAGAGCGAAGAACGACCGTCTATCGCCATATGGCAGAGCTTGCAGGGCAAGGTCGGCTCATTGTCCCTGTCGAACGCATGCCCCTCCAGCAGGTTGAACAAGCCTGGGAGCGTCAGCGGGCCGGGACACGCCAGCGACTCGTCCTCATGCCTTGAAATGGGACGTTCATGGGGGAGTACAAGGATTCGTACAAAAGTGGGCCATTTGGCAGAAGGCCCACTTCCTCACATCTTTTATCGCACCTAATGTGTAAAAAGTGCTGATGTTCACTGGCTCTCAGAGAAGTATTTTTGTTCTCCATTGGCTATTTACCGCACCTAATGCGCGGTTAGGTGCGATAACGTATGGGCACAGACATCGATATGTACAATGCCCAGCATTCGGAGCGAAAGAGGAAGCATGGATAAAGCATACGTTCACGGCTACGATCATCGAGAAACCATCCGTTTACAGGACCAAGCCTCTACTTTGGTTGAGCTCCTGCACTCCGATACCTCGTATCCGGCAGGAAGCCGGGTTCTGGAAGCCGGTTGCGGCGTTGGTGCACAAACTGTCACCCTTGCGCAAAACAGCCCGAATGCTTTGATTACTTCTGTCGATATCTCCGAGGTCTCTGTCCGAGAAGCCAGGCGAAAGGTGGCGGCGGCAGGCTTGACCAATGTTCACTTTCACCAGGCAGACATCTTCAATTTATCTCATGGGCTGGACACCTTCGATCACATTTTCGTCTGTTTCGTCCTGGAACATCTCTCACGGCCTCTCGAGGCACTGCAAACGCTGAAAAACCATTTGAGGCCAGGCGGCACAATCACGGTGATCGAAGGGGATCATGGTTCGGCCTTCTTTCATCCTGAGAGCGAAGCCGCATATAAAGCGATCCAGTCTCAGGTTGAACTGCAACGGCAGGCTGGCGGCAACGCGATGATTGGGAGAGAACTTTACCCGCTGTTGCTTGGCGCAGGCTATACATCCATTCGTGCCTCTCCTCGAATGGTCTACGTCGATTCGAGCAAACCTGAGTTGGTCGAAGGGTTCACAAAGAGGACATTTACGGCGATGATTGAGGGTGTCCGTGAAGCGGCAATCAGCGCAGGTCTCGTTGAGCCAGACGTGTTCGAAAAGGGAATCAGGGACTTATATCGGGCGACAGAGTCGGATGGAGTATTCTGTTACACGTTCTTTAAGGCTATCGGAGAGAAATGAGTGGGTAGGACTCCATTAACTGGTGAAAGTGGGAGAGACTTGCAAAAATCAGGCTCCATTGACAAGATATGGAGATGCAAAGCACCACATCTGACCCAATGGAGCCGTCGAGACCATTTTGCCCGAAGCAGCATGCCCCGGCGCGGGGCACCACCAGGGATGAAAGAGGATATACTGGAGAGAGATCGCGGCCAGAGTGAGAACGGACTCCAAATTATGAACAGAAGCGTGAGCCCGAAGCTGTCTCCAGGTACCTGTTTGCACCGCCAGTTGTCGCTCTTTTCTAGAAGCACGTAGAGGAATCTAACCTTTCAGGCCGGGTACCTCTTGGTGCTTATCCGAAAACTGAAGGTATTGTCAACTTGGGAAAGTAGCTGAACAATGTGCTAGAATAGCTGCATGAAAACAAACACCCCTGCTCCAAGCTACAAAGGCTTTCGCTTCCCACCTGAAATCATCAGTCACGCGGTCTGGCTGTATTTCCGTTTTTCCCTCAGTTTTCGCGATGTGGAAGAGCTTCTGGAACAGCGCGGAATCGTCGTGAGCTATGAAACCGTGCGGCAGTGGTGCTTGAAGTTTGGGCAGACCTACGCGAACGAACTGCGCCGTCGCCGTCCGAAAACGGAGACACATGGCATATGGACGAGGTGTACCTGAAAATCAATGGCAAAACCCATTATTTGTGGAGAGCTGTTGATCAGTACGGCAACGTGCTGGACATCCTGGTGCAGAGCCGACGCAACAAGCAGGCGGCCAAAAAGTTCTTTCGCAAGCTCCTCAAAGGGTTGCAATACGTCCCGCGCGTGATCATTACCAATAAATTGAAGAGCTATGGAGCAGCGAAACGCGAGATCATGCCTGGCGTGGAGCATCGGCAACACAAAGGCTTGAACAATCGAGCGGAAAACTCACATCAACCGACGCGACTACGAGAGAAGAAAATGCGGCGGTTTAAATCGGCCAAACACGCACAACGCTTTCTTTCGGCCTTTGGACCCATCGCTGGACATTTCCAACCACGAAGGCATCGTTTCCCTGCTGGGGAGTACCGTGCCCTTTTGCAGGGCCGATTCCAGCAATGGCATGAGGTAACTAGAGTCAAGCAGGTCGTATAACTCCTCTACCTCCCCACTTCTCATTACCCTTTTATTGCTTTTCTCCTATAGCTCACCAGTATATTTCGTTTTTATAAATAAGTTGACAATGCCCGTGTGATCAATACGCAGACCCCGTTCGAGCATTACCTCTTCCAGGTCACGATAACTGAGCGCGTACCGCAGGTACCAGCGCACACAGAGGAGAATCATGTCGGGCTGAAAGTGACGCCACTTGAACGAATGCTGATGACTCATCAAGGGTACTCCTCGGCTACGCCTCAAATAAAGAAGAGTTTGCCATCGCACCCTCATTCTTGCAACACAACCCTATGGGGTACTTTAATGTCGCACGACGCGACCTGCTCTCCTTTTTCAGCTCGTGCGTTTTTATCATTGGCCTGCTGACCAGCGCTGCCTTTGGCATCTATCCGATGGTGCTCCCGGCAACCGATAGAGTGCATAGCCTGACGATCTACAATGCCTCGGCTTCTGCCTATGGTCAGATTATGGGGCTGGCCTGGTGGATATTCGGCATGCTGCTAGCCATCATCTACTTCGTTGTTACCTATCGTCTTTTCTGGGGAAAAGTGAGTGTTGCCAATCGGGCAAGAGAGTAACTGCGATGAGTCTTCTCTGCTTGGTGAAAAGTATTGGCCCTCGCGGCCAATACTTTTCACCAAGCAGAGAAGACTCATCGTACATAGTTTGCGGTTTCATCCCTTAACTCAAAAGCATTGTTCGCCAAGAACACCGCTACAACCTTTACTCAACTATTATGACCTCGTGTATCTCCAGGCGCGGGAGTGTCAAGGTGGCTTTCCCCTCGGACCAAGTAAAAGGGAGCTCGCTGCCAGCTGGCTGACTCGTAATCCTCTGCGGTTGCTCTTCACAGCGGACCGTAATGGTCAGCGGGCCCACCACCGGAATCTCATCAAAGACATGCACCTTATCGTCCGCGTGGGGGCCGGCCGTGTTGACAAGATTGATTGCGATCTTGCCATGTGAACGATTGAGGGTCACATCGACAAGGTGCGATCCTGTGACCGTCGCCAATGGCTCGGGGAAAAGCGCATTGATCAGGGCATGCATAAAGTCACGGACAACCGTGGTTGTCGATTCCAGGTAGCGCTGGCCCACGTTGAAGTAGGTCGCGGCAATCTTGCCCTGCCCATACGTTGTGATGGAGGCCGCGTGAGAGGAGGGTAAGGTGGTATTGTTGCTGGGATACCAGCGACCGAAGGCCTGCGCCGACCCTTTGAGCCGTACCTGTGCGTTGGCTGCTTTGAGCCTGGCCAGGCGTCCCGCATGTTCCAGGTAGATCGGCTGCTGCTCCTGCGTTGCGTCTGTCAGCTCTACCTGCAAGGCATCGGCAAAGGGCGACGCCGTCTGCGGGCCAACGAGCAGCAGATTCCCACCATTGTGGACATAGGCCAGCAGCTCCTCGATCTGATCCTGTTCTAACCGGTTCCATTCAGGAATGACGATCAGGGGATAATCCGCAGTATGCCCTTTGAGCTGATGTTCCATGAGAACATCGGTAGAATATTGATTATCAAGGAGCACCTGCAACACACCTTGCAGCGGCTTCAGAGTTCCGTCGTACGCTTCGAAGTGCACGTTTGTCTGCCGATAGAAGGTTGAGCCTGCATAGTAGAGCGCGATCTGGGGGATTGGCTCGGCACGATGACAGATCTCCTGCCGTGCACGACAGAATTGCGCCACCTCGCGGGCTACCTCCATCTGCCAGGGAAAGATGGCCCCGTTACGGTCCTGCTGGAAATACATCTGAAACCCCCCGCTCAGGGCCAGGACGATCGCTGCTTCGCGTTGCAATTGTATGACCGATTTGGTCGAGAAGTCTTCCTGGTTCTCATTGGTATGCTGACCGCCAAAACTCCAGGTCATGAGATCCCAGGGGAGACCTTGATGGCGTAGACCGCGAGCCTCCAGACGTGCACCATTGACGCTATTCTGTAGCCAGAAGTCTCCGGAGAGAAAATCCACCCCCGCGCTTACCGGCTCAGGCATCTTTGCCGAGAAGGACCAGTTGCTGCAAATCTGAAAATCAGGGTTGTGTTTGTGCAGTTCATCTACATAGTGGCGGAGATACTGGCGGAACCCTTCGCGACAGAACTGCGAGAACTCATAGTAGTACGGATCGGTCGGGGCATGCGGGATCTCCTGGATACCCGTTTGAGCCTGGAATGCAGCAATAACCTCAGCGCGATAATCATTCTTGGACGCCCAGTTATCACCATCGATCCAGACACCATCCACGCCATAGACGTCGTTGAGCTCCTTCAGTTGAGGAATCAGCAACTCGTCAACGTAAGGACCAAAGACCGAGGTCGTATGTGGGTCCACCTTCCCCTGCTCATCTACACGCGCCCAATCAGGATGATGTTTGACCGCCATCTCATCCAGGACTCCGGAATAGTGCATAAAGAGCGCCACCCCGCGCCGGGCCGTCACCTCGCGCCAGATCTCCAGCGTATCTTTGACAATGCCAAGCGCACGATACCCCACGTTGGTAGGGTAGCTGGCATAGCCCTGGTGGCCTTTGCAATCGCACTGCACAAAGTCTGGTTGTACCATCTCAATAATATGTTCAACCATCGCTGGCGTTACATCTTTACCCACCGCCGTGGACTCTTCCCTGGCATGAAAGTCGAAGTGAAGACCCAGAAAACTCTCTTTTCGCCGTAGCCGCGCTGGCTGTGATGATGATGTCTGCAAAATACGTTTTCTCCTCTCGTGCCTCTGGTAGAGATCTATTGTTCGCGTGCCTTAAGCAACTTCTTCGGTCGATTGCCGCTTGAAGAGTAGCACAAAAACTGTTGGGATTACAATCATAATGAACAGAATGATGCCAATCGCTGAGGCATATCCGAAGTGTCCATCCGCAATATTGAGGTACATCTGTAGCGCTGGCACATAGGTTGCCGTCCCTGGCCCACCAGCTGTCATGACAAAGATATCGACAAAACCCTGCACGGTACCCGCGATCACAAAGAAGAACAGAATGCGGAATTGCGGCATCAGGAAAGGCAGATCGATCTTTAAGAAGCGATCCAACCAGTTCGCGCCATCAACCTGTGCCGCGTCATACATCTCCGCATTGATATTGAGGAGTCCACCCATATAGACAAGGAAGGCAAAGGCCGAGATAAACGGGAAGCCGACGCTGATAATTGAGCCCAGGGCGGTCCTCTCATCACCCAGCCAGGCATGTTGAAACTGTGCCAACCCAAGGCTGCCCAGTAGTTGATTGAGCAGGCCCGTATTGGGATCGTAGACCATGCGCCACATAAACGTCAAGACCAGCCCCGGTACAACGGACGGCAGGACAAAGAGTGTACGAAAAATGTAGCGATGCACATTGTTTCGTACCCAGAAAACCAGTTCCGCCGCCAGGAGCGGGAACGTAATGGTCTTTAAAATGTTGGCAATGACGATTAGTACCATGTTGAGCAAGCCTGTACGAAAATAGATATCGTTGAACAGGATATTGCCATAGTTCTGCAGTCCCACAAATTGCGTCACATTTTGCAGGCTAAAGTTGGTAAGTGAGTAGTACAGAGCCGTCAGGATCGGGTAATAACAAAACACGATGATCAGCGCGATGGCCGGGAGCGTAAAAAGGTAGGCGATACGTTTCTTCTTGATCAGCATCAATGTCGCGCGGCTGCTGTTGCGTAGAGAGCTTGTGGCCAAGATAAAACTGATCACAAGGCAGAGCCCACAGAGCGCGTTAAAGGTGATCCAGTAAGGTTTCAAGGTATCGCCCAGCACGATAGCTGGAACCGCCGTGGGATCCACCGTTTGCCATGGTCCATTACGTGGTATCAAGAGATACGTGTTGCCTGCGGCCGGTAACACTTCCTGTACATCATCGCCAGCGACGTTTTGGGTCGTCTGGATATTGCCGTCTGTATCCAGGACAAAGAGCGCTCCCTGCGCATCGCCGATCAGGAAATATCCTCGCTGCTCATCAAAGACAAGGCTCCGTATGGCGTAATTCGAGGCCGCGAGCTGCCATACCGCGTGCCCCTGTGTATCGATCAGCGTGACATTACCAGCATTATCGCCGGCCAGGACCCTGTTATCCGCCAGGACCAGTAATCTACTAATCGGTTGAGCCAGCGTGGTCGCCCAGCGTACTTTTCCGGTCGCAGCATCGAGCATCGTTACCTCAGATTTTGCCGTACCATAGGCAACCGAGTTCCCTCTTACGTACAGAGCCGATATTGCATGACTTCCCGGCGAGGAGATAAAGACTGGCGTCTTTGCCTTTGCGTTGTAGTAGGCGACATGATAGTTACTGCTATAGGCCCCACTCCCATATCCGACCAGGAAGCCCTCCCCGGGCGCAGACTGGAGCGCGACGATACGACCATCGACATGCTGCACGGACACCTGTTGAAAGTTTGCATCAAGTTCAGTGATATTGCCGTCGGCTGTCCCGACATAGAAATGCGGGGCACCAGTCTGCATGGAGACCGCCAGGCCACCGATCAGGTCAGGGAATTGCATATGTTGAATGGTGCGGCCATTTTGTTCTAGCCGCACCTCATTCGCAAGGGTCCCTACCAGCACCTGTTGCGCATTGACTGGCGTCACAAGTACTGCGTTGTTGCTCTGACCGAGGTGTGCGGCCAGAAATTGTCGCCCACCTGTCTGTTGGTGCAAAAAGAAGGCCATACCGATGTTGCTGAACAGCAGGAGCAGTGCAAAGCCCAGCGTAAGCTTCGCGGCGAAGGATTTTAGCCATGCTTGAAGGGAAGACAATCGTTTCATATGAGATCTTTCATACACTACCATTTAACTATTACGAGCCCGGCTGCCTTGCGACATTATCGAGATCGGCGTTCGTTAACTGATATTGTTTCAGCAGCGCATCAAAGTTTGTGATGAGATATTGCTGCAGCGCTTTGCCAAAGCCGTCAGGCGTGAGCTGGCCTTGCAGTGCCTGCTGGTACATATTACGGACATCGCGTTGGAAGTTGCCCCCGCCCCAGTAGAGCCATTCGTGGTTGTAGCTTACCTCGGCATTCCCAGTTTGTTTTACTTTCGAGAAGTATTGTGTGTAAATAGCTGGATCTTGCACACCTTTGACCTGTAAGGGGCCACCGGGAGCGAAACTACTGCTCTTCGCCTCTACATCGTTGTAGGGTTTATAGCCCTTCTGGCAGGTCCAGAACTGGAGGAAGTCGACGGCCAGATTGACCTGCTGCTGATTCTTCTTGATGATACTGAGGTATTCGCCCGCCGAGGATTCAATCGTGCGCACAGGCGAATTCACCAGAGGGCCTTGCATGGCAGGGGCCTCAAAGTTGGCCCAATCAAAGCTCTTCACAGAACCAGCAGGGATCTTTAATGCTTTCAAGCGATCCGGTGACAATGATTGCAGGTCCTTGTACAGGTTCACCAGTTCCCAGGTGCCATCCACCATCATCGCGGCCTTTTGCTGCAAGAAGGGGGTATACGTATCTTGTGTCACAAAGACGTCGGAAGTCGCATACTGAGGGAAGACCTTGACCATATTTTTTACCATATCGGCGACCGCAGGCGTATCAAAGCGCAGCTTGCCATCGCGTATGCCACGCAAGAAACGCTGGGTGTTGAGGGTATATTTACTATGGATGTTGGGATCTTTGGGGTCCAGTTTGAACTTGCCGTCCAAGTTTGGATCATAGTTCCAATCGCCCTCTTGGGCACGAACCTGTTCAATCCAATCGATATGGTATTGATCGAAATAGGTTTCGGCGAGCCACTGGGGGAGCTGATAGGAGTAGTTGATTGCGATTGGGGTCACACCTATGGCCTTGATTTTCGCGCATACCTCAGCAAACTCGTCCCAGGTCGTGGGTGGTTGTGCGCCAGCCTTAGCGAAGAGCTCCTTATTGTAAAACCACATGATATGCACGCTGCGGGTCGGCAGCATAATACGTGCGCCTGAGGTGCCGCGTGCCGCAAAGAAATCCCAGTTGATGGTCTGGTCCCAGGGCTGGTTCTCGTAGGGATTGATGCTGGTGCGATACTCGTCAAAATTCACATAATTTCGATAGCTCGGTACGTAGTTGCCAGAGACAAGATCCGGGCGAACATTACCCGCTGCTAATTGCGTCCCCAACCAGGTCCCGTAGTCTGTTACTGTCGAACCTGGCAACTCCCAGATCAGTTTGACGTTGGGTTGAACCTGTTTGTAGGCATCGGTCAATGCCTGCGCGCCTTTGTCAAAGGAGACATTGAGCGAGATAATGAGCTGGCCTTCCAACTGTTTGTTGCTGCCAGTGACGGCAGCCGGATGGGTCGGCTGATTGCCCCCACTGCAGGCCGCAAGCGTGGTAAGAGCTGTGCCGGTGCCCAGCATGGTGAGGAAGTCACGACGTGTCTGCTTATCACCCAGAATGTTTGGCATATCCACAGTGTTACGTCCTTTCTCCTGTACCTTTTCTCTTCACTGAGAATTTCAGGAAAGCACACGAAGGTACTGAGTGCTACATTTTCCTTAATAATGAGGGAGATCGCATTAGGCTGCGTATGCTCATGGCGCAAGATAGAAATGTGATCAGCGGTTGTCTTACGCTTTTACTGAGCTAGACATGATGCCTTGAATGTAATACTTCATGGCGATGATGAAAACGATCAGTTGAGGAATCGTCGCGACCACGTAGCCGGCGGTCTGTGCTCCCAGGTCCGGTCGATTCGCAAATTGGTTGGTGACGGGATTAAATTGTTGCAGTGCCATCATCAGTGTATTGTTGTTCTGCGAGAGCATGAGACTTGGCCAGATCAGATCACTATAGAAGCCAAGAAAGTTCATAATACCAATGGTCACCAATGTTGACGAGGCCAGTGGGATCGAGATGTACCAGAGAATATGGATATCGGACGCACCATCGATACGCGCCGCGAAAAACATCTCCTCTGGCTGGCTGCGTAAGAATGTGGTGAGCAAAAAGATTGCCAGCGGCAGACCGCCCGCAATGTTATAAACAATCAGTCCCCAAAGTGATCCACGCAGACCAAGCTGATTCGCCAGAATAAAATTGGGGGTAAGCAAGATGATGCCTGGAATCATCAATACCACAAGGACCATTCCAAACAAGAGACGCCTCCCCGGAAAAGTGATTCTGGCAAAGGCATAGGCCATTGGACAGGAGAGAACCAGGACCCCGAGGATGGAGGCAAAGGTCTCAAATAGGGTGCGTACCAGTGGCATTGCTAGGGGAAATACCGATGCCTGGTAGTTGCTCAATGTGATAGGCCAGGGAATGAGATGCCAGAAATCCGCGTAAATCAAGACGGATGGGCGCAGTGACATCGAAACCATCACAACGATGACAAAGAAAGTGAAAACTATCAATATAAAAAGTAGCGCATATTGAATAACCGTCCCGAGTGATAGCGACCTCCGCACGGCCCCCTTCCGTGTCCAACGGCTTATCTTCTCGTTGGAGAAGTCTTCATTGACGCGTTCCTGTACACGCTGCATACAATGACCTTTCCGAATAACCTGGTGATTAGCTGGTAACCCCCAGAAAAAGATACGCGTTGTCTCTGCTCTTGTTCAAAGCTCGATAGTCAGCATCGCTGCTGGTCCGCCGAAAATAAGTATTACTTATTCTGACTAAATCTATAACATTACTTTACCGAGCAAGTCAATAGTAATCATAGTAATTTCTGCCATAGGGAGCAATTTTTGTGTAAAAATCCCCATTTCTCTGCCTTCAGCGCACTAATTTAGCCCACAGGATCTTTTTTATTAGCGTTTATTGAACAACCCGCGTAAAATTTGTATGATAAATATACAGAGAGGCCGCTTGACTTTATCGCGATTTTATCATATAACATCTACAAAGATATGAACATTAGAAGTGAAGAGGAGAGGATGGAAGGTATGGCATTGATCGGCAAGCCGAATACGACTCCATATCAGCCAGCTTACGAGGTAACTGCTGTAAAAATAGCAGATCTTATCGAAGAAAAGGCACTGAAACCAGGTGACCGTCTTCCAACCGAGCAACAGTTAAGTGTGTTGTTAGGAGTAAGCCGCACAGTTATACGCGAGGCGATCAAGGTGCTGGTCGCGAAGGGACAGGTACTGACTCGTAAAGGGAGTGGTATGTATGTCGCTCATACCACTCCCTCGATCGCGACAGCTTCCATCCATATCTCCATGAGTACTGATCCAGAGCACGTCTCCAAACTTTTCGATTTTCGCGTGATCCTTGAAACCAATTCTGTCAGGATGGCTGCGCGGTTAATTACTCATCGGGACGTTCGTGCGTTAGAGGAGTTTGTAGAACGCAATACGCTGGCAGCTGAACAGGTGAATTTATCTGATTTCCATGATTCGGACGTCGCGTTCCATACGGGGCTTGCTAAGGCCACACAGAATCCTTTTTTGATCGCCTCCATTTATGAGATTATGCAGCTACAAGATCGCACCCTGAATATTGTGTTAGCAGGGACCACACCAGGGTCCTTACGCGAGGCTTCGTTGCAACATAAAACTATCCTTGAAGCGATCAAGGATGGCCATGAAGACGATGCGGCAGAGGCAATGCTCTTGCATCTGCGTACCCTGATCGAAAACTATGAGCTAGAGGTGCGCAGACGCTTGCAAAATACTGATATGATCCAGTAGTAAGCATATGCACTCTTTGTTGCGCGGTCGTTATTGCCAGCCATACACACGACGAGGGTATACAACCAGGAGCTACCTTCATTCATGTGAGTCTTTAATATTTTAGATTTAGAGGCATGGTTCACTTTTTGAACCATGCCTCTAAATCTAAAATATATACATGCATTCTATAGGGAGGCACCATGCGTATTACTGACATTCAAACGCAATTTGTCCCTGTCCCAGCCGTTGAACCAGCTTTCCGCTGGCGCAATGGTTTGCCTGGGTCAAATCCTGCTGGTACCAATATCGTTATTCGCATCCTGACAGATGAGGGGATTGAAGGAGTTGTGGTCTCTTCACGCGCCCATATCGTTGCTGATCTGCTCGATCGACGTTTACGTGCGGAATTGATTGGACAGGATCCGTTACAACGCGAATGGTTGTGGGAACGTATCTGGGAGATTGATCGAATTGAAGAACTGCCTATCTATGTATTTGGCTTGCTGGATATCGCGCTTTGGGATTTAGCAAGCAAGCATGCTAATTTACCGCTGTATCAGTTGCTCGGCGGCTATCGTACCAGCATTCCAGCGTATGCGAGTACGGTAACCTTTGCCTCGATTGAAGAGTTCCTGGATGTCGCGGACCAATGTCTTGAACTGGGTTATCCGGCGATCAAGCTTCATGCCTGGGGTGATGCACGCAAAGATGCCCGCCTCTGCCAGGCTTTACGTGCCCATGTAGGACCCGATATTCCTTTGATGTACGACGGTTCCGCTGGTTTTGATCTTCCGGATGCTATCTACCTGGGGCGTGCTTTATCTGAGGCCAATTATTTCTGGTATGAAGAGCCAATGCGTGAGTTCAGCATTGCGTCCTACACGCACCTTGCGCGTTCTGTCCAGGTCCCATTGTTGGTGGCTGAGACCTCTGATGGAGCGCACATGAATACCGCTGACTTTATCGCCAGCGGCTGTGCCACCTTTGTACGCACCGGCGCGACACATAAGGGGGGAGTGACCGGTGCTATGCGTATTGCGCACCTCGCGGATGCTTTTCGCCTGCGCGCGGAGGTTCATGGCAGCAATATTGTGCATCGCCACCTTTGTATGGCTATTTCTAACACAACCTACTATGAGTCGTTGATTACCTCTAATCCAGTCCAGCGTGAAGCTGCTGTTGACCAGCATGGATTGGTCCATGCCCCGACAGAGCCTGGAATAGGTTTTGAAAAGGTGCTAAACGCTATAGTGTAGTGGCAACCTTTACGGCTGCCACAAGCAACTGTTCATGGGTCATCAAACCGCCCAAGAGGAAAAACTTCGCCAGCTCAAACGCGAGTTAGAGCGTACGCGACAGGAGAGTGACATCCTAAAATCAACTACCGAGCTATGGAGGCAATCATGACAGAACCCTTTTTTCTTATTCAAACGGTGTAAATACCGTTTTCAAAGGAGCGGAAAACATATGCAACCACTTCTGGATGATGGAGATCTTGTACTCTTTCAAGGCGATAGTATTACGGATGCTGGACGAGATTATCTCAATCCACATCACCTTGGATACGGTTACGCGCTGATGGCTTCGGCCTGGTTCCAAGCACTCTATCCTGAAAAACAGGTGCGTTTTCTCAATCGTGGGATCAGTGGCAACCGTGCCATTGACCTCGCAGAGCGTTGGCAGCAGGATTGCCTCGACTTACGGCCCACCTGGATCTCTCTCTTGATTGGCATAAACGATACCTGGCGGCGCTATGACCAGAACGATCCTACATCGACGGAAGCATTCGAGGCGACCTATCGCTCTCTGTTGCAAAGAAGTACAGTGAGTTTGAGCGCCCGTTTCATCCTGTGTGAGCCATTTGTCTTGTCGGTTCCAGCTGATCGCGACTTGTGGCGCGTCGACCTGGACCCCAAGATTGCCGTTGTGCGGAAACTTGCGCGTGAGTATGGGGCAATTCTTGTGCCTTTCGATGGTCTTTTTGCCCAGGCATCTGCACGTCAGCACCCCGCGTTCTGGGCTGAAGATGGAGTACATCCCAGCGAAGCGGGAAATGCGCTGATGGCCCAGTCCTGGCTGCGCGCTATCCAGGCCATTGTGTAAGCTATGTTGGTCTATCTAAGATCTCCCCGGATTGAAAAGCGCAGGGGTTCGGATCAGTTTCACGTAAGATAGTGAGCAATGCTCGCAAGGAAGAGAGAAGCACATGAGCTGGACGAGCGCCCTGATTCAGGACAATCTCTATCACCGAACCCAAAGCATCAAAACGCAAAAAAACACTGATTTACAACACAGCCGAAGTATATGCTTCTAAAGTGGAGCAGTGTCTTATTCCCATGATGATGGTTTTGTGTGGATGGAGCGTCACTCCATCCACACAAAACCATCATCCCGATGCGCCTTCTGTGCTTTTTTACTCGCAGCCAATGGTTATGGCAGTTTCCGTCTCGGAGGGGAGAAAAAATCGTATATACACATGCACCGAGCGGCGAGGGGGGCCGATGGTCCATCACTCTAGACAGCAGTGATGCCTCCGCGATAGATAATGGTCAGATCCTGTGCCCGTTCTGAGCGAAGAAAGGCGCTAATTTCTTGCTCGCCAGATCCCAGGCGAGATGTACAATGGTGATTGGGTTCCAGCCTTTTATCTCGCTGACGGAGCCTTGCTTGAGTGCTGACGGTAAGACCGGCAAGAGTTCCAGCATCTCCGGCCTGAAATCAAGCACCATCTCTATCAGAATAGCCGGCGGGGTGATGGCCACGTCAGCGTTATAAATCTCTGCGTTCTTGGCTCAATCTGTTCCTGCCGAATGTACAGGCAGTGGAGACAGCAAGAGAAGGGTACTGGTCTGGGCATCACCGAAGCCGTGCGTTTCTCGCTCGCCCAGACCGAGCGGCACTTCCCCATGACACGTCCAACTGCCCAGATTGACCGCATCCGTATGCAGTATCTTGTCGGCTTCATTGGCATCCTGCGCTGCTTTTGCCAGGCTGCCTTGCGCAGTATGAGAGAGCAGCAGGTGAGCATAGCAGAACAGCGACTCTGGGTCCAGAACCTGCTCGCATCTTTACACAATCCCCTGCATATTTGCAGTGTCCTTGCCGAGTATCTCGACCTTGAGCAATGCGAGGTCTTCTTGCATCATAATGATCGGTACTACCTGCAATACCAAGGGACAGTGAAGCTGTTAGAACGGCAGTTAAGTGATATCTCTTCGCGTTACCCTCCACAAGCACGCCATCAAGCACGTTTCGAGGAGGAAAACACCCAGGGCGAGTATCCATTACAACTGTTCAGCGAGGACATCCTCTCTGCCTATCAAGAAACGCTGGCGATCGCGGCAGAGCAACGAGCCACTCTGCTCGATACCCTGCGTCAAGGCGTGCTAGCATTCCTCCCTCGCTCGCTTGTACAGCCGAAAAAAGAAACGGAGTAGCGTTCATTTCTCCGCTGCCGAGTTTGACAGCGAAAGGGGCAGCGAACGGAGCGCAAGCCAACTGCTCCATCGCACTCCGCCGCCACAGGAAGGCACAAGAATGGAAGCACAAAAAGAAAAGACCATCTCCTATGACACCCTGACAGACGGGGCACAATACCAGATCGATATCTATCCGGAAGAACAGTCGTTTACCTTCTACGCCAGGCGATATGCCAAAGGCTATCAGGTCCGAGGCATCCCTGATCATCACCTGGACCTACTGGAAGCGCAGGGAGGCATGGGACGGAGCTGGATGCGGGTCACCTTTGGCGACTCCTGGGACTCCCGGCAAGAGATGAGTACACCTGCTCTGGAATAAACCCGCAAAACACACAGGTCGCCCATCTCACCATGCCAACCATAAGACAACAACTGGGGGAGAAGTAACAACAGCACGCAGCACAGGCAACACACACTGCATGAAAGGAAAACGCGTTATGGATGACACCCTCAACCCACCGTCCCCGTTAGCACCAACATCAGATATCGCGCGTCGGGTCACCATCACTGCAGAACTGACCGAAATGGAGTCTGGAATACATGTCTTTGTGACCGTGCATCTTGTCTGCCATTTCGAGTGTACGCTCAGTCTTGATTGGGTGAGCCCAACAGGACAAGGAAAACGGCTTCTTGACCTCGATCCACCCGCTGCCCATCGCCTCTACCTCCAAGAGGTGGTGGCTTCAGAAGAGATCCTCATCGTCAGTGTGAGTCCTGCTCCTTCCACCCCGGACGAAGACGTCGAGCAGTCCGACGCCTGTTATTTCCAAGTGCTTCAGGGATCAGCCCATACCCATGAACTGGTATGCAGCGCCATCGAGAACGAAGACGCCCACACCGCGTTTGACATCTCCATCAGGCATCTTCCCACCATCCATCAGCCGCAGGACATCCCAGAAGTGCATTTGCCCTGGCGACCAAAGCACAAGGAATAAGGCATGTCGTGAGTGTCGCCAATGGGTGGACTGGATCACCTGGGAGGCTCTTCTCTTCTGGCCACGAAAGACCAGAGCCTCCTTCACAATAGAGGGCGTTTACCCACCCCGCACATGCAACGCAAGCCGACCATTTTGAGCAACTTTCCCCACTCTTTTACTAAGGCCGCTCAGAACATGGTTCAAGGAAAGAAATAGGGACACGA
Organism: Ktedonobacter racemifer DSM 44963; assembly: GCF_000178855.1. GTDB lineage: Bacteria > Chloroflexota > Ktedonobacteria > Ktedonobacterales > Ktedonobacteraceae > Ktedonobacter > Ktedonobacter racemifer. The sequence continues at coordinate 2,601,297 of NZ_ADVG01000004.1, read as the reverse complement.
AGTTGCTCTTGCAGCGTTTGAATATGCTTGTGCTCTGTAGAGGTGGTCGGGGCGGCCAATATGCACTTCCACAATTGTGCCGTGCGTAATGATGGTTTCACATTGATTAAGCGTTGGATGATCCTCTGGCCGACGGAACCATATCACCTGCTGATCAACCTCAAGGCGAAAAACCACTGCCGAAAACCACTCGCTCCAAATTTGGTGCCGGTGATTGGCTCAAGATGCGTGCCGTAGCCGAGCAAGCGTTAGTCCGGGCGCGCGTGAGAGCCGTGTTTGCGGATGAAGGACATCGCTTGATGCAAGGGGATGGCCGTCACAGCGTCGATGAGCAACTGGAATGGCTGAAGTCGTTAAGCAATCGCACGCATGTTTTACACGTGCTGGCAGATCCCTATGCTCTCTTCGGGTTTCTCGGTAGGATGTGGTCAATATCAATGCGATCATCATTACGAAAGACGAGGCCGCACCATCTGCATTTCCTTTGCTGCTTCTGCAAAAGATTGCCAAGCTTACTACTCTAGGGGGATATTCTCTTACCTGCGAGCACCAGTAACCACTAGAGGCAGGAGTTCCCGACCTCCTCAAGCTCACAATATGTTATATGATATTGGTATACAAGTAAAGCTGATTTTGCTTGTATATTGCAAAAAGAGACGAGGGCAAACTTGAAATTAATTATTAGTTACTTTATTGTACTTAACATCCTGACTTTTGTCGTCTATGGCCTAGATAAGCATTCATCCAGAAATAGAGGACGAAGAGTTCCAGAGAACGTCTTATTGTTACTCGCATTTGCTGGTGGCACCCCTGCCGCCTATGTTGCACGAAAATACTTTAGGCATAAGACGATCAAACGCCCCTTCATCACAAGGCTGCGGCTTATACTCATCGTGCAAATATTTGTTTTGCTTCTCTATATTCTGTTATCTTTCCGTGGACAGGCTTAGTTTTCATTCGTTTGTCAAAGAGATCCAGATAGTTACTTTTTTAGATATTCTTATTGATATTTTTACAAAAATTGAAACTCATCTGCTAGAGTAAAGGAAAACAGCGAGAGGGACATGGAAAAAGAAAATCTTCGTGTATACTCTTTCGCAAGGAATCCAGGCTCGCCTGGCTCTACCCCCAGACCAGCAAACGAGCCATTACGAAACACAAACGTGTCGAGTTCTCTTTGATTTCCCTGGTCCCTCTTTCGCCCATCGAGCCACTTACACGGGTCATCGTTGCCACATATCTGCAACTGAGATCGGTGCGATGATCGGCATCACACGCGGTGAAGTAGTCTACGAGTTGTTCTACGCGGCCTTGCCACGAGGGGCCTTCACGCCTGCTGATATCGTGGATCTCTACTTGCATCAGGGAACGTTCAAGTGTGCGCTTTCTGATGAAGACCAGGAGCAAGACCTAGATCGCTGGTGTTCGCACACCACGTGGGGCCAGGAGTTTTGGCAAATCCTCGCACAATGAGTCTGGAATGGCTCCTCTCTTTAACCTCCTCTGTGGAACAGGCAGCAGCCGGGACTCCCACGCGCCCTCTGGCGTGATCCTTCTTCACGCTTCTTTTCTCTCTCACAAACAGCCTGTCCCTACAACTGCTGCCGTACTGATTTAGGAATCTCGGTGAAGAAACATAAGTGGGCCAAATAGGAAAAGGTGCCTATTATCACTGAGACCAATATGCTGCTGGTCGTCTTCACCGATGTTATGTCCAACATCGATATGAGCCAACGCTATCGCAAACAAGCAGAGCGCTACCAGCAAGCGCTGGAGCACAAATAGCAGTAACCCCAGTTGACAAATCCAGATAAATACATGCGCAAGGAAGAGGGCTATGTTGGCCTAGAAATGGCATTGGAAGCGATATTTCCCCTGGTCGACAAAGAAACACGTATGCAACTCCAACGCAGCGTCGCGCAGCGCTGCGGCCAGTTCGTTCTACTGCTGGAACGCGGCGAGCAAGCTGTGCTGGTGCAGCAACCAGACCCAGGAGACCTTGGCAAACGTCATTCCCGTCCACTCGGCCGACCTGCGAGCAAAACGGTAGGCCTCGAGGAGGGTCTGTTCCCCAGCAGGCTGATCAAACACCTGGCGCAGTTCGGCAGAGAGCGCGACGCTGGAACTGCGTTTGTCCATCGCCTCAACAAGGCGAGCATAAGAGGACAGCCCCACCGAGGCAATCGCATGCGCCTGGCGCATCTGTGCATGACTCACCATCACTGCGTTTCCTTTCCACTGCTCAATCTCCTTCGAGCATCCCTGGCAGGAAGAAGGCAACAAAAAGAGGACAGCGGTCCACAACGCACAGCAACCGGGGTCACTGGTCGTTGGTCTTCACTGTCCCCTCATGTGGGATATTCTCTATCGCACTGACGCTCCTGCAACAAACAGCACACGCAGAAAAGGCAGAAGCCATCAGCTAAAGACAACATGGGCTAGAGAAAAGTATATCATCATCCCCTCGACTGGGCAATGCCCCTCTCCCCTCGCCCGTCAGCCAATCCCAGCGTGCGCATCTCATCCCTCAGCAAAAGGAATCCCTGAATTCCATCCTATTTCTAGAAACGAAAAGGAACGATGATCTCCAAAGGTGAGGAGGAGTTGGACGGAGAGATGCTCGTGAGCCGCTTATCCGCTTGCAGGCTGGACAATGACGAGATAGGCCAATGACCACATATAAAACATCGACAGTCGAGCACCGCTGCGACGAAAGGTTCATTCCCTTGGAAGCCAAGCGCCGCCGACGCGAAAGGTCAATCCTTTCATTGAAGAAAACACGCTAGGGGAATTGTCTATCATCGGAAGCAACACGCTCGCGACACCTGGATACTCGGCTGGCTGGCACGTGAACTGCGACCAACAGAGTGGCTGCCACGACAAAATCCTCGGGCAGAACCAGGACACGGCCCAAAAGGATGTGGAGCCGTCACTCGTTGGCACACCTGGTTCTGTCAGAACTGAGCACCCAGAAACTCATCAAAGATTATGGCATGCTGATTACAACTTGTCTCTTGCTATGAGGTTGCCTGTAGGAGTACTTGCAAGGCCACAAGCCGATCGAGGAAAGCTCTTCGTCGTTCGGAGAGTGAGATCGATTCCCCCCTGATGGGGCGCAGACGGAGGTAATTCCGTAGCTCGTCAAAAGCACAACAAAAACGTGCCGCCGCCTCAAATGTTCCAAATCCGCGCATGGGATAGTATCGCTGTTTGATGCCTCAGTGGTCTTGCTCCAGACGATTGTTGAGATACCTGTTGGTCCGATGCTGGACACGATTGCCCATTGTCTCGCGGATAGCTCGTGGATACGAACGATGCCCATCCGTTGTCACCTGATCGGGAATATGACCAACCACAGCAGCTGCCTGCTGGAAAAACCGCTGAGCTGCCTCCATATTCCGTTTCTCACTCAACATGGAGTCAACGAGATGGCCATCATGATCGATCGCGCGATAAAGATAGCACCATTTTCCGTGAACCTTGAGGTAGGTTTCATCCACGTACCAGGATCTTCCTGCTTGCCCTCGTCGTTTCATCCGCAACTGGTCAGCTATCAGTGGGGCAAATCGCGCTTCCCATTCTCGAACTGTTTCATGAGTGAACACGAGGCCCCGCTCCAGAAACATTTCAGCCAGATCCCGCAGGCTCAACTTGTACCGGAGCCGCCACAGGACAACCAGAAGAACCACATCAGTGGGATATTCCAGGAAATTAAACGGTGTTCTGGTGCGCTCGTTGAAGAGGTGCTTGCAAACGGAGCAACGGAACGTGCGAGCCGAGCGTGGTCTTCTGGGTTTGCTCTTTGGTGGTGGTTGAGGCGCAATGTGGGCAGTTCATGAAGCACTCCTTCTCAGATGAGTCGTTGTTCTTATGAGAATACCTCCCAAACGATCACCACTACAAGTCTTCTTCCGAATTCTGACAGAACCTTTCTTGAGAGATAGTCATTGTGCTATACTGCTACCTTTCTCATACTCGAACGTGTGTAAACACCCTCGAGCGGTCAGTTCTTCCTGCTTCATCGTCGATAGCCAGCGCACGGGAACCTTTGGATCGGCCCTCCCGTTTCGGTCTCACATCAACTCCCCAGGCATTTTACGTCCGGCGGTAGCCACTCTCCAGGACGGCCAGCTTTACGCGTGAAGCTGGCGAAGCTCTTCTGTTGCGAACCACAGCAAATTCAAGGCGGCATTGAGATCCCGGTCGATCACCAGCCCACAGGCCACGCACTCATAGGTGCGGTGTTTGAGCGGCATCCGCTTTTTGACCTGCCCACAGCACGAACAGCGTTTGGTCGAAGGGAACCAGCGCGAGGCGATGAAGAGCTCTCCCCCGGCGTTGGCCACTTTGGTCTTGAGGAACTGCAACAGTTGCCCCATCGCGGCATCGGCCACGGCACGCGAGAGCTTCCGGTTGGCCATCATCCCCAGGATGTTGAGGTCTTCGATGCCGATGGACCCACAGGTGCGCACCAGTTCGGTCGTGAACTTGTGCTGCACATCCCGCCGAATGTTGGCGATCTGCTGATGCTTGCGTGCGACCTTGAGTCGTTGCTTCTCGTAATTCTTACTGAACACGGTTCGCCTGGTTTGCGGGTCTTTCGTCTTCTCTTTCTTACTGAGTTGGCGTTGCAGCTTGCCGAGTTTCTTGAGATGGAGCGCTAAAGGCCTTTGGTTCTCAAGCCTGCGCCCATCGCTCACCACAGCAGCGTGCTTTACGCCCACATCTACCCCCACCACTGCTTCGGGCGTTGTGGGGCGCTCCCGTGTGATGTCTCCTTGGATGGAGACGTACCAGTGCCCCGCTTCACAGCAGACCGTCGCCCCCAGGATCTTGACCCGTTCGCACACGACGTGCTTGCGCTGGTTGCGCTTCTTCGTGGGAGTGGTGGCTTTCCCCTTTTCGACGAAGCGCAGTTTTTCGGCGAGGTTCACCGTTCCCAGTCTGCGTAAGAGCTTGCCTCGGTCCTTCTTCGTTTGGCGCTGATCGAGGATGAAGCGGCCAAGTCCGGGAATCGAGATCCAATGGCTTCCCAAGATGAATTTATCGTTGGAGAGATAAAACGATTCGTGCGACTTCCCCTTTTTCTTGTACTGCGGGTAGTTCGCTCGGCCCGCAAAGAAGTTGTCATAGGCGTTTTTGAGGTCGTCGAAGGCACCCTCCACCACACACTTCGTCACCTGATAGGTCCACGGATACTCCTGCTCCCGGATCTGGTTGAATTGCTTCTTGAGTGCGAGGGCATATGGCGGTTTGAGCACGCGCTGCTCTTGGGGAACGGTTTCCTGCTCAGCTTTATACGCCTGATACTGCTTCTCCCACTGCTCCCGTCCCCAGTTGTAGATAAAGCGCCTCGTGCCACAGGCTCGTTTGAGATACTCCACCTGTTCAGGGGTGGGGTTCATCCGGATCTTGTGCGCGGTTTTCATCCTTGAGCGCCTTTTCTCCCGCTTTGCGGGAATTCCAGTTGAGCAGGACTCGACACCCGGCAAGTGGCGATCGTTCAGCGAGCGGCTGGCAGCTTCGGAAGGTTGAGCGCCGTGGTCAGATCGACCTCATGAGAGGAGCGACGCCCAGAAAGCGTTCCTTTGGCTTTGAGCCTGCTTTCTCGGTCCCAGCGCTGCACTGTTTTCACGCTGACATCCACCTGCTTGGCAAACGGTACGACTGCGTACATCTACTTATTCTCACTTACTTTCGCACACGTTGTCAATACTTAGTATGTATCTCCTTCCATGCCTTTGTAAAGGCTGTGGCGTCCCGCCTTTCTCAGATTTCGCGGTCTCAGGAAAGGCGGGGCGTTTGCATATCAGTCAAACTTACAGCTCCGCACTACACGATCTCTTTCCCTACAAAAAATACCTCCGTTCACTCGGTCTTCTCGGATAACTCGGAGTTATCCGAGTTATCTCACACGTAAGTGTACTCAGTATTTCAACAGTTGCCAACAGTTACACAATATTTGTTGACATCTGTTGAAATCCTGGGTATAACTGTAGCATGATCGTGCTATGATGAAAGCGTCGCCAACGAGAGGAGGAGACAGTATTGATCGTCCATCAGCAACAATCTGGAAGTGATCTTATGAATCAAGAATCAACAGAACCAACATATATAGCTCTAGAAGACGCTGCCAAGGAGTTAGGTGTTAACCGGAGCACCATGTACTACTACACAAAACAGTTGACCATTGAAACGAAGAAGTTCCCGCTGGACAAACGAACATACATTTCGAGAGCTGATCTAGATCGCATTAAGTCAGCAAGACAGAGTGCGTCTGACAGAAGGCATTAATCAATTGAAGCGAAAGAGTCGTCCGATTCCTCCGAGCTATCGGATTGCCCGGAGTGGTCGGATAGATCGGAGCTGGCGATCTGTGCGGTTATTATACATTGCAAGGAGTAAACGGTTAGCATTACAATACGCAACTTTTTACATTTTGTAAAAAGTTCATTCAGGCCAGTTGGGAGGCCATTTTATGGAGAATTCTGAAAAAGAAAAGCAGGGATTCGAACTTCTGCCCATTTCTCAGGAGGCACTTGGCGGCCAGGACACAGAAGAGTTCTACGAAGTGCGCCGGATTTGGGTAAAGGAGGAAATATGCTGGTATTATTCCGTAGTCGACGTTGTTAAATTGCTTACCAGGTCGAAAAACCCTGGTGTCTATTGGTCTGCCCTCAAGAAACGCAATCGTCATGATCAGGGATTTACCGACATTCTCACACAAATCAAAGAATTGCCGCTGCGTGGGAAGGATGGCAAGCTTCGTGGGGCCGAGTTTGTAACGCGAGAAGTGATGTTACGCTTGGTGCAAAATATTCCAAGTGAGCGTGCGGAGCAAGTTCGACGCTGGCTTGCCCAGGTTGGTGAGGAGAAGTTGCAAGAGGTCGAGCAGCAGACACAAGCGGAGCAACTGCGTGACCTGTATATCCGCCAAGGGCGGACTCCAGAGTGGGCCGATGCGCGGATCCAAAATTTGTTAAGCCGAAATGCCCTGACTGACGAATGGCTTGCCAGAGGTGCCCAGCAACATCTTCATTTTGGCCTGCTAACTGGTACTATTCACCGAGGCACATTCGGGATCACATCAGATACGCATCATCATGCCGTGAAGAAGCTCCCCAAGAGCATAAAGAACGCACGAGACCATTATACAGAAGAGGAACTTGGCGTCCTAACGCTGGCTGAGCTTGCTGCACGTCGTATGCATGAACAAAACGACAGCCAGGGTGTGCCGCAGCTTTTACAAGATGCTCAGGCTGCTGGGAACTTTGGGGGTCAAGTGCGCCAACAATTTGAGGCATTGACTGGCCAGCCCGTTGTCTCTTCCCAGAACTTTCTAGACCAGCCCAAAGGCAGGAGAAAGAAGAAGCAGCTACCGCTACCTGAGCAAGAGACATTGTTCGAGGCCACACAGGAACCTGACATTGATGAAAAGTAGCCCATTTGCTGACTTTCTGTATTGCCAGAAAGTCTGCAAATTGTAGAAGAATATCCTCTGATTTAGATTTCTTGTTTCCTCCGATGTATCCGTTCCCTCTGACTTATCGGACTTCTCAGGGTATAGCTCTTCTTTATCTTCCCTAGACCAGTTGGCTTTTGAAAAATTATATCCCTCCTCATGCCACGAAGCAGAAGCCAAAAAGCAATCGTCACCACCTGGCCAGATCCGGGTGTGGCAGGGTGCGGCAAGTTTTTTTGCGCGAGGCCGAGTCCAGGAAAAATACAAGAGAGCCATCGGCAGGATCACACTGGAAGGCCTTCTGCCTTCAGAAACCGCTCGAACCAAGCTACCATGTGCTGACGGGAGGGTTCCCACAGGTGTGGTAAAAGCCTATGACCAACATCAGGATATTCCAGGTAGCACAAACGATCTGGAGCAGTCGCATAGAGTGGTGCAAGCTGCTCGTGGAACGCACGGATGGATCGGGCTGGCACTGCCTCGTCCTTCTCAGCAGCTTGGGAAAACAGAGCAACCGGGAAAAAGCGCTCAGCATGTCGGTGTGGACTCTCGGGCCAGGGCAGTTCCCATTCTGGAGAGCCAAGGATGGGGGTGGCCACACGCAAACGGGGCTCGTTGACGATGGCGGCGTAAGTGATTTCGCCGCCCATCGAGATTCCTCCGATGCCCAGACGCTCGGGGTGTGCCCACCCGCAGGAGAGGAGTTCATCAACAATCATTGGCACTTCGGCAGCCGTCTGGCGCACAATTGTCAGATAGTGAGCCTCAGTGGCTTCTGGTTCCCTTGCCCAGCGTTCGTCATTGAACATCTCTGCGAAATGGGGGAAGCGTCGTTGCCCATGGCCGATAGCATCCAGACTGATCACCAGAAATCCGGCTTGTGCGAGACTGATCGAATTGGCCTCGATCTTCTCTTTGTCTCCGCCAAAGCCGTGGTAGAGCAACACCGTTCCCCGCTCAGCACATGTTTCTCTCGAAGTGTGGAAGTAGAGAAGGGCAGGAACAGAAGCAATGGTGGTAACTTCTTTTGTAAGAGGCATTCAAGGAATCCTTTCTGTTGGAGAGAATCCTGCTTATTTAAAGGTAGTGTTGCAAAAAAAATTAAGCTCATCAAAATGATACGCATTCGAAAATCGTATCGATGTAAAAAACGCAAAAGATGCACATCTTTTATCAAAAAAGGTTTCTTCTACCGCAAATCTAACCCTTATTTTGATGAGCTTAATTTTTTTTGCAACACTACCAGATCGGATGGGCCACCTCCGGTCATCAACACTGCGAGTCTGGTCGCTGTGTCCTCTTGCGGCAGTGGCGTCAGGACCGCTAGCCTCAAGTCAGGCCGAGAAGGCTCGACAAGGTTGCTTGCTTGCAGCATGAGGCGACCAACCAGCGGGTGATCAATTTCATAGTGATCGTGACAGGTCAGGCGAATCTCATGCTTCGGCCACCAGGAACGAAACTCAGGGCTGGCTTGCCGTAAATCAGCGATGAGATCAGTAAACCAGATCTCGCCAGCATACTGGTCGCTCTTCGCACGTAAGAACGCGAGACTCAGGCGGGCCACTCGTTCCCAGTGAACCAGGCGTTCTCGTAGCGTTGCATTCATGAAGATACACCAGACCATGTTCCTCTCTCGCTCGCAATTGCTGGCAAAATTGCCCAGGACGCGGCTGGCACTTTCATTCCATGCCACCGCATTTAAGCGTCGATCTATCAGGATTGCTGGATAAATGCCCAACCCATCGAGAATAGCCTGATAGGTCGTATTCCCCGGCTCAGTATCTTCTTCCCAGGGCTGCTTCACCGGATCTTGTGCCAGGATGAACAAATGGCTGCGCTCTTCCCAATTCAGTTGCAAGATGTCCGCGAGGCGGGAGAGGAGGTCATCGGAGACCTGAATAGCGCGGCCCTGTTCGAGCCAGGTATACCAAGAAACACCTACGCCAACCAGTTGAGCCAGTTCCTCTCGTCTGAGTCCCTGCGTGCGTCGCCTGGGAAAATCTGGCAGGCCAAACTGCTCTGGACGCAGACGAGCGCGACGGGTTTTCAAAAAATCGGCAAGTTCGGCGCGGCGCCTCTCTGTTTGTGTCATCTCTTCCTCGTTGTTCTTTGGTTTGTAAACGAATATGTTTGCGATGAAGCTGTTACTTTTACACCTATGATTAACACACTCCTGGTTCTCAGAGGGATGCCGTTCCATAATAGCACCAGAGCGCATGAAGCGTCTACTCAACTCTACTATGGCGTGAGGGAGATGTTTCATTTTGTTCAGCACTTACATCACTTGTCGAGAAAAGAAGGACAGAAAGCACTATGCAACAGGAAGAAGAACGTCTCCAGCCGGTGCTCTCAGCAGCAGTTCGAGAGCGTCCGCTCCGTGATCGGGTTGGAGTGACCATTCTGGCGAATCAAGCTACTGGAGATATCCTCGCCGCAATACGTGAGGCGGAACAGGCCGGTGTCCAGCAAGTCTGGGTGGGGGATATGGGATGGGCCAATTACGCTGATACCTTGACGATCTTTGCAGCGGCGGCCACCCAAACCGAGCGGATCAGGTTGGGAACCTCAATTGTCGCCGCCTATCCACGCCATCCGCTGGTCATGGCGCGGCAAACCCTCGCGCTGCATGACCTAGCTCCTGGCCGCGTGCGCTTAGGGATTGGTCCTGGCGGACGTGCGGTTATTGAGGACTGGCATGGCTTGTCACAGACCGCTCCCCGGTCCTATCTCAAAGAATACGTGGAGGTCTTGCGTGGCCTGTTGTGGGAAGGAGCAACATCCTATCAGGGAAGATTTTTCAAAGGAATGTTTCCCTCGACACGTACCGTCCGAGTTCCGCTACTGATCTCCGCATTAGGCGCCAAAGGCTTTCGGCTGGCGGGCGAGATCGCTGATGGTGCTCTTTCCTATCTGTGTCCGGTTCCCTATCTTCAGCAGATAGCGCTGCCCGCGTTGCGTGCGGGAGCCGAGGCAAAGTCGCGTCCCGTGCCTCCCATCGCTGCACATCTGCTGGTCGCTCTGAGCACAAATGAAGCAACCGTATTGGCGAGCGCGCGCCAACAGATCTACTTTGTGGCCCAGTCTTTCGAGCAATACGCTCGTCTTTTTGCGCAAATTGGCTGGCCTGAGGCCGTAAACGGCGATGAGGCGCAACTGGATGTCCTGGCACGGTCAATCGTAATCAGTGGCGATGAAGCAAGCATATGTAGTCGCGTGCGGGAGCTGGTCACAAGCGGCCTGGATGAACTGCAATTGCAACTGCTGCCCATTGCCAACGAGGCGCGTGAACGAAAACAGTTGCTCCAACTGATCGGCTCCCTAGAAGCGTGATAGCAACAAACGTACGGAAGTAAGAAAGCCACTAGAAATCTCTTACTTCCATGCGTTAGGGTTTCCTCTGGTAGGACTCCATTAAGAAACGTCATGCGCCGCTGGGGCGGCGCACCACTCCGCATGAAAAGGAGTATACTCGAAACAGCAACCTCCCAGAGAAAAGACGACCAACAAAATACTGTGTCCGAGCGTGTTTAAGAAACTGTACTGAGGTGTCTGGGCGAACCACTCCATGTGGCCTCCTCGGCGCTCGGCGAGCGTCGAGTGAGAAGAGAACGAAGAATATACTGCACTGAAACAGACACCCGCCTTCGAGGTTGCCCTCTCAACGAAGAAGAGCAGACAAACAAAGGAGCAGGTACGATGAGTCTGGAGGTCATGTATCAGCGATGTGCAGGGATTGATGTCCATCAAGGCTTTCTGGTCGTGTGTGTCAGTGTGATTGAAGGGGGGAAACGACAGAAAGAGATTCGCACCTTCAATCACGACACAGCAGGTCTCTTGGCCTTACGCGCGTGGCTGCTTGAGCAGCGCTGCACGCATGTGGGGATGGAGAGCACGGGCGTATATTGGATGCCGGTGTATCGTCGGCTGGAGGGCTTCTTTGAGTTGGTGGTGGCCAATGCCCAGCACATCAAAGGCGTCCCAGGGCGAAAAACCGATGTCAAAGACGCGGAATGGATTGCCGATTTGCTGCAACATGGACTCGTCAAGGCCAGTTTTGTTCCCAGCCAGGAGCAACAAGACGTACGTGATCTGACGCGCACACGTATCCACCTGGTCGAGGAACGCTCGCGCCTGGTCAATCGAGTGCAAAAAGTGCTCGAAGAAGCAGGAATGAAACTGCCCTCGGTGGTTACTGACGTGATGGGGGTCTCAGGCCGAGCGGTGTTACGGGCCATGTGTGCCGGAGAACGTGACCCCGAGCGCTTAGCGAGCTTGTTGCTTCCAGGTGTGAAAGCGACCCATGAGCAAGCCGTCGTGGCCCTGACCGCCGAAGTACGAGTCCACCATCGCTTTCTTTTACAAGAGCTTCTCACACTTATTGATGCGCAAGATCGTGCCATCAGTCATTTGGAAGGGGAAATCGAACGGCATCTGCACCCTTTTGAGGAACAGATGACACGCTGCGAAAAGATCAATGGGGTGAGTTCGCACATCATCCATGTCTTGATGGCAGAGGTAGGAACCGATCTTTCTCGTTTTCCCGATGCCGAACATCTCAGCTCGTGGGCCGGAGTCTGCCCGGGACACAAGGAAAGCGCAGGCAAACGACAAAGTGGACGATGTCGTAAAGGCAATCGCTATGTGCGAACGGCCCTGGTGCAAGCCGCCCATGCCGTTCGCCGCTCGCATACCTACCTGGGAGAACGCTACCGTCGTCTGAAAAAGCGGCGAGGAAGTAAACGTGCGGCCTTAGCCGTGGGACGCAGCATCCTGGTCATCTACTATGAGATGATGACAACGGGGCAAGACTATGAAGAGAAGGGAGAGGAGTTTTTCCGCCAGAGGGATCGCGGCAAGGTGGAGCGCGAATTGATTCAACGTCTCAAACGTCTGGGGTATCAGATCACGCAGCCAGCAGCCTGATGGATGCTGGCATCTCAAGAGGCAGGTGAGGAAAACCACAGCCACATGGTGTGGCGTTAGGGAGTCTTTTTTGCTTTTTTGCAGCTTTTTCAGAATATATTGTTGGCGAATTAATATGGAGCAAAATATGAGATACTGAAGGAGCACAAAAAAGACAAGCATTCAGGAGAGAACCTATGTCACTCCATCCCCAAGCGATCCCGCCAGTTCCAGAAGAAACCGTACAGATAGCACGCGCCATTTTGCCCAATGGAAATACGTGTATTCATATGCGAGATGCATTAGGAACGTTTTTTCAGGATGAAGATTTCCTCGATCTGTTTCCAGCAAAAGGGCAACCAGCAGAATCACCTTGGCGACTCGCTTTGGTGATGGTGATGCAATATGCAGAGGGGTTGACGGATCGGCAAGCAGCAGATGCAGTGAAAACGCGCATTGATTGGAAATACGCCTTGAGTTTGGAAATCAAGGATCCAGGATTTGATTTTTCCATGTTGAGTGAATTTCGCGCTCGTCTCCTCGCTCATCAAGCCGAGCGGCGCCTCTTTGATCTGATGTTATCTCAGTTCCGAGAACGAGGCTGGGTCAAAGCACGAGGCAAACAACGCACCGATTCAACACATGTACTGGCAGCTATTCGAGCTGTGAACCGTCTTGAAAGTGTTGGAGAAACCATGCGCCATGTCCTTAATATCCTGGCAGAAGTAGCTCCCGATTGGCTTCTTGAGCGCGTGCAACCTGAATGGGAAAAACGGTATCGATCACGCTTTAGCGACTTTCGTTTACCAAAGGAAGAGAAATCGCGCCAAGAGCTCGCAGAGCAGATTGGAGCTGACGGCCGAATGCTCCTAGAGAGCATCTGGGGCAGCACAACCCATGCTTGGTTACAAGAACTCCCAGCAGTAGAGATTCTCCGAAGAATTTGGATCCAGCAGTATCACGCGTGTGAGCAGGGAACGCCTTGGAGAAAAGATCAAGAGCTTCCACCAGCGGCGCTCTTGATCCAATCGCCATATGATATGGAGGCGCGATACAGCAAGAAGAAGCAGACTGGATGGGTTGGCTACAAAGTGCATTTCACAGGATGCGATGCTGATCAGCCTCATTTTGTGCTAGAAGTCACAACGACAGCATCCACGCTCCCAGATGGAGAGGTCATGGAAGATCTTCATGAACGCTTGGCTGACAATCGGCTCCTTCCCAGCCAGCACCTAGTTGATAAAGGCTATGTGGATGCCGAACTGCTTGCCACGAGTCAGCATCGTCATCAGATTGACCTCGTTGGACCGGTTCTTCCTGATACCAGTTGGGCCTCAAAAGAAGCTGGGCGTTTTGATCATAGCCACTTCCACATCGATTGGAAGGCCAAACAGGTCCTGTGTCCGGCTGGACAGACAAGCCGAGATTGGGGACACATCCCTGATCGACATGGGAAGCCACGTCTGCGTATCCGGTTCCCTCTTCCCCTTTGTCGGGTTTGCACGCTTCATGAGAAGTGTTCGTCAACCGCAGCCAAAGTGCTCATTCTGCGACCAGATGAAGCCACCTATGTGGCACTTCAGCAGGCTCGAAAACGTCAGGAAACCGCTGAATTTCGAGCCTTGTATGCAGCGCGAGCGGGCATTGAAGGAACCGTTGCTCAAAGTGTACGTACCTGTGAGATACGGAGGTCCCGATACATTGGCATGAAAAAACTTAATCTCCAGGCGTTTCTTACGGCGACCTCCATCAACATGCTTCGGGCTTGTCATTGGATCGCAGAAGCGAAGCTGGCAACCACCCCAACATCTCGCTTTGCAGAATTGCTCGCTTCTGTCAAGCAAGTAGCTGTTGCGTAGCTTCTGCTCATTCGCCAACAATATCATTAACTGGTGAAAGTGGGAGAGACTTGCAAAAATCAGGCTCCATTGACAAGATATGGAGATGCAAAGCACCACATCTGACCCAATGGAGCCGTCGAGACCATTTTGCCCGAAGCAGCATGCCCCGGCGCGGGGCACCACCAGGGATGAAAGAGGATATACTGGAGAGAGATCGCGGCCAGAGTGAGAACGGACTCCAAATTATGAACAGAAGCGTGAGCCCGAAGCTGTCTCCAGGTACCTGTTTGCACCGCCAGTTGTCGCTCTTTTCTAGAAGCACGTAGAGGAATCTAACCTTTCAGGCCGGGTACCTCTTGGTGCTTATCCGAAAACTGAAGGTATTGTCAACTTGGGAAAGTAGCTGAACAATGTGCTAGAATAGCTGCATGAAAACAAACACCCCTGCTCCAAGCTACAAAGGCTTTCGCTTCCCACCTGAAATCATCAGTCACGCAGTGTGGCTGTATTTCCGTTTTTCCCTCAGTTTTCGCGATGTGGAAGAGCTTCTGGAACAGTGCGGAATCGTCGTGAGCTATGAAACCGTGCGGCAGTGGTGCTTGAGTTTGAGCAGACCTACGCGAACGAACTGCGCCGTCGCCGTCCGAAAACGGGAGATACATGGCATATGGACGAGGTGTACCTGAAAATCAATGGCAAAACCCATTATTTGTGGAGAGCTGTTGATCAGTACGGCAACGTGCTGGACATCCTGGTGCAGAGCCGATGCAACAAGCAGGCGGCCAAAAAGTTCTTTCGCAAGCTCCTCAAAGGGTTGCAATACGTCCCGCGCGTGATCATTACCGATACATTGAAGAGCTATGGAGCAGCGAAACGCGAGATCATGCCTGGCGTGGAGCATCGGCAACACAAAGGCTTGAACAATCGAGCGAAAAACTCACATCCACCGACGCGACTACGAGAGAAGAAAATGCGGCGGTTTAAATCGGCCAAACACGCACAACGCTTTCTTTCGGCCTTTGGACCCATCGCTGGACATTTCCAACCACGAAGGCATCGTTTCCCTGCTGGGGAGTACCGTGCCCTTTTGCAGGGCCGATTCCAGCAATGGCATGAGGTAACTAGAGTCAAGCAGGTCGTATAACTCCTCTACCTCCCCACTTCTCATTACCCTTTTATTGCTTTTCTCCTATAGCTCACCAGTATATTTCGTTTTTATAAATAAGTTGACAATGCCCTCACGTTTCCTGGGTGAATTGAGAATCACAATTGTGGCAGTAGTGGTGGCTTGCAGGAACACGAGTTTCACATGTGCTACATACCTTGCTGATGTTCTCCATTGTCACTGATGCACCTTCCATATTTGCAATGTGCTCGCGGTAGAGATCAAAGCATTCATTACAGATGTATATACCGCCCGGCCCCGCAGTGAGTCGATTGATCTGAACTCGACCTTTGCCACAGAAGGAACACTTGGCACTAGCACTGTTCTCTTGTCTGGTGTCGTTCCACATCTATCTTTTCTCCCCCTCTCCTGTTTGAGAACTCTCTCATCCGTCATATTCGGCATGGAGAAAACGGTCATGTACCCAATAAGTGGTAGGTGATAGCTTCTGATCTTTCCAAAAAGTTGTCTAGGGTAGCTGTCATAATTCTTTGGAGTTTAGACAAAATTCTTATGAAGCCAGGCTAGAAGCGGCTTGAGCTATTTACAAGCGAAAGGACATAGAACGGCTCTGCTAGCCATTTCTTAGCAAATTTAACTAAACTCCAATATTACAACCCTGAAATGAAACGAGCACAGAGTACCAAAAAGCCCTTGGGAACCCCGAAAAATGAGGTGCTCGTTTAGTAATATAATACGGCTATCTCATATTTGTTCATTTGATGACATTTTGACAGAAGCGAACAAGATGGACATATTTAGAACGGATAACCGAAGTAGCCAGTACACCTGGCTACCTCAAGACGATAACGACCAACGGAAACACAAGAGCGTGACGAACCAACTCGTCCGCCGCTTAGAGCGACCGGGCTACCAGGTTCATCTTTCCATGGAAGAGACCATCCCTACCACCCCTGTCGAGTTGGCTGGGTGATTTTCACAGGAGAATCCTCTACCGCCCCCAACGCTCTGAGCGTCGCTTTTTGCGCTTCGGTCAAGCCAGTAATACCGGTGATGTTCATCCCCTCGTAGAGCCTGTTTCTCACCATGCTCACGCACTCGCCTGTCCGTACATTCCAGCAGAGAATGGTTCTGTCCTCACTTGCGCTCAGCACCAGACTCCCATCGGGGCTAAAGACCACTGCCCATATCCGGCCAGGATGTCTGTGTAACGTTTTGAGGCACGCTCCGCTGCTCACCTCCCACACCCTCACCGTTCCGTCATGCCCACCACTGGCAAGCGTGGCGCCATCAGGGCTGAAGATGACTGACTCTACCCAACCCGTATGCCCTTGCAGTATCTTGAGGCACTGCCCCGTACTCACGTCCCACACCCTCACCGTCCGATCATCACTGCCGCTGGCAAGCACAGTACCATCGGGGCTGAAAGCCCCTGACCGGACCAAATCCGTGTGTCCTTGTAGCGTCTTCAGGCACTTTCCCGTGCTCACCTCCCACACCCTCACCGTCCGATCATGACTGCCACTGGCGAGGAGCGTCCCATCAAGGCTGAAGCCTACTGATCCCACCCAGCTGGTATGACCCCGCAGCGTCTGGAGGCACTTTCCCGTGCTCACCTCCCATGTCCTGACCGTCGTATCGTAGCTCCCACTGGCCAGGCGAGAACCATCGGGGCTGAACGTCACCGACCGGACCCAATCTGTATGTCCTTGTAGCGTCTTCAGGCACTTTCCCGTGCTCACCTCCCACACCCTCACCGTCCGATCGTGACTGCCACTGGCGAGGAGCGTCCCATCAAGGCTGAAGCCTACTGATCCCACCCAGCTCGTGTGACCCCGCAGCGTCTTCAGGCACTTTCCCGTGCTCACCTCCCACAGCTTCACGGTCCCGTCGTGACCCCCTGTTGCGAAACGAGAGCGGTCGGGGCTGAAGGACACCGACGTGCTCCAAATAGCATGCCCCTGCAACGTGGCGAGGCATTGCCCCGTGCTCACCTCCCACAGCCTGACTGTTCCGTCGTAGCTCCCACTGGCCAGGCGAGTACCATTGGGGCTAAAAGCCACGGCCCAGACCTGGCCTGTATGGCCCTGCAGCGTCGTGAGGCACTGCCCTGTGCTCACCTCCCACACCCGCACCGTCCGATCGTGACTGCCACTGGCAAGGCGAGCCCCATCGGGGCTAAAAGCGACCGACCGGACCCAATCGGTGTGCCCTTGCAACGTTGTGAGGCACTTTCCTGTGTTCACCTCCCACAGCTTGACCATCTGGTCGTTGCTGCCACTGCCGAGGGTTGCACTAT
Organism: Ktedonobacter racemifer DSM 44963; assembly: GCF_000178855.1. Classification (GTDB taxonomy): domain Bacteria; phylum Chloroflexota; class Ktedonobacteria; order Ktedonobacterales; family Ktedonobacteraceae; genus Ktedonobacter; species Ktedonobacter racemifer. Next base: position 2,583,667 of record NZ_ADVG01000004.1, on the reverse strand, counting down.
CAGCACTGAAGGCCACCGACCAGACCCGACCCGTATGCCCCTGCAATGTGGCGAGGCATTGCTCTGTGCTCACCTCCCATAGCCTGACCGTTCCGTCGTCACTGCTACTGGCCAGGCGAGTACCATCGGGGCTAAAGGCCACCGACCAGACCCGGCCTGTATGGCCCTGGAACGTTGTGAGGCACTGCCCTGTGCTCACCTCCCAGAGCTTGACCGTTCCGTCGTTACTGCTACTGGCCAGGCGAGCCCCATCGGGGCTAAAGGCCACCGATCGAACCCAATCCGTATGTCCTTGTAGCGTCTTCAGGCACTGCCCCGTGCTCACTTCCCACAACCTCACTAACCGGTCTTCACCGCCGCTGGCCAGGCGAGCCCCATCAGGACGAAAGGCCACCGACCAGACCCAGCCGAGGTGACCACTGAGGGTCATGAGTTGCTTCCAACGGGCCACTTGCCACACGCCTATCTCCCCATTCATACTCCCTCCGGCTAAGCACTGACCATCGGGGCTGAAGGCCACACAGTAAATAGCACTGAACGGTTCGCTAAAGACGGACTGCTCAAAATGTGACGCAGCAAAATTCGCCTCCTGGAGCTCTACTCCCGCCAAATAGGCTTGCCGGATGCGCTGGTGGGAGAAATCGTACCCGCGTAACGTCCCTCTCAGTTGAGCGAGCAAGTTGATTACATTGCCCCCGCCATATCCCTGTTCCTCCCACGATCGGCTTCTGACGGTGGCCAGAGCCTGCCTGAGCTGCTGCTCAATGACCTGCTCGCTTTTGAGCAGCGTGCGCAGCCTAGCGAGCACAGGTTTGAGCAGGAGCTCGGCCTGAGCGTGCCTCACGTACTCTTTGGTCTGGGCCTTCATCAGACAATGGCTGAGCACAAGCTCCAGGTGGCCGGTCGTGATCTCCTGGGCCACTTGCTCTACCAGACGCTCCGCCACATACTCCATCACCACTGGATGAAGCGTAAACACCGCTCCTGCTTCCCCTCTTTCCAGCAGGGAGCGCCGCCTGAGCGCCCCGAGCGCCTCTAGGAGTTCCTTGCCCGGCAGAGGGGAGAGGCTCTCGGAGACCAGCTCTGCTAGCGCCAGCGGTTCCCGTGCGAGGGCGAGCCAGAAGAGGAGGGCTTCTTCGAGGGCGGAGAGATGCTCAAACTGCTGGTCGAGTAACCCGCGCATGCCCCCAAACAGGACAGTTCCCTGGCTGAGGAACTCCGTGATATTCCCACCGAAGAGATCGCGAATCGTGGCAGCGACCATCTTCAGCGCTAGGGGATTGCCCGCGCTGCGATCAGCCAGACTCCTATATTCCCCCTCTGTCCCAGCCAGATTGCTGTCCTTGAGGATTTGTCGGCAAGCCTCCAGCTCTAAACCAGCCAATGTCATTGTCCGGACGGGCGCGTGGTCCCCTTCAAGCGGAGCCAATTCCTTGGGTTTCTCGCGGCTGGTCAGCAGCAGGCAGCTTTGGTGAGCGGTCTGACCTACCCGTTGGAAGAACTGGCCATACGCTTCATACCCTGCTCGATACGTCCCTGCGCGGCTCCGTTCCTGGAAGAGCGTTTCGACATTATCCAGCGCCAGCAGGCAACGAGCGGTGCGCAGGTACTCAAGCAGGAGCGTCATGCGCTCACCCGTGCTCTCCGGGAGGTCAGTTGTGTGCTGCTCTGAGAGGAACGTGAGGTAGTCGGCCAACAAGCGCTCCAGCGGGGGGGCATTTTGCAGCGAGCGCCAGATCACCACATCGAAATGGTGCGCGATCTGTTGGGTCAGCTTGACCGAGAGCGCGGTCTTCCCATATCCACCTCGACTCAGTAGGGCGACCAGGCGGCAACGCTCATCGACAATCCACCGCTCTAACTCGACCAGTTCGCTCTCACGCCCGTAAAACGCGCTGACGTCAATGGCCTCCCCCCAGTCCCTACGCAGAGGTGGGGATGCGATCGCCTCCTGCCTGCTCTCACGGGCGAGAGGCCGCGTTACCCTGCCTGGTTGCACAGGAACGGCATGCTCAACGCCTGGGCTTGGAGTGTGACTCAGTGGACCACTGGGAGTGCTCGTGGTGGCCTCGAGCCACTTGAACGGGGGGGCGTTCCACTCGTCAGGGAGAAAATCTGGACAATCCATCAGTTCCAGGAGTTCACGTGCTTCAGCTTGCCTGGTCATAGCTCCCCACTCGACCAACGTTTTGACGATCGCTTGTACCTCGCGGTGGGTCAAGCGTGCGTTTCTTGTCCCATGAAGTTTGTGGCTCAAGACATAAGGACTCAGGCCAAGCGCTTTGGCCAGGTCTTCCTGTGTCCTCTCGGTCAGAGGGCGGTAGTAGCGTACTTTCTCGCGAAAGCGTTCCAGGTTCATCTTTGTTCACTACTTCCCACGCACAAGGGTAAGCAAGAAACGCTCAAAAATGGCTCAAGCAGCGCTCAAGAATCGCGCAATAAACCCATAGCCCTTGCCAAGGATATCAGGTATCCTCAGAACAAGTTGATGAAGGAACCTTAGAACGTTTTTCACCGTTTGTCAAGCGAAGTACTTTTGTCTGACAACCGGAATCTCTCTTCTGAGAGGAAGAGGATGGTTCATTCGTTCTGCTTTTTCGTTGCGATGATGCTCGTTGTTCACACGCTCTGAAGAGCCTTTCGCAGGCTTTTCAGGACAACAGAAGGAGATTCTATGCAAAGCTACGACCGTTTGCTTATCGGAGGGAAATGGGATGCTCCCGCGACCCCCTCGGTGCTTCAGGTCATTTCGCCTCTGACTGAAGAGGTCATTGCCCAGATACCAGACTGCTCAACGCGAGATATCGATCGGGCGGTGGCGGTTGCCCGTGCGTCCCAGGATCACGGTCCCTGGCCGCATATGCCGGTGGCGGAACGGATTGGTATCCTGCGCAAACTGGCGGCTGGACTGCGTGCGCATGAACTGGACTTCGCGCGTACGCAATCCGAGGAAGTCGGCTCACCCTACTCGCTTATCTCAGCCATTCAGGCCGAAGTGGCTGCGGCGTTGCTCGATTATTACCTCGATCTCGGCTCGACCTACCCGTTCGAGGAGGTCCGCCCCGGACTTTTTAGCAAGGCGTTAGTGCTGCGTGAGCCGGTCGGGGTGGTGGGAGCCATCGTACCCTGGAATTACCCACTGAGCCTGTCGTTTTTCAAGCTGGCTCCAGCCTTGCTCGCTGGATGTAGCGTCATCCTCAAGCCGGACTCGGCGACACCACTGCACTCCTACATCCTGGGGGAAATCCTGCAAGAGATTGGCCTGCCTCAGGGAGTCATGAGCATTCTCCCGGCGGGTCGAGAGGCCAGCGAGCATCTGGTGACCCACCCAGATGTCGACAAAATTGCTTTCACCGGCAGCACGGCAGTGGGCAAGCGCGTGGCTGCTCTCTGTGGGCAGACGCTCAAGCATGTGAGTTGTGAACTGGGCGGCAAATCTGCCGCCATCTTGCTTGATGATGTCGCTCTGGATCAGATAATCACGCCCCTGATCTACAGGGCATTGCCAAATAATGGACAGACCTGTATCGCGCAGACGCGTCTCCTGGTTCCGCAGACTCGTTACGCTGAAATCACCGAAGCCCTTGTCGAGCGCGTGCGTACCTTGCGCGTAGGGAATCCGCTCGATCCGCACACCGAAATTGGGCCGCTGGTCACCCAGCGCCAGCGCGACCGTGTAGATGGGTATATTGCCTCTGGACTGGCGGAAGGAGCGAAGATTGCTGTTGGAGGCAAGCATCCTCCAGCCATGACAAAAGGCTGGTTTGTGGAGCCAACCGTCTTCGTTGATGTCAACAGTTCCATGCGCATCGCCCAGGAAGAAATCTTCGGCCCGGTGCTGGTCGTCCTCCCCTACGCAGACGAGGAGGAAGCCATCGCCCTGGCCAATGACTCGGCCTACGGGCTCAGCGGATCGGTCTGGACGGCAGATCAGGCCCGTGGGATTGCTCTCGCGCGCCGCATACAAACGGGCACCATTGGGATCAACAACGCTGGACTCGACCCGGCTGCTCCCTTCGGCGGTTGGAAGCAATCGGGCATCGGGCGGGAGTTAGGACGAGAAGGATTGGAGGAGTACTTTGAACTGAAATCGATCCTTCTCCCGCCGGAACGACCGCCTGCTTTTGCTGCAGAGGAGAGGGCAGTTCCTGGCCTGTAGATGATCCTTGGAGGCTCTGGCCAGTTCATCTGAGAAGATCGGGTGGTCAGAAAGGCAAGCACCATGACGAAAGACAGGGAGGCCATACTGCTCGAAGCATGGAGAAGAAATTCAAAGGAGATAGGACATGGAATCAGCACTCGACTTTGCCACGCCCACCTTTAAAGCCGATCCCTTTCCGCCGTTTGCTCAACTGCGTATACATGATCCGGTTCACGAGATCACCATGCCGAACGGTCGAAAGGGCTGGATGATCACGCGCTCTGAAGATGTTGACGCAGTGTTACGGGATGGACGCTTCGTCAAGGATAGACGCAACATCTACTCGGCTGAAGCATGAGCCCAGATACTTTCGAAGGTGGAACTGGACTTTATTGCCAGGGGACTCAGTCAGAGTCTGGTCGCTTCTGATGTGCCCGATCACACCCGACTGCATTCATTAATGAATCTTTCCTTTACACCGCGGCTGATCGAACAGTGGCACGAACATGTTCAAGCTATTATTGATGAACTCCTCGATACGGTCCAGGAGAAAGGAGAAATGGAACTGATTGAGCATTTTGCGTATCGGCTGCCTCTGATGGTGATTACCGAGATGCTCGGTATCCCTGCTGCTGATCACGAAAAGTTCCATACATGGTCAAATGTGATCGTTGAGTCCGAGGGCTCTGCCGAGGCTCCTGAGCATTTGGGGTCGGTGATCCCACAGTTTCACGGCTACCTGGTAACGTTGCTTCAAGAAAAGCGCAAGCATCCCGCAGATGATCTTCTCGTTCCGATATCCCAATCTCTTGAACGAAGGGATTGAGAGCGCTACGAGAAGCAGGCCATGAGTTGCATTGAGCCTCATGGCTAAACAAGAGGAGCCATCGCATACACTTCGTGCCAGTTGATACTCTCAACAAAAGGAGAAAACATGTTACAGATAAACGATTTTGTCATCGATAAAACCGAGGAGGAACTCTTTGCATACCATCGCTCGACGATGACGTCGCCAGAGATCTTCGCACTCGAGCAAGAGCGGATTTTCGAGACGTGCTGGCTCTATCTGGGCCATGAGTCGGAAGTCCCCAATCCGGGCGACTTCGTGCGCAGGGATATTGCCGGTCGCCCCATCTTTTTCGTGCGCAGCAGGAAAACTGGGAAGATCAATGTCTTTTATAACACCTGTACACACCGCGGCGCGACCATTTGTCGACAGGATACGGGCAATGCGAAGTCCTTACAGTGCTTTTACCATGCCTGGACCTTCAACATAGACGGGGAACTCATCGGCGTGCCGGATGAGGGGTCCTATGGCGGATTTTGGGACCGGAAAAAGATGGCGCTCCAGTCTCCGCGAGTGGAAAACTACCGTGGCTTTCTGTTCGTCACCTTCAACCCGGAGGCCGAGGATTTGATCACCTATCTGGCTGGGGCTCGTGAGTACATCGATGACGTGGTGGATGGGGCAGAAGAAGGGGCCAGGCTCTTTGGGTCACAAGAAGGAGGGATGGAACTCATCCGCGGGACGCATGCCTATGCCGTGAAAGCCAATTGGAAGCTGCTGGCGGAAAACAGCGTGGATGACTATCATGTGGGACCGACGCACGAGACCTACCTGCAGTTCCTGCGCAATCTGGGCGTCCAAACCGGGAGAGCTACCAAAGGTGGAGAAGGCAAGGACCTGGGCAATGGGCACGGCGTGATGGAGAAATTTGCTCCCTGGGGTCGGCCGATTGCCCAGTGGGGGCCGGTCTTCAGCGAGGCGTCCAAACCGGACATCGAGAGGATTCATGATTACCTCCTCGAAAAGTTCGGCGAGGAACGCGGCCGCAGGATGACCGAACTGAGTCGCAATCTGCTGGTCTTCCCCAACCTGGTCATTAACGATATCATGGCTGTGACCGTTCGCACCTTCAACCCGGTTGCTCCCGATCACATGGAGGTGACGCAGAAGGAGTTAGTGCCTAAGGGCGAACGTCCCGACTTGCGTGCTTTGCGCCTGGACAGCTTCCTGACGTTCCTAGGCCCCGGCGGTTTTGCTTCCCCAGATGATACCGAAGCCATGGAATCCTGCCAGCAAGGCTTTCAAGCCAAAGCCGTCGAGTGGAATTACATTGCACGGGGATTCCATCATCATCCCCCCGGGGCCATGGACGAACATCACATACGCGCGTTTTGGCGTGGCTGGTACCGACGCATGCGAGCCGAGGAGTAGACCTATGCAGAAAGAGAGAAGCGAAGTAAACACGCTGGAGAAGTCATTAGAGAGCATGAGCCGTCAGGAGGTCGAGGACTTCCTTTATAAAGAGGGGGATTTGCTCGATCACTGGAAATTGGATGAGTGGCTCACACTTTACACCGAGGACGCACAGTACCTGATTCCAACGAATGATCTGCGCGCTGGCGACCCGGAGAACGATCTGGTCTATATCAATCATGATTTCGAACGCCTGCAAGCCCTGGTGGTACGCCTCAACAATAGTAGGGCCCACCGGGAGTACCCCTGGTCAAGGACCACGCACCTGATCACCAACGTGCGCCTGCTGGGGGTGGAAGAAGAGTGCCTGATGATCACTGCTCCCTTTATGGTGTGGCGCTTCCGCAACAAAGATGCCGAGTACTTTGTCGGGCACTATCGGTACGCCTTGAAACTGGGAGGCGGACAGTTAAAGATCCGTTCCAAGCACATTTTGATGGATATGACGAGTCTGCGTCCTGCGGGAGCGATCAGCATTATTCTCTAGAGCAACGAGCGAAACGATTGAGCCGAGAGAGGGAGGGCGAACACGTTGATAGACGTCATGGAGCCAGAGACTTCACCCTCCCTGGGGATGCCCATTCAGGAAACCTTTCAGTGGATGGTGACGCAGGCACAAATAAGCTCTGAATATGCCAAACAGTACTCACATCATCTCCTGATGCAAAGCCATGAGATAAGCGTGAAGCGGTCATGGATGACTCATTTTCATCGAACCGAAAAGAGATCTCGCGATGAGAGTTACGTGCCAGAAAGGAAGTAGAAATGAGGAAGCACATTTTAGTCGTCGACGACGACCAGGCTTTGCGATCGCTCATGCAAGAGCTATTGGAAGAGGAAACCTATGAGGTAGATACAGCCATCGATGGCGTAGACGCCTTAGGCCAACTGGACCATCAACGGAACGCGTACGATGTAATCTTGCTTGATTTAACGATGCCACGTCTCAATGGGCTGCAATTCTTGCACAAGGTACAAGAGCAAGATCCGCCCCTCTTGCACTCGATCATTGCGCTGAGTGCAGATGGGGAAGCTCTCCAGCAATCTGCTTGTATGGGGATTTGCAACACACTTAAGAAACCGTTTGATCTGGAAGTGTTGCTTGTGCTGGTTGGGCGAGCAATGTGCTGGAATTAGGAGAAATCGATGGCTCACTCTTTTTGACCACTGCTATTGGTTCGCCGCACCTGTCTCGACAACGAGGATGAGGCACCCTGCCTGTTCGACAGATGGAGCAGTGCGTAGCGAGAGCCACGAGGAAGGAGGGCAACAGAACTATGCCCTATGTGATTACTCAGCTGTATATCGGCTCAAAGGACGCATGCTGCGTCGAGGTGTGTCTCGTTGATTGTATCCATCCCACGCCAGATGAGGAGGAGTTTGAGACAACGGAACATCTTTCTATCAATCCAGATGAATGTATCGAGTGCGGCGCGTGAGAAGCCGCCTGCCCCGTTACGGCGATCTTCGAGGAGCCGCTGGTTCCCCAGGAGTGGAGGCAGTACATCGCGATCAATGCCAACTTCTTTAAACGCTGAACGTGATGCAGAGTCGATGAACACAGCGGGATGATTGGGACACCGCCTGGAACCAGCTGATCGCGGCCCAGGCAGAGCAAACACATGCAGAGGAGAGGAGCGCAAACGCTGTTTGCACGCAAGAAGGAGAAGAATATGAACCAGATAGACCGGCAAGACCCCTGTGAATTGTTGCGCACGGCTGGGTTCACTGAGGCAGAAATAGAGAACCTGGAGAGGCTTCGGCGAGCCTATAGGGAAAACAGTAGTTGGCTGACCTGTGCAGAGGAACGTCGGCTTGCATTCGTACGCTGGCTCGTGACCACTGACAGACTGACCGAGCAGGTTGAGGCATGACGCCAGGGGAAGGAGGAGCAATCCATGGCTCTGCAAGAAGAGATGAGGTGCTGATTTGACAAAGCGCGACAAACGCTATGTGATTATCGGCAATGGAGTGGCCGGCACGACAGCCGCGGAGACCTTGCGCAAGCTTGATCCGAATTGCGGCATCCATATGCTCACCAACGAGCCCTATCCACTCTACAATCGGGTCTCCCTGCCACGCTTTCTGCAAGGGGTGATTGGTGAGCAGAAGGTGATGATGCACGACTTCGCCTGGCATGAACAGCGTGCCATTCACCTCGTCACCGAAAGCATGGTCACTGGTGTTGCTACCGAGGAACGGGTCGTCGTGACTGACAGGGGAGAGCATCTTCCCTATGATGCCCTATTAGTCGCTACCGGCGGCTGGGCTAATCCCCTGCGGGTGCCGGGGGCTGAGGAGACCAAACACATCTACAACTTTGTGACGTTGGATGACGCCAGGACCATCATTGCTCGTATGCAGGAGTCACGTACCGCGGTCGCCTATGGGGGCAGTTTTATTGCTTATGAGTTGTGCGATGGCTTTGCCAGGCGCAAGCTCGACACGACCTGGATTATGCGCGGTCCCTGGTGGCTCCGCACGTGTTTGGATCGCGATGGGGGGGAGGTGGTTGATACCATCGCCAGGAAATTTGGCGTGGAAGTCATCCACAGTGATGAAATGGAGGCAGTCGTTCCCCGTCATGGCGTGCCCGGCTATGTGAAGACGAAGAAGGGGCACCAGATCCAGGCGGACCTGATCGGGGTCGGCCTGGGCATCTCGCTCAACACAGCCATCTTAGAGCAGGCCCCGGTCCAGGTTCGCAAAGGGATCCTGGTCAATGAGTACCTGGAGGCGAATGTGCCAGGGGTGTATGCAGCCGGCGATGTGGCGGAATTCTTTGACCCAACGATTGTCCAGCACCATATCATGGGCACCTGGGACAATGCTCTCGCCCACGGGCGCATCGCTGGGGCGAATATGGCAGGTGGGCACCAGGCCTATGTAGCTGTGCCCACCTATACCAGCCCTTTGTTTGACGTCAATATCGCGGTGATTGGCACAGCCGAGTCCAATAACCCGGAAGTAGAACAGATAGCTCGTCGCGAACCAGGCGAAAAGGGCCATGAGAACTACCGCAAGCTGTTTTTCCGCGAGAACAAGCTGGTCGGGGTTCTGATGATTGGCAGTCCCAAAGGGCGCAAAAAGTTGGTCGAGGTTGTCAAGAGCCAGCAGCTCATCGAGACGGCGGCCGAGCGTGAAGCTCTGTTAACACTGAAATAAAGAAAGAGGGGGCGAGGAGACGAAACCCTCGAGGAGATTCAATGACAACCAGAGAGAGAAATACTCTCGGCACCTGCAGAGATTGCTATCCCCCCACTTTGACTCCTGGGGAGCAAAAGCAAGCAGTGATTACACCACAACAACGCTACAGGCAAGGAATCGAGGGCATCTGGCAGAAAGTAGACCAGTTACCTAAAGGCCAGGATCAAGTCGTGATGTCGCAACTCTGGGAATTGGGGGAAACCTCGGCTCTTCCCACGCCGACACGATTTCCGGCCTTGGCCGCGCATAGTTTTATCACAGAACAGCTGACGGAAAATCTAAGCGTGTGGAAACCCTCCTCACCTTATCTGAAGGATTTCTGGCGCATCGGCATCGATATATCGCAGGCATATGGATTCAGGCTCCGGCCACATCAGGCATTCAAAGCCAGTTTGCGAGCAGAAATGGATACTGTTGCTAAATTCCTTCCCCTGGCTTGAAGAGAAGAGGCGAATCTTCGCGACGTGAGCTTGAATTGCCGACTAGACCAGGAGCCAAATGAATTTAGCAACAGTATCCATTCATACTCAAGGGCCACCTTCCAGCGAGGTTACACACGAAACTCCAGGAAAAGGGGTTATCCGCGGAATATGTATGTCAAGATAACCTTGCCGATTATATAGGTTGAATCTATCGGTCAATCAGCAGGCCTGTTTTTGAGGTTGGGCCACAAGTGAAGAAAAGATGGAGCAGGAAAAAACTCAGGCGGCAGAGAAGGTAGCAGGCCGTCCCAGTCGCGTTCTGAAACGTGAGGGCGAGCATCCTAATAAGTGGGCAGTGTTGGCCATCCAGGCGATTGGCATTTTCATGGCCATGCTGGACTCCTCAATCGTCAATATCAGCCTGCCGAATATCGCCAGCTATTTCAACGTGCCGCTCAACGGTGCCGTGGAATGGGTAATTATCGCATACCTGGTGACGATTGCCGGAGTCCTCCTGAGCATCGGGCGCCTGGCGGACATGATTGGACGCAAGATACTCTGGATTGCCGGACTGGTGATTTTTACACTTGGCTCGGCGATCTGCGGCGCCGCGCCAAGCTTGCTGATTCTCGTTGCTGCTCGCGCGTTCCAGGGCCTGGGTGGCGCACTGATTCTGTCGGTCAGCCCGGCGATATTGACCAGCGCCTTTCCGCCTGAAGAGCGTGGGCGCGCGCTTGGCATGAATGCTGTTTTTATCGCTCTGGGCATCAGCATCGGCCCGACACTAGGCGGCCTGATTACCGCGAATTTCACCTGGCGCTGGATCTTTTATGTCAATGTACCCCTGGGCATGATTGGCATCATTGCTACTCTCTTCGTTCTGAAAGAACTTATACAGCACGCCAGGAGACGATTTGATCCAGTAGGCGCGCTTTTGCTTGCCGTGAGCTTAATCGCGTTGACGCTCGGCTTCTCCTTTGGCCAGGAATGGGGCTGGACCTCACCAACACTGATTGCAACCATGGTAATCAGCGTGGCCGCGTTGGTTTTGCTGATTCTTGTGGAGCACCATGTCGCCGATCCCATTATCGCTTTTAGCCTTTTGCATAACCGCGTCTTCGTTTCGGCCACTGTCAGCCTGGTAATGTACTATCTGGCAGTCTTCGTCGTGAGCTTTATGCTGCCTTTCTACCTGGAGGAATTGCGGAGAATACCTCTGATAGAGGCCGGGCTACTGCTCACACCGCTGCCTCTGACCAGCATAGTAATCGCGCCGTTTAGCGGCGTCCTGGCGGATAAGATTGGTACGCGCTGGCTGGCCACCGTCGGTATGGTCATTATCTGTGTAGGGCTCGTGCTGATCAGCCAGTTAGACACGCAGAGTTCGACCAGCGATATCATCTGGCGTCTCGTCGTAACTGGTGTAGGTCAGGCGCTCTTCCAATCGCCCAATAATAGTGCGCTGCTGGGCGCGGCGCCTCGCCACCAGCAGGGTATCGCGGCAAGCTTCATGGCTCTCGGTCGTGTGGTGGGCCAGAGCGTCAGCGTGGCTCTGGCTGGCGCGATCTTCACCAGTCTAGGCGGTGCTGGGGCCGGCGTGATATTGAGACAGAGCGTGCAGAGGCTGCCGCCAGCCGAATTGGCCAGCGTACAGAACACCTTTAATACAGCCTTTCACACCACCTTCATCGTCTGTGCAGTCATCGCGGCGGTCGGAGTCTTTACTTCGTTGGTGCGCGGCAAAGAGCAGATAGTGCATCGTATCAGAAATGGCACACGAACACCCCTTGTCGCCCCAGGAAAGGAGAGCCACCGATGAGTGCTGAGCTCAATCCCACCAGAGAGAAGCAGGGCCCTGTTTTCGGGTCGGGCTTGTCTGCGGGCGAGTTCGCCGAACGCGTTCGCCTCAATCAGCGCAAGCTGCGTTCTGACCTCAAGTTGCAGTACGACGTGATCGTCTGCGGATCGGGGTCTTCTGGATCGGTCGTTGCGCGTCGTCTGGCCGAAAACCCCAACGTCAGCGTGCTGCTCCTTGAGGCAGGTGGCGGCGATGACGTCCCAAGCATCATGGATGCGGACAAATGGCCGCTCAACCTGGGCAGCGAGCGAGATTGGAACTTCCAGTCTCAACCCGATTCCCGCCTCAATGGCCGCTCCATCCCCTTGAATATGGGCAAGGTCCTGGGTGGCGGATCAAGTATTAACTTGATGGCGTGGGCTCGCGGTCACCAGAGCGACTGGGATTTCTTTGCAAAAGAGGCAGCAGACCCGGCTTGGAGCTATGCCTCGGTTTTGCAGATCTATCGTCGCATCGAAGATTGGCATGGCGCTCCAGACCCCAAATACCGAGGAACCGGTGGGCCCGTTTTTGTCGAGCCCGCCCCTACCTCCAACCCGATCGCTCCCGCCATGCTGGAAGGAGCACGGTCGGTTGGGATTCCGACCTTTGAGAATCAGAACGGTCGCATGATGGAGGGGGAAGGCGGAGCCTCGATCATTGATGTGCGGGCCCGCGCTGGCAAACGCCAATCCGTGTTCCGCTCCTACACCTTCCCCTACATGGACCGGCCCAATCTGACGGTGCTCACGCATGCCCTGGTCACCCGGCTGATCTTCGAGGGCAAGCGAGCCACCGGGGTGGAGATGTTCTACGACGGCAAGACCCACCGCGTTGGCGCGGGGCTTGAGGTGGTGCTCTCGCTGGGCGCGATTCAGACGCCGAAGGTCCTGATGCAATCGGGGATCGGCGATCAAGACGAATTGCAGCGCCTGGGCATCCCAGTCGTCGAGCATCTGCCGGGGGTCGGGCAGAACTTTCAAGACCATCCTGGTCATGGCTGCATCTGGGAGTATCAGGAACCACTTCCGCCACGTAACACCCTGCCCGAGGTGACCTTCTTCTGGAAAAGCTTCTCTGGGCGAGAGAGTCCGGACTTGCAGACGTGCCAGGGGGAAGTTCCCTTGTCGAGTGCCGAGAATGCCGCACGGTTTGGCCTGCCTGTCAGTGGGTGGACCTTGTTTGGTGGCGTTGTCCGGCCCAAAAGTCGAGGCCGTATCCGTCTGACGGGGCCTCATCCGCTCGACCCCGTTCAGATTGAGGCCAATTTTCTGTCGCACCCAGATGATCTGAAGGCGGCGATCGCCTGCGTGGAACTGTGCCGAGAGATCGGCAACTCTGCCGCGCTTCGCCCCTTCGCCAGGCGCGAGGTGATGCCAGGCAACCTGAAAGGGGCTGCGCTCGAACGCTTTGTCCGCGATGCCGCCATAACCTACTGGCATCAGACCTGCACGGCCAAGATGGGCCGAGATGCCATGTCGGTGGTGGATGGCCATCTGAACGTCTATGGCGTCACCAACCTTCGGGTGGCGGATGGCTCAATCATGCCACGGGTGACCACCGGGAATACGCAAGCGCCCTGCGTCATCATTGGCGAGCAGGCCGCCGGGATCGTGCGAACGCAGTATCGGCTGTAATCCTCATCGGAGTCAGTGTGCTCGTGTTGTCAATCCCAGCATGTTGAGATCCAATCGCAGCCCTGGCGCTGATCTCCTTTCGTGTTGGGGAAATACGGGAAGCATGGCACGAGACCCGCACAGGCGAGACCTGTAACTGGAGCAAGGATGATTGCTGCAAGTGAGCGGAACACAAAGAGAGGACAGGTGACGGGCACAAAGACACATACAGCATCCCTTCATACAGCCGCTGATGGTCGACCTCTGACAGGGACACCCAGACGGACGAACGAGCGCCGTACCTGAGAAAACGATAGTACTGTAGTCCACAACAGCTTGCTTGTTCCTCAAAGGCCTGCCATCATGGTACTATCCTCGTACTCGATCAGAGAAGGAGCTCCTCGTTGTTCCCAGCGATGGGAGAAATGAAAAGGAGACCCCATCAGATGGCAGGAGAAGAGCAAACCAGGCGTATCACTGCTGCGTCGCGTGATACGCTGCTCACCATACTTGAAACGCTTCCTGATGCTTTTTTTGTCGTCGACGATGTTGATACCATTGTCTATGCCAATCAATGTGCGCAGGCTCTGACCAGAGCATCACCAGAGGCATTCCTCGGGCACAGCTTCTGGCGCGGTGCCCCCCACCTGGTGAGCACCGCGCTCTACCACGCCATGCGCACGGTCAGACAGACGCGAGAACCGACCGAAGTGGAGTATATCTCTCCCGTGACCCGCACCCGGCTGCACGTGCAACTCGCTCCGACCGCTGGCGGACTTCTGTTGCAGTTCCACGAGAAGCAAGAACCAATCCGAAGCCAGAAGACGTTCTTCCTAGAGGAACACCTCACCGCTGATGTGCTGGTGAACCTGTATGTCGGGGTCGGCGTTCTCACCCCCGAGGGGATCTTGTTGGACATCAATGAGGCCCCGTTAGCAGATACGCAGATCCGACGCGAGGAGGTGATTGGTCAACCGTTTACCGAAACTCCCTGGTGGTCCTTTTACCCTGCGAGTCAACAGCAATTACGCGAAGCCATCACACGGGCCAGCAAGGGAGAAACCGTGCGGTTTGAGACGGTCATTCACCCTCGGGAAGGGATGGATCTGCACCTCGAGGCGACGATCACCCCCCACAGGGACGTGGGGCACCGCGTCGAGTACCTCGTCTATGTCGGGACCGACATCACCGCGCGCAAACGAGCCGAAGCAGAACTCCATGCCCTCATCGATGCTATTCCCCAGCTGGTCTGGGCAGGGCGACCCGATGGCTATGTCGATTTTTATAATCAACGCTGGCGCGACTATACCGGCCTGAGTACCGAAGAGGCCCAAGGGGAGGGATGGATGCAGTGTACGCACCCCGAGGACCGCCAACGCGTCCTGGAGACATGGCAGCGCGCCGTCCAGACCGGCAGCCCCTATGAAGCAGAACAGCGCCTGCGCCATTGTACGACCGGGCAGTATCGCTGGTTCCTCATGCAAGCCACACCCTACAGAGATGCTCGGGGCACGATCCTCAAATATATCGGCACCTGCACCGACATCGACGAGCAGAAACAGGTCGAAGAGAGGATCAAAGCCAGCGAGGAGAACTGGCGCGTGCTGGCTGAAACGGTGCCGCAACTCGTGTGGACCACGCGCCCCGACGGCTTGTCGGATTATTTTAATCAACGGTTCCGAGACTACACCCACGCCACGTGGGAGCAATTGTACGGTTATGGATGGAGCCAGTTTTTGCACCCGGAGGATTATGAACGCACCCTGGCGGAACGAGCGCACTCGTTCCGCAGAGGCACTCCCTATGAGGTTGCCTACCGTTTTCGAGAGGGCCAGACGGGCTGCTATCGCTGGTTCTTAGCCCGTGCCATGCCAGTACGTGATGAAACAGGTCAGATCCTCAAGTGGTTTGGCACCTGCACCGACATCGACGAGCAGAAACGGACGGAACAACGGCTCAAAGAGAGTGAAGAACGCTTTCAGGTCTTGGCTGAAACGGTGCCACAACTCGTGTGGACCACGCGCCCCGACGGCCAGTTCGAGTACACGAACCAGCACTGGTGTGACTACACCGGGTTGACGCTTGAGCAAACCCAAAGCGACCAATGGGCTCAGCTCCCCTTCATCCATCCTGACGACCAGGAAGACATCCGAGCTCGTTGGCAACATGCCCTGGAGACGGGAGACATGTATGAGCATGAGGGGCTTCTCAAACATGCTCATACTGGGGAGTATCGCTGGTTCTTAACCCGCGCTATGCCGGTGCGTGATGAAGCCGGCCAGATCCTCAAGTGGTGTGGCACCTGCACTGATATTCATGACAAAAAGCGGGCTGAAGCAGAGCTGCGTGTCCTGATCGATGCCATCCCCCAGCACGTCTGGATATTAGGCCCCGATGGCTTAAGTGAATACGGCAACCAACGTTGGTGTGAGTATACAGGCATGACCTACCAACAATACCAAGGGGATGGCTGGCACCAGGCCATTCACCCTGACGATCGTCAGCACACGCTGACGCTCTGGCGTCAAACGTGTGCAATGGGTGAACCTTTTGAGATCGAATACCGTCTCAAACATGGCCAAACGGGAACGTACCGCTGGTTTTTAGGCCGTGCCTTGCCGGTGCGCGATGAAACAGGCCAGATCCTCAAGTGGTTCGGCACTTGCACCGACATTGAGGAGCAGAAGCGTATCGAAGCAGCGCTACGAGAGAGTCAGGAGCGCACGAGCGTCTTGATGAACTCCAGTATTATTGGGATCAATATCGCTGAGGGTGAACAGATTGTGGACGCGAACGACACCTTTCTATACATGACCGGCTATACGCGGGAAGACCTGCGCACCGGGAAGATAAACTGGATGCAGATGACCCCTCCAGAATATCTGGATCGTACCGTAGAGGCCCATCAGGAACTGGCCGCCAAGCGGTTGATGACCCCCTACGAGAAAGAGTACGTGTGTAAAGATGGCAGTCGCCTTCCTGTGTTAGTAGGCAGTATCGGTTTAGAGCATAACCCGCTCCAAAATATCGCCTTTGTGCTGGATAACTCGGCTCGCCAGGAACTGGAACAACGCAAAGATGCTTTTATCAGCATGGCCAGCCACGAACTGAGGAACCCACTCACGGCCTTGAAAATGCAGACCTCCTTGCTGCACCGGCAACTGGTCAAGCAAGGCCTCCAGGCTCCAGCTCTCTCTAGCATGCAAACCCAGATCAACAAAATCACCCGACTGGTAGAAGACTTGCTCGATGTCTCCAAGATCCAGGCAGGGAGGCTGGAGTATCAGCAGGAGATAGTGGATCTCGACGCGTTGCTGCGGGAGATCGCTGACACGATGCTGCACACTCATCCCAGCCATACCATCCTGCTGCATGGCACCGTGGGAACCAGCCTGATGGGGGATCGAGACCGGCTGGGACAGGTCTTCACCAACCTGCTCAGCAATGCCATCAAGTATTCTCCCGGCGCAGAGACAGTCGAAATGGAGCTCTCCGCCTCCGAAGAGGCGGTCACGATCCTCGTACGTGATCATGGCCTGGGCATCCCACGCGAGCAGCGCGACAAGATTTTTGACCGCTTCTATCGCGTCACTGATCCCAAGCAGAAGGCGATCCCCGGCCTGGGCATGGGGTTATACATTGTGGCCGAGATTGTCAAGCACCATGGGGGAACCATTATGGTCGAGAGCGAAATGGGAAAAGGATCGACCTTTCAGGTGACACTTCCCCGCTAAAGACCATGAGGAACGCACATGGATACTTCCCAACAAAAAGGATGCAGCGAGGTTGTCGTTATCAAGAGTATTCTCATCGTCGAAGATGAACCTCTTCTTGGGAACCTGCTGCTGGAAATGATCCAGGAGGAGACGACCTATCAAGGCTATCTCGCTTCAAGTGGCGAGAGCGCGCTGAATATGCTCTCAACGATCACGCCCGCGTTATTTCTGCTGGACTACCATCTCCCTGGGATGAATGGGCTGGAACTCGCCGACCACCTGCGGCGCCGAGAAGGTGGGAAGCCGTGCCCCATCCTTCTCATGAGTGCCGATTTGCCACCAGGAAATGGTGTCCTGGATCATTTGAGAACACTGCAGAAACCCTTTGACCTGGAAGTACTGTTACAACTGATCGCAGAACTGCTTGCCCTATAAGGGAAATGGGTTAAAAAAGATACAGAGGCTGTCATGCTCTCCTTTTATGAGTATGACAGCCTCTGTGATTTCTCGAAAACCAGAACAAAATACTTGGCGTACGCAGCAAAATAGATGCGCTCTTTGCTCCAATCGCCTTTGAGTACCCAAATACTTCCCGCTGTTGTGACCTCCTCTCAACAGTTCCTACATCTTAATAGTTCAGAAGAAGCCAAGACCTTTTATTGATGAGTTTGCGGCGTTCTTCTGGGGTACACAAGAACTATCACCTCTCACTTGCTTACTCCGAAACAGCACCACACACTCCAGTGCAAAGTCAGCATACTCCAGTGCAAAGTCAACTTCACTCCAGTGCAAAGTCAGCATCACTCCAGTGCAAAAACAAAATCTACACCTCCTAATCCCGTGTGCTGGCATCCCTTTGGAAAGGACCAGGTCTTTCGATCCAGTGAACCATAAACGACAGAGCACACCTGATAGACCTCCCTGCGCATACCTCCAATGATCTCAACCGTGCGCCATCCCCACTCCTGCTCTCGTCGCTCTGGTTGAACTGCAGCGGGGTAGCCTTCGATATATTCCGCAATCCAGCACAATTTCTGACCCAGGAGACTGGCACGCATCTGCTCGATACTCTGCGTTCGGAATGGCTCCTCAGGAGGCTGACTCAACGCCCAATGGTACAACCGAGCACGTGCCTGGATCGCCTGCAATATCGTATAAATGATTTCTTGATGCTTTGGGGTCATCTCAGCTCCTTGCGCCGTCACCTGCTCCAGGCGATTCCTGGCTTCTTTGGGGACATTCTCTGCTGCCACCTCGCGTTTGCGTGAAACACACACGCCCCTACGCTTCACACTCGCTCCACACGCCGTCTCAGACATGTCTTTTCCTGTCTGGGACATATCCACCTTCTATCGTAGGCTCCTCCTGAAAACACATCTGCTCACAAAACCGCCCTCGCAACCTGTTGTGTCGTCACGGTATCTCAATTGAGCATCAAGTGGGCGAAGACACAATAGAAAAATCCCCCCATGTTAAGGAGAGAACCTCATAAATTGCTTTGGGAACCTTTTTAGTCATCACGTCAAGGAGAACAGACTGCGGTTCAAATTTTTTTTCAAAGAGCAGAAGTCCTCCCTGGCAAAACGCCTGTAATATCCCCTGGCCGAATGGGGTCTGGTCCGTTGAGAGCCGACCAGGCGGTCAACGCAGCGCAGGGCAGAGTGGCCGCCTCCTCAAAGGTCAGAGTATCAGGGAGATGGACCAGCGCTTGTTCATCCAGGAGGGCATACTCTGTTAACATGCCATCGAGAGTACATCCAAGTTGCTGGATCATCTGATCCCAGGTGAGCTTTCCCTCCGTCCAACGAGCGAAGTAGCTCCCAGCGACGCGGTCGCCCACGGCGACGCGGCTGACCTGCGTTCCTACAGCGACCACTTCACCTGCACCATCGCTGACGGGAATCACATTCGGCTTGGAGGGAAGCGGGTAGGTGCGATTGAGGATCATCAGTTCGCGACGGTTAAGAGAGGTCGCGCGTATGCGCACCAACACTTCGTGGGGGCCAGGGGTAGGCACCTCCTGATCGCGCAGGACGAGGCCATCAAGATCTCCAAGATGTTCGAGATGATAGGTTTTCATAGTTCTTTGTCTTTCATTAAGTCGATGTTATTCGGATCGAATGACAGCAGGTGGCATGACGATCCGGGACAAGGAAAGCTGCGTGAAATTGATGAGACTCTCTCCTTGACTACTCACGAGAATACTGCTGCTGAGCATTCTATTCCTCATCCTTGCTACAGAGCCAATCCAGGCACTGAAGCCTGACAAGATGCATCTCAGAAACGACCATATCAGCACATTCTCTAGCACAAAAACCTGGTGCGGCGACGACGTTGTGCCACCGCACCAGGGTCCACCCGGCAAAGCCATCACACTTCCAATTCCACTGACGTTATTGGGCTTTAGCCCGCCGCAAGCCACGGGGATTCATCCCGTGGTTAGGCGTTTGCGGCTTTAGCCCTTGCCCTTCCGTTTTTTCTGTACGCGAAAAGAATTGATCAGCAGTACATTGAGAACTGAATAGTGTATGGGTTCCATAGCGAAGGGCTATGGGTAAAAACGCTACCGTGTTAGCCAAAGACCACGGCTACTTGCTAAAGAGAGCAATTGCAACGTGTAGGCATTTCAATCAACGTACAAAAGTATCAGGGGATAATCGATTGCTCCCCTGTAGTTGGTCGAATGGCACGACCCACGGATAGCAGCAATGCTATGCGCGTAGCTCGCAAGGAGAAAATGTACTTGCGAGAAGCCACTGGTCTTTAGACCATGTGGAGTGTCACAATTACTTGCGCCCTGGTAATATGCGTTTATAAAATTCGGGATTCTTCACCCACACCTGCGTATGCACAAGAGCGATCACAAGCATACCCAGTGCGGCAGAGATAAAGGCATAGAGTACATAATTCTGTATCCAGGCAAAATACCATAAGGTACCACCAAGCAGAAACATTGCCCACCCCTCAATAGCGTTCACTACAGATGAACTCCCAAACGGCGATGGGTGCTCTCGACCTGTCACTCCTGTCAGGTAGTGGGGAATACCATTTGCTCCAAAGAGACCACCAAAGAAACCCAGAATGGTTGTTAGCAGCATAGCGTTTCCTTCTTCAACGACTAAGAGCTTATCCGAAAACTGTGGTTGGTACAATGAAAAGAAAACCAAGCGAGGTGAAACAAGCATATGGCTCGAACCCATCCATGGAAAGTCAGCGATGAATTGTGGGAACACGTCTGTCCTCTGATTCCTGTTCGCCTTCCTCACCCCAAGGGAGGACGACCAGCCGCCGATGATCGAGCGATGTTTGAAGCCATCGTCTATATTCTGCGAACGGGCATTCAATGGAATGCCTTGCCCCGTGAAATGGGTGCCAGTTCTACCGTCTATGACCGGTTCCGTCAATGGGAAGCGGAAGCGCGTCTTCGCTCGCCTGTGGAAAGCAGGTCTGCACCTCTACGACGAGTTGCAAGGCATTGGCTGGGACTGGCAGAGCCTGGATAGCTCGACGAGCAAAGCCCCTTTTGCCCAAGCCGCGGTCGGACCCGCTCCCACCGATCGCGGCAAGCAGGGAACCCGCGCGGAGCATTCTCTGTGATCGCCGAGGTCTGCCCTTGGCATTGGTCATTGATGGGGCCAATCGCCATGATATGAAACTGGTCGCTGCGACGTTGGAGCATCACGCGATTGCACGCCCTGAACCCACCATTGAGCATCCCCAGCATCTGTGCCTGGATGCTGGCTATGACTATGATGTCATCTACAGCCTGCTCTATGAGGAGGGGTATGAGCCGCATGTTCGCCTTAATCGCCATAACCATGCGTGGTATTGGCAAGCGCTTTCGCAACAAGGAGAGACCCAGGAGCCTGCCAACGCTCTGGAAACGACCAAAGTCCCCAGGCGCTGGGTGGTCGAGCGCCTTTTCTCCTGGCTCAATCGCTGGCGTCGAATCATCATTCGTTGGGAAAAGCTGGACCGCACCTATGATGCCTTCCTGCGTTTGGCCTGTGCTCTCATGTGTTTCCATCATTGTGAACGTCTCTCAGTTTTCGGATAAGTTCTAATTGAGTATCTCGTTCGTTGTAAACACACACCACCATTTCGCGATGTGATAAAATCATGCCAGAGTTTCTCTATTGGAACAAGGAGTCAACATATTCTGGTATCAAGACGGTGCTCATTGTCGAGGATGACCCTGATATTGGCGAGATGCTTGTAGAGATTCTTCTGGCTGAGACCCCTTATCAAGTGAAGCTCATCCAGGACGCTTCTACTGCACGTGAGATCGTTCGCACTCTCACCCCTCAGCTTGTCATCCTGGACTATCTGTTACCCCATATGGACGGGGTAGCGTGTCTGGACGCACTACGAGCTAGGAAAGGCTTGGAACGTGTCCCTGCTATTATCATGAGTGCCAACCTTCCCAAACGAGTCAGGGAACGAACGGACGTCCTTCTTGTGGAGAAGCCCTTTGACCTCTATCAGTTCGTTGCTCTGGTAATGCAAGTGCTCGAAACAGAGTAGTTAGTATATTTTAAGCACTAAGGGATTCAAGAATTATTAACTATCCCGAAAGTCTGGCGCGCGATAGACGATGTCCACGAACCATTTTTCTAAGGAAGGCAGGCGCTGAAGTTGGGTTTCCACTGCGTCCATTGCCTCCTTGGTCAGTTTGACGCCGGTCTGATAGATGCTTGTCACCAATGCGACGACGGGATATTTCCCTTTCCAGGTCATCGTGCTGGCTGACTTTATCACTGCGTCTACCGAGTCGAGCAAGGAACCATTCCAGTGCTGCTCTAAAATCCCCAACACCGTTCGACCGGGTTGTATTTGCTGTGGTAAGGCGGATAATACGCCAGACGAACAGTGATCTGATAGCGCTCCACAAATGCCAGCAAACGCTGCATAAATTGTGTACGCCGACTGTGATTCTCTGGGCCATTGTCCAAATTGATGAGTAGCGTCTGGATGTGAGGAAAGCGTACGCACGCGGTCTCCCACCAATCGATGAGACGATCCACCAGACAATCACTCGTCACTTTGGAGGTCACCCCATAGAGAAAGAACTCATCGGAGGCTGGGAGG
The DNA here is from genome assembly GCF_000178855.1 of Ktedonobacter racemifer DSM 44963. Lineage (GTDB taxonomy): Bacteria > Chloroflexota > Ktedonobacteria > Ktedonobacterales > Ktedonobacteraceae > Ktedonobacter > Ktedonobacter racemifer. The sequence continues at coordinate 2,561,380 of NZ_ADVG01000004.1, read as the reverse complement.
AAAATCCCCACTGGTGTGACCGTTGCTGCTGGGTGAAAGTCGTGATCGGCGGCCTTCGTGGCAACTCGACTTTTTCCTCCACGTGCAAAGGGGCCGACCTTCACCGTCGCCTTGGCATCCATCGAGATCCGTAACGTGCCCGACGCTTCATCAGCCTCCTCGTTCAGGTGCTTCACTTGGGCTAAGATGGCGTCGGTTTCCGGGAGTTTTTGGGGGGTTGGCTCTTGGCCACTTTTTTCGGATAGTACCCCAACGCACTCAGTTTCGTAGCAATTGTCTCCGCTGTAGGTAATTCGTCTTCACGATAGCCTTTGTGTGCAAGCAACTGGCGGCGCACTTCCTTTGCCGTCAGGCGAGTGTACAGACGGTTCGTGCGAAACTGCGGATCTGCTTGACTCTGCCCATCTACGATGGCTGTGATATCGCTGAGCAAGTTAGGCAAATGCTCTTCACTCCGCTTGCGGCCTCGCGAGGTGTACGCATCGAAACAAACTATTCCCTGTTCCAGTTCGTGCTGGCCTTTACGGATCGTCCCACGATTCCATCCCAATTCCCGTTCTGCCAGGCGTTGACCTCCTTCTCCCAATGCTCGAACTGTTCGTGCCATAAACAGGCGGCGTACACTGCCTTTGATCCCTTTTCCCGTCTCTCTCAACAACTCTTTCACTTCCTCAGTCAATTCCATCTTTCGCCTCCAACGCTTTTTGACTACAGTCTATCATCTTTGGCCATATCCTCTCTGGAACAATTTAGTTTTCGAGAGTCTCTCAGTGTTTTTGCAACGCAGCCCCACTTGATGTGTTGGGGCTGGCGCAGCTTGTTCAGGATCAGATAGCCGCAAGCGATGAGTGCGCTGACCACAAAACAACTGCTCCACAAAGCGGTTGGGCCTAACTGTTCAAGGATCAGGCCACCCAGCGCGGGAGCGAGAAGCGAAGACAGCGCGCGAATGCTGCTGTAGATTCCCTGATACGAGCCACGCAGGAGGGGCGGAGAGAGTTCCGCGATCAGCGCCAGTGCAATCGGGTAGGAGAGAATTTCTCCAACGGTCCAGAACAGCACTCCCAGGATATAGCCAGCATACATATGTAGCCAGATATAGAGGCCCATGCCCGTGCCCAACATCAGCGCGGCTATGGCCAGCGAAAGGTGCCGATTGACGCGTCGAAAAAGTGTGGTCAGCGGCAGGCTAACGAAAACGATCTGAACCGCGTTTACCGCCATTACCGTACCGAAAGCCAGCGTACTCATTCCATGTGCGTACATGTCAAGCGGCAGCGCAGTCGTCGATTGTATATAGACACAGTCGAACAGGAGCGCCAGCAACGCGTAGGACCAAAGCCAGGGATCAGTAAAAGCCTGACGAAGAGGGAGCTTTGTGGGCGCTTTCCTCTCCAGCTGTTTTTTGACATGCGAACGGTTACTCTGACCCGTTTCAGGTACCCCGAACCAGATCAGCAGGCTAAAGCTGCAGGTTGTGAGCGCGTCTCCCAGAAAGAGGAGGAGATAGGAGATGGGGGCAATCAGCCCGGCGATGAGCGGTCCAATCGCGTTGCCAATGTTGTTCGCCCAATAGCGCAGGGCATAAGCTCGCGTCTGCTCTTCTGGTGGCACCAGGTCCGCTATGGCCGCCGAGGTCACAGGGCGAAAGAGCTCATTGAAGAACTGGTAGAGGATAGCGAGCGGAATAATCAGGGGCAGCGTCTGGGCGAAGCCGAGGGCCAGCATCAGGGTGGCTGTCGCGACCAGGCTGAAGAGCAGCGTTACGCGTCGTCCAATTCTATCAGCCAGTATCCCCCCGCAGATCCCGGCACCCAGCGAGCCAAGGCCCATCAGTGAGATGATGAGCGTCGCGGCACTGATAGACAGATGGTGAAGGGAGGTCAGATACAACGTAAAGAAAGGCATGATAAAATTGCCAGCTTTGTTGATGAAGGAGCCGGTGACCAGGAACCAGAAAGAGCGCGAGAAGCGCAGGTTCTGCAAAAAAGTGGCAAGCCGCTTTGTGGGTATGTCCAAAATGGAATCCTTTCAGAGATGTGCAGAGCAGCAACCGCACTGGAGGTGAGCTCCGTTGTGATCCCACGTCTGCTCAAATTGCTCATTGTTTGGCAAAAAACAATCGATGTGTTAATATTTTGCCAGCAGCAGAGAAGATCTGCCAGCAGCAGAAGAGACAGAAAGCATGAAGAAATTGCCATGTATACGATTGCGATCATTGCGTACGACGCGGTGAATCTTTTTCAATTGGGAGTAGCTACGGAAATTTTTGGGATTGAACGCGCTGAATTGAAGGTACCCTGGTATCGGCTTCTGATTTGTGCCACAGAACCAGGGCCAGTTCGGACTTCTACCGGCCTTCCCCTGAGCACTCCCTATCATCTGGAGCATCTCGCGGAGGCAGACACGATCATTGTGCCCAGTTCTCCTCGTTTTCGTACCGCGACCGCGCCAGACGATTTGCTTGAGGCTTTGCGTGCGGCTTATCAGCGTGGCACGCGTGTCATCTCTTTTTGCACAGGAGCCTTCCTCCTGGCTGCTGCGGGCTTGCTCGATGGGCGCCGGGCCACGACCCACTGGGCCTGGGCCGCGGAACTGGCCACGTGCTATCCCAAAGTCCAGGTCAATCCCCACGTGCTCTATGTCGATGATGGCCAGGTGTTAACGGCTGCAGGAACGGCAGCGGCTATCGACCTGTCTCTCTATATTGTGCGCCAGGATTACGGAGCTGAAATTGCTGCGGCTGTTGCGCGGCGGATGGTTGTTCCTCTGCATCGCGAGGGCGGACAGGCGCAATATATCGAGACGCCCTTTCCCGACCTGGATGAGAACGACCCCTTTGGCGCGACCCTGGCGTGGATCGCGGCCCACCTCGACAGAGAGTTTACCATCGAGCAACTGGCTGCCCAGGCTGCAATGAGCCGGCGGACCTTCGCACGCCGTTTCAGCGCGACCCTGGGGATGGCTCCCTATCAATGGATACTTCAGCAGCGCATTGTGCTGGCTCAGCGTCTTCTGGAAACGACCAACGAGCCCGTTGAGCAGATTGCCTCGTGCTGTGGTTTTCATTCAGCGGCGACGCTGCGCTTGCACTTCCAGCGTTTTCTCCATATCTCACCACAGGCCTATCGTCATACTTTTCAGCAAAAACAAGGGGAGAGGCGCATATGGCGCGACTGGTGATAAATGACATGAAAAGCGGATCTGACACACTCATAAGGCGTATGGGAGGTGAGGCGCAAATACCTGAAATCGCTTGCATGCACAATTCGCGCCGCAATCAACCACAGCTTTCAGTACCATGCTTCCAGAGGAAACTCAAAAGAGGTTCAGGTAGAGTTAATGAAACCTGTCAGCTATCTGGGATCATTAATTATTCTTGAGTCCCTAATGCAATCGTCCAAAAGAAAGTAGGAAAGTAGCCGATATGAGAAGGTATGCAACCCATTTTCATTCGACCACTCACCGAATCCGAGCGAGCCCATATCGAGGCTCACTTACGCTCCGGCTCAGCCTTTGTGCTACGCCGTTGCCAGATCCTTCTGGCTTCAGCCCGTGGAGAGCGAGCCATCGCCATTGCGCGGCAGCTGGGCTGCGACGACCAGACAGTGCGCAATGTGATCAAAGACTTCAACGAGCAGGGGCTCGACGTGCTCAAGAAGGAGTCCTGTCGCCCTCATCGGCTACGCACCAGCATTGCCGACGAGAATCTGCCAGCCTTGCGCGATCTGCTCCATCGCAGCCCGCGCGATTTTGGTATCGAGCGCAATCTCTGGTCTCTCCCACTGGTGGCGCAAATCTGCTTGTCACAAGGACTCGTAGCTGCCCCGACCACTGCTGCCAGTGTCCGCCGCGCGCTCAAGCGCTTGGGCGTCAGTTGGAAACGAGCCAAGCACTGGATTACCAGCCCCGATCCGCAGTATGCACGAAAAAAAAGGCTCGTGACCGCTTGATCGCGTACGCTCAACCCCGCTCTGATTGGGCCATTGGCTTCCTCGACGAGGTCTGGTGGAGCCGATTTGCTCTTCCACGCCTTCACACCTGGCAAGATCCAGAGTACCCAGTCCGTTTGGTTGAGCAATCCTGGCAAAAGAATGACCCTGACCCAAAAGCATTGGCTTGCTATGGTGTCCTCTGGCAAAACGGAACCACGGAGGAACCCGTGCGAGAGCAGATGTGGCTTCGTTTTGTCACAGGACGCCCGGTGAGTGAGATCACCATCCAGTTTCTGGACTGGTGTTGTCAGCAATTGGCCGCACAAGGCAAACGTCAGTGGCTCCTCATCTGGGACAACGCCTCCTGGCATGTGAGTAAGATGGTGCGCACCTGGATCAGAAAACACAACCTCGCTGTCAAACAAACGGACGAAGGGGTACGGATTTTGCCTTTCCAACTGCCCACCAAAAGTCCCTGGCTCAATCCAATTGAGCCCAAGTGGGTCCATGGCAAACGCAATGTGGCCGAAACCAATGGGTTGCTTTCGGCTCACCACCTCGCTGAGCGAGTCTGTGCCTATTATGGGTGTGCATATGAGCCACATTTATCTCTTCCCGAAAAGGTTTCGTAATCTTGCACTAAGACCGTGTTTTGTTAATCGCAGAGATGGCCTCACACGATAAACTGGAAGGATGAATACAAGTTATCCCAGTAATCTGTCTGATGCGGAGTGGGAGTGCCTGCAGCGCCACCTCCCTCTCCAGTCCAAACGAGGCGGGCCACCCGCCCACTCCCTGCGTGCCATTTTTAATGCCATCTTTTACGTTTTGCGCACTAGTTGCCCATGGCGTTACCTGCCAACCAACTTTCCGCCATGGCAAACGGTCTTTTATCACTTCCGGCGCCTGCGCCTCAAAGGGACCTGGACGCTTTTGCTGCGGGCGTTGCACCAGGCTGAACGAGAACGACAAGGAAGGCACCCTGACCCAAGTGCAGCCAGCATGGATTCCCAAAGCGTGAAAACGGTTGAGGAGTCGTCTGGGATCTGTGGCTACGATGCCCACAAACACATCAAAGGGAGAAAACGGCATCTCCTCGTGGATACGCTAGGTATCCCCATTTCCATCTACGTAACCCCTGCCGATACGCATGATACCAAGGGGGCTCGTTGTCTCCTTGCAGGGCTCAAGTTCTTCGTGCCGCGTCTGAAAAAGATTTGGGCAAATGCGGCCTATCATGGGCAGGAGTTAGCTGAGTGGTGTCAAGCCACAGGAGATTGGGAACTGGAAGTCGTGGAACACCCATCAGGCACCCGCGGTTTCAGCGTGGTGCCCCGTAGATGGGTCGTGGAGCGAACATTCAGTTGGATTTCTCGTAACAGAAGAATGAGTAAGGATTACGAGCGAAAAGTGCAGACGAGTGAAACACTGATCCAAGTGGCAATGATTCGGTTGCTCCTCGCTCGTTTGGGGCCCAAGAACGACCCGTTCCCAAACACCCCATTAGGGCGTAAACCGTTTCCAATGGCCTTCGGAGACCACTTCGACTGCTCCGTCGATCACTTTGATGGCGGTCTGATCGTCGATCGCGTACGTTGGCATGGGTAGCCTCGCAGCCCACTTTTCTGCGTTGGCCAGGGAAGCGTCCGGGTGATCCTCGTGATCCAGGTGCGGAATCAACGCAAAGTCAACCAGTCCCACTCCCTGAGCCGTGACCAAGATCCTGCTGATTTCTCCCTGGGGTGTGGCGAACACGATGTCTTCCGACGTGAGCGATTCACCGCTGCCCCTGCGCGGATCACGGTAGGTCTCGCCGAAGGTGGCGGCCGCCGCCATGCTCCCGGCACTCACCCCCACGTAGACCGTCTCGCGCAGCTGAGAGGGCAACAGGTCTGCCAGTCCCGACTGTCGCATCCAGTGGCACAGATACAGGGGATCGCCGCCGCCAACCAGCAGGGTGTCCGTCTCCTTAAGCATTGGGACCCAACAGTCTTCTTGGATACTGGGCAGAGCGGTGAGCTCCAGCACGCCCAACGACTTCCATCCCAATTCGCACAAGGGGCCGTGGATCAGCCGCCAGGCCATGGCAGCACCGCCAGGGAAGGGGTAGATCGCGGTGGGAATGTAGAGGGCGCTGGACTCGGTAATCGGTTTGCCCAACAGATCAACCAGAGCGTTGCGAATGCTGTCGTTTTTGATGCCAGCCGAGGTGAGAAGCAATTTCATGATGGTTTCCTTTCCAATCCATGAAGAGCCGAAAGTCTTTTCCGATCATGCTCTTTGAGACTGAAGCAGAACAACCCCAGAACGTAAAGACTGCGTTTCTCTCAACTTGAGTCGTCTGCTCTCCTGGATGTCTTGAGACAAAGGTCTTCCGCTCCCCAATTGCATGCAAGACATTCTACCATCTTACAAAGCAAAAACTTCTCCTATCTTGCTCTTTTGTCCATGCAGAATTACCGCCGCGCATTCCAAAACACGGTCTAATACTACAGCACCACTTAAAACGTGGGGTGGCTCCACAGGCTCACTGCCATATTACAAGTCTTCTACAAAGAAGGAGCCTAAGAAACCACTTCGTAACATATATACCTCGCTAAGTGGGACTGTAGTACTAGTTTGCGGTGCGAAATGGAGAGAAGCGCATGAGAAGGGCGTTGAGAGCCATTGCTCTCGGTATCATGGATGAGGTTCTCTCTGGATGAGCCCTAGGCGACCGTGGCCTGGGCAATATGGCGCAGGTTACTGGAGATGATGCCCAGACCGATCCAACGTTGCATCCCGTCTTCCCCGTGATAGGCACATCTGCGCAACCCATAATCGCGGCGCAGGCTGTGAATGCGCCCCTCGATCCCCGCACGCCAGCGGTAGGCCCGTTTGAAGGCTCGTGTGTGTTCTTGGGCTCGTTGCTCCTGCGAGCGCTTGCCCTCCGCAGGGATCGCCACCACCTTGACCCCTGCGGCTTGCGCTCGCTCACGCGTCCCTGCAGCGTGAACCCCGCGATCGCCGACCAACCAGCGCGGAGGGTGCGCAAAGAGGGGCTGATGATGGGCAAGTGCTTCATCAGCCTGTCCATGCTCATGAGGAGCCTCGCAGATCTCAAAGCGCGTGACGATGCCCCCCTCTACCTCGTCGAGCACCACGTGCCGACCGAACTCCACCAGGGCCCCGCCTTTGTGACGTGGGATGGCGCGGGTGTGTGGTTCGTGCAAGCTGAGCACTTTCTCGTGAGAGGCCACCTTCTTGCCTTCCAGCACCCGCACGCTCGCTTGGGTAATGACTTGCTCGATGAGCGGGAGCACCTGCTGGACTGAGCAGAGCAGTTGCTGAGCTAGTGCTTGCGGCTGGTGATGTAAACTCGTCGCAACCTGCTTGGCCTGCTTGACCATCTGTTGCGTGGTCGTGATCAACTTCTGGTAGAGTTCTTTCTGCTGTTCATCTTTCTGCTCCCCTTTGCGCCGCAACAGCCGATGCAACGACTGCGCAGCACGACGCGCTGAGCGCACTCGGCTCCGGCAGGCTTGCTTCACTGACAAGAGCGTGCCCTCCACCAGTGGTTTGGCCCGCTGCACAAAGCGGGAGAGCACCCGCACGCTATCCACGAGCAAGCCACTGTCGGTGGGATGATGAATGTTGGTCTGCACACAGGTGGCGTCAAGGCGCAGTTTGCGTCCGCTGGTGACCTTGGCCTGCCTCGCCAGATGCACCACGCGGTCATTGAGGGTATGCACCGTCTCTGGGCGGATGGTGTGGGCCCAGCGAATGAGCGTGGTATCATCAGGGACTCGCTCACGCATAGACGCGGCAAAACCAGCGCAGCACCAGGCTGTCCTTGACGCGTTCCTCCGTTTCTTGAAAGCTCCACTGATACAAGTGTTTGCAGATGAGCATGCGCAAGATCACTTCCACCGGCGTCGAATGCCGCCCATGCACCAGCGTCCAGCGATAGCGCTTCCCCAGATCTCCACGGACGTGCTGATAGAGGTCATCATCGTCGAGCAACCCATCCAACTGCTTGAGGACAGGATCGGTTTGGGCTGCCACCTCGGGCACGCGGGCAAACACATCTTCTGGTTGGTAGCAATCGATGAGCATGGCCCTTCCTTTCTCTGCCTGATAAGCCCCTCTTGTTCATTCTACCACGCTCTTTCTTCGCTCTTTCTGCTCTCAAGCCGCTTCAGTGGCTCCATTTCGCACCGCAAACTAGTACTAAGTGTCGTCGCCACTCACTCAGCAACTAGTAAATTGGGCCAAAGCGTGATGTCGCGCTGCGACATGAAAGCGGATGAAAAAGGGCTGCACCTGAGACTTTATCTCAGCATTAGAAGCCTATTTTCGGAGGAACTTCGACGGATTTTGAGGTGAAACCTGGGAAATCGGCGCGAAATCTGGGAATCGGTGGTTTGCCTCCAGGTCACGCTGTTCCCGATGCGGCTTTTTCCATCGATGCGTTGTAAATTGGCCGATTTTGTCAAATGATCGTACTGGTTTGTGGCTGATGATGCGCTGAAGCAGCCGCAAGTGAAAGAGATGCGCTCGTTGGTTGAAAAAGCAAACCAAGCATTACCCACAAAGGTGCAGTTTTATTGAGTGACGTCCTATTTCTCCTTGCGCTTCTCTGTCGAACGGGCAGGAGAACGAAAGGCTCCGCTGAACTAAAGAAAATGGACCCCTTTTTTTCTGTGAGCGGGAGCCGATGATACTGAGGAAAGGGAACAAATGGATCAAAGGAAGCTCTTCATCTGAAGGACAGATTGATGAAACTGCAGTGAGCATCGAACGCTTGGCATGCGTGCGATGAGAAGGAGTCGAGATGAAGGATTTGACCTACGAAAAACACTTGACGGGGCTCCTCGTGATAGACCCCTACAACGATTTCATCTCACCAGGGGGCAAGCTTTGGCCGCGCGTGCAAGAAGTGGTTGAGGCTACCTCGTGTGTATCGAACATGAAGGCCGTGCTCGAAGCGGCACGGCGAGCCAACTTGCGGATTTTCTTCGCTCTGCACCACCGCTACCGGGCAAGGGATTACGAGACGTGGAAATACATTGCTCCTATCCAGCGAGAAGCTTGGGAACACAAGACCTTTGAAGATGGCACCTGGGGCGGCGAAATTCACCCTGATTTTCTTCCACAACCCGGCGAAACGGTTGCACAGGAGCACTGGTGCTCAAGTGGCTTTGCCAATACAGATCTTGACCTTCTCCTGAAAAGACATGGAGTCCACAAGCTCGTTGTCATTGGCCTGAAAGCCAACACCTGTGTCGAGTCAACGGTCAGGCATGCAATAGAACTCGGTTATGAAGTGACGATGGTCAAAGATGCGACGGCGAGTTTTTCCTGGGATGAGATGAAGGCTTCGCTCGAAATAAATCTCCCGTCATATGCCTCAGCGATCCTGACCGCTCAAGAGATTGTCAACAAGCTTGCGAAGGGCTGAACGTAATGTCGATGGGAAATCGGCGCGAATGGTGGGAATCGAGTATTGGTTGCCTAAACACATGGCTCCAGAAGCGATGCGCAGCACTCGTCATGTGTCCATTCGAGCACCAAGCTGAGAGAGCACTTCAAGCTTTCCCTGCACTCGCCTCTACAAAAACGGTGCGCATTGGTTCAACAAGGACACTGGATCGGCCATTTTGTTTGCTCTTTCTGCCTCTTTGAAGCTCAAAGAAGCGAACGTGATGCGAACCACGTTGCTGTGAATTCACAAAAACGGTGGGCAAACGTCCGCTTGTAGAGCGACTTTCTATGGTGATGGATGGTCGAATCCCGTGTTTCACGCTGATTTCCTACCATTCACCTTAAAAATCGTCGAACATTCGCGCTATTTACTAGCAACCAAGCGGTACTACGTGAGCACATGATAAGGACCCTATAAGCCTGATGTATTCATGCAGCACTAGGACAGAGGAAAAGATTGGTGCCTGTCAATGTCACAGTCCATTCGCCGCCGCTCGCTTGGTAAGTGAGCAGTATGTGAGACCAGGAACCTATCAGTCCGAGACCTCGTCCCTGGCTCGTTCATCCAACGTCAAGGGCATAAAAGAAACTACCTGGCTGTGTTTCTGGTAGCTTTCTGTGTAGTTCTGTGGGGATATCTGACTATTTCGCGGGTATTGTGGGACTATTTCCAACCAGGATAGGCCATATCTCACTGCTTGCTCCATCTCCCCACTCTTTGCACCCCGTCTGATATAGCGTTCTCTTCTGGTCAATCAGCTTCACAAGACCTCGTGTCCAATCCTCACCTTTCGCTATTTTGTCGCCCTGGTAGCGTAGTCTGTCGGCTATCCCATTGGTGGTGACGATCGTGAAAATCATCCAGGCCAGACACCAGATCCCACGCGAACGCACGAGTGCAGGCAGGGTTAGTGGCAGCCAGGGCGAGAGGACACGTCGGCGGACGGCCAAGAAAGCTCAAGATCAACGGGAAAGTGGCGCTGGCTCGGCGCATGTTTGCTGACCAGAGTCATTCTATTCCAGAAATGTGTGCAGCCCTTGGGATTTCTCGCACTACTCTCTATCACTACGCCAAAGAGGCAAAACCACCAGCGTCATTACCAAACAATCAACAGCTTCGCTCAGACCAAAGCGCTCGGCTTCGCGTGTGGGCTAACGAGCGGAATCGCAACCCAAAACTCCCCACCAGACACCCTTGCGCCAATCCCCCCCATCCAGGCGCTGGGTCCTATCGCAACGAATGACCGGGCACTGTTTCGCTGCCTCTTTCGAGAGGGACATGAGCCAGGCTTTTTCTTTGGCAGACAAGCCGCTGCGCTTCCTGGAGATGTTCCGGAGTGATCGCTTTGCAGAGTGTCGCTGAACCAGTGGATGGCGTTGACCTCTCCTGCCCTGGTGCAGGACCATCTGCATCTGAACCAGATAGTCATGGACGCGCTGCACAAGCAGAAGCAACCAGTCGTCATTTGAAGCGCACAGGGCGAGGCCAGATCTGAGCCGTTCCCCATCCGCATCTCGAATGCTGAGATGCGGATGGGGAACGGCTCCTCTGCTTGAACAGGGGGTGTCAGAACTGAGACGACAAAAGATCTTCCGAGGTGATGCATACTGAGAGACTGAAGTGTCAACATTCAGAGAAAGACTTGCCCTGGAGATCGTCTGCGAGAGATGCCGAGAACAACGACCCATCTGATGAGGGGTAATGCATACATGGTCCGCACTGCGCTTCAGCCACGGCCAAAGAACAAACCTAGCAGACAACGCTTGGCTAGCGGACGTTCCGTTGCTCTGCTTGTAAACGTCTCTTCAACGAGCGTACAGGAATGCAGTTCACCTTCCTCGAATATCCCACCGATGGTGTCCTTCTCGTTGTCTTGTGGCGGATCCGGTACACGTTGAGCCTGCGAGATCTCGCCGGGATGGTTCTCGATCGAGGCTTGGCGTTCACCTATGAGATCGTTCGGGAGTGGGAAAGGCGGTTTGCCCCACTCATTGGAGAACAAGTGCGGACCCGCACGACGCGGCCAAGCAGGGCAGTCGTGATATGTCGATGAAACCTACGTGAAAGTCAAGGGGAAATAGTGTTCTCTGTATCGCGCCATTAACACAGATGGCAACCTGGTTGATGCGCGCCTGAGCCACAGAAACGGGATAGGAAGGCAGCACAACTTTTTTTCAAGCAAGTGCTCGCTGTTGTTGGCCATACGCCGGAACGGGTGACGACGGACGGGCATGCCTCCTCTCCACGAGCAGTGCGTGAAACACTGGGTGACCAGGTGCACCATCGGACCAAGAAATAGCTCAATAATCGCTTGGAACAAGACTATAGAGGGGTCAAGCAACGGTATTCTCCCATGCTTGGCTTCGGAAGTTTCGACTCAGTAGCCCGTTTTTGTTGTGCTTTTGACAAATTGCTGAACGCTCTCCGTTCTCGCTCATTATGGAAAACCAACCTCACTCTGAGAGCAACGACGAGCTTTCCTTGATCGAATTGCTGCCTTGAAAATAACGATACAAGCAATCTCCTAGCGAGAGACAGCCGTCCCTCAGCATGCGCTGTTCCCTGATGAGCTTCTGTGTCCTCAGTTCTGACACTACCATGCTAGACCAGCCACACAGGGGTGGACGTTGGATTTGGGAGAAAAGACAGGGGAGGGCCTCTTCCGCCTAGCCTGTCCCTCCCTGAAGCTTGAGCACCCGTGCCAGATGATCCTGGATTTTCGGCAGTGTTTGCTGTGCAAATGCCTTGAGGTCGGGATCGCTACCGTTGGCGATCTCATACTGGTAGAGCGTGGCATTGGCCCTTTGGTAGTTTACCTGGCCGCGCACATAATCTGCGTCGAATGTCTGACCCGTCTCCTGCTGGAGGGTTGATATCATTGTCGCGTACGCGGCTTTCAGCAGCGTTGGCGGCGGTACCGGAGCTTTGCGCTTCAAAATCGCCTCCAGGGCATTATTCACCGTGATGTGCGAACTCACCATGAGTTGCGCATAGGAGCGAATGGCCTCGGTGCCACCCTTCGTCTGGGCGAGCCGGCCGGCGTCGACCTGAAACGGCGTACCGAGCGACGTCTGGGTAACGAAGTAGATGTCGCTTGGCCCGAACTCGGTTTCGCTTGGGTTCATCGCGGGAGTTTGCGCATAGGCAATGTCAGCAGTGATGGCGACCAGTGCGCACAAAAGAATTCCTCCAAAGAACGCAATTACTCTCATAATGACCGTCTCCTTCATTTGTGTTTTTCTTGTCTGCATGAACTCCTGATCGAAATTTGTTAATGAGGAGGACGTTTCCTAACCTGGCAGAGTAAGGGAAGCTTGACGTTTACAAGGCTAGCGCCCTCGCCAGGAAGATTAACGGTAGAATGCCTTTAGCCATTGTAAAGCATCAGGCGCCAGTCCTGCCTCTAGCGTACTCACGTATACAAACTCAACTGGATCCGCATTGTGTCACTGTTCCGCATTTGTAGAGGGTCTCAACTGGGAAGGAAGAGTGGAAGAAGAAGGAGATACATACTAGGTATTGACAACGTGTGCGAAAGTAAGTGAGAATAAGTAGATATACGCAGTCGTACCGTTTGCCAAGCAGGTGGATGTCAGCGTGAAAACAGTGCAGCGCTGGGACCGAGAAAGCAGGCTCAAAGCCAAAGGAACGCTTTCTGGGCGTCGCTCCTCTCATGAGGTCGATCTGACCACGGCGCTCAACCTTCCGAAGCTGCCAGCCGCTCGCTGAACGAGAGCCACTTGCCGGGTGTCGAGTCCTGCTCAACTGGAATTCCCGCAAAGCGGGAGAAAAGGCGCTCAAGGATGAAAACCGCGCACAAGATCCGGATGAACCCCACCCCTGAACAGGTGGAGTATCTCAAACGAGCCTGTGGCACGAGGCGGTTTGTCTACAACTGGGGACGGGAGCAGTGGGAGAAGCAGTATCAGGCGTATAAAGCTGAGCAGGAAACCGTTCCCGAAGAGCAGCGCGTGCTCAAACCGCCACATGCCCTCGCACTCAAGAAGCAATTCAACCAGATCCGGGAGCAGGAGTATCCGTGGACCTATCAGGTGACGAAGTGTGTGGTGGAGGGTGCGTTCGATGACCTCAAAAACGCCTATGACAACTTCTTTGCGGGCCGAGCGAACTACCCGCAGTACAAGAAAAAGGGGAAGTCGCACGAGTCGTTTTATCTCTCCAACGATAAATTCACCTTGGGAAGCCATTGGATCTCGATTCCCGGACTTGGCCGCTTCATCCTCGATCAGCGCCAAACGAAGAAGGACCGAGGCAAGCTCTTACGCAGACTGGGAACGGTGAACCTCGCCGAAAAACTGCGCTTCGTCGAAAAGGGGAAAGCCACCACTCCCACGAAGAAGCGAAACACGCGCAAGCACGTCGTGTGCGAACGGGTCAAGATCCTGGGGGCGACGGTCTGCTGTGAAGCGGGGCACTGGTACGTCTCCATTCAAGGAGACATCACACGGGAGCGCCCCACAACGCCCGAAGCAGTGGTGGGGGTAGATGTGGGCGTAAAGCACGCTGCTGTAGTGAGCGATGGACGCAGGCTTGAGAACCAAAGGCCATTAGCGCTCCATCTCAAGAAACTCGGCAAGCTGCAACGCCAACTCAGTAAGAAAGAGAAGACGAAAGACCCGCAAACCAGGCGAACCGTGTTCAGTAAGAATTACGAGAAGCAACGACTCAAGGTCGCACGCAAGCATCAGCAGATCGCCAACATCCGGCGGGATGTGCAGCACAAGTTCACGACCGAACTGGCGCGCACCTGTGGGGCCATCGGCATCGAAGACCTCAACATCGTGGGGATGATGGCCAACCGGAAGCTCTCGCGTGCCGTGGCTGATGCCGCGATGGGGCAACTGTTGCAGTTCCTCAAGACCAAAGTGGCCAACGCCGGGGGAGAGCTCTTCATCGCCTCGCGCTGGTTCCCTTCGACCAAACGCTGTTCGTGCTGTGGGCAGGTCAAAAAGCGCATGCCGCTCAAACACCGCACCTATGAGTGCGTGGCCTGTGGGCTGGTCATCGACCGGGATCTCAATGCCGCCTTGAATTTGCTGTGGTTCGCAACAGAAGAGCTTCGCCAGCTTCACGCGTAAAGCTGGCCGTCCTGGAGAGTGGCTACCGCCGGACGTAAAATGCCTGGGGAGTTGATGTGAGACCGAAACGGGAGGGCCGATCCAAAGGTTCCCGTGCGCTGGCTATCGACGATGAAGCAGGAAGAACTGACCGCTCGAGGGTGTTTACACACGTTCGAGTATGAGAAAGGTAGCAGCAAGCTCATGTAAAGCAAACAATCGAAGCGATGAGAAGATATTGAAGATCGAAGCGGTGCAGTGAGTACAAACGAGCGGTACATCGATCAGCCAGGTGGTCAAAGACCTGGGGATTCCCGATGGCAATCTGTGCTGCTGGTGTCAACAGTATGGAATGGGAGGGGAACAGGCCTTTGTTGGCAGTGGGCCTATTCCCCCGCACAAGGAAGAAGTGCGGCGTCTCAAGAAGGAAAATGAGCTCTTGCGTCAGGAACGCGACATCTTAAAAAGAGCCATGCTCCTGCGGAGGCTGTGTGGTAGTGTTGCAAAAAACGGCAGCAATGGGGTAAACTGAACAAATATGGGAGATTGAGAGGCCCTCTCTATGCAAAACCGCACCGTGTTCAAATGGCGACACTTCCCTCGGGCGGGCAACCGCTGGTGACTGATGGTCCATTCCTTGAGGGAACGGAAGTGATCGGAGGGGTCGCTGAGATCGAGGTCGCTGATCTTGATGAGGCGTTGCGCCTTGCCAAGGCATGGTCGGTTCACGCACCAGGCTACAATGTGGTCGAGATCTGGCCGGTGGTGGAGGAACCACACCTCCATGTCTGATACGCCAAGCACCCGGTTTTCTCCAGCCTCCAGTGGGGACATCCAGTCCACGCTCAGTGCAGTCTTCCGCGAAGAGGCAGGCAAAGTCCTGGGCGCCCTTCTGCGTATCCTGGGCAACTTCGAGGTTGCCGAGGAGATTGTTCAGGATGCCCTGCTGGTCGCGCTGGAACGGTGGCCCATCGAGGGGATTCCAACCCAACCAGGCGCCTGGTTGCTGACGGTCGCCCGTCGTCGCGCCATCGACCAGCTCCGCCGCGATGCATCGGCACGGGGTCCGCGTCATCTTTGTAGATGAAGCTCACCACCTGCTCTATGGACGGGACGGGACGGAAGGAAGCAAGCTCCAGGAACAGTTAGAGTGGTTGAAATCGCTGGGGAACTCGGCTGGGGTGCTCTACATCCTGGTGAGGACCTATGATCTTTTCAATTTTGGGAAACTCAGTGGACAAACCGCGCGCCGCTGCTTGCCGGTCCATTTCCCGCGCTACCAACTGGAACAGGAAGCAGATTGCATCGAGTTCCAGGCCGCGCTGCTTGAACTCTTGCGGCGGGTGCCGCTCGAATGCCCAGCCGAGCGCTGGGTCACAGAGTACTGGCTCTATTTCTACGAGTGTAGCGTGGGCTGCATTGGCATCTTAAAGGACTGGCTGCTGCGTGCGGTTTCAACGGCCCTCGATGAGGGCAAGAGCAGGCTTTCCCTGGATTGTGTCCAGGATCATGCACTCCCTGTGGATATCTATCGGCAAATGGCCCTGGATGCCTACGAAGGGGAGCAGCGGCTCAACCACACCGAAGTCAACCGGGAACATGTGTGGCGACTGTTGCAAGGTGGTGAGCTGATCGCTCCTGTTCCTCCACTCCCTCCACGCGAGACGCCCCCCAAGCAGACGGCAGTCACGGCATCTGCGGCAGTCTCAGAAGTCCCTCCTGTGGAGGTTCCGAACGTTCCAAGTGGGGAGGCACCTCCACCGCCACCAGCCAAGAAGACCCGTGCACGTAAAAAGGCCGAGCGAAAGCCGCAGACACCGCAGAGCCCGCAAACATGGAAAGGATCGAGACAGGTGGGATGCCTCCTGCCGCTCCGCCAAAACGGGGCCGAAAAAAGAAAACTGTAGACGAGGCCGAAGCAACCGTGAACATGGAGGTCAAGACTTCACCCGAATCCACAGACCCTGCGAAACATCCTCCGACTGATGCTTGCGCAGGCACACCACCAGCAAAACCCAAACGGACCAGGCGTGTCGGGGAACCAAAACCAAAGCGCTACCCAGTCGGGGAGAAAGATCCAGAACAAGGCATGTAGCGTCGCACCGAGATGATGTTGAGCGTGCATGGGAGATCAAGACAGGCCAGTGCCTCTGTGCAATGACATTTGGCAGATGGGAACATTCTGTGCTAAGCTCTAAGCATCTTTTCAAACAGCTAACCAACAAGGAGCGTGATGCAGCCATGATGAAACCACTTTCCCTCTCCCTGACCTGCCTCATACGCGTCCTTGCTCACCCTGTCGGTGTGTTCGCGCCGCATGCGGCGCGAATCGAGGAGTGAGCGGAGAGGCAAGCTCTCCCCATTGTTTCCCCTGTTGGGACTTATCCCCCTCTTCTTCGCACCGCACCCCCTCTTGAGACACGCTTGAACCAATCTCGCATCTCAACGCGGATGTCGCGTGTGAAAGGATTCCTATGTTTCCTCGCTTTTCCAAACGCCTGCGCACCTTCCCAAAGCTCGCACTGCTCATCAATCGCAACTACACCTTGTTGTGGCTTGGTGGTACGATCTCGCTGATTGGCGATATACTGTTCACGATGATGCTCATCTTATGGGTCGGGACGCTGCTGCAAAACCAGAGCGCGGCCCCCCTTGCTGTCAGCGGCGTGGTGCTGGCCGCCGCGCTCCCGGCCCTGCTGATCGGTCCATTCGCTGGCGTGTTTGTGGACCGCTGGCCCAAACAACGGACGATGCGCCTCATGGATGCGCTCCGGGCCGTGCTGGTGTGCTCCCTTTTGCCGATCAGTGGACCGCTCCCGCTGCCACTCGCTCTCAAGCTCACCATCATGTATCTCGTGGTGGCAGCCGTCAGTGGGCTGAGTCAGTTCTTCACTCCGGCGACCAAGGCGATCCTCAAAGAGGTGGTCCCGCAAGAGCAGCTGACCCGCGCTTCGGCGCTGACCGTCGGGGCTGGCGTGTTCAGCTGGGGCATCGGGTCTGCCTGTGCTGGCATCTGCTACGTCTCCCTGGGAATCGGGTGGGCGATTGCCTTGAATGCGGCCTCGTTTGCCTGTTCCTGGGTGTTGATCGGGTGCATGCACGTATCTGCGGCAGAAAGGCGTGCGTCAGCCCACCCCACATCACTGTGGCACGTCTTGACGGAACTGCGCGAGGGGTTGCGCTTCATCGGGGGCCAGCTCCAGCTCCGCACTCTTCTGCTTACCGAGAGCTTGTTTTCCTTTGGATGGGGCATAGTGAGCGTCCTGGCCTTCTTCTACATCACCCAGAATATTCATGTGCCCATGAGCCTGTTTGGCCTCTTCAGTGCTGTTCCAGCCATTGGGGGCATCTTGGGGACCTTGCTCGTTGATCGTGCGGTGGCCAAAGTCGGAGCGACCAGCGTCTATGCTCGCGCCTTCCTCTTTGCTGGGGTGATGGTCATCGTCTCAACCGTACCGAATCAGGCGATCATCGACCTGGTGGGTTTCACGCTTATTGGCATCGCCACGATGCAGGCCGAGGTGCTGGTTGGACCCTTGGTCCTCTTTGCCACGCCAGAGCAGATGGTGGGCCGCGTCTTCTCCACCCTGGGAACCGTCACGACCCTGAGTTCATTCCTCGCCACGTTCCTCAGCGGTTATTTGAGCAGCACGCTGCTGCAAGGGGTCGTCGTCCATCTGCCCACAGGCGAACTGAACGCGACCAACCTGCTTCATATCGGGGCTGGGGTTCTCATCTTTGTGGGGGGACTGCACGCCTCTCGCCAGTTCAGAAGACTTCGATAGCGTACCCACATGGACAGGAAGGTGGGCCACTACCCAGGCACATTGTGAAGCATATCTTGGAACTCCATCACTTTTGGTGATGCTCGATTTCTGTGATATACTCACGTGTAATATCCCAATAAAGTAAGCGTTTGCTTGGAGTTCATCATCCCGTGGTTTTTTCCCCTTTTCTTCCTCTTTCAGATGGCCTTGTTCTTGATGAGGTGAGAGTGCTGCATGACTGTTTGACAGTCCTTGTTCGCTCAACTGCCTCTTCATCGGCTTGTCCACGCTGTTTGCAACCAGCGAAACGTATTCATAGCCATTATCGACGTACCGTCGCTGATGTTCCAAGCGGCGGACGTCAAATAGTTCTTTCGCTCGTCGTGCGCAAATTCTTTTGTCAAACGATTGATTGTCCTCAGCGCATCTTCACTGAGCGGCTTCCCGATCTGGTTCGCCCTTGGGCAAGGACAACACTTCGTTTCTGTTCAGCTCTAGAGACCATCGGTTTTGCGGCGGGTGGAGAAGCAGGTGCTGAGCTCGCCACCCTCTTGGGGATGCCAACCTCTCCGGCAACCGTCCTGCGGCGGCTCAAAGCCGTACCGACGCCGGTCGTTGAGACAGTGACCCATGTTGGCATAGACGATTGGGCGTTTCGACGGGGACGACGCTATGGCACCATTCTGGTCGATTTGCAAACACATCGAGTTATTGATCTGCTTCCTGATCGCTCGACCAAGACCGCCAAGGCGTGGTTTCAAGCTCATCCAGAAATTGTGGTCATCAGCCGAGACCGAGGCACCGATTATGCAATTGCTGCCACTCAAGGCGCTCCACAAGCGATCCAAGTAGCAGACCGCTGGCACTTGATTCGTAATCTGACCGATCTTCTCCAAGCCTTTCTGGCCCGTAGTCGCCCGGACGTCCGACAAGCAGGGAAAGAAGCGGAAGAGGCTGTTGTCCAGGACCTTCGGCAGGAATGGCGGCCCATTCCCATTCCCGCGACGGAACAAATCCGTCTCTCTCGACGCGCTGGACGCCTCGATCAGTATACGCAAGTCTTGGCTCTCTCTGAGCAAGGATTACCCCCCAAACAGATTGCTCGGAAGATGGGGCAACCCAGCGAACGCACGATCAAGCGTTGGCTCGCCCAAGGAGCGTTTCCCGAAGCGCGACAACGGCGCAAAAAGCGTAGCCGCTTCGATGCTTATGCACCCTACGTTCTCAAACGTTGGCAAGAGGGCTGCCACAATGGGACGCAGTTATGGCAAGAAATCCGAGCGCTGGGCTATCCTGATTCCTCTCGCATGGTCAATCGCTTTTTGGAGCCGCTGAGGAAAGGCTTTGCCACCGTCGAGAGTCTCTCCCGTTTCTCTGCAAAGCCAGCCGTTTGGCTCTTTGTCCAGGAGCCGACCTCTCTGAGCGAGGCTGAACAAAAGGAGATTGCTCTCTTGTGTCAAAGTAATCCTCTCATTGAGGCCGCCTATCGATTAGTCCAGGATGCGCGTACATATGGTTCGTACTCGTCAAGGCGAGCAGCTTGATACCTGGTTAGCGAAGGTTGCATCCAGTTCTCTTCCTGAGTTCCAAAAATTTGCATCGGGCATTGAGCGAGACAAAGCTGCTGTCATCGCAGGACTGACGCTGCCGTACAGTAATGGGTTGGTGGAAGGACAGGTGAATCGCCTTAAGCTGATCAAAAGGATGATGTATGGCCGTGCGAGCTTCCCGCTGCTTCGTCAACGGGTGCTGCATGCTGCCTGATTTCTTAAGAGAGGTTCCACGTGGAAAACATACGCATTCGACAGGCTCAGGCCGCAGATCAAAGGGCTGTTTGGGCCTGTGTTCGCGCAGCCTATTCCAAGTATCTTGTTCGCATGGGCAGGGAACCAACTCCTCTGCATGCCGATTACGAGGCGCTCATTGCACAAGGTGTAGTCTATGTACTTGCAAACGAAGAAGAGGTGCGAGGAGTCCTGGTGATGATGTCATGGGAGAGGAGTTTGCTTGTGGAGAATGTCGCCGTTGACCCACGTTTTCAAGGGCAGGGATTGGGGCAGGTGCTCATGGCCTTCGTTGAACAGCAGGGGCGAAAAGAGCAGTTAGATGAGATTCGCTTGTACACGAATGAAGTGATGACCGAAAATCTCCGCTTCTATCACAAGCTTGGATTTGAGGAAGATGGGCGGCGAGTAGAAGATGGTTATCACCGAGTCTTTCTGCGGAAAGGACTCAGGTGAGCATCGACTTCCTCAAATGCTTGTCGTGACCTCGGCCAACAGGCATCACCAAAAGTGATGGAGGTCCATATCTTGGCAGGAGATCTTGTAACACAAAAGCGCCCGACGCACGAGCCACCCTCACCCCAGCCAACTTGAGAAAATCGGCGCGGGGTGAGGGACTTTTCCACGGACGCTCCTCACAAGCCGACTCAGATGGGAGGAAATCTCCTATTTCGAGCCTTTTCCCCCTTTGTGAAGGATATCGTGCCGCTCTCCTTGTGAAGGATATCGCGCTCGATTTTGCCACAATATGCTGCAAAATCACAAACATCTTTGTCCAAAGAAAGAAACTGAGGTAAGCTACGATAGAAAGCTTTTTGCGAGTTTGAATGTAGGATACCGAGACGTATGGCGAAGGAGGAAAACATGGCGTTTCATAGTGGTACAGAATACAAAAACGATGACGTTTCTATTGGAGTTCCTGCGAGAGAAATACTTCTTTGCCTTTCTCTTGATGCAGATATTGCCCATTTTGTGGATCACTGGATCTCTCAAGCAAGGCAGCGTGAGGATATCTATTACTTTTCTGCTCCAATTACTGTAGTAAAACGTATGCAAGCATAGCTCTGCTACACCTTTTGTTGTTCCTGTTTCATCCGTAGGAGCCTCAAGGCCGAAGCCTTTTTGGTCTTACCCCGCGTCCGCAGGCAAGTTTACGTCCTCGTCTGAGCCAATACCGGTGACGACTTGGTCAATGAGCCCGATCAAGTGAAGGGCTTCCCGCAGGATATTCTGGCTCGCATTATGATCGCGATCTTGCGGGAACTGAGAATAGGGGCATGATGGATTCTGGCAGAGGAAGGTGCGATCTTTGAGCGTCATCGCTTCCCACTTCCAGCCGCAGCAGTGGCAGGTCTTACTCGAAGGAAAGAAGCGTCCCACCTTGATCACCTGTCCACCCTGCTGCTCTACCTTCGCCCCGAGCAGGGAGAGCAGTTTGCCCAATGCTGCGTCAGAGAACGAACGAGACAGCCGCCGATTCTTGAGCAACCCGCTTCCGGTTGAGGTCTTCGATGCCAATGCTTCCATAGCAATTGGCAAGCCTGGTTGTGAGCTTGTGGAGCACATCGTCTCTCAGAGAGGTAATACGATAATGGAGTCGTGCCACCTGTCTACGCGCTTTCTCGCGGTTTTTTGATCCCGGTTTGCGGCGATGCAGTCGCTTATTGGCCTGACGCAATTTTTTGAGCGCCGTTTTGAGGAAGGCTTGGTTCTCGACTCCCTCTCCTGTACTCAAGGTGGCCAATCGGTTCAGTCCGACATCGATACCAACAGCGGCTGGTTTCTTCGCCGGGATCGCATCTGGGAGTTCGACCTGGAGAGACACAAACCACCAGTCTGCTGTTTTCGTGATGCGTGCTCCTCTCACGCGACCTTTGAAGCGCAGATTTTCCGCCATGTTGACCCATCCGAGCTTAGGAACCCACAGACGATGATCCCCCAACTCGAATTGATCGTTGGCAAGGTAAAAGGAGGGTTTGTTTTGTTTCTTGCTCTTGAACTTGGGGCGTTTGGCTTTGCCTTCAAAAAACGCGGTGAAGGCTTTTCCTAGATCGAGAAAGGGCTGATCTGAGGCGTTCTTCGTCACCTCCCATGTCCAGGGGAATTGCACCCGCCGGATCTCGTTGAATTGCTTCTTGAGTTTCAAGGCAGTGGGTTTCTCCCCGGCTTCGTATTGGCGGTTCCATTCGGCCAGCGCCTAATTCCACACAAAGCGTGCAACGCCTGCGGCACGAGCAAGGGAGTTGGCCTGCTCAGGTGTGGGATGCAGTCTGATCTTATGGGCGCGAATCATGCGGTTCTGCTCTTTCTCTTGCCTCCTATTTTCTCAAGTATAGGACAAACGTTCTCATCTGTCAAGAAGCTCGAAAGTGTGGCGTCTTGCCCACGGTTGGTCCCTTTTTCCCACTTTTTTGGGAACAGTTGCGTTCTCTTTTTTGGAAGCAGAAATGTGTTGGTCAGATCCTTCTCCACGATATGAATGTGCAAACTGGTGAAGCTCTTGTGGCCTACCATCTCTTTGAGCGTTGCTATCACAATCATGGTGTTGGAACAAAAGCTCTCCATTTACTTCAACAGTATGCAAGAGAAGAAACGACGTTGCAAGTTCTCACCATTATCACCTCTCTCGATAATATCCCATCGCAGCGTCTTGCACAAAAGACCGGTTTTGTGATGATAGGTGCTCCGCGAGAAGATCCTTCTCAAGGGATGGTCTTCCAATGGCATATAGACAGACCATTTTGAGAGCTACAGCTGCTAATCCTTCACGTCATTTACCGTTTAGCCGATTGCCAATTTTATTGCAATGGTTGGTAATGGTATGTGCAAACCATGTCGTGATCAAGTTTCCCATGTACCTGTGATATATGCTGGGAAAAAGAAGGCGCCCACGACGAGCAGGGTACATCCCAGCACATAGAGGAATGTGCCAAGACTCAAAGGGGGAGGGGAGAAAAATCTCTTCATAGCAACCCTTTTTTTCTAGGACCGCCTTTTTCTCTGGTAGAGCACATCTGACTCTCAAGCCCTTTCTCTCTTGAGCACAGGGCAGAGGGCTGCACACCTAGAAGCCTCATCGGTTGATCAACCGATGAGGCTTCTGATCGTTTTCCGCTTGAGTTATGAGCAGCTATTTTTGAAACAGATACAATCCAAACCCTAACGTATCTCGTCCCCAATGTAGAGAGATATCGCGCCAAGCACGTCTCCGTGCGAGCAGGGCTGGCACATCTGGATCATCGGGATGCTGCTGGGCATAGCGTTCCATTGTTCGTAAATGGGACCATTCATACCGATCCCACTCGTCATCGCTACATACCAAGGCATACAGAGGGATAAGGCCGAGCGTGACGCCAGCAGCAACATTTTCCGCATGGGTCATTAGCTCCTCGCGAGACGCCCCTATCGCAGCAAGGTACTCGGGGGCTGGCTCTTGTTTCCAATACCCATCTCCCACGAATACTTGTCCACCTGGACGAACATATTGGGACAGGCGCTCAAGCGTTCCTTTGAAGCCACCATAAATCTCCGATGCTCCCAGACAGATAGCAAGATCGAATGTCTCGGGAGCTGCGCGGCAGAGGGATGCATCGCATTCTTGCAGTTCCAGCTTCCCTTGAGGAAGGCGCGCCGCAGCTTGCTCACGTGCTTCCTGAAAGAAAGGAGAAGAGAAATCAAGTCCGAGGGCCGTGACCTGATAACGCTCGACAAGACGAATGAGCAATTCGGCCTTGCCTGTTCCGATATCGAGCACTCGAGCCTCTGGGGTGAGTTGCAGAAGGGTGATGAATTCCTCCATTTTTTCCACGCTAAAGGGATTACAATATCGTGAGCCTTGATGAGAAATGGCAGAGTACTTATGTGGATCCACAGATATTCCTCTCAAAAGGTGAGGATACTCACCGATGTTCTTCTCCGATCCACTTTTGCTGTGAAACGCACGCCAACACAAGCGTGCGACACTGCATTGGAGTGGAGAATGGGATGTCAATGAGATGGAAAGAGACAACGTTTCACCCGCATCTCGACAGCACTTCTCCAGGCCATCTCGAAAAGTTACACTCCTGCTCCTGAAGAAGGCATCATGGTATCAAGATGTAGATGAGGAAAATCATTCATACAGTCCAATTCTCCTTTCTTGCTCTCTAACAATCAACTCTTGGCCACAAGCTGTTGCGTTTCTTCCGCCCAGGTGGCTGCGCCAGTATAACACGGTCATATCTTTTCGGCAAGAAATTTTGCTTTTCTTGCCTCCTGGGGCTCGTGCTGTTTGAGAAATACCGCACTTTTTTCTCTCTTAGACTTCTGTATTACCGTCCGCTCCTCGCGCTATTCCAGAGAAAAATGCGGCCCTAGTTTTTTTGCTCTCCTCTCTGGCGTCGTATTTGCGAGCTTACAGCCAGGCGCAGTGTCGTGGGCGATCCTGGTCTATCCGCTCGCGACGATGTTCCTCACGCAGTATTGCGGCCACAATGAGCACATCATAGACCGCATCAAAGACTACTTGTACCAGATGGAGAAAACACATCAATACGAGGGCTATGAGCACTATAACACGATGGTCTCCAAAAGATCAGGGGCGCATCTCTCAGCACTGGCGGGGGCTATCCTGAGCACGCAGGCCCTGGCTACCATCGTTGGCGCGGTGCGCCTTGTTCTTGATCATCAGATAGTTATCTGCGTGCTTGCGGTGGTTATCGAAACCTCTCTTATTCTTGTCACAGCCAACCATTTACGTGACCGATAAGGTCATAAAGGACACACACTCTGGGACTCTTCAACAAGAAAACGATAGAGCTTATAGTATGGAGAGGGACAATCACCCCCTCATGGCTTGCCAAAATTGAGGACGCCGAAGCCAGACGTCTTTCAGCTTAGCAGAAAAGGAGCTTGAGACATGAGCACACCTGCCTGTATTGCTCTCACACACCAGACATCCGTTCATTTTGTATATCTCTCTCAGGATGGCTACCCAGCCTATGCTGGCCAGATCCTGCTCCAGCACTACAATACGCTGGAACACGTTGAACAGCTCCTTACGGGAGGCAACCTCTATCGCCTTGAGCCAGTTCTGGGAGATGCACATGACTTCTTTGAGGCCCAAAATGATGCGGAGATGAGGCAGAAAACCCAAACATGGTGCCAGTTTAAGCTACGGGACTACGATCGCCGCTGGAGCCAGCCCACAGATGAGCAGGCGCAGGAACTCGGGAGTCTGCTGCTGCTGCTGAACCAACAGCAGCAGACTCCCTGGACCTATGTGTTTCGCGCAGGCCAATGGTACCTCTACTCTTCTCGCTCTCGAGAAGAGACCCTCCTCCAAGAAGCACTCAACAATCACAAGGAACAGTAGGCCTTTGGGTATTAACAGGCCGGAATACCACGCTAAGCGCTTAGCGTGGTATTCCGGCCTGTTAATACCCAAAGGCCGTCTTCAACGTTCTTGAAAGAATTGAGAAGGAAAAACATCGTTTACCCCAAATAGCCAGTCTATGACAACACAACCTTGACGATTCGTTTTCCTGTATGGTACATTGTTCTAGCGCTTCCAGTGGAAGCGTCAGAAGCTTTTCGTCTTCAGATTTTACGAAAAAAGGGGTTTGTAATGGCATTCAGAACCACTAGGCCGGGCAATTGCAGCATTCTGTGCGAACTCTGCGCAGTCGCCCAGGGCCGGATTCTGCCCTTTTTCAGGAAGAATCTGAGGAAAAGCACAGTATTTATAAGATAGCAAACAGCTTTGATCCTCACACCACAGGCTATGGGCGAGCAAAAATCGACGTCCATGGCCTTATTGTTTCCTTCTTTCATCCCTTCCCAGTTTGAGAAGAATTGAGCAATGATCATGTGCGTCGCGTGGAGCTCACCCCTGACCGTGTTGTGCTCATTCGTTTGCTCAGTTTGTTCTAAAAAGGAAGGTTCCAAATATGACCATCACCCGCCATTCCTTTCGAGGCGAAGGGGACATGCTCAAAGTGTTTGACCTTGTGAGCTCGTTTCCCCTGGTCAGCCGCCACACACTTGATCTGCCCTGGCGTCTCAGTGCTCCAGTTATCAACGAGGGACACGACGGCTCCTTCTGGATAGATACCAACGGAAGGGTTGTTGGCTTCGCCGCCTGGCAATACTACTGGGCAGCACTCGATTTCTTTATCCTGCCTGGTCCCACAAAGCAGGAGGTCGAAGCAGAAATCTTTGCCTGGGCTGAAGGACGTATGCGTGAATGCGACGTAGAACGCGGTTATCCACTCCCCTACTGGGTGGAGTTCCGCGACGATGATGCCGAGCGCCTTCAATTGGTAAAGGCTCATGGCTTTGTGCTTGAAGACAACGATAGCTACACTCTCTTTCAACATGCTCTGGACGACCTTGCTCCGGTCCCTGAGCTATCAGAAGGCTTCGTGCTCCGTCCCCTCATGGGCGAGCAAGAGGTTGCTGACTACGCCGAGCTTCATCGTTTAGCCTTCGAGAGTGCTTCGATGACATCAGAATGGCGCGCACGCTCGTTGTGTACTCCGCAGTATCGATCCGACCTGGATCTCGTGATTTGTGCCCCTGATGGATTACTGGCCGCTTTCTGTGTGGGCTGGTATGACCCAGGCCGTCATGTGGCGCAGATCGAACCAATCGGTGTCCATCCACGCTTCCGTCGGCACGGCCTTGCTCGCACCTTGTTGTTGACAATGTTGCACCGATTCAAATTGTATGGAGCCACCAGCGCATTTATCGAGCCTTTTTCTGCTAATATGCCTATCCATCGTGCCAGTGAAGCAGTGGGTTTCCAACGGGTACATACTATCCACCGCCTGGGAAAATGGGTAAATCAGCCTGTTTAAGGCGATACATGCCACTGTGCTTCTCCCATTGAGAGATGAGGAGTCATAATCGACCCATCATGTTGGTGTGGCTCCTTATGGGCCCTTGAGTATTAACGGACCGGAATACCACGCTAAGCGCTTAGCGTGGTATTCCGGTCCGTTAATACTCAAGGGCCCAGTAGCCTGCTAATACCTGAGAAGAAAGCCGGGAAGCTCCCTCTCAGCAACTACTTCCTGGCACGCTGCTCCTGAACAGATATGGCATACGAAGAGAAGGCATCCCCTCGCGCCAATTTCCAAGAAGAAGGATAGTATCATGATCATGGAACAGGAGTCGTTTCTCCCATCGCGGACACCATCAGCCACTCCAAGCAATGCACACTCTACCACACTCCCCGAGGGCGCCACCTACCCGCCTCCACATCGTGCGTGTTTCGTTTGCCAGCAACGCGCCTGGATCTGGGCTGGAGATCGCTCTATCTGCGGATCCGGCGCGCCACAACACCAGGAGCGTGAGACCTGGTCCTGGGCCAACAGTTCCTCAGCGAAGGCCTCCTCTCTTATGCCTGTCCATAGGCACCAATAGAGCATGTAACATTTGTGGCTCCTCTTTCGAGGCTCACTGACCCCTCTTCTCGTCTCATAGTGAAGAGCCAGTTTTGACAGTGGTAGATTACTGATCACTTTTCAAATTATGAAGTAGTTCATTTTTCGCGGATGCCCGCAAGGGATATACTCTTATCTGCTCGTTTGATTGTTCGATGTAGCATTCGTATTTCTGTTATTTCATTTAGAGGGGATCAAAAGTGTCACAAGAATCTACAAACATCTGCCCTCATTGCCAGGCCACTCATCCTCCAGGTCAATCCCACTGTGTGCGCTGTGGTGCTGCAATCGCCACAAAGAGTGTCCCCCCGACGGTGCTTGCCGCAGGCTCGTCGCCGCAGTATAACGCGCTCCCACCGACCGTACAGGCTTCTGCTCCGAATGCCTCGTTAACGCCACTGCCGCCCACACCCGCGAGCAACCCGTATAATAGCGGTGCCGCCTATAATCCCTATGGAAATGCAGGCACACTACCCCCATCGTCAAACGCATACGGCCAGCCGCCGTACGCTCCGCCTCCGCAGGTTCCATATGGACAGCCAATGATGGCACCAGTCGTGGCGCAGCCGCGGAAACAATCAGGAGGCGCCATCGCGGCAATTATCATACTCGCCGTGCTGCTCGTTCTCACATGTGGCTTTAGCGGAATCTATATTGCTGTCCAGAATAACAAAACTGCAACTATGAATCAGGACGCCACAGCGACAGCAGACGATGCCACAGCAACAGCAGGCGATGCCACAGCAACAGCATACTCAGTGCAACTCACACCTACGCCATATCCATCCTATACTGAAAGCCAATCACCTTCGGGGGCTACCTTCTCCGAGGCCGCGCAGCAGGTGATTCCTACCGCGCAACTGGCAAATGAGATTGATGGTCAGCAACGACCAGTCACGCTGCAATCGAAGTTCCAGAGCGGCCAGACGGTCTATCTGTCCTACAAATGGACACAAGGAAACACTGGCTATGTCCAAACCCGCTGGTATGTCAATGGCGAAATGAAAGATAAAGCCATGTCCAAGTATATCAATGAATATGCCAATGGGTATGGATATTTCTCGGAGAGTTTTTCTACCTATGACGTCACCTTTCAAGGAACGGTAGAAGTTTTCTGGTGCCAGGATGCTGACTGCACGCATGGCGGACTCGCGTGGGCGCGCCCATTTAGCGTGACCGCCAGCTAACCAGGAGAGAATGCTTTCCATACATAAACGAGAAGAAACGCGCAAGCAAGCCTCAACCTGCCCGCGCGTTTCTTGTGCTCCACAACCAGCGCAAACCCACCTTCCGGCACACTACTTCTGGACAGTTATGGCATCCCCTGGCGCCAATTTCTAAGAAGAAGGATACGACCATGATCATGGAACAGGAGGCCTTTCTCCCATCGGCCACAACATCAGCCACTCCAAGCGATGCACAATCTTCAGCACACATCTTTCTCCCCGAGGAAGCAACCTACCCTCACCCAATCGCCCCTGTTTGGTTTGTCACCAGCGAGTCTGGACCAGGACTGGGAATCGCTCTATCTGCGGTTCCAGCGCGCCAGAACACCAGGAGTGCGAGAGCTGGCGCTGGGTCAACATTTCTTAAGAGAATACCTCTCCTCGGCCAGCGGATGCGTGGACAAAAGCAGCAGAGAGCCTGAGGTTGGATTGACCCAGCGCCAGGCGACTTCATCTTCTGCGTCTGCATCTTCTAAAATAAGCAAGTCCAGTTCCTTCTCTGGACCTACCACACTCGCCCATCCCATAATCTCGCAGAGCTGGCTTCCCTCTTCTATCACCACGTGCCCCTGCACATACAAATAGCAATGCGGCACATGAAATTGCCGCATGAAGGCCTCGACGGCAACCATAATCACGCCGGCGGCAAGGGGTAATCGCAGGCGCACTTGCTCTTGTCTTCGCTCCACCATAGCCATATCATACCAAAGGTTCCTTCACTCGTGAATGCGTTCACCCCGCTTCTCATCTGCATTCACTGCTCTATTCTCTCTCTCTCCTTTTTTCATCCACACGAAAATACCGTGCAGCGAGACAGTGCTTTACAGCTTCCATCTCATTTGGGGAACCTCCACACATGAACTTTGCTACACTACTCTCACAAGCATATATATACATCCTTCTTCCTGGCCTCGCCGGAGAAGAAGCTACAGACACCTGATCAGTTTGGGAGGATAAATGACCTCATGGGAATGTATCCATTCATCGCCGTACTTCTCGCACTTCCCGGTGCAATCGCAGCCATTCTCACGCTCATAGAGCGCTATATCAAGTGGAGGGCAAACTATGCCAAAAGAGAACGTTGATCCACACGCAGGGATCACAAAAGCTAGGCTCCTCGCCTGGCTGGCTAGATCGGCGAAGACGGCAGCAACCTGGACGCGACAGCGTGGCAAGGCACAACTTCGGTTGCCGAAGAGAGCTAGAGTGAGAGAAGACAGGAGGTCGCCGCCAAGCTTTGACCTGGGGACAGAGAGGCTAGCAGAATCTCTTCTCTTGCCTACGAGGGCAGCGCCAGGCGAAATATGACTGCAACACGAGGCAACGGTTGCTGCTATAAGAGATGCTGAGGCACCAACGGCTGCGGCTGCACGCAACTTCTCACAAAATCGATACGATATCGCGCGTTTTCCACAATCGCTTCCACCCTCCCCTCGATATCCTGGCAATAAAACAAACATCACGCGCAAAAGAGAACAGCCAGCAGCAGCAGCCGTAGCGGAGTGGAGCGAGGAAGGGAGAGACGAAAAGGCGAGGGGAAGCTGAGACGAGAAGGCAAAGCGAGGCTACTCCTCTTCACATCTCTCCCAACACTCGTTCGTTGTGAACAACTATAATAATTTTGCCCACAACATCCACACCCAAAAAGAACTCCCTCTGCCCTCTTCCGGAGGAGGAAACTCTACCTGCTTGAGGAAGCACACCAAGCCTCATTCTCCCAACACCCTCACACACAAAAAAGACCTGGAGCGCTCCAGGTCTTTTTTGTGTGTCCTGATCTGGCTCTCCTCGATGCCGAGCACCTTCACTCCACTCCATTTCAGGATGACTTCCGAACCTCAAAACGGGCACCACTGTCAGGCAGCCGTTAAGAGGGTCTGTCTTGTGCTCGAGAGGCTTGTTTGTCTGCTCCGCGTTGTTGATAGTTCGCTTTTCCCACGTTCGGAGATCCTTGCCGCGAACGTGGGCGGAGCACATACATGATCGCGATCATGACTGCTACTACTGGCAGCAGTATGGGCCAGTACGCGATGCCAAATCCACAAACGAAGGAAGTAAAGGCTTAGGAGAAGAAAAAGCGCTACAAAAACGATGGTACCTGCCAGAAAAAAGCCAGATCTCTGCTGTTGAAACATGCGTCTCCTCTCTTTTTTGTTCGATGGTTTTCTCTCTGGTACTACAATTCGCGTCCCGAAGGGTTGCGTCTGCGACGTATGACGTTTCAAACCTGTGTCAGAGCCAACCACGCCTAGAGTCGCGAATAAACGCGATGCCCAGAAACAGAGCGACGCCCACCAATGGCAACACAAGGAGGATTTGCAGGATATTGCCCCAGAACGGATCGCCGCCAGGCACAAACTGTACATGCGCTGGCTGCTGGGGATCATAGGCGATCTTTGGCTGATCTCCGATCTGCATCGGACAGGCAAGCATCTGGCTGACATCTACCTCGATGTCCTGTCCGTTAGCACGAAAGCTGATGCGCGCCGCGCAGGTCTCCGTATGTCTGCTGGAGGTATGCGTTTGTGAATCATCGGTATAATAGGTATGGGTAAAGGTGCGCAGGACCCTTGCCTGCGTGATCGGGTGTGTTTGCTGAAACTGCATGCCCACGATACTGGACTGGATGGTTATCAAGGCATAATAGATCACCCCTCCTACCACAGCAATGGGAAGAAAAATGTGCCAAATGATGTGCCAGATGTTGGCAAGCCATTCCAAAACAGTTTCCTTTCCTCGACGCACAGGCTCCTCGCTTTCTGCTCGCGCTCGCTTCTCTCTTATCTACGAGTATAGCATCTTTTACACGAATAGAATATGATGCGCTTCACTTTCTGCTGTTGAGAGACTCAACTGTATATGCGAGTCCACCAGCACATCTGGATGGGCGGGTGACACGGATCTCCTCCGGCCTCTTCGAGCACCTGAAGAGAACGCGCCAGTCTCCACGTCGGGACACCTTCCCGGCCAGGCACATGCTCGTCGTCGAGAGCTTCCGTGATTCCTTGCCAGAAAATGAGGCAAACAATCCCCTTGTGCTCGCCAGAAGCATGCTCCATGCTCCAGTCTCACGGCTGCGGATCGCGGCTGACCTTCGCGATCTGGTTCTCTCACGTCAACAAGAGCCTCCATCCAAAACTCACAACGACGACAGACACCCTCCGCCAGACGACCCATCACAAGCAGTGACCATACAATTGTCGGTCGCCACCGCAGGCATCGCCGCGGCGTTTGGGCCGGTGCTTGGTGGATTCCTGGTCGGTGCACTGAGCTGGCGCGGCATTTTTCTGATCAATGTGCCGATCGGTGTTCTAGGTTACGGCCTGACCCTGGCCTTTGTACCCCAGCCGCCGCGACTGGCTCCACAGGGACTCGACCCGCCAGCCCAGGCCCTTGCGATCCTGGGTCCAGGCATGCTCACGTTCGCTTTGATTGAAGAACCAGCGCTGGGCTGGATGCACCCACTCATCCTGCTCATGTTCTCGCTCTTCATCCTGGCTGCCGTGCTTTTCATCCTGCGCGAGAAACGTGCCGCATCTCCCATGTTGCCGCTCAACCTCTTTGCCTCGGCCACATTCTCAGCGAGCAATCTGGTTGGCCTGCTGCTCAATTTTGGCTTCTATGGCCAGTTCTTTGTGATCAATCTCTACTTCCCACACATCCAGGGCTACTCACCATTGCTCACTGGCCTGGCCTTGTTACCGGAAAGCTGCATGGTCTTTGCAGGCTCAA
The DNA here is from genome assembly GCF_000178855.1 of Ktedonobacter racemifer DSM 44963. GTDB lineage: Bacteria > Chloroflexota > Ktedonobacteria > Ktedonobacterales > Ktedonobacteraceae > Ktedonobacter > Ktedonobacter racemifer. The sequence continues at coordinate 2,528,970 of NZ_ADVG01000004.1, read as the reverse complement.
TGCTTGCGGGCTGGATCACCGGGCGTACTGGCCCCCGCCTGCCAATGATGCTTGGGCTCGCTATCAGCGGCTTTGGTATGCTCGGCATGAGCCTGGCCCAAGTCAGCACTGCCTATCTGCTGCTCTGCCGGCCCTGCTTGCCATAGGCTTTGGCACGTCCTTTACCATGCCAGCGATGACCGCAGCAGTTATCGCAAGCGCGCCCGGTAAGCGGCCCGGCACCGCCTCAGGCGTTCTCAATGCCAGTCGCCAGATGGGCCAGGTTCTGGGCACAGCAGTTCTGGGTTCGCTAGTTGCGGACCAGCACACGTTTCTCTCTGGCATGCATAGCGCTCTGCTCATGGCTGGCACGGCCTTCCTGCTCGGCTGCTGCCTCTCGGCCAGGTTTATCAGGACCCAGGAGCTTCATCTGTAATCCCCAGAAGACATCAATACTTTCCTCGGCTCCACGAGGAAAGTCAACGCCCCACGCTGTCTGTCTAGAGCGCCAATCGTGCCATTTCTATGCATCATCACGATATGACGCTCTTGAGCCAAGGACCAATTTCTGGCCGCTTTTTCAACATTGTACAAAGTAGAGTTTATGACAAAAGGAAAAATCTTCTATGTCTCTTCCTTTTCCCACGATCAATGAATCTTATTTACCTGAAAACATAGGGCCACAGCTTTCCAGGAACTGGGCCAACGGATCAGACAGCATTTCGTGCGACAAGTACCTCATCACCGAGCACTGAGCTATCAGCGAGGCTTGATGAGTGACGTTTCACGGAAAAACGGGTGGCAACTGGCTGAAGAAGGAGGAGAAGCGACTCCCTACGCAATGCAACATCTTTTGGATCGGGCGAAATGGGATTGCGACTGAGTGCGAGATAAGCTGCGAACCTATGTCAGAGAAACACTTGCAGACCCCCATGGAGTGTTGGTGATCGATGAGACCGGATTTCTCAAAAAGGGGCGCAAATCCGTGGGAGTGCAACGACAATACAGCGGCACGGCGGGACGGATCGAAAACTGCCAGGTGGGCGTGTTTCTTTCCTACGCGAGTTCGCGTGGACACACGTTGCTGGATCGCGAATTGTATGTGCCCAAGAGTTGGACTGACGACCAGGAGCGTTGCCGAGAAGCTCATGTGCCTACTTCAGTAACGCTCGCCACCAAACCAGAACTGGCTGCGCAAATGCTCTGGCGTAATGTAGATGCTGGCCTCCCCGTTGCCTGGGTAATGAAGTAGGGCACCAGCGAGGTACTGCCGAAACAGCCCTTTTCTGTTGCCCCCTTCCCAAACTGTACAGGCCCGTTTCCGAGCATACAGCTTTCCAGAGGAAACAAATTCTCGCATGAGGAATAAGGAAGGACTTACGCATTTCACGGCCTTCTAACCCTACACAGTTCTGGCCTGCCCCTCCTGCCGCCCTTTGCCCTGCGACCGGATCTCCCGATCTCCCTGGTAGGTCGTCACTCCTACGACGTGAGGTAGGAGGCCAGGTCTTGATCACTCAAGAGCATCAACCTCCCCCTCCCGAACCGTACGTGCAGCTTGTCACCGCATACGGCTCTCACGGAATCTCCTACGTTGTACTGATTCGTACGGGTTGTATGCCAGATCAGAGAGACGTATTCCACTGTAGTCGCCTCGATGGATCTTCTGATGGCATTCTGAACAGACAGGGATCTGTTTTCGATTCATCAGTTGTAATATGGCGTTGATGCCGGCTGGTTTTTTCGCGCCAGTTTTCCGAATATGGCGGACATGGTGCATTTCTACTTGCTCAGAACTGCTACAAATACAGCATGGCATTCCCAATTTTGAGCGTGATCGCAATTTCATGCTCCATCGGAGCTGATCGACTGTCGCTTGGTTGATTTGAAAACCGTTCCGTTGCTTTTTCCAGTCGTTGTTGTTGTAGAATGCGACCTGACGATCTCGTTTCCCATCTTTTGCTTTGATGGTAACGGTAGGAGTTTTCCCAAAGCGCTTGAAAACTTGGCGCACTGAGCACTTGTATTTCGCTGCCAGCGTGTGAGCAAGTGAGAACTTGAGAATGTATTGGATACGTATCAGGTGTGAAAAGTTGTCCGCGAAGCGATAGTAGTTTTGTACTCCTCGATTGATGCCATTGTAGAGGGCGATGATTTGGTCTGCATCTAGATGTATCCATCCTAACTTGGTGGTGGGTTGTCCTAGTGCAGTGCAAAATCCTTTCGCATGGAGTTTCTTGATGAGCTCATCTCTGGGAGCCACCATAACTATTTCCCAGCCCGTTGAACGGCGTTTGACAGGCCGTACGGAACCGTTGTTGGTCGTGACGACTCGTTGAATTCCTTCTCTTCCAATGGCTAGTCGAGTTCCAAGGAAGTGGGCCTGTTCTTTGCGTGCATGCGTGATTTTTGTCTTTTCCGCGCTCAAGGTGAGCTTGAGGCGTTGACTCAGGAAGGTTTTCAGTTCTTCCTTGACTTGTTCTGCAAGCTTTCGAGGTCCGCAGATCCCAACCAGCCAATCGTCCGCATACCTCAGATATTTGAGGCGGATGAAGTTAGGGTCATCCACGTCTACTGCTGGCATATTTCGGATTTGTCGTACTAATTCGCGGAATTCTTTTGTGCGTGTTGCTCCTTTCTTGACAAGGCGGAGTTTTTGTTCTGACAGTTTGTGGTAGAGGGGGTTTCGTCGTTTCCGTTTCCCGCCTCTCTCTACCTGTTTGCACATTTCTTCGACTTTTTCATCCAGTTCATGCAAGTACACGTTTGCAAGGATTGGGCTTGCCAGGCCGCCTTGCGGGGTTCCTGCCAGACTATCGTGTCTCGCTTCTCGTAGGTCTAAGTATCCTGCCCGCAGGAGCTTCCATATGAGATTGAGAAAGCGCTCGTCTCGAATCTTCTTGCGAAGGAGGCTCACTAACACGCCGTGGTCGATCGCGTCGAAGCAGGATTGAATATCTCCCTCCAAAAACCAGTTGATGGCCGGCCATTTCCCGCGAATCTCCCGTAGCGCTGTGTGACAACTGCGGTTCGGGCGGAAGCCGTGGCTGGTTTCGTGAAAGTATGGTCCCTTTGGGCTATCATAGATGCATTCGAGAATGGTGCGGATCACCTCTTGCACGATTTTATCGCGCGTGGAGGGGATTCCTAACTTTCTCTTCTTTCCGTTGGGTTTTGGCAGATAGACCGTTCGGACCGGTTTGAACTGAAATCGTTCCGTTCGCATCTCCTCGATGATGTGTTGGATCATGCACATGGAGATGCCGTCGATGGTTTTTCCATCCGTTCCTGGGGTCATATTCCCTGGGGCTGATTTAATCCTTTCGTAGGCCAGAACGTACAAATCTTCTTTGTACATCAGGCGATAGAGGTTCGAGTTGATCCAGTTCCTGTCTGTATTCAGTTGTCGTAGGCGCTCAAGTCTCTGTAAGGTCTTGTGTGACTCGTCCAAGTCAACCTCCTTAGAATTAAGCAGATTCCCTAGAGTCCTTCCTTCTCAACAAAAACTTTTGATGAGATAGTACTATGACTCCTCCGTGACCTTGGCCTTCACAGGCTGTAGGCCATCCCCAAGTTGCTCTAGAAGCCTCGCTTCGTGTTTTAGGTGTCCCGTCCGTCGTTTCCCGCTCCTTGCGGGCTGGTCTCGATGGGAGCTTTGCAGGGAAATATGAGCTTTCTCTACAACATCGAGCGCAGGCGATCATACCGTATCCTGCGGGCTGCCACTTTTCCCCCACGACTAGGTTTCAAACAATCCGGTCTTCACCACGCACGACCTCGCTGACTGACCTCTGGTTCGCGGTACTCGAACTTCACCAGCCTTGCTCACATCATGCTACTGTCCCCTCTCACCTTTCGGAGGAAGGTATCCCTGAACTCATTGTGAGCGCAGGTAAGATGCTGCTTTAATCACCATGCTCCAGTGATGCCTTTTCCAAGGCAGAGACTTCTATGCCACATGGGCGCAATCATATGGCGGCTCTGTCACCATCTGGCTCGCACCAGGAAGGTGATCCCGTGGTACGTCGTTGTGATACGTGCTAGCTCGCTTTAGGGTCTCCACTTATCCCTTGAAAGACCTCGTTGGTCCCCGTTCACGCTCAGAGAAGTCCTCCGGCCTCCGGTTTATACCAGAGGAGAACGTGTCATCGGTTTCAAGCGTTCTTCCGATGGGTGGGCACATACACCCCGTCAGGATTGGAGTTCGGGCAGTCTAGCTCTACCCATGGCGAGCGGGTCGTACGAATGCCCTGCCCTACAACGCTTTCGGACATGCACCGCTTCCCTGACACGCTTGGTCACCTTCAGCTTTCGCCTCTGGCTATGCCAGTAACCCAGAAACCTCTTCTCAGTTCCTCCTGCTTGCAGCAGGGATACCACAACGCGCCTCACGGCGCACACCGGAGATACCGTGTACGGGAGCGCACAGTCGTTGCGGGCTAGTCTGGAGACTCGCAAACAGGCGTATGCGCTGGCGGTGGCTTGCAAAGAGCACGTGGAGGTGCAAGGAACCCGCAAGCGAGTGGACCAGGTAGCGTATGGCATAGCCAGAGAAGATTGGCAGGAATTGAGTGCAGGCATAGGGAGCAAAGGACCTCGCCTCTTTGCATGGGCACGCCTTGAACTCACTGCACCAGAGATCAGCGGGTGGCAGCGCTGGCTCCTGATTCAACAAGCCTGGACGAAGGAACACAACCTGCTGAGATGGCCTATGTACTGGTTTTTGCTCCCGCTGGCACCTCTTTAGAGGAGATGGTGGAGGCTTTCGGCGCACGTTGGACGGTGGAGCAATGTTTTGAGGAAGGGAAAGGTGAAGTGGGCTTGGATGAGTACGAAGTGCGTTCCTGGCACGGATGGTACCGTCATGTGACGCTCTCCATGCTCGCATTGTCCTTTTTAACCGTTTTGCGAGCCAATGGAGAAGAAGATGCGCTTAAAAAAAGTCTGGACAGTCTTTCCAGACCCCAGAATCAGAGGAGATCGCCCCTGTTCAAGCCCACGTATCTTCTGATCTCCCTGTGATGATTCCCCTCTCTGTTGCTGAAATCCGACGGCTTTTCTCTTATCTTGTAGGCCAACGGTCTCTTCCTTTTGCGTATCGGTTGGCCTGGTCATTCTGGCGACGCACGCATCAAGCCCTCGCAAGGCGCTGCCATTACAGGCGCCGAAGCGCTATCGCAAGCCATCTACAACTGTAAGAATTTCTGATCATACGCATCCTCCACGTTCTTTTCCCTCATCGCCTCGTTGGGATCAGGTCAGAAACTCGGCTAGCGGGAAGGAGCGATGAAGACGAGATGGAACTATGTAGTTCTGCCGGTGGGTCGTGAACAGGACCGAGTTGATGCCGGCGTGGGGGGAGCGCGGTGCGACGGAGAGGGTCTGATCGGAATAGTGGCCGTCCATCGCGAGCCGAACGCGATTGAAGATTGCAATCGTCGGCTGGAAGACGATGAAGTGCAGCCCGGCGGCGGGCGTGCTGCTGTAGTGGTCTGCCGCCGGGTCGGAGGTGTAGTGGAACGGATTGTCCAGCGTATTGAAATCACCGCGCACGGGAATGGTCGTCCCCGTGGGGTAGTCCACGCCGTAGTTGCTGGTCGTCGGCGCTGTCGTGCTGTCCACCGGCGCCATGCTCCCAGTGTGGCCGTAGGCGTGGTACTGGTGGACCCCTTGCACCACATTGGCCTCACTTTGACCTGGCGGATTGAGGGTGAGCGTCCCCGGCGCAGGCGAGAGGCCGGGCTGCAACATCGCCTGGACGCGATCAGCATACGTGGGGAAGCCCTGTCCGTACCAAGTAGCCAGATCTTCAAACAGGTGGGAGAGATGCATGGTTGTACCATGCTGGAAGTAGCCGTGGGGCCACTGATCGGTCTCGCCAGGTAAGGTCTCCAGATTCGCGATGATGCCGGGACCCATATTCGACTGCAAGGTGGTGGTGAAGCCGAGGAAGACCTCAGCATAGGGAGGGATCGACTTCGCGCCAGGAATATTCGCCGCCAGCGCCAGCCTGCTCGGCAGGCTCTGTTTCCCATAGAACCCGCCCCCGGCGAAGCCTCTGCGAATACTCGTCACTTTGAACAGACTGCCCGCCTGGTTGCTTGCCGTCCCGAAAAGGGCGTTGGTGGCTTCCATAACATTCGTGAGCGAGTCACTGCGCAGTAACACGGCCACATCGTTCTGCTCCAGGTGAACCGGTCCAAAGCCAGCAGGGGGCTGGTCGCTGGGGAACGTCATGGCATCCTGGACCGCATAGACGGTATGGCCCTCGAGCTTAGATGTCACCAGGTCAACCGGCAAATAATCCGGGTAGCGCGTCCCAGCCTTGAAAAAACTAGAAGTTTTCCCCAGACTGGGGATGTAATGGTGAAAGTAGGAGAGTCCCCAGGCGACCGCGATGCCCAATCCACTGAGCGTGGGTGGAAATTGCTGTTCCAGGCCCAGCAGGACGGATTCCAGGTGGTGCTGCGCCTCCTGTAAGGTTTTCGCGTTCGCCGGGACACGCAATTTCGCGGTAATGATGTGATTGTGCAGTGGGTGTACTAAGACTGGAATCGTACCATTGCTACTGTTGATGCCGGAGCCATTGTCCTTGATAATCGGAACGTTCTGGATGATGTATTGTTCCGGCGGCAACGGTTGCGGCAACGGTTGGCCGTCCGCGAAAGCGACCTGCTCAGGTGGTTGAACCAGCGTGTCGATGAGTCCGTAGATACCTGCGGACGCCAGGGCCGCACCAAGGGTGCCTTCAAGAAAACGTCGTCGACTCTGTTTCCTGTGTGGTTCTTCTGCAATCCTCTGTTCGTCGTTCTTGGTCATGATCTCCACTCTCTTTGCTTAGAATTGTCCTCGTTGCTAACTCTGATCCGAGCAGGTCATATAGACCTCTCGGGAGTCTATGCGAAACCTTCGAGCACCCTTCGCGCTCTGATTGTGGCCTTCCATGGGGGCACCGTCTCGGCCGCTATCTTTAATGATACCATCCCTGGCGAAGCTGGCTTCATCGATACGGCGGCCTCTCTGGCTGTGTTGCCCACGAATTGCGCAACGAGGTTATTGAAGAGCTAATCCTGATCTGATGAGCGAAAATCGTTCAGAAGCAGACGTTGAATCCGTGAGAGGTGGCAGAAACAACGGGAGGAAGAGCAAAAAAGGGAGAAGAGAGGAAGAATTGAGGAACAGCCAGGAAAAGAAGACATGAAGCTTTCTTCGGATAAGCAAACTTGTCCGAGGAGAAGGAAGCCAGCGACCGTCAGCGGGAAGCTCTTGCCGGGGCCAAACCGAGCGAGGTGGCAAAGTTGTCTGGAACCCCGGACAGTTTGATCGTCACTTGCCCAGTTGTAGAACCGCGAGCATTACGAACCAGCCGCTCCCGGCCTGGGAAAGACGAGAATGCGCTCGCTGCGCACGGGACAGGATCACGTTCGCTGTGCCTGGCGAATTACACAGACACTACACGATGAAATTGCAACTGACCTAGAAAAGCGGCAGCAGGAACTGAATGACCGCCTAAAGTTGCTGACAAGCGACAATAAAGACTTTCAAGTAACCGCCTCTTATCTGTTAGACTTGGCACAACGGGCAGAAATGCTATTCAAAGAGAGCGATGACGACCTACGACAGAAGTTATTGGAATACGTACTTTCAAACATTGAATTAACGGACAAGAAGTTGTCTTATATACTCAACGACCCCTTTAAGTCCATTGTTGAGGCAAAGAAAAAGAGCCTTTCGGCTCAAAATCCAAACATTTGGTGCAGGATAGTTGACGCATTTCAAACATCTGCTATCACTGCTACCAATGATTACAAACGAAAACACCTGGTGAAGATATTCAGCTTATCTGGGGAATTATGAAATGAATGAGTGAGCTGCCCTAAGCCCCAACAGTGCCTGTCTTCACTTCTCCGGCTCGCTCATAATTGGCGAAAATCGCACCATTTGGCGTAACCAAACTGTCTGTTACTGTAAAGGCTGCAGGAAGAGTGCCCTCACTAAACAAACGCTTGCCGTTGCCGAGCGTGACGGGGAAAGTCTTCAACCACAGCTCATCAACCAGATCATATTTGAGGAGTGTCTGGATCAGGTTGCCGCTGCCGTGAACTTGGATATCAGAGCCTTCTGAATTCTTGAGCTTTTTGATGTCATCGATGCTTTTCAGAAAAACTGAGTTTTTCCAATCTGATTTGTCCATGGTATTACTCATCACATATTTTGTGACGTCATTGATGCCAGGCCACATGTCTGCATGCTCAGGCCAATAGGAAGCAAAAAACTCAAATGTTTTCCTGCCTAAAAGAAGATCTGCAGGCTTCATATATTTTGCCATGAACGAACCCGCCGCTTCGTCAGCTTCGGCAAAATACGGCGCAGTCCAACCGCCATATTTGAAGCCGTCGGAAGTGTCTTCGTCAGGTCTACCAGGAGCTTGCATGACGCCATCAAGCGTGAGGAACATGTGGACGATAATTTTTCTCATGAAAAGCACTCCTTATCAATTGTTGGGTGATGGGAGAAAGGCGATGTCGCCGGTCTCTCCTATGGATCTCGTGTTCATGTGTGCGCGACAAAGCTCTGCGCGTTTCTTCTCTGCTCGGCTCCACATGACGAACGTTGCTCGCTTTCGGAGCATAGCATGAGGGCACGAAACAAACTTCTCCCATCTTGCTCTCTTCTCAAAGAGACGATCTTCCGCAGAGGTCTGGATGCGGACCGAGGTATCGGCGATATCGTTCATAGGTACCTCGCTTCTCGACGAAGGATGGTGTTCTTGCTCACCACCGAGAGCGTGTGCGCAAGGCTGTAGCGGCCTTTTTCTTAACGGGTCACTCCCTCGACACGCTCGTTGCGCAACTCGTGGTTTTTTCCAATGAATGCGAAATGCCCCAACCGTAATCAGCGTATGACTTGACACTGTTCCCCCCTCATCTCGTTGTGCAATCTGTATGACTTTCCCACCTCGTGGTTCCCCTTCGGTTTTTGGTGAACCAGTTTCCCGTAAGATAACGTGAGGACATGAGCAAAAAGTATTGTAAAGGATTTTGCAAGCCCTTGATTCTCTTTTGAGATACATCTCTCCTTCTTCATCTTGAAAGGATTTACGAATTGCTCCGAACAATGTATTGTGCTACTGGAAAATAATTGTATAATCGTACATGTCTATTTATTATCGGCATCGTAGAAAGGAAGGTCCAAAAGAGCGTATGCGATGGGTTTCTGATGAACCACCACCGTCTCAAGAAAATCTGGCTCAGCGCGGAACCCTCTCAACCCCTGGCGCTCTCGGCGAACGTCCTCCGAGCAGCGACCAAGCCTTCAATGATCCGAAAGCACCGTATCTTTTACCAATAGATCTCACATCTCTCCGTCCAGAGGATTATTTGCACTATTTTTTTCGCCAGGTCTTCAAAGGCAACTCCCTGGTACCTCTTGCTTTTGGCAAAGAGAGCCGCATGCTCGACGTTGGCACCGGGACAGGTTGTTGGGCCATCGAGATGGCAGAGGCTCTGCCCAACGTACAGGTCTACGGTCTGGATCTGCAAGCACCTCAGGATGCTTCGGCCAGATCACACAGACACAACCACCACCCAGCAAATTATCATTTCCAACCAGGAAATGTTCTCAAGCACTTGCCTTTCCGTGAGGAATGTTTTGCTTTCGTGCACCAACGCTTTCTTCTCGCAAGCATTCCTCCGGCTCAATGGTATGCTGTTCTCCGCGAACTGATGCGCGTGACACGTCCCGGTGGGTGGATCGAACTGGTCGAGGGAGGGACTGTGCTTCTCGATCAGGGGCCAGCGACCAGACAGTGGTTTTCCTGGTGGGAAGCTCTGGCAGCGCGGTCGGGTCTCGATCTGTCTCGAAGTAGCCACCTTGGTGAACTCGTCCAGCAGGTCGGGCTTACCTGTCGCAGCTCGGTCATTGACCTCCCTGTTGGAGCCTGGGGAAGGCAGGTTGGTTTGCTCCTACAGCGTCACATGCTGACCGTCTATGATGATTTTGCCGCACATGCTCAATATTCCGGCATTGCTCCAACCCAGTTGCAGGCGGTACGTACTCAATTGCAGGATGAGTGGCAGACGAGACGCAGTCAAGCGCGCTTTTTCGTTGTTCTGGCCGAGAAGAGGCGTCCTGGCTCTCCTTAGCCAGGATTGTGAGTGGAGGCGACAGGCAAGCTGCCGCTGCTCTCCTTACAAGATCACGCATCTTCGCACCATTTTATCTTGAGAAAGTAGGAATCACGATTTTATGGCATGGTTTTTTCGTCGCAAACGCCCAAAGACCCAGCAGACGGCTGTACTCACCGATCCCAGCAGCATTCTGAGCGCCGCAACGGTCAATGAGCAATATATTGGCACACGGCGGTTCGTGAATGCGCCAGACGCGCCCTATCAGCTTCCGAAAGATCTGACTGATCTCCAGCGCCTTGATTTCCAGCATTTTATCCTTCGCCAGGCGCTGATGGGCAATTATGTCGCGCCCATTCACCCTGGCGAGAGGAGTCAGATTCTGGATGTGGGAACCGGGACAGGCCGCTGGGCCATCGAAATGGCCCAAAATTTCCCCCAAGCTCAGGTTTTCGGGGTGGATCTGGAAGAGAGCCGGGATATTACCGGTCACCAGTCAAGCACCCCGCTCAACTATCACTTTCAGGCCGGCAACGTCCTGCAAGGCTTGCCTTTTCTGGATGGAACCTTTGATTTCGTCCATCAACGTTTGCTGGTCACTGGTATTCCCTTTGCCCGTTGGGGTGACGTGATTCGAGAGCTTCTCCGCGTCACGAAAGCTGGTGGCTGGATAGAAATGGTTGAGGCTGGGTCTACCTTTGTCAACAGTGGTGCTGCGACGGCGCAGTGGTCAGCCTGGAGTAATACTTTAATGAAGCCCGCAGGCATCGATGTCTACCAGATCACGCAATTAGGCGCGATTGTCCAGCAAAATGGCCTGGCCTGTGAAAGTCGCGTGTATAACATTCCTATCGGGGCGTGGGGAGGCAGAATCGGAACGATGTTACAGCAAGATTTGCTCTCCATTTATGAGAGCCTGGTTCCCCGTTACCAGAAGGCACTCGGTGTCTCACCAGCGAGTACGAATCTGGTGCGTCAGCAGCTGATCCAGGAGTGGGAACGGCAGCAGACGTTGTTCAGCGTGTTTGTGGTGTGGGGACAAAAACAGGAGACTTACTGAATGCTCAGTTCGTTTCCCTTTCTCTAGATTCTATTTCTCTCTGTATTGCTTATAACTCTCAAGAGAATGTGCGTAAGGGATATTCGCTCGTGGACATGCGAAAATCCCTCGCAGAAGCTCTCTCCTCTCGGTTGTTTCATCGGAATGGTCGTCGGCCTTCTGGTATCTTGCATCTTTCCTGTTTTTCCTTGACGACAAAACCGATGGAGAACGACCGAGTTGGAGAGAACCCGAGAATTCAATCGGCCTCTGGAGCAGGCTGAGGAGCCTGGCAGAGAAGAATGGAAGAGTATTGGCGGTTCCCGAATGCGCTACCACACTCAGCAATACATTTGTCTTGTTCCGCTTGAGAAGCGGGGCAGGGCGATTTGCTTTTGGGGAATTTTTGTTGAGTACGCTTCCCAAAGAAGGAATACTCAGCAGTAGAGAGCAGCCTCTCAGGCTCCTGAATGAGCCTAATGTAAGAGCAGGCGCCTTCGCAGTTTTATCCTGTTTTACAGCAATATACACAGTAGCAGCCTTCTACCGCAGAAATTTTGATGTGCGTTTGTCCATGAATTGATATTGTCAACTTGGAACGTAGCTGAACAATGTGCTAACATGGCTTCATGAAAACAACCACCACTGCCCCCGATTACAGAGGCTACCGCTTTCCGCCTGAAATCATCAGCCATGCTGTGTGGCTATATTTCCGCTTCTCGCTCAGTTTTCGCGATGTCGAAGAGCTTCTGGCACAGCGCGGAATCGTCGTGACCTACGAAACCGTGCGCCAGTGGTGCTTGAAGTTTGGGCAGACGTACGCGAACGAACTCCGCCGCCGTCGCCCTCGGTGTGGGGACAAGTGGCACCTGGATGAGGTCTTTCTCACCATCAATGGGAAAAGGTCGTATCTGTGGCGAGCCGTCGATCAGGACGGCAACGTGCTAGATATCCTGGTGCAGAGCTGGCGGAACACACACGCGGCGAAACGCTTTTTCCGCAAACTTCTCAAAGGGTTGCAATACGTTCCTCGTGTAATCATTACCGATAAGCTGAGGAGCTATGGCGCGGCCAAACGCGAGATTCTGCCTGGCGTAGAGCACCGGCAGCACAAAAGGCTCAACAACCGGGCGAAAAATTCTCACCAACCGACGCGCCTGCGTGAAAAGAAGATGCGGAAATTCAAATCGGCCAAACAGGCCCAACGTTTTCTCTCCGCCTTTAGCCTCATCGCCGGACATTTTCAACTACGAAGGCATCGGTTGCATGCCGGGGAATACCGCGCCATTTTGCAGAGCCGATTCCAGCAATGGAATGAGGTCACTGGCGTTAAACCAATCGCATAACCACACAGACCTTCCCACTTCTCATCGCCTTTCCAGCGATTTTCCCCTTAGAGCTCATCAATATCTTTCCTTTTTACCAATAAGTTAACAATATCTATTCCTTCCCTCAAACAATCACTTGACAAAACGGAGCATCGTTCCGTATAATATTAGCGGAGCATTGCTCCGCTAATATTATACCATACGCAAAAGAGTTGGAAGGAGAGTCCCAATCCACTGGGTCGAATTGAATCCAGGTGAAGCTCTCAGAAGCGCAGTCGCGATTTCTGCTCGATTCGGTCGCGGACAACCTTCGAGGCTATCAGAGCCCTTGGCGAGGCGTTAGACGTCCCGCGACGGTGTCTCGGATATGGGGGAAGCTTAGCGGCTTCGCCCCACAAGGCTAATAGCTTAGCGAACTCCTATCGGACCAGCTCTTTATTCAAGAGAAAGGGGATTTCTTCTTATGGATATTCAGGATAAAGTCGTTCTCATTACAGGTGCATCCGGAGGCATTGGTCTGGCTACCGCACGTCTCTTTGCGGAGGCCGGAGCAAAGGTCGCACTTGCGGCACGTTCTGCCGATACCCTTACTACCATTGTCAATGAGCTTCATGAGCAACATCGTGAGGCTATCGCGGTTCCCACCGATTTGCGCAATAAGGATGCGATTGAGGCTCTGGTGGACCGCGTTTTTCAGCAGTATGGACGAATTGATATTCTCATCAATAATGCGGGACAAACCGTGCTTGGCAACGTGGCTGATGTAGATATCGATCAGTTTCGCCAGATTTTTGAGCTCAATGTGCTTGGCCCTGTAGAAGCGATGCAGGCTATCATCCCAAAGATGCGTCAAAACGGCGGAGGTCTGATCATCAACGTCAGTTCGATTGTTACAAAAATGCACCTGCCCGCCATTAGTGCATACGCCGCGACAAAAGCTGCCCTTAATATGATCTCTGATACTGCACGAGAGGAATTAGCTTCAGAGAATATTCGCATAACAACGATGTTGCCTCGTGCAACGGCAACGAATTTCGGCAAAAATAGCTTAGCAACTCCAAAGACAAATCAGCTGCGCCCACCACAAGGCGGACCAGAACCCGATAGTGCTGAAGCTGTGGCCCAGAAGATTCTCGAGGCAGCACGCAATGAGCCGCACGAGCAATATATGGATCGTTAAGTGTAAATAAATTTGCTTCGTGGGCCAAAATTGGACAATTCGATGGGTGTGTGCCCAGGCGACTGAAACGGCCAGTAGAGCGAGATGAGTTCTTTTTTAAGTGCTGAATATACCTCTTTTACCTGTCTTGCCCCCCATTTAATTATCCAATTTGGGCCCACAAAGCGCCGTGATCTACACTCAACTCAACTCAAAAACACGAGAAGGATGCTCTCAGAATGAAAACGAATGAAGGATTCTGTCAGAACTGGGAAGAAGGCTTGTCATGGAGATCATTTGTGAGGTATCCTCAGAAAAACAAGAACTCATCGGAGAAGGAATACTTCATGAACTGCCCGCATTGCACCTCAACCACCATCAAAGAGCAAACCCAGAAGACGACGCTCGGTTATCGCACGTTCCGTTGCCCAGCATGTAAGCGCCTCTTCAACGAGCGCACAGGAACGCCGTTCAATTTCCTGGAATATCCCACCGATGTGGTTCTTCTCGTTGTCCTGTGGCGACTCCGCTACAAGTTGAGCCTGCGGGATCTGGCTGAAATGTTTCTGGAGAGGGGCCTCGTGTTCACGCATGAAACTGTTCGAGAATGGGAAACACGCTTTGCCCCTTTCATAGCCGAACAATTGCGAGCAAGACGACACGGCCACGCCGGGACTTCCTGGCATGTTGATGAAACGTACATCAAAGTGCATGGCAAATGGTGTTATCTTTACCGAGCCATCGACCATGACGGTCATCTGGTGGATTCCATGTTGAGCGAGAAGCGAAATATGGAGGCAGCGCAGCGGTTTTTCAATCAAGCAGTTGCTGTGGTTGGGCATGCCCCAGAGTCTGTCACAACAGATGGGCACCGTTCCTATCCACGAGCTATCCGCGAGACCATGGGCAATCATGTCCGGCATCGGACGAACAAGTACCTCAACAATCGTCTGGAACAAGACCACCGAGACATCAAACAGCAGTACTATCCTATGCATGGATTTGGAACATTTGAGGCGGCAGCACGTTTTTGTTCTGCTTTTGACGAGTTACGGAATTATCTCCGTCCGCGCTCCATCACGGGAGAATCGATCTCACTCTCCGAACGACGAAGAGCTTTCCTCGATCGGCTTGTGGCCTTGCAAGCACTCCTCCAAGCAGCCTCATAGCAAGAGACAAGTTGTGATCAGCAGGCCCTGGACTTTGATGAGCTTCTGTATTCTGAGTTTTGACAGAACCCTACCAGAGTGATTGGGCCAGACTCTTACTTGGTGACTCATTCCATCCAGGGGGAACAGCGTTAACCGAGTATCTTGGGACTCTACTTTCCCTGGGATCTGATCAGCGTGTACTGGATGTCGCTGCCGGGCAGGGGGCAAGCGCGATTCATCTGGCACAGCGTTTCGGTTGTAGTGTCCTGGGTATAGAGTATAGCAGCGTGGCTGTAGAGAATGCCTCACAGGCAGTGCTGGCCACAGGAGTTGCCCATCTAGTGACGTTTGAGCAGGGGGATGCCGAAAACTTGCCGGTACCTGCGGCAAGTTTTGATGTGGTTCTTTGTGAGTGTGCATTCTGTACGTTCCCCCAAAAAGCGATGGCGGCTTCTGAGTTTGTGCGTGTTCTGAGGCCAGGAGGACGGGTAGGGTTGAGCGATCTTACACGTAAGGGTGATATTCCTGCAGATCTGCAAGGACTGCTGGCATGGATTGCCTGTATTGCTGACGCACAGCCGCTTGAGGACTATGTGCACTATCTTACAGAAGCAGGCTTGACAGTCCAACTAGAGACTGTATGTAAAGGCTTCAAGATGGGGCTCTCGCTAGGCGACGCAGAAGCAAGCGGATCTGAGACGCGTAAATCCAACTTTCGCTGCTTTCTGGCAAGAACTCGTAGTCCTTGCAGAGCCGACGGCAGAAGGTGAGCCAAGCAAAGGTCCGTTCGACCACCCAGCGGCGCGGAAGGACTCCTCGGAAACCGGTATGCAAAGGAGGAAGTCGTCGCCACTCAAAGCGCAGATGAGCCAGATCATTGATGTCGCCTATGGGAACCCACTCTCCTCGGGAACGAGGGGGATGTTGGACGACGGTAACGCTCCACCCCAAATGCTCTTCTATCCAGGTTTTCCCACTTCCCGTGTAGCCTTGGTCAACCCAGACGTGCTCGAGGCGAGGATAGCGAGCTTGAACCCCCTGTAGGAACGCAACCGCTGCTCGATCTTGCACATCTGCCGTATGAACCTTCAGATGCAGGATCAATCCCAACGTATCAACGAGAACCTGACGTTTTCGCCCGTTTATTTTCTTGCCGCCATCATAGCCACGGGTCCCCCTTTTTGACTCGTCTTGACCGTTTGACTGTCGAGAATGGCGGCACTGGGGGGAGGTTCTCGCCCTTGCTGTTTCCTTTGAGCCTCTCTCAGAACAGTATGCATCCTTTCCCAACTCCCGTTCCTGCACCACGTACGGAAGTAGGTCCAGACGGTTGACCAGGGCGGGAACTCACGAGGAAGCATGCGCCATTGGCAACCGCTTCTCAAGATATACAGAATCGCATTCACGATTTCCCTCATGTTCACCGCTCGTGGTCGTCCACCTAGCCTGGCGGGCGGGATCAAGGGTTCCAAGATTGCCCATTCCTCATCACTCATATCGCGCGGGATAGGCACGCCATCTCATGGAAGTCCTCCTGCTTGAGATAAACGTCCCTGCTCAGTTTCTTTGACACTCCTCTCCCTTTCAATTTTACCGCTTTACATACAGTCTCTAGTAGAGCAGCATGACGATGCCTTATCCGACATGGTGCGAAACATCCAGGGGAAACTCCTGGGAACAGAGTTACTGGTAAAGCTCAAAAAGCTCCAGCTTCCTATGGAAATCAACTTTGAGGAGGCCAAAAAGATGGCAAAAGCTGCGGCAACAGCTATAAAGGCGCAACAATTTGGTTATGCAATAGTCGCCGCAGAGGAACAATCAAAATCTATTGGTACTCTCTGAAATTTTCATGGCTTGCGCAACCTTCCCTTTTAACTATGCGTATAATCCTTCTTGTTCCTAATGCATAATTACGAAACCTTTTCGGAAAGAACAAGATGTGGCTCATAGGAACATCCAAAGTAGGCACAGACTCGTGCGGCAAGCTGTTTGGCGGTAAGCAGCCCATCATGTTCGACTACATTGCGTTTGGCATGGACCCATTTGGGCTCAATGGGATTGAGCCAAGGGCTTTTCGTGGGCAGAAACAAAGGCAGAATACGCACGCCCTTGCCCTCGGCTTTGACCAGGCTGTTGTGCTCTCTGATCCAGGTCCGCACCATCTTGCTCACGTGAAAGGAGGCATTATCCCAGATCAGCAGCCAAGAAGTCTTGTTTTGAGCTTGTAGTCGAGTGCAACACCACTCCAGAAATTGGGTGGTGATGGCGCTGACGGGGCGTCCGGTCACGAAGCGCAGCGACATCTGTTTGCGAATCGGATCATCGATCGGTCCCTGTTGCCACAATACTCCATAACAGGCGAGAGCTTTGGGATCAGGATCACCTTTTTGCCACGTCTGTTCCACCAAGCGCACGGGTTGATCTTTCCCTTGCCAGGCGGACAGACGAGGAAGAGCGAACCTGCTCCACCACACCTCGTCCACAAACCCGATGACCCAGCCTGGTTGGGTGCTCGCCCAGGCCATCAGCCGATCGCGTGCGTTTTTTTTTGCTGGTACTGGGGGTCGGGGCTGGTAATCCAGTGTTTGGCACGCTTCCAATTGGTCCCTAAGCTTTGGAGCGCTCGGCGCACGCTCGCCACCGACGTTTTGTGGGGGATAATGCCCTGCTCGAAACTGATCTTGGCCGCCAGTTCCAAGGTCCACAGGCCACGGTCGAGTCCAAAGTCGTGGGGACTGCGGTGCAAGAGCGCTTTCAACCGCTCGGCCGCTTCGATGGTGAAGGTCGTTCGGAGTCGATGGGGACGCGAAGACCCCTCTTTGAGCACGGTGAGTCCAGCTATATTGAAGCCTTTGATCGCATTGCGAACGGTCTGGTCGTCGCAGCCCAGATACTTGGCGATAGCGGGGGCGCGCTCCCCACGGGCAGACGCGAGCAATATTTGGCTGCGTCGCAACACGAAGGCATTGGACGAACGCAACCCCGCCTGGATCTGGCTGTGTTCGTCTTTGGTCAGTGGTCGAATAAAAATGGGGGCTTTCATGCCCTCTATGATACCACATTTCCTATGACCTTTCGTCAGAATGCACTAAGTACAACCACACAAGTTCTGCGGTATCAGGTATACTCTGAGCAGGAGGGAACCATGAAAGCGCTTCAGATGCCTGAATTGACAGAAGCACAGCAGACCGAGTTAGCAGAAGTCTATCGATGCACAAAAGATGTAAGAATGCGCACACGTACCCAAATTGTGTTGCTAGCTTGTGAACAGTACTTTACAGCTCCACGTATTGCAGCTATTGTCCGTGAAAACGATGAGACGATACAACGTTGGCTCAAACGCTACCTGGTTTTGGGGATCGAAGGATTGCAAGATCGGCCCAGGACAGGCGCACCTTCGAAAACAACGAAGACATATGAAGAGCAGTTACTCGAAGCCGTTCGACGGCGACCTCGTAGTCTCCGAGCAGCCGTATTCGATGTGAACCCTCCAACGCTTAGCCGATTACATGGCTGAGCACACAGGCATCACTGCCTCCTCTGAGACGATTCGTCGTCGTCTGGCAGCTCATGAGATTGTTTTTAGCCAGCCTCAACACACCATTAGTAGCCCTGACCCTGATTATGCAGTCAAAAAGAAGACTATTGAAGAGGTCCGAGATGGAGTCAAAGAAGGAGAAGTCTTCTATTATGCGGATGAGTTCAATGTGAGTCTGCTGCCAACCTTACGTGCGTTATGGAGTCCAAAGGGACAGCAGGTGATGATCCACACACCTGGTCAGCAAGCCACCTCTTACGGCATTGGTGCCGTCAATTATTACACTGGCGAAACTGTGGTCCTGTTCCAATCTCACAAGCGACGCCAGGAGATTGCGCAATTGCTGAAAGCCCTGGCTGAGAAACATCCGATGGAAACGATCTATGTAGCTTGGGACAATGCCAACACGCATGAGGATGAGGAAGTAGATGTGGTTGTTCAGGCAGCTGAGGGACGATTAGTCCTATTGTACTTACCGACCTACAGCCCCTGGCTCAATTCCATCGAGATGCTTTGGCGACATTTTCGTCGGGAAGTCACCCATTGTGAACTCTTTGAGACGATGCAAGCTTTGCTGACAGCAGCTCAGGATTTCTTCAACCGCTATAATCAATTTCCGGGGAAAATCTTGTTAATTATTGGTTCTCATGCTGCAAAACTTGTGTGACCGTACTTACTGACCTCGACAGAGAGAGGTAAAGAATGAGTAGGGAAAGCCGATTGGCGAGAAGAAAGGCGCAAACGCGCCTGGGTCCTCAAACATGAGGGATGGAAACAAAAAGATAGTGCCGTGGCATTGGGAGTGAGCGAAGGAGCCGTGAGCCAATGGATCAAACAAGGAAGAGAAGGGGGAGAAAAAGCCCTCAAAGCGCATCCTGCAAAAGGAGCGACACCTCGCTTGACGGCTGAACAGAAGGCGCACATTCCGACGTTGTTGGCGAAAGGAGCACCAGCCTATGGGTTTGTCGGGGAGGTCTGGAATAGTCGAAGACTGGCCCAAGTGATCAAACGAGAGTTCAAGGTGAGCTATCATCCCGACCATTGTGGTCGCTTGTCCGCGAGATGGGGTACAGTATACAAAAAACGGTGGAACGAGCAACACAACGTAATGAGGAGGCAATTGAAGACTGGAAAGAACATGAGTGGCCTGCTCTGAAAAAAAGCCGCACAAGAAAGGCGAACAATCGTTTTTGTAGACGAATCAGGCTTTTATCTTCTGCCGATGATAGTAAGAACCTACTCCCCGAGAGGACAGACCCCGACAGTGCGTGTCAAGTTGACCAGCGATCATCTCTCGACAATTGGAGGCATCACCCAAGAGGGGCGAATCTTCATGCAAACACAAGAGCACGCCTATAGAGCCGAAGAGGTCGTACGATTTTTACGAGCCTTACTCCGCAAGATCTCAGGCAAGTTGCTCATTATTTGGGATGGCTCGCCAATCCATCGCGCGAATGTGATCAAAACCTTTCTCTCCAGTCTAATAGGGAAACGGGTGCATCTCGAGCGGTTGCCTGGCTATGCTCCTGACCTCAATCCTCAGGAATACGTGTGGAATCTCCTCAAACGCCGCGAACTCAAAAACCTGTGTTGCCAGGATCTCACTCACCTCAACCAAGAGCTTGTGCGTGCCAAAGAGCGCCTGCGTCATCGACGCGATATCCTTCAACGTTGTTTTTCTTATGCACTTGGTGAAGTTTAGTTGGACGAGGTCAGTAGTAGTGATCGCTGGGTCTGTCCTTTAGCGCCTGCCGAGAATGGCTTTGATGGAGCTATTCTCGGCAGGCGAGAATAGCCATGAGAAAGGTCATGATCGCACATTCGCTATAAACTGTGCTACAGGTGCGGCTACGAGCAAACAGATAGTGATACTAAGTAGTGGGACGTTCAGGAGATGGGTGAAGGTAGTGAGAGGTGCTGGCACGAGTAATACAAGAAAGTAGAGGCATTGCGCCAGCCCGGCGAATTTGCCCCATTGCGTTGAGCCGAAGCGTATAGGATAGGCAAACACCAGATAACTCACCAAGGCTGCCGCCAGCGGAAGCAAGAAGCGTAAAAGCATGATGGTTCCGACCCAGAGTGGTAACGCACCGTTTTGAATCAGGATCACCGTAAGTGATAAGTAGAGGCAGAAATCTGTTTCGCCGTCAGCAATCTGGCCCAATTTACTCTGCGTCTTTGTGCTCCGGGCAATGTGTCCATCGAGGATATCGGTCGCTATACCACATAGGAAGATTGCGAGGGCCAATCTTGATGGTATTGCCAGGCCGCCTATAAGCTTACCGAGTAGATATGATGCGCCTAATCCACGTAACCAGGTGAGGGTATTGGCTACCCCGATGTTTGGTAGCAGTTTGCCATTTTGTACTGATCGATTGAGGCCAAGATGCCAGAACAGGTCATATTGTTGCCATGCGATACAAAAGAGGAATCCAGGTAACATGTGTAAAGTATTGGCTAATCCTGCAAACAGACCATTCCCAATCAGCATTATCAGAGCTAGCAGCGCAATGAGCCACGTTACTCGTTGCCATGATTGTTTCAATGAGGGGTTGGCGTTTGCGGTTTGGTAAGACATCAGCCAGGAGCGTTGAAAGAAGATGAACCAGCCTCGCAGGCTGAAACGACTCTGGCGGAGCGTTGTTAGCAAGTCAACGACAAATGTCTGTTCAGGGTTCTGTTGCATAAGAAATATTTCTACTACTACTTTTTTTTGCGTTACTATCCGGAGGGCTATCGCATTTTTTAGATTGTCTGTCAGCAAATTATCTTCTCTCGCTATTGTCGCACAGTCTGGGTGGAGATACTACTTACGCGATTTTTTTGTGACTACCTAACATAAATACGTTAATAGAAAGGATGACATTGGCAACCGAGAAGGAATACAGGTAAGATATAGTAGAATTTATAATGTTTTACGAGATTGAGCAAGAACGTCAACTTTGATCACCTGTGTCATCAAAACCTGATTGCGGTTATAAATAATAAAGGAGAAAACATCGTTGAAAACACAAACATCGAACGTAAAAGAAAATGCTACAGAAGAGCTGCTCGCTCCCGGGGGGATTGGTATGGCTGTTGCCGTTGACTGGGGGCTGACCGTGCAAACCGTATTAACGCCAGTCTTTGCGCTTTTTAGCCATTCCAACCAGGCTAATATGATGAAAATGGCTGGCCCCAACTCACCTATCGGCAACATACTATTTTTTGTTGTTGCATTGCTCGCAGCCTGTGTCTTTGCCTGGTTTGGTGAGATGGTACGCAGTGGTCGCAACTGGGCGCGCATAATACAGATAGTTGTCAGTGTGTTACTCTCACTGGCTGGTATTGTAGGACTCATCAACCTGTATCAAAGTATCGCCGTTGGCAACTTCTGGCCGATAGTCGCCGAGATAATCCTTGTTATCATCTCTCCCTTGATCGTCTGGCGTATGACTCGTCCCTCGACTGCGCGCTGGTTTAAGTTAGTTACTCCTGTAGAGGCGCGCAAGCGTCATGGTGGCAAGTGGGTGTGGTTCATCATACTATGCAGCATTATTGGTGGTGTATTGCAGGCCATCGCTGCTATGAGATAGACCGACTGCGCAACCTCTGTGAAGAGAAAAGAGGAAGTTCGATATGACTTCAATGGATTATGATCTGACCATTCTTGGAGGAGGGTCGGGTGGATTGACTGCGGCTCGAGTCGCAGCATCTCTAGGTGCACGGGTTTTATTGATTGATAAAGAGCGCCTTGGTGGAGATTGCCTGTACACTGGATGTGTGCCAAGTAAAAGTTTGATTCATGTAGCACGTCAGGTCTATCAAGCCAGAACTGCTACCCGTCTGGGATTGACATCTGATAACGTAGAGATTGACATGGCACGGGTTGCCGAATCTATTCAGGGCGTCATCAAACAGGTACAAGATGCAGAGCAAGTCTATACTGATGATGTAACCGTCAAATTTGGAACGGTTTCCTTTCAGTCTCCAACAGCGTTGCTCATCAATGATGAGCAAATAACTAGTCGTGCAACAATCATTGCAACTGGTTCACACCCTGCTCGTTTGCCAATAGAAGGGTTAGCAGAAATTGGCTACCTGACGAACGAAGATGTGTTTCAATTGACCAACCTGCCAGCATCACTCCTCATTGTGGGCGGTGGACCGGTGGGCGTCGAGCTTGGGCAGGCGCTGGCACGCTTAGGTGTCCAGATTACTCTTATTCAAGGACCGGAACGAATTTTACCACGAGAGGAGCCTGAAGTTTCAGTGGCTATCGCTGAAGCGCTCCAGCTTGAAAACGTGCAGGTAGTGACAAATGCGCGCGTGCTGAGAGCGGAACGCCATGGCGGGAAGAAGAGTGTCATGGTGAAACAGGGAGAACAGATGGTAGTGTTTGAAGCTGATGAGATTCTCCTCGCCGCGGGTCGTCAGCCAAATGTTGGTGGGTTGAATCTCGACACAATTGGTGTCACCTACAATGAACAAGGCATCAAGGTTAACGACTATCTCCGGACTTCCGTTGCAAATATTTTTGCTCTTGGTGATGTCATCGGGGGCTATCTTTTTACGCATGTTGCAGCCTATCAGGCCGGAGTTGCAGTGCGGAATGCTCTGTTGCCCGTGGGTAAAAAGAAGGTTGACTATCGTGTTGTTCCCTGGTGTACATTTACGGACCCGGAGGCGGCTCATATTGGACTGACATATACTGAAGCGCGGCAACGCCACCGCCAGGTTCGCGTCGTCACTTTTCCCTGGGCAGACATCGACCGGGCGCAGACAGAGCATGCAACGACCGGGTTTATTAAACTTATACTGGCGGGCAAGAAAGAGGAGATCGTAGGGGCGCATATGGTGGGTGCACACGCAGGAGAATTGCTTGGAGAGATTGCGCTGGCAATGCAAAATCACCTGACTGTCTCTACTATGTTTGCCACTATTCATCCATACCCAACATATCATACTGGTCTGCAACAGGCGCTATTTGAGGCATATCTGACGAGTTCGCAATTACGTAGCAATCGGTCCATCGTCAGCGCGGCTTTGCGACTTAGAAAGTAAGAAGGAAGCAAAAAAGCGAGACGGGAAAGCGAGAAAAATGTTTTTCCGTCTCGCTTTTGCTTCAGAAGAAGAAGGCTATCAAGCTCTCCAGATCAAAAATGTATACTACATTATCTGGATTGGACCCGAGAAACCACTCCAGTAGAGATATCACTCAAGGAGGCCCTGAGCACACAAAAGCTCAAACTCGTCAGGGGGCCGATATCCCAGACTGGAATGAAGCCGCCGCTGGTTGTAGACCACCTGGAAGAAGTCCCCGATATTGTCTGAGGCTTCTTCCAGGGTTTGGTAATCATTCACGTAGACTTCCTCAGTTTTAAGGGTCTTCATGAAGCTCTCGGCCCGAGCATTCTGATACGGATTCCCCGTGGCAGCCATGCTCACGCAGGCTCCGACCTCGAAGAGACGATGCACGTAGGCTGTGTTGGCATACTGCACCCCCTGGTCGCAATGATGGATCAGTCCGGGGCGCACCTCGCAAGACTGGAGAGCCATCTCTAAGGTCGCCAGGGTCAACGAGTGATCCAGCCCCCGTCGCAGGCTCCAGCCGATGCACTTGCGCGAATAGGCGTCGAGAATGCAAGCCAGGTAGACGAACTCTTTGGGCAAACGGATATATATCAGATCCGCCACCCAACACCGATCGGGAGCATCAAACTGGCGATTGGCGACGAGGTTGGGAGAGCGGCGGTACTGATGCCGCGAATTGGTCGTTTGCACCGTTCGTCGTTTGCTTCGGCAGAGCCAGGAGTACTCGTGCATGATGCGCCGCACCCGTTTGTGGTTGATCCTGGTGCCTGCCCGCTGCAACGCGCGGGTGACGCGCCGATAGCCGTAGCCGGGAAACGCGAGAATGACCTGTTCCATCGCCTGGCGGACCCTGGCTTCTTGCTCGCCACGTCTGGCTTGCTGCTGTTGATGCTCATAGTACCAGCGCCGATTGACGCCAAGCCACGCACAGAGTTGTCGCACCGAAAGCTCTTGCATCTGCTCCCGTAAGCGATCGATCACCTGGTGGCGTTGCTGGACGGAAGCAGATGCAAGGCTTTTTTTAGCACGGTGTTCTCCAACGCGAGTTGGCCGCAAAAGCGTTCCAGTTCGGCGACGCGCCCTTCGAGCACCTCAACGGAGCGCTCCTGGGTCTCGCTGCTGAAAAAGGCTGCTTCGCCTTTGGCCTGATAGGCTTCGCGCCAGTTGCTGATCGCAGTATGAGACACCTTGTATTCTCGGCTGAGTTGGCTGAGATATTTCTCGCCACTCACCAGTTATCGGACAATGTGCAGTTTGATTTCTGGACCGAAAACTTGCTGAGTCATGATGTTGCTCCTTTTTGCTCACCACTTCTCAGTGGTACTCTTCTGTGAAATCTGAGTTGGAGCGGTTCTTTGGGGGAAGTCCAAGAGTTATAGGTATTACCCCTGGAGAGTATCGACGAAAGCACACTGTTTTGACAGGATAGCTACGGAGATAATCACCTTTCTCAACCAATAGCCCATTCAGTGTCACTCATTTCGGACACTTTGTCACTACTTGGGGTCGTAACATTTTTCCGTACACGAATCCCCGCTAAGCCAGGCTTAGCGGGGATTCGTGTACGGAAAAATGTTACGACCCCGTTAGAGAGTAACACGTTAAGAAGCTGTACTAGGATGGGTTTAGAAGCCAAGGTTCTCTTTGACCAGAATAAGAGAAATGCGCCCCAGCACCATCTCTCGATTGATGATCAGCAGTTTATTCACCGCGCTATTGACGCCATAGGTATTCAGAGCACGCTCGTCTTCAAGTGGCAGCGTGTACTCATGAATGCGGCGGAACCCTTCATCGAGATGAGCAACCAGTTTCTGAGCGCCGACTACATAGATAACCTTCGCTGCTCCAGACACACCAGGTGCCATCTGGCTTCCGCCCGCTGAAGCAATCACCAACTGGCCCTGTTCTGTAATGGCGTGGACACTCGCGACAAGCACATCAGGAGCGGCACCCAACTGACGTTTCGCACGTTCCTGTCCCTCCTGATCGAGGTCGACCAAGCGATTGCGCACGACATCATAGCGACCGGATGATTCGATCTCAGCCGAGGCACCAATTTGATCAAGTGTGCGAGACGGCGCATTGTAAACCTCAGCGCCCTTGGGGATCAGTTCAAATACTTTCTTCCGTGCCTCCTCGGCATTGGCGACTACGAAGGTCTGCATGCCATTGACGGTGAGGGCCTCGGCGGTTTTTGCAATGCGCTCGTCAGAGGCCACATGACTAAACTTCAGATTGGGTGTTAATTGAGACTTTCCCATATTACTTATTCTCTTCTCCTCTATGGACTAGATTGCCGTACCCGGCGTTATTGACAACAACATCTAGACGTCCGTATGTATTGACTGCAGCGTCAACTACTTCACGTGCTTACGCTGATTTTTTCCATCCAGAGCTATCGTACTCACGGGCCTTGCCATATTTTGCTCTAAGGTCTGCAAGCTGTTGGGGGTTGCGTGCCGTGGCTACCAATTGATCTCCATGTGCGAGGACCGCTTCGGCAAGCGTACGACCAAAGCCGAGAGAGCTTCCTGTAATCAACCACACTTTTGACATGTTTTTTCCTTTCTGCTTGGAAAAGAGTGTGCATCCCTCGAGAAACGACAGGACGACAGAGTATGCGTAGCATGAAAGTCGTTTCTCGGTATTCTCATTGCGGGCGGTTGCTTTACAAACAACCGTTGTTTATAATTCTATTGGCTGAGGAACGCAATGACAATCAGCAAAGGCGCCCTTTTGTGTGTTAACCAACAAAAGGGGAAAAGTGTTGAAAAAAACTAGAATCGTAAACTCATCTTAGAAAGTTGTTCCTCCAAACGAGCCAGATAGGCGGTGGGATCTTTGCGAAAACGAAACTGCTTGCGACGAGCCTCTTGCCGAGAGGAGATTCCTGACCGCACGTGCTGCCAGCGGGTCAGATCGTATGGGATCAGTTCCTCGGCGCTGAACGAATGCAAGCGTGTCGCCAGTGCCGCGGTCACCCGCACTGGTCCATGCACCACCAGTCCAGGGATGGCTCCTTTGCGTCCCGTGGCTCGGCGCTCACCAGCTCGGACCTTGCCAAAGGCCTGCTCCAGATCGTTGTTGGTTTTGGGCAGACCCGCCACCTGATAACAGAAGAAGAGATGGGGGGCATAACTTTCGGTCACTTTCAGGAAGTGCACGAGCGCCGGCCTCATAGCCTCCGACTGTCCGACCTGCTCTTGCATCCGCATGAGATGGTTCTCAAAGCGCTTGTGCACGTCTTTTGCCTCGTGCTGTTGCTGGTTACTCAAGACATGGGCCACCTCGAAAAGCAGCGTAAAGAGCGGACGCACGACCTCAAAGGGCTCCTTGGTGGCCCCCAGCCCTTTGTTGAGCACACGCTTCAATCGTTCAAGCGCGCTGGGAAGCCCCTTTTTTCTCCCACTCGCTCAAGTGAATCATGGATCGCTTGAAGTCGTTCCTGCAAACGTAAGCCAGAAGCCGAGAGCGGTGGCAAGCCATCGTCGGTCAGGCTGGCTCGAACCGCCAAAGCGTACTCGTGAATCACTTCCGCCTCAGCATCGGTCCTGCTTTCCACGGCTCGTTCGATGGGCCGCACACCGCGAACCTGCTTTTTCAGTTCCTTTTTGGCGTGCCGATCCGCCTCAAAGATGAGTTTGCCCGCTTCACGCAGGTAATGAAAGTGGCAGAGCTGATGAGGAACCTCAGGGAAGACACTGGCAACTGCCCGGCGAATGGAGAGCTGCCCATCGGAGATGATCCCATGAACCGGGACAGAAAGGATCTCTTTCACCTCGGTGAGCAGGCCGGAGAGATCTTCTTGGGTTGAACTGAGAAGCGCTCTAGCTAGCACGATCTCCCCTGTGAGCACTTCCCGGATCACCCAAAGGACCTCATGGCCCACATCGGGTTGCAACCCATCGATGGCCAGGATCACTCGCCCTTGAGAGGAGAAACGGGTGTGCAGTCGTTGCCGGCAGGAGAGATGCAGCGTCACCAATTCCTCGTAGCGGTGCATCAGATGCTCAACGGTCCGTTCACAGACCCGCAGTCCTCGCTCCTGCAAGATCCGCTGCATTTCGGGAGCTGAGCGCTGTTCTCGATAGCGCAATCTGCCCACCAACGCGATCAGATCCAGACCACATTCTCCATGGGGTAACGCCCATCGGCCTTCTTCCTCTGGTCGGTAGGGCTGTTTATAGGCCTGGCATGCTGGATTGGGACAACGACGAACGACCAAGCGTAACTGGACTAACCCCTTGACGGTAAGGATCTTCCGATGCGCATGATAGGCCACCGGCATCCATGTTCCACACGAGCGACAATGCTCCTCGTGTGGCTCTAAACGGACCTGCTGCTCTGCCTGGGGACGGGCAACTCTTCTTCCTCTCATCTACGTTTTCTCCTGATGCACCTCTTTCTGTACAGTTTACTCCTTCCTCCAAGGCCTGTTTACGATTCTAGAAAAAAAGGGACAACTCATCGATCATCTGTGGTAGACAGAAGAGAAGGAGATATGTACCAGGAATAATGGCGATGCAGCACAAGGGAAATGATTTGCGAGTTCGACGTACAAGGGAAATGTTAATAAACGCGTCACGGGAAGTGCTGCAAAAGAAAGGATTTTCGGCAGCCAGTATTCAAGACATTACTGAGCGGGCAATGGTCAACCGCAGTACCTTTTATGCTCACTTTACGGATAAATATGAACTCCTGACTATCCTCTTTCGTGAGCAGTTTCAACAGGCAATGGCAAGCAAACTTCCTTCGACTTCCTCCTGGAAACCACAAACGCTCTTCCTGCTGATTGAGGCCGTGCTCGACTATTTTGACGTGTTCTACGGCCATTGTCAGCCAGCGCAAAACACTGGCCCCATCTTTGAACACACCACTCAAGAGGAATTGTATACGTTAGTGTTGACCTGGCTCAGACGAGACGCTGAAAACAAACGCTGGCAGGTACCGGCTGAAACAGTCGCCCAGATCGTGAGTTGGGGAATTTTTGGAGCAGCTGTCAAATGGAGTCAGGAAGCGCACACGAAGTCGAAAAGACAGATGACTCAAGATATTTTTCAGGTCATAAACGAAGGGACGATGCACTTCTTCACCAAAGCTGTGTCAGGGTCGTAACATTTTTCCGTACAAGAATCCCCGTTAAGCCAGGCTTAGCGGGGATTCTTGGGCTCTCCCGCACTTTGTGTGATAGGGAAAAAATGGTAAAATGAAGCTGAAACTTCGACCGATTTTAAGGTGAAACGTGAGAAATCGGTGCGAAACATGGGAATCGGCATTCGTCATCCTGGCAATGCCGCTCCCCATGTCGCTTCTTCCATCGACACCTTGGAAATTGGGGGCATCGCGCGCACCTGGCCACAACTCGACATTAAGAGCCGCCCTGGATGTTTCTCGCGTCTTCCTTGTTCGTCATACCCAGGCCCGTGAGAAAGAACTGAACGACCAACAACCCGAAGCCACCACTGACGCTCGAAAGAAAGGTTTTCTCTAAGAGAAGAAGCAAAAGGAGCAGCGTTCTCAGCACTGTTCCTCACATTTCGAGGATGCTCTGCTTCTTGAGCGTTCTGCGAGGCTGCATGAGCGCCTCTCGTGGTTGCTCATGCTCGTGTTCCTTCGAAGTCTGGTACTGGAGTCCAGTCCAGTTTGCTTGTTTCTCACAGATATCACATTATTTCACTAGACGTGCTTTCGATTCGAGCAGGAATGCGTCTTCGTTCTCAGGGATGGGGGTACGTGAAAGGGAGAGGTACCATCCGTATGTCCAAGACAAAGCGAACAGAACGTCTTACTCCTGCGTCGAGTGAGACGCTCCTCCACATGTTAAAGACGCTTCCTGATGCGTTGTTTCTCGTCAATGATGCCGAGACGATTAAGTATGTGAATACGAGCGCGCAGACCATGACCGGATCATCACGAGAAGCATTACTGGGAAACTCCTTCTGGCACGGGGCTCCCCAACTGCTGAGCCCCTCACTCTATCAGGCCATGCGCAAGACCAGGCAAACCCAGGAACCAACCGAAGTGGAGTATTGGTCTCCTATGACCCGGAACTGGCTGCGCGCGCAACTCACTCCGACCGTTGAGGGACTCACATTGCAATTCCACCAGATGAGAGCACCAACACCAACACCACGCCAGGAGACGTTTCCCCAGGGCGAGCGCCTCTGCATCGATGACCTGGATGGCCTTCATACCAGGATCGGGATCTTGACGCCCGAGGGGATCGTGTTGGACATCAATGCGGTCCCGTTAGACGACGCGCAGGTTCGACGCGAGGAAGTGATTGGCAAACCGCTGGCCGAGACCCCCTGGTGGTCCTTTGCTCCTGCCAGTCAAGAGCAGCTGCGCGCAGCCATCGCGCGAGCCAACGCAGGAGAAACGGTGTGTTTCGAGGCCCTGGTTCGCCCGAGGGAAGGGATGCTCCTTTCCTTTGAGAGCGTGATCACCCCCCACCTGAATGCGGATCACCACATCGAATATCTCGTCATCGCCGGCATCGACATCACCGCGCGCAAGCGAGCCGAAAGAGACATCCATGCCTTGATCGATGCCATCCCCCAGTTGGTCTGGACCGGGCGACCGGACGGCTACGTCGACTCGTATAATCAACGCTGGCGCGATTATACGGGCCTGACCACCGAAGAGGCCCAGGGGGATGGATGGATGCAGTGTACACATCCGGAGGACCGGCAACGCGTCCTGGAGGTGTGGCAGCGCGCCGTCGAGACCGGCGAGCCATATGAAACGGAACAGCGCCTGCGCCATGGCACGACCGGGGAGTATCGCTGGTTCCTGATGCAAGCAACACCCTACACCGATGCGCAGGGTACGATCCTCAAATATGTTGGTACCTGCACCGATATTCATGACAAAAAGCGGGCCGAAGCAGAACTGCGTGCCCTAATCGATGCCATCCCCCAGTTGGTCTGGATCCTGGGCCCCGATGGCTCGAGTGAATACGGCAACCAACGCTGGTGTGACTATACCAACATGTCCTTTGAACAATACCAGGGGGACGGCTGGCTCCAGGCCATCCACCCCGACGATTATCAGCACACGCTGACGCTCTGGCGTCATGCGCTTGAAACAGGTGAACCCTTCGAGATCGAATATCGTCTCAAGAATGGCAAAACGGGGGGCTATCGCTGGTTCTTAGCTCGTGCGCTCCCGGTACGCGATGAAGCAGGCCAGATCCTCAAGTGGTTTGGCACCTGCACCGATATTCATGAGAAAAAGCAGATCGAAGACGACATCCGTGTCCTGGTTGATGCCATCCCCCAATTTGTCTGGATCATGCACCCCGATGGTTCTGCTGAATACGCGAACCCACGCTGGTGTGAGTATACCGGCATGACCTCCCAACAATACCAGGGGGACGGCTGGCTCCAGGCCATCCACCCCGATGACCAGCAACGCGTCCTGGCGGGGTGGCAGAGCGCCGTCCAGGCAGGCAGACCCTATGAAGGGGAACAGCGCCTGCGCAATAGCACCACCGGAGACTATCGTTGGTTTCTTGCCAGAGGAGCGCCGTTCAAAGATGCGCAGGGCACGATCCTGAAATATTTTGGCACCAGCACTGACATCGATGAGCAGAAACAGGCTGAACAGAGAATCAAAGCCAGTGAGGAGAACTGGCGCGTGCTGGCCGAAACGGTGCCGCAGATGGTGTGGACGACGCGCCCAAATGGCCAGCACGAGTATGTGAACCAGCGCTGGTGTGACTACATGGGGGTTACGGTTGAGCACATGCAAAGCGACCGATGGGCTCCTCTCTCGTTCATCCATCCCGATGATCGGGAAGGCACCCGAGCCCTCTGGCTGCATGCCCTGGAGACGGGAGCAATGTATGAGCACGAAGAGCGTTTCAGAAATAGCCAGACCGGAGCCTATCGCTGGTTCTTAGCCCGCGCCATGCCGGTGCGCGATGGGGCAGGCCAGATCCTCAAATGGTTTGGCACCAGCACCGATATCGAGGACCAAAAACGCATCGAGCAGCAGCTCAAAGAAAGCGAGGAGAACTGGCGCGTGCTGGCCGAAACGGTGCCGCAACTGGTGTGGACCATTCAACCAGATGGCCGCCTTGACTACTGTAATCAGCGCTATTATGACTACATAGGTGCTTCTCCCGAGCAATTATTGGGCTATGGGTGGAGCCAATTTTTGCACCCGGATGATGCTGAGCGAACGCTGGCTCTTCGACGTCACTTGCTCGAAACGGGTGAAGCCTATGAGATCAAATATCGTCTCAGGGAGGGCAACACAGGGAACTATCGCTGGTTCTTAGCCCGCGCCATGCCGGTGCGCGATGAAACCGGCCAGATCCTCAAATGGTTTGGCACCAGCACCGATATCGAGGACCAGAAACGCATCGAGCAGCAGCTCAAAGAAAGCGAGGAGAACTGGCGCGTGCTGGCCGAAACGGTGCCACAGTTGGTGATGGTGGCACGATCCGACGGCCAGCACGAGTATGTGAACCAGCGCTGGCGTGATTACACCGGGTTCACGGTAGAGCAAACACAAAGCGACCTATGGGCCTATCTCCAGTTCATCCATCCCGATGATCGTGAAGGCGCACGAGCGCTCTCGCAGCATGCCCAGGAAACGGGAGCAATGTATGAGCACGAAGAGCGTCTCAGAAACAGCCAGACGGGAGCGTATCGCTGGTTCTTAACGCGCGGGGTGCCAGTCCGTGATGAAACCGGCCAGATCGTCAAGTGGTTTGGTACGTGCACCGATATCGACGAGCAGAAACGGACGGAGGAAGCCTTACGCCAGAGCCAGAAACGAGCGAGCGTCCTGATGAACTCCAGCATTATCGGGATCTTTGTCGCCGAAGATGAACAGGTTGTAGACGCGAACGACACCTTTCTGCGTATGACCGGCTATACAGGCGAAGACCTGCGTGAAAGGCGCATGAGCTGGAGGCACATGACGCCTCCAGAATATCTGGCTCGTACCCAGCAGGCCTATGAGGAACTTGCCACTCAGCAGTCAATAATACCCTATGAGAAAGAGTACGTGTGTAAAGATGGCAGTCGTCTTCCTGTGCTTGTGGGTGCCGTCGTCTTACAGCATCACCCGTTCCAAGGAATCGCTTTTGTGCTGGATAATTCGGCCCGCAAAGAACTGGAACAACGCAAAGATGACTTTATCAGCATGGCCAGCCATGAACTGAGGAACCCGCTCGCCGCCTTAAAGATGCAGACCCAACTGGTGCGAAAACGACTGGAAAGGCAATCCCATCACGAAGCTGCTACAGCGCTTGCCAAGGTAGAGGGGCCCGTCAAGCGACTTGAACGCCTGATCGGAGAGTTACTGGATGTCTCCAAGATCCAGGCGGGTCGGTTGGAGTATCTGCAGGAGACGGTCGATCTTGACGCGTTGCTCCATGAGGTGGCCGATACCATGCAGCAGATACAGACGACGCATACCATTGTGGTGCGAGGTGCCGCACCACGCTCACTCGTGGGAGACAAAGACCGGCTCGGACAGATCTTCACCAACCTGATCAGCAATGCCATCAAGTATTCTCCAGGCGCAGAGACAGTTGAGATAGACATGAGCGCCTCCCCTGAGACGGTCACGATCCGTGTCCGCGATTATGGCCTCGGCATCCCGCGAGAGCAGCGCGACAAAATCTTTGAGCGCTTCTATCGGGCCACTGGTCCCAAGCAAAAGGCGATCCCCGGACTGGGAATGGGACTCTATATTGTCGCGGAAATCATCAAGCGTCACGGGGGAACCATCACGGTGGAAAGCGAAGTCGGAAAAGGATCGATCTTTACGGTGACCCTTCCCAAAAGGAGGGATGTCTGAGCGTGGCAAGGACGCTACGCACGTCATCTGAATCGGTGATGGCTGCGAGATCCGTGTGAGCACAGATGGCACCGCCATCACCGGTTCTGTCAGAACTCAGACAACCCCTTGGCAAAAAAGTCAGACTTTTGGTCTGCTGATCTTGTAAAAACAGGAGAGAATGGGGAATGTTGACTGATGAACTGCCCACATTGTGCTATGACAACCACCACGAAACGAGCGAAGAAAACGAAACTGGGTTACGCCACGCTCTTTTGCCCTCACTGTCAACGTACGTTCAACGAGCGAACTGGTACTCCTTTCAATTATCTTGAATTCCCGACAGACATTGTCCTGCTCGCGGTCTTGTGACGACTACGCTATAAACTCAGTCTGCGAGACATCGCGGAAATGTTTTTGGCGCGAGGTTTTCCGTTCACTCATGAAGCCATACGTGATTGGGAAGCACGATTTGCTCCATTGATGGCAGATCACTTGCGAGCCAGGCGACGTGGACAAGCTGGGAAGTCTTGGCATGTAGATGAAACGTATCTCAAAGTGCATGGGAAGTGGTGTTATCTCTATCGAGCCATCGACCACGATGGTCATCTGGTTGACTCCATGTTGAGTGAAAAACGGAATATGGAGGCAGCTCAGCGGTTTTTCCAGCAGGTAGTCGCTGTGGTTGGCCATACCCCAGAATCGGATGGGCATCGTTCCTATCCCAGGGCGATAAGCGAGACCATGGGCACCCCTGTTCAGCATCGGACCAACAAATACCTCAATAATCGCCTGGAACAAGACCATCGAGGGATCAAACAGCGCTACTATCCCATGCGTGGCTTTGGAACATTTGAAGCGGCGGCACGTTTCTGTTGTGCTTTTGACGAATTACGCAACTACCTCCGTTCGCGTCGCGCCATGGGAGAACCGATCTCACTCCCAGAACAACGACGTGTTTTTCTCCAAAAACTTGTCGCCTTGAAGGCATTGATACAAGCAGCCTCATAGCGAGAGATGAGCAGTAAGAAGCATTCTCTGGACCCTGGTAAGCTTTCTGTGTTCTCAGTTCTGACACTACCGTTTGCTTCTCTGCTGCGCACTCGCACGGGAGAACAGCTCGACGCCTGGCTTGAGAAAGTGAGAGCCAGCCAGATCGAGCGAGATCAGCAGCAGGTCGCGAATCGGTTTCAGACCTGGCCCACGCACCTACGCACAGCGCTTGGTCGGAAAGCGAAACCCACCCGCCTCCACACAGTCGTAGACATAATGCGCCACCGGAACTCCGCCCGCCACATCGAAGTGGTAGTCGTGCCGGCGCAGGAGGAAATCGTCGCCGAAGTAGAAGTCCTGTTTTTTGCTATGGCTGGCGATTGCGTCTGGAAACCGCGCGCGCAACCCGCGCCAGAGCTCCCCGCCTTCTTGCCATGGTGAGATTTCGGTGATCTCGAAGCCAGGCATGGCCATCAAGAATGGCGTAGTATGGAATACTTTTGCCTCTTCAGGCGCTAGATGCCTGAAGAGGCATGGCGCTCTATTGCCCCCAAGGCCCACGGATTGCGCAACGAGATGTGCATGTGGCTCAAGCAGCTTCGCTGGCCCGTTCAATTCTCCCGCTTGTTTTGGGCAAGAGGTTGGAAAGGCCTCCGCCTTCTGAAAACGAGAGAACAAGAAAGGACACTCTCAAGCCAGATTGCTGGTGAGGGAAAAATCGTTGCACAACCCGTGGGCTCCGCGAGCGGCGGCTTGCCCTTTCCCAAAGCAAAAGGCAGATCTCACGGTTCTTGTCAACAGCCTTCTGAGGGTTGTCACCACTTGTGGCGCTCTTTTCTCGTCATTCCTCGGTGTGTGCGGTGCGCCGGTGTCGATACGCGCTCGCCTTCAGACGACTCCCGCACCCGGCCATCGAACACCACGCCCCCGAGCGATTCTTGGACGTATCGTAGAACGCCTTCTGGCACCGCTCATTGCGGCACACTTTCAGCCTGCCCCAGGTGCCGTCCGTCATGGAGGTAAACACCATCCCGACGAGATGGGCAAGCGCTCCATCCACGCCGGCAATATCCGGTTCGAGGGTGGGTAATCCGTCGGCGTGCAAGAGAACCGTGAGCGGGGCGTCGCTGGCAAGGCGATTGAAGACGTCGATGTGCGACGCAAGCATGGCTGTCTCATGGTTCGCACGCAAGAGGCTGCGTAGCGCCTCGCGCAGCTGTAACACACGACGAAAATCTCCTTGTGTGACCGGTGCGCCATCGGCCAACAGACAATGCTCAACCAGCCAGGCGTGAAGCTGGTCTGGACTCGTCAGTTCCGTGTGCGCACGTCTCCCTTGTCCATACTGGGTATTCACGAGCGCTTGCACCACAGCCAGCGATCCCGGCGCCGCCTTGCTCTGCTCTTCATGCAGAGTTGTCATCCCGATCCTCCTTCTTGAATATGATCACCAGTATAACATATATGACGGTGGCTTTTCAAGAGCTAAATAGGTTAAAAATTACCATCAAAATGTATTGACAGGTGATTTTTCCACGAGGTATACTGGGACAGAGAAAGAGGAGATATAAAAAGGAGATACATACTAGGGTATCTGACTCGTATCCCTCTACATGTCTAAGAACTTATCCGAAAACTGAGAGACGTTCACAATGATGGAAACACATGAGAGCACAGGCCAAACGCAGGAAGGCATCATAGGTGCGGTCCAGCTTTTCCCAACGAATGATGATTCGACGCCAGCGATTGAGCCAGGAGAAAAGGCGCTCGACCACCCAGCGCCTGGGGACTTTGGTCGTTTCCAGAGCGTTGGCAGGCTCCTGGGTCTCTCCTTGTTGCGAAAGCGCTTGCCAATACCACGCATGGTTATGGCGATTAAGGCGAATATGCGGCTCATACCCCTCCTCATAGAGCAGGCTGTAGATGACATCATAGTCATAGCCAGCATCCAGGCACAGATGCTGGGGATGCTCAATGGTGGGTTCAGGGCGTGCAATCGCGTGATGCTCCAACGTCGCAGCGACCAGTTTCATATCATGGCGATTGGCCCCATCAATGACCAATGCCAAGGGCAGACCTCGGCGATCACAGAGAATGCTCCGCGCGGGTTCCCTGCTTGCCGCGATCGGTGGGAGCGGGTCCGACCGCGGCTTGGGCAAAAGGGGCTTTGCTCGTCGAGCTATCCAGGCTCTGCCAGTCCCAGCCAATGCCTTGCAACTCGTCGTAGAGGTGCAGACCTGCTTTCCACAGGCGAGCGAAGACGCGCTTCCGCTTCCCATTGACGGAACCGGTCATAGACGGTAGAACTGGCACCCATTTCACGGGGCAAGGCATTCCATTGAATGCCCGTTCGCAGAATATAGACGATGGCTTCAAACATCGCTCGATCATCGGCGGCTGGTCGTCCTCCCTTGGGGTGAGGAAGGCGAACAGGAATCAGAGGACAGACGTGTTCCCACAATTCATCGCTGACTTTCCATGGATGGGTTCGAGCCATATGCTTGTTTCACCTCGCTTGGTTTTCTTTTCATTGTACCAACCACAGTTTTCGGATAAGCTCTAAAAGCTGGAAGTGTGAAGGGATACGCCCTGTAGCAGAGCACGCGTATGGCACCAAAACGGGCCCGGGCCTGCTCCTTTGGACAGCTCATTATTGTGTTGGTAACGTGAGAGGGAGGAAATGATGGGTGAGCATCATGTGACGGTACTCGTACCTACATCAGTAAAGAATGCCTATGCGTTCTTTACCCATTTTCATGATTTTCCCAAGTATATGCATTCTGTTCGGGGGGTGACGTACTATGACACTCAACAGAGTCATTGGGTTGTACAGGTAGCAGGAAAACAAGTGTGGGATGCTGTGAATGAGAACTGGATTCCTGAGCGGCAGGTAGGCTGGAGATCGATAAAGGGAATGCAGAATAGAGGTACGATCAAGTTTACGCCTTTAGGAACTGAGCAGACAGTAGTAGATGTCTTCATCCACCATGACCCTCCGATGGGTATCGTGGGGAGAATGGCAGAATGGTTGGGAATAAATAGCCATTTTCAAACCGTACTGAAAAGGAGATGCAGAACTTCACCAGAATGGTAGAGGAGGCACCTCAGGGAGCATCAGATCCAATGTTGTCGCACTACTTGTTTCATCGAGAGAGCGCATTCACAAGAGGGAAGACGACGGAGAGACAACGGGCGGCAATGAAGGATGATCCGAAAATGTCTCCAGTGCATCTGCGAAAGAGAGCGAAAAAAGTGGCATCTGAACGTGAGGAGGAAAAGCGAGAGTATGAGGCCAGGCAAGCCGGAGCACAACTAAAACGGCAGCAGATGCAGGGGGCGGTTAGAGCGCAAGATGAGGCACTGAAGCGACAAAAAGTGTCTGATCTGCAAGAAACACATGCAAAGGAAGAGAGCGAAAAGAGACAGAAAGGCATCATACACGAGTTGGATCCAGTGCGTGACACCATAGGGGGAAGGAACGCATCGATGGAGCGTACTGCCTTTGGCGATCAAGATGCCAGGCATGAGCGTTTTCCACAATATGACGCAGACCCAATGACGGCACGTTCGTTGAGATCGTGGGAAGATAAAACGTCAGAGCCTGTAGCAGACGAGAAAGCTGAATCGCCGTGGAAAAATCTTATTCGAGGACGATCATTAGAGGATGAGACGAGGTGAATATGACACGTCATGTTCAAAAGCGAACGGATAGTAGAAGGAGTGCGCTAAGAGATCAATGACCTCTCAGCAAACTAGTACAGATCTCCTTCTACTATCTCCTGACGACCTGGTCAAGATGGTAAAACGGCTATGCTCGCTCATGCCAGGGAAGGTTGGCAGATCTGGCAAGAGAAATTGAATCAGTTGGATGCTCTCCCCAAAAAGAAACTGGTGGCCTTTGCCAAGCAGAGCGGGAGCAGTGGGCGAGCAATAGTCGGACGATCAGTCAGTTTGCGGGTTCTCTGCGATCAACTGGAGTACACCCAAGCGAATCTTGCACGCCTGAACGCTCTCGATTGAGCAGCTTCTGAACTCAGGATGGTAACTATGAAGCGATGAGTTTCTTTCTCGGATGCTGAAACGTGTCATTGCTGATGCTTTGCAAAGTGACGACACCTTCAGCCACACTGCTTGCGTATGACTTAGAGGGCACACATACTTCATTGCCGGATCTGGACGAAGCCAAGAAGGACCTCCCCGAAGTCGAGTTATCGTCAATGCTCAATGGGTCATGTTCAGTTGGGGTAAGCTCGCAGAGAAGGTGTTTTCTCGGAAAAAAGAGAAAGAGAAGAAAAATGGCCAGCGAACTCCAGGGGAAAGATTGCGTTTCTAGCAACCGACGGTATTGAGCGGGTCGAACTGGTCCCCCTGGAATACCATCAAAGAAGTTGGGGATAACCGGAGTTGATCTCGATCAAATCTGGGCAGATCCAGGCGACCAACAAAGACATCCATCCGGCGGACACCTTCTCTGTCGATAAGACCCTTCCGAAGGCATCGGTAGCGCATTACGAAGCACCGGTACGCCCCGGAGGAACATGTAATCCTGACCGACAGCGCGCATCAACACAGATACCATGCAGTTCGTGCGCGATTTCTTCGCGACCAACAAGCCAGTGGGCTCGATCTGTCATGGCTCCTGGTTTCTCGTGGAAACAGGCATGGTTGCTGGGCATGCGTTAGCTTCCTGGCCAAGCCTCCAAACGGGCATCCACGATGCTGGTGGTACGCGGGTAGACGAAGAGGTACATATCGAAAAAGGGGCTGGCACCAGTCGTAGGCCCGATGATATGCCAACATTCTATCTCTCGCGCGATCATTCGGGAAGGTGCGAAAGCAAGCATACTACCAAGGTGAGGAGAGCAGGCTGAACAGAAGCTGGCCCATGCTGTCAGGGTGTCGATGCAAACGTTATCCGACTTCTGTTTACTTTGTGGCAATGGAGCGTTTCTCAATGAGGTTGGATTCAGAGGTAGGGCTCAGAGAATCGTGTAGAAAAACGCATCGGTGTATCGGTACCCAAAAGTGGGCAGGAGCTTGCTTTGAACTTGCTCGATCTAGTGAGTCAGAGTCCTGTTGATGATCTATCTTTCTGGAAGCCAGGGTATCAGAGATCTTTCGCTTTCCAGCACCCTTTGTCGAGACCTGGATGGAATCACGCATAGACAGCAGAGGAGAACCAACTATGGCTCATATCACGCCAATCAAACTACCAGCTTCAAGAGTTGTCAGCACTGGGGCTGGTGAATTATACTTCATCGGGAATGCCACCACCCTGATCACATATGCTGGATTCACTCTTCTCACCGATCCCGCCTTTTTACATAAAGGAGACTACACACCACTTGGTCACGGCGTATATACGCGACGTGAGATCGAACCGGCTTGCTCTCCCCAGGACCTACCGCCACTTGACCTGATCGTCCTCTCTCACTATCACGGCGATCACTTTGATGAGGTGGCCGCGAGGGAGCTAGACAAGCAGATTCCCATTGTCACAAACGAGCACGCGGCGGAACAACTCGCTAAATTGGGATTTACGAATCTCCACACGTTAAACACCTGGGAAGCGCAACTGATCAGTAAAGGCGATGCCCAGCTCCTCGTGACAGCGATGCCCGCAAAGCACGCTCCTGACCACCTTATCCAACTCCTGCCTCCAGTGATGGGCAGCATGTTGGAGTTCAGCACCCGGGGCAAGCCTCTGTTCCGCCTTTATATTTCGGGGGATACGCTTCTCTATGATCATCTTCACGACATTCCAAGGCGCTACCCTGAGATCGATCTGGGACTCTTCCATATCGGTGGTACGACGCTCCTGGGGGTACTGGTCACGATGAGCGGGGAACAAGGTGTTCAGGCCGTGGAGATCATCCATCCCCGTGTTGCTATCCCGATCCACTTTAACGACTTCTCCGTCTTTCTGTCGGGGTTGGACGATTTTAAGGCAGCTGCGACGAGAGCTTCCCTCACCACGAGTGTGCACTACCTCCTGCAAGGCGACACCTATCGATTCAGCGTGGAGCGAGGCCAGGTGGAAACTGATCAGGGGGAAGTCAAACCATCATCACTCAAACCGCCTTTCACCAGAGAAACGGCTCTTCTGAAAGTCAAAGCTGCCGAGGATGCTTGGAATAGTCGTGACCCGGAGCGGGTCGCGCTGGCGTACACCCCTGATTCTCAATGGCGCAACCGGACGGAGTTCTTGACAGGTCGAGAGGCGATCAAAGCCTTTCTCCGCCGCAAATGGGCCAAAGAATTGGACTATCGCCTGATGAAAGAATTGTGGTGTTACACCGACAACCGCATCTCGGTACGTTTCGAGTACGAATGGCGTGATGCCGACACGGGACAATGGATGCGGACACACGGGAATGAACATTGGGAATTTGATGAAGAGGGACTCATGCGGCGGCGCGATATGAGTGGGAATGATTATCCTATTCAGGAGTCAGAGCGGCGCTACCGCTAAGAGCACCGCAACGTATGCAATGCATCGGGTGTAGCCAAGCCATGTGTGTTGCCTATCATACTCAGCAGACCGTGACGACGCTCAAAGGGATGTATCGTCTGACGCTTCATGTCCGTCGTTGTCACAAGCAGCACAGCCATGGACCGATTGAGGAACTGCTCCAGAAGCAGCTTCCGTCCCTCGATGGTTGTAAATTCACGAGAGAGGAGACGAGCCATGTTGAGCAAAATTTGGGCCGAATGTTCGGACAGAAATGCCAGACCAGGATCTTACCCAACATTCAACCCGATTTTTGGTCATTATTCAACTGGGGATAAACCGTCTGTGCAATAGTGGTGTCCCCCCGAGCGTGAATGGATAGTCTTACACTCGCGCTCAGAGGATGTCCGCTTTGCCCCGACGGCCTTATTTCTACTGGATAGCCAAAACCGCTCTAAAACGCACTTGATTTGACATCATACGATCATACGCTTCGCTGGCACGTTCCAGGGGAAACGTTTCGATCAGGGGAAGAACGTGACAAAGGGTGCTAAAATTCAACGTGTCTTCTGAATCCACCATTGAAACGAGGGAACCAACCCTTCACCAGGAGAAGGCCCAGTGCTACAGATAAGTAACCGTCTTTGTCTGAAACGACCCTCGGCAATGGCAGGGAGCTTGTTGACTCACAAACTCCCAGTGCATGGCGGCGCCGAGCATCCTGCCCCGCGCCGCTATGCGCTGGGAGTCGATACGTGAGAGCGCGTGCGAAGGGGTGCGAGTGTGCTCTTCGTGCAAATGGTTAAAAAAGCTTACGTAGCACTGAGCTTCTTAGAAAGGAGAC
Source organism: Ktedonobacter racemifer DSM 44963 (assembly GCF_000178855.1). GTDB lineage: Bacteria > Chloroflexota > Ktedonobacteria > Ktedonobacterales > Ktedonobacteraceae > Ktedonobacter > Ktedonobacter racemifer. The sequence goes on along the minus strand of NZ_ADVG01000004.1, from coordinate 2,487,493 downwards.
CAATCATGCCTGTTATCCGTGTCAGCTGCCCCGCAAACGCGCTTACGGCTGAGCAAAAAGCGCAGCTCGCCCCGCTCCTCACCGATGGAGTCATGGGCCAGGAGATCGATCCCGTGACCGATGTTGGCAGGGATATCACGGCGCTCATGTTCAACGAGATTGCCGATCACAATAGCTTTATCGGTGGGACACCCGTGGATAAGCCGAAGCATCCACGGGACACATTCTGGCTGGTTGAGACAATAGTCGCCGCAGGCTTCTTCGACCAGGCGCGACGCGACGCCGTGCAGGACGCGATTAAAAAGGCGTTTGTCACCGTGCTCGGCGACGATGGCTCAGTGATGGAGCAAGATGGCGTGCGAGTTTCGCCCACGTACCTGGCACGACTCTACTCTTTGATCATCGAGATCCCGGAGGGCAGCTGGGGGGTAGGCGGACGCACCTCTTCCGCAGTCGAGATCGGCAAGTTAGCTGGTACCGATCCGAGCCGCAAGCGCTTCGCTGAACTCCAGGCGAACACAGCCAAGCTGAAAGCGACGCGGGTTTCATGATACGCGGCACGATCCTGTGCGCAATCGGTGCCCTAGTGTTACCCGCCAGAGCACCCGCGCATGAGTAGACTCCTGCCAGAAATGGCCTTATATGCGCCCCTGCACTTCGTCGTGTACGAGGATGAGGCAGGCAAGACCTTCGTGGTCTACGACAACTTTGTCTCCCTGCTGGCCCAGTACCAGCGCGAGGAGATCACCCAGGTGGCGCGGGTGGTGGAGCAGAAGTTGGAAGCGCTCCTCGCCGCTGTAACCCAGTAAGAGGGGTGCGAAAAGACACAATTTGGCAGAAGAAAGGAGAGGGAAAAGATGAAAGCGATTCGCTTCGGGCAGTATGGGGAGCCTGCCCAGGTGCTAATGGTTCAGGAGTGTCCTCTCCCAGAACCTGGAAAGGGGGAAGTGCGCGTGCGTATCCTGGCCAGTCCTGTCAACCCCTCGGACCTGTTGTTTGTGCGAGGGCTCGAGACAGCTATTCAACCACAGTTTCCCTCACCCGTCGGATTTGAAGGGGTTGGCATGGTGGATGCTCTCGGGCCACAGGTGCAGCGTCCTGTCCCTGGACAGCGGGTTGCGTTTTTCAATGAGAAGGGGGGCAACTGGGCTGACTATGCCGCGATGCCCGCACATGCTCTGCTTACGGTACCCGACGATCTTCCCGATGAGCAAGCCGCCTGTTTCATCATCAACCCAGCGACCGCCATGCTCATGCTTCGTCACGTGCTGGCCATCCCTGCTGGCGAATGGTTGCTTCAATCCGCGGCCAGCTCCGAACTGGGACGCATGATCATCCGCCTGGCCAAACACGATGGCATTCGCACCATCAACGTGGTCCGTCGGCGCGAAGCGGCAGCGGAACTGCAACGCCTGGGGGCCGACGCCGTCATCGTGTCCACCGAGGGGTCGATTGACGAGCAAGTGCGCCGGATTGTTGGTCCACAGGGCGTCCAGTACGCCATTGATCCGGTGGTCGGAGAAACAGGAACCCAGATGTACCAGGCGCTGGGCGAGGAAGGCAGAATGCTGATCTATGGTTCCCTCACCGGAGAGCCGATCCGTGTCGGAGCCGACCCACGTTTCATTCTGGCAGGCCGGCGCATCCTGGAAGTGTTCTTCTTCGGCTACTGGTTTCCCAGGCTTAATGAGACCGCACAACGTCAGCTGGTCCAGGACATCGTCACGCTGATGCGTGAGGGCATTCTCGTGACCTCTGCTGCGCGTCCATTCTCCCTCGACGAAATTGGTGCCGCCGTCAAAAGAGCAGAGGCCCCTGGCCGCCAAGGCAAAGTGCTGCTCGTGCCCGCAAAGGAGTAGAATCGGGTGGGAGATCCATGCTTTATTCGGCTCCCCACCGTACGCGCAGGGGAACTGGAAGATCCGCGGGAAGACGCGTGAGTTTTGTAGTGATCGGGTAGCCGTGAGGCTACCCGATCTGAGAGGCTGCTTTCTGGACGAGGTACGCAACTTTTTGATCCAGGTCCGCTGCGGTCTACACAAACTCTTCCCCCGTCACCGCGCATACGTGCAGCAAAGAGGATGGCCGATCATAACTGAGACAGGTGTTTCCTCGTGCATTTTCATACACCTGCACCCGAATCGGAACATAGAGTCCTGCCTCAGCTGAGTACTTCTCGAAGTGCTAGCCTATCAAGGGATTGCCAATAATATAGAGTTTTGCCTTGAGAGGATGAACGGGTTCTATCAGAATTCAGAAGAAGGCTTGGCCAGGAGATCGTGAGTGAGGTATGCTAAGAGCATACGATCATCTGATGAGGAGGCATTCATGAACTGCCCACACTGCGCTTCAGGTACCACCAAGGAACAAACCAAGAAAACTGCGCTTGGCTATCGAACCTTCCGCTGTTCAGCTTGCAAGCAAACCTTCAACGAGCGGACAGGAACGCTGTTCAACTTTCTGGAATACCCCACTGATGTGGTTCTCCTGGTCGTACGGAACTATCTCCATCCTCACAAGGCTGTGGGAGAACCAACTCCACATTCAGAACAGCGGCAAGTTTTCCTCGATCGGCTTGCCGTTTTGAAGACATCGATACAAGCTTCCTCCTGGTGAGAGACGGCGCATCGAGCATTTACTGAAACCTCCCCGGCATGAATGCCTGTCACTTATACACAAGTCATGAAGGATGGAGAAGAGCGGCGAGATGAACGCCCTCCAAGACGTCCATCACCCGCATCCATCCTTTCCATAACGTCTGCCATCCAGGGGGACCATCGCTCTTGCGGTCGAGATAGCCTCCCAGGCGTGCAATGGCGTGCCACACTTCTTGGGCGGTAGTGATGCTGCGGTGACGTCGATCCAAGAAGACGATGACCTGGATGACTTTTTGCGAGACCACGTCGGTCGCTGGCATGTTTCCCGCTTGCTGTGCCGTGTGCCGAATGATCAACAAACGCAAGGCAATGGGAGTCAGCACCGCGAGTAATTTCCACTGAGCCTCCATGCTTTGCACGTTGTGATGTTCCATCCGACAGCCCGTTTTGAGGGCTTTGTGGCGCATCCTCCAGGAACCAGCGCCAGCCATACCATTGCACCACCTCCCATGCCTCACTTGGGCAAGTGATCGGAAGCGTGGAAAACCGCGATCCATTCCAACGGCTCTTGTCCTTCAAGCGGCTGGGCTTCCCAAACCCGTATCACCCAGGCAACAATCTCCATTTTGCGTAAACACGCTCCGTGCAGAGGCGGCTGGACGCGTACCTTTTGGAAATTGATCTGTAAGCGTGCTTCTCGCCTGGGCTCGCGCCTGCTGGGCAGCAATACTCACCAGATGAGCATCCATGCCAGGAAGGGCACGAGCCAGGGTCCCCAGATGCACGCGCGTCAAGCTCGGCTTGCACATCCTCTTGAGAAACCTCCACGTTGCGATCCTGGGCCACTCGCAACACAAAGTCGTACCCAAGATCCTCACATGTTTGCCAAAACGTGTACACATCGCTGTTGCTATCGCTCACGTAGACCCATTGGTGGTGCTGAGGAACCCGCCCGATCTGTCGGATACTCTGTTCCCAGACCTGCGATTCTCGCTCCCGTTTTTTGCGCTCAGCCTTTGTCTCCCCAATGGGGGCAAGCTGACGAATGAAAGGTGAGAGCATCATGCATCCCAAGATCGCCTGCGTTTGGGGGTCCATCGCGAGCACGGTGTGCAAACTGAAACCGATATCTTCTCGGCTGTTGCCCACTGGTCCCCGTCCTTTGAGAGCGTTATGGATTGTGAAGTCAAACTCGGTCGTGTCAGCCAACAGGAGCGTACGAGAACATTGGGTCGCCGCGTGGTAGGTTTGGCTCCAGTGGGGGAGCAAGAGATCTTCATACCCGAATGCAGGGTTGCTCAAGAAACGATATCCCCCCTGCGTTTCTCCCCAGGTCTCTCGCGTCGTGAGGCAAGGAGGCTGATGGGTTCTCTGCCAGGGCGTTCGCGATCTTGATCAAACGATCAGTACGACGCGGATCTCTCAGTTCTGCTGCTCCGAAGGTCTGGACGGCCCATGTGTCAGCATGCTGCAAAGGTTCTTGTTCCATGAGCCTTCCTCCTTCGCTTGTTCTTGCTTTTCTTTTCAGCACGCCAACACTTGTGTGGAAGTGACAGGCATGAATGCGCGGGGGTTCCTGTTGCTCACCCACCGTTTCCTTGCTCACCTGACGGAGAACAAGGCTCTTGGTGGGGATAAGCAGGACTTTCGAGCCGACGCGCTCCGGCACGGACAGCTTTCCCAGAAGCCACCACGCCCATGCTTCGGGGCAGCACTTGCCCCTCATTCGCACGTTGTTGCAGCCCCTCCATCACGGCTCGCAGGCGCGGCTCCGCACCTTCCCAGACGTGCTGGGTGACAGAGGGGATGGTGTGTTCCGGTTCCAGGTGGGCCAGCAAAAAGGCCGAGTACAAATCGCGTTGCACCCGCCCTAAGCCGCAAGGGCAGTGGTGCCAGCGTTGTGATCTTGGTTTCTTCACATACCGCCCACAGTGATGACAATACTGACTCAGTTTGGTCTTGAAAGCAGAGACTTCGCTCAGGGTGCCGCCAGTTTTTGCAACTACGCGGGCCAAATGCGCTAGAAACAGCCCTGGGGCGCGAAGTCCGATACTCTTGCCATACTGCTTCTGCCATCCTTTAAACGAGGTTTTTTCGATGGTGATGGTATTCCCCACCTGGGCAATGCGATGCGCGAGGTTGCCATGGAGACTTTTGCGGTGCGCGGCGAGTCTGCGCTCCAGGTTGGCATGCTGTCTCCAGGTTGCTTGATACCTCTTGCTCTCTTTCCAGGGCAAGCGTGCTTTGCCCTGTTTCTTGATGCATCCCATCTCGTCGTAGTTTCCTGGATTGTTTGCACGGCGCTGTCGTTCCATCCTGCGTTGCAAGCGTCGCTTTTGTTGAGCATCAGGAACCAGCCCCTCACAGAACGCCACAAGATCGGCGTCGCCATCGCGCGGGACAATCGCCAGTGTGGAGGGGCCAATATCCAAACCAATCGTATCGGTTCTTCCCTCCATGTGCTTGGGCTTGACGAACGCATGACCCTCTCGCGACCAGTTGCACGACATAGCGGTTGCCGTCATGGTCAGCGCCCTGTGCTCGTGGAGAGGAGGCTTTGCGGCGGACCAGGCGCACATACTTGATGGGGTGGTGCAGACCATGCTGGACAACAGGATCACGCCAGTCGATGATCGCCGGGATCACTTCTGTATTCCAGAGGAGAAAGCCTCCATCGCCCACACCTGGGTCAAGGAGAAAGCGCAGGCCAACATCGTTGCGCTTGCCCTCGACGCTATCGATGCCGCGCCCTTGACTGCGAAAGCGGACTCGTTTGGCTTTGCCCACACAGACGCTACTCTACCGCGTGATACGCCCGGCTTGCCAGTGTTTGGGCCATAGTACTGTCAATGTGATCAGCGATCCAGGAGGCACGAGCACGTTTCGCGTACTCATGCAGGGCGTACTCCGAAAAGTGATGCTTTGTACACACATGAGAAAACGCCTGAGTTCGTTCTTGCCTGTGAGTACGAGGAATGGCACAGGCTTTGCTCCAGGCAGGATCGTTACGCATCCGCCTGAGTCGCTTGTTGGCTTCTCCAAGCAGCGCGTTATACAGCTGCCGAGCAGCCTCCAAGTGAGCGCGCAAGCGCTGCTCCTGGCTCCAGTCCACGTGCAGGGGCACTTCGAGGAGAAACGTTGGGGTCGCGGGCTCGCTTCATGGGGTGCTCAGCCTCTCTCTGTCTTTTTGCATGGGGTGCACATGCAAAAGCTCACGTCCCCTGCCATCTGCGCAAAACGATCGCGTCCCGACCCGATCAGCACCGTTTTCGCCGCATCGTCCAGTGTCGCGTTCCCACAGGGGGAAGACGAGGTTCTCTCGTCCGACTCACCCCCGCATCAGTCCCGTTGCTGGGAATGTCGGCCACCGACGAGAGCGCGGTGCCGATCACGGCGAGTTAGAACAAGTGTACTACAACCAGCGGCTCCTGTCAAGTTTGGAGAAACCATCCTCGATTGCTCCCCCACCTCCCCCTTTTCACGGGTAGGTATTTCATTGAAGACCCTTGGTGAGCCACCTCATCAGGTAGATCAGGGAGGATTTGCTTGCCGAGACGGTTCGGGATGCGCCGGATCAAGAAAGCTCTGGGCCTGGCGGGCGACACGCTCCTGGGTGCGAACCTGACGTTGGTACCGTGTGCGCGCACACTCCTCATGCCACAGCTGGCGTTGGGCGCGGATCTGCTCCTGTTCCTCGTGACGCTGCCGCCGCGCCTCACGTTTCCTCTCGTGCTCGTGCTCCTGTTCTTGCGTGCGCGACACTTTTTCCCGTGTGCGTTGCGCTCGGTGTGCTTCGTGTTCTCGCACGCGCTGGGCTTTCTCCTCTCGATGCCGTGTGCGCTGTTCCTCCTGTTCTCGTGTGCGTTGCGCTCTGGCGTTTTTGTGCTGAGCGCGGCATTCGGCCTCGTGCGCCTGCGCCTGCACTTTCTCCTGCCGTTTCTGCTCGCTTTGTTTGCTTTTGCGTTGCCGTTGACGCTCTTCTTTGTGCTTGCGCTTTTTCACCCAACTGGAGGGGGGCTTGCCCACCGCATACACCTGCCTCGGCCAGGACTCTCCTACTCCCGTGCCCATAGGCAGATTCTCCCCGCGCATGACTGCTGCACTGATAGCCTGTTGCCCCCGCACAAAACAACTCAGTTCTCGCCCGCGGGGACGATGGAACTGCTTGCGCGGACGACCCACTTTCCCCTTGCTTCCCGCCTTTGGCCGACGCTTCTCTGCTTGTTGCCTGACCTCTTGCTCCCCTCCGACCAGCACGACCCAATGCATCGCCACCGCCATCGCCAACCATCGCCGACTGGCCCGCCCCGGATCGGTCATTTTCGTCTGTTCCCACCGCCATCCCCCGCGTTTCTCATCCTTGAATTCGTCTTCGATCCAAAATCGCATCTGGTACCACGCCCCCTCCGCTTCCTCTCCCGAGAGATCCGTCACCACCGCCAACTCCTCATCATATCCCCTCTCCCATCGCACCAGCACCGTTCCCTCTCTCGGCGTCCCCTGTTCACTCCACACCCCTCGCCCACTCCATCTGCGCCCGTGGCGGACGACGCGCTCCCCAATCGGGCGAAACGTCTCCTCGCCCACCGCCCGCAGGCTCATTCCCTCTTTGACCCGCAGCATCGGATGCCACCCTAGGCGCTGGATGGCCCGGTACAGCCAGGGCGCGTACAATCCGCGATCTGCCATCACGAGCACTTTCCAGTCCACAGGGATCGCTCCTTGCAAGGATTGCAACAGCGCTTCGAGAGGCTCTTGCCAGCTTCCTGCCTCCTTCGCCCGCAGAAAGTGCCAGGCCACCGGGATCGCACACCCACGATACACCACACTGATCGAGAGCACCGTGAACCGTTCTCCCAGTGTCGTTGCATCCAGCGCCAGCGCCAATTCGTGCTTCCCTTGCCAATTCTGGATGACCCACCGCAGCAAATCGGCAAAGCACTCTTCCACTTTCACCTCCCGTCGCCTGGCTCCCCGTTTGGCCGACGCTTCGTACTCCGCTTCCCGCAAGCGCTGACGCAGCCGCCCACGCGGACACTGCAACACATTGGCTAACCAATTGCTGACCTGCGTGATCCCACTGCTCTTGGTGAACACCATCGCGTAGCTCCACAACCCCATCACCCGCGCCTGGGGCAGGCTCAAGCTCGGCAAGTGTTTCTGCACCTCCCCTTGCCACTGTGGTATCGTAGAAAGAGAAGACATCGCTTTCCCCTTGTAAGTCAAAGTTCGAAACGGTTTCTTCTTTTTCTATCGGCAGGCTCTAGCGATCCGTCTGCTTTATTCCTCTTTTTCTTGCTTCTCCCACCTCTCCCCAGGCTCTCTCAACACATACCTACCCGTGAGAGCCACCTCCCCCCCAAACAAGCTCTCTCCCTGACACTTTTTCAATGGAAGATAACGAGTAAATAAGAGCAAAAGGGGTGAGACGCACGCATCACCGAGTACCTGGCAGCTTGAGAGAGGACTTTTGTGTCTGGGAGGAGGTCGGCGAACAGAAGAGATCGTCCTACAAGCAGAAATGTGAGCTGAAAGAGGACAATCTCCATGAGGAATCCATTATGGACTGTGTGGCAGGACCAGGTCAAGGAATTTTTTACGCACTTGCATGGGCATCAAAGCAAAACGCTTGCGCTGTTTGTGGTCGGAGTGATCAAAGCCCGGAGTCTGGTGATCCCAGTCGTGGCCGAAGAGTTGTTAGCCGAGAGTGAAGCGAAGGCGAGTAGCATCGAGCGTCGTCTGGAGCGCTTTTTAAGCAATGAGCGTATTGAGACGGAGAAGACCTGGGACGCGCTGCTTGCCCAAGTGCTGCCCTTTTTTCGGCGAGGCCCGTTGCGCCTAGTCATCGATCTCACCTCCTATGAAGAGCATGCGCAAGTGATTTACATCGGTCTGCTGCACCATTCTCGCGTTTTACCGCTGGTATGGAAAGTCATGCCAGGCTGGCAAAGGTGGGATCAAGGCTTGTGGGAGTGCATTGAAGAGCTGTTCAAGCGACTGGCTCCTCACATCGGCGAGGCGGAATGCACTGTGCTTGGCGATAGCGCATTTGGCTGCTCTCCGATGGTCGCTCTTTGTCAGAAATACGGCTGGCATTACCTCTTCAGAATTTGTGCCCATCATACCTGCCAGCCCTACGCGCCTGCTGGTCATCTCTTGCCTTCTCGTCGGGTCTGCGATGTGGTCGCCACGCAAGGCTCGCGGTTTTATGGACGCGTTCGGTTATGGCAGGAGGAACAGCTTGAGACCAACCTGAGTGCCTATTGGGACCCGCATGAGGAAGAAGCTCTGCTGGTCATTTCTGACCGTCCCGCAGGTGGAGCCCGCTTGCGAGAGTATCGCTTGTGGTGGCGAGTGGAATCCACCTTCCAGGATTTGAAGAGTCGTGGGTGGCAGTGGGAAAGCTGTCATGTGCGCCGGTTGGATCGCATCGATCGGATGCTGCTCGTGCTCTTTCTCGCCGTCTGGTGGCTGGTTCATGGGGCTGCCTCCTGTATGCATCATGGCAAACGCGATCGCTATGATCGCCATGACCGCCGCGACAAGAGCATTTTCCGCATTGGCAGGCTGTATCTGTTAGATCTTGCGGGCAACTCCTCTCGTCTCTGCGAACGTAAGAAATGTTTATTATTTCGAGGTTCGTCGGTCAAATGGCGTTTTTCTCTTCGCTTTTGATGCGCCGAGACTATTGCTCTCTGTACAGGGATGCGGTGATCTTCTGCAAGGTCTCCTGCTTGTCTGCCTTGCTGATGTGGTGGGCGGTCTGCTGTGAGCGAAAATCGACAGCGCGCCAGCGAGGGTAGATATGCAGATGAAAGTGGAAGACCTCTTGACCAGCAGCTGACTCATTAGCTTGCGTCAGGTAAATCCCTTCGCACTCCAGTCCCAGTTTGACAGCACGAGCGATCTCTCTTGCTGCTCTCATGATGTGGGCACCAGTTACGTCATCCAAGGAATAAATAGTGGGAATATGTTGCTTGGGCACGACCAGCGGGTGATTTTCTTTGGAAAGAAAGACGATAATGTGCTCATCTTCTGTCACCACATAGGCTGGGGCTTGATGGTGAATAATCTGGCAAAAAACGCAGTTCTCACTCATGCGGTAGGGCTCCTCTCCTTCATTTTGCTGTTCATTATATCAGAGTCTAGATACGCCTCTCCCTCCACTTCTTCCCTCTTTGAAGATGTTCTACATGAGCTAAAAAGTGTCAGGGAGAGAGCCCCAAACAAGGAACGGCTTTTCATCCCCCGGATGGAATCGCGGGGGCTTTCAAGCCCAACTTTTTGTAAACTTGACGAACTTCTGTGATCTGAGTTCTGACAGAACCGTGTTGGGTTTGTCATGGCAAGACCTCCTTCTCGCCCGATGAGCACTCTCCTGATGGAGCACTTTGCGCTTGATACTGATTGAAGTAGGCATGCCAGGGATGCAGGTGCGGTTCAAAAACCCGCTCCAGCACCGCGGGATCGTGTACGACGATCTCCCGCGCCTGCGCTTCGCTCGCGACATCGAGAATGCCCAGACCGCCCTGATTGTCCACAAAAGCACCGCCCATAAGCAGCTTCCTGGCCATAAAAAACTGTTTCATATACCTGCCATGTTCACGATAAAAGGGTTGCTCAGACACCGTCTTCCCAGGTTGCCAGGCCGGGCCATGAGTATAGATCACGACAAACATTGCTGACTCTCCTTTGCAAACCACTGTTGGACAAGCTGATATAAAGCGCCCAGATCCTCGCCCTCAATGGGGGGAATGATATGCTGGCTGCCCACGTAGAGACTGTAGAGGACTCTGGCAAGAGACTGTGCGTACAGACGATCGGCCCTGGTGGCAAAGACTACCGCTTCCAAATACGCCAGCCGCTGCTGATCGATGCGCTGTTGGTGAACGCGCACCTGTTCATCTTGTAAGGCCCAGGCGCGCAGAGTCACATCGAGCCGAGGAGGATGTAAGCTCGCTCGTATCACCCGTGCCAGCTTTTCTGGTGGTGAATCCTCCTGTTCTGCCCATTGGATAATGCGAAGTGTTCCCTCTTCTTCCCAAAACTCCAGCAACCGTTGCTTAAAGTCCTGGAAATTGGCGAAGTGGTGGTAAAAGGACCCTTTGGTCACCCCGAGTCGGCTGGTTAAGGACTCGATCGTGAGAGCTTCGGCACCCGCCTCTTCAAGCAGGGCGAGCCCTTCCTCGAGCCATCTGCGTCTGCTGAGTTGCGCCATGAACGGTTCCTCCCTTTGCTCAACACATTTCTCTTCCTCACGTCATACCATATGGTATGGTATGTTTGCAAGGAGTGAACGCTCTTTCCCTCCCTGCTTCGTTGGTCTCCATGGATTCTCCGTCGCTTGCTTACAGCTTTCTTCCCTGGATCAGCTTGTTGCACCACCCATGGGGGATGGAGGATCACCGATAATGTCTTATTGAGTGGTGGAAAATTGGCGAGTTGACAGAACAAGTTATCAGTGCTTCTTCATAAGTCCCACGGGATGCGCAACGAGATGTAGCTCAGCAGTGATTTGGCTTGAGAGCGTTCTTCGCTGCTCTCTCGTTTCATAGGGCAGAGGTTATTCTGATCCTTTGCCAGCAAAAAGCCGGGGCATGAAACGGTCCTGTGAAGACATCTCAATCAAAAACGCATCTCGTGGCGCACCCCGTGGGCAGATCCGAAGAATGAGCAAATGGCGCGAAGCATGAGCAGTAACCATTGACCGCCTGGGAAAACCGCTCATATAATAATTTGGGAGCAGTGGGAGAGCCTGAGTAACCGCTAGAGGCCTGTGAACAGCAGTGACCTCCTTCTAGAGACAGCTCCCCGCCCGCCAGAGCTTCAAGGGTCTATGAGGCTTGTTGCACCAGCCCATGGCGACGCGAAAGGCCGTTGCCAGAGCCAGAGTGCCGATCCAAGATGAGCTGACGCTCGCTCTGGTTGGTCGGGGTTCCCGTTGACTGCCCCCGGTGAAAGGTGGCACCGGAGAGAAGGCCAAGGAAGAGGGAGAATCAAAGAAATTCAGGTGTGCTATGGAGACGACTCCATCTGCTTCCGAAGCTTCGGGAGCCGACGTCAAATACGTCTGTGGGATTGACATCGGAAGCCAATCCTGTTCGGGCTGCATCACGCGCCCTGACAAAAGTGTGGTGGTCAAGTCAATCACCTTTGCCAATGCCAGGGAGGGCTGGAAGGTATGGGAGGAGAAACTGAGCCAGTTGGATGCTGCTCCGAACCAGATCGTGATTGGGATGGAGGCGACCTCTCGCTATCATGAAAACCTCTACCACGAACTGGAGCAGCAAGGCTACCAGATGCGCTTGCTGCATCCAGGACAAACGCATCACTTTCACCAGCAACAGGGGTTACGCGCCAAGACCGATCGGCTGGACGCCATGACCATAGCCCGCGCCTTGCTCAGTGGCGAAGCGCGCGTGGGCTATATTCCTGGGGAGCAGGTTGCCACATACCGCGAATTGGTGCGTTTGCATACGTGCGACCCGTTTCCTCGAAACTATGCTCTCGCATAGAGGATGAGGAGAAAGGCCACAAACCTTTACAACTTGATATTCGATGTTGGGTGAGACCGATACCTGTCAATTCCCAACCCTTTGTGAACGAGGAAAAGCCTCTTCCCCAGGGTAGCGACTGACCATCAATCCCTGAAGCGGGAAGAGCGCAGGAAGAACCTGAACTCACCAGAGGAGACCTGCATGCAAGTAGCTATGGAGAACGCGAGCGAAGGTACGGTAATCCACCGTTAGCGCACACAAGCCTACGTGAGCTATTGGCTTGACCAAAATGGTACCGGATAGGGGCCTGGCAATGTATGCATGACCAGGGTTCACCCCTGAGAAACCCGGTGGAGAGTGCCCTTCCTAACGCTACAGAAAACGAATATCAGGAACGGGATAACCATCATTGTGGTTCTTCACGGAAGGTCGATACGTGGAGCAGGTGTCAACCGCAAGCTCAATGATGGGAGGATTGTCTGAGAAGCTAATGCCTGGGTGAAGAAGTAAACCCAGGATACGCCGACGCAGACACGATAGTCTGGATGATAGAGACTTAAGTAGGAGTACACACGCTATGAACACTTTCATGTATAGATGGGAGCACTTGCCCTGGGAAACCATCGAACGGCAAGTGTACAAGCTCCAAAAGCGTATCTATCAAGCCTCGCTTCGTGGCGAGACGAAGGCGGTTCACTCACTCCAAAGACTCTTACTCAAATCCTGGTCAGCGAAATGTCTCGCAGTACGGAGAGTTACCCAGGACAACCGAGGGAAGAACACCGCCGGGATCGATGGGATCAAACGCCTCAGACCGAGCGAGCGGATGGCCCTTGTCCTGCGATTGGACCTAGACCTCAAAGCCCAGCCTGTGCGACGTGTCTGGATACCGAAACCAGGCACCACCGAAAAGCGCGGGTTGGGCATTCCTGTCCTGCAAGACCGCAGCCTTCAAGCTCTTATCAAGCTTGCTTTAGAGCCAGAATGGGAGGCCAAATTCGAGCCGAACAGTTATGGCTTTCGACCAGGACGTTCAGGCCATGATGCGATTGAAGAAATATACAGCGTCATCAGCAAGAAGCCGCGGTACGTGCTCGATGCGGATATCGCGAAATGTTTCGACCGAATTGATCAGCAAGCGCTGCTTACCAAACTCGCCACCATCCCGGCAATAGAGCGTGTCATCAAGGCATGGCTTAAAGCAGGGATTATGGATGGGGAAACCCTATTCCCGTCCGAAGAAGGAACTCCCCAAGGAGGAGTCGCTTCGCCATTACTCGCCAATATTGCGCTGCATGGCTTAGAAACAGCCATACGCTCGCACTTTCCCAAGTCAAAAAGACTGAACGGGAAAGTCATCGACAACTGGAAGCCCTTTGTCGTACGTTACGCTGATGACTTTGTGGTGCTGCATCAAGAATTGGCGGTTATTGAGCAGGTGAAGCAGATCGTGAATGAATGGTTAGCAAACATGGGCCTGGAACTGAAACCGAGCAAAACGCGCATTACTCACACACTGGAAAGGTATGAAGGGAATGTAGGCTTCGACTTCCTGGGCTTTCACATCCAACAATATCGTGTCGGGAAGACACACACGGGAAAGATGGGAAGCCCAAACTCGTTTCCACTCGGCTTCAAAACACATATCACGCCAAGCAAAGAAGCAATATCCCGACATCTCAAGGCAATGGGACAAGCGATTAAACAACGCAAAGCCCAGGACCAGAGAAGTGTGATTGGACAACTCAATCCAATGATTCGAGGCTGGTGCAATTACTATGCCAGATGCATGGCCAGTGAGACGTTTTCTAAAGCTGATCATCTGACCTGGATAAAGCTCATGAGTTGGGCGAAACGTCGCCATACTAACAAATCCGTGGATTGGGTTACCAACAAATATTGGCATACTCATGAGCGGATTGGAAAGAAAGACGTTAAATGGGATTTTGCCACACTCGATGGGACACGATTGTTGAAACACCAACAATTCCATATCCATCGGCATGTCAAAATCCGCGAAGACAAAAATCCTTTCGATGGCGATTGGGTCTATTGGGGGGCACGCATGGGCAAACACCCTGACCTGACCGACAGAGAAGCACAACTTCTCAAAAGGCAACAAGGGAAATGCCCGTGGTGCAAACTGCACTTTAAAGATGGAGACCTGTTGGAACTCGACCACATCATTCCCCGCTCACTCGGAGGGAAAGATGCCTATGTCAACTGGCAAGTCCTCCATCGACATTGCCACGATCGAAAAACGGCAGAGGATGGCTCCTCAACTGTTAGAGGTACTCATGACAAGAGCCAAGCTATTGAGGAGCCGGATGACGCGAAAGTGTCACGTCCGACTTTGAAGACGAGCAAGGGAGGTAACAAACTTGCTTAGTTTAACCCAACTGAGCGAGGAAGCCGCCCGCTACGAGAATCAGATCCAGGCATTAGTGGTGGTACTGTTTCCCGAGTTCACTCAGGTGTTTGCTGATCCGTGCGGACAGACCGCCCTGGCCGTACTCAAAGCCTATCCCCATGCCCAGGCTGTGGCTGAGGCAGGCGAAGCTGCAGTGCACCAGGTGTTGCGAACCGTTCCCGCACCGCATTTCGGGCGTTCTACGGCACAGAAATTAGTGATCCTGGCGAAAGAGTCGGTGAGCAGTGGCCGCGCCTTGTGTGGCCGTGCGAGTAGCTTGCGCATCCTCTGCGATCAGTTGGAGCATACGCAGGCTAATCTGGTGCGGCTGGAGCAGGAACTGGAGGAGCTTATTACCACCGATCCAGGCACCAAAGGGCTCCAACAGATGCCAGAATTAAGGCCGAAGACGATCGCGGTGTTACGGGCAGAACTGGGAGAGGTGGATCGTTTTGCCTGCACCGATCAAGCCATCGCCTACGCGGGCATGGATATCAAGATCCGCGAGAGCGGCCAATGGAAAGGCCACCCCAAGCTCTCGAAACAAGGCAGTGGCTTGCTGCGCCAGATGCTGTACTTGGCCGCTCTGCGCAGTATTTCCTTGCAAGGCTCTGCCTTTGATGCCTATTACCAGCATCTGGTCGCGCGTGGACTCAAGAAGATGTCCGCGCTCATGGCAGTCATGCGCAAAATGGTGGCTGTGGCAACGCACCTGATGCAAACGGAGGAGGACTACGATCCCGGCAAAGTCTGGGTGGGGGCTACGGGCCCGTAGCCCCCACCCACTTGGGATTATGCTCAGGTTGGCCGCTCTCTCTAGGGCAGCTAAGAAGGGGCTTGGTGCCTTTCTAAGCTCAGCTTCCCCCACAAGGAACTATTGACAAATCTTATGGCTTCTCTAGAGGCAACCTCCAGTGCTCGACAATTGTAAATTCGGGGCTCATTGCATCTCTGCCCTAAAATGAGGTAGGGGAATTGCTTCTTGTCCCTTCCTTGTGATGGATTCGCCCATGATGTCGTGAACGTTGCCAGCTCGTTCCGTTGGAACGTTCGCTTGTCCCTAGTGCCAACACCACCAACAACTAAACACGTAGCCGTCATGTACCAGGGATCAATAGTCTCTCTCACATGGCGAGCCAAAAGGAGGATATCGTAGCTATGACCTATGTAATTACCCAGCCATGCGTGGGTGTGAAAGATGCTTCCTGTGTCGATGTCTGCCCGGTAGACTGCATCCATCCCACTCAGAGCGAGGCGGGATTCGAGTCCAGCGAGCAACTCTATATCAATCCTGACGAGTGCATTGACTGTGGCGCATGCGAACCTGTCTGCCCGGTGACGGCTATTTTCGAGGAATCTGCCGTTCCCGAGGAATGGAACCAGTATATTAAGATCAACGCGGATTTTTTCAAAGGCTAATGCTGCTTTTGTTAAATCCACCAGTAACAAAAACAAGCAGGCTTATCGCATGATCCGGTTCTAGAAGCCAATCCGTTTTGCTACTGCACTTAACGAACGGAGCATTTGAATAGTGCTCTTTCCATTTTTCCTGTTTGTTTCCAAGAAAGAAGGATGCTCAAAACCAAAATGACTATGGGGACGTGTATGTATCTGCCTGTCACGCAGAAGACCGCGGGTTCGAATCCCCCGTCGGTTCCGCCAATTCTCAAAAAAGCACATCATTGAACGATGTGCTTTTTTTGTTGCTTTCAAATCATGAATAAGATAGTTGCGCAGACGAATAACCTATCAGTAGATAGACAAAGATCCCGACCAGATATGCTAACCTGGCCGGGATCTTTGTCTAATTTTAACTGGGAAGCAAGTAGTTACCAGGCATATGCCTCGGGTGCCTGTCCACCTGGACCAGGGAAGATCTCGTCGAGCTGTTTCAAGGTCTCTTCGCTCAAGTGAATGTCCAGTACACGCATTGTGCCATCCAGTTGCTCAATGGTGCGCGGTCCGATAATGGGAGCCGTTACCACTGGATTGCTGTGCAACCAGGCCAGGGCTACATGAGCTGGCTCGGCATCGAGTTTAGCGCAGAGCTCTTCATAAGCCTCTAGTTTCGAGCGATTCTTCTCGATGTGCTTCTGCACATTAGCATCGCCGCGTCGGCCTTCAGAAGTTTTTTGTAGTGCTCCACCCAGGAGTCCACCGGCCAACGGGCTCCATGGGATGATACCCAGGCCATACTCTTTACAAACCGGGATCACTTCTAGCTCAATCATACGCGCGTTCAGGTTGTAGAGACTCTGCTCTGAAACCAGACCCAGGAAATGACGATTTTTGGCGATCTCATTGGCCTGAGTGATATTCCAACCAGCAAAGTTACTGCTGCCAACGTAGGTGACTTTACCTTCGCGCACCAGTTGCTCCATGGCCTGCCAGATCTCTTCCCAGGGTGTTTGACGGTCGATATGGTGCATCTGGTAGAGATCGATGTGATCAGTTTTTAAACGGCGCAGACTGGCTTCACAGGCCTGGCGAATATGGCGCGCCGACAACCTGGAATCATTGGGCCACTCACCCATGTCTCCATATACTTTGGTTGCCAGAACGACCTTCTCGCGGCGGCCACCACCCTGAGCAAACCAGCGACCCAGAATTTGCTCGGTCACGCCCTCGCCTCTTTTGCCACCATAGACATTGGCGGTATCAAAGAAATTTATGCCATGCTCAAGAGCACGATCCATAATCGCAAAGCTATCAACCTCGCTGGTCTGAGGGCCAAAATTCATTGTGCCCAGGCAGAAGCGGCTAACTTTCAGTCCTGTGCGGCCAAGATAGGTATATTCCATTGAAAATCTCATTCCTTAAAAATATTATAGTGGAACGTGATGAAGATAATTCGGTCCGGCTCCACTTGCCGGCTCCACTTGCTATAAAAACAAATTGATGGTTGGCCAACATTCCCAAAAAGACAACGTTTTCTATAAATTTGAGATATTTCCAAAAATGTCGCTGGATGCTAAAAGCCCCCATACGGGTGTCCGCATGCGCGGCCGCACCCTTTTTATATGTTGGGACCTGTGGGATCTGGATGTATGTGTATTGCGCTGTAGCTTCTCAAGGGAATCGCCTGGTATTCCTGCTCAGCCTGGCACGGGATGCCCAAGCAGCCAAAGACGTCTTCTCAAGAACTCTCGCTGCGCCTCATGTGACCACGCCTCAAGTCACCATTGTGGATAAAAATGCTTCGTATCCTAAGGCTCTTCATGAATTAAAAGCGGCAAGAGTGCTTGCAGTGGTCTGTGAACTGCGACAAAGCAAGTATCTCAACAACCTGATCGAACAGGATCATCACGCGCATCAAACGATTGGCCAAGCCTGGGATGGGCTTCTTTTCGTTTGAGACTGCCTGGCGAACCCTACAAGGATATGAGGTGATGCACATGACGAGAAAAGGACAAGTGAAAGACGTGGACAAAGGAGATATCCTTCGCCAGGTGGATCTTGTTTCCAGAGTATTCGGCGTTGCCGCCTAAACTGAACAAGAAAGAGGAATCGCTATCCGTTGCTTCCTTTCCTGATTTTTTGCAACACAGCCTTTTTTGCTGCTCTATTCACACACGCACAGAAAGCCAAGCGGCTTCGTGGCGTGTGTGACAAAGAGGAGCATTTGCACGTGAATAGAGTGGAGAATAAGGCTCGAAAGCAAGATGCCCTTTTCTGAAGAGGGAATATCGCCCTCTGTCGTTGCAGATTTTTGGGAAGGAGGAGCACTGCTGGTGTCTACTCTGCAACGAACCATCCTGTTCTTGCTTGCTGATACTGGAGCAGGACATCGCAGCGCGGCCAATGCCATTGGTTCTGCGATCACACTCCTTTCACAGGAGGAGCATGCTCGCTGGAGCGAGAGCATGAGACGAGAAATGCAACCATCAGTTGATGGTTATGAGTATGGTTGCCTCATAGATACTTTCTCTCCTCCAAACTATCGCATTGAGATCGTCGATGTGTTTGAGCAGTGCAGCCGATTTCCTCTTCGTGAAATCGTCAAACTGTACGCACCGATGATTCGCCTAAGCCCACAATTGCATGGGAAATTCTTTCAGCAGATGAACCATGAAGCCATGGTCAAAGCTGCCACCGCTCTGGGAAGCCCTTTCATTCAAAGCGGCTTGCATCATCTGATGTCAAATATAGAGCCAGATATCATCGTTTCGGTCCATCCCGTGCTCAATTATATTACGCTGCAAGTATTGCGCAAACTGGGCGTGCCGATTCCATTTGTGACGGTGGTAACTGATCTTATCAGCGTTCACACCGCCTGGTTCGCTCCGGGCGCAAGCGGCTACGTCGTTCCCACCGAGCAAGCCAAAGCTTTTTCAACCCAGAAGGGCATCGACGCCTCCCTCGTCCACGTAATTGGTCTGCCCATTCATCCCCAGTTTACCTGTACAACAAAACAGGAGAACGATATATCTGAACGCCTTGGCCTCATACCTCATCTTCCAGTTGTCTTACTGGTCGGAGGTGGCGAGGGGGCGGGAGGATTATATACAGCAGTACGTGCCATCTCGCAAGCACGTTTGCCCGTACAACTGCTTGTAGTAGCTGGACGCAACGAGGAGTTGCATACCCGCCTTCAGCGCATCCGTTCCCGACTCCAGGTGCCGATGCACCTTTTTGGCTTTGTAGAGAATATGCCCGATCTGATGCGGATTTCCGATGTCATCGTGACTAAAGCTGGGCCAGGAACGATCTGCGAGGCGCTCGCCTGCGGTTTACCCATTATCTTGTGTGGACACATCCCAGGCCCAGAGTCAGGCAATATTGCCTTCGTTGAACACAACGCTGTTGGAATCCTGGCACAGCGTCCTCGGGAGATTGTCGATGAGCTTCGCCGGTTACTCCAGCCCGGTTCACTACTACTGCCCCACCGCCGGGAAAATGCACTGCGACTCAGCCGACCTCATGCGGCTTTTGCTATTGGACAGTATATCCTGAGCCATTTGCCCCCACCCGATCAGCCAAGTCTCTGGCAACGCAGGAGGGTATCAGAAAGTAAGGCATGAGAAATCAGTATCCGATGGGTATTGTCAACTCGGGAACGTAGCTGGACACAGTGTTAAAATAGTCTTATGAAAACACCTACCACTGCTCCCAATTACAGAGGCGACCCCTTTCCGCCTGGGATGATCAGTCACTGCGTCTGGCTGTATTTTCGTTTTTCCCTCAGTTTCCGTGATATCGAAGAGGTCATGGCTGAACATGGAGTCGTGCTGACCTATGAAACGGTGCGGCAGTGGTGCTTGAAATTCGGACAGACGTATGCCAATGAACTGAAGCATTGTCGTAGCAAGGCTGGCGACAAATGGCATCTTGATGAGGTCTTTCTCACTATCAATGGGAAAACCCACAATCACTGGCGAGCCGTTGATCAGGATGACAACGTGCTTGCTATCTTTGTCCAGAGTCGGCGCAACAAGAACGCTGCCAAGAAGTTCTTTCGCAAGCTGCTCAAGGGGCTGCAATATGTGCCGCAGGTCATTATCACCGACAAGTTGGCCAGCTACGCTGCGGCCAAGAGGGAAATTCTGCGCAGTGTCGAGCGCCGCCAACACAAGGGCTTACATAATCGAGCAGAACGTTCGCATCAACCAACGAGACAACGCGAGCGAACTATGCGCTGTTTCAAATCACCTAGCCATACGTAGCGCTTCCTTTCGGCCTTTGGACCGATCTTGGATCACTTTCGGCCCAAACGGCACCGCCTCACTGCAAGGGATTACCGTGTCCTCGTGCAGGATCGTTTTCTGATTCGGAACGAGATAACCAGATGGAAAACTGCCGCTTAATACGACTCTATCTCCTAGTACAGATCTCCCATCCTCCGCTTCTTTCCTGTCCTTCTCCCATCTTTTTTAAAAACTCTTCAGTTACTTGGTCAAGTTGACAATACCACTTGACAATACCTCATAGACACATATCGATAGAAATTTCAGTGTGATCTTACCTTCATCTTCCTTGATTCTCAGATTTCTTTGTTATCATACGATGTGAAGAGAGGGAAAAGAGAAAGATGCAGAGAACGTCTATCACTACTTCACTCCTACAGGAGAGGAAGGAGACAGGCGATGATTCCAAACATAAGTGGATTTGAGCTCCTGCTCTTGCTGGCGATTGCGCTCCTTGTTTTTGGGCCGAAAAAACTGCCCGAAATGGCAGCCGCAATCGGAAAAAGCATACAATCCTTCAAGAAAGGACTGAGCGGTCTTTCCTCCGCACCAGAAGAGAAGAAGCTACCCAGAGGTCCCGTAGAAGAGGAGGAACGGCGAACGGCAGATCTACCAGATCCACCTCGTGCTTAACCTCTCAAAAACAGCATTTGCAAACAGACTGTTGCGTTAGTTGAAATGGTCACATGACAGATCCAGAAACAACACACAGCAGCAAGGGGAGGGCGAACATTTCCCCCACAATCACTGGTCTCCATCTTAGAGGAGCGACGTTGGGGTATCCTGAAGTCACTCGTGGCCATTGGTATAGGTGCCTTGATCGCCTTTCTCTTCCGTGCCCAGATTGTCCATTTGTTGACGTGGCCCTTCTCGCAATACATGAAAGGGTTCACACTGGCACCTCGTTCGCTGGTTGTCACAGGCAGCACGGAAGGATTGCTGGTCGTGTTCACACGCTCACTGGCAGTAGGCTTCCTCTTCGCTCTTCCAGTGGTGCTCTACCAGACCTGGACATGCATTACAGTGATCTGTCTTCAACAAAGATCTCGCAAATGCCGCGCGTTTGCCTTTGTCTTGGTGTTTTGTGCTTCTTCGCGGCCTTTGCATCAGAGAGCGTTACCAGTCTTCTTACGGCGCATAGTTACGTTGGTTGTATCACCATGTTTCTGCTCACATTCTGCCTGGCTTTTGAGATTCCCCTGATACTGATGTTTTTGGCGCAGATTGGTGTGGTGACGCCAATGGCGCTTCAACGCAAACGGAGGGTGATGCATATACTGCTCTGGGGAAACGCGACGTTTCTCATGCCAGGATCAGAAGTCTGGAACCCTGTCATCCTGGGGGGTGACCATGTCGGAGCTCTATGAATTGTCCATTGTCTTCATTCGCTGGAGAGGGGAAGCGCATGCTTCTCTCGAAGCGTCTTCTCGCACGGTAGAAGGAGGGACGTGATGGTCTTGCTTGCCTTTGTGCTGCTCGTACTTGTGCTGATTGGACTCTCAGGCCTACGTGTGGTGCAGCAATACGAGCGCGGCGTGATTTTTGTTCTGGGACGACTCACTGGAGCGAAAGGCCCTGGACTGTTCTGGATTGCGCCCTTGATCTCGCGTATGGTCAAGGTGGACTTACGCATTGTCACGCTGAACGTGCCTCCCCAGGAGGTCATTACCCGTGATAATATCACCATTCGCGTCACGGCTGTCATCTACTTTTATGTCATTGATCCAACGGCTGCTGTCGTGAACGTAGAAAACTTTCTGCAAGCCACGACCCAGATTGGACAAACGACGCTCCGTAATGTCCTGGGGCAGTCTGATCTCGATGAGATCCTGGCACAGCGACAACGGATCAATCAAACATTACAGGAAATCATTGACGAACGTACGGAGCACTGGGGAGTCAAAGTGACGGTGGTGGAAACAAAGGATATTGAACTGCCTGCCAACATGCAACGAGCCATGGCCAAACAGGCAGAAGCCGAGCGAGAAAAGCGTGCGAAGATCATTCATGCGGAAGGGGAATTGCAGGCGGCAACCCAACTGGCCCAGGCTGCAGGAGTCCTCAGCACGCACCCAAGTGCTTTGCACTTGCGCTACCTGCAGACACTCGCTGATATCGCCGTGGAGAATAACTCGACGGTGGTGTTTCCACTGCCTCTCAATCTCGTTGAGGCATTTGTCAACCCACAGCAACATCATGAACTGTATGAGGGGCAACGTAAGCGGGAATGAAAAGCACCTGCGTCCGAGTCCACTCTCACCTCGTGAGCTCTTGTTTCCAGGGTGCGTGTTGAGCACCTGTGCTGAAACGAAGACGCGATGCACATGCGATGCACAGAGGAGCAGCTCAACGATCAGAGGGACAAGGTTCGTATCCCTTTCCTCCACATCCAGGACTCCGCTCACGCAGCCTGCTGCCTCGGGGAGGAAACGTTGAGGAGCGTTTCCTCTGTAGCGCAGTCAGGGGTGTAGCGGAAAGCGAGGCTTTTTTGCGGCAACGAATCTTGCGTATGCACGAAAGAGCGTGTAGAAAACAGAAGAAGATGAGATTTATCAGTGCTCTCCTCACAAGAGTGTTGAGTCAACCACGTTTTCCACTGCGCATAGTGCGCCCGCTCTGCTTCTGGCGGCAAGGTCTCTGCTGGCTGCTTTTTCTCCAATTCGTCCAACACCTCCGAGAGTTGCTCTTTCAGCCAGGGATGCAAGACGGCATTGGTTGCCGAGACGACACCTTTGGCGCGCAAGAGACCCGTGGTCGGACGAAAGAGGGTCAGCAGTTTGGCGGTGCCCCCGCGCTCGTACTCGTGGGGGTGCAACAGGGGATGGTCCTCTGGTTGCCACGACGCGCCAGGCTGTGGGATGGCCTGATACGGTCCAGCTTCATCTTCATTGAGTTGCACGATCCCGGCAGCTTCTGCGTGCTCGCACGCCAACTCGATCAGTCTTTTTTTCCAGTGTTTGCTCGTCATAGGTCGTCACCGTGCCGCCTTTGCGTTTGCGCGGCGCGTAGCCGGTGCGGCACCAAGTGCGTGTTCGCTGATAGCTGTAGCCTGACCCATGCAGCACCTGACGAATGGTTTCGTTGGCGATGTGAGGCAGATCCGAGGCTTGCAGTGCCTTGCGCAGTAAGGCGAGTGACCAGGTAGCAGTCTGATCGGTCTGGCGATCTGGGGTCTTCTGTACTTCTTGCAGAATACGCGCCTGCTGCGCGCTCGTGTAGGTCGGCTTGCGCCCACGGCCAGCAGCAATCGAAAGCGCGGCCAAACCGTGCTCATTGAAGCGCTTGACCAACTCGCGCACACTGCGTGCCTCTCTAAAGCCTGCCACCAATGCTGCCTGCGGAAAAGACTGCGAGGCCGCTACTGCCTGCAGCGCTTTGGCTCGCCGCGCCACGTCTATCCGTTCACTGCTGGCCTTGACGATGCGCTGCAACTCTTGCTCTTCTTGTTTGCTGAAAGCACGCAGGGGATGTTTCTGGAAGTGAGCCATTGACGTATTCCTTCTTTCTCCCCCTATTCTATCACCTCCGCTTCCCTCCTGGTGTTCAATTGCGAGTTGACCCATTAGACTTCAATAAAGGCTCGTTTGTATGTTAAGATACATATGTATCACCAAGCAAGCCAGCGGCAAAGGAAACGCATTTTCAAACTGTTGAAGAGGTAGCGTAAACATAAGCACAAGGGAACAAGCCTATGCAGCCAGGCTCAACGCACTGCCTGTTCGCCTTTATCTGCAAGGAGGATCAAATGGTCAAACGACCTGGTTCACGCTTCCTGACGATACTTGTCGCGCTCTCCTTGGTGCTGATACCCTTCGCCAGCGCCTGCGCCCCTCAGGGGACGCCAACTACCAGCAATAGTAGTAAACCCCAGCGTGGTGGTATCTGGGTCGACGATTTGTTCAACGAACCAGACGCACTCATTCCTAACGCGTCAGTGCAGACGTTCGCGACCATAGTGAATGGAACCCTCTACTCCGCGCTCTTCGAAGGTGATGCTTCAGGGCAGATTCATCCCGCGCTCGCCACTGTCCTGCCGACGCAGCAGAACGGCGGCATCAGCTCTGACCTCAAAACCTGGAAGTTCACCCTCAAGCCTGGCTTGAAATGGTCCGATGGACAACCACTAAACGCCGACGATGTGTATTTTAGCTGGAAGACCTGGAGCAATCCAAGCTTTGCGGCTGCCAGCACCGTCGCCATCCGCCTGATCGAGTCCGCAGAGGTCTCTTCCGATAAGCTCTCGATCACGTTTCACCTCTCAAAGCCCTTCGCCCCCTTTATCGCGTCCTGGACCGATGGCTCTCTCGCGCCCCTACCCAAGCATCATTTCGAGAACATGAACCCTGGGGATATTAAGAAGACTGAGGGACTCAATCCCCAGGTGACCAGCGGCCCCTTCAAGATGAAGGAGAACAAGCCTGGTGACCACTACACCGTTGTACGTAACGACAATTACTACCTGGCCTCCCAGGGGCTACCCTATCTGGATAAGATCGTCTTCCGCGCCGTTCCCAGCCAGGATACCATCCTGAAGGATCTCCAGTCCGGCACCGCTGACTCGGCCTGGTTCCTGGACGTGACCAAGACACCATCCTATAAGGCCCTTTCAAACTACGAGGTCGTGACCAACCCCTCTGCGAGCTATGAGGGCCTGCACATTAACTCTAATAATCCTATCTTCAAAGATCTTAATGTACGTAAAGCGATGGCGATGGCTATTGACCGCGAGCAATTACAGAAGGTAGCACTCCTGGGACAGGCCATTCCCCTGTGTACCGATCATGGTCCCGCCTATCATCCTGGCTACCAGCAAGACTTACAGTGCCCTCCATTTGATATCACGGGCGCCAACAAAGTACTCGATGATGCCGGCTGGAAGCTAGGCAGCGATAACGTACGTCAGAAAGGTGGGCAACGGCTGGAGTTCCAGTATTCGACCACGGCCAACAACCGTTGGCGCGAGAAAGACCAGGCCTTGATCCAGGCCGATTTCGCCAAGATTGGTATCAAGCTGAACATCACCAACTATCCCGGTAGTACCTTCTTTGGTCCCTTCCTCAATGGTGGGCAGCCTGGAAAGTACGACCTGGCGGAGTGGGCCAGCTCCTATACCTATGATCCCGATGACGCCGCCTCTTTCGCCTGTAATCAGATTCCACCGCATGGGCAGAATCTGAACTTCTTCTGCGATCCAAGCCTTGATCAACTCTTCCAGAAAGAGCAGGCCATATCCGATCCCACACAGCGCCAGCAGGTCTTTAACCAGATTCACCAGACCATGCTGGACAAGTTACCGTTTATCGGCCTCTACAACCTGATCGATCTTGCGATTCATAAGAAGGGCACACACAACTATAAGCCGGGACCCTTCGGCAACTCCGAGACCGTTGGCGTGGCACAGTGGTGGTGTGACAACGGCAAGTGCCCCGCCTAGGGCACCCTGTTGGCATGACTTCTCGCACCTGTGGCGCTCGCCTGGGTAGGGAGTGTGATGCGGGTTGGCGGCCTTCGGCCGCACGCTTAAAAGTGCTAGCGGAATATGAAACCAGGACAACACAAAAGACCATTCAGCTCTTAGCCAGAAATGAGCCACCTCACATTCCTTGTAGTGTGTGTGGGAAAGAGGCCGTGCAGGTATGGCACTGAATGTATCTACGACGAAGTAGGTTGGCTCTGTGAGGAATGCGCCGAAAAGCATGAATGTGGAGAAGGCATACTGCTACCGGTAGTGAACTCACTGCGCGTCGGCGTGTGCGGCTATACGGGACATGACTAGGGCAGAGCTAACTTACTCCTGGACAAGATCAAGGGTAATGTGGCAAAAAATTTTGAGCTGAGAACATGGTTCAGGTAATTACAGCACAAGAATCATTATCACAAAGAAAACGCGTTTTTCGTCACCATCCCACGGTGCTCAGCCTCAGGAATCTGAGAAGAGAGTGGAGGAGAGCAGTCCCACAGGCTGTGTTGCAAAAAGTGTAAATCTGCGACGCCTTATCACTTCGTTTGTACCTCCGGATCCTGCGCGATCTTGGAGGAACATCCGATTCCTGTGTTGTCTTTACATACTCCACGGTATGCTCCTTTCGGCATGCCCACTCTTTCAGATTGTATACTGGTATTCAGCCTTGTTTAGCGGTTGGATTTCACCACGACATAGATAATCATTCTCGCATAAGACATCAGGTTTGGAGAGGAGAGGGACGTGACGATATCAGGTTTGGAGAGGAGAGGGGCGTGACGATATCAATCTGGTTTTGGATAGGCTTCAACGTTTTTGTCCTGGCGATGCTGGCGCTAGATCTGGGGATATTCAATCGCAAAGAGCACATCCCTTCCATTAAAGAAGCGCTTATCTGGGTCGTGGTCTGGGTTTTGCTTGCCCTTATCTTCAATGTTGGCGTCTATTTCTTTCTGGGCACAAACAAGGCACTAGAATTTCTGGCTGGTTACTTAATTGAACAATCGCTCAGCACCGACAATATTTTTGTCTTTGTGCTGATCTTCTCCTACTTCGTGGTTCCGCGGATTTACCAGCACCGTGTGCTTTTCTGGGGAATTATGGGAGCACTGATCATGCGTGGTACAATGATCGCTGCAGGTGCATTTCTGCTAGAAAGGTTCCACTGGATTCTCTATATCTTCGGAGCTTTTCTGATCTACACAGGCATTCGCATGGCCTTTTATGACGAAAGTGATATCGAGCCAGAGAAAAATCCTGTGCTACGATTAGCCCGCCGCATCTTCCCAATCGCGTCGGATCACGAGGGGAAAGAGTTTTTGATCCGTCGCAATGGCACGTTATATGCAACCCCACTCTTACTGGTGCTGATTGTCGTAGAGACAACCGATCTCATTTTCGCCGTTGACTCAATCCCCGCCGTTTTTGCGATCACGCAGGACCCTTTCATCGTCTATACCTCGAATGTGTTTGCAATTCTCGGCCTGCGGTCCTTGTACTTCGTCCTCGCAAACCTTGTGGATAAGTTCTACTATCTGCGTTTTGCCCTGGCAGTTATTCTGTCATTCGTTGGCATAAAGATGCTCCTGCCACTTATCTTCCACGATCTTCACGTCCCCACCTGGTTCCCGCTAGTTGTGATTGTGGCAGTCCTGCTCGTGGCAGTTATTGCGTCGGTCGTTCGCAATCGGTTGCAGGTAAAATAGGCAGCCACTCCAAACAGGTGGGCGATGAAGGTGATCTGCCTGCGGATGTCTCCTGTGCTCACCCCTCTGACTTGCCCTTTCCGCATCATGTTCATCATCTCGTATCCTTGCAGTGTTCGCCAGGCCGTCTCGAACGAGAAAAAGCCCATCCCAGGCTCAGTCAGCCGTTTGATGAACCGGTGGTCTTGCTCGATTAGATTGTTGAGATATTTCACCTGCCTCAGTTCGACCGATGCGGGAAGTATTCCGGCAGCTTTCAGGTGAGCAATGGCTTTGGGATAGGCCGCATTCTTATCGACAGTGATCACCCGAGGAACTGACTGAGTGGTGGGAGCGTCAGCTCCCATTTTGGATTGGGGCACCGTCTCTTCGATCAGACAAGCGTGAGGAGCGGAACCGACCGTCGAGTCAACGCTTTGACGAAAAAGCGTTTAGCGACCTCGGTATCTCGCGATAAACTCAAAAGAAACTCCAGGGTGCTCCCTGGGAGTCCACCGCCCGGTAGAGATACATCCACGCTCCTTTGACGTAGGATAGGCCGCTGGCGAGGTACTGTCATCGCTTTGACCTGCCAGAATACATCTGGTGGTGTCTGGGCCAGCCCTTTTCCATCGGCCCTCCCCCGAACCGTGCTTGCAGGTTTCCTCAGCACACGGCTCTCCAGTTTCTCGCCGTTCTTCCGAGTTGGCTCTCCGCATTACGCGTCCCTTTCCCGGTTCCCGACGATACTCCCTATTCCCCTTCGTCGTGTCCCAGGAATTCCCCTGGGCATTTGGCATGAAGTAGACCGCCAGCGAGGTACTGATGCTGTCCTGACCTGCCTGATGTTTCAGGTGGTTTCCTGGACTCAGCCCTTTTCCAACGGTCTCTTCCCGAACCCAGCGGGCCACTTTCATGGCACTGTAGCTCTCCAGAACCCTTTGCCTCGTTGCGCAAAGATCGTGTGGCCCATCCAGGCCAACCTCTGCCGCTGAGACGAGTTCCTGGGACCCTTCGCCCTGTCTGTGTCTTTCTCACAGGCCCCGGCGGGGCGTGACTTCCGCGACTACTTCGGTCCCTCTGTACCCATACACCTCGCGGTGGTTAGGGCAACCCCAAGTTGCCTCCAAGAATCTCAGTTCGTGCTCCAGGTGTCCTTTACGTCTTTTCCCGTTCCTTACGGGTAGGCTCCGACGGAAGCTTTGTCGGGAAGTAGTACCGTTCCCGGCAACGTCGAACACAGGCGCTAGTACCGTTTCCTGTGGGCTGCCCCGGTTCCGCCTTGACTGGGCTTCAGACAATCAGTCTTCACCATACACGACTTACCTGACGAGCCTCTGGCCCCTGGTACTAGGACTTCACTCGCCTTTGATACAACATGCTACGGTCCCCTCGACTCTTTCGAGCGAAAGTAAGTTGCTGGTTTATCCACACTGCTTCAGTGGACCCACCCCGACGGGTGAGAGAGATTCTTGTGCCACATGGGCGCACGTAGGGTAAGAGGCCAAGTCCCGATTGCTCGGGAGCATCAACCCCTCCCCTCCGAACTCCACGTGCACCCTTTCGATGCATGAAGCTCTCCAGAGGCCAGTGTCTTTTCAACACCACTCCCACAGTGGTCTTCTGACACATCCGTGTCAACCACCATTTTTGAGTGTGGCCTCCTGCAACCCTTTGCTGGGTACATACCCAACTCGTATGGTCGCTCCGTCACCATGCCCCTTACGGGGTTTAGGCGATCCCTTAGTTCCATCAAATGTCTCAGTCTGTACGTAGGTGCCCATTTCGTCATTTCCCTCTCCGTGAGGGCTGGCTCCAACGAGAGCTTGTAGGGAAAGTAGTACCGTTCCCCTACACGTTGGACACAGGCGATAGTCCCTTCTCCTGTGGGCTGCTCCATTTCCGCCGTGACTTGAATTCAGCCAATCAAGACTTCACCCTATACAGCTTCACTGATGAGCCTCTGGCTCCTGGGACTGGAGCTTCACTCACCTTTGACACGACATGCTATTTTCCCCCCACGCCTTTCGGGTGAAGGTGTCCCCGCTCTCTATGAGAACGGGTAAGTCGCTGTGTTACTCACCTTGCTCTAGTGAGCTTACCCCGACGGGTAAGGGAGACATTTGTGGCACAAAGGCGCACTACTATGGCAACTCCGTCGCCATCGGATTCTCATCCCTTAGGCGATCCCGCATTTGCGCCTGTGAGACGTTCAGTCCGTTTAGGTGCCCATTTCGTCCCCTTCAACCAGTTCACTACTGGTCACTCACTGGAGAAAGCGTTCCCTCTCCGTGAAAGTCTGAGAGGTATTCCAGTGTCATCGCTTCAGATAGGCTGCGATGGATGACCTACACATCGTTGGGAACTTGGGTTCAACTCATTCAAGCTTCACCATGCGGACAGGACTTGCGGCGCACTACACTACCTATCTTCGTGTTCCGCCGCTTTACAAGCATGCTACTTTCCCCTTTGTCTTTCGACGCCAGGTCGGCCAGTCGTCCTCAAGGTCATCTGCTTTCAACCTTGCCATCCTCGAGATGGAATCATCACAAGCGCCGAAGCGGCGCACCTTTACTTAGGTTTCAGCCACCCGCCACGAATGAGTGGTCGTCTTGAGATGAGGACGGCAGCGCTTTTCCAATGCAGGGGCGTAGAGCTGAACCCAACGGTAGATGGTGGTATGGTCGACAGAGAGTCCTCGCTCCACCATCATTTCCTCAAGATCGCGGTAGCTCAACGCATAACGGAGATACCACCTCACGCACAAGAGGATGATGTCGGGTTGGAAGTGACGCCATTTGAAGGGGTGTTGCTCTGCCATAAGGGGATCTCTTTCGCTCATTTTCCTTCACTGTACCAGATCGGCGTCCTTTTTTGCAACACAACCATTCGTTCACCAGCCTTCCCCCGAGGACAAAGGCAACTTCACATAATGTCGTAGCTTGTTGGACAGTTCGACGAGCGTATGCCGGAGCGCAGGTAGGAAGCCTCCCGGTAAAAATCTTGAGTTCGCACATTCCATTGTCGCACCAAAGGCGACGAACTTGGATGAGCCAGCGAACCTGGTGCCCAGAGCAGGGAAGATCAGCAAACATACGGGAGTAATGTGATTGGACTCGATGCGAGAAATGTTGGCACAGAGGGCATCTGGCTTGTGAGGATGACGTTTGAGCTCGGGCAGTAATCGTTTGGCTGGATGTCTCGATTTCAATGTCAAGCAGGACCAATACATCTGGATCAGGGAGCAATAAAGCGTTCTTCATGAGGGCGGACTCCTTCCATCATCATCATTAACGCCCTCAGTAGAGAGCAATCCTTCATCAAAGGCTATTAAAAATGGGTGAAGGAACCTGTCGAATCAGCAAAAATGCGTATAAGCCAATTTATGGTAATTCTGACAATGTGTCTTGTAGAACCGTGTAACAAGGCACAATATAGCTTGAACATCCTGGCAAAGCAATCAACCAGTGCGCAAATGCGCGAGGCGGGATAGGCGGCGTTTGTGGAGACGCCGCCAGCATAGGCGGCGTCTCCACAAACGCCAGACGATGAACAGCACAACCAGTAGGACGACACTAACAATACCCATACGCCGAAAGATCGACTCCAGCACATCAAGCTCGGCTGCGACATAATAGCCAATCAGGCTATAAAGCGTGTTCCAGAGGAGCGCGGCCAGGATCTCAAAGCAGAGGAAACGTGGGTAGCGCATATGTGTCAGGCCCGCGCTGATCGCGACAAAAGAACGCATATGCCCCACGGTATGCGAGATCAGAATAGCCTTACCACCATGCTTGTATAGCATAAGACGAGCGAGGCGCAAACGAGCAGCAAAGCGCAGACAACGCCCCAGGGCGCTATTCCCAAAACGATACAGGGGCCTTTCAACGCGAAGCGACCTAGCAGATAGTCAACGTGGTAATCAGCTATCGTGCCCATAGTCGCGAAGAAGATGACCAGGCCAAGATTCAGAGTTCCGATGCGCGCGTAGAAAGCACCAAGCAGCGCGAGCGAATTGCCTGGCAACACCAGGCCAAGCAGAGCCGTATTTTCCGAGAGCGTACTCAAGAAGACAATCAGATATCCATACTGATCGTAGTACAATTTAAGCCATTCAATTACATTATGTAACATACGCGCTAAAAGTCCCCTCCACCAAAATCACCTCCAACGCCCATATCACCTCCCGTAGATCCCTCATCATGCCCCTGCTGTTGTCCCAATGTGTTACCCAGGCCATAACCCATCAGCGCGCCCAATCCTCCCGCAACCCAGGGATTCATACCACTACGCTGCTGAGGCGGATAGGGACCTGGATAAGGGCCATAATATAGCTGCTGATAAGCCTGTGGATCCTGGGGACCATATGGCTGTTGATACGATGGCGGATATTGTGGCCCATAGGGCCGTTGTTGTGGATAAAATGGCGCACCCTGCTGGTAGGGACCATACGCTTGCTGCTCATAGCACTGCGCTGCCTGCGCTGGCTCATCGTACCGCTGGCCATACTCGGGATTGTGCTCTGGCCGACGCTCAGTATTACTAGAGCCTGGGCGATAGTAGCTCGGATCGTAGTTCGTGGACTGGGCTGAGCTCGTGCGCTCCTCATATCCTGTATCACTCTCATCAGCGCGCGGGGTCGCACCCGGCTCCGAGCGCGAGGCATAGCCAGTATATCCCTGTTCGTAAGCATCTGCCTCTTTGGGCGGGGGAGCCGCGTAGCTCTGTTCGCTTGAGCCTGGCTGGTAGTAGCCTGTATCACTATAGGGATCATTATAATTCTGCGTTGCCTGCATCATCTGCGGCGGCATCTGTTGCGCATCTGGATAATCGGGATAGCGCTGGGAAGGGCGCTGGGATAGCACGCGCGCGAAGATCACCACTAGCATAATGACAATAAACAGGAGCACAAGAGCGGTAAACATAGCAAGCTCCTTTATTTTATAGGGAACACCAGTTATCCCATACTGATGAGAAAATCCGGCCTAAGAACGTACATATATTATGAACCCCTATTATAAGACTCAGGAATGAGAAGATGCTGAATCATAACTGAATTTTCGCTTCTAAGAAAATATGCATCAAAATATTTTAACTGATCCATTTTTGCATAAAGATCACTTCGCTTTGCTCAAAGCCCAGTTTCTCGTAAAAACCCAGCACACGCGCATTCGAAGGTTCAAGCATCAGGTTTACTTTGACGCAGCCAAGCTTACGCAAGCGCGTCTCTATTTCAGTTACAAGGGCCACACCTATGCCCGTTCCCTGGCAGGACGGATCAACAGCCAGATGACTCACCCACTCACGGCGTCCATCATATGAACCGATAGCAACACCTACCACGCGCTCTCCATCGTAAGCCACGAGAAAGAGGTCGGGATCACGTTACAGCTTGCGTTGTATGCCCTCCAGGCTATCACTTGGCCCAATGTGAATCCCAGTCTCTCTTCACAACGCAATCACCTCATCATAATCCTTCATTGCAAAGCTGCAAAGTTGCACTGTCATCTGCACTCTCCCTGCATAACAAACGAATAAGCTCATCCTTCACCTACATTGTGTAAGAGCCAAATATTCTGAGAAACGTCACTCTGCCATATCTTGTCGCTCTGCCTCTTCCGTCAGTGTTGCTTCACGCCCTCTAAAGCACCCCCACAGGATGACTGTCGCCAGCAGATAGAGGATTGCTGCACCGATAAATACAGGAAGGTAGCCGACGCGAGCAATGATCAGGCCGCCCACGGGAGCCGACACAGCCCAGGCCACCTGGTAAGATGCCTGATACGTGCTATTTGCCAGGCCCCGATGCTCTCTGGGAACCGCCTCCATCGAGAAGACCTGAAAAATGCCCGCAGACATATTCATTGCACCCCTTCTGAAGAGAAAGAGCGCCGCCGCCAGGGGCAGGAAAGGAGTGATACCAATAGTAAACAAGAGAGGGATGCTGATGAGCCGCGTCAAAGTAATGGTATTGATCTTGCCTATGCGTATGGCTAGCCAGGGAGCAATCAGAGAGAGCAAAGCACTGATCATATTCGCACCGCCGTCGAGCAGACCAAACAATGCAGAGGAAACCCCTAGCTGGTAGACAAAATAGACATTGAGATACGGGAGCAATAAACCTGCACCTAGGCCGATCAATACCTGTACAAGCGTCAAAACAAAAATGGGGCTGACAAGTATGGTACGTAGTCGTATTCGCTGCACAAGCAAGCCGATCTGCTGTCGCCAGGGGATTGTATCCTGTCGGCTTGCCCTCTCAGCAGAGTAAGCAGGTCGGTCATCGCTCATGAGCAGGAGAGGGATAAAGCTTGGTAAAGCGATGATACCGGCAAATAGCAAAGGTAGCTGGTAGGAGCGTGCCTCTACTTGATGTACCAGTATCCACTCCAGCCCGGGGGGAAGAGGCGCCATCAGCCAGGAGATCGCACGGAACCAGAGTGGTAATACTCCCCCCAACAGTTGCCCTACTACTGCCGTTGCCAGCAACAACACAATATTCAGGCTGAAGAGATGAGGACGTTCGGCTGGAGCACTGTTGGCCGTCAGAAACGGCGCGTTTATTACAACGAAGAAAGCGCCCACAACACCTGCAATAATGCTGCTTGCTAACAGTGGTACAGGCTGATGAAAAAGAATCTGGCCTACACCTGCGATCGCACCAGCAACACTCGCCCAGATCAACACCATCTTCCCACCAAAACGGTCAATACACAGACCGGCAGGGAAGATAGTGATAGCTGCACTGATTGTTGCTACAAACAGAACAAGGCCAATAAAATCGGTATCGTAGCCCAGCGATATGAGATAGAGATTATACAATATCAGAATAATGCCAAGCGAGACACCACTCAACGCCGAGTTGATAAGATACAGGCGGGCGTTGCGCTGAAAACGCCCGAACATACGTACATATTCAACGAGTTGGGACATTTTTTAGTTGTGTTGCGGCGACAGCATGAGCATAGCCCTCGCCGACCTCCTCCTTAACCGGTTCCTCCAGTACCACCTCTTCCATCAGTTTACGATAGCCAGGGCTCTTGTATTCAGAGCACGCTTGCCCTCTGTCAGGCGGGCCTGGCGCGTCACCAGTCCCGGCAACAGAAACGTCTTCACGATAGTTGGTATCTGCACTGTACGAACTCGCACTTCTATCGCCGCCTTCGCGACACGATCAGTCACCCGCTCGACGCGCTGATCAAGAGCATGCACGCGAGGAGGCACACTGGCAACCGCAAGTACGATAGGTAAAGCAAAAGGCTACGGAATTCTACGGTGATTCCTGGCGTTCAATACGCTATGAAGTTGAACGAATAGCATTAGATGCTACTGTGCCGTTGGACAAATGGGATATATTAATGACCGCTTTGGGTCACGAACCGGATCGGCGACCTTTGTAAGACCTCTGAGCCTGCTGGTTAGATTGAATTTACAACTATTGGGCATCAGAGGCCGCTTCTAGAGCCAAGTTCCCACACGTATCATGGATGATTCCCATGTTTCGCGCCGATTTCCTACATGGTACCTCAAAATCGGTTGAAGTTTCACCCAATTTACCACTAGCTCTACCTCGACGTAGTAGCCTCCCCATTCATCTTCGCTGTTGATGACAGCGCTCTTCGCTATAGTGTGTGGAATTTGCTGCTCAGCTCGCTTCATCGCAAGAGAGAGAATTTGCTCATCATCCATCATGCTTCCTCTTCTCCATCATAGCACGAGACTGAATGGCGCGGTAAAGAGTATCAAGGTCTTATAAAAGAGTTTTCAACGGTTCTCAAAAAGAGAGGAGAATGGAGGCAAAGCGTGGCAATATGCCCAGAAAGGACATTCTCATAGACAGATGTGAAAAAATGTTCTATACTGGAAGAGATAAGGGGCTTTGACGTCTATCAGGAGCGGTGGGCAATGATTCGAGCGCATAAGATACGTCTCCATCTAACAGAAGAGCAGAAAGGCTATTTTGCCAAAGCTGCAGGAACCTCGCGCTTCGTTTGGAACTGGGCACTCGCTGAGTGGAATCGCCAATACGAGGCTGGTGAAAAACCGACTGCCTTCAAGCTCAAGAAGCAGTTTAACGAGATCCGGAGAGCGCAGTATCCCTGGACCTGGGAGGTCACCAAGAATGCCTCCGATCAGCCCTTCCTCGATCTGGCAAACGCCTGGGCCGCGTATTTTGACGGCTTGAAACAGGGAAAAAAGACCGGTCGGCCCACGTTCAAGAGCAAGAAGAAAAGCAAACGGGGCTTTTATCTGGCCAACGATCAATTCGAGCTTGGGGACCATCGGATCTGGATCCCCAAGCTCGGCTGGGTGAATATGGCAGAGAACTTGCGCTTTGTGGGCGGGAAGGTGACAGGTGCGCGCATTACCAAAACGGCAGACTGGTGGTTTGTCTCGATTCAAGTCGAACTTCCAGATGCGATCCCGGCGAAGAAACCGGCTGCTTGTGGCATCGATGTCGGACTGAACCGACTAGCAACCTTGAGTACGGGAGAGGGAGTCGAGAACCAAGCCTTCCTCAAAACGGCGCTCAAAAAGCTCCGTCAGGCCAACAAACGGCTGCATCGCCGCACCCTGGGCTCGAAAAACCGGGAGAAAGCACGCAGGCAGGTTGCACGCCTGCACTACCGAATCACCTGCATGAGAGATGATGTGCTCCACAAGCTGACCACCCGGCTCGCGAACTGCTACGGGATCATTGGCATTGAAGACCTCAACCGGAAGCGGGTTGCTCAAGAATCGCAAGCTCGCGCGTTCGTTCTCGGATGCGGCATTAGGCAAACTCTTGAACGTGCTGAAGGCGAAGGTGGAGCAACGAGGTGGGCACGTCATCAAGGTCAACCGTTTCTTTGCTTCCAGTAAAACCTGTCACGGTTGCGGTTGGAAGTGGGAAGACATGCAACTCTCAGATCGGGTGTTTCTCTGTCAGAACCCTCACTGCGCGTATGCTCAATTCGAGCAGGATAGAGATTATAACGCCTCTCTCAATATCCTGGCGGAAGCCCTCCGCTTGATCGGGCTCATTGATCAAGCCGTCTCCGGTACTGGCTCGGACGAAGACGCAAACTTGGCTGTGGACGCGGGGTAAGACCAAAAATGTGCTGGTCACATTGAGGCACCTACGGATGAAGCAGCAACAACGAACGATGTGGGAGAGCTATGCTCGCATACGTTTTCCTACATTTATTGGAGCAGAAACACGAGAGAGAGGTCCATTTATCTGCGTTGATTGTGGTCTCATTGCCTTCTCTGTTTGTCTTTTGGCCCTTAAGTGCCATTTTGACGAAGCGACTGGCTTGAGAGCGACCTTGAGATGGTTTTTGCTGATTCATTTCTGCCAGATAATGTGCTGAGACATTGTTAACGTGAGTTCTGGATAAGGAGATCCACCTCCGGTGGGTTAGAATAGGAGCACTAACAAAAAGCTTCTATCCACCATCGGAGGGATCTAGAAATGAGTGTACTCGAATTGTTTTGCGATGTCGATGATTTTCTGTTGAACTTTGCCCCCAATCTCAAAGCCACTCAGATCGCAGCAAGCAAACAACGTCAACGCCAAGGACAGTTGTGGCCAAGCGAGATCATGACCATTCTGATCCATTTTCATCAGTCGCACTATCGAACGTTCAAAGCGTATTACACGCAGCACGTGCAGGTGTACCTGACCAGTGAGTTCCCTCATCTGGTGAGTTATACCCGCTTTGTCGCACTCATTCCCACCATGCTCGTGCCCCTGCTCGCCTACGCGGCACG
Organism: Ktedonobacter racemifer DSM 44963; assembly: GCF_000178855.1. Taxonomy (GTDB): domain Bacteria; phylum Chloroflexota; class Ktedonobacteria; order Ktedonobacterales; family Ktedonobacteraceae; genus Ktedonobacter; species Ktedonobacter racemifer. The sequence continues at coordinate 2,450,406 of NZ_ADVG01000004.1, read as the reverse complement.
AGCCGCTATGGGAACTGCACGGGCATCAGCTTCATTGACTCGACCTCGTTGGAAGTCTGTGATCCCAAACGCATCCACCAGCATCGCGTCTTTGCCGTCGATGCCAAGCGGGGAAAGTCGTCGATGGGCTGGTTCTTTGGGTTCAAGCTGCATCTGGCAGTCAACGATCAAGGAGAGTTGCTCGCGTGCTGCTTAACACCAGGGAATGTCGATGATCGCGCTCCAGTGCCTCAGATGGTACAACGTCTGCGTGGCAAGTTGATTGGGGATCGCGGCTATATTTCCGCTCCCTTGACCCAGTTGCTCTTTGAGCAAGGGTTGCAGCTCATGACTCGCTTGCGAAAAAACATGAAAAACCGTCTGATGCACCTTTCTGATAAACTCTTGGTGCGCAAACGCGCGATTATTGAGTCGATCATTGATCAGCTCAAAAATATCTCGCAGATTGAGCACTCTCGCCATCGTAGCCCGACCAATTTTGTCGTTCATTTGATTGCTGGGCTTCTTGCTTACAGTCATCAAGCCAAAAAGCCCAGCCTTCATCTCGATCAACGCTTGCTTCTGGCTGCTTGATCGGGTTGGCTTATCCAAAACTCACGTTTGTTAACTCATCTTTTTCGGCTCTGGTCAGGTCACCCAATGGCGTCAAATGTGCCATGAAACATGGCACTTGTCTGTGAGAAGGAGCTTCCAGAGCGGCGTCATTTCCTGCCAGATAACATAGCCACAATATGCAAAAGTGGGTGCGATGAGCGCTTCTCACCGTTGCTCAGGCTTTAGCCGATGCCAAGCCATATTATGCGGCAGACGCGACCCGCTGAAGCCGCTTGGGAGCATGGCATTCATCCTGGCAAAGCGTGTTTTTTATCAGACAAATGACAAAATTTTATCTCTATTTCTAATTTTTACCATAAATAATTTCGAAAGGACATACGAGCAGCGATCTATGGGTGTATGTATGTATACTATATATATATACATACATACTGTCTGAACGCTTCCATCAAAGTAATATCTCTGCGGAGAACTGGGATGTCAAAGAAGGAAACTTCTTATGGTTCCACCAAGGAAACGAGATGGCAGAGAGCCTCTCAACCAACCAAACGCCGAAAACTTTTTACTGACGCAGGAAACCTCTCAAGTATCAGGTGTACCACCTAGTAGGCAGTCTTCCTGGCAACGCGCTCAGTCGTTTTTGTCTGCTTTATCTTTCAAACCAGGATTTCTCCCTCCTCTTCTGCGCCACCAGTCTATTGGTTACCTTCTTGCCATTCTTTTGCCTTCACTCGTCGTTGTGAGTATCTTCTTCTTTATGGCGGACATTGCGCCTTTGCTACACTTCTATAGTGCTCCTGTCTTACTCACGATCCTTCTTATCTCATTAGGCTGGGGAACGCTTCCAGGGCTGCTTGCCACTTTCTCTGGAACGATCCTGCTGATATCGCTCATCCTTATCCCTTTTGAATCTTTAACCTTTCAACAGCACGAGTTTGTCTACAGTATGATTATGTTTGCCCTGATTGGCCTTGGCGTCGCCCTGTTCAGTAGTCGCACCGAGCGGGCGCGTCAACAGGCACGCAAAGCACAAGGGGAGGCCGAGGCCTCGCGTGCCAATCTCTATCGTATTCTCATGCAGGCACCTATTCCTATCAGTGTTGTACGTGGTCCAGAATTTCACTATGAACTGATTAATCCTTCTGCCCAGCAAACTCTTGACCGACGAGCCCTTCTCGGCAAGCCCCTGCATGAGATCTTTCCTGAACAGGAATCTCAGGTTCTCCCCTTATTCAGACAGGTGTGCGCCACAGGTGAGGGAATCTTTGTTCCAGAGAGTCGGACTCTGCGTCGCGAAGATGACAATACGTTGGTTGAACAGTACAGCAACATCTCCTATGAGCCGCTGCGCGGTTCAGACGGTGCCACCGATGGCATCATTGTGCTGGTTGTTGATGTGACTGAGCAGGTACAAGCACGCCGCAACATCGAACACCTCCTCGCAGAGAGGGACAGTTTCATGGGCATAGTCGCTCATGAACTCCGCACCCCCATTACGGGCGCCAAAATGGCGAGCCAGCTCATTCAACGCAGGATCAAGCGCCTCCTCTTAGATATCCAACAGCAGCCAGAGTCAGAGGAGCGTACCAGATTGCTAAACTCGGTATCGGAACATCTGAGCCACATTCTCGATCAACTTGACCTGCAGAACCGTCTGGTGTCCGATCTCCTTGACGCATCACGCGCTCGCGCCGATAGCCTGGAATTGCGAACTGAGCACTATAATCTTGCTCAAAGCATCAAAGATTGTATTGAAGGTCTGCGTACTATGTATCCAAATCGCCAAATCAGCCTTGAACTGCCTCCAGGTGATACGCTGATGGTCACCGCTGATCCAGAACGCATACGGCAAGTCGTGACCAACTACCTGACCAACGCGCTCAAATACTCCGAGCAGGAGAAGCCCGTCACGGTCACTGCTTCATTGCAGCACAACGAGATATATGTCGCGGTACGCGATGAGGGGCCAGGGCTAAACGAAGAACAACAAAAACGTATCTGGGAACGCTTCTATCGGGTCCCTAGTGTTCAGGTGCGCAGCGGTCCTGGCGTGAGCCTGGGTCTGGGTCTGTTTATTTCTCGCTCTCTCATTGAACGCCAGGGCGGCAGAGTTGGTGTGACCAGTTTCCCTGGAGAGGGTTCTACCTTCTGGTTTACCCTTCCCTACCTTTCCCACCACAACGAAACGGCCAATGGTATGAACGACAGCGTGTAAAGTTCAAGGGAACAAAAGTCGTGTCGTCAAAATCCTTCATAAGGGCATTTGGCCTTTGGATGCGCGAGACACCACTCTTTCACTCCGCAGTTTTCGCCCGTGCTTTCCATTGTTTCGTCCATACTGCTCTCCTCGTGCGGTTGTTCCTATCCGATCACCCTCTTCTCCCTCTGGGTGTCTCTGCAAAAAATTGACGACCGCCCATAGTAAGCTTGCTCCCACACACGGGTGCGCGTCAATTTTTTGCGAAGGGAGAATCAGGTAGAATGAAACCTGATGAACTGCTCGCCCCCACGGAGAATGTTCTGCGTGGGGTGAGAGCGTTGCTGGATCGGTATTAGAGTTGCGCATTCCTGAATTTGTGCCAGAGCCGCTCGGCGATATGCCTTCCATACGATGCTCTTCCTCATACAATACTTGACAATATCTGCGCATCGGCTCAGGCCGCTCTGGGGCTGCTGGCGGGGCGTTGGATGAGACGAGCGTACTTGATGCGATGCCTCAGGCCGTGGGTCATCACCTCATCCTTCCAGTCGACGAGAGCGGGCAACCCCCATTCGGGGGCACGGCTGGTCCCCGTTCCAGAGCACAAAGCCCGCGTTTCCGGCTTCGGACGGCTGCAAGACAAAGCGGAGACCCGTATCGTTAAATTCAGAAACGAGCAGTATTCCTTCCAGCAAATAATGCGGCTCTAGTTTTTTTCTTTCGAGACGGCATGGAGTACATTACAAGGATTCGAGGTGATGAACATACTGAGAAAAGGGCAACTGCAAGGAGTAGACAAAGGAGATGTGAGAGGCCAGGTTGCATTGATCGCCGAGCTATTCGGAGTGGTTGCTTAAACTGAACAAGCAGAACCGCTCTACGCCCATCTTCTCTTCTTTTCAATTTCTTGCAACACAGCCCTCAAGATCGTGACAAACCCGCCGCAAGTCTCAGCGGCTTGCGGCGGGTTCTTCTCTGTCAGTGCCTCAGGTCAACTGACCAGCCCCCAGCGGAATTGTTCCCAGGCCTGGACCTGGGTCGAGGTGGCATCCAGAGGGGTATTGGTCTGGTCGGTGCGCGCACTGACATAGTTGCTATTGGCCGCCGACTGTAAGGCAACCGTCCCATTGTTTTGCAGGATCCAGCTAAATTGCTCCCAGCCCTGCACCTGAGTGGCGCTGGCTTGCAGAGGCGCATTTGTTTGACTGATACGGGCGCTGACATAATTGTTATTGGCGTGTGAGCGCAAGGCAATCAGCCCGTTGCCTGCGTCGACCACATCAAACTGTTCCCATCCCTGCACCTGCGTCGCCGTGGCCAGTAGGGGAGTATTGGTCTGATCATTGTGGGCGCTCACGTAATTATTGTTGTTGGTCGCCTGGAGCCAGATCGTCTGACCAATAGGGGGAGTAGCCACTCCCCAGTTGAATTGCTCCCAGGCCTGGACCTGGGTCGAGGTGGCATCCAGAGGGGTATTGGTCTGGTCGGTGCGCGCACTCACATAATTGTTATTGGCCGCCGATTGTAAGGCAACGGTCCCATTGCTCTGCGGCACCCAACGGAACTGTTCCCACCCCTGCACCTGCGTCGCCGAAGCCTGCAGGGGCGCATTCGTCTGACTGATATGCGCACTCACATAATTGTTGTTGGCGTGGGATCGCAAGGCGATCAGCCCGTTGCCTGCATCAACCACGTCAAACTCTTCCCAGGCCTGTACCTGGGTTGAGGTGGCCTGTAGAGGGGTATTGGTCTGATCATTGCGTGCGCTGACAAAGTTGTTGTTATTTGTCGCCTGCAGCCAGATGGTTTTGCCAATGATGCTGGGTGGTGTGCCGGTTGGAGTAGGGGTTGGCGAAGAACTGCCGCTGGTGAAGGGTTTCCAGAGATTGGTAAATGCGTAGGTGCTCTGCGAGAGGCCATCGCAGGTATCCGAAGTAGGAGTAGTACTACCCGGGCACGAACCATTATCTCGTGAGACCGCCCAGAAAGCGAGTTCTCCAATGTGATTTGCCTGCGCGAAAGACAACACCTGGGACGCATTGCTCTGTGTAAAGATCTCGCCCGGAGTGTCGTTCTGACCAATCATCGCGGTGATCCCAACCATCGACCACAGTTGGCTGGAGGTCTTTGAGGGGAACATCTGCTGTAACTGGGCATGCAGGCCGTTTGCCGCATTGATCGCCTCCTGGCCCATCTGACTGTCAGGGCTCCCATAATCCATCGTCATCAGGTTAACCACGCTAAAGTTGACTCCCTTGGATACCGCGTCTTTGAGCAGATCCAGACTTCCTGTATGACCAGCAGGGGCCGGTTCCAGGCCGGTGGTGCCCGATGGTAGGGTAAAGGAGATGGTCAAGCCCGGATTGGCCTGCTGCAAAGCTGCCAGGGCCGCGTTGCGGCGCGTATAGGTGGTCGCGTCTCCTTCTTCCCCGCCTTCAATATCGAAATCCAGGTGTGACGCGCTGTACTGGTTAATTACCGCCTGGTACTGGGCCTGCAAACTGCTGGAACTGGTACAGGCCTGTGCCAGTTCCTGGCCGGATGCTCCCCCAAACGAGATGATCACGTCTCCGCCCTGGCTGCGAATGTAGGAAATATCGCTGGTCAACGTCGGCAAATCTGACGAAGTATTATTGATCGGAACATATCCATCCCAGACAGGACTACACCCACTGGCGGTAATAAAAGCCAGCGTGTAGTATTTCTGCCCGGTACTCTGGGTCACTGATTGCAAGGACGCGCCCACGCCGGTCTCGGCATAGGGAGCAAAGTAGTTGCTGGGCAAGGCCGAAGCCGCGTAGGCCCGGGGTATGCCTTTAGAGAAAATAGTTGTCGCTGCCACGATACCACTTAGCACCATAACACAGGAAAAGAAGAGAGCGAGGGCACGGGGAAATTTGCGCATAGCGATTCCTCCATGAATACTATGACAAAACACGACATTCAGGTTGAGAGAGCGATTGCTCACTCCATGCATACTCTCAAGGAATTTAGGCGTGAGGAAATCAGTCGGCAAAGACTGGCTCCCTCGTTGCCAAATGAAAGGCGTATTCATTTCCTTGGGGCTGCTGATATCATCCCAGAAATCAACAGCTCCATTCAGACTGTGCGATCCAGGCTAGGGATAGCTGACCAGGTCAGCGACGCTAGTGCTAGAGTTTGACGGACCTCCTGTATTGTTGATGATGTGAGTAATCGTACCAGTTCCGCCCAGCGAGACGGTCACCATATCGTGGAACTTGGCTCCTGGCGTGTTGGGAACTTCAAAGGAGTGATCCTCGGCCACGCTGGGGTTGACATTGAAGTAGCAGTAGCTGCCCAATCCCCAGGCTTCGTGACTGGTGACTGAGTTCGCCACCTTGTAGGCCGCGTAGCCGTTGGTGCTACCATTCATCCAAGCTGACTGCGTGGGGGGATCATAGGGCAGTTCGTTCTGGAAGAAGTAGGTCCGGCCGCCGTTGCCATTCCAGATGACCTGGTACTGCTGGTAATGCTCGACGAACAGGCCATACGCGGTCACGTTGTTGCCATTAACGATCAGGCCATTGGCGGCGGGATTGATGGTCCAGCCAACCGTGGCGTTGTTGTTGATGCCGTGGTCCGCGCGCCAGAGCCAGAGGTCATCGAGAATGACATCGTTGCTGTTGATCACCAGGCTCTGAGTGGCCAGCCCGGCTGTCGCGGTGCCACCGATCCTGATAAAGACATCACTGAGCAGTGTAGGATTGGCTGCGTGACTTTGTGAAGATCCACTTGGGCCAATCTGCAACAGAACCGGCGAGTTGACTGGGCCAGCATCGAAGAGCAATCCGGCGATGGTGACGCCATCGACATCAGCGACCGTCATGGGAATGACCCCGTTTTGCGGAACCAGCGTGGCCATGCCCAGGCCAAGCACTACCGTGTTCGCGCGCGTCACATTAATCGTGCCGTTGAGGGAGTAGATGCCGGGCGTGAAGAGCAGGTTTAACCCCTTTGAGAGCGCGTTGTTGAGGGTCGTCGCGGTATCGCTTGGCTGAGCAATATAGAACTGGCTGAGGGGGATGGAGGTGCCAGCAGGCGACCCACTGCCCCAACTCGTGCCCTGTGAGTTCGTCCTGAGGGCAGGTACAAAGACCTGGTAGTTGCCAGACTGGTCAATATACAGGAACGGCTTTTCTCTGATCACGGGTACCTGGCCAACTACAGTGTAGGGCGGGTTGGGGAAGCTTTGTCCCGGTGCGCCATTGACCCCCACAAAGACCATGTTCCAGTTGTAACCGGCCCAGCTTCCCAGTTGATCGTTCCTGGAGAGCCACTGCTGCTGCGTACCCGAGTTGACCTGACCGCTGACGTTGGTGTCGGCCAGGAAGCCGCCACTGGACCATCCACCATCATCCAGTTTCATATTCCCCTGTACATTCATGCGCCGGAAAGGCGCGGCCTGAGACACTGCCCAGACGTTGGTGCCAGTGGGAGGAATCACGGTCATGTTCTCGGCCCCGCGCCAGAAGTTACAGGTGGCATTGTGATTCGGCATCCAGTCAGCGGCGACGTGAACCGCGCCATTGATCGTCACATTGCCGGGCAGATAGCCCAGACCCAGTACCTGGGTGTAGAAGCCAAGGTTGACATCCACGTTGTAGGTGCCTGGCTTGAAGAGGAAGGCATAGCGATTCGAGCCAAATTGATTGCTTTGCTGCTGATTGAAGACCGAAGTCAAGGTGTTTTGAATCGTCGCGCTGGACATCGAGGGGTCAAAGATGTACACGTTGGGACCAAAGTTGGGCGACCCACCAGATCCGCCGACCAGCCCCCAGCGGAATTGTTCCCAGGCCTGGACCTGAGTTGAGGTGGCATCCAGAGGGGTATTGGTCTGGTCGGTGCGCGCACTGACATAGTTGCTATTGGCCGCCGACTGTAAGGCAACCGTCCCATTGTTTTGCAGGATCCAGCTAAATTGCTCCCAGCCCTGCACCTGAGTGGCGCTGGCTTGCAGAGGCGCATTTGTTTGACTGATACGGGCGCTGACATAATTGTTATTGGCGTGTGAGCGCAAGGCAATCAGCCCGTTGCCTGCGTCGACCACATCAAACTGTTCCCATCCCTGCACCTGCGTCGCCGTGGCCAGTAGGGGAGTATTGGTCTGATCATTGTGGGCGCTCACGTAATTATTGTTGTTGGTCGCCTGGAGCCAGATCGTCTGACCAATAGGGGGAGTAGCCACTCCCCAGTTGAATTGCTCCCAGGCCTGCACCTGGGTTGCCGTGGCATCCAGAGGGGTATTGGTCTGATCTGTGCGCGCACTCACATAATTGTTATTGGCCGCCGATTGTAAGGCAACGGTCCCATTGCTCTGCGGCAACCAGTTGAACTGTTCCCACCCCTGGACCTGAGTTGCGCTAGCCTGCAGGGGCACATTCGTCTGACTGATACGGGCGCTGACGTAATTGTTATTGGCGTGCGAGCGCAAGGCGACCAGCCCGTTGCCGGCATCAACCACGTCAAACTGTTCCCAGGCCTGGACCTGGGTCGAGGTGGCCAGTAGAGGGGTATTGGCCTGGTCGGTACGCGCACTGACAAAGTTGTTGTTATTGGTCGCCTGGAGCCAGATGGTCTGGCCGATGGGGGCAGAGGCCGCATATGCGGCATGTTGACCCATGACTTCGGGCAATACGCCCAGCGCACCTGCCATGGCGACAGAGCCGGCCAGGAAACGCCGCCGGGAAACTCTCATCGTGCATTCCTCCATGAATGACGTTAAATAAACTAGAAACCCACGTCTTTAGACCGGGGAGTAGTCACACTTGTTGCAGACTCCATTCCTGGTCAGTCTGACCACTTACCTCCGATCATTCAGCAGTGGTCGGAAGTGAGTGGATCAGTTGGTATCGTCAAGTACCTTGCCGCTGTAACGGTTGACGATAGAGTAATAGCCATCGTCCGTAGCGTTGAGGCTCCACTCCTGATTCGTTTGATCACTCACCTCCGATCATTGTTGAATAACTGTGCCATTACTCGTGGACCAGTTGGTACCACCAAGGGAAGTGTTGCGAAAATTATGAACTGAGAAAATATGTCGGATAATCACGGCATAACGAGCAATACATATTCCGCATCTTTTGCTGGCGAAACGCGATCAAGCATGCTTCGGTTTGCTGAGCTTTAAATTTTTGCAACACGACCAGGAAAGATCATTAGCCTTTAATGCTTCCCACCCCCAGTCCCCCGCGCCAGAAGCGTTGCAGGATAATACAACCAATCAGCAGAGGAATTGAGGAAAGCAATGATCCTGTTATGATCAGGTTATAGATTGTCTGGCCAGCGCTAGCGTTCGTGGCGGTCACATTCCAAGTCTGTAAGCCCACTGTAATAGGGAAGAGATTGGAATCATTGAGCATCACCAACGGCAGGAAATAGTTGTTCCAGATAGCCACAAATTGGAAAAGTAAGATCGTTACCAGCGCCGGGGCCATCAAATTAAGCGCGATCAGAAAGGTTGTGAACTCGTTTGCTCCATCCATGCGGGCAGCCTCCAGAAGTTCATCGGGCACAGCCGACGCCGCATAGATACGAGAGAGATACACCCCGAAAGGGCTAACAAGACTGGGCAAGAGTACCGACCAGTACGTATTGGTCAGTCCCACACTACTCATTAACAGGTAGAGCGGCAGAGCCAGGGTCGTTGCTGGCACCAGGATCGCCCCCAGAATGATAGAGAAGGTCAGGTTACGCCCACGGAAGGTATACTTGGCCAGGGCGTAGCCAGCCATGCTCGCGATAAACGTCCCAACTACGGCTCCCACGCCTGCATAGAGGAGGGTATTAAGTAGCCAGCGTGCATAGATTCCACCGTTGAAGGTAAAGAGTTGCTGTACATTGGCAAACAGATGGAAGTCAGGCGAGAACCAGAAGCCAAATGTACCGAACAAATCGGCCTGGCTTTTCGTCGAGGAGATCACCAACCAGAAAAAGGGTATCAGAAAGTAGACAGCAAAGGCGATCAAGAAGGTCATAACCCCAATGTTATTCAAGTTGAACTGACTGGGGCGTCGCCACTTGATGGTCACTGTTTTTTGAGCGAGAGGTATCGGCTCTGAAGAAATGCTTTGACTCATATTATCGGAAATGCTTTGGCTCATATCCTTATACTCCTGATTGTCGCTGGGTAATACGTAAGAAGCCGAAGGAAAGGACGCAGATAACGAGTGCCAACACAACTGAGAGCGCTGCGGCATAGTTGTAGTTGTTGTAGTTAAAAGCGGTATTGTATGCATACAATACAGGAGTGTATGAACTCGAAATGTTGTTGGAGATGGCCGAGAGTACCTGTGGTTCACCGAAGAGTTGGAGTGTCCCAATAATAGAGAAGATACAAGTCAAGATCAGGGTGGGGACGATCAGAGGAATTTTGATATGCCAGGCAACGTGCCATCCCGAGCTACCATCCATGCGAGCCGACTCGTAGATCTCAGAAGGAATAGCCTGGAGAGCGGCAAAAATGATGAGCATATTGTAGCCTGTATACGTCCAGGTAGCAATATTGGCAATAGACCAGAGGACGCTTCCTACACCCAAAAAATCCGGCCTCGGCAAGCCGAGCACTTGGACCCCTTTGACGATTGGACTAAGAGCCGGGTCATAGAGATAGCCCCACAACAGAGCAGCAATGATGCCTGGGATGGCATAGGGCACGAAGAAGGCCAGCCGAAAGAAAGGTTTGAAGCGTGCCGCCGCTGAATCCAGGAACAGCGCCAGGATGAGGGCCAAACCCAGCATCACTGGAACCTGCACGATGCCATATAGCAACACCCGACCCACTGAGGCAGTGAAATTGGGATCGTGCAAGACATCGGCAAAATTGGCCAGACCGCTGAAACTCACTGTAGCAGCACCTAATCCCAGACCACTGCGGTGGGACTGAAACATACTCTGATAGATTGCATAAATGAGTGGCGCAATAAAAAACAGGATGAAGAGCAACCCGAAGGGCAAGAGAAACAGATAGGGCACCAGCGTTCGAAGGCGCAAGGTCTGGCGTGGCTGGCGACGCGGACGGAGTGAGACTACTTCCAGAGCCATACAATATTCTCCTCGTTCAGATCACATCCATGAAACGTATGCAGGTTTTGCACCGACACATACAACCAACAAGCGTCCCAGAGGCCGCCGACGCGTTTCCAGAAGTGCCAATACCTGGAAACGCGTATTTGGCCTGGTAAGGCGTAGAGATACGCCTTGCTACGAACTGACGCTAAAGCCCTGCTTTTTCATGTCGTTTATTGTGCTCTGCTGGACTGCATTAAGCCCCTGACCCAATGTACTCTGGCCATTGACCGCGTTGGCAAAATTATCACCAATGTCGCTATAGACCTTCTCCATCGTTGGTCCCCACTGGAAACTGACGTCCACCTGCGTACTCGCTGTCTTAAAGAGGTCGAAGATCTTCTGGTCCCCAAAGAACGGGCGAGAACCGCTCAGCAAAGATGAATCTAAGAGAGGCTGGTAGGCAGGATAAAGCGCATTGCCCTTAATCTGTAACTCCATACTCCCCTGATTGGTATTGAACCATTGGGCGAATTCGGCGGCCTCTTTGGGATGCTGCGTGCTTTTGAACACTACATTGGAGGAACCACCCCAGTTGCCATCAACTTGCTGACCAGCCTCCCACTGTGGGATGGGGGCAACTCTCCAATCCCCAGCGGTCTTGGGAGCATTTTGCTCAATGATACCAGCTCCCCAGGGCGCGGTAATCCAGGTAGCAACTGCCCCGCTCTGCAAGTCGTGGAACCAGCCATCGGCGAAGTCCGGCTCGGTTTTGATGAGCTTTTTGTTGATCAGATCTTGCCAGTAAGAGGCGACCTGCTGGGCCTGAGGATTGTTAATGGATACTTTCCAGGACTGGCCATCGATGGTGAACATGCGCGCACCAGCCTGCCACTCCAGCCCGGTAAACCATCCTGGTTGCTTGGGAGGGAAGTCAGTGATAAAAGTATTGGGGGCGGCGGCATGCAATTTGGCCGCATCTTCAGCGTATTCCGCCCAGGTAGTGGGTACCGGGATATGATACTTTGTGAAGAGGTCGGCCCGATAGTACAGAGCCAGAGGACCAGTATCGCCAGGAATACCATAGATAGAGCCGCCAAGGGTATCCTGCTTCCAGGTCCAGGGGACAAACTTATCCTTCAGTGCTCCAGCTCCATAAGGAGCAAGGTCAACCAGCGCACCCGTCGTCTCAAACGTGGGCATGACCTGGAACTCGACCTGAGCAACATCGGGTTCGTTATTCGCTTTGATACCTGTAAATAGCTTGTCGTATTCAACCGGGCCTGAACCCACATTGCTGAATTTGACATGAATATTGGGATGAGTCTGGTTCCAGAGAGCAACCGCCTTATCGGCTCCAGTGATCCATGACCAGAAAGTTAAGTTCACCGGGCCGGTGGAGGTATCGCTTGAATTGCTGCCACCACAGGCAGCGAGAGGTCCTATGAGCGCGAGTATGATGCCCAACATGGCGAACTGTGACGCCAAATGGCGCATCCGAGGGGAAGAGGAGAAAAACTGCATTGTCCAATGCCTCCTACTTGCACATAAGAAAACGACAGCGTGATCTATGAAAAACACCCCACGATATCTGCTCCCTCGTTTCTGTCTCTAAGCTTGTTGTCACCTCCAGGGCAGTACACTAATAAAACTAGACATACGGACATAAGGGCCTATATTCATCAGGATATTCACGCTGGAGAGGCATAAGCGCACTCAAGCGTACAGAACTGATTCCAGATGAGGCCATATTCCTCATTTGAGGTAAGATGAATTGTGCCTTCCAGCAACCTCTAGAAACTGCTCCAGGGTAAACGCTGCGGCTCCCATAGCCACAGCATCTTGGCCCAGGCGGCTGAGTTCGATCCTGGTGGCTGAGAACAACCGTTTGAGAGCATAACGCTCGACAAACCGGTGCAATTCTGGGAGAATATACTCGCCAATTTCCAACCCAACCCACCCACCCAGGACAATGACTTGTGGGTTGAAAAGGTTAATGAGATTTGCGATACCAGCACCCAGATAGTGCGCGGTGTCTTTGAGCACGTCAATTGCAGCGCGTTCTCCATTACGAGCTGCCTCAACGATGGCAGCAATAATGCGCTCCTGATCGTTACTCTGAAGGAGTGAACTCTGCGGTGCCACCTCTCTCAATCGCTCAATAATGCCAGGGGCGCCGGCGTAGGCTTCAAGACAGCCATAACCACCACAGCGACACAAGCGCCCATTCAGCTCGATAGTTGTGTGTCCCCATTCCCCAGCATTATTGCTGACACCGCGGTACAGGGAATCATCAGCGATAATACCAGCCCCTATCCCCGTCCCTACCAGTAAAACAGCTAAATGCTCATACCATTGACCAGCCCCAAACAAACTCTCGGCCTGTGCCATGGCTTTCGCACCATTATCAAGGTAGATGGGCATAGGAAAATACGTTTCGAGAAGTGAGACGAGCGGCACACTCTGCCATCCCCAACTAGGTAAGTAGGCCACTATCTGTTCATCCCGTTCGACCAGGCCACCGACACCAATCCCCACACCAAGCACTTTCTCCAGTGTGATCCCAACTTCGGCCAATACAGCTTCTGCTCCTTGGCAAATAAATTGCACCGCCTGTTCTGGCCGATTCTCATCGAGAACCTGTGGATACGCTATGGAGCTTAGCTTGTGCAATGTTAAATCAAAGAGCTCAATCCTGATGAACGTCTCACCAATGTCGACACCAAGAAAATATCCGTAATGCGGATTGATGGTCAGAATGGAACGAGGTCGTCCTCCTTGTGATGCCTCGATACCAGACTCGATAACAATCCCTTCCTGAAGCAATTCGACAACCACATTAGTGATCGTCGCTGAGCTTAGACCAGAATATTGACTCAATTTCTGGCGGCTCATCGACTGCCCCAGATAGATTTGCCGAAGGATCGTAGAGCGGCTGATCTGTCGCACATCTGGTACAACGGAATTGCGTGTCCGCTTCATTGATCTCTCCACAAATAACAATTCTCCATTGTTTTAAGCCTCCAACCAGCACAATCCGGGGATGAAAATTACCTCCTTTGAAGCCAGTCCTTATTTCATTCTTTTGTTCATCTTTAAGGTATTTTTACTTATTTTAAATAATAAAATAAGGGTTGTCAAGGGATCAGAAATGATGTAGTTTCTGCTGAGTACACGCCCTGGTAGTGTCGCAAAAAAATTTAAAGCCCAACAAATTAAAAGCTCTGACACCACGCTCGATTGAAGAGGGCGCAAAGCGGTTATTCATCGATCACGAGAAGATGTCAGCACCCATACGATTGGAATTGGAGCAGTGAACACGTGTGTGAGCGAGGGCGACCCGCTGCTCCTCAGCCCTTTGGGGGAATTACCAAATTTTTGCATTATATAAATAATGTAATTATTTTGTTCAAAATAAATCCATTTGAAGGACATATGATCCTGGTCCACCTTTATCGTCTCAAAAGAAACGTTTGATTGTGTCGCAATATCTTCAAATATTCTTTTTGTCCATCACCGTAGCGTGTTACACGATTTTTTCGTTACTTACCGATAACGATGAGATGGGAGAACATAAGGGATGTGGCATGAGTCGTTGTGTCATCATCTATGAGGAACGCACGCTCACTCGCTTCATCTGGCTATGTTGCAAAAATACGAAGAGGAACACAAAGAACGATGAAACTCCGTTCTTTGTGTTCCTCTTCGTATTTTTGCAACATAGCCCATTTCCGAGCCTCACGACCAGCAGGAGCCGCTGGAGATCATTCTGATCTGGCGCCAAACCGTCATGCCTGACGCGATCGCACGCGAACAGGTTCTCTATGCCTTTCGTCAGGACTTCGAGGACCTCCTCCTCTGGAGCCACGCCCAGTACCATCACGGCACCATCTTTTTGCATACCTAGCGCGAAGGAGACGAGGAGAAGGGCCTCCCTGCTTGAGAGGAAAAAGAGGGATCGCCTTGTCTCCTTCGATCAAACGGCTATAAGAATATTAGGCTCACACTCCCCTGCTCCCTTGCCACTCCAAAACAGCACCACTTTCACTCCAGTGCAAATCCAACATCTACACCTGGCATTTTCACCCTCATCCCATACTCCCACGCTATTTAGCGGACGGAGGCAAGCTTAAAGGGGACGATGGGGCGAAGGTTCTCCTCGATCTCCTGGCGGTGTGGCTCCAGGAAGGGAGGAAGCGCGAGCTGCTCGCCCAGGTGCTCCAGGTCCTCATCGGTCGCAAAGCCCGGGCCATCGGTCGCGATCTCAAAGAGCACGCCGCCTGGCTCGCGGAAGTAGATCGAGTGAAAGTAGAAACGGTCAATAATCGATGAGATGTTACGAGTGTGCTTCCCAATGGTTTGAAACCACTGCTCTTGTTCCTCGTCGTCTGGCGTGCGGAATGCTACATGATGCACACCGCCGATGCCGGGTCGTCCGCCACGAGTACCTGGACGCACGTCAAGGTGTACTTCAGCACCGGCGCCACCGGGTCCCATCTCAAAGACAGAGACCGTGTTGCCCTCCTCGGACTGGTAGTTCTCGCCCTGGCGGAAACCCAGCGTCTCGGTGAGGAAGGAAGCCGTCGGCTCCAGGTCACGCTCGATCAGGGTCACGGCGTAAAAGCCCTGAATGGCCATCTCAGCCGGGATGGGACTCTGCTTCCAGTAGGTACTCTGGAGTTGTCCTTGGGCATCCACCAACTCTAAACGTTGCCCCTCGGGATCCTGGAAAGGCAATACCGTGCGTTCATTGCGAACCTGGATGCCCTCATGAGAAATCTTAAAGCTGTCAAAGCGCTGTACCCACCAGTCAAGTGCCTCGCGACTATTGACACCGAGCGCGATGGTAGCAACCGTGCCCGCACCCTCGCGGTTGGGGCCAGCCGAGGGCCAGTCAAAGAATGTCAGGTCGAAGCCAGGTTTGCCAGTTTCATCTCCGTAGAAAAGGTGATAGGCGCTAACATCATCCTGATTGACGGTCTTTTTGACGAGACGCATGCCTAAGATGTCCGTATAAAAGGCGACATTGAGCGAGGCATTGCCAGTAATGGCCGTGATATGATGCAAACCACCAAGTTGCATAACGTGTTTCCCTTCTTGCTCTAGTGAACTTCTCTATCTCTATTCAAAAGGTTTAGCACTAAACCCTCAACATAAAAAAATTTAGCGGAGCGTGTACTCCAGTTTACGCAGGAGGTGCTGAAGCTGTCCCAGTTCAGATGGACTCACACCGCTCATCAAGCGCGCAATCAACTCCTCGTGTGCGGGGACCACACGATCATAGAGCTCCTGGCCCTTGGCGGTGAGGAATAGTGTGTTGCTCCGTCGTTCCTGATAACGCTTAAGCAAGCCCATTTCTTCCATGCGATTGAGCAGGAGGGAGATATTGCCCTTGGTGACGAGCAGGCTATCGGCCAGCTCCTGTTGCGTTATCCCTTTATGCGTACCCACACGTGCCAGAACATCGAACTGGGCAACGTTCAAATTCCAGGAGCGCAGATGTATCGTCTGTGCGCGATCAATCCGCTGAAAAACGCGGAACAGGCGCAACCAGGCAAGCACCGCTGAACCAGGCATCTCGCTACCTCCTCTTTCTTTTGCTTATGGACAGTTTAGCACTAAACTCCAAAGATGTCAAGCGCAAGAGGAGTGTAGATTTTGTTTTTGCATAAGAACTATCGAGGGATCAGTATGGATTTTGCTCCTCTTCACCAAAAACTGGCCCCCGTGCTTCTGCCGAAGGGTATCTGACACTTAATCGGTGACTTCGATAGCTTCCAGGCCGCCGTAAATGGTGTGCCAGGGCCTGGCACACTGGCTCAGCACTGCGTTGAGGGCCTGCACATTCTGTACGCCTTGTTCCTGCAACCACTCTTCCAGCGCTGCTTCACCGTCGTTGACGAAGACTGGGATGCCGCCTTTCCAGGTTGCACGACCACAAAGGACACCACTGAAAGGAACATTAGCCTCGGCTGCCAGTTCTAGTTGCTCGCGAAAAACAGTATCATCCACACCGCCACTTAAGAAGAGAAACGGGAGTTTGCTGGTTGCTGCGAGAGCCTGGAAATGCTCTCTGGCTTCCTGCCAATCATAGGCGACTTCCTTGCCTTTGAAGCTGTGGCTGCCAGCTAAATAGGCGCTGTTGATCGGAATCTCGACCTTCAACATATCAACACCGTAACGTGGCCGTGAAAACTCTTCAATGATCGAGCGGACATAGCCAGGCTTTAAACAAGCAAACTCAAAGCTTTGCTCAGGGTGCAGGTTATCATAGGCCAGTGGCTCAAGGAAGAAGGGGATATCAAGCGCCCTGCACTCATCGCCTACGCGTTCGACAAAAGCCTGTTTGATCTCGTTTATCCATCCCGCGTCGGCAGGGTTATAGTAGAGGAGAATTTTGACCGCGTCGGTCCCCACTTCAACGAGCCGACGCGCGCTCCAGTTCGGAAGGAGATGCGGCAAACGCCCTACTACCTGGGGATCATAGCCAGTGACTTCATAGGAGAGGAGCGCTCCTCGGCCCGGCGCACGCTCTTGCAAGGCAGGTAGGCCATATTCAGGGTCAAGCAGGATTGCGCTTGCATAGCGCGTCAAAACCTGCGAAACCTTGCGCTTAAAGGTCGTAATCGCCTCTGGTGTGCCACTTCCCTCAACCAGTTTCTCCATACTCTTCTTGAGTGAGTTACGTTGGTCCATGGCGACGGCGGCTATGATGCCATCCGCATTGGTACAGGCTTGTAGATGCTCAAATTTTCCGCGACTCATCTGTATCTTTCCCACTGCATATCTTCTTTCTATACATGAGCGGAGATGTTTGCTAGCTGGTCAGTGACAGGGCCTGGATACCTGGTAACAGCGTCTCGATATCATAAAGATTCAGGCGGCCAGCCCCTATTTGCAGGGTATTTGCGGCCCCTGCTGCGACCCCCAGGCGGGCTGATTGGATTAATCCCTGGCCACGCATGAGCCCGGCAGCGATACCCGCCAGGAGACAGTCGCCGCTTCCTGTTGAGGAGATGGCAGATATAGTAGGTGCTATCCAACCAAAGCGCTGACCCTCGGCTGTACAGCCCACAACGCCAGTTTTCCCGAGTGAGATAATGACCTCCTGCGCGCCTCGCCTCTGTAGTTCGACGGTCCCTGCCACCGCCTGGAAGAGATCCGTAAGCGGATAACCAAGCAGTTCCCCGGCTTCGAACTGGTTCAGCTTAAGCAGGGCGGGGCGATATGCCAGGGCAGCGGGAAGCTGTGCGCCATGAGTATCTAGCAGGACAGGCACTGAAGCGATTCTGGCCTGTTGGAGAAGCATGAGGAGGGCATCCTCTGGCACGCCTGGCGGGAAACTGCCGCTTATTACCAGGGAGGTTGCTCGCGGGAGCGCGCTCATGACCCTGCGTACCACGGCCTCCCATTCAGCCTCGCTCAGTGACGCTCCCTGCTCATAGATCTCGGTCAGGCGGTAGTCTGCCGCGGGATCAACAATAGTCAGGCACGTACGCAACTCGGCGTTAACCTCCTGCATATCAATCTCAAGCCCCTCCTGGCGAGCCAGGGCCAACAAGTGTTTCCCAGCATAGCCCCCCACTGGACCTATGACCAGCTCCTGAACTCCCAGAGTGCGTAGCGCCCTGGCAACATTAAAGCCTTTTCCACCTGCCTGGATGATGACTTCTCCGGCACGGTGAATGTTACCCAACTTGAAATCGGGCAAGACAATCGTCTTATCAAGCGCAGGATTAGGCACGACGGTCACAATCATCTCTTACCTCTCCGCGTCAAGCACAATGACTGCCGTCAGGTTATGGGGATGATCAGGATGTTGACCATTGATTCTGGCCCGGTAGTAGCCGAGAAGCTGTAACAACGGCAGATACAGGACCGCGCGGTTGTTCTCCGCCAGACCCGAACTGAAGTTGATCTGAAAGTCAGCGGCTTCTGTGGGAACGTGGTCTTCAGAGAGCACCAGTGTTCTACCACCCAGGGCGCGCATCTCACGTAGCACTGCTAGTTCGTGGGCGCTGGCTGTATCCGAGAGCAAGCCCACCACTAGCGTATGCTCGTTGACCATCGACATAGGACCATGACGGAACTCCATGAAGTGGAATGCCTCAGAGACAGAGAGCGACATCTCCTTCATCTTGAGATTGAGCTCAGAGGCCAGGCCATATTGTAGGCCCGAACCCAGGAAGTAAAAACGCTCAAATTGTGCATCACTCCCAAGCTGTTTGGCCAGATCGTGATAAGCATCAATCAAGCGTTTCCCCAGTTCTGGCAAGTTGCGCATCGCCTGAAAGTGAGCGTTATGAGCCAGGGCAATCGCGGCCTGGGCGGCTAGCAGCATGGCGCTAAAGGAGCGCGTTTGTACAACACTTTGCTCTTGCCCTTCTGGAATCACCAGCGCCAGGTCGCTCAGGGCCACCAGCTCTGCTTCAGGATAACAGCCAATGGTGATGACTGGTCCACCATAGCGCTGCTCAAACATCCTGGTCGCGCGAATGGTCTCTGTGGTCTGACCAGAGCGTGAGATCGTAAATAGAAGTGGATGGCTACCTGGCGCGATGACGGTTTCGGGAAAGAGCAATAGCTCTGAGGCGGGTACAGGACGTGCTCGTATGCCTAGCTGGCGCTGAAGCAGAGGCGCAACAGCCTGTGAGAGATAGTGCGTTGAGCCGCATCCCGTGACGACTATGTCAGTATAATCCTTCGATTTCCAGAGAACCTGAATGGCCTCCTGGTTCGCTGCGACCACATCCAGAGCAGCCTGCCAGGCAAGTGGCTGGGTCAAAATTTCACGCAGTGTGTGCGTCTCGTAGTGATCTGGAACCAACTGTTCTGTATTGTTCACGATAGAAGACTCCTTGTTTTTGATTCAGCTATAGCCAGGGCGGCCGCGCCAGCAATACCGGCGTCACTCTGTAAGCTGGCCAGGCGAACCGCCTCCTGACTGAACATTTTACGGAAAACAGGGGCCTGTTGCATCCAATAGGTGAGCCCCGCACGCATAGCCTCGATTAGTGGGCTTCCCTTCGCAGCCAGTCCTCCACCGAGAATAACTATCTGCGGATCAAAGTTCATTGCCAGCAGGTAGATACTATATGCCAGGTGTTGCCCAGCTTCATGTAAGATCTGTTCCGCGAGCGCATCACCCCTGGTCGCGGCCGCGAAGACATGTTCAGCCCGCAGTCCTGTCCCCGCTGATTCTTGCAAAAATCCGGCTAAAAGAGACGCCTTCCCTTGTTGAAGCTCGTCCTCGGCCCTGCGAGCCAGGGCTGGACCCGCCGCCAATGCCTCCAGACATCCCCTGGCGCCACAGCGACAAAGGGGGCCAGCAGGGTCAAAAACCACATGACCTATCTCTCCCGCCATGCCATGGGTACCGCGAAAGAGCTGTCCATGAATGATCGTGCGGGCGGCAATTCCAGTGCCCAGGCTAAGATAGACAACATTCTCCAGCCCCTTACCAACACCGTAGAAGCTCTCTCCCAGGGCCGCGACACTCACATCATTCTCGATGAAGCAAGGAAGCTGCAATTCCTGCTCGAGCCAGGTCTTCACCGCCACATCCCGCCAGCCAAGATTGACTGAAAGTTGGCAGACACCCTGTAGTGGATCAACTATGCCTGGAATACCCAGGCCAATGGCCTTGATGCGTTGCGAAGATCCCTGTGTAGTCTGGATAGTGCTTCTAATACCAGAAGCAATGCTCTGTAGCGTATGCTCCACGCTCCTGATATCAGTCGGAAGCTTGACGTGGCCAGAAACTTGCCCCTGTGCATTCACTACACCGGCGGCAATCTTCGTACCACCAACATCGACGCCGACGACAAGCGCGTCTTCTTCAAGCTGCATATACATCCCTCTCTCTAGCCAGGGCTAGTATGTTAGTTGGATACTATGTTTCTCACGCCGTGCCTGCTCGGCGGCAAAGACGGTGAGATGGGTTTCCAATGACTCTTCGGGGCCAGAGAGAATGAGGCTGGAGTCACGCCGGGCAACGGCCTCCACAAAGCTCTTCATCGCTCCATAGTCACCACCGCCATGCCCATTATCACCCGCCAGGTGTTCTCCCTCATATGTGGCTGTCTGCTCGGTCAGGAAATCATGGTGGACAATGTGCCTGCTATTGCCACGCAGCTCACCACGTGTGCCAAAGATGGTGGTCTCACGCTCTCTGGACTCAGTTGTAGCGATCATAGTAAACGACGCGGTTGCACCATTCTCATACTCCAGATTAACAACCTGGTGATCAACAACGTCGTTGTCGCATTCGTAAACACAACGACCGTAGGGACCATTGCGTAGAGCGGCCTCGACACCTGCTGCGGAAATATCGGTTGTAATCACATCAAGCGGCCAGCCAGACTTTCCTTCGCGTAGCCGTCCGTTATAGAAACGCGTCGCGGAATAGGGACATTCGGACTCATAGGCACAATCGAGACAGCGCATAGCATCCCCTGCTGCCACGGGTTTATTCTCCTTGCGGAAGTGTAGCAGGGAACCATAGGAGGAGACCTGGACGCAACGGCTTCCTACAATATAGCGCAGCCAATCGATATCATGGCAGGATTTAGCGAGCAGCATAAATGACGACTCGGCTTCGTTACGCCAGTTGCCACGCACAAATGAGTGAGCATAGTGCCAGTAACCCACCGGCTCCAGGTGCTGAACACTGACAATATCACCGATCAGGCCTGAAGTGACTAGTTCCTTGAGGCGCCGAGTATAGGTTGTATAGCGCAGAACATGGCAGACCGCAAAAATACTCTTATTGGCCGAGATTGCATCTACAATCTGCTGGCAACTCTCTGGATCAGGAGCCATGGGCTTCTCCAGCAAAATATCATATCCCTGGTTCGCAAAGGCAACGGCCGGATCTCTATGTTGAGCATCGGGAGTCGTGATTACCACCGCATCGGCGAATTTGGGCCGAGACGCCAATTCTTGCCAATCCGTAACAACGTTCTCTGGCGCGATATCATGCGCCTGCGCCATGCGCCTGCGAAAAAACTCTCGTGGCTCAGCCACGCCGATAACTCTCACCTGATCGGGATGTGCCAGTGCATAGCGAGCATAGACCTTTCCTCGATTACCAGCACCAATAATCAGCAATGTAACAGGAGACATCTCATAAATCCTTTCCGGCACGATACGTTGCAAATAAAATATGATTGAAACATATGGGATATGATCAATATTTGATCGTTATTTTTCGAATATAGCATTGAGCCCATCCTTTGTCAAGGTAAAAAATGGGATAAAAAGCAGATTTCGTTTGTATTCTTGACAGGAATAAGGGTGAATCTCTATACTTTCAATCAAAGATGATCATATCCGATTATTTTCGCTATTCCTCGTTCCTCAAAACGCGTCAGGTTCAGGAAAGCGCCCTATGGAGAAGAAAGACGTGCAACTAACTATAGAGAGGCTCGAGCAGATACTACACATTGTTCAAGAACAACAACATGTGCGGGTAACCGAGTTAAGCGAGCGCCTGGGGGTGAGCGAGCCAACCATCCGACGAGATTTAAAAAAGTTGGAGTCGATGGGGCGTGTGCGACGTGAGCATGGTGGGGTCAGTGCCGTGGAGGTGGCACTGGCCGAGCCGCCAGTGGTACAGCGAAGTATTGAAAACCGAGAGGAGAAGCAGCTTATCGGGCGCGCCGCTGCTTCCTTGATTAAGGATGGCGAGACCATCTTCCTGGGGTCAGGTACGACCACACTCGAAGTTGCACGTGCCCTGGAGGGCAAGAAGAACCTGACTGTAATCACCAACGCTCTCAACGTTGCCTATCAACTGGCGGGAAATGAAAATATTACGCTGATCATTACGGGTGGTGTCGTACGCCATTCAGAGTTCTCGATGATTGGCCATATCGTTGAACAAACGTTGAAGGATCTGCGTGCTGATAAAGCTATCATCTCCATGCGTGCCATTAGCCTGCATGATGGCCTGACCAACATGAATCCTCTAGAAACCATGACCGACCGCGTCATTGTGCAATGCGCACGTGAAGTGATCCTGGTGGCTGACCATACAAAGTTTGGGAAGGTCGCTACCAGCATTGTTGCGCCCTTGACCACAGTGCACAAGATTATCACCGATGAGCAAACGCCGTTAGATATGCTTGAGAAGCTACGTGCGTTAGGCATTCAAGTGATTCAGGCCTAAATCTGATAAAGTGAAATGCACACCCAGGCTAAAAAGTGATATTGTAGAGCTACTATGAATTGCAACTAAGGCAACTTGCAATTCAAAAATTGGGCCAAAAAGAGTTTTCAACGGTTCTCAAAAAGAGAGGAGAATGGAGGCAAAGCGTGGCAATATGCCCAGAAAGGACATTCTCATAGATCTGGCAAACGCCTGGACCGCGTATTTTGAAGGCTTGAAACAGGGAAAAAAGACCGGTCGGCCCACATTCAAGAGCAAGAAGAAAAGCAAACGGAGCTTTTATCTGGCCAACGATCAATTCGAGCTTGGGGACCATCGGATCTGGATCCCCAAGCTCGGCTGGGTGAATATGGCAGAGAACTTGCGCTTTGTGGGCAACGTGACAGGTGCGCGCATTACCAAAACGGCAGACTGGTGGTTTGTCTCGATTCAAGTCGAACTTCCAGATGCGATCCCGGCGAAGAAACCGGCTGCTTGTGGCATCGATGTCGGACTGAACCGACTAGCAACCTTGAGTACGGGAGAAGGAGTCGAGAACCAAGCCTTCCTCAAAACGGCGCTCAAAAAGCTCCGTCAGGCCAACAAACGCCTGCATCGCCGCACACTCGGCTCGAAAAACCGGGAGAAAGCACGCAGGCAGGTTGCACGCCTGCACTACCGAATCACCTGCATGAGAGATGATGTGCTCCACAAGCTGACCACCCGGCTCGCGAACTGCTACGGGATCATTGGCATTGAAGACCTCAATCTCAAGGGGTTGCTCAAGAATCGCAAGCTCGCGCGTTCGTTCTCGGATGCGGCATTAGGCAAACTCTTGAACGTGCTGAAGGCGAAGGTGGAGCAACGAGGTGGGCACGTCATCAAGGTCAACCGTTTCTTTGCTTCCAGTAAAACCTGTCACGGTTGCGGCTGGAAGTGGGAAGACATGCAGCTCTCAGATCGGGTGTTTCTCTGTCAGAACCCGCACTGCGCGTATGCTCAATTCGAGCAGGATAGAGATTATAACGCCTCTCTCAATATCCTGGCGGAAGCCCTCCGCTTGATCGGGCTCATTGATCAAGCCGTCTCCGGTACTGGCTCGGACGAAGACGCAAACTTGGCTGTGGACGCGGGGTAAGACCAAAAATGTGCTGGTCACATTGAGGCACCTACGGATGAAGCAGCAACAACGAACGATGTGGGAGAGCTATGCTCGCATACGTTTTCCTACATTTATCGGAGCAGAGGGTCCCAGCTGGTAGTATGTCAGCCGGAGCCCTCTCTTTTTTCACTCGCTGCGGAAAACCGTGTTGGTCTCCAGGCCACTCAATTCGATGACGGGTTTGCCGTCTTCCTCGACCCAGACACCACAGGGGCCGCCTAGCAAACTCGTCTCCAGGTCGACCTCGCTGCCATCCATACGCAGAATCGGTTTCATAAATTGCGAGGCTTGCTCCGCCTCGCCCGAGATATAGTGTCCGATCAGCGAACGGCGGAAGCGATCGCCGGTGGTGTTAGGATAGCTGCCATGCACCAGGGTTCCGTTAAAGAAGAGGACGTCCCCCGCCTGCATGACGATCGGCTGAACTTCCTGGCCTTCTGGTAGCAGCACCGTGACGTCGGTAAAGCTATTTTTGGTGTCCGCCTGCGTAGTACACAGCAGGGGCCAGGTATGACTGCCGGGAATGACTTGCATACAGCCATTGGTCTCATCGCAGTCGTCCAGCGCCAGCCAGGCCGCCATGCAGGTGCCAGGCCTGGCACGCAGGAAATATTGATCCTGGTGCAACGCCTGCCCACGTGCTCCAGCGGGTTTAAAGTAGAGCATAGTCTGGACGGCATATGGCTCACGTCCCAGCAAACCCGTCAACACCGCGTTTAGACGTGGCTCCAGGAGCCAGCTCAGGCTGGCCTCGTCCCAGTGATGCATATGAATCATGCGCGGGAAACGTTTCAAGGGATCGCTGCTCGTCGTATCGACACCGACCATATCACCGGGATGCGCTCCCTGAGCGCGCAGCTCCATGTAGTGCTCACGCAGTGTATCCACCTCTTGCGGATCAAACAACGCTCTCGCCACTACATAGCCATTTTCGTTGAAGAACGCACGCATACTCTCGTTAAACATAGAGATAAGCTTCCTTTCATCTTCATGCCCACTACACTTATACATAGCATACCCTTGAAGATGCGAAATGGCTATATCCGAGAGTGACCAAAAGGTGTCTACAATTGCTCACTCTACATGCACCTGCGTGAATCCGCTCCCTTATATAGGGGCTTTATGCATCCCTCGACTGAGCGAGCACTGGCTTGATATCTACGACGGGCGTTCCATCAATCGCTTCTAGTGGGCCCACGTGTAATCTCCTGCCATCGATTGCCAGGACCCTCACCCGGTGCAGGCCAAGCGGGTTTGGCCTATCGGGTGAGCGCGTCGCAAAGACGCCAGCCAGGGGATTATGCGTATCCCCACGGGGATGCACCTGTAAAACATCGCGGCGAGACTGGTGAAACCAGGTAATCAAGATAACTTCATCACCCACGGCGATTCCTTCAAGCCCTTTTGCAAACGCTTCGTTCACCTCAAGCCAGGCGTTGGGTGCACCTTCGTATCCTTGCTTCGGGGCCCCTTCACGACTCGTAAGTGGCGAATGGAGAAAGCCAAGTGGAGAGAGTGTGTAATTAGTCTTTGACATAACGCTCCTTCCCTCATAAGGGAAACATTACAGTGGTGCACAATCACATTGAGCAGCGTCGGCAGTGAGAGATGAATCCTGTCACATTGTCTGGGTTTCGCTCGTCACTACTTTGACGGAATACAATAAAGGATTGTCACCAACAAACAAAATTATTTCTGGTTGGGTATGGTGAGCCCTGGCAGCTTGCGGCTGCCAGGGCTCACCATACCCAACCAGAGCGAGCGCCGCAGGCGCGAGAAGTCACACACAAAGGATGCACATGGTGTTAATTATACAAGAGAAGAAGATCACAATAAAGCCAAGGAGCGCACTTTGACACATAACGATAATGAACATCAATGGCTGGCGGAACAGTTTGAGGCCTCTCGGAGCCACCTGCGGGCAGTAGCCTATCGGATGCTTGGGTCTTTGAGCGAGGCGGACGACGCCGTGCAGGAGTCCTGGCTCCGCCTCAGCCGCTCCGACACAAGTGAGGTCGAGAACCTGGGTGGTTGGCTGACGACAGTTATTGCACGGGTCTGTCTCGATATGTTGCGCTCGCGCAAATCGCGGCGCGAGGATCCCCTGGACGATTACACACCCGATATGAACCGCGAGGATGGCATCGATCCCGAACAAGAAGTGCTCCTGGCCGACTCGGTTGGTCTCGCGCTGCTCGTGGTCCTCGACACCTTGAGTCCCGCCGAGCGCCTTGCGTTCGTCCTGCACGATCTATTTGCCGTGTCTTTCGACGAGATTGCACCCATCGTGGGCCGCTCTCCTACTACCGCAAGGCAACTCGCTAGTCGCGCACGGCGCCGGGTGCGCGGAGGCGCGTCAACTTCAGATGCCGATCTTAAACGCCAGCGAGAAGTTGTCGGCGCCTTCCTCGCAGCCTCGCGCTCCGGAAACTTTGATGCTCTCCTCACAATGCTTGATCCAGACGTTGTGTTCCGCTTCGAGCAGGCGCAAGTGCCTTTGGGCGCGCCAAAGGAGATTCGTGGCGCGGTAGCCGTAGCCAAACAATTCTCCGGCCGGGCCAGAGAGGCGCAACCAGCACTCGTGAACGGAGCCGTGGGCGTCGTCGTGGCCCCACGTGGTCACCTGCAACTCGTAATCGGCCTCACCCTCGCGAACGGAAAGATCACCGAAATCGAGGCCATCTCCGACCCCGAACGCCTGCGCCAACTCGACCTGGCGGCCCTGGGGGACTAGCAAACCATCGTTGGCTTGCAACTATAAGCCCGACGCCACTAAAGTACGCATCTACATATAATGAGCAGCCAACAATGGCTTGCAGCTATGTGCAGTAGCGTCGGGCTTGGTTCCTGACTACATCACGCTTTCTTCTCAGGTTTTATTGATGACGCACTTGTTGATTGCTCGCTTGCAAGGAGTTGTTTCACCTGTTCACGTGCCTTGTCAAGAGTGACACCCGATGCAGTAAGCAAGACCTGACTGGCGAGATCCTCTGTCTCCTCGCGCAGTATACCCAGCAACAAGTGCTCGGTACCTACATAGTGATGCCCAAGTGAACGCGCCTCCTGGACTGCCAATTCGAGACTGGCTTTGCCTTGCTGTGTCAAACCAAGTTCCCCCTCAGCTACGGCTGCCTTCCCCTTTGGTCGCAATACTTCAATCTCTGCCCGTACCTCGTCTGGCTGAACTTGAAGTTGCGTGAGGACTCTGGCCCCAATGCCCCCACCTTCACTCATGAGTCCCAACAATATATGTTCTGGTCCCATCCCAGCATGGCGATAGCGATGGGCTTCTTCATTGGCCAGCGATAAAACTTTCCGAGCGCGCTCAGTAAATTTAGCCATCGGATGATTTGGTCCTGGTGCCATGCTTACTATGATGCGCTGACTCTCTACAAAGCGCTCTACATCTTCTTCCTTAAAGCGATACTCTCCAGCGATGCGATAGGCTGTCAGTTCTCCCCGCGTAACCAGTCGTCTGACTGTCACAGGTTCGATTCGCAATAACTCTGCAACTTCTTCTGTCGTCATTAGTTGCTCCATGAAATCCTCCAAAATATTGGGATTAATCTAACAGCATTAATAAAATTTTACACTAATATGGATAAATATACAATCATTTAGCATTATTAAAATGCTTTTAGCATCTTTAACATTTTTCTGAAAATTTTACTATGCATAATTCTTTATTTCCACGATGTTGTATAGGCTAGTTTATGCAGAGATGGCCTCATATTTGCTGTATGGAAGTATCCATTCAAAGTAGCCTGCATAAGGACAACAAGGACATTATTCTTAAAGATATTTGTAAAAGGGCCTGTAAAGTGGTATGC
This sequence comes from Ktedonobacter racemifer DSM 44963, assembly GCF_000178855.1. GTDB lineage: Bacteria > Chloroflexota > Ktedonobacteria > Ktedonobacterales > Ktedonobacteraceae > Ktedonobacter > Ktedonobacter racemifer. The sequence goes on along the minus strand of NZ_ADVG01000004.1, from coordinate 2,422,486 downwards.
TACAAACTGAAGCATTTAAGCGAATAACTTGATTTATGTAGAAAGGCCTTTCCAGAAAATATGTCAGTGCTTATTGATCGTACCATTGCGCTTCCAGGTGTGACGCTTCATTATCGCGAGGCGGGAGACCCAGGTGTACCGCCGCTTGTCCTCCTGCATGGTCTCATGGCCGATGCACGGGATTGGGACGAGATCGCACCCTTCCTGGCCGAACGCTATCATGTCTTCGCGCTTGATCAGCGTGGACATGGCGAGAGCGCCCGGCCTGGGGTCTACTCCTTTGAATTGATGCGCGACGATCTCAAGGCCTTTGCCGATGCGCTCTCCCTGGGGCGTTTCACTCTTATCGGGCATTCGATGGGGGGAACGGTCGCCTTCCTCTTCGGTGAGCAGTGGCCTGAGCGCCTTGAGCGCCTGGCCATCGAGGATACGCCTCCTCCATTTAAAGAGCCTGGAGTACCTGCCAGCCCTGAACTGCCTGACGAAGCGCCCGAGGATGCTCCACCGGTTTACCAGCAAAACTGGGCATTGGTCAGGCCTATCATTAGCCAGGTGAGGAATCCACCTTCCTCCTGGTGGAATGATATTCACAAGGTCACTGTGCCTACTCTGATCATTGGTGGCGGAGCAACCAGCCATGTTCCCCAGGAGAAGCTGGCCGAGGTTGCCCACCTGATGCCCGACGCTCGTTTCGTAAGCATCGAAGGGGGTGGACACGCCATCCATCGAAATCGTCCAGAGGAATACAAAGAGCAGATCGCAGAATTCTTATTCCTTTGAGGATGCACAAAAGCGTAACTATTCAGAAGGCTCACGTAGAAGATGCAGAGCACGCATGCACTTTCGTCCTTGAGCTCGGAACAACTGCGAATACAGAGGTAATTGCATAAAATGAATCTTTTATGCCCCCTTCTGAATGGTTACCAAAAACCTTGCTACAAAAACTATAAGAAAGACTGATAAACAGCGCCCACCCTAGACTGGTTTAGTAATAGGTGATGTCCCAGTGGCTTCCTTCATCGGCGTAGCGATTACCGGAGACATCATCATACATGGGTGCGCCATCGCTGCGCAGTCCTTTATAGGTGAAGTGACTGTGGATATAGTTTGTCACACAGGTAGTATGCGCAACGTCCACCTTATAGCCATTCCAATGGGAGTAGGTGCCACCCGCATGCCCCGTCTCGGTGCCGCCAGTAATGGTGATCGCGCAACCGCTCTGATTCTTAAAGGCGATGACACCATCAATCGTTCCACGGCGGATCTGGTCAAGCGAGGTGCAGCTTGCATTATTGCGATCCGTGCAGCCACCCGAAGATGTAACGCTAATGCCAGCGCTGCTGAGCAGGCTCGCGGCCTGGCTCTGCGAGAGTTTATCGCCATTGCTGCCACCACTTCCACTGCCACCAACCAGCTGGCTCCAGGTGTCAAGGCCCGCGATACCATCCGCGCTCAAACCTTTGCTGCTCTGGAAGCTCTTGACCGCCGATTCAGTCGCCGGGGCAAAGGCGCCATCGGTCGTGAGGCTGGCACCATGCGCGTTCAACTGCCGTTGCAAAGTCGTGACAGCGCTTCCATTGCTGCCATTCTGAGTGGTGACAATAAGCTTTTCCCAGGTTTGCGGACCCACAATACCATCTACCGATAAGCCATTGGTGCTCTGAAAGCTCTTCACTACTGAGGCCGTCCCCGAGCCAAATTGCCCATCGACCGTGAGGCTATAGCCGCGCTGCACAAGCATATACTGAATAGAGCGAACGTTCTCTCCACTTGAGCCAGACTGATAGGTCGGCCAGGTTCGTGCGGCGTGCGCCGTCAAAACGACACCAAATAGCACGACCACGATGGCCGTGACAAATAGGGGAGAAACACGCCAGAAGAGGGGTACGGGTTTTCGCATTTCCTTGCTCGCTTTCTCTACACACATAGATGGGTACATCCATGCACCTGCGTATCCTGCATATTACCCCCAGGTAAGCGCAGGACACAAAAAATGGAGCTGCGGTCCACAGGAGTAGCACCTATAACCTTTATAGTTTATATGCTTTATGACCGCTATGAACAAGCATAATCGACTTTATCTCTAAAAATCAAGGCCCCTGACTTATCCACAATCGCTGCACACCCTCTGAGGAAAAGTTCGTGGATAAATGGGTTGTCTCCATCCTTCCTCAGCAGGTATACTTCGCTTGTGATCACACGCTGGCGCGCTTCCCGCTCTATTTCGCGAAACTTTTACTATGTCCATTGAAAGCAAGGAGGTTGATTATGTCCGCGACCCTTGTTGAGGAAGCCCTGGATGCGCCAGAAGTGCCAGAATTCACACAAATCGTTCCTCGTAGTCTCGTCATTCGTCGCCGTCCCCTTCAGGAGAGCAGTCAGCCTCGGGCCGTCCAGACGCCGCGTGCCTCCTCTCAAGTTCGCACGAAGCAAACATCGAAGATGGCAAATGCAAAAGCACAGTCAGTGCCAGTCGCCCAGGCGAAAAGGCGTGTGGATTCAGGCTCCTGGCTGCTCTATATCGGCCTGGGAATGATCTGCGCGCTTGCGCTCGCTTACCTGGGGCAACTCGGCTATAGCTGGGGAAGCACCACGCTCGATGATATCCGCTATGGGCGCCCGCGTACCACGCAGGTCGATCACTTTGTTGGTCATGAACTCTCTAGCACACCAACGCACTTTACCGCAATCAACCTTAAAGGACAAATCTATATTATCGAACTTCCCGGCGGTGATCCTGCGCACACACGCCTGCTCACGGGACCACGCCTGGCGGGGCCGGGCATCGATCTCGCCCCGGTCAGTCTGGACTTTTCCGGCGATCCCCACCATCCAGACCTCATTGTAGATGTCAGCACTGTGCAGGTGCGCTTCCATAATACAGGCCAGAGTTATGAAACAGTTCACTAGACAAGGTCAAGCATTGCAGCAAGACGCGAGGGGCGGGTCGTCCATAACCCGCCCCTCGCGTCTTTTGCAGAGACCCGACTACCTCCTCTCATCGCCCTTGCGCCCGGTACCAGTACTGGTAGGCTTCCTGGAAACCCAGTTTGGCGTACATCTGCTGAGCCGCCAGATTGTCACCTACCACCTGTAGATAGGCAGACCTGGCCCCCTGTTCTCTGCCCCAGGCGAGCATCCCTTTGATGAGTTGCGTCCCATAGCCCTGCCTGCGCTGTCCCGGATCGGTCACGATGTCAAAGAGTCCCAGGGCCTCGTGCTCCAGCACACCGAGGCCACAAGCTACGGGGACGCCATGCTGGTAGAGTACCGCGTAGAGATGCGAAGACGGGATACGCTCCAGCAATTCGCGGTGCAGATGGTGTAACTCGATATAACGCTCACTCCATTGAAGATAGATCGGCAGCCACGTTTCGAGGGAAAGCGCGTGTAGTACCGGTTTATTGGTGTCTCTATCAGGAGACAACTGGGTAGACCAGACAAATGTGCGATCAAGATACTGGTACCCTCGCTCAGCTAACATTTGATCTAGTTGCTGACTTTCCGTTGAGAATGAAGTAAGGCGAAAGATGGTCGGAAGCTGTTGCTCCACATACAAGCGTTCGCAATAAGCAATTTTTTCCTGAGCCGTGAGTAGCGAGGGATAGAGAGGCGTCACCGAATTTGCGCGTTTGGTATAGCCCTGGGCAAAGCGTACGATCCAGCCATCAAAAAATAGTTGCTGAAGGGCGGGCCAGCTATTGAGTCCAGCCTCTTCAATACGTCTTTCAAACATCTAGACATACTCCATATAGATAGTTTTTAATACAGTTGGAGTGTACGCTATTTTCTATGTTATTTCCATCCCAAGGAGAGAGAATACATGCCTTTCACTATGCTGGAGACAGAACGTCTGCGCCTACGACGTTTTACAGAGTCCGACCTGTCACTTTTCATGGCCTATCGCAATGATCCCGAGATCGCCAGATATCAGGGGTGGGAGGGAATAAGCGAGGCTGAGGCCTGGGCCTTTATCATAGAACAGAGAGTGGCGCGATCTGGCACACCTGGCGAGGGGTTCCAGATCGCCATTGAACTCAAGGAGACGGAAACGCTAATAGGTGATTGTTTCTTCAAGGTAAACACCCACGATAAGCGACAGGCCGAGATTGGGTATACCCTGGCGCGAGCCTATCACGGGAAAGGCTATGCCACTGAGGCAGTCACCTGCTGGCTCAACTACGCCTTCCAGGCCTTTCACCTTCATCGCGTTATCGCCATTGCCGACTGCGAGAATCACTCCTCCTATGCCCTGATGGACCGTCTTGGCATGCGCCGCGAAGGACACTTTATTCAAAATGCCTGGTTCAAGGGCCACTGGTGCGATGAGTATCTCTACGCCATTCTCAGAAACGAATGGCTGCGCGCCCACCCAGTAGAGGATGCTAGTAGATAAAGGATACTTGGTATGATTGAGAGTAATAACTCCGTAGTTATCAACGCGCCTGTTGAAAATGTTTGGTTGCTATTCACCGAAAAGAAGGAGTTCGACCAGGCCAAATATGTGCCAATGGGGACCGAAAATGATTCAGATCTTACTGCAGGTCAAATTATCCATATGAAGATATGGCGATTTCGTCTAACGCTATTTATTGACCAGTTTATCCAAGCAGAGCTTCCAGCTACCGGACAGACTGTCTATGGTGGGATGGCCTTTCTCGGGAGAACTGGAACGTTCGTGGCGAAAAGTATACGTGATGCTGAAAGCCATCACATCCAAGACCACTTCGAGATGAGAAAATTCTGGTTCACGACAATCGAAGACACTGACATACGCTGTATCGCTATTGATACAAACTCATGTGTCGTTGTCTATCAGAAAAAATCTGAGATAGCGATAGGCCTCTTGCCACGCTGGTTCACACGCAATCTAGATAAGAAGAACAAAATACAAGAAAGCGCAACAAATTCGTACTTGCAAACGATAAAAGCTAAGGCGGAGAAAAGTGTCAGAGACTTTCCTGTTCGCTGATTTGGCGGGTGTACGTTCTTCCTGGCGATGATAGAGGTAGTTAAAGCGTCTTGATTGGCTTTATACGCGAGTTGAAGCGGTTTGGAGCGGTGGTACAATGAATGCTATAGATACCAAGATCTCTCTAGCGCATCCCTTAGAGAAGAAGATATGCGAACACTTGCCTGGACGCTTCACCATAATCTCAGGTGGCGTAAAGTCCTCGCTATAACCTTATTTGGTCTAAAATGTGCGCTCTCTGCGGCGCTTGCCTGGCAGGTTGCCTATCTGATTGCCGGAAAAGAGGCGGCAGCGCTGGCGGCAGTCTCTGCCGTCATTGTCTTGCAGGCGACAAGCTGGCAGACGATACGCAAGAGTATCGAGCGTGTCCTGGGCGTCTTTATTGGGATAGCGCTATCGGTGATCATTGTACATCTCCTGGGACTCTCCGCCTTGACCATTCTCCTGACCGTCTTTGCCGCGGCCCTCTCTGGACTCTTATTCAAGCCAAAAGGGGCCTACCTGGCGACACAAATCCCCATCAGCGCGCTCCTGGGCCTGGTCGTTGGCGTAGGCGAGGAGAGCTATCCGGCGCTACGCTTACTGGGAGCGCTGATCGGGGGCGTAATTGGAACCCTGCTGAGCCTCTTCCTCTCTCCTCCCATCTATGCGCAAAAAGCACAGCGCACCCTGGTAAACTTGCTGGAGGAGGTGGCACAAACCTTGCCCACCCTGGCCGATACGGTCGGGGGCACCGTTGCATGCTCGCGTCAGGCTGCTATCTATGAGCATATGCATGCCGTTGAACGCAAGGTGCGCTGCTCAGAACGCGAATTGGCTCTAGGCAAAGAGAATTTACGCTTGAATCCCTGGGGGCGAGCGCTTCAGGATGTAACAGAGAATCAACCATATCTGCTGGAGGCGTTGGAGAAAGTGACGCGCCAAATGGAGCGTATCGCCTGGACGGTGCAGGCGACGGGCCAGGCATGGAATGAGCTGAGTAGCCTGCACTGCTGGGCCAGGCGCTATGCCGAAATACTACGGATCATGGGCGAGATGCTGGAGTTTGTGGCTGAGCGTGTTTATGTAATAACGCAGCAGGCGCAAAGCCAGAGCGCCGCCTGGGAGTATCCTCAGCATAGCGAAGAGGAGGCCTTTGCCCAACTGGCGCAGACCCAGGAGCGCCTCAAGGAAGAAGAAGACGCGCTCCTGGAGGAAAAAGAAGAGTTGCTGATTCCAGTACGAAATGTACCGCAGACGACTACGCGGGCCTCTTACCGCGCGGTCGTGCGCAGCTCTCTGCTTATGGATCTGCGCCGTATGCTCGACGAACTTGAGGACATGCTGGTAGCAGTCCGCCAACTCCAGGCAGGGTAATTGTAGAAGTTAAATTTGCACTGGAATAGATGTGGTGCTGTTTTGGAGTAGCAGAGAAGCAGATGAGCCACTTCCACCTGAGCTTGCCTCACTTTTGTAGAGTAGTGAAATCTTCGGATATACTATTCTCGAAGGAGGAAAGAGATCATGCAGAAAAAGCAGAAGACCTATCCGCCCGAATTTAAGCGGGAAGCCGTGAGACTGGCACAGACGAGTGGCAAACCGATTACGCAGATTGCGCGTTCGCTAGGCATTTCTGATACCTCTATCCACCAATGTCGCCAGGAGTTGACTGAGCATGGTCCCGAAGCTTTTCCTGGGAGTGGCCATCAAACCGCTTTAGAAGAGGAAAATCGCCGGCTCAAACGTGAGCTTGAACGTACACGTCAGGAACGTGACATATTAAAAAAACCATTCATATCTTCTCGCGCGGCCAGCAGTGAGGTACCAGGCGATTGAGAAGCATCGTGAAGAGTATCCCATTACGGTGCTCTGTGAAACGTTGGAGGTCTCAATCAGTGGATACTATGCATGGAAGAAACGCCCGATGAGCAAGCATCAACACGCGCGATAATCAGTTAGCGGAGCAGATCCAGCAAGCCTACGCGGCCAACCGAGAGGTCTACGGAGGTCCGCGCTTGCATGTCGAATTACGCGAGCAAGGGATCAGCTGCTCCCGTCGACGGGTGGCGCGTTTGATGCGAGAGATGGGACTCTCACCCCATCGACCACGCCATCGAACGCTTACCACACGCAGCGACCCAGTAGCACGAGTCGCGGCAAACCTCTTAAACCGGCAGTTCACGGCTAGCCGCCCCAATGAAAAGTGGACGGGCGATATTACAGCCATTTGGACTGGAGAGGGATGGCTCTATCTGGCAGCGGTGCTCGATCTCTTTTCACGTAAAGTGGTAGGATGGGCGATGGCAGCATGCCAAGATGAGCACCTGGTGGAGAACGCACTTCGCATGGCATTGCAACAACGTCGCCCTCAGACCAGTTTATTGCACCATAGCGATCGTGGCTCTCAATACACAAGCCAGCACTATCAAAGCCTGTTGGCTGAATATGGCATGAGCGTGAGTATGTCACGTCGGGGAAATTGCTATGACAACGCGGTGAGCGAGTCGTTCTTTGGGGCACTCAAACGAGAATGTGTTGATCGCGCTTGCTTTCCGACACGTGCTCAGGCTAGGCAAGCCATCTTTGAGTACACAGAAGTCTTCTACAATCGGGTTCGACGGCACTCCTCACTGGGTTACAAGAGTCCCGTTGTCTACGAAACATTGATGTGTTAGTTCGCATCTTTAAATATTATACAAAAGTGGTTCAAGCGCACCGCGCTTTTTCTGCGCGTCTGGTAGCCCACCGGGAAGAGACTGCATGGTGCATCGCTCTCCATACATTTCTTACACGACACCATTCGATGGGAACGTCACTGCCATCGTTCTGGCATGGTCTTACGCCTTTCGACTGGGGGTGCCAGTCAACGCGTTGATCTCTATGGCTTCAGCCATCCGTCGATAGCCTTCATCATTCGGATGAATTCCATCGCCAGAGTCACATGCAGGGTGGAGGACCGCCTCATCATCAGAGGAGGCCAGGGGGGTGGCCAGATCGAAGATGGCATCAAACCACTGCCTTCCCTGCTCCCGCAGCCAGGTATTGACCAGAGAGCGTTGCTCCACTTGCGTGGGTGGATAGCCACCAGGCAAAATGGTGGTTCCAAACACGCGTCGACAAGTATGCCTGGTCTGGCTGGCCACATGCTGGAGAGCCTCAATCACTGTTGCTCCCGGCACTCCAACGCGCAGATCATTTGAGCCAATATGGAGGATCAAATCCGTTGCCCCTGGTTGCGTGAGCGCATCCCAGGCCAGCCGTGTGCTCCCAGCTTCGCCGAACAGGAATGGGGGCATCCCCCCGGCGAGCGGCATCTCGGAAGAGGTCAACTGGTTGCCACCAATGCCCGCATTTAAGACCGACATAAAGCGTGTTTCCCCAGCATCTCTCAAGCGGCGAGCCAAATAATCAGGCCAGCGCTGGTTGGCATTGGGCGTCGAGCCGAAGCCCTCAGTCGTCGAAGAGCAAAGGCCACGACGGCATTGAGAGGTGTAGATGGAACCACATCAATGCCGGTAATCAGCCACCAGGACAGAGTCTGCAAAGGATAGACAAAAAAAGAGGCTTCTGCCGGGACGGCGGTCACATCACCAGGGCCGGAGACATACGAGGTTTGCTGCGCACTCATATGACCCGTCAGGCTCTCACCCTGGGCCAGAAAAAAGGTGATAGCCAGATCGCTGAACGCTTTCACGTGCAAGGACACCGGATCACTCACGACGTCCTGACCGGGTTCCAGGGTGACGGTTGGCTGGCCCGCAAACCGCACTGCCTGGACTCCTGGGAGGGCCACCGGACCCTGGAGTACCGGCCCGACGGAAAGCGAGGAGAGCATCACTGGCGCATCTCCATACCGGTTGGACAGGCGCAGGCGAAGCTGCGTTCCACCAGCGTGCAGGTGGACGATTTGCCGCAAGGTACGGCCACTGAGATTGGCCGAAAACATCCGGGAAGGGGCGGCATACCAGGCTCCTACCCAGTTCGTCTGTCTCTGGGTCTCTCCATTCATCATACAGGGTATCTTCCTTTCGCTAGACCAGATTGCTTCTCGTGAGCACACTATAGCATCGCTTTTCGATAGCGTCCAATATATCAGCCCGCGACCGCCACGGTGATGAAAACCGTGGCGGTCGCGGGCACTCCTGATCTTCGTGTTCAGGCGGTGAGGACGATCTTGGCTATACCGCCCTTTTCGGCGATTACCTGTGCTTCGGCGGCATCAGCGAGCGGCATGATGCGGTCGATTGGGATCGTCAACTTGCCGTCACGTACCGCTTCAGCGTAGCGCAAGATCAACGCAGCCCTGGTTGCGGGGTCGACTTGCCCAAAAATGGTATTGATGTGGACGGTAGGATAAAGTGCGGCGTCTTGCGGGTTTTGCTTGGGGAAACAACCAAACGCGCCACCTTCCTTGACCTTGGCAAGTAACTTGTCAGCGAACTTCCCACCAACGGTATCAGCGACGCAGTCGAGAGGACCGAGTTTGTCAATCTCTGCGTCATCATCGATGGCGATGGCCTCGCTCACGCCAGGAAGTTGCCGGGCAGCATCAAGTCGCTTGCCACGAACGCCAGCAATGACCCGAGCCCCGATCTGCGATGCCGCGAAGACCGCTGAGCGACCAACAGAACCTAAAGCCCCGGTGATGAGGACGGTCTGACCGGGTTGGACCTTGGCACCAAGCCGTATCATCAGATCGCCCGTGACGTTGACCAGTGGAAGCGCGGCAGCGGTGGTCATCTCCAAGCCATCAGGAATTTTGACGAGGTCGGTGGCTTTGACGGTACAGAGTTCGGCGTAGGTACGTAGAGCCACAGCCATGACGCGGTCGCCAGGCTCGAAACTGGTGACGCCCTCGCCTGCCTCGACAACGGTGCCAGCGAGGTCGCAGCCGAGGATGTGGGGGAACTCTACCGGAAGGATGTCCTTGACTGTGCCAGAACGTACCATCCAATCAGCAGGGTTGATGCTGGTGGCGCAGACGCGCACGAGCACCTCGCCAGCGGCAGGTTTGGGGTCTTCGAAGTCGTCGTATTTGAGTTTTGACGCGGGGCCGTACTCGTGGAGGACAATTGCTTTCATGCTTCACCTCGATTTCTTGAGAAATGTTCATGTTTGAACATATGTCTTTTGCTTTCTGATAGTTAAAAGGTCAATTGATAGTAAGAGTGAAGAGTGAGCAGGTTTTCGGGCCAAGAGGGGTTCCGTAGACACTTCTGTGATGGACTCCACTCACTTCATCCGTTACGAGTGTATAATAAAGGACAGATTTTAACGAGATAAGAGTTTATTCAGGAACTAGCACTTCTCGTTTCCTGTCACATCACTGAGTGGAGCATGTCTATGCATCAATTGGAGTTGGATCGTCATCACGAATTAGCCGCGTTCTTGCGCAGCCGCCGCGCTCGCATATTGCCAGAACAGGTTGGATTACCGAGAGGGACGCGAAGGCGTACACCGGGCTTACGGCGGGGAGAAGTAGCTCTGCTCGCCGGAGTCACTCCCGAGTGGTATAGCAGGCTTGAGCAGGGGCGGGATATTCACGTCTCCGTGCAATTGTTAGAAAGTCTGGCGAGAGTCTTGCAACTGGACACGAACGAACGCGCCCATTTATTTTTGCTTGCACTCAGACAGCCACCTCCCGTCGAGACGTTTTCGCCAATGACGATCAACCCAACCTTCCAACAGTTTCTCCAGCAACTTGGAACAACCCCTGCGTGTGTTGTTGATGCTCGTTTGAATGTGGTGGAGTGGAATACAGCCTTTCATGCAACCATTGGCGTCGTTTCTGGCTACTCTGCCATGATGTCTGAGCGAGAGCGTAACATGATCTGGAGATTATTCACGTCTCCTTTGTTGCGGAAAGAAAGCGAGGAATGGGAGAAATTAGCACGAGTGTTTCTGGCACAATTTCGCGCTGGATATGGTCGTTTCATCAACGATCCCTGGTGGGGTACACAGATCGCAGAACTCTCTCGGATCAGTCCGGCGTTTCGGGAATTATGGGCCCGTCACGATGTACTCAACAGGCCGGAAGGATGGAAATCGATACATCATCCGCTTGTAGGAGAACTGACCCTTGATTTTTTCTTGCTCCAGGCGGTCGATTCCTACGACCTGCGACTACTGATTTACTCGCCTCGTAGCAATTCCGGGACCGCCGAGAAAATCGAGCGGCTTCTCGCCTTTGATTATTAGAGGAAGCATACCGTCTCAAAGGTCATTTATAGCCATGGGCGTAGCAGGCAACCTGGGGATGGTATTCCTTTTACTTGGGTTTTTGTCAAGCATTTTTGAGCGAGTATGCTACGGATCAGTGATATTGTCAGGAGGGCTAGTTGAGATTATGAGTCGATGGGAACCTAATGCCAGGGGCCGACTTGAGCAGGCAACACTGGACCTGTAGCGAGAACGCGGGTTTGAGCAGACGACGGTGTGCAGATCACTGAACGGGCCGGCCTCACCGAGCGCACCTTCTTCCGCTACTTCGTTGACAAGCGCGAGATCTTATTCTGGGGCCAGGCCATGTTGCAAGAGCTGTGTGCCAACACTATTGCCAACATGCCTGATACAGCCACTCCGATCAACATGGTTAACGAGTTGGTAAATGTCCTCCCAAGTGAGCAGGTTTGGCCCTCCAACGTAAGCACTTGCCCTCCAATGTGAGCACTGGTACCAATGGACTTGAGCAAACCGCTTCACATCCCGGAGTATCAGCAGAGAAGAGTGGAAATAACGACGAGATCTCCACCCCTTTGACGCGTCGACGATCTCTCGCCATCCACGAATAAACCGATTTCCGGACCTCACCGTGAAGCCCAGCACCTGCGCCATCGCGCTCAGCATAGACAGAAGCGTAGTTGCGAGGGGACGACGGGCGTGTAAAACCGGCGGCACGCCCAATCTCTTCAACGAGTTCGAGATCCATATGCTCAAATGTTCGCCCCGGAAAAATTTAAGCAGAGAAGGCAGGGTTATTGTGAGGTGTGCTTAGCCGTAGAGGACTTTTTCAACAAGCTGGTTCGTTCCCTCAGGCCATGACCAGAGCAATCTGTTTCTCCGTTCCGCTCTCATTTCCTTTCCCCTTGCCCTACCGTCCCCACACGCGATACGACCCTACGGGATGATCCCATCCAGACAAACAGGCGCCATCCAATCACCACGTACCAGGCCCAGCTTGTGATCACGGCGATACGTTCCAGCACTCCCCCAATTTGGGCGCTCGCCAGGGGCGAGCGTGGGGCAAGGAAGACGAATAAGAGCAGGTTGAATGCCACCGTTCCTACCACCGTCAGCAGCGAGTACCAACCATAGCCACGCCAATCACGCACGCGCAGCCATACGCAACCAGCAATGATATACAACGCCACGGACGAGATATCCGGAAGTATGTCGCCGAGCAGCCAGTGCAGTGTCACTGTTTCTGGAGCCGATGGAAAGATGCCAGCGCTGAGCGTTCCTATGCCGGTAATACTGAGCAGGGCGAGGCAGGCTATGCGCCACCCCCTCTTGATGATCTGGCGCATTCCCAGAAAAAAGCCGAAGGCGAAGGCGATTTGCAGTGCTCCAAAGGCGATGGCGGTCGCCTTCACGATCCAGGCGTTGGCACCAACGCCCAGCGCGCTGATCGCTTGGCTGGCGGGGGAATATCCTGAACGCAGAAAACCCGCCAACGTGGACACTATCACTGCAAGGATGGGACCCACCACGCCAGCCAGCGCCAGCCAGCGGTTCGCCCAACTGTACTTGAGTTGCCGCGAATCATATGATGTATTCTGCATGAAAAATCTCATCTCTGAATTGGAGATTGAAAAAACGTTTGATAAGATAGATTAATGCTCACCGAATCTACGCTCATCAGGGATCGTCCGTCCTCCCACTACAGGGCACCTGTCAGGTTCCTACTGGAGTGAAGAGTGTGGTAGAGATGAAAGGTGCTCGTGATTGTGAACGGGCTGAGCATAGCAGCACTCTCGTCGTTGATCTTCAGATCTCCCCCCTGGTGGGAACCGAGTGCTAGACAAAATTCACACCGTTGCTCCGTTTCATCGATTAATCCTCTCTAGAGTCAATCAGCCTCTGGCATGAATATAGCGCTTGGAGGTGACAGGAACATGAACATTCCTCCCCTGTTTTGTCATAGATTTGTCATCTAATGCTTCTTCGTGTGGTGATGCTTAATCTCCGGAAATCGGTTTATTCGTGGATGGCGAGAGATCGGCGACGCGTCAAAGGGGTGGAGATCTCGTCGTTATTTCCACTCTTCTCTGCTGATACTCCGGGATGTGAAGCGGTTTGCTCAAGTCCATTGGTTGTAAATATGAAAATTCCGTGAGGTAATTTCGACAATTATCTGAGGTAATACCTGAGAGGTAATAGCTCGCTTGATCTGGGGATCATCCTCTCTTCAGCTCACTCGTCCGAGGCTTGCGGGGTTGGCTCTGACGTAACGATACAAAGTCGAGCGAGAGATCTCAAGCGTCGAGCAAATCTCAGAAATAGAACCCAGCCTGTTGAAAAAGCCTTTGATAAGCTCATCAGCAAAGAGGAAATCTTACTTCCTCATCCTTGAAAAAGCTGAGGCAATCGGCAAAAGAAGAGATTTTCCTTGCAAAAGTGAGCGAGCACAGCATCCAAAAGAGCCCAAAAGAGGCACAGATGGCGTCCGTTGGGAACGGACGTCGGCCCCAACCTCGCTTTTTGAGCAACTGTTGGAGATTGTGTCCTGCTGCGATGACCTGAGCCTCACAGTTGACTCGCCAGAGGCGTCGCAAGCGGAAGCGTCGCATGCCATGCCAATCCTTGGCTTCGGCAAATAAGGGTTCGACCCATACCTTCCGCTTCTTCAGGGCTTTCTGATAGGCCAGGGTCTGCTGGTAGCCCCTGACTCGTTCGAGGTAGTTCGCATGGAAAGAGCGGTGGACCTGCCGACCGTGATTACTGGGGGTACATTGAGCTTTGAGTGGACAAGCATTACAAGTGGCTGCCTCGGCGCGGTACTCCACCTTCTCCGCTTTATACTCCATCCGAGAGAGGTGCAGCAGTTGACCGTTGGGGCAGACATAGCGATCATGCACGGCATCATAGGTGAACTTGGAGGGGCCGAAGTAAGGAGGCCTCTGCTGATCCCAGTCTGGTAAGGGGATGTAGGCCCGCATTCCCGCATCTTCAATGGCCTTGATATTTTCGATGGTCCCATACTTGGTATCGCCGGTTATCTGTCGAGGCCTCACATGCCAACGAAAGCGGACGTGCCAGAGCAAGTCAAGCATCGGCTGGTTATCCATCACCTCCGCAGGGGTCACCAGGGCTTCTAGTATTCTGTCATGCTTCAATGGATGGGTAAAGACGCTTGAGCTTGATGCGCGCATCAGCCGTGGTAAAGCGCCAGTTGATGGTCACTTTTGCCTGGTTGCGCTCCTGCTGCCAAGCATCCACCTGAGCAGTAAGCGCCTGCATGTTGGGAAAGCGATCGGACAAGCATTGCCGTGCGAGAACGGACAGTTCGATCTCGGCCATATTCAGCCAACTCCCATGCTTGGGCGTGTAATGGATCTCCAGTTTTTCGGTCAGCCGTCGAGCTTCTGCGGGCTCAAAGACCTCGTAAAACGAGGAAGGCGTATGCGTGTTGAGATTGTCCATCACGAGCACAATTTTTTCGGCATGGGGGTAGTGAAGGTCAATCACATCACGCAGAAACAGCGCCCAGTCCTTTTTGGTTCGCCGCTTGCTCACGCGCACCTGGCACGCTCCCGTTTCCGGCTCCATGGCGAGAAACACGCTACACACTCCTTTGCGTTCATATTCGTCATCGACGCGCTCTGGCTCGCCGGCTTCCATCGGGATCGGCTTGCGCGTGTGAGCCAGCACTTGTTTGCTTCCCTCATCCATACACATCTTCGGCACCCGCGGATCATAGGGACGCTGGTACACTTCCAGCACATCCTCCATGTGATACACACATTCCGCATTCGCTTCTGGCGGAATGCAGAAAGGCTTTTTTCGCCACGGTTTCAGTTCATTTTTTTTAGTGTGACCCAGACGGTATTGTGGCTGATCTGATCAATGTACCCCAGTTGCACCAGCTTCTCGGCGAGCATCCGCATCGTCCAACGCTTTTGTCCCCCTTCCGTCTGGCTACAGGCCAGCGTGACCAGGCGTGCTTCCAGTTCTCCATCCATTTTCCGCTTCTGGGGCCGTTCCGGCTGTGGACGCCGCACCAGAGCATCCAACAGCCCTCCCTCAACAAAGCGTTTGCGCACCCGTTCTACTGTGGCCCTTCCGACTGAGAGCGCTTCGGCGATCTGCTCATCTGTCCACCCTGGCCCTCCCTCTGCCTGATCGGCTTTCAGTAAAATTCTCGCGTGTGTCTGACTGCGCGCTGTTGCCTTCCCTCCTGTCAGCAGGCTTTCGAGCATCTGGCGTTGCTGGGCATCTAACTGGACGCTATACTTCTTCATGGAGCCTCCTTGAATGGATCTGTTTCGTTTGTCCTTCAAGGATACTCCATCTTTTTCAGCTCATCAAATCAAGGATGACAGAGTACTAGGATAATGCGACGTTTGCCTCCATCGACGACATAATGGGTATGATAGCCCAAATGAAGACCGCCGTTCTTGAGGCGCATTGGAGTGGCATCGGGATCAGTCGTACTGATCTGGAAGTCGGCAGAACGCTGGTAGAGCCCATGGATTTCCCTCTGCTGCCGACCCTCTTCAACGATCCAGTCGTGCCGCATTGAGCGCTCGGTCTCAAGCTCTTCTTGCTCTTGTTGAGAGAGGGCGACTGGCAGGGACGTAGGCTGAAGGCAGGTCCCCGTGTTTGAAGAACCTTCTGACATGGGAGCGTCCATGCTCTCTCCTCCCTCTTCCTCGTCCCCTTGATTTTCCTGCGCAAAAAGAGCGGTCAAATGGCGCTGGATGGCTTCTCGCGCCTCAACAGCAAAGCGAGGTGTAAGGGAATCCAGATCCGCATTCGCATTGACCTGGGTGGAATCAAGATAAAGTTCCTTCCCCCACACCAACTTTGCCTGTTGACACTGTTGCACGATCGCGTCGAAAAACCAGCGAAAAACATCAAGGCCATAGCGAGTACGGATCTTACTCAAGCTGGAATGATCAGGTAAAGGCTCATCCAAATCGTAGCCCAGGTACCAGCGAACGCTGAGACGATCAGCAGCCTGACGAATGAGTTGGCGTTCGGATCGAATACCCTCAAAGAACATGACCAGTTGTAACTTGAAGAACACAACAGGGTCAATTGAGGGCCGCCCTCCACTTGCATACATTGGCTGCACACATTCGCGGACAAAGGACAGGTCGAGGGTTCGCTCCACCTGCCGATAAAAATGGTCTGCTGGCACCAGTTTCTCACGAGATACATTGACCAGCCGTGCAAATGCGCGCTCTTTCGTTCCCATCATACCGCTCACCTCGTAGGCCAAAGCGCCTAGCCGTTGCTACTCCCTTCCAATAGGCCATTCAACGTCAGCTTTTGCTCATTGCTTCAAACTATGCATGGTATAGGGCAAGGCACGGGGCAAGTCAAGAGGGCTTTCTCTTCTCCTGATGAGGTATTTGGAAGCCTTTTTCAACAGGCTGAGAACCATTTATGAGACACCGCAAGCGTGCCATTCTTACTTTTTGCTTCATAAGAGACGGCGCCAGGGAAGAGGTTTCATGGCTTAACGTGCGTTTTGCCCCGGATAATCTCGTGACCCCATGGCAGAAGAGAGCCGCATCCAACGGTCCACGCCCACTGCTTCTCCTATTTGTGTGCGTCTGACCCCATGTGCAAAACACGCAACTTTAGGATTGCTTATTGTGATTTTTTCTGGTATATTCTCTATAGGCAACCTGAGAGTTGCCTATAGAGCAACACACAAGAGCATCTTGCTTCACTGGAGAGGAGATCCAATGACTCTTTCTGATCGTATCGAACGAACCATGGTCTTGCCCGCCCCGCGCCAACGTGTCTGGGAGGCCATCACGAAACCAGAACAGCTTGCCCACTGGTTTGGAGTGGTGAGTGACATGGATTTTCGCGTGGGCGGCGCTATCCATTTTACCTGGAAAAATGAACCTTGCCCTTACACGGGCCGGATCGAGGTGATTGAGGAGCCGCATCGTTTTGCCTTTCGCTGGCCTTCCTATGCTATTTCCTATGCTATTGGTCACCCCAAGGTCACGTTTGCCGCAGCCCCCAATACGCTGGTGGAAATTACCCTGGAAGACCTGGCCGAAGGGACCCAATTGACGCTGGTCGAGTCGGGTTTTGCATCCCTGCCCCAGCCTATTCCAGCAGGGGAAGCCTACCAGGACAACCAGCGGGGCTGGCAAGCGTGCCTTTCCGCGTTGCACGCCTACCTGCAGAGCCAGGTGGAAGCCGTATAGCTGCTGTCGCGGTCCTGGTCCGGGGGTGGGCACGGTTGGGGGTAATGCAGAGGGCATGTCGCCCACAGGAGAGGAGAAGCCGGTAATGATCGATTCACACGCGCAGAGGGTCTTTCTGGCTCTGGCTGATCCCACGCGTCGTCTGTTGCTTCAACAATTGTGCGAAGAAGGCTCAGGGACAGCCGCGAGCTTTGCCACCCGTTTGCCCATCACGCGTCAAGCGATCACCAAGCATCTGGTGACCTTAGAGCAGGCAGGTCTCGTGACGGTCCACGAGATGGGTCGGGAGCGGCGGTATGTGCCACGACCAGAGGCGCTCTCGACCGTCACGACCTGGATTGGGGCCATTGAAGCACAATGGGATCAGCGTCTGGCGGCCCTGCGGAGCTATCTGCTTGAGGAACCGAGCACTCCATCAGTGCAGGAGAAAGAACCTCATGCCGAGGCGAGCTCCCCTCAGGACGAGTAGTCCTTCGCATCCACAGTTAGATAGTGGCAAGGGAGAGTGGCACTCGCAGTAGTGCTTGGCCACACGCAACATCGCGCAGAGGCAGAATCATGCACAATATTGTAAAGTCATAATAGATACATTACACTAGATAAGGAGTGATCATGGCAAAGGCAATTTTTGGAAACCATTCGGCGGTACGAGTTCTGCGGACAGAACGGGACAGAATTCGTAAATTTTATTGTGATGTCTTGGGCTGCAAAATCACGAGGGAGTTCGACGACAAGGACGACTTTCGAATGGGAGACGGCTTCTACATCGCGTTTCTCTACGGGAGCGGGCGTGACGGGCGGGAGGTCGATAAGGGAGTGACCTACGCCGCGGAGGACGCCCTAAGTGATGACGACTTTTTGAAGGCGATCTTTCTGGAGCTGAAGGCCGACGACGTCGAAGAAATGAGACAGAAAATTGTCGCCTTTGGCGTCAAGGTACTCGAAGTGCCGGATCCGCACCTCTACTTTCAAGCTCCAGGAGGACAAGTTTTCCGGCTAGTTGGAATCAACGAGGACCTCTCGAAATATGAGCGGAACAGTTGGTAAATAAGGCGAAGAACGGTCAGGTTTTGAGGTCACGAGTGGTCAATCAGCGCGAAGAGTGGTCAACACAATCATTGTCGTTTGAAAAAGCGCTTCCTATCTAGCTTCGTATGGTCGGCAGCGGGATCACTCCCGCCACCGCCAATCCAGAACCGTGCATGCGAATTTCCCCGCACACGGCTCCTCAGTGTATGGTCAACTGTGATTGACACCAGCCGCCTTGTGTTGCGCGATTCTCGCTACATCCTCGGCGGTTTTCTCATCATGGCAGTGGCGATGGTAAACCCATTTGTTGCTGATATCATCTTTTCCACCAAGTGCGGTTGGGGTGATATGATCCGTTTCTAGGACATCGCCATCTCGAAAGTAGAGTCCGCATCTGGGACATTGTCCTTTTTGAAGGGCGAGGAGTTTTGCTCTTTCGCTTTTCATAAGCGGGTGTTGCTTGAGTCGCTGTGACCAGTAGATGTGATTCCCATCATACGGACTCGCCGATCCTCTGACTTTTGCGTAGTCTTGGCTATGCGTTTCTGTATGATATCGGACGTATACAGCTTTGGGGTTCCCATCTTTATCTCGGATGTAGGTGCCGAACCGTTGGGATCCGTCAATGGGAATGCTGTATTTGTCTTTGACCCATCTTTTGCTCTTCCCTAAATGCCTTGCTTGTTCCCATCGGGCGAGTTGGCGAAAGGTGTTGTGGTCGCAGGCATGAAATGCCTTGCTGCACACTACCCACTTGTAGTAATTCGCCCAGCCTCGGATGACGGGGTTGATCGCGCTAATGACCGCCTTTTGAGGGGCAGATTTTCGTTTTCGTATCAGCAGTTTCATTTGGAGAGTGTGACGTTTGATGGCTTCTCTACTCGGGGTGATGAAGGTTTTGAACCCAAGGGGTTTTCCTTGCGTGTTTTTTCCGGTATGGGTTTTTCCCATTGGAAATTGACGTACGGAGAAGCCTAAAAAGTCAAAACCTACGTTCCCCTCATATGAAGTTAACGTATGGGTGACTCTTGTTTTCTTCGGGCTCAACCAGAGTCCCATGCCTTTTAAGTGTTCCATTACTGCTTTTGTTGCTCTCTCTAATATTTCTTTGTCGGCGTGTAAAATGACGAAATCATCTGCATATCGAATGAAGATTGGTTGCCCTTTCTGCTTCGAACAGACATTTGCTGCCGCTTTTTCTATGCCGTGCAAAGCGATATTAGCTAGTAGCGGCGACAGTGGGCCGCCCTGCGGCGTTCCTGTTTCCGTTGAGGTGAAGTCCACCCCTTCTAGTACTCCTGCCTTCAGCCATCCTCTCATGAGGTGCCGAAGCTGCGGATATGTTTTGAGCTTTTGGAGTAACGCTTTTTGGTCGATGTTGTCGAAACAACCTTTGATATCGGCGTCCAGCACAAATTTGGATTTGAATCGGATACCGTTAAAGATTGCTCCTATGGCATCGTGACATGAGCGCCCTGGTCGGAAACCGTAGCTGTTTTCCTCAAACACCGCTTCCCAAGCCGGTTCTAGGGCCAGTTTTACCAGAGTTTGCTGTGCCCTCTCGACCAGGATGGGAATACCTAGCGGCCTGCGTTCGTCTTTCTTCCCTGGTTTGGGTATCCAGATGCGGCGTACCGGTTTGGCTTTTTGACGGTGTTGGTTTTTCGGGTGAATGGCTTGAGCCATGAGAAGTCTTTGTTTGGGATTGATAGATTTTATCCCGTCAATGCCCGCTGTTTTCTTCCCCTGATTGTCTTGTGTCACCCGTCGTACCGCAAGGAGTCGTGCGGCTTCCGATTTCATCAGCAACTTTTGCAACTTCTCTACTTTTCTCGTTTCGCCACGCTGACTGGCTCGATAGATGCGCTTCTGAAGACGGAAGACGTGCTGCTCTAGTTTCTTCCAGGGCAGGTTCTTCCAAGTCCCGCTCGCTTCGTCAATTTCTTGATGAGGCGGCGTATTCCTATCTGTTCTTCTACTCACTCTCTATCCTCCATACAGCAGGGTCTACGTTAGCCTATCCTGGGGCTTTTCCCCAGGCATTTGCTTTTTAGACCATCGTTCTCCGTCAAGCATTGGATGGATTCCTACTTATCCGATCGACCACGGGCAAGAGCTATGACGGGGTTCCCCCGTTCCGATCCATTGTCGTTGGGCTGTTGTAGATGGGTACTATCCACCGTGCGTATTTCGGTAGGATGGGGCTCATGGAAGAGGAGCCTCACTTTTCCTTTGAACGTAAAGAACTCAAAGGTTCACGCAGATACCATTTGGTCAAGCCACTTAGTCCGTCTAAGCTTGTACATGCTTACGATGGGTCAGTCATACCTTCAATTCATTCTCCGGTTGGAGAACATTTCATCATGACAGCACGCTTCAGACTTCTACCGCCTCGGACTGGCGGTTTTCTTTTGTCTCACATCCCGCTTCGTGGATTGAGGTCCAGTCGCTACCACGGGGATGCAGCTTTCTGACGCCTACACGCCAGGGAAGGGATTGCACCTTCCACCAATAGATCAGTTATCAGATGTTATTCTCTGTTAGCCATCCCCCGTATTGATGCGGTTTCGGCTAAACGGGTCACACCTTCCATCGGCATGTTGTAAATGAAACTGAATCAAGCAAGCGGCATCACCGAGAGTGAGCCAGATCTGCGTAATGCCAAAGTCTACACGCGACCGCGCGTAGATACACGCTGCATGCCACGCAGCGGTAATCTTGTCACCCCAATAAGCAAAAAACCGATGATGCAAGACCAGAATCCAAGCCCACTTACATTGATCAAGATGCTACGCCACCACCCTAATTGAGCATAATCAAGACATAAAAGGATGAAAATGATTCCCATCCAGAGAAGGCCTATTTGGCCGATATTGTTGTACAATCGATTAGGAGAAATCCTTTGACGACGCCACAATTTCCAAATTTCTCCTCCTAACTCAAAAATAATAAGAGCAGCAAGGAGCCAAAAAGGAATAGTCACAAGGAATGCTCCGAGTTTAGGGCTGGGTTGAGTGACGAAGGGAAAGGTCATGAGATTCCACGCAGAGGGGCCTTTTAAAAGATTCCCGTGATTATTAAAAGGAACAATGTACAAGGGTAAAAAGAAAAAGCCAATCAGAAGGAGAAGGTTGCCTAGAAAAAGGAGGGCAATTTTTGTTCTATTGTTCATGATATCTCCTAAGTGGTGCATCTGCCAAGCTATGGTAAAAGAGAAACATGCCAGATGGAGAGCGCTTTTCCCAGGGACAAATGTACAGCGATCACTCTTCGCGCTGATTGACCACTCGTGACCTCAAAACCTGACCGCTCTTCGCCTTATTTACCAACAGTTGAATGAGTGAACGTGTTTTTAGCTGTTGAAAACTTCACAACTTTCTACTGAGAAAGTTGGCAAATTTCTTCCTGCCGAGAAAAATGCTACTCAGAAAATACCAGCCGGATAAACTCGATCACAATGAGAAAAAAGTGACAAGCCCACCCGACGATGCCCTGAACGCATTATGCACTCCAGATGGTCACTGATAGTCTTGATCTGCCCCTCCTTAAGAGGGTACATCCAAGTAACATCAGGGTTCCTAGCAGGCAGCCGCCTAGCGCGTGCCCAACATATTGCCGCTGGTCGAGACATATTGGGCACGCGCTAGGCGGCTGCTCACTCTGAGGATACTGTGTGCCACAGGTCACACAAATCCAATGCTCCATCTTTGTCACTCCCTTGTCGTATTTTCCATTTTGCTCATAATAATTTTTGGGTGCATGGTTGGTCTATTTTACGGGCGGAGCCTGTAAAATAGACCAACCATGCACCCTTTAAAACCTTTCTCCTGGGATGGGCGTGCTATGACTAACTATAACACGTAATCATCTCCTGGAGGCATAGGATGAAGACCATTAGCGTACGAACTCAGAAGAAAGACCAGGTAATTGATATTACTGACACTGTTGAACACTATCTGCGCCAGGAAGGCCCTGAGGATGGACTCTGCTCCATCTTTGTCGCCCATACGACCTGCGCGTTGACCACGGCTGATCTGGACCCGGGAACGGACCTGGACCTGCTCGATGCTCTACGCCATATGCTCCCCCATCTCTCGTATCGTCATCCACACGACCCACATCATACTCCCGATCACCTGCTCTCGTCGATTCTTGGCCCCGATCTCGTGGTCCCTTTCTCAGATCATCGGCTGATGCTCGGTACCTGGCAAAGCGTAATTCTGGTGGAGCTAGATGGTCCCCGCGAACGAACCCTCCATCTGCATGCCTTTTGAAAAAAGAGCGTAGGGTCAATGCAAGCATTGACCGCGAGGCCCGCAGGCCGATACCCAGACGTTGGGGAGGCCGCTTAGAGTGTCGGCATATTCTGTTAAAAGACTGTTAAAAGTGTGCAATATACACTTAGTGTGTGACCTCGACCCTGGCGTGTTCGTTGAATAGAATGAGTGGAGAAATATAGAGCCTCCACTGTGATTGAGGCTTGGTCCCTCAAACTCGCATCCACGTACTGCCTCATAAGATAAAAAAAGAGAGCAAATCCGGAAAGAACCGGTTGGGAGCGGGGAAGGAAGTATCAAGTTCAGGCTTAACCGTCAGGCCAGGAACATCAAGTTAAGAGATCATTGTGGCTCAGCGATCAAGGACGTTCCTTGGTGTCACCTTCTCTTGTTTACAAGCGAAAGGAAACATCATGAGCCTACTTGCTCTCTTTCGACGTCAAATGACACAACCTCCGATGGAGGTCATCCAGGCGGCATGTGAGTTCTATGGGCACTCCCCTGAATGCGTGCCAGCGTTGCGTGCAGAGAAACTGCGCGCGCTCTCCGACGACGTATGGGTCGTTCGTCTCAGCGAGCGTGAAATCGCAGTTGTCGCGTATACGCCCGGTGCGCGCGAAGGCGCGGCAATAGCTGCCCCATGGTATGAGTAAGCCGCCTGGAGCAAATTGAGAGCATCTCAATGGGTCCCCCTCTGGTCCAATGGCCAGAGCGGGGACCCATTTTCGTCCTTATCGCTATGATAGCGTGCTATTCTGCCTGATGTTGTATACTATGCAAGAGTAAAAAAGGCAAATATAACTAACAAACCTCGTGTGCAAGTTATTTCGGGTAGTGGGTATGGAACGTGCTGGCTGCCGTAAGCAGCCAGCACGTTCCACACCCACTACCCAGACAAGCGCCGCAGGCGCGAGAAGTCAAACCAACTTAAGGCTTGCTAACCTTCCCTGCATTTTAAAAGTGAAAGGTTATTTCTTATGTATACATCACTTCCCCAGACAAGCGAAGAATTTGAACAACGAAGTTGGGCAGAAATCGAACCCTGGTATCAAGAATTATCCTCAACCACCCTCTCAGCGGAGACGCTCTCTCCCTGGCTATTACAGTGGTCACACCTTGGCGCACTCGTTGACGAGACCATCACGCGCCATGAGATAGCCTGTACGCAGAATACGGCCGACCAGGAGCGCCTTGTGCAGAAACAGCGCTTCCAGGATGAAGTCTATATCTATATCCAGACCTATGATCAGCAATTGAAGCAGCAACTGTTAGCAAGCGGCCTGGAAGCAGAGAACTTTGCTATACCACTGCGTAACCTTCGTGCCGAGGCCAGCATTTATACCGAGGCTAATGTAGCCTTACTGAATGACGAGCGGAATGTAGGCACCGTCTATCAAAATATCATCGGTGAACAGACGGTACAGTGGGAGGGTGAGGAGAAGAGCCTTGGTTCTCTCTATCCTGTCCTGCGTGATCCAGAGCGCGCACGTCGTGAGCAGGTCTGGCGCGCAATGAGTGAGCGCAAACTGGTTGACCGGGAGGAGTTGGGGAAATTATGGGCTCAGGGTATCCAGGTTCGTCAGCAAATTGCGCAAAACGCTGGCTACGACAGCTACCGCGAGTATCGCTGGCAACAGTTGCACCGTTTCGACTATACTCCCGATGACTGTAAGCATTTCCATGAGGCGGTTGAGCAGGTATTTGTGCCCGCCGCCAGTAAGATCTGGGAGCAGTATCGCCAGCGCTTAGGGGTTGAGACCCTGCGTCCCTGGGATCTCGCGGTCAACTCGCGCTCAAGCCAGGCACCGCGCACTGTCTCCGACGTACAGGGCTTCTTGCAGCAATGCCAGGGACTCTTTCAGCATATCGACCCCCAGCTTGGTGCCTATTTCCAGACCATGCTTCAAGAGGATCTCTTTGACCTGGATGATCGTCCCTCCAAGGCGCCTGGCGGCTATAGCCTGGCGTTAGAGGTCAGACAGGTTCCCTTCATCTTTGGGCGTGTCACGCTGCTAAACGATGGCATAGGACTCATCTCTCACGAGGCAGGTCACGCCTTCCACACCTTCGAGATGCGCCCGCTCTCGTACCTACAACAGCGCAAAGAGTCTTTCGTGCCCATAGAGTTCGCTGAAGTGGTTTCGACGAGCATGGAGTTTATTGGCTCAATGCACCTCCACGAGGTAGGACTGTGTACGCCTGAGGAGGAGGCCCAACTTCGCATTGAGCACCTGGAAGGGATGGTTAAACACCAGTTTATCCTGGTTGCACGCGGCGATGCCTTCCAGCACTGGGCCTACGAGCATCCTGAGCTAGCAACAGATCCCGCTCGCTGTGATGAGAAGTGGGTTGAACTCTCGCAGCGCTTCTATCCCGATGTGGATTGGAGTGGCCTGGATGCGGTCTACCGCTCCGGCTGGCAGAACACGCTCCATTTCTACTCTGACCCGTTCTACTACATTGAATATGCCTTCGCGGCTCTGGGCGCTATCCAGGTCTGGAGCAACTACCTGCATAATCCTCAGGATGGGTTACAAAAATATCGCGATGCGCTCTCCCTTGGGGCGACCCGCACCCTTCCGGAACTGTTTGAGGCCGCCGGAGCAAAATTTGCGTTTGATAGGGAGATGCTCCAATCGACGCTTACACTCTTGACGGACACACTTAATGAACTGGAAGTAGCGCAAAATCGCGTGTAAATTGGCCTTTTAAGGTCTAGATGCCAGAGAGCGTGAGCGGGCCAATATGCGCAATTACGCATATTGGCCCGCTCACGCTCTCTGGCATGTTGCAATTTTGCTCAACTTCTGTTAATACTTAATCTCAGGCAATTACTAGTAAAGGATAGCGCACTTGTGACCACATCAACCCCACCACCAGTCATAGAGGATTCCGTTGCATCTACCCTCCTCCCCCTCACACCCAGACGAAAGTATCTGTATATCACGCTCATGGTGCTGGCAACCATTGTTTGGGGCAGCACTTTCCTCGTTGTGCAGGAGACCATCAAGCTGACGGGTGTCTTCACCTTTCTGACCCTGCGCTTCTCATTGGGAGCACTCACCCTGATCCTGATCTTCCATAAGCGGCTACGCCACCTGAATCGCTATGAACTGGGCGCGGGAAGCTGTATTGGTCTCTTTCTCTTTGCGGGCTTTGCATTACAGACATGGGGACTGCGCTATACAACATCCAGCGAGGCCGCTTTCATCACAGGCCTCTATGTCCCCTTTGTGACAATCCTCTCGCTCTTTATCCTCAAGCAAAAGCCAACCCGCATGGCACTGACTGGAGTCGTAATCTCCTTTGTGGGACTCACGTTGATATCTTTCAATAAAGATCTCGTGTTGACCTTTGGTTTAGGTGAGCTACTTGTGCTGGGTTGCGCCGTTGCCAATGCGCTTCATATCGTAACTATAAGCAAATTTGCCCCGAAGGCCGATCCAATGAACCTCGCGATTGTGCAAATTTTACTTACCGCTCTTCTAAGCGCCGTGGCGATTCCACTAGCAGGAGAACCTCTGGTCCTGCCTCCTGCTCCTGTCTGGCTCTCAGTTCTCTTTATGGGGATGATTGCGACCGCTTTCTGCTTCGCTGTGATGAACTGGGTGCAGCAGTCAGTCAGTAGCACCCAGGCCACCCTCGTCTATGCACTAGAACCAGTCTGGGCCGGTGTCTTTGGTTACGCTGTCGGTGAGATGCTCACGCCTCTTGGCTGGTTCGGTTGCGTCTGCATCCTTCTGGGCATGGTCATTGGTGAACTCCGCCTCTGGCCACGACGCAGCCGCTCATAGAAGATCTTTCTCATCCCATCCATCTGAAAGCCTGATCAATAAGAGCGCCGGGCCTCATATTCCAGGCGAGGAAAAGGACGTGCCAGTTTAACTAGCCCGCCCTCGTCTACTTATGGTTACCTACTCTTCAAGATACCTACAGAGATAACCAGGACTCAATCATCTGCCTATGCTCGGCGTAATGACGCCCCGTATTGTTGGCAAGGTGTTCAAAGAGTTCGGCGCTCGCTAGATCCTTTTCTTCAAGGCTCTCTAGCATATTTACTATCTGGCTATAAGAATTTGTGAACTCAGAGAGAATAGCTGCCAAAGGGGTGGAGCGCTTCGCCTCAACTGTAAGCGCATTAGCACGCTCGGTTGACCAGGGTTCGCCCTGGAGACCGGGATCCAACTCAATGCCATGGACAATTTCGCTTATCATGGCCTGCTCCCACCAGGTAAGATGAGCCAGGATATCCTTAATTGACCAGCTTCCCGCTACGCCGCTTTGTAGCATTTGCTGCTGGCTAAGCGGCTGGAGGAGAGCCTCTAGCCGGGCATGCTCGCTTTGTATCAGGCTCAGAAGGTATTCTTTTCGTGTAGTGTCGAACATTCTGTATTCTCCAGTTATGACAACAACAACTTTGCTGAAGGCGAGATTTCTCTCCTTTAGCAAAAAGCTTCCTCGATAAAAACGCCTCAGCTCTCCCTTCATGGAGAGCCAGCCCTATTTTGTTGCTGTGTTGCTCACCACTGGAGTCACTACCTGATAATCCATGCTGTTTCTCTTTTGACTATATGAATAACTCTCGCATATTGTGCCCTAAAGCAAATATACCATATTAGTCCCATAGGCGTAAGTTTTAAGCAAATACTCTTCTGGGAGGAGCGGTAATAGAGCTAGTAATTTATGCATACTTTAATGTAGTTGCAGTGAGATGGCGTGGGCAGCTGCGATAATGTGCGGGAAGACGATATCCTCATCTATGTCTCCCAGGATAATGATGCCAATGCTCGCTTCAACAGGACGCCCCATGACATGAATAGGGGCCGCGATCCCGCTCGCTCCCTGCTGGATCTCGCTGCGACTGACCGCGTAGCCTTTCTGGCGCGCCCGCGTCACTTGCGTACGCTCCCCACTTTGCGCCTCTCGCCCAGCAAGGATGGCGATGCCCGAGGCCGCCTGGTCAAGAGGATGGCGAAAGCCCGTGCGATACACAACATGCATATGAGTTCGACTGGGTTCTATAGTTGTAAGCACTACGGCTTCACTTCCGTCAGCGACGGTGAGGTGCGCGGTTGCTCCCAACTCTTCGGCGAGGCGGGTGAGTTCAGGTACGGCAGCGCTTTGTAACTGTGGCTGTACGCTACGCGCCAGGGAGATCAAGCCCATTCCCAGGCGATAACGCCCGTCGTCCATCCGCTGAATCAGGCGATGCTCTAATAGCGTGTTAAGCAAGCGATATGCTACTGTGCGATGCAGGGCAAGCCTGCTCGCCACCTCCTGGGAGAGAAGCCCTTCTGGCTCCTTCGCCAGTAATTCAAGCACGCGTAATCCTCGATCAAGGGTCTGAACCGTCTCTCCACGTGCTGCCGATGCTTGTGATTCTAACATATCTCCTCGCCTTTCACGCCTGCGGCGCTCACAGGTATGTGTTATTAGCGTGGAATATTGGCATCTACCAATATTCCACGCTAATAACACATACCTGCAAAATCTTGACATTTTACTTTGTATGGGGTACACCTAATATAGGATCTATTATCGGAAAGTGCGTTCGATTATCGAACATTCTATAGTAGTATACAATGTTGTAGCCCTAAAAGGGAAGGAGCCACGCTCATGGTCGAGCAAGATTTCATGCCCATTCAGAACTTTGACTACATTGAAATGTATGTCGGCGATGCCCGACACACCTCGTATTATTTTAGTCAGGCCTGGGGCTTTGTGCCTGTGGCCTATGCCGGTCTGGAGACAGGCGTTCGCGACCACACAAGCTATGTCCTGGAGCAGGGCAATATTCGCCTGGTGATTACCGCGCCTCTGAGTCCTGAAGGCGAGATCGCCGAGCATGTACATCTACATGGCGATGGCGTGAAGGATGTGGCTTTCCGCGTTGAGAACGCCGAGCAGGCCTATCGCGAAGCTACCAGCCGAGGCGCCCAGGGTGTTCTAGAGCCTACCGAGCGTCGCGACAACTATGGTTCGGTCAAGCTAGCTGCAATCAAAACCTATGGCGATACCATTCATACCTTTGTCGAGCGCCAGGATTACAAAGGCATCTTCCTGCCGGGTTTCAAGCCTCTGGAGAGCAACCAGTCACGTCGCGCGCGCCCCGCGGGCCTGGCTGGAATCGATCACGTTGTAGGCAACGTTGAGCTAGGCAAGATGAATGAGTGGGTCTCTTTCTATGAGCGGATCATGGGCTTCACGCAGATGATCCACTTCGATGATCGCCAGATCAGTACTGAGTACTCCGCTCTGATGTCAAAGGTTATGCAGAATGGTAGCGGACGCATCAAGCTGCCCATCAATGAGCCTGCTCAGGGTCGCAAGAAATCCCAGATCGAGGAGTACCTGGACTTCTACCGCTCACCTGGCGTACAGCACCTGGCCCTGATCACCGACGATATCGTCTCAACCGTACGCAACCTGACGGAGCGCGGCGTCGAGTTCTTGCGCACACCGCAGAGCTATTATGAAGATGTACTGGATCGTGTAGGTCATATCGATGAGGACCTCCAGCAACTGGCGGAACTTGGCATTCTGATCGATCACGATGAGGAGGGCTACCTGCTCCAGATCTTCTCCAAGCCCATCGTGACGCGTCCAACTGTCTTCTTTGAGATCATACAGCGCAAGGGCGCACGCGGCTTTGGCGAAGGTAACTTCAAGGCGCTCTTCGAAGCCCTTGAGCGTGAGCAGGAGCTGCGAGGCAACCTGTGATATGAAGCTTGTGACCTTTCGCGACAAGCAAATACAGGCGGGGGTGGTGCGCGATGAGCGCATCATTCCCCTGCCCTATCCCTCCCTGCTGGAGCTATTGCAGGATCCGCACGGGATGACGAGGGCACGAGAAGCGTTGGCAATCTCCACGCACGAGCTGCCGATCGATGCGGTGAAGCTCCTGGCCCCAATTCCTGAGCCACCCACCCTGCGTGATTTCTACGCTTTCGAGCAGCATGTCAAGGCGGGTCGCGCCACACGCGGGCTGGAGATGATTCCCGAGTGGTACCAGGTGCCAACCTTCTACTTCTCCAATACGAGCGAGATCTATGGTCCCGACGAGCCAGTCCCCTATCCAACTGGGAGTCAGGAACTGGACATTGAGCTGGAGATTGCCTGTGTGATTGGGCGCGAAGGCAAGAACATTCCAGTGGAAGAGGCCGAGAGTTATATCGCTGGCTACACAATCATGAATGACTGGAGCGCGCGCGATTTCCAGCGCCTGGATATGAAGCTCAACCTGGGGCCTGGCAAAGGCAAGGACTTCGCGACCTCGCTTGGCCCCTGGCTCGTGACGCCGGATGAACTGGCAGAGCGCCGTTCTGGCAGTGGGGAGAGCGAGCGTTACGATATGGCCATGCTAGCACGCATCAACGGACAGGAGATCTCGCGCGGCAACTTTCAGCAAATCTACTATAGCTTCCCACAGATGATCGCCTACGCCTCGCGCAACGCTCGTCTACGCCCAGGCGACGTCATCGGCTCCGGCACCGTTGGCACAGGTTGCTTACTAGAGATTGGCACCTCAGTGCATCCCTGGTTCCAGCCTGGAGAAACTATCGAACTCGAAATCGAGGGTATCGGGATTCTACGCAACACCATTGTCTAGCGCGTTTGCAACGTGGCAGATGTGAATGGTCTCACCTGCCAGGAGGACAATCATGCCACCTTATCATCGCCTGGGTAAGATTCCACCCAAACGGCATACACAATTTCGTAAGCCAGATGGAACGCTGTACTCGGAAGAGCTGTTTGGAATCGAGGGCTTCTCCAATAACTACTCGAACATCTACCACTACTATCCACCCACGCGCGTCAAGAAGATCGAGCACTTCAGCGAGCGTCACCTGGAGGAGTGGAAGGTCGATGTCCAGCGTCATCATCACTTGAAGACCTCCCAGTTGAAACTTGGCGGCGATGCTGTACTGGGCAATCAGATTCTGATGTATAACCAGAACCTCACCATTGGTATTGCTCTACCAAACGAGCAGATGAACTACTTTTATCGCGATGGTGGCGCAGACACCATGTACTTCGTCCACGAGGGGCACGGCGTCCTGGAAACAACCTTTGGCCTGCTCCCCTATCACGAGGGCGACTACATCATTATCCCACGCGGTACGACCTATCGCTTTAACATAGGCGAGAACAGCCCGCAGAGCCGCTTCCTCATCGTTGAAGCGTACGGAAGTATTCAGCCGCCCCGTCGCTATCTCAGTCCCAATGGGCAGTTGCTTGAGCACTCGCCCTACTGCGAGCGCGATATTCGCAGACCCGAGGAGCTGGTGACACACACGGAGCAGGGCGAGTTTGAAGTGCGCGTCAAAGTTGGGGATCTCATCTCCAGCTACTGGTACGATTTCCATCCCTTGAATGTCGTGGGTTGGGATGGCTGCGAGTATCCCTGGATCTTCAACATCGACGACTTCGAGCCGATTACTGGGCGAGTCCATCAGCCCCCACCTGTGCATCAGACCTTTCAGGGGCCAAACTTTGTGGTCTGCTCGTTTGTGCCACGCAAGCTCGATTACCATCCGCTCTCCATTCCCGTGCCCTACAACCATAGCAACATCGATAGCGACGAGATGCTCTACTATGTGAACGGCAACTTTGGCAGCCGACGCGGCATCGAACGCTCTTCGATCTCACTGCACCCACGTGGCATCCCACACGGACCACATCCAGGCGCCGTCGAGAAGAGCCTGGGCGTCGAACGCACCGACGAGTTGGCAGTAATGGTTGATACCTTCAACCCTCTCAAATACACAGCCCCAGCCCAGACCATCGACGACACCACCTATCCCTATAGCTGGCAGTAACAAGAGTAAGATGATGTGAGGCGCAGCGACAGCCTGTGGCTGTCGCTGCGCCTCACATCATCTTACCCAGGCGAGCGCCGCAGGCGCGAAAAGTCACACCAACAATATGCACAGCAGGTGGGCTATAAAATTGCCTTACGCTGAAAGACCGGCTTCACCGAGCGATCCAGAAAGATATAGCCTAGCGTAATCGCACTCATCAAAATGCCAAAGAGGGGACCAAGCAGGTGTAACCCTTTATATTCAGGCTGTGTTAACAGGAAGAGTTCATACACAATCTCCATCGCCTCATATCCAGCGGTAAACCAGAAGGCCCAGAATTGCAGGGTCCAGAGACCATAGACGACCACAAATCCAAGCAGCGCCCCCACGATCAAAGCGATAAAATCACGTGAACCAACAGAAGTAAAAAAGAGTAAGCCAAGGCAACTCAATGCACCACCAAGCTCGAATATGGCCATGGTGGTAATACCCGAGGGACGTTTATAGTGAGCCAGCCTCATCAAGACCTCATACCTTCAACTAGGGGCAGTTTCCTCCCCAACCTCCACAGAACGACACATATATCTCTACAGTTTATACGCCTTTCTCCTGGCTACGTCAAAACAAGCAGTACTATTTATCGGAATACCCTCACACACAATACATACGTAACCTCTACATTGATATCTCCCTATTTCACCATGCTTTATCTTGGGAATGTGTACATGTCTGAAGCGTTACGAGGAGGAGCAGAGCATGCAAAGCCATAGGCGACATCCATTCCTGGCACGCCTCTGTCTGCTCGTGCTCTTGCTTTATCTACTTCCACTCTCCCCAGCCCTCTCACGCCCAACCCGCCTCGCCGATGGTGGCAATCCCTATCACTATACGCTGGAACAGCTCCAGGCAGCGCTCCCTCAGCCCGTGCTGGATAAGCATCCCCAATGGATCACCATGTACTGGGATGCCTGGCAGATCCTTACCAAGCACATCCTGGCAGGGACGCCTCAAAATGGCTTTGTGAGCTACTATATAGACCCGGCCTTCAATGGCGACATTTTCCTATGGGACACCGTCTTCATGAGTATGTTCGCCCGCTACGGGCGCGACCTCTTTCCCGTCACCGCCTCCTTCGATAACTTCTATCGCAAACAAGATGCCAATGGCTTTATCGCCCGCCAGTTTAAGGGTATCAGCGGACTGCCCTATCAGGGGAAAAACGATCCCAACTCAATCAATCCCCCCATTCTCTCCTGGGGCGAGTGGGAATACTACCAGCTCAGCGGAGACAGCAGCCGCCTCAAGACCGTCCTGCCCAGGCTCGTAAAGTTCTATACCTGGGTCAAGACGCATCGCACCAATAGCGACGGCCTCTACTGGAACACGGGCGTGGGCAGCGGCATGGATAATTCTCCTGAGCATACCGTCTGCGACACCTGCTTTGAGCCTGGCCAGGACTGGATCGATATGTCCGCGCAACAGGCCCTCAATGCCCTCTCTATCTCGCGTATCGCCCAGGCGGTTGGCAACGCCCAGCTTGCCAGCCAGTTTCAGCAGGAGTACGCCCACTTAAAGAATCTCATCAATCAGCGCATGTGGAGCAAGCAGGATGGCATATACTATCCCATCAAGGATGGCCAACAACGCCCGGTGAAGACCATTGGCTCATTCTGGCCTCTGCTGGCGCAACTCGCCGACATCAACCAGGTCTCCCGGCTCATCAAAGAGCATCTGCTTAACCCAAACGAGTTCTACCGTGAGCACCCCTTTGCCTCGCTGGCCGCGGCCGATCCTCACTACAACTCATCGACAGGAAACTACTGGAATGGAGGAGTATGGGCACCAACGAACTATATGGTCGAGCAGGGGCTAAAGCTCTATGGCGAGGAAGATGCCGCCTACCAGGCTGCATTACAAGACATAGACAACGTCTACCGGGTCTACCAGCGCACTGGTACCCTTTGGGAGAATTACGCGCCCGACTCGGCCTCACCTGGAGACCCTGCTCGCCCCAACTTTGTCGGCTGGTCCGGCAACTTTGCGATCAGCGAACTGCTTGAAGACGTTATCGGCCTGCGCGTCGATGCCCCCGCCCATACAATCAACTGGCGACTGAACTTGACTGAACGCAATGGCATCACCAATCTGCACTTTGGCCAGAATGTGGTATCACTCGTGGCAGAGCAACGCCAAAACGCCAGCGATCCGCCCCACCTGACCGTTCAGGCGCTACAGCCCTTCACACTCAAACTCTCACTCCCAGGGGGAAAAACATTCACGCAGACATTTGCCGCAGGAAAATGGCGCTGGACACCGGATTCAAAGGAGCTTAAAGATAGCTGACTATTAGTTGACTCCTTATATTAGATATGCAGCAAGGCAATAACTGACAGAAAAATAAGGTGCCTAAATATGGGAGTAGGGGCAGTCTGCCTATATTCCCATATTTAGGCACCCTATCTCGTAGGCACCATAGGCACGCTACCCTTAAAGCAGTTCTTGCAAGAGATAGAGAAACTCGTCGAGCTCAATTGGTTTCTTCATGCGCAGGAGCTTTTTATGCTGCACAGAGATAGCCATGAGATCTGGCATGGCGCTGATCAGGATGACAGGTGTATCATCGTAGCTCTCCATAGAGCGAATGACCTGGTAGAGCGTATAGCCGTCCATATCAGGGAGGCGATAATCGCAGACAAACAGATCTAGCTGCATGCGCTCAAGGTGATTTAAGGCATCTTTTCCGGTGGTCGCGAGTGTAGCAGTATGTGGCGTCTCTTGCTTAATGGCCTCCGTCAAAAACAGGCCAATTTCAGCATCATCTTCCACAACCAGAATATTTTTTGCGGCTTTACCGGGCTGTTCTGTATAGTTAAACATGGTCTAATCCTCTTCTGATGTCGGATAAATCAGGTTATGCTAATCTCACGCGCCTTCTCCGTAAATCGTCTCAAAGCTACACCAGAAGTCCTCCCTATTGACCTTTTTCAATTTAAAGCTTCTTATACAATAAACTATTATATATTACACTATTATTCCCAATCTTGCAGCTATATGGGTATTCACGATTGGATAAACCCGTTCAGCAGGCATAATTAACTGATCGAAGGCTCCTGACTCGACATAGTGATATTGTTCATACACAAACTGCGAGATATCTTCAATATCAAGAATCCACTCGCGTGCATACTGTGCCAGGACTGGCCCGCGTAAACCCAGTTGAATAACCCGGCGTTCGAGCTTCACGCCCCTGGGATCATGATCAGGGTCCCATTGCAAGCGTACATGTGAGGTCTCCAGGGCCTGCTTCCAGGCCTCATGACTTCCATACAACGCTTCCTTGTAGGTCGAATGTACCGCCTGCGCCAGGATTTCGTCAAAGGCGGCACGCTTAAGGCGTACTGCCAGCACGACCTCCTGGTGCTCTTTCTGCGCCCAACCACTTCGGTACATCATCCACAAAAAATTCGGCTTCACCCAGCTCATGCGCTCCAGCGAGAAGCCTCCGCCAAAATAACCGCGCCTGGCGGCAAAGTGTCCGATGGCTGGCCTGTATGCCTGGTACACTACGACTGATGTCTCGTCATACTGCGCAAGAATGTGCTTGCCCTGCTGAGGCCATACTTTAAGCTGATCTTCGTAACGCTCGGTGAGGAGATGGATTTCGCTCATAAATTGCTCTCCATAGATATGCATTCGTATCAAACATATTCAATACATTATAAAGGAAATACACATTTACCGCGCATCCACATGCACAAAAAAATGTCACGAGAGGAAGCTCTCGTGACACAGCTGGCGGAAAGCCAAACACGGTAAGAGAATTTTTATGCTTTGTTTTGCCCCAGGTCAATGGTCGCCACAAACCATTTGCCGCCAATCCCCTGGCCATTGGTCTGTCCACCGGCCGAATCGCCGCTATATGTGTACAATGGGTGCCCATTATAGACAACTTGCTTACCGCCGTTAGCATCCAGTGTCGCCAGTTGCCCTGATAGCTTGCTACTGGCTTGAGGCGTGTCAGAACCTGAATAGAGGAGCGGTGGCCAGCTCTGCGCACAGCCACCCGTACAGGCAACCTTCGATGCCGTGTCAGGCGTGAAATAGTACAGCGTCATCCCCTTCGCATCTGTCAGGATGGTCGCGGCCTTACTCTCAATCGTGGCTGAGGCCGTCTTGATCACGACACCGCTTGTTCCGCCACTATTCCCTCCACTACCATTGCCATAGCCATACCCATCCCCTCCAGTTGTAGGCGTGGGAGTCACCGCGTTCGATTGAGGAGTGGTATACCCGTTAGAACCGTTACCGCTATTGGCTGTACCACCACATGCCGCCAGGAAGAGTAGCAACACAAACACCATACTATAGAGAAGAGTATACTTTCGTAAGCGCATAATATTTATCCTCCAGAAAACACAGGTCTTTAAGCTTTGAATGCAGAGACTGTCGATACATAGAAGCAATTCACTTCACATTGAATGAATACATCAGCTTCCTGAATTACACCTGAAAGGGGAGTGATAATATGGTCAGGGGTGGTCAAGTTGACAGAAGTGCTCTATGATATAAGCAGAAATTTTCAACGACAAAGGGAGAAGGCAAGTACCATATGTGGTTGAACAACGCTGCTGAAGCACGCGTCTACATATCATGGGACGAGGTATATCGCATCATTATATGTAGACGCGTGCTTCAGCAGCGTAGGCCAGATCCCCGACACCGTTGCAACTATAGAGGACATAGACAAGATGCTTGAACACATGCGGGAAATGGGCCTGGATTTCTCTAAGCCCTGGTACATTCAATGGACATGGGACCCCATCTTCCTGGTCTTTCTCCTGGTCATTATCGGTCTCTTTCTGTACGCCATCGGTCCCTATCGAACAATGGTCCATCCCCAGGCGCAACTCAAGCGCGGCCAGACCATTGCTTTTCTCCTGGGTGTCTTTGTGCTCTTCGTGGCATTGATTTCGCCTCTCGATACCTTTGCGATGGTCTCCTTCACGGGTCATATGTCGCAACACCTGCTGGTATCGCTCATCGTCTCGCCCCTCCTCGTGGTCGGTATCCCCGAGTGGCTGGCACAGGCGATCTTAAAAGGCAAGTTTGCGCAGACGACCTGGAAATGGCTTACCTTCCCGTTTATCGCGCCCGTACTCTTCAATGCCAACATCTGGCTCTGGCATGCACCGCCCATTCTCAATGCCATGATGTCCAACCATAACCTGCACGCGCTGGCCCAGGTCTGCTACCTGGTTACTGGCATTATCTTCTGGTGGCCGCTCTTTGGCGCCAGAGTTGAGCGTGCATACGAACTCAACCTGCTGGAGAAGATGCTCTACATCCTGCTCAGTGATATGCCCATGGTTGTCATTGGTGCTGGCCTGACCTTTATGCAACCCCTTTACGATATCTACAAGCATAATCTGATCGGCCTCTCTCCCGTCACAGATCAGCAACTAGGCGGCTCTATCATGTGGATTCCTGGCGCCATCTTCATGATCGTGATGGCCAGCATCCTCTTCCTGCGCTGGATGCTCCAACTAGAGGCCAGGCAGAAAGAGACCGACGCGGCGCTCGCCTTAGCCCTGGAACAAGGCATGGAAGACGAAGAGGAATAGATGCCGCTTAATCACAACTGTAAAGAGGCCGGGTCCTTGGGGACCCGGCCTCTTTACAGTTGTGATTATAATCTACCCTTTCAGGCCGCTTTGTCTGTAACCCTCAACGATGTAACGCTGGAGCACGAAGAAGACGATCACCAGGGGCAGAATCGCAATGGCCGCACCGATAAACAGCTCATGCAGATTGAGCACCTGCGCATTCAGGAAGTTCGAGAGCACGACCTGCACGGTATAGGCTGTAGGGTCCTGACCAATCACCAGGGGCCAGAGGAAGGAGTTCCAGCTGGCAATAAAGGTAATCACGCTTAAGGCCGCGATGATGCCATAGGAGTTGGGCACCACAATACGCCAGAAGACGCCCCAATACCCCAGGCCATCCACACGACCTGCCTCCTCCAATTCATGCGGAAAACTCAGGAAGAACTGGCGGAACAGGAATGCCGTAAAGCCGCTAAAGACGCCGGGTACCACCAGGCCCTGCAAGGTGCTGACCCAGTTGAGATACGATACGACAACGTATACTTCAACGAAGATGACCGCGAAAGGAATCATCAACGTGAGCAGGACAGCGTAGAGAATCGCGTTTGACCAGCGATAGGGGATACGCGCCAGGCCATAGCCAGCCAGGGCGGAAATCAGAATCTGCCCCGCCGTCTGCAAGATAGCAATCGAGGCCGAGTTTTCCAGGCCGCTTATAAAAGGCACATCGGGATCACTGAACAACTCTTGAATATTCTCGAAATGGAGAGCGGAGGGAAAGAAGGTCCAGTGGGGTGAGGTAATTTCAAGATCCGTCGCCAGGCCATTTCTTACAATCAGATAGAACGGCAACAGGAATATGAGCGCCAGGATCACAAGCGCTGCATAGCGTATGATGGTCAAGATGACTTTACCAGGAGAAACACTCGTTTTCTGTCGTGCGATAACCGGTGGAGACTGTACGGTCTCTGAGGTGGATGCTGCCATACCCTTTTCCTTTATTCTCTGCTAGGATTACTACTGCTGATGAGAAATTTCAGTTGCACGCTTAATCACGTGTGCCAAAGCCCAGTAAACGCCCCTGGACCAGGCTAAAGATGATGATAATCAGCGTGAGGATAATGCCGCCCGCGCTACCAGTACCATAGTTTTGCCCGGTCAAGGCCACATTATAGAGGTAGACCAGTGGAGGACGCGCCAGAATCGAGTTTCCACCCGTCATAATGTTGAAAAACTCATCAAAGGCCTGGAAAGCGGCGATCACGTTGAGCAAGAGCACGGAGATAGAGGCATTACGTAGTAAAGGGAAGGTGATGGACCAGAAGGACTGCCAACCTTTCTTTGCACCATCGACATACGCCGCCTCGTAAAGCTCGCGCGGAATGTCCTGCAACCCGGCAATAAAAATGATCATGTAAATGCCGATTTGCAGCCAGAGGCGCACAGTCGTCAGCACCAACCAGTACCAGGGGGGATTCGGACTGGAGATCCAGAGAATAATATCGAGGCCAAAGGCATGACGGATAGCGTTCGCCAGACCGTAGGTCGAGCCATTAAAGATACTCATCTTCCAGATAATCGAGGCCAGGACATAAGAGCAGGCCGTGGGCAAGAAGAAGACTGAGCGGAAGAAGCTCTGGGCAAATTTTATACTATTGACCAGGAGCGCCAGGCCAAGCGAGCAGGCAAAGGTCGTTGGCACGATGAAAAAGGCGAAAATGGTAAAGACCAGCAGGGCATGCGTAAAGTCAGGATCCGTGAGCATCGTAATGTAGTTCTGTAAACCCACAAACCTGGTCGGGGTGATGGTCGCGCGCGCATCGGCGAAGCTGAGGATAACGCCCCAGATAATGGGAATATAGAAAAAGATTATCAATCCAAGAATCAAAGGGCCAACAAAGCTCCAAAAGACCAGCGTCATCCGGCGTGAGTGTCGCCGTATGCGCTTCTGGGCACTCAGTTCCATCTCACGCGCGGGCTGCGCCTTGGGGACCGAAGAAGTAGTAAGAGACTTCATAAGTTCATCCTTCCATAAGCAGAGCTTTCCAATTCTTGGAAGCATGGGGAGGCTCCACTTTCTCAGGAGAGCCTTCGCGCCTGCGGCGCTCAGGGGTAAGGGGTGTGCGCGGAAAATGGCAAAGCCATTTTCCGCGCACACCCCTTACCCCGAAGGCTCGCGTAGCGAGCCGAGGCAAGAGCCGGAAGAGATTTGGAAGACCCCGCTTCCATAAGGGCCTGGAATTGACAAATTAGAGAGAACTTTCCAGGACCTTAGAACTAGCTGAGCTCTTTCTGCAACTCGCTGTTGCACTTCTCAGCCGCGGCATCCAGGGTCGCCTTGGCGTTCTGGCCAGTCTTGACAATCTGACTGACCGCGTTCTGCAAGGCTGTATCCATAGCAGCGTTCCAGAGAGGGGAGACCGCGTGTCCATACTTATTCAGGATGTCCACGGCGTCCGCGGCCTGGCCTTGCGTCAGTTTATCAGTCTGGGCGGAGGTGCTAATGCGTGGAGGCACATGGAAACCATAGCCCACATTCCAGTCCTTCTGGATAGTGCTATTGGTAACCCATAGCCACTTCACATAGGCCTTAGCTGCGTCAAGATTCTTGCTCTTGGCGCTGACCATCTGCGCCCAGCCACCATTGATGGTCGCGGGCTGGCTCTGAGCGTCAAGCGCAGGGAAGGGGAAGACGCCAAAGTCATCGCCAACCGCGCTCTTCTTGATGAGCGGCATCGCCCAGAGGCCACACCACTGCATCGCTACCTGGCCCTGCTGGAAGGTCGAGGAGTCCCACCAGAAGGTAGGCGCATCCGGCAAAATACCACCAGAGGTACTTAGCTCATGCAATTTCTGATAGGCAGCGGCCATACGATCCGTATTAAACGCAATTTTATTATCCGAAGAGAGATAATCACCACCAGAGGCCCAACCAGCAATGAGGTAGAGCGCGTTTACGCCTCCATCGGGACCAACATAAATACCCTTGCGATCCGACGTTGTCAGCTTTTTGGCCGCGGCAATCAGATCATCTATCGTTTTAGGAATGTCCAGGCCAGCCTGCTGGAACATACTCTTGCGATAGTAGACAAAGGTGGGGTCATTGATCATCTTGATGCCGTAGACCTTGCCATTGACAGTAAAGGGCGCCAGCGAGGCAGGCTTGAAGTCGCTCTTAACATCGGCAATGATATCGTCCAGTGGGGCCAGCAAACCAGCTTTGACCTGATCGAGAGAGAGAGATGAGTTCTCAAATACATCGGGGGGATTAGAACCGAGCAAAGCCGAACGCACCTTGTCCGGATATTCATTGCCCGTGCCAGGCAGCCAGCTCACCGACACCTTTGCCTTGTCATATTGCTTGGCATATTTGAGGACGGCATCGTGAGTGCCAGGCTCTCCATACTGGTGATACCACTGCGTCAAGGCAGGAAGATCGCTGCTACCGCCACTGCTACCACTGCCACCAGTACCGGCGCAGGCCGCCAGCAGGGAGCCGCCCAGCATCATAGAACCAGAATATTGCAGGAATTGACGGCGGGAGACGTCCGCGCGGACACGCATGTGAGACATAGGTTAAGCTCCTTGTCACTATTTCAGTACGACAATGTAACCGAAAGCTATTCCTTCAACTTTGCAAATACTGAAGGAATAACCAACAAGTTTATAAGTATTCCGTTCTCTCATATAAATAAGCAAATGCACATCTGCTTATACGCACCTGGTAGAAAGCAGCACAGCATTATTGTTCGGTACGAACAACAGATAGATCACATGCCTTTCTACTAAACATACGATCAATAAAGCACGTAAAATGCCATATGAGAGATGGATAGGAG
The DNA here is from genome assembly GCF_000178855.1 of Ktedonobacter racemifer DSM 44963. Classification (GTDB taxonomy): domain Bacteria; phylum Chloroflexota; class Ktedonobacteria; order Ktedonobacterales; family Ktedonobacteraceae; genus Ktedonobacter; species Ktedonobacter racemifer. Next base: position 2,381,594 of record NZ_ADVG01000004.1, on the reverse strand, counting down.
TATTGCCTTTTCACAAAACTTTGTAGAGCTGCACTACATTGAACAGCTAGAACCTAAAAGATTTACCATTTTCTATGCAAGCCGTCAAAAAATACTCGTAATCCTGGCAGAAAAACCGTGGTCGCATACTGACGCCTATCAGGCAATCTTGATACTGCTGCCTGTATTCCAAATCGGCCATAATTAAGCTATAATGTTCTGGCCAGGAAGTATAACCACCACCTTCTATTGACGCATCTCAATTCTTAATTCCCTCTTGTAAGATTAATAATAGCATTTTCTTCTGACTTTTGTCAATGAATGATAATAGTTTTTTTGCAGGAAAAGAGGTGCAGAGAAATGCAACTACAGCCTATTGGACGCAAGAAGATTCGTGCGATCAATCAAAACATGCTGGTTAATCTTATCCGCATGCATGCGCCCATCTCGCGCACACAATTGCAAAAGATCTCTGGCTTAAGCCAGGGGACGGTGGTGAGCTTAATTACACAGCTCATTGAGCGTCAGCTAGTCATCGAAACGGGTATGGCTGCCTCAACGGGGGGTAGAAAAGCAGGCCTGCTAGAACTCTCTCCCCAGGGAGCCTATGCCATTGGCATTCACCTTATGGAGCACCATATAATTGCTGCTCTCCTGGATTTACAGGGAGAGATACATACCATTGAGATTATTCCCCTGCATCTGCGCGACCACGGAGAAGAGGCGGTCGCGCTGATCGCCTCTAGCATAGAGCAATTTATCACACAGAGTGGTGTTCCCCCGCAAAAAATTATTGGCCTGGGCTGTGGCATTTCGGGGCCCGTGAATCGGCTGACGGGCGTAAGCGTCGATAGCTGGATTCTCAACTGGCATCAAATTTCTATCCGCCAACCTCTATCAGAGCGCCTGGGCATGCCCGTATTTGTTGAGAACGCGGTGAACTGCCTGGCAAGTTACGAGAAGCTCTATGGACGAGGAGAGACATGTAGCGACTTCCTCGTTATCTCCCTGGGAAGAGGACTGGGGCTGGCGACCGTCCTGAATCAGGGCGTTTACCGGGGCGCAAAAGGCATCGGGGCCGAATTTGGTCATATTCCTCTCTTCAACAATGGCCGCCTTTGTGAATGCGGCAACCAGGGCTGCCTGGAAGCATATGTAGCGGACTATGGCATTGTCGAAACCTACCGCGAACTAGGGGGCAGCCTTGAACCTCTCCAGCGTGAACAGGTGGACGAGCGTATCATCGATATCCTCTACAAGCGCGCACAAAATGGTGATGCCGCAGCCATTCTTGCCTTCCATCGTACCGGTAGATTTCTCGGGCTGGGAATCGCCTCGCTCGTCAATCTTTATAATCCCGCCTGTATCATGATAGACGGGGGAGCCGGCCATCGAATCGAACTCATGCGCGACACGATGCACTCCACGCTGGAGAAACATATCTTCTCTCAGCTAGGGCAGGGCCTGACCATGCTCGTCGATACAGATACAAACATGGACAATTGGGCGCGTGGCGCGGGCTGCCTCGTCTTGCAAGATTTTTTTGCACCTACGCTTTTTAACAAGCAATCTTTGTAACAAGTGTAGCATGTAACAAGTATTCTAATGTAACAAATATTACAATTCATTAACATTTTGATTAACTTGGATTAACTTTGGGCTTTTACAATGTGTAACGTGAGACATCCTCTCCAGCCTTTCGCTGCTCTACTGCGAAATTTTCTTTATCTAAGGAGTTACACATCGTAATGGGTATACACCTTGCCTTGGCACGCAGGCCACGTTTCAATGTATTATTTTTGCTCGCTTGTATAGCGAGCTTACTTGTTGCCTGCGGCGGAAACACCTCCAACGCTACATCAAATAACACGCAAAGCGCTGCCAGTTGTGATAAGCAAACAGGCTTCACGCTCTATTCGGCTATCGGCTATGACTCGGATGCCGCCAAAGCCTTCCAGAAACAAACGGGTATTCATGTCAAACTGGTCGATGATAGCACTGGCAATCTCCTGGCCAAGATCTCGGCTGAGCGCAATAATCCTCAGTGGGATGTAACCTGGTTCGATGGCAATGTAACCATGCAGACCCTTGATGACCAGGGCTACTTGCTGAAATGGAACTCACCCAATATCAACAACTATACCACGCAGGGCATGAGCAACGTTCCCAGCGATCACGCCTACTATCCTACGGGCCTTACTGCGGCTGGCGCCATCGTTTATAACACCAAACATATCCCAGCCGCCGGGCTCCCCAAGGACTGGCAGGATCTTACCAAATCAGAGTATAAAAACCTGCTCGCCGAAAACGATCCCGCGTTCTCTGGACCCGCGTATCCCTTTATCTCGGGTGTCTCTCAGGTGATGGGCGGCGAGGATCAGGGCAAGCAGTTCTTCCAGCAGCTCAAAGCCAATGGCGATAAGATCTTCCAGACCAATGATCCAACCTTGAATAGCGTCGAGACGGGCGCGCGCGAGTTCGCGATTGTACAGGATAGTATCTATTATTCTGCGAAAAAGGCTGGACAACCCCTGGGCATTATCTATCCCACCTCTGGCGTCACATCACTGCCCAGCGAGATCGGTATCGCCGCAAACAGCCGGCACAGCGCTTGCGCCCAGCAGTTTGTCAACTGGATCATCTCATCCGCCGGTCAGACAGTAGCAGTCAATCATGATCCTACGGATGGCGATACGTACTTTGTTGAGATCATCAAAGGAGTCACCCCTATCGTCTCTCGCCAGACAGATGGTATCAACTTTGTCACCCTGGACGTTCCCAAGTGGGCTAGTGTGGAGAATGAGCTAAAACAATGGTTCCACGACAACATCGTTCGACAGTAACAGATCAGGTGGCAATGGAGGCAGTAGCAGATGCTACTGCCTCCAGGCCCTTACCTTTTTGGCGCATCTTACTGCGTAGAGGCGGCCAGTTTCTTATAATAGCACTTCCGCTGCTACTGCTGCTGCTCTTTGTGCTCTATCCTCTGGCGGCCATCATCCTCCAGAGCATCTTTCCCCACATCTATGATCCGCTCCCCAACCTGGAGTTTAGCCTGGAAGCGCTTACGAAAGTCTTCACTAACTCAGAAAACTATCTGGCTTTCTTCAATTCGCTCTGGATAGGCCTGGTGACTGCACTCATCGCCTGTGCTTTAGGCACGCTGCTGGCGTTTCTCGCGAGGCGTACAGACCTACCGCTTCGCCGGAGCATGGATACCCTGGTCTGGATTGTCTTCTTTACGCCCTCGTTCTTGCTTGGCGAGGCCTGGTCGCTGATCTTCATTCGCGGCGGCATACCCGATCAATACTTCCACTTCCCGGCGGCATTGATCAATGGCTTCTTCTCGCCTGCTGGGGTGATCTTCATTCTCAGTCTAAAGAGCTTTCCCTACGTCTACCTTTCTGTGACAGCGGCTCTGCACTGGCTAGGTTCAGAGTTTGAGGATGCGGCCCGTATCGTAGGCGCGCGCAGCTGGCGCGCATGGCTCTCTATCAATATGCCTCTCCTTCTGCCCGCTATCCTGGCGGCAGGGCTGATCGCCTTTGCCGAGGCTCTCTCTGACTTTGGCACAGCGGCCACCATCGCCCAGAGTTCAAATGTGATCCTTGTCACCTACCAGATCTATACATCGATTAATACCTCGCCCGTTGATTTCGGACTGGCGGCCTCACTCTCGCTCTTCTTGTTTATCGCTATTGGTCTGGCGCTCCTGCTCCAATCAGCCGTACTGCGCACACGTTCCTTCCAGGTTATCAGCGGCAAAAACAAGCCGGCCCACATGCTCGCGCTGGGTGTATGGAAATGGCCGGCGACCATCTTCTGTATCGCTGTTTTCGTAGTCGCATTGCTAATCCCGTTAAGCATGTGCCTGGTATTATCATTACTGCATGCCTTCGGGCAAGGTCTGACAGCCAACAACTGGACCCTGGATAATTATACGGTGGTCCTGGCAAATGGGTCCGACGACCTGGACGCCTTGCTGCGTACACTCTGGCTCGCCCTGACAAACGCCTCGATTACCGCCCTGGTGGGTCTGCCACTGGCCTTCATTATTAAGCGCACACAGATACCCGGGCGCCAGGTACTTAGTCTTGTAACGCTGCTCATGATTGCAGTGCCGGGCATTATCCTTGCCTGCGGCTATATCTTTGCCTGGAACGCTCCATACCTGGAGTATATTGGCATCGGTGGCCCAATAGGCATCCAGTTCTATGGCACGGTCTGGGTCCTGCTAGCGGCCTACGTTGGGGGTAGCCTGCCCTATGCCACGCGTTTAGGCTCAGGGGCGCTGGATCAAATCGGGCAAACAATGCTCGAAACGGCACGTGTCCAGGGGGCAAGCCTCCCTCAACTGCTGATGCGCATCGTTGGACCGCTCCTGCGCTCAAGCCTGGTCTCCATCTGGTTACTCGTCTTTACGGGAACCATGTTTGAGCTAGCTGCTTCCGAGCTTCTCTATCCACCCGGACAGCCAACGATGCCTGTACGCATCATTGCCCTCTTCGATACCTTTAAGCTAGGTCCCGGCATGGCGCTGGCGATGCTCAATATCGGCCTCGTTACCCTGGCCCTTATCATCATACGTTTCCTTCCCTGGCTAGCTCGCCAGGTGACACAAGCACAAGCGCGGAGAAAACCCATTTATGTACCTGAAGATCAAACAACTGAGCAAGAATTACGGGTCACGACCGGTCGTATCTAATGTGGATATGACGATGGAAGAGGGAGAGATCCTCTCCCTCCTGGGGCCATCAGGCTGCGGTAAGACTACGATCCTTAGAATGATTGCGGGCCTCATCACTCCCACGAGTGGCTCTATCGAGGTGGGGGACCGCGTCTTCTATGACGGATCACGTGAACTTCCCGTTGAGGAGCGCGACCTGGGCATGGTCTTCCAAGATTACGCGCTCTGGCCTCATATGACTGTGTTTAATAATATCGCCTTTGGCCTGCAACTTCGGCGCAAACCACGCGCCTACATCAAAAAACGCGTTGAAGAGCTATTGGAGCTGGTGAATTTGCCGGGTATGGGGAAGCGTTACCCGTATCAGCTCTCGGGAGGTCAACAACAGCGGGTATCGGTGGCGCGCGCCCTGGCAACAGCCCCGCGCCTGCTCCTCCTCGACGAGCCACTTTCGAGCCTGGATACATCCCTGCGCGAGACCATGGGGGCGGAACTCGTTCAGCTCTTCAAGCAGCTCAAGATTACCGCCATCAATGTCACGCACGATCAAAACGAGGCCATGACCATGTCGGATCGTATTGTTGTGCTACGTGATGGTCAGATTCAGCAGGTTGGCACACCTACCGATCTCTATCTACAACCTACCAATAAGTTTGTGGCCTCATTTATGGGTCCAGTGAATACCCTTCAAGGACAGCTTGTGCAGCAGGCGGAAAGTAGCTTACATATCCAACTCGACAACCACTATTTTGACAATCTCACACTGCTTGGCTCGCCTCACCAGGCCAGCCATGATCTACGCATTGATCAGCAGGTCCATCTCATCTGCCGCCCGGCCAATATCTTGCTGCATCCAGAAGTTCCTCACGGTGAGCATCCTAACATCTTCGCTGGCACCGTTACCTATTCATCCTTTGTTGGAGGACGCTGGCGAACGCTGGTAGAGGTAGGGAATGGAGAGAAACAGCATATCCAGGCCTTCGCCGCATCACAGTACCAGCTCCAAGCCAAAGTGTGGGTGGAGCTCCCTCCAGAACACTGCCTAGTTGTACCATAAAGGGCCAGCAAAGACATTCCTGCGCTACCTCGATTTCTGTGCCAAATCGAGGTACTGTTTTACCTCATCCTTGCATCTTTCCACACCGTCTTTTCAAGCACGTTTGCGTCATCTTTAATTGTCCATAGATTACACAATATCACATAGGATATCACGTTATTTGCCGTCAACACTGCTGTCAGATTTCTACATTGTTCATGGCATCTATGTTGGCTCCGCAAGCCATTCCAACGAACCTGCCTTGTGCCACATGGTATGCTCTTTCGTGTGAATTCCGTGACGGTAACATAGGTTTCTTCCATATCCTGTTTTTTCTCAGGGTTTCCCAGGGTTTCACGCCAGTCGATCATCTGCGCATCTAGAATGAGAACGGTGAGCAGGAATCTGACTCCCCAGTCTCATTTCAGATGCGCAGGTTCTCTCATGGGCAGACTCCCTGTTTCCAGGGTTTCAGGCCAGCCATAAAGTTGCACATCTAGACTGAGACATCCTCAGCCTGCTATACTTGCAAATGCAAGGAGAGCCTCACCAAAAAGGTATCCAGAAGACAAGATGAGAGAAGACGTTGCTAGCTTTGAGTGAGTCCTCCTCCTCATGAAGAGAAACAGATGGAGATGCAAAATGCTCCATTGGAAAGGATATCCAATGCAGGTATTCCAAGATGAAATAGTTATTCCTCTCATCACCGTTCAGGACCAGCCAACTCCCAAATTCATTCGTTCACGTTTATTCTGGATAGCTCTTGTATTTGGCATTGGCTTCTTCAGCGTTCGGATTTTCTTAAGGTTGGCTGCCGACACTCAGGAAATGATGTTCGATATCTGGGGCCTTGTCTTCCTCCTCTTGATGTGTGGTGCGCTTTTGACCCAACTGATCCGCAAGTTACGTAGTCACTCATCGTATCTACATATTAATCATAAAGGCATCTTTACCTCTCGTGACTCTTTTCTGATCAGGTGGGCAGAGATTAAGGCACTATCCCCTTCAACGTTCATGGGCTCACCTTTTTTAATGATCGTGCTCTGGAATAGAGAAGAAGTGCTCTCACGATCCAAAGTAGCATTAAATCCCTTTACTCGCTTTACGCTCTTCAGATACTTAAATTCTTCCCTTCCATTTGGTTTCAGCCAGCGCATCTTGCCGATCTCTATTGATGAGCTCCTGACCACGATCCAAGAACGTTTTGCCACCGAACTACGCGAGCATTCTATAGCAATTGGGGATTGGGAGCATCAAGCGTCGATTGATGCTTAGAGCCTAGATCAAGGTTTCAGCCTACTCGACCAACGTCTTGGATCACAACTGTCCTTTGCACATCTAACGTGGAACTCGTTTGTTCCTTATTAAGCATTAAGCGCAAGCACGACCTTTCGTCCCATTCTTGATGTGTAGAAACGTTGAGTGGCCTGGGACCCTATTCTGGTACAAGCCAGACCGAGGTAGCATATACCCAACTGCGGATATGGAAACTCTAACGCCCAAGCTTCTGCACCATCTGCAAACCTCAAACGAAAAGAAGTGTCCACTTTTGGTGAAAGGAGAAATTGATGAGGTATTTCGATCTAGTGAACAAGCATGAAGCATGAGGCAGATCAAACTGATAAGCGCATCTTTTCCCATCAACGAGAACAGTGCTGTGAAGGGCTTGAAGAGTCCTCCAGAGCCATTTCCTAAAGGAGAAATACATGAATCCATCTGAACGTATCGACCAGCAAATTGCAGCGCTTAATGACTGGCGCGGCCACATGATGACCCGATTGCGCAAACTTATCCTGGAGGCCGACCCTGACATCACTGAGGAATGGAAGTGGGAGACTGCGGTATGGTCTCACCAGGGACTTGTTTGTGCTGTTGGCGCTTTCAAGCAAACCATCAAAATGAACTTTTTTCAAGGCGCTTTCCTGGAAGATCCGCAGAAACTCTTCAATGCAGGTCTGGATGCGAAAAAAACGCGAGCGATTGATTTCCGTGAGGGCCACACAGTTGATGAGTCTGCTTTGAAAGATCTTATTCGTGCTGCCGTGGCTCACAATAGTGGAGGAAAAAGAGGATGACACCACAGGAAAGTGACCTTCCGATTGAGCTGGCCGCGTCTGTGCAATTCTTCCTACAATGTGATAGATTACCTTATCCACTTCACTGCGACAGTAGAAAACAAAGGATATGATCAGGGCGTCACTCTAGTAGACACCCCGCGCATCTATAAGTTGATAGCTCAAGCAAGATGTCTACTTATAGATGCGCAGCAACAAGTTGTGGCGTGAGACCCTGCTTATCTCTCTCGTACTCATAGGTAGAATGTTCAGCCAGAAACTGTTCAACCGCCTTTTTGCAAGCCCGGCGATAGGTCCCATGAAATGTGTACACCTCGGTGGGCGCATCGTAGTCATTCACACTGACCACAACAATGAAGTTTTTCACGTTCTCTGGTTTGGGTTCTTGCTGCTTCGCCATAGCTACCTTACTCCCGTCTGTTCCTCATATAAGCGCACACGATCGCGCGCCTCAAGGCGATCAATCTTCAGGCCATCGGCCAGGATGTCCTCGCTGACCTCGGCGCGCAGGTACGCCTGGATCCACTCTTGTTCAGTCGTATAGGGATAGGGACCGTGGAGTAGTGTCGCGAGCTGGCACTTGTAGACGTTACAGGCTAATTTAATGAGCACAACAGCAGAGAGGGGCGCGCCATTCTCGAAACGCGCCAGGTCCTGCGCAGTGACCGCTGGCATCGCGAGCGCGGCGGCGGCCTGGTCCAGGGTCAGGTTGGCCGCCAGGCGCGTCTGTTTCGCACGAGGGCCAATTTGTTTAAAATCCAACATCGTTTACGCTCCTATGTGGCCGGTTGCCCGGAACTTCAGAAGTTGCTCAGTATACGGGATTGCTGGATCAAAAATGAGAAAGATTGCACGAAATGCGACACACAGCGCTCCTTCCTCCCTGCCTGCGCTGTTGAGAATCCGCTCCAGGTCGCCGAAACGCTTGGCGTCCCAGGCCTGGACGTAGGCGAGTACCGGATCCACTATCGCCTGGTGCTGCTGGCCGCGATCCTCGTCGTCGCGGCCCTGTGCTACGCTGTTACTGCTCACGCGCTACTCCCCGATCTGGCCCGAGGCACGCATCTGCTCCAGGTGATCTTCAAAACTAACGGACGAATCATAGTTGCGATGGAAGGTATAAATGGCGTCGTCCAGCGGGCTACCTACCTCAGTCTGGCCGAGGATCCCGTTGATTGTTGCGTTGTCGCCCTGCTCCAGGGCCTCGACATACTCGGAAAGAAGATCGCGCTGGGTTGCGATTGTTGCTGCTGTCATGTTAGTACCCTCGCTTGTTATGCTTGCGCGCGTGATGTGCGCGGTAGTAATCCAACTCTGCTTCGTGTGCGTTCTGTAGTTGCCTGGCCAGGCGATATAGTTGGCCCTCGGTCGCTGACCTGGGGAAGTCTCCGCCCTCGCCAGTGCGACGTATGCCAATGAGGCGGTTCAATCGGTGCTGCTCAGGATCTGTCATCATTGCGCGCTGGCCTCCTCTCCTTAAAACAGGCCACTGGCGGCCATGTAGTCTGCCGTCAACGCAGCCTCGTCTAGTTCGCGCTCGCGCTGGGCCTCAAGCTCTTCGATCTGCATGCAAATGATGGTGTCTTCCCATTCCATCGCTTTATCCTCCAGGGGCGGAGCGCGCAACTCCGCCCGGTGTGTGTACTATTCCTCTTCAAAGGTCTCGACCTTCTTGGCATTCAGGCACTTCTCGAAAGCTTCGGATGAGTAGCCAAACTGCTGCCTGACTATCTCCTCTTTCGCAGCCTTCGCGCTGGTGGCCTCAACCGGCACGCAGAAGACCAGCCCTTGCGAATTGGTCTCCAGGCTCACTTCGTAAAGCTTTGTCTTTGCCATCGTTCCTTCTCCTTGATCCAGGTGGGAGGAGCTGTTATGCTCCTCCGGTCTTGCTATTGTCCGTGCCTACTTCGCCAAAGAGTGATTGCCATAGAGGCAGGTATCGCCATGCCACCAATGGTTGCAGCAAAATTTCATGCCGTGGGTGGCGATCTGCTGGGGCGTGTACGTGGAGAGAATGACCTGGCGAGCTTCACGCTCAACGGGAGCTGGTGCGGGGATTGATGTTGTTGACTTGCGTTCGCGTGCGATCTGAAGTACCATAATAACCTATCACCTTTCTTGAGAGCCTGGCAGGGCTCTTTGAGAATCCTGGAGCCGAATGCGTCGGCTCCTTTTTTCTTGCTTGCGAAGTTCCATTGACTTCGTATGCATTCATTTGTATACGTATGATAACATACACATACATGGAAGTCAACGCATAAAACCTGCCTTGCGCAGAATGATATGCTTCAGGCAGTTGTTTCTTCCATCGACCTGACTCCATTTTTACCCCTACCTCCATACTGATAGACCTGGGAAGCGAGATTATTGCAGTGGTCTCGCTTTCTTTTGCCCTAAAACCTGGCTTGAGCGAGATGGTACACTGAGACCATATCCTTTTAGAGATTGCAATTTGCGAGAGAGACATTCCAGGGCCTGGAATGTCTCTCTTTTTTTTGTGCTTAAGCAGGCAAGCTTTATAGGGCCTTAAAAAGATAGAGAAAAAGAGAAGTAGAGAAGTAGAGAAAAGTATATATATTTTCTCTTTATTTTTCCTTATACTCACCGTTCGCTTAAATCTGGGCGCCATTTTCAAATTCTGGTAAGCTGAAGGGCATGAAAGAAGCCCTGAGCATAGAGACAGAACGTATGGATGATATCCCGCTGTTGATCACACATATGCAGCGCATGAAATTGGCCGAGTTGCTGGATAAGCACATGCCGACCCACGGTCACCGGATATGATCCAGAAGCACCTTTGGTCTGTTTTGACGAGAAGCCGCTGGTGGTCCATGGAGAGGTTCGTGAGCCTCTGCCCGTGAAACCGGGATCTCCCCAACGTTCTGATTACGAATATGAGCGGTTGGGGACCGCCAATCTGTTTGTGTTCGTCGAGCCCCTGGCTGGTCGCCGTTGTGTCGAGATGACCGACCAGCGCACCAGGCTAGATGCGAGCCCAGACGATCCGCTGGCTGGTGGATGAGGTCTATCCTGATGCTCGCGTCATTCGCCTGGTCATGGACAACCTCAACACTCATACGGTGGGCAGCCTCTACGAGGCGTTCCCTCCCGAGGAAGCCCAGCGCATCTGGAAACGGCTGGAAGTGCATTATACCCCCAAGCATGGGAGTTGGCTCAATATGGCCGAGATCGAGATCAGCATCTTTGAGCGGGGCTGTTTGTCCAAACGGGTCAAAAGCTTTGAACATCTGTGGCAGCACATTGAGGCCCTGGCCAGCGAACGCAATGCACAACGCTGCCAGATCCATTGGCGCTTTACCTGTGCTGATGCTCGTGCTCAGATGCATGATTTGTACCCCTCGCCAAAAATCAAACTGGACTGACTACTAGGATGGATCGAATTGGGCAGCACCTGGGGAATTATCGTCTTACCCGTTTGCTTGGTGAGGGTGGATTCGCGGAGGTGTATTTGGGAGAACATACCCTCCTGGGGACGACTGTTGCGATCAAAGTGTTACACACCCAAGTGGGGCAGGAAGACGTGATGCAATTCCAGCTTGAGGCTCGCCTGCTGGCAAGCCTCAAGCACCCCCATATTATCCGTGTCCTCGATTTTGGGATCGAGGGACGGACTCCTTATCTGGTAATGGATTATGCCCACCATGGCACGCTGCGCACTCGTCATCCCCGAGGAGCCCAGTTGCCCGTGAAGACGGTGGTCAGCTATGTGAAGCAGGTGACAGAGGCATTGCAGTAGTGCGCCTTTGTGCCACAAATGTCTCTCTTACCCGTCGGGGTAAGCTCACTAGAGCAAGGTGAGTAACACAGCGACTTATTCGCCCACGTAAGTGGACGGAGATACCTTCAACCGAAAGGACTGAAGGGAAAGTAGCATGTCGTGTAAAATGCTGGTGAAGCTCCAGTCCCAGGAGCCAGAGGGAAGTCAAGCGAAGCTGTATAAGGTGAAGTCTTGATTGGCTGAATCCAAGTCATGGCGGAAAAATGCCAGCCCACAGGAGAAGGGACTATCGCCTGTGTTCAACGTGCAGGGGAACGGTACTACTTCCCCTGCAAGCTCTCGTTGGAGCCAGCCTGCAAGGAGCAGGAAGTGACGAAATGGGCACCTACGTACAGACTGAGACATTTGGAGGAACTGAGGGATCGCCTAAACGCTGTAAAGCGCAAGGTGACGGAGCGACCATACGAGTCGGATTTTATCTGACAAAGGGTCGCAGGAGGCCAGACTCAAAAGTGGCGGTTGACATGGATGTGTCAAAAGACCGCTGTGGGAGTCGTGTTGAAAAGACACTGGCCTCTGGAGAGCGTAGTGCATCGAAAGGTGCATGCTGCGTTCGGAGGGGAGGGGTTGGTGCTCCTGAATCATCAGGACCCGGCCTCTTACCCTACTGCTCATGATCGCAAAGTCATTCACCGGGATATCAAGCCGGAAAATATACTGCTGGATGAGCATGGGAACATTCTCCTGAGTGATTTTGGCATCGCCTTGATTGCGCAGAGTTCGCGCTACCAGAGCACGAAGGAGATGGCGGGAACGATGGCCTATTCGGCCCCGGAACAGATCCAGGGGAAGCCGCGTGCAGCCAGTGACCAGTATGCGTTAGGGATCGTCGTCTATGAGTGGCTGAGTGGAGATCGCCCCTTTCATGGATCATTTCCAGAACTGGTGGGCCAGCATTTGACGGTTCCCCCACCGTCCTTGCGGGAAAAGGTTCCCCTCCTCTCGCGCGATCTCGACCATATGGTCTTGACCGCTCTGGCGAAACAACCAGAGGAGCGTTTTGCCTCGGTCAGCGCCTTCGCCACAGCACTGGAGCAGGCTAGTCAGGATCAGCTGCCAGCCGAACGCCCGCGACCGTTCGAGTCCTCCTCACGGTTAGAGACTCCCCCACCGCCCACACGTACAACGCTGCCCCCACCTTTCACAGCGACAGGGCCGATCCCTCGATCACAACAACCGGTGGGATCTGCCTTGACGAACCCAACACAGCCTGATCGCTTCACTTCCTCACCCGCACCTGTGCTATCGAGATCGCCTGCTATTCCAACGCCAGGAAAGATGACAAACAAGCCCACTCTATCGCGCCGCAGCATGCTTCTCATCGGGGCCTTAGGTGCAGTGACGCTTGTTGGGGGTGGGACCGGCGGATTCCTGTTTTGGCGCGAACATCTGGGCCAGCTTTTTACCTACCAAGGTCACACTGACATAGTGTATGCAGTAGCGTGGTCGCCGGATGGGAAGTGGATAGCATCCGGCTCTGCTGACAAGACCGTGCAAGTGTGGAACACGAGCGATGGAAGTCTTGCTTTTACGTACCAAGGGCACTCTAACGCTGTGGATGCAGTGGCGTGGTCCCCGGATAAGAAGCGGATAGCATCCGGCTCTGCTGACAAGACAGTGCAGGTGTGGCAGATGGTGTAGAGGGTGAGGAAGACCTCCATCCAGGCGGACCCAAGATCGCTGCTCTGGTAAGGCGTGTGATTGGTACGCCTCTTCTTGTAGGCTCTGAGTGAGGATAGCAGCTTCGTAGCCGCAAAGTGGATAAGTGCAGCACAGTTTTGCAGATGAGCCTGAAAAATGGCTCTCTTCTCGGTCCAGTTGGATTATCGGCACAGTTTTTGGCGGGATAACAGTGCCAGCTCTGCCGATAACTCGACATGGAAATGGAAAACTGCGCCGATAAGAGAGATTATAAGCGCGGTTCAATTGGCCTTTGCGAAAACTGTGCCGCACTTATCTACTTTGCGGCTATATGGGTTCTTCCTTAACTAAGGGCCTTCTAGCCGCGCTGCTCTTTTTCGCAGTTACGGAAGAATGTGTGCTCTTTTTCGCAGTTACGTTGGAATTTTTCACGATTGAGATCATGAAAATGCCCATCTCCAAGCTCGTTTCATTTCGCGCTTACGTTAGGGCTTACAGTGGGCACCTAAGAATGTTCTTGGCATCCAAATCGAGTTAATGGTAAATTAACTGAAGGGTGGACCGATTTTGCACTGAAGGGTGAAATTTTGATCTGAAGGATGGAAATCTCTATGAAGCCGCTTCCCCATCCCGCCCCAGGCTTGGTTTTATTGAACGCAAACGTGTACATTCGGCTTAGATGTCGGTCATACTTGAGCATTGTGCTCGCGCGCGGCATCAGCCAGGCTTCGATCTGTTTCCCATTGCAGGCAGCAGTGGGATTCTCAACCATCTGTCTTCATCTGCATCTCAGCCAAGCAACGATTTGCAGGATCAAAAAACGCACAAGCTCACTTTTGCGAGCCCAAGCAAAAGGGGTCCCATTTACAAGATGACAATGGAAGAAGCCGCATCAGAAGCGGCATGGCCTCTCTGAGAACCGTCGATTTCCATCCTTCAGATCAAAATTTCACCCTTCAGTGCAAAATCGGTCCACCCTTCAGTTAATTTACCAGTTAAGTCGTCGGGCGGCGTGCAATAAAGACAAATTCGCGTCCCGGACGGTCAGGGGCTTCTCGTACCTCATCCAGAGACATTCCTACAGCCCTGAGCGAATTGGTAATCTCCTCACGACTTCTAAAGCGCAACGTTGAGTCTGACGTGATTACGGCACCATCGCTCTCGAAAATATACGTCCATCGGAAAGACACGAAGGAATTTTGAACGTCAGTAACGTCAACCCATCCTTCGACAACGCCACAATTGGGTATGTCAACGCGCTTGTAGGTGTTCTCCCGGTTCCATTTCAGCCACGCCTGCGCCTTGGGGTTCCGCGTTTCAAACACCAACCGTCCACCTGGTCGCAATACCGCCCGAACCGCAAGGAGGGTCTCCTTCCACTCCTCGTCCGTCAGAAAGACCTGGGCAACGTTAGCAGTCATCGTCGCGAGGTCAATCGTCAAAGGAGGAAGGTTTAACGCATTGCCGTGAATCCATTTGACGCGGTCAGACCAAGGTTTCGTTTGAGCCACCTTGAGTGAGGCTTCGGCTGGATCGAGTCCACTCACCTCGAAGCCGCGGGCAGCGAGACGGCAAGCAAATATTCCTGTTCCACAGCCAATGTCAAGTACAGAACGAGCACCAAACTCGTCGACCATAGACTCGTAAGCCTCTAGGTCGGAGCGATCAGGATCAAACGGGTCGTAGATAACAGCAAGTCTTGGATCCTCAAAAAGTTTATCAGCCATTCACGTCCCTCCAATTCAGGTTGAGCATCTAGCCCAAGATCAATCAATAACTTTCTTGTTGAGTGCTCCTGCCTGTTAGTGACACAACCAACCAGTGAAGTGTCATCTTAAAGTATAGATAGCACAACTTGATTGTGTAACAGCGCGCAAAAAAACTTGCCGCACCCAAACGTATGAGGTTGGGACGTATGCTCTGCATGTGCAGTGCGCCTGGCATCTGGCCGGAGACCAACAGATACTCTTTGCCTCAGGGGATCGCCTCAAGCAGGGGCAAGTCGCACGCGGCCTGGTATTCCTGCGTATTTATCCCCTTGATTTCGATGGGCCACCATTTTCCGTAGATTTCCAGGATCGCATCAGGTGAATAGACCATGTTGTACTCTTCATGCTCATGGGTTAGATCCAGGCAGTATTGGTGCCCTCGCCGCACCACGCGTCAATGCTTTTTGAAGAGGTCAAACTGCCATTTCTTGTGAAGTGACCAGCCATTCAGGAATATGGCATTGAGGTGTGGGCTCACTGGCTCTGCCGGTTCAACTTCAGCCTGGTTGCGCTCACATAGATAGTGCTCGCGATAACACCACTCAGAACTGGGAACAATTAGGGAGCTGGCATGAAGCTTTGTGCATGGGGAGCTTGAGGCTCCCCACTTCGCGAAGTAGTTGGTGAATTGCGCCTGGATCAAGGCATCCTGGACGCGAATGTGGGAATCAGAAGGGATGTTCTTCATCATCATCCTCTTCTGCAAATGCGGGGGGCGTGCTCGCGTTGCCAGCGGTTGAATCCAGTTCGCGAATAGGGCGATCTTCCATGATCATCTGCATGATACGCTCGAAAGGAGGGCGGGGAAGGTTACGAGGGGCATAACCAGTTGGGACGAGAGAATAAACCGTACGGCCATTCTGTAGCTCGCGGGAATAGGTAAAATCGGTCGTTGTGATGTCGTGAACCTTCCCGTTGGGGGATGCCAAGCCAGACTCAAACAACTTCTCCAGGGTAGGCAGGACAGACCACTTTACATCGAGGAGATGAGGCGTAGCAGTCTCTTTGCCCTCATCATCAACACCATAGACAAAGCACGGCAGGATAAAATGGTCTTTCGCGGCCTTCTGATACGCGGCTTTGACGGCCGTATAACGAGCATCCTTCTCCACTTTGTTGCGCTGGGGACGGTCGTTAGCCTTATCAACTTCGCGCTTAGCAATCATACACCAGTGGCACTGTTTGCCGTCCTCCTCTGCACAGACGGCCTGGACAAAGCGGCGATCCGCTTCCACCCAGTAGTCATGCATTTTGATAGAGATCATTTCGTGCTGATGATTCTCCGTCATGAGGTTGTAGAGGAAACGCAACGTGACGCTCTCTCCATCACCCAGGCGCAGGAAATGGTTGGTGTAAGTAGTGGATTTCTTTTCTTCGCGCTCTTTTTGTTCCTTCTGAAGCTGCTTCAAACGCTCATAACCGCTTACTGGACGAATAGCCATGTGCTGACAACCTTCTTTCTTTTTTTAACCTTCTTAAAAAGTTTCTATGTTGTTGTTTGCATTCGTATGTATCCATACGTTGTCGTAATCATACCATTGACATCATATAAAGTCAACGGGTATAATAGCAACGTATTCAAATGACTACGTACGAACACAAACAAACTCATAGAAAGGTTGTCAGCTCATGAGACGAAAGAGAATCACCAGAGAGGATCTGCCGCGACGGCTAACGCTGACCGTCCCCGAGGCGAGAGACCTGACCGGTCTTACCTCCAGGATGATTATTGATCGCATCAATTCCGGCATTATAAAAGCGAAGAAAATGGATGACGGCAAGGGGATGTACCTGATCGACGCGCCTTCATTCAGCGACTACATCGCCATCGAACGGTAGGGCAAGGCAAAGAGGAGAAAAACAAGGATGGAGATTCAGCTAAGGCCCTATCAAACCGAATGTGTCGAGAAGGTTGTCAGCCAATTCAAGAACTTTTGGGCATTTCTCACCTTACACACCCGCGAAGAGATCACTGCTTCAGAAGCGCGCCAGCAGGAACTGGCGCGTTTGCAGACCGCCCTGGTCGTCTTACCAACCGGAGGCGGCAAAACGGTGATTTTCGCAAGCATAGAGATTGAGATCCGCCAGTTTCTTGCGACGCGGCAGAAGAACCTTAGCACCCTTATATTAGCACACCGACAGGAACTCTTGAACCAGGCGCGCGACAAATACCACATGATCGACCCGCACCAGCTGATCGGTCTCGTCGGTGGTGGCATCGCGGAATACGGCGCGCCTGTTACGGTGGCCAGCATTGCCACGGTTTCGCGCCCAAAGCATCTCAAGAGCCTGCGCGACTTCAACTATCAGCTCGTCATCGTCGATGAGTGCTTCCCTGCTGGGACGCTAATCGACGGCAAGCCCATTGAACAGATCAAGGCTGGAGACCTGGTTACCGCTTTTGATGAGACAACAGGCACATTCGCACATAAGAAGGTAGTACGTACCTTTCGCCGTGTCGTTGGCTCTCGACTGCTCAAAATAACGAGTGGTCGTCATTCTGTAGTTTGCACTCCAAACCACCCTTTCTACACACAGTCAGGCTGGAAAAACGCAGATCAACTTATCCTGGGGGAGAAGCTTTTACATGATAGAAATATCAACAACATGCGCCAATTGCGGGGAAACATTTACTCTGACGAAGAAATCACAGGTGGACAGTTGGAGGGCCAAGAGAAATGTTTACTATTCCAAGGATTGCAGCAATATAGCGCGCGCACGAATGTCATCTGTAATGATGGCAGCGACAAACAGAAAGTACGCTTCAGCCAGGATGAAGGCCAACAACCCTATGAAGAAAGACTCTGCGCGCCTGAAGATGCAAGCGACAATCAAGGCCATAGGGCACTCTCCCAGGGTCAGAGGCGGAAATGGCAAGGGTCCAACAGTTCCACAGAAAATGCTAGCGGAGGCGCTTCACTGGCAGATGGAATATGTGATCAAAACTGGTCACCCGCGCAAGAATCCTTTTCACTATCCAACCAGCTACAAAATCGACATAGCCAACCCCTTGCTAAAGATAGCGATAGAGGTGGACGGAGCATCTCACTCTACGCTAGCCAGGCAAGCGCAGGACGTCAAGAAAACACAGTTTCTTACTGGGCAGAAGTGGGCCGTATTGAGGTTTACGAACCTGGAAGTGATGGAACATTTGGAGGACTGTGTAAAGACGGTTATGTCTACAATTTCGAAGTCGAAGACTTCCATACCTATGTAGCAAACGGCTTCGTAGTTCACAACTGCCATCACGTAGCCGCGGCAGGATACCAGACCGTGCTCGATGTGTTACCCTGGTCGTTCCGTCTGTTTGTGACCGCCACACCGGATAGGCTCGATGGCAAGCCCATCGTCGACCACGAGCCTATCTATAGCGCGTACATCACGGACATGGTCCGCGAAGGTTTTCTGACCAACATCCTGCCCATCCTGGTCCGCACAAAGACGGACCTGGACCAGATCAAGACCACTGGCGGCGACTACAACGAACACGAGTTGGAGATCGCCATCGACAATCCAGAACGCAATAGCAGGATTGTTGAGGCCTACCAGGAGTACGCCAGTGGCAGGCCGTTCTTGTGCTTTGGAGTAACTGTAAGGCATGCGCATAACATTTGCGCGGCATTTAATGAGGCGGGCATTTCTACGGGCGTTGTTTCTGGTGATATGGATTCAGAGGACCGTGTTAAAACGCTCCAAGCATTTGAAACGGGCAAACTGCAAGGGATTTGCAACGTCCAGGTGCTCACAGAGGGCTATGACTGCTTAGACCGGGAAACTGAGATCCTTACTCCCCAAGGATGGAAAGGAATAGGGGGAATACAAAAAGGGACAGATGTGTATTCGCTTAATCGGGAAACTGGGAAGATCGAAATAACCCCTGCGCTTAGTTATATAGAACGCCCGGTTCACCCTGGAGAGCAGATGGCAACCATTCAAAGCCAACATGTCAATATTCGAACAACTGAGGGCCATGAATTTCACATCAAGTATCGCGATCCTGGCAAAAATGGAGCGTTATCACAAACATGGTTAACAAAAACAGGTAGACAGCTTGCAAACAGGAAAAGTTCATATGCTCTACCTATTGCAGGCGAATTTGAGGGCTTGCCCGGCTTGCCACTTACAGACGACGAAATACGCTTCATCGCCTGATTTATGACTGATGGTGGTTTTCACAACGGATGCGTAACAATTTGCCAATCAAAGGATTACCATAACGAGATACGAGACTTGCTCCAGAGGCTAGGATTAGATTTTCGTGAACGCATTAGGGTTAATATCAAAGGGTTCGGAGGCCCCAATAATTTGCCTCTGCATGAATTTCATATTCCAAAGGGAACAGGTACAGTCCGTCGTAATGGATGGTTTAAGTATGCTCCTTACTTAAGCAAAACAGTCTCTCCATTACTCCACAACATGGATAAAAGACAATTTCTCATCTTCTGGGAAGAAATGCTCAAGGGCGACGGCTCCTGTCAGGGAAATAAAGCAGGATGGCTATGGTGTGGAAACAAAGGGAAAGCTAATGCTTACACGCATATGGCTGTGATCAGAGGATTAGCTACCACCTGCACACAAGTGATCACGCCAAAAGGGACAAAGGTATGGCGAGTAACCATACGTGATGCTCAATGGATTACTTCTACCCCTTCAGACAAAAGAAGCGCACGTATACAACTAGAGGATCCACAAGAAAATGAAGTTGTCTGGTGTGTCCGCAACAAGAATAGCACAATCATCACAAGGCGGCAGGGCAAAGTTGCCATTATTGGGAATTGCCCTATAACCTCCTGCATAATCCTGGCCAGGCCCACCAAATCGCGCGCCCTGGTCGTGCAAAAGATCGGACGCGGGGTGCGCCTGGCTCCTGGGAAATCAGATTGTGTGGTGCTCGATATCACCGATAACATCCTCAACCATCGCCTGCAACCTGTGACGCTGGCGCAGGCCATCGGGAAGGAGCTGCGCGACCAGGAGTCGCTCTTGGATATGCTGGCCCGCGAAGAGGATGAAGAAGAGAAGCGCAAGGCGGCTAAGAGCGACGACCCGAAAGAGCGCAAGATCAAGCAGAAGCAACGCGATAAGGACATCGTCCTCAACATTCTGCAGCACTTTGATTGGAAACGGAATGAGCACGGGTATTGGGTCGTCGAGGTTGGCGCACTCAAACATCGCATTGCGCTGATTCCTGCCAAAGACGCCCCCAACATGTGGAAGGTCGCGGCTAGGCTTGCGCCTGCTTACGAACAGCAATGGTGGTCAAAAAGGGCGCTACCGTTGGACTGGGCACAAAACTTCGCGGAGAGCGAGGCCCTCAAGCTCCGTGACGATCCCAAAGCGGTCATGTTGGTCGACCGCAATGCTACATGGCGCCTGAACCCGCCATCCGAAGAACAAATGGCCTTCCTGAACAAACATCACGTCGCCTATCCGACGGATGACGAAGGCCATTGTATGTGGTCTCGTGGAGAGGCATCTGAGGCCATTGGCAAGAAAATTGAGCAATTCAAAAAGCGGCGCGAAGCGAAACAGAAGGTGACAGCGTAAAATGCGTAGTTTTACTCAAGAAGAAGCCCAGGGCCTGGCTGACAAAGCCAGCGCCCTCCCTCGTATTAAAGCCAGCGCGGAGCAAGGGGCAAAACAGCGCGGTAAATATCACATCCTGGTCAAGCACACGCGCGAGCGGCTGCAAACACGTGTGTTTACAAAAGACCAGCTCGACTCAATACTTGAGGCATGGAAGCAAATTGACGGAGGAGAAACAGGCAATGCAACTCACAAACAAAAAGCTTGAAACAGTTCAGGGCCTCTACAGAGACGCGAAAATGCTTGGGACCCAGGGCCGAAAACGAGAGGCCAGCGAACTTGGAGTGAAGGCACTGAGCATCTTCAACGATGCCGCAGTTCAGAAGATCGAGACGAATACCTACGAAAGTAAAGAGCACCTGATCTACACAGATATCTCTGTCCCTCTGCCAGTCAAGGCAGACACCAAGATCTACCGGATTGAAATCGGCCTAATCGACGGTTCCCCGCTGGCGCAGGATATCCTGGCGGTGCTCAAGAAGTACAACGAGCTGGGCTATCCTGAGCCACACGCAGGCGACGAGATCGACCTGAGCACTATGGAGTTCTGAACCTGTCTTGTCTCAGTTGATATACTGAAGGCCGATCAGAAGACCAGGGGACACGCGCCGAGGATCGTGTCATCAAGTCCCACCCAGCGTATGCACAAGGGACCCCTGGTTATTCTTATGATCTGGATAGCGGCAACAAGCAAGATGTTGCGCGACCAACGCAGGCTGCAGCAAGTCAATGCGCCTTCTCTAACCCACGTGCCGTGCGATTGTCATTGGTTCTGCCCCCTGTCCCACAAGAGCGCCTCGAGGCTTGCCAAAGGCGCGCCCGTCATATATACTCATCAATAAACCCGGAGAGAGCTTTATCGATGCACCATTCATCTTCTGGCAAGTCTGTCGCACCAACGCGACGCCATCGTTCATCCCACCAGTGGTACAATGTCCAAACAAAACTTATGAAAATGATCGGGCTAGGCTGCGGTATGTTGCTTGTGGTATTACTGTTGTGTAGTTGCGGAACTGCCTCGGCTACCAATGTTCCCCCAACCCCTACTCAACACATGACTACCAGTGCTCCAGGTACAGCGGTCTCTACAACCCCAACCAGCGTTCCTACCGCGACCCCAACCAGCGTTCCCACCCCAACCCCAACCAAGAAGCCTCAAATGAATGCGACAGATGGTCAGCCACATATAGGTGGGCCAGTCTCGGACTTCGTTGGCAAATATGGTCAGCCAGTCGTGTATACGACATTTAACGATGGGTCCGATATCATCGTTGGCACAAAGCAGGATACTAACAATATTGTCACCTGGATAAGTGTAACCGGCCCCCAGAACTGGACCTTCGATACAACCAGAAATTACTGCCTTAAATTCACGCCATCCGGTGCTGTACAAGATAGCGATTTCAACCAAGGTGGTGATGACACCATTGTCTTTCACAAGAATGCGGACAGGTTTGTCCTGGATATTTTCGTCTATCAAAACTGTGTGTGGAACATGAACATGTAACCGAAACGGGGGTACGATAGAGCAGCAGATTCAACAACAAGAGATGTTGTCATTTATCGGGACAAAAACACGGTTTTCCAGATAACCTGCCACGCGACCAGGCGCGTTCAGCAAATCGGCTTCTCTCATAATTTGGCGTAGCATCGCAAGGGACGCTGTTGCCGTTTTCCATTTCTCTTTACGCGTCAGATTCCGCAACACATTCGCCAAGATACTTGGAGAATGCGCCAAGAAATGCCTGAAAAAGGTCGCATTTCTGGCCTATCTCAGATATACTTCCTCTTGAGAGAGAAAAAGGCACGCGATTTCAGCACGATCTCAGGGAAGATGGTCATGAGAATGACGCCCGAAACATTCCCATGAAGACCCCGAAGGAGAGGAAACAAGCGAGAATCGAGATTTGCGGCGGTTTCGCGTGGATCGTAAACTGTTCTTGGCAATTTTGCATCTCTTCATGAAGTGCAGCCAAAGAAGGCATATGGCTCCAGCATCAGAAGCATTCACCGAGAAAAGCAGTACGCCCCTCACGCGTTTTGCACTGATACTATGTTTAAATGCACATTATTTTGCTTCGCTTCATTTTCGCAAGGCAACCGAAAAAGCTGGGGCGCATTTTTTTGCAAGCGAGATCGGTTTACTCCCCTTGGGAAAGGAGACCAAGAGCCCGTGCTCGTGCGACCGCCTGCGTGCGGTTGGTGACTTCGAGTTTGCTGAGGATGTTCGCAACATGATGCTTAATTGTGTCGGTTGTAACCGTCAATGCTTCCGCAATGTCCTGGTTGGAGGCGCCGCGTGTAAGCAGGTGTAACACGTCCTGTTCACGCGCGCTCAGCGGGTCTAGTGCATTCTGACGAAAGGTCATAGGAAATGTGGTATCATAGAGGGCATGAAAGCCCCCATTTTTATTCGACCACTGACCAAAGACGAACACAGCCAGATCCGGGCGGGGTTGCGTTCGTCCAATGCCTTCGTGTTGCGACGCAGCCAAATATTGCTCGCGTCTGCCCGTGGGGAGCGCGCCCCCGCTATCGCCAAGTATCTGGGCTGCGACGACCAGACCGTTCGCAATGCGATCAAAGGCTTCAATATAGCTGGACTCACCGTGCTCAAAGAGGGGTCTTCGCGTCCCCATCGACTCCGAACGACCTTCACCATCGAAGCGGCCGAGCGGTTGAAAGCGCTCTTGCACCGCAGTCCCCACGACTTTGGACTCGACCGTGGCCTGTGGACCTTGGAACTGGCGGCCAAGATCAGTTTCGAGCAGGGCATTATCCCCCACAAAACGTCGGTGGCGAGCGTGCGCCGAGCGCTCCAAAGCTTAGGGACCAATTGGAAGCGTGCCAAACACTGGATTACCAGCCCCGACCCCCAGTACCAGCAAAAAAAAACGCACGCGATCGGCTGATGGCCTGGGCGAGCACCCAACCAGGCTGGGTCATCGGGTTTGTGGACGAGGTGTGGTGGAGCAGGTTCGCTCTTCCTCGTCTGTCCGCCTGGCAAGGGAAAGATCAACCCGTGCGCTTGGTGGAACAGACGTGGTAAAAAGATGATCCTGATCCCAAAGCTCTCGCCTGTTATGGAGTATTGTGGCAACAGGGACCGATCGATGATCCGATTCGCAAACAGATGTCGCTGCGCTTCGTGACCGGACGCCCCGTCAGCGCCATCACCACCCAATTTCTGGAGTGGTGTTGCACTCGACTGCAAGCTCAAAACAAGACTTCTTGGCTGCTGATCTGGGATAATGCCTCCTTTCACGTGAGCAAGATGGTGCGGACCTGGATCAGAGAGCACAACAGCCTGGTCAAAGCCGAGGGCAAGGGCGTGCGTATTCTGCCTTTGTTTCTGCCCACGAAAAGCCCTTGGCTCAATCCCATTGAGCCCAAATGGGTCCATGCCAAACGCAATGTAGTCGAACATGATGGGCTGCTTACCGCCAAACAGCTTGCCGCACGAGTCTGTGCCTACTTTGGATGTTCCTATGAGCCACATCTTGTTCTTTCCGAAAAGGTTTCGTAATTATGCACTAGCAACGGTTGTAAGCTCGAGGATAGCTTTTTTTTCAGATGCGTCGGCCGGGGCATCGGCTGCTGGTTGAACGCACACAACAGCGTCTCCAGATACGGGAGATCTTCCGCCTGGGGGTTCTGTTTTCTGAGTTGGGGGAGCAATGCAGCCATAAGTGGCCCCTCGTCTACAAAGCAACGGATGTAGCCTTCTGCTGCACCCAGGTGCACAGCTTGCGAAAGCAGAGACAACGCATCTTGTTGTCGCTGGAGCAGATGATATGCCTGCACTTGCAAGAGCCACATTTCCAGCACATGATACCACCGCTGCGTGGCCGTTGCCTGTTTCACCAGGAGCGTGAGCAGGTTCAAGGCAGACTCTGGTTGGGATTCGGCAAGCAGCAGGCGGACGAACGCCACGTTTTGCCGCTCCCGCGCCAGTGGAGAAACCAGCGGCGCTTTCCACTGCAGATCACTCACCCAGCGTCGTGCCTGTTCCAGATCGCCACATGCTAGCCAGAACCGCATCTGATCGACGCAAGTCCAGAGCGCTACGCGATAGGGCGACGGCATCATTCTCCAGGCGTATTCCAACTGCTGAGAGACTTTTCTGGCTTCCTCCAACTTCCCTTGCGAGAGGGTAATCCGCAACAACAGGGTATAGGCGAGGGGTAAAAACGCCAGCATTTCGGCCTGTTCGCCCAGTTGGATCGCCTGTTCGACGAGGGGTTGGGCTTCCTCTAACCGGTTCCACTCGTGCAAGATCCTTGCTTGAAAGGTATAGGGCCAGCATAATTGAGCTGGTTGGTGTCCCTCAAGGGTTTGAAGCGTGTGGATCGTTTGTTCGCTGTATTGCCATGCCTGGCGCAGTTTGCCTGCCATCGTCATTAGCAGTGTTACCTCGAATAAGTAGAGACTTTCGAACTCTCGATCCCCTTCCGCTTTGATCCGGTTCAAGCTCGCCTGCACCTGCTGCAGAGCACGCTCGAGATCTCCCTGAGAGGTGTTCGCCCGAGCCTGGGCAAACGTCACATAGACCCGGGCCGCCCATTGCTGCTCCTCAAGATGGGTCAGCGCCTCCTGGCAGAAAGCCTGTGTTGCTCCTGCATCCCCATAATGCAAGCTGGCAATCAAGCCATGCCATGTGGCGATTTCCCCCAAGAGATGGAGTGGTGCCTCTGGTTCGTATCTGCCTCGCACTTGGCCTGTCTGTTCTTCCCGCTGATGGGCTCGTGTCCAGGCACGTCTGGCATCACGCACCCAGCTTTCGGTGACCCCCGGAGGAGCGACCCAGAACAGGCGCTGAGCAGAGGCCAGGCACAAACGAGGTCGCTCACGCACGACCTCGCGGGGAAGTTGCTCCATCCAGAACGGGTGCAGTTCATCCTTGAACCGGCTCCAGATGCCCTGACTGTGGATCTGTTCCAGAAGCCACGCTGCCCAGGACCACTCGTGCGCCTGCAGCGCGTGCTGGATTGCTTCGCCGCTCATCTGCTGTGCCGCATACCACTGACTGGCCCGCAGATGCAGACCAGGCACCTCCATAGGAGAGGTCTGCTCCAACTGCGCCTGCATGGCCTCGGCAAAGAGGAGGTGGTAGGCATACCACTGGCGCTGGTCATCCAGGGGACTGAGAAAGAGATTGGCTCGTTCCAATTCCTCCAGGAAGAGTTGGCTGTCCTGCTGCTCCAGGACTGTATTACACAGGGAGGTGCACAGGCGGGATAAGATGGACGTTCGCAGGAGGAAGGTCTGCACCTGCGCTGGCTGGCGGTTTAGCACCTCCTGCACCAGGTACTCGAAAAGAGCGGGCTGGTTTCCCTGCAACGCTTGCAGCAGGTCTTTCGGAGGCGCCTTCTCCTTGAAGGCGAGCGCCGCCAGTTGCATACCCGCCCACCAGCCCTGCATGCGTGCGTCCACGTCCTGGATGTCCTGCTCGGAAAGCCGAAGATCCATTACGCTGCGGAGAAAGGCGGTCATCTCCTCTCTGGTCGCGCGCAATTGCTCGGTACGTAATTCCAGGATCTGTCCCTGTGCGCGCAGCCGGGCAAGGGAAAAGGGAGGATCCGTCCGTGTCGCCAGCACCACACACAGGGTAGGTGGCAGGTGCTTGAGCAGCAAGGCAAGCTGGGCATGGATCGCTGGCTCCGTAATCTCCTCATAACTGTCCAGTACCAGCACCAGGTGCTCGCTTTGCCGGGACAAGCCATTGATTAGAGCCGTGAGCATCGCTTGCCAGGAGGGTTGCGGGGTATCATGCAGGGCAGCAAAAGGAAGCCGTGAAAGTCCGGGCCGACAGCGTTCCAACGCCGTCAGCACATAGGTCTAAAACTGAGAGGGAGCGTTGTCACTGGCGTCAAGCGACACCCAGGCTACTGGCGGGTGGCCTGGAACCAACGAGCGCACCCAGCTTGCAAGCAGCGTGGTTTTCCCAAAGCCCGCGGCGGCGGAGAGGAGAATGACGCGTCGACGGAGGCCCGCATTGAGCAGGGCCAGCAGATGAGGGCGCGCAATGATCTCATGAGTGGATACGGGGGGCAGAAACTTGGTCGCAACCAGCCACTCAGAACTTGAGCCTGGGACAGGCTCAAGTTCTGGTGCGTTCCTGAGGTATTTCTGATTCTTGTGGTCCATGATCGTTTTTCCTGTATAATACCCTTTTTTTGCGGCGAATAGGTTAACGCTTTGGAAGCTGCTTTGCCCTTGCACAGAGAGGAGATCCCTGCGCCTCGTTGCTTAAGAATATCTCTTTTTATACATGGAAAATGTCTCCTTTTATACAGGACTCCCCCTCTCGTCTTCTAGTATACTTCAATCGTCAGAGATCATCCGGCAGAAGAAACGCTGGCGAGACGGGGTGCGGTATGTTTTTTTGCGCTGAGCCTATCCAGGTCACAAGCCGCACCCGCCACATTTATGGTAGAGCTACACAATTTATTGTGTTTTTGGAGGAGAAAAAATCAATATCTTGATTCATGGACGCTGTCTCGCGCAAAAAAACTTGTCCCACCCGTCGGCCAGTCGGCCAGGGGTGCGGCATGTTTTTTTGCGTCGAGCTCATCCAGGGCAACGGAGAGGTGGTACGATGTGAGAGAACAACGTGATTGAGGCGTAGCGGAACGATTTTGCACATATGGAGTGGAAGATCATGAGAAAACATCCTGACGAAGTGTATCTGTCCAAGCGCAACAAGATTGAACACTGGCCGGTAGAACTGGCCGAGAAGGTACTTGCCAGCCCACTCCCATGGGGGCCACCAACCTATGCCTTCGGCGGGTATATCGACGACCCAACACAACCTGACCAGAGCGGTGATGTTCATGCCCTCGCTTTTTGTGTCGATGGCGCCTATGAACGCCACGGAGGGGACATCGGTGAAGCCTGGAAATGGGCTCGCCCTCTTCTCCATCACCTGAAATCTGGTGGCTCCTGCGAGCAATATGCAACACAGGATTTGTTGGATCTTGTGTTTCTCAATGTTCGTCTCGAACGCTTCTCAGATGGGCACATCCGTTCCGAGGAAGCGCTCCTGCGTGACATCGTGCGAGAAGTGGTCCGACGGGTCCAATCTTCTCATCCGCCTGTCTTTTTGGTGCAAAAATAGAGACACACGTGATTGACAACACGAGGAGAAGGAGTCGCAACGATACAGGAAGGCCGAGCAAAGTTTGATCTGCTCCGCCTTCGTGTGCTCTCTCATGCCCAAACGAAACAGAGCTCTCAAAAAAAGAGCGAAAGCGAACGTCTTACGACTGCATAGGAGGAAGAACCATGCCCATTCAAGCCATTATAGTTGATTTTTACGATGTCCTCTACTGTGAAAAAGACTCCGTTTCATTGCAAATCTTTGAACAACGTCACAATCTGCCAGAAGGGGGCTTGCGGCAAGCCATGTCGCGATCAAAGTATTTCCGCGAGGCTCGACTAGGCAGAGTGGATGGGGAAACGCTCTGGCGCGATGTCGCCCAACACATCGGGACTTCCCCAGAAGAATGGCGGACACTTGTCTCCCTCTCTGAGTCCGCTTTTGGACTCAATGAAGACCTGGTCGCTTTCTTTGAGAGGCTGCACCCTTACTATAAAATGGCTTTGCTCAGTAATGCGACTCCACACGTGCGCCATCTCGTCACACAACAGTTTCACCTCAGCCATCTATTCGATGTGATGGTGATTTCGGCTGAGGAGGGGGTGAAAAAACCAGACCCAGAAAGTTATGAACGAACCTTACAGCGGCTCCAGGTACCTGCGGCAGAGACAATCTTCGTGGACGATGATCAAGACTATGTGGCGACAGCACAAGCATTAGGGATGTATGGGGTCGCGTTTCACACAACCAAGCAAGCGATGACCGATATTGACAAGCTTCTGCAGTCAAACGAAAGAGAGATCTCTCCCCAGAACACTTGAGCCTAGCTGGTTTGTCAAGAAGGGGTTGATCAGCAAATGAGTATGGATTCCTCTGGAGCGACACAAGGGTCTCAGCTATTGGTGCGCGAAGTTTTTTCCTGGACTCTGCCTCACGCAAAAAAACTTGCCACACCCGGCGAGACGTAATGAATGACAGCATTTGCCACATCAAAGCAGGAGAGATCCTTCATCAGGGATGGGTATATGGAAGGGAAAATAATGATATGACAAGCATAAATAAAAAGAGTATGTAGAAATGGAAGAAGATCAGTATACGCTAATTGATGCTCTTCCCCAATTTGTCTGGATCAGCCGACCTGATGGCTCTCTCGCATACGCAAATCAACGCTGGCGTGACTACAGTCACCTGTTGTCTCAACATATGGGAGAGCAGGCGGGGTTTGCGCATGAGCAACTAGATTGTTGCTCATGCGCAAAGGACAGGCAGCACACGCTGCCCTACACAGGCTCCCTCGCTGACCAAGAGGTCTGGCTGCAAAACCTTCATCCGGAGGATCGAGAGCGTGTCCTGGCACTGCAGCGCCAGGCCATTGCGACGGGTGAACCCTATGCGTTTGAATACCGCCTCAGGGATGGACGCATGGGAGCGTATCGCTGGTTCTTATCACAGCATGTGCCACTGCGCAATGAAGCAGGCCAGATTGTCCAGTGGGTGGCCACCTGCACGGACATCGATGATCAGAAACGAACGGAGCAGCAGCTCAAAGCCAGCGAGCAGAACTGGCGGGTGCTGGCTGAAACGGTGCCCCACCTGGTGTGGGCCGTGCGATCCGATGGCCGTCTGGAGTATGCGAATCAGCACGTGTATACCTACCTTGGTGCTGTTCCTGAATACCTCCTGGGCGAGGAATGGCGGCAATTCGTGCATCCGGACGATTATGAGCGCGTTCAGGCTGCTCGACGTCGCACACTTGAAACCGGTGAGCCTTATGAAGGCGAATATCGTCTCAAGGAGCACCAAACGGGCCGCTATCGCTGGTTTTTAGGACGCATCATGCCGGTGCGCGATGAGACCGGCCAGATCGTCCAGCGGTTTGGGACTGCCACCGATATCGACGAGGAAAAACGAGCCGAACACCAACTCAAAGAAAGCTGGGAAAGGTTGCGTGTGCTTACCGAAATGGTGCCGCAGCTCGTGTGGACAGTTCGACCAGACGGCTGTCTTGACTACTGTAACCAGCACTATTGTGAGTATATGCAGGCCACGTTTGAGCAAGTCCAGGGCTATGGATTGCAGCAGTTTTTGCACCCGGATGATGCTGAACGGACGCTGGCTCATCGGCAGCTTTCGATTAAAACAGGTAAAGACTATGAGATAGAACATCGTATCAGAAACGGCCAAACGGGAGCGTACCGGTGGTTCTTAACCCGTGCGCATCCGGTGCGTGATGGAGCAGGCCAGATCGTCAAGTGGTTTGGCACCTGCACCGATATTGAGGAGCAGAAACGGACGGAGCTGCAGCTCAAAGAAAGCCGGGAGAGCTTGCGTGTACTGGCCGAAGCGGTGCCACAACTGGTATGGGTAAAACAACCCGACGGCCAGGTCGAGTATGTGAACCAGCGCTGGTGTGACTATATCGGGTTGACGCTTGAGCACGTCCAAAGCGACCGGTGGGCGTATCTCCAGTGCATCCATCCTGATGATCGTGAACGCAACCGAGCTCTCGTGCAGCATGCCCTGGAGACGGGAGAAATGTATGAATACGAAGGGCGTGTCAGACAAGCTCAGACTGGGGAGTATCGCTGGTTTTTAGTCCGCGCCCTTCCGGTGCGCGATGAAACGGGCCAGATCGTCAAGTGGTTTGGTACCAGCACCGATATCGAGGAGCAGAAGTGTATTGAGGCAGCCTTGCGCCAGAGTCAGGAGCGGGTGAATGCCTTAATGAACTCCAGTATTATCGGCATCGATATCGCCGAAGGAGAGCAGATTGTGGACGCGAACGAGCCTTTTTGCACATGACGGGGTATACGCGTGAAGATCTGCATGCAGGGCGTATCAACTGGATGCAGATGACCCCCCCCCCAGAATACCTGGCTCGCACCTTGGAGGCTTGTCAGGAACTGACCACCCAACGGTCAACGACGCCCTATGAGAAAGAGTACGTGTGTAAAGATGGCAGTCGCCTTCCGGTGCTCGTGGGTCTTGTCGCCTTACCGCATCACCCATCTCAGGCAATCGTCTTTGTGCTGGATAACTCGGCACGCAAGGAACTGGAACAGCGCAAGGATGATTTTATCAGTATAGCCAGCCACGAACTGAGGAACCCGCTCGCGGCCTTGAAACTGCAGACCATTTTGCTGCACCGGCAACTGGCAAAGCAAGGTACCCTGGATCAGGCTCCGGCCCTTGCTTGCATGGAGGCCCAGATCAAGACCATCACCCGACTGGTGGAAGAATGTCTCCAAGATCCAGGCAGGAAGACTTGAGTACGTCCGGGAGACGGTCGATCTCGACGAGCTGCTCCGGGAGAGCACCAACACGATACAGCAAATCTATCCCAGCCATCGCATTCTGGTGCGCGGTACCGTGCAGACCAGCCTGCTTGGGGATCGAGACCGGCTGGGACAGGTCTTCACCAACCTGCTCTGCAATGCCATCAAGTATTCTCCGGACGCCCAGACCGTCGAGATGGAGCTCTCCGCCTCCGAAGAGGCGGTCACGATCCGTGTGCGCGATCATGGCCTGGGTATCCCGCGCGAGCAGTGTGACAAGATTTTTGAACGCTTCTATCGGGCCGCTAGTCCCAGGCAGCAAGCGATCCCTGGTCTGGGCATGGGGCTCTATATTGTGGCCGAGATCATCAAGGGCCATGGGGGAATCATCACGGTAGACAGCGACGTTGGAAAAGGCTCCACATTTACGGTGACCCTTCCCACGAGGAGGGATGCCTGAGCAGGGAAAGAACACGACGCATGTCATCGGGGGGGTGGTGCAGCGGAACAGGCAAGTGGTTGAAGGCCAATGCTCGCGCGAGAGAGCCTCGGAGAAGCTGTAATGCATGCAAAAAGAGCAAAGAGAGCGGGATTAGCGATCCAACTCTTTTTTCTCTGTGTTGTTAACCAGCTCTGTAAGCCAGCCCAGAGCTTCGACCACGTTTCTGTTCCGCAGCACCACCTACCCCGTTCCCTCCTTTGAGGAACGCAGCACGAGTTGCGCGCGGCGTCCCCAATTTACAAGATGTCAACGGAAGAAGCCCCATCGGGAGCGGCTTCACCTGGATGACCAACACCGAATCCCATGATTCAGATCAATTTCCCTTCGGTTTAAAATCTGCCCACCCTTGAGTGAATTTACCACCACTCGCGCAGGATATCCTGGCGGTGCTCAAGAAGTACAACGAGCTGGGCTATCCAGGGCCACGCGCAAGCGAAGAGATCGACCTGAGCACCATGGAGTTCTAAACCTGTCTTGCCTGGCCAGATACAATAAAGGCCGATCAGAAGACCAGGGGACACGCGCCGAGGATCGTGTCATCAAGTCCCATCCAGCGTATGCAAAAGGGACCCCTGGTTATTCTTGCATCTCATGGTGTAGTATCAAGGCGCACTGTGGTTTGACTCGATTAATCGCCAAAAGGTGGGGATATGCGTCAGTGAGGTTGTGAGTAAAAGAGTGGTCGTTTGAGTCTTAGAGAGCAGAGTTTCTGAACACTTTGTAGTAATCGGGCAGCCGTGAGGCTATCTGATCTGAGAGGCAGCTTTCTGGACGAGGTGCGCAACTTTTTGATCCAGATCCGCTGCGGTCTGCACAAACTCTTCCTCCGTCACCGCGCATACTTGCAGCAAAGAGGATGGCCGATCATAACTGAGACAGGTGTTTCCCCGTGCATTTTCATACAGCAGCACCCGAATCGGCACATAGAGTCCTGCTTGAGCTGAGTACTTCTCGAAGTGCTGGGCTATCAAGGGATTGCCAATAATATAGAGTTTTGCTTTGAGAGGATGAACAAGGCGAGAAAACCACGCGCCATGATCAAGAGCCAAAAACTCCATGAACTCACTTGATCCCAAGAGCTGCTCAATGCCTTGTGTGAACTCTTCCAGTGTACGACTGGATGTGACAACGTTCTGATACGCCTCATGTCCCTTGCGCCCGATTTGCCCCTCAAATGCTTCGGTGACCCGCTCGAATGATTGTGTTGTCTCGACGACCACGTGGTCAACAAGAACTTGCTGCTCTGAAGGAGACATGCTTTTTGTCCTTTTACAGTAAACTAGAAACAAGCCCTCTCGACAAAGGGCCGGAGCAAGCAGTACACTTGCTCATATGAACAGTCAAATCTGGAAAGCGAAAGCCTAGTTTGTCCATGCGGCTCGACCGATTAAGAAAGATCGTGCTTCGCTTTCCATCGTTCCTGGCAAAGCACTCATTGGAGAGTCGTGCTTCGAGCACCACAGTAAAGGGACTGCGCCCTTCCAGGAACCAGTATCTCCAACGAGGAGGACTTGATGTATGTGGTATGCAGGTGTCGATTGGGCGGATAGCCATCACGACATCGTCGTCCTTGACGAGATGGGGCATCGGCTCACCTCGTTTCGCATCATGCACACCCCGAAAGGACTCGACGAATTGACCAGCCGACTGACCGCCATCTGTGGTCAAGAGCACAAGGCGGAGCTGGCGTGCATTGTCGAAACCAATCGCGGATTGTTGATTACGAACTTGTTGGAAGCGGGTTTCGCCGTCTATCCGGTGAACCCCAAAACGGTGGATCGCAAACGCTCGGCATCGGGAGCCAAAACGGACCAGATTGATGCCTATCTGCTGGCAAAACATGGTCGTTCGGAGATCGCAGACCTGCGACGGCTGGAACCTGATAGCCCACTGATTGCCGAACTGAAAGCGTTGACACGGGATCAAGATGGCTTGATCCAGATGCAAACGCGCCTGGTCAATCAACTGACGGCGTGCCTCAAAGCCTACTATCCGGTCGTGTTGCATCTCTTTGGCAAAGTCCAACAACCTTCGACCTTGCACTTTTTGCAACGCTATCCTACCCCAACGGCAGCGATGGAGGCGACGTCGCAGGACATAGCTGCTGTGCTGAAGGAAAGTAGGCATCCAACGGCCGAGCAGACCGGGATGTGGATCGTGGAGCAACTGCATCAACCGCATCTGACTACGGATGCAGTGACGACCCGCACGCGCGTCGCGCTTGATGCTGGCTTTGATCCGACAGCTCTTGCCAGTGCTGGAAGAGGTTGCTGCCTACGATCAGGAGATCGAGCGCCTTTTTTTGACCCATGCTGACAGTCATCTGTTTCGCACCTTGCCTCGTGCGGGCAAACGCCTTGCTCCTCGACTGTTGGCAGAATTGGGAGATGATCGTTCTCGTTACCGAGATGCGAGCAGCTTGCAGGCATTGGCAGGTACTTCGCCTGTGCCCTATGAAAGTGGCAACTATGCCAAACCTCATCGACGGTATGCCTGTATCAAACCCTTGCGCAATGCGCTGCATCAGTTTGCCTGGCAAAGTACGCACACCGAAGCCTGGGCCATGGACTACTATCAACGCAAACGGGCAGAAGGCAAAAGTCATAGTGTCGCGGTGAGAGCACTTTCCAATGTATGGGTGCGCATTCTCTTCGCGCTGTGGCTCAAGCGAGAGGAGTATCAAGCCATCATCTTTGAGTGCGCCAAACGTGAGCATGCGCCTCGTGCTGCTTGAGCACTGAGGATTCTGCTGGATCAGCCGGGATCGCCAAGAGGCAAAACAGCCGCCTGTTTTTTGCCTTTCAATCTGGCATACCTTTTTTTCACCATGCAAGCGGCGGGCTGTCAAGCCGCTTCGCTTTCCTTGACAGCCCGCCGTGGCATGGTAGACTTTCTCATGCCAGATTGAAGCTGTTCCTTTCCTTTGCATCATGGCGTCTTTTCCCTCTCATTCCAAATTGGTCATTTTAGGGCTTGACATAGAGAGTCTTTCTTTTGAAACAGGAAGATGGGAGAGATCGGGTCGTGCTGAAAAGTGAAGACAGGATTGCTCCTCTCCCAACGTCTCTCATCAATCATCTTTCTAGGTTATACGAATACATCCTTAATGTAGCGCTGAGATGCAAACACAGCGCTATATTGACACATAACCTCGTCGTTTTGAAGCATTTGTCCGCCGAAAAAAGGTATCCATTTTGTATAAGCAACCATCACAAAGTATCATCATCTCTTGCATATCTCAAGCAGATAGAGTATACTTGGATGTATGAAGTTATCGAGTTATGCCAAGAAGATTGGGATCAGTTATAACAGCGCCTGGCGTATGTGGAAACGCGGCCAGATTCCCGGCTATCAATTGCCCACCGGCACCGTGATCATTGATCCGCCAGAGCTTCGCTCGGTTCCGGTCCACGCCGTCGCTGTGTATGCTCGTGTTTCAAGCAGCGAAAACAAAGACAACCTGGAAAGGCAAGCCGAGCGGCTGGTGACCTGGTGCAATGCCCAAGGCTGGTCGGTCAGCAAAGTCGTCAAAGAGTGCGGCAGTGGCATCAACGATCAGCGGCCCAAGTTTCTGGCGCTGCTGGCAGATCCCAAAATCGGGCAGATCGTGGTTGAACACAAAGATCGCGCTTCTCGCTTTGGCATGGCCTATATTCAGACCTTGTTGGCTATGCAAGGACGGAAACTGGTCATCGTCAACACCGCTGATACCGCCGACGATGATCTCATGGGCGATTTTATCAGCATCATTCCCTCGTTTTGCGCTCGTCTTTATGGTCGCAGACGAGCCAAACGCAAGACAGAACAAGTGCTAGCGGCTTTGCAGCAGAATGGACCCGCCCGTGAGCAAGAAGCCCCAAAAAGCCTCGCTTGATGAGAAAAAAAAGCGCAAGCGCAAAAAGAAGACGAAGCAGACCATCACTCGAGCGGTGACCCATATCCGTCTCATTGAGGCCAATCCTGGCAAACTTGAGGCGCTCGATCAGCTTGTGGCGGTTTACTTGCCGCTGTGCCAACAGTACACCACCCTGTTTTGCGAGGCCGAGACAAGCCCGGACAAGTACCAAGAAACCGTCTTCAAAACCGATCTTTCCGACCGCTTGCATCGAGTGGCAATACAGCAAGCCGCAGGCATTGCCAAAAGCGTTCGCACGAATCGAGCGAACGCCTATCAGGCGTACCTGGAAGATGTGGCTGATTACGCTCAGGCCAAGGCTCAGGCGGAAGGCCGGATGTCCGCCTTCAAACGCCGCGAACCGACCTGGACCGAATGGGATCTCCCTGTGCTGCGTGTGCCAGTCATCCAAGCCAATGTCAACGTGGTGGTGCTCGAGAAGTCGGAGGACTCCACGTTCGACTACTGGCTGCGCGTGTCCACCTTAGATGTCGGGAATCCGCTTCGAGTCCCAGTCAAACTCGCCTCCTATCACAAACGAGCACTCGAAGGCCGCACGCTCAATGCATCCACAACACTTCACAAGCGCAATGGAGTCTGGTGGCTGACGCTCTCCTTTGACGAGGACGTTCCTCTTCAAACCAAGCCTGACGCCCCTACAGTAGGCGTCGATGTGGGCATTGCCCATTTCCTCACGACCTCCACCAATAAAGCGTATGGCAGTTTTCATGGCAAGATGGCCCGACAGCACAAGCACGATCGGGAAAA
Source organism: Ktedonobacter racemifer DSM 44963 (assembly GCF_000178855.1). Taxonomy (GTDB): domain Bacteria; phylum Chloroflexota; class Ktedonobacteria; order Ktedonobacterales; family Ktedonobacteraceae; genus Ktedonobacter; species Ktedonobacter racemifer. Next base: position 2,345,483 of record NZ_ADVG01000004.1, on the reverse strand, counting down.
GCGTCGCCGCAAGGCGAAACTGCGAGCCTGTCTGGAAAAGAAAGGCGTCCCAAAGGGCAAGCTTCCTTCGACAAGTTCTGAAACGTCGCAACGCTTGAGCCGTCACGTCAAGCAAGAGATCAACCGGGCGGTCAATGCGTTGGTCAAAGATCATCGAGATGCCAGACTCATTTATGAGGACCTCAATGTGGCCTCGATGCGCTTCAAAGCAAGGGTGATGAACAGTTATCTGTATGCTTCTCACCTGGGGCATATCCCAGAGCAGCTGGCCTGGGCCGCCGCCAAACAGGGCATGGCAGCCCACACGGTCCGAGCCGCCTATTCCTCTCAGGAATGCCCCCGCTGCCATTATGTCGATCGCGCTAATCGGCCGAACCAGAAAACCTTCAAGTGCCTGGTCTGTGGTTACGCAGACCAGGCCGACCGCAAAGCCGCACAGACGCTCGCGGGACGCTGGGGGGATCGGAAACTGGCGGCATGTCGCTCGACCTCGGAGGTCAAGGCGCTCCTCATGACGCGGCATGAAGCGTGGAAACAGCAGAATCAGCAGAGGATCCAGGATGCCGGGCCTCCCGTCCAGTTGAGCTTCTGGGATCCCCCAGAGATGTTCCTGGAATCATCTCACGAGTGAACATCTCTCAGTAGAGAGAGGTGCATAGGATGCTCGTAGTGCATCCTCCCGCCTAGTCCGCTGTTTGGTAAACAGGCGTAGGTTAAAGTGAGAAGGATAATCATTGCAATAGATGGTTATGCTTTGATCAACTATTCAACAAACATTTTAGGAGAGAAATCTGCCAGTTTGTAGACACAACTTTTCAGGGCGGGTTTATGCCTCATATTTGAGTTTGGGTGATGTTATGTGTCAGCAAAATGACGAACAGATCTTCCAATCAAGCTCAAGTTTCTGGCAAGGTTATGCGCCAAAAGTGGCGAATTTATGAATCTTACGCAACCTTGCTGATGAGTAATGTGGTATACCAAAAAGTTGAACATTTTTTCGCTTTTTTTCAGAGCTTTTTTGAGGACCCCAAAACATCCCATGATCATTTTTCCAGACCTTCCCAATGTTGAAGTGGAAGGAGTAGAGGGAGCCGAGGAGATCATCCTGACCCTACGTACGACATCCCCAACAGCCTCTTGCCCCTCCTGTGGAACCGCATCTTCGCGTCTCCAAAGTCGCTATACGCGGACGTTGCGCGATCTTCCCTCCGTTGGGCACTCCATCCGCCTCATCATGCATGTCCGCCGTTTCTTTTGTAAAAAGAGTACTTGTGCGCAAAAGATCTTCGTTGAACGGCTTCCAGAGCTTTGTCGCCCTCACGCGGAGCCGCACCAAACGGCTGCAAAAAGCCCTTTGTGAGTTGGGACTCAAAATCGGGGCCAAGCCGGAGCGGATGTAGGAAGTGAACTCGGCATCAGCGGAAGTCGCGATACGATCTTGCGTCTGGTTCGCCAATCACACCCGTCGGCTCAGTCAGCACCACACATTATTGGTCTCGATGACTGGGCACGCAAGCGCAGGCTGCGCTATGGAACCCTGATCTGTGACCTGGAATTGGGCCTGCCCATTGACCTGCTTCCCGACCGCTCGGTCAAAACGGTCTCCGCCTGGCTGCTCAAGCATCCCTCCATCAAGGTGGTTAGCCGCGATGGGTCCTCGGAATATGCGTCAGCTATTCAAAAAGGGGCTCCCCAAGCTGTACAGGTACGTGACCGCTGGCATTTGGTGAAGAATCTAGCTGCATGTGTCTCAGTGCAATTGACCCAAAGCCTGATGCAACTGCGTCGTGCTGAGCAGGCAGAAGCCAAGACCCTCGACGGGCAGCAACCCTCACCTGAGCGTCAAAGTCATCCCAGGACACGCGGCTCCGAAACGAGCACAACACGCTCGTCAAGCGGAGCGAACAGCTCGTTACGAGCAGATGATGGCACTGCAACAGCAAGGGATGAAAAGCATTGAGATTGCGGCTCACATGGGCATGGCACCACGAACCGTTCGGCAGTGGCTTGATCGGGGAGATATTCCTTATTCCGGTTCCCGCAAGCCTCGAGCAAGCCTCATCGATCCCTACAAGACCTATCTCCTGGAACGCTGGCAACAAGGGTGTCGCCAAGGAGCACAACTGGAAAGAGAACTGAGAGCAAAGGGATATAAAGGGTCACCACGAGCCATCTATCGCTACCTGGAGACGGTAGATGCGTTGAGCTTTCCTGCCCGCAAAAGCAGTTCCCCATCAGCGACGAAACCGCTCAATCCCTTGTTGGCTCTCTCGGCACCACAGGCCACCTGGCTCTTTTTCCGCAAGCAGGAGGATTTGCGCGGAAGAAGAACAAGAGAACCTTCGGCAGTTGAGGCAAGCGAGCCCACACCTTGAGACCGCCTACCAACTGGTGGAGATGTTTCTTCACATGGTGCGTAAGCGCACTGGAGAACAGCTTGACGCCTGGTTGGCAGCGGTGAAAGCCAGCCATCTTGAAGCGTTTGAGTCCTTTGTGACGGGTGTGCAGCAAGACAAAGATGCCGTTCTTGCGGGATTGACGTTACCTTGGAGCAATGGTCCTTTAGAAGGAAATGTGAATCGGCTTAAGCTCATCAAAAGAAGTATGTATGGTCGCGCCGAAGTCGATTTGCTCAAGCTTCGTGTGCTCTATCAGAGCAAAACGAGTCGAGACAGAAAGGACAAGAAGAAAAAGATGCAAGGGCAGCAGGTGGTTCATCTGAAGAAACCACAGAGCATGAAAAACGATGCAAACTCTCAGCGTATCACAACTGCGATCAGCAAGGTTGCGTAAGATTCATAAATTGGCTCTTACGCAACCCTGCTGATCTAGAATGTGGTACAATAAGAGCATAAGTTTGTTTTCTCCTACTGAGAACTCCCCGTGCTAAAGCAGTGGGGGTTCCAGAGGTTCAGCCCACGCTTCCTGTTCTTCACCCCCAAGAAGAAGAGCTGGCTCTAGTGGTGGTTCCCCTGAACTTTTCGGCAGACGCGCTCTGGCTCGAGTCACACCCAAGCTTCGGGGCAAGGTCTGCCCCTCTTTCGCGCGTTGTGTGAGACGCTCGTGTGCTGCCATGAGGCGCGCTTCCGCACCTTCCCAATACCCCTGGTATCGGGCACACGAGGGAATGGGGTCTGCTAGATCAAGGTAGGCGGCAAGAAACGCCGAATACAGATCACGTTGGACGGGACCCACGCCACACGCGCATTGGTGCCACCGCTGCGAAAGCGGCTTTTTGACCTTCTTGCCACAGCCATGACACCACTGGCTCAGCGCTGTTGTACGTGTGGGGACTTCCACCAGGGGGCCGCCCGTGCTTGCAACGGTGCGTCTCAGTAGTTCTACAAACATCCCTGGTGCTCTCAGTCCCACACTCTTGCCAAATTGCTTTTGCCATGCCTTGTAGGAAATCTTTTCGATGATGATGGTGGTGCCCAGCTTCACCACCTGATGCATTTTTCTCTCCATGCGACACGCTTCAAGGACGTCAATCATATCGCATGGACGTGATGCAAGCAACTGTCCTCTCGTCAAATGAGAAACCATGTGACATACTATAGTATCTATATTTGTCGAGTGAGAAAGAGAGCATGATGGATTCGTTCCCCCCTGATGCCACATCGGTCCCGATGGTTCCTCCACCATCACCACTTGAGCCGACAGGGATCCCTCATTTGGATCTGGTGTTAGATGGAGGGCTTCCAAAAGGAGCATTAACGGTTATTCTTGGACCGCCTGGGAGTGGGAAAACCACGCTTGCCAGTCAGATCGCGTTCGCCGCAGCTCAGCGTGGAGAGAAAGTTCTCTTTTTGACAGCACTGTCTGAACCAACGACAAAGCTCTTAGATCATCTGCGTTCCTATAGCTTCTTTGCGCCAAACCTCGTTGGTCGCACTGTACAAGTGTTCAGCTTGCAGCAATTTTTCCCACCGGAAGGTCCCATAACGGGGAAGGCGATTGTGGCAGAAGTGCATCGTATGAAGGCGAGTGTCGTGGTGCTTGATGGCTTTCAAGGGTTACGTGGCCAGGACACCGATTTTGTTGCCGCCCGCCGCCTTCTCTACGATCTTGGAACACAATTGAGTATGTTGGGCACAACCTCACTCGTCACAGCGGAGGCAGATCCCCGCGATACAACGCTCTTTCCAGAGATGACCACTGCGGATGTGCTCATCGGGCTCTACAATACATTGCTCGGCGTGCGCACTCATCGGGCTCTTGAGGTGCTCAAAGTACGAGGGAAAGCGGCATTACCAGGCCTCCACGGTTTGGCGATCAACGAGATAGGGATACACGTTTTCCCTCGATTGGAAACCCGCCTCAGGCACCCGTTTAAGGTGGGCTGGAATAAGAAAACGCTCTCAGCAACGCCAGCGAAACGAGCGACCTTTGAATTGCCCGAACTTGATACCTTGCTTGGCGGTGGCTTGACCCGGCAAACAGGGACGGTCCTGATTGGGAGTCCCGGAACGGGCAAGACACTTCTCGCGCTCCAATTTCTCCTTGCTGGCGTAGCAGAGGGAGAACCGGGAGTGTATCTCGGCTTTCGAGAGACAGCAGATCAGTTGGTTCAAAAATCGGAGGACTTTGCGTGGAGCCAACAATTACAGCACGCTTTGTCTGCGAGGAGGGGATTGACCGTCCACCACTGGGATCCGGTTGAATTGGACCCCGATCATGTTGCCACAGAGGTGCTTGCGGCATTAGAGCAAATAGGTGCACGGCGTCTGGTCATTGATAGCCTTGCTGAATGGGAGCGAGCCATCCAAAGGAGCAGTGGAGCCGAACGTGTTCCCGATTATCTCGCGGCATTCCTGAGTCTCTTACGTGAACGGGGTGTGACGCTGCTTGCCATCAAAGAGCCAACGCAAGGCATCATCACGCAACCGGATTTCTCCGTGAATGAACTGACGGTGCTTGCAGAAAATGTGGTGTCTATGCAGCACCTCATCTATCAAGGGAAACTCCATCGCATCCTCTCCGTTCCGAAGATGCGCTTTTCCACCCACGATGAAACGCTCCGTGATTTTCTGATTACGACGCCCGAGGGGGTGCGTGTGCTGACACCCAATGAGCGTGAACAGGACATCTTGATCAAATTAGCAGAGCAGCAAGCAGCAATCCAACGGAGGGAGCCCCCCCCACAGAGGAGTTCCCCTTCAGAGCAAGAGCAACACTAAGAAAGCAGGATGCAACACTTGCATGAGGAAATATACGAACCACCCATCGTCTTGATCGTTGACGATGATATCCCGATTACCGAAATCCTGACGGTGGTGGTCGAGAGCCTTGGGTACCAGCCACTGGTCGCCTTTAATGGACAACAAGCGCTCGACCTCGCCCGTGAGCACTGGCCGGCGCTTGTGCTCACGGACGTGATGATGCCCATTATGGGGGGGATTGGTGTGGTGCAAGGGTTACGTAAGGAAGCAAGCGCAAGGGGAATTGCGCCGCCGCACATGGTACTACTCACCGCAGCCGACATGTGGCCTGAGTTATCTTTGCTTGTAGACGCTCTCATCTCTAAACCATTTAAGTTGCATCAGCTTGAGCAACTCATTCACCGCTTCCTTCCCTCACCAGCTTCCTCCTAGTTTCTCTCCTCACGTGGATACCTTCTCTGCTAGAGAGCAAGCAGAAAAACAAGATGAGCAAAGGCGTACGCAACAGAAGGCCCGTTCTTTTGCCTTGTACCTCATCTGTTCTCAAAAATCAGCGAACCTGCGTAAGAGCCAATTTATGATCATTCTGACACGCACACCGACACATGCAGAAAAGTTCTTGGGGATTTACTTTTTATTGTTTGTCGGAAGAACGGGTTCAACTCCCGAGAGATGCTTAGCGGCAACAAGCAAGATGTTGCGCGACCAGCACAGGCGCGGGGTAACGTACGTGTGCATATCCCCTGAAAAATATGTGCGTTCCAATGCTCCAGGCGGGAGTGCCGGGATGAACTGGGATCCTGTAGATTAGCAGCTGCGACATGCACGCCAGTTGAGAATCTCCGCCTAACCGTACGACATATGCTCTCCTGCAAAGGCGGCGATGATCGCTGCATCGCGAAGTGCCTGGGTTTTCTCTGTATCTGGGTACTGATGTGCATAGTGAAGATTTTGAGCCTGTATATACACCAGGAGATAGATATACCCTGCTGCTTTCGAGTGATACACGCCCATGTCGCCGTTAGGGCCAGCCCACTCCTTCAGGGCAACAAAGGAATCATCCCCGAACAGCTCTCTGACAAATTGCAGTGTCTTACTCATAATTCCTCCCTCTTTTTTTTAGTATATCCAACAAAAAAGAGAAGCCCTCCCCTGGCCTGGACCGGGGAGGGCTTCTTGCTGCGTAGATCTTCTATGCAACCATCTCTTGTGCTCCTGCAAATGCGGCGATGATCTCCGCGTCATGAAACGCCTGAGTTTTCTCTGTATCTGGGTACTGATGTGTGCAATGGCGCTGTTGGGACTGTATGAACACTAAGAGGTAGATATACCCTACATCTTTGGCGTGGTAGACTCCCATACTCCCATTCGGGCCATTCCACTCTTTCAAAATGACGAGCCCCTCGTCGCCGAATAGTTCCCTGACAAATTGTAGTGTTTTGCTCATAATTCCCCCCCTTCTTTTTTCAGTATATCTAACAAAGAAGCCCTCCACGAGACCTGGACGTGGAAGGCTTCTTGCTGTAGTCAATTAGTCATTTATCATTTGTCTTCATTCTGATATGTGGTATAATATTTTCAATCAAGGAGGATTGTTTATGCGTACCATGATTGACTACACGTGCCAGCATTGCGGTGAAACATACCAACGAATCAAAGGGAATACACCTGGGAAGTATTGCTCTCGCCATTGTGGAGCTATGGCAAATAAGCCTAGCCAACATTTAGTTATTCCTGATAACCAACTTATGAGCGCACGCACTCTTGCAAGAAGAAGGAAGGCAGCTGGGCTTACTAAACCCATCAATACTAATCCTTTTAATGAAAAGTTTTTCGATACTTGGACTGATGAAATGGCATGGTTACTGGGACTCATTTGGAGCGATGGATGTCTCTACGGGAATACAATTGATATTTCAACAAAAGACTTCCAGCTTGCAGAGCTTGTTTTAGCAGTTATCGATGGAGGTACCTACGCGCTAAAAAATAACGGGGAACACATTAGGGTTCATTTCTCATCTAAACACACAGCAGATCGCCTTCGTTCTTTAGGGTTAACTGAACACAAAAGCCTGACCATAGGGTGGCCTATAATTGAAGCAGAGTACGAGGGAGCATTCTTAAGAGGGCTTATTGACGGCGATGGTTCCGTATTGCTCAGACAAGCTAGGGCCAATCAACAAGCTCCAGATCTTACGGTACAACTGGTAACAGCTTCTACAATCCTTCGCGATAAAATACGTGATTGCTTAACTCGGCATGATATTGCTCATACGATACAGAAGAGGGAACCACAAAAAGCAGGGTGGTCGCCATTATACAAATTTGTTGTTACTAGACAAGACGCCTTAAAAAGGCTTTACACCATGCTCTATCCAGATGAACACAGACCATGTCTTCACCGTAAACGCGCTCCATATGAAATATGGATGAAAATAGAGCGCCCAAGAACTGGACGCCCTAGTGCTGCTTTTGTTAAATCCACCAGTAACAAAAACAAGCAGGCTTATCGCATGATCCGGTTCTAGAAGCCAATCCGTTTTGCTACTGCACTTAACGAACGGAGCACTAGTACTACAGTTGGAGTTAGGTGCTAGTATAGAAAGAGAGCAACCAATCACCCAGCGAAAGAAGCAGGATCATGAACCACCAGGAAATCAAAGAGGAGGAAGAGGCCGCAGTGCGGTGGGCAGGATGCCTCGATGAAGTGCATGCACGTATCGCAGGGCGCTTTGCCCGCTCCGAACAGCGCCAGCGTGCGCGGGCGTATCTGCAAGGGTTGTTGCGTCCCATTGAGCGCAAAAATGGCTGGCAACTGGCAGAAGCAGCAGGAGAAGCCAATCCCTACGGCTACCAGGAACTGCTCAGTCGGGCACACTGGGATGCTGATGCGGTTCGCGACGACCTGCTGGACCTGGTGCGAGAGAAACTCGCTGATTGCACAGCCGTGGTCGTCATTGATGAAACGGGCTTTGTGAAAAAGGGCACCAAGTCGGTCGGAGTCGCTCCTCAATACAGCGGGACGGTGGGCAAGATTGGCAACTGCCAGATCGGCGTCTTCCTAGCCTACGCGAGTCCCAAGGGGCAGGTGTTGATGGATCGGGAGATCTATTTACCTCACGAATGGACTGATGATCGCCACCGCTGTGAGGAAGCAGGTGTGCCAGAGGAGATGGAGTTTGCCACCAAGCTTGTCCTGGCTCGCCGCATGCTCGAACGGATGCTTGCCCATCACCTGCCCTGCGCCTGGGTAACTGCTGACAGCGTGTATGGAGCCGATTATCACCTGCGGCGCTTTCTCACCGAGCACCACATTCCTTACGTGCTGGCTGTCCCACCTCAGAATCAGATCCGGATGGGATTGGATGAAGGCTTCGCCTCCGTTGGGGTGGATGAGTGGTTCGCGCGCAAGCATTCTGGGCGTTGGTATCGACTCTCAGCCGGATGGGGATCGAAGGGACCTCGGTGGTTTGAATGGGCCTGGCGAAAAATGGATGCAGAGGTTCCCGATGGCTGGCAAGCCTGGATCGTGGTGCGACGTAGCCTCACCGATCCCACTGAGGTCGTCTATCATCGGGTGTGTGCCCCAAAACAGACCACGCTACAACAGATCGTGGACGTAGCCGGCCAGCGCTGGAAGGTCGAAGAAGCCATCGAGCGAGCGAAAGGCGAGTGTGGACTCGATCAGTACGAAGTGCGTTCCTGGACCGGGTGGTACCGGCATGTCACGCTCTCGCTTGTGGCCCAATTGTGTGCAACAATGATGGTCGAACAGGCCAATACCGCCCGGGAAAAAAAAGCGTGGGAACAGCAGTCCAGCCCAAGCAGTTTGCAGCAGTTCAAGTGCCAGAGAGGATTGGTTGTCCATTGATCCCTTACACCCTTCCAGAAGTGCTTCGCCTTGTCTGGTCGCTGGTGTGGCAACAGATCGTTCAACATGCTCAGGTGGTGGCCTGGTCTCTCTTTCGGCGGCACCATCAGGCGGTCGCTCAAGTTTACCATTACAAACGCCGTTTGGCTCTCAATACTTCCTAACTCCAACTGTAGTACTAATGCTGCGTTCCTCATTGGCGCTGACATTCCTGCTAGCTAAACCTATAGGTAAGGCATGCCTGCTTTAGCTCTAGACCTGGATTCATCGTTTTATTCATACCAATGAGGAACGCAGCACTAAATCTAGTTAATGATTAATCGTTGAACATGAGAAGTTGCCCAGTAGCCAAGGCGACTTCTCTTTTTTTGCGTGATCTGGTCTCTTTGGCATGAAGAATATGGTCGTCGTGATCATACGCAAGATGACAAGCCGCGCAGAGTGCCTGGAGATTCTCCCTGCGCACATCATGTTTATCGTGCTTATCCCCAGCGACCCAGCCCTCGCCAGTCGGCCGCGACGCGCCAAGATGGGCTACCGTCAAAACGACCTTGCCAGGGCGCCCGCTGGGGAGTGGGACACCGTTGGCTACGCCACATCGCTCACACCGCTGGCCAGCAATGCGACGGATGGTTAGTGAGACTTTGCGCCAGTTTGAGGGGTAGCGCGACCAATCCATTGGCATCTCACACTACCTCCAGCTCCTGCGCACTACGCAAGTCACCATGCTCATTTATCACGCTCAGAGGGACATTAAACAGCCCTTGATCGCCTTTGTAAGGGATAGGTTCGAGAGGACGGGCGTTCGCGAAGACAAAACCATAGGGTCCACGGAACCAGTCGCTCTCACTCTGTTCAACCACGTCTACCAAATCGGCAATACCCACAATGGCACCAATGGTATAGAGGCTCTTATGCCCAGGCATAATACCTTTAAGCCCAAAGCGCTCAGCATCGTCAGTGTAAAGTTCGCCTTTCTTTGGATGAGGATGAGGATAAAACCAATCCCCATCAATCTTCTTGCTCGCATGGAGGAGAACCGGGCCGCGATAGTTCGTGCGCCAGTTTCGGTTCTCCACATCCTTGTAACCGTGAGCCAATAGCCAGGTCCACGGCTGAATGATTGAGAGACACTTGATTAGTTCGCCTTCGCTGCCTTCGGGATGAACAACCTCAAGCCCTGGCACCTTCTCACGTAGGAGGTCCACAACCGTATGCCGATGACAGGACTCGTATTGCTTGCAAGCACAGAGCAGGATGAGTGTGTAGCCCTTCCGTAGCCCTGCCATCAGGCGAGTAATACCGCGCTCGGGATCAGCCAACACTATGCCCTCATCATTGTTGTAGTTCTTGTTACCCAGCGTCTCGCCAAGCCAGAGATAGCGAGCGCCATACGTCTCTCGCAGGGCTTTGCCATTGAACTGCGGATACCACTTGCTACGAGGGCTGAGACGAATATCACAAAGGATAGCTTTCTCATCCTGCATGAGCTGGTGCAAGCGCTCCTCGCCGCCTGCCCCTGCATAGCCAAACTCTACAACCTTCACGTGTCGTTCTTCCTTTCCTGATTAGCTATTCTTCCATTTCATGTACTCGCGAGGATCCAGACCAGACCAGAGGACCAGGGCCGCAACAGCATTTGAGTTGAAACCGTTCTTTTCCCGTGTTCCCACGCGCCGAATGTTGTTCGGATCCAATCCCGTCGCCTTTGTCACCTGGTACCAGCTCAACTTACGATCCAGGCGAATCTGGTCTATTGCCTGTAGAAATGCCGGTGAGTCAAAGTAGGCCTTGATCATCTCAGGCTTCCACTTTCCTTAGTTCCATGTATGTTTGTGGATTGATACCACTCCATAGGACAAGCGCGGCCAGGGTATTTGTATGAATGCCTGCGTGCTTCTTTCGCAGGACAATCTTGATATTGCTTGCCTGGACACCTGTTTGGCGGTAGAATCGCCGCCAGCTCACATTTCTTTCCTGACGAACCTGATTAACAGCGGTTAGAAATCCCACTGCATCGAAATGCCCGACTGCTAGATCGCTCATACGTTCACCTTTATCAAATCGCGCTCAGATCAAAATCTGGCGTCTCTGTATTCGTTCGTTATCGTTTACCAACATACGAAGTCAGAGCAACTCTACGCCCGCCCTGGCTTCAAAAAACACAACTAGAAGTCGATGGTGGAGAGATCTAGTTCCTCCTCTTCCACAACCTGGGAAGGTTCCGTTTTCAGCATGTCGCGGATCTCCAGCGGGAGTACTCCATAGACCTCGCCCGCGAACTCGATTCCACCATCCACCAGGTGGGGCGTAGGGATAAGCGAGTCATTCCCCACAGCAGGCGCTGGCTGAGGTTCAACCTGGGCGCGCAACTCCTCGACAGAAATGCCACGCAACTTTGCAACGCGACATTGCACATCCTCGGGCGAGGCATGCGTCGTGCTCTTGTACCAATTGGGCCTGCCCGCCAGGATCGTATGCCCAACAAAGTATTCCCAGGCAGGGAAGTCAAGGGCCGCTCCCTCTTGCAGGAGGAATCCGTGGTAGCGGTGCTCGTCGCACCACCAATGACCGTCCGGCAACTGGTCAAAGAACACGCCTGGCTTCTCGCAGCGGAGCCAATGGCAGTACGTGCCGGCGACGAGGGATTGATACCACACTGCAGTGGCAGGATCGAGCAGGATCTGGCGGAGCGATTGCGGGTGGAGAGAGGGGTTACACACAAGACAGACTGCGTCCCTTACAAACTTCTGATGGCGCATGAGTGCGCATGACTTTGGCTTTTCTTCCATGTGGCTGACAACCTTTCTTAGTTCATATGCATTCGTTTGTATTCATATGCATACGTATAATGACATAGAAATACATAGAAGTCAGGGGCAGGATGGGAGAACGGGCAAAAGAGGCATTTCAAAAAAGCGAGAAATAGAGAAAGGAAAAAATAGAGAAATACCCCTTATTTTTCTCTAAGCTTTTCCTTATAGCAGGGATTTAAGCTCACCTTACCTACTATAAAGAAATTTATAGAGAAAAATATATATATCTTCTCTCTTTCTCTACTTCTCTTTTTCTCTAAAATTATGTTCTAATCCCTGCTATAAGGAAATTTATAGAGAAAATATAAAGGGTTTTCTCTACTTCTCTACTTCTCTTTTTCTCTATCTTTTAACAGCCTGTCTGCTTGAGCATAAAAAGAGAACCTCATAGCAGGCAAGCTATGAGGTTCTTCGTGTTGAATGGGTCACTGAGATTTGACGATACGATTGTAAATCCTGGTGACGATCTCATCAGACTGATTTCGCCCAACTTTTTTGTCCAGAGCTTGCTGATGAAATCCCAGGCGTTCGTAGAGCAGTCGCACTGTTTCCGGCGAACGACTGATAGGTTCGTTCATAATAGCAGCCATTTCCTGGTGTTTTGATACTCTAACTCGTAGCAACACCTCCTCAAAAAGATAGGCGAAAAGTTGGCACCTTTTTGGAAATTTGTAAACTTTGAAACTATCAAAGACATCATGCAGCAGAGCTGCGCCACCTGGCATGAAACCGGGAAAGCTATGGCCGTGTTTACTTTTTCTCCGGATGTTTCAGAGGAAATTTACACACAACCCAATAGACGATCCTAAAAATGTAACAACCATTATTTGTAGCATTCGTTACATGTAACAAAGATTACATTGATTTAACAGGTACATCATAATCTATTTACGCTCCATTAAATAAACTGGCTTATGCTTTTCTCGTACACATGACGGTTATGGTTCTGTCTATTTCTCTGAGCCTGAAAGCCTCCCTGCCAGAAGCAGATATACACTCCATGCCTGCCTCAATCGTATTAATTGTTATTTCAGTTAAAAGGGGAAAGTAATTCATGAATTTCTTGTACACACGGTAAAAATCCCGTTTGCTGTATCACTAGTGCTTTATATCGCACTCTGGATAGTTTGCCAGCGAATTTACAATTAGTTTCTTAAATGGTCACGAGCTAAAACCAGGAACGTAAACTGATCTTGAGTAGTTGAGTTCCAAGGTCAGTCACATAGAAGGTAAAATCAAATAGAAGAGGTATCGTGATATTTCATTATGCCATACATGAAAGTGGACTAGATAATCGATGACAAACGAAATCCTCACCATTTCAGATGTACCAGAGCTCCTCAAAATAGCTGAATCTGCAACCAGAGAAGCTGGAAGTTATCTTCTTGAGCGACTGGGGCAGGCAAAGGTTAAACATACGAAAGGCTACAAAGACGAACTGCTTGATGTCGATCTAGGGTCGGAACGGATCATCCTTGCTCAATTGCAAAAAGAGGCCCCACATGTTGGGATTCTTTCTGAAGAGGCAGGCATAATTGGGAGACAGGATCAATATTGGACAATTGATCCTGTGGATGGCTCTGCGAACTTTCAACATGGGAGTCCCCTCTTTGCTATTTCAATCGCACTCGTTGTCAATCAGACAACACTCGGAGGCGTTGTTTACATTCCAACCAGAGATGAATTATTTACAGCCATTTGTGGTCAGGGGGCGTATCTCAACGGGCGTAGGATTCACGTTTCAGATAATGCCTCACTGCAGAAAGCTCTTGTCTATGCTGGCGACCTATCGTCAGCACGAGATCCTCAGATAGTAGAACAAGGATTGAAAATATTCGCAAAGCTGTTCGCGCATGTGCATAGAACCCGCATTCTCGGTACAACAGTGACCGAGCTTGCCTATCTTGCCTGTGGACGGGCAGATGCTTTCGTGAGCCGTACAGCAAATCCATGGGATGTTGAGGCGGGGAGGTTGTTACTGGCCGAATCTGGAGGAAAGACTACGGTTATAACGAACAATGCGAACAAGCCTCTCTTCATCTACAGTAATGGACTCATTCAAGAAGAACTTAACCTGTTACTGATCTCGTGATAAGAAACTCAAAGGAAGCGTCATGCACCGCAGGCCACTGAGATGAACTAAATTAAAAGTAGATCAGGTGACTTTCGTTGTCGGCTGAATAGCCCAGGAGATTTGGCTTGGGACGCTTTCATCGCCTTGGCTTCTTTGGATGCTTGTCGCCTCTGCCACTGTACTTCATAACCACATACGCGTTTGGTTAGTTTTGATGCATGCGCACGTGGAGCCGAGGGTGCGCGTCCCGGCCGTTGTCTGGGCAAATCAGGCGGGTCTGGTTGATAGCACGAACAATCCACCTGGGGATGCTCAGTGCGAGACGTGGGTTTGCACGCAGCAAACCCATATGACGGTCCGCTTGAATGAGCTGTTCGAGCTGGAGCGTTGAAGGGCTGCAAAGCCGAGGCAGCAGCTCGACGGAGATCCCGCGTAACTTCGCGACGCGGCACTGCACATCTTCAACAGTCGCGTGCGTCGTGCTCTTGTACCAGTTGGGCCTGCCCACCAGGATGGTATGGCCTACGCTGTATTCCCAGGCAGGGAAGTCTCTGGCTGCGCCCTCTTGCAGGAACAGGCCATGATAGCGATGCTCGTCGCACCACCAATGACCGTCGGGGAGTTGATCGAAGTGAACGCCTGGCTTCTCACAGCGGAGCCAATGACAATACGTCCCGGCGACGAGGGATTGATACCACCTGGCGATAGCAGGATCCAGGAGGATCTGGCGGAGTGATTGCGGGTGGAGAGAGGGATTACACACAAGGCAGGTAGCATCTCTCACGAACTTCTGATGACGCCTGAGCGCGCAAGACGTTGGTTTCTTTTCTTCCATGTGGCTGACGACCTTTCTTGAAAGTTCATATGAATTCGTACGACTACGTATGTATACATATAATGACGTAGAAACACAGAGAAGTCAAGCCAGGAAGTCTCGCAAAAAAGCGAGAAAAGGGCGAGAAAGCTTTCTCGCCCTTTTCTCTATGGCTCAAGGCAGGTATAGAGCAGTGTGATTTGACAATCGCTTTGTCCTCGCCAGTGACACATAATGCGTATGAGAAGTGAGGAACAATTACCTGCAAATCTTTTTCTACCTCGGATCTTACTTCTGCGGCAAGCTGGAGCGCGGGCGATGCCGCCCTTGTCTGAGGTGGGCCGAGCACTGTGTGCCGAGAGCGAGCGGGGTCCTGCAGTGCGCCGCATCAGCGGCAGAAAGTGAGTGTACCAAAAAGGTATTAGAACTGATGGACGGTTCTATGCACTCCTCGCTTACCCCAACCCTCGAAAGAGGAGGGCGACCATAGCATGCGAGGACAGCCATGTAAGAGGAAGTCACCAATCCTCTGGGTGGTTAGTGCAAGACGTGTATGGCGAATGCTAAACTGCGTCAATCCTAGTCCTACTGGTCTTCACCCGCGACTCCAACGGAAGGTGACTACAAACGTTGGGTCCAACATCTAAGGACATAGAATGCAGATGCGGCCTTATCCATCGATGTTGGCAGACCCTTTCTACGAGGGCAATACGGGACGAACGGGACGCCTGGAGCACGTCTAAACTCACTCTGCTGAAAATGCGGGATCATCTAAACAGGGTTACACCTGCATGATGACGGAAGCTCAATATTACCCAATGTGCGGCTGTAATGGCTTGTGCTGACTGCATAGAGCAGTACCGGCAAGAGGGATAAGCTGTGGTAACACAGACGAAACCAACTCTGTCTGGGGGGAAGTGAGCTAGCGGAGCCTGAAGAACACCGAAGAGGAAAGTGGGATGTGCTGATGCTGTCCCGATAACTCAGAAGCAAGTACTCAGGCGAAGTGGAGAGCCGTATGCCGTGAGAAGCGGCACGTACCGGTTCGGAGAGAGGGGTACGGGCGACCCAGTAATGGGCGACCGGCCCCTACTCTACTTGAGAGCATCTTTCTCTTCCGCTCGCTCTCGTTCTGCAAGTCTTCCCACCCCAGTCAAGGGTCGATGCTCTCGGTATCGCTTGCTCCACGCTCCTAGCTGAAACCGGCATTTCAGCACCGCTCCCAAGCCTCAAGCTCGCAAGGTTTTAACCATAGTACAATAAAGTGCAGTAGAGACGCATAGCAAGCCATGCATCTCTACAAAATGGGAGTTTGTAAGTACTCAAACAAACGAGACTTCCGAGATCCCAAAACGGATGCCTCGCTCCTCCTGAGCTAGTGCAAGATTACGAAACCTTTTCGGAAAGAGATAAATGTGGCTCATATGCACACCCATAATAGGCACAGACCCGCTCAGCGAGGTGATGAGCCGAAAGCAACCCATTGGTTTCGGCCACATTGCGTTTGCCATGGACCCACTTGGGCTCAATTGGATTGAGCCAGGGACTTTTGGTGGGCAGTTGGAAAGGCAAAATCCGTACCCCTTCGCCCGTTTGTTTGACCGCGAGGTTGTGTTTTCTGATCCAGGTGCGCACTCTCGCGGCTTTCATGCCAGGAGGCGTTGTCCCAGATGAGGAGCCACTGACGTTTGCCTTGTGCGGCCAATTGCTGACAACACCAGTCCAGAAACTGGATGGTGATCTCACTCACCGGGCGTCCTGTGACAAAACGAAGCCACATCTGCTCTCGCACGGGTTCCTCCGTGGTTCCCTTTTGCCAGAGAACCCCATAGCACGCCAATGCTTTTGGGTCTGGATCATTCTTTTGCCAGGATTGCTCAACCAAACGGACGGGGTGCTCGGAGTCTTGCCAGGCATAAAGGCGTGGAAGAGCAAATCGGCTCCACCAGACCTCGTCGAGGAAGCCAATGGCCCAATCAGAGCGGGGTTGAGCGTACGCGATCAAGCGGTCACGAGCCTTTTTTTTCGTGCATACTGCGGATCGGGGCTGGTGATCCAGCGCGCGGGCGCGTTTCCAACTGACCCCCAAGCGCTTGAGCGCACGGCGGACACTGGCAGCAGTGGTCGGGGCAGCCACGAGTCCTTGTGACAAGCAGATCTGCGCCACCAGTGGGAGAGACCAGAGATTGCGCGCGATCCCAAAATCGCGCGGGCTGCGATGCAGCAGATCGCGCAGGGCTGGCAGATTCTCGTCGGCAATGCTGGTGCGTAGCCGATGAGGGCGACAGGACTCCTTCTTGAGCACGTCGAGCCCCTGCTCGTTGAAGTCTTTGATCACATTGCGCACCGTCTGGTCGTCGCAGCCCAGTTGCCGCGCAATGGCGATGGCTCGCTCTCCACGGGCTGAAGCCAGAAGGATCTGGCAACGGCGTAGCACAAAGGCTGAGCCGGAGCGTAAGCGAGCCTCGATATGGGCTCGCTCGGGTTCGGTGAGTGGTCGAATGAAAATGGGTTGCATACCTTCTCATATCGGCTACTTTCCTACTTTCTTTTGAACGATTGCACTAGTGGGTCACTTGCCAAGTCTTGTCCGGTTGTGACATACTCAAAAGGAAAATAAAAATCTCTGACCCATGAAAGGACTCTTCAAGAATTCCCGGTATGTCCCACCCCATTTCTCAACGCCTTCGCCCTCTCACGGACGCCGAACACCGCGAACTCACCCGTATTAGCCATGCTCCCAGCGAACGCCTGAACCGCCATCAACGAGCCATTGCCCTGCTGGCTGTTGCAGCGGGAAAACCCCTGACAGATGCCGCTGAAGCAGCAGGCTGGAAAGCCCAGAAAACCGTCACCCGGCTGATTCGCCGCTTTCATGAACGAGGTCTAGCCGCTCTCGATGACCTTCCTCGCAGCGGGCATCCACGCAGGTATGGCCCGAGCGAACGAGCACGCATTCTCCAAGAACTCCAACGCAGTCCTGTGCGTAAGGAAGATGGGACAGCGACATGGTCACTCACGACGTTACGGTGTGCCTTGCGCGAAGCCCCCGGCGGATTGCCGCAGGTGAGCACCTTTACCATTCTCTACACGCTCCATGGGGCTGGTTACAGCTGGCAAAAGAGTCGTACCTGGTGCGAGACAGGCAAAACCCTACGTAAAAAGGATGGTCGTGTCGAAGAAAGCTATGATGAATATACGCAGGAAAAAACAGCAGTAATTGAGCGGGCCTATTTGATCGGCGAACGGCTTGGGCTCCAGGTATGGTGCGAAGACGAGGCTGGTCCGTATCAGACCATCCCGCAGCCCGGCAGTTCCTGGCAGATCGAACATCGGCCGGCACGCCAGGCCCATCAATATCTCCGAGGAGAAACCGCGAAGTTGCTCACCTTGTGCGCGGCCCGCCACAGGAGAACTACGCGCCGAAGCAGTCCAACAAAGTACCAATGCCATTCTGCATCCCTGGCTGCAGCGAGAACTCACCTCCATTCTGAAACACTGTCCTCCTGCTCCTGAAACAGTGCCCATTGGTCGGCGTTGGCAAGATTGGGATATCTATCCCGCCGCCGACCAGCTGGATCGCTTTTTCCCTCCTGTCAGAATCCTGTTGATCTGGGACAACCTGGCCGGGCACAAAAGCCACAGTCTGGTGCAATGGTGTGCTGAGCATGGCATTCTCTTACTTTCCACACCCAACGCGGGCTCCTGGCTCAACATGGCGGAGTCGGTGCAACGGATCATCAAACGGCGAGCGCTGCAAGGCTATCATACCTATGATGTCGAAATCCTGAAGCAGTGGCTGACTGATGCTGTCATCGGTTGGAATCGTCATCCCACGCCGTTTATCTGGGGTGGCAAGCGGCATGCCCGCCGGGATTGAGCTTATGCACGGCGGCATCGGGTGGGAGGTTCTGGGGCTACCGCTATTCACGGTATTCCTCGACGCATTCGCTCGGTCCACTATTACCGCAGGGCGGCTTAACCGGACAAGACTTGGCAACTGACCCACTAGGAGCATGCTTGAACGGGTGGCAGCGCCTTCGGAGTTCCCCACACCACCTCACTGACCACAGACAAGGTGAGTAGCCCGTCTTGCAGAAAAGGAGCTATCATTTTTCTGACTTCCTCATCAAAGACGTCTGCCACTTCCTCACCCATGCGTTCCCGAGAAAAACCGTTGCGTGAGTGAATAGAGTCAGTGACCCCATCGCTGAAGCGAGGGGCTTGCGTCTGGACTCCACCGCAACTCGGCATACCTTGAGAGGCGTGCCGCTTTGGCTTCGCTGTCCGACGTATCAGGGGCTACCGACAACAGCCCCGTTCTGGCCCAGTCTTGCCAAACCAGAAGCGTTCGCAGCACCAGATTCCTCGCTCCCACCAGATCCGCATGGAGCGTGTAATGGCAGTTCTGACAGACAAAGACGAGGCCCTTGCCTGGCCGATTGGCCCGCGCGGTGTGCCCGCACCTGGGGCAAGCCTGGCTGCTGTAATCGGCATCGACTTTGGTGGCCACTGAGCCGGCGAGCATCGCCTTGTAGGCAATCATGGCCTGCAGTTGGGCAAAGGACCATTGGGAGCGCCGCCGGTTTTCCCTGCGCTGCTTGGGGGAGACCAGCTCGCTGCTTTTGCCTTGCTTTGTGCGCCGGTGCTTCTTTGGCTTGGTGCGCTCTCGAATGTCTGTTAGCTCTTCCAGCCCGATGAGGGACGCGGGGTGCCTATGGATGATGCGCTTGGAAATGCAGTGGTTGGTCTCAGCTTTCAACCGTCTCTCTCGCTGCTCAATCGCACGCACTTTGCGCATTGCGCCGCGAGTGCCTTTCTGCTGAAGTCGTTTTCTCAGGCGGGTGTAGTGGTCAGCTTGGGCAACCGCCTCTTTGCCCAAAAAGAAGAGAGGATCACCCGAGCCAGTAGTGGTCGAGGTCACCGCCAGGTACCGCCGTCCGACGTCCACCCCAACCACTTGGGAGAGGTCGCCTGGCTCGGGATCGGGCAGTTCCAGGGAGAGCGCCACCAGCAAGTAGAAGCGCTTTTTCCGCTGGTCATACCACAACTGCGCCGTACCGATGGAGGTTCCCTGCTCGATGAGGGCCACATAGCGCTCGTAGCCGCTGTAGGGAAGGATCAGCCGACCGGAGAGGGTCAGGACCGAAACACGCTGCTCGGTTTTGAAGCCGTAGTCCCGGCCCTGCTGATAGGTCACGGTGGGAGAGAGATAGCGGGGCGGCTGGTCGAGTCCTTTGTAGCGTTTCTTGGTCACCCCGGCCTTGCGGCTGGCGGCATGCTTTTTGTATTTGGTCCACAAGCCCTTGTAGGTCGCTCCTACCTGGCGAGGGACAGAACAGGCCATCTGCGCCGGCAAGGCGTAGAGCACCCGAAGCTCTTGATAGGTGCCCTCCTGCAAGCGCCTTTTGCTGCTCATTTTGCCATGTTCGAAGGCGTAGCGGCTGACATAATTCAGCGCGTCGCGATAGGCCAGCTGCAGGTTACGAAGCTGGGCGAGCTGCTCGCTGGTGGTGTGCAACTTGAGTTTGGCAATGATGGTTTGTTTCATAGTCTACTTTTCTTTTTGCGGGGCAGCGAACCGGAAAGGCTCCCCCTCCGTTGCCCCACTCCGACAAGGAACGCCTGCTTCCTCCCCGCGTTTGAAAACGGGGGCATCCGCAGGCGATGTCCGGTTGATTTTGTGGTTGCACATCTTGCTGCATAATGGGTTCCTTCCTATCTAGCGGCCTCTTTTGTAGGTCGACCAGAGCCACGCTCCAGATCAAATCCGTAGTAGCTGGCTACATCCTCAATATCATCGGCCTTGCGCCAGGTCAGGCCCGCTTTTTTTGCGATTGCATTGATGGTGAGAGGCTGGCCCTCATCTGCAAGCGCGTCCATCGCCTCTAGAATGGCCTCCTCATTGGGGCCTTTCACGCGTTTAACGCTTTCACGGCTTTCACTTTTCACGCTTTCACGAGGGCTTCCTGAGCTCATTTCGGCCTTATTTTCATTTTTGCGTAAAAGCGTTAAAGTGGGGAATGCCGGATCAGTCATAGGAACCATCCGGCGTGTCGGTTGCACAGATGGCTTGCTCTTGATCCAATCTTCCATACGGAACGCAGGCAAACCCAGGTATGCAAACAATGCTTCATTGGTCACCAGGGGGGCGCGCACATATGTACCGCCTTGCATCCCTTCAGCAAGCATGAGGCTCAGGCCTGCCTTACTGGTGGCCAGCGTCTTCTCGACGTCAGCAGGCACTTTCCCCTTCATCATGCGCCCGGCGCTGGTCTTATCACCGCCGCCATAGATGCGCGTCTTGTAATTCGCCTGGGCCGCGGTTGACTGCCCGATCTCACTCACAAGCGCTGTCTGACTGGCAACGCAACAAAACACAAAGAATTGGCGGCCAGTGCGTCCGATCTTATCAAGCAACTCTATTGCTTCAGGGCAGCGAGCAGCTACCTCGGGAAGTTCGTCAATAAATGCCAAAATGGGACGCTCGCGCCAGGAGAAATCTCCTTCTTGCTCCTGCTCGTTGCGTGTGTTGATCTCAGCGACCAGTGAGGTCATGAGTTCGTGTATTTCTGGTCCTTCTTTCACTGGATGCCCATTTGCTAGCCGGTCGAAAATCGGTTTCCACACTTCAATCTTGCGCTCATCATCTACCAGTTTGACGTTGGCTGCGAGGGGGTTAATATAGTAGGTCTCGCAACACGTGACTGTTTGCATCATGATGAGGCGGAATCGATTGCTTTTGCCGTTGCCGCTGCTCGCCACGTCCATAATGTGGTAGACCTTGCTCAGCTTGAGCGAGGCCGCGCCCTCCTCGGTATCACCAAAGTACAATTTGTTTTGCTGGTTGAAGTCGCGCACGACGGCGAGTACATCATCCAGACGGAATTGCGGAGGTACCCAGGGGCCTTCCTGTCGCTGCGTGTCCGCTGCCTCTGGCTCGTTGTTTTGTTGCTCGTCCTGGCCCTCGCTGCGCATACTTTTGCCGTTGAGCATGCGATAGAGGAGTGATGATTCGCCTGGTGCTTTGTCCTTCTTTGTTGGGCTGCCCTTCTCAGCGGCCGCAGTTGGGGAAGTTTCCTCCCCCTCTGCTGATGGACTAAACTCATCGGCCAACCAATAGGCAAAGGCTCCAGCGGCCAGACCAGCAATCACACCAACACCCCCATAATGAGCCATAAGGAAGACAGGTTCAGCGACCAGTGTGGTCGCGCCTGCGATGGCGAGCTTTTGAGTGTTGTTTGTGTCCATGATTTATAGCTCCTGGAAACCATGCTCAATCAGGCCTATGGAAAGCGGCAGGCCGCAAACTGCCATCATACCGACTGCCAACGCTATAAGAAACTGGACCAGAGGAGAGGTCCCGGGCGAGCTGCTATAGTCTGCATAGCTGTTGAGGGCAAGCAGCAGTAAACCACAGTACAAAAAGCCCCTGCCCAGTTTTGGGTTAGCAACGCTAATCTTAGCGACGGCCACGGAAAGGGCCAGGGCAAAAATGAGGGTGATCAGCTCCACTACCCACCCGTAGAGCCAGGCAGTGGCAAATCCAATGGGAGCCTGCCCGGTGATCATCAGCCAGGGCTGGAGCAAGACACCCCAGGACACGTTGGCGACGCGAGTTTGTGCTCCCATCGCCAGGTACTCACTCGTCTGAATCTGGATGACGCTCGCACACCCCCAGAAAAAGAGTGAGGATACACCCAGGATCCAGTTGATCAAGGGGCTACTTCCAAGTTTGTGATGTACGCGGTTGAACTGTGATTGCGCATTAGCAAGAACGTTTCTTCCAGCCATGGTGTTATCCCTCCATCAGATCGCGGCCATACACCGTGTAGTCAGCGACAATTGCGACATCATTCAAAATTGCAGTAAAGAGCTGGTCAACATCGCACTCAAGGTATTCGACAATAATGAACCCTAAACCTTGTTTGTCGGATGTGCCATAATCGACGACGGAGATTTCAGATCGCGTGGCAAACCAGCGGTCAAACATTGCCGCTGTTTCCTCGGCAGCATCAGGGTCATGAAGTGTGATGTAGATGCCCTGTGCCTGGCCAGGGCGAGTTATGACCGGAGCTGCTGTAAATTGTGGATACTCCGTCATGCCGCTGAAGGAGGGATAGATTCTCTCCACAGAGAAGGAATACGGGATGATCCTTTGTGACATAAGATATGTCCTTTCAAGAATGCTACAATACACATGTCCTGAATTCGAAAGCAGGACCACCGCCTGGAAGCGTCCCCACGCTTGTCAGGCTTTTCTTTTTATTGCCCCATCGCTTGTTCGTATGAATACAAACGTATTCGTTTGCACTCATACGTATTCAAACAACAACAGTATAACACACTCTTGCACAAAAATAAAAGAGGCGCACCGTGAACGATGCGCCTCTTTGTGAGTCAATTGTGAGCTTTATGAGGTCAAACATTGATTTGCAATGTCTGTTATTGTTCCCTTTACAAGTATTATAATAAATAATGCCTTGAACCGTATCTCAAGGCGAGGCTTGGTCGCGCCCATCGCGGCCAGGCCGCCCACAACAACAGAATGGTCATGTGTTATTGCTGCTCAACCTCTTTTTTTAATTTTATCCCTGCCGTGCTTTTTCGATGCTTCTCAGGGTCATAAATCACTAAATCCTTAAAATCCTCTGCACTTTCCGGAATTTTGTATCCTTCCGCATATTCCGGATATCGCGCAAAGTACCGTTTCATTCCGTCGATAATGAGCAACACGGTCGTTTCATGGACCGGATTGCCAGCAATCATAGCATTTTTCAAGGTTCGCGCATCAACCTTAATCTCACGCGCGAAAGCTTGCGTTGTTAGCCGTGACTTGACCTGCCACTGCTTTAGCGTAAGCTTCTTTTCCTCTTCCATTCCGTTGTCTCCTCCGTCTGTACATTTTCCCCTTATCCAATCGGCATTGATCAGATATTAAAAACGTATAAAAATCTACAGAAAACGACATTAGAACAAGCATTCTGTAAATCTCTCTTGACATACTTTAAAGCGGTATGTCATATTTTATACTATAACTATAACATACTTTGTAGTCAATTGTCAACAATCGAGTACAGACGAAGTCATATGAGAGCTGATCAATTCAGCCACGAACTGTGATAAAGCTGTGCAATGAAGCGCAGGTCCAGCCACCCCCGGGCATACCATACCCCTAGAAGGAACTTGTGTGTGTTATGCAGGAAGACGATATTTTGAAAGTGTCAGAAGCAGGAGCAGTGCGTCTTATCCAAGAAATGAACTTTGCGCAATCGAAACTATCATTCCGGTCGAACCCTAAGATCTTGCGGCAAGAATTGCAAAGGCTGATAGATGTCCTGAAAATGATTCTTGAGGATCATAATGGGTATACCATTAGATTGGTTCAGGACAAACGCGCTCCCTGGGGAGTTTATTGGTAAATTAACTGAAAGGCTGACCGATTTTGCACCGAAGGATGGAATTAGACATTTCGATGCCTGGAAAAATCGCTCCCCATCTAGGATATCAGGAGCAACGGTTGTAAATAGAGGCAGCTTAACAGAGAAGTCTCCAGCAGTGCTGCTGGAGACTTCTTTCAAAATTGTCCATCAAGAGGTAGGGCTATTCCTCGCAGACGTGTCCCGTATGCGGGGAGCGGAGCAAGCACCGCAGGATATACTGTTGCCCGCACTGTAGGGCCACAGGCCCGCGTGACGCAGCAGGCGCGCTGAATATCCTGGGTCTCGGTCAACATGGTGACATGTCCCAGGCCGTTGCCTGCGCCTGCAGGTGAAGTATCTGCGCCCTTGGCGCAGTAGTTCGGGCGGACACCCCACACATAACTCGGCGTGAGCCGAGAAGCCCCCGGGGCTTTAGCCCTGTCACTTCCACACAAGTGTTGGCGTGCTGAAAAGAAAAGCAAGAACAAGCGAAGGAGGAAGGCTCATGGAACAAGAACCTTTGCAGCATGCTGACACATGGGCCGTCCAGACCTTCGGAGCAGCAGAACTGAGAGATCCGCGTCGTACTGATCGTTTGATCAAGATCGCGAACGCCCTGGCAGAGAACCCATCAGCCTCCTTGCCTCACGACGCGAGAGACCTGGGGAGAAACGCAGGGGGGATATCGTTTCTTGAGCAACCCTGCATTCGGGTATGAAGATCTCTTGCTCCCCCACTGGAGCCAAACCTACCACGCCGCGACCCAATGTTCTCGTACGCTCCTGTTGGCTGACACGACCGAGTTTGACTTCACAACCCATAACGCTCTCAAAGGACGGGGACCAGTGGGCAACAGCCGAGAAGATATCGGTTTCAGTTTGCACACCGTGCTCGCGATGGACCCCCAAACGCAGGCGATCTTGGGATGCATGATGCTCTCACCTTTCATTCGTCAGCTTGCCCC
Source organism: Ktedonobacter racemifer DSM 44963 (assembly GCF_000178855.1). GTDB lineage: Bacteria > Chloroflexota > Ktedonobacteria > Ktedonobacterales > Ktedonobacteraceae > Ktedonobacter > Ktedonobacter racemifer. Next base: position 2,320,360 of record NZ_ADVG01000004.1, on the reverse strand, counting down.
ATTGGGGAGACAAAGGCTGAGCGCAAAAAACGGGAGCGAGAATCGCAGGTCTGGGAACAGAGTATCCGACAGATCGGGCGGGTTCCTCAGCACCACCAATGGGTCTACGTGAGCGATAGCAACAGCGATGTGTACACGTTTTGGCAAACATGTGAGGATCTTGGGTACGACTTTGTGTTGCGAGTGGCCCAGGATCGCAACGTGGAGGTTTCTCAAGAGGATGTGCAAGCCGAGCTTGACGCGCGTGCATCTGGGGACCCTGGCTCGTGCCCTTCCTGGCATGGATGCTCATCTGGTGAGTATTGCTGCCCAGCAGGCGCGAGCCCAGGCGAGAAGCACGCTTACAGATCAATTTCTAAAAGGTACGCGTCCAGCCGCCTCTGCACGGAGCGTGTTTACGCAAAATGGAGATTGTTGCCTGGGTGATACGGGTTTGGGAAGCCCAGCCGCTTGAAGGACAAGAGCCGTTGGAATGGATCGCGGTTTTCCACGCTTCCGATCACTTGCCCAAGTGAGGCATGGGAGGTGGTGCAATGGTATGGCTGGCGCTGGCTCCTGGAGGATGCGCCACAAAGCCCTCAAAACGGGCTGTCGGATGGAACATCACAACGTGCAAAGCATGGAGGCTCAGTGGAAATTACTCGCGGTGCTGACTCCCATTGCCTTGCGTTTGTTGATCATTCGGCACACGGCACAGCAAGCGGGAAACATGCCAGCGACCGACGTGGTCTCGCAAAAAGTCATCCAGGTCATCGTCTTCTTGGATCGACGTCACCGCAGCATCACTACCGCCCAAGAAGTGTGGCACGCCATTGCACGCCTGGGAGGCTATCTCGACCGCAAGAGCGATGGTCCCCCTGGATGGCAGACGTTATGGAAAGGATGGATGCGGGTGATGGACGTCTTGGAGGGCGTTCATCTCGCCGCTCTTCTCCATCCTTCATGACTTGTGTATAAGTGACAGCGCTTTAGCCCGTGGGGAGTGTCACACGCCCTGACGAAATCCTTCCTCAATCGAGGTAATGTGCTCGGTCGCATGCTCCGCTCTCCCGGCAAACAAGTCGCCAGCGGCCTGGTCACCGACGACGGTGGGCACCGGAGCGGCCAGCTGATCATCGGTGAACTGGTGCAGGAGGTTCACTGTGTCCTGCCGCGCCGCCAGGTAATCCGCTGCCAGCATCTCCATACTGTCGTCATGGTGCGCGTCCACATAGGCTTGATTGACGATGGCGACGGCCATCTCCAGCCGCTCCTCCTCCTCCGGGGTCAGCGCGCTCAGATCGCCCAGGATGCCCGGCATCGGCATTCCCTCCGGGTATTGGTAAATAAGGCCAAGAGCAGTCAAGTTTTGAGGTCACGAGTGATCAATCAGCGCGAAGAGTGATCAATATACTTATTGTCGTTTGAAAAAGCGCTCTCCATCTAGTATACTTCCTCCAGGCACTGTAAATTGTGTCTTTCTCTCATCAAGCTGATGGTGATGGTTCTGCTCGTACAGGAGGGACGCCAATGGGCTCGCCAGCCACGGAAGGCATTGATCTCTTCAAAATCGCGAACCGCTCCATTTCGGGGTGGGTTCCCAGCTTCAAGCTGAGCAGCGCGGCGGCCCCGGTCAAGCTCCCATTCTGTAGCCAACTCGAAGAACGATTACTTTTGTGGCTTGAGTACCATCCTCTGGTGATCAGCTATGCACGTGGCGATATTGGCCCGCAGTTTGCCGCAACCTATCGACTGCCGATCCCCAAGCATGCGCCGTTCGCCATTGGCTACGCGTTCGAGGGGAAACCACACGAGTATCTGCCCGATGTGGTAGGCCATCTTTCGGACGGAACGCCATTCATTGCCGAGGCCGGCATGGAAGACGACAAACGCAGTGATCGCAGCCTTGCCAAAGCCGAGGCTGCTCGCCGTTTATCACGCATTCAACGAGGCACCTTCTGGATTGGAACGGAGCGTCGCCTTTCCAAACACCACCACTACAATCTGGTCTACTTGCATGCCAGACGCAAGCACTTTCCTGCTTTTGACGACATTGCTATCGCTTTGCAGGAGATCTGGCCCATTGGAGACGTTGCCAGCGTCGAAGAGATCGAGAGCCGTCTCGCCGGGAAATGGCCTGAGAGTCTCGTCGAAGCGGCGATCTGGAAAGTGGCAGGAGACAGTGCGGCAGTGGGACACCTGTTAGTCGATCTGGAGCAGCACACCTTAGACCGCAAGCTCCCTCTTGCCTTGCTCCCGCCGGAGGCTCCCCCCTGGTTCCTCATCCACTTCCCGACACGCTCTTGCCTGAACCAGAAGCCATACCCACGGCCACCCATCCGTCTGCGAGCATATCGCTTCCAGGCCCAACGTTTGATGCGTCTACCCTTGATGAGAAGCGGCGTGACCAGTTTCACCGCAACCTGGCCGCCGTGTCGCAAGTGCTGGCTGGTGCCACTCAAACCAGCGTGGCAGCGGAGTCAGGGATTGCACGCACAACGCTTTCGCGATTGGTTCGGCGAACAAAGCAACTGGGGCAGATTGCCTGCGTTCCGCTTGGCTCCTACGCACGAAAAACCACCATGCATCCTGCTTTTCTCGAATGCATTCGTCGGTTGTATATCCTGCCAACACGTCTGTCAATGGCTGCCATTCATGAGCATACCGAGATGCGCCAGCTCGCTGCGCGTCTCACGGCGGAGACGCGCCAGACGGTCAAGCTTCCCTCCTACGATCAAGTGCGCAGGGAGATTCATCGCCTCAAAAACGATGATGCGCTCGTGGCAGTGCGCGAAGGGATGAAATCGGTTCCTCGCGCCCGCGAATCCCCCCAATCGTTTGCGCTTTCCATTCCCTCACCAGCACTGCTCACTCAGGTTGATGAGCACTCGCTGGAACTGTATGTCGTGACGCCTGATGGAATCGCAGTCACGAAACGGGTTCATGCTGCTGTGCTTGTTTGCGTCAAAACAGCGGCGATCCTTGGGGCTGTGCTGGCTCTGGGACCACTCAAAGAGGAGGACTACATGCGATGGCGCTCTTGCCCAAAGATGAACAGGTGGGACGCGTGGGCTGTCAGCACTCCTGGCCATGTTACGGCAAGCCAGCCATCATCTTTCATGACCGAGGGAAGATTTTCACTTCTGAGCGCGCGCGGCAGGTTCTGGTGGATCGACTCGGTATCATTACCGAGCAGGCCCCGCCTTACGCTCCATCCGCGAAGGGAACCGTAGAAAATCTTTTCCGTTGGATGACTCAGCGTTTTGAGCGTCGCCTGCCCAACACCAGCTATGGCATCCATGACGCGAAGGTATCGGCAGAGGCGGGCGGCATGACCCTGGAAGAACTGGAGCGCTGTTTCATTCAGGCGGTGGTAGACGACTACCAGCAAGCCTGGGACGAACTACGACGACAACGGCGCGCCGTGCTTTGGGAGCAGGCCGCAGCGCAAAGCGGGGTGCCACAGTACCTGGGATATCCTGACGACCTGAAACTGCTGCTCATGAAAGCGCAAAACCGGAAGAGGCCGGGCCAGGGCTATCAGGTCGCAGATACCAACCGGCTCTCATTTCATGGGCGTTGGTACGTCTGCCCCGGCTTGCTCTCGCGGCTCAAGGGGCGCGAATTCGAGGTGTACTTTGACCGGCGCGATATCAGTGTGCTCTATTTGTTCGTGGATGGTATCTACGTTGGAGAAGCCTACTGCCCACAATTGATGGGGAGCCGCGTCAGCGAATGGGAGGCCCGTGCCATGCGTAAACACGATGAGAAGCAGGCGAAACTCGCGCGTTCGCAAGGGCGAGAGGTCCGCGCGCGTATTCAGGACGAAGCAGCGCATGCGCGGAAACGTCGTAGCACCGAGATTCGTGCAAACGAGCAAGCACGTCAATGGGATCGCCAACGGGAAGAGATCCACCCCGCCGAAGTCACTGAGCGCTTAGCGGACATCGAGACGAAGAAACTAGCCCCACCTAAAATCAAGAGAGCGGTTCCCGATGCCGACGCTGATCGTCCAGTCCGTACGCTCCGCGTCCAGCTTGGGGAGGAGAGACTTTCATGACCCACCCCATCTTTCGCAAGAACATTTACATCGAAACGCCCTTTGAAATCCGTTTTCAAGCCATGCTGCGTTACGCCTGGGACAAGCGGAGTTGGCATGTGATCGTGGCAGATCCGGGTTCAGGCAAGACCGTGGGCATTCGCGAGATGATCAAAACGGCTGGCCGTAGCGCGATCCTGGCGGTGGTGGCTCCAAAAAATGATGAGGATGAACAGGCCCTGGGCGACCAACTCTACGCGGCACTTGGTGTGCAGTCGAAAGGACATTGGCGCACCCGAAAGCCCCGCCTCATGGGACACCTTCACCAATCTGGGACGGAGTGTCTCGTGGTGGACGATGCACATGATCTCTCGCTTGAGCACCTGATGTTTCTCAAGGAACTGACGGACCAGGGGCACTTACAGTATGACCATCCGTTTGGCGTGTGCCTGGTCGCTGCCGGGCGAGGAAACACGATCCCCCTGAAAGAATATTTTGATCAGCCAGAGACCACGTGGCAGCAATTCTTCCGCCGCCTCGACCAACTCGAACCATATTGCCGGATAGAAGGACACACCAGCGAAGAAGTGCGAGAGATCTTAGCGGCATTGGAAAAGGTGTACGCGCCCGCCCTTCCCCAACTCAACTTGCTCCGATGGGGAAGTTCTATCTACACTTGGCTCACGAATCCAGTCCTCGACCCGATCCACTCAGGCCGCGTCACGATGAATTATCTGATGAAGCTCGTAAAAACTGCTCTCGAATGGTCATATGAGGCAAAGTCCACGGATGTGTTGATCGAGATGCTAGAGAAAGCCGCAACACTGCTCGTGCTCCGCCGCAATACCCTTTGGATCATTGATGGAGTAGGGCCAAGCGTCAAAGCAGATCGCGCTGAGAGAGCTGAACCTGTGCAGATGGGTGAGAAGCAAGCAGAACAGACCTCTTCCCCAAACGAAGAGCAGAAGATTCCACCGATCCCCTCTACAGAACAGGTGGTTGGAACACCATCTCGGAGGAAGGCTGTGTCCGAAGTCGCCGCATCGGACAAATGCACGTTTTCTGGGGGCGTGCCTATCGATATCAAGCGTTTTGAGCAGAGTGGTGTCTCGCTGGTGGAGTGTCCTGGCTGCGGGAGAGCATGGACTCTTTCGCCAGGTGGTGGAGGGCTGCGTTTCAAAGCGCACCCCAGGCGGAAGACGAATACTCCCGCGACTTCCCGGCGGTGGGTCAGGGGGAAAGACGAAACGGACTGGGATGTGGTCGGAGGGTCCACTTTACCTATGCGCAAGATGCGCAGAAAAGCTTGAAGGGCAGAGGTGTGAAAATGAATGACCGAGCAATCGCGGGAGAGTTTGTGACCGAGACGTTCGACTACGACGGTGGTCGGCAGGTGACGGTGTACGTCCCGCCAGATCCGCCCGAGGCAGTTGTCTTCGCCGGTGACGGTCAGAGGATCTCGCAGTGGGGCCGGTTCCTCGAGGCAGCTGACGTCCCGCCCACGATGATCGTTGGTGGACACGGGCTGACGAACGAGAATCTGCGACTCCAGGAGTACTCACCGGTCTTTGACGCTGAACGGTTCGCGGCACATGAGAAGTTCTTCGTCGAAGATGTGCGCCAATGGACAGAGTCGCGGTTTGGAGTAGCGCTGCCCACTGAACGCACCGCGGTGTTCGGTGCCTCGGCGGGTGGAGAGCTCGCGCTCGCTCTTGGGCTCCGGCATCCCGACGTCTACGGTGCGATCTTCTGCGCCTCGCCGGGTGCGGGCTACAAACCGACTGAGGTGATGCCGAGTCGGATCCCGCGCACGTACCTTGTTGCCGGCACGCAAGAGCCGTTCTTCCTTGAGAAGGCGACGAGGTGGGCGGCCGCGCTGCGCGATGCAGGTGCGGACGTTGTCATGAAAGAGCGGACCGGATCGCACGGCGGCGTGTTCTGGCGAAAAGAGTTCCCGCTGATGGTGGCGTGGGCGTTTGGACGCGAATAGATTACCTTCTACGTATCAAGAAAATGGTAAATGATGTGAAGAGTGAGCAGGTTTTGGCCTCAAGGGTTGGCATTTGCCCCGAAGGTTGAGCAGTACAACCATTGATCGGAGGAGGAACCGCCTCTGAAGCCGTTTGCAGTGCGCCGTTTTTGTAAATTCGCGGTGATAAGAGAGGTCTTGTCGCCCCTCACGCTTTTGGAAGGAGAAAAACAGGAAATCCGTATGCCGATCACCCTGCTCTTCAGCATTGGGAAACAGCTCTTCCTGATACATAGCCAACTGGAGCAAGGATGAAGGAGGAGGTCCTTGCCTGGCTCATCGAACCTCACGAACAAAATCTTCTGTGTGCACATAGACCCTCTTTCAACGAATAATTCCCAAATAAATCAAGTAACTACTCAGGTCTCTTTGGAGCGGACTGGACAAAGCTGATAAACTAAAAGCATGACCGAAGAAGAAGCAAAGCTACTGAGACAAGCGCATGCAGAACTCAAAGATGCGTATGCCCGACTCAAGGAAGAAAGCGAGCAGAAAGATCGGCGCATTGAGGAGTTGGAAGGGCTGCTGATGCGAGCGGTCTTGCGTATCGATGAACTTGAAAGACGGCTGGCGAAAGATAGTCACAACAGTAGCAAGCCGCCTTCCAGCGATGGCCTGGGGCGCAAGCCGGGGAAGCAACGCACAAAAAGGAGAAAGCGATCAGGGGGCCAAAAAGGTCACCAGGGGCACACGCTCATGCAAGTGCTGACTCCTGATACAGTGATTACCCATCGCCCGACGCACTGCGGACATTGCCAGTGCGATTTGCGAGAGGAAACGGGAAGGGTAAAGGAGTGCCGTCAACTGCACGATTTGCCAGAACTGCGTTTGCTGGTGCAAGAACACCAGATCGAAGAAGTCTGTTGTCCAGCCTGCCAGCATCTGACGCCAGGAAGCTTTCCTCTCGGCGTGGATGCCCCGGCACAATATGGTCCTGGGGTGCAAGCGTTGGCGATCTATCTGTCACACTTTCAGTTACTGCCATTGGAACGCGTCTGTGAGGCTCTCGCCAATCTGTGTCAGTGCCATCTGTCGGAAGGAACCCTGGTCAACTGGATTACCAAAGCGGCCAAAACGCTTGAACCGACGATCCAACACATCAAAACCTTGCTCCTAGCGAGTTCCTTGCAGCACGCCGATGAGACGGGCATTCGGGTCAAAGGGCTGTTGCACTGGATGCATGTCAATGGGACGCGCTGGTTGACCTTGTACTCCTGGCACCGCAAACGAGGACAAGAGGCGTTGGAACACATTGGGATCTGGCCGCACTTTCGTGGACGAATGATGCACGACCGTTGGGCCAGCTACGATCGTTACCCATGTGCTCATAGCTTGTGTGGCGCTCATCTCTTACGGGACTGTTTGTATGTTGCTGAGCAGGAAAAGCAGCCCTGGGCACAAGAGATGTTCGATCTGCTGTTGAGCATGGCCAAAGCGGCAGAGCAGTGGCGCGGTCAGGGGGCCAAAGAGATCCCGCAAGAGGAACGAGAGAGTTGGATTGCCCAGTATTTTTCGGTCCTCGTTTCTGGGTTTGCTGCTCACTCGGCCCAAGCGCCTCCTGAACACGGTATCATGCCAAAGCGACCAGGACGAAAAAAACAGGACGCATCAAAAAATTTGCTGGATGCTCTTTTGAAGCGAGCTGACCAGGTCCTCGGCTTTCTGGAGGATCTGACTGTGCCCTTTACGAATAACCTTGCGGAGCGAGATTTGCGGATGATGAAAGTGCAGCAAAAAATTTCTGGGACCTTTCGCAGTGCCGAAGGGGCTACAGCCTTCTGTGTCATCCGTAGCTATCTCTCTACCATGCGCAAACAAGGTCGCTCTCTCTTTGGAGCCATGGTTGCTGTCGTTGCAGGTTCCCCGTTCCCTGTCGCATGGGGAACCTGAGGAGTGACAAAAACGGAGGAAAACGGAGGAATGATGAAAAACGTTCTCAATCAGTTTCTCAACCAACCACGATCATCGCAACCAGCAACTCGTTTTGACCGGGTCGCTTTTGTCTACGGCCTGACGTGTGGTCTGATCTTGGCGATCATCATCACCAGCCTACTCATCTGGCTCCAGGTTCGCGGCATGCAAGAGTTTGGAGGTTTGCCGCGGAGCATATCAGGGGCATTTCCCACGATGCTGAACTTTATGCTCGCCAATGGCATGTTTGCATCAAGGTTTCAGGGAGAGAGCCAGTGGCCTTTCCTATTGCTTTCTTTGGGCCTTGTTGATTTCTGCATCAGTATTGTGGCTTTTAGGCACACTGGGAAGGCAAGCACAGCTATGACTGCCAGCCTCTGGACTGCTTTCTGGTTTTTGCTATTGAACCGTATGGTTAGCTCGATATTTATTTATCAAGGAGTACAGGCCAATAACCGGCTTCTCCAGGAGAACCCCTCTTTCCATATCCCGTCTGCACCGTTCCTCTCAAATTTTATTGCTTCTTCTATTGCACTCCTCTTCTTCTCATTTATTCTCAGTGCGACTATTGGGGCATTTGGAGGCTGGCTTGGGGAGCGCATGCAAAGATTGATGCTTCCAAATAGTGCAAACTCTCGGCCAGAAAATTGAATCACTCTCCTTGTTGCTTCTTTCTTAAGGCAAGGTAACAAGTGTTTTTGACGAAGGAAGGCCCTCAAGTAGTTACCACTTCCTTTGAGAGGAGAGATACCTGAGTAGAAGCCATAACATTTGTCAAGTCCCTTTTTGGGGGGATTTCTTCTCGCTTGACGGGAAAAGACACAATCTCTCCCCCGAGCGCCTGGAAACCTTCCAGGTGTAACCCCACCGCATTCCCTCGGGGGGTGGGGGGCGCATCCAATAGGTGAGCTAGCCGCGCGGCTAGCTCACCTATTGGATGCCAACCTTGTTCGCATCGTAGAGATCCTGGGTCTTGAGCAGGTGAACACCCACGATGATCATTTTTCGCATCACGGCAACCAAAGCCGTCCCTTTTTTCAAGCCACGATCCACCAGACGCTGATAGTAGTCCTTGAAGGGAGAGTGTTTCTCATGCAGCGAGCGCAAGGCAGCCAGGTAGAGCAAGCGACGAACTCGTCCGCTCCCCCGTTTGGAGAGCTTGCTTTGTCCTTTCCATTTCCCACTCTGCTTCACCTGGATATCCAACCCAACGTAGGCCACGACTTGATCCATATGGGCAAAGCGCTGCACGTCCCCCAATTCGGCTCGCAGCACTGCAACGGTCAGTGGTCCAAACTCGGCAACAGCCAGCAAGCGCTTGGCCTGGGGATCATTGGTCAGCAGCTGATCAATTTCTTGCTCAAGCTGAGCCAGATTGATGAGCGTATGCTCCAGCTGATCACACACAATCGACATGCTTTTCGAGCGTGCCATCACCGCCACCCCGCTGGCAATCGAGGTCTGAGCCAAGGCGAAAAGAGCTTGAGCAGTTGGGCGGCCATAATGGTGAGGAGCCAACTCATGCAAGAGGTGAGACAGCTGCTCGACCCCGGCGTCCACGACCGCCTGAGCACTGGGATAGCGCTTCAGGACTGCCAGAGCGGTGGGGCGTGTTGAGTCGGCAAACACCTGCACGAACTCAGGAAACAAAACGACCAGAAGCGCATGCAGTTCGTTTTTGTAGCGGACCACATCCTCACTGAGTTGTTGTTGCAAGCGAAGCAGTTCGCGGTAGGTCCCAGTGTGCTCATCGGGCAAGTAGCCAAAGCGGGCTTCCCCACTGAGCAAGACGCGTGCGATGGTGCCGGCATCCAGTTGATCCGTTTTGGCACGCAGGCCTCGCTGCTGCGCAAAGGCATGCACTTGAGCCGGATGCAACAGACAAAGCCGGTATCCAGCCTTGAGCAGGGCCTGCGAAAGATTTTCTCCGTAACGCGAGGTCGCCTCTAATCCAACGAGAATCGAGGAGGGATCGCTCTTGAGGCTCGCGAGTTTCTCAAAGAGCCAGTCAAAGCCCTCTCTCGTATTGGCAAAGGTGCTTGGTTTGAAGACCTGCCGTTTCTCAGGAGTCAAACAGCACATGGCGCAGGTTTGACTGCCAATGTCGATTCCAACCACATACCGAAGAGATGCCGGTTCTGGCGGCGTCGGGACAACATTGCTGTTGGACATGATCAGCCTTCTCCTTTCTCATGGAGTTGGTTCTCGCATGCATCCATGCTCCACCCAGGTCGTCGCAACAGGAGTCCTGTCCTTTCAGGAGAAGCGAGAACTCACGCTGGATCGGCAGTCATCTTCTCTGCGACAAACGCTGCAACAAGCCCAATGGTCGTTTGCCATCCTGATGGACAGAGAGCCGTCTACTCAAGGCGGTCACCGTTAGGGTCAACAGGCCGCATGTCACGACAAAGGCTCTCCTGTTAGTTCCATCGTCGAGAAGAGATGAGCTTTTGCCTTCTCTCTTCTCTCCTAACAATTAGTATATGAGTTACTAAATCAAAAGGATAGTATATAATATTCGCATGTTTCTATCGAAAATACACTTGAGGAGAGTATAATCATCATGGGCTTAAATATCCGCCTGCACACCTTTCCGACCTTAGAAACAGAACGCCTGATCTTACGGCAACTCGCAGCAACGGATGCGCAGGATTCCTTCCTCTTTCTGTCCGATGAAGAGACTATGCGCTACTACGATCCAGCCCCGATGACACAGCTAGAACAAGCGGAAAAGAGTATTGAGCGTCATCGAAGGCGCTTTGCTCAACATGAAGCACTACGCTGGGGCATCATATTGAAGGGAGAGAACAGGGTTATCGGCAACTGTGGATATTCATGGGATGCCGATAATCGAAATGCAGCCCTGAGCTATATTCTCTCAAAACACTACTGGAATAAAGGGATCATGACAGAGGCCTTGACCGCGATTATTCAGTTCGGCTTCGAACACATCCATTTGCATCGCATTGAAGCTCAGGTTGCGTATCCCAATCTCGCCTCCACACGCCTGCTCGAAAAGCTCGGCTTTCAGGAAGAGGGACGCCTCCGCGATCGTCAATATGCGAACAACCAGTTCGTTGACGAAAGAATATTTGGGCTCATCAATACCAACAACGTGGACGGATAAAATCCCCCTTGATAGCCTGGACAATTAACCAAAAGTATGAACCATACTGCTGGTAGTAATTATCATTTTCCCTTTTAGGGGTGATAAGGGAGGTCTTATCACCGCGAATTTACAAAAACGGCGCACTGCAAACGGCTTCAGAGGCGGTTCCTCCTCCGATCAATGGTTGTACTGCTCAACCTTCGGGGCAAATGCCAACCCTTGAGGCCAAAACCTGCTCACTCTTCACATCATTTACCAGAAAAGGACAATGGGAATGGGTAAGAGAAATTATCTTATCGAGGGAGTCTCCGGCACAGGCAAAACGTCGGTCTGCACAGAATTACAGCGTCGTGGCTACCAGGCCATTCATGGTGACCGGGAATTGAGGTATCAAGGCGATCTGGAAACGGGTACGCCAACGGATATCTTCACGTCTGATCGCCACAAGTCCCCCCTTTGGGATATAGAGAAAGTACAAGCCTTAATCGCTAACAAGGATGAGGCGGTCACCTTTTTCTGCGGTGGGTCGAGGAATTTTTCCAAATTCCTCGAGTTATTAGATGGCGTGTTTATTCTTGAGGTCGACCTTGACACCTGTCTCCGGCGGATTGATGAGCGAGTGGCACTGGACCCAACTGACTGGGGCGGAAAACCAGAGGAACGGGAAATCATTGCGCGCTTGCATCAAACGAAAGAAGACATACCCAGCAGCGGCATCGTACTAGATGCAACACAGCCGCTTGTCAGCGTCGTGGATGAAATCCTTCGCCATGTCCGAGCTTCGGCTTGATTCCGAAAGACCGAAACGCTTTGTGCTCATTCATTTCCTGATCTGTTACTCGCGAAGCGCTTCGTTCTCCTTTATCAGGCTAATTTATCTTCTCTATCTGCTCAAACACCTGAAATGCTTTATTCTTTTTATTATATGGGCTCTACCCCAGGTAGGACCTCGAAGGGAAAAGTGGCGAGGTAATCGCCAGAAGAAATCGTTCGCTCCTATTTAGGAGTGGTTTATTTACAACTTTCTCCGATGCATCCCTGGATGAGAAGCGGTTTTTCCAGGAAACGCGTGTATCAGTGCTCACATGGAAGGGCAAGTGCTTACGTCGGAGGGCAAAACCTCCCCGCTTCGGATGTCATTTACCAGCAACCACGCTGAAGCCTATCCACGCACAGAAGAAGATGTAGAGCGAAAACCGCTACTCTGCCCACATTGTTTCAACCGAGACGGAACCAGACGAGAGCAATACGGCCCTTGAGTATTAACGGACTGGAATACCACGCTAAGCGCTTAGCGTGGTATTCCAGTCCGTTAATACTCAAGGCGTATACCATCGGCGTTAACAGCGTGAAGTTCTGCCACGAATTGCTTCACAAAGCATTACCAATGGCAGCGTAAAATCACAACTGGGATCAGCAGATCAAACACGGAGTGGGTCAGGAGAACGCCCACTCCGTGCTTGGTACAGAAAAGGGGTGTTCAGCGACGAGTCCTCATGACTGCTCCCAAGTCGTGATGAACTGTGTGTGCCCTGAAGCACTGCGGCGGACGTGCGGCTTGTCCATTACTACCCATTTACTGGAGGAGCACCAGCCGCTGTCCCGGGTGGATCATCCGAGGATCGCTACCAATGATGCTCCGGTTGTTCTGATAGAGGCGTTGCCACTGCTGGCCCGATCCGTAAAAGCGGGCGGCGATCACCCATAAACTGTCTTTGGGCCCCACCACATAGGTACCGGATCTGGATCGTGTTGCTCTGTTTCCATGAGTAGACGCAAGGGTCGAGGTACTGCTCAGAGAGGACTGAGTGACACTTCTGCCTCTCGCGATGCTATGAGCGACTGGACGGGATACCGATCCTTTCTTCCCACTGGCCGCATGGACGGCTGGACGGGATACCGATCCTTTCTTCCCACTGGCCGCATGGACGGCTGGACGGGATACCGGTCCTTTCTTCCCACTGGCCGCGTGGACGGCTGGACGGGATACCGATCCTTTCTTCCCACTGGCCGCGTGGACGGCTGGACTGGCAACCGCGAGCAGGAGCAGTGCCATCACCAACGTTATCCCTGCTAAAGACCATTTCCACATATGCATCCTCCATTGCTGATTTGAAGCAAGAGACGTATCAGCACCTCTTGCTCATGAAAATGAGAGCTGTTCAGAACAATCAAAGCAAGATGCTCAACATTTCCTCTCCTCACGCGAGTATTTACGATGCGATGCTATGGCCAGCGCCGTTTCGATCTGGCTGTGTGAAAGCTGATCGGGCTGATAGTGCAAATGCACCGTTTTCGTCGACAGATCAATACGCACATTACACCCACCAGCGAGCGATTGATGCGATTGCTGGACGTTGCTCACAGAGCCCTCACAGGTTATGTCAGGGATCGAAAGAACCAGTTTTTTCCTACATTCCTATTCTCCTTTGCGTGGCTTGTTCAATCCTTTGTTACATGTTCAGTATGCTCATTCCCGGGAGAGAACATGTATACCGAAATTCTAGCATAACCTAACATAAAACACAAATAATGATATTTAATGCTATTTATGTTTAGCTCATCGCGATACCGCAAATTGGCCCTTGAGTATTAACGGACCGGAATACCACGCTAAGCATTTAGCGTGGTATTCCGGTCCGTTAATACTCAAGGGCCAATACTAAACACTTGGCTATTGCCTAAGTTCTTCATTTACAATATGCCGATGGATGAAGCTAAATAGGGAGCGCTTTTTCAAACGACAATAAGTATATTGATCACTCTTCGTGCTGATTGATCACTCGTGACCTCAAAATTTGACTGCTCTTGGCCTCATTTACCATGAGCGCTGCGAAATGACCTCACCCAGAACACTCGCATCCAGTCCTACCGTCTGGTCGATTTGTGCAATGCGTGTCGAGAGCTTCTGCACCAAACCGAGGAGACTCTCCAATTCCGCCTCTGGAAACACGTTGTAGAGCAGAATGTGCGCGAAGGAACTGCCAATACGATCAACACGCCCAGCACGCTGGATAAGACGCACAGGATTCCAGTGCAGATCATAGTTGATGACGACCCCTGCATCTTGCAGGTTCTGCCCTTCTGAGAGGACATCGGTGCTGATGAGTACTTGGATTTCTGAACCATCAGGTCGCCAGGGTTGATCACCCGGGATCTCGGGTGGACGATTAGCCACCGGAGCAAAGCGCTCGATGAGATTACGACGCTCCTCCGGCTTGGTATTCCCGCTAATCATGCCCAGCGCAGGCTGGCCGGCCTGTTCCTGCCAAGCGGTATCCTCAAGGAGCTGTTGATACAAATAGGCAGCGGTGTCATGGTAGCTCGTGAAGATCAACACCTTTTGCCCCTTGAGCGAGCCAACCAGCACCTCCTTCACCTGATGGACCTTATCGTCTCCATTTCCACCGGCCTCATTCTCGCGGACTCTCTTCAGCATCAAGAGGATCGTGTTCAGGACCGTAATGTCACGATTGACCCCTCGAACTACCGCACTTCACCAACACCTGTGAACATTGTGGCCGGGAGTACAATTCATGCGGTCAGCTCCTGGCACCACGCGAGCAGTGGGAAGAACCCTGGGACCCAGAATAATAGAGAAACCCTTGGTAGCTTATGTAGGTAGCTCCAGGGGTTCTTTGTGCCTTGCCTTCTTCACAGTGGCTCAGGACCGATATGATGCTGCTCCCAGAATTCACGAGCATCTTCATAGTCTTGCATCTCTTCGTCGTATGCCTGCTGAGCTGCAAGCTCATCATCCAGTGACACACGACTCTCGCCGTAATAGGCTCGTGCAGGCCTATATGACTGAACCTCCACACGCGACCAGATAGGGTTATAGGAATTCAGATGCTCCATAGGTGTCATGTTCGCGATCTGCTTCTCTCCATGCGCCTTCCAGGCAAGCCTGCCTCTGTAGGCAGCATACCCCAGGGCTACAGCCAGCAGGAGCGTCAGTAAGAACATGCCTGGACCTGCCCACTCCCAAGTCATCACAAACACGCTAAAGGCCACAAACACGGCGACCAGACTATAGAGACAACCACTAAAGATCAGGATATTCCGCATCTATACTGGCCCTAAGAATTTAGACACGGGAAGAGGCTGAAATAAGATATACTCAAGCATGATGAGAAAACAGTATTCAGCCGCGTTCAAAGCGCGAATCGTACAAGAACTCTTGAAAGAAGAGAAGGCGCTGGCCCAAATTGCCAGCGAATATGAAGTCCATCCGACCCAACTGAAGAATTGGCGAGCCGTCGCCTTAGAAGGGTTGCCTAGCCTCTTTGAGAGGCAGGATACCACGGCAGACTTAAAAAGGGCGCATGAGCAGGAATTGAGCGAGTTGTACGCCGAAATTGGCAAGTTGAGTACACAGGTCAGTTGGCTTAAAAAAAAGTTACAACTCTGAGTCGGGGGGAACGAGTGGCACTGGTGGAGCGAGCAGAGAGAGAGCTGCCCTTGAGCCTGCAAGCCGATCTACTGGGCCTGAGCCGCGCAAGCTTGTATTACCAGCCGCGGCCACCTTCCGCTGAAGAAGTGTGGCTCAAACATCGGATCGATGAAATCTACACGCAGTGTCCCTTTTATGGCTCCCGCAAGATTGCGGCGCAGTTGCAGCGAGAAGGGATGAGCATCAATCGGAAAACGGTCGCGCGATATATGCAGGAGATGGGCATTGCGGCTATCTATCCGGGGCCGAATCTGAGTAAGCGGAACCAGAAGGAAGGAGTCTATCCGTATTTACTGCGCCACGTCACCAGCGCCTATCCCAATCACATTTGGGGAATCGATATCACCTACATTCGCCTCCACGCGGGCTGGATGTACCTGGTGGCGATCCTGGATTGGTACTCGCGCTACGTGGTCAGTTGGGAACTGGATCAGACGCTAGAGTTGCCTTTTGTCTTGGCTGCCATGCAGCGGGCATTGAAGCAAGCGGTGCCCCTGATCTGCAACAGTGATCAGGGCAGCCACTTTACCAGTCAAGAATATTGCCAACTTTTGCTGGATGCCAAGGTGCAGATTAGCATGGATGGCAAAGGGCGAGCCCTGGACAATATTTTTACGGAGCGTGTGCGCCGATGAGCACTCATTCTCCTCGTTGGATGAGTCCAACACCACTGAAGCACAGGTGGTTAAAGCACTTCCTTACCTGGCGGCGAAAGCCAAAGGGGACTGTAGCATGGAAAGAAAGCGCAGTGCGGGAAGCACTCTCTCCCAAGAGGCTGCGCGAGCTAGTCCGCATAGGGTCAGCCCTGTATTGGGCCAACGTCAGGCGACCTGTTGCAGGTGAACAACCAGAGGGTCATGGTGCTATTGCCTCTGCTTGAGATCGTGATGATAAGCCGTTCGTCATCACGAATGCTTCTCTCAAGGGGACTCGAAAGGATCGAGCCAACCGCCGAACAACGGACCTACGTGCGGACCAGGGGAATGGGTGAACTTCGGGATCGCCTACACGCCGCGAGGCGCAGGGCGACGGAACCCCCATAGTAGTGCGCCCATGTGGCACAAGAACCTCTCTCACCCGTCGGGGTGAGTCCACTGAAGCGAAGTGGATAAACCAGCAACTTACCTTCAGTCGAAAGATATGAGGGGACCGTAGCATGTTGTCAGGAAGGTCGGTGAAGTCCCAGTACCAGGGGCCAGAGGCCGATCAGGTAAGTCGTGTATGGTGAAGACTGATTGTCTGAAGCCCAGTCAAGGCGGAATTGGGGCAGCCCACAGGACACGGTACTAGCGCCTGTGTTCGACGTTGCCGGGAACGGTACTATTTCCCTGCAAAGCTTCCGTCGAAGCCTACCCGTACGGAACGGGAAAAGACGTAAAGGACACCTGGAGCACGAACTGAGATTCTTGGAGGCAACTTGGGGTTGCCCTAACCACCGCGAGGTGTATGGGTACAGAGGGACCGAAGTAGTCGCGGAAGTCACGCTCCGCCGGGGCCTGTGAGAAAGACACAGACAGGGCGAAGGGTCCCAGGAACTCGTCTCAGCGGCAGAGGTTGGCCTGGATGGGCCACACGATCTTTGCGCAACGAGGCAAAGGGTTCTGGAGAGCCACAGTGCCATGAAAGTGGCCCGCTGGGTTCGGGAAGAGACCGTTGGAAAAGGGCTGAGTCCAGGAAACCACCTGAAATATCAGGCAGGTCGGGACAGCATCAGTACCTCGCTGGCGGTCTACTTCATACTGGCAATGCCAGTGAAGGGGCAGCCTACGAAGGTAGGCCAGAGTGTATCGCTGATCACGATGCACAGGGAAGGTATTAGGAAGTCCATACACGGAAAGGTATGCGAAATGCAAACACCCCGTACGTACCTGGGACTTCTGCGTGAACGAGGCAAAAGAGGATTACCTCTCAAGCGCGTTTACCGACAACTGTTCAACAAGCAGCTCTACCTGACCGCTTACGGGAAGATCTACAGGAATACGGGCGCGACGACAAGAGGCATCAGCGAGGAAACTGCTGATGCGATGTCGCTCGAAAAAATTGATACCATTATCGAAGCGTTACGCTCCGAGCGGTACCAATGGCAACCCGCACGCAGGATCTACATTTTAAAGCGAAATGGGAAAAAGCGTCCCTTGGGCCTACCCGCCTGGAGTGACAAATTACTGGCGGAAGTAATTCGCCAGATCCTGCATGCCTACTATGACATTCAATTTAGCGAGCATTCCCACGGTTTTCGGGAAGGACGAGGATGTCACACGGCTCTACAGGAAATCTATCACACCTGGGGATCGGCAACCTGGATTATCGAGGGCGATATCTCCGACTGCTTCGGTTCATTATCGCATGACCTTCTCCTCTCAACGCTGAGAGAAAACATTCACGATGGACGCTTTCTCTACCTTGTGGAAAAACTGCTTCGGGCCGGATATCTGGAGGACTGGCGATTCAATCAGACACTCAGCGGAGTACCACAAGGCTCCGTTCTGAGTCCAATACTCAGCAATATCCTGCTCAACAAGTTGGACACCTTTGTGGAAACCATTCTCATCCCACAGTACACACGAGGAGAGAAAAGAAAGCTTAACCAGGAGTATGTGAAACTCCACAGACAGATGCATAACCTGCTGAGAAATGGGCAGAAGGAGGCTGCTCTCAAAGTGAGAAAACAACTCCAGAAGCTTCCCTCCGTAGATCCGCAAGATCCGGACTACCGACGGCTCAAATATGTTCGTTACGCCGACGACTTCGGCCTCGCATTCACGGGGCCAAAGCGTGAGGCAGAAGAGATCAAACGACGACTGACAGCGTTCTTGAGCGAGGAACTCAACCTCACACTCTCTTCAGAGAAGACGCTCATCACTCACGCAAGAAGTGATGCTGCTCGCTTTCTGGGCTACGAAATCACCACCATGCAAAGTGATACCAAGCAGAGTCGGACGAAAGCTGGCTTCAAACGCCGGAGTATTAACGGAAAAGTGGGATTGCGTGTCCCAAGAGCCGTCGTCATGGAAAAACGTAAACGCTACCAGCAACGAGGCAAACCTATCCATCGAACCGAACTGCTCAAGGAGAGTGACTACACAATCATCTCGACTTATCAGCTTGAATACCGAGGGATAGTCAACTACTATCGATATGCCTACAATCTGCATCGACTCCACACCCTCAAAAAGGCAATGGAAGGATCGCTGACAAAAACGTTGGCGGCCAAACACAAAACCTCGGTAGGACACATCTACCAGAAGTACCGAACACGGCTTCAAGTCGATGGAAAAACCTACAAAGGATTACAAGTCACCATTGCCCGTGAGGGAAAAAAGCCATTGGTAGCGGCCTGGGGAGGCATCCCCTTGCAGTGGGATATCAAAACAACGCTTGACGACCAGCCACAGCAAATCTGGCATGATCGATCGGAACTCGAACAGCGGCTCTTGGCCCAAGTCTGTGAATATTGCGGGGCGACCCGTATGACAGATCGTATTGAGGTGCACCATATTCGGGCCCTCAAAGATCTGAACAAGTATGAGGGCCAAGAGAAGCCAAGCTGGGCAAAAATCATGGCAGCCCGTCACCGTAAGACACTGGTCCTTTGCCGCACCTGCCATCTGGATTTGCATGCCGGACGGCCATTGAAACACAAACGATCACGTTCACGAACGGAAATCCTCCGATAATGCTGGAAAGCCCGGTGCAGAGAAATTTGCATGCCGGGTTTGGAGGGAGGCATTCGTAAAAGGGCAGCAATGTACCTCGACGGGTGCCTACCCTACTTATGGCGCACCGTCAAGTATGAGGAGGTTTACATTCACGACTACGCTTCACCTCGTGAGGCATGGCAAGCCTTAACCGGCTATTTTCAGTTCTATAATCATGAGCGTCCCCATCAGGCACTCGGTTACCTGACCCCGGCTGAACGGTACTTCGCGGTTCCTGCGTCGGTTTCGAGGGACGAGCGAGACCGAGATCGAGCATGAGGTCGCGCTGGCATCTGACGGGATCGAACGGAGGCCCAGCACGGGCATCAGAAGAAAGGTGGTATCTATGGCCGATCTCCATATCAAGCGGGTTGCTCCGACAGAGCTGGCCGAAATCATCCAACTCTTTACCGAGCAAGTCTACCCTGCCCATCCAGAAGAAGCTCACCGCCATTTCGCCGGACATGCACAAGGGCAGGCCGACACCTTCCTGGCCTGGAGCGCAGGGAGCTTGGCCGGCTATCTCACCATCCGCTGGCAATCGAAGAATCCGCAGTTTCGGCAGCAGAACATTCCGTTGATCCATCATCTGGGGGTCTTCCCGCAGTTCCAAAGACAAGGGATCGCCTCACGTTTGATGGATGCGGCAGAACAATTGATCGCCACTCGCGCCACTCAGGCAGGCATTACGGTTGGTCTCTTTGATGAGTATGGGCCAGCGCAGCGGCTGTATGCCAAGCGCGGCTATGTTCCCGACGGACGAGGGGCGTGCCAGGGGCAGCGACCACTTCAACAGGGGGAGACGGTCACAGTCGACCACGACCTCATTCTTTGGCTTACTAAGGATCTTTGATGCCTGTAAAGAAAATACACAAAGGAGGAAAGTAGCTCTTATTTCTACCGATTTTTCTGTCTTGACAACGCGGGCCACTTTACCTTTATCCAGCCTTTTCAATCTCCAAACGCTCTGTCAGATCGAGGTGAATGGTGCCATAGGGGTTGACATTGCTGTAGATCAAGGGTGTAAGCGCTCGAAGATCCTCTTTCGTCATCTTGTTCATCCAGGTGGGATCGGCCAGGAGTTGTTGAAGCAAAAGAGTCTGAATATAGACCAGACTGGCTTGGAGGAGGTGGAGTGAGAGCATGGTCAACTCCTGGCCCTCACGCCTGTTGGTCGTAAATTCCCCATGCCGCCCGTACAGAATAAAATTGGTGGCACCATTCCAGTTCTCCACCACATTGAGCCCCTCGTGGATCTCGCGTCTCAGTGCCTCACTGCTGAGATATTCGCAGAGGAAGATGGTTTTATACGCTCGTCCGAGCTCTGAGAGGGCTTTATACGTAGGATGCTGGACACCATTGCGGGTAAAGCGATGCAGAATGGTTTCGGTTTCTGCTGTGCCGAGCCGAAGGCCCGTCGCGACCTTGATCATTTCATCATATTGTTGCCGGATGAGATCCCAGTTGATCGAGCGCCGCAGTATCAGCTGGAGGTTGGGATACTTTTCGGCATCGCCTGCTTCGACCAGCGAGAGTTTTTGCCGATGGATGCCCTTGAGGCGGGGAAGCAGTCGAAAACCCAGGAGTGAGCACATGGCAAAAGCAACCTCCGACTGCCCATGAGTGTCCACGTAATTGCGATCAACAGCCATCTCGGTGCAATGGCGTAACACGCCCTCGATCATTGCTGCGACCTCCGACGAGGAACAGCTTTTCAATTGGGAATAGATGCAGGTCGCCTTCTTTTCGAGATGCCAGTAAATCATGATTCCCGGCCCATGATAGCGTGGGTGCCATTCCGTGAGCAGGTTCTGGGCAAACGCACTGAATTTCTTTGAGTCAGAGGCACAAGCCGTTGTGGCCTCGCCCCAAATGTGCGGAAGTCGCGCCTGGAAAGTGGCATTGGCTACGGCGCGAATGGCGGCTCGCTGGTGTTCTGGGGTCAGCAAGCGCTGTTTGGTATAGACAAGCTCCCGGTAACTGATTCCGTGATCACCCGCACTGACTCGTTTGAGCCCGATGTTGGTTCCCAGCCCGAAGAGGCAAAGGAGGAGACGCATATCACGCGTAGCCGGGTCCAGATGCTCGCGGGGCGTCGGACTGGGAAAGAAATCGGTGAAATTGGTCCGAAAGTTGGCCTCTTTCAAGATATCAAGTAAATCGATCACAGACCAGCGCCTGAACAACGCCGCTTTCAGGGCATTCAGGTTCGGGGGCTCCGGCTGCGGTTCTAACGAGGAGAGGGAAATCCAGCCGCCTTTCTTTGGCAAAAGCTGAACCTTGGGGTTGGTTGGCAGATTTCGATTGAGCTTTTCCAGTGCCGCCGTCATGTCTCGTTGCACGTGTGCAATGAATGCTTCTACATCTTGCGGCTGATGGAGCGCTTCGTAGTAGCCCTGGCGTTTGCTCTCAAAGTCCTTCGGCAGATCGTCATTGGGGTCGCGGAAACGATTGGCGTGCTTGAGCCAAACCTCTTTCGTGCGAACCGTGTTGCGCAGCGTTTGCAAGACACAGAGTTCATAGTTGATCCGATTGACATGCTCCGTCTTGCTCTTCGCATCCTGTTTCACGACGGCGGAGCGCCAGGTACCTGGCACCACTCCATCCAGGGGAATGTCCTCGGTGGGGGCGAAATGGACCTGGGTGCTGGGAATATCGACGTACTTTTTGAGCAGTGCTAACGCACGCACGACTGGTCGGTGGACCTCGTTGTTCGAGCAAAATTCCAGATGTTTCAGGATGACCGGGATCATGCGCCGATAGTGCTTGCTGTACGAGGAACGCATGAGCTTCTGAACCTTTTGCTGATAGCCGGTCCCGGTCGCTTTGTATTCCTTGACCAGGTCGCGCAGCGTTTGCTCTGGCACAACCGGAAAAATGACGGCGCGAACGGTGCCATCAGGCTGATCAATGGCGACTTCGGCAAGGCGAAAGAGCAGATTGGTTTTCCCGGACACTTTTTTGATCTCACGGACAAACGCTTGCTCGACCCGTCGCTCGGCTTTGGTCGTCAAATGGTGCGCCATGTCGAGCAGTAAATCGACCAGGATATCAATAATCTCCTGCCGACGCAGCCAGCAATAGGCAGCCAGCAGGGTCCAGCGGAGGGCATCTGGGTGGCGGCGAATTTCATGGATTTCTTCAACGACAATGCGCTGGCGGTACTGCTGCAACGGTTTCGGAGAAGCCTGGGCAAAAAGCGTCGCCGGAAGGCCAAGCTGCTCAATTCGCTCCAGCTTCGCGATTTCCTCCAGCATATGTTCCAGGCTCATCTGACCGGCATCCTGTTTGAGCGATTGCCAGACGGATCGATATCGCTGAGCAGGAGTCGCCCCCTCTTGATCTGGTGGTGCTTCTATGCTTGCCTCCGCAGAAGGTGGTTCCTCTGAGATGATGGTTGTCAGCAACCCATCGAGGCGCGCTCGAACTTCTGGTGTGAGTTGTTGGGAGATAGACGCACAGAACTGCTCGTCAAAGCGATGCAGTGCGGTGTGAAGTAAGCGGGAGAGGCGGTCGGGAGTAGGTGGCTCAATGTGCTGCTTCTGGCAATGCTGGTAGGCAGCGGCCAGGAGTGCATCCTCTTGCTGCTGCTCACCCAGCACCTCCTGGCACAACCAGGAGACCAGCGCCTCTTCATCCTGTCTGGTCGTTTCCCGGAAACCCAGAAATGCACGGATGGCCGCACGATGGGTTTTGATCATGCGGCCATCCCAATCATAGGCTAGCAGTTCTTCCGTAGCGATGCCGAGCTGGTGCGCGATATGGCGTGTCACAGCGGCGGGAATGTCCTGCTTCTGCGAGGGAAAGCGTCCTTCATACTGGAAATACTTGAGCAAGACAGCGAAGCCGAGCAGATTGCGATCGGTTTTGCTGTCTCCCACCAGATCGAGTTCAGTGGAATGAAGGGTAAAGTGCGCCTCCAATTCCTCATCGGTCCATTGTCGTTTCATACGGGTACGTTCTCCTACAAATACATGGTGAGCCAGGCTCACGGCTGGATTGTAGCAAGCGCGATAGACAGAGTAAAAGAGGAATTGTTTTTGTAACCAACAGTACTAGACACTCGAAAATTTATAGAGCAAATACTAGTAATTGGGGCGTTTCTTGAGGTAGAATAGGGGTGGTAAAAGACACTTTAGCACCTCTATTTCAGCGGCATTCTTGATCATTACAATCTAAGCAAAAAGAGCAAAGAAATGCATCGAACACCTGCGACAAGACTCAAAGCGATCGTTCTGGCTCCGCCAATGGCGGCCACGATGCAGAATGTCGCCGGGCAGTTGGCTCCCTCCTCACGCAAGACCTACACCATTGATGCCAAACATTTTGCCCACTGGCTTGCTGGCCGCGACCTCTCCCTCACCTCATTGAATCGAGATAATCTGGTGGCCTATCGAACTCATCTGGCAGAAACCTATGCACAATCGACTGCCGCGCGCATGTGGGCCGTCGCCAGGCGGTTGCTCGATGAAGCCGTTCAGCGTGGTCTCCTGCTGAAGAATCCAGCAGAGGGTGTTCGCGGGTTCAAAACAGGCGATGATGAAAGTCCCCACGCCTTGAAGCGTGAGGAAGCCAAGGCGCTTCTCGACGCTATTGATCGCCGCACTGCCCTCGGCAAGCGGGACAATGCCCTTCTCATGCTCCTCCTGCGCACGGGCATTCGTCGCGCTGAAGCAGTGGCTCTGACCATTGGCGATCTCATGATGGAACAAGGCTATCATATTGTCATCATTCGGCATGGCAAAGGCAAGAAGCGGGGCCTTGCCAAACTCCCGGTTGAAGTCCGACAGGCGATTGACGACTATCTAGAGGCAGTTGGCAGAGCGTGTGCTGCTCCAGAAGCACCGCTGTTTATTAGCTTTCGCAAAGGCGATCATCCCCAAGAGAGACCGCTTCATCCCAATCAGGTTGGGCGTATCGTGAAGCAGCGCGCGCAAGTTGTCGGGATCGTGATGTCTCCGCATGGAATGCGAGCCAGCTTCATCACCTTGGCGTTTGAGGGAGGAGCAGATCTCGCGCTCGTCCAGGATGGGGCGAGGCATAAAGATCCTCGAACCACAAGGCGCTATCAAAAGCGGCGAAATAATCTGCATAAAAATGCTGTCGATTTCGTTTGGCCTGAATAACCTATTTCTTATCGAATAGAAGGAGAGATTCATGGCACAGTTTGATCAACGTGGACAGAAAATCACAGGAAGCCAGTACAATGCTGGACGAGATATCAACTGGGGAACGGTACAAAGTCCTGTAGATCTCGTGTCAGAGCTAGAAAAACTGAAGGAAGAAGTAAATCAAGCTCAGCAGAATAGTCTTCTTGATAAAAAGAAAGCTACAGATGTTGAGTATCAAATCACAAAAGCTATTCAGGAAGCAGAGGAGTCACACCCAGATAAAAAGACAATAGTTGATCATCTCAAAACTGCAAAATCTTTTCTTGATGGCATTGCTACTGTCGGAGGACTGATAACAACTATAGCTGGCGCGATAGAAGCTGTTCAAAAACTCTTCTCCTGAGGTGTTGCATGACAAAGTTTGATCAGCGCAAGCAGCGTGTCGAGAACCAATACAACGCAGTTCGCGATATCAATTTGCATCAAACAGTCATCCCTTCTTTGAACGAAGCAGAACAACGATACAATAGACGAGAGATGCTTAAGAGAGTACAGGTATGGAGAGTTGATCCCATTCTCGACCGTGCATTCCATGAAATGGACAGAATTTCTGTTGCGTTTCACTATCAACTCAATGAAGAAGTAAATCCCTGGAAATCTGTTGTGCAAGAATCCAACAAACCTTTGCTCCCTCTTCCTACAGGGTTATCTATAGCGCAAGTTTATGATCAATCTGGAGGGCAACTCCTCATTCTGGGAGAACCAGGAACAGGTAAAACCATTTTGCTCTTGGAACTTGCCCGCAACCTCCTTGATAAGGCTGTACAAGACGATTCTCATCCCATACCCGTTATTTTTGATTTGCGGTCGTGGGGAAAGAAGCGAAGGTCTCTTGCTGAATGGCTTGTTGAGGAACTCCATGATAAATATCGCGTTCAAGAAAAAGTGGCTCAAGTTTGGATCAGGAATAACAGTCTGGTTGTGCTGCTTGATGGCTTTGATCAATTGGCTGTCAGGGTCCGTCAGGAGTGTATACAGGCTATTAATGCGTATCTACGACAACAAGGTTTTGTATCCATTGTCATATGCAGTCGCTTAACAGACTACCTGCACCAAAAAGTTCAACTTGACATTCAGAGGATAATAACAATTCAACCGCTTGCTTTACAGCAAGTCCTCACACATCTCTCTCAAAGGAGAGGATTGTTTACAATAGTGCAGGATACCTTACACCATGATCCGATTTTACAAGAATTACTGACGACTCCATTGATGTTAAGTGTTTTTATGTCAGCTTACCAAGACGTATCCATCGAACAAGATGTATTGACGGGAACACTGGAGGAACGTCGGCAAAAGATATTTTTAACGTATATTCAACAAATGTTTAAACGAGGAGGTATAGCCCGCTATTCAGAAGAGAAAACCGTGCAGTCGCTACAGCAACTAGCAAAATATATGAAGCAAACCCATCAAGAGGAGTTTTTTATCGAGCATATACAATTCGATTGGCTGACAGAAGAACATGCACGTCGTGCCCATAGAGTGATCATACATGGAAGTACACTGTTCCTCGGTTTTGTGGGTGCGTTAGGAGGCTTTCTCATCACCGCACCTAGCCTCGGATTGCTCCTTAGAGTGATCATTGGCATTATTGGATATGGTTTGTTTACTGGGCCCATAGTGGGATTTGTTCTTGGAAAACACCTGAAACAAAACTCAATAATACAGCCTACAGAAGTAGGCCATTGGTCTTGGAGACATGCATGGGAGAATATAGGCAACAATATACGCCTTATAACAAAAATTTTTAACATTACTATATTTATCGACTTATTTCTCGTAGGGATGAGAATGGGATTTCATATCAATGAAGGTCTAGCGAAGGAATACCTTATTGGTTTTATTGCAGGATTGGGACTTCCACTAGTGGTATCACTGAGCTTTGCAATAACAGTCGGGTTAGCGGGTGGGTGGTCAAGCAGCTTATTAGAGAAAAATCAGCGTGTAAGGCCGAATCAAGGAATACGGCGCTCATTTTACCATAGTTTGATTTGGGCTATCGCTTGTGGCTCGATAGCAGTCGTGGATACGACTGTTATGACATGGTTGTGGGATAGGCTTATCCCTGGACTCGATAGTTCGCCCCAACTAATTATCAATCCCCTATTCATTGGATTGGTTTTTGGAATATGTGCTGCTTTGGCTTCTGGACTGAAGTATGGTGGACTCGCATGTATACAACATTACATCCTACGTGTGTTCCTCCAGTTTGAAGGAAAGATGCCTTTAAATGCTACCAGCTTTCTTGACCACGCAGCAGAGCGTATCTTGCTTGACAAAGTGGGAGGAGGATATAAATTCATCCATAACCTTCTCCAAGATTATTTCTCTGGACACTCTACAACGCCACTTTCTGAAGAATTTACATACCCAGTAGGGAATGAAACACAATTAGCTCGAGAAATCATGGCATCGCCGAGACAAGAAAGACAAATAGGACCACATCAGAGGTTTTCAAAGAAACGAAAGAAACGTCGTCAATCGCGATCTCGGTAAAATCCGATAAAACCTTAATATTTTGAGCCAAGAAGGAAAACGAGCCTTATCATAAATTCATGGCATGAAAAAGCTAATGGCTTACTTTTTTCGTTAGAATCTCACCGATGGGCCTAATAAACCCTCAAGTTTTTTTGTATTGAAAATCTGAACCGTCTCCAGCAATATTGCTATCTTGCCCCTGGTAGCACGAACGTTGGAAATGGGCCTATTTCAGTAGCCATAAGGACAATCAGGACGCGGCAATCATTAAGCTCCATATCTTTCAATTCCGCTCGTATCTGCCCAAGGTTCAATCTAAACAATCCTGAGGTATCTTTCTTCTCTGTCATAAATCCCTCCTTGTGTGATGTGGTGGGTTACTCTTCTTCGTCTGCCTCTGCTTTGGCCTTTTCGAAGGCGTCTATTTCCTCCTGGGTGGCAGGCTCCAGCTTGTATGTTCCATCTTCCTGCTTCGCAAAGTGTTCGCCAACAGAGAGGCCCATCCAGTCCAGCTCTCCAATGCGATGGCTGATGTTCTGGCCGTCTTCATCTGGATACCAGTACGAGCCGTCTATGGATGATTCGGTATAGGCTCCAGTATCAACGATATGCATTAGCTCGCCGTACTCTTTGCAAGCCAGGGCGCGCCCGTGTTGTTCGCACGCATTTTCCTCTTCCTCTGTGGCCTCTACAGCTACTGGCTCTCTATCTTCATCGTCCTCACGATCGGGGATGTAGACCTTGAGCGTTTTCTCGATGGGATAGGAATAGCCGAATGTGCTGGTAGCGGTGCCCTGGACGTGTACCAAGTAAACAGGCGAGCCGTTCACCTCGTCGGGCAAGGTGCCTACAATAAAGGTATAATCAACTCCAACCTCTTTAGCGTCCAGGTTCCCCTCGTTGGCTTCATCCTGCCACATAAAAGCCGCAATCATACCCGCCTGGCGGTGTGCAATTGTACTGTCTATCTTCTGCTTAACAGCCATAGTGATAGCCTCTTTCTGTTATCATATGAGCAAGAGCGTTGCTCTTTTCCGATCTCACCAGGGCGGGCTCGTGCTACCTTTGCCCGTTCCTGGTGCTTCTAACGTGATGCCTCTAGTATACGCTACTTTGCTTTCCTGCACTAAAATGGGTGGTCGCCAAGCTCTTCTAGGTCACTCTCAAATGGGTTGCTGGGCAGATCAAGGCTGTCATCTTCTGGCGTTGGCACAACTGTGTATGTGTACTGCCCTGCCTCTTTTACGGTGCCTGTGGTCGCGTCGTACTCCTCATCTGGTAAGATAAGGTAGGTTTCATGAGCACTGCAATACTCGGCCATGATGTTAGAATTCATGCTTTTGTACAGAAGATTGATACCAGTGCTGGCCTCCTGGATCTCTCCATAGCTCCAGAACTCGACACCTTGCTTGGCGCAGCTGGCGCTCGCCTTTGCTATACACCCACTTGCCTGCAGGGTCATAGGGGTCAGCGTATCCAAACCTGAAAAGAGTACGCTAAGGATTCTGCGACGAGTTTTCTCGTGAGCAAACCGTTTTCCCGTTGGTAGGCTCTGAGTTAAGGAAGAAGCCCTCTAGCCGCAAAGTAGATAAGTCCGGCACAGTTACATTATCGGCAGAGTTTTTTGCGCAATAAAATGGTCAACTCTGCCGATAACACCGAGATTCTGGCCAGAACTGGACCGATAATGTAGATTATCGGTCCAGTTTGATGATCGTTTGGTTTCTCGCAGCGACCAAAGAACCAGACGAAAGAGTTAATTTCCTTGCAGGTTCAATTGCCATGAAACCCCGTATTTGTCTGCAATCCAACCAAACTTTTCGCTGAACGGATATCTATCAAGAGGCATGAAAACCGTGCCGCCTTCAGAAAGCTTTTGAAACAACCCATCGATTTCTGGTTCTGTTTCGCATTGTACAAATATCGACAGAGCCGGGGTGAAGGTAAAAGCATGTTGTCTGCCGCTATCCTGGGCTTGAAATTCCTGTCCATTGAGAGAGAACCTGGCAAGCTTGACGGTTCCTGCTGCCTCTTCTTTATCTTCGCCCTCGCTCCACCGTTCGATATGCAAGAGGCGTGAATTCTTGAACAAGGACATGTAGAATGTAATAGCTTCTTCAGCTTTGCCGCATTGTTCTCCGACGAACAAGAAGTGTGAAATGAACTTTTGCTTTGAAGTGTCCATTGAAACCTCGCTCCTTCTACGAAATGAGATAGACGATCAACGATATGAGTCTTCTCTAGACTCAGACAACCTTCTTTGTGTTGTCCGTCTGTGTATTCTTTCGGACACCATAAGAAATGGAATATGTTCCATTGCACAATGGTACTCTTGAGAAGATGGGAGGCGCTTGCCATTCAAAACTGTGCCGCACTTATCCACTTTGCGGCTGCCGTCTCGCTATCTTAACGCAGGGCCTGGTAGTTCTACTTTTTTGCTTCGCATACAAAAAGCAGAGGATAATGCAATGACCCCATCTATAGCATCGCTCCTCATGCGGTTAGATATGAAGCGTGGCTGAAGATAGCTATAGAACAGAGCTTAGCGTACAGTTTTCAGGTTTGGATGCGCTGACCCCTTTCTTTACAGGAAGTATTGTTCTTGGTTTTGTCGAGTATTCTTACGACGCTTTGCCAAGCGTTCAAGAGGTTCTTTACAATATCGTAGCTAGCGTGTTTCCTTTCTTGGGGTTTGGTGCTCTCTTGCTTGCGGTCGGAACTGATGAGCTACAGGGATCAGAGCTTCGCCGTGCTCTTCATTACGCATCTGTGCTGACAACTACACTTATTGTCTCCCTGTTTGCTACCATTATCTGGAATGTTACTAGCTGGCTACAATTTTATAATAGGCCTTTCGGTGTTTTTTTGACGAAAAGATACCTGGACTTTGCACATTTTAAGCTGAGGAACAGACGATATCAGCGAAGCGAGAGAGGTCTGAGCGCGGAAGTAAAATGACATTAGGGTTTTGGGGCAATGTCGAATAACGGAAATCATTCCACAGATGACGCCGCACAACAGCAAGCACATCGGCGAACGTCGCCTGGCGCTTTCGGTACCACGCTGTTTGTTGGAATGGAATATCCCCTGTGGGATGGTGGTGGTGACCAAGAAACGCGACCAAGCTGTAGAGCCCAAAGAGGCAAGGCGTCATCCGTTCGATCGCCTTGTCTGACCATTGTCGCTGTGTCTCCACACCTAAATGTGCCCGGCTCTCTTCAAAGGTGACTTCAGCACACCAGCGTTTCATAAAATCGGTGATGATAGAGAGGCCAGATTGGGTTTGATCAGTCGAGAAGTAGGCTCGTGGCTCGTGTTTCCCCTCGGGATCACGGCTCAAAACCCATCGGATAGGTAAAGGCGTTTGACCTCCGCGATACCACAGTGCCGTTGCACTGCACCATTCGATCCGCCGTTTGCCTTGTCCATACCATGTGACCCAGGCTTGCTGCCAGGTAGTATGTGGGTCAAAGAGCACCTGATCAAACTGCGGGAGGCGTTGGCCTATCAGGCGTGGTCGCCCCATTTGGCGTGGTTGACGTGTTGGAGGAGGCGTATAGAGACAGGCATCAAAACGCAACGGGGCGATGAGCGTGATCTGCTGTTTTCGGCAGGCCGTTCCCAACTCTACAACACTATATGCGCCATCACCAACAAGCTTGATAGCTCGATCAGGGAACCATCGGCGTACGAGCTTCATGAGTTGTTTAGTCCAGTCTGGAACGGTTTTATGCCGGCGCCCTAACCTCATATCGACCTCCTCGGAAGTCAACAAGACACAGAGAAAAGGAAGTGCCCAGGGTCGGCTCGTCCACGGAGGGGTGACGATGAGCATCAGGCAAAGCCACCTCAAACCACGACTGATCCTCTTTTGCTTCTCTGACGAGCGCACAGGGTCATGGTAGTATCCACACTTCGTAATATGTGGTCCCCATCGCCGCTCTAACGTTTCATCTGCTACGATTTCAACTGTTGCCCCTTTGGGAACAAACGTCTGAACGAGCAGCAGCAATAGAAGGCGACTGATTCGAAGAGGAGACCAGCGAGCGCGACTGAGGACATGGTGGAAGAGATTGAAATGCCTTTCTTCTTGCAGTCCTGCCGCTCGTAGCGCTGCTGTTACTGTCCTGCGTCCATGCGTCAGGAGCGTTCCTTCAATAAGTTGCACGACCTTTTGCCAGGTCGGCCTCGTGAAAGCTCCTCGGAATGGAGCTAAAAGGCTCGCAAGAGGATGTGGGAACACTGGAAGAAACCTCCTTTTCTCGCACAACGGACACTACTATTCCTTGCAGTGTACTGGCAGAGGTCAAAAAGGCTCTTCAGTAAAAATGTGCAAAGTCCAGGATACGACGTACCATATAACTAGCGAGCTCCTGCGAGTTGAGCGGAAGCCTTGCATCCGAAAATGAACGGCTTCCATGCCCCTGAATCGAGCGGTGGCTCGTTTGCTCGTGTCAACCCGCGGTAATGGTGACGTTGCTGGCGGAGCCCGCAACGTCGATGTCGTAGCATGGGGCCGTGGGGTCCATGTCCGAGCTTTGGAGCCGCACGTCGTTGCCCACATGACTGAAGGTTTGATCGTCGAAGCGCAATTCGGAGACCCACCCCTTGAGGTGGACGCGGGCCGCAACCCCTCCCGGACGTCGAATCGTCACCACTGTTGCTCCCCCGCTGATCTGGATGGGAACGACCCTGGAGGGCACAGGAAGCTCCAGGTGGATGGAACTGAGTCCCCCCTTGACCTCCAGCCCGACGAGATCGAGACCACCTAATTCAGCGGTGATGTCCGCTGCCCCGCCCTGGACCACGATCTGCCAGGGGATGGCGACGTTGAGGGACACTTCGGATGCGCGTTGCCTCCAGTCCACCACCCCCAGATAGCGGGGATAGCGGATCGTGACCACCCCATCTTTGGTCTTCACGTTGGGCGCCGGTCCCTCGAAACGGGCCTGGTAGAGGGTGGCGCTGTTGTCGTCCGCACGCACGAATAGCCGAGTGATCCCGGAGGCGAAGACGAGCCGACCGTGAGCATGTGCTTCCAGCGGCGCGGAGAAGATCCCTCCCTCGCCCTCTGGCGCTTCTCGCAACCGGGCAATTTCCTGCCGAGCGATCTCGTTGCTGCGTTGCAGAAACGCGAGGAGGAAGGCGAGCTGCTCCTCGTCGTAGTGCGACGCAAGGTCCTCCCATGCCTTCCCGAGGGCATCGAACAGCGGGCCACGGTTATGCCGGCTGTCTGTGTCCGAGGCAAGCTGAACGAGGACTCTGCGGCCATCGTTAGGGTCGCGAGTCCTCTGGATCAGGCCGGCCTTCTCCAACCGGTTGAGGATGCCGGTGAAAGTTCCGGTGGTGAGTCCCATGAGATCTGCAAGCTGGCCGGCTGACGCTTCCCCCCCATTCTCCAGGAGATCGAGGACCTGGATGTCGGTGTCTGTCATCTCGATGCGAGTGGCAGCCGCCCGAAAGAAGGATGCGCCCAGTCCATAGCACTGCCTCAGCTCTCGCGTCAATCTGGCGAGCGTCTCTGGAGATTTTCCCTGTAAATCCCTTGACAAAATGATCACCTTCCTGTAAGGTATATTTATCTTGTTAATCAAGGTAAATTATTAAGTGATATTGCTTGTGAAACTAGCATAAATCCAAGAGGATTTGCTGGATGATCAAGTGATTTGCATTATAACACACGCCAGACGTGGGGAGAAGAACACCATGCGTATCGTGATGATTGCCACCGGGTCCTGGGGAGATGTCCGCCCCAATGTCGTGTTGGGGCAAGCCCTCCAACAAGTCGGCTATGAGGTCGTGCTGGTCGCCGAGGAGTCCTTCCGAGAATGGGTCGAAGGCCGAGGGATCGTCTTTGCCGGACTCAGCTTCCAGATGCAAGCGTTGCTCGATGAGCAGGCTAACAACCGCACACCACTGCAGACGATGCGTTGGATGCGCAGGATGACGCAAACGATGGTTCAGATGGGCAAGGAAATCGCGGAGGTGATTCAGACTGGCGATATCGTGCTGGTGAACGAAGGGCTCTTGGGGCTGGTAAATGGTGCTCTGGAAACACCGGACGTTCGCTTCCTCCACCTGAATCTGCAGCCCTGGATTCCCACCACCGAGTTCCTGGGCATGTTCCCCGAACGACCTACTTGGCTTCCCATGCCGGCTGCGACCTACAATCAATGGGCTGGTGGGGTGGTACGGCGGTCGCAGTGGTGGGTGATGGGTAGGTACGGCAATCAGGTTCGCAAGCACTATCTGGGCCTGCCGAAACAGACCTGGGTGAAGCATCGTGCCCTGCTCGAGGCCACGCCCTCGGTGTTGCTGGTCAGCCCTGCGGTGCTCCCCCCACCTGCTGACTGGCAGCCGCAGCATCATATCACCGGTTATCTCTTTGATGAGGAGAGCGGCTGGGAAGTGCCCCAAGCATTGCGTGATTTCCTGGCCGGGGGTGAGAAGCCGGTGTATATCGGTTTCGGCAGTATGCGCGAACGCCAGCCGGAAGCCACCACCCGTCTCCTGCTGGATGCCGTGAAGCGGACGGGAAAGCGGGCCATCTTGCTCAGTGGGTGGGCAGGGATTGGGGCGTCGGATCTGCCAGAAGACGTATTCTTGCTCAACTATGCTCCGCATAGCTGGCTGTTCCCGCGCATGGCGGCGGTGGTGCATCACGGTGGGGCGGGGACAACGGCCGCGAGCCTGCGGGCAGGGGTGCCATCAGTGATCGTGCCCATGCTGTCCGATCAACCATTCTGGGGGCGGCGCGTGCATGCGTTAGGGGCAGGCACCAGGCTGATTCCCCGAGCGAGACTGACAGCCGAAAATCTGGCAGCGGCGATTACCGAAGCCACGACTAATCGCGCGATGCAGGGGAAGGCCGAGGAACTGGGAGCGAAGATTAGAGCGGAGGATGGGGTGAGCGAAGCGGTGAGTGTAATCCGGAAATACCTGGAGACTAGGTGAAACGGGAGCACGTGCAGGGACGGAACGGTCCTCTGGTTGGAGCAGTGAAGCAACACGCGCCAGAACCAAGCGGAGCATCAGGAAATTACATTCACATGTCGCGATATATGCATCCAGAGAACGAAATAGTGTCCAGCAGCGCGGCGCAACCCCCCCACGCTGCTCAAGCAGGACGGTGAGACCCTCGCACAGGAAAGGAACATTCCCATGTCAACAGATATGCCTCCAGAGAACGAAACAGTGTCTCCCAGCGTGGCGCAACCGCCCACGCTGCTCAAGCAGGACGGCGAGGTCCTCGCGCAGGCTGGTTCCCGGGAACCCAACGCGGCCCAACCAGTTGGGGGAGGGATGTTTCACCCCTTTCGCGTGCACAATTTTACGCTGCTCTTTGGTGGTCAGACGATCTCCGTCCTCGGCGATGCGCTCTATGCCGTCGCATTGCCGTGGCTCGTCCTGACGACGGGCGGCAGCGCCCAGGAACTGGGTCTTGTGCTGACCGCCTACGGTATTCCCCGCGCGGCGAGCATGCTGGTGGGCGGTTGGCTCTCGGATCGCCTACACCCGCGGCGGGTCATGCTGATGGCGGATGCCGTGCGTCTGCTGCTGATGGCTCTCCTGGCGGCGCTGGCCCTGGGAGGACATCCCACCGTCTTTCAGTTCTGCGCGATCGCTGTGCCGCTGGGAGCCTTTGGGGGCGCATTCACACCCGCCTCTATGTCCATCTTGCCGGATACGCTGAGCAACGAGAACCTACAAGCTGGCAATGGGCTGATGATGTCCTCGATGCAGGGTGCGAACCTGATTGGCTCGGCTTTCGCTGGCGTGGTCATGGCCGCGTTCACCGCAGGAGCGGCCCTGGCCATCGACGCGGCGACCTTCCTCGTTTCGGCGCTTTCGCTGGCCCTGATGCGCACGCCCTCTCGTGCCACATCCAGCACAAAAGAGGCAGGAGCAAGCCGAGAGAATCCATCAGCCAGTACCCAGGAGCAAGGTACGCGGATCAGCTTCTGGCAGTATCTTCGCACCTCGCGGCTTATTCAGGTAACCCTGCTGCTTTTTATTGTGATCAGCCTATGCTCAGGAGGCCTGGTAGAGGTCGCGCTGCCCGCGTTGATCCACAGTCCCATGCACGGAAGTGCGAGCAGCTATGGCGTTATTCTGGCAGCCTGGGGTGCAGGAGCGCTCGTCGGGGCAATCTTCGCTGGCATGCTGGGCAAACGCAAACACAAAGGGCTGATCGTATTCCTGGGTGGCCTGATCGTGGCTGCCATGATTGCGCTTCTCCCCATTGGGGGCATCCCTGGAGCCATCGTCTGTATGCTGATTGGCGGCATCGCCAACAGCGGCCTCACGATCCTGCTCTTCACTGCGGTCCAACTGAACATCCCGAGCCATCTGATGGGGCGTGTCATGGGCCTGCTGATGTTCTGCTCCTTCGGGATGTATCCATTCTCGGTCGCTCTGGCTGGCGTGCTCTCGAACCAGTTCGGCCCGGCGATCCTCTTTCCGTTCGGTGGACTCTTCCTGGCTCTGGCGATGCTGTTTGGGATGACCCAAACAGCGTTGAGAGAGATCTAGCAACCATGCAAAACGAGATGAAGCGGCTTAAGCCGCTTCATCTCGTTTTGCATGGTTATATCATTTTCGCACTTTTAACGAAATATCTCATATAGAGGTAAGGCTAGGATCACTACAAAAATCTATCACAAGGCAACCTTGTGATAGATTTTTGTAGTGATCCTAGCCTTACCTCTGGTTGCTGGTAATTGGCGCGAAGGTTAGACGCTTTTTAGCGCGAAGGGTGGGATTTTGGCGCGAAGGTTGAGCAGCACAGCCATTGGTAACGAATCAAGCCGCTCCACAAGCGGATGGCTGCAAATCGTTTTTGTAAATTCGGTTGCTCATTGATACATCTTGGCTATTCCCACGGGATGCGCAATGAGGTACTACCCCTCTTTATCCCTTCGAGGTTGGCTTGTATTGAAGGCACAGAAACATCTATACTCTCCTAAGTGGATATCCTGCGAAGTAGGATGTCAGAGCGGCCCGCTCTGACAGGGGATTACAATGGCGTCTTCCACCTGGTAGAATGCAGTCCTGGGGCCGCTTTTTGCCTCCTCTCCTGAATTTACAGCTTTCGAGATTCGTGAGCCGCTTCCGAGGCGGGTTCTCGCTCGACCAATGGTTGAGGTGCTCAACCTTCGCGCCAAAATCCCACCCTTCGCGCTAAAAAGCGTCTAACCTTCGCGCCAATTACCAGGTATTGAAGACGTAATAGAACGTTTCGCGTCTCGCCGGCGAGTGCACGGCACAGCAATTGCTGGATGTTGCGCTCGCTTTTCACCAGGTGAGCCAAATGATCCTTGGCGCGCCACGGAGCTTCTCCGGGAACATCACTCGCCGT
This sequence comes from Ktedonobacter racemifer DSM 44963, assembly GCF_000178855.1. Classification (GTDB taxonomy): domain Bacteria; phylum Chloroflexota; class Ktedonobacteria; order Ktedonobacterales; family Ktedonobacteraceae; genus Ktedonobacter; species Ktedonobacter racemifer. The sequence continues at coordinate 2,284,132 of NZ_ADVG01000004.1, read as the reverse complement.
TGCCGGGCGCTCCAGGTCTTCCGGGCTCAGCCCTTGAAAAAACGCCATGACCTGCATCTGCGATGCCGCAAGTGTGTCCAAAATCTCTGCGCGAGTTGGCATGATTACCCTCCTAGAAACCAGTGGGAAGCATAAGGCGTGTCCAGACGGCAACCACCGGCGTGGCATGAGGGCGACCGTCAGCTCGCCCTGTCGAGAGCCAAAACAGCTCGGCGGTTTCAAGCACGCGGCAGGTCTCCTCCCATGGAGTGGCAACGGCGTTTGGATCACTGTATCGCGGGTCGATGGTTGTGATTGGTTCGTTCATTCAAAAACTCCTTTCGATGGGAAAGGAGCGTAAGAGCAGCAATCGAAAATGTGCGCGACTATGCTTAAAGGTGTGCTTGTTGTCCACCTTTGGAGGCGTTGACAGAGAGACGATATCATGGTATGCTACACGCACCATACAAGAAAAAGTGTTCTAAACCAGAATATCTGATGTTTCTAGCGAAAGAGGCGACGTCTCTCTCTCAGTGTGGTGTTGAAAGGGAAGGGGTTTTCATGCTCCTCTGCAAAAAGATCAAACTTGACCTCAGCGAGCAAGACATGGCTACCCTTGAGTTCATGCAAGGAAAATGCAGAGGGCTCTACAATTGGTGGGTGATGAAATTGCGAGACGGTGAGAAGTGGCGCTTCAACGCCTGCAAGAAAACGCTGGCCGAGAGCCGTGCCCATGATCCTGAACTTAATCAGGTCTATGGGAAATTGCTTGCGGAAGTGTACTATCGCCTGGATGGGGCCATGCGAGCCTTCTTTCGTCGCGTCGCCAATGGGGAAACCCCAGGCTTTCCCCGCGTGCGCCCTCGCCATGGCTTCTTTACCCTCTGTTATCCGGCGATGTATCTCACGCTTGAGGGAAACACGCTCATGTTGCCCACAGGAGGCAAGGGCAAGCACAAACGCTTTCCTGCCATCCGTGCCGCACTCACCGAACTGCCTCCAGAAGGCTTTCGAGAGGTGGCGATCAGTCGCGATGGCAGAGGTAACTACTACGCCTCTTTCAGCTACCGAGAGCCCGAGCAAGCCAAACGCGATGGCAACACCGTGGCTTTCGATCTGGGCATCAAGACGCTGGCAACTGGGGTCACGCAAGAGGGCCGGATCTATCACATCGGTGGGTTCAAAGGCTCGCGTTGGTACAACAAACAGTTGGATCGGCTTCGCTCGAAACGCAGCAAGTGCAAGAAGAAGTCGCGTCGTTATCTTCATCTGAGCAAGGTGTACAAGCGCGTGTCGCAGAGGAAGCGCAACAAACAGCGCGATAGCCTGCACAAGGCATCGCATCTCATCGCACGGCGATTGGTTGAGAGAACTGTCGTCGTGGGCGATCTTTCCCAACGGCACATGGTCATGAAAGAGCATCAGGAGCGAAACAAGGCGCTCAATCGGGCAGTCTACAATGACTGGGGCTTGTATGCCTTCGTCCAAATGCTCACCTATAAATGCCAGTTGTATGGGAAAGAGCTTCAGTTGGTAGATGAGCGTAACACGTCCAAGCAGTGTAGTGGCTGTGGGAATCTGCAAGCCATGCCACTGTGGAAGCGGACGTATCAGTGCGCGGAATGTGGACTCGTCATGGATCGAGATGAGAATAGTGCTCACAACATCTTGACGAGGTTCCTTGCCCGGCGAGGGCCATACACTCAGGCTTGTCCTGAGTGCGATGTGCTGCAGGTGACCCAAAGCGGCGTAGAAGTCATGGGGACTTCCTGTGAGGGCCAAGTGCAGCAATTGAATCTATTCGAGGGTGCATAAGCACATTTGAGTAGATTTAGAAAGGCAGGTGGGGAAAGGTGAGACTGTCGGGTCTTTCAAGCTGAGACCCCTTCCTCGATCATAACCGCTTTGCGCCCTGCTCCTTCTGCTCCCAACGACTGATGCTTCCTCGCGCTGCCCCAATCTTCTCAGCGAGATCCTCCTGGCTCCAATTGCGAAGACGACGCTCTCGTCGAAGAAAATTTGGATGCTTTCCCCGTCCTTCAGGTTGCTGCTCCTCCGGGGGAAGATCTATCATCTTTCCTATCATCAGCGCGGGAAACAATTCCCCTGGCTTCTTCTCATACAACGCTGCTAGCTTGCGCCGATAGTAGGGCATGGACTCAACATGCCCATTCTCCCAGCGACTGATCGTCGTCACCGCAACACCCAATGCGTCCGCAATCTCCCGCTGCGAATATCCACTCAATTCACGGGCCCGCTTGAGCACATTCTTCATCCTCATCCCCTCCCCCTACAGGCGCAGGAGCTCGGGAGTCTTGAGACGGCGATCATGGGTTTCCACCCATGATCGCGATGCCTTCCCCTCCTCTCGTTAATCGCTACACAATGGCAGCAAGCTCTGATAGCATTGTGCAGCGGCCTGCGCGGCGGGCAGTTGCCAGAGGTCCTCGTTAAACATTTCGATGGAGTAGAGGCCGTGGTAGCCAAACTCTTCCAGGCGGGCTATGATAGCGCGCAGGTCGAGAACACCCTGTCCCGGTAATACGCGGTCACTATTACAGTTGCTGAGATCGCCCGGTTTGTCGCGCATATCGTTGAGGTGAACATGCTTGATCAAGGGAACTATCTCTGTTGTGAGGTGTTCAAACTTAGTTACAGTAGTGTAGTAATGGGCGGGATCAAAGAGAATGCCCACCTGTGGATGCGCGACCTGCTGCACGACCTGCACAGCGCTATGCAGGCTCTTGATGACCGGCGACCAGTTGAACTCGACGGCGATGGCGACCTGTAGCCCCTCCATCCCGCGGGCCAGATCGCGCACATTTTCCGCGATTATGGGCAGGGTATCGCTCGTGACCTGCTCAGGTCCATCAGTGCCGATGACCATCGTACCGCCGCCCAGCTCGTGAATGAGGCGAGCGTTGTTCAAAAGCAGATCGTGATTGGCACGCTGCTGCTCAGGCGAGCCAAAGCAGATAATCGCAGTCTCGAAGCCGCCGATTGCCTGCAGGTTGTAGCGTGCCAGTAAAGCGCGCGTATCGTCAAGAGTGTGGCCCTGCGCGATGTACGCTTTAAGCTGTGGCAATACAAACTCGACCAGCGTAAAGCCTGCGTTAGCATAAGCATCCAAAGCCTCTTCCAATCCCCCGTGTCTGGTCGAGACCGAGTTGATAGTCAGTTGTGCACGTCGCATAACTTATAGCACCTCCGCAATCTGAATAATACGCTCCATAACACGTACGTCCCATAGACAGGTTTCCGCTGGCGCGCGCAACAGCTGCTCGCCTGTTAGAGCACGTACGAAGCCTTGCGCTTCGCGGAAGAAAGCCCAGTCGATCGGCGCGTGATACTCCGTTGTTACATAGCCTCGCTGGCTCGACCGCGTGACGATTACCCTGGCCGCCTGTTGACGATTCATCGGTACTGGCGTCTTAATAATCAGCTCACCCCTTTGGAAGGTGAAGGTCGTATATTCACGCCAATCCGGCGAGAAACTGCTGGCCCCGCGTACTGTAACTGGCACTCCTTCATGACGTAACAACGCCTGCATCGAGTGATCGGCCTGGAACTGGGCCGCATAAACTGTCATTTCGGAACCAAGCAGGTAATGGCAGAGATTGATGTTGTGCGCGAAGATGTTCACCAAGTAGCCATAGGCAGCCTGTTGCTGTGGAGTAGTGCAGCCATCCGGATAGGTTGGGCACAAGGGAGGTAGTGGCGTTGTATTGTCTACCTTAATCGGCGTGCCAGTATTCTGTAGCCAATCTCCTCCATCGCACTGTGCGTCAACGCTCAGCAGCGGACCCAGCTCGTCACTAGCTCTCACCTCATTCAGCAGTTGCCTGGCAAGTTCAACGCCGGTATCGTAGCGCTTCATAAAGCCGACCGCGTAGAGCAGCCCTTTCTCCCGCGCCAACGCCATTAACTCCTGTGCTTCGTCCAGACGTCCGACCATCGGTTTCTCAGTAAGTACGGATTTCCCTGCCTGTAGAATCTGCTTCACCAGCTGATAATTATTAGGCCACTGCTGAATGCAGACAACCGCGTTAACAGTTGGATCAGCCAGGAGCTGCGCGTTATTTTCGTAGACATGAACGTTGTATTTTTTGCCTACAGCTCGCGCGAGCAAGGGCTGTAGGTCGCTCACTCCGGCGATCTCGCAGTCGCCACTATCGCGTAAACGGGCATAGTTGGCGAGATGAGCCAGTTGGCCCATCATGCCGACACCGATAAAGCCAATTTTGGGTCTGGCGGCCATAGATAACGAACTCCTTCGTGAAAATAGTCTGCTGTGGCGGGGGTGTGCTGGTGCTCTTCAGGCACACCAGCACACTCTCCATCTTTATTGCTAGAGCGTATGTGATGATGTAATGGTAGTCTGCCAGTTGCGTTCCTGAGGATGGATGAGTGGGTTGAGCACCTGCCAGCCACGGTCCAATCCCTCGTCGAAACGCTCGTTCCAATAAATTGGGTCCTCGTGCTCAATGGCAATATCACCGGTATAGCCAATCTCGTCCAGCGCCGAAATAAACTGTGCCCAGTTGATCTCGCCGTAGCCGGGGATGCGGAAGCGAAAGTAATCACCATTTACGCCGCCGCGATAGCGCCGCTCCGGCAACATCTCGGTATCTTTGGCATGCACGTGGTAGACGCGATCCTTGAATTCGTGTAGCGCGCGGATATGATCGATCCCTTGCCAGTAGAGGTGTGAAGGATCAAACTCCAGGCCCAGCGCCTTCGATGGCACTGCTTTAAAGAGCGCATTCCAGGTATCGGGCGAGCCACCGATGTTGACCGGATTGAAGGGCAGGCGACCATGGATCGACATCCAGTTTTCGAGCGCGATTAGCATGCCACGTTTTTCGGCCAGCGCTGTGATTGGTCCAAAGCGCTCAGCGAAGAGCTGGATATTGCCTTCCCAGTTGCGCTGAGCATCGAAGCCGCCCATGCTGGCAATAACATTGATGCCCAGAGCTTCCGCAGCGTCAAAAACGCGTGCGTAGGCCTGCGTGATGGCCTCGGGCGCTGAAAAGCTTCCCCAGGCTAGGTCATAATAGGCAATACTATTGACGGAAACCTTATGTTTCTCAGCAAGCCGCTTCGTCCTAGCGATGGCCTCGCGGTCCAGTTCACCTTCAGCCGGATTGCCAAAGGCGCGCGCGTTGAGTTCGATACCATCGAAGCCCAAAGCGGCAGCTTTTTCCAGATCAGCGATATTGCTGGTGAGAAAACTAAGTTTCATGACTATCCTTTCACAACTCCCGAGGTAAGACCTCGTATAAACAGACGTTGCAAGAATAAGTATATGATAATCGTTGGTAGCGCACCAACCATTAAAGCCGCAAATACCTGCCCCAAATCAGTAGTACGATAGGCGTAGAAGAACACCTGGATCGCCAGAGGCAGGGTACGCATCTCCGGCGTGCGGATTATAATCAGAGGCAAGAAGTATTCGTTCCAGGCCGCCAGGAACTCCAAAATGCACACGCTCGCAATGGCCGGTCCCGAGATTGGCAACACGATGCGCACAAAGGCATTCAATTCGCTGCAACCGTCCACCACGGCCGCGTCGCGCAGTTCATGGGGAATGCTTTGAAAGTAGCCCCAAAAGATGAAGATCGAGATCGGCAACCCCGCCGCGGCCAGAGGAATGATCAGCCCTAGGTAAGAGTCGGTCAGATTGAGCTGAACGAGCAAGACGTAGAGCGGAATAATCGGTACCGGCGCCTGCATGGTCAGCACGAATATAAGCAGGATCGCGGCAGCGAAGCGAAAGCGAAACGTGCTCAAGGCATAGCCAGCCAAGGCCGAAAGTACGGCCACCAGCAGCGTCGTCAGGACAGCCACCAGGAAGCTATTAAAGAGCGCGTAGCCCAGCTCCGCCGTCTGCCATGCGTTGGTATAGTTTTGCCAGGCCAGCGACCGGGGCAGACCCCAGATATTGGATAGCAGATCGCTCTGCGTCTTGAAGGAAGCTATCACCGTCCAGATGATAGGGTAGACGATAATCAGCGAGAACAGGAACAGTACGATATGGTTGATCAGCCTGGGCACCGCTCGGCGCAGGAGGAACGGCGCGCGTTTGGCATGAGACGTATCGGATAGCTGAAGTGAGGCACGCATATTAGCCGTTCCCTCCTATGTTTGTATTGCGCGGAGCCATGTATTTGAGCTGGATCAACACAACGATGGAGACCAAGGCAAACAGGGCATACGAAAGCGCGGCTCCGTAGCCCAACTCGTTGAACTTGAAGGCCTGGAGATAGATATGCAGGCCGATCACGTTCGTTGCGTTATCCGGTCCGCCCTCGGTCATCAGGTAGGGTATGTCGAAGGCGTTCAGGGCACCAGCCAGCGAGACCATCACGTTGATCAGCATCACCGGTTGCAGAAGCGGAACAGTGATACGAAAAAACTGCTGCACGCGCGTAGCGCCATCCACGCGTGCAGCCTCGTGAAGTTCGACCGGTATCGTCTGCAGGCCAGCCAAGAAGATGACCATGTGGAAGCCATACCACTTCCAGATGTCGACCACTATCTCGGACCACAGCGCCAATCGTGGATTACCCAGCCAGTCCTGCACCAGCGCCCCCAGGCCGACAGCGCGCAGAAGATTATTTACCAAGCCGAATTGATAATCATACATCCAGGCCCATATCAGTGCGACGACCACAAACGACATCACCACTGGCATAAACAATGCCGTGCGATACGCGCTGCGCCCACGCAATTCCTGCGAGAGCAGGACCGCCAGCAGGAGTGAGAGGATAATCTTGCCGCTCACTGTGCCGATAGCATATTGCACGTTATGCAGCAGTGCCATCCCCAACTGGTCATCGCTGAACATACGCTGAAAATTGCGTAGGCCAATAAAGACTGGGTCATCGATGCCGTCCCATTTGAGCAGCGCAAGCCCGATGCCCGATATCATGGGATAGATTTTGAATATGCCGTAGAGCAATAACGCGGGCAGAAGCCAGAGATAGGGCGCAACCTTGCGCGGCACCGAGATCGCCCGTTTACTACTTGGGCGACCACCGCTCGTCTGTCCTATTGCCTCCGTTCCTGACTTCGCCTGTGAGATAAGCTGGAATTTTGCCATGCTTTTCCACACTCCAATCTAATAAAAGCAGCGCGCAGCCTTAGTTCGCGAAGGTGTAGCCATCCTGGCGCAGTCCATCCATCGTTTGCTGAATCTTTTGCGCCGCCGTGTCTGGTTTGAGCGTCTCCGAAACCAGGCCCTGGATGTTCTGCTGGAAGGCCTGGGTGATCTCGGGCGGCCAGTACCAGTCCAGGTAGGTATTCTGGATGGGCGCACATGAGTGGGCATACTTCAATGCCAGAGGATCGGCGCTCGCCTGCACATTTTTGTTGCATGAAGCCGGGTCGGCATTTTGATCTGAGGCCCATTTGGACCATTTATCGTTGGTCATAAGGTCCAGGATGTTGAGGGCCAACTGTTTGCGTTCAGGGGCTATTTTGGCATAGACGGCGTCCGCACTACCGGTGCCCCCAGGCATCTCACGCTTGACACTGCTATTGCTGACCGCCAACAGCGGAGGCACCAGGTCCAAGTCCAGGTTGGGGAAACTTCCTTTGCGATAGGTACCAATAATGCTGGAATGGGTATAAAAGAAGGCGGCCTTACCCTGGGTAAAGTTCACGACCGCGCTATTGCTATCCAAGTTGTTAACCGATTGGATGAACATACCATCCTGGGCATAGCTGTAGATAAGTTCTAGAGCGGCCACATACTCGGGATCGGTAAACTTCATGCTGCCCGTCAGCGTTTTGAAGGTAAGATCGACGCTTTGATTATTGCTGGTCTGCGCCAGGGCCCAAAACATCCAGACGGGCCAGAGATAAATGTCCTTTCCGGCATGCACAAAGGGCGCCACACCGATCTTTTTGAGTTCGAGGGCCAGCTTGCGCAGGTCATCATACGTCTGTGGCTCCTGTTTAAAGCCAACCTGTGCTAGCAGCTTCTTATTGTAGAAGAAGGTGAAGCCGCTGATTCCTCCTCTGGCCAGCGCCTGTAACTTATTTTTGACGGTGTAGGTCTTTAAGGCTACTGGCACAAAGCGATCTTTGTGGGAAAAATCGTCGAGGGTGAGCAGCCTGTTGCCAACGGCATAACGGCGCAGGTCCTGGCCATTGAGATCTAGCAGGTCAATCTGATCGTGTGCGACCTCTGACGCGGTAAATAATTCAACAAAACGCTCGCTAGTCAATCCGCGCCACACCACCTGCCCACCGGGAAAGGCTGCCTCGATGCCTTTGATCAGGGGCTGGTTCTGCGCGGGATCGTTAGCGCTCATAATGACGAACTTACCCTTATAGGGTCCGCTATTTGCACTTGACCCACCACCACAGGCTGCCAGTGCAGCTCCCATGGCTCCGACACCGAGCAGTTTCAGTACCAGGCGACGATCCATCTCCGTACGAGCAATCTCTGCTAGAGACATACTATACCTCCTTGTAAGTAGTACTGGTAAGATCTCAATGTTACAAACGACATACATCTATGGTGTGGCTGTGTCACTGAGACGTGCAGACTATGTTGGCAAAATCCGGCGTAATATGCTTCACAAATTGAAATTTGCAGGCTAGTCTGCTTTTCCTGCACCAATAACTTGTGATGCAAGTTCGATAAGAGCGATTGATCCGGGCGTCGGTACAAACTCTTTGGAGTTATTTTCGACTCCAAATGCGCCTGTGAACCATATTCTGGCAGTTACGGAAGAGCTTTTGAATCATATTCTGGCACTGTTATCCATATTGTGGCCGCAAATCTCAACGAACGATCTCCATTTCGGGAGATGTGAGCAATTGACAACGCGCTGCCACGAGTTGCTTCACAAATCAGAATTGCTGCCAACATATGCTACAAATCAATTTATAGCTTGTTTGCTATAAATTGCCTTCTGGGCTAAAGAGTCTGCGGATTGTCAAAATGTTTGGATATCCTTCACAGACGTTGCCAGAATATGGCTAAAATCACAGGATAGTAGTTCAAAAGCTTTACAGACAAGTTTCTACGAGATATATGTCAGTTGCGTCAGGCATTGTCTAACCTAAAAGGTAACTACTGTCCTTATGACATGCGTATATTCTGCAGTCAAAGTATATTGCACGCCCTCTGTTCCGTATGGAGACAAATCCTTGCAGTTGTCTCGGTGTCATGACGCTCACGCTCCTTCGATCTACCTTGCCCTACACCCTATCATGTCCCCCCACGACAACTATAGGACAGCCGGGCGCGTTACTATTCGAAGGCATGACGGGACGACTAGTCATCATGTAGACCGTTAGCAAAGCGCCTACATTGCATCAAAAAATGCTATTCAAAGTTATAGGTTGTTTATTTTGTTGCGATGTCCCAGTCTCGCCACGGCGTGCCAGTGGCGATGGGGCGGCTGTATCGTTCCTGCTCTAAAGTAGCGACTGTGGATTTGCGTACAACGAGCGTACAATCTAACTTTTCTAGTTCGGCGGTTGCCTTACCTTCAAGCTTATCGAGCAACTGCGTCATAGCGTGCACACCCATTTGATAGACGGGTTGGATAATAGTGCTTAGCGCGGGATCATAGAGGGATGCGATTTCGAGACCATCATAGCCGATGACAGCCACGTCTTCTGGTACACGTAATCCCGCCCGTTTGAGTGCCGTGATTGCGCCAATGGCGCTAAGGTCCTGGTGTACAAAGATAGCGGTTGGTGGGTTGCTGAAATTGTTTTTGAGTAATTGCTCGACCGCTTTCGGGCCACTGGCATAATCAAAGCTTGCCTCAACGGCCAGATTTTTGTCAAACTCCACGCCCCAGTCCGCCAGAGCGGACTGAAAGCCGCGAAGGCGCTCGATGCCTGGCGATGATGTCATAGGGGCAGTAATGCAGCCAATGCGACGGTGCCCCAGGTCGAGCAGGTGCGCGGTCGCCACGTAGCCTCCTCTCCTATCATCCATGGGGGGCGCCTCCTGGAAGATACAGGACGATGGGAGTCCCAGTTCCGGCTCTCCCCAACTTTTGATGAGCCGAGTATTGTAGCGTTAAGAAGGAACGGTGAAGAAGTGCAAGGAAAGAGCGAAAAAAGGTGAAAGGGCTTCCAACTGTTTCTTGGGGATGTGCGGGGATGTTCTCTTCCTCCTGTCATTGCAGAAGTTGTGCGGGTAGTGGCGGGTAGTGCCCCCCATCACTCTCACAGAAGACCATCAGGTTTCCTGTGAGGCGGAAAGCAACACAAGCCGACCGATGCAGAGCCAAGCCTGATCCCATCGGTTCCATTGAAATTGCGCTCAAGCAACATGCAAGACGCGCAAGCGGAGCAAGTCAATGTTGGCTCGCCCATACATCTGTCGTTTGAGCAGTTTGAGCCGGGTGATGTGTCCTTCCACTGGCCCCGTACTCCATGGCTCCGTCAGGGCGGCGAGAGCCGCATCAGCTTCGTTTTCTAGACCCAGAGCAAAGCGACGTATTTCCTCGCAAGGACTCGCTTTCGCCCTCTTTAACCAAGGAAAGAACATCTGGTCGTCACGCTTCTTGATCATCTGGAGAAACTCTTTCCCCAAGGTAGAGAGGTTCTCCAGAGATGGAGCCAAACGAAAGAGAGCTTGTCGGTAGGCAATGTCCGTTTCTCGGAGTTCTTCCGGTTCGCACAAGAGCAACCGCGTTGCTTGCCTGGGAGTGCGGGTTGTCGATGCGCGCTGAGCAATTGGAGCAACGAAAGGAGATGAAGGACTGGCAACCATTTCCTGCGGAAGAGGCCAGGTATGGAGAAAGTTCCGGAGACTGCCGTAGCTGCCTGTAAAGCCTTGCTGTTGGATCTCTTGCCAGAGCGCTTTGATCATGACCTCCCCTTGTTCCCAACGCTGCTGCAGATAGGCTCGATACGGTTCGACTTGGGATGGAGACGGGCTATGGCGTCGATCGACAAACTGAGGCATGCGCAGATATTTGCGCACGGTCTGCCGCTGGACTTGCAAACTGGCAGCTATTTCCCGTTGTGGTTTCCCCTCGGCGGCCAGTTCGTGCACCCGTTGATAGAGGGCCAATTGCCAAGCGCGTTGGGGACTGGGAGAAGGCGCTTTGCGACGCGGTGACTTGCGTTGTTTCGCCCCTGCTTGAGCGAGCTGGGCAGGAGCGGTAGGCTGGTCCTGCTTGCTCTCTTTGACCTCCTCACCTGCTTGCTGGAGCGCATCCATCTGCCGAGCAAGCGCCTTTTGCAGGACTTCCCGCAGATTTTTGCCTAAATGCCAGCGGTCAAGCACTTGTTTGGCTTGAGGTGCTCCTTTCATGGCTCCCTTCTGATAACTGGCCCCACGATCACGGCTTATGACCTCTACGTCTGGATGCTCACGTAGCCAAGAGGCAAAAACCTCCTCATCACTGCCCAGCAGCACATCCACAGGTCGATGGTGCTCCAGATCAACAAGCAGTGTTCCAGCTTGCAGTCTGCGAAAAGACCAATCATCGACGCCAAGAACTCGAGGAGTCGGAGCAGTGCTCACCCCCTGACGACGGAGCAGAGAAAGCAGGTTAGAGGCACAGATAGGCATGGCATGAGCTGCACATTGCTTAGCCCCAGCCTCTCCACCTAATGCCCATGCGATTGTGAGCAAGGCATCTCGCAATCGGTTCGTTCGACGAGCAAAAGGTTCCACCAGTTCCGGGAGCCGTTCCGTAAAAATTTTCCGCTTACAGTCGGGATTCTGGCAAAAAAAAGCGATGGACCTGCACATGGAGTTGCAGGCGCAACGATCCCCAAGGCAGATCTTGCAGTGTACGCATGTAGGTGCTATGAAGACGCCGAGTTTCCTGCCCACACACAGGACAAGACGCCAGGCTTTGTAACGAGGCCAGCACCAGTGTCAGTTCCTCTGATGTGATCAGCAGTTCATGTATTTCAAGCTTCTCTGGGACAGGTATCAAGAGCTTGATTACCTTCTCAATCTGATCTTTTGCGCTCAATACTGATACTGTTTTCATCCTTCCAGTTTAGCATCTCTGCCTTGTTGAGCTTTTCATCAAAAGCTGGGGAGAGCCACGATGACGCAACATCATACACCGATTGATCACTCTTCACCCTAAAATCTGTCTACTCGTCGCGCTTACTACCAACTTGCTCTAAAATAAGTAGGCGCTGTGATCGGTTTTCGCAGAGATCCTAGCCGAACCTCAGATAGAGTTGAAGCACAGATGTAGCAAAGAGCGATGGAGTTATTGGCTTACCTCTTTGTGCTCTGCTCTACCGGGAGTAACTGTGATGGGCGTAGGAATCGGCGAGACCACAAAGATGCTATCGAGATAGGCCCCTAACCGCCCAAGGGAGGCAGGACGAGAAAGGAAGCCGATATAGCCATCGGGTCGTACCAGTACTAATCCATCATCGGTGATGCCGTACTCCTTATAAATGGCCGCGTTTTCGTCATAGATGATGTGCGTGCGCTCACTATCGCTTGATTCTGGTGGGCGAGGAAGAATGAGAAATGCATCCACCAGGTCGCTATGCCTGCGTTTGAGTATAGCATTCATCTCCTCCCATTCTTGTAAGCTTCGTTCGGGGTCATGCTGGTGCGCAAAGAAGAAAAGGACATGGCGCGTTCCCAGGCAAAGCATATGTAAACGCATAGGCGTCTTGCCAAGATAAACAACCATATCCGGCGCTCGCTCACCGGCATGATGCCCAATCGGCATACGCTGCCGCTCCCTGAGCGCCCCAAAGAGATTTCCCTCCTGGTATTCACTGACAATTGGACTACGGCGGTATGACGCGGCTACCTGTGAGATAAGCGTTGCAATCCGCTTGCTCGCGATTTTGCTGCTAATGACCAGGGGCGCGACGCTATCACGCAGGCGTGAGGGGAGTGCACCCTGCGAAAGCGCAAGGCGTGAGAAGAAGTTCGTTCCTCGTAGAAGCAGGCGGCCAAAGCGTTCACGCTCAGCCTCATAGCTATCGAGCAAGTGTGGTTGCGCCTTCTCTTGACTGACCAGCGCCAGCTTCCATGCCAGGTTGAAGGCATCTTGAATGCCTGTATTCATGCCCTGGCCAGCGATGGGCGAATGGATATGGCAGGCGTCTCCCGCCATTAATACAGAGCCCTGCCGGTAGTGATGCACTTTGCGCTGATTGACTTGAAAGCGCGAAGACCAGACAGCGTCATGCACTCTGACATCGGTCATACCACACTTCTCAAGTATGCGCTGCACCTCCTCCAACGTTACATCGCCTTTCGGTTCGGTTCCCGGTTTATACCCGATAATGATGCGGTACTGTTCATGTGGTATTGGGAGGCAACCTATGAAGTCTCCTTCCTGCCAGAAGAAGGACGCCTGGTGAACGGGTAGATAGCTACCCATGTGAACATCGGCGAGTGCGAAGGACTGCTCGAAGGTCGAGCCCTTAAAGTCGAACCCTAGCAGATGTCGCACGGTGCTATGAGGGCCATCGCAGCCAATCAGCCAGCGCGTGCGCAACTGCTCACGTTGCCCATTAGCATGTTCCAGTACGACATCCACGCCGTTTCCTGTCTGTTGCAATTCAGTAAGCTCAACTGCACGCTCGACTTTAATCTCCTGCCGCGTGAGATGCTCATTGAGTATATTTTCTGTCTCCCATTGTGGCAGGCAGAGCATGAAGGGATAACGGCTGGGAACATGCTGCATATTTATCTGGGCGATACGGTGATGCTTATCGCCATAGATGTTCATGGCTTTCACCTTTACGCCTTCGGCCAAAAAGCTATTGGTCAGGCCCATTTTCTCAAAGAGTTCAAGCGTTCTGGCATGAATACTCAGTGCCTTTGACGTGTGCGATGGCTGGGGGAGGCGGTCAATAATCCTACACTGCATTCCATGACGCTTTAACTCGCTCGCCATTACCATGCCGGTTGGTCCCGCACCTACAACCAGTACCTCGATGTCATAAGTATTTGTGGCGCTCTGTGACATGCTCGCAGCCTCTCTCTTTCTTTCCTCTTGCCCTATGCTTAAGATGAGTTAGCAATGGTAAAGATATAGACAATCACTCCTATAGGTCACTATACACGCATGCGCATATAGGTATATCTGGTATATTGTAGGGTCCATATTCCCACGACTTGCGCAACGAGCTGATTGACGGGACTAAATCGTCACACCATCCCTGGTCAACACAAGAGTGCTGGAGCACTCTTCAGAAAAATTGAGCCATTAGCTCTCAGCCCAATCTCTCCGGCTGTAAAAAGCAAGCCAGGAGAAGTTTTTTCGGTCCAGGGTGGTACACTGTTTCTCGAAGCAAAAGAGAAGCAGAAGGTAGTCCACCTGAGAGGAACCAGTATGAGAACAGTCATTTCCAAAGATGGCACCTCCATCGCGTTCGATCAGTCAGGCCAGGGACCAGCGCTCATCCTGGTGATTGGTGCGATGGGGACTCGCCTGGATGAAGCAGGGCTGGCGAGAGCCCTGGCACCACATTTCACCGTGTTCGCCTACGACCGGCGTGGCCGAGGCGACAGCGGGGACAGAGCACCTTACGCAGTTGAGCGCGAGGTCGAGGACATCGACGCCTTAATCGCCGAGGCTGGCGGATCGGCGTGCGTCTTTGGTGGGTCCTCCGGCGCAGTTCTGGCCCTGGAGGCTGCGCGCCTGCTCGGAGGCAAGATCGAGAAGCTGGCGCTGTACGAACCCCCATTCATTGTCGACCAGAGCCGTCCCCCGATCCCGCAGGATTACGTCGAGCATCTCAACGCCCTGCTCGCGGCAGATCGTCGGGGCGAGGCGATTGAGTACTTCCTGATCGATGCGATGCGCGTTCCTGCTGAACTCGTTGCCCAGATGCGAAATGGGCCAATGCGGTCACAGTTAGAGGCGGTAGCGCATACGCTCCCCTACGACGGCACTATCATGGGAGAGACCATGAGCGGCAATCCCGCGACCCTCAGGAAGCGGGCCTCTGTTACCGTGCCCACACTGGTCATGGTCGGAGGAGCGAGCCCGGCGTTTTTCCACCACGGAACGCAAACGCTCGTGGGCATCCTGCCCAATGCTCAGCACCGTCTCCTGGCAGGTCAGGACCACGGCCCGGCTGACGACGTCCTTGCTCCTGCGTTGAAAGCGTTCTTCCTGAGTTGAGCAGCTCCAATGGAGCCCGGCGCCAGTCGTTGCTCACTCATCCATCAAAACCCTAGGCTTGCATGCTTTCCTGTGACGCTGAGGCCAGGCGAAGGAAGGTGGCCAACCCCTCTGGAACGCCGAACAGTGTGATGGTGATCTGGCCAGTGGCTTGGCTGCGCGCATTGCGAGCCAGACGCGCTTTCCAGCAGAGACGAGTGTGTGCTCGCTCGGCACGAGAAAGGACCACTTCCGCAGTGGGAGGCGAAGCGACCGGAGCTTGCGGGGGGATGGACATCTCGATGTGTTGGTGACACACGAGCTGCAGGCAGGCACGCCGATGCTCTCTGCGGCTCCAATCCCGCCAGAGCAGTGGTGCGGGACCAACGGCCAGCGGATGAAGCAGCAGGCTGACCTGGCGCGGCTTCTTCGTGGCATGCCCCTGCCATTGACACTGCTCGCGCAACGGACAGGACCGGCAACTGCGAATGCTGGCCCCGTACACGATGCGCAGGCTGCTGTCGGCTTCTCGGCGCTGTTCCTGGATATGAAGCTCCTGGTTGGCTGGACAGCGAAGTGTCCCATCTGGGTGGAGCGTGAAATCGCGGCCCGAGAAGCGACCGGCCTTCCATGCAGAGCCCACCTCTGGAGGAGCATACCCGGAGGAAGGGGGCATGTGTGCTGAGGGAGGCGGGAGAGCAGGCGCAAACTCGGTCGTACGAACCGGATCGGGATGAAGGTGATGGCCTAGTTCCAAACGCAGGTTCCAGACCCATTGAGCCACACACTGCCAGGCTTCTTGTCCCCAGGCCGAATGACTGCACCACCGGTCGGGGTCCTGGTCTGCCTTCGTCTGCTAAGATGGGCTCAAAGGCACCACGGTGCATGTACAGCTCGACCACATCGCAGGCAGTGAAGGCGTGTTGTGGCAGGTTCGTGAAGAACAGTTCGTAGACCATGCCTGTGCGTGTGACCCCAACGGGACTCTTCTTCTTCCCTGCAGGATGCGTGGCCACGACCACTCGGTAGGACACGCCCTCGGGTCCCACCGGGATCTGTGGACAATCGTAGAGGCTGCGCACCATCTGGCTTTCCGGGCGCTGCTGGAATTGATCGGGAGGCAAGTGCAACCGCGCCTGAATCAGTGGGTGGTCGAGCAGGTGATAGTCTTTGCCGCGGGTCACAAACGAGAACCCGGCCACATCGGTGAGCACCGCCCCATTGCCATATTGCCCATCCAACCTCAGGAGCGTGCGCGAAGCGTCGAGGTGATACGCTGTTAGGTACCGGCCAATGGAGGCACACCCCTTGCGCAATTCTTCCCGATAGCGCCCGTTCCCTCGATTCCCGAAACTGCCGAGCCATTGATAACTATGCGCCTGCGATACTGTTGTCTGTGTCCTGACGACTTCCCCTCGTTTGCGGCCCCGGTAGCCAGGCGCGCAGACGTCATCTAACCGACGAAAGGGCGGGGGAAGTTCATCGGTCTGGGGTAAGGCGCGTTGGCGGGCGGCCTCTCGCGTCCCATCAATGTCGAACACGATCCATGTCTTCCCGGCTCGATCTACCAGCCCTCCCGTTTGCTTGCCAGGGGTGAGTGGCCGTGCGAGCAGATCAGCGAGAAAAAGCGCACGCAGTGCTTCGACGGGTGCCTCCGTCAACGCCGCTAAAAAACGCGAGAGCGCCGAACGAGAAGGCAACCGATCACGCTCAAAGAGCGTCATGAAAGGGATCGCAAAGGGCTGGAGGCTTTCGTAAAACTCCTCCAGGGCGCGTTCGCCGCTGATCGCATACCCGAAGAGGACCGCGAGAAAATCGATCACCTCGTAGCGGCCAAAACGCTTCCGCGTAAAGCGCACCTGCTCGTTAATCTTGCTCAGGACCTCGTGCTGGCGCAGATAGCGGCTGATCACCACCACTTCGCCAAACCAGGACGGGGTCGAGAAGTTGGGCTCCGACGTCGTCTGGATTTTTACCGAACCATTGGCGATACTGGTCATGTATCCCTCCTTGTTGAGAAGCGTTGTGTGTTTTCTTTTCAAGGAGGCATATTTCTACCCCGATTGGCTACCGGTCACACTCGTTGCGCATCGCGTGGGTTTGGCAACGCGGCTGAAAAAGCTGTCTGGGAAAGAAGAGCTGACAAACAGAGATGTGTAAGCTCAAGCTTCCCGTCTCGCATCTGATGCTGCCTCCCTTTTGCCATTGTTAAATGTGTATAAGAGACAGGCATCAAATGACCGGGGCTTTCTCGCCACGTTCTCTGTAAAATCGCCCACAATTCATCGGAAATCCGAAAGGCTGTCGTTGTGCAATTATTTGGCGTGCGTTTCCGACTTCGTGGCTTCGGTGCCTGCTCCTTCATTTCTCCTTGTGCCACTTCTTAGCTTCCACCTTGAGAGGTCCGCGATGGATGACATCCGTCAAACGACGATGCCAGTCTATATCACGCCACATCCCGACAAATTGTGGACCACAAAAACTGCTGGTGGCCATGGCTACCCATTGTCCCGTTGCAGAAGCTTGTCTCACTCCGTACTCGCACAGTTCTTTCACCCACTCCCAATTGAGCAATGGCCAGTCTTTGTAGTTGATGACTCCCCAGCACTCAGTGGTGATCAACGGCTTCTGTGCATGACGCGACCATTCCGCAGCCAGTTCGATGCCGTGGCTCAATGCTCTCTTCCATCTTTCTGGCTCGGAGCGATAGAGCACTTCTCCTTTTTGCACCAGATTTGCGTATCCCTGCGAATCGTCAAATTCATAGGTATAGCCCACCTGTTCATCGAAATCACTCCACATAGTCATGAACAGGTGTAATTCTAAAAAATCAAGAAAAGAAACATCTTGCTGGCTATCGATCTCAGAAATAAATGAAAAGCTATACTCCAGCTCAGGATACGCTGTCCGTACCACTGCGATAGAGTCATGCATCCAGCGCCTGCCATCAGATGTATCGCGGGCGACCTTCGCCTTCGCCTCAGCCTGGGGAGCGAAAAAAGGGGCCCACCAGCGCGAGGGAAATTCATTGCAGAGATCGACATAGAGAATGGTGCTGAACAATCCTGCATCTGAAATGCTATCCAGCGTATGTCGCCAGACTCGCCCCAGGTCTTGTGGTGTTTTGAGCAACATGCGCATATCATCACGGTCCTGTCTAAACCAGCTTGAGAGCGCCACCTTGATCTCTCTTGCTTTGCACTTCGCAAGGAATTGGTTGAGCGCCGGCTGAATGATGACCCGGTTGAGAGCAGGACTTCCCCATGCCTGCTGGTTCCAGACCGGCAGAAGCTCCCACTCCTTCTGGGGGTCAATGGCTAACAGATGGGGATAAGGATCGATGCGCACAGCGTCGTAGCCCCGCTCCTTTAACTCATCCAGGATCAAATCCCAATCTTCGTATCCCGCTCCTGGCCAGCGACGCTCAAGCCAGGAGAAATCCCACATCGTAATCGCCAGGGGATGGGGAATATTTGCAATCTGCATAGGGAAAACCTCCAGTATCTTTCATACTGCATTGCTGACGTTTCATTTGCATTTCTTGAAAGAGACAGTGTATGCCTTTTCTGTAGAGGCATTGCATTCTTTCTCTTTGCCACAACCCCTCCTGGGTTTGACAGACAGAACTGTAACAGAGTACTGCTTTTTTGTGAAGTACGAACAAAAAGGTGGTATACTTACTTAAAAGTAAATTTTGGAGGAAGAGCATGGCAAAGGACCGACAGACGCTGGAAAAGAGGGTGGCGGGCCAGTTCAATGCGGTTGAAGGAACAAGTCAGGGGTTAGAATTAGTTTCGGGGAAGTGGACGATTCTGGTCGTTTTTGCTCTTAAGAAGGAAGCGAGACGACTGAGCGATTTGCAACGGATGATCGAGGGCATTTCACAGAAAATGTTAATCCAGACGCTGAGAAAATTAGAATGCTATGGTCTGGTCGCACGGACGGTGTATCCAGTTGTTCCACCCAAAGTTGAATATGCCTTAACCCCACTGGGTTTCACTCTCCTTGAGCCGTTGTATGCCATCTGTCACTGGACAGATGATCACTGGGGAGAAATGCAGGCTGCTGCTCAGCAGTTTCAAGAGAAAGAGAGAAGCTGAACTGAAAGCACTGCCAGGTTATTCGGATAGGCACTTAGTGCATAATCAAGAGACCTTTTGTCTGAGGCCTCTCCGGCATACATGCACGGAGGTTCCTGTTCCTCACCCACCGTTTCCGGCCTCTCCCGAAGGAGAAACCGGCTCTTGGTGGAGATAGGCAGGACTTTTCAGCCGACGCGCTCCGGCACGGGCAGCTCCGCTTTTGCGTCGAGCCACTAAGCCCATGCTTCGGGGCAAGTGCTGCCCCTCATTTGCACGTTGTTGAAGCTCCTCCATCACGGCTTGCAGGCGCGGCTCCGCACCTTCCCAGACAGGCTGGGTGAGAGAGGGGATCGTTTGCTGCGGTTCCAGGTAGGAAAGCAAGAATGCCGAGTAGAGATCACGCTGCACCGGCCCGAATCTGCAAGGACATTGGTGCCAGCGCTCTGATCTTGGCTTCTTGTGATACTGCCCCGACTTCTGGCAGTACTGAGAGAGTCTGGTCTGGTAGGCTGAGGCTTCGTGCAGGGTGCCGCCAGTTTTTGCAACTATGCGAGTCAAATGCCCTAGAAACATCCCTGGTGCGCGAAGTCCGATGCTCCGACCATACTGCTTCTGCCATCCTTTGAACGAGGTTTTCTCTATGGTGATCGTGTTCCCCACCGAAGCGATGCGATGAGCCAGATTGCCATGCAGACTCTTGCGGTGTGCGGCGAGTCTGCGCTCAGCATTGGCGTGTTGTCTCCTGGTCGCCTGGTACCGCTTGCTCTCCTTCCAACGCAGGCGTTTGCCCGACTTCACCCGGCCTTGCTCATCGTAGTTTTCTGGATTGTTGGCACGGCGTTGCCGGTCCATTTTCCGTTGGATGCGCCGCTTTCTTCGGGCGTTCGGGGTTAATTCCTCGCAGAACGTGACCAGATCGGCTTTGCCCTCGCGCGGCACAATGGCAAGGCTGGAGGGGCCGATATCCAGACCAATCGTGTCGGTTCCGGTCTGCACATGCTTTTTCTTGATGAGTGCGTGACCCTCTAAGATGAGCTGGACGCGCATAGCGGTTGCCATCGTGATCGGCCCCTTGAGCGGATGGCGAGGAAGCCTTGCGGCGGACCAGGCGGACATATTTGATCTTGTGGCGCATACCATGCTGGATCACGGGATCGTGCCAGTCGATGATCGCCGGAATGACCTCTTGGTTCCAGATCAAGAAGCCACCGTCTCCCGCATTGGGGTCCAGCACGAAGCGCATGCCGGCGTCGTTGCGTTTGCCCTCCACGCTATCAATGCCACGTCCCTTGCTGCGGAAGCGTACTCGTTTGGCTTTCCCAACACAGACCCGATTGACCGCCTGATAGGCGCGAGTCGCAAGGGTTTGAGCCATGGTGCTATCAATGTGGTCGACGATCCAGGAGACACGGGCACGCTTGGCATACTCGTGCATCTCATATTCCGAGAAGTGGTATTTTGTGCGTAAGGCAGAAAAAGCCTGAGCGCGTTTCTGTTTGTGCGAGTGTGGGAGAGCCCGCGCCTTGTTCCATGCAGGATCATTGCGCATGCACCGGAGCCGCTTCATGGCTTCAGCAAGCAGAGCGTTGTAGAGGCACCGAGCCGCTTCCAGGTGCGCACGTACCTGGCGTTCCTGGCTCCAATCGACTTGGAGAGGGAGTTCAAGAAGAAAGGTCGGTGTCGCGGGCTCGCTTCATGACGTGCTTTGCCTTCCGATGCAGAGTATCTCTTGAGAAAGAGAGGGGACGGCTGCCCGTCCCTCGTGTCTTTCCACACGTTCACATGTCTACACAGCTATTCCAGTTGGGCAGGCTTCTTCCGGTAACTCGACGACGTACCGTTCGGAAATGGATTCGTGAGAAGCAACTCCGTGCGATTACGTTAGGTCGAAGAGAAGGATACCGGATCCGGCGCTCTGACTGAAAGGAGTTTCGCGCGCAAGCGTGAAACAAGAGAAGACGATGATCTTTCTTCATCTTGTGGAGAACACAGTACGAAAGAAGAGTGATGCTTCCCCTCCACCCAACCAGCCCGAAAGGAACGCCCATTCATCCCCGCCTTAGAAAAAGCGGGGCTTTCTGGGCCGTTCTCTGTAAGGAGCTCGGCCAGTTCACAGCCAAAGTAGCCACAGACCCGCTGCCTGAGCTCTTGAGCGGTCAAAAACTGAGCAGGTTCGACAATCGCTCGCTTGCCGTGGATCCACTTTGGCTCAATCCGATTGAGCCAGGGACTTTTGGTAGGCAGCCAGCACGGGATGATGCGTACACCACGTTTGCCGATTTGAGTCTCTTGCAGCACTGTCTGATTGTGCTGGCGTAGCCAGGTTTTGACCCGCTTACTCACGTGCCAGGAGACGTTATCCCAAATCAACACGAGCATGTGCTTGTCTTGCGCCTGGACCTGCTCACACAGCCATTCCAGAAAATCCGTGGTCACCTGGCTAACTGGGCGTCTTGAAACGAAGCGTAAGTGCATGTGACGGATGCTTGTTCGATACTGTTCATGTCGTCTCTTCGGAGAAAAAATGAGACTGCGCCGTCGAATAGCACACCTCTGTTACTGGCACACCTTCTCTTCTTCTTTGCGCAAATGCGAGATCCCCCGTCGCTCCCGCACGATCGATGTCAATAAAGCCAGGAGGAAGATGGCAATGGGGTAGAGAATCTTCAGGCCAACGCTCGCCAGCGTAGCGCAGAGGAACACGAAGAACACCGCATAGACAAGACGTTTGCCAGCGTTCCGGGTGACACGCATGTAGGACACGAGACAGAGCAGGTAGAGAAACAGGAAGACAGAACTTGCCACGGTGAGAACACTGACGAGCACATTGGGAAAGACAGCAGTTATCCCTGTCATGACCACAAACACCATGCCCAGGACCAGGATTGCACGCCTTGGAAGCCCTTGGCTATCAAGATGAGCGAACCAGCCTGGCAATCGTTTGGTGCGAGCAGAGGTGTAGAGGAGCCGTGACATCCCCCAGAGCCAGCTCGCTGTGTTGAGTTGCATGATGGTGAGCGCGAAGGCAACAATGATACCGGTAGCGAGCCAGGCTGGGGTGAGACGTTCAGCAAGCTGCAAGAGTCCGCTGAAATCACTGACTCGATTACGCGGAATGAGTGCAGCAATCATCACGGTCAATGCGACAGACAACCCCCCACAGACAAGAAAAGCTGCCATCATGGCAAGCGGAAAGTCGCGACGGGGATTGCGGAATTCGCCAGCGATGAACGTCAGATTCTCGAAACCAGCATAGGCCCAGAAAGCCACCACTATCCCAGATAAGAGAGGCTCAGGAGCACTCACTGCTGGGAACACAGCACGATATCCATGGTCTATCTGCGGATAGGTGAGGGCACAGAGGGCAACCACAACCAGGAGTAATGCCCAGCTCACCTTCCGCTGAACGTGCGCTCCTACTGCTGCACCGAGAAGGTTGGTGGTCATGGCCACGACCAGGATGGCCAATGCGCCCACGAACTGTATGACCATTCCCCCTCCGATGGCGGAGCTGAGGTACGAGCCCGCAATCAGGACGCCCGCAGGAATGCCGAGCACCACAATTGAGAGAAACAGCGGCGGAACGGTTGCAGCGACATGTGAACCCAGGCCACGAGCGATGAAGCCCTCAATGCCGCTTCCGTTGGGAATGAGTCGCACCATATCGGTGAACATAAACAGCATGGGCACGCAAAGCAGCGTTCCACCCAGCCACACCAACAGGACGTCATGACCAGCAAGAACATAGGTCAGTGACGGTAAGTACAGAATACCAGAGCCAGCGATTGACCCAAGTGCAAGAGCCACGCCATCCCACAGCGTGAGGGTGCGCTGCAATTCTTGATGAGCCATAAAGAAATTCTCCATTCTCTCTTCCTCCTTTTTCTGACCGAAACATGTTCTTTCCACGGCATCGAGCTGTGTATGATATACTTCTGTCATATTTGAGGGGAGGTTCCGCTTTCAAAGGGCGATATAGCGCTAGCATAGCACCTCATTGTGCCAACATCCTGTCATATTTGGAGAGTAAGCATGGCTCACATTGACCGTCTCTTCGGCATTTTGCTCATCCTCCAGAGGAAGAGATCTGTTTCTGCTGCACAATTAGCTCGGCAGTTTGAGGTTTCCACACGAACCATTTACCGTGACCTGCAGACACTCAGCGCGCTTGGCGTCCCAGTGTACACGAGCCGTGGACATGGGGGTGGTATTCACTTGCTTGAAGGTTATTTCCTCCCTCCATTAACCTTCTCGCGAGGCGAAGGCATCATGCTCCTGGTAGGGCTAACGCTGCTGCAGAGCCTTCATACCTTTCCTTTCCCCGCCGAGGTGAAAACGGCTGTTCAGAAACTCCTGGTAGCGGTTCCTGATTCTTTACGCATGACCTTGATGCAAGCGGAGAAGGTGGTTGGATTTGAGCACTTCCCAGGTGATATCTTTCATCCAGAACCCACCCATGCTCCTCAAATGGATGGGGATACTCCCGAAAGCTCCATCATCACGACCTTTTTACAAGGCATCCTGGATCGTTCGCTCGTGCATGTGCGGTACGGATCACCGTACCATCTGTCAGAGAGGCAAGAGACAGCAGTTATCCCCCTGGGACTATTTTGGGACCGGAACCATTGGTACCTCGTAGGAAGGAAACGCGATGGTGATGCCACGATGAGGTTGTGGCGAGCAGACCGTGTTGTCTCTCTCAGAGGAGATTCCGAAACCGTGACCCCCCCGCATGCGTTTGATATCCAACCTCTTTTAGGGCACACGTGGCTGAGATCAGCGATGGATCAATGGCAACGAAATGCGCCTGTTATTATTCGCCTCACGCGATTGCAGGCAGAACGGCTCCAACGAGACTGGTATTATCGGCATGCCCGATTTGAAGAGCGCAGAGGCGATCAAGTGATCATGACGATTGGAGAGGAAAACCAGACGATCGTCTTCGAATTGTTGCGCTGGCTTGGGCCAGGGGCAGAATTGATAGAACCGAGGGCTTGGCGAGAGCAAATGAAAGAGGAGCTACGGCAAATGTTATCAATCTATGACACTCCAGAGTGAGAGAGAGAATGTTGAGAAAAAGACGGCAACAGGATGATGTCACACAACATTCGAGGCTCCACACTCTTTCAGGAATTTCTCGTCTCTTCTGTGGGAATAGTTCTCTTCTTTTTCTCTGCGCTTGCTTCTTTATGCCTCGTTGCGCATCCCGTGGGTGTCTGGATTGTTGAACTGGTAGCGCAGGGCTTACGCCCCCAGCTAGAAACGTTGGAGGTTGTCGACACACCATCACATACGTATCTACGTGAATTGGGTTGGCTGCTACATTTCTGGCAAAAAGGAGCCATACTCTATAATTATGAGACGGTCGTACCACATCCCACGATGCAGATTCTGATGCAGCAATACTCGCGTGACCTTCTATACGAAGAGCCAGGTGCTGATATTTGGGAAATACTTCTTTGGGCTGCTCGGGAAGATGCTTACTACGATCCTCGCTGGAAATCTTCTGCTCTCCCATTTGACTACTTACCTCCAACAGAACATCAAGATATGCATCAGGCTCGCCATAAACGCTTTACTATTGAAGCCTGGACACCTTGCAGAGAGTTTTGTATGAATGAATGGTTCAGATATCGCGCACTTGAACAATTCCCAAAAGAGAATGCAACTGTTTCCAAAAAGTTGGAAAAAGGGATCAACCATTGGCAAGATGCCACGCTTTCGGGCTTCTTGACAGATGAGAACGTTTGTCCTATACTGAAGAAAATATGAGGCAAAAGAAAGAGCAGAACCGTATGATTCGCGCCCATAAGATCAGACTGCATCCCACAGCTAAACAGGCAGTGTACTTTGCCAAAGCCGCTGGCACTGCTCGCTTTGTGTGGAACTGGGCGCTGGCTGAGTGGAACCAGCAATATGAGGCCGGAGAAAAACCCACTGTTTACAAGCTCAAGAAGCAATTCAACGAGATCAGACGCGAGCAATTCCCCTGGACCTGGGAAGTGACCAAGAATGCCTCTGATCAGCCCTTTCTAGAGTTGGGCAGGGCATTCGCCGCGTTTTTTGAGGGACGTGCTCACCGTCCACGCTTCAAGAGCAAAAAGCGCAGCAGGCCAAGCTTCTATCTTGCCAACGATCAATTTGAGCTGGGTGATCATCGGATCTGGGTCCCCAAGCTCGGATGGGTGAATATGGCAGAAAAGGTACACTTTGTTGGGAAGATCACAGGCGCACGTATCACCAAAACGGCAGATTGGTGGTTTGTTTCCATTCAGGTCGAAATGCCTGACCCTCTCTCTGTGAAGAGGCCGGCGGCTATCGGCATCGATGTGGGGCTCAATCGGCTGGCAACCTTGAGTACAGGAGAGGAAGTTGAGAACCAAGCCTTCCTCAAAACGGCGCTTAAGAAACTGCGCCAGGCGAACAAACGGTTGCATCGTCGCAAACCAGGATCAAAAAACCGTGAGAAAGCACGCAGGCAGGTGGCACGACTGCATTATCGCATCATCTCTTTAAGAGATGATGTCCTCCACAAGCTCACGACCGGGCTAGCAAATTGCTATGGAATCATTGGCATTGAAGATCTCAATCTCAAAGGATTGCTCAAGAATCGCACGCTTGCCCGTTCGTTCTCGGATGCGGCTTTAGGCAAGCTCTTGTCCTTGCTCACCACGAAAGTGGAGCAGCGTGGTGGGCAAGTGATCAAGGTAGATCGCTTCTTTGCTTCCAGCAAAACGTGCCACGGTTGCGGGTGGAAGTGGGAAGACATGCAGCTTTCTGATCGGGTGTTTCTCTGCCAAAACGCGCACTGCGCCTATTATCAATTCTCCCAGGAGAGAGATCACAATGCGGCCTTGAATATTTTGGGCGAAGCCCTTCGCTTGATCGGGCTGATTGATCAAGTCGTCAGCGGTACTGGCTCGGACGAGGACGGAAACTTGGCTGTGGACTTGACGTAAGACCAAAAAGGCTCATGGGTCTTGAGGCTATTGGGAATGAAGCAGCAACAACGAACGATGCGGTAAAACTGTGCTTGCATATGTTTTACTACATTTATCGGAGCAGAAACAACAAGCATAACAAATTGCCCAAAAACCGCAAAAATCACGTGTTTTTCTAGCGGAGTGCTGTCAACACTGCCGTCAAACTCGCTTTTATTTCCTCTCGCATGGCTTGCAAAGCGGGTTGATGGGGATGTTGTTTGAATCCTGTGCCATTTCATGCTACACTGCTATAGTAGGATGATTAAACATCCAGAGTGAGCTTACCCAGAGCGAGCTTACAAATCACATAGCGCATGTTTTGTGGCAAATGGTGGATTGATAATAAGCACCTATACTAGAGAGGATATGCCCCCCCATACACACTCCCCCTAGAAGACCAATGTCCCGATATTCTTCATTCAGATAGGCTGACCTTCCAAGATACTACCTGGATGCGGAAAGGAAAGAGAGGCAACGTCATGACTTGGACTGTACAGGCTATTGAACGAGCGCAGAGAACTGTTCAGGCAACCGAAGTCCTTCGCCAACATGCGGCAACCATTGCCAATGTCTGTAGCGAGACAGAGGGAAATCAGATTATCGTAGCAATGGTTGAGGTGGATGGCTCCTTCGCTGGCACACAGGTTATTCCCCGCGCTGAACTACAAAATCAACTGGAGATTCTTGAGATACAGGAACACAAGTGGGTGCTTGCGCTCTCCCCCAGCTCTTCCATTCATGACATTGAACGGCGCTGTGCTGATATCGGCTACTTCGCCAATCGCAGGCGCTCCGCCATCCAGCGTCGCCTGGATCAACAGCACTAGCACTCACTCCTACGCAATTGCAGCATAGTTAATAGTCATAACAGGAGAGAACTATCTCACTCAAGATAGTTCTCTCCTGTTACCTCTGCTTACCAGACTATTCTGGTATTCATCTCCTTTACGCCATGATACTATGGCCCCTTAACTCTACCTCACCAATGGACATCTCCATGTTCACTGGCTTCGGCGAAGAGGCCCGCGTTGCTGAACTGGCCGCCAAGGAAGCGAAGAACTGCTGGCCCATTCCGCTGAGATGATCCTCAAGCGTCTTTCGAGGTCCCGCTTGCTGCCAGGTCGCCGGAGAGTAGGATGGTGTTTCCGTCGGGGTCGGCGATCAGCGCAAAGTGCATCCCGAAGGAGGTCTTGTAGGGTGTACGGAGGCCCTGGTAGCCAAATCCGGTAAGTTCGGCGTACTTTGTATCCACCGCTTCCTGTGTCTCCAGGTAGAATTCGAGAACGGAGCGGTAGCTATCGGCTGCTTCCAGGTGTCCTGGCTCATTCTTGCTGACAAACCCTGGGTCCCAACGAGAAGGATTGGAGTCCAGGAAGAAGGTCAGCCCGCTCCCCATCTTAACTCCGACATGAGTCTGTTTCTCGCTCCCCTCGGGAATGGCCAGACCAAGCCGCCGATAAAATTCCAGTGCTTTGCCCATATCCTGGGTGATCAGGCCGAGCATGTAGAGTTCAAGTGCCATGATGCGTATTCCTTTCGCTTCATATGAATGACATGAGAGTTCATCTCCCTCTGTCATCAACTTCGTGCTTCTATGATAGAGCAAAAGGAAGAAGGGAATCTTGCCTATTCTTGCGCATCCTGGTACAAATATGCGCGGATTTACTCCTGCTGCCGATAGCCTCGTGGAGTGAGGCCGAGATAACGCTTGAAGGTCCGGGTCAAATGGCTCTGGTTGGCGAATCCGCTCTCTAAGGCAATGTGAGCGAGGGGTTCATTCGTCTTTTTGAGCAGGTGTTGTGCTCTCTCAACCCGCTGGCGCAGCACAAATTGATGTGGGCTCTCCCCCATGGTCTGCCGGAATAAGCGGGCAAAATGATAAGAACTAAAACCAGCCTGTTGAGCCAGGGCCTCCAGCGTGAGATCCTGGCTAAGGTGAGCCTGAATGAAGTCTGTCACGCGTTGCACTTGCTGGCGTGTCAGCCCCTGTGATATCTCTTTTATATGTATTGGCGCGCATGTATAATGCTGCAAGAGATGTACTGCAAGCATCTGGGCCGCCGTTTGGGCATAGAGTTTTCCAGCAGGGGTCGGCTGCTCTAGCTCTCGCCACAGCGCAAGCCCGATCTGTGTCAGCAAGGGGTCCTGGAAGCCTGAGCGTCCGATCAGCGTAAGACGAGCGGGATCACAGTCAGCTACCTCCTCCACAGTTCGCGCAAACAGATCTTTACTCAAATGGAGATGGAGAGTCTGCGTTGGTTCGGAGGTCAGGCCGTTCCAGCGCAACTCGCTGGACACGCTCCCATCGGGAGCCAGCATCAGATCTTCCGCACGTATGATCCCTCCCTTCCAGGGACCGTTCACAGACCGACGCTCCATATACATCGCCCCGCCAGCGAACAGCACCAGGGGAATATGGGGCAGGTCAGGGTCAGACTCAATGAGCCCCTCAAACTGCATTGGCTCGTGATATGCACGCGCTACCAGTCCATCCCACCCCATCTCCTCGCTAGAGAGAAAAAGTATTGGAGGAGTCGGCTCATCCGAATATGCTGGCAGAGATGTGCGCCGAGAAACCGCAAACTTTTCAGCCAAGGCAGTCCCTCACTTCTTTTACTCTAGAGTAGCACGCACAGTATTAAGCCGAATGGCCCGACGCCCCATGCTTCCGCCTGTTATCCCTATCAGGCTTCGGCGCGTATATGGAGGAGGCAACTCGCGTATGAACCACGCTGGAGTGGCAGTTCAAGTCCTCGCCTCATGAGCGCGGCCCCTGAGAGGACGATCTCTGATGCAGAGGCATTGCCCAGTTCTCGCACGCGATACCGCGTCGCTGGCTGTAGGCCCTGTAAGCGCAGGAAGGGAAGCGGCTCCCAGAAAGGGTTGCTACGCCGGAAGGCAAAGAGCACCGCTTCACTGCCGTCGGGCGCGACACTCGTGACCGCTGCGAGATCGCCTTTGCTGGCCGTCGGCGAAAGGAGCCAGTACTGATCGCCATCCTGTACCAGGTGGCGAATCGATTTATAGACCGCGATCCAGCGGGTAGCTTCCGCGAGGTCCTCATCGCTCCAATGCAGTAGGTGACCGCCGATCCCAAGCGCGCCCATCATCGCGATATGAAAGCGGTACTGTACAGGGATCTCATTTACCATGCGGTCATGCGGCATATCTGTCACCCAGGCCCCCATCACACGACCAGGCAGAATATGCGAGATGCCTTCTTGAATAAAGAGGCGTGCGTCAGGATGCGTATTATCGCTCGCCCAGACCTGGTCTGTGCGCCGGAGCACGCCCAGATCGGCGCGCCCTCCGCCCGAGGAGCAGGACTCGATGCTCAGGTCGGGATGGCGAGCCCGTAGTGCATCCAGAATGGCATAGATGCCCTGCGTGTGGCGCACCCAGATCTCACGCGCGTCCCCGCCTCGCGCGCTGTATTCGGGCCAACCCGGCTCCGCAAGAGGGCGATTCATGTCCCATTTGATAAAATCTATCGCATTTTCGGTGAGCAATTGATCCAGCACCGTAAGCAGGTATGCCTGTACATCCTGACGGCCCACATTCAAGACTAATTGGTTACGCGCCTCGCTGCGCGGGCGTTGCGGGAAATGATAGATCCAATCCGGGTGTAAGCGGTACAGGTCGCTATCAGCATTCACCATCTCCGGCTCTACCCACAAGCCAAACTGCATGCCCAATGTCTTCACGCGCTCAATGAGCGGGCGCAGGCCATGGGGAAACTTCTGCGGATCGACACGCCAATCGCCCAGACCCGCTCGATCATGCACACGCCCTGGGAACCAGCCATCGTCGACGACGAAGAGCTCCACACCCAGACCGGCGGCACGTTCGGCCAGCAAGCATTGCCCCTCTTCAGTCACATCGAAGGTCGTGGCCTCCCAGGAGTTATACAATACAGGACGCGGCTGGCTAGCCTGCTTTTGCGGCAGAACCTGCTCACGAACATAGCGATGCAGGCGACGCCGTACCCCATTCATGCCATCAAGCGTAAAACCCGCCACAAAATCGGGCGTAGTAAAACTTGTTTGCGCGGCCAGCGTCCAGGCAAAATCATGCTCGTGAATGCCACCCCCAATAGCGGTGGCCCCAGTGATCGTTGTCGCTATGCGCAAGGCCCAGTTACCACTCCAGGCCAGCGTGCCAAAATAGACCTCTCCCTGTTGCTCATTGGCCTGAGTATCCAGCGCGAACCAGGGATAGGCATGCGAGCCCGTTACCCCTTTGCGTGACTCTAGCAGCGTTGTACCAGTCACAACCTGCTGCTGCTGGAGGCGGCTCTCGCCTGCCCAATGTCCCCCTAATGTAGTCAGCCGACGTGGCATGACCTGGCGTGGCAGATGCCAGACTGCGGAGAACAGGCGCTCAAGCACAATGGGGTCTGCGCCCTGATTGGTAAAGCACGCGGAACGAATGATGACATCGTTTGCGACATCTACCTGGTACAGCAGAGCGACCTGTAAAGGATAGACCGCATCCTGTAACAGAATGCGTAATGCAGGCAAACCGTCTTGCTCACCAATCTCGGCATCATGAAAGCGGAGGTCGGCATCACGTGTCTGGTCGGCGAAGGTGATCTTCGCGGCCA
Source organism: Ktedonobacter racemifer DSM 44963 (assembly GCF_000178855.1). Lineage (GTDB taxonomy): Bacteria > Chloroflexota > Ktedonobacteria > Ktedonobacterales > Ktedonobacteraceae > Ktedonobacter > Ktedonobacter racemifer. The sequence continues at coordinate 2,253,399 of NZ_ADVG01000004.1, read as the reverse complement.
GTTCGCCAAAGCGTAGCCCACCAAACGCGGGATATTCTTCAGGCGCGAGCGCCAGGCTGACATCCTGCGATGATCTGTCAGGCGGCATAGATGCTGCGGGGATATCGGAGAAGAAGGAGAGGCGCGCCCCCCAGTAGAGATTGAGTACATACTCCTCCTCTGTAACTCCCAGCGCGTATGTACTATTCTCCGTCACCAGCAGCCAGCTCCGCTGCGTTGGCTGCTGGTGAATACCGGTCGTTAAAATATCTGAAGCGCCAGGTGTCTTCTGGTGCCATGATGTGGCTGATTGCTCTAGCATGCTATGTCGTCTTCCTCATTTGCTTTTTTTATCGAATCAGATGCCGGTGGTTGGCGAATGGAATAAGGCCTGGGACCTCAGTATATCACGGATACGGGTACGCCATGATGTTTGACGAGCTTCCCATCAATACAAGGCCCATTCTTTATTGAGACATTCTGTTTCTATAAAGCGTGTAATCACCGGCAGGTCGCTAGGATCGATAGGATCGCGAATGATTGCGCTAATCATACATGCCTGCGCTTACAGCAGGTCCATCTTGAAAAATGAAAGAATACGAGCTATGAGTAGTAATGCAGCAGCCAGCGGGCAGTTCACAATTGGGGGGGACCTTACCGTCAACCGCCTGGGATTTGGCGCCATGCGTATCACAGGGGAAGGCATCTGGGGCGAACCCGCTGATCGTGAGGAGGCCCTGCGCACACTGAAACGGATTCCTGAGCTGGGCATAAACTTTATCGATACGGCAGATAGCTATGGCCCCGAGGTCAGCGAGAACCTGATTCATGAGGCGCTCTATCCTTATAAAGGTCTCGTGATCGCGACCAAAGGCGGCCTAACCCGGCATGGACCGGATATCTGGCCCCCGCTTGGGCGTCCCGAATATCTGCGCCAGTGTGTGCTGATGAGTATGAGACGCCTGGGTATCGAGCGCATCGATCTATGGCAACTCCACCGGATCGATCCCAAGGTCCCACGCGATGAGCAATTCGATGTGATCAAACAGATGCAGCAAGAAGGTCTGATCCGGCATGCAGGTCTTAGTGAGGTCAATACGGAGGAGATTCAGGCGGCTCAGAAGTTCTTCCAGGTCGTCACCGTACAGAACCTATATAACCTGGTAAACCGTCAGAGCGAAGAGGTCCTTGATTACTGCACACGCAACAATATCGGCTTTATCCCCTGGTTCCCCCTGGCATCGGGCAACCTGGCACAGGCTGGCTCACAGCTTGACGAGATCGCTCACAAACACAATACCACACCCAGTGGAATCGCGCTCGCATGGATCCTCAAGCGCAGCCCTGTGACGTTGCCTATTCCCGGTACCAGCCAGGTGAAGCACCTGGAGGAGAACGTGGCCGCGACGAGTGTCACTCTTAGTGACGACGAGTTCAAGGCACTCGACGAGCAAGGGAAGCGTGAGTGGCAAAACCAGGTGCAAAATCAAGTGCAAAATCAGGCAGGATAGAGATGAACCTGGTTCTACCACATCCGCCATTCAGCGCCTGGCTGCCAAGTAGCAGCTAGAAAGGACGTGGTAGAACCTTCTCTGTTTATCTAACCATCAATGCAAAGAAGGATTGCAGAGTACTCACTTGGCAAAAGGCTGAGCATGGCTTACAATAGCTTGTGTCCTCTCTATACCAGGGCACATACTATTCACAGCGAGGAGGCCTTCGCGCCGCAATGACTTCACAGCCTTCTACGAGCATAAAAATCCTGCTTGATACCGATATTGGCAGCGACATTGATGATGCTGTCTGCCTGGCCTATCTACTGGCTCAGCCCAGGTGCGATCTCCTGGGCATCACTACCGTGACTGGTGAGGCAAAGAAGCGCGCGAAGATGGCAAGCGCCCTCTGCACCATTGCAGGCCAGGATATTCCCATCTATCCTGGCGTGGAACAGCCCCTCCTCACCCCCATTCAACAACCGCTGTCCCCGCAGGCAGCCGCGCTCGACCGCTGGGCACATGCGCACGACTTCCCCCAGGGTGAGGCGATCACCTTTATGGAGCAAACCATCCGCTCTCATCCAGGCGAGGTTGTTCTGCTCGGCATTGGCCCAATGACCAATATCGCTCTGCTCTTTGCGACCTATCCCGATATCCCTCAACTCCTCAAGGGCCTGGTGCTGATGTGCGGACAGTTCGCTCCTTCTGGACGCGAATGGAACGCCCTCAATGATCCCTACGCGGCTGAAATCGTCTATCGCGCAGCTGTGCCCATCCACCGCTCTATTGGCCTGGATGTGACGATGCAGGTCCGTATGGCGGCCTCGGAGTTCCGCCAGCACTGCACGCATCCCCTGCTACGCCCGGTCCTGGATTTCGCGGAGGTCTGGTTCGAGCGCGCCGACATGGTGACCTTCCATGATCCCCTGGCGGCAGCGACCATTTTTGAGAGCGCGCTCTGCACCTTCTCACCTGGCACTGTCTCGGTCGAGATCAAGGATGAGGCTAAAACCGGGCAGACCTACTGGCAACCCGGTGGCGTTCGCGCACGCCACGAGGTCGCCCTCTCTGTCAATGCCGAACGCTTCCTCGAACACTACTTCCACGTCTTTCAATAGGATGATGGTGTTGGTGGGGTGCCTACGGCACCCCACCAACACCATCATCCTGCTGAAGATGCCCCTTGTGCAGTACATATTCTCCCCTAAAACAGCCTGATCTTCCTATTCCACTATATAGAACTTGACCAATATAAGGATTCTCAAGTACATTGGGGCATAAGGATACAGTGCGCTGATCTTACCTATCTACAATGACCAACTCCAAATTATTTGCAAAAAATTTCATGAAATTAAAGGACTTATGGCATGCCGATGATGGATCTCAACCCAGACAAGCCGGGAGGCCAGGGCCACACGCCTCTCCCAAAGAGTATGGGCCAATTCCCTTCAGAATCCGCCAGCTTCTCTCATAATCCTATTTCTGAGCATGAAATGCTCCCAAATGTAGCAGGTGCCGGGACCAATCCTCAACGCTTCAATCCCGTCACTGACCCAGGGGTAAACCCATTATTTTCTGCGCCTGAGCAGCCCAAAGCCACCCGTCAACTGGTGCCAGCATACAGAGAGACTAACGCCAGTGACAACAAGATGACGGTCCAGCGCGAGCCTGTGGTCATCAAGCCGGCTGGGATTAAGGGTGGGGTTCCCCGTCCACCCCAGGGACGCCGGATGGTCATTCAGATCGCGGTGGCCTCGCTCCTGCTCGTCATCCTGGCCGGCACATTGCTCGCGACCATTCCCCTGGGCTTCGCAAATGGGAATACAGGACTCAAAACTATTCTCTCCAGTAGTGGCCTCTATGATACGAAAAATGATAATTCCACTCTCTTAGCGCAGCAGGCCGCGACCGCAACCGCGGTGACGCAGGATGGCTTTGATGCCGGCAATCAGGCTTATGCCGGTGTCAACTCTGGACCCGCCCTCGGCGGCTCGGGCAATCGTTTCTTCCAGGGACAGTGTACCTACTGGGCGGCCTATCGCTTCCACCAGCTGCATGGCATATGGGTGCCCTGGCTTGGCAATGCCTGGGAATGGCTGGGACAGGCCCAGAGCTACGGCTGGAAAGTCTCCGCGCAACCAACAGTGGGCGCAATCGTTGTGCTCCAACCAGGTGTGCAGGGCGCGGGCGGCTACGGACACGTGGCGATCGTTGAATCGATTAACTCCAATGGAACGGTCCATACCAGCAACTATAACTGGTATATGGGTGGAGGCGGCTTTGGCGTGCTCTCCTACTGGGACTTCTCCTATCCTGGCTATCCCGGCATCGCCTTTATTACTAACTAAACATTACTCCCCTAAAAAGAGGTGTAGGAGCTCGGCTCTCACCTCTTTTTTATGCACGAACCAGGGGCGTCAAATAGGCCAGGAGCACCGCCTTCAACTCCTCAAGCAGCGTACACGCTCCTCCCCTTCAACTGCCATAGCCAGGGCCATCAAGGCCTGGAAAATAGCAACGCAGACATGAGCGCAACGCAGGCACTGCTCCTCATCCAGTTGGGGCGCGCGCACCGCGAGCAGGGCCACAATGCGCTCGATGACCTCCTGGCGCAGTTCCTGAGTCGCCTGCTCAACGTCAGAGAAAGACTGCGCACCAAAGAAGAGTGGGCGAAAACCAGCGTGCGCCTCCCGAAGCTTCGCCAGGCCCTGAATCAGGTGCTCTAGAAAGCTCGCCAGCGGTAGCTTATCCGCATCCACCGAGAGCGTTTGTGCGAAGAAGGCCCGCAACTCCTCGACATAACGCGCCACAATCGCGCGCAAGATGGCCTCTTTATTGGGGAAAAACTGGTAGAGCGAGCTAATTGACGTCTGCGCCCGCGCGGCTATCAGGTTCGTCGTCGCATCCCCATACCCTTTCTCTGAAAATACCTGTTCCGCCGCGTCCAGCAACTTATCGATTCGACGCTGCCCCCGCGCCTGCTGGGGCATACGACGAAGAGAGAGTTCCTTAGCCACGTGAGACCCTGCCTCCTAACGTCAATGTGTTCTATCCTCTTGACAACGTGAGTAAATGCTCATATTCTTAAGAGAGAAGAAGTGAGCTTCTACTCATATTTTAGCGCTCCTATTGTAGACCAGGTATGGGTAGCTTGTCTACGTTATAGGCAAGGAAAAGAGGACCGTTCTTATGCAGCAGTTCAACGCGCTTCCAGGCCCTAGGGGGCTTCCTCTCGTGGGCAATGCCCCTCAGCTTCAACGCAATCCACTCGCTTTTATGCGCTCTACGCATGCGCAGTATGGGCACCTTGTGCGCCTCTCCCTGGCTGGCACACCTGTCGTCTGCGCCTATGCGCCAGAGCATGTGCTCTACTGCCTGACAGAACATCCACGCGACTTTACCTCCCTTCAGAGCCAACAACGCAGCAATATGCGCGAGGTCCTGGGCGAGGGCTTGCTGACGACCGAGGGCGAGATCCATCGCCAGCAGCGTCGCCTGGTCCAGCCAGCCTTTCATCGCCAGCGCATCGATCAATATGCCGATGTGATGGTGCGCTATACCGAGCAGATGCTTGAGACCTGGCAACCGGGACAGGAGCTTGAGCTCGCCTCCGCCATGCAGCACCTGACCCTGCGTATCATCGTGCACACCCTTTTCAGTGTTGAAGAGCTCTCCCAGGCCAATCAGCTCAGCGAGGCCTTTACGGCGGTTATTGGGCGTCCGCCTCAGGGTCTGGGCAGGCCGCGCGTGCTCTCACGCTTCTCAGCCCAGACACGCGACTTCAATCGCGGCAAGAAGACATTGGACGACTTTGTGTACGGGCTTATTCAGCAGCGGCGCGCAACGGGTGGCGATAGGGGAGACATCCTCGATATGCTGCTCACTGCCCAGGAGGAGGGCCAGGGCATGAGCGATTCCCAGGTCCATGACCAGGTGATGACACTGGTGGCCGCAGGCCATGAGACGACCCAGAATAGCCTCTGCTGGACATTCTATCTTCTGGCTCAACACCCAGAGATTCGCCAGAAGCTCCTGCTGGAACTCCACACGGTACTCGTTGGACACACCCCAACCGTCGCCGACCTAGCACGCCTCCCCTACCTGGAATGGGTCATGAACGAATCCTGGCGCGTGCTACCTCCCGTCTGGCGCATGGGACGACGCGCCATCCACGACTTCACGCTCGGAGACTACCACCTGCCCGCAGGGACTATCGTCCTCTTGAGCCAGTGGGTCACCCATAACGACACGGAGATCTGGCACGATCCCCAGGAGTTCCGGCCCGAGCGCTGGGACCCTATCCAGGGCGAGAAGGTGCCACGCGGCGCCTACTTCCCCTTCGGCCTGGGACCACGCATCTGTATCGGCATGCCCTTCGCGCAGATGGAGACCAAACTCTTGCTGGCCACGATCCTGCAACGCTACACACCGGAACCTGTGCCAGACCACCCCATCGAACTGCTGCCGAGCGTCACCCTCCGCCCAAAGCATGGCATGCGCGTGACGCTCAATCCGACCAGTATCCAGGAGCAGATGATAAAAAGTGTGTAGGATCCATGCTGGCATGGACTCTTGCGCGCACCAGTTCAGGCTCAGCCGCCGGGAAAATCGCTGCGCTCGTAAGTCTATGCCAGCATAGACCCTACAGGTTATGAGGTTGCAGGTACTGTTGCAGATGGCTGCGTTCCCACGCGAACCAGCGTTTGAGCGCTGTCCGTAGCACAAAAATTGCTGCGAACATGGCTATCTGTCTCCATGACCGTAGCTCAATGGTTTTGAGCAGCGTTCCGGCCAGTTTAAAACTTAAGCCCGTAATGATGCCATCGGCCACTATCAGCCGCGCTACGGTCACCTGTCCGGTCTTGAAGAGAACCACAAGACTCTTAAGCAGATACGCGATGATGAGCAAAGCGCCAATAAACTCAATCATAGCTGCCCAGAGGCTAAACGTTACAAGATGGGTCAGGTTCATTGGGGCTTTCTCACCTCCGTTTTGAGCGGCACTGGCGGCTGTATATGAGTTGGCGGGCTGTGCCCCGGTGCTTGCGGATAACGTTGCGCTGCTCGATCTATTTCCTGCTGTAAGAAGTAGTTCAGGAGCGTACGTATCGTCGCGATGGCGGCGAGTTGACCAATTTCGGTCCAGGAAGGGGCAATGGCGGTACGCAGAATATCCGCACCCAATTCAAACTCCAGCGCCAGCGCCAACCAGCGGCCCAGTCCCAGGCGGATATACTCTGTGTATGGCTCCTGAACTCCTATCTGCTGGCCTGGTTTGTGTAAGATCAGGCGCAGAGCATGAAAGGTGGCTTGTAGAGCGGCAAAGGCAACAAGGAGACCAGCGATGGCCTCAACGCCTGAAGCAAGGTACCACGTCCAGATTTTAAACAGTTCTTCCATACACAAACACTACATTCTACAGTAGGCAAGGCAGCCCAGGCCTGCCTGCTACGCGCCTGGACTCCGTTTAGCCAAAGCCAGGAAAACAGGGCTGACTCTTCGATATTTACTGTGCGATCACCAGGTCGCTATAACTTACACGTTGACGGAAGACTCAGTAGTTCCAGATCTGGTAGGCGTTTGCGCATCTATAAAGCAATGTGAGGTATTTTACCGCCTTCAGCAACGGTTTGATATACAGCAAAGGTGATCAGATCATCCCTCTCCGCTGGGAGCACGTTACAGAGAACGCGGCGAGAAAGCCCCGGGGTCATTCATGCCGGGGACGAATCGCCGCCTCTGCTGGATGAGAGGAAAGAGAGCAGGGTCAGATACCTAGAACTTGCGTTCTTCCCGTTCCTCTGGTACAATAGACGTCAGTGGATCGAGATCACGTGTATGTTCGAAGAAGGGGCCACAATGCCGAAGAAGTGTCAGGGACAACACAAACAGAAGGAACAGCAGGAGAAGCGACCTGCGACCCCCACCTTTCTGCTGGAACTGCCCCTGGCCGTCGATGCAGAGCAAGCCGCCCGCCTGCGCGCTCATCTGGAAGCCGCTCGTCAGCTCTACAACGCCATCCTCTCCCAAGGACAACAGCGCCTGCGCCGCATGCGCGCTGACCCCGCCTGGCAAGAGGCCCGCGCCCTTCCTCGCACCCACAAAGCGGAACGAGCGGCAGCCTTCTCCGCCTTGCGCAAGGCGCATGGCTTCTCCGAAGCCGCCCTGCATGAAGCCGTCAAGGGGCTGCGCGTGGGCTGGATTGCCGCGCACATCGAGGCCGTGCTCGCCCAAACCCTGCCCACTCGCGCCTACCGCGCTCTCAACCGCGTCTGTCTGGGCAAGGGGAAACGGGTGCGTTTCAAGAGCCGAGGACGTGGCCTCTCCAGCATCGAGAATAAGCGCAACGATACCAGTCTCCGCTTTGTCCTGCAGCCCGCCTCTGAAGGCAACGCCGGCTATCTGCTCTGGAACGGAGACCAGTTGCCCGCCCTCATCAATTGGAAGGATGAGGTGGTGACCCATGGCTTGAGGCACCGCATCAAGTACGCTCGCCTCATCCAACGTCCCGCCAGCAGCCCCAGAGCGGCCGGAGCCGATGCACAGGGCTCTCGCTACGTCGTGCAGTTGGCCCTGGAGGGCAAGCCCCACCACAAACCCAAGCACACGATTGGCCAGGGCATCGTTGGGGCTGACCTGGGACCCTCGACCCTGGCGCTCGTTCCCCAGCAAGGGGAGGCGAGCTTGCAGGTGTTCTGCGCGGAACTGGCTCCTGATACCAAAGCCATTCGCCGTTTGCAGCGGCAGATGGATCGGCAGCGGCGAGCGGGCAATCCAGAGCACTACGACGAGAAGGGGCGCGTCAAGAAACAGGGGAAGAAGCGTCTGCCCTGGAAGAACAGCAAGCGCTACCAGGCGACCCGGCGGCGCAAGGCGACCAGAGAGCGCAAGCTGGCGGCGCACCGCAAGAGCCTGCACGGCCGCAAGGTGCACGAGGTGGTCGCGCTGGGCAGGACCATCATCCTCGAAAAGGTCTCCTACAAGGCATGGCAGAAACGTTTCGGCAAGAGCGTGGGACTGCGAGCACCAGGGATGTTTGTGGAACTCCTGAGACGCACCGTTGCAAGCACGGGCGGCACCCTGGTCGAGGTTCCCACACGCACGACGGCGCTGAGCCAATGGTGCCACGGCTGTGGCAGACGGGTCAAGAAGCCGCTTTCTCAGCGCTGGCATCACTGCGAATGCGGCGTAGGACCGGTGCAACGCGACCTGTATTCGGCCTTCCTTGCCGCCTATCTCGATCCAGCAGAACCCACTCCCTCGTGTGCCCGGTACCAAGCCGTATTGGGAGGGTGCGGAAGCGCGCCTGCGGGCAGCACACGAGCGTCTAGCACAACGCGCGAGAGAGGGGCAGTCCTTGCCCCGAAGCTTTGGCATCCCCAGAGCCGGAGCGCGTCTGTCCAAAAGTCCAGGGAAACCACCACAAGAGCCAGCTTTCCTGCATCAGTGGGAAGGACTGGAAGCGTGGAACGAATCCCTGGAACCCCCAGCGCTTTAGCGCGGGAAGCTTCAGGAGGCGTTTCAATCCAGATGCTACATGCTAAATATGGTCGAAAAGCTTCTCTTGATGAAGATACTCCCTCAAGTAGAAGGTACTCGGCTGGCTGTATTTCGTGCCACTCTGCCAGACGTTTTGTGCCCCAATCATAACGTTGGTAGCGTGCTATTTCATTGTGAGAGAGTGGTTCAAGCACTTGCTCAAGCAAACGAGGCCACCAGTTGAGCGGATTATCCCAACTTGCAAAATCATCAGTGTGAATAATTGGTGCGTTGCCTAATTTTTGTGACAACTGCTCAGCAAGCGAGCTTTTGCCAGCACCGCCTGGACCATCAAGGGCGATAATCTTTGTTGTCATACCATCTGGAGTCTGTGCAGTCTGAATTGCCTGTATGATGCTTATTTGTTTTTTCATAATTTTCCTTCTTGCTTGTTCCTGGTGTTACTGAACTAGAGGGAGGAAATATGTCGGGCCCCATTACCAATGTAAAAAAGCGTGTGACCGGTTCGCATCGCGAACCGGTCACACGCTTTTTTACATCTATTTCTCGAAGGGCTGAAGGTACTCTCTCTCTGCCTCCCACATCTCATCAAAGAGTTCGCTCAACTCAGCAGGAGAGCAGACAGCCGCGCTCAGTGGATCAAGCATCAGCGCATAGCGGGCCGCCTCCTTGTTCTTGCTGAGCAGGGCCTCACACATTAAGGAGTGAACGGCCATGTGGCTACGATTCAGAGCCGCAAGCTGCTCTGGCAGTGCACCAAAGTGGGTGGGCTGGACGCCATTGCGGTCGACGAGACACGCGACCTCGACACTGCCATCCGGCAGGTTATCAATGAGGCCAGTATTACGCACGTTTCCATAGATCACCTGGGGCCGGTTCAATGTCACGCCCTCAATGATGTATGAGCCATATTCATGGCTGCGATGGAAAGGTAGCTCGGCGCTACCATCAAGCATTTTCTGAATGCTTTCATCGTTCTTACGCCGCCACTCCGGCCAGTTGTTGGCATAGAAGCCGGTCTCGCCCAGATAGCCCGCGCGGCCATAGCGCTCAATCAGCTCTGGCCGCTTGCGGAAGTAGGGCACATACTCAGAGAAATGGCCGCTGCTCTCCGTGACAAAGGCGCCAAAGTAGCGCGTCATCTCGAAGCGCACGGGGTCCTTCTCATAGATCTCGCTCTGCTGAATGCGCTCCAGCAGCAGTGGATAAGCATCCTTCCCCTGGAAACGCAGCTCGGTAAACCAGGCATTATGGTTGATGCCCGCACACTTCCATTCCAGGTCCTCATATGGCACGTCCAAATAGTTCGCGAGCTGTTTGGAGCTTCCCTGCACACTATGGCAGAGACCCACTGTACGCATCGAAGTCGCCTTGAGAGCCGCGTAGGTCAGGATCGACATAGGATTGGTATAGTTCAAAACCCAGGCCTCGGGGCACAACTCTTCCGCGTCATGCAGAATATCCAACCAGGCGGGACCAGTGCGCAACGCTTTGAAGATGCCGCCGGGTCCGATGGTATCGCCGATGCACTGGTTGATCCCATACTTCATGGGAATATCGAAGTCATGGCGTACATTCGCCAGGCCTGCCACTTCAATCGTATTGACGATAAAATGGCTGCCGGGCAGCATTTCGCGCCGCTCGGTAGAGCTCTGCACACGCCAGTGCTTGCCACTCTGCGCCACCAGTTTCTCTGCGATATTGTGAGCCAGTTGCAGGCGCGTAGCATCGATATCAACTAGCGCAATCACACCCTCGTCCAGTCCCTCAATATGAAGAACATCTGTTATCAACTGACGCGCAAAAACGGCACTGCCCGCGCCAATAAAAGTAATCTTTGGTGAACGTATAGGCATAGTTGTTGCCATTTCCTTCCTTGGGAAAGCGTAGTGAATATTCATTGCCCCCACCTGGTACAAGAGCGGCCTCCCCACTCCGCTAAAGCGCACACGTGTGCGCAAATCACTAAAAAAGAGAGCCTAGACCGACGGGGCCGGACCCGTCGATTGGCGCGCAATGAGCTGGGTTGGCAGGACGAACGGAGCAAGATGTTGCTCGCCCTGAATCAAGCGCAACAGCAGTTGGATCGCGCTGCGTCCCATCGCGACGCGGTCCTGGCGCACCGTCGTCAAGCCAGGATCAATGTAGGACGCAAGCTCCAGGTCATCAAAACCGCTCAGGGAGACATCCCCTGGCACATGCAGGCCCCGCTCACGCAGCGCTCGCAAAATCCCGATGGCCATCAGATCACTCCCCGCGATTATCGCGGTAAAATCACGCCGCTCAGAGAGCAGCTGTGCTGCCGCTTCGTAGGCTTGCTGCATGTTCCAGCCCGACTGGCGTACCAGGCCGGGATCGAGGCTACGGCCCGCTGAGGCAAGAGCCTGTTGCGCACCAAAGAGACGCTCCATACCAAACATATTGCTCGACGGACCAACAAAGAAGGCCATACGCTTATGGCCCAACGCAAGCAGGTGTTCTGTAACCTGGCGCGCTCCGCTGACATGATCACCCTTTACATAGGTCGCGCCTGGTCCCTGACCCACAGCATCGATAAACACCGTTGGGATGTGAGCTTGAATCAGGGCTGGAATACGCGGGTCCGTGGAGCTAAGCGCTAGCATAACTGCACCTGCAACCTGCCGCGTTTGCAGCGCACGCACATAGCTCTCCGGAGTACGCCCCAGCGGACGCGAGGGCTGAAGCAGGTCATAACCGGCATTCGCCGCTTCCTCTTCGATATACTTCAGTACATCGAGGTAGAAGTAGTGCTTGGTTTCGCCCAGGCGCGAGAACGAAAGCCCTTCTTCTACGTGAAACAGACCTAACGCAATCGTACGTGAGCGCTGGCGCACCATACTCTGCGCCACCACGTTTGGTTCGTAGCCCAGCGAGGCCGCAGCCTCTAACACGCGCTGGCGCACCTCTTCACTGATACGACCCGACCCACTGAGCACGCGTGAGACCGTTGTTCGCGATACACCAGCCAGGCGCGCAACCTCATCACTGGTCACCATGCTCAACTCCTCCTGCTAATTGCGCACACGTGTGCATCGATATATGGCAATTATGTCTTTTTATAGGCCCGCTTGTCAAGGGATAAAAAGAAGGTATGCATGGGAAAATGGGCTCGAGCCCATTTTCCCATGCATACCTTCTTTTTATCAGACCGAACATAAGACCCCTATCTTGAGGCATGGGGATACAAGCGAGTCCTTTTGTGGCGGATAGGGTGGTTGGGAATATTCCCTCCTTGACACTTTCCACCCCTCATCCTATACTTAGAACACGTGTTTTGCACATACACAACGAAAAAGTGTTTCCCAGGTTGCAAGGGGAATTCGTGTCCTTGCGTAAAAATGCTTGCGTGCATGTGTCTCTGTGCCTCTCGAAAGGTCTTTAAGAGCCCACAAGCCGCCTTTCATCCAAGAGAGCAAACACGTTTTGGCTCGGACGGAGCCATCAGGAAGCTTTGGCTTGCTGAGAAGCCCCACGGCTTTAGCTGTGGGGAGTCGTCACCTAGCGACCCGCGACCTGGATCGTCTCTACCACTGGCACGATATCGTTCGCCAGGATCTCGAAGGCTTCGGGTTCATGCACATTGGCCAGGCTGAAGATGGCGTGATCAATGCCCAACTCGGCCAGTTTGCCAAATTGGTCGATGGCGGCCTGGGGACTCAGTGTACCATCGCGTCCATCTTTAGTAAGCGCCATCTGGTCGAGCGTTGTTTTCTCAATCTGCTCATAGGGGCGATTAAGGTTGGCACAATGCTCGCGCAGCACATTCAGCTTATGCTTGAGCGCCTCATCTCCCATGCGCGCGAAGAAGTTGCAGGCATCGCCGTATTGGGCGATCATACGTAGGGTCTTCTTCTCGCCAGTCCCGCCGATCAAGATGGGTGGATGTGGCTTCTGCACCGACTGCGGCGAGTTCAGCGGACGCGTAAGCTGATTATATTTGCCTTCAAAGGGTCTCTGATCGCCCGCCCACATCTGGTGCGCAATCTGCAACGTCTCTTCCAGGCGCTCAAAACGCTCCTTCAACGGTGGGAAGGGGACGCCTAGGCCCAGGTGCTCCTCTTCGTTCCAGGCCGCGCCAATGCCTAAATAGGCACGTCCCTGAGAGAGAACATCCAGGGTCGTCGCAGTCTTCACCAGAATGCCAGGATACCTGTAGGTGACACCAGTCACCATCGTTCCAAGCTTGATCCGCTTGGTGCGTCCAGCCGCGAAGGCCAGGGCGCTCCAGCCCTCTAGCATTTCGTTCTCTGCCGGGCCAACGAAACCAATCTGGAAAAAGTGGTCCATGACCCAGAAGCTATAAAGGCCCGCCGCGTCAGCGCGCTCCGCGATCTGACCAAAGGTCGCACCAAGCTCACTCTGCTCATTGGGCCATGTAAAATTAGGAACCTGTAAACCCAGGCGCATGTTATCTTCTCCTTAGTTTTATGCGTAACGCTTCCGACTCTTCTTGTGAAGAATCCTCAGCGCCGTAGGTGGCCAGCTATTTTGTATGGGTAGCTACAACCTTCATAATGAATGATATAACTATACTCGGTGCGCAAGCAAAGCGCACTGGCAAAATCAACAGCATTAAACTGGGAAAAATAGGCTGCCTGTATACCTGTTTATTTCTACAGGTAAGCCCTCATAATTCACTATAATGAAACGCCTAGGTAATGTATACAGTAATGTATACATAGGAGGACGCTTAGCATTTTGTTATGAATTCATGCTCGGAAGAAAGGTTGGCAGGAGCGGGGAAATGGTATACGATGCGATCATTATTGGCGCTCGTTGCGCAGGATCATCCATTGCCCTTTTGCTAGCACGCAAAGGGTATCGCGTTCTGCTGCTCGATAAAGCCAGATTTCCCAGCGACACCCTTTCCAGCCATTTTATCCATCCACGTGGACTCGTCTATCTTCAACGTTGGGGAGTTCTGGACACGTTACTTGCTACTGGCTGTCCTCAAGTACATGGGATCTCTCTAGACACGGGACGCTTCACTCTCTCTTCGACAGTTCTGCCTTTAGAGGGCATTAACTTTGGCCTCGCTCCTCGTAGATACGTTCTTGACACATTGCTGACCCAAAAGGCGATTGAGGCGGGTGCTGAGCTACGCGAGGCGTTCAGAGTCCAGGACGTGACAAGAAATGGAACACGCGTCACTGGCATAAAGGGTCATACAACTACAGGCACATCGGCGGTCGAAAAGGCCTCACTTGTCATTGGAGCAGATGGTCTGCACTCCCTGATTGCACGCGCGGTCGAGGCGCCAACCTACTATAGGTATCCAGCATTAACATGCATCTATTATGCTTATTGGAGTGGGCTAAAGGCAGATGAAACCTCTCTCCACTCGCGCCCCCAGTGCGTATTTTTGTCCTTCCCCACTCATGAGGGACTTGTACTCATAAGCGTTACCTGGCCGCGTCACCGTTTCCCCGAGGTGCGCTCCGACATTAAGAAACACTTTCTTGAGGCGCTGGCGCTCGCCCCCGCTTTTGCGGCATGCGTCCGCCAGGGAAAACAAGAGCAACGCTTTATGGGTACTGGTGATACAACCAACTTCTTCAAAAAGCCCTATGGTCCGGGCTGGGCATTATTGGGAGATGCTGGCTATCATAAAGATCCACTTCTCGGGCATGGCATAGCCGATGCCTTTGCAGACGCAGAACGGCTGACCCAGGCCATTGACAGCAGCTTTACAGGTCAACAACCTCTAGAAGAGGCTTTAGCTGGGTATGAGCAGCAACGCAATAGAGAGGCCCTTCCCCTCTATGAGCTAACCGTTCAACTCGCAACCCTGAATCTCACATCCGAGATACAACAGGTACAGGAGGCATTACAGGGAAATCCAGAGGCAACTCAGCTCTTCTTCGCGGTCCTGGAAGGCACTATTCCTGCTGCAACCTTCTTCGCGCCCGAACACATCCGGGCTATTCTTACCAGGGCATAAACGAATTTGAGCAGGCCTGAAATAGTTAGCTAGCGTCACACCAAGCACACCAGTGTCCTCGCGGGAGGAAATAAAAAATGGCAACCGTGGTATTTTTGAGTTTGCCTGCACAGGGGCATATCAATCCTACTCTTCCACTCGTTACTGAGCTGGTCCGCCATGGTGAACAGGTCATCTACTATACAAGTGATGAATTTCAAGCAGCAATTGAACTGGCAGGAGCGACATACCGTTCTTATGGCAAAGCTTTTCCACTCGACCTGGTACACAACCAGTACAAGTTTGAACACCATCCCTTGCTAGCAGTTGAAACGCTTTTGGAGACAAGTCTCTGGGTGCTGGCACACTTGCAAGCAGAGATACAGGCATCTTGCCCAGATTACCTCATTTATGACGCATGCTGCCTCTGGGGCAACTTCCTGGCACAACTTTTACATCTACCAGCCATCGCCTCGCTTTCAACCATGGCGGCCAATCAACGTATCCTGAATGAAATACACGCTTCCATTCATGAGAACGTCACGCAGACGCCGTCCAGAGAATATGAATATCTTCAGCGATGCCTGATACTACTCGCTATCCTATGCGACCACTATCACCTCAAGCCTCCTCAAGACATTTTTGCCATATTCCACAATTATGGGGACCTGACCCTTGTCTATACCTCCAGAGCATTTCAACTCGACGCAGACTCCTTCGACGAAGGCCGCTTTAAATTCGTTGGGCCCCTCATAGCGTCACGCTCTCAGGCTCCCCCATTCCCTTTCACCAATCTAAGCAGACAGCCACTCATCTATATTTCGCTAGGAACCATGTACAGTGACCGTGCCGCCTTCTTTCACACGTGCCTCGAGGCTTTAGCTGAGAGCCCCTGGCAAATAGTCATGGCTACTGGTCATAACCTTGATCCTGCCTCATTAGAACCACTGCCTTCTAATATCATCATGGAGAGATTTGTGCCACAACTCGAGGTACTTCAGCATAGTGCGCTATTTATTACCCATGGTGGCATGAACAGTGTTAGCGAGGCATTGTATTATCATGTGCCGATGGTGGTTATTCCCCAAAGTATGGACCAGCCATGGAACGCGGCACGCGTCGCTGAACTGGGGGCCGGCAAGGTGCTTACCAATGCCCAGGTCACTCCCGAGAGCTTACACCACAGTGTCGAAGAAATTCTAGCTAATCCCAGCTTCACGAGAGCAGCCACATCTATAGGAGAATCGCTTCGCCAGGCAGGAGGCGTGCAAAGAGCCATAACTGAGATTCTAGCTTTTAAACGTGCAAGAAACATTCCCTAACAAACTTTCGGGACCATGACTTTCGACATACTCCGAAATATGTCTTTCCATCCTTCCTCTCAATCACTGTATAAAGCTATACTTTTCTTGATCTCGACAATACACAAACCTTCAGCGTGCAAGGAGCCACTCATATATGGAAGAAGCACTCAAAACGTCACTAGAGACCTGGACTGGGAACACATCACAAAGTGGGATAGAGGTTGAGGCGCAGCATCTAGACAAGACCTTTGGCAAGCATCACGCGGTCAAAGATGTCTCGTTCACCATCGGCAAAGGTGAAATCTTCGGCCTGCTGGGTCCCAATGGAGCAGGCAAAAGCACAACCATCAATATGCTCTGCGGCTACCTCGAACCGACATCTGGCGAAGTCCTTATCAATGGCCGCGCTATTACCAAAGAGACACGGAAAGTAAAGCGTATGCTCGGTGTCGTGCCTCAAGAGATAGCTCTCTATAAAGACCTCACAGCCTTAGAGAATCTCCATTTCTTCGGCGAGATTTACGGTCTCTCCTCGCAGCAATGCCGACAGCGAGCCGATGAGCTATTGCGCTTCGTCGGCCTCTATGACAGGCACAAAGACCAGGTAAAGACCTTCTCTGGCGGCATGCAACGCCGAATCAATATCGCCATCGCACTCATGCACACACCCACCTTCTTGATGCTGGATGAGCCAACAGTGGGCGTTGACCCCCAGTCTCGGGAGCACATCTTCGCCCTCATTGAACGCCTGCGCGACCAGGGGACAACTATTCTCTATACCACCCACTACATGGAAGAGGCCGAACGGCTCTGTAACCGCATCGCCATTATGGATGAAGGTCAGATCATCGCCCTGGGCACGCTAGAAGAACTCCTGGCCCTGCGCCAGCAGAACCGCGAGATACAGCGGCCCCACGGACTCCAGGAATTGTTCATCCAGCTCACAGGAAAAACTCTGCGCGACTAAATTTCATGGAAGAGGAAAAGTATGAAAACGCTCTGGTCCATTGCCAAAAAAGACCTCTTGCAGGTCATGAAAGATAAAGGCTCTCTGGTGCTCCTGCTCCTGGTCCCCCTGATACTTATCACGACGGTCGGGCTTGCCTTTGGCAATCTCTATAGTAATAGCTCTACTCAGATCACAATTAAAGTGGCTATAAGCAACCAGGAGACAGCCTCTGACGCCTATCTTGGTAAAACGCTTGTAAACGCGCTTAAGATCAACACATCACAACTCCAGATCACTGTCAATGAATATCACACTTCAGCTCAAGTTATCGACCAGGTCAAAGCCCCGGATGGGGCGACAAATGTCGGTATCATCGTTCCAACCGGGGCAAGCCAGGCCTTGATAGGCGGCACGCCTCAGCATATCGCTGCCACAAAGCAGGTCCAATTCTATACTCTGCCTAACAATAACGATGCGCGTATTACGATTGTACGCAACATCGTAAATGAGGTCGTTCAAGCTCAACTGACGGGAAACGCAGCGGTAAATCAGGTCTATGCCGTCTGCAATCAGCCTGGCAACCACTGCACACCAGGCACTATTCATCCCATAAGCATCGCGGCAAGCGTTGTCAGCGCTAATCGGGGAAGCGACCAGGCTATTCAAACGCTCTCCGCGGGTGAAGCCACCAAAGTGAGCGCGTTCGACCAGTTGGTGCCTGGATACGCTGTCTTCTTCGCGCTCTTTGGCCTCAATGCTGTGGCGGCAACCATCTTGCAGGAGAAAGAGGATGGCACCTTCCGCCGCCTGCTGGTCGCTCCAATTCAGAAGTATGCCCTGTTGGGCGGCAAGTTGCTGGCACAGTTTCTCCTGACCCTGACTCAGCTTGTGGTACTCTTCGCGATTGGCTACTTTGTGTTCAAAATGCATATTGGCTCCTGGCCCTCGGTCATCCTCTTACTGGTTAGTACCAGCTTTGCCACGACGGGCCTGGGAACACTGCTCGTATCACTGGTACGCACCCGCCGCCAGGTCAACCCGATTGTCAGCCTGGTAACCCTGGTAACCTCCGCAATTGGCGGAGCCTGGTGGCCCCTCTTCATCGAACCCAAATGGATGCAACAGCTCGCCAAGATTGGCATTACGGCCTGGGCCATGGAGGGGCTGAACGGGAGCATGATCTTCGGCAAAGGCTTTATGGACATCCTGCCAGATATCCTGGGCCTGCTCGCCTATGGCGCGATCTGCTTCATTATCGCCCTACGCTTCTTCCGCTTCCAGGAGAAAGTCGCAACTGCGTAAGGAAAGGGTAAGGGTGTGAGAATGTGCCTGGGCAGCCGCAGGCTGCCCAGGCACATTCTCACACCCTTACCCTAGATTTGACAGCGCCGGCGTTTGCGCCATAATAAGGATAAAACACAACATCTGATTGCCAGGAGGAGAGCAGGCATGACTGAGACGATTCGTATCTTGCTTTGTGAAGATCAGACACTCATGCGCCAGGGGCTGCGCACTATTCTTGAACTGGAGCCTGGTATACAGGTAGTCGGAGAGGCCGGCGATGGCGAAGAGGCCGTCGGGCAATATGCGTCGCTACGCCACCAGGATAAGGGGCCTGACGTGGTCCTGATGGATATTGAGATGCCACGCATGAATGGGGTGCAGGCAACCGCTGCCATCGTCCAGAGCGATCCCCAGGCTAGCATCATTATCCTGACGACCTTCGACTATGAGGACTATGTCTTCGACGCCGTTAAAGCCGGGGCCATGGGCTACCTCCTCAAGGATGTTCCCGCCAACGAGCTGATGGCCACGATTCGCCAGGTCTATTCAGGAGTGCCATCGATCCAGCCCAAGATCGCCAGCAAGCTCCTCGTTGAGTTCGGGCGCAAAGAGCGGAGCGCCACGCCTGCCCGTCCCGCACAAGAAGAGACGCTGAGCCCACGTGAGATAGAGATCCTCAAACTCCTGGCTGAGGGGGCCAGCAACCGCAAGATCGCGGAGCAACTTGTCCTGGCCGAGGGGACCGTCAAAAATCATGTCTCGAATATCCTGAGCAAGCTCCACACCGGGAACCGCACTCAGGCCGCTCACCTTGCACGTGAACGTAAATTGCTCTAACTTGGGTAAAACATCAAAAAGGGGCGAGGTATACGCATGCAAAGGAAAACATCATTGAGCATTGATATAGCCAGGGATGACGCACGCTTTCAGCGGAACTTCAGCCGTATGCTGATTGGTTTTGCTATCTTCACATTTTTCTTCCTCACCACACTCACCTATACTATTTTAAAGACCGCGCCAGTCTACATGCACGATTGGCGTGGCCCAACTTGCATTCTACTCATGGTGATCGCTTTCTCGTTCTATATCTTCCCAATTCTAATATCAATCGATATAATTCCATTCAGTTATGGCTGGCCTCCACCCTTATTATATTCTATAATTATCTGGGGAAGCTTTTACACTATCATATTCCTGCTCACCCGAATCGATCAAAGCTTCTTTTTGAGCTTGTATATCCTTTTTGGACTGAGCTTCAGCCTGTTTACGTCGCGACGCTTGTTTCTCGCCATTGGTATTATGGCTCTCACAATCTTTGGTTATGAGGGGTTACTCACCTGGCCGTTCAACCAGATTGCGCTCTTCGGCATCGCAAGTCAGTGTCTGACCTTCTTTAGCATCACAGGCTTTAGCATCCTCATTCAAAACCTTATAGCCGAACGCTTTAAACGTAATCACCTTTTTCAACAACTGCAACTCGCGAATACCGATCTAGAGGAGGCGCATCGCCAATTAGCGCAATCAGTGGAGCAGGAACAGGAGCTGGCGATCCTACGCGAGCGCACACGGTTGGCTCGTGAAATGCATGATACTCTCGGTCATGCCCTCGTGCTTATCACAGTCAAGCTAGAGGCGGCCCAACGGCTCCGCGAGCGTGATCCCGAGCGCTGCGACCAGGAATTAGAGTCCACCAAAGAGATCACGCGCGAGAGCATGAGCGCGCTGCGAGCCTCCATCGCGAACCTGCGTACACCTGCCTTACAGCATAAGGGAATCAAGCAAGCACTCATCCACTCACTCGATGAACTGAGGCAACGCGCTGGCCTGGATGTTAGCCATACTCTTCAGGGAGAGCTTGATAGCCTGGCAGATACATTGAAAGAGACGCTCTGGAAAGTAAGCCAGGAGGCATTCGCCAATATTGAGAAGCACGCCCACGCACAGCACGTAACGCTCTCCCTCAGACAAGAAGAAGGGAACCTCATCTTGATCATCCAGGATGACGGCATCGGGCTACCAACTGCCTATTGCCAGCATCAAGAGGATGGTAGTCTGGCATGCCACAGTCCAGAAGGCCACTATGGCCTACGGGGCATGCTCGAACGCGTCGAGAGCGTCGGCGGCCGCCTCTCACTCCGCTCTGGCGAGAAACAGGGCACAACCATTGAAGTCACGCTCCCCCTGTAGGGTCCATGCTTGCATGGACTCTCTGTTTGTATGGACCCTCTCAGACCCACAGGCCGATTTCCTGACGCTGGGAGGTCGCTCCGCTCGCAGTCCAAGCCAGCTTGGACCCTACGCGCTCTCTGGCTTCTTTTCTCGCTCAATTAAAAAGAGGCATCCCGGATAGTGTATCCGAGATGCCTCTTTGCCTGCCCTCTATGAGGACTAGCGTTCCGACTTACTTGTACGAATTGGTGTTGGCACAAGAAGAATCGTTGGTCTTGTAGATGTTCGCCCAGTCATCTGGTGGGGTCATGTTCTGCGCGTTGTCTACCCAACCCTTCACGCAGGGCTTGAGCACATAGCTGACCGCTGACTGGTAAGTCGGCGCCCAGGCAACATCATTGATGAGCTTCTGCTCAATCTGGTTGTACTGTGCCATGCGACTGGTCTGGTCGACAATGGTATTGGCTTTGACCATCGCGTCCTGGTTGGCCTGCTGCGCCACAGCGGTTTTGTTGCTGCCCAGGCCATAGTTGACCTGGTTATTGCTTGATCCCTTGCCAAAGAGCAAGTCGGTCCAGTCCTGGGGATCGGGATAGTCGGCAACCCAGCCCGCGCTCCAGATCTGAAGGCCTTTGGCGCTGCCAACGGTCTGCGCCTCATCGTCGAGAAGCTTGTTAAAG
This sequence comes from Ktedonobacter racemifer DSM 44963, assembly GCF_000178855.1. Classification (GTDB taxonomy): domain Bacteria; phylum Chloroflexota; class Ktedonobacteria; order Ktedonobacterales; family Ktedonobacteraceae; genus Ktedonobacter; species Ktedonobacter racemifer. Next base: position 2,232,097 of record NZ_ADVG01000004.1, on the reverse strand, counting down.
TCTTCGTCGTTGATGGTGACATTGACGCCCAGGGCATCTTTCCACTGCTGCTGCACATACTGGAACTCGTTCTTGGCGGCGGCTGAACCACTAGTGGCAACCGTCAGAGAGACCTGCGGGAAGTTAGCGGTGGTGTAACCCTCTTCCTTCATACCTTCCTGGAACAGCTGCTTCGCTAGCGTCTTATCGCCCTTGGTGCTTGACACACCAGCAGGGCCAGTCAGATTCTGATCATAACCAGGCATGCCCTGAGGAACGATATGGTTGGTTGGCGCCACGCGATCTTTGTAGATGCTATGGGCAAGTGTATCGCGGTCGATAGAGAGCGCGAAGGCCTGGCGGATTTTGATATTATTGAAGGGTTTGGCCAGGTAGTTCATGCCATAGTAGTAAATGGCCAGGATGGGCGACTGGTGGTACTGCTGGTTAGGCATGGCACGTGCCTCATCCAGGTTGGGTCCGGGAACGCCCGAGAGATCGACCTGGTTGGACTTATACGCCTTGTAGACCGTCTGGGCATCTTTATAGAAGGGGAAGACAACCTTCTTCAGCTGCGGCTTGGCATTATAATAGTTCTCATTAGGTACAAAGCTGATCTGCTGACCGCTGATATGCTTCTCCAGCTTGAAGGGGCCAGAGGCGCCACCCTCATTCAGGTGAGCAGTCCATTTCTGATCGCCATACTTCTCGACGAAGCTCTTCTCCACAACGTAGGAGGTTGGATAAGTCAGCGCGTCCAGGAAATACTGAGCCTTCTGGCTGGTCACGATCTTCACAGTTGTGGGATCGGGAGCAAAGAGGCTATCGCCGATCAGGGTAGGCACCTTGCCAGCAAAGCGCTTATCCGAATCTTTGACCAGGGCCAGATACGAAGGCGCAACCGTCGACTTCAGCTCAGGCTTGAGCGCGCGGTCAATGCTATAGACCACGTCGTCGGCGGTGATGGGATTGCCATCGCTAAATTTAGTGCCCTGGCGCAGCTTAAAGGTCCAGGTCACGCCATCGGAGGCAACGGAATAAGACTCAGCCAGCTGAGGCTTGACCTTGAGGTTATCGTCCAGCTGTACAAGACCCGTGAACATCATCTGAATAGCTTGTGCAGATGCAGTATCCGTAGAGAGACCCGGGTCCAGGGTTGCGACATCAGATATGCCTCTTTGTGGATAGACAAAGATCTGCTTATCATCAGAGAGTTTAGTGCCTGTACTCGAACTACCTGTACTACCGCCACAGGCAGAGATGAGTACCGCAAGTAAAACAAACAAAGCGGGTAGGAAGCGGCCAGCCACTCGCTTGCGAGAAAACATAAGTCATTACTCCTTGTTTTAGAAACGCGAAAAACCTTTGCTCACTTATATTCTATAAATAGAAGCAGAACAAAAAACTATAAAGCACAATGAGCAATTATGCCCGATGGAAGGTGTCATAGTTTGATAGCGTCGGAGCTAAGAAGACTATGCTTATGTCTATCTTCGATGAATTAACAACAAGCATCAATCAACAAATACAGATATCTCGAAGAAGTTTGCTCTGATAGATCTATAGCTTGATAAGCGACAGAAGTAGAATCCCTTCTTGCGACCTCTGTAATATATTACGTAACCTCAATAAAAAATCTCACAGCAAATTGCTGTATTTTAAAAAATTCGCAATTTCTTGCAAATTCACTCAACAATAATGTTAAAATAAAGTATGTCTGACCGTTATCTTTCTTAATTAAATCGACTAAACGTGCTTATTCTTCAGGAAAGCCTTCTCACCTGCGGCGCACATCACCCATTACTCTCTTAAGGGAGTGGAAAATTAGTGCGAGTGGCGGTATGATGAAGGAAGTAACCTCGCTTAAAGACACAATGTGCAAGAGAGCGCGCCGCAGGCGCGAGGTATCACAAAAATCTCAGGCGAAAGGAACCCTCTATTTATGAGCGTTAAGCAACTTCTTCTCCCGGTGGCGGCTGAACACTTTCAGGTGCGACCCGATATTACCTTCTTGAACCATGGCAGCTTTGGCGCATGCCCTCGCCCCGTCTTCGCGACTTACCAGCAGTGGCAAAGCGCTTTGGAGGCAGATCCCGTTGAGTTTCTGGGTCGGCGCATAGATGATCTGTTACGCGAAGCCCGCCTACCATTGGCTGCTTACCTGGGAACACAGGCCGATCACCTGGTCTTTGTGCCCAATACAACGGCAGGCGTCAATATCGTCGCGCGCTCGCTTCAGCTTGGACCTGGAGATGAGGTGCTGGCGACCGATCACGAGTATGGAGCTTCAGATCGTACCTGGCGCTTTCTCTGCACCCAGAGAGGAATGAGTTATATCAATCAGCCAATCCCACTCCCGCTTGAGAGCGAAGAGGAGATGGTTGAGCAGTTCTGGCAGGGGGTAACACCTCGTACAAAGGTGATCTTTATCAGCCACATCACCTCACCCACGGCGCTGATCTTTCCCATGGCAAAGATCTGTCAGCGCGCCCGTGAGGCCGGTATCCTTACCGTCATCGATGGGGCACACGCGCCGGGACAGATTCCCCTGAACCTTGAAGAGATCGGCGCGGACTTCTACATTGGCAACTGCCATAAATGGCTCTGCGCGCCCAAGGGGTCCGCGTTCCTCTATGCCTCGCCCGAGCACCAGGCCCTCCTGCAGCCTCTAATCGTCAGCTGGGGCTACGAAAGCCTGAAACCTGGCATCTCAAGCTTTCAGGATTATTTTGGCTGGGTCGGCACGGATGATCCTGCGGCCTTCCTTAGCGTCCCCTCCGCCATCGCCTTTCAGCAAGAGCACAACTGGGACGCCGTACGCGCCGCCTGTCATGAGCTAGCGGCCTCGGCGCGCCAGGAGATTGCTTCTTTGCTTGGTACCCAGCTTATTTGTTCCGACACCTGGTGGAATCAGATGTGTACCATCCAGGTGCCCGATGGCGACTCTCTGGCGTTACAACGCACCCTGCGCGAGACATGGCACATCGAGATGCCCGTTGTCGTCTGGAATAACCATCGCTATATTCGCCTCTCCATCCAGGGCTACAACAGCCCCGCCGATGTAGAGCGCCTCCTGACTGCCCTTCACGCCATTTTTGTACAGTAAATTGTAGGGTCCAAGCTAGCTTGGACCCTACAATTGTTCAGGCCTACGCTTAAGCGAGCAGGGTGGTATCCAGTTCGGGATAGAGGGGATACTGTGAGAGGAGCCCATCGACGCGCTTGCGCGCCACGGCCTGCACGTTCTCATCCAGGACGTACTTGGCGAGACTGGCCTTGCCACTGGCGGTCACACTGGGCTTGGTGTGTGACAGCACGTATTTGATAATGCTCGCGATCTCGCGCATCTCTGTGCCCCCCATGCCCAGCGTGGTCAGGGCTGGCGTACCTAGACGCAAACCACTGGTATACCAGGGACCGTTGACGTCAAAGGGCAGCGAGTTGCGATTGAGCGTGACCTGGCAATCCCGGAGCGCCGCCTCAGCCTGGCGGCCTGTGAGACCAAAGCTCTGCGCCACATTGAGGAGCAGCAAGTGATTGTCGGTGCCACCGGTAGGTACCTGGAGGCCCTCATCGATGCACGCCTGGGCCAGGACCTGAGAATTCTCGACAATGGCATGCGCATAGGTCTCAAACTCTGGCTTGCTTGCCTCGCGGAAGGCGACTGCCTTGGCGGCCAGTACATGCGGGAGCGGACCGCCCAGGATCGCGGGACAACCCTTGTCGACCCACTCGGCGAACTCTTGCTTACACAGCACCAGGCCACCACGCGGGCCACGCAGGGTCTTATGCGTGGTACTAGTCACAACATGCGCGTAGGGAATGGGATTGTACTCACCGGTAAAGACCTTGCCCGCCACCAGGCCCGCGAAGTGTGCCATGTCTACCATCAGGATCGCGCCCACCTCATCGGCCATCTCGCGCATCTTGGCGAAGTTCAACTTACGTGGATAAGCGCTGTAGCCCGCCAGCAGGATCAGTGGACGCACCTCGTGTAGCTGCTTGCGCAACTGGTCCAGGTCAATCAGGCCACTCTCTTGATCCACGGTGTAGGAATAGACATCGAAGAGCGTGCTGGAAATATTATGCCGGTAGCCATGCGTCAGGTGCCCTCCGGAGTAGTAATCGAGCGCGAGCAGGCGCTGATTCTGCACGGTAGCTCGCACCTTATTCCAGTCCTCGCGGGAGGCCGTGGAGATATTCTCGATATTCAGGCTTTCAAGCAAGGGCTTCTGGGCTTTGCTTGAGAGGATGGCAAGGAAGGCCACCAGGTTGGCGTCAGCACCCGAATGAGGCTGGACATAGGCATGCTCAGCACCAAAGAGCGAACACGCCAGTTCTACCGCCTCAGCCTCAATGGCGTCGACATTATCACAGCCAGCATAGAAACGATGGTAAGGATGCCCTTCAGCATACTTATCGGTCAAGAGGTTGCCCATGGCAAACTGCGTCGCCAGGGAACTATAGTTCTCGCTGGCGATTAACTTCAGGTTCTGGCGCTGGTCCTGTAGCTCCTTTATGATGGATGCTGCGATGGTCGGCGAGACACTGTTGACCTGGTCGAGCGAGGCATAAAAAGCCGCGGCGGCTGAGTTGGGGGTGGCTCCATTGAGCGCTTGCAGATAGCGGACAAGAAACGTGGTTGGTGTTGCATTGATCGTCATAAATAGGTGCTCCTCCCTTTGCTATCAAGACATAACATAGGTGAAGCAGCCCAGGCGAGCGACTGTTTACTGCTTATTCCCAGGCTCCCTTGTGGTTCTTCCACTCTTATCGCCAGTTACCAGGGAACAGGAGATACTCTCCGTGCCTAACTATACCAGTCTGCATCATCTGAGTCAAGAATTTCTCGGAAAACGACCATACTCTCTTAAAGCGTGGCTAATGGTAGAGTGAACCAGAAGGTCGAACCCTCTCCTGGCTGGCTATCAACCCCTACCTCTCCCTCATGACTCTCAATGATCTCTCGGCAGATAAAGAGTCCCAGCCCCAGGCCTGTGCCAGAACCATACTGTACCTCGACGCCGGGCACGCGATAAAAGCGTTTCCAAACCTGCGCCTGCGCCTCTGGGGTAAGACCCGGCCCATGATCACGTACAGATACTCTCGCGCAAGTCTCCTCTTTGGCTAGCGTCACAAACACGGGCTGATGAGCCTCTGAGTACTTAAGCGCATTGGTCAGATAGTTGAGCAGCACCTGGCCAATCCGGTCTGCATCAGCCTCAACGAGTGGTGTGTCCTCATCTGGAAACGTAAGCTGTATACTCCGATCAGGTGCGGCTTGTCTCGAGTCTGCAACAGCATTGCAAACTATTTCCACCAGGTTACAGGGTTTCTTTACAATGATTAACTTCCTGGCCTGTATACGTGAGGCATCCAATAGTTCACTAATCATTCGCTCCTGCACCTGCGAGCGTTGGAGCGCATAATCAAGCGGGATCTGGATACGTTCAAGCGAGGTCTGGAGTTCTCGGGAGTCTTCCTGCTGCATAAACTTCTTCAGGCGCCGCAGCGCCAACTCCACATTGCCTTTAATCGTGGTCAACGGCGTTCTCAGCTCATGGCTGGCAATAGAGATAAACTCATCATAGTGCTTATTCAGCTCTTGTAGCGCCTGTTTTTTGGCGTTCTCTGTCGCCCACGATTCGAGCAAACGCACCTGTGCGATCACCAGAGCCGTTAATTTAGCGACAGCCTTGGCCAGGGCAATCTCTTCATCAGTATATGCGCACTCAACGCAAGGGAACTCCTCTTCCATCTTCGCAATGATAAAAAGGCCGATCAATTGTTCATGAAGCACCATGGGCGCCAGCAAGCGATAGCGAGCACTAAAGCTTAAGTGCGGTTTGACATAGGGCTGCTTTTGCAGGTCAAGCAAAACAACTTCGTTGGCATGCAGACGCGCAATGTTTTCAGTACTAATATAATCGGCAAGAGGAGCCTGCTCAGTTTCCGACCGTAGACGTTGCGTCTGCTCAGGTGTTAGATTGCCTGTACCAAGCAGGTGTTGTCGCTCGTCGGGACCTGACAAAGCAAAGACATCTACATACCTGCAATTCATGACTTGCGCAATGACATCGGCCAGAGCCTGACCCGCAACAAGGACCGGTGAAATTCCCTCAGCCACCTCTTCGCATGTGTGATCTTCCTGCCCTGGAATGGCGGCCAGTCTCTCTACCAGTGTCAGCAAGGAGGTAAATGCCTGAAGTGTACGGCACTCTTTCTGATACTTTGTACTTATATCGTGAAAGAGCATATAGCCGCCTATTAAATTCCCCTGCTGATTATAGAGTGGTGCACTGGTAATGTGGACGTGAATCTCTCCTTTCGCCAGTGTATGGATCGCGGTATCGCCCTGCTGAGCAGCTTGAAACTGTTCTTCTTCTGACAATTCGTGCTGGTCAGTGGCTGGTAGTTGGCACTCTGGATTATGTATGCTCAATGCATTGACAAACTGGCGGTATGTTTTTTTCCCCAGCACCTCTTCTGCTTGCACCCCAAAGAGCTGTAAGGCGGCAGCATTCGCATGTACAATCAAACCTTGCAGTGTGTGAACAAGTACTCCCTCATTTAATGAGGCAAATGCTGCTGCAAATAGCGTATCCAGCTCCATGTTTTCGCTTTGTTCATAGGTTCTTGTCAAGTCAATCACCTTCATTCTCTGTGTGAGGCACTTTGGCCTCATTGAAGGATGCAAGCCTGCCTGAAAACTCTCTCCCTTCTATGGTATGCACCTGGCAAAAAACTGTGCTCTTCTGGTTAGAATTGGTTTGATGCTAACGTGGCATGCACCAGTCGCTGTATCGCCGGTACAACCTCCTCTATAGGGCGCGCTGGCCCGGCCAGGGTGTCAAAACACTCAAAACTAAGCAATGTGTAGAGCATATTGACGATATCTTCGTGGGGCCGAAAAGCAGGAAGACTCTGCTGCTCACCAAAGCGCTGGACAAGTACATGCAAACCCTTGCGCCGCCGCTCGTCGCGCGCCCGGATAACTTGTTCAAATTCAGGGTCGAGCGCGGCCAACCCTCGTAACCTGCGCGTCACCAGGCGATCCGCCTGCCAGAAACGCGCAAAGACAGCGATATATGTATCCAGGGCCTCGAAGGGGTCCACCTGGCGAAAGGCGGAAGCTAACTGCTCCATCCCGCCTGAGGTCGCAAGCGAGTCACAAAGCGCTTCAAGCAGCCCCGTTTTAGAACCAAACTGATGATAGACTGTCATCCTGGCGACGTCTGCCTGGCGCGCAACCGCGTCAATGGAGAAACCAGATATGCCTTCATCTAACATCAGTAGCTCACGCGCAGCGATGAGAATACGGTTTCGCGTCTGTTCAGTTGCGGCCTGTCTCTGACCAAGACGATAAGGGCGCGGACTCATAGTTGTCTTGACACCTCTCATATTTTCATTGTATAGTCTGTATACCTAAATTAATTAAGCAGTTCGTCTACATAATATTCTTCGCGCAAGAGAGAGTAAAGGGAGGAGTGTATCAGCATGCCACGTCCATTTCGTTTCGGTGTCGTTGCCGCCTATACACAATCGCATAGTGCCTGGGTTGAAACTGCCCGCAAGGCCGAGACATTGGGATATGCCACGTTGCTCATACCAGATCGTGCCAATATTGGCAGTCTCGCGCCCCTCACGGCCCTGGCCACGGCCGCTGAGGCCACCACATCTCTGCATGTGGGGAGCTATGTCTTCTCCAATGAATATCGCCACCCCGTTATCCTCGCCCGGGAGGCGGCAACACTCGCCCTCCTCTCCGAGGGCCGCTTTGAGCTAGGGCTGGGAGCGGGCGTCGGCGAGGCCGAGGCCCGGCAACTAGGCATAGATTTTCCCAAGGCAGGCACACGGGTCGCACGCCTTGAAGAGACGCTTCAGATCACCAGGCGCCTCTTTGCGGAAGAGGTCGTCAACTTTACAGGCAAGCACTATACCCTGCGCGATGTTAAGGGCTTTATCGGCCCCATGCAGCAGGGACGCCCACCCCTTCTCGTCGCTGGAGCAGGCGAGCGTATGCTCAAACTGGCCGCCAGAGAGGCCGATATTATCGCCATTGGGTCCAAATTTACCGGGCGTGGACCTGATCCAGCTGATGCGACCCTGGAGCAGAAGTTGACCTGGATTCGCGAAGCCGCGGGAGAGCGTTTCTCCGAGCTTGAACTGAGCCAGACCATCTACTATATGCAGATTAGCGATAGTGTCAGCGAGCTTGCTCCATTGGTTGGAGGGCCACCCATACCTAAACAACCGTTTACAACAGAGCAGGCTGTCGCACATCTCCTTGAGCAGCGCGAGCGCTTTGGCTTCTCGTATCTCCAGGTCTACGAAGGCCAGATGGAGAACTTCGCGCCCGTCATAGCCCGCCTCGCCGGAAAATAATGGTGTATGGGGTGGTGCGTGCTGGCAATCGCAGGTTGCCAGCACGCACCACCCCATACCATGACCAGCAATAAAACCTATGCCTCGGCTGGCTGTACCACCTCGGTCATGGTCGAGCGCTTTTTCAAAGTGAGTATGCATCCTGCGCTCATACCCAGGAGGACGCTCCCAACCATCACCAGCCAGGTCGCGATTAGACCTGGCTTGAGCACCATCAGGTAGATACTACCTACAGCCATAGCATTCATGCCCAGAACCGAGGACCAGAGGATAGGGTCCTGTATCCTCCGTCGCAGGCTGGTGGGTACAGGACCCTCCGGCAGGGCCAGGGCCTCACGATGCAGAATCTTCAGCCGACGCGTGTTAATGAGCGGTCCCAGGCCAGCCAGGATCAGCAATCCCGCCAACGAGGCATTGATCCAGGCTGTAGACCAGCCCCAGGTCGTAAAGGTCATATGCATCCCCGCGCCCAGTGTGAGCACAAAAGAGAGGGCAAAGATGCGTAGAAGAACAGTGTGCATTCCACACCACACGCGTACCTGCTCAACGGTTCGCGAGCGCAGAATACCAATCATACTTGCCAGTTGCAGGCTCATCGCGATAAATAGGCCAGTTACCCCCAGAATATGCGCAAACAAAGCATATGAATATGTGGCCATCAGTACGGTACTCCTTCTCTAGAAGCAGTTTTTGGCAGGGAGAGCGTACACAAAAGCCCTACCCTCTCTTTAGCATAGCTAATGCACCTATAGCCGCATAGAAATGCTGAGATCACACATCAAAGTATCGGCCAGGGATTATGATTCACCGGGGGTATGGCTGACCTTGTTTGCTTCCACATGCCTGGGAGGCAGAGTCGCCCGCCAGGCTGGATAGGGGAGGCCTGCCAGGCGATTGATGACGAAGGCTTGGACTGTAAGCAGGATGACGGCTCCCATCAGCAAGACAAGCTGCCAGGACTTCGTCAAAATCCCCAGAGAGACAATCAGCGTCGTTGCCCCAGCAGGCGGGTGGGCCGAGTTACAGAGCACCATAAAGCCCGCCGTCAAGCCAAGCGAGAGGGCAGCGGCAATCACACGTGGCCACGTCACCCCCGTCGTCAGGGCTGGGCCCGCGGAGACCAGGCCGGTAATCAGCAGGCTAAAGTAGCCAGCCAGCGTTCCTATCAAATGTCCAATGATCGTATTGCGAGGAGAGGCGCTTGCCGCAGTTGGTGTATAGAAGAAGAGAAAGGCCGTGGGGCCAAGTGAGGGAAAAATAAAGGGAGAGCCTGTAAGTACCGCCAGGGCTGCCATCAGGCTAATGCTGACACACCCATTCACAAAACTAAAGAGCGCGAGCACAGCACGGTTCGAATGGTGCTGCAAGAGTACAGGGAGACGCACACGTGTAAGCAAGCCTGCGACGATATCCGCCATCTCATGGCCCATTGGCGGCCTGGAATGCAAGGGAAAGACTGGCCGCTCCTGAGAGTGTTTCTGTTCGTTTGTCTTATGTGGCATAACATCTCCCGCGCGATTCACGCTATTGTCTGATGGCAAAATCCTGCCTGCCGCTTAGCAGAAGGTGCTTTATGGCTCTTCGATACGGCGGCGCGGCCAGAAAACGACGATCAGGGCCAGCGCGAAACCCAGCACACTCGCCAGGGCCAGCCAGGCCAGGCTTGCAACGCGGCCAGAGAGCAATTCATATAACGCATCACTCACAAGCCAGAGTTGGGCAATGACAATGATAGCAACGATAAAAACCTGGCCCTGCACCAAGGCAATACGCCCCTGTAAGATGCGCAACATATCACTGATAGGATTGGCGGCACGATCAATACCGAGTGAGCGCTCACTGGCGCCTGTGGCCGAGGACATACACAGGCGGCCATTATAATCGCAATGGCGTGTGCCAAGCGCCACACGGGCAAACTTGCCCATGATATAGCACTTCTCGTTGGTCGTGGAGGACCCGCTAAAGACTGAGACGCAGTCTCTACCATGCTCGGCCTGCAAGGCTTGAAAACGCTGGGCAATGGTATCTAGCGCTTCATCCCAGCTTGCTGGCTCCAGGGGGCTATTTTTGCCATGGCGACCCATCAAAGGCCTGGTTAAGCGATCAGGATGGTGGGCTGTCTGATAGGCTGTCGAGCCTTTGGGGCAAAGCATCCCGTGATTCAGGGGAAAATCTTCGCGTGGCTCCACGCCAACAACCCGCCCACGAGCAACCTTGAGATACATACCACATTGGACGCCACAATAGCAGCAATGCGTGGGCACATAGCGATCAATAACCTCGTCCGAACGCCAGCGGTTCGGCGCATGGTCTCCAGTGTGAAAATCAAAGGTTTCGGGTTGATTCCTACGCAAATGGCGAAAAATATTCTTGTCAACGCTCATATGCTTTCCTCATTTCAAGACCCGCTCTGGCAAGCAGAATCAGCCATTACAAAAAACGGTTCCCCTCGTGGCCCAACGCCGCGAGATTGGCCTGCGCGCGCAGGACGCGTTTGCAAGTGGGGCAGAGATCCTGCCACCAGAGCGTATCCGTGGCCTGCTCCTCTACTACCGGTGCATCTGGATGAGTCGCTCGCTTCTCTGGACTGTCCATATGCAGGGTATAGTTCTCGCCAACCTCATACAGTGTCTTCTTTAAGTCCTGCACAAAGCGCACCAGAGCAAATTCCTCCTGGCAGCGCGCGCACTTCTGCATCGCGGTCCCTTCGCCTGTACGCCAGTATAGCTCGATCCCAACCGTAGCTGGGCGCTCAATAAGGTGGAAAAATTTGCCAAACGGGAGCGAGATCAGCCAGAGCACCACAACCGCTTCATGGACCAGGGAGATATACCAATAATATGCGCCTCCCAGCCAGGTACTATCAGCGGTAAGCGCCAGGCCAGTCACAGTGATAGTCAGCAGCAAGGCCAGGGGCATAATATCGAAGCGGAAGCGCTGCACTGCAATCAAGGCCAGATCATGGAAGCGACGATGAAAGGCTAGCACCAGGCCGACCAGCAAGATCAGCGCCGTTAAATCCAGCGCATGAAAAATGAGAAAGGCCAGGAACATATCGGCCGGTAAGGAGAAGAAAGGGAAACCAAAGACCCAGATCTGATAGAGGCTAGAGGCAGTCTGAGTAAAACGCAGCCAGCCAAAGGTCAAAGGGAAGGTAATCGCGCAGGAGAGGATGATTCCCCAGAAGATACACTGGTGTGTCAGCCAGCGATATAGGCCACGCCTACGAATAAATTGCTGCGCGAACAGGTCGAACAGGGCTCCTGGAATCAGCATCGCATAGCGCCGAAAATTGGCATAGGAGAGAAATAATTCCCAGCTACGCTTCCAGTAGCGGCCCGTCGGCGGGCGAAATAGCCAGAAAGAATATTTATACGTCACTGCCGCGACCGCGAAAATAGTTGCTACAGCATAACCAATGAGCGCGGCATCAAACCAGTGGAAGCCTCGCGAGCCAAACGCGATAAGAAGCCCTAGGACGACAGCCGCCAACACAACAAAGCAGACCGAACGCATCCGCAGGCTGATCGTCTTGCGTCGTCGCCGAAGGTCCACGGATTTCCGCACTGGCCCAGGAGAAAGGATGGAGGTCTGAGCCATACAAGCATATCCTTTCGCCCAAAGAGAGAGCTACTCTCATATATAGCAAACAGAACAATATGTATCGCTAAGCGATACATATTGACACGCATGATATCGCCTTCAGGATGACAATATGCCCCCAGAGTCATGCTTCTCGCCTGGGCGAACAGGCACCAAATGATCTCACCATGTAGGGTCCAAGCTAGCTTGGACTCCGAGGCCCGCAGGCCGATATCCAGCCATCAGAGCAGTCCATGCCAGGACCCTACAGCTCGCAGTCGACCCTACACATGGCGGCGTACCACCATTTGCACATGTTGATCTGGTCGCAAGGTAAGCGACTTGCTGGGATCAGGCTTGATCTCTTGTCCTGGCACCAGTTCGAAGGTGACACGTTGGGCGAGGGTTGAAAGAAGAAGTTGTCCTTCCATCATGGCAAAGTAGTTGCCAATACAGATGCGCGGACCTGCGCCAAAGGGGAGATAGGCATAGCGCGGAAGCTGCTTCTCGCGCTCAGGTGTGAAGCGCTCAGGGTCAAACTCAAAGGGGCGCGGGAAGTAGTCGGGACGGTTATGCATGACATAGGGCGCAATGAGAACCACATCACCCTTATGCACCTGGTAGCCATCAATCACGATGTCCTTTAGCGCGGCCCGCCCCATAGTATACGCCGGTGGATACATACGCAGCGTTTCCTTGAAGACTTGCTGGCTGCATGGCAGCTTTGTGAGATCCGCATAGGTAGCCACCCGCCCACCAAGTACGCTCCGCGCCTCCTCCTGAAGCTTGCGGTATTGCTCAGGATGCTGGGCCAGCAGATACCATGCCCAGGTCAGAGCCACAGCAGTCGTCTCATGCCCCGCGCCAAAAAGCGTCAGGCACTCGTCGATCAACTGCTCATTATCCATGGGCTTACCCTCGTCGTCACGCGCCCGCAACAGGATCGAGAGAAAGTCGTTGCCCTCCTCCGCGCTGGCACGCCGCTCCTCAATCATCTGTTGAATACGGCTTCGCAGCAGCGCAATCGCCTGGTGCGCACGCTTATTCTGTGGTGTCGGCCAGTTATATGGAGTTGGAAGCAGGCGCGCCAGACGGTGACCTACAAAATTGAGAGTCGTCGCCATTGCCGCGCCAAGCTCATCGGTCTCTGTAAACACATCCACATTGAAGAGCACCTTGCCAATAATGCTCATGGTGATGGTGGTCATCTCTTCGTCGATATTGATCCGTGCGCCGTCCTGCCAGCGCTGCTGTACCTGCTCGCCATAGTACACCATGTTATCGGCATAGCTGGCGATGTGGCGTGGCTGGAAGGACGGCGCCATAATCTTACGCTGGCGACGGTGAAAATCGCCTTCGCTGGTAAAAATGCCATTGCCAATCACCGGGCGAAGGACATTATGAATGGATTCGCCTTTATCGAAGTCGTAGGCGTGCTCCACCAGGATACTCTGCACATGCTCAGCGGAGAAAAAGGCTGGCAGGGCGAAGGGACCCATGTGAAATCCACTCACCGGCCCCTGCTCGCGCCACATGCGCATCAGCAGATTCAGGCGATCCCGCTGATACTTGAAGAGACTTCCCACAACGGGCGATTCTTTAATATAGGGGATAGACTTTACCGTAGTTTTCTCTTGAGTTTTCAGTTCTGTGACCATAGTCTCTCTGCCTCACTTCCTGGGTATTTATCAATCACTTCTCCCAGGATGCCCATATCATTCATACAATTATTGCTCTACATCTATTTAATCACAGCAATAGCACATGTGCTTTTACCCTCAAGCCTCTTCTACCTTCAGAGATTCTATGATCCAGTCTAGCAGTGTGAGGGCGTGAAGCATACGCTGCCGCGTCTCCCCGCCAAAGAAGCCTTGAAGGAGAGCTTCGAGACCAGGCAGCGTTTTCACAAGGTCCTTGAGATGCGGCCACACCGAACCATTGGGTGGCAAGGGTTTATCGTTCGCGGCCCACAGGCCAGTTATAAGCGGCCATGAGGCCGTACTTACCAGGTAGGCTCCCCTGGTCATATCACCTGCATTGAGAGCCGCACGCACCTTGATGCGTACACTCTCTAGTGCAATCGTTCAAAAGAAAGTAGGAAAGTAGCCGATATGAGAAGGTATGCAACCCATTTTCATTCGACCACTCACCGAACCCGAGCGAGCCCATATCGAGGCTCGCTTACGCTCCGGCTCAGCCTTTGTGCTACGCCGTTGCCAGATCCTTCTGGCTTCAGCCCGTGGAGAGCGAGCCATCGCCATTGCGCGGCAACTGGGCTGCGACGACCAGACGGTGCGCAATGTGATCAAAGACTTCAACGAGCAGGGGCTCGACGTGCTCAAGAAGGAGTCCTGTCGCCCTCATCGGCTACGCACCAGCATTGCCGACGAGAATCTGCCAGCCCTGCGCGATCTGCTGCATCGCAGCCCGCGCGATTTTGGGATCGCGCGCAATCTCTGGTCTCTCCCACTGGTGGCGCAGATCTGCTTGTCACAAGGACTCGTGGCTGCCCCGACCACTGCTGCCAGTGTCCGCCGTGCGCTCAAGCGCTTGGGGGTCAGTTGGAAACGCGCCCGCGCACTGGATCACCAGCCCCGATCCGCAGTATGCACGAAAAAAAAGGCTCGTGACCGCTTGATCGCGTACGCTCAACCCCGCTCTGATTGGGCCATTGGCTTCCTCGACGAGGTCTGGTGGAGCCGATTTGCTCTTCCACGCCTTTATGCCTGGCAAGACTCCGAGCACCCCGTCCGTTTGGTTGAGCAATCCTGGCAAAAGAATGATCCAGACCCAAAAGCATTGGCGTGCTATGGGGTTCTCTGGCAAAAGGGAACCACGGAGGAACCCGTGCGAGAGCAGATGTGGCTTCGTTTTGTCACAGGACGCCCGGTGAGTGAGATCACCATCCAGTTTCTGGACTGGTGTTGTCAGCAATTGGCCGCACAAGGCAAACGTCAGTGGCTCCTCATCTGGGACAACGCCTCCTGGCATGAAAGCCGCGAGAGTGCGCACCTGGATCAGAAAACACAACCTCGCGGTCAAACAAACGGGCGAAGGGGTACGGATTTTGCCTTTCCAACTGCCCACCAAAAGTCCCTGGCTCAATCCAATTGAGCCCAAGTGGGTCCATGGCAAACGCAATGTGGCCGAAACCAATGGGTTGCTTTCGGCTCATCACCTCGCTGAGCGGGTCTGTGCCTATTATGGGTGTGCATATGAGCCACATTTATCTCTTTCCGAAAAGGTTTCGTAATCTTGCACTAGCCAGTAAGCGCTCTCGCTCCGCTCCTTTTCTGGCGTTCGGTAGGCAGCAAATAACGCTCTGGCCTCGCTAACCAGTTGCACGATAACACCTTCCGGATCATAGAGAATACACCCATCCAGATAAGCATAGACCTCCATTGGATTTGTCGCCAGCTTCGCCCGGGCTGACTCCACATCAGCAGACCCTCGCTCAATCAGGATACCCTCACGCATCTCAGCCGCAAAACGCCGAGTATGGCCAGGAGCGAAATAGAGCCGCAAATCCAGATCAGAACCAGGCAAAGCATCACCCCGCGCAAAGGAAGCAATGAGAAGAATCCCCAACAGCCCCCTCTGCCCCCTGGCTTCGCTTACCACATCTTGAAGCAAACACCCATACAAAGCTCTGCTTTCGCCGTCCATTCCACCCTCCTACATACTGCGCTAAAGGTGGCGCTGTGCCAGCGTCTGAGGATCCACTTCAAAGCGCCAGATCGGTATGTCTCGCCATTCCCATGGTGCATTCACAATTTCCTCCAGAGTGGAGGTGCCGCACCAGTAGCGAATCCCATACATGGTCGCCCGGTGGCCAATTACGACGACTGTTTTCCCGTCATACTCACGCGCTACATTCTGGAGAAAGGCGCCCACGCGTTGAGCGGCCATGGAGGCACTCTCACCTCCTGGGAAAGGCTCTGTGATGCGCCGTGGGAACTCTTCCTCCACCTGCTCCCTGGGATACTGCGTCATCTCGCCATAGTCAAACTCGCGCAGGCGCGCATCGGGTATCACAGGCAAGCCACGCTCGCCAAAGAGAAGATGCGCCGTTACAACCGCGCGTTGCAGATCGGAACAGAAAACAGCGTCGATCTTCTCACTCGCATAGTGCTTTCCCAGTTCAACCGCCTGCTGCCTCCCCAATGTAGAGAGCGGCACATCCACGTGTCCCGATGCCCGTCCCGCCTCGTTGTCCACGCTCGTCGAATGAGGTGAATAAAAGAGCGTCAACATTTATGCTTCCTTCCTTGCCTTTCACAATTCTTTTGCATGCACGTTATAGCACAAATTGTAGGGGCCATGCGAGGCTTCCTCCTTTAGCGGATATTTTTATTGGCGCGGGAAAGGGAGAGCCCATTTCCAGACGCAGAAGACAAAGATTGCGCTTCCCAGGATGACAAACAGGTGGAAGATCTCGTGGAAGCCAAAGACACGTGGGAAGGGATTGGGCCAGCGCAGAGCATAGACAACCGCGCCCACTGTGTAGGAGACCCCACCGAGAATTAACGTCAAGACAAACGGCCAGGAGAGCACACTTAGAAAGGCGGGAAAGGCCAGGAGCGCGACCCAGCCCATGATGATGTAGAGCACAGTCCCTATCCAGCGCGGCAGACGCAGGGTATAGGGCACTACCGTAAAGGCCAGACCCAGAAACGCGAGTGTCCAGATCGTCACAAGCAGGGCGATACGTACCCAGCCGCTGAGAATATTGAAGCTGAGTGGAGTATAGGTACCCGCAATCAGGACAAAGATATTGGAGTGATCAATAGCACGAAGCACCTGGCGTGTACCAGGCTTCCAGGTTCCGATATGATAAAAGGCGCTTACGGTGTACAATTCCATCATACTCAAACCAAAGACGAGCAGCGAAATGAGGCGTGGCACATCCGAACGGCTGAGCCAGCAAAAGAGAAACGTTAAAACAAGGGCGGCAAAGGCTGCCAGCGCGTGTGACCAGCCTCGCAACAACGGTTTGATGACCTTTTGCACCTCTTGCTCCAACGATGATACTTGTTCCTGAACCATGTTATTAGCACATCCTTATGTTCTATCTTCTACGTATGTAATCCAATGTACAAGCTGTTGGTTTGCCCCCTCGCGCCTGCGGCACTCGGCCTGTTATGTGGTGTGGCTGCCAGGGCGCACCACACCACATAACCACTATCTTATTAGAGCAACTTCTCGTGGTGAGAGTTTCACGAGCGCGCGCAAGAGGAATAGGAGACCCGCACAAACACGCGGTTTTGGGTTGACATTCCCGCGTTTCTTGTATATAGTTTGACTGTCAATTGTTGGATGGTCAACAAATACGTGTTGTTAAATATAGCTCTCAAGGAACGCAGCGTTATGCCTGATCTGACCGAGCAAGTAACGAATGAAACACCGCCAATGTCGGCGGTAACAGAAATGACCGATAATATTACCTCCGCCCCCGGAGATTTACCTGTCCCTGAGATTGAAGCTCGCATTCTCGCTCAGCAGAACCAGTTTCGCCATGACAATATTCTCATTCCTTCTGCTCCCCAGGCGGGTCAAGCTGTGGAGATCTGGGCAACGAGTGGTGAAAATTATCCCCTGGAGCGTAGCGTCCTCTTTTATACCACAGATGGAAGTCTGCCAGATACCTCCTCAATGACCTTGCCACTGGAAAAGGTGCGAGTCGATTGGGAGACGCAGGTGGGCTACCTCACACGCTGGCGGGCCATTCTTCCCGCGCAGACTGCACACACCATTGTCCGCTACCGCATTGGCGGCTGGTATCGCCATTCATACCAGGAAGAGCCAGATGTCTGGGCGCAAGATGGGCAGGGGCACTGGTACCGCCAGCGGGGTCTGCTCGCCGTCACCACCTTTGCCTATACTGTTGAGGCGAAGGCGCCTCATTTTCCACAATGGACCCAGGATGGCATTATTTATCAGATCTTTGTGGATCGTTTTCGCACCAGCGAACCAGGTGGCGACTTCCCGCATAATCCTGATCTCCAGGCGCTGCATGGTGGAACGCTACAGGGTGTCATTGATGCTCTGCCCTATCTGGCGGATCTAGGTGTTACCTGCCTCTGGCTCTCACCAATTCACCAGGCCGAGACCTATCATCGTTATGATGGTATAGATTTTAATACCGTCGATCCCAGGCTGGGAACAAATGAGGATGTCAAAGAGCTGACGCAACGCGCCCATGCTCAGGGGATGCGTGTTATCCTGGATTTTGTTCCCAGTCACGTCTCCTGGCATCATCCCGCCTTCCTTGAGGCTCAGCAGAATCAGGATGCGGAATCTGCCGACTGGTTTACCTTCTACGCCTGGCCTGACAACTATCGTAGCTTCCTCGACATGGTTCCCTCGCTTCCCTCATTTAGCACCGAAAGTCGGGGTGCTCGCCGCTATATTTTTGAGAGTGCCATCACATGGTTAAAAGACTATGGAATAGACGGTTTTCGTCTCGATCACGCGATTGGGCATAGCATGGATTTCTGGACCGAGTTCCGCCAGGTCACACGCGCGGTCGCGCCTGAATCTATCACGGTAGGCGAGGTGACAGATACACCAGATAGCATGGCTCGCTTCCACGGTAAACTGGATGGGCTGCTCGATTTCCCCCTCGCCTCTGCCTTACGCCACACCTTTGGGATCAAAGATTGGAATGTCCAGAAGCTTGATACATTCCTCTATAGCTATGAGCAATTTATGATGCAGGCGCCAGAGCGTGTGAGCTTCCTGGATAACCATGACATGAACCGCTTCCTCTTTGTGGCCAACCAGGATACCCAACGCCTCAAAATGGCGGCTCTCTGCCAGTTTACCCTGACCGCAACACCTGTCATCTATTATGGAACTGAGGTTGGTATGTCTCATTCCGTAGATATTGGAGCGGTGGCTGGTGGTGATGCCCTCGCTCGTCAGGATATGCCCTGGACTACAGAACAATGGAACCAGGATCTGCTCTCCTTCTATCGCTCACTTATTCAGATAAGGAAGGCCTTCCCAGTTCTGCGGCAGGGAAAACGCCGTACCATGCACCTGAATGTAGCACAGAAAGCCTATGCCTATGCCCAAACATCAATCGATGCGGATGCGTTGATCTATGGCGATATCCTGGTGACCTTCAACCTGAGTAATACACAACAGACTTTGCTTCTCCCCAAACCTGGCAAGGCCCGCGAATATACATGCCTCCTGGCAACGTGTGGACGGGCAAACGCACGCCTCACTGCGCAAGGTATCGAGATTACCCTGCCAGCACAGAGTGGGGCTGCATTCACCCCTGTCGTGTAGGGTCCAGGCTGGCTTGGGCTCGCCCAGCCCCCAGGTCGATACTTAGGTGCGGGAAGGTCGCTTCACTCGGAGTCCAAGCCAGCCTGGACCCTACATGTTATTACAACTCGTTTAGTATGTTGGAGGTTTGACGGCGACATGCCCGGTCAGTACTGCTACCTGGTTGACGTGGAGCAGTAGAGTAGGATCCATTGCCCCGCTTATCTGTAAGACTGCGCCCTGATGGATATCTTTGAGGCTGCCTAACGCGATGGGCGTCGATGTGGGAAGCCATTGCATGCGAATGATTTGTCCTGTGCGTGTGTAGGAGAGGTCGTTCTGGCGTATAAGTAGGGTCGCATAGATAAAATAGTCAAAATTATCGTACTTTGGCCTGCGGTCGATGACCTGGGTCTTCGTCACCTCGCAATAGATTTTGACAGGCATATCAGGAGTGACGCTGGCGGTAGGGGTAGGCATCGTCTTCATCTGGGTTGGTGTGGCGGTCGGCGTAACAAAGATTGCCAGGGGACCCATCTGGGTTGTACCATCGATGAGTGCTTGCTGCGTGCGATTCCAGGGTACATACAGTACCCAGGCAAGCAGTGCAACCATCCCAATCAGAATACAGATACTCACTAGCGGTTGCCACCACCTATGTTGCGGACTTTTCACGCTATTTTACTTCCTCTCAATACCTCTGGCAAGTAGATTTTGTCTCCCCATATATTCGCCCATTGACTACTCTCTCTGGTGCCGGAATATAGCACAGGCAGAACGAAAATGCAACCAGGTTGAGAGAAGAGACAGCGTTGTGCAGCTTTTTTGTCGCTTTATAATGCAAGTGACCACCGCTTTAGAGCTATGCCAGACTCATCATAGGCATCTAGAGTCGCGTATATGCGCTTAATAAGTATATCGTTGTACGATACGTAACGCGTCTATGCGCAAAGGAGAAGATCTATGAATTCTGCTACAGTGACCGTCTTATGGGTCACGTCGCTCCTCATGATCCTTTGTACACTCGTCTTTACCTACCGCTCATTTCGCGCGCGTACCGAAATCAAACACTTTTACTACCTCACCGCCCTGATTACGTTGATCGCGGCCACCCTATATATGACCATGGCGAGCGGTTATGGTGGCATCGGACAGAACGGGAGAGTCATCCTCTTTGGTCGCTACATTGACTGGGTAATTACTACGCCGCTCCTGCTCATGAACCTGGCCTTGATTGCCTTACCACGTAATTTCCCCAGCCGCTTTGCTGTCATCGGCACCATGATTGCTGCTGATGTATACATGATTGTTTCAGGACTGGGTGCCTCGCTTATTCGCAGCAACTTCCGCTGGGCGTTCTTTGCTGTAAGCTGTGCGGGCTTCCTGGCCGTACTCTACTTTATTGTAGTCAAACTTACTCCAGAAGCAAACGTACGCAGTGAACCAGTGCAGCGCCACTATAGCACACTGTCGATTATGCTCATCGCGCTCTGGGTCTGTTACCCCATCGTCTGGATCCTGGGTACCGAGGGCTTCGGCGTCATCTCTCTCTTGCCTGAAGTCGTTCTGTATGCGGTTCTTGACATCCTGGCCAAAGGTGCCTTCGGCTTTGTCCTTCTGAGCAAGCCGAGTGTCCTCCTCGAGGCGGATCAGGAGACCGCTCCTATCAATAGTGTAGCCGCACAGTGGTAAAGAACATATTATGTGCAGGCGCTACTCACTATAGAAAAGAGAGAGGACTTTGCCCTCTCTCTTTTCTATAGTGAGTAGCGCCTGCGATGCTCAAAGGGATGCGAAGAGAGAGACCTCACACCAGTCGATGGCCACCATCTACAGGCAAAACAGTCGCAGTTGTAAACTCGTTTTCCATCAGGAAGATGGCTGCGTGACCGATGTCCGAGGGGCGACCAATACGGCCTGCTGGCAGACGCTGCGCCATCTGCTCAAAACGGGCAGACTTGTTGGCTGCTAGGGCCGATGTTTCCCAGATTGGTGTATCAATCCAGCCGGGGGAGATGGTATTGACGCGTACTGGCGCCAGGCCAATGGCCAGGGCATAGGTAAACGAGAAGAGCCCACCATTGACTGCTGCCACAAGCGCGGCTGTTGCCATTGGGCGCTCAGCAGCGATTCCAGCCGTAAAGGTAATCGAGCCATGTCCGTTGATCTGTCGCGAGGCATATTTCGAGAGCAGTAGCGCCGCGATAAGCTTTGCGTCGATAGTCTTGCGCGCAGCCTCTAGATCAAAGTCACGAATTGGCTGGTAAGCGAGATGAGAGGCAGCCGAGACAAAAAGATGATCGAAGCTCCCGGCAACCTCAAACAGGTGGCGCACCTCATCTTCACGCGTGACATCGGCTGAGATCGACTTTACACGCTCCCCACCCGCCAGGTCCTCAGTAGCCTGGGCCAGTCGCTCTGGAGAACGTCCCACGATGACCACTTTAGCCCCTTTCGCCAGGGCAGCCTGAGCGACGCCAAATCCCATACCAGAGCTCCCCCCCACCACAATGATTGTATTTCCGCTGATATCCATATTGTTGTCTCCTTGATATATCGTCCTGGGTCAGTAAACCTCGTCCTCAACCCAGCGAAAGTGTATAATGAAAAGTATTCTTGAACCAGACGAGCGTTTATCATAGGAGTGGGACTCCTATGGAACATCAACAGCTAAAGGGAGCAGTCATGGCAAGCCAGCAGGAGCAATTACGCGTACAGGAACTCGGAGATTTTTTGCGCACCAGAAGGGGACGGATTGCTCCTGAACTGGTTGGCTTGCCACGTGGGGAGAGGCGGAGGACGCCCGGCTTGAGACGCGCAGAGGTGGCGCAACTGGCGGGCGTAAGCGTGGATTGGTATACCTGGCTAGAACAGGGACGCCCAATCAGCGTTTCAATTCAGGTGCTCGAAAGTCTGGTTCAAGCCCTCCAACTGGATGCTAACGAGCGCGAGCATCTCTTCTTTCTGGCTCATCAGCAGCCACCTCCAGAGGGAACTCCACTGCGCGAGACGGTCAGCGCGACCTTGCAGCATTTTCTTGATCATCTTGACCTCAGTCCAGCCTTCGCTATCGGGCCGCGCTGGGATATTGTTGCCTGGAATGATGCTGCACGCGTTGTGCTGTACGATTTTCCTCATATGACGTCACGTGAGCGCAACGTTCTCTGGCTCACCTTTGCCTCTGCCTCTCATCGCCAACGAATAGTAGATTGGGACAAACACGCACGCCGCATTCTGGCACAATTTCGGACGAGCTATGGACGTTTTCCCGGCGATCCATGGATGACGGAATTAATTGCCGCTTTGCAAACCATTAGCCCCGAATTTCGCGCTTGGTGGTCCGATCACGAGGTGCTACGAGGGCCAGAGGGTCAAAAGGTGCTCAAACATCCCCAGGCGGGTATCCTGGCTTTTGAGCATCTCATGTTTCAGATGTACGATGAGCCAGATTTGAAGGTGGTTGTGTATACGCCCATCAAAGAAGGGGAGACAGGGGAGAAAATTCGTCAGCTACTGGCGCAAGGGCACGGGACCCGTGGAAGCGGCGCGTCCCTAGACCAGTAACAAGATCAGTCCTCTTTTTAGTGGGAAAGTTCCTGTACACGCTCCTCAATCGCGCTTGCAAGGGCGGTGGCGTCTTCATAGTCCTTCCGGTAGAGCGGCGTACCCAGGCGCAGTGTCACCTGCCAGCGCCGCTTGCCAGGCGTATAGCAAAAGCCTGTGGGAACAATGGCAACCCTCGCCTGCTCGTCCCGCTCCGCCAGTTCCACCAGGCGCACAAAGCCCGCCCGGAAGGGGAGAAAAGAGACGCCACGATCTTTAGGATTAGGATCGGGATCGACATTTGGGTAGGCCTCGGGGAAGATTACCAGTCCCTTTCCATGGCGCAGGAGCAGCATCGCGTCCTTGACTGCGTTTCTCAGATATTTCTTCACCTCGTCAACTCGGAAAATACTCTCTCCTTCCTGACCATCTGTGGTTACGAAGAGTCGTTCGGTACGTAAGACCGTTGGCCAGCTGAGGGTGGTACATGCCCACTCCATGAGCGCGCGTTGCCAGCGCGTGCGTATCCAATCCAGCGCCACAAAAATATGCATGCGCCTGGGGATACAGCGCAAGAGGATGCAGCCATCATACAGGTGATGATAGTGCCTGGCTGCGATCAGGAGTGGCCCCTTCTCTGGAAGGTTCTCAAGCCCCTCCACCGTTATCCTGGTTCCTGCGGTGGTGATAAGCCAGCAACCTATTTGGAGGACATACTGCGAGATAGCCCGAATGACACGCACAACAAATGGGGGCCGGTCAGGGGCGTGCCCGCTCTGTTTCTCTTTCTTAGAACGCTGACGCACAAGCATAACAGGGGTCAGGCCAAGCACAATTCCTAACTCGGGAGCGACTGTTATAGAGTACCACAATGAACTCATAGAGAACCTCTGCGTATGACGGTCCGACCACGCCAGGTATGCTTACGTCTCAAAGCCATCCTGCCCAGTTGCATGGCTACCAGCAGGTCACACAACGGCGAGAACCAGTATGACCACGGACGCCTTGGATAAGCACGCGCCGTTCCCACCAGGACTCCCAGGCGCATCGCTACCAGGACTCCATTTGCCGTTAGTATACGCCAATCGCGCGTGCGGAGGAAGAGGAGGCAAAGTAAGAGTGGGAGAGGTAGAGCCTGCACCAGGAGAATTTCCAACCAGCCAAGAGCTGTCTGCGTCCCCGAGAAATGATCGTGCAGGGGGAGCGAGCGTGTCCAATTCTGCCAGGCCTCACGCCAGTTCTCATACATCTTTACTGATACCAGGTCGTCTGCCTCATAGAAGCCAACGCGATACCCATCGCGTACCAGCATCCGCGCCATAGTAACATCTTCACTGACCGAGAAACGAGTGCTGGCAAATCCATCATAGCGCGCCAGGGCTGTGCGTCTGAAGAGAAAGCACTGGCCGTTAGCCTGAACGTCTTGCACACGTTGGAATTCTCTCCCGGGGGCGCCAAAGCGGTAGACCAGCGTCGTCAGCAGAGCGGGATGTACAAGCCCTTCGCCAATGCTTCCCAATTCCTGTTGCGTCGCCACGCTCAGCCCATCGAGCTGGGCCGACCTGGCATGCTCCAGTAACGTTGAGGCAAGTAGCGGCTTTGTGCGAGCATCCGCATCTATAATTAATACCCAGTTATTGGTTGTAGGTACTACAGCTTTCCAGCCTGTTTGCAGCCCCCAGACCTTGCCGTTCCAATCCTCGGGAATGGGGCTGGCGTCAATAAGGCGGATACGCGTGTCGCGCTGGGCATAGGCAGTCACAAGTTGTTGTGTGCCATCGGTCGAACCTCCATCGACAACCAGGATCTCGCAAACCTCGCTTCCCTGCACCATTAGCCCTTCCAGGCAAGGTGCCAGGCGTGTATATTCATTCAGGACAGGCACAATAACGGCTACCTGTTCTCCAGTTGCCTGTGCTGTCTCCCGCGCCTGAAGACGTTTCCCGCCGCCTCCCTTTGCCATACGCCATACCACGCGGACCGCAAAAAATAGTTGCACAGACGTTATCAGTTGAAAGGGATATCCTTTGCCCAACGTTGGTTTCCTCTATTCCTCACTGTGATCTTATTCCGAAACCCAACGTCACTCGCATGCCTAGCGCTTCCCCATTCGGGGACAGGCGCGCTCAGGTTTTCGGATAAGTAGTGGATAAGTAGTATATATGTCACTTCCCTCTCTATGACGCCGCTACTGGTGTACGCGGCTACTTTTGGGATAGAGCAATTGTTGGGCGACCTGTATTCCGTGTTCGAGCGCACGATGGACGCGACCACCAACGAAGCCATCACCGCAGAAAGCCAGTCCCGCTGGCAGGGTAAGCGCGTGCAACTGCTCGCTATCGGCTTTCTGGTCAGGCAGGGCATAGCGCCAGCGCTGGACATCGCTAAAGATGGGGGTTGCTAACCCCTCTTCCTGCACCAGTTGCGCCACCATGGCTGCGCTCTCTCGCACCAACTCCGAGTCCTCTCTCTCCCATTGCTCACGGCTATAATCAGGGGCCATCTGGGCAATAAGGAGTCCCGCGCCCGAGGGAACGCGCTCTTGCGCTTTCTCATGTTCCCAGGCTAGCCAGGAGATAGGGTGGGCCTTGTCGATATTGACCAGGGCATAGTATGGGCGCCGTTGTGGCATAGGACGATACCCAAGCATAATGGAGAGCAGTGGTCGGTAAGTTGCTGCACCCAGTTGGGCCACTATGGCCCCCTGCAAGCCAGGCTCTAATTGACTCTTCTCTAGCAGTTCTTGGGCCTGGGGAAGGGGAAATGTTATGAGAAGCCTGGAGAAAGGGCCTTGCTCTGCTCCGTGTTCAGGTGTAAGCCACCAGCCCTGAGGGGTCTTCCGGATATGATCGATACGTGTCTCCAGATGAATGTCGAGTCCCCTGGCCATCTGTTTGGCCAACGTAGCCAGGCCGCTGCGATAGGTCCACTTCTCCTCGGCGTTTTGCTCGGCGTCGCCCTCCTGGATCTCTCCCTGCCCGTTGAAGACCCAGACTGGTTTCTCGATATCGATAAGATCAGGGGTACGAAAGCGCCCCGTAATCCAGGAGATCGAGGCAGGTGCTCCCGGCTTGATGTACTGTGCGCCATGATCGTAGATAAAGCCCTCGCGGCTGCGTGTCGCGGCACGCCCACCCACGTCCCGGCTCTTCTCAAAGAGCGTCACCTGCCAGCCCGCATCCTGCAAAACATGCGCTGCCGCCAGCCCGCTACATCCCGCCCCCAGCACGGCTATCGTCGTCATAAGCTTCTCCCTTCAATGCTCACCTACCTGGCTTAACAAAATATGTACATACAGCTCTATTGTATCGCACGGTCAGGTGCAACAAGAAGCGCGAGGCCAGTGGCCTCGCGCTTCTTGTTGCACCTGACTCTTTACTGAGCGCGGGCTGAACCGAGCATTTCACGCAACTGGGCCTCGTCCTGACTTGAAAGTGAGGTCTGGATGACCTGGAACTGGATATCTTTAATTTGAGGTATGATCTTGTCCATGACCGCCTCACGTGTCAACAAGAAGAGCGCGGCCTCTCCAGGTTGAATCGCGTTGGAGACCTGCTTGATAAAATTATCGTCAATGCCGATATCGGCCATTTTTCCGGAGAGGGCACCCGCCCCGGCTCCTATCGCCATACCAACCAATGGATTAAGAAAGAGCATGCCAACCAGCAGTCCCCAGAAGGCACCTCCCATCGCTCCAGCGCCCACCAGGTTGTGCGCCTGGCGGATCTTGGGACGCCCATCGGCTCTGCGCGTGACCAGAGCGGCATCATCACATTTAATTAACTTCTGGGTCTGTAGTTGGGTTATGACATCAAGCATACGCTGGGCAGTTGCTTCATCAATAAACTTGAGCACGAAAAGATTTTCCTTGGAACCTCCTGCTGGGGCTTGCATAGCGCTTTATCTCCTTGTGTGTCGCTTTTTAGGGTAGAGGATATTCCCTCTACCTTCTCCACTATAATGAGCATCTCCCCATATGCCATCACATATTAGGAGTATTTCTCCTGCCCCTTTGGAGTGATCTCTTCAGCACAGGTAGGGTGCGTGTTTGGTAAGGCAGTACAATAGAAGTATCCCAACGTAAACGTTTGCCATAAAGGCTGGAACTTTCCTCAGTAAGGAGCGATTCCGCAATGCCTATGCGTGTTTCTTCAGAGAGCGAGGCAACAACTATCGATCTCTGGCGCAAACGATTCTTCGTTTCAGTGACGCTCTTAACCTGGCTGGTTATAGTTGGTATTCTTGCGCGCTTTATTGGACTTATCGCGGGTCCCATCATCTTGCTCACGCTTGCGGGGCTTATCGCCTATATCATTCATCCTCTGGTGAAAATCCTGGAGCGTGTGTTGCCCCGGCCCCTGGCGATTGCCGTGGTCTTTCTGGCGCTGCTGCTACTCCTGGTCTCTCTCCTGTATTTTGTGATACTCGCAGCCATTCAGCAGCTCGCCTCCCTTGTCACTTCGTTACAGACCTTTGTGCAGCATCCCACCTTTCAGAAGCAGCTCCAGCCGATCTTTCACTTTCTGACCCAGATCGGCTCCTCTCCACAGCAGTTAGTGAGCGCGCTCCAGCAGGTCGCGGGCTATCTACAGGGCGCCGTTTTTAATATTCTTCCCTTTATCAGCAACCTGTTCGCGATCATCATCAACGTCATTATCTTAACCTCATTCTGTCTGTACTTCTTAATCGATGGATCACGGGCAGTACACTGGTTCAGGCAAAACACGCCGCAGCGCTTCAAAGCAAAGATAAACTTCTTTATCAATACGCTTGAACGCTCGTTTGGAGGCTATGTCCGGGGGCAGATCATATTGGCCGTCATTATTACGCTGATTACTGCGGTTGGGGCCTCGTTTATTGGTGTCCCCTTTATCATCCTGTTGGCAATCATCGTCTTTGTCTTTGAGTTCGTACCTATTATTGGGGCCTATATTTCGGGTACGATTGGCGTGCTTTTTGCCCTCGCGAACGGCTGGCATACGGCACTGATCATGGCCATTTTCGTGACGATCATCAACGGCGTTCTGGAGGGACAGATCCTGGCTCCTCGTATCCTGGGGCATGCTATCGGCCTGCACCCTATCATCTCTATCTTTGCCTTGCTCATAGGTAGCAGCCTCTTCGGAATTATTGGCGCGGTTCTGGCGGCGCCCATAGCCGGTCTCTGCCAGGCCTTGATCCAGGCCTGCTGGTCAAATTGGCGCACCACCCATCCCGAAGAATTTTCTCCTGAAACCCCAGAGGAGACTTAAATGAGAGGCTACTTTCTCTCTGCCTCTATACGTGCTACCTCGACGCGTGCTCGCTGTACCTCGCGCACGATGAAGTATGTTGCTGTAGCCCAGGCCACTGATGCAACCACTGATGCCAGGGGAACCGTAAGCGCCAGCAGTTCGCCCACACTATGTCTTTGCTGATCCTGAATATATGTCTCTCTTGAGGATTTGCTATCAACACTGCTATTTTTCATGCTCGCTTGCTCTCTTTCTTATGTTATCTCTGCTCAGAGCGGCTTCTCGCCTAAACCGATCACGCCTGGCATCTCCAAGCACAACCTTATCGTACCTGATCGGTATCGGGTCTGGCAAGATATCCTTTGAGGCAAGCTTACAAGCCAAAATCTGCTACAATTTTGTTGTAAAAAGCCCGGCAATATGCTATTATGAGCGAGTTCAAGGCGTTTTGATAAAAGAAAGGGGCACGATTCATGAAAAACACATTCTGCTATACGAGGTTGTGCAGCCTTTCCGCGATAAGAGCGTAAGTAATACCCGCGTTAGACATCCATATATTCGTTTGTCCACATCTGATAACTCGGCACGTCTCATCACCTTTGTTCCTCGCGGAAGCACTTCTACAAAAGGCATTCAGCTATTTTTAGCTATGCAGCTTTAGCCTTATTCAGCACATCCTCTCTATACAAACCTTCTTCCTGGCACTTATCCGGGTCGTTGCATGCCCAAAAGTACTTGAAAGTAAAAGATCAACTTTTTGAGAAGAGGAATCACACTTTATGATACAGCATCAAGCACAAGATGTAATTAAAGCTGAGATCGCTCCAGCAGATCATGCCGACGTTAAGGCTTTGCTGGATCTCTGTGCTCAGCATGATGGCCTGGCTTTGGCAGTCAATGTAGATAACCTGACGCATGAACCTGGCAATGGCTTCCTCTACTACAGAGGAGGGCAGCTTATTGGGGTCGCTTTTCTCTTTGGCGAGTGGACCATTGAGGTTATTGGCGCGATCCATCCTGCATATCGTCGCCAGGGCGTAGGGCGGCGCCTGTTAGACGCGATCAAAAACTACTGTCGGAAGCAGGCCAAAGAAGGATTGACCATTATTGGCGTGGGTGGATGGGAGGCTGGCAAGGCCTTTATTCATGCTGCTGGAGGAACCTATACCCTTTCAGAGTACCATATGGAACTGGCCACTACTGACATTAAGCGACCAGCGGTGTGGCGTGATGGCCTTACTCTGCGCCAGGCAACTCCTACTCAAGCCGCACAGGTAAGTGGGATTGCCATTCAGGCCTTTGGCGATGCCGAAGAGGAGGTTGCTCCATGGGTGGCAAAAGCTATTCTTAAACCCGCGCGCCGTTTCTTTCTAGTTACCCTAGACTCTAGTAAGGCAGTAGGCTGTATCAGCACAGTCGCTGAAGGAGACGGACAGGTAGATATTACTGCCTTTGGTATCCTCCCGTCTTTCCAGGGAAAGGGCCTGGGGCGCCAGGTTCTCACTATGACAGTGGAGATGCTACTGGCTGAAGGCTCGCAGCGCATCGGGCTCGATGTGGAGACCGAGAATAGCCACGCCCTTGGCCTCTACCAGTCCTGCGGCTTCCAACAAACACGCGTTGATCACTACTACCAACTGCAGCTATGATTTTAATCAACAAATTTTTCATATCTTTTGTGTCTAGTTTCTAGCTGCCCCTAAGCCCTTTGAGGCTATAGGACCCCCCCTCCTATGATCAGTTCAAGTTTGCTAATTGAAAGGATTCTGTCTAATGTCTTCTCAGCCCACACTACACATCGCTGTAGATAACGATATCCAACTTCGCCTGCTTGAGCTTCATCATGCGCAGGTCTACAATGACCTGATCAACCGCAACAGAGAGGCTCTGGTAGCCTGGATGCCCTGGGCAGCGTATGAAAATTCTCTTGAGCAAACGCAGAGCTTTCTCCAATACAAGCTGCGCCAGTTTGCTGATGGCAAAGGCGCTCAGTTCGGTCTCTGGTATCAGGATCAGCTTGTAGGTGCGCTGGGACTCAACGACCTTGATAGAGAGGATAGCAAGGTCGAGATTGGGTACTGGATCGATACCTCTATGCAGGGCAAGGGGCTTGTGACTAGGGCCAGCCGTGCTCTTATCGCCTATGCCTTCCATGAGTATGGCTTAAATAAGATCGAGATTCACTGCGCGACTGCTAATAAGCGCAGTCGCGCAGTTGCGGAACGCCTGGGATTTCTCCACGAAGGCACAATTCGCCAAGCCCAGCGACTAGGTGACCACTTCGTTGATATGGCTATTTATGGCATGCTAGCAAGCGATTGGAGAGAGGGGTGCTAAGCATCTCCACTTTCGGGCGTCAGGCGCGGTATCTCTGGCGCCCGCCCACGTTTGTAGACCATCAGAGTGCGCTTAAAAGTAATTACAACCTTGCCATCCTGGTTATAGCCCGTGGTCTTTACAGCGATAATCCCAACATCCGGGCGTGAGCGTGACTCACGCTTCTCCAGCACCTCTGATTGTGAGTAGATGGTATCGCCCTCAAATACAGGATGTGGCAGACGAACTTCATCCCAGCCCAGGTTGGCAAAGACATTTTGCGAGATATCCGTCACGCTCTGGCCTGTCACAAGTGCCAGGGTAAAGGTCGAATCAACAAGCGGCTTGCCAAAGGCTGTCTGCGCCGCGTAGTGATGATCAAAGTGAATAGGAGCAGTGTTCTGCGTCAGGAGGGAGAACCACATGTTGTCAGTCGTGGTCACGGTTCTTCCAAGCGGATGCTGGTAGATATCGCCTATCTCAAAGTCCTCAAAAAAGCGACCACGCCAGCCTTCTTTTGTTGCCATGAAGTAGTCCTTTCTTAAAAGAGCCTTCGCGCCTGCGGCGCTCAGGCAGTAAGGGTGTATAGGTGAAAAACGGCTTTGCCGTTTTTCACCTATACACCCTTACCCAGTTTGGCTATTTGTGTGTTTTATCCCTTACACGGTTTGGGACCTGGCGAGCTATTCGCGTGGGAGATCGTTGCGCGTGAGAATTTCCTGCTTGATACGCTCAGCGAGGGCGCTCACGGAGAGCGTTCCCAGGTTGACGCCGCTGCGATGGCGTACGTTGACCTCACCGTTCTCGGCCTCTTTATCACCGAGGACGAGCATGTACGGGACCTTCTGGAGTTGCGCGTTGCGGATCTTCTTCTGCATGGATTCACGCGCCTCGTCAACCTCTACGCGAATCGACTCGCGCGCTGAGGAGAGACGTACATCCAGCAGGGACTGTTTCACCTGGTAGGCGTAGTCGAGATGGCGATCCGCGATGGGAATGATCATGGCCTGCACTGGTGAGAGCCACGTGGGGAAGGCACCCGCGTAATGCTCGATCAAGACCGACATGAAGCGCTCAACGGAACCCAACACGGCGCGGTGCAGCATGACCGGGCGCGCGGCATGACCATCAGGTCCCATGTACTCCAGGTTGAAGCGCTCAGGCAGATTAAAGTCGAGCTGGATCGTCGCGAGCTGCCACGTGCGCTCAAGGGCGTCCAGGGCCGTGAAGTCGATCTTAGGACCATAGAACGCGGCCTCACCCACCTCTTCTACCCATTCGATGCCCTTCATGCGCAGGACGGCGCGCAACTGCTCCTGGGCGCTATTCCAGAGTTCGGGCGTGCCCAGGTATTTCTCAGGATGCTCCTCGTCCCAGAGCGAGAGGCGCACCGCGAGCGTCATACCAAAGGGCTTGTAGAAGTTCTCGATGATCGAGTAGATACGCAATACCTCTTCCTGCACCTGGTCAGGCGTACAGAAGACGTGCGCGTCATCCTGCGTGATCGCTCGTACACGCGAGAGACCATGCAGCGTTCCCGGCAGCTCATCACGATAAACCGTCGTGACCTCGCTCAGGCGAATGGGCAGCTCACGATAGCTGCGCATGCGGCTGGCGTAGATCTGCGTGTGGTGCGGGCAGTTCATGGGCTTCATACAAAAGTCTTCGCCGCTCTTGCCACTCACATGGAAGATGTCTTCCTGGAACTTCTCCCAGTGTCCCGACGTCTTGTAGAGATCGTTCTTCGTGATGTGCGGAATATGCACACGCTGGTAGCCCAGGGGCTCCTGCAAGGACTGCACAAACTCCTCCAGCAGGTCGCGCACCAGCGTTCCCTTGGGCGTGAAGAGGGGTAGACCACCACCGACGAGATCAGAGAAGGCAAACAGGTCTAGCTCCTGGCCCAATCTGCGATGATCGCGCTTCTTCGACTCTTCGAGCAGCCAGAGGTAGTGATCCAGCTCTTCTTTCGTATTGAAGGCCGTACCATATAAGCGCTGGAGTTGCGGATTGTTTTCATTGCCACGCCAGTATGCGCCCGCGATGCTCATGAGCTTGAAGACGCCGATGTGCGTCGTATCCTCGACGTGTGGTCCACGGCAGAGGTCCAGGAAGTGACCCGTCTGGTAGAAGGAGACGACCGTGCTTCCCTCCTGGCCCTCGCTCAAGCCTATGGCCTCGGCGTCGCCCGTTTCCTGCACAACCGCCGTGCTACCACGCTCCTTGAGCAAATTCAAGAGTTCTACTTTGTATGGCTGATTGCGTTTGCTCATCTCTTCGATGGCTTCATCGATGCCAACCTCAATACGATCATAGCCCAGTTTTTTATTCTTGAGCTCGCGCATCTTTTGCTCGATGCGCCCCAGGTCCTTGGGCGTCAAAGCCTCGGGAAGCTCAATATCGTAGTAGAAACCATTCTTAATCGCGGGACCCACACCAAATTTGGCCTCGGGCCAGAGCAATTGGACGGCGGCGGCCATCAAGTGCGCCGTTGAGTGGCGCATACGATCCAGGTCCTGCTGCGCCTGCTCTTTCTCTGCTGCAAGAGACGTGCTCATTCTCTATTCCTCTATCTTTGTTGTGTTTATTGTCTGCCAATGAATGCGTTACAAAAGTGGGCGAGAAAGCCCTGTGCCTTCCAGGCTGGGATGAATAGCCCGATAGTCATAAGAAAACCATGGCTCCTTGAAAAAACGTTCGCTCCCCAGTACACTTTGTGCAATGGTTTCTCTTCAGTGCTTCTTCCTTCGGGAAGGGGAACGTGCGGAGCTGCGCGTGGGTAGCACTGAAGCTCTTTTCCAACGTGCGAAAGACGAACACCTGTTCCGAAGCGAGGGTATCCCCATCGCCAGAGCACGTCTACCCGCAAGTCTTGGTGACCCTTGACTAGAGCTGTCTGTTCCACACGAGCAGGCAGAAGCGTTGAGGCAGATCAAGAACCCCTCTGATTCATCGGAGGGAGTCTCAGTTAGTGCAATCGTCAACTCTCTGCTTTTATACACTGGCACGAGAGGGCGCTAAAAAGATGCGCGGCGACCAACCAGTCCCGCTGCCGACGGTGAGTCGGCAGCGGCGATCCTCCTGCTGCTGAGAGCCCTGTCTCATGGTGCGTTCCTCCCAACAAAAAAACTCTTTCTCCCTCAATACAGGGACGAAAGAGTCACTCTTCCGTGGTTCCACCCACGTTCACTGGTTCGCTCTCACTAAACTATTCTTGCGAGAACCAGCCTTAAAGCCCGTTAACGGGGGCCTCCCGCTCTCGACTTTACGACGAGAGATAGCTTCTTGAGTGGTATCCATCGTGTGCGCATAGGACAAATTACAGCCAGGATTGTCCCTCTCTGAAAACGCGGGAAGACGATGACATTGTCTCAAGCAGTGCCTGCCTTACGGCTACGATTATACCATAGTCGCGAGAAAATGCAAGAACACGCCGGCGCCCTTAAGCTTGACATTCTCTCTTACAAAACTCTATAATACAGCACAATACTTTATATTGTTAATCTATTTAGTATACATTTTTCACAGCCCACATATATAGGCTCATACGGCTTCGTAGAAGCCGTTGTCCTTCAGGAGGATGCGTTCATGGCTACTCTTCCTTCGGCGCCGACATCCACAAGTGCTCCACGTGTTGACACCAATTTTGGCAAATTTTCTCAGGGCAGCACAGTGCTCCTTACGGCTCTGGCCTTCCTCTTTAATCTTCCTGTGCTAGTGCTGATTGCAACCATCATCATGGCCTGGAGCGCGATCTCGCCCTCTACCAGCCCTTATCGCCTGCTCTACCGGGGAGTAGTTGTGCCACTGGGCCTGCTCAAGCCACGCGTCGTCGAGGATGATCCTGCCCCTCATCGTTTTGCCCAGGGCATTGGCGCGGTGTTCCTCTTGCTCTCAAGTATCTTCCTCTTCTTAACGCACCTGAGCCTGCTCGGCTGGATTTTTGATTTGATCGTTCTGGTCCTGGCTGGCATTAACCTGACGGTTGGCTTCTGTATGGGATGCTTCGTCTATTATCATCTGGGCCGCTGGGGCATCCTCCCCCGCGTGCGCTATGAAGGCAACTTCCACTGGCGAGGAGTGTAGAGAAATATGTCTGACGTTGCACTACGCCTGGGTATCCTCTTGCTTGTAGGCATCGGTGCCTGGCTCCTGGTCTGGGTAGGCAAACGCTTTGTAGCGACACAGCGGGAGAGAGCACTGCATGCCGCACCTCTCTTTCCGCAAACACCGGTTGATGAGAAGAGCATGACCCCTGTCCGTATTCTGGCCTTTAGTAGCCCCGATTGCCACCAATGTCATCAACTTCAGGCTCCGGCGCTCCAGCGCCTCCTGGCAGCACGGGGAGAACAGGTCTCGGTGGTAGAGGTAGACGCCACCAGCGAGCATGAGCTTACCCAAACCTATCATGTACTGACCGTCCCCAGTACCGTCGTTCTAGACGCAAACGGAAAAGCGCACGCCGTTAATTATGGTTTTACGCCTACACCACGTCTTCTCAAGCAAGTTGATGATCTGTTGGCTACCAGAACATTTTCCCAGTCATCCCCATCATTTTTCCTTTCAACAAGCGTCGTTTGAGCAACATGGTTCTCTTCGATCAGTAAGTTGACAATATCTCTCAGCTTCCGATGCCTATTGCTGGTGAGAGGTGTGTGCAACGTGAGCTGATTGAACATGCTGCTAGAGCAGGTGCTGACTCCTCTCACCATTAATGTCTTCAGTTAACACAAACATGTATTGGCAGGAAAAGCAAAGATAGTGAGTATATAGGGTGCTTGGTGCAA
Source organism: Ktedonobacter racemifer DSM 44963 (assembly GCF_000178855.1). Classification (GTDB taxonomy): domain Bacteria; phylum Chloroflexota; class Ktedonobacteria; order Ktedonobacterales; family Ktedonobacteraceae; genus Ktedonobacter; species Ktedonobacter racemifer. The sequence continues at coordinate 2,196,996 of NZ_ADVG01000004.1, read as the reverse complement.
AGTGGCCTGAAAGTGTCCTGCTCCTGTCCTGGTAGGATCTTCCTTTTCCTCGTACACTTCTAATACAGAAACCAGCGTTTCCTCGCCAGCGAAGAAGCAGAGGGCTTTTCGTAGACCATCTCCATGCCACACATGATGCCATTCATTTGCCTGAGCGCACACTAGCCACTGTTCAGAGTTAGCAAATGCTTTGACGACATGCCAAGTGAAGGCATCCCTTCCAGGGTGGAAGTGGCTGCTGTCAGAAGCAGAAGAGTATGACGGCGAATACCCTGCTCTACGATAGAAGGGATAGATAGAGCGTTATGGCAGGCCATGTTGATCATCAGATCGACCAGTATCACCTTATGCGTCTTCTAGAACAACGTGCTACGAGCGAAATCTACCTTGCACAGCTTCGTAATCAAGAAACACCTGTCGCCATACATTTGTTTCACAGCACTATCGAGAATGAAGATGCTCGCGAGCGTTTTCGGGCAGAGATAGAGCCCCTGATACGCTTGAAGCATCCTCATCTGCTATCGATTTATGACTATGGAGAAAAGGAGCACATTCCATACCTGGTCGTGGCTACTATGGCCGGAGAAACATTGCGTCAGCGCTATCCCCTGGAAAGCAAGGTTGAGCTCGCCGTTGTGCTCGATACTGTAAGCCAGGTTGCCAGCGCCCTCCAGTACATGCATGAGCATGGTTTGGTCCACCACGATATTCGCCCTGAACAGATATGGATTGACACAAACGATACTATGCTTCTTCGTCCACCGGAACTGACATCGCTCACGATGACAACGCAATTTCAAGAGCAAAGCAACCTGATAGAAATGGTTGCGTATCTGGCACCTGAACAGCGCCAGGGGCGCCCTGAACCAGCAAGTGACCAATATTCCCTGGCAGTTATTGCTTATGAGTTGCTGAGTGGCCATTTGCCTTTCCAGGGATCATTTATGGAGGTGATAAAGCAACAGGAGAGCGCTCCCCCACCTCCGCTTGATGCCTCACCTGACCTGCCACCTGGGATAAACGCGGTGCTCTCGCGAGCACTCAGCAAAAATCCAGCGGCACGCTTCCCCTCTATGCTGAGTTTTGTCGCTGCCTTGCAAGATGCTGCCGATGGCAAGGAAATCCAGGCGGTGACCTCTGGCGCGCTTGTTTCGAGCTACCAGGGACAAACCGGAGTTGGAGCGCCCCATACAGGCTCGGGATACGATCCAGCATCGCAGTCTCGCCAGTTCGAGGCAGGTACGGCAGCCTCGGGAAAACCCATGGTCTTGCCAGTCGTGCGTGGCCCTTTCCAGATCCGGGATCTGCGGGTAGTAGGTGTGTACTGTGCAATTGCCTTGCTCCTGCAAGGCCTGGTCTACCTGAGACTCTATAATGGCTTAAATGACTTTGTTACCAATATGAATGCTCAGGATCCAGCAGCCTTCTCAAACCTGTTAGCAGAGTATGCAGGAGCGATGATTGGCTTTGAGGTCATCACAGCTATACTCTCCTTCTTGACAAGCTACATGACCGGCCCGGTGTTTGGAGCATGGCGTGGGACTATTATCAATCTGATCTATTACACCGGTTCCACGCTTGGGTTACTGGCCGTGTTTCTTCTAATCGATCCCGCAAACCAGAGCGCCTCGGATCCCACGAATCTTGCGCCTGGCACAATCAAATTTTACCTGAAGATACCCTCTCCAGCACAGGTGCTCATTCCCCTGGCGATCTCGCTCCTGGGATCGATGGCCTTTGCCTTTGTGGTAGGCAAAGTGTATGAGCGGCGCAAGAAGCGCAACCTGTTCATTTCCTGGGGTATCTATACCCTGGCGGTCCTGGGTATGATTCTCTGGACTAATATTGCTTATGCCCTTGCTGCGCCACTGCTAGGAAATTTACAGCAAACCCTGACCATTGGAGTTATTGGCCAGACTCCCTGGATCTCGCTGATCATCGTACCACCATTGATGGTAGGCCTGGAAGCCATTATCCAGGCTATCGTGCTTAGTCATCAACGGCGCAGGCAAGCTTCGATCCAGTCTGTATAACTTCTTCACTAAACCCAACTTCATTGGCGTGACCAGGGCTAACGTGCTCAGGGTTTCGCAGAGGCAATCAGAGGCACGACTCATGATCGACGACAATCTGAATGACCTGCCAGACCTGCATGCCTTTCGTTTATTGCAGCGAATAGGGAGAGGCGGTTTTGCAGATGTCTACCTTGCCAGGCAGGAGCACCTGGATATGCTGGTCGCTATCAAGCTATTGCATAACCGCCTGGATGGCGAGGACAAGCTTGATAGCTTTCGTCAGGAAGCACGCTTGATTGCTCAGCTTGAGCATCCCCATATCGTACGTGTGCTTGACTTTGGGATTGTGGAACATACCCCTTACCTGGTAATGAACTATGCATCAGGAGGGACGCTGCGACAACGCGTCCCCAGAGGTAGTTGCGTACCCCTGCCACAGGTTGTCGAGTATGTAAGCCAGGTTGCCGATGCGCTCCAGTGCGCTCACCAGCATCACGTTGTGCACCGTGATGTGAAGCCAGAGAACATTCTCTTTGGGCGTCATGGGCAATTGCTCTTGAGTGATTTTGGCATTGCGATCATGGTTCAGGATCCCTCATCTGAAGGCCACCATGTAGCAGGCACAGCAGCTTATATGGCCCCTGAACAGGTGCAGAGGCGACCGGAGCCAGCAAGCGATCAGTATGCGCTGGCTGTCATAGCCTATGAATGGCTCTGCGGGGAACGACCATTTCAGGGATCATCAACGCAGACGATGCTGCAACATCTATCAGCTCCCCCACCATCGTTTCCTCCATCTCTTGCGATACCACAAGAGGTGGAGCACGTCATACACAAAGCGTTGGCGAAGGAGCCCACAGAACGTTTTACTTCGGTACTTGAGTTCGCGCAGGCTCTCCGAAAAGCGAGCGCCTTGCCTGCCTCCGCCTTTGTTGCTGTGCCTGATCAGTACCAACAGGATCAGCAAATTGCTCATCTGGAAACTACTGTATCCGACGTGAACGTCGCCGCTTTGACCGGCGCACTCTATCTCTCACCTGGTGAAGAGAGGCCAGAACATACCGCTATTTTCCCTCTCCAGCGAGAGGCGTTCGGGCGTGGTGGCGTTCTCGTAACCCTGGTGGCCTGTGTCTTCCCACTGTTGCTTCTGCTCCCAACGTTGATTGGAGATGGTGCTCTCTACTCATACCTGAACGAGAATCAGTTGCCCTCACTCTGTCTTCTCGCCTGGCTTCTGCTTATCGGTCCGGTATTGGGAAGCAGACGCGCGCCACTGGTGGTCGCGTTTGTCTATAGCCTTGTTTTGACGCCACTGCTGTTACAAGGGCGCATTCCCCTCTTCACCGCTCTAGGTACGACGCTGGCACAGATTGTCATAACCGCCGGAGCAGGGGCCTGGCAGGAGCGCAAAATAGCGTATCAGTTTCTGTCATCATTGCTGCTTACCCTTGTAAGTATGGTCGCTTCAATCTCGCTCAATTCATTCATTTTTCGGCAACCGCTTTATTGTCCGTTTATCAGTATCTCAATATCTCATCCAACATCATTAACAATTCTACCAATTGCAGCGTCGCTGCTGGCCGCGAGCCTGGAGTGGATAGTGTCTACCTCTATGCCATCATTGCGCCGCTTGCCATTGCCACAAGTGAAGGCTCAGCAGCATCGAAGTGACATCCATGATCAGCGGACACAATAGCTGCTGAGAGTCTGCTTATCTGGAGAGAAGGAAGAATGGTCAACTATAAAGAACATCTTGGTAACTATCGCCTGCTCAAACTACTGGGTGAGAGCAAACTTGCCCGGGTGTACCTGGCTGAGCACATACATCTGGGCACCCAGGCCGTGATCAAAGTATTGCATGCGCAGGAATTGCAAAAGGAGCACAGAGAGCTTTTTGAGCAAGAGGCTTATATCTTGGCTCGCCTGGAGCATCCCCATATCATGCGCATACTAAATTTTGATCTTGATGAGGGAACACCCTTCCTGGTTATGTCCTATGCTCCAGGAGGCTCGCTCCAAATGCGTCACCCCTCTGGCACTCGCGTACCTCTGACCCAGGTGAATAACTATGTTCAGCAGATAGCGGCAGCGTTGCAATACGCACATGAACAAAAGATTATCCATCGGAATGTCAAACCCAAAAATCTTCTGATAGGGGCGCATGGGGAAATTCTTCTGACTGACTTTAGCATTGCCTCGCAGAGTCGGAGTATGACCGGTGGAATTGTCGGTACACCAACCTATGCTGCCCCTGAGCAGATGTACCAGCAAGCCGTAGCCGCCAGCGACCAGTATGCGCTCGGCATTATCGTCTATGAGTGGCTATGTGGACACGTCCCCTTTCAAGGTACCTTCGCGGAAATACTCTCCCAGCATTATTCTGCGCCCGTGCCTTCTCTTCGTCAGCAGACAGGGCTCTCATCAGCCGTTGAACACGTTGTGCTAAGAGCGCTGGAGAAGGAGCCAGAGCAGCGTTTCCCCTCGCTCCAGGCATTTGCGAAGGCGTTTCAGGACGCGGTCGATCAGCAGGAACGGGCCGCGAGAAGGATCAGCGAAGGGAAAGGGGATGAGCCATCTTCGGCGGAGCAGACCGCGATGGTGCTGAGAGATACCGATGAAGAAGATACGGACGAAAGTGAACAATCACCCGCTTATACACCTTCTCAGCCTCTCGTTGAGGACAATATAAAGCATTTCCCGCTCTTTCGCGGTGCACCCCGCTGGCGTGACATACTGGTCATCCCAGGATATATAGTGAGCCTTGCGCTACTCATCCTGCTGGCCTATGTATTGAGACCACCCACATCTTCAGGTGCGGCTACACCGGGTGGGGCTCTCTCTCCCGAGGGTTTAAATGTCGTCTTGTTTATTTTTCTCTTATGGGTATTCGTTGGCACCTGGATGTTACTAGCTGGTGCCATGCTTGGCTGGTGGCGGGGATGCTGTGCCATGTTTCTCACGGGTTTGCTGCTCTACATCTTGTATCCCCAGGCGTTGGGACCCATCCTGGTGTTTACAAGTACCACGCTATTGTGTGCCTGCTTAAGCGGTGTTTTATTGGAATATCGTCAATATCGTCGGCAGCGCAGCTTCCTGGCGAGTTGGGGCATTCTGAGCCTGGCCTTTGTTCTCTCCTCTTCGTGGATGATGTTCCTCTTGGAAATCGTGGGGGGACCTTTTCTCTCTCCCACACTTCGTATAGGGGAGGGCGGCTGGATGTTTATGAATGGGCCAATTGCTGCCCTGGTTATGTCTGCCATAGACTGCGCGCACTGTCTTGGCGGCGGCCTCTTTCTGGCACCACTGGTTGCCGGGATTGAGGTTGGATTGGCGCAGTTAGACAACTTCAGAAAGGTAAGAATGATAGAAAATGAATAGTATATCATCGGCTATGGCTATGCGATTTGATCCATCGCAGCGGTGGAAGAGCTTGAGTGTCCTATGGTCTGTCGTGCAGGTCTTTCTTTTCGGCGTGAGTATCCTTCTCTTGTTGCTTATGGTGAGTTTCAATCTGCAAATTCTTCCTGAGCGAGGGCAGATAGAATTCGCCTTCATAGTCATTGTCGTCCCCATACTCCTGATTCTTAGTATTGTTCAGGCTCAACGCTCATATTACCAGGGCGTCTCACGCCGCCAGCAGATCCTCAGTGGGGAGTGGCAGGAACGCGCGCAATTTCAGCCCGCGCAGAACCAGGATGTTTTGGAGTCAACGCCGATATGGCTGGGCATTCGTCTCAACCTGGCACCAATCATCTTAAACTTCATTCTCATTCTCCTATGTTTTGGGGCCATCCTCCTATTACTCTGGTCACTTTACTCCACCTGGGCCACCTTGCTGAACGACTATGGCGGCACAGCGACAGCACTGGATACCTGGCTCAGGTTTGTCGTTCTTGCAATCATCTTGTGGGTAGCCTGGACCGCCCTGGGAGTCTTTGTAAACTTGAGGATGCGTCGCTGGCTCTGTCCAGAGCTTGAAGCGACGGAGGAAGGCTTGACAGCCTGGTATCCTGGCGGGGAAGTGATTCTCCTATGGGGCGACGTTCGCTACTTCGCGCTTGTCAAACAACATAAATCATCATCAGATCCAAACAACTGGACCTACGAAATCGGCGATGGCGAGAAGAGTATTCGCTGGCAGCAGCCATACGTAGCAAAGCGCATGTACTCACTCTACGTCTCAGAGCTCCCGCGAGACCAGTATGAGCAAGAGTTTGCCAATCTCCTCTCACTGATCGCAACGCAAACGAGTCGGCCACTGCTTGACATGCATTTAAAGTAATATTATACAGATCAGGCATCCATGCGGCTAGTTTCTGGGGAGGGCAGGCCTTGCTCTGCTCCTCCCTGTTTCTGCGCAAGTTGAGCGTAGAGTTCCCGAGTCGTGACTGTTTTAGGGTGTTCCTCTCCCAAAGACTGTGAGCGAATCTCCAGGGCTCGCTCAGCAAAGGAGAGCGCTTTGCGCAAGTCGCCCTGCTTCTGCGAGAAGATGGCCATGTCATGCAATGTTTGCGCCGTCTCTGGATGCTGCTGCCCAAGCTGCTGCTCTCGGATGGAGAGTGTCTGCTGATAGAGGGGCTCCGCTTCCGCGTACTTGCCCTGATCACGTGCGAGGTTCGCTAGTTCATTGAGTACCAGAGCTACATAGGGATGATCTGCTCCCTGGCTCTGTTCCCAAATATGCAACACTCTTTGATAGAGCGCCTCCGCTTCTGCAAATTTGCCCTGATTTTGATAGAGTGTGGCCAGGCTATTAAGTGTTTCAGCAACACTAGGGTGATCAGGGCCATGAGCCTGTACACGAAGGTGAAGGACCCGTTGATAGAGTGATTCTGCCTCAGCATATTTCTCCTGTATTAGGCTGAGTTCAGCCAGGTTATGGAGTGCTTGGGCTACATCGGGATGCTCAGATCCCTTGCTCTGCTCCCAGATGTGCAATGCGCGCTGAAAAAGGGGCTCAGCCTCCGCATATTTGCCCTGTTCTGCATAGAGAATTGCCAGGTTATTGAGTGGGTAAGCAATATTCGGGTGATCGGGATTCAGAGCCTGCTCCCAGATATGCAACGCGCGCTGAAGGAGCGGTTCCGCCTCGGCATACTTGCCCATCTTCCAATAGAGAAGTGCCAGATAATTCAGCGTCGTGGCCACATCAGGATGATCCATATCCAAGGTCTTTCCCCTGATGAGCAATGCACGCTGAAGGAGCGGTTCCGCCTCGGCATACTTGCCCATCTTCCAGTAGAGGACTGCCAGATTATGGAGCACGCTGGCTGTTTCATAGTGATCTGGCCCTAGTATCTGCTCCCGGATATGTAATGCGCGCTGATAATATGGCTTTGCCTCTCCATATTGTCCACGTTCCCGCAAATACTGAGCTGTCTTGTAGGCTAGGGAAGCCAGAGCGAGAGAGTCTTCAGAGTCTCCAGCTCGATGTAAACAGAGCAGCACATGCGATATCAATCGATCACACTGCTTCTTCCAGGTGGTATACTCTTTCATCGGTTGCTCTTCTGGAAACACCGCGTCGAGCGCTTCAACAACGCGCGAGGCCCACTCTTTCCGCTCTGCCTCCGTCATAATATCCAGGAGGACCGCCTGCACGAGCCGATGGATGGACAACGCCTGCGCCTCTGGTTGGCGCAACAGCAAGGAATAGGAGCATGCGACGGCAACCACCTGGTTCCAGTCCAGTGCGTCACCACAGGCGGCCTCCAGCATTGCGCCAAGATGCCTCGCTCCCTGGCGAAAGAGTTCATCGGGAATAGCGTCTGGTTGGAGTAGCGCGCAGACTCGCAAAAGGTCCCATACCACCGGGTGGCGTTGAGCCGTTACCGTGATTGCCAGGGTAAACGTGGTGGAAACGGACGCCGGATGATCAAGCGCCCCCTCTCCTCGTTGTTGGAGCAGAATGGCACGCCGTGTGCGAAAGAGATCCAGGTAGGCTGGCAGACCGCACTGCGTTTCTTCCAGGTAGGCCCCCGCCTGATCGAGCGCCAGGGGCAATCCTCCCGTGGCTGTGACCAGTTCCACCCCCGCCGCATACTGAAGAGACATTTGCGTAGAGAGCTGACGCACCTGCTCGCTGGTGGCTTGCGCTTTCACTACTTTGGCGCGACGCAAGAGAAAGAGTATTCCTTCCTCATGCTCCATGGGCAACAGATTTATGCCTTCCGCAGATGTTCCCAGCGTCCGCAGGCGTGTCGTGAACAGGATTGCTCCTTGCCGTGCGGGCGGGAGGAAGCGCTTCAACATACCCAGGTCTTCTACATTATCGCAGATCAATAGCCACCGATCATGAGTCGTGAACCAGTGGTGGACTGCTGTGATCACCTGCTGCTGGTCCTTACCGTCTCGCTCAGGTACCTGAAGGGATTCAGCAATACGTAGCAGACCGAATATGATGCTCTCAGCAGTCTCTGCCCCGATCCAGAAGACCGCCTGGTACTCCTGCGCGTAGCGATAGGCATATTCCAATGCAATTTGTGTCTTGCCGACTCCACCAAGCCCCTGGAGAGCATACGCCTGAGTGAATGCAATCTGCTCAACGTAGAGGGACGTATGGAGTGTCGTGAGGATCTCTTCTCGACCCGTGAAGAAGGGGTTGCGCGGATAGGGGACGTTCCAGAGAGGCTCATGAGGGGTCTGCGTCTCCTCATCCTCAAAAAGCGCTTCGGAGCGAAGGCCGAAAAAGCGACTAAGCTGGAGCCGGACCGAGGCTTGAGGAAGAGCCTGCCCTTGTTCCCAACGACGGATACTTCTGGCGGAGATCGCCAGAGCCTCTGCTAGAGCTTCTTGCGATAAGTGAAGGCGCAAGCGCTCCTGACGCAACCGGTTCCCGAAGTGCATGGATACGTTTCATCCTTCCACATATGCAGCATGGGCTGACGACATTCAAGACTATTCATACAGTATAAACAAAGGAAATCGGCAAGTAAAGCTATTGGGGCAAAATGTCCAGAAGTGTCCTCCTCCTGTCCCGGTCAAAACCGCCCTTTCCCCATACACTTGAGATGTTACATGTTGGTTAATCTCTACAGAGAAAGGCAGGAAGTGAGTATGACTTTGAAGAATAAGGATCTCCGTGATGATTGTGATGCGTTCGAAGTGGATCTAGATCGAAGTGATGATGGCTTTGAATTAGACCTGCGGGTCTACGCTCACCAGGCAGTCGAGTGGTTAACGCAACCAGACAACCCGGTCATGCCTCTGGTCGTCCTTGGAGTCGCGATAGGATTAGGGATACATCACCCCAATATAGCCTGCTGCTAAGAGCCTGGAAATGAACCACTGTCTTCTCCCTTCTCTGTATCATCCACAAAACGCTGTGGCAGAGAGAAATTTCCAAAGCTCCCTCCTTCTGGAGATCTGGATGCAGAAATCGAGAGGACACCACCGCTAAACAAGAGTAGTGCCGCGTTCCTCATTAGCGCTATTATTAAAAATAAAGCGATGTGGCTCTACGAGTCCATCCCTTTTGTTATCACCAATGAGGAACATAGCAGTAGGCGTGGCAAGTCGCTCGCTCTTCGATGCCATTGAGCGCCAAGCGCTCAGCCCTCGCGCTTCCTTACGCCGCGACAACAAGCTGCTGCGCTATCTTATTCGCATGTCTACCCTACCTACTCCCTACGGGCTCTTTGCTGGAGTGGCTCTAGGAGACTGGGGGCTGCGACGAATCTGTCCATTGCTCATCCCCATGGCGCACCTTCAAGTAGGCCTGGATATGGGGTGGCTGATGCCTCTCGTCTGGAGGCTAGAGGCGAGCCCACAAGTGCGCTGCCATCTGCGCGTCTTCGCCAATTCTGCTGCCTACTTCCGCACCGGGCAGGTGTTTCTACATGAGCGAGGGACCGCTGATGCCTCAGACGAGATGCACGAAGTTTCTTTGCGCGCGACACGTGTCGTGAAACATACGCTTGAAGTAGCACGCCACTCTATCGCTTACACTGATCTCACAGCACCTTTGCTGGCATCAATCCCAGGGGCGACCGAGGAGAAAGTAGAAGCGCTCCTCACGCTCTTATGGCAACGCCTCACAGATCTCCGTCCGCCGCTCACAGGAGAGGCTCATCCAGCCTCTTATCTCCAGCGTCGCCTCGCAGCTCTTCCTCCAACGACCGCCCTGGCCGAGCAACTGGCAGCCATTCTTAAGCTGCTATTTGACACGCTGTATGAGAAACACTGGACAAGGCGACGCATCAGCTCAGCCCAGGCACGGGCTGTCCAGTAGCGATTCCAACTCTGCTGTCGTGTTGATCCAGAGAACCTAAAGCCGGGAAGCGAGGGGATGATCAGGTGGAAGGCCTGGTTTTTCTTCCCTCCATAAGAAGTGGAATGATTTCTGTTATTCGACATCACCCCAGAACCCTGATGTCATTTTACTTCCACGCTCAGATCTCTCTCGCTTCGCTGATATTGTGTGTTCTTCGGCTTAAAATGTGCAAAGTCCAGGTATCTTTTCGTCAACAAAACACCGACAGGCCTGATGATGTGCTCAACCAGTGAAGCTTCTCTGGATTGACCACCCCGTAGATCTGGCAGATCCGCTCTCCCTCGACCTCACACATCATGACTCCACAAGGGTGCCCATGGAGGTAGCCGATAATGGCCGGCTGGCCGTTGACTTCTTCAATACGGGCCTGTATCTCGGGGGAGAAGAAGCGCCGGCCACCTGTTGTTCCGCGAGCCACCTTATCGGGACCGTGAACGGGTTTAAGCGCAATAGGCACCTTGCCCCCCCCGTCGCCAACGAACACAACATCTTCCTTCAAGAGATTCAGCAGTCCTTGCATATCCCCACTCGTGCTGGCACGCAAAAACAGCTCTGTGAGGCGTGTCTGTTGTTCGCAGGACACATCAAAACGCTTACGGTGCTGATCCAGATGTTGGTGAGCACGGTGCAAAATCTGGCGGCAATTCGCCTCGCTTTTGTCCACTATCTCGACTATCTCGGCATAGTCAAATTCGAAAACTTCTCGCAGTAGAAATACTGCTCGTTCGAGTGGCCCCAGGCGTTGCAGCAGCAGCAGGAACGCAAAGGAGAGACTTTCGCTCTTTATAGCTGTCTCAGCCATCTCAATGTGGTGGCTGGTGAGGATCGGCTCTGGCAGCCAGGAGCCCACGTACACTTCGCGTTGTGCCCTGGCAGATTCTGCCTGATTAATGCACAGCCGTATCACGATGGTTGAGAGGTACGCTTTGGGCGATTGCACTCTCTCATCGCCTGCCTGAAGCCAACGTACGAAGGCTTCTTGCACGATATCTTCGGCGTCTGTCCCGCTTCCCAGCATTCGATACGCAAGCGCAAAGAGGAGTCCGCGATACTGATTGAACGCCTGTGCACTCTGTTCTAATACATTCACGCGAATATCTACCCTCGACACGTTTTGACTCCTTCTATTCTACACCATTAGAAACGTTGAGCTATCATTATCCTGGGAAGAACAAGGTCAGTATCTCTTCCTCTCGTGCTTCTCTGTTGCTTTTTTGAGGCTGGTACAACTGCGGGTAGCAAGTTAATTAACGTAAGCCAGATGTTGTCGTGAGCGAATGCTCATGTTGAATCAACCGGGCTACCTGGCGGGCACTTTCCATACAAGGATCAGCAAGGAAGCCTGTACCGATCCAATCGCCAGCAAGGTACAGGTGCGCGATGCCGGGTACCTCTGGTCCAGGGCGCCCAGCATAGCCACCACCGCTCGCTGTAGGTAGCATCCCGACAGCTTCGATGCGAGGCAGAAAGCTACGTTTTACCAGCACATTACGCCAGCCGGGTTGCGCCGTGTCGAGCAGATCTTCCAGGTCACGCTCATCCTGCTTCTGGTCAGTCAGGTGCAGAGGATCAAGCTGCTTGAACGTTGAGATCAATGCGCCATCTTCCGGTGAGACACGCGTGTAAACCGACTGTGCAGACATAAAACGTGGGTGATCAAGATCCTGGACAACCGGGTAGCGTGGATCTGGTAGGCAACTCAGGGCAACATCCAGACAGGCAACTCGTGCTGGCACCAGGGAATCGACAATTGTACGCAGAGGCGAGTAGGCTCCATTATCTATCAGTTTCACGGCCTCCTGTGGGCTAGTAGCCAGAACCACGCTTGAGGCAGCCAGCATGCTCTCATTGCTCAGTCGCACACCTTGAACGCGACCATGCTCATATGCGACAGAGGTAACGCGCTTACCAACCTCGATGTGTATACCGGCCTGCTCCACGACACGACGCAGCCCATCTACCAGCGTCTGCCAGCCGCCATCAACATAGTGAACAACCGGATGTTTGAGTGTATGTTGCAGTTTGGTAACGAATACCTCGGCGCTGACTAGGTCGAGCGCCGAGCTATAGACAAAGACACACGCGGTCGTAGCCATGAGCTGACGGACCAGAGGGCGCTTGATTGTTCGCTGCAACCACTCCTGCACACTCATAGATGCCAGATCTTTCGCATTGATCCGTGGAAGCGTGCTAAAGAGACGAACGAGTTCGAATTTGTCGCCAATTGTAAGTAAGCGATTCGTTAGAAGCGAGGATGCGCTCGCTGGAAACGGATACATCTGGCCTCGGTGCAGCAAAAAGGTATCTTTGGGAACGCCATAACGGTAGGTAATCCCCAGGTCCTGTAACACTTCTGAGAGGGCTCCCCCGGTATAGATGGCATGGATGCCACGGTTGAAAATGTAGCCATCGTGGTTCTGGCTGGCTGCACGCCCGCCCAGGTTTGTTGATTTCTCAAAAAGTGTCACGGACAAACCGTCTCGCGCCAAATAACAGGCGGTACTTAGGCCCGCTAATCCGCCACCAATGACAACAACATCTGTTTGCTTGAAATGCGTTTCCATTTCTGTCTCCATTTTACTCTCATTTTTCTCGTCAATGATCATTTGTACAAACAAGACAGAAAGGAACTGGCATTTGTGACACATTACAGAGAACTGCCATGCTGAAAAAGCCCTTTGTAAAATGTGGGTAAAAGACAGACTTAAAAGATGGAGGCTTTCTCGCCACGATCTCTATAATAAGCACGCCTCTCTCATCATATTCTCCATAGACCTCTTCGCATTCATGCCTTGCAGAACGCCAGCCCCAGCCTTGAGGAATTTTTTACAAATCTCTACCGCTTTTTTCATACTTTTACGCTACTATAGTCTTGGCAATTTGAAGCTATACTATTATCATCAACATTCTCATAATATCCATGCTTCTCTATATAAATTTACAATTTCGCTGGAAGGAAGCGGCAGACAATGAAGAAGCTCACGATTGCGGTCTTTATTATTGGGATCTTTATTTTGTACAGTTTCACGTATAACCAGGCGATAGCTCTGCTGCCCAATCGAACCAGGTATTCGATAGGTGTGGCTGGAAATGATAGTCTCCCCTCCACCAGTACGACACCTGCATCTACCACCACAAGCACAAATGGTACGCAGTATAAAGATGGCTCTTTTACAGGTGATGTTGAAGATGCGCACTGGGGCAATATCCAGGTCAAGGCCATCATTCAAAATGGCAAGATTACAGATGTGCAGTTTCTCCAGTTTCCCAATGAGCGGAATCGCTCTGTGGTCATCAATAACTATGCCGATCCCATTCTTACTAACGAGGCCATCCAGGCCCAGAACGCCAATGTTGATATCGTCAGCGGAGCAACTGATTCCAGCGAGGCGTTTATGCAGTCGCTCACAACGGCTCTCTCTCAGGCGAAAGCATAACTATGGAAGAAACACGTCTGATTATGGGCATGCCCATTACGATCGCCATACTAGATGCAAGTGCCACACAGGCTGACCTGGATACAGTGTTCACCTACTTTGTGGCCGTGGATAACATCTTTAGCACCTATAAGCCTGAGAGCGAGATCTCTAAGATCAACCGGGGCGAGCTTCTTCTGACACACGCTAGCGAGGAGATGCGCGAGATTTTCGCATTAAGCGCGCAGACAAAAAAAGAGACCGGTGGCTACTTTGATATTCAGCATAACGGAGCGTATGATCCCTCTGGCATTGTCAAAGGCTGGACAATTCGTAATGCCGCCGACATGCTTAAAACTTGGGGCTTTCAGAATTTCTATATCGATGCTGGTGGCGATATTCAAGTAGCTGGGGGGAAAAATGGTCAACCATGGCGCGTCGGGATTCGCAATCCCTTCAATCGGCATGAGCATGTCAAAGTGCTGGCCCTCACAGACCAGGGAATCGCGACCTCAGGAACCGCCATTCGCGGACAACACATTTATAATCCGCACAATGCCGATGAGCCACTGTCAGATATCGTAAGTATGACCGTTATCGGACCAGATGTGTATGAGGCTGACCGCTTCGCGACCGCAGCATTTGCCATGGGAAGAAACGGTATCCAATTTATTGAGAAATTGGCAGGTTTTGAAGGCTATATGATCGATGCACATAAGCGAGCAACCCTTACGAGCGGCCTTGAAAGGTATGTACTCCACCAATGATGAATAAAATAGATTATTACTTAGATCGCATAACCATGTATCGCCTGGTGTTGTATGTCCTACTGGGCTTTATTGGCCTGGCAACTATTCTGGCCTATATCAAGGTTCTGCCATTCTCCCCCCTGGCGCTACTTGCCTCAACCGCGTTCTTGCTCGTCATCTGCTGGGCGATGAATGTCATTATGGAGCGCGTCTTTAACGTTCCAGCAAACATCGAATCCTCTGCGATCACGGCGCTTATTCTGGCTATCATCATTGATCCCGCGCAGTCACCAACTGCCTATGCGTTCCTTGGCTGGGCCGCGATTATAGCGATATGCTCAAAATATATCCTGGCTATACGCAAAAACCATCTCTTCAATCCCGCCGCCATCGCGGTTGTGATCACATCGCTGGTGCTCGGACAGTCCGCTAGCTGGTGGGTCGGCACAGCCAGTATGGCGCCATTGGTGCTCATAGGTGGCCTACTGATAGCCAGGAAAATACGCCAGGTAGACATGGTCGTGAGCTTTTGTGCCACTGTAATCGTAAGTACTCTGGCTATTACTCTAGTCCAGAAGCAGTTGGTCTTTGTAGAACTCAGCCACTTGCTGCTGCAATCACCGCTCTTTTTCTTCGCCTGTATCATGCTCACCGAACCGCTGACCGCGCCTCCAACAAAGCAATTGCGAAGGCTCTATGCTGTGCTTACCGGTATCCTCTTTATCCCTCAGATTCACATCGGCCCCATTTATTCAACACCCGAACTGGCACTCGTCCTGGGCAACGTCTTCTCTTACCTGGTTAGCCCCAAACAGAAAGTCATTTTACGCGTAAAAAAGAAGCTTAAACTCGCGCCGAACACGATTGATTTTGTCTTCAAGCCTTCACAAAAGCTTGTCTTTCTCCCCGGACAATACATGGAGTTCACGCTCGCGCATCCTCGCGCCGACAGCCGAGGCAATCGCCGCTACTTTACCCTGGCCTCATCTCCCACCGAGGGTGAGGTTCACCTGGGCGTGCGCTTTTATGAGCAGGGAAGCAGCTTCAAACAGGCGATGGCAAGCATAGATGGAAGCGCGAAACTGATCGGCGCCCAGGTGGCCGGCGATTTTACCCTGCCACCACAGCCCCAGCAGAAACTTGTTTTTATCGCGGGTGGCATCGGCATCACGCCTTATCGAAGCATGTTAAAGTACCTACTCGACACACAACAGAGGCGCGATATCATCCTGTTCTATATCAACAAGAGAGCAGACGAAATTGTCTACAAGGATGTCCTAAGCGCAGCGGCAGCAAAGCTGGGTGTCAAAACCTTCTACACATTGACCGATGCCACTACTGTTCCACCCAACTGGCCGGGATTAGTTGGCAGAATCAATGAAGAGACCCTCGCGAGAGCGGTCCCTGATTTCCAAGAGCGCCTCTTCTACCTGTCTGGGCCACCCGATATGGTGAGAGCGCAGGAGCACATCCTGAAAAATATGCAGGTTAAAAGCGATCACATCAAAAAGGATTTCTTTCCCGGCCTCGTATAGTTCCTTTATGAGAAGCAGAGAACCCGTTCACGCTATAGCGTGAACGGGTTCTCTGCTTCTCATAACATTGAAGGATTATTTTAGCTGTTTGGCGGAGCTACCGGCTGAATAGCCTGGGCCTCTTCTACGGCGAAGCCTGCGGCGCGCAAGACCTGAAGTAGCTCTTCACACTGGGCGCGGTTCCTCGTCTCCAGCGTGATCATCGCCTCATGCTGCATAAAAGGCAACTGGGCGGAGACATGCTGGTAATGGACATCGATGATATTGACGCGCATGGCCGCGATAATGTTCAGCATACGCGCCAGTTCTCCCGGCCGATCAGGGAAGCTGGCACGTAGGGCAAAATGGCGGTTGGCATTGATGAGTCCATGTTCAGCGAAACGTCCCAGCAGATTAGTGTCGATATTTCCTCCCGTCAAGGGAATGAGCACTTCTTTGTCTGGCAGTTGCAGCGTACCGCTCATAAGGGCCGCAACGGCGGAGGCGCCCGCGCCCTCTACCAGGATCTTGTGCTTCTCCATCAGAAACAGGGCAGCATGAATAATCTGCTCATCTGTAACCAGCACAATATCATCCACAAGGTGCTGGATGATGGGGAAGGTCACTTTGCCAGGCTGCTTGATGGCGATACCATCGGCAACAGTCGCCAGGGCGGGCAGGGTTGTCAGATTGCCCGCGCGAATTGAGGCGCGCATGCTGGCAGCGCCATCAGCTTCAACGCCGATAATCTTGATCGAGGGCTTCATGGCGCGCGCCGCGATGGCGATACCGGCAATCAGGCCACCACCCCCAATGGGAACGACGATGGCATCCGCGCTGGGCACCTCGTTCAGCATCTCCAGACCCAGTGTACCCTGGCCCGTAACCACGTCGATGTCGTCAAAGGCGGGAATATACGTCGCGCCAAGCTCTTTCTGCATCTCCACACAGTGCTGGACGGCGTCATCATAGGTCGCGCCCGCCAGGATAACCTTCGCGCCATAACTCTGGGTCGCCGTGACCTTGGTCAGCGAGGCATTCTCGGGGACGACAATCGTGCATGGAATCCCGTATGAGGCGGCGGCGATAGCCACTCCCTGCGCATGGTTTCCGGCTGAGGCTGTGATCACACCCGCCTTGCGCTGTTCCTCCGAGAGCCGCGACATCTTATAGATCGCACCACGAACCTTAAATGATCCACCCCGCTGCATTTGTTCAAATTTCAGGTGTATCTTCGCGCCAGTCAGGGCGCTTAAGTCCCGCGAATAAACCAGGGGAGTGTGCTCGATAAGGGGGAAGAGATACTGGTTCGCCTGCCAGATATCGGCGAAAGCAACAGGCACCCGATAGGCTTCATGGGTTTCTTCAGAGACAGGTGCTATTTGGGCATTGAGAGATAGAGCATTTACATTGTTTGATGTTGAGTTTTCCGTAGCAGACATAAACGTTGATAACTCCTCCGTGGAGATTATACTTGTGGAGAGCGCGATGGGTAGAATTTTTTCTTCCAGGCTTCCTCTCGCTCTTCCTTGAGGACGAGATAGACAATGAAGAGGCCTATACAGCTCTTACGAGGCCTGGCCGCCTCTTCCTCTGATGTATTCTAGCAGTATTGGACCTTCTACGCTAGAATTTAGTGGCTATACTTTTCCAGGGTTTACTTCGTATTTATCCAAAACAAATAACATGTTTTTTTGAAGAACAAAGAACATTGCCGTGCCAGGATCACCAAAAAGCGTTTTAAAGGACTGGATCAACCGCCACACTATAAGCTCACCGACCGTGCAGTATACCTATGGACGCGACTACACCTTTCGGTGCAACCAGCAGATCAGTATTGGAACACTCAACGGGCGGATGGTATTGTCCTATCAAGGCTACGAGGAGCATCTCGCGCTTCTCCGACTACGCTTGATCCCGCCAACCAGAACCAGACCGACGACTTCACCGGCTTTATCGCGCATAGCTCCAACCTGGCAAGGGCATCCTGGGCATTGGGGCCATGGGCCAGGTGGCAACCTTTGCGGGCAACACCTCCGGCGCCCAGTACTACGCGGGGCAGGCCAGCAGCTATATTAGCCAGTGGGTCACCAGGTCACAGGACTCCTCAGGGCAGCATCTCAAGCTGGCCTATGACCAGGATGGGACCTGGAGCCTCAAGTACAATGCCTTTCCGGATAAGCTGCTTGGCCTTAATCTCATTCCCTCCTCGGTCATCCAGGAAGAGGATAGCTGGTATAGCGGCAAAGAGAACACCTATGGTATTCCGCTCGATAACCGCCATTCCTACACCAAGGCCGATTGGGAGATGTGGACTGCCGCCTCCGCCAGTAATCTGCAATTACGGCAGTTCTTTGTCGATCCACTTTACAGTTTTGCTAACACAACTAGTTCTCGCGTCCCCTTCACCGACTGGTACGACACCATAAGCGATACCCAAAACGGCTTCCAGGCCCGCCCCGTCATCGGCGGCCTCTTCTCCATCCTCGCCCGTCTCAAGAGTGGACACTAGCAGACACAAAGCCACATATGCCAGTAGCAGTCCTGCTACTGGCATATGTGGCTTTGGTTCGGTTTATTTGACATTGCCAACTTGGTGAGGCCATCTTCAAAAAATGAGCAAGATAGGAGAAGTTTTTTTGTTGATAAGAGATGATACTTAATATGGACATCTTTAGTGGTAAAGAGAGGTGAGCAGATATGTCTTCCGTCACAGTCATCTTCCCATCTGTGCTTCGTGCAAAAATCAACAACAATTCCTCCATAACGGTTATTGGTCACACAATTCGCGAGGTCATTGAGGCGCTGGAACAGTACGCTCCTGGGATGCAGTTCAACCTCTGTTATGAAACAGGTGAACTACGCCCCTATGTCAATATCTTTCTGGAAAAAGAAAATATTCGCTTCTTACAAGGCCTTGATACGCCGGTACCCGCTGGAGCACGTATCCGCATTTTACAATCGGTAGCTGGTGGTTAATACGAACATTCAAACAACCTTTCTCAAAAAGGAGCTATTCATGACACACCATCATAAGTACCCCGCAGGGACTGTTATTGTCGGACTGGGCACGAAGTGTGGATTATTTCTGCTGACCTCCCAGGATCGTGTGACCTGGAATATTGAAGCAACCTCCCTGAGCAAAGGGCGCATCTTTTCGGCTATCTTCGATCAACGTAACGGTTGTCGTCTCTTTGCCGCCGAGAATGGTGATTTTTTCGGCTCGTTCATACGTTACAGTGATGATTTTGGCCAGAGCTGGCAAGAGCCCAGGCAAGGTATCCAGTTTCCGCCTCAGAGTGATTTGAAACTGCAGAATATCTGGACTATTGTACCCGGTCGTACAACGGAGCCTGATGTGGTCTATGCTGGCGTAGATCCAGCCAGTCTTTGGATGAGTACTGATCAAGGTGAAACCTGGGAACCCAATCCCGCTCTCTTGTCCCATCCCAGCCGCTCACAATGGGGACCTGGTGCTGGCGGACTCTGCCTGCATACCATTATTGCCGACCCCACACGGCCCTCGCGCATGTGGATAGGTATCTCCGCTGTTGGTTGCATGCGCACAGATGACGGTGGAAGAAGCTGGGTCTTCGCAAATAAAAATACGCGTGCCGGTTTTCTTCCTGACCCTTATCCTGAGTTTGGGCAATGCATTCACCGCCTGGTCCAGCATCCTACCCAACCAGATGTCCTCTATCAGCAGAATCACTGTGGTATCTATAAAAGCCTCAATGCTGGGGAAGATTGGATCGATATCCAGCACAACTTGCCATCTGAATTTGGCTTCCCTATTGCCCTTGATCCACACCATCCCGAAACTCTCTTCGTCGTTGTGGAAGACCCCGAAGGTCGACATAACAGCGGAACACATTTCACGGTGTATCGCACAGAGAATGCCGGAGAGCAGTGGACTCCTCAGACCCATGGTTTGCCTGAGGGGCAAGGCGTGCGAATGGGAGTCCTGCGACATGCCCTCTGCACTGATAGCCTGAATCCATGCGGCGTCTACGCCGGCACCAAAACAGGTCAGTTGTTTGCCAGCAATGACCGTGGAGAAAACTGGCAGTTGATCGCTGATTTTCTGCCCCCCATCTACTCTGTCACAGCCACAGTCTTGCTATAATAAGAGAAGTCATCCTTATCCTGTTATGCATCCCATAGACAGAAGGTGAACTGACCCGGTTTTGGTGGAACACTCCACCAAAACCGGGTCAGTTCACCTTCTGTCTACTGCTCGATAAACTTTAGCCCTCTAGCCACATGTTCCATAAAATCTGCTGGATAGGTATGTATTAAGCCGGGCAGCAGTTGCAGCTCACAGGAAAGCTGGTGCTCGTTCATTAGCTCGGCAAGCCTGCGTGATACTTTCAGGTATCCATTTTGTATAAGCAACCATCACAAAGTATCATCATCTCTTGCATATCTCAAGCAGATAGAGTATACTTGGATGTATGAAGTTATCGAGTTATGCCAAGAAGATTGGGATCAGTTATAACAGCGCCTGGCGTATGTGGAAACGCGGCCAGATTCCCGGCTATCAATTGCCCACCGGCACCGTGATCATTGATCCGCCGGAGCTTCGCTCGGTTCCGGTCCACGCCGTCGCTGTGTATGCTCGTGTTTCAAGCAGCGAAAACAAAGACAACCTGGAAAGGCAAGCCGAGCGGCTGGTGACCTGGTGCAATGCCCAAGGCTGGTCGGTCAGCAAAGTCGTCAAAGAGTGCGGCAGTGGCATCAACGATCAGCGGCCCAAGTTTCTGGCGCTGCTGGCAGATCTCAAAATCGGGCAGATCGTGGTTGAACACAAAGATCGCGCTTCTCGCTTTGGCGTGGCCTATATTCAGACCTTGTTGGCTATGCAAGGACGGAAACTGGTCATCGTCAACACCGCTGATACTGCCGAAGATGATCTCATGGGCGATTTTATCAGCATCATTCCCTCGTTTTGCGCTCGTCTTTATGGTCGCAGACGAGCCAAACGCAAGACGGAACAAGTGCTAGCGGCTTTGCAGCAGAATGGACCCGCCCGTGAGCAAGAAGCCCCAAAAAGCCTCGCTTGATGAGAAAAAAAAGCGCAAGCGCAAAAAGAAGACGAAGCAGACCATCACTCGAGCGGTGACCCATATCCGTCTCATTGAGGCCAATCCTGGCAAACTTGAGGCGCTCGATCAGCTTGTGGCGGTTTACTTGCCGCTGTGCCAACAGTACACCACCCTGTTTTGCGAGGCCGAGACAAGCCCGGACAAGTACCAAGAAACCGTCTTCAAAACCGATCTTTCCGACCGCTTGCATCGAGTGGCAATACAGCAAGCCGCAGGCATTGCCAAAAGCGTTCGCACGAATCGAGCGAACGCCTATCAGGCGTACCTGGAAGATGTGGCTGATTACGCTCAGGCCAAGGCTCAGGCGGAAGGCCGGATGTCCGCCTTCAAACGCCGCGAACCGACCTGGACCGAATGGGATCTCCCTGTGCTGCGTGTGCCAGTCATCCAAGCCAATGTCAACGTGGTGGTGCTCGAGAAGTCGGAGGACTCCACGTTCGACTACTGGCTGCGCGTGTCCACCTTAGATGTCGGGAATCCGCTTCGAGTCCCAGTCAAACTCGCCTCCTATCACAAACGAGCACTCGAAGGCCGCACGCTCAATGCATCCACAACACTTCACAAGGCGCAATGGAGTCTGGTGGCTGACGCTCTCCTTTGACGAGGACGTTCCTCTTCAAACCAAGCCTGACGCCCCTACAGTAGGCGTCGATGTGGGCATTGCCCATTTCCTCACGACCTCCACCAATAAAGCGTATGGCAGTTTTCATGGCAAGATGGCCCGACAGCACAAGCACGATCGGGAAAAGCGTCGCCGCAAGGCGAAACTGCGAGCCTGTCTGGAAAAGAAAGGCGTCCCAAAGGGCAAGCTTCCTTCGACAAGTTCTGAAACGTCGCAACGCTTGAGCCGTCACGTCAAGCAAGAGATCAACCGGGCGGTCAATGCGTTGGTCAAAGATCATCGAGATGCCAGACTCATTTATGAGGACCTCAATGTGGCCTCGATGCGCTTCAAAGCAAGGGTGATGAACAGTTATCTGTATGCTTCTCACCTGGGGCATATCCCAGAGCAGCTGGCCTGGGCCGCCGCCAAACAGGGCATGGCAGCCCACACGGTCCGAGCCGCCTATTCCTCTCAGGAATGCCCCCGCTGCCATTATGTCGATCGCGCTAATCGGCCGAACCAGAAAACCTTCAAGTGCCTGGTCTGTGGTTACGCAGACCAGGCCGACCGCAAAGCCGCACAGACGCTCGCGGGACGCTGGGGGGATCGGAAACTGGCGGCATGTCGCTCGACCTCGGAGGTCAAGGCGCTCCTCATGACGCGGCATGAAGCGTGGAAACAGCAGAATCAGCAGAGGATCCAGGATGCCGGGCCTCCCGTCCAGTTGAGCTTCTGGGATCCCCCAGAGATGTTCCTGGAATCATCTCACGAGTGAACATCTCTCAGTAGAGAGAGGTGCATAGGATGCTCGTAGTGCATCCTCCCGCCTAGTCCGCTGTTTGGTAAACAGGCGTAGGTTAAAGTGAGAAGGATAATCATTGCAATAGATGGTTATGCTTTGATCAACTATACACTATCCTCCTGGCCGACGATAATATAACCGCGCAATCCAGTTGGTTGCTGCTGTGCCAGTATAGCGGGCAATTTTTCGAGTTCTTCATCAGTCAAATAAGGTGCCAGAACGACAAAACCACAACATGGAATAGCTTGGGTGAGCGCCACCCAGACTGCCAAACCTCCACCCATCGAGAAGCCACCAAGCACTACACGTTTGGAATCAACCTCATGTTCGCCATTCAACATGGTCAGATGTTGATATATTTCTCTCCCACCAGCTTCTCGATCATTCCAGATAAAGCAACCTGGGCCATCAATTTGAGAAGAGGTAGGCACGCTCAGAAGCCATCCCTGAGCGGTAACGCCTCTCCATTCCCCAAGCGACTCGTAAGCATTCCCTTGATTACCATGAAGCGCTATTAGCAGAGGCAGAGGCCTGACCTCTGCCTCTGGTTTCACGATATGTAATTCGGGCTGCGCCTTGTCCTTCGCCTGTACCAGGCGTTGACGACATACCTCTAGCATCTCCTGAAATTCCGCCAGTGGACGCAGTTCAACCAGGTCCAGGTCTTGCTCTAGCATAGAGGGTCCAAACCAGTCACCTCGGTCCAGAGTCTCGTGGAAAATCTGGAGCGCCTCCTTCTGCTTGCCAAGCAAGGCATGAAAGCAGAGCCGCCAGTAGGCAATTTGAGCTGATTGCTCAGGGAAGTCAGCATACTTTTCCTCAATAAGTGCAAAAGCTTGAACATACTCATTGGCATAATAGAGTCTATTGACTTGTTGCTGAAAGGTGTAAAAAGCTGTTTTGCTCATGTCGCTGTTCCTCAATTTCTGTATGGCTTCATCAATGCCTGTATGCCTGCCAGTATAGGCTATAATGGTGACAAAGAGTGGCGCTATTTTGAGGAGCGAGATATGTCACGAACGGAACGCCTGCTGGAGCTGATGCTGCGCCTGCGCACGATGCGCCATTTTACAGTACAGGAGTTAGCGCATGAGTTACACGTTTCCAGGCGCACGATGCTCAGAGACCTACAAGCCCTGTCCATGATGGGAGTGCCGCTTGCCGCGACTCCTGGGCCTCATGGCGGCTACTTCTTGCTGCAAAAGCAGCTCCTTTTACCACTGTCACTCACAGAAGACGAAGCTCTGGGCATGCTCCTCTCTTACGAGGCACTTGTGGAATATGCCGATACTCCCTTCGCGGTGCAGAGTCTCTCAGCCATTACCAAGCTCTGCAACGCCTTGCCTCCAGACGTCGTCCGTCGTCTGGAACGTTTGCGCGCACACCTCGTAATATCTGGTACACAACGCGACTATACAGCCCCGCTCCTGACCGAGCTACTACAGGCAGCCATCGACGAGGTTCATCTAAATATAAAGTATGAGTCGCGCTCCCAAACGACTGAGCGCCTGATTTATCCCTATGGATTGTATGCAACTGATGGCTTCTGGTACTGCGCCTGCTTTGATCACAGGCGCCTGCTGCATGTCTCGCTGCGCGCCGATCGCGTGCTATCGCTCCAGCGTGTAGAGGGACTTACGCAACCCGCTAAAATGTCGCTACGCGCATGGCTCCAGGTGAACGATCCCGATGAAGAGCCTCTGCTTGAGTTATGTGTGATAATCAATAAACGAGGGATGAAACGCCAGGGCTTGTGAATTATTGCTGAGAGCAGGAGACTCCAAGATCTGCTACGATAGACATTCCAAACCGATCTATCGAGAAGAAGGAGCCTCCGATGTCTTATTCTACTGCATTGTCACTGACCTTGCCTTCACTGACGAGTGATGCTCGCCACCAGTTATTGGAAAAGCAACCATTGCTGAGTTTGTACGAAGTGTTTGCCACCATCCCAGATCCCCGTTCCAAGCATGGATTGCGCTATGAATTGGCGTACGTGCTGACCTGCCTGGTAGCGGGCTTCCTCTGCAATTGTGACTCGACCCTGGCAGTTGCAGAGTGGTGTCGTGATCAACGTCTTCTGCTCATCCGACTCTTCGGACCACGTCGCTTCCTGTGCCCCAGTGATTCACTCTACCGCAAACTCCTCCCGCGCCTGGATGCCGAACAGATCGAGTGCGCCCTGGCGGACTGGATACGTCGGACTCTGCAAGCCACCCTCGATGATCCCATTGCCTTAGATGGCAAGACGGTTCGTGGGGGAAGATCGGACAAACATTCTGCTCCCCATCTGCTCTCCTTTCGCACACATCACAGCCAGGAAACACTGCTGCAAGTTGCCGTTTCCGAGAAGACGAATGAAATCCCAGTCGCACAGGCCCTCTTGCCCTGCTTGCCTGTCGATGGACGCGTCTTCACCGCAGACGCTTTGCACACGCAGAAGGATTTCATGAGGTGCGTGGATGCCTTGGGTGGCAAAACCGTTCTCACCGTCAAAAACAATCAGCCGACCCTCTACGCAGATCTCACCGCCTATTTCGCCGATCCACATGCTTCTTTTGCGCAAGACTCCACGCTTGATCAGCATCGAGGACGGATTGAAAAGCGTTCTATCCGTGTGAGCACCGAAATGAATTCCTACCTGGCTGACTGGCCACTCATCGAGCAAGTGGCCGAACTGACACGAACCGTCACGGTTCGCAAAACGGGAAAAACCAGCCACGAAGTGGTCTATCTCATCACGCCTTTGACTGCTCTTGAGGCCAGCCCCCAGCGCTTACTTGCATTAGTACGGGGACACTGGAGTATCGAGAACTCCTCCCATTATGTCCGCGATATGACCTTTGGTGAGGATCGTTCTCGCTTGCGCTCTGGGCAGGCACCTCAGATCCTGGCAACGTTCCGCAATTTGGCGATCACCCTTATTCATCGTCAAGGGTCTTCTCAGATTGCTGCGACCAGACGCCACTTTGCTTCTCATCCTCATCTTGCTTTTCGCTTCTTGCTTCCCAGGAGCGTCGCTCAGCAATAATTCACAAGCCCTGGATGAAACGCCTCAACTGGCGCGCCTTTCTATCCAACCTTGCTCTCGATAACGACGGCAATGGCATCATTCAGCAACATATACCGCTCAAAGAACTTGATTTCTATGCCCGCCAGTTCCTCCCTCTCGGCAGTGATGCAATCATTACCTCCCCTCCAGAACTTATTGAAGCTATCAAACAAGAGGCACGCACAATTCTAGCCTGCTATGAGTAAATAAGAGTAGCGTTGCGTGCTGCCTGCTGCGGACGCATGTCCGCAGCAGACAGCACGCAACGCTACCCCCTGAGTACCGCAAGTGCGAAGATACAAAGAGAGAGGGCACGCCTCCTATATCTTGCCTTCGGCTATGCACGTATTGACAATACGATATATCTATATTAAACTAATAGATAGGTTCCCTAATAAATTAGTTTCCAATCTTTTAGCAGCACCTTCAAAGGCGGATAACCTCTTATGGATTCAGACACCAATGCGACAGCAAGGAAGCTTGCGCAGTCACTGATGCGGTTCAATAAGACCTTTATGCAATTCCATCGTAGCGAACTGCATCAAAACTTTACCGGGTGCAAACCCAGCGAGGTGGGAGTGTTATTCGCGATCCGGCATGGAGTACAGGGCAATGGTCGCCCAATTAAGGTCTCAGAGATCAGTAAGCATATGCATGTGACCTCTCCAACGATCACACAATTGCTGAATAGCCTCGAAGCCAATGGCCTGGTTGAACGCCATACCGACCCGACAGATAGGCGTGCCGTAGGTATCGCGTTAACAGAACATGGAGAACAACTTGCGCAGAAGGCCGAAAGTGTCTTGTTCGAGACTTTTCAAAACCTGAGCGAGTACCTGGGAGATCAACAGAGTAATCAACTTGCGGACTTATTGATAAAAGCATTTCAATACTTTAATGAGAGGGACACTAATGGTTACTTCTTTCCATGGAAGGGAGAAGAGGCATGATTAAATTGCTACGGTTTATGAAACCGTTTAGATTGGCCATCGTTCTCATCTTGATCCTTGCTTTTGCCCAATCTATGGCAAACCTGTATCTACCAACTCTTATGGCGGATATCGTGGACAATGGTATCGCCAAAAGCGATACAAACTACATCTGGAGAATCGGCGGCCTGATGCTGCTGATCACGCTTGGTGGCACAATCTGTGCCATTATCGGTAGCTTTTTCTCCTCCAGGGTCGCGACTGGCTTTGGTAAGATCATCCGCGGCAACATCTTTACGCGAGCAGAGGCATTCTCGCTGCATGAGTTCGACACGATCAGCACCGCGTCACTGATTACACGCACCACCAATGATACGACTCAGGTCCAGCAAGTCTATGTCATGATTCTTGGCATGATGATTACCGCTCCCATGATGGCTATTGGCGGCATCATTCTGGCCCTGCAACAGGATGTGGGCCTCTCCTGGATCCTTGTCGTCGTCATTCCTATCCTGGTCGGAACCATTCTATTGATCATGACCCGGGCCATCCCGCTCTTCCAGTCGGTGCAGAAGAAGCTGGATAAAATCAATCTGATTGTCGATGAAGGACTGACCGGCGTCCGCGTTATTCGCGCCTTCGACCGTGTGAAGTACGAGGAGAAGCGCTTTGATGACGCCAACCTTGATTTGACGGATGTCTCAATCAGGGTCAACCGAATCATTGCCTTCTTGATGCCTGTCATGATGCTGGTGCTTAATGTCTCCAGCGTGGCCATCCTCTGGTTTGGCGCCATTCGCATCGATAACGGCCAGATGCAGGTGGGAGCGCTCATCGCCTTCTTGCAGTACGCGATGCAGATTCTCTTCGCCATGCTGATGGTCTCAATGATGTTCATTATGGTACCACGCGCCGCGGCCTCCGCTGACCGCATCAATGAGGCGTTAGCCATTAAACCTGAGATCAAGGATGCAGAGCAGGTAAAACTGGCCAACGCTCAAAGTGGTTACGTCGAGTTCCAGGATGTCACCTTCAGCTATCCTGGCGCGGAGGAGCCTGCGCTCTCTCACATCTCCTTTAGCGCAAAGCCCGGCCAAGTGACCGCGATCATCGGTGGCACCGGCTCAGGTAAGTCAACCCTGGTGAACCTGATTCCGCGCTTCTACGATATCGATAGCGGTAACCTGCTTGTCGATAACGTCGATGTACGCGAGATGTCCCAGGAACACCTGCGCGAGAAGATTGGCTTTGTGCCACAGAAGGCAATCCTCTTCTCGGGTACGATTAACGAAAACATCCGCTTCGGCAAGCGCGATGCCACCGATGATGAGATTCGCCGTGCCGCCGAGGTCGCTCAGGCCAGCGACTTCATTCAGGACATGAAGGATGGCTTCGATTCAGCCATCGCCCAGGGTGGTACTAACGTCTCTGGTGGCCAGAAGCAGCGTCTCTCAATCGCCCGCGCCCTGGTCCGTCGACCAGAGATCTACATCTTTGATGACAGCTTCTCGGCGCTAGACTTCAAGACCGATGCCCGGCTACGCGCCGCGCTCAAACAAGAAACTCAGGAAGCGACAGTCCTCATTGTTGCCCAGCGCGTCAGCACCGTTATGGATGCCGATCAGATCATTGTCCTGGATGAGGGTCGTATGGTTGGTATTGGTACACATCACGAGCTGATGCAGAGCTCCGAGGTCTATCGCGAAATCGTCACTTCTCAGCTCGCTCTGGAGGAAATCGCATGAGCCAGGCACGCAATGGACAGCGACCCGGTGGGGGACCCATGGGTGGCGGCCCAATGGGCGCTATGGGACGACCAGTAGAGAAACCAAAAGATTTTCGAAAAACCTTTAATCGCTTACTCGGTTACTTTGCGCCCTATAAAATCCGTTTATCGATTATTCTGATAGCAGCCATCATTGGTACGGTCTTCAACATTGTCGGACCGAAAATTATGGGCCTGGCAACAACAAAACTCTTTGATGGCCTTATCGCGAAATACCAGGCATTTCTCAGGCATCAGCCTGCCCCTGGTATCGACTTCACCTATATCGCGCAGATCCTTCTGCTCCTGCTCGGTCTCTATGTGATCAGCGCCATCTTTACCTATATCCAGCAGTACATCATGGCCACAGTCGCGCAGAGGACTGTCTATCGCCTGCGCCGCGAGATTGAAGAGAAGCTCTCGCGCCTACCGCTGAAGTTCTTTGACGGACGCACACATGGCGAGATTCTCAGCCGCGCCGTCAATGATATGGATAATATCAGCACAACGCTCCAGCAGAGCATCACTCAGTTGATCACTTCAGCAGTTACGCTGGTGGGCGTCATTGTGTTGATGTTCTCTATCAGCTGGCTGCTGAGCCTGATCGTATTGGTGACGCTTCCTTTGAGCTTGCTGGTGACGGTGGGCATCGCCAAACGCTCACAAACCTACTTCCGCAATCAGCAGCGAGCGCTGGGGCACCTCAATGGCCATGTTGAGGAGATGTACTCTGGGCACAAAATTGTCAAAGCCTTTGGCTATGAGGATGAGGCCCTTACTCAGTTCGCAGCATTAAATGAAGAACTCTATGAGGCTGGCTGGAAGGCGCAGTTTATGTCGGGCATGATCATGCCCCTCATGCGCTCGATTGGTAACCTTGGCTACGCCTTTGTGGCCGTGATTGGCGGCATTATGGTGACTCAGCGAGGCATCACCATTGGTGACGTACAGGCTTTCATTCAGTATGCCCAGCAGTTTACCATGCCAATCACTCAGCTCGCGAACTTCGCTAACGTGATTCAATCCACGATGGCCTCGGCCGAACGCGTCTTCGAACTCCTCGATGAGTCAGAGGAAATTCCCGATGCCATGCCTGCTGCGGTCATCGAGGAGCGTCAGGGCGCGGTCGAGTTCCAGCATGTACGCTTTGGCTATAAAGAAGACGCGATCCTGATGGAGGACATGAATATCCATGTCCAGCCTGGACAGATGATCGCCATCGTTGGCCCCACGGGCGCGGGCAAGACGACCCTTGTCAATCTGCTGATGCGCTTCTACGAGGTCAACGGCGGTAGCATCCTGGTCGATGGCGTGGATATCACACAGCTGAAGCGCGGAGATCTGCGCCGTACCTTCGGTATGGTGCTCCAGGATACCTGGCTCTTCAACGGTACCATTCGCGACAATATCGCCTATGGACACGAGGGAGCCACGGAGGAAGAGATCGTACGCTCGGCCAAAGCGGCCTACGCCGACCACTTTATCCGCACCCTGCCCGAGGGCTATAGCACGATCCTTAATGAAGAAGCCAGCAACATCTCGCAGGGTCAGAAGCAGTTGCTTACCATCGCACGCGCCTTCCTGGCCGATCCCGAGATCCTAATCCTGGACGAGGCCACCAGTAGCGTCGATACTCGTACCGAGATCCAGATTCAGCGAGCCATGGGCGAGCTGATGAAGGGCCGCACCAGCTTCGTCATCGCGCACCGTCTCTCCACGATCCGCGATGCCGACCTGATCCTGGTTATGAATCACGGCACGATCATTGAGCAGGGCACCCACGAGGAACTGCTGACGAAGAAAGGCTTCTACGCCGATCTCCACAACAGCCAGTTCACCAGCCAGGCCCCCATCAGCGAAGCAGTATAGTTTGAAACAGAAAAGAGGGAGAGGAGGGCAAACTTGCCCTCCTCTCCCTCTTTTCTGTTTGTCATATTGTATATTTGAGGCAGCACCCATTTCTTCTCTCTTATGCTGCTATCTTCTTTAACTCAGGCACTGCGCAATGGCGCACCAATCAGGTGTAAGTATTGGAGAATCTCTTTGAAGGACTGGGTGATATTCGTTTCATGATAGGGGATAGCACGCTCCTGGCAGAATGCTTTCACAATCCCCTGTGCTTCTTTCAACTTATTACGCGGCATGGCAGGGAACAGGTGATGCTCAATCTGATAATTTAAGCCACCATACACAAAATCGGTAAGTGGATGCGCATGGATGTTACGCGAGGTCATCACCTGGCGCTGCAAGAAGCTGGCTTTACTTTCTTTTTCAAGGACAGGCATGCCCTTATGGTTGGGAGCAAAAATCGATCCCAGGTAAAATCCGGTGGCAGCCTGGTGGATGGCAATGAAGAGGATACCCGCCCAGAATGGTACATGCGAGAAGACAAATGCGAAGTAGAAAACATAGTGGGCAACCAGAAGAAGCCACTCGAGGCCTTTGTACCTGGCCTTCTGGTGCAACAGAAACTTAATACTATTATATTGCAGGCCCCCTGCGACCGTCATCAAGGCTGGAAAGAAGAGCAAGGCCTGGTGTTTGACCAGAAATTGTCTAAACTTGCCCATCTGCCGCACATCTTCCATGCCTGTAAATTCAAGAAAAGGGATTTCAATATCTGGATCCATATCCACTTGATTGGGATGGCTATGGTGCTTATTATGCTTATCAAGCCACCAGCCATAACTCATGCCGATCAAGAGGTTTCCTCCCACCAGGCCCAGAAGATCATGTTTCCATGAACGAGCAAACATCTGGCGGTGGCCTGCCTCATGGCTTACTAAGCCAACCTGAGCAAAAACAAAGGCCATGTAGACCGCGTCAAGAAGTTGTAACCAGAGCACATTAACAAGCAGGAAAAACACAATGCCAATGAGAAGGAGCCCCAGAAGAAGGGCAACTCTATATGTATAGTAGGCGGGCTGCTTTTCCAGAAGCCCCCTCTGCTTCATCAGATGTTTAAGCTCGGCATACTCATTACTGGCTTCCTTTGGCGTAGTAGGGCGTTTGACAGGGGACGGCTTGAAGTCATCGTTTGATAACACCATCGTGGTGGATCGGTTCACTGTCATAAAATGCGTTTCCTTACGGAGAAGTATACGTTCTCCTTATTTCTTATT
The DNA here is from genome assembly GCF_000178855.1 of Ktedonobacter racemifer DSM 44963. GTDB lineage: Bacteria > Chloroflexota > Ktedonobacteria > Ktedonobacterales > Ktedonobacteraceae > Ktedonobacter > Ktedonobacter racemifer. Next base: position 2,165,651 of record NZ_ADVG01000004.1, on the reverse strand, counting down.
ACCTGCGCCTCAGTGACGCATGGGATATAAGAGCGAAGTCAGGGGGAATTTGTTTCAGAGTGGTACTTTGTCTTCTAGCAGTACTAGCGAAAAGGGTCCATCACTACCAGACGAGGGGTATCTTTCTCACTATGTGTTATCGACAAGGACTGAATACAGCTTTAAGCGTCTTTCATAGGTCCTCCCCAAAAAACGCCTGCCCTAGCTGGTCATATAGTACCCAATACCTGGCTCGGTCATGATATGCGTTGGGCGAGAGGGATTGGCCTCCAGTTTGCGCCGCAGGCGTCCAATATAGACACGCAAATATTCGGACTCGCTGCGATACTCTACTCCCCACACCCGGCGTAATAGTGCCTCATGAGTAAAGATTTTCCCTGGATGCAGGGCCAGTTCCTGCAGCAGGTGAAACTCGGTTGGCGAGAGCTTGACGGGATCGCCGTCGCGCCAGACCTGCTTCTGCTCAAAGTCGATCTCCAGGCCGCCAAAGCGCTTCACGCCAGCCGAGACAGGCACTTCATCAAACGCCCAGTGACTTCGTCTGAGCACAGCCTTCACTCGTGCCATCAATTCGCCCACGCTAAAGGGCTTCGTCAAATAATCATCGGCGCCCTGATCCAGGGCCGCGATTTTGTCGGCGTCCTCTCCTAACGCGGTTAACATGACTATGGGAACAGTGCTCTTCTGCCTGATACGGCGACAAACTTCTAAGCCATCCATGTTAGGCAACATGATATCCAGGATCACCAGGACCACGTTAGCCTGGTCAAAGTGCGCCAGGGCCTCTAATCCATCGCTGGCAAGCAAGACCTTGAAGGCACGCAATTCCAGGTTGCGCCGGATAAAATTGCGAATCCCCGGCTCGTCATCAACGACGAGAATATATTTCTCCTGTGGCATACAGTAACACCTCTCTGGGTTACAAAATATTGAGCAAGGCAAACGTGTCTGGCTGCGCGTCAGGAGGGTAAAGCACACGAGGCGGCAACCAGATATGAAAGGCTGCGCCTGTTGCTCCATCGGCCCGGTTCTCGGCCCAGATTCGCCCTCCATGTGCCTCGATAAAGCCACGACAAATGGCCAACCCCAGCCCCACACCACTGCTGCTACGTCTACGTCCACTATCAACCTGGTAGAAACGCTCAAAAATACGCTCGGTCAGATCCGCTGGAATACCGGCGCCATTATCAATCACACTCAGATAGAGTCCGCCCTTTACCTCGCCATCTTCCTGTTCATACCTGACCACGATCTCGATGAGCGCATCGGCGCCAGCATAGCGCCGGGCATTCTGGAGCAGGTTACGCAAAACCATCTCAATCCTCTTCCCATCTACGTCAATCAGAGAAGGTTTCACTGGCAGCCTGATTCGTACCTTTTCTCTTTCCTGTTCTGGCAGAGCGTGCTTGATTAATACATCGAGGGGATAGAGACCGGATGAGAGCTTGAGCGTCCCAGCCTCGATTTGCGACATATCCAACAGGCTCGTTACCAGCTCCGCCATACGATCAGTCTCAATTACAATCCCGCGCAGAAAATCCTCCTGTATAGCGCTCTCCATCTCAACATCGGTTTCAAGCAAGCTCGTAGCATAGCCTTTGATAGACGTTAACGGCGTTCTCAACTCGTGCGAAACGATGGCGAGCAGGTTCTTCTTGATAAGCTCCGCCTCGTTGGTACGCGTCACATCTTGAAAGACCTTTCCGCGTCCAATAAGCGCGTCTGCCTGGTCGCGCACCTGGAACACGCGCAGGCGAACAGCCCTGCGCACAGGTATATATTGTCCAATTGGATTATGGTAGCCGCGTACATAAAATTCAATCACATCGGGTCCGCTCCTGGTCTCGGCTGCATACACAGCTTGCTGGTACACATCGGGATCTTCAATCAGCGAGAGCAGTGCGTCCTGCGCCTTATGCTCATCGAAAATAGGGGGTAGGAGATCATTGGGCGAGAGACCCACAAACTGGGTAAAGCGCTGATTGGCATAGATGATATGCCCATCGGGAGCTTCGAGGAGCAGGCCTTCATTCATACTATGCATAATGGCGTCCAGGGTGTACAGGCGCGCCTGGCTTGTCGCATCGCTTTTGCGAAAGAGGTCATGTACCTCGTCCTCCATGGCGGAGAAGGCCGCGATGACCTGCCCAATCTCGTCGATACGCTCCCGCTCCCTGACAAGGAGTTTACCATCCATGACCTTCGCCTCCTGATCTGGCTTGATCATGATGACCGCCTGCGCCAACTTCTTCAGCGGCGCGACCACTCCCCCATGCATCGCGAACCAGAAAAAGCTGGCCCCGATAAGCACCATAAAGAGCGCGATACCCAGGCTATTACGAAAGCTCACGACTGTGGCAAATGTGCTGTCAGTTGGCCTCTGGATCACCACGGCCCAGTAACCACCGTCCAGACTGACAGGCATATAGCTATAGAGCCAATCGCGGTTAGACTCCTGCGCGATCAGGCTCCCCTGCCTCCCCTGTAAAGCCTCCTTCACTCCAGGCAATGACACGCGCGAATCGGCCGCGAAAGGCCCCTGTCCAGGCTGTACTATGGGATGGCCTTCGCGGTCGACCACCCAGGTACGCAGCTCGCCACTTGTATTCCATTGCTTCTCCATCGATAGCAGGCGCGCCGCCAGTTGCTCAAGCTGGAGGGTCACCAACATGGTCCCGACCACCTTTCCTCGATCATCACTAATGCGCCGTGCAAGCACGACCAGAGACCCACCTGAATTGAGACTAATACGACTGATAGAGATAAGTGATCCATTTGTCTGCACCGAAGGCAGGAAGTGGCGGCACAACTGGCTTTCACTCAAGTTGTGGGCCTGGCTCTCTGGCGACACAAGCAGCAGGTTTCCAGATACATCGCAGACCGCATAGAGATTGCTGGAGGGCTGCGAGAGTGCTGCCAGGGAGAAGGCAGCAGCGAGTTGCTGCCGATCAAGCCTCTTGGCTTCCTGGCTATAAGATAGGGTGGTATCAATATTTATCGCGGGGCCAATAATCGATTCGACATCAAGGGCAACTGCCTGGGCAAGACTCAAATCCGCGCGCGTGGCATTCTGCTGGAGCGCGTTGCGCTGAAAGAGATACAACTCGACACCGCCCAACAGCAAGGGTAGCAAAAATAAGCAATAGAAGACAAGTAGTTGCAATGTGATGCTTCGTTCAAGTAATCGCAGCATAATCATCCTCGCCAGGGCTGGCCCTAAACATCCCGCCTCAGTATGCTTAGTATGCCGGAAACATCTATGTATTGCAATCCTCTCCCTATAGTCACCTTCCAACTTGTCAGGGTATTTCATTGATCTTATCAACTATTGACAATATCAATAGTTGATGATATAAATACTTTGACCGCAGTTAGTTTCTTCTCATAGGAAGCGCGTTGGATTAGTGCTTGGAGGTAACGCAAGTTATGGATACTCTTGAGGATACTCTCTTTCGACAATTGTCATACGCCTGTTCTGAAGCCAAGCAGACCTTCGCTCAACATCTTGGTATGAGTCAGGCACGATGGCAACTCCTGATGCTTTTGGAGCGTCAGGGCGAGATTAGCCATGCTGATCTCCAGCAACATTTATTGCTTGATGGCGCCACGATTACCCGCCTAGTCAAGCAGTTTGAGGCAGAAGGAGTACTCAGTCGTCGCCTCGATCCACAGAATAATCGCTACACGCTCGTCTCTTTGACTCCTTCCGGGCATGCGATCACCGCTGGAATTCGCGCAACACACAGCGAGTTTCAGACACGATTGCTCGATGGCATCACCAGGGAAGAGCGGGAAGCCATGTTGCAAGCCCTTGAACGGTTGCGTACAAACATACGCCTTATCCAGCAAGAAGACCTAGGGCATGAATGAGTTCTCCTTTCTGGATCTGATGTTAGGAGAAAAAGACATCGCTCAAACGTCAAAACGACGGGTGCAACACAACAGACTTTACAGAGAACATGGCGAGAAAGCCCCGGTCTTGATGCCTGTCTTTTACCCACAATTTACAATCGTATAGAATGGAGAGATGAAAACGCAAGAGATTCTGGACCCAGAGCAATGGGCAGAAGCTACCTTTGGACAGACGCAACTGAAAGACATGCGCCGCACGAGGCGGGCCGTGACGACAGCGGCTCACATGGCCGAGGAGCCCGCAGCCTCGCTGCCAGCCCAGGCGCAGACCTGGAAAGATGCAAAAGCCGTGTATCGACTGCTTGATGAACCCAATGTCACCTTTGATGCGCTGATGCAACCCCATTGGCAACAGACACGCCTGCGCATGGATACCTTGCCACTTGTGTTGCTGGTACAGGATACGACGGACCTGGATTTGAGCCATCGGCGCAAAATGAGCGGCTTGGGAGAAATCGGCAATGGGAATGGGCGTGGGATGTACCTGCAAACCGTCCTGGCCGTTGAACCGGACAGCCGGGCGGTGCTGGGGTGTGCCTATCAATGTCCCTTCATTCGCATTCCTGCACCCAAAGGCGAAACTCGAGCGCAGCGGTGCAGGCGCGAGAAAGAAACCGATATCTGGCACCAATGTGTCCAGCACATTGGACCCTCTCCCGCATCGAGTGTGCGGGTGCAGGTAGCAGATCGTGGAGCCGATATCTTTGAGTTCCTGCACGTTTGCCGAAGCATCGATACGCACTTTGTTGTGCGTGCGACGCAAGATCGGCGTGTTCAAACCCAGGAGGGAACGCTCGGGTATCTCTTTGAGCAGGTCCGTTCGCAGCCAAGTTCGGACGTGCGTCCGTTTGATCTTCCCGCTCGGCATGGGCACCAGGCTCGTTCTACCACGTTGTATCTGTCGTGGACCTCTCTTGAACTGCTGCCACCGCGCAATGATAGCCGTCTCAACAAACTTCCTCCCTTGCCTGTCTGGGTCATTCGGGTGTGGGAAGAAGGGGCTCCAAAAGGCGAAGAGCCGCTCGAATGGATTCTGTTGACCTCTCTGGTCGGGACAACTTGTGAGCAAGCCTGGCAACGGGTCGAGTGGTATCGCGCTCGCTGGCGGGTGGAGGACTATCACCATTGCCTCAAAACGGGATGTCGTATCGAAGAGCGGCAAGTCCAAAGCGCCGAGCGCCTGATCCGCTTGCTGGGAATGCTCTCTCCTCTCGCCGTGCGTTTGTTGCAAGTGCGTGATCTCTCCCGTCAAGCGCCAGAAAGCCCGGCCCATGAGGTCATCGAGCCAGAAACGCTCACGATCCTGGCTGCTCACGTCGGTCTCTTGCCTTCCACCATGACGGTTGAGACCTTCTGGACAGAGATTGCGCGCATGGGAGGGTTCTTGGCGCGTCGAGGTGACGGGCCTCCTGGCTGGAAAACCCTTTGGAAGGGCTGGCTCCACTTGCAGGCACTGCTTGAGGGCGCTCATTTGGCTTTTCACCTCCGTTTGTAAAATGTGGGTAAAAGACAGGTCTTGATGCCGGGGATGAATCGCCACTCCCGCGTGAGCGTGAGGGCCGGAAAAAGCCAGCCTTCTAGAACTTGTGTTCTTCCCGACTCTCTGGTACAATAGCCGTGTGAGGATCGATCGCACGTATGAGATTGAAGGAGGAGCGGGTATGCCAAAGACATGCCGGGGACAACGCAAGAAGAAGGAACAGCAGGAGAAACGGCCTGCCACTCCCACCTTCCTGCTCGAACTGCCTCTGGTCGTCGATGCAGGGCAAGCCTCCCGCTTGCGTGCCCATTTGGAAGCTGCTCGTCAACTCTACAATGCCATCCTCTCCCAAGGCCAAAAGCGCTTGCGTCGCATGCGCGCTGACCCTGCCTGGCACGTGGCTCGTACCATTCCTCGCACCCAGAAAGCCGAACGGGCCGCTGCCTTCTCCGCCTTGCGCAAAGCGTATGGCTTCACCGAAGCCGCGTTGCATGAAGCCGTCAAAGGATTACGCGTCGGCTGGATTGCCGAGCATATCGAGGCGGTCCTCGCGCAAACCCTGGCGACCCGTGCCTATCGCGCCCTCAACCGCGTCTGCCTGGGCCAAGCCAGGCGGGTGCGTTTCAAAAGCCGAGGACGCGGCTTCTCCAGCATCGAGAACAAACGCAACGATACCAGCCTGCACTTTGTGTTGCAACCACCCGAGGAGGGAAACGCAGGGTCTCTGCTCTGGAACGGAGACCAGTTGCCCGCTCTCATCGATTGGAAGGATGAAGTCGTGACCCATGGGCTCAGGCACCGCATCAAGTACGCTCGCCTCATCCAACGTCCCGCCAGCAGCCCCAGAGCGGCGGGCGCTGATGCCCAGGGCTATCGCTACGTCGTGCAGTTGGCTCTGGAAGGCAAACCCCACCGAAAGAAAAAACACACGGTTGGCAAGAGTATCGTTGGCGGTGACCTTGGTCCCTCCACCCTGGCCCTCTTCCCCCAGGAGGGAGAGGCGAGCCTGGAGGTGTTCTGCGCGGAACTGGCTCCTGAGGCCTGTGCCATTCGTCGCTTGCAACGGCAAATGGAGCGGCAACGAAGGGCGGCCAATCCTGAGCACTACGACGAAAAGGGGCGCATCAAAAAGCAAGGCAAGAAGAAGCTGCGGTGGAAACAGAGCAAGCGCTACCAGGTCACCCGACGACGCAAGGCGACCAAAGAGCGCAAGTTGGCAGCGCACCGCAAGAGCCTGCATGGGCGCAAAGTGCATCAGGTAGTGAAGCTTGGCAGCACCATTATCATCGAAAAGATTTCCTACAAGGCATGGCAGAAGCAGTTTGGCAAGAGTGTGGGACTGAGATCACCTGGGATGTTTGTAGAGCTGTTGAGACGCACCGTTGCAAGCACGGGCGGCATCCTCGTCGAAGTTCCCACGCGCACGACGGCCCTGAGCCAATGGTGTCACGGATGTGGCAGACGGGTCAAGAAGCCGCTTTCTCAGCGCTGGCATCACTGTGCATGTGGCGTGGGGCCCGTGCAACGCGACCTGTATTCGGCGTTTCTTGCCGCCTCCCTCGATCCAGCAGATCCCATTCCCTCGTGTGCCCGATACCAGGAGTATTGGGAGGGTGCGGAGGCGCGCCTGCGGGCAGCACACGAGCGTACAGCACAACGCGCGAAAGAGGGGCAGATCTTGCCCCGAAGCTTGGGGGTGACTCGAGCCAGAGCGCGTCTGCCGAAAAGTCTGAGGGAACCCACACAAGAGCCAGCCTCTCTAGGAAGGCTGGAAGCGTGAACGGAACGCTCAGACCCCCCGCTGCTTTCGCACGGGGAGTCTTCAGAGGAAGGGCTTATCCATCTCTTCCACAAAGAAAAAGGTACAAATGGAAGATCTTACAGCAGAACACCAACAAATTACTCGTGGCGCCACCACACTGCACTATTGGCTGGCAGGACCGACTGATCGCCCGTTAGTGGTTTTTACACAAGGAGATTTCAAATGACAGCAGCAGACACCAGGGCTTTAGGATACCGTGTCTATGAAGCCATTAATGCGAGAAACATTGCGGCATTGGAGGAACTCTTTGATCCACGCGTCATCAGGCATGCAACAGGAGAAATAGGCATCGAGAGCGTAAAAAATGCTGTAGCGCATGCCTTTCCTACAACCTTTCCTGATAAGTGCTTCGTGGTCGAAGATGTACTGGTTGAAGGTGACAAGGCAGCTCTTCGAGTGACTGTTCATGGCGTCCCGGTGGCTTCAGGACAGCCTCAGCCCGTCATCATAGAGATCTTTCGGATCGAAAACGGACGTGTTGCTGAAGTATGGGGTGCTGGTACCTCGCGTTAGCCCAAGTCTAATTCATTCCCCAGATAACAGAGTGCCAATCGTGGAAACGCACCAGTGATGCCTTGCCTACCCTGTTGTGGATGAGATATCTCTACACATACTTCATGATTATGAGACGGCTTATCCACAGCAGAGTTATGCTGTTTTCTCCGTTGCCATTTCAATGTTTATATTTTTGTTTATATTCTCTTGCCTTTGTTTACGTGATATTTACCCTCCGGCCTCTACACTTAGCATAATCAAGTACAGTGTTGTACAGCAGAGCTTATTTATTCGCACTGGAGGGAAATATGGCGACGGCCAATGACAACATCGCACGCTCACGCATGGGACCTGTTATCTTTTCAAGCACTCTGGGCACAGCTATTGAATGGTATGATTTCTTCCTCTATGGAACGATGGCGACCCTCGTCTTCCCTAAGCTTTTCTTTCCTGGCTCGAACCAGGTAGTTGGTACCCTCCTATCTTTGTTCACCTTCCTGGTTGGCTTTATCGCACGCCCCTTTGGAGGTGCGCTCTTTGGCCACCTCGGTGACCGCATCGGTCGCAAATCCACACTTATCGCGACGCTCTTGTTGATGGGTATCTCGACGCTGCTCATCGGTTTCTTGCCTGGCTATACGGCGATAGGCATTGCCGCACCCGTGATCCTTGTGCTGCTGCGCCTGGGTCAGGGTCTGGGTGTAGGCGGCGAGTGGGGTGGCTCGGTCCTGCTGGCGCTTGAATATGGTCATAAAGAACGCAGAGGCTTCTGGGCCAGCTGGCCACAGATGGGCGCCCCCCTTGGCCTGGTGCTCTCCACTGTCGTGGCCAACATCGTCCAGTCCTCTACAGGAGCCAGCTTCCTCGACTGGGGTTGGCGCATCCCCTTCTTTGTCAGCGCACTCCTGATCATCGTCGGCCTCTACATCCGCTTAAGCGTGCTGGAGACCCCGCTTTTCGCGCAGCTCAAAGAGCAGAAGCGTGAAGCCAAAGCTCCGCTCGTCGAGGCTTTCCGCTACAGCACACCCGAGATCCTGCTCAGCGCGGGCTCCCGCTTCATTGAGCAGGCGCCTTTCTACCTGTTCGTAACCTTTGTCATCACCTATGGCCTGGATAAACTGGCCCTGGATAAGACGTTTATCCTCAACGCCATCACAGTCGGCTCCATTCTGGAGATGATCACCATCCCACTCTTTGGTCACCTCTCCGACCGCTTCGGGCGGCGCAAATGGTACCTGATCGGCTGCGTGCTTATGGCGCTTTTTGCCTTCCCGTACTTCTTGTTGATGAACGCCGGAACGGTTACCTTCTTCATCGCGGTCGTTCTCTCTCTCGCTATCTTCCACTCCTGGGTCTATGGTCCACAGGCGGCGCTCATCGCCGAGCGCTTTGGCACCCGCTCTCGCTATAGCGGTGCCTCGCTTGGCTACCAGCTAGCCGCGCCCTTCGCTGGTGGCCTGGCTCCGATCATCGCCCTCTTGCTCTTGACCGGTAAGAACAACCTCTCTGCCCTTGGTCTGAGCAAAGTCGTAGTCAACATCGGAACGGGTTCCTGGCAGGCGGTCGCAATCTACATGGTCGTACTTGCCGTCATCTCCTTTGCCTCGGTTCTGGGCCTTAAGGAAATGACAAAATCAGATATCTCAGGTGCCGAGGCGCCTACAGCCAATGAGCCTGAGATAACCCTGGCTCCCGCCGATTAACATTACCACGTCCGGCATAAGTTTTCGCGCCTGCGGCGCTCATAGGTAAGCGATGGTGGTGTGATGGATGGGCAATTGCCCATCCATCACACCACCATCGCTTACCAGAGGCGAGCTTGCGAGCCAAGAAGCCCAGTTGACGCAGACACAAGTATTGACGAAATGCATGTACCTCTGGTATGAATGTCATCAAGAAGACGTATACGAACTATTTCTAGCCGGAAGAAGGTGCAGCACAGTGGCATTACCTGCGAAAAACACGACGCCTATCACCTTTCGTGAGATGCTGCCCCTGATCAGCGCCAGCACTATTGGCGCCTCTATCGAGTGGTTTAATTTCTTTCTGTATGGCTTCCTGGCGGTGACGGTCTTTCCCCAGCTTTTCTTTCCAACACTCGATCCCTCTGCCGGCGCCATCGCGGCCTTCACGACCAACTTTGTGGGCTTTGCCGCCCGCCCTATTGGCGGAGCCTTCTTCGGCTGGTTTGGTGACCGCATTGGTCGCAAGTCTACCCTGGTCGCGACCCTCTTGCTCATGGGCACAGCTACGATCTTGATGGGCATTTTGCCAGGTTACGCGGAAATCGGGATCGCGGCCCCCATCCTGCTCTCGCTGCTCCGCTTCCTTCAAGGTATGGCCCTTGGTGGAGAATGGAGCGGCTCAATCCTCCTATGTATGGAACATGGTGATGATCAGAGGCGCGGCTTCTGGACAAGCTGGCCGCAGACAAGCGTGCCTATTGGCCTGGCCCTCTCCGCGCTCGCCGTGCTGCTCTTTCAGCAGCTCTATCCAGGTGAGGCCTTCACCAGCATCGGCTGGCGCATCCCCTGCCTCATGAGTTCTGCGCTGATAATCATTGGTCTGTACATCCGCTTGCACATCCCAGAGACTCCAGCCTTTCAGCGTATTAAAGGGGCGCAGCAGATCGCTAAAGCGCCCCCGCTTGAGGTTCTTTATTATCACTGGCGCGTGGTTTGCCTGTGCGCCCTGCTCCGTTCAGCCGAGAATGCTCCCTTCTACCTCTTTACCGTGTTTGTACTCTCTTATGGGGCCAACGTCATCCAGCTAGATTCCAGCCTTCTCTATACCGGGATCTTCTTTTCGGCAATCATTACCTTCGTCACCATCCCTATTTTTGCCCTCATCTCTGACCACATTGGACGCAAGCGCTGGTTCATGTTGGGCGTGATTCTTATGGCACTCTTCGCCGTTCCTTATTTTGCCTTGCTTCAATCTAGAAATCCGCTCCTGGTGGTCTTCGCCATCGTCTTCTCCATCGGCATCTGCATTAGCTGGCTCTATGGACCGGAGGCAAGCTTGATCGCGGAGCACTTTGGCCCCCGTTTGCGCTACAGTGGCGCCTCACTGGGTTATCAACTGGCTTCTATCACAGCGGGGGGGCCAGCGCCTATCATCGCTACCTACCTGCTCTCACTCCACAGCCCGCTTACTGCTGACCTTCCACCCTATATACTCATTGCCTTCTATATAATGTGTATGGCAGTCATCTCACTTCTGGCCGCCCTCTCACTCAAAGAGTATGCTGGCCAACAACCTGCGGATGACTGAGACACGAAACAAGCTTCTAGCCCACACGCTACCTAGTGGAGGTCTGGTGTCGCCTCACGCGCCACCGAGAGAAAATTTTGGATAAGCCTGGAATGGGCATCGCTCCGCCAGGCCACAGCCACCTCCGTTATGGGCGCCTCACCCTCCAGTTCGCGATAAACCACGCCCTGGCTACGAATATTTTGCGTCGAGAGGGGCACCAGGGAGACGCCAATGCCAGCGGCAACCATACCCACAATGGCATGCATCTGCGTGACCTCCTGCACGACATTGGGCGTAAAACCATAGCCCAGGCATAGCTTCATGAGGTACACATGATAGCCCGATCCCTGTTGACGAGATTGCAAGACAAAGGGCTCCTGCGCCAGCAAAGTGCCTGGAATTCGCTCATGGGCTGCTAACGGATGCCGCTCTGGCAGAACACAGACAATGGGTTCGCGCCGCACAACCTGTACGCTTACCCATGGCGCGTTAATAGGCAGGCGAATAAGTCCAATCTGGATGGCGCCCTCCTCTAAAGCACGCAATTGCTCATGCGTCGTCAATTCCCGCAGGGCTACCTCAACCTGCGGGAAGCGCTCACGAAACAGACGCAACATCAAGGGCAAGACATCATAGGTACTGGAGCTAATATAGCCAATAACGAGCCGCCCCGCCTCGCCACGGTGTGCCCTCTGGGCAGCCTGCTTCGCCTCCTGTACCTGGAGAAGCACCTTCCGTGCCGCATCAAGAAAGACGCTACCCGCATCCGTTAATTCTACCGAGCGCTTCGTTCGCCGGAAGAGTGGGAAGCCCAGCTCATCCTCCAACTGCTGAATCTGCTGACTCAATGATGGCTGCATAATTGATAAGCGCGTTGCGGCCCGCCCAAAGTGTAGCTCTTCAGCAACAGCCACAAAATAGCGTAAATGCCGTAGTTCCATTCTTGTAAATTCCCTCTCATAGATTTTACCTATTAATCTTACCAGATTTATCTATTGGACATATACATGCTGAGAATTTTACACTTAAATAACCACAGCGTATGCAAAAGCACCTATTAAAACACACATGGGAGATCTCTATGCCCTATAGCTATGAACAAGATACTGTGGATCACATATGCATGTTAAAGCATCTTCGCCTGCGACCCCAGTCCAGGAACCGCCTTATACAGCCATCGAGACCAATAAAGACCTTGAGACATCATCCCCTTCAGTCAATAAATGGATCATTCTGGCTCTGGCCGCATCGTCCAGCTTTATGACAACACTTGATGGCTCTATTATCAATATTGGTCTGCCTACTATCGCACGTACCTTTCATACCGGCATCAGTGGATCTACTGAGTGGATCATCATCGGTTATCTCGTCATCATTGCCGCGACCCTGCTTACCTTTGGTCGCCTGGCTGATATCCTTGGACGCGCAAGGCGCCGGTACGGTACGATTCTGGTCGATCTCGAAACGCATCGGCTCTTGGGGCTCTTAGCCGACTGTGAGGCAGACACGGTGGCTGCTTGGTTCCGTCAGCATCCAAACGTGCAGATCGTCACGCGCGACCGCAGCCCAACTTTCTCTGATGCGATTCGACGCGGAGCTCCCCATGCGCTTTACATTGCTGACCGCTTCCATCTACACATGAACGCGATGACTTGTCTGGAAACCGTCCTGATGAGGGAACAGATCACACTCCGCTGGGTAGCTGCCACCCTGCGAGCGGAACGATGAATGACCGTTAGCTCCTGGCCAGTGCGCACAATAACCCATCGTGAAGGAATGTCTGCTGCGTTCACTTCTCTGTACAGCACAATGGGGTGGCACAGAGAAGTGAACGCACGGTGGGAAAAGCACGGGCACTTTTCGTCCTTCTTTATAGTATGGCATGTAGGTTATCATTGATAGCCTGCTGCGCGCTATCCGCCGGTTCTAGGTTGACGACAATCGGCTCCTGGCCGGTGCGCGCAATGACCCATTGCGAGGGGATGTCGCCGGCATTCATCTCTTTGTGTGGCACAAAAGGCGGCACGTAGATGAAATCGCCCGCTTCAGCATTGGCCTGGAACTCCAGATTATCGCCCCAGACCATCTGAATGCTCCCGGTGGCGACATAAATGACGGTCTCCTGCTCACCATGATGGTGTTTGCCAGTTCCGACGTGTGCCCGTACGTTTGTGACACCTGCCCATATGCCTTTGGTATCAGCTAACTTCTTGGTAACCGCTGCGACGCGCCGCATTCCGGCTGTCTGCGGTGTATGGCTATCAAACTGGTCGGGCTTGATGATACGCACTGCCCTTTCCCAGGGTGATTGTTCGGTTTGCTGTGAACTCATCTCTCTACACCTTCTCCCTTGCTGATTTCACACGCTGTCTGATATGAGACGGTTTCTGTCTGCTCGGTGGGTATTGGGGTGTAGCGCCAGGCACCTGGCGACGAGTTGCAGGCCTGATCCATTGGATGAGCGGGAAACTGGACTGGGCCGCCAGCGTACTGGTTGACTCCTCCCTCTGTGCGCCTCAAATGACGACTGGTTGCTTCTGTTTGTGCAGCGCATCCATGACCGTCTGGTTGAGATGCAGATGGTCCTGCACCAGGGCAGGGGTGGTCAACGCCATCCACTGATTCAGCGACACGTCAGCAAAGCGATTACTCTTGAACATCTCCAGGAAGCGCAGCGGCGTTTCACCCGTATTCTCAATATAGTGCCCCATGGCGAATGGGACATAGCCCACGTCCCCAGCCTGATAGTCGAACGTGCGAGCCTTGCCCCCGGACGCAAACACGGTCATACGCCCCTGGCCTTCGATATAATACTGCCATTCATCATTATTGGGGTGCCAGTGCAACTCCCGTAACCCGCCCGGCTCAACTTCCACCAGCGCCGTAGCAATCGTCGTTGAGGCGGGAAAGTTGGTCGAGTCAACGATGCGTACCATCCCACCCCTACTGCGAATCGGCTCCTGCTCCATCAACCGATAGGTGAAGCTCTGTGGTACAGTGCCGTTGGGTGCAGAGACCTTATCGGCAGATAACTCACCAGGTACGTTCCTCTGAAAAATATAGCGCTCATGCGCCGGGATGCTGGCAAAATTACTTTCTGCTACACCAAAGTTCTTTGCCAGGATCTCTTTGGGTGTGTGTGCGAACCAGTCCGTGATCAGGAAGGTCTCATTCTCGGAGAAACTGCCGTTATCGAACACTAACAGGAATTCGCAGCCCTCATTCAGACCCTGGATCGAGTGCGGGATGCCCGCGGGGAAGAACCAGAGGTCCCCTTCGCTGACATCCTCGATGAAGTTGCGCCCATCCTGATCCACCGCCGTCAGGCGGGCGCGACCGTTGAGCATGAGAGCCCATTCAGATTCCTTGTGCCAATGCAACTCTCGTACCCCGCCTGCGGTCAAGCGCATATTCACGCCCGCCATCGTGGTCGAGATGGGCAGCTCCCGCACCGTCACCTCGCGCGCCCAGCCTCCCTCAGAGAGCCGATTGTGCGCATTAGAAAACGAGAACTTCAGATTAGGAATCGTGCCAGCGTCAGTACGGGGCGGGGTTAGCAAATCGGGGTTCTGGAGGTCCAGCAAGACATTGCGCGGACCTGGATCGGTTGCTCCAGCTCCGTCTATCATCGGTTGGGGGACCTCATTGGTCTCTAAGGCGAGGTTCAGCGGTTGTTTCTTCATGCCTCTTATCCTTCCATGATGCGGTATCTATTGCTAGTAGCCCAAATTACATTGAGTGTATTGTGCTGCTGCTCGAGCACGGAAGTCAGATGCCAGAGGCCAGGTGCAAAATGTCTGCTCTCGTGCCTGAGTAGTGCCAGGTCTCTCACCCGCATGTACTTCTACTATACCTGCCCACCCAAAGCGTTGCGCCTGATACCCCTTATTTTGAATTCTTCAATTCACGCAAAGTGATACTGCAGGCTACCCCCTGAAGCAGGCTGCTCAGAGGGGGTAGCCTGCAGTATCACTTTTGGTGGAGCTGGTAATTGACCCGAAACCTTAGCTGGTTTTGCCTTCAAAGGTGGCTCTGGCCCAATTTAGGTGAATGATGAGCTTATCTTTCTGGCTTCTCGCATTTTTCGAGCTCGGATTCATGACATCGGCGAGCTTATTGAAGACCTTATCACCTAAATTGGGCCAGAGCCACCTTTCAGGGCATTTACCAGGAGCGGCAGTGCTTCAAAGCAATGGTGTGGGATGAATCAGCTTCTTTTGAGCTGTTCCTCGTTGTCTCCTGAGATCTGTTGAGGTTTTCCACCGAAAGTGAGCAAGACTCTCAAATCTGGCTCATGTTTCAGCTAATTTACCACAACCTTCCAAGTTTACTCACATTGTTAGGCCGATTTTCGGCCATTATCGGCGGGCTCCAATCAAGCTGCACGAGCTAGATCATGTCCACGATCACATTTATTTTTTTTCATGGCATCCTGGTGCTCAGCGGTGAGGTGATAGTCGGTATGGTCAGGGCAGCACCAACACCGACCATCACCTCACCGCTGACAGGTATTGTCCCCGCTGGCTGCCAGGAATGGTGAGCGGGTACTCAATACAATTCGCCAAGTTGGAGGCTCTTTAGTGGTCACGAACTTCTGGGCACGGCTCGCGCACCGAGAAATTTTCCTCGAGGGCCTGCAAGCCAGCCTCGTAATCGCGGCTCTGCTAGTAATCGCGACGGCGGCTATTACCTCAACATGAGGGAAACGCTCGCGAAAGAGACGCAGCATCAAGGGTAAAACATCATAGGTACTTGAGCTAATATAGCCGATTACCAATCGCCCCACCTCGCTACGGTGCGCCCGCTCGGCCTTCTGCACCTGAAGAAGTACCTGTTGGGCTGAGACGCTTCCCGCGTCTGTTAACTCGACCGAGCGCTTCGTTCGCCGGAAGAGTGGGAAGCCCAGTTCATCCTCTAATTGCTGAATCTGTTGGCTCAACGATGGCTGCATAATTGCTAAATGATTCGCCGCTCGCCCAAGGTGTAGCTCTTCAGCAACAGTCACAAAATAGCGTAAATGCCGTAGTTCCATTCTTGTAAATTCCCTCTCATAGATTTTACCTATTAATCTTACCAGATTTATCTATTGGACATATACATGCTGAGAATTTTATACTTAAATAACCACAGCGTATGCAAAAGCACTTATTAAAACACACATGGGAGATCTCTATGCCCTATAGCTATGAACAAGATACTGGATCACATATGCATGTTAAAGCATCTTCGCCTGCGACCCCAGTCCAGGAACCGCCTTATACAGCCATCGAGACCAATAAAGACCTTGAGACATCATCCCCTTCAGTCAATAAATGGATCATTCTGGCTCTGGCCGCATCGTCCAGCTTTATGACAACACTTGATGGCTCTATTATCAATATTGGTCTGCCTACTATCGCACGTACCTTTCATACCGGCATCAGTGGATCTACTGAGTGGATCATCATCGGTTATCTCGTCATCATTGCCGCGACCCTGCTTACCTTTGGCCGGCTGGCTGATATCCTTGGGCGCAAACCTATTTTCCTGGCGGGACTGGCTATTTTTGTCCTGGGATCAGCGCTCTGCGGACTGGCGCCCTCGCTGCTCTTTCTGATTATTGCGCGGCTCTTCCAGGGTATTGGGGGTGCGCTGATATTCTCCGTCAATATCGCTATGATTACCAGTACCTTTCCTGGTAACAAGCGGGGACTGGCCCTGGGGCTGAACGCGGTTGTGGTCTCGCTAGGAGTCGCCCTGGGGCCTACCCTTGGGGGCATTATTACGCAGTACCTGACCTGGCGCTGGATCTTCTATGTCAACGTTCCCGTTAGCCTGCTCATTATCCTTGCTGGCTGGCGCTTTTTTTATGAGCCACACTCCGAGAGCAAGCGACACGAGCGTTTCGATCCCCTGGGCGCACTGGTACTGGCTATAGCTCTTGCTTCACTGACCCTGGGCCTCTCCTTCGGCCAGGAGTGGGGCTGGACCTCTACCGCTACCCTTCTCGCCTTTGGCACAGGCGTTGTTATGCTGGGCCTGGGCGTCCTGGTCGAGTCACACGTAGTTCATCCCATCTTAAACCTGGAATTGCTGACCAATCGCACTTTTGTCTTCGCCAACATTAGCTTCATGCTCTGTATGATGGCCCTCTTCGCACCTGGCTTCCTGCTCCCCTTTTACTTTGAGCAGTTGCGCGGCTTCTCGACGATCCAGACTGGCCTCTTGCTTACGCCACTGCCACTCACCTTCGCCTTCGCGGCTCCCCTCAGCGGCACACTGGCGGACCGCCTGGGATCACGCTGGCTCTCGCCCATTGGCCTGACTATCGCCTGCTTTGGCCTCTTCTTGCTCAGCCAGATTAATGCGCAGAGCTCCCTCTGGGATATTCTCTGGCGCCTCGCCGTGACCGGCATTGGCCAGGGCATCTTTCAGTCGCCTAACACACGCACCATGATGGGCGCCGCGCCACTCCACGCGCAGGGTGAGGCATCTGGCCTACTGGCGACTGGACGCGTGATCGGCCAGAGCCTGAGCGTTGCCCTGACCGGCACGGTCTTTGCCGCCCTGGGTGGTACACTAGCGGGCACACTGCTCTCCTCGCCTCAGGCCCACAACTTCTCGCCAGCCCACGTCGAGGGCCTACAACACACCTTTGAGCAGGGCTTTCACGCAGCCTTCCTCGTCTGCGCTGGCTGCGCCGCCATCGGCATCTTCACCGCCCTTGCCCGTGGCAGCTATACCGCCAGGTGAGTTTATAAAGGCAGAAGCGGGAGGGCTCCCGTGCATGTAACAATCGGTTTTTTTGTGCTATTCGTGGTTCCTCCGCGAAAGAAGAGATACTGTGATTTGCCATTGATCTCGACCAGTTTGGACAAGATAGCCTCTTGTCCACTCTTGGTGCATATTGCCTGCTAGCTATGTGCCCACTTTTCCAAGATAGAGATCAGCAATCAAGCAGCATGCCCCAAGAGTGGACAAGAGGCGATTTATGGGCTCTCGGACTGGTTTGGTGGAGAACTGGTGTTCAAAAAATATGACTGATGTGAGAAAACAAGAGAAGGAAGATCTTTCTTGCTTCCGCACATTTGTCTTTCTCGGCTCTTTTCACATCACACGAACCTTCCAACTTCTCTCGAAATGGAAAGGAAGCAGTCCGAGCCAGGGACCTCAACGCTCCAGTGACGTCGTTTTCACCTGAAGAACTTTCTCCACCATTGTTGCCACAAGCTGAAGTTTTGGTGCCAAGTCGGGGACTTGCCATATCCTCCGTTCTATCCCGATAATCTCCTCATCCATGTTGAAGCGCTCAATCCAGCAATGCAGCCGCTTCATATGCGGGCAATAACGGTGTTCGGCAGCGAACCAGGTAATGTAGGCGTCTCGCAGGAGCTTGACCAACGGTTCGTGGAACAGCCAGCCATCGCCACGATGAACGCCCGCAGCCAATTCGCCTTGTTAGAAGGGGAAGTTGCGCGCGAGCGCCTCATGCGTCTTGTGAATCAACGCGTCGGGAAACAGCGCAAGCGCTGCGTGTGCCAAAGCACCGTCGCCATGAGCGTCGTCGAGAAGGACCCCATAGAAGAACCCGGAAACGGCGAAAAGCGGCAACGGCCAGACCGACTCTTGCCAGCCATCGCCGCGATGGATGTGCTCAAGCCAATTGTCGAACGTTTTCCTTGAGTGATGGACCACATCGACTTGACGGCCATCCACCCATAATTTGTCGAGCGCCAGGGACGCTTCATCGAATTGGACCGGCTCATGCCCCGAGTCGCACAAGAGAACCACCGGACGCTCCGAGCGTTGTGGTGGGCAGGCACGCTCCCAGACGAGATTGATGTCGAGGTCTGAGTCTTGCGAGAACCCAACAAATACCGACCCCTGCCCGTAGCCGAACGCAAAGCCTCCGATTCGACGATACTCGGCGATAACCTTGTGGGCTATGTGGCTTACATCTGTGCGGGCATTCCCTCTCGGCACATTCATTCCACGCTCATGCATATTCAACCCTCCTTTGCTTCGATGTGCTCCTTTTGTCGGTCAAGCAGCCGGCAAGAAGCGGTGTTGCAGGTAGGACAGCCCAGATCGGCCATACGCCTCCCGTTTGATGAGTTTCAAGCGGTTAATGTGTCCTTCTACAGGTCCCGTACTGTAGGGAAGAGTGAGTCCAGCAAGAATCGCGGCTTTGTCTCGCTCGATGCTACGGGCAAAAGTGAGGAATTGCCCAACCGAGGAACCCCGTACGTCTTTGAGCCAGTTCTCGAGTCCCTCGCCACTGTGGTGGCGAATGAGGTCTAAGAAGCCCCGAGTCAGCTCTCGTGCCTGTGCGAGGGTATCATCCATTTGCGTGATCTGATCCAGCCGCGCCTCGGCCTGCGGACTCAGCGTCCCTGGACGGGCCAGCATCCATCCGATCATCTGCCCAGGGGTCACATCTTCTAGAGGCTGTTATGAACAATAGTTAGACTAGGAGTATGGAAAGAAAAGCATACCCCAGCGATGTAAACGATGAAGAATGGAGTTTCGTGCCTCCTTACCTGACCTTGATGACCAAAGAAGCGCCATAACGAGAGCACGACCTGCGTGAGGTGTTCAACGGCTTGCGCTGGATTGTGCGCACCGGAGCGCAATGGCGCATGATGCCTCACGACTTGCCGCCTTGGGCTGCGGTCTATCAACAGACGCAACGCTGGCTCAGAAATGGCGTCTTTGAGGCCATTGTCAACGATCTGCGCGTCATCTTGCGCTTGGCCCAAGGGCGTCACGAGGAACCCTCGGCTGCCATCTTTGATAGCCGAACACTGCAATCGAGTCCAGAAAGCGGGCATCGAGCGGGCTACGATGGAGCCAAACGACGCACAAGCAGTAAAGTTCATGCGGCGGTCGACACCCTGGGCCATCTGCTGGCACTGCATGTGACGCCTGCTGACGAGCAGGATCGTACCCAGGTTGGCAAGCTGGCTACCAAGGTTCAAGACGTGACGGGTCAGCATGTGGAAGTCGCCTTTGTCGATCAAGGATACACCGGCGAGAATGCCGCCCAGGCCGCCCAAGACCAGGGGATGCGCCTGGAAGTGGTCAAGTTGCCCGAGGCCAAGCATGGCTTCGTGCTCTTGCCCCGCCGATGGGTCATGGAGCGCAGCTTTGCCTGGATGACTCGTTTTCGTCGCTTGGCACGCGATTATGAACGCTTGCCTGAGACGCTGACCGGTCTTCACCTGCTGGCCTTTACCGTTCTCATGCTTCATCGCTTTACTCTCTTGATGAGTCACTGCTCTTTCTGTTCATAACACCTTCTATGCAGCTGATAAGTCGAAAAGATGAAGCGATATACGTAGCCTTAAAAGGATAATGTCTATGGTAAACCAGATTTTGCATATCAATATACAGACACCTAGTGGGTATCTTGAAAGCATACTCAAGCCCGTAGATGATGGCCAGAAGCCAGCTTATGTCGGCATTGTTTGCCATCCTCATCCTCTATTTGGCGGCACGATGCATAACAAAGTCGTTTTCAAAGTAGCACAAGTCATGCAGGCCAACGACATCCCTTCACTCTGTTTCAATTTCCGTGGCGTTGGCCATAGCAGTGGGACATATGACGAGGGGCGCGGCGAGATGGATGATGTGCGCTATGCTCTCGATTTTATGAGCCGCAAGTATCCTGGCGTGCCAGTGATCCTGGCTGGTTTCTCGTTTGGTGCATTTGTTGGACTCAAGGTCGCAGCCATTGACGACCGTGTCCAGGCCATGATGGGCCTGGGCGTGCCCGTGCGCTGGTTCGGCGCTACCAATCCCCTGGCCGGTTGTCATAAACCCAAGCTGTTTATCCATGGGACCAGGGATGACCAGGCGCCTTATGAGGCTGCGATGCAGTGGTTTGAGCAGGTGCCAGCCCCCAAACGCATCGTCACCGTGCAGGATGCCGACCACTTCTTCCAGGGCAGGTTAGACGAGGTGCAGGCCATCATCGCAAATTTTTTTACCACCTTGGGGGAGTACAAGGATTCCTACAAAATTGGGCCATTTGGCAGAAGTTCCACCTCCTCGCATTGTTTATCGCACCTAACGTGTAAAAAATGCTGATTTTGGGGTTGTGTTGCAAGAAGTAAGCGGATCTGCTAAATTTGAGAGAAAGAGCAAAAGAGAACTCATCATGACCGAGCTGCACCCGTTCAAATGGCGTCACTTTCAAGCCGACATTATTCTCTTGTGCATCAGGTGGTATTTGCGCTATTCTTTAAGCTACCGCGATCTGGAAGATATGATGCTGGGGCGAGGTCTGTATGTGGATCATACGACGATTTACCGCTGGGTTCAGCGCTATGCTCCTGAGCTCGAACGACGTTGCCGCCCCCATTTGAAACCCACATCTGATTCCTGGCGTGTTGACGAGACATATATCAAGGTCAAAAAGGAATGGATGTATCTGTATCGGGCTGCTGATTCGCAGGGGAACACGCTCGATTTCTTTTTCAGTCCAACCAGAAATGGTAGTGTTGCAAAAAAATTTGAGCTGAGAAAACGGAGCAAGTAATTACGGCATAAGAATCATTGTCGCAGAGAAATGGTGAATGTCTACATCTTTTCCTCGTGGAATCTACTCATCTATGCTCTCGATTTGCTGCGCTTTAATTTTTTGCACACTACCGCCCAGAGAAACCATCACACCAAGAACAAGGAGAGACACTATGCAGCCCAAACACATGACACAGACCACACAAGTCTATCACCTGCCACTCGTCGCCTTACTTGAGCAGATGCGCACCGCGCAAGCAACCCTCTCCCTTTCTACTATCCTCCTCCTCGGGACGCGGGAGGAAGCGCGCATGCTTCGGCCACGACTGCGAGGAGGACAGTTCAAGGTCACGCATCTGGTGCATCTGGGAAGTAGTGCCTCCGCCATGACGGTGCGGCTGATGCAACACGATGTCTGGCTTGCCTGCTGTACATGCTCACGTGAGGTCCAACAGATTCGTCAGATCACACCTCGCACACCGCTGGTGATCTGTTCCGATCAGGAGGAGGAAGCCCATATTGTCAGCATGCTCGATGCTGGAGCCGACGATTATGTCTTCTTTTCCTGCGGCAAACAGGAACTGTATGCCCGCTTACACGGGCATGCCAGGCGCTATCGTGCGTCTCTGGCGTCCTCGTGTGATGTCTCAAGACGGGTTGGCCCGTGCTCTGTGCTTGAAAGCGAGGATCAGCTAATTCGCTTACTGTGCAAAGAGCGATGTGTCGTCGTTCGTGGGCAGATGCTGCGTCTGACGCCCATAGAATGCACACTGCTGTTCACTCTCATGCGCGAAGGGGGGGAAGGTGCTCTCCCATCAAACGCTATACACGCCGTCTGGGGCACAGGGTATCACGAGGAAGTGGATTATATCCGCGTCTACTTGCATACCTTACGCCTCAAGTTGCAGGATGATCCCAAACGTCCATCCTATCTTGAAACGATTACGGGGGTAGGATATCGGTTCTCTCAGCAATGCGTCTCTGTGTGGTAAGCATGGAGAACATCGCGCATTGTTGTTTTCACATACTGCTATTAACCCCACAATGAGACGATAAGTTGCGCACCTGCCTGATCCGGTTGGCGTCGTACTTTCGCCGCGATGCGTGTTCCTCGTACCAGGACATCAGCCTCCAACTCCAGCCGAGCCTGTCCGCTTGCCAATCCTTTGGGAGCCTTGACGAGCAGATACATCCACCTGGTCCCCAACACACCTGACGTTGAATCGCTTCTATAATCCCAACTCGGGTCAAAGCTTGTGCCGAGGGCAGCACTAATAATGGGAACGTGTGCAGGGTTCTCGAACCCAAATTCTGCGCTGCCAAGGCTTGCCTCCAGTTCTTGAAACTTGAGTAAGGGGCTCAGTGTCACTTTGATCTGGCGTTTTGTCTCCTCTCGCATCACCTGCTGGGGGTAGAAATCAAAGGCCATCGGATGTGCTCCGGTCGTCGGATGGGGAAGAAGGTTCACACAGAAACGAGCCCACTCCACACGGCTCTCCTCGTGAAGAGGGCGAAAAGAGCAGGAGAAACGGACCAGGTAGAAATCTGCCTGTTTGAGCTTCGTCCGAATAGGGCGAGGCAACGTCTTGGGTGCATACAGGTCATTGAGAGGCCAGGTCTCGGGCTGGCCGATGCTCACCACCGGCAGGATGCGCAACGCATCGTGAGAGGTGAGCTTCACTCCTCGACTCCGCCAATCACGTGCAGACTGCTGAAGAGCATCATCGCTTACCGGTTCCAGTTGGCCCTCAAGCAGGATCTGCTCAATTATTTCAGGGGTTGTTATCCACATGAATCATCTCCTTTGCGTGTTCACACTTCTGGGAAAGAACTGTTATAGTGCACCATCAATACTTAGTCCCAGTCCCCTACCAGGGTAAAAGCGCCCCAGTAGTACGGGTGTGACCAGCGTGGGTCCCGTTGGATCTGTGTCATGGCCTCTCGAAGTGCCTGCGCTTTATCGGCTCCAGCCTGCCGAGCAGCATAGAAGGCTTGCATAAGAGCCGCCGTTGCCGGATCGTTCACCTTCCAAAGGCTCACAAGAAGAGAGCGAACACCCGCCTGTAAGAAGGCCTGGCTTAATCCTGCAAGTTCCTCACCACCCAGAAAACCAACCCGACCGCTTTCACAGGCAGAGAGAACGAGCAAATCAGCTTGCAGACGATGCCGGAGGACTTCCCGCGCGGTCAACACGCCATCAGCCAGGACAATGCCTGATTCGAGCGGGTCTTCCGGCTCAAAGCGTGCATGCGTGGCAAGATTCAGATCTACCATGTGTTTACTGGCCTGATACTGATTGAACGCTGCCATACCTGCATCACGAAAGACAGTAGGATCAGAAAAAACAGGGTGAGCCGCCACTACTTCCTGATCAGCATCTTGTACGATGTTTGCCAGAGGCAGTGCTTCCTGATTTTCTTCTGGAACACTTGCGTTACTGCTTACTCCAAGCGCTGTATCTGTTTTGGGTGCCTCTTGCCCTGCATATTTATGCGAGTGTTCCAGACTCATGAGAACGTCCTTTCTTCTACGGGCCCGGTTTCCTTTTCCTTGCGCTCGCCCACTCAAGACGATGTATTCCTGAGGGTGAATTGCAATCAAGCGTGAAGTGTGAGCAGGAGAAGGTAAAACGCTTACTTCAGATGAGGATACGATACACAAATGAGATGATCATGGGTAGCAATGAGAGCATGGCAACGATTATCATTCACAAAGTCATATGCCACTATATCGACAATGCTTGCATATGATGAGGATGGGAAGAGTTTCTCTAGGGGTTTATTGTGTCCAGAACGCGAGTAAAGATAGGTATAGATTGCATTGTCCTTGGTATAAACAATGACATGGTGGTCTTTGCCATTTGGCGAGTAGAATGCAGCCACAATGCGAGGTGGAGAAGCAACGTGCATCAGATGATGCGCTGATGCACACGATGGTTTTTGTTATTATAATTGACATCATAAACGCAACCAGACTCCAGGCTTGTAATGATATGACTGGATGTATCATCGAGCGAGAAGAAGCCGGAAAGACTCGTGATTTTCGCATTGAAAAGAAATCCTGCCATGCCTACACGCTGAACAGCCGCCGGAAGGCGCACAAGGAGACGAGGTTCGGTGAGTTGTGGCTGTTTGAAAGCAATCTCAAAGAGAGATCCACTCTCCCCTTCACTTCTGGCAACAATTACGTGCTGGTAACCATCATCGCAGGAATACACACCTGCCAGACAACTGAGAGGCTTGAATTGGCATAACTTAATAAGAGAGCTCGTAGAAGGAAAGGTCCTAATATCCCATTGAACTCCGTAGAGTCTCCCTTTCTTCGTCGCAATAATTGCATGCTGCATACGATCATTGTCCGTAGAGTACCTGGCTACACCAAAGATGCCTTCAAGAATAGAGAGATTCCAAGACGGCTGCATCCTTGCCATAAAGTTCTCCTATCTGTCTAGAAGTAGCCGCTACTTGCATACACGGCTACTGGGCTACTATGACGGTGACCAGGGTTCTGGCAGTTCGCTTGCTCCAAGTACGCGGAAGGTGGCCTTGACCGACCCAAAGCTGACTACATCACCATCCTGGAGTATTTCTGGCTTGTGCGGGGTTAGCACCAACTCGCCCAGGCGTGTCTTATTTCGGCTGTTAAGATCTTCGATAGAAAAGCGGGTCTGTTCGATGCGAATCTGCGCGTGCTGGCGCGAGACGCCGCTCGATGTATCAAATGACGTCAGGTCTATCCCGGGCGTGATATTATGTTTGGGATCCGCCCGTCCGACAACGACAAGATCCCCTTTGATGGCGATGCGTTGCTCGGCTTGCCCGTTGTGCTGCATATCCAGAAATGCATACGTTTTTGCGCTCTCTGGCGCTACTGGCCCAATGCGGAATTTCGGCCTGATGAGAGTCTGCTCCCCTTCTGCCAGATCGTGTTGAATGCTGGATCTGGTCCTGAGAATGGTCCGCTCCCCTCCCGCTAATTCCTCATCTCTTTTGAGCTTCTCGCTCGTCTGGCTGAGCATGGTTGGGAAAGACTTCATTACCGCGAGCAGGCTAGCTACATGCTCAGGACGCTGCAGAGGGTGCTCAGCCTCAAGTTCTGGCAGGACCGAGAGTACCCTCCCATTGCGCACGAATAGTCTTCTCCAGTTAGATGGATCGAGGGGGATGAGGGCATGGCGCTGGCGTCGAGCGGCGTCGATTGCGCTGGCACGCGCACTTATGTCGATACCACTCGCTTTACTGATCTGTTCGATGCGTTCGGCGCCGAAGTTAATCGGGGCCGCCTGGCTGTATTCCTGCGCGCTCACCTGAAGCCAGGCGTGCGTGTCCTCTTTAATGCGCTCAGCGAGCCGACGAATGGCATCAGTTGGTACGGTACCCCTATCCCGAGCCTGCCAGTATTCAAGGACGCGAGCGCTGTGCCCAATCATCCCGGTCATCGCTCCACCGCTGGTCAGGAAGTGACCATTGCCAAAGGAATCGCCGGCGACCACACCGTTAACCGCAATCAATGGATCATCGCCAACCCGCTCCACGAGACTGAACAACGTGGGGCCATAGATCATCTGGACCTTCTTCAGTTCCTGCCTGGGAATGTCGAGAATTTCTGCCGCTTGCTTGATGTAATAGTCATAGATCAGATGTTGGTAGGAGCCGAAAAACTCGGGCGAACCAGAGTCCGTTCCCGCTGGAAGGAGTCCCGCTTCGATGGGATCAAAGGTTGTAAAGTCTGGCACCTGGACCAGCACCCAGCCGACCTCTGGATCATTCTCATGACCCACAGCGATCTGCCGCACCCAGTATTCCTTCCCATTCTGATCGAACGCTGAAGAGATTCTCCGCCGTAGGCGACCACCCACAAGCACCTCGACCAGACCCGCCAGGAAATCCGCCTGCGCCACCACTGGCCCATACCCGTCTCCATGATCAACCTCGACATCATGTTGCTCAAACCCTAGGCGTTTCGCATCAGTGCTATTAAATCCCTGGGCAACCATGAACAGCTCAGGTACACCCAGGTCAATGATCTCACTATTTGGCTCCCTCACACGAACGAACTGCCCCTTGAAGTCGAATTCCTTGAGGGCCTCAATGCGAATCCGTTTCCGGCCATCGGGACCGTCAATAAAACCCTCGCCCTCCTTCGGAACCACTCGGTGATGCGTAAACAGCTGAACCCGGGGCTTGCTATTCGTCTCCCGATCTTTCTGCTCGATCAGTTCCAGGTAACGACGCAGCAACTTCTGAATGGATGCAGCCTCTGCCTGGAACGTCGACGGGCCGTCGAGCACCTCCACCATCGAGGTGCGGATCTTGCGAGGGTCTGGCTGCTCTGGCGGCTTGGGTGGCTCTAACACTGTAATGACACGGTTCGGCAGGCCATCGCGCCAGCGATCGTCAATAAATTCGACATTGTGGATGGTTCCCACAATGTGCTGATCCGCGTCGAAGCCATCGATAATCTCATCAGCGACGATATCTCCAGCGGAGGTATGGGGGCTGTAGAAGCACTCTGCGAGGCGAAATAATCGTCCATCTCCCCGCCGAGGCAACCTGGCCTCGCCATGTCGTTCAAGCATCAGTTGATCAATCAAGCCAAGTTGGTGATAAAAGTCTTCACGGATATTCCAGTGCACACCAAGAAAAGGATCACCACGCATCTCAACACCTATAGCAGTCCGCCCCATAGCCACAGCCCACAACATGGCCATCATGTTCGTACCGCCCAGGCCCAATGCCAGAAAGTCTGGATCGTGTATCACATCACTCATAGGTCGCATTGCCCTCCTCATGAGCACCTATCAAGGGTATGGCATCTTCTTTGGTTTATTTCATTGACGTTCTTATTCATCAGTTTTTGGTCACAACCTTCTAGTGAGCTTGACTCGTTTTCGTAGAGCCGAGGAATGTGGAGAACGTCTGAGAGTTCCACGTCTGATGGATTTGCTCTCGATAAAGAAAACGTGGAGAACGTTACGTAAACGTTTAAACGTACTTTTACTATATCAGAAAAAATACATTACTTCAACGTCTTAAACGTTCGTTACAGGCTCCTTTCTGTTCTGCTCTTCATAGGTCACAGGACTGAGATAGCCGAGCGCAGAATGCCGACGTTTGCGGTTGTAGAATGTTTCGATGTCGTCAAAAATGGACTGCCTGGCCTGGGTCTGGGTCTGGTAGTTTTGTCGATGAGTCCATTCTCGTTTGAGTGTGCCAAAGAAACTTTCCGTTGGTGCGGAAGAACCGTTTTTGTAGAGCCTCCAGAGGTTGGAGCTGAGGAGGCTCGTCACGCACACGACCTGACTACCCACGGCCCTTTCCGGCTCTTTCGCTTACCGTGTGCGCCGCTCCACCGGACCCAATACCACCACTTGCCGATCCTCAATCTCCACGCCAGGCTCCAACTGGATCTCGCGCGACTGGCTGTGAATCTTGCCCAAAAACCGCATCTGCTTGCCCGTCCCCATGCTCGAAAAGGGCACCCACTCCCTCCCTTGCGCCCCCAACGCCGCCAACTCCTCCCGCTCCCACGCCATGATCGAAAATACCGTCACCCCCGCTGCCGTCTTCCTCAATCGCATGATGCTCGCATACCTTCCTTCGCTACCAAAAATATGCCTCTATTGTACCCCATCTCGTCTCCCTCCTCATCCCCCCTCTCTCCTCACACGCATGCGCGCACACTCACGCACCTCCTCCTGGTACACAGCACTGCACTCACCAGACCAAGCCTGCCCTGCTGGTGGAGCAGGGCAGGCCGCTCCAGATATGGGTTTTCAAGGAGGTGGTTCTTGACAAAGTGAGAAAAAAGGAGGAAACTGAGAGAACATAAAAAACGAAGAACATGGATGTATCGCATATATGTCAGGCAGAATCCCCCCTTATTTGAGAAAAGTGTTGAACCAGAAAAGGGGAGAATTCTGCCCGTTCTTCACCCGTTTCCCTGCTCTCGTCCTTCCTACGTTGTTCTTTTAAGGAGAAAAACACATGCCTTTTTGGTGGAAGCGAGCTGTACGTCGTGAACCCCCTGCAGACCTCTTTCCCCAGCAGGAACCAGGACCGCTAGCCTCTTCTGCGATCATGGATGATCGAGAACGCCTGCCTGATGCTCCGTATTTTTTGCCCAAAGACGCCCAGGAGCAGAATCGTCTAAACTTCCAACATCGCTGTCTCTACAGTGCCATTGGCAATCATTATTTGGTTCCGCTCCGCCCCGATGTCACCACGATCCTGGATGTGGGAACCGGCACGGGGATCTGGCCGGTGGAAATGGCCCGGCTCTTTCCCCAGGCGCACATCGTTGGCGTGGATATCTCTGCTGCTTCGCTGGAATTCACGTCCTCATCTTCTTATACATTTTGCCTGGCGGATGTGCTCAAGGGTTTGCCATTTCCTGATCAGCAGTTCGACTATGTTCATCAGCGCTTGCTGGTCGCTGCGCTGCCTGCCACCCAATGGCCATCGGTGATTCAGGAATTAGTTCGCGTCACCCGTCCTGGTGGCTGGATAGAACTGCTGGAAATTGGGGTCACCATTCAGCAGGCCGGGCCGGAAACCACTCATTTGCTCACCTGGATGGGGGAGAGAAGCAGAGAGCGTGGTTTCGACATGGGTCTTATGTCCCGCTTAGGGGAAATGCTTGCCCAGCAAGGGCTGGAAGCCATCGAGCGTCAGGATATCCCCGTTCCCTTGGGAGAATGGGCAGGCCATGTGGGAGCCATGCTCAAAGCTAATGTGCTCAGCGCCTTTGATGCCCTCAAAGGCGTCTACTGTACTCAGGCGAACATGCCACTGGGACAGTTCGAGGCCATGGTCAACCGCGTTGCTCAGGAATGGGAGGAGCATCACGCATCCTATGTCTTCCATGCAGCGTATGGAAGGCGAGGGAAGCGGTGACGGGTTCCCCCCCTCCTTTCCAGCTGGGCCGCGAGCAGGCTGAGCGTTTGCTCCAATACATGCAGGACTATCGCAGGTCCGCGCTAGCGAGCATGCCTCCCACGCACGAACGAAATACCACGCTTCGCTTGGTGCAGGCTCTGCAGGGGAGGCTTCTGGCACAACTCGATCACGAGCAGGCGCAGATCCAGCTGGCCCTGGACACAGAAGAGGTGACCGCCTTGATCGCCATGACCAACAGCTTGCTCGTGCTCTATGGGGAAAAGCTGGATGCAGTGGATCGAGCGAAGAAGATCACGGATCTTGGGACGCTGTACGCCTATCTGAGGCGAAACTATGGATGAGTAATGGATCGAGGGGAGCCAGACCCTCCTGGCACCTCCTCGAATAGAAAGACGAGATACCCGCTTCATCCGTTTCCCTGGCTGAAAAGGAACTGCTATGTTGCGACATTCTTCCGCAACATAGCAGTTTTATCATACCGCCGTTAGCTCCCTAATGGCGCTGGTGACGCTCACACGCTCGCTAATCCTACCTTCACAGCAAACGAAGTGATCTTCTGGGAAAATCAATCTTCTTTCCCTTTAAAAGCACCTGGTTCGCACCGGACCCACCGTACCTTCCTGACCCGCATACCACGCCTCCCTGCTCCCGATCCCTTGTGCTGTCAAGGCCGGTGGGATGACGAGCCGATTTGGAATTGGCCGCCCAGAGAAAACGAACGCCAAAGAACAATAATCGATAAGTGCCGACGAATAAACGCTGACAAAACAAAGCCAAGATCAGGTGATCAGTAGGCCGATGAGCCAACGCCGGTTTACCGAACGCCAGTGAGCCTGCCGCCGGGTGTGCTCAGAGCCGCTTCTGGCTCGCTCGTGCGATCCATCTGGCGCTCTTTCATACGGTAGCTGCGTCCATTGATCGCGATGACCTCGGCATGGTGGAGAAGCCGGTCGAGAAGGGCTGTGGCAAGTACTTCATCTCCCAACAGAGCGCCCCATTGGGCAAAGCTGGTGTTGGAGGTCAAAATGATCGAGCTATGCTCATAACGCGCTGTCACCAGCTCAAAGAAGTGGCGTGCCTGTTCCTGCGAGAGCTTGGTGTAGCCCACCTCATCGATCACCAAGACGTTTGGTGCAATGTAGCGTCGCAGGCGCTGACGCATTAAGCCCGGATGAGAAGCGCTCTCCAGTGCTTGTGCTAACTCGGCCAGCGTCGTAAACAATACCGAATGTCCAGCGGTGAGCACTCGATCTGCCAACGCCAGGCTCAAATGCGTTTTCGTCCATCCATCAGAATGCCCTCCTACGAATGAGATGTATAGCGTGTTGTATCATATCGACGAGAAGCAGTTGCTTCCGCACGAAGTCGCGCTAAGAGGTCAGGATCATCGCGGATTAAGTATACACGATACCCGGGTAGCCGTTAAATATCCGGCTCGGTCAGTTTCCCCTGATAAATCCGCTGGTAGAGCCACTTCTATCCGACGCCCAGTTCTCGTGTCAAGCCTGGTAGGGTCCAGAACCCATCGATCATGGAGACCTTCCGATGCCGATGCAGGGAACTGACCTGGCCGTGATTCTTCCGCAGTTTGTGAATGGTGCCAACCGTGACGGCCAGTCTGCGCGCCGTGTGAAAGCCCTCGGCAGTGAGTTGTTCAGCAATCTCTGGATCGGTGAGTCCCTGTCTGGTTAACTCGTCGAGACGAGTCACCAGTTCCTCGTAGTGGCTTGCATCCGCTTGCCGATGGATCGGAGGGATCACCTGGGTCATAGAAAAGTGCCAACTGATCCAGACAATCTTAATTTCGATGCAGTCAGCAGCAAGCCGAGTGGCAATGACGCGGCTAATGAGTGAGCGCAGCAGACGTTTCTTGTGCTCATTGCTGATGTTTCCGCTAGCCCACAGTGTTGGGAGAGCGGGGCCAATCTGCTCAAGAGCCTTTCGTAATGTGCGTGGACGTCTGTGATCACCTCATGTGTGTCGTTGTTCGCGCTCAAAAATCGGCGCACGAGTTCATCGAGGCGTATCTGTTCGGGACCAGCCACCTCAACCGTGCCGTTGAGAGGCGCCCAGAGTGTGACGTCGGCCAGTGAAGCCACAACATCATCCGACAAGATCGGCTGGAGAAAGGCCGGCGACAAGCGAATCGTTTGTCCATCGCTGGCCTGCTGGGCGATGCCACCGACGAACTCGAAGAACTGTGTTGCACGAAGGATGGTATAGGGAACCTGCGAAGCCTTGATCAGGTGTTCTTGGGCCACCTTCGCACGTAAGTACCCACTCTCGGGAAGACGGTCGGCGCCGACGACCGAGAGGGCAACGTGATGTCCCACACCAGCAATCGCTTCTGCCGCCAGGAGATTGCGACCTGACGTCTCGAAGAATTCCAAAACTGCCTTATCTTCCCACACAGGCGCGTTCGCCACGTTGACGACCACCTGAGCGCCAACAAGCGCTTGCGCTAGCCCCTCACCCGTAATGGTGTTGACGCCTGTGCTCGGTGACGCCGCCATGACCTGATGGTCACGCTCACGAAGCTGCTTCACAAGCTTTTTTCCAATAAGCCCGCACCCACCAATAACGACAATCTTCATATGAACCTCCTACTCATATCAAGAACAACAGCGACAACTGCTCAGGAGTGCTGATTCCCTCGTTCTCAGAACCTCTTTGACCAGCATGCTCTGAAGCATTTCGTCTTTCCTGCTGCAAGTATAAAGAACTTATCCGAAAACTGAGAGACGTTCACAATGATGGAAACACATGAGAGCACAGGCCAAACGCAGGAAGGCATCATAGGTGCGGTCCAGCTTTTCCCAACGAATGATGATTCGACGCCAGCGATTGAGCCAGGAGA
The DNA here is from genome assembly GCF_000178855.1 of Ktedonobacter racemifer DSM 44963. Taxonomy (GTDB): domain Bacteria; phylum Chloroflexota; class Ktedonobacteria; order Ktedonobacterales; family Ktedonobacteraceae; genus Ktedonobacter; species Ktedonobacter racemifer. The sequence continues at coordinate 2,133,432 of NZ_ADVG01000004.1, read as the reverse complement.
AAAGGCGCTCGACCACCCAGCGCCTGGGGACTTTGGTCGTTTCCAGAGCGTTGGCAGGCTCCTGGGTCTCTCCTTGTTGCGAAAGCGCTTGCCAATACCACGCATGGTTATGGCGATTAAGGCGAACATGCGGCTCATACCCCTCCTCATAGAGCAGGCTGTAGATGACATCATAGTCATAGCCAGCATCCAGGCACAGATGCTGGGGATGCTCAATGGTGGGTTCAGGGCGTGCAATCGCGTGATGCTCCAACGTCGCAGCGACCAGTTTCATATCATGGCGATTGGCCCCATCAATGACCAATGCCAAGGGCAGACCTCGGCGATCACAGAGAATGCTCCGCGCGGGTTCCCTGCTTGCCGCGATCGGTGGGAGCGGGTCCGACCGCGGCTTGGGCAAAAGGGGCTTTGCTCGTCGAGCTATCCAGGCTCTGCCAGTCCCAGCCAATGCCTTGCAACTCGTCGTAGAGGTGCAGACCTGCTTTCCACAGGCGAGCGAAGACGCGCTTCCGCTTCCCATTGACGGAACCGGTCATAGACGGTAGAACTGGCACCCATTTCACGGGGCAAGGCATTCCATTGAATGCCCGTTCGCAGAATATAGACGATGGCTTCAAACATCGCTCGATCATCGGCGGCTGGTCGTCCTCCCTTGGGGTGAGGAAGGCGAACAGGAATCAGAGGACAGACGTGTTCCCACAATTCATCGCTGACTTTCCATGGATGGGTTCGAGCCATATGCTTGTTTCACCTCGCTTGGTTTTCTTTTCATTGTACCAACCACAGTTTTCGGATAAGCTCAAAAGCGTGCGCAGAAGAAAGCACTGTTCATCACCGACCATCTCCCTTGCCATCTCACCTTGCTTTGTTGTAGAAGTAAAGAGTATTCGAGTGAAGTGAAAGACTCGTTGTTGAGAGGCACATCTGTTATTCCATTAGCGTTGAGACGAAATTCTTGTGAAGCTAGGCGGGAAGCGGTTCATACGATTCATGGCTGTGTTGCAAAAACACTGGAAGGAAAAAATGAAAATGCCCGCTCTATTGCTGGGTTTAGAGAGCTACTCCAAACAGTTCAGCGATGAATATCGCTTGGCTTCGAGTCTCTCCTTTGTCTACACCTTGCATCTGGCCTTTTCTGAGCATATTGATGATCTCATACCCTTGCAAGGTTCTTTGTGCAGTCTCAAAGGAAAAGAAGCCCATCCCTGGTTTCGTCAGCCGTTTGATGAATCGATGGTCTTGTTCAATCTGGTTGTTGAGATACTTACGTTGCCGGAGTTCACAAGAGGCTGCAAGAATCCCTTCGGCTTTCAATTCGTTGAAGGCTTTGGGATACGCCGCGTTTTTATCCTACTAGATGAGGTTCTTATTTTGCAACACAGCCTATTATGGTGCGATGCACTAAAGGTCAGGAGAATAGCTGCGCTTCTGATCTCTGTCTGCCATTGTGAACAGATCGACGCGGAGGGCCCTCCGACTCGTCGGAGGGCCCTCCGCATGCTCGCCTGCAAAGGTGTGCGTGAGAATGGGTCAAGCCTTTGACAGAGCAACCGAATTTACAAGTCTCAAGAGAAGGAGACCAGATGTGGTGCGGGATGACGAGACGGTTTCACGAGGATTCCTACAATTCGCGCCGATTTCCTTGGTTTCGCCTTAAAATCGGTCGATGTTTCGGCTCTTACACAATCTCGGTGAAAGCTCTTCTGTATACTAGCAAAGCGCATCAGATTTGTGCTCAAGGAAAACATGCTTTCTGCTCAAAAAACTCATTCTTCACCAAGATTGATACTGCTGGCGAACCCCCATGAAAGGCTTTCCCATGGGGGGTACAGAAAACCAACCGAAACCGACGCAAGAGAAACCGTGCTGCGCTTTTCTTTGTCTGCGCGACCACGCTCAGAGGTGCGCAACAGCCCCGCTTGTTCAAGCTGGAGGAGTGGCCATCTGGTCGATCACATCGGAAAGGTCTTCTCTGCTTGTCGGTATTTCCCTGCCTTCCAGGGTTCGCCAGCAGTATCAAGATTGCGTAAGACCCATGTTTCAGCTTATTTACCACCTTGCCCGGCTGATGGCGCGCCCAGATATTACTGCACCCATCGCCAGCGCCACGTCGGTCGAGCAAGTCAGCGATTTGATGAAGGCCGTTGAACTCAAGCTTGATGCTGCGGCGATCAAAACGCTAGACGATGCCAGCGCCTGGCAGTAGCGATCTAAGGCTATGATACTCCTGCTTGTACTATTCGTATGTACCTGACCAGACCTTAAGCTATTGCGTGGTTGTGTGTTCTGGCTTCACATACACGATCACACGCTCCTCACCAGGCTGGTTATATGGGTACTGGTCAACACCCATATACTTTTTTGCTAACAAGTCAATAAAGCTCTTCCTAGGATCTTCTTCTATGTGATCAACCTCGCCACGCACCTCAAGATAGTGGTATGGGTTCTGCGGATCCGTAATTGAGAGGGCGATACGCTTATCTCGTTGAACGTTACGGTACTTCTGACGCCCCTTTGTCTGGCTAAATCTGATGTAGTTTCCATCCCAATCGAACCAGACCGGCGTAGATTGTGGTTCGCCCTTTGGTCCAAGTGTCGCTATATGGGCCAGCCCGTTCGCCTTCAGTATGTCCATTGCGTTCTGCGGAATAACGCTCATTTTCCTTTCCTTCCTTTGCCTGCCTGCCTGCATAGCTCTCTTGCCATACAGGCAGGCAAAAAAATTCATGCCTACTACAATTTTAGCAAGCCCTCTACCATCCTTTTCTCCTTCCATCTGGTGGATACATCACTAATGCAATGAGGTTATATTGTAAATTTCCTCTGAAAACCTGGCACGAGAGACAAAAATCTCTCCCTCAGATCTGAACCTTCCGTATCAATTGTTCAGATGATGTAAGAGTGCTTAGGCAGGGGTTGTCTTGGCTTAAGGCTGCAAGATGACCGTATTACCTAGGCGTTCCAATGGGCAAACGAGCCGTTGTTGAATCTTCTGTTTATTTGCGATGGGAAAGGAGTCAGTTCCTCTCTTACGGCTCACCTCCATTGTGGGGACACGACTTCCAGAGATGTTCCTCCTGAAAACTGATTCGACGCTTGCTCTGAAAGATCACCAACAGGGCGTCTTTCCACATGAGATTTTCCTCTACGTGCTTCCCTGATGGGAGCAACAATGAGTGGTTCTTCCAGACACCCGAAGACAGCTTCGTCTTCAAGCTTGACTGCCTTATTATTTCCATCGTTTTTAGTATTGGGATCTTTCCTCCGTAGTGTACCAACTTCGTCCATCGAATTCTTTTTCATTCTGAATGGTGCACCTACGGTGCATGACGCTTCGTCTGGAACTCCTGGATAGCAAGAGCTTTTTGTCGTCTCATCCTCAGCTCCATGCCGGGTGGTGCGGCTGCGACGCATGGTTTCTTTGAAATTCCGTGGGATCTGTCCCACTTTTGATGATAAGCTCTTCTTTAAGCAGGAACGAGCGGAATTCTTGAGCTCAAGAAGTGGGTGTTGCCAGGGGAATAAACCCATCCTTCACCAAAAGTGAGACAGATCCGAAGAGGAGTGAGCAATCGACATGAAGCATGAGCACTGGTGTGGAGTCGCCTGGGAAAACCGGTTCCAATGCGGCTTCTTCCATCGACACGCGCGTAAAATAAAGACCGAGGTGTCTTTCCATGCATCAATCTCTTTCCGTCATTTTCGCTCTTTATAGGGGTAATGCTTGGTTTTATCGCCTTCCCAGTTTTCATGCAATCCCGGAGTTGCCAGGTCCCAGTCAGGGCGGATCTTACGCGTTACTTCCCGCAAATCTTTTCGCAAATCTTCAGGTGATGGACGGCCCCAAAACCAGTAGCCGTTATAAATCTTGTAGATAAGCAGGCCGGGTTCAAGTACAAATGTATACGGTATCATCGGGTTATGAAACGGGTCTGTGTACTCCTGGATATCCAGGTCTTGCTGTATTTTGCGGCCTGAGTCTGAAAGAAAGGTCCACTGCGCCCCTACGGAATCACGGAACTCACGTGTCTCCAGGATATTACCGGTTGAAATCGTCACAATCCTGGTATAGGCCACAGCAATCTTCGGATAAAAGGCGGCAAGTTCCAGGTGCTGCTGGTTATCCTTTGGGCAATAGTGCCCACGCGAGAGGATCAAGATCATCGGATCATTCCCCTGCAATTCACTCAAGCGGCGGCGCGTGTGTGTGTGATCCGTCAGTTCATAATCAGGAAAAGTCGCTCCGGGTACGATATCTGCACGCATGTTGTTTCTGCTTTCTTTTTTGTGAGAGCATTTCAGAACTTAAAGGCCGGCCCGGAGGGAGTTCGGACCACTCCCACCCAGCTGATGCGTCTCGCCCTCTCTGATACGAATAGAAGGAGAAAGTGTCATGAAAGCGCCATGAGCATCGTCATGACACTCTGATCCACAGATGAGCCAGAACGTGCTCAGGCCGGAAAGAACACTAACCAGCCCGAACTCTGACAGAGCAACAGGTGGACGCGCACACCAGCGGTGACATCCTGAGCTGACCTTCAGGAGAAAGGAGTGAGCCTGGTCTAGAAGATCAGCTCATCTCCCCCTCTTTTTGCCATTAGGAAATGCCCTTGAACAAGAGGGTTGTGTCATCTCGTGTCAGAAGAGACAATTTGTATTCTATGCTTGAGGTGCAAGCTGTATGGTGTTGAGCCATATGGTAAATAAGGCGACAAGTAGCTGATCCCACGGGATGCGCAACAAGATGTAGCTCAGCAGTGATTTGGCTTGAGAGCGTTCTTCGCTGCTCTTCCCGTTTTCATAAGGCAGAGGTTTTTCTGATCCTTTGCCTGCAAAAAGCCGGAGCATGAAACGGGCCTGTGAAGACACCTCAATCAAAAACGCATCTCGTTGCGCATCCCGTGGGCTCAGGAGAGCAGTGAATGAGCTCTTCAATAATACAGATGGGATTTGAGGGTGACGCATGAAGAACCCCTTGCCAACAGGATTTTACCGCGGAGGAGGATGAGGAGGAATCAACATTTCTCTTTCTAGTATACCGTAAAAATTGCCTAAAATACATCGCCCAAAGGGCCGGTGTGTTTTTTCGCTCTTTCCCGTATGATATGGGCCGTCATATGCTCCTCAATTCACCGAACCGGCAGGATCTCATCCTCTGTCGCTCCGAGAGCGCAGAAGCCTGCTTCAAGGAGGCAAACTTATGCAGATTCGACGTTTCAGCCCCGATCTCAAAAGCAAAATCCCTGGCAATCATCCTGGTCTCTACGGTGTGCCTATCCAGTTCCAACGTGCGCAGATCCCCCCTGAAAAACTGGAAGCGTTTGCCAGGCGTGTCAATGGCATGCCTCTGCTGCTGGATGCGGAACTTCAAGTGGAGGTGATGTACTTTGATCCGCATGCCTCAATGGAGGAACATGCAGCAGATCATCCGATCCTCTTCCTGGTCATCAACGGTCAAGGAACAGTGCGTATCGGTGGCTCCACGGGGGAAAAGCGCGAGGTCCAGGCTGGCGATGCCGTTCTTTGGCCTGCTCACACCGACCACACGGTCTGGACAGGGAACGAGGAACTCCATGCGATTGTGATCAATGCCTTCCAGGACAAGGCTTCGCGCTGACGTGCTTGGCAAAGTTCTTGCCTTTCGTCTCAATGGCAGTTTTGTGGCAAACTTCGCCGACTCTCTGGGACAAAGGTGTCGGCGAGGTTCCCTCTGACCTGCCGCGGCAACCTCGCGTCCCGAAAGCGCCACGCTCAAGTCCCATTTGTAAACAACCTTGTTGTGCAATTCGTGGGCTGAGCGAATGTCGTGCGAACCTGGATGTTGAGCTTGTCAAGGCCGCAAAAAACAGAAGAAAGGAGAGCGAAAGAGCGAAGAGGAGAGCAAGCGAGAAAAAGCCAGGAAAAGAGACAGAAGGTCCCACTCGGAAGAGGAGGGCTGTCCGAGGAGAGAGAGAACACCAAGGCGCGCGCGATCCGCTCGGTTCAAGGCGTCATCAGGCCGAGCGAGGTAGCAAAGCCTGCCGGGACACCACACAGTCTGATCATCACCTGGCTCGCCGTTGGAGGGCGCGCATTGCGAGCCAGTCGTTCTGTCCATGAGAGCCGATAATGTGCACGTTGTGCACGGGAAAGGGTCGCAGGCTTGACTGCCAGGCTGGCAGAGATGGGAGGCTCGACCTCAACCTTGACGCATTGATGGCGCAACAACTGGATGCACGCGCGTCGATGCGACCGACAACTCCAGTCTCTCCAGAAAATGGGTTCAGAACCGATGATCAGTGGATGCAACAGCACACTCACCTGGCGCGGCTTTGCGGTAGCGCTGCCCTGCCATTGGCACTGCTCCCGCAGGGGACAAGGGCGACAACTGCGGATACTGGCCGCATAGACCACGCGCAGGCTCCCGTCGGCTTCTCTGCGCCGCTCATGTGCAACCAGCGATTGGCCAGCTTGACAGCACAGCGTGCCATCCGGTTGAAGGGCAAAGTCTCGTCCAGAGAAGCGGCCTTGTTTCCAGGGCAGGGCCACGACTGCTGGTCCATACCTCTGTGAGGGAGAAGGAGAATTGGCCGTCTCTTCTTGAGCTGGGGAGAGAGCAGGAGCAAACTCAGTGGTGCGCACAGGATCAGGAGCAAGCTGCTGTCCTAACTCCAGGCGGAGGTTCCACACCCATTGCGAGACGATCTGCCAGCACTCCTGGCCCATTGCGGCATGGCTTGCCCAGCGGTCGGGGTCCTGCTCCTGGTCTTCGTCTGCCAGAGCGTTTTCAAACGCGCCGCGATGCAGATAGAGCGCTACCACATCGGCAGCCGTAAAGGCGTTCTGCGGCAAATTGGTCAAGAAGAGTTCATAGACCACGCCGGAGCGGGTCACACCAATCCGACTCTTGGTTGCCGAAGCCTGATGGGTCACCACGACGACCCGACACCGCATGCCCTCCGGCCCCAGAGGCAGATCGGGACAGTCGTAGAGGGCACGCACCATCACGTGACCGAACACCAGCCTCAATCTCTCGCTGCAAACGCCTTCGCTCCTGCTCCTTCCCTAGAGTGGAATCTGCTGCGCCAGTGCCAGCACCAGTTTCTCGTCAAGATCAGGATATGACTCCCCTCTTGCTCGTTCAAACCATTCGCTCGTTGCCACGAAACGCTCGATGCTCCTCCAGTTGCTCCAGATTGCTACGCCCAGAATCCATGAGCCGCGTAGGTGCGTACGTCAGGAGCGCTCATCTTCTACCTCCCACTCCGCCAGCCAGTTTTGTGCCTGGTGGTCACGTGCGCGAATGCGGATCTTGTGGGGATAGATCTGGATGGAGAACGTTGCCTGCACATCGGGGGTATCTCTAAGGAACTCCAGTTCCTGGAGTTCCTGGTTGTACTTCGGTCCTGTAAAACCCGTATACCAGGGCGACATGACGTTCAGATGCGTGATTGCGTGAGCGCCCAGGCTCTCTGTAAAGACAAGCCGTGGCGAACCCCAGCCCGAATGGGTGTGACCAGTGATATAAAGGGCCGCCTTGCGATGACGGGCCAGAATTGCACGCACCTCCTCTGAATTGCTCACGAAGAAATAGGGAGCCAGCGAATCGTCATCGAGATTCTGCTCCGGATCACGATCCAGAACGGTATTGTACAGCGGGCAGTGGGCGAGAATGATAGCCGTGCGCTCAGCATGCTCAGTCAACGTCGTATCTAGAAATGCCAGCGCCTCCGGTGAAAGCAGTATCAGCGGCATTCCATCCACAGTCCACTGCTCCAGTGGCTGCTCAAGCATCATACAGACCACGTCGCCTACCGTCCAGGCATAGCTGAGCGACCTCCCCCAGGCTGTGCTATACTCCTCTGCCGTATGCCACTCCCCCCCTTGTTCCGTCGGAAAATACTCATGATTGCCTATGCCTGGATAAAACGGCACCGGGGCCAGGTTGGCCAGAATCTCCCGCTTCGCCAGCGCGTAGTTAGCAGGGGCACCATTCTCAATCACATCCCCTGGCGAGACACAGAAGGCTGGATAGCCCTCTTCACGCCAGATGCTCTGAAGGTCACGAAACATTTGCTCCATACGCGGTAGATGCAGTTTCTTCCATGGTTCGTTTTCGTAATAGTGCATATCGCCAATTACCCAGAACGAAAGCAGCAGCGCAGCAGACCGTGCTTGCGACATAGTATCCATCAAACGTTTCTTTCCTCTCGACAACATGTGACAGAAAACATTCCCTGTCGTAAATACTAGGTTGAACAATGAGCGCGCCCAGGCGCTGCATGATGCCGAAATCATTGCCACCGCCTTCGGCGCACAAGAACGCCTCCCCTGAACGAGACAACGTCTGCTTCGCGTTCCTCCCTCCTTCCACCATTGCCTCTCACGAGGCAGACCGCTTCCAGCTCTCCAACGGAAAGGAGGGTGCAAACCAGGATAACGTGCAAGTTCGTTTGTGGCAAACAATGCAACCGACCCTGGTGGCAGCACGCAAAGGGGGATGTATCGCTCGAGACAACATGATGCAGACGCTACGTTCATTGGCGCATCGATTTTCCCATGAAACCGCTTGAAAAGCCAATTGATTCTTCCAGCATCGTCATTTTCTGCATAGGTGAGGCCTCTTTCAACAGCAAAGAACACCCCATCCTGAGTACCTTGCTGCACGTCCCCTCGAACCAGAATCATCGCGTTCTTTCCAGCCTGCCTCGCTCTCCTCGCTCACACCAATGTAAAGAGACACCCACTTCAGCACACAATTCACGCGACCTCTCTGCCCCCTCTTACGCCAGCGCTCGCAACAAGGAAAGAAGCTAGATCCTTTTTATTCCTCACCCCAAAAAACATCGCTGCCCCTGCCATACCATCATTGCCAGGGCAGCCCGACCGCTCACCACGAACAAGAGGAAAAGGGGACCATTGCTCGATCATAAGGAAGCGGCAGCACCACCGACTCACTCACGCGCATATGGTCTTCTTCACGCTCCTTCCCTGTGTTTTCTCACCTACCATAGCACATCCCTCGCGACACAACCACCCTCGTGCCTCCACCAACGTCATGTGCCCTCACCAAACAACACCGCCATCAACAACGTCCCTGCAACGGCCCACCCTCTTCTAGGGGTCCCGCTACGTAAGATACGGTATTGTTTGTCAAGAGGGATATTGCTCTGCTTCCCAAAAATAAAAAAATATGTGGGATATGAAGAAGAAAACATTTTCTTCTATTGATGTGTCAAACTATCAAGCCGTTTTTTGTGCTCTGGCTGCATACAACGGATCAAAGTCCGCCTCGTTTTTGACGACCGCAAAGGCAATGTGTAAGAGCTTTCGTGCCGCAGCGCAACGAGCGACCTTCATGGGTTTGCCTGCCGCTCGTAAACGATCATAAAATGCCTTGATGACGGGGTTGTATTGAGCGGCACTCAAGGTTGCCAGATACACAGCCGTACGAAGTGCAGCATTTCCTGTATGCCCAATGTTTGCTCGCCCATGGACACTGGTTCCCGATTGGAATGGATGAGGAGCCAGCCCAGCATATGCCGTCAGTTCTTCCACCGTGTTACACAGCGTAAAATTGAGCGTCGTAACCAGGAGCCAGGCGGCAGTCAGTAGCCCGATCCCAGGAATGGTCTGGAGCCTGATGGCAGATGCTGTCCATAAGGAGTCAAGAGAAAGAGCCTTATCAAGCTCGGCCTCTCCTTCCAACATCTGTTCGGTCAGTGACTCTATCAAGAATTGCATGCGTGTGTGTACGGAAGCAATCACGCGCGGGACAGTGACTCAATGCATGGAATTGGTTGCGGAGCTGTTGACGCATTTGCATGAGGCTCTCACGTTCGTTCAATCGGTGATAGCGTTCAACAAAAATGGCCGGAGGAGGGGTCCATACGGCTGGCTGAAGCAAAGCGGCGAGTTGCGCCAGCGCTTGAGCATCGATGGCATCCGTCTTTGCTTGCTTAAGTAAGGCTTTGGCAAAATGGTGAGCCTGAGCTGGGTTAATGACACTGATGGCGAAGCCAGCTTGAGCCAGGGTGGTTGCCAGCGTCATCCAATAGGAACCAGTTGCTTCCATCACAACAAGAATGCTCTTAGCAGAATGCCCTGTAGCGAGCAAGCGTTGCTGGAGCGTCTGGAAGCCTTGAGGGGTCTGATCAATGGTGAGCGCGCGCCAGATCTTCCGGGAGGGCTCCTTCCAAGCGACAGATGCCGTCGCCGCTGCGATGTCAATGCCAACGAAGAGGTCATACAATGGTTCTGGAGAGGATGTCATAGCGACTCCTTTCGTCTGATCGAGAGAGAAATTCATTCCTGTCTCGGACCTGGGGCAAGGCCAGTCTTAGCTCGTGATACGTGGTCAAAGCCACACGATACGGTTCAAACTTGGGCCAGCCCGAGATGATGGGGGACAGTCTTACGTTCGCGGTCGAACCGAGGCTCGTACCTCGCCCTCAGCATCATCTTGGAACCGATGCTCCTAGTATACGAGCTGTCACCAGGGGCAGAGTAGCGGGCAAGGCAAGCATCTATCCCTCTTTCTGCTCAAAAATGGGCTTCTGTTTCTCTCTCCAGGATGGGTCATGCTCCATGATCAGCGATGATGAGCCAGAGAGTCCCAGCATCATGGAAACCAGGCTTCCTTGTTGTCTACGAGGCTCCAGTGACGGAGGTCGAGCCCGTGCCGGAAGCCGCAAAGTGGCGCTTGTTTTCCCAACCGGTCTTTGCCCTCTCCCATCCGAATCCAGGGATGTCAAATAAGGAACAGAGAGCTGGTTTAGCAAATAAAGTATGACCACCGAAACAATACCTTGACAATCATAGTAATATGATGTACACTCCAACCACGAGGTAAAGAACAGCGAGCTGGTTTATCGAACAAAGTATGACCGTTGAAATATTACCTTGACAATCACAGTAATATGGTGTATACTCCAACTACGAGGTGATGAGATGAGTGAAAGCAAACTGACCTCCGACCTGCTGCGCGGACATACCGATACGATGATTTTACGGCTCTTATCGGAAGCTGACCGCTACGGCTACGAGATTGTCAAGCTGATAGCTGAGCGCTCGGGTGGTGACTATGAATTAAAGGAAGCCACCATGTACTCCAGCGTCCGGCGGCTTGAGATGGACGGGGATATCGAATGGTATTGGGGCGATGAATCGCAGGGCGGAAGGCGGAAATACTTCAGGATTACTGAAAAAGGGAAAGTAACGTACGATCGCAACAAAAGGAATTGGGAGTACGCGAAGCGCGTGCTCGATAACCTCTTGTAAAGGAAAGGTGTTGTTATGAATCAGAAATTGACCAACTATGTCAACGGCGTTTTTGCTCCTTACGATGAGGTCAAAAGCGTCGCCGAATTAAAGGCTGATCTGCTCTCCGATTTGCAGGAGCGGTTCCGTGAGCTCAAAGCCGAGGGCAAGGATGAGGAAACCGCCTTGACCATGACCATTGAGAGTATCGGCGACATTGAGCAAACCGTCCAGGAGGTCGCCAACCTCTCCCACTCGCTGGAGCGGCAGGTGGCCATCAACTTGAGTGCGAGCCATCTGCCACAGAGCGACTTTGCGGGCGTGATCGCGCAGAAAGGAAATTTTAAAGGGAGTGCGTTGCGTGGCTCGGACTTTACGGGCGCGGACTTAACCGGGAGCTCGTTTCGGGGCAGTGACGTCCGTGAAGCCACCTTTGCTGGCGCCAATCTGACCGATTGCGACTTCTCCACCCTTGACCTGACGGATGCGAACTTCCGTGAAGCCATCCTTGTTCGCACCAACTTCAACAAGTCGGGGCTGGTCGGAGCAAAATTCATCGGCGTCACGCTGACTGATGTCAACTTCAAATATACCGACCTGAGAAAAACAACTTTTGAACGCTGTACCTTTCTCGGCGTGGACTTCAAATATTCCGACCTGAGCAAACAGCGACTTGATGGGCAGACCTTTCTTGGCGTCACGTTTGACCTGCCGGCACTCAAGGATGTGTCGTTTCAGGGTGCGACCCTTAAAAATGTGTCGTTCCGCCAGGTGGGGATCTGGTCTTTGAAGCGTGCCATTCAATCCATTCACTTTGACGGCGCGATGATGGATAAGTTAACGTATGCCGCGCTCAAAGGCCTGGGAGCTGATGTCTCGAAGGTGACTGTTCTCTCATAAGGAGGAGATTGTGCCAAACACTGCAATTCAGGTAGCAGATCTACACAAATCATACAAGAAGCTCGATGTCTTAAAGGGCGTGAATTTCAGCGTGGAGCGGGGCAGCATTTTTGCCCTGCTTGGCTCCAACGGCGCGGGCAAGACCACACTGGTCAAAATCCTCACCACGCTGCTCAAACAGGACGGCGGCACGACCATCGTCAACGGATGGGATGTGGTGTCAAAGCCACACCATGTGCGGCAATCCATCAGTCTGACCGGGCAATTTGCCGCCGTGGATGAGATGTTGACTGGGCGAGAAAATCTGATCATGATCGCCAGGCTTCGACACGTCACACAACCGCGCCAGGTGGCCGACGAATTGCTGACCCGCTTCGGTTTAACCGATGCCGCCAACCGCCGTGCGTCGACGTATTCCGGCGGAATGCGCCGCAGGCTGGACCTGGCCATGAGCCTGGTGGGAACACCGCCGATCCTGTTCCTGGACGAGCCAACCACCGGGTTGGACCCCGAGGCACGCATCGAGGTGTGGAAAATGGTGAAGGAACTGGCGGATGGGGGCATCACCGTCTTCTTGACTACGCAGTTATTGGACGAGGCGGAACAGCTTGCTGATCGCATTGCCATTCTCCATGAGGGGAAAATTATTGCCAGCGGCACACTCGTGGAGCTTAAAAAGCTGTTTCCAGCGGCTTCGGTGGAGTATGTAGAAAAACAACCAACCTTGGAGGAAATCTTTCTGGCCATCATTGGCAAAAAGGAGGCACACTAAATGGAAGTAACGACTCAGGTCCCTGGTTCCCAGGAAATGGAAACGAGACAGAACCACTTTTTCAGCGATATGAGCGTGATGCTTGGTCGTTCCATGCGCCATATCTTCCGCAGTATGGACACCATCATCACGGTCACGATCATGCCGATTGCGATGATGTTGCTGTTCGTGTATGTGTTCGGTGGCGCCATTCAAACCGGGACCGGGAATTATGTGAATTACTTATTACCTGGCATCTTCCTGATTGCGATTGCCAGTGGGATCTCCTATACGGCGTATCGGTTGTTTACCGATGTGCAACGGGGGATCATTGAGCGCTTTCGCTCCATGCCGATTGCCCCGTCCACCATGCTGTGGGGACACGTGCTGACCTCGCTGGTCTCCAACGCGATTTCGGTGGTGGTCATCATGCTCGTCGCGTTGCTGATGGGCTTTCGTTCGTCGGCGGGCATCCTGTCATGGCTGACTGTCGTCGGCATCCTCGCGTTGTTTACGCTGGCGTTAACCTGGGTTGCGGTGATTCCCGGACTGACCGCCAAATCGACAGACGGGGCAACCGCATTTTCGTATCCGATTACCTTCCTGCCCTTTATCAGCTCGGCGTTTGTGCCAACGAAGTCGATGCCGCTGGTCGTCCGCGTCTTTGCCGAAAACCAGCCAGTGACGGCGATTGTGAATACCATCCGTGCGTTACTCTCTGGGCAGCCAGTGTCTCACGAGATCTGGGTTGCCCTTGCATGGTGCGTCGGCATTCTGGTTGTGGCCTACATCTTTGCGATGAGGGCCTATACAAAGCGCGTGTCATGAACCCAGTTTGGAAAACCGGGGCGTGGCCGTGAGGCAACCCGTCTCAAGCCCCGATGGACTGCGCAAGACATGACCAGACTCAGCCCAACCACGGAAATGCTTCCAGAAGACCTGAGAGAAGACGAGCCAACACGCGGCCATGTATCCCATCACAGCAGAACACATCATGGTTTTCTGCGGTATATGACCAGATTTCCTGTCGTCATCTCGTAAGGAGGATCTGTCGTCATGAGAGAGCGCTCGCGCCGCGCGAGATCGCCAGCGCGGATCGAGCAGAAAAGCACACCTGCTTGACGCAAACAGGGATCACGCGCACGACGACAGTGCTCAAAACTCCTGGCACTCTTCCACGTTTGCGGGCCAGATCTGCCCACGCGCGTGGGGCATTTACTTCCAATCGAGTAGAAGATACAAGAAAGAGAAAGAAGAACTATGCAGACACATTCCAATCGAGAACAGCTCACTGCCTCGTATGACTGGTATCGTCAGATGCGTGAGACGCAGCCCGTTTTCTTCGACCAGAAGATTCAGGCATGGCACATCTTCCGCTACGACGATGTGGCACGTGTGTTGAGTGATCACGCGACGTTTTCTTCCGATGAGAGCAGCTTCCTGCCACCCGAGTACCGCAATGCCACTCCGATCAGTTCGAGCATGCTACGTATGGACCCGCCGCGTCATCGCCAGTTGCGCCAGCTCGTTTCGCAAGCCTTCACGCCGCGCATGGTGGCTCACATGGAGTCGCGCATCAAGGAGATCACCAATGGATTGCTCGACCAGGTGCAGAATGTGGGTGAGATGGATGTGATCAGGGATCTGGCTTATCCTCTGCCTATCACGGTCATTGCGGAGTTGTTGGGCATCCCTGCGGAGCGGCGTGAGGAGTTCAAGCAGTGGTCTGATGCTTTCGTCTCGGGAGACGAGGAAGCGACGGAAGAGGCCAGGCAGGCGGTCATACAAGCCACAGACAGCATGAGTGCCTACTTCACCCAGATCTTTGAGGAGCGGCGTGCGCATCCCCAGAACGACCTGGTGAGCGCACTGCTGCTGGCGGAAGTGGATGGGGAGCGCCTCTCGAACGAGGAATTGCTGGGGTTCTGTGTGCTGCTCCTGGTCGCAGGCAACGAGACCACGACCAATCTGCTTGGCAATGCCATCCTGTGCCTGGATAAGCATCCTGAAGCGGTGCAACGTCTGCGTGCCAATCGCGAGCTGGTGCCGAGCGCTCTTGAAGAGGCACTGCGCTACTACTCGCCGCTCAAACTCACGATACGCGGGACCACGACCGAGACGACGATTGGCGATCAGCGCATAGAAGCTGGCAAGTTACTCTTTGCCTGGATTGCCTCGGCGAATCGTGATGAGGCCCAGTTCCCCGATGCCAATCAGTTCATGATCGAGCGTGAGCCAAATCGGCATCTGGGCTTCGGGCGTGGCATCCATTTCTGTCTGGGCGCTCCCCTGGCGCGTTTGGAGGCGAAGATTGCGCTGAGCGCGATGCTCGACCGCCTGCCTGGCTCCTGGCATGTGTCCGATGCGCCGCTGTCTCTGATCAGTAGCATGTCCGTTTTGGGGGTGAAGAAGTTGCCCATGACTTGGGAGAAGTAACAGAACGTGAGTCCTGGCGAGCAGATCCCTCTCCGATGAGCGATGATAGGAGCCCTCCAAACGCTTCTCTCAGTCATCGGAGGGGTCAGCCAATGCGTTTGACGGCCGTTGTTGTGTTCTGGCGAGGATGTGTGGCGCGCGCTTTCTTACAATCAGGCAATGGAGCATTTTTCAGTGCAGTAACGGCTGAAAGCAGCCTCTTTAGAAGCATGTACCTGTATTACCCGCTACTCTGCCCCTGGTGACAGCTCGTATACTAGGAGCATCGGTTCCAAGATGATGCTGAGGGCGAGGTACGAGCCTCGGTTCGACCGCGAACGTAAGACTGTCCCCCATCATCTCGGGCTGGCCCAAGTTTGAACCGTATCGTGTGGCTTTGACCACGTATCACGAGCTAAGACTGGCCTTGCCCCAGGTCCGAGACAGGAATGAATTTCTCTCTCGATCAGACGAAAGGAGTCGCTATGACATCCTCTCCAGAACCATTGTATGACCTCTTCGTTGGCATTGACATCGCAGCGGCGACGGCATCTGTCGCTTGGAAGGAGCCCTCTAGGAAGATCTGGCGCGCGCTCACCATTGATCAGACCCCTCAAGGCTTCCAGACGCTCCAGCAACGCTTGCTCGCTACAGGGCATTCTGCTAAGAGCATTCTTGTTGTGATGGAAGCAACTGGTTCCTATTGGATGATGCTCGCAACCACCCTGGCTCAAGCTGGCTTCGCCATCAGTGTCATTAACCCAGCTCAGGCTCACCATTTTGCCAAAGCCTTACTTAAGCAAGCAAAGACGGATGCCATCGATGCTCAAACGCTGGCGCAACTCGCCGCTTTGCTTCAGCCAGCCGTATGGACCCCTCCTCCGGCCATTTTTGTTGAACGCTATCACCGATTGAACGAACGTGAGAGCCTCATGCAAATGCGTCAACAGCTCCGCAACCAATTCCATGCATTGAGTCACTGTCCCGCGCGTGATTGCTTCCGTACACACACGCATGCAATTCTTGATAGAGTCACTGACCGAACAGATGTTGGAAGGAGAGGCCGAGCTTGATAAGGCTCTTTCTCTTGACTCCTTATGGACAGCATCTGCCATCAGGCTCCAGACCATTCCTGGGATCGGGCTACTGACTGCCGCCTGGCTCCTGGTTACGACGCTCAATTTTACGCTGTGTAACACGGTGGAAGAACTGACGGCATATGCTGGGCTGGCTCCTCATCCATTCCAATCGGGAACCAGTGTCCATGGGCGAGCAAACATTGGGCATACAGGAAATGCTGCACTTCGTACGGCTGTGTATCTGGCAACCTTGAGTGCCGCTCAATACAACCCCGTCATCAAGGCATTTTATGATCGTTTACGAGCGGCAGGCAAACCCATGAAGGTCGCTCGTTGCGCTGCGGCACGAAAGCTCTTACACATTGCCTTTGCGGTCGTCAAAAACGAGGCGGACTTTGATCCGTTGTATGCAGCCAGAGCACAAAAAACGGCTTGATAGTTTGACACATCAATAGAAGAAAATGTTTTCTTCTTCATATCCCACATGTTTTTTTATTTTTGGGAAGCTGAGCAATGCCCCTCCTGACAAACAATGCCGTATCTTACGTAGCGGGCCCCCTTCTACAAGTGAATGGGTGGAAAGCAGGAGCCTGGCCAACATCAGACGTACCCAGTTCCTATTCGCCTCAGCCCCCTCCACATCGCCTACAATCAGTACATCTCGTTCTTCATCTGGACCAACCACGCTGGCCCACCCCGGAATCTGACAGAGTTGACCCGTTTCAATGGCGACATGTCCCCGAACATAGAGATAGCAGCGGTCGGCGCCAAACTGCCGCTTGAACGCGTCCACCGCTCTGCGAATCACACCTGCCGACAAGGGCAATCGTAATTGTAATTGTACACATTCGTCCCTCATCACACTTCTCCAACCTGCAACACTTCTGACCATCGGGTTGTAAAGCGTTGGGAGCGCCACGCCTGCCGCATAGATCAAGTCCGCCGCGTCCCCTGCGCCCCAAAGCGCAGCGTCTCACGGCCCCATTGTGCGTTCACCTGGTCCACTAGAGACTGTATGTAAAGCGGTAAAATTGAAAGGGAGAGGAGTGTCAAAGAAACTGAGCAGGGACGTTTATCTCAAGCAGGAGGACTTCCATGAGATGGCGTGCCTATCCCGCGCGATATGAGTGATGAGGAATGGGCAATCTTGGAACCCTTGATCCCGCCCGCCAGGCTAGGTGGACGACCACGAGCGGTGAACATGAGGGAAATCGTGAATGCGATTCTGTATATCTTGAGAAGCGGTTGCCAATGGCGCATGCTTCCTCGTGAGTTCCCGCCCTGGTCAACCGTCTGGACCTACTTCCGTACGTGGTGCAGGAACGGGAGTTGGGAAAGGATGCATACTGTTCTGAGAGAGGCTCAAAGGAAACAGCAAGGGCGAGAACCTCCCCCCAGTGCCGCCATTCTCGACAGTCAAACGGTCAAGACGAGTCAAAAAGGGGGGCCCGTGGCTATGATGGCGGCAAGAAAATAAACGGGCGAAAACGTCAGGTTCTCGTTGATACGTTGGGATTGATCCTGCATCTGAAGGTTCATACGGCAGATGTGCAAGATCGAGCAGCGGTTGCGTTCCTACAGGGGGTTCAAGCTCGCTATCCTCGCCTCGAGCACGTCTGGGTTGACCAAGGCTACACGGGAAGTGGGAAAACCTGGATAGAAGAGCATTTGGGGTGGAGCGTTACCGTCGTCCAACATCCCCCTCGTTCCCGAGGAGAGTGGGTTCCCATAGGCGACATCAATGATCTGGCTCATCTGCGCTTTGAGTGGCGACGACTTCCTCCTTTGCATACCGGTTTCCGAGGAGTCCTTCCGCGCCGCTGGGTGGTCGAACGGACCTTTGCTTGGCTCACCTTCTGCCGTCGGCTCTGCAAGGACTACGAGTTCTTGCCAGAAAGCAGCGAAAGTTGGATTTACGCGTCTCAGATCCGCTTGCTTCTGCGTCGCCTAGCGAGAGCCCCATCTTGAAGCCTTTACATACAGTCTCTAGTGGGTCACTTCCAAACCCGCAAGAACGTCTCCAAAGGGTTGCGAAGCGCAAGGGTCGTAAGCTGCGAGAAAGCACCGTCAAACGGGCGTGTTGGATCATTCTGGTGAGCACCTTCCCAACTGAGTATTCGGCAACTGAATTGTTCTGGTTGTATCGCTCTCGCTAGCAGATCGAGCGCTTGATCAAAGCCATGAAACAGGTACTTCCTCTAGTCCAGTTGTGCAGTGATCAGCCGCAGTTGATCCGCACCACCTTGCTCGCCTGGTCAGAGTCCTCTTTCCTTCATCTATGTGCATGTGCCTTGACAAGAAGGTAGGATATGTTGCAATTTATCCGGATTCCCAATCACGTTGACCTCACAGATCTTCTGTTGTGCTATGTCAAATACCATCACAGAAAAAGGGTGGTCTTTCCGATATTTGATGATTCCTGGCTGACCATTGATATGAGCAAGACGGTACGCGAACAGCTCCGACGCTTTTTGCTTGACTGCCAGGAGAAAATGCGCCGTCTTGAACGCTCCATAGAGCGGCTTGCGAGCGGCTTTGACTTTGCCGCCGCCATCAGTATAGAGCGCCACATCGTGGGTAAATAATGAGAGAAGACGCTCCATATCATCACGCTGATAGGCATCAAGAAACTGGTGGACAAGGAGGGTGTGTTGCTCACTGAGAGGGCCGTCTTGCTGGAGATGAACATGCATGGCGTGTCGCGCCTGCCACATTAACTGACGGCAGTGGACCTTGCTCTTCTGCACAATGTGAGTAATCTCGGCATAATCATAGTCAAAGACCAGCTTATCCCTCGCAAGTCAGCCCTGTTGAACTGTGGCAGTGCCGCATACAATTGGGTGAGCTCATCCTTCTCCGTCTGAGAAAATAGGGTCGATTCATACAAAACACCTTTTGCCATGTATCGCTCTATTCATTCCTGATCAATTCTTCATACTGCTGAGTCCTCTCTCAAAATTGGTCCATTTTTGTCTAGACAAACGGTACCACCATAAACGCAACGTCTCCACTGTCTCCAGCAAACAAGCAAACAGAAGAAAGGTGATTCCTCAATTTCAGCGCTTTTTGGCGGTCTTTTTTCTTCAATCAATGATGAAGCAAACAGTGTTTTCCATCAAGTGCAGGAAAGGTGGGGAGAGCCTGCAAAGCCACTTGCATTCCATACTGGGGAAAGAAGAGGTTAGTTTTTCGACCTCACAGAATTCACAAAAATATGGGCTCATTTAAATTTCCAATCTACACCTCTTGACTTATCACTGTGTTTTTTGCTAAATTAGTTATACGTATAGCGAGTGAAATATTCGATGTTGTTTTGAGAGTGAAGGTGAACATGAACAATCAGGGGAAAAGCACCCGCAGAACGGAGGCTGCCGAGGCCAGCAAACAAGCGATTTTGGATGCCGCTGAAACAGTGTTTGCGGAAAAAGGCTATGATGCTGCGAGTCTTCAGGAGATTTGTGACCTGGCGGGAGTGACACGTGGTCTGCCCAACTACTTCTTTGGTTCGAAGGATGGCCTCTATCGCGCTGTCCTGGCACGAACCTTTACACACGCGCAAGATCTGGTCACGTTTATTCATGAACAAGCACATGCTCCTGGTGTCAATGCGCAGGAGATTCTACGTGTGGTCATTGAGCGCCTGTTTGATGACCTTACAACGCATCCAACTTTTGTGCGTTTGACCGAGTGGGAAGCCTTGCATGGTGCCCGCTATCTGGGCAATCTTCCATCTCAGTTCCAGCTCTTGCGCGAGGCCATACAGGCGTTACAGGAGGATTTAGGGTGGCAAGGTAATGCAGAGCAATTTCTCATTGCCCTCACCGCTCTCTGCTGGTTCCCCACAGCCCATGCTGAAACATTCCTCAGACCATTGGGCGTCGATGTCCATGATCCCAACTTCCATGCCCGATATAAACAGCATGTTGTGCATTTGCTGCTTGGAGACATCCCTGACCATCCCAATGCAGACTAATTGATCCATCCTTGTAAGATAGGGCTGTTTTTTTGTTATTCACATTCGCTATGCGTTCAGCGAATTTTTGGCTGTCGATAGAAGAGAGAAGCATATGAAACATTTCTGGTCGAAGCACAGGTGGTTACGTCGAACGACTTATAGTTTTGTCGCTTTGTTGCCACTTTGCCTCGTTGCCTTATTATTCGTTGCCTATGTCTACATGCCTCCGGAGGATCATACACATGTACCTGCCTATTTGACACAAATTCAGGAGCAGCACCTCGATCACTACATCGATGCGGGCAACTTTCGTTTGCATTATCTGCACGAAGGGAGTGGAGAGCCGGTCGTACTCATGCCAGGTGGTGGTGCCTGGATCTATGAATTTCGTTATATCGCCGCCGCTCTGGCACCGCATTACTCGGTCTACATCATTGATCCGCCAGGTGATGGGTATACAACGCCGACCGCAAAGAATCCCAACTTTACAACCATTTACACGCTGGACTCGATTGACCAGTCATTGCTGACGTTTATGAATAAGCTGCACGTCCCCAGGGCCGTATTCGGCGGTAATTCCTGGGGCGGTGGCATGGCTCTGTACTTTACCGAGAAACATCCTGAGCGGGTAATCAAATATGTTGGCATGGACAATACAGGTTTAGATCTACCCGACCCCTGGTTTTATGAGCTTGCAAAGTGGCCGGTAATTGGCGAAGCCATAATGAAGCTCTCTATGCCAACAAGCGTTGATGCGACGAGGCAACTGTTGGAGGGACTCCTGTTCGATAAGTCAGAGGTGACAGCTGATATGGCACAAGAACTCTATCCCCCGCTGACTTTTCAGTGCAACCTGGTCTCGCAGTGGGTGCTAGAACGCAATCTTGATTGGAGCGTGACAGATCAACTCATTCCAAAGATGAAGACCCCGACCCTGGTCATCTGGGGCAAGCAAGATACGATTGAGGACTCATCCAGCTATGTTCAACGCTGGCACCAATTGGACCCACAGGCCACCATTGTTGTGCTCGATCATGCCGGACACCTCGTTTATGATGATCAGCCTAAAAAAGTGAAACAGTTGCTCTTGAGCTTTTTAGCCGCATAGGGAAGAGGAGGAAATAATGGATCAATATGTAAAAGAACTTGCAGGCATACTCGTAGCAATAGTGCTTGTTGCAGATGGTTTACTGCATGCCTACTGGGCGACAGGTCGACTCTGGCCCGCACAGAATAAACTCTCACTGGCGAAGGCGGTACTCAACATAAATAAAACCCGCTCTTTCAGGCCAGCGGTCCTTGTTCCACTCGCCTGCCTGCTGTTTTGTGGTGCCTTGATTATGTTAGCTCGGGTCCATTATCTTGGGATGTTTGGACAACTCATTCCCAGTCCGTTGCTTCAACTCGGCGTTCTGTCCGTTGCGGTAGGACTCCTACTACGTGGTCTAGCAGGGATTGTGTGGGCACTACGCCTGGCCGCATCCAGGAGTGAAATGTTCTACAAACTCAATCTCATAGTCTATACACCCGTCTGCCTGGTACTCTTTGTCGCCGCCGCGGCGGCAGCGTCTTTCTAATGTTTGAGTAAAACAGCTTTGTGTATCTTCCTGCTTCACCCGGAGCCTGTTGGATGGGGCAGGAGGCGTCTCTTTTCTTCAGAGCCTTCAGTGGAGGCGCAACGCCTTTTCTTGTGACAAAACCCGGCCGCTATTCGTCAGAAGAGTAAGCGGTCGGTAATGTGTGGAACCGCTCCCCCTTTTGAGACAGTAATGGATGGTTTCTTCTATGCCAATTCTGGTCCACCTAACGCCAGCCAAAGATGTAAAACGCATTCGCAAAGCTGGTATTCGCAAAGGGCGTGGAGTCTATTGTATGCCCGTCATGCAAAATTACTATGTCTCTCATCAATGGCTGCGCGAACTCAAGCGTCGAGGCCAGCGTACCTTTATGGGCATCTACTTTCACGTGCCAGATGAGGAAATGGTCTGGTTTGGCCGTTATGCTCGACCGCATGAGCACCTACCTGTTGCCCAGGCTATCAGCGAACTTATGCAGCAAGATGACCCGCAAGGGTTTGAGCTGATCATTCCGCGCTCAATTAGCGCCAAAGATATTCGCAAAGTTCAATCTATTTCGCGAGTGGTGGGCTGGCGCTATATGCCAGGTGTGCGTGAACGCGCCTGGTGTACCTGCCCTGTTTGTGTCTCACGTGGAGAATTCAATTCTCAAAAGAAACGTCTCCAACATACACGCCGCCCGAA
Source organism: Ktedonobacter racemifer DSM 44963 (assembly GCF_000178855.1). Classification (GTDB taxonomy): domain Bacteria; phylum Chloroflexota; class Ktedonobacteria; order Ktedonobacterales; family Ktedonobacteraceae; genus Ktedonobacter; species Ktedonobacter racemifer. Next base: position 2,110,833 of record NZ_ADVG01000004.1, on the reverse strand, counting down.
AAAAGCCAGCCAGGAATAAGTGGGAAGATTGCAGCTTCCCACTTTGTTCATGTGTATATCCACATATTTTTCTTAAAATACTATGAATTGGAGCATCAATGTCTTCTCGTGTGCAGATGAATCCTAAGGTGGCGGTTAGTGTGGTCTTCGTCGCGGCAATGTTTATGAGTATTATGGACTCGACGGTCGTGAACGTGGCTCTCCCCGCTTTGAGCCGCCAGTTTAATGTGACTGGTACGGCTATTGACGCTATTGTTGTGGGCTACCTCGTAAGCCTGGCGGTGATTATTCCTGTCTCGGGTTGGCTAGGTGATCGCGTGGGAACCAAGCGGATCTTTGTTAGCGCGCTCGTCCTCTTTACCGTCGCCTCTGCCCTCTGTGGCCTGGCGACGAGTCTGCCTATGCTGATCGCGTTTCGCGTCTTGCAGGGCCTGGCGGGTGGCGCCCTGACCCCTGTCGGCACCGCCATTCTCTATCGGACCTTTCCGCCCGAGGAGCGCGTGCAGGTCTCGCGCATCCTCAATATCCCGACCGTGATCGCGCCGGCCACGGGTCCGATTATCGGAGGCCTGCTGGTGGATAAGCTCTCCTGGCGCTGGGTCTTTTATATTAATGTCCCCCTGGGCATCCTGGCCAGTATTTTCGCCCTGTTCTTCCTGCATGAGTATTACGAAAACACTAATAAGCGCTTCGATATCCTGGGCTTCCTCCTGGCGGGTATCGGCCTGGCACTGACCATGTATGCGCTGAGCGAGGGACCGGTCTATGGCTGGACCAACGGTACCATTCTGGGCACGGGTATCGTGGGCCTGCTTATGCTGGTTGCCTTTGTGTTTGTCGAGCTCAGGTCGACGCATCCCATGCTCGATCTGCGCCTGTTCAATAACAAGCTCTTCCGCACCTGTAATCTGGTCACAGTCTTCTCGGGCGCGGGCTTTATGGGCTTACTCTACGCTGCCCCGCTCTTCCTCCAGGAGGCGCGTGGCGTCTCCGCGTTCACCTCGGGCCTGACGACCTTCCCCGAGGCGCTCGGAGTTCTCGTCTCAACCCAGATTGTGGCACGCCTCTATCCCAAAGTGGGGCCACGCCGACTCATCGCTGGCGGTCTGGTTGGGGTTACGATTATTGAGTTGTGCATGCTTACCATAGGCATGGATACCAACCTATGGGCAATGCGTGGGTTAATGTTCCTAACCGGGGCGGGCATGGCCTATGCCTTTATCCCTGTGCAGGCCGCGGCCTTCGCGACGATTTCGCCTGCTGAGACCGGCCAGGCCTCGGCGCTTAACAATGCCCAGCGCCAGGTTGGTGCCTCGCTTGGCGTGGCGCTTATCAGCACCGTCATGAGCACGGTCGGAATGACGCATATTGCTAATGGCAGCATGCAGCCAAACCTAACGGCCTATCACGCCGCCTTCATCACCTCGGCAATTCTCGCGGTCATCGCGGTCAGTTTCGCCCTGCGCGTGCGCGATAAGGACGCTGCCTCCACCATGCGTCAGCGCGGGAAACAGGCCGAGCCTGAGCAAGTGCTGGAGCCTGCGCTCCAGGTCGAAGCCGGAATATAGGGATGTTGTGTGGAGACCCAGCGTCTTGACCTGGAAACAGATCAAGACGCTGGGTCTCCACACAACGAGTTTTACTACGCGCTGGGCCAGGTCCCGCCCCATTCCTCGGGGTCAGCGTCGGCGACGGATTGTGAGAAGGTCCAGCAATGCCCTCCTGGATCTTCGACAGTATACTGTCTCTCTCCATAAGGATAGGTCGTTGGTGGTCGCAAGATGTGCGCGCCACGTCCGCGCGTAAATTCATAGTGGCGGTCCACATCCTCTACACGTACCAGCACTGAGTGATTCTCGGCGCGAGAAGGCGCTTCTGACTTCCCCTCATTTACAATAACCGCAGCATCACCAACCGCAAGCTGAACGCGATGGCGGCCTATGCGCAGGCGCTCTTTAAAGTCAAAGGTTTTACAAAGCCATTCCGCCGCCTGCACCACGTCTTCATACGCTAGTACAGGAATAACTGTGCTCGCTGGTACAGAGCGATTCGTTACCAATTTGCTTGAGGCAAAATACATATCCTGACTGCCTTTCTAAATCCACTCAAATGTGCTTATACACACTCGAATAGATTCAATTGCTACACTTGGCCCTCACAGGAAGTCTCCATGACTTCTACGCCGCTTTGGGTCGCCTGCAGCACATCGCACTCAGGACGAGCCTGAGTGTATGGCCCCCGCCGGGCAAAGAACCTCGTCAAGATGTTGTGAGCACTGTTCTCATCTCGATCCATGACGAGTCCACATTCCGCGCACTGATACGTCCGCTTCCACAGTGGCATGGCTTGCAGATTCCCACAGCCACTACACTGCTTGGACGTGTTACGCTCATCTACCAACTGAAGCTCTTTCCCATACAACTGGCATTTATAGGTGAGCATTTGGACGAAGGCATACAAGCCCCAGTCGTTGTAGACCGCCCGATTGAGCGCCTTGTTTCGCTCCTGATGCTCTTTCATGACCATGTGCCGTTGGGAAAGATCGCCCACGACGACAGTTCTCTCAACCAATCGCCGTGCGATAAGATGCGATGCCTTGTGCAGGCTATCGCGCTGTTTGTTGCGCTTCCTCTGCGACACGCGCTTGTACACCTTGCTCAGATGAAGATAACGACGCGACTTCTTCTTGCACTTGCTGCGTTTCGAGCGAAGCCGATCCAACTGTTTGTTGTACCAACACGAGCCTTTGAACCCACCGATGTGATAGATCCGGCCCTCTTGCGTGACCCCAGTTGCCAGCGTCTTGATGCCCAGATCGAAAGCCACGGTGTTGCCATCGCGTTTGGCCTCCTCTTGCTGTCGATAGCTGAAGGAGGCGTAGTAATTGCCTCTGCCATCGCGACTGATGGCAACCTCTCGAAAGCCCTCTGGAGGCAGTTCGGTGAGTGCGGCACGGATGGCAGGAAAGCGTTTGTGCTTGCCCTTGCCCCCTGTGGGCAAGATGAGGGTGTTTCCCTCAAGCGTGAGATACATCGCCGGATAACAGAGGGTGAAGAAGCCATGGCGAGGTCGCACGCGGGGAAAGCCTGGGGTTTCCCCATTGGCGACCCGACGAAAGAAGGCTCGCATGGCCCCATCCAGGCGATAGTACACTTCCGCAAGCAGCTTGCCATACACCTGATCGAGTTCAGGATCATAGGCACGGCTCTCGGACAGGGTTTTCTTGCAGTCGTTGAAGTGCCACTTCTCCCCGTCTCTGAGCCTCATGACCCACCAATTGTAGAGCCCTCTGCATTTTCCTTGCATGAACTCAAGGGTGGCCATGTCTTGCTCGCTGACGTCAAGTTTGATCTTTTTGCAAAGGAGCATGAAAAACCCTTCCTTTTCAACACTCCACTAAAAGATAGATTTCGCCTCTTTCGCTAGAAACATCAAATACCATGGTTTAGAACACTTTTTCTCATCTGATGCGTGTATCATACCATGATAGCGTCTCTCTGTCAACGCCTCCAAAGGTGTACAATAAGCACACCTTGAAGCAGAGTCGCGCACATTTTTGATTGCTGTTCTTACGCTCCTTCGCCAAACTATTCATCCTTCTATAGCTCAGTATACACAAAAAGAACACGTGTTCAATATCAATGCTCTTATGGCAGCGATGGGCCACCACGGCTGTATGTTGTTGCGTCCAGGATGGCCAGCCAATGGAGGGTTAAATGACACGAGAATGCCATCCCATGATATATAGGCGCGTAAGGCTTGCCCCCGAATGGGGATTAGCAGTGTCGGCCCCAGTTGATTCCATGTGATATAAAGAGACATGTAAATACGAAAAGTCTCCACATATATCTGAGGGTTTTACATGGTACTTCACGATTCTCTGCGCACCATTGACCTGGCCAGGGCCACAGGGATCAGTGTTCAGCAGGTACGCAACTATGAGGCCTGGGGGCTGCTACCAGCGGCCTCGCGCAGCAAGAGAGGCTATCGTCTCTATACCCAGCGCCACCTTGCCGCGCTCAAGACCGCTCGCGGCATGATCGGTGGCTATAGCTGGCAGCGGACGTTGGCGATTATGCAGGCCCTTCACCAGGGGGACCTTTCAGCCTCGCTGTCCCTGATAGACTCGCGCCACGCCGAGCTTGCCAACAAACGTCTGCAAGTTGAGCAGACGCTTTCGGCGCTGCATGCATTAGCCGCGCAACCCGCTTCTCTACAAAGCGCCCACCCTTCCCAGAGTCTCCGCGTGGGAGAGGCAGCCAGACAGGTGGGTGTGCGTGTCTCGGCCCTGCATTTCTGGGAGCAGCAGGGCCTTCTGCACCCAGTACGCGAACAGGATAGCCGCTATCGCCTCTATAACGAGCAAGAGATGCATCGCCTACGCGTGATCGTCCTGCTCAGGGAGGCTGGCTATAACTTCGATGTGATCCAATCGGTCCTGGACGAGCTGGCGGCAGGTCGGCCGGAAAAAGCCATTGTGATGGTAGAGAAGAGGCGCGAGGAGCTGACGCGGACAAGCTGGCTGTGTGTTGAGGCCATGGCCAATTTTCAGCGCTATGTGCATGAGTTTTGTGGGGAGCTTCTCTGAGATATCATTGCTGTGATATCGTTCTGTAAGTTATCGGGGCTTCGCTTCTTAGAGGGAGGAGAAGGCATTGGGCGGCATTGGCCGACTTCAATGTGATATGCTTGCAGTAAAGTAGAAACAAAGGATGGACCCTTGCATGCCACGATCTGTAACGACTGGTTGGTTTACTGTTCAGGCGCGTACAACTATCCAGGCGCCAGTAGCGCGTGTCTAGTCGATTTTGACCGATCTTGAAAAATATCACGAGTGGAATAGCTTTGTCCCCTCGATGCAGTCCGATTTTCGGGTCGGCTCACTGTTGACGATGCATGTGCAGATGCGCGAAAACCTTAAGACCACCAGTATCGAGACGATTACCGCCATTGAGCCAGAGCACCTTCTGTCTTGGGAGACACGCTCATCCGCCTGGTTCTTGCATGGTGAACGCATTCAGGAACTCGCGCCCATTGATACTGACACCACCGAATATTCTACACGTGAGACATTTATCGGGGTCTTTGCGCCCGTGCTCCAGCTTATGTATGCACGCGACCTACAGCGTGGTTTCGACGCTGTGGCACGAGACCTGAAGGCCCGCGCCGAAACCACATTGGCACAACCTTAAGCTATCACAGCATTAAACTTTCTAAAACCAATTATTATGGGGCAGGACATTGAACTATCACTATTTAGAGTTAGCAGCCAGTAACATCCTCGCGCGCCTTACTGGTCCAGGAGAGCCGCTGAAGCCCCTCTATCTCCAGCACGACCGCGCGATCTTCCTGGCTGAAGGGGCGCATATCATTCTCAAGGTATATAGCGATGTGCAGGCGCTCAGGCATGACTATGAGATCGCGCAGCAGGCAGCTTCAGTTGGGCTGCCAACACCGGAGATACTGGCATTTGAGGCAGGGCCGCCCGCGGTCTTTGCGATGCGCCAGGTGATTGGCATTCCTCTCTCCTCACGCTATCCAGACGCCGCCAGGGAGGCTGGAGTGTATCTGCGATGCTTACATGGGTTGGGTGCGCAACCGCCATTCTCAGGGGGCCAGCACCGCTGGGAAGAGTTTATTTTGTGGTGGGCCAACCTGGAGATCGAGCATGCCAGGCAAGGAGACGTGCTCAACGCCTGGCATGCGAGTGAGCTACGCGAACGTTTTGAGCGCCTCCGGCCTCTTCTGGCACGCCGACCAATTGGACTGCTTCACGGCGATCTTCAGAATGAGCATATTCTGCTCGATCCCCAGAGTCAAAAGGTTCTGGCTTTTCTAGATTTTATCGACGCACAGCCTGGCGATCCGCTCCTGGATATCGCAGTCCTCACGTTATGGGACCAGGAGCTCACAGATCCCCTATTAGAAGGCTATGAGGGCTATGGCACCAACGCCAACAACGCGGAGACGCAGCACTTGCTGACCCACTATCGCCTCCTGCGCCTGCTGGGTTCTATTACATGGTTACTCAACCGGGGCTTTCACGATCTCGCCGCGAAATACAGGAACGCGTTAGAGCTCGCTATAGAGGCATAGTTAAGCTCAATCCGCGATGTGGAGCACAATGCGGCCGCGTCCGTGACCCGTCTGGCTAAGCTCATGTGCACGTCCTGCCTCGCGAAGAGGAAAAGTTCGCGCAATAACGGTTCGCACCTGACCCTCGACGATTAGTTGCGCTATGTCTCCCAGGAGGCGGGTTGATGGATAGGGAAGCGAGGCTGTGTTCTTCGTGGCGCGAATGCCTAACTCCTGCGCCTGTTCCTGCGATGGCGAGACCAGAAGCGATACCAGTATCCCCCCTTGCCTGACTACACGCAAAGAACGTGCCAACACGTCGCCGCCTATCGAATCCAGCACGACATCTACATCTTGCGCCACCTGCTCAAATGGCGTCGTCGTATAATCCACTACTGACTCGGCACCAAGGGAGCGTACAAAGTCTACATTGGCCTTCGAAGCAGTTCCGATAACTCGCGCACCCTTCCAGCGAGCGAACTGGACGGCGAAAAGTCCCACGCCACCTGCCGCACCATGAATCAGGATGCTTTGTCCAACTCGCAATTCAGCTGTCTCAAAGAGTGCCGTCCAGGCGGTTGTTGCTCCACCTGAAATCGTCGCCGCTTCATCGAAGCTGAGTGCTTCTGGCTTAAGTGCCAGGTTCTCTACTGCAGCGGTTGTGTATTCGGCATAGCTTCCCTTATTGCTACGACCAAAGACTGCCTGCCCCTTCCGAAACTCACTAACGCCAGGTCCAACTGCCTCTACCATTCCAGCAACAGCACTACCTGGAACATAAGGGAAAGATGCTGGCATAACGTCGTGAAATGCTCCTTGACGAATTTTCCACTCAATTGGCAGTACACCAGTGGCGTGGACGCGTATCAGCACCTCGCCTATGCCTGGCTCTGGCTGTGCTACTTCCTCAAGCCTCAGTTCTCCTGGTCCACCATACCGCTGAACTTGTATCGCTTTCATTGTCTGTTGTGACACGAATACAACCTCCTCTATTACTTGCCATCAATAGTAGCATAGGAAGTGGAACGAGATCGTGAGGCAAATGGCCAGTATCTCACCTGTACTAATGGGCGAGAGAGGAGGTTCCTAAATCTATTATCGAGCAGTCCTGATGGGTGATTTCATCGCCTTCTTTGCTTGTGTTGCGGGCGAAACAAAGGAAGCCTGCCAGCGCAAGTTACATCCGTATATGCAGTAGGAGGAAAGGGAGAATTTGTCTCCCCCAAGCTCATCCAGCACTTTGCCATTCTCTGGGCCATCCTCGGTGATGGTGAGGTGCTTTGAGATTTGCACGAACAGAAAAGTCTCTACGGTGCTCAAGCTACCTTGGATAAGACAACGATTCTGGCGTCGGTTCCCGAACTGATGTTATACTGTTCGGGAACTAACCAGAAAGAAGACCAGTCCTCAATGAAATACGTTGTACAGGAAGATGCATACGTCTATGTCTCTACACAACCTTCTTTGATTCCATTGCTGGCTGTTGAGACTCCTGCTTGGTATGCCTGGGTTGAGGAGGTGGCGCAATTCACCTTTCGTAGTCAGTATGGAGCATTTTCCGCGCGCAAAGAAAGGGTATCTAATGGTCGTGGTGGCTCGTACTGGCGGGCGTATCGCAAAAAGCAAGGGAAGCTCTATCGAGTCTATTTAGGCAAAAGCAACCAGTTAACAATGGCCCGACTCAAGGCTGTGGCTCAGGAACTGGCTCAACGTCTGGAGCAGGGAGACGATAAACGTAATTCATGGGTGACAGAAAAAAACGAAAAACCAGCGACCCCTGCGGTGTTAAACGTGAGTAAGAGCCACAAGATAGTGCACGATCGGACTACTGACCATTTGTTGCATACAAAATTGCACATCCCCGTGTTCCAGGCACATCTGGTCGCGCGCGCGCGCCTTGTCCAGCGCCTCAATGTGGGTCTGCGGTGCCGCTTGATTCTGCTCTCTGCCGCGGCGGGGTCTGGAAAAACGACGTTGCTCAGCGAATGGGTGCGCCAATCTTCTGCGCTGATCGCCTGGGTCGCGTTGGATAAAGAAGATAACGATCCCGCGCGTTTCTGGTCGTATATTCTTGCTGCTCTGCAACGAGCCTCACTTGAGAAAATCACACCTCTCCTGGAAATGGTGCGCTCCCAGCCGCCTGTGTCGCTCGTACCAGCGGTACGCGAATTGCTGAATATTCTAGGCGAAAAGGACAACGAGATAGTGATTATCCTGGATGATTATCACCTCATTGATGTGCAGGCCATTCATGACTCACTGGTGTTTTTCCTCAACCATCTCCCCAAGCACGTTCACCTTGTGCTCGCCTCGCGTCACGAGTTGCCTTTCTCTATTGCCTCACTCCGTGCCAAACGCCATCTCGTTGAGCTACATTCCACTGATCTCTCCTTCACATCCGCCGAGGCCGAGGTCTTTTTTGCGCAGACCGAACATCTTGCGCTGGCAAAGGCTGATATAGAGATGCTGATGGAACGGACCGAAGGGTGGATTACCGGCTTGCAACTGGCCGCTCTTTCATTGTATTCGCTACAGGATACTGCTCAGTTTATCTCTTTATTCAAAGGGAGCCATCGTTTTATTCTGAGTTATTTGGTAGACGAGGTGCTGGAGCGCCAGCCAGAATATGTGCAACGTTTCTTGCTGGCAACCTCGGTGCTAGAACGCTTTACGGCTTCCCTTTGTGATACTCTGACTGGCGAGAAAAATGGGACAGCCATGTTGGCCTACCTGGAACAGAAGAATCTCTTTCTCTTTCCTCTGGACAACGAAGGCCGCTGGTACCGCTATCATCATCTCCTAACGGAGGCCTTGAGTAATCGTGTGCGCCAAGAGCAACCAGAGTATTTTGGCACACTCCATCGACTGGCCAGTACGTGGTATGAGCAACATAATTTGCTGGAAGATGCGATCCGACACGCGCTGGTCGCGACGGATTTCGTACGTGCAGCAGATCTACTCGAGCGTCTGGTTGAGACGATGCTCAAACAGAATGAGTTTGCCAGTGTCACACTCTGGAAGGAACTTTTGCCAACTGATTTACTGACAGAACGCCCCTGGCTATGCCAGGCTTTGGTCAGATTGTACATTGCAAGTGGGCGTCTGGACCAGGCGGAAGAGATCTTGCGTGATTTGGAACACGTAGGCATTGAGAAGATAGCTTCCAACATGGTTGATACATTTCGTGGACGCGTAGCAGCGCTCTACGCACATCTGTATAGCTCAAGAGGAGAAGCGCAGAAGTCTCTGGCCTACGCGTTCGAGGCTCTGGCTCTCCTACCAGAGGATGACCTGGAGTGGAGGACCAGCGTGCGAGCCGCTATGGGCGGGGCGTACTTGCATGCTGGCAATCTGGTTGAAGCTGAGCAAGTGTTGCGCGAAGTCGTTCACCCTGACCTTCAGAGGCATGATCCTTATCGCGCACTCACTGCTTTACATCTCTTGGGGCAGACACAGGTTTTGCTGGGTCGACCTGGTCTGGCAAATGCGACGTATCGACAAGGTATTCAGCTCGCTACCCATCATGGTCTGATGCATTCCGCCGTGATGGGGCATATCCATGCGGGATGTGGAAATCTGTTGTATGAGTGGAATGATCTGGAGGGCGCGCAGAACCATCTGGTCGCAGGCCTTGAACTGGCCAGGCGTGGCGGAAATAGTATCCAGGCGCTTGACTGCACGCTGACACTGGCTGATGTCAGACTGGCTCAGGGCAGGATGCAGGACGCGCACACGCTCTTACAGCAAGCCCAGGAGCTGGCCCACCAGACCAACGATCCGTTCTTTCTGGATTTTGTCACACGCCGCCCCGTTGTTGTCTGGCTGGCTGCACATGACATAGATGCTGCTGTTCGCTGCGCCCACGCTACAGGGCTCTACTTCTATGGTGAAGTGGATACAATTGCCTCGCTGCCATCAACCTATTTTCTGCTGATTGAATTGTTGGTCCTGATCCACCTGTACCTCGCACAGGGCAATCTCCCTGGTGCAAAGAGATTGCTCGCGCAACTTCAGAGTCCTCTCATGAATGGACCGAATAAAAGGCGTCGTATCCAATGGCTGATTCTTCATGCTCTCGCATTGTATGCGGAACAACATGTTCCTGAAGCAACAGGAGAACTAGCGCTGGCGTTAGAACTGGCCGAACCTCTGGGCTATAGCCGTACATTTATTGACATGGGTGAAGCGCTTCTACCTCTTCTCAAGATTTTGCGCAATCTCAAGCCACTAGCGAACTATTCTCCAAATTACACCCGACAACTCCTGGCTATGCTAGACAAGCAAGATATGGCAGAGAAACCTGCCGAGAACAGCGCAAGCACAGAACTGCTGAGTGAACATGAATTTGTCATCTTGCGCTGCCTGGCGGAAGGATACACAGATCGGGAAATAGCCCGACGTCTAGTACGGGCTGAAAACACGGTCAAGACACATACCAAACACATTTATGACAAACTCAATGTCCATAGCCGTACGCAAGCAATTGCCCGCTCCAGGGAACTAGGCTTGCTCTAACATCTCCCACTTCTCGATAGTCGCTCGATTGATCTCATCTTTACACATTGCAATACCTCGTTTAGGTGATGACACAACCCCTTTTTATCGGCTACAGTCGTGGAAGGTAGGGCTCATGGCATTACATACGCCGCACATATCGACTTTCCTTACTAGTAATGCGACGGAGGAAGGCCTTGTCGCGATTTACCCAAATATTATTGTTTCTGTTCTAAAAATAAAGGTAGAATGAATGAATAAGCAACAAGATACTGCAAAAACACACCAGAGGGATATCACTCCAATGCATCTGATCGTTCGTGTCGTCATTGGAGGATTGTTATCGGCGATTGTGCTCACCGTGTTTGCGTCTCTCTTGTCATCGGGGAAACCATCGGCTACATTCACCGCACAAAATATCATTATTCGTGTTATTTCTGGTGTGTTCTATGTGGCAAGTATGACTCCTCTGGCCCGTCGGGTCTTTTACCGCCGTTTTCCGCGTTTTCTAGCGATTTTTGTGCCACTCTATATCACCGGCACACTTACCGATATGATCGAGGCATATTTTTATACGAGCCTGTTAACCCCGTTTTCCCTGGTTGCGGCGCTGATTATCGAAGGACTGCCTCTGCTATTCATCACTGGTATCATCGCCTGGCTGATTCCGGCGAATGAGGATGCACGGAACACTCCACGCTTTACCCAGGTGATGCGTGAGCGTAGTTTTTTCTCCTGGATCTGGCGCATCGTGGTCGCAGGCGTGCCTTATGCAGCGATTTACCTGTTCTTCACGATGCTGGTGACACCACTTGAACACGCGCATTATTACGATTCAGCATTTATTGCCTCACTGCATACAGTAGTGCCTTCCACTGCAACCACACTCGTCTTGGAGGCAGTACGTGGCATGCTCTTTGTGCTGGCAATGTTGCCTATCATCGCCGTGATGCGCAAATCACGCTGGTCCACAGGCCTATATATCGCGCTGGTTGGGGCGGTATTGGAAGCCTGGATTCCTTTACTTGGGCAGACCTCATGGCCGATGATGATGCGCGTAGGCAATGTGCTAGAGCTCACTGGAGATGCCTGTGGCCGTGCGCTTCTGATGGCTCTGTTGGTGGTTCTGCCCTCACTTCAGGCAAGCAGATCAGCGCACCAGCAACTTGCGGCAGATGTCTGATCACTGGGGATTGACCTGAGATCGTCAGGACCTGAGGTTTGGCAAGAATTTGGTCTGTCGGTGTTAAACTTCAAAACACTACCAGGAGGCCATTGTTGTTAAGTGAGAAAAGAGCAACAATGAGGCTACAAATATAGTAACCCCGTTGCTCTTTTCAAGGATGGCTCTCAGCTCCTGTGCTTAGCGCACGCCAAGCAGGAGTTCAACGGTCAACTGGTCGAGCTTCTCGTATTTATAGCCCCGTCGCGCCAGCACGTCGGGCTGGAAGTCGATCGCCTTGATCTGATCCGCAGCCGCTTTGCTGTATCCACCACTGAAGAGGGCGGCGTGGACAGAATCGCCGCTGTTGATCTCCTGTAACAGGGCCTGGATTTCGGGGTCGGCGTTGAAACGACGCGCCTTCTCTTTGAACATGTTATAGGTGCGCATACAACCAGCGGCGAAGTCCCAGACGCCCTGCTCGTCCTCGGTACGATAGGCATGGGCATCAAAGTGACGTGGGCCTGTATACCCCTGATCCTCTAATAATTTGACCAGGAAGAACAGGCTCTTGATGTTTTCACTCCCGAAGCGCAGGTCCTGATCATAACGCGGGCCCTTCTGGTCGTTGAGGTCAATATGAAAGAGTTTTCCAGCCTCCAACGCCTGAGCAACGCCATGGACGAAATTGAGTCCCGACATGTGCTCGTGGGCCACTTCGGGATTGACACCGATCATTTCGGGATGGTCAAGAGTGGCGATGAAGGCCAGCATATGACCGATGCTCGGAAAATAGGTATCTGAACGGGGTTCGTTGGGCTTGGGTTCCAGGGCGAAACGCAGTTGATAGCCGTTGTCAAGGACGTACTCGCTCAGAAAATTAATGGCATCGCGCATGCGCTTGATGGCGTCGACAGGATTCTTGCTGGCCTCGGCATCCACTCCTTCGCGTCCTCCCCAGAAGACATAGGTGGTCGCACCCAGTTCTACACCCAGGTCGATGGAATGCATGGTCTTTTGCAGGGCAAAGGCACGCACACTAGGATCGACCGAGGTAAAGGCACCATCTTTGAAGACGGGATGGTAGAAAAGGTTGGTTGTAGCCATAGGGACGACCATGCCATAGTCGTTGAGTGCCTGTTTAAAGTCGCGTACAATCCGGTCGCGCTCCTGAGGCGTGGCGTCAAAGGGGACAAGGTCGTTATCATGCAGGTTAATGCCCCAGGCTCCCAGTTCTGAAAGTTTTTTGACGCTGTGCGTTGGGAGGAGTGCAGGTCGTACAGGTTCGCCGAAGGGATCACTCCCCCGGTTCCCGACGGTCCATAAACCAAAACTAAATTTGTCTGCCTTCGTTGGTGTATACTGATCACTGGTTGCTTCTTTGATCTGAGTCATGATGTTTCTTATCCTCTCTGAACTATGTTCTGCAAAGTTCTTCCATCGAGCTTTGCCGGGTCATGCCCGTATGCGGGCCACATGTGGTGGACTCTGGACAGACGAAAACCAGCCTGCCGCGTTGCTACGCAGAGAACGTCATGATGCCGGCTGATAATGGGTAAACAGCGCGTCTATGACAAGACTCGCCGCGCCAATTACGCCGACATCCTGGGCAAACGATGAAAAGATGATGGTACACATGTCGCGTGGGCGCCTCAGGGCGCGCTGACGGACAACAGTGCGCACGGCTTCCAGAAAGAGGTTGCCCCCCTTCATTGAGTCGCCCCAGATAATGATGCATTGTGGGTTGAGGGTGTTAATAATGGTGGCAAGTCCTACACCAAAGTGCATGGCATGCTGACGAACAAGATCAATGGCCTCTGGGTGTCCCTCCTGCGCAGCGCGAAAGATCGCGTGCGCAAGTGTATTCATGACATCAGGTTCTCGCGTTGTCATTGCCCAATCCTCGACGTGTGCGCCGGTGGGCAGGGGCAACCACGTGGCCTGCCCAGACTGACATGCCTGCTCTACCATCCAGGTGGTTGCGGCCAGGGTCTCCCAACATCCTCGATTGCCACACTCGCACAACGGTCCATCCTCCTGGATTGTCATATGGCCGATTTCACCAGCCGTTCCCCCGACGCCACGATAGAGGGTATCCTGTAAATAAAAGGCGGCAGAGATCCCGATGCCACTTTCGACCGAGACAAAGTCTGTGCAGGATTGGCCAGCGCCAAAATGACGTTCAGCCAGTGCCTGCACGTGGCAGTCATTATCTACCCACACCTCGATGCCCAGCCTGGCCTTTAGCAGATCTCTTACTGGTACATCTTGCCACTGCGGGAAATGTGGCGCAAAATGTACCACTCCTGTCGCGAACGAAGTCAAACCTGGCATTCCAACCCCTATACCGAGCAGTTGAGAGAGCGTAATCTGAAGAGAGGTGAGAAGTTCTTGCAAGGTCTCAACGATCGCATTTATGACAGGCTCTGGTCGCCGATCCAGCCCCAGGGGACATTCAAGACGACCTAACACGCGCCCGTTCCCATTGACCAGCGCGACGCGCACGGTATCTACTGTGAGAAAGACCCCTGCACTCTGCACCCCCTCTGCGTTAAAACGATACAGCGCACCAGGTTTACCGCCGCTGGCGGTCGGCGCGGTTATCCCAACACACTCCGCCAGACTCTGTTCTTCCAGTTCGTCGACCAATTTGGTGATAGTTGGACGACTAATCCCACTATATTCTGCCAGCGCGGGTTTGGTGATGGGGCCAAATTTGCGCAACAAACGTAAGACGGTCAGTCGATTCATCTGCCGCAAACTGCCGGGAACCGCCGGGATCTCAAGAAACGATGTCACTGCTCTTCATCTTTCACTATGGCCTTGAGGGCGAGCAGTTAAGTAAAGAAACTTACTTAACTTTGCTTCTAAAAAGAAGTATAATTGAAGGCGATCGTTCCCGTCAAGGCTCTGCCCTGCTCCAGGCTCACTTACATCTTGACAACGGCTCTCCTGTCAACTACACTCTCTCTATAGATAAACCGTTTGTCGGTCTAAGAAAGAGAGACATGATGACCCGAAGTGTCAAAGCCCACGAATACGCCGAGAAGCGCAACGCCATTCTGGATGTGGCAGCGCGTTACATTACGACCAAAGGCTATGAGCAGATGACGACCCAGGACATCCTGGAGGCGCTCCAAATTTCCAGGGGCGCGTTCTATCACTACTTTGAGTCCAAGCAAGCTTTGCTGATGGCGCTGGTGGAACGCATCGGGGAGCAGGCCGAACAACTTGTACTTCCCATCGTCTCTGATCGCGAGATGCCCGCCCAGGACAAACTGCTGCGCGTCTTTGCCGTGCTCGATCAGCACAAACAAGAAAACCTGGACCTGGTCTTCGCGTTTATGCGCGTCTGGTATGCCGATGAGAACGCCCTCTTTCGCCAGAAACTCTACCTGGCCAGGATCAAACGGCTCGCTCCCTGGCTCTCGCAGATCATTCAGGAGGGAATCGCAGAAGGCGTGTTCACCACTCCCTACCCCGATCAGGCAGCGAGAATGATCCTCGCCCTGCTTGAAGATCTTGGATATGTCACCGTTGAACTTCTCTTAGTGGAGGAGGGCGAGCATCTCGACATTCCTCGGATGGCTCAAATTGGCGAGGCGACGATGGATGCGCTGGAGCGTGTGCTGGGCATGAAGTCGGGTTGCTTGCGGCAGTTCTGGAACGAAGACTTCTCGCGATGGCAGGCTCTCCTCGCATGATTCGAGAGCAAACCCTTTTCTCATTCACACCAAACGTTAAAGATAGAGAGGATGATATATATGAACTCATATGTACTTGGCTTTCAGGAAATCGATAAAACAAAGCTTGCGATGGTCGGGGGGAAAGGCGCCAACCTGGGGGAGCTGTCCAGAATTGATGGGATAAGAGTACCGGAGGGCTTCTGCGTCACTACCGAAGCATATCAAAGAATCATCGGACAAACACCAGCGTTTGATGCTCTGCTGGAGCAACTCTCTCTTTTCAAAGTGGAGGACAGGGAAAGGATTGGTGAAATCGGCGGAAAGATACGCAGCGTCATCGAAGGGACGGCAATTGCAAAGGATATTGATGAAGCAGTTACTAGCCATCTGACCAAACTGGGAGATACAAATGCCTATGCTGTGCGTTCCAGTGCTACAGCGGAGGATCTGCCGACGGCATCCTTTGCGGGTCAGCAGGATACGTATTTGAATATTATAGGAAAAGAAGCCATACTGAAACACATCAGCAAGTGCTGGGCGTCCCTCTTTACGGAGCGGGCGGTGATTTACCGCATGCAGAACGGTTTCGACCACAACAAGGTCCTGTTGTCTGTCGTCATCCAGAAAATGGTTTTCCCAGAGGTCGCGGGGATTCTGTTTACCGCCGATCCGATCACGTCGCACAGGAAGGTTGTGTCCATCGATGCCAGCTTCGGTCTTGGTGAGGCGCTGGTTTCAGGCCTGGTGGACGCTGATATTTATAAAGTACAGGAGGGCAAGATCGTCAGTAAGAAGATATCGACGAAAAAACTGGCAATCTATGCGTTAAAAGAAGGAGGCACGAAGGAACAGCAGATAGAGCCAGACCAGCAGAATATGCAAACGCTCACGGATGAGCAGATTTTGCAGCTTGAGAAAACAGGCAGAAGGATCGAGGCGTATTTTGGCCGCCCCCAGGACATTGAATGGTGCCTCTACGAAGGTCAATTTTATCTCGTTCAGAGTCGTCCCATTACCACCTTATATCCTGTGCCCAATGTGAACGATGGGAAAAATCATGTCTATATGTCGCTCGGTCATCAGCAGATGATGACAGATGTCATCACACCATTAGGCCTGTCCTTCTTCCCGATCTGGCTGAGCAAGCTTGGCGCGTCAACGGTCGAGGCTGGCGATAGGATGTATATGGACGTTTCCCATGATCTTGCTTCGCCGGTGGTAGGAAAGATTTTTGTGAAAAACGGTCTCGGTTCGGTAGACATTTTGATACAGAAAGCTCTCTCCAATGTCCTGAAAAGGAAGGAGATACATACTAGGTATTGACAACGTGTGCGAAAGTAAGTGAGAATAAGTAGATGTACGCAGTCGTACCGTTTGCCAAGCAGGTGGATGTCAGCGTGAAAACAGTGCAGCGCTGGGACCGAGAAGGCAGGCTCAAAGCCAAACGAACGCTTTCTGGGCGTCGCTCCTCTCATGAGGTCGATCTGACCACGGCGCTCAACCTTCCGAAGCTGCCAGCCGCTCGCTGAACGATCGCCACTTGCCGGGTGTCGAGTCCTGCTCAACTGGAATTCCCGCAAAGCGGGAGAAAAGGCGCTCAAGGATGAAAACCGCGCACAAGATCCGGATGAACCCCACCCCTGAACAGATGGAGTATCTCAAACGAGCCTGTGGCACGAGGCGGTTTATCTACAACTGGGGACGGGAACAATGGGAGAAGCAGTATCAGGCGTATAAAGCTGAGCAGGAAACTGTTCCCCAAGAGCAGCGCGTGCTCAAACCGCCACATGCCCTCGCACTCAAGAAGCAATTCAACCAGATCCGGGAGCAGGAGTATCCGTGGACCTATCAGGTGACGAAGTGTGTGGTGGAGGGTGCGTTCGATGACCTCAAGAAAGCGTATGACAACTTCTTTGCGGGCCGAGCGAACTACCCGCAGTACAAGAAAAAGGGGAAGTCGCACGAGTCGTTTTATCTCTCCAACGATAAATTCACTGTTGGCAGTCACTGGATCTCGATCCCCGGGCTTGGCCGCTTCATCCTCGATCAACGCCAAACGAAGAAGGACCAAGGCAAGCTGCTGCGCAAGCTAGGAACGGTCAATCTGGCAGAAAAACTGCGCTTCGTCGAAAAGGGAAAAGCAAGCGTTCCCACGAAGAAGCGCAACAAGCGCAAGCACGTCGTGTGTGAACGAGTCAAAATTCTGGGGGGGACCGTCAGCTGTGAGGCGGGCCACTGGTACGTCTCCGTTCACGTCGAGATCAAGAGAGAGTGCCCTCCCAAACCTGTCCCAGTGGTGGGGGTGGATGTGGGCTTGAAGCACGCTGCTGTGGTGAGCGATGGACGCAGGCTTGAGAACCAAAGGCCATTGGCGCTCCATCTTAAGAAACTCGGCAAGCTGCAACGCAAGCTGTCAAAGAAAGAGAAGACGAAAGACCCTCAAACCAAGCGAACCGTGTTCAGCAAGCAGTATGAGAAGCAACGACTCAAGGTCGCGCGCAAGCATCAGCAGATCGCCAACATCCGGCGGGATGTCCAGCACAAGTTCACGACCGAACTGGCGCGCACCTGTGGGGCCATTGGCATCGAAGACCTCAACATCGTGGGGATGATGGCCAACCGGAAGCTCTCGCGTGCGGTGGCCGATGCCGCGATGGGGCAATTGTTGCAGTTCCTCAAGACCAAAGTGGCCAACGCCGGGGGCGATCTCTTCATCGCCTCTCGCTGGTTTGCTTCGACCAAACGCTGTTCGTGCTGTGGGCAGGTCAAAAAGCGCATGCCGCTCAAACACCGCACCTATGAGTGCGTGGCCTGTGGGCTGGTGATCGACCGGGATCTCAATGCCGCCTTGAATTTGCTGTGGTTCGCAACAGAAGAGCTTCGCCAGCTTCACGCGTAAAGCTGGCCGTCCTGGAGAGTGGCTACCGCCGGACGTAAAATGCCTGGGGAGTTGATGTGAGACCGAAACGGGAGGGCTGATCCAAAGGTTCCCGTGCGCTGGCTATCGACGATGAAGCAGGAAGAACTGACCGCTTGAGGGTGGGTTCGCGCACGTTCGAGTATGAGAAAGGTAGCAGTGATTCAAGAGCCGGAGGATATCTATTATCTCACCTTTGAGGAACTCCGCAAGGTTGCCAGCACGTACCAACTGGATTACCATCTCATCACGCAGCGCAAAGGGGAGTACGAGGCCTTTGAGAAATTGACGCCTCCTCGTGTGATGACATCCGACGGTGAGGTCATCACCGGTGAGTACGACACCGGCGAATTCCCCAACGGCGCTTTAATAGGAGTCCCTGCTTCATCAGGGACCATTGAGGGCGCGCGCGGATCGTTTTAAAACTGGAAGAGGCCAACATTGAGGAGGGCGATATCTTGGTCACAGCCTTTACCGACCCCAGCTGGACATCGCTGTTCGTCTCGATTAAAGGCCTGGTGACGGAAGTAGGCGGGATGATGACCCACGGCTCCGTTGTCGCCAGGGAGTACGGTCTGCCCGCGGTCGTGAGCGTAGAAAATGCGACCAGGCTGATTAAAGACGGACAAAGGATCCGGGTAAACGGAACGAAAGGATATGTGGAAATCCTGGAAGAGTCATGAACCCCGGTTTTTCCTGCACCGGAACGTGTACCCCAAAGAGGAATGAAGCACACGTCTGGGGAAAGGGGCGCTCTCATGAGTTTTACGAGTCTAGCAGGCCTGGGGGGCATCGGGTTTGTGCTGGTGGCGATCATCATCAATGTCATCTATATCCGCGCGGGGCTCCCCTTGCCGATGTCAGGTCAAAGCCTTGACGCGGTCACGGACGCCTTCGCCGCCACCAGCAATGCGTCGAAGGGGCCGTCGGTGGTCGCCCCCAAATGGACAGCAGCATCCTATCCACTCACTTGACCTCTTCCTCAAGCATGGGGAACTCGGGGGCGTGGGTCTGGGCCCAATCGATGAGCGCACACAGCGTTGGAAGCAGCGTTTGAGCCAGCGCCGTGAGCGCATACTCGACACGCGGAGGCACGGTTGGGTAGACCCTACGTGTGACAAAGCATTGTTTCTCTAACCGCCGCAACGTTTGACTGAGCATCTTGTGCGAGATCCCACTCACATCGCGCTTCAACTGACTGTAGTGCCTGGGCCCGTCCGCCAGGGCGACGATCACCAGCGTGGTCCACTTGTCGGCAATCAGGTCGAGCAAGCGCCGGGATGGGCAGCGCGCACTCCAGACGTCGGACCCACGAAGCTTCCCAAGCAATTCTCCTGTTTCCATGCCACTCACCTCCTGGTAAGTCATACACACAAAAGTGCGTTCTTGTCGAAAGGCTTTTACTCTCTTATAGTGAGTATAGCACGAAGAGAGAGCTGCTTCTCTACTGGCTAATTAATCCGCGCGTTTGACCGCGTAGCAACGTTGCCAGAGGCTCGAAAAAAGCGACGGAAAAAGTCCAGAGAAACGAGTGTAAAAACGACATAGTAAGTGGAAGTCATAAGTCCATTCTGAATAGGAACAAGAGGTGAAAAAGTGAATATCTATCCCCGTATTTTGGTGATCTTTGGGAGTACGCGGCAGGGCCGCAGAGGTGAAGTTGTAGCAAAATGGCTCATGGACCGCCTGGCTATGCGCACCGATGCCACCTTTGAGCTGGTTGATCTGCGCGATGTCTCACTTCCTTTCTTTGATTCCCCTACCTCACCAGTGCATGGACACATCGCTCCTGAAGCTGAGCAGTGGGCAGCACAGGTTGATCGGGCTGATGGCTTTATCTTTGTGACCCCCGAGTACAATCATGGCTATTCGGCAGTGCTCAAGAACGCCATCGACCATCTGTACGCCCAGTGGGCACATAAGCCTGCCGCTATCGTCAGCTATGGTGGCTTCGCCGCAGGCTATCGGGCGGCGGAGCAGTTGCGCCAGGTGCTCATCGAGCTCAAAATGGTTCCCATCCGCGAGCAAGTTGGCATCTCTCTGGTCCCGAACTGGATTCCCAGCGTCTCTGACGCACCTGATTCGCCAAGTGGAGCATTTCTCGACCGATCTTTCAATGGAATGATGACCGAGTTGCTGTGGTGGGTCACCGCCCTCATACCGGCCCGCGAACGTGATCGGCTGTCTCAAGATTAGCAAGGCATTCGAGCACTATCAGCTCAGAATTGCCAGTGTCATCAGGGGCGATGGAATGGTTGAGCATGAGCGGGACTAAGCCTTCATCAGACAGCCTTCAGATTTGAAGACTCGCTGCGTCGAGGCTGGATATTGCTCTAAGAGTGCATATTCTCTCCTTTTCCCCTGACAAGAGAGACTCCTGTTCTATGGAAGGGGAGACTGAAGCATCAACGTGCTCATCCAGGCGACAAAACGCCGCTCTCATGGTTTCATGCTTTGTTAGCTCAATCAGCTACAACGGCTGACTCTTCACAGGATGTGAGAGCACTCGATGTAGATCTGCGTATCACTCCAAGCCTCGAATCTCTCGCCTCTAGTCTAAGCAAGAACAGGCTGGCAAAGAGGGTCAGCCCAATAAGGACGATCCAGGGATAGGCGGGTCCCAATGTGAACAGCGACGCGAACAGGGTTGGTGCGATAGTCTGGCCCAATCCCCAGGCCGCGAATTGATATGTTGCGATGTAACGGCCACGTGAGGGCCCTGGTCCCATTTCAGCGACCAGGGCGTTCATTGCCGGGCCATAGAGCAGTCCTCCACAGGTATAGATCCCAACGACCAATAAGATGTAAGGAATCAGCCAGCCTGAAGGGAGGACAAGCGCCAGGAGAAACAAGCCACCTGATCCAATCCACACCCATCCAGCAAGGATCAGAATGCGTGTCCTCCTCAAGGAAACAACGAGCCGTACGATCAATGCTTGCAGCGTGAGGAGGGTTGCGCTGAACGTTGCTTCCACACCAACGATCCAGGAAGGTAAATGCAGCACGTTCACCAGGTAGTAGGGAACAATATCGGAGAGCATGATTAAGCAAAGCACAAAAACAAAACTGCTGACAAGAATACCCAGAAACGTTTTGTCGCACAGGACCGCCCGATAGCCACCCGACCCTGTGGGGACATTCAGAGGTTGATATTCAGATACCGCTTGCTCGCTTACAGGCAGGCTCCAGATACAGATCATTGCGAGTAGAAAACTCGCAATATCGATGTACAATATCGCCTGATAGCCGATGGTGCCTCCAAAGGCGACGAGGAGCCCTGCAAGTGCGCCCCCAATGCAATTGCCTGCGTTTTGCGCCACGCCTACCAGCCCGTACCAACGATCTCGCGCCTTCCCCTCTGTCGAAATGCTTGCGATAAAAGTGGGTAAGGCTACCCAGAACAGGCGGCCTGCGATGGCTCCTGGCAATGTCGTCAACGCGAGCAGCGGAATGGTACGCACAAATAGGTAGCCCAGACAACTCAAAGCGGCAAGCGCCATGCTGATGAGGATGACCCGGCGTGCTCCCACGCGATCCACCAGCGTACCCGCCAGTGGAGTCATAGGCAAGCTCAACAACATGCTGATGGTGATCACGCCTCCTACGGCAGCAAGAGGCAATCTGGCGACATTTATGAAGTAAAGCAACGAGAAGGGAAGAAATAGCCCTGAACCCAGAGCATCAATCCACATCCCAAGAAGGAACTGCCATTTGTGTCTTCCCACAAGATCCGTCCTGTTCAGTGTATTCATGGTGAGAGTATCCTTCATTTGCTCCAATCAGATTGGAAAGAAAGAAAACCTTGGCGGCAGACGAAGCCGCCGCCAATGATGATCCGCATCAAGCAAGTCGGCTATTTGCCGAGTTGGTCAATGAAATCCTGGAGGTCGTTTGCGTACAATGCGGGTTCCTCCCAGGCCGTGAAGTGCCCACCACGAGGGAAGTCGGTAAAGTGCTTCAGCTTCACCTGTCGCTCAGCCCATTCACGGGGCAGAGGAGCATCCCAGGGACAATGAGCGACGGCTGCGGGAACAGATGGACGTTCTTCCGCGTTTGCTTTTGGAGTTGCATGAGCCATCTCATAGTACCAGCGGAACGAGGAACCAATCGTCTGCGTAACCCAATAAAGTGTGATATTGGTGAGTAACTCATCTCTGCCAAACCGCTGCTCAATGTCCTCCACCGTTGAGCCAGTACAAATGAAGCTCATGATCCAGGCCGCCAGAGCGGCAGGGGAGTCATTCATGCCGTACGCAAGGGTTTGTGGCTTGCTGGACTGGACCATGTTAAAAGCCCCCTCTTTCATCCACCACTGCCCGATGAAGCCCGCGAACTCCTGCTCAGCAGGTGAGAAGGGCGGATCGTAGGTCTTGGTGAAATCTGGATAGCCAGCATCCGTCAGGTGGATGGCGGTTAACGCCTCCGGGTAATTGCGCGCGAGCGACATGGTGATCAGCGTCCCGCCATCACCTCCTGCGGAGACAAATTGGTCGTATCCGAGAACATCACGCATCAATTTGACGAACAGGTCAGCGTGCACATCGTTGTTCATCGCTTTGCGGTCTGAAAATCCGGTTCCAGGGATGGACGGAACGATCACATCAAACGAGTGGTTTGGGTCACCACCAAAGCGGGCGGGATCAGTCAGCATGGGAATGACCTTGTGATAACGATAGAAGGAATCGGGCCAGCCGTGGAGGAGCAGCAGCGGTGTTGGGTTTGGTCTTTTGCCGCGCTCATGTATGAAGTGGACGCCTACACCATCAACATCGGCTTTGAAATGCGCAAAGGTATTCAGTTCCGCCTCGTGTTTCCGCCAGTCGTACTCGTGCTGCCAGTAGTTGGCTAGCTCTTTCATGTATTGCAGATTCGTACCATACTCCCAACCCGCGCCTTCGACCTCATCGGTCCAGCGGGTGCGAGCCAGGCGCTCACGCAAATCGTCAAGGGTGGCTTGTGGGATCGCAATGTGAAATGGTTGAATGCTCATAGATTCGTCGCTCCTTGCGTCTATCTTGCTTTTTCTCTGCTTACAAAGACAATATAGGGCCGAAGGAGGGCAAAATAGACCCCTACTTTGTAGTCAATCGCTTTTATCCCTGCTCTCCTTTTTCTTTATGTGAAAGATGCGCGCTCGTCGAGAGGTCGAGCAAGCTCAAACCGAGACGACGAATGGTAAGCAGCACACCATAGAGTGCCGCCTGATCTGGAAGCTCCCCTGAGAGCAACGAGGTACCATCGCTTTGATGTGCAATGCATAGGTCCTCAAACCTGCTTTGCCAGGAGAGGTCGAGATGTTCCTTCACACGGATCTGTACACGCATATGCGTTCTCCTTCCTCTGCTTCCTCTGGCACGTATGCTGCGGTGCTTGAAGAGAAGTATAGGGGAGAAAGCAGGGTGAATCATCACCCTTGTTCTTGATTGTGAAGGGTGATAACGATGGTATTTGGGGAAATATAGATGACCCAGAAAAAGCACTGATGATGTGGAAATGAGAGTGTGCTAGAGCAAAGACAAACGTTGGGCCAACGCGATAGCTTCCGCGCGACGGCTCACGCCGAGCTTGCGATAGATACTGCTGACCTGAGTCTTAATGGTATTGCGGGAGACAATTAAGGTCTGCGCCATTTCAACATAAGTTTGTCCAGCTGCGAGCAAGCGTAACACCCGTTGCTCCTGAGTTGTGAGCGGGTCCAGGAGTGCAGGTGTTGAAGGGGAACTTGCTGTACGGTTCTTTTGCTCTTGCGCTACTTCGGGCTGCACCGCCCCCCCAAAGCCTGCCTCTGTTCCTCCTGTTCGAACACTGTCAGCAATTTTGCCACAAAGAGCCGAAATGCCGTAGGTGCGACATTCGTTTTGTGTTGCGGTTCGTTCAGGAAGCGTTGGAGCGAGTGGCGCATTGGTTTGCCAGCATCCAGGAACACGCGAACATTGTCCTCTGGTTCTGTCAGAGTGAGTAGACGCATGAGGGTGGTTCGCGCGTGTTCTCTCTCCCCTGTCTGGTGTAGCGCGACCACATAGAGCGCCAGAAAAGAAATTGTAATTTCGACGTCCTCTTGCTGGTCAAGGTGCTCGCTGAAACGTTCCAGGGTTTCGCGCGCAGCATGGTACTGCTGTTGCGCTAAGAAGACACGAACCAGCATCAGCAACTCCCCTTGGCGCTCATTCTCCCAGGTGTCCTGAGAAAATGACGCTTGTGCTGCCCAGCGTGCGGCCTGGGGCTGATCTCCTGTCGCTAACCAATACCTTACCTGGGTAGAGATGAGCAGAAGATGATGCCGCGAAAACCCCTGGCTCTGGATCAGGGCTTGTGTCTGTTGTAGTACCTGGGTAGCGGAAGCATGATTCCCAGCCGCAAGTTCTATGTCTATCAAGCGTAGACGCCCAATGACCTGCAGATCTATCTGCTGCCAGGTCTCTGCATCCTGGATCAACGTTCTCAGGAGGCAACGGGCCTCTTCCAGATGATTCCATTGATACAAAATGCACGCTCGCCAGTACGAAAAGTACCCTGCCAGGAGAGCATATCCATCAATCTGAGCGATCAGGTTGAGCGCCGTGACGCTTTCCTGGTGCGCTAGACGTAGTTGTCCCGCTCTCAGAGCGATTCCGGCCAGCCATTGTATGACTTTGATGATTGCGAAGTGGCTCCCAGACTGCAATGCTTGCTGCTTTGCGTCCACAAACCGCTGGACCAGGGAGGTTCCTTCTCCCAGCAAGGTCCAGTGCAGAATGAAGGTGACGGAGAGCGGGATCATCTGCCAGATCATCTCATCTTCCTGGTCTATGTGCTGCATACGCTGCTCGATGAGGCGATACTGGTCACGATCACCTCGTGTCATCTCTTCAATCGCGTCGCTCCAGAGACGTAGCAGGAACAGACGCTGTTGGAGGAGTGCCACCTCCTGAGCGTCTAGCATCTCTTCGCCTTGCTGCCTGAGCACTGCCTCTACCCGTGCCATCAAGTGTTCCACCTGCGTTCGTGTTTTCCCGCGTTGCGCGGCGATGATTGACGCGCTGGCATTCAGCAGATAGAGTGCCGCAGTTAGGACAATGCGAGCATGTTCGCGTACTTGTGCCTCGGGGAGCGCCATGACCCACTGGTAGAGCGTCTGGCTCTCACCATGGAGCCAGAACTTCTCGGCTGTCTGCTCTATCAGTGTTACGGCATATGCAAAGTCTGCCCCTGCTAGTGCGTGTGTTATGGCTTCTTGCCACGCTCCTCGCGCTTCATACCAGTGTGCTGCCCGTTGATGGAGTAGTGGTACCAGTTCCGGCTGAGTGACCTGTAAACGCGCGAGTAGCGCTTCACGAAAAAGATCGTGCATGCGGTACCAACGCCGTTCTGTATCAAGGGGAACCAGAAAGAGATTGGCGTGCTCAATCGTTTCTAGCATTTCCTGGCTCCTCGCTTCTGTCGTGACGGCCTGGCAGAGAGAGGCGGTTAAGCGGCTCAGAAGTGAGGTTTGGAGCAAAAAGACTTGAAGAGGAAGAGGGAGATACCCCAAGATCTCTTCCTGCACATAATCCAGCAGATAGCGGTGGCTGCCCGTAAAGTTTTGCACCAAAGTAGCATGATCCGCACGCTGTTGGAGACTGAGCGCTGCCAGTTGCAATCCCGCGATCCAACCCTCTGTACGGCGCGCCAGTTGGGTTACTTCTTCGTCTTCAAGCACGAGACCCATGGTATGTGTCAAAAAAGCAGCGGCTTCCTCTTTCAAGAAACGTAAATCGGCGTCTCGTAGTTCCAGCAATTGACCGCGAGCACGCAGCCGTGAAAGTGCTAATGGGGGATCAACGCGGCTGGCAAGCACCAGATGCAGGTGCATCGGGAGGTGTTCAAGCAGAAAGAGCAACGAATCATGAATAGCCTGCTCATCGATAAGATGATAATCGTCCAGTAGCAGGATGATTGGTTCTGTCAGAACACTCAAGTCATTCAAAAGTGTAGTTAAGGCAGTGGTGAGAGGCGTGGGTTGAGGCGAATGGAGCATTGCCAGGGCCACCTCTCCAATCCCAGGTAGACGGGTGCGTAGAGCGGCGAGTACCGAGACCCAGAAACGTATTGGATCATTATCCAGTTCATCAAGCGAGAGCCAGGCAATGGGGAAAGAAGCATGGGTCGCCCATGCAGAGAGCAGGGTGGTCTTGCCCCAGCCAGCGGAGGCAGAGAGCAGCGTGAGTCGATGGAGGGGCGTGGCACCGAGTCGTGTAAGCAAGTGTTCTCGCGCTACCAATGAGGAAGGGAGACGCGGATGAGAGAGTTTGGTTAGTAGCAGCATCGGCTTGTGCTCGGAATGATCTTGCGGAAACTCGGGTGGAAGAGTGGCTGATGCTGTCTTGCTGCTGAGAATTTGAGCCACTTCTTCTAAGCGCGTGAACGTCACATGAGGGGTTCGTCCAAGATAGTGTTTGTGAGTACGGCGAGCCGCGGTATGGTAAGCATACCAATATCCCTCGCCCCGTGAGCGAGCCTCTTTGAGAACGCTGAGACGACCAGAGCGGCCCTGGAAGGAGAAGGAGGAATGCGTCGCTAACCAGGTAAACCAGGAATCTTCATCTTCCGCCATCAGGAGTTGGGGCTGTTGCTCTGGAACATGAAGACGATAGGCATTGTTCTCGCTCGACCAGACGAGTGTATGTGTGGGTCGCTTTGGCATAGATTCCTTTCATACAATATCTTTCATCCCCAACTCCCCAACAGGGTGAGTATTGCAGAGATGAAGAGAACAAATAAGATTTGCAAACGGCAACACAAGCGGGTGTGGTGCAATTTGGACGCGTCAGCACTGAGAACAAGCCTTTCAACCGAGATTCCTTCTTGTCTCGCCAGCAAGGTGTTCAATTATCTCACAGAGGGCTGGAAGGGATCTGAACTTCGTCAATAATGAATGGGAGGGGAAAATGTTTCCCCTCCCATTCATCAGGAAATACACTTCAGCGAGAAGTTTGCTCCTGAGAAGTACTACTTGATTAGGGTTGCTTTGAGGTTAATGGGTGTGGCCGCGAGCGCTTTGGATACAGGACAATTTTCCTTGGCATCTTGCGCAAGTTTCTGGAAGGTTTCTTCGTCTATGCCTGGCACAACGGCATCGGTCTCCAGGTCAATAGGGTTGATGGCGAATCCGCTGGGCACCTGATTGAAGTGTACGCGCGCGGTTGTGTGTACTCTCGTTGGCGTAAAGCCAGCATTTGCGAGCGCGTTCGACAGCGCCATCGAGTAACAGCCGGCGTGCGCTGCGCCAATGAGTTCCTCAGGATTGGTGCCGACAGTCTCATCGCCCATGCGTGATTTAAACGAATAGCTGCCCTCGAAGGCTCCACTCCCCACACGCATGGTCCCTTTACCCTGCCGAAGATCCCCCTGCCATTCGGCGTCTGCTGTACGTGTTGGCATAATTACGTCTCCTTTATGACTCTCATCAATTAGCTTCAACAATGAAGTGGTCCTTTTCATTGGACCTTATTTCCTCATCAAAGGAACATGGGCATATTGTAATTCCGAAGCGGGTTAATGTGTACATGTCAAGATGAAATGGCTCTCGCCTGTTCGATACTGGCGTACAGGAGTGTCTCGCTAGTATTAAGCCGATCTTTGATATTGTCCTTCTCCTGCTGCTATTATAGCACTTCCTCCTGCGTAGACTTACAAAAATGCCCCTTTACCTCTCCGGCCCGCACAGGTTTTTCTGCGCGTCACAGAGAAGTGAGTCAATATAGGTATTCTAAGGGAAGAAGGAAAGGTATAACAAACAGAGAAAAAGACAGAACCCAATGCATTAGGTTGCGATATTTGGCTCATCCTCCAATAGTAGGCCTTGTTTCTGTGCCAGAGCGATAACTTCCGCGCGTGATTGTACGCCTAGTTTGCCATAGAGGCTGGTAAGATAGGCCTCGACCGTTTTAATGGAAATAGCGAGCCGCTGGGCAATCTCACTGTTGCGCGTGCCCTGGATAATCAGGCGTAACACTGCGAACTCGCGATTAGTCAATCGTTCTACCTGTATGAGAGCATGGCCTTCATACTTCTCCAGCACCTCGCGTACTTCCGGGTCCAATGTTCTTTTATTATCTGCTACATCTAGAACAGCCTGGCGGATATCACTGCTGCGGGCACTTTTGAGCCAGTAGCCCTTCACTCCCAACTTTAACATCGTCTGGATATAGGTAATCTGCTCATAGGCAGTGAGCACCAGGATCGCTGGTGGCTTCTCATGCGCCAGCAGCGAGCGCGCAACACTGAAGCCATTCATTCCTTTCATGGAAATATCCAGGATTACCACATCAGGCATGTATTGCTGGCACAAGGCGAGAGCTTGCGTTCCATCACCTGCCTCGCCAACCACAGAGAACCTGGGGTCCTCCTCCAATAACCGCCTTGTGCCTTCACGCATCATTGTGTGATCATCGACGAGCAAGATGCTAATGTTTTTTTTCATGGTCGCTTTCCTTATTACGCCCTTTTAAGAGAGCTGAAGGCATCATCTCTCTGGGAGAGTGTTTCGAGAATACTTTGTGATCTATATGTTGCACGAACAATGACGCCACGTCCAGGTTGTGTGCGTAGCTGTAACTGTCCCCCTACCGCGATCATACGTTCGTGCATACCGATCAGACCTAGCTGCTCATGCTCAGGTTTGCCTTTGAGGAAGCCACGTCCGTTATCATAGATAAGTAACGATGTGCCCCCCGTCGGGGTAGAGCGTAAGCGCAGCATCACGCGGCTGGCTTGTGCATGTTTGGTCACGTTGGAAAACGCTTCTTGCGCAATACGATAGAAGGCTAATTCAACCTCGGATGGCAGGCGGGTGTTGTCTGTTCTGGTACAGAACACGGTAATTTGCAGGAATTTGGTACGTTGCTCTGTCTGCTGAGCTAGCCAGCGTAAGGCCTCTTCTAACCCTAAATCATCGAGCAGCGGAGGGCGCAGTTCCAAACAGGTTCGGCGCAGGCTGCTCACCAGCGAGCGTGCAAGCGGCAATGGGGCGGCAACGTCGTTCGTGATGCTCGCATCTGATAGCTGTCGTACCAGGAGCAGCGCCTGTTGTAGTACCTCGTCGTGCAGTTCTAGAGCCAGGTGTCGTCGTTCATCCTCTTGCGCTGAGATGACACGCCGATTCAACGCGGTGAGCTGGCGTGCGTTCGCCTGGGTCTGTTCCAGGTAACGGCTGTTCACTTCCAGCACGGAAAGCTGGGCTGCCAGTGTTGCCAGGAAGCTTTTATCCTGACGGCTATATGGCTCATAGTTTTGCTTTGGCCCCAGGCAAAGGAAACCATTGAGTGTATCACCGTCAGAGAGTGCTAACAGGAGCACGCCATCGAGTAGAAGCGGTTCATCTGTGTGTGGCCTGATATGCGTGAGTGCCAGGTTCGCAATGGCTGCCAATCGCTCACCAGCCAGGAAAGGAGGCTCTGTATTGAGATAGATGTGCCATGGTAGTACAAGGTATTTGTGGTCAGCGCTGGTCGTCGCGTGGCCCTGCGTGCGTACCAGCAAGGCAACACAGGTGGCGTTTAGTAGCCTTGCCAGGCGTGGCAGAATAAACGCGCAAATCTGGTCAAAATGTTGTAAACGTGTGAGTTCAGCACTCAACTCGCGTAGCGAGCGATTATATTCATAAAAATCATGATAGAAAACCTGGTCGCCGAGATTGCGGATGGCATGCCAGGCCTGGGGAAAGAGACAGAGATTGACAATCAATAAGCCAGCATAACAGTAGTCTTGTACGACCTGTGACGCAATACTGTTTTGGATGGTTTCGATAAGCATAATGGTCGGAACAAGAAAGAAGCAAGCTAGCATGAGCCACATCAGGACCCGCATCACCTGGCGACTGAGCAGGCTGGTCAGACCCAAAAACTGATGACGGATCAGTGAGTAGCCGCAGAGAATGGGCAACAACATGAGGGGGGCAGGAAGCAGATGGGTAAAGCTGTTGAGTACGAATGAATTGGGAATGATCACATTATGCCTCAGTGCTTGCGCGAGCAAGAAAAAGGCAACGCCAGCAATCATTAATCGGCTGATTTGTTTTTCAGAGGAACTGAGATGGCGTAGTCCCCAGAACATGATCCCGCCAATAATCAGTACGCAGATTCCGGCGTATATCCCGATAATAAGCGCAGCCATTGAACGCGCCCAGGGGAGAAACAGGATGATGGGTAAATCGCAGGCAATGAGAACGAGGCCAATGATCAGGGGAGTATATGGTGAGAGGGGCAGCATTCGATATTTCTGTCCAGGCGGGATGCGAGGCAGCAAGCAAACAAAGGTAGCAGCCATGCCCCATGTCATCGACCCCAGAATATAGAAGACGATATTCGTCCAGAGTTGACTTTGGGCATTCATCAGGAAGAAGAGATAGGAGGCACAGTAGAACAGGCCGTATGCCATACGCGCTGCTGGCCGGTCAGTGGCCCGAAGATAGATGGTAATCCCGGTCAGGCTAAAGATGATGGCCATAAAGCAGGACACGACGAGTGATGAAAGGGGATATGTAGAGATAGTTGCGTTGAGGTGAAGGACGATGTTGTGGCCAATGACCTGCGCATAGATGGATGATGCCGTTGGCTGGCAATGCACCAGTGTCCCAGCCTCGGAATGATCAACAGGGAACGGTGCACTGATCGCATGCACAAGCATCCCCGGCTCAATGCCATTGATCCAGGCATCGGTAAACATTGAGACATGCACAATACGGCAGACATCAGAGCGTCCCGCAACTGGGACAAGCGTGATATCAGATTGAGCTGTTTGAAATGAACTGGTATATGCCAGTATGACCACAAACACCTGAATGATCAGACCGCACAGAATCACCAGCCAGCGATGCGTGAGGAAATAAGAGATTTTTGCTTTATCCATGCGATGCCCCTGCTTCTGAAGTTCTGAGCAACCGTTGCCTACAGTATTGTAACGGATTTGAGCGAGGAAAACATTAGGGGTTTCCCTGTAGACAGGTGCTCCTTGGTGCCGTTAAGCTGACGAAAGTACAACCATTGTAAGATTCTATAAATTTTATCAGGAGAGCACTATGTCTTCTCTTTCTCGCTTAAGTCTTGCCAATCGCAGCATCGCGGCATTGGTAACGATAGCGGTGATACTGGTTGGAGCGTTTGTCATTCCATCGCTCAAGCAGGAACTCATGCCATCGTTGTCCTTTCCCGCGATTTCTATTGTCACAGTCTATCCTGGCGCTTCACCCCAGAGTGTGGAGCAAGAGGTCACTAACCCACTTGAAAAGAGTATTCAGGGAGTGCAAGGACTCCAACAAATAACATCTTATTCCAGTGAGGGTGTCTCTCAAATTATTGTGCAATATGACTATAGTGTCGATCTGGATAAAGCCAATCAAACGTTGACGCAATTGGTGAATAAGGCCCAGACAAGTCTTCCTTCAAGTGTGACACCCCAGGTCAACACATTTAACATTGCGGATCAACCGATTATTCGCCTGGCTGTCTCCTCTTCCAGCAATCAGCAAGATCTAGCTGCGAAGCTGGACCAGGACGTCACGCCCGTTCTGGAAGGTCTGAATGGCGTAGGCCAGGTTCAGGTAACCGGCGTGCGCACTCAGCTTGTCCAGATTG
Source organism: Ktedonobacter racemifer DSM 44963 (assembly GCF_000178855.1). Taxonomy (GTDB): domain Bacteria; phylum Chloroflexota; class Ktedonobacteria; order Ktedonobacterales; family Ktedonobacteraceae; genus Ktedonobacter; species Ktedonobacter racemifer. Next base: position 2,078,907 of record NZ_ADVG01000004.1, on the reverse strand, counting down.
CGCTTGATCTCAAGAAACTCCAGGCGAAGGGATTGAGCACGAGCCAGGTGCAGAGCGTCTTGCAGGCCAATAATACGACGATCTCGGTTGGCGAAGTGAAAGATAATGGGCAGACCGTTGCTGTCCGTGTCAATAACGCTGTCACAACGCTAGATGACCTGAAAAACCTTGTTGTGAGCGGGGGAAGCAGCACCTCCCAACAAGCATCGTCATCCATGCCAGGTGGCCAGAAATTGCCTCCTGGGATGACTTTACCAACAACGACAACCCAGTCTACCCCCTCGCAGCCAGTCAAACTCGAGGATGTGGCGACTGTCGAGCAAGTATTGGCTCCCTCCACCACGCTGACGCGTACCAATGGGAAAGATAGCCTGGGAATTTCCATTACAAAAAACTCGAATGCCAATACCGTTTCTGTTTCCCAGGAGGTGAAGAACAAACTGTCAGAGCTAGAACAAAAGCTCGGCTCAGGGGCAACGATTACGGTCATTGCCGATCAGGCCCCATCGATCCAGGCCTCAGTGAATGACCTGGTCAGAGAAGGGGCCATTGGGGCTGGATTCGCGATTCTCACCATTTTGCTCTTCCTGCTTTCAATCCGTTCTACCCTTGTGACCGCCATTTCTATCCCTGTTTCTATCATCATTGCTCTGATTGGACTGTGGGTGGGTGGTTTTTCACTTAATATCCTGACGTTGGGTGGTCTGACCATTGCTATTGGGCGTGTGGTTGACGACTCCATCGTTGTGTTGGAGAACATCTATCGCCATCTGCAATCCGGTGAAGAGAAGCGCGTCGCGGTTCTCAATGGAGTACGCGAGGTCGCAGGTGCCATCACGGCCTCAACGCTCACGACGGTTGCTGTCTTCTTGCCGATTGCCTTCACTACCGGCCTGGTTGGAGAGTTCTTCCAGCCCTTCTCAGTAGCCGTTACCATCGCGCTTCTGGCCTCGCTGTTGATCGCACTGACCATTATCCCTGTACTGGCCTACTGGTTCCTCAAAACGCCCAAACGGGTACAGCGGGCAGATAGCCACGAAAAGGTTGGTATTCTAGAAAAAGCCTATGTGCCGATGATCCGCTGGGTCACACGGTATAGGGTAGTAACCCTGATCATTGCGCTGGCCCTTCTGGTCTCGGCTGGCTGGGGTGCCACTAAGCTGGATACCAATCTGATTGGTAACTCTAACTCGAATAGTTTCACCATTAGCCAGCAATTGCCAGCCACCGCTGATCTGGATACCACAAACAAAGCAGCTCAAGAAGTAGAAGCGATCCTGAAAAACATTCAGGGTATCAAGAACTACCAGGTTACCATTGGATCTGGTGGTAGTGGTGGTGGTGGTAGATTCTTCGGATCGTCGGGTGGAAGTACGAATACCGCTACCTTTGCCGTGACCACGAATGATGGGGTTGATCAAACGACTGTGCAACAACAAGTCAGCGATCAAATAAAAACGCTGAGTAATGCCGGCACTATTACGGTTGCGAATTCCCAGTCTTCGGGCAGTAGTTCTACGTTATCGATCAATGTGCAGGCCTCCGATGAGGGAACGCTGAATCAGGCTACGCAAGAGGTGCTTGATTCCGTTACGCAAACCCCCAACTTGAAAGATGTGACCAGTTCACTGGTCAATGCTGCGCCATTAATCGATATCCATGTGGATGGAGAGAAGGCGCTCAAGTATGGGTTAACACCTTCACAGGTTGGACAAGTACTGCGCACTATATACAATGGCACAACTGTCACCAATGTGACGCTGAATGGGAAGACGCAGGAAGTTGACCTCAAGTTTGGAGACCCAGCAACGACCGTTGAGGGAATGAAGGACATGCTTATCCCTTCCACGACGGGTACCGTGCGCCTGGGAGACCTGGCTGCTGTGACGCAAGTCAACGGTCCAACTCAGATCACACATGTTAGCGGTTCCCGAACCGCAACGATCAGCGCAACCGTAACGAGCCAGAATGTTGGAGCGGTCAGTGCGAATGTACAGAGCCGCTTGAAAGCGCTTAGCCTGCCAGCAGGAGCGTCCTTCTCGTTGGGTGGTGTTTCGTCAATGCAGAGTCAAGCTTTCCAGAGCCTCGGCCTGGCCCTGCTGATCGCTATTCTGCTCGTCTACGTCGTTATGGTTGCAACGTTCCGCAGCCTACTCCAGCCATTACTGCTTCTGGTTTCGATTCCGCTGGCGGGTACAGGATCGGTCGCGCTATTGCTCATCACCCATACCGCGCTTGGTCTACCAGCGCTGATCGGCCTGCTGATGCTGATTGGCATTGTGGTAACGAACGCTATTGTACTCCTTGACCTGGTGAATCAATATCGCAAGAAGGGCCTGGACGCGCGTACGGCAGTCATCGAGGGCGGAAGGCGTCGCCTGCGCCCCATTCTGATGACCGCAGTAGCAACCATCCTGGCGCTGATTCCGATGGCGCTGGGCGTGAGCGGTTCAAGCGCGTTCCTTTCGGGTCCATTGGCAATTGTCGTGATTGGCGGTCTGACCTCATCGACCTTCCTGACACTGTTGATTGTGCCCACCCTCTATACTCTTGTAGAGGATATTCGTGGACGCTCAGGCTCATTGCCTTCCCAGGAGGAACTCCCGCCAGTTCCAGAGCCTCAGTCACAAATGGTCTAGTATGAGGCGCATACGCGGTTCTCTTGAAAGAGAACCGCATATACCCAAGAAATTGAGGCTTACTCTGCACGGTGAATGCCCGACGAGTAAGCCTCTGTTAGGGTTCTGTAAAATTCTTGTGCTATTCTAGCAGCAGGCTTAACGCATAGATGAAACTGGCCGATGATGTTGTCCCGCTTGGATGGAAGGTCGAAAGTAAAAGAAAAAGACCCATTCAAGTCAGGGGGCAACGCAACCACTTCGTGGGAACCAGCTCCCACCCGCTCACAGGCGCGAACTTCTTGCAGCCAGGGTCCTTGCAGTTCTCCGGTGCTCAGATTGAGGCGCACTTGCCCCCGTAAGCCCGAACGCCCACTATGCTACACCCCGCGTAATGGACTCTGGTTTGACATTTCATCTCTCCTCTGCGTATACTTTGGCTAGCATTACTTCTAAGAAGGAGCAGTATGGGCAGCCCTGGCATGATGTAACAACCGAGCTATTCGCCTGTGAAGAGGATAGCAAATTCATGTCGCCACAACTCACTACGCGCAGAAGCGCAGGTGAGTCTCTACCCATACGTGCTTTTTGATTCAGGAAGGAATGTTACTCCATGTCTTTACTCTTGCATCTCCCGCAGGATGTGCTTGCCAGGCTCAAGTCCGATCCCACTATACCCGCTACCGTACCCACGCTTCTAGATGCCCTACTGCTCAGCATCCAGCAGATGCTTGGGCAAAACCTTGTCGGCCTCTACCTGCGCGGCTCCCTGGCAATGGGCGATTTTGATCCCCTGGCCAGCGACGTTGACTTCTTCGCAGTCACCGAGCATCTGCTTACAGAGGCGGAGTTCACTGACCTAACCACTATGCATGATACGCTTGCAAGGCTGCCCAATCCATACGCGGTGCACCTTGAGGGAGCCTACATTCCCCGCGTCTCAGTCCGACGTTTCACCCTGGGCGAGCGGCTCCCAACGCTCTACCGCCAGGAGCGTCTAAGATGGTTTGAGCATGACTACAACTGGGTGCTTGAACGCCGGGTTGTGCGAGAGCACGGCTTGACGCTCTACGGTCCCGCACCCACAACACTTATCGACCCTGTGTCAACCAATGAACTGCGTGAGGCTGTGCGCTCAAGAATGCCCGAGTGGCTGCGCTGGGCCAACCAGGCTGACGATCCCGATTGGCAGCTCCACCTGGGGCAGAAGGCCTACGTCATCCAAACCATGTGCCGTGCCCTCTGTACGCTTGCCACAGGCACGCTACCCAGCAAGCCGCAGGCCGTTGCCTGGGCTCTTGCGACCCTGCCCGAACCCTGGCGCAGCACCGTTGTGCGTTCACAGGCCTGGCACGGCAAGCAAACGTTCGATGTATCTCTCAATCCCGAGATACAGCGTTTCATCCGCATGGCCGCGTCTCAGGCCTGACTAGTAAAAACACAGCCTTAATGGTATATTTGTCTAAGGCAACGCTGTTTTCAGATAAATATACTCAAAGCGGCTTGTGAAGGGGAATAACTATTGTAAACCTTCCAGGCCGCTTATCGCTAACTATGCAGCCTGCTTTACACTTTGATTACATTCAGGCATTTATTTATGCTTCTCTATTGTCCATATTTATTTGTTAGGGACAACGATCATGATGCACGACATGGATAAAACCATCGCTAGCCTGCTTGAAGCACTCTCTTTTAGCCCCAATAATATGCGCTTAAAAAAACATGTTGCTGAATTGCTTCAACAGGCAGGCAGGAATGAAGAGGCCCTTCAGCAGTGGCAGGAGATTTTCCAACAGACTGAAGATCCCGAATGCTTAGTCTATTTGGGGACAATCTACTATCAGCTGGAAAATTTTTCTCGCGCTAAAGAGATGCTGACACAGACGCTCTCGACGCGCCCGGCGGCCGACGTTTATCTTATGCTTTCCAGGACCTGTTTCGCTCTAGCCGAATACCAGCAAGCTGGCAACTACTATTTAGAGGCACTTGATCGGGACGCGAGCCTTGAAGACACAGAATACCAGCAGAAGCTAGCGAGCAAGAATGTGAAGGTCCCGCAAAAACTAGGTATTGATGGTGACGGGGGCGCTGGCATGCAGGATGATGCGCTGGAGCGGCCCAGAGTCTCATTTAAGGATGTGGGGGGATTGGAGGAGCTAAAAGAGAATATCAAGATGAACATCATCTACCCCTTCCAGAATCCCAGCCTCTTCAAAACGTTCGGCAAAAAGGTTGGTGGTGGCATCCTACTGTACGGGCCTCCGGGATGTGGCAAAACCTTTCTTGCCAGGGCCACCGCCGGCGAGTGCAACGCCAGATTCATCAACATCGCCATAGATGATATTCTCGATATGTACATCGGCAATAGTGAGAAGAACCTGCACGCGGTCTTTGAACTGGCGCGTAAACACACGCCCGCGATCATTTTTATTGATGAACTGGACGCGCTTGGTGGAAGCCGCCAGCAGATGCGCTATCAAAATAACCGTATGCTCACCAACCAGCTCTTGAGCGAGCTTGACGGTGTCGAGTCTGACAATAGCGAGATCCTGGTGCTGGGCGCAACCAATAGCCCCTGGTTCGTCGACTCCTCGCTCCGCCGACCTGGTCGCTTTGATCGCGTACTCTTCGTTCCACCACCCGATCTACAAGCTCGCGTCGAAATCTTACAGTTGCATCTAAAAGATAAACCTCTAGAGGCGCTCGACTACGTTAAACTCGCGAAAGGGATGGAGAAATTCTCTGGCGCGGATATCAAAGCGGTATGCGATGCCGCAGCGGATATCGCCATTACGAATGCCATGAAGACTGGCAAGGTCCGCCCTCTCTCTATGGATGACATGCTGAGTGCGTTGAAGAAAGTCAGGCCTTCAACTCTGGAGTGGCTACAAACTGCCAAAAACCACGCGACCTATAGTAACGCTGGGGGCGCCTATGATGATATTCTCGATTATTTTCAGCGCCACAAATAAGAGGGAGCAACCTCTATGCCTGTTAGTCAAAAAGTTCTCCGTGATACCCGGGCTATGGGCGACGATCACAAACGGGCTAACTATGCCATACAGGTGCGTCGCTATGATCTCGCCATTGAGATTATGCAGCGTGTGCTTAGCTCCCAGCCCGAAAATAGCGTGGCATTTTTCGTAATCGGTCGCGCTTATACATTGAAAAAAGATCGTATCAGGGCAGAAGAAGCACTGCGCGAATCGCTACGCCTGGATGCCAGTGCCTACTATGTGCATATGCTTTATGGCTCGGTACTCTCGGAAATGGGAAGTGAACATCATGCCAGGGCGGAAGAGGAACTGCTTACTGCGCTGAGTCTAGATCCATCCAGCCCAAATGCCCATCATGCCTATGCAGGTTTTCTGTTCAATCATAAGAAAGATACCGCGCAGGCAAAAGTACACTGTTATGAGGCACTGAAGCATAAACCCTCTGATGTAAGCTATCACTGGTTATTGGGACATATCTTTCAGAAAGAGGGCAGCATAGAGCAGGCGGAGCAGCAGTTTCTGCATGCCTTGAGCCTGGATCCAGAGAACGCCGTTATTCATAACAGCTATGGCGCGCTTTTGTTTAACCAGAAGCAACGCCCCAAAGAGGCCTTTGAGCACTTTAAGATAGCAATTCTGCAAGCGCCAGATTCGCCAGAGTACCGCAGGAACTTCTTGCTTGCCTTGAAAACCAAGCAGAAATTCTACTGGCTCTACTGGCATCATGCCTTGCTACGCAAAAAACTGGGGAGGTTCTACCTTCTCATAAGGCTGACTCTTCTCATAACAGTGTATGTTTGTTGGGTAATGTCCCACAATTTCATACCAGCCCTGCTTCCGGTCGCAAATGTGCTCTTCTGGTCCATGATTCTTGTAAGTGCCTACTTCTTTTTAGCTAATCCGCTCTTCAATCTGTTTTTCAAACGAGGCTGGCTGAAATAGCGCAAGATTTGGCGTTTGGAGTATGCGAGTCAACTATCATAGGGAGGTTTGGCGATGTGGCGATGACGAAAATCCACCTGGATACCGACATTGGAGGAGATATGGACGATGTCTGCGCCCTGGCCATGCTCTTGCGCTGGCCTGATCTTGACATCACAGGTGTGACAACTGTCTCCGATGATCGGGGGCGGCGGGCTGGGTATGTCGACTATATGCTGAAGCTAGCGGGAAGAAATGGTATTCCCGTGGCCGCTGGGGCCGATGTCGCAGGCGGCTATTATCGCTATATACCGGGCTATCCGCCAGAAGAGGAGAATTGGCCCGAACCCATTACGCCCCGTCCAGGTCCGCTGGACGAGGCCCTGGCTCTCCTCAAGCATAGTATTGAACAGGGCGTGATCATCGTTGCCATTGGTCCCTACACCAACCTGGCACTGCTCGATAAGCAATATCCAGGCATACTACGCCAGGCCAACCTCTTTCTCATGGGTGGCTACATCTTTGATCCGCCAGCCGCCTACCCCCAGTTTGCCAGGGAGGACGACTACAATATCCAGTTGGATATCGCCTCGGCGCGCTACGTCCTAAAGCACTCCAACCCAACGTTAATCCCGCTCACTGTCACATGCCAGACCGCCTTGAGGCGAGCGTATCTGCCCGGACTTGCCCAGGCTGGCCCGTTGGGACAACTTATCGTGCGCCAGGCCGAGGTATGCGCAAAGTATGAGCACCATGAACAGACTCATGGACAGCGCAGCCCCGGACTGCCCAGTGATATCATCAACTTCCTGCACGACCCCCTGGCCTGTGCCATCGCCCTCGGCTGGAGCCAGGGCATCGAGTTTGAGACCATACCGTTCTCCGACACTTGGACAAATATGGACAAGCCACATTCACCCGGATCGGTTCCTGCTTCACCGAGGGCAGTTTCACTGAACCATCTCACGACGGATCAGCCAGAGCTGCCCTCTCCGACAGGCGTTTCACCCTTCCCGAGGAACTCCCAGTAGGGACCTGGCTGGCCGCTCAGATACAAGATCGCCAGCGCTGCCAGGTTCAGCGCGGCATTGAGGTCACGATCGATCACCAGCCCACAGGCCGGATGCTCGCAGACATAGATGCGCTCTGAAAGGTCTATCTCTTCTTTGATATGGTTGCAGCCAGAGCACAGTTTGGTGGAAGCAAACCAGCGATCTGCCCACAGCAGGTTTTCTCCTTGCCAGAACGTTTTGTAGCCCATTTGCCGCTTGAACTCGCCTAATCCGACATCGCTGATTGCCAGAGCCAGCTTGTGGTTCTGTGCGCATCCCTGCCACATGGAGGTCTTCAAGCACGACCACGGCAGGACGCCTCTGGGCATCCGAGATGCGAGCCTGGCGCAGCAGTTTTTTCATCTGCTTGGCTTTGACCTTGTTCGCATTGGTTTTCGGCAGGGGCTCTGGGGGCGGCTTCTTCTTCGATCGCTTGCCACGCTTTGGCTTCACCTTGGCTTTCGGCTCTGGCAACGTAGCAGCAATCTCAGCTTTGCGGATTTCACGTTCTTCTGGAGGAAGTTGGGCGCGGGTGAGCTGGCTTGTGCCTTTGTGGAGAGCATCCTCGCGCACATAAGCGACGCGGGCATACTTGCGCGCTACTTTTTGACGGGCTTTGGCGCGGTTCTTGCTCCCTTTCTGTTTCCGGGAGAGCCAGCGATGCAGCCGCTTGATCCGCTTGAGTTCGGATGTGAGGGCTTTGGGGTTGGCAATGGCACGCCCATCGGAGCATTGGGCCAGGGTTTTGATCCCGGTATCTACGCCGATCGGCGGACCAGCTGCCTGTGGGGGATCGGGCACCTGCTCACTCACCTGCACCGAGACAAACCAGCGCCCTGCCTTTTCACTGACCGTGGCCGAGAGCACAGCGACGCCGCCGGTAGGCAAATAGCCACACTCGTGCAGGCGCAGCCGTCCGAAGCGCGGCAGTTCAATGGCTTGCTCGTAAATATGAATACTGCCTGTCATCCGGAAACTGCCCACTCCTTTCCGCTTGGTTTTCGGCTTGGGGAACCCCGGCTTGCCCCTCCACTTGCCTTCTTTCTTGAGGTCACAGCGGCGGAAAAAGTTCCTGTAGGCTTGATCCAGATCGCGTAACGCCTCCTGCGGCGCGGCTTTTGACACCTCGTACATCCAGGGAATCTCGGTTTGCTTGAGCGCGTTCAATTCCCGGTGCAGTTCCATCGCACTGATCCAGCGTTTCTCCTGTTGATAGACCTCTTGCTTGCGTCTGAGCCCCCAATTCCAGGACCAGCGCGCTGCGCCTGCATGCTGTTTGCAGAGGGTGATTTGTTGGTGATTGAGATCTAATTGCGTGCGATAGCCGCGTGTAATCAGCATCGATCCGGTCCTGCCTGCATCTTAAGAACGCCTCATCAAACGCACTCCTCGGTCCGCTCCTCTTTCATGAGAGATTCCACGCACTGCTTGATGCGTTCGGCTCTGTGCCGAGAGCCGCGCCTGCCGTACATCCGGGCCGCCATACTGGTCATGAGGCTGACAACGTCATCAACGAGATCGTCCTGCGTCTCATGGGGAAAGATGGCTTCGATGCGGCGTCCCTGGGCTTCGAGCAGCGTTGTGAGATACCACCACCCAAAACGGGTGCCACGATCGCGGTGTTCGACAAGAATGGTGCCAATACTTGGGTCGGCCAGCAGCTTGAGGAATTTCGGGCGGTTGTCGTTGAGGCCCGATGCAATTTCGACGACTTCTTTGGCCACTGGGTAGCCACGGGCCGCCGCGTAGTTGCGCAGGTGTTGCACCTGGCGCTCGAGATCGCTTTTTTGATCAGCAGAGGACACGCGCGCATACAAGGCGATGCGCCCCGTCTCTGGCTTCTCCGCCACCGGATCGCGCACGATCACCGTCCCTGTGGGCGTTTGGTAGGCATCGAGCGTCCCGGCTTTATACCACCGCCAGGCGGTTTTATAGGTGACTCCAGCTTTTTTGGCATACTGACTTAACTTCATGTCCATAGATTACCATGAAATATCCATATTAGTCAATGTGCTCTAAAATATTTTTAACCCCTCAAATTCGAAACAAGAGATGGCTGGCTCTACGAGCTCCCCGATAGCAATGGGAAGCCCACACGCCTGGTCACCAGAATTGATGGCAACGCCTTCAACGACTATTGGCATATGCGGCTACTATTTCGGGGAATTTTTCAACGACCAGTTTGCCGATCATGCTGCCTTGCTCCAAGGGTAGCATGGGCCTTGCGCAGGTTGGCGGCGTTGATGGGCGAGAGACGCTGGGTGAGGGTGGTCTTGATCTCGCCCGCGTCGACCAGGCCCGCCACGGTATCGAGGATATGGTGTTGCTCGATCATGTCTGCGGTCTGGAAGCGGGGACGGGTGAACATGAGCTCCCAGGCGAAGGTTGCACTCTTGCACTCTACAGAGAACACGATCCAGAAGCGCAAACCGTATGCCTGTGCAAATGAGCAAAACGCCTTTACAAACTAAACTCTGAGGACCTCCAGGGCATTTCCTGGAAAGTCCATGTGTTGCCATCGGGATCGCTGAAGGCCGCGTACTTAATCCCTTGATCATGCTCATCAACCTCGCCTACTTCGACGCCTCGGCTAATGAGCGCTTCGCGAGCCTTGTAGACGTCCCCAACGACCAGGTGCAGACCCCTGAGCGAACCAGGCTGCATTTTAATACCATCGAGGCCGGTACTCAGAACAATCGAGCAAGCCGATCCAGGTGGTGTGAGTTGGACTATTCTAACTGTTTCAGTCGGCCGGATATCCAAGTCCGCGTGAAATCCTACCTTTTCAACATAGAAAGCCTTGGCACGATCAATGTCGGTAACGGGTACTGGCACAAGCTCTAGTTTCATATCCATTGTTTATTGCCTCTTTCCATTTAGCCCCCTGGCATTTTGATTACCAGGGGGAGTTTGCTTTTCTTTCTTTAAGAAGGGCAAGAGTCAGGCGGCCTTGAAATAGGACCGACGACCGTAGAAGATGAAGATGGCGAGCAGGCCCACCACCAGCGGGAGCAGGGCAGAGACGACATCGCCCCCCATAAGCGTTATCACCGTAGCCCCTATCATGATGATTACCAGCCCGGAAGCAGCCAGTGGGGTTAAGAAAGGTTTGATACGCAGGAGGAGAGGCAGGATAAGGCCAAGCGCTCCAGCGACTTCAGCCACGCCGATGAACCGGATAAAGAGGCCAGGCAGCGGTACGCTCATCTGTGAGGTCATCATCTCAATTGGCATGAGCAACTTCATACTGCCAGCAAAGAGAAAGATCAGCGCGAGCAGTGCCTGAACACTCCAGAGCGTGGTGAGCATAACCTTGTTCTGACGTTTCCCCTGGGTATTATTTTCGCTTAACACCTGAAGGCTTGCGACATTGTTCATCTTGATGCTCCTTTATTTCTCGCTATTTACTTGCCCATTTACTTGCAATTTGCAAGTGCAGGTACTATACTATTCCAAAGTCAGGTTCTAAAAGCGGAAATAATCAGCGTATCAATTTTGGCCCTGGTGGATACGGTTTTCGGATACCTGGTAGGTGGTGAGGTGGAGGACGGCAGCCTGTGGCTGCCATCCTCCACCTCACCACCTACCAGGGCGAGCGCCGCGGGCGGGAGTATTAACATGAAACATAAACATCACAGGCGTTCAGACTGCCCCATCAACTTCGCCCTGGAAGTTCTCGGCGATCCCTGGTCGCTCTTGATTATTCGCGATATTGTCTATTTTGGGAAGAAAACCTATACGGAGTTTCTGGCCTCAGAAGAGGGGATCGCGACCAACATTCTCGCCAGCCGCCTGGCCCACCTGGAGCAGCAGGGTATTCTTCTCAAACGGCCTCATCCCACGAACGAGCGCAAAGAGATGTATGCCTTGACGGAGAAGGGCCTGGACTTGATTCCGCTCCTAGTGGAGATGGCCAACTGGAGCGCCGAGCATGATCCCCAGACTGGCGCGCCACCAGACTGGATCGCACTCATGAAGGCCAAACGCGAGCAGATGCTTCCCTTGATCCGCGAAACCGTGCAACAGGGGAGAGCCGTCTTCGCAGGCCCCGACAGCCTGGTCAGCCAGCTTCAATAGAAATGTTTTTTTAGATAGAGAAATGTTTACGTACTGGCTTACTCGCCAGGTGTGTGGCCCGCTACAGATGCGAGTTGTCGAATGAGCAGATGCCTGGGTGTAAGCATAAGTGCGCGGTCACGAAGCCAGCAGGCGAATGGATGCTCCCATTGCCCTATAATCCCGATCTGGCGCGAACGGATGACGACCATATTGGTGCGCTTCAAGCGCTTCTGCTGGTAGACATATAACGCTTCTGCAATAGATTGGGTGTGCTGTAAGCCCTGGGCGAGAACAAAAGCGTCTTCGAGTGCCTGGCAGGCACCCTGGCCCATATTCGGCGTCATCGCGTGCGCCGCGTCTCCGAGCAGGACTACACGCCCTTCGCTCCAATGAGAGAGAGGCTTGAGATCATAAATGTCGTTGCGCAGGATCTCCTCCACAGACGTCTCCTCGATAAGCGTTGTGATGGCTGGATGCCAGCCTTTAAACATTGCCAACAACTCTTCTCTCCGTCCCTCTGGTGCCTCTGTCGCGTTCTCTGGAGCATTGCAGGACGCAAACCAGTAGACACGCTCCCTGCTCAAAGGGACAATACCGAAGCGCAGGCCCCGTCCCCAGAACTCTCCAATCATTTGAGGAACAGCAGCAGCGACACCACGCCAGGCCGTATAGCCTGCATAGCGCTGTATGCTCTGTGGGAAGAGCTGTTGAAGGATAGATGAATGAATGCCATCGGCGCCAATCAGCAGGTGGCCTCGTACCTGTTGTCCATCCGCAAAAGAGACGGTGACGCCATTCTCATCCTGTTCGAAGGCGACGAATCTCGCGCCTAGTTGGAGCGCATCTGATCCCACCTTTTCGCGCAACGCCGCCTGGAACTCTGCGCGATGGATCACAATGGTTGGCGCGCCCAATTTATCCTCAATCTCCGCTGGCGAGAGCGGAGCCAGGAGCTTTCCCTGAGCAGAGTAGAAGCCACTCATAGCCGTTTCAGGTAGACCAAGGTCACGCAACATCTCATCCAGGCCAAGCCTCTGTAAAACCTTCACCGCATTGGGCCAGAGCGTGAGTCCCGCTCCCACGTCCCTGACCTCGCTGGCACGCTCAAACACGCGCACAGAAAAACCAGCTTGCTGGAGCGCCAGCGCCGTCGCCAGGCCTCCGATCCCAGCTCCAATGATCAGGATTGGCAGGCCCTTATCTCTTGTCATCACTATGCTTTTTCATCCTTCCTTCACGGGCAGCATACTCTAGATTTGTAGCGCAAACGCCTAGCGAAGGGTCGTCAGTCACTAGACAGGTATCTCTTCCTCTGTTATCCTGTATTGGCGTCTAAAGCGTCATCAATCGCTGATGTTCTGCATCCCTGCCACTAAGAGAGATGGAAGGAGCCGCTCCATCAATGGATCTATCGCCAGCCTTCTTTGACCTCCAGCTACATTTTGCTGACACCGTTGTCCAGGTAAGCAACCTTAATTTCGAGGAAGCCCTGCTTCACTATACCAATCTCTACCTGCAGTTTGTTGGGCGCTCCTTTGATCCACTTCACCCAATCTGGCAGGCCTATCTTACTGGTCTGCGCAAGGCTCCGGAGAGAGCCATGTGGACCTACTCTTTTTATCAACGCACCAGAGAGCCCCACACTCCATTCCCTTATGGGTGCTTTCGCTACAGTTACCTTCCAGAGGAAAACACAATTCGCTATCACTTTGCAAGTGCAGACACCTCCGATTCTGGCCCGTTGAGCAAGGACAGGATGCCTATTCGGTTACAGGAATTGAAAATGATGTTCACCGAGATCAAGAAACAGTACGGGGATACACCTCTCGTGCGAGGCAATTCGTGGCTCTACAATATCGATGCCTACAAGCGGTTGTTCCCGGCACACTATACGCAAGCGATGGAAGTGGTAGACGATGAGTTCCAGTACATGTCACTCTGGGGACAGTTCTTGCGTCACGACGGCCAGGTTCATAAGTACCTTGTCGACTCTTTGCTCTCGGGTTGCCAGAAGCAGGAGACCTTAGACGGCCTTATGCATTGTTTCCCTTATCAGGTGCTCTCTCCTCAATGCCCTATTACCTCGTTTTACGATTTTTATAAGGTTTAAGCGTCTTTGTGCAAGAGGCGAGGGCATGGGGGAAAGCGCCCTTCTAAGACCACTCAAATTTTGTTGCCTAACGAGGCAAGCTGTGCTATATTTGTTGGGTTACAACTGTTAGGCAACACGATATGTCCCTTCTTTAGCTAGTGACAAGGAACGTCTATGCCCAGGTATGCCCACGCTCAACTATGCTGGTCTGAATACGCCCAGAGCTATCTCCTCTTCATTGGCGACCAGGTCAGCGAACAGACGCTCACGAGTGAGTGGCTTGAGCAAAACGCCTCCTTTGCCTTTCATAGCCGTTCAGGTATTCACTATACCGCCCGCAAGCAGCGGGTGCAACGCGGGAGCAGCTACTGGTATGCGTATCGTCGTCTGCGTGAGCGCATTGTCAAGCGCTATATCGGCAAAACAACAGACCTTACGTATGCGCGTTTAGAGGAAATCGCTCGCTTGCTAGAAGGGATGTCTGATGCGCATCAGCCTGCTTTAGAAGAGCCAGGTCAAGCGCCAGCCACGCTCCAACCGGCTCCCGTTGCAGCGTCTCCGCTCCTCTTATCCAAACTGTCTCCGCCGGGCTTGCATGCCTCTCTTCTCGACCGTTCACGCTTATTGGCACTGCTCGATGCTGGCTGCGAAGTCCCTCTCACGCTGCTCTCGGCGCCTGCTGGGTTTGGCAAGACGACCCTCGTCTCCCAATGGCTGGCGACCCAACACGCCAGCTTGCCCTTTGGCTGGATCTCTCTGGAGGCTTCTGACAATGATCTGCTGCGCTTCTGGCGCTACTTGATCGCAGCCTGCCAGGCGTTTCGAGTGGATCTGCAAGAGGTGTACAGCACCCTGGCCTCCCTGGCTCCACAGCCGCCTTTTCTCCCCTCGTCTCTGGAGACCATGCTAACTACCTTGCTCAACGCTCTGGCTCAATCGTCCACGCAAGGCATTCTGGTGCTGGAGGATTACCATGTGATTACCTCTCCGCTGATCCATGAGACGCTCTCCTTTTTCCTTGAGCATCTTCCAGCTACGCTCCATCTGATCATGATCACGCGTAGCGATCCTCCTTTCTCTCTGGTGCGCCTTCGCGCCCGCAATGCCTTGTATGAAATACGCGCGGCGGACCTGCGTTTCTCGCAGGAAGAGAGCGCGCTTCTGCTCCAACACACGCTCTCTTTCTCACTGGAGACCTCGACGATTCAGCGCCTGCATGCTCAACTAGAAGGCTGGGGGGCTGGACTCCACCTGGTAAAGCTCGCGCTTCAACGAACAAGCACGCACGCCGAGAGCGAGCAGGCGCTGGCTCACTTCCCCCTTGGGAATACCTCTCTCCAGGAATACTTTGTCTCTGAAGTGCTTGTCCTGCAAGCAGAACCAGTGCAGCAATTTCTGCTCCAGACCAGTATCCTCACCCGCCTGACCGCCTCTCTGTGCGACGCAGTAACTGTGCAAGATAACAGCCAGGAAATGCTCATGCAACTGGAACATCTTGACCTGTTTCTGGAACCGCTTCACAACGAAGGGCAATGGTATCGGTATCACGCGCTTTTCGCCGAAGCCATGCGTAATGAGGCCCGGCATCGCCTTGGTGAGGAGCAATTGCGTTATCTCTCTGCTCGTGCCTCACACTGGTATGAAACACGTGGCTATCCTGGCGAGGCTATAGATGCGGCCCTGGATGCCCAGGATTACAATCGAGCCGCTAGCTTGATCGAGCGATCCATTGGAGGGCAGACCTTCCCAGGTGAGATCCAGGAGCCTCATACCTTGTATCGCTGGTTGGAACAGCTTCCAGACGCGCATCTGGAGCAGCAACCCGTTCTCTGTTTGAGCTATGCCACAACACTATTATTTCGGAGCCCTTCATGGCTCCCCGATACCGCAACCCAGTTCTCGATTGAGAAACTCTTGCTTAGGGCAGAACATGGTTTCCGCGTGGCGAACCAGCAAGCGAAGCTTGGAGAACTGTATGCCTTTCGCGCGCTACTTGCCTTGAGACAGGGCGACATGCCAGCCGCACCACAATATGCGAAACAGGCACTGGATTGGCTGCCTCAGCTGCAAGGCAAGCAACCTATCACGCAGGGCACTCACTCTATCTGGCGCGGCCTGAGCCTGAGCATCGTGGCTGAAGAATGGATAGAGGCGGGACACTTCCCAAAGGCTCGCGCTGCCTTGCTTGAATCCCAGGCTCTGTGTGCAGCCGCGGGGAATCACTATTTCCAGCGCGTTGCCATGATTAAGCTTGCCCAGGTCTTCTTTGAGCAGGGGGAGAACCAGCAGGCCACCGCCCTGTATCGCCAGTCCCTCGCTTCAGCCAGGGAGGGCGGACCCATCTATACGCTTTGCAGTGCCTTGTATGGCCTGGCCGCCCTCTGCTACGAACACAATGAGCTGGAAAGCGCCTCGCAATATGCACAGGAAATCATAACCGTCAGTCAGTCTCAGCACCTGGTGTACTACGAGGTGCGGGCAATGTTCATCCTTGCGCGTGTGCAACAGGCACAGGGGCAGGCCGTTGTTGCCCAACAACAACTCGCGGCCCTCCTCGACAAGATACCTCTCTCCTTGCCTCTCCTCTCACAGGAGGTCCAGACGGCCCAGGCGCGTTTAGCGCTCTTCGTGGGCGACCAGATAACCATCCATCGCTGGGCGACTGGCCGCAAGCCTCAGCACATTTTCTCACAGACAATAGAGGAAGACCTACTCGTTGCCCGCTGGTTGCGCAGCCAGGGCAAACTGGAAGAGGCAGCTCACCAGCTTGAGCGCTTGCTTCTTGCGACGCAGGAGGCGCAACATACGCGCCGCATGCTTGAGGTTCAGGTCGAGATGGTGCTGGTCGTTGCCGCAAGTAAACGCAAGACCGAAGCTCTACATCTGCTACGCGAAGTACTTGCGGGGACTTTCGCCGGGAACGCTCAGCGTCTGTTCCTCGATGCTGGAGAGCAGATGGCGATCCTTTTACGCTCCCTCCTGCCCCAGGTTCACGAACAATCTTTGCTTGCCTATATTCGCACCCTTCTGAGCGCCTTTCCTACCCAGGAACAAAGTGGAACTCAAACGTTGGCATCGCCCCTGGTCGAGCCGCTCTCCCCGCAAGAAATGCGCGTCTTGCGCCTGCTCGTCCAGCAGCGTTCAAACCCAGATATCGCCAATGAACTGATTGTCTCGGTCAATACTGTTCGTACTCAGGTCCAGAGCATTTATGCCAAACTGGGCGTCCATACACGCCACGCCGCCAGCGAAGTCGCACGCGAGCTTCACCTGGTCTAATCGTCCCTCTGGCTCCTCCTCTTTTCGTGGCTGCGAATCATGCATGCAATCATCCTCACGCATGAAGCCAATTCATCCATCTAAAAGCTATGATGTGCACATCAAACAAACACATGCTTTCGGAAAGGAAGAGAAAACATCATGATAAGCGCAGCATTCCCCTATCAGAAAAAGCGGCAGCAGATTCTAGGATTAGAGATGGCATATATAGAGGAGGGTCAGGGTGATCCCATTGTCTTCCTGCATGGCAATCCCACATCGTCCTATGCCTGGCGTAATATTCTCCCCCATGTACAGGGGTTGGGGCGCGTTATTGCCCCAGACCTCATCGGCATGGGCGATTCGCAGAAGTTGCCCGAGAGTGGCCCCGATTCCTACACCTTCGTCGAGCATCGCCGCTACCTCGATGCGCTGCTTGAAGCGCTAGATATGCGCGAACGCGTCATCCTGGTTGGACATGACTGGGGCGCGGCCCTGGCCTTTGACTGGGCACGTCGCCACCCGGAAGCCGTGCGCGGCATCGCCTATATGGAAGCAGTTATCGGGACCTCCTCCTGGGATCAGATGCCAGAGATCGTCCGCTCCCGCTTCCAGGCCCTACGAGGTCCAGCAGGCGAGCAAATGGTGCTGGAGCAGAACTCCTTCATCGAGTTCAACCTGCCCGCGACCATTTTGCGCAAACTATCCGAGGAAGAGATGAACGAGTATCGTCGCCCCTTTGCTGAGCCAGGCGAGGCGCGCCGCCCCACGCTCACCTGGCCACGCCAGCTTCCTATTGAGGGCGAGCCGGCCGATGTCGCAGAGATTGTTACCGCCTCCGGTCAGTGGCTCTCCCAGAGCCTTGTCCCCAAGCTACTGATACAGGCCGTTCCAGGAACGCAAGGCTCAGATCAGACTGCGTTCAACCGCACCTGGCCCGCTCAAAGCGAGGTGAGTGTGCGTGGCCACCACACTCCCCAGGAGGACTCTCCCGACGAGATCGGGCAGGCCATCGCCTCCTGGCTTCAAAACCTGAACTAACCATCGATCACTATTGATTTATGTCAAACACACAATAAATATAGGAGAATTTTTCATGAAGACCATTCTTTGGGCAACCTTAACCGCTAATGGAAACTATGCGCAGTCCAGTCCTGAGCATCCACCCAAAATGGAGGCTCTGGGAGATTTCGCGACGCAGGCGAAAGCTGCGGGAAACTTCATTGTTGGACGACGAACATTCGAGGGCATGCAGGCAAGCGGTGGAAACCCCTTTGGTGAAGTTGACATTGTCATCGTTTCTCAGAGCGTCAAAGACATCCCCGGCGTCAAGGTCGCGGGATCGCCCCAGGAAGCCCTCAGCTATCTACAAGGGAAAGGCCATACCACAGCCCTTCTTTCGGGTGGAGCGGATCTGCACAATGCCTTTCTCGGTCAGGGACTTGTCGACGAGGTCATCTTTAACGTCGCCCCTGTAATGGAGGGCAAGGGACTCAACCTCTTGCTCGACACAGGCCACTACCAGTACCAGGATGTGCAGTTGTTGGACTGCAAACCCCTCGGAGGTGGCGTCATCCAACTGCGCTACGCCTTAGGACAAAAATAAAGCTATTCGGTGCACAGGCAGCCACTGAGGCCGCAAGATGCGGCCTCAGTGGCTGCCTGTCTTATTTGCGCAAGATTGGAGTAGTTTCAAGGGCTTTTGGTAGGTTATGATGTTGGTGAGGCTAAATATCGATGAGAAAGGAATAGATCTAAAGATGGAACACCAGGGTTTACAAAATAGTGACCTGCCAGCAGAGCTGTCTGAGCCAGCGCGCCGAGCGCTTCTTGGAGCAGGCTATAGACACCTTGGCCAGCTTACAAAGGTCAGGTCAGCGGAAATTAAACGGCTTCATGGCGTTGGGCCAAAGACGATTACGCAACTGCGTCACGCCCTTAGCCAGCTTGGTCTATCCTTCGCAGACGAGGCGAGCTAGGGACGACGCTGCTAAAGCAGCGTCGTCCCAGCCATTATGACTGCTATATAGAGCTTGGCTGATTCTGTTGAAGCTGGGCGTAGTCGACGCCGGTCAGCTCGATGGAGGCGTCCCAGAGGCGCTCGGCCGTGGGGCGGTCGTACTCGCGCTGAGCTTTGGTCTCGACGCGGGGATGACCACGCATGCTGGAGAAGCCGCCTGGTCCAACTAGCTCGCCGCCGTGGATATCGGACGAGAGGCCCGCGTAGAGCTGGGGCAGCGCTCCCATGGCTGCGGGCTGTCCCACAAACGCCCCAAATTTCTCGTAGAACCAGAGTTCAAGATTGGAGTTGCTGAGCGTGGCACTGGTCGATTGCAAATTGGTGTGCGCGTAGCCGGGATGGGCTGCGACGCTGATAGTCTCCGTGCTTGTGGCGGCGAGACGGCGCTGTAGCTCAAAGGCGAAGAGCAGGTTAGCACGTTTGCTCTGGCCATAGGCCGACCAGCGTGTATAGCCCTTCTGGCTCTGGAGATCATCCAGGTTGACACGCCCCATGGCACGTGCCATGCTGCTCGTGGTCACAACCCGGCTCTTTGGCGTGGCGAGCAGGAGTGGGAGCAGGAGGCCCGTCAGGGCGAAATGTCCCAGGTGGTTGGTGCCAAACTGCATCTCAAAGCCATCTTTGGTCTCGTGACGTGGAATGGCCATAACGCCCGCATTATTGAAGAGCAGGTCCAGTCGCTGGTGTGTCTCCAGGAAGCTAGCAGCGAACTCGCGGATGGCGGCCTGTGATGCCAGGTCGAGCTGCATAAATTTGATAGACGCATCAGGCACACTTTGAAGAACTTCTTCGCGGGCCTTCTCTCCCCGCTCAGGGTTGCGCGCGGCCAGGATGACATGCGCTCCTCTAGCTGCCAGGGCCTGCACCGTCTCCTTACCCAGGCCGCTATTGCCGCCCGTGACCAGCGCGACCTTCCCCCGCAAGTCTGGTATATCGTTTGTCGTCCACTGACTCAAGGCTTCTTCCTCCAGAATAATAGTCTTTCCTGCTTAAAATAGATAAAAGTAAATGCTTACATGGATATATCTCGGCCATATTGTATCATGCCCAATGAGCCACGTCCGCCAGGTATACCCCCAGTAGCCGCGTACATGAGTAGCAAGCTGTTACAAAACAACGTTATTTGCGAATATACTGGCGAGATCTCAAATGTGGAGTAATGCATGCATCAACCAGCCCGGGCACAAGAACAGTCAGTCGCGCTCTATCAGCGCTACGCGCCCGCCGTGTTCGCCTACCTGATATGCCAGGTTGGTTCGCGCGAGGATGCGGAAGACTTGCTACTGGAGGTATTTCTAGCGCTAGTGGAGAAAGGTTCTGCCCTACAAGAGGACGAGCATTTAGTGCGCGCCTATATCTGGTCTGTGGCGCACCACAAGGTGGCCGATCACTTCCGCCACTTTACCAGGCATCCCAGCGTTCCCCTGGCGAACGTCGAGGAGATGCTTTATGAGCGCGATGAGCAGCAGCCAGAGCAGGTCGCCCTGCGCCGCGAGGAGTACGCACAGCTCTATACGCACATGCGAGAGCTGCCAGAGCCACAGCGCGAGATTCTGCAATTGCGCTTTGGTCATGAGCTAAGTTATGGTGAGATCGCACAGATTGTCTCTAAGAGCGAGGCCGCTGTCCGCATGATTCTGCATCGTGCGCTCAAGGTCTTGCGCGGCGCCTATAGTGGGAAACAGACAGGAAGGAGCAGGTAATGTCCGACAACGAACAGGACCTCTTTGCAACTTTTGAACCTGGCGAGCATAACCTGCTCGAAGACGTACAGCGCAGCTATCTCCCCTATGCCCACGCCAACAGGGAATCGCTCTGGCGCGTCCAGGAACGCCTGGAGGCACGCTTGCAGCAGACGCAACAGGAAAAAAGAACTAGCTCCATCAAGGAGTTACCTATACAACGAAAAAGGAAAACTATCATGGATGTTTCATCGAAGAAGGCGGGATGGAGCCGCCCGACACGTATATTAAGCTCTATTGCCGCCGTGCTCATTGTCGCCGCGCTTGTTGGCGGCGCACTTCTTCTCTTTGGGCCAAAGCATCAGTCAGCAATGGTTGGCTCGAAAGCTCCTATACCAACCACCATCGCCACGCATATTCCCAATCCCAGTCCCCCCGAGGTCGGTCCTGGCGCGAGCATTATTACCTCCGCCACCACCACATCGCGTATCGATCCTAATAGCCATATCGCCCTGGACAAGCACCAAGTCTTTGCCCGTGACACCTTGTTCTATGTGACCTATAACATCTCAACGAAGAAGGACGTGGGAAAGATAGCCGTCAAGGTATTTACGAATGGTATCCAGGATAAGGAGCAAGAGACCGCTATTGAGGCGAACCAGAACAAGCATGGGTATATCAGCCTGACATATCCCGTCTCGCTCTCTGGCAAAATAGAACTCTACTGGAATGATCAACTGGCCTATCGCCTCTACTTCGCGGTGAGGTAGCCCGCTACAGTGGCCGTACGCGGCTACTCTCCGCTCTGGAGGAGTAGCCGCGTACGGCCACACTGTAGCAGCTATGGCCCAGGAGGAGGTAACGGTACTCCTGGACGTATTGGCATGGCACATACAGGACTAGAACCAGTAAGCGTCTCTAGCGAGCAAGGAAGGCTGGCAAAAATCCATAAACCCGTCGTCAGAGAGAGACACACTACCAGCAGGATGCTTGCCCATATGATGAGTGACTTTTTTCGGTATGGCTTCTTCATCAAGAGAAAGGCCACAAGGACTATAAAGCACCAGAAACACAAAGGAAAGAAACATAAAATAGCGCTCATTCCGGGGGCTTCTCCGTTGATGTATAGCATCCCTGATTGAAGCCCATCAGACAAAATACTCAAGGCATTTGCAGGGCTAAACTCATATCCATCGGAGAGAATATTAATAGCGGTATAGTAGATAACGAAGACAATGCCAACTAACGTAATAATATTTAACCAACCTGCTCCAAACCTCGCGGGTTGTCGACGAAAAATATTGGAGACGGATCCGCTAATTGGAGACTCAAGAGGTGAAATAGGAGGTTGTTCTTGCATGCATTATCCTTCTATTATATAAGTATACAAGAGAGAGGGTCATACGTAGTGCTAACACACTACAGGCTTTTTAAGCGCGCTGAATACATGTATATTATCATATCTTTTCCAACCGCTAAATCGGCTAGATATGCAACAGTAAGAAGCGAGAAGAATTCATGCCTACTATTCGCTTAGAAACTTACATTGAGGCGCCAGCGGAGCGCTGTTTTGATCTTTCGCTTAATGTTGACGCTCATAGTCATTCTGTAGACCATACCCATGAATGTCCAATCGCTGGCGTGACGACAGGAGTCATGAAGTTAGGCGATACCGTGACCTGGGAGGCCGTCCATTTCGGCATCAAACAGCATCTAACGTCAAAAATTACGGCCTATGAACGGCCTCACCGTTTTGTTGATGAGATGCTTCGAGGAGCCTTTCGGGAAATGAAGCATATTCATGAGTTTGTTCCGCAGTCCTCTGGAACACTCATGATAGATATCTTTACGTTCAGTGCCCCACTGGGCTTCCTTGGGCGCCTGGCTGAAACTCTCGTCCTCACCCGTTATATGAAAAATCTTCTCCTCTCCAGAAACAGCTATTTGAAGTCTGTTGCGGAAGCAGAATAGCCCGCTACTGGCGTACGCGGCTACTCCTCCGCCCTGGAGGAGTAGCCGCGTACGCCAGTAGCGGGCTTATGCTATACTGAGGCAGGTTGCTAGAAGTTTGATTTTTCTAACACCTACCTCACGTGAAGAAGGTTTTTGTTTATATGGATGCGACTCGCTCTCCGATCTTTGATAGCCACTTCCACATCGTTGATCCCCGCTTTCCCATGGTTGCTAATCAGGGATATCTCCCCGACACCTATCGCATCGAGGATTACCAGGCGCGTACCTCCCAATTCGATATACGCGGCGGTGCGATTGTCTCTGGTTCCTTTCAGGCCTATGACCAGGGCTATTTGTTAGAGGCGCTGCAACGCATGGGGCCAGGGTATGTAGGTGTAACCCAGCTTCTGTCTGACGTCTCTGACGAAGTTATCCTGATGCTAAATCAGGCAGGTGTGCGTGCTGTGCGCTTCAACCTGCGCCGTGGGAGCGCGGAGCAGCTCAACTGGCTGGAAGAGATGGCACATCGTATCTACAGCCTGGTGAGTTGGCATGTGGAGCTGTATATAGATTCACGCGAACTGGCCCCGCTTTCGCAGCGCCTACTGGCTCTTCCCAGGGTATGTATTGATCACCTGGGGCTCTCTCGCGATGGCTTTCAGGAACTGCTCAAGCTGGTGGAGGGCGGAGCCTATGTCAAGGCCTCCGGCTTTGGGCGCGTTGATATGGATATATCGACAGCCCTGCGCGAGATTACAAACCGCAATCCCAAAGCCCTGATTTTTGGTACCGACCTGCCCTGCCCGCGCGCCCCTCGCCCCTTCCGCGATGAGGATGTCACGCTGGTTCACGAGGCGCTTGGCGAACAACTTGCACACCAGGTATTTTACGAAAATGCGCTTGCGTTCTATCGCCCTAACGATCGTTAGTTACGTGCCACCCACAGCACGATACTGCCGCTCGCTTTGCCGCTGGTGATATGCAGGCGCCAACATCCAGGATTGGGCGAGTTGAGACTAGCATATGCCACAAATCTGAAATTAGGCTGAATATGTCATATAGAACACGAACTACTCATGGGTACAGACATGGCCCGTCTAATTTCTCAAAAGCTTCATAATTCAGACTGCTGTATGTTCGCCTATGCACTCGCGGCTGGGATGGGGTTGAGGCTGATAGCGCGCAGGTGTGCGTAAGCGCTTATAGCCTGCGACAATAAGATAGGATATGGAGGAGAGTGCGGCAATATAGAAGCTGACTGGCCAGTGCCCCACCAGAGCCAGGAGCAATCCCGCCCAGGTAAAGAGCAGCCCCAGGAGAACCGAGAGAAGCAAGGCTATCATAGGCCGATTAGTCAACTGGTGCGCGACCGCGGCAGGCACAATCAAGAGCGCGAAGACCAGCAGGACTCCCACGACCTGTACAGCCTCCGAGACCGTAATGGCGATAAGCAGGAGAAAAACGATGGAGAGCAGGCGTACTGGCACGCCCCGTGCCTGCGCGACATCGGGATCAATCGAGCTAAACATCAAGGGGCGGAAGATGGCCGCCAGAATGATCAGGGCAATGGCACCCGAGATCAGCGTCACCAGAACATCGCTCGTCGAGACGCTTAAAAGCGAGCCAAAGAGGACACCAACCGTCTGGGTTGCGTACTGGGTATACAGGTTCAAGAAGAGCACACCCAGCCCCAGGGCGAAGGAGAGCACCATCCCGGTCTCGATATCGCGACCGCGCAGGCGCTTATCAAAGATGCCCATCCCGAGGGCTGCCAGGACCGTAAAGAGGAACATACCCATGAGTGAGCTTAGCCCGAGCAGAGCCGCGCCCGTGGCCCCGGCAAAACCGACATGGGAGAGGGCGTGGCCCGCGAAGGACTGCGAGCGCAGGACCACAAAATAGCCAATAATCGCCGTAATGATGGCGACGACCGTTCCCGCCAGGAAGGCGTTACGCACAAATTCCTGGTTCTGATAGAGCTGAAACAATTGAAGTAATGCTGACATCCCGTTCCCCCCATTAATGCGATGAACCGCTAAACTGTATCTCGCCTGCGCGCTCGTCGCTTGCCAACGACTCCTCTAGAGCGTCTTCGCGCCCATGTTTCCCTAGCCAGAGCGGCGAGAGCAGGCGTACTGGCAGGTAAACCATGAAGGCCAGGGCCGTGATAAAGAAGCTCACAGGCCACGGCGTCAGAGCCGCCAGGAAGATGGCCAGCCAGGTATAGCCTACGCTCAGGAGACAAGCCAGGAGGATCGCCTTGACAGGCGAATGCACGATGCGGATGGCCGTCGCGGCAGGCCCCACTAGCAGGGTAAAAATCAGGAGGATGCCCACAACCTTGACGGAGATCGAGATGGTGATGGCAACTATAATAAGGAAGAGCACGCCCAACAGGCGTACCGGAACGCCTCGCGTCTGTGCGACTTCAGGATCGAACGAGCTAAAGAGCAGAGGTCTGAAGAGCAGGACAATGAGTGCCAGGCAGAGCAGGCAGAAGAGGACATTGGTCTGCACATCGAACTGACTGATTCCCAGAATGGTGCCGAAGAGAATGCTGTAGGCGCGTTCCGCATATCCTTTATAGAGTGAGAGGAAGAGGATGCCAAGCGCCAGGGCCAGGGTCATAATGACGCCAATGGCTACGTCCCGCTCGCGTAACTCTTTGCCCAGGAGACCAATGCCAATGCCCGAGCCAACCGTAAAGGCAAGCAGCCCGAAGATGGGATCAATCCCGAGTAAGACGGCTCCTGCGGCCCCCGCGAAACCAATATGGGAGAGCGCGTGGCCTGCAAAGGTCAGACCACGTACAACCAGGAAATACCCCACAAGCGCGGCCATGATCGCGACGCAGGTTCCAGCCAGGAAGGCATTCTGGATAAAAGCATAGGTGAATATATCAAGCATGGTTTGTAGCAGGCCCTTTCCTTGCCAACCTATCCCCAAAACTGCGCCTTCTCTACTAGCGCACGTGTAAATTGATACTGTGTATCGTTTGCTACAGCATAGCATAGAGTTCAAAACGCTGTCAACATAGTGATATCGTGTCTCAACACACCACGAGCGCCTGCAGCGCTCGCCGGGTTAGTGAATATGGTGCGTGCTGGTGGCCTGCGGCCACCAGCACGCACCATATTCACTAACCAAATTAAGGGGAATATTTGTCAGAATGTAACAAAATTGGCTTTCGTGCGACTATATAAATGAGGTGTGTTTCGCGAGGAGATGGCGAGAACTGATACTGTGGGCACTAGCTGTTCTTTGTCTATCTTCTCGATGCCCTCTTTTTCCCCTTTTACAGTAAACTACTACCAGGCCTTCTCGACACAAGGGCACAGCAAGCGGTACACTTGCTGGTATGAATGCTCGAATCTGGAAGGCGAAAGACTCTCTTTCCCACGTGGCTTGACCAATTAAGGAAGATCGCTCTTCGCCTTCCTGGGTTCCTGGAAAACGAATCATTGGAGAGTCGCGCCGTGAGCGCCGCAGTAAAAGGACCCTCTCGCCTCACCAGGAACCGTTGTTTCAGCAGGAGGACCTGCTTATGTGGTTTGCAGGAATCGATTGGGCAGACACCCATCACGACATTCTCGTCCTCGATGAACGAGGGCAAAAACTCGCCTCGTTTCGGGTCATGCACACCTCGAAAGGCCTCGACGAGCTGGCCAGCCGTCTGACAGCCATTTGTGGTCCAGAGCACAAGGCAGAACTGGCCTGCATTGTCGAGACCACTCGTGGCTTGTTGATTACCCACTTGTTGGAAGCAGGTTTTGCTGTCTATCCGGTCAATCCCAAGACGGTGGATCGTAAACGTTCGGCATCGGGAGCCAAAACGGACCAGATCGATGCGTATCTGCTGGCTAAACACGGGCGGTCGGAAATTGCTGATCTGCGGCGACTGGAACCCGATAGCCCGCTGATTGCCGAACTGAAAGCCCTGACACGCGATCAAGATGGCTTGATCCAGATGCAAACCCGCCTGGTCAATCAACTGACCGCCTGTCTCAAAGCGTACTATCCAGTTGCGCTTACTCTGTTTACCAAGGTGCAGCAACCTTCGACCTTGCACTTCTTGCTCGCCTATCCGACCCCGCAGGAGGCGATGAACGCTTCGTGTGAAGAGATTGCTGAGCTGTTGAAAAGCACTGGGTATCCAACGCCAAAGAAGACTGCGGCCTCGATTGTGCACCAGGTGCATCAGCCCCAGTTGACTGCCGATGAAGTGACGTGCAGGACCAAATCGCGTTTGTTGATTGCTCTGATCCGTCAATTGCAGCCCGTGATGGAAGAGATTGCCGCCTATGATCAGGAGATTGAGCGCCTTTTTTTGATGCATGCTGACAGTCATCTCTTTCGCACGCTGCCTCGTGCAGGCAAGCGGATTGCCCCACGACTGTTGGCTGAAATTGGGGATGACCGCTCGCGCTATCAGGATACTGCCAGTTTGCAAGCCTTGGCTGGCACCTCGCCAGTGCCTTATGAAAGTGGCAACTATGCCAAACCGCATCGGCGCTATGCCTGCATCAAACCGTTGCGCAACGTGCTGCAGCAGTTTGCCTGGCAAAGCATCCAGACCGAAGCATGGGCCAGCGAGTACTATGAGCGCAAACGTCGGGAAGGCAAAAGCCACACCGTCGCTGTCCGTGCGCTGGCTAATGTCTGGGTACGCATTCTCTTTGCGCTGTGGCTTAAAGGAGAACACTACCAGTCTGCGATCTTTGAACAAGCCAGACACCTGCATGCGCCTCGTGCAGCGTGAGTGCTCAACCAACCACAGATGAGCGAAGCGCTCCTTCTCCCAGGCAAAACAGGCGCCTGTTTTTTGCCTTTCAACTCGGCATGCCTTTTTTTGACCACGCAAGCTCAGGTGTGTCAAGGAAAGCGCAGCGGCTTGACACGCCTGAGCGGCGTGGTACACTCCTTCATGCCGTGTTGAAAGCATCGTTTTTCCTCCTGTTCTCAATTTTTGCCTTGTTTCAAATTGACCGTTTTTTGACTTGACATAGAGAGTCTTCCTTAGGAGCTACTCCTTCCTCCACAGCACTTGCGGTGCTCCGCAAGGATGGGAGTCTGTGGCGATGGCTGGCTTCGTCGGCCATCGCCACAGACTCCCATCCGACGGTTTTTATAGCAATGACGGGCAGGAAAGTTGTCCCCAAATCAGACAGTTTACCCTCTCTTTATGCTATAGTGGGGATATAGCATTTATTGATGAAATTCAGGAGGGTGAGGTGGAGCAAGAAATCCTCGCTATTTACGACGAACAGAGGCAACCCCTGGGGACACTGCCGCGGGCCGTGGTCCATCAGCAGGGACACTGGCATGAGACTTTCCATTGCTGGTTTTTTCGTCAGGAGGGCGCGCGCACGTATCTTCTCTTTCAGCGGCGGGCGGCCTCAAAGAAAGATTTTCCTCTCAAACTCGATATTACGGCCGCGGGTCACTTGCTCGCGGGCGAGACAGTCAGGGATGGGGTTCGCGAGGTCGCGGAGGAGGTGGGGATAACGGTTGCATACCATGAGTTGCTCCCTGTTGGGGTCATCCCAAGCACGGTTGAAATTGATCAGCTTATTGATCGCGAGTTTTGTCATGTCTACCTGTATCACTACCAGGCACCAACTCCACGCTTTCTCCTTCAGCAGGAAGAGGTTGCGGATATGATTGCGGTAGAATCCACACAGCTCGAAGCTCTCTTCCAGGGGAAGACCAGGGCGATTGAGGGGCGAAGTTGTCTCTACTCATTTACTGAAGGGCCGGTCGTCAAGATAGAGACACAGGATCTCTGCCCCCATCCGCCAACATACGCAAAGCAATTGATGCAAGCGCTTCATCGCTATGCAGGCTGCTAGATGCGAAACTTCTTGCCACGGATGCTCGTGCTATTGCAGGATCCTCAGACGGATCGAAGAAATAGTCCGTTAGCTCAGCAGTCGCGTCCCACATCCAGCCTGGATCTATAAGAAGGGTATAACAAGGAAAAGCCAAATACGTTAAGTATTTTTGTACTAGGGGAAGTAAGGCGTGGTAGAGGAGGACAATTCCCCTCTTTCTACCGAGAAATCCATGGTGGATAGGGATGGCATGAGAGAGCTAGCATGATCCAGGGGCCAGAACACAGAAATGAATGCGAGGGAATAATGGGCAGTTCAGATGCTTCTCAAGCACGCAATATAAAACATCCACAGTATCCACAAGAGCAGATGGTGCTTCAGGCGGAGAAAGAGCCTGCTGCCCAGGGAGTGGAAAGCGGCTCGTCACCCGAGGCAGAGACAATCCAGCAACTAGAGCAGACCCTGCTCAAAACGCGTAAACGCTTCGAGTCCTTTATCAGTGCTGCTGGGCACGAACTACGCACCCCCCTGACCACGATCAAAGGCAATGCTCAGCTTGCCCTGCGGCGCCTGGAGAAACTTCGGCGCAAGGTGGGACAACAGGAACAGATCGACGCGTCCACGCTTGGTGCTGATCTCAAACGCCTTCAGCAGCCGCTTGATTACATTGTCTACCGCGTAAACGAGCAGGACAAAATGATTAGTGATCTCCTGGATGTCTCACGCGTTCAATCGGGCAAGATCTCTATCGTCATGCGCCCCTGCAACCTGGTACAGATTGTACAGAATGCGGTTCAGAATACGCATGAGGCGGCGATGGATCGTGTAATTGACTTGACTGTGCCAGAGGAGGAGTCCCAAATTGCCATTCACGCCGACCCCGAACGTGTGGAGCAAGCCCTGAATGCCTTGCTGAGTAACGCGATGAAATACTCCATGCCAGATCGACCGATCAAAGTGATGCTGACCATAGAAGAGAGAGAGGCATCGCGCGTGGCCCAGGTCCAGGTTCAGGACTATGGCACCGGTATTCCTGCGGATGAACTGGAGAATATCTGGGATATCTCCTATCGCGTCAAAGGGGTTGAGGTGCAGGATGGCTCCTCCGTAGGTCTGGGTCTGGGCCTCTTCCTCTGTCGTGCCCTTATTGAGCGCCAGCAGGGAACAGTAGGGGTACATAGCGTACCAGGCGAGGGATCGCTTTTCTGGTTTACCTTGCCTCTGGCCCAGGAGGAAAGCTAAGCCTCCTCTATCAAAGGCCATAACATAAAACAAGGAGAAATCTATGCCGAGAGCTAGCGTTGAACCGTTGCCAATTCCCGGCCATTTTGCTGCCAGGCCCTTCTGTACCAATCAAGGGCATTTTCTGAACTTTTCTGCTTCGGAAACGGTTGAAATGGTGGCTTCTGGTCAGAGTATTAATACACGTGCCAAAGGTCGTTTTTCGATTCAGACTCTGACTCGGAACTCGGCCCTGCTGTATTTCTTTGGCATAAAAGTGTATGAGTCCCTGGATTCGGCTTATAGCACGCCTATTCGGCCCCTTGCTTCGTTCAACGCGACCGTCACATGCGAACAAGGAGTCTTCGCCTTCAAAAAGCAAAAATTTATAGGGAATGGGAATGAAAACTGGGAGGAGGATTCCTGGCCGTGCTTGCTTTACCATGCACGCTATGTATTTGAACCCGACCCGCTCTATCCACTAATCGCGAACAATCCCGCAAGCCTGCCAGAAGGACAAACGCCAGGCCCAGCCCATTACTACCGTTTGGGAGATCAACAGGAACTTACCAGGAAAGAATTGCTCGATATGGGTATCTCGCCTATTTACGAGCATTGTTTGGAAAAGTAGTCATACTTGAAAGTACTCCCTGTTTATGGATGAACAGCCTTTTGCCTGCCTGCCGGTGCCCTGGTGGATCGTTGGGACCGCAAGCGTATCATGCTGGTCTGCACCTGTTGCTTGATGTTATGCGCGCTCTTAATTGTCGTCTGTCTCGTTTTGCAGTTTCCCCTTGCCATCATGCTTGGCTGCCTCTACGTGTTATCTTTCCTGATTGGAACCTCTTCAGTCTTCTATGGCCTGGCTGAGGTGGTGGCACTCACACGCGTTGTGCCTAAAAGCCAGATTCCCCTGGCCTTGACGCAGAATGAGATTACCTATAGCGCGACAACGCTGCTCGCGCCCCCGCTGGGCAATTTTCTCTTGACTATCGGTCGTGCACTTCCCTTTCTCGCCGATGCCATCTCCTACATAGTATTACTGATCTCGTTGCTATGTATACGAACCTCTTTTCAGGAACAACGCCGCGAGGCGACGCAGGGCATCGCACGCGAGATCTTAACTGGCCTGCAATGGTTGCGCACCCATCCACTGGTCGGCTTCCTGGCCTTCTTCTCTGGTTTCCTTGAGGTGATCGTCATCCTGAATGTATTGCTCATCTCTGCCATTAGACTAGAGGCTGGTTTCCCACAAGGAATAGTAGGAGTGATTCTGGCTGGAGCCGGGATTGGTAACCTGCTTGGAAATGCGCTTGGGACGTATCTTCAACCCCGCCTTCGCTTTGGCTGGGGACTCTGCGCGGTTAGCATCGTCTTTGTACTCGCGTGGCCGTTGTATGGATTGTATACGAACCCGCTCTGGCTCGGTAGTATAGTGGCATTTCTCGCCCTCATCGATTCCGTTGCCTACCTCTTGACGGCAAGCTATCGCCTGGCTGTTGTGCCCGATGCTTTTCAGGGGCGGGTGAGTAGCCTGTATCGTCTCATTCTTTTTGGCTTTGCGTCCCTGGGACCCGCGACTATTGGCGTTGTGCTACAAGTCTATGGTATTGCTACCGCTATAAATATCATTTGGGGCGCGCTTTTCTGTTTCTCATGCGTCATCATTCTATCTCCACAAATACGACGGGCAACTTTTCCACAGGACGAAAACTCCACAAAAAATTTGTAACACCACTCCATTGCTTGAACGTGTTAGCACAGTGACCGGGACATACGACGATGTGTAATGCAGAGTGGTCACGTGCAAAGGAGAAAACTGCATGTTTTTTCACGTTCAAAAGCTGATCAATGAGATCGTTCCTGACGAGCCTGATCCCGCTGCGGCAAATGCATTGCAGGAAGGTCTGGGCGGGCAATTTGGTGAGATGCGCACGATGATGCAGTACCTCTTCCAGAGCTTTAACTTCCGCGGCAAAGCCAAACCCTACCTCGATTTGATTCAGGGAGTCGGGATAGAGGAAATTAGCCATGTGGAGTTGATTGCGACCACCATCAACCGCCTGGTAGATGGCGCGCCTGGCTACAAGACAAAAGGGGGCGCGTTCGATGCCGCGACCCAAAACATGCCTGGACACAATGGTTCCACGCCCTTAAATATGGCCCTGCACCAGGGAAATATTCACCACTTCCTGGTGGCCTCACAGGGTGCGATGCCTATTGATGCCGCGGGCAATCCCTGGTCTGGCTCATATGTCTACAATAGTGGGAATCTCACGCTCGATCTCATCTACAATTTGATGCTGGAGGCAACGGGACGTTTACAGAAATGCCGCCTCTATGAAATGACCGATAATAAAACGGCACGCTCCACCATCTCTTACCTGATTGTACGCGATCACGCGCATGAGAACGTTTACGCCAAGGCCCTGGAATCGCTGGGTATCAACTGGGGAAAAGTCCTTCCCATCCCAAACTTCGATGCCACCAAGTTTCCCGAAGTACGCACACTTATGGAGAAGGGCCTTCATAATCAGCAGTATCACTGGCGGCTTGATGGCTCTGAGATGGCCAAAGTCTTTAAGGGGCAGGCGCCCTCTGTTACTGGCGGACCACTGGAGGTACCCGAGAAACCACCTGAAGGTGTCCCTTTTACGCCTGGTCCTGAACGACCAGAAGAGTTCTCTCCTGGCCTGACACCTGAGATTATGGAACTGGTTGAGCAAGTGAGTAAGCTGAAGTAAGACAACTTCCCATCCTTTAGTATATACTAGAGACTATTCTGGCTCTGTTTGATTACAGTGATCGGGATAGTCTCTCTTTGTAAGCGGTTAACCCCATGAACAACTATCAATATACAACCCCTCCATATAGAACTATCAGGAAAGGCCTACACCATGTCAGTAGCAGAGAACAAAAAAAAGGTGCTTGCCCTCTATAAGGCTTTCAATGAAAGGGACCTGGCAGAGATAGAGCAGGTCTTCGCCGAAAGTTTTGTGGATCACTCAACGCCTGAGCAGGCAGTGGGGCCAGAAGGCGTGCGGACGTATTTTGCAATGTTATATGACGCGATTCCTGATTTGCGTATCACTATCGATGACCTGGTAGCCGAGGGCGACAGAGTTGTGATACGCACAAGCTGGCGGGGCACGTATGCCGAAAGCAAGGAAGCGGTGTATCGAAGCATGATCCAGATCTTCCATGTCGGTCAGGGGAAAATTCAGGGGGAGTGGAATGAGGGCGGAGATTTGCTCCCAAAAGATTGACATCGGTCACCTTGCAATGTATACCATAGCAAGAGATCAGTGATATTTATCTGCACTCCAAGGAGGGGCAATGACCAAACCATTATCCGTGCGTGCTCAAAGTACCGGTACCAGCACCTTTACCATTGACTCTGGCAGCAAGCATCGCATTGTTTTAAGCTCAGTAGAAGAGGATCAGGGTCCCAGCCCGATGGAGGCGCTACTTGGGGCGCTGGCTGGCTGCGCTGGCATTGGCATCCTCTCGATTCTGCGCAAGATGCGTCAGGATGTCACCCATTATGAGATCCGCGTCCATGGCGAGCGTGCCGAGCAAGATCCCAAGATATTTACCGATATTACCGTCGAGCATATCTTTACCGGCACCGGTTTGCGCCCGGAAAGCATTCAGCGCGCCATTGAGCTGGATACTACCAACTACTGCGGCGTCAATATCATGCTTGGAAAGAGTGCCGCAATCAAGCACACCTTTCAAATTCACGAGGCATCTGAGCCAGAGCCACCGCTAGTATGATGCGGGCTGGCGAGCAGGTAGAAGCGCATCACGTTGGCACTGGGCTTCCTGGTTTTATAGTATGATGCGGGCTGGCAGCCTGTGGCTGCCAGCCCGCATCATACTATAAAACCAGGGCGAGCGCCACAGGCGCGAGAAGTCAACCAGTGTGCAGATATGAACCTGTCCAAAGGGGCAAAGGCTTTCTGTCCTCTTGCACAATCCGCAGCGCATCTTTTTCAGGTACAGTACGAGCAGAGAAAACAAAGAACGTACAACTGAAAGGGAGAAGCTTAGCATGCCACATATACAAACCGCTCTAATTACGGGAGCCTCAAGGGGCCTGGGCCTGGCGTTAGCTCGCCAGCTTGCGAAAGAACAGTGGAACCTGGTGATCGATGCGCGTGGAGACGAGGCCCTGGAGGCAACTCGTCAGGAGCTTGCGCGCGAGACGCAGGTAATCGCCATCGCTGGAGATATCACAGACGCTGCGCATCGCCAGGCGCTCGCCGATGCGCTACACACAATTGGTTCTCTCGATGTCCTCGTCAACAATGCCAGCATCCTGGGACCCAGCCCTCAGCCTCAACTGTTGCAGTATCCACTTGAGACGCTGGAACAGGTCTACCGCACCAATGTCATCGCACCTCTGGCACTGCTGCAAACGCTCCAGCCTTCTTTACTGCCAGGTGCCAGGATTATCAATATCACCAGTGATGCCGCCATCGAGAATTACGCGGGCTGGGGTGGCTATGGCTCAAGCAAGGCTGCGTTGGAGCAACTCTCACATATCCTGGCGGCTGAGCAGGAAGCCTGGCGTGTCTACTGGGTCGATCCCGGCGATATGCGCACCCAGATGCACCAGGAGGCTTTCCCAGGCGAGGACATCTCTGATCGCCCGCTGCCAGAGGAGAGCGTCCCGGGCCTGCTTCAACTCATCAAGGGCGACTATCCCAGTGGTCGCTACCAGGCACGCGCCCTGCCGGGGAAGGAAGCACACTCATGACCAGCTTACCTATCCAGACAGCGTTAGACGCATCGCTTGATTTTGTGCTGCCAGCCGAGCTTGAGGCGACCAGGCCGCCTGAAGCTCGCGGCCTGGCGCGCGACGAGGTGCGCCTGATGGTCTCGTATCGCGCCAATGACCATATTCTTCATGACCGCTTCCGTGAGATAGAACACTTTCTGGAGCCAGGCGACCTGCTCGTCGTCAATACCAGTGGAACGATGAACGCCGCGCTCAGCGCGACCCGCGCGGATGGCACTCCATTGGAAGTTCACCTCTCGACACATTTGCCCGCCAATCTGTGGATCGTTGAGGTTCGCCTCAAACAAGGTGAGCGGACGTTCCCTTTCTCTGAGATGCAGGCTGGCGAACGGGTACCGCTGCCAGGAGGAGCCTCGCTGCACCTGCTCACACCATACAGCGCCGGGGAAGGGAGGCTCCAGCCCGCCAGGCAGAGGCTCTGGATTGCGACTATTGAGCTTGCCTCACCACTTCAGGAATATCTCGCGAGCTATGGCTTCCCCATTCGCTATAACTATGTGCCGGAAGCCTGGCCGCTTGAGTACTATCAGACGGTCTACGCGACAGAGTATGGAAGTGCCGAGATGCCCTCGGCGGGGCGCGCCTTTACGCCTGAACTCATCGCGCGCCTGGTTGCTCGCGGTATTCAGATTGTGCCCCTGCTGCTCCACACCGGGGTTTCCAGCCTGGAGGAGCATGAGCCGCCATATGAGGAATATTATCGTGTGCCCGTAGAAACCGCCAAATCCATAAATACTGCTCATGCTAATCATAAACGCGTCGTCGCGGTGGGCACGACGGTTGTACGCGCTTTGGAGACCGTTACGGACGTGGATGGTGTCACGCATCCGGGGGAGGGATGGACACGCCTGGTGATCACGCCACAGCGTGGGCTGCGAGCGGTCAATGCCTTGCTTACAGGCCTACATGAGCCCCGTGCCTCGCACTTGCTCATGCTCGAAGCGCTGGCCGGTCGTGAGCATTTGCGGAAGACCTATGCCGCAGCGTTGCAAGAGCAATATCTCTGGCATGAGTTCGGCGACCTGCATCTCCTACTGCCATAAGGCGGCGGGAGAGGAGTCCCACACTATGGGGGACGACATTGCGGGAGGGCTTTTTGGCTTCTCGATGCTCGGTAAAATGAAAAGAAAGTGGCATGCTAGCTACTGACATGGTCACATCAGTTTTCGAGGAATCGAGGCGTACGCAATGAAACGACAACCTCAATATATGCCAGGCGGAAATGTTCCGTCCTCCTTCGCGGCGCAGCATCCCGCGACACGCCTGCCCGCCTTTTATGCCAGGGCCGTCACGACGCCGCAGCCACGTGTCTTTGCCCAGGCCGCCGAGTATGCGCGTTGGAGCCTGGTCTGGATCCAACTCGCTCTGCTGCTGATTATTCCCGCGGCGCTGGGCCTGCTGCGTAGTGTGCTCAGGGATACCTCCAGCGGGATCGATACACGTTCAAACGTCTTCTTTGGCTTTATGGATGTCCTGACCGTGGGCGCGACCCTCGCGGCCTTTGGCCTCAAGGTCGTCTTTGTGCCACTCCTGTTCTTCGTGGGTGCGGCCTTGCAATACCTGCTGGCGCGGGCCTTTGGCGGTCATGGGCGCTTCGTCTCTCACTGCTTCGATATGCTGCTCTACCAGGTCCCGCTGACATTTATCGGCGCGCTCATTATTACCGTCTTTGTGGCACTGCACTTCTCAACACTTTTCTTCGCTCCCATTATCAGTGTCGCGCTCTTCTTCTATGGTGTCTTTGTCAACACCTCGGTTGTCATGGGCGTTCATGGGCTGAGCCGCGAAAAGTCGATTATAGCCGTGGCTATCCCCTACATCCTTGGCGTTATGGCAGTTTGTGGCCTGCTCGCCGTGCTCGCGCACTCTATCGCGAACATGCTACACATGGCCCATTAAAATTTAGCACGCAAAAATGCGCTTAAATCCGCTCTAGATGCCGGTCCAAACGCTTTTGATATGAGGTTAAAAATGCGAATCTGCTCCTTTATATAGGGATCAGATAAAAGCCATAAAAGCGTAATATATGAGTTGCTCTCTTATGGCTGCTCAGGCCGTGGCTTCGGCCTGGGCCTGGGCACAGATCAGGGCGGTCTGAATAAAGAGTTTGGCTCCTGGTGGCGCTGCATCCTGCGACTTGACCGCGAGACCGATCCGCAGATCCTGAGGGGGATTGAGTGAGAGGGCGACGACTCCCTCAAGTTTACTGGGTAGGAGTTTACGCGGCATCAAGGTAATACCCAGCCCCTCACGGACCATGGCCAGAATCGTCGCGGTATCGCTGGCCTGGTAGCGAATTTGCGATTTATACTTGTCTAGCACGAAGCCAGCTCTGCGCATCAGGTTCAGCGTGCACTGGGTCTTCTCCATCACAAAGCCCTCTTCGCGTAGCTCTTCTGGCATAAGCGTCTTGCGTGTCTGGAGATGATGTCCAGGCGGAAGTAGCACGCAGAGTTCATCAGTCGTGAGCAGCGTTCCATCAATCCCTGGCGCGGGTAGCAATACAAATCCGACGTCAATTACGCCCTGCTCGATCCAGTCTCCCACCTCGTGCATGGATCCCTCAAAGAGCACCACTTCAATGTCGGGATATGCGACGCGAAAGCGCGTCAGCATGCTAGCCAACAAACGCGGAGGAATCATCGATTCGATACTTCCCAGGCGCACCTTCCCCGCTGCCTCGCCACGCGCTACCTTTGCCTCTTGCTCAATCGCCTCGGCCTGGGCCAGGAGGAGGCGCACATGTGGAAGGATCTTTTCTCCAACACGAGAGAGCGAGACAACGCCCTTACGATTGCGCTCCAGCAGCGTCACGCCCAGCTCGCTTTCAAGCGCCGAGAGCGCGTGGCTTACCGCCGATTGTGTCAGGTTAATTGTATAGGCCGCCTCCGTGAAACTGCCCGTTTCGGCCAGGGCCACAAAACTTTGGAGCTGTGAGAAGTTCATATGTATGTCCTTCATAAGTTTATGACAAATATGATTTGCGCTCATTATACAAAATCAAGTATACTGCTGACAAGCAAGTGATGAATGATCAATCCACTTCACCATCTGGGATAGCGTGGTGTGCTGGGAGTGGGGAGTCAGTGCATACGTACCGACTCCCCACTCCCAGCACACCACGGGTGAGAGATTGAAAATAAACTATTGGAGCTATGATGGCTGAAAACATTTTATCCATACAACCTGATGAGCAGAATAATGTACTATCTACTGCTGATGCTCAAGTGGATACGCAGAAACAGGGAGAGAAGCCCTCAGCACGCATTCGGGCACGTCATGTCTTGATTCTAGGTGGGCTGGGAGCGCTGGGGCCGCTGGCGAATGATATGTATGTCCCCTCGCTTCCAGCCTTGAGCCACGATTTGTCGGCCACAACCTCGCAGGCACAGTTGACCCTGAGCGCCTTTATTCTTGGCCTGGCCCTGGGACAGATAGTCGCGGGACCCATCAGCGATGCCCGGGGCAGGCGCAGGCCCTTGCTTATCGGCATCGCCGTCTATGTGCTCACATCGCTACTCTGTGCCATTGCCCCTTCCATGGCGATCCTCATTCCCCTGCGCTTTATCCAGGGCGTAGCGGGCGCGGCTGGCGTGGCGCTGGCCCTGGCGATGGTCAGCGATCTATACAGCGGAATCGCCCAGGCGCGCTTTTTCTCCCTGCTGATGCAGATCAACGGCCTGGCTCCGATGCTCGCGCCGCTGCTTGGTGGACAACTGCTTAGAGTGACCTCCTGGCATGGCATTTTCGTCACCCTCGCACTCGCCGCCGTGTTGCTGCTCGCCGTCTCGGCGCTTGGACTTGGAGAGACACTGCCTGTCAGCCAGCGCCAGCGTGGGGGCATCACAACAACCCTGAGTGCCTTCCGTGAACTGCTAATGGACCGGCGCTTCGTAGGCTATGCCCTCTCCTGTGGCTTTGCCTTTACCGCCTGCATCATCTACATTTCTGTCTCGCCGTTTGTTTTACAGAACATCTATGAGATCTCGCCCCAGTTGTTGGGCATCATCTTCGGCATTAATGCCCTGGGTATCGTCATCATGGCCCAGGTCAATGCCAGGCTGGTTGGCCGTGTTCCCTCACAACATCTCCTGAGCTATGGTTACGCCATGATCGCCCTTGGTGGTGTGGCCCTGCTCGTGGTTGTCCTGAGCGGTATCGGGCTTATCGGCATCCTGCCAGCCTTTTTTATCCTGACCTCCAGCCTTGGTCTCATCATGCCGAACGCGACAACGCTGGCGATGGCAAATACGCGAACGGCTGGAAGTGCCGCCGCCTTGCTGGGTGTCTTGCAACTGGCGATTGGCGCGGTCGTCGCTCCCCTGGTTGGCCTCGGTGGCAGCGCGAGTGCGCTCCCAATGGCGGCCTCTATAGCAGCCTTCGCCCTGGCGACCTTGCTCACCTTCCTCCTCCTCTGCCGCCCCATCCACGCATAGTAGAAAAAAGGTAAAGGGAAGTGAAGGAGAGGGCAGCATTTTGTCCCCCTTCACTCCGGAAGATTGCACGCATGGCTGAGATATGAACCCGTTTTAAGCATACCTAATTGTTCAATTTATCCTTCTTGACAAACTAATGTGATTAGTTTAAAATATAACCACGTTAGTATAAAGGAAAAATGATTTAGCACAAGAAGGTGAGAGCAATGAAAGTTACAGCTGCGGGCAAACATCTTTATCAATTGACCCATCTGGGTAGCGTCAATTGCTACCTGGTACGTGAGGACGATGGTTTTACCTTGATCGATACATCCTGGCCTAGTAGCCAGGCCAAAGCTATCATGCAGGAAGCAGAGAAGCTGGGCCTGCCAATTGTACGCATTCTACTGACCCATGGGCACATCGACCATGTTGGCTCGCTCGATACACTCCACGCCCTGTTACCAGAGGTGCCGGTAGCTATTAGTGCTCGGGACGCTCGTCTCATGGCTGGCGACGTAAGCCTGGACCCCTCTGAGCCCGCAGGAAAGGAGCCTGGCGGCTCTAAGTGCGTAACAAAACCAACCAGTTTTTTGAAGGAAGGGGATCGGATTGGTTCGCTCGAAGTATTCTCAACGCCTGGCCATTCGCCGGGACATGTGGCCTTCCTCGATACCAGGGATAGCGCTCTGATCGCTGGCGATACCTTTCAGACACTGGGAGGGGTAGCCGTTTCGGGAACGCTCGTTCCTCTCTTTCCCCTTCCGGGCCTCTCTGATTGGCGCAAGGAGCTTTCCCTGGAGAGCGCACGCAAGCTGCTGGCACTCAAACCAGATTTGCTGGCCGTAGGTCATGGCCGCATGCTCAACAATCCCCAACCGGCGATGGAGCGAGCAATTCGCAAACTGGAAATGTCATTGGCAAAGGCGAAGGGTAAACAAGCACGTGTCGCATAGAGTGGGTTTGGATAAGGCGGCCGTGGTGGAGGCTGCGGCAAAACTGGTTGATGAGGAGGGGATAGAGGCACTTTCACTGAGCCGCCTTGCCGAGCGTCTGGGAGTGCGAACTCCTTCCTTATATAATCATATTGGAGGGCTACCTGGACTCAAGCAGGAACTCACGCGCTCATGTCTGCGCGATTTATCGGAGACCATTACACGCGCAAGCGTGGGCAAGTCACGTGCAGACGCCATCTTTGCCTTCTCTGATGCCTATCTAGCCTATGCCAGGAAGGCGCCGGGGCGCTATGCTCTTACCCAGCAAGCGCCCTCGCCATCCGACCAGGAGACCCAGGCCATCGCCAGGAAAATTATCGAGGTGATCCGAGCCATCCTCGCACCCTACAACCTGAGTGAAGAAGAGAGTATCCATGCTATTCGCAGCTTGCGCAGCATCGTACATGGCTTTATCTCTCTTGAAGCCGCCGGAGGCTTTGCCCTCCCAGTCGATCGTGACGTCAGTTTCCACTGGCTTATCAATCTATTCATTTCAGGCTTAAACGATTCTCATAAACAATAAACAGGGTTAAGGCTGAGAAATAGTATCTCTTTCACCTACTTTTAAAAGAGTAAACTGACACATAAACCAGGGCTCTGCCTGAAACTATGCTCAGGCAGAGCCCTGGTTTATGTGTCAGGCTGTCATTGGATAAATTGGTTCAACGTCATGCGCTGCTAACGCAGCGCATGACGTTGAACCAATTTATCCAAGCCTCTTTGTCTGCAGGGCGGACTGGGCATATTCCACGATGGCAGAGGCATGGCTATCATATGGGGCCCTGGCCTGGATCTTTTGTGCCAGGGTAATGCAGCGCGGAATGATATAGAGGCGGTCAGTCTCCAGCGCCTTATCAAGGGAACGCAAGGCATACTTTTGGGTCGTCTCTAAGTCTCCCAGAGCCTCATACGCGCTGGCAATATCATGGAGAGCGCTGGCATGGCGATTGCTTGAAAGCGCATTGGCGTCAATCGATGTAAGCTGTTCCAGTGCGAGGACCGGCTCTCCAACTTTTAAGAGACAATTTCCAGCAAAGGCTTTGACGCCCACTGTATTGAAATCTGTGTAATATGGATCATCGGCCTCCGCCAGGTGCGATACGTCATGGGCGATCTCAAGGGCCTGCGCAATCGAGGTCTTACACTCGTCCGCGTTCTCCTCGGTGGCGGCAATCGCGGCATTCACTATCGAGAACCAGCCTCGTATGGGATGCGCCCCGGCATACTCTCGCGCCTGGTCAAGGAGCTGGCGCGCGCCCTGGGGATTTTGCTGCCAGGTAAGATATAAGTGTCCCAGATGCCCGAGAGCTGCCCCCATCAAATATGCATCGCCGCTATACTGGGCCGAGGCTATCGAAGACTCATTCCAGGTGCGCGCCCGACCAAGCTCACGTTTTCTGCTGGTCGCCTGCCGTGCCAGCAATTGAGACTGCGCTTGAATGCGCCACAACTCGCGGCGAGATCCCTCATGGAGGGTATTCTCAAGCGCGCTTTGAATCAGAGCAATATGACCTCTCAGCCCATCCTCAATGGCGACCCCCGCGCGATGCAGGGCGCGATACTGCTGGGTAATGTGCGCCAGGTTTTCAATCGTTGACGCCGACACTTTTTGGATCTGGCCTGGCCTCTCTTGCGTGACGGCAGAAAGATAGAGTGATGCCTCAGAAGAGGTGGTAAGAGCAATCCCTGCCACCCCAAGCGCCTGGAGAAAGAAACGCCGTGAATGATTCATATCAATCTCCTCTTGTTCGAGGTTTTGCGCCGCTACTTGCATCTTCTGGATGATTGCCTGCAACATATCCAGGTCATGCACCTGTTGCCTGATCTCTGGCTCAGGCTGTGATTGGTAAGCAGTCTCGCCTCGTCTACGTTGGGGGACTAAGCCCAGCTCATCGGCTGTTTTCCCATAAAACGCGCAGAGCCGTTGTCGCGACCCTGGATTTAGCGGATACCCCTGCTCAGCGCGCAGGACGGTTCTAAAAGAGACGTTCGCGCCTTCCGCGACTTCCTGCATCGAGAGATTCAGGCTCTCACGAAGTGTGCGCAAAGCATCATTGGTGTGCATCTACTACCTACCTTCGCAATATGACTATTTCACAGTGTACTGATCGCGAGCCACATTGTCGATATAATTTCTTGAAAACAAACCCATCCATAAGTGACTGGCACAAAACTGGCACAAAACTTTCACTTGAGTGACATCGATTCTCCTTGCACTTATACGCATGTTTAATTTATATTATCACAATAAAGGCTCGCTGATTTGTGATTCTTTATGTTGACACTTTTTGAGTATCATTAGAGCGGATGTATTTACCTGCCTACCTCCTACATTTCTGATGCTACGAAAACGGGTCAAACTCAGCTTAATGCCCAAGAAGGAAACAATACTATGAAAACAATTCCCCGACGCGCTTGCTCCTGGCTGTTTTTGCTCATGCTGCTATCGCTCCTACTTGGGGCATGCGGTGGTGGTGGCAGCACAAGCCAAACCCTCCATGTATTGATAGGCTATAACACGACCTTTCATTCCCAGCAGCAGCAGTGGATGCAGCAAATCTCCAACGAGTTCCAGAAATCAACTGGTGCCACTATTGCCTGGGATACCTTTAGTGGTGCCAGCGAGGAACAGACAAAGATACAGAGTTCCATTGTCACTGGAAGCGGCCCCGATGTATTTAGTATGGGCACCACGTTTGTGCCCACTGCTCAGGCCACGAAAGGTTTCACCACCCTCACTGATCAAGACTGGCAGGCTGTAGGTGGAAAAGACAGGTTCTTCAAGCAGCAGCTTTCGATGTCTGGAATATCGCCCAGCGAGCAGATTGCCGTTCCCTGGTTAATGCGCCCTTATGCTATGGTCTACAACAAAGAGCTGTTTCAGAAGGCTGGTATTACTACTCCTCCTACGACCTGGAACGAGTTCATCCAGGACGCTCAGAAGATGACGAATCCCTCCGCTGGCGTTTATGGAACCACAATGGACCCCTCGGATTCGTACGATCCATGGAAGATCTGGTGGATGTTCGCCAAACAAATGGGTGGCAATTTTATTTCCCAGGACCTCAAGACAGCACAAATGAACTCGCCAGAAGCGGTGAACGCCGTCAAGTTCTGGTTTGACTGGGCAAATACATACAAGATAGTCGATCCAAACTCGCTGGCGTGGAAAGCAAGCAATGCCGTGCAAGCCTTCGCCAATGGCAAAGTAGGCATGCTTATTATGGTGACGCCTACGGTCTTGCCGACGCTTCAGAAGTCAGTTGTAGCCAATAAATATGCCTTCGCACCTATGCCAACTGTTCCTTATGGCATGCAGCAGATGCCAGCAAATGGCGTACCCGCCGAGACCATTGTTTCCGGTGATTCACTCGCTGTCGCCGACTATTCTAACGTGAAGGACCTGGCGTTCAAATTTATCAACCTGGTAACAGACAAAGAGCACCAGCTTCAGTGGACCAAAACCTTTGGCGATTTACCTGTGAAC
The DNA here is from genome assembly GCF_000178855.1 of Ktedonobacter racemifer DSM 44963. Taxonomy (GTDB): domain Bacteria; phylum Chloroflexota; class Ktedonobacteria; order Ktedonobacterales; family Ktedonobacteraceae; genus Ktedonobacter; species Ktedonobacter racemifer. Next base: position 2,035,503 of record NZ_ADVG01000004.1, on the reverse strand, counting down.
GTAGAAGCTGCGAACGAATTGGCAAGCAAGGACACTCAGACTGCGGCCTTTATCAAGGCAGAACAAGGGGGCACGCCCACTCCATTTACTGGCGCCTGGGCTCCACTTCAGATCTCACTGGCCGGTGTGAGCACCAAGCTGGCAAACGAGGCGGTGACAAACCGCTATGATCCATCCCATATCAAGCCACTGCTGGACCAGGCCAATCAACAAATCCAGGGCAAGTTGCACTGAGGATTGAGCCCTGCATGGAGTAGAGGAGACTCGTGCCCAGGTGCGAGTCTCATAACCCTGGGAGGTGACAAAGATGTCTATACAACCTATTTCAGAAAGAGCGCTAGCGACTCCTTTGGCACTGAGGCCTAAACGCGGTAGAAATAATGCCCCTAGCCGACGACCGTTGTGGCTTATGTGGCCAAGTATTGTATTGGTTGTCACAATCATAGGCATTCCTTTTCTGATTGCCGTATATATTAGCTTTCTGAATCTCGATCAGTATACACTGCGGAGTTGGCTTCACGCCCCGTGGGTTGGGCTTAGCAACTACATCTCAGCCCTCACCTCCGGTAATGTGATCGGAGCCTCTGCCCTGACATCTCTAGGGGTGAGTCTCGCTTTTTCCTTGCTGACGACCCTGCTCATCACACCTATTGGTATACTGGCGGCTCTGACTGTCAATACTCAGTATCGTGGCCGTACACTTATTCGCGCACTGTATCTAATTCCGTATGTGATGCCCGGGTTTGTGACCGCGCTCGTATGGCGCATGATGTTCTTGAACAGAACCGGGCTGGTTGACCGCTTTCTTGCCGCGATACATGTAGCAGATATCAACACCTACTGGTTGTTGGGGCCCAATAGTTTCTGGGCCATGGTCATTACGGATGTCTGGGCCTCGTGGGCGTTCATCTACATCATGGTTCTGGCGGGGTTGCAGTCGATCCCTCAAGAGGTCTATGAAGCCGCTGAGGTAGATGGGGCAAACTCCTGGCAGAAACTTACCAGAATTGTCTTGCCACAGCTACGCCCCCTTCTGGGGCTTGCCCTGCTGCTCTCGACGCTGCATCATTTCAACAATTTCACCTTGCCATTTGTGCTATTCGGCACGCCACCTCCTGTACAGGCCGATGTGCTGCCTCTCAATATCTATGTTTCCTCATTCCAGTCATTTGATTTTGGGATCGGTGGTGCTATGTCCGTGATTACACTCATCCTCATGCTAATTCCTGGGTTTATGTATATTCGGGCTTTACGCCTGGGAGAGGCGACAGCATCATGAGAAAACAGAGAGATGCACAGGACATCCTACCGCTGCCAGTACGCGTTGTTGTCATTGCGATCCTGCTGGCCATTGCTTTGATCCCTATAGCCTATACACTCTTGCTCTCGGTCACTCCAGATACTGAGATCAGCACTGGAAGCCTGATTCCGTCCCAATGGGCTTTTAGCAATTATATTGAGATGTGGTCTACGGTAAGCCTCGCGCAAGGCATGAGCAATAGCCTGATTATCTCGGGAATAGCAAGCGTGATTGCGGTGGCTTTGGCTGTTGGTGCCGCTTACGTCATAACCAGGTTCAAGTTTCGCGGACGCCTCATTTACCTGTACTCGCTCATTGGTCTGCAAACGGTTCCGGGTGTAATGCTCCTGCTTCCGATTTTCGTGCTGTTCTCTTCAATACAAGCGCTACTTCATTTGAAGCTCGTGGGAACATACCCAGCGGTAATTATTACCGATCTGACGTTCGCGCTCCCGTTCGCTACCTGGCTCATGGTCTCGTATCTCGGAAGCATACCGGTAGATCTCGAAGAGGCTGCCCTCGTCGACGGAGCCACAAGGTTACAGGCTCTCTGGCGCGTTATTGTACCGCTCGCTCTTCCAGGCATGGTGGTTGCCCTGGTCTTTTCCTTCCTGGCGGGTTGGAACGACGTACTCTTTGCCAGCGTACTCACGTCTCCCGAAACACGAACTATCGCCGTGCAGTTGCAAGCCTTCAGTTCGGCTCAGGAAGGCGGGGCCTTGCCTCTGTATGGCCAGTTGATGGGGGCCGCCATCGTGAGCGCCCTACCGGTGGTCATCTTATACATGGTCTTCCAGCGCTACCTGGTTGGAGGGCTGACCGCTGGCGGAGTAAAGGGATAGAAAGAGAAAGGAAGAATACAATGAAAAAAATTCGCTTTGGCATTATTGGCTGTAATGGAATCGGTCGGACACACGCAAAAGCCATCGCCAGCCTGCCCGATGCGCAACTGGTCGCAACCGCCGATATTGTTCCTGAATACGCCCAGCAGCTGGCGGACGAATTTCAGGTAAAGCCCTATAGTAGCGCGCAGGAGATGCTGGCAAACGAGGAACTCGATGTCGTCGATGTCTGCACACCCAGTGGCTATCACGGAGAAGGCGCTTGCCAGGTCATGCGTTCCGGGCGGCATGTCATTGTTGAAAAGCCGATGGATATCAAGCTGCCAATCATTGAAGAGATGCTACGAGTGCAGCGCGAGACCGGGGTAAAAATGGCCGTCATCAGCCAGCACCGCTTCGATGCCGCCTCCCAACAAGTCCATAAGCTGGTTGAGGAGCATGCTTTTGGCCGCCTGGTGCTCGGGAACGCCATTGTCCCCTGGTGGCGCTCGCAGGCCTACTACGACAGTGGCGCGTGGCGCGGCACCTGGGCGCTTGATGGTGGTGGTATCCTGATGAACCAGTGCATCCACTCGATTGACCTCTTGCAGTGGTTGATGGGGCCAGTAAAGAGCATTCAAGCGTATACGGACACGCTGGCGCATACAATGGAGACCGAAGATGTGGCGGTCGCGGTCCTGCGTTTCGCTAGTGGTGCCCTGGGAACCATCAGCGCCACCACAGCCGCCTATCCCGGCGTTGGCACCCGCGTCGAGGTCTTTGGGACCAGGGGATCCGCGATTATTGAAGACGACCAGCTAGGCTATTTGCACCTGGCCCGCGATGATAGCAAGGAGGTTGGCGCGTACGGCGTTGGCTCCAAAGAGCATGGTCGCCCCAAGGCGGAGACCGCCGCCGCGGCGGGCCAGGAACCCTCTGCGCTCTCCCTGAACAGCCATGCCTTGCAGATAGCCGATATGATGCGGGCCATTCGTGAGGATGGCACCCCGCTCGTTGATGGCTATGCCGCGAAGCATCCCGTCGAGATCATTTTGGGTATCTATGAATCGTCCCGCACACATAAGGAGGTAACGCTATAATGATTCGTCTCTCAGCCTTTGCCGACGAAATTTCACCCGATCTGGATGAGCAGATCGCCGTCCTTAGTAGCGAAAACATTCACTTCATGGAACTGCGTGGTGCCTGGAATACGAATGTGCTGGACTTCAGCGACCAGCAGTTGAAGAGCATTAAGGAGAAGCTGGATGCGCATGGTATCGGCGTTTCGAGCATCGGCTCTCCCATCGGGAAAGTCGCTATCGATAGCCCATTCGACGAACACCTGCGGCGTCTTGAGCGTGCGATTGAGGTCGCGCATGTCATGCAAACACCCTTTATCCGTATGTTCTCCTTCTACCCTCCCAAAGGGAGTGACGCCGCCAATCCACCCGCATACCGCGACGAGGTGCTAAAGCGACTACATGAAATGATCGCGCGCGCGCGCGCGGCGGACGTCGTCCTCCTCCACGAGAATGAGAAGGACATCTATGGTGACACCATCGCGCGTTGTGTCGATCTTTTCCAGAACTGTGGCGACAAAGCGTTTCGCTCAATTCTGGATCCCGCGAACTACATCCAATGCGGACAAACGCCCTATCCCAATGCCTATGAGGCGACCCGCCCCTGGCTCGACTACGTCCATGTGAAAGATGCCGACGCCGAGGGCAAGGTCACACCCGCGGGCGATGGGGCCGCGCGCTGGTCCGAACTTTTGCAGCGCCTGCGGGCCGACGGCTATGATGGCTTTCTCTCACTGGAACCTCACCTGGCCAATGCGAGCCAGTACAAGGGTTTCAGCGGACCAGATCTCTTCCGCCGCGCTTCTCAGGCCTTACAGAAAATGCTCCAGGCCATGGACTGGCAGTACGCTTAAACTTCTCCTGTAGCCGCATACCAGCCCAGGTAGCCACGTACGCCAGTAGCGGATCCGCTACTGGCGTACGCGGCTACCTGGTGGGCTGGTGCGATAATTCTTGCCTGCCTTATACTGCAAGGAGAAGGAAGAGTTGAGAGTCAGTCTTCAGAGAGAAGGGAACCCCTATGTCAAAAACACAAGCGAAACGGGTCCAGGCGTCCACAGAGATCTCCTATCTTCCGATTGAAGCGTATGGCATGATTGGAGATCTCTACACCGTGGCCCTGGTAGGGAAAAATGGCTCAATTGATTGGTGCTGTCTCCCTGATTTTGACTCTCCAAGCGTTTTTGGCGCGCTGCTCGATGCCGAAAAAGGAGGATCATTCCGTATTGCTCCTGTCGGTGAAGAGCCGTTGAGTACGAAGCAAATGTATTTCCCCGAGACAAATATCCTGATAACGCGCTTTATGACGAGCGCGGGAGTCGGCGAAGTGACCGATTTTATGCCCATCAAACGGAGAGGAAGTGAGCATCATGAGCATCACCTCATCCGCATGGTGCATATTGTACGTGGATCGCTCACCTTCCAGCTCACCTTCCGCCCCGCCTTTAACTATGCCCGAGACACGCACACGTTAGAAATGACCAAGCATGGAGCCGTCTTCCGTAGCCCCGCTTTGACGCTGGCCCTCTCCTCCTCAGTACCTCTGACCGACGATGGGCAGCAGGGCGCACTGGCAACGTTTACGCTCACCGAAGATCAATCCGCCATCTTTACCCTGGATAGCGCACGCGACCAGGATCTTCTCCCTCACCCGGTAACGCAGACAGAATATGACGTACAATTTAAGGAGACGCGGCGCTATTGGCTGCGCTGGATCAGCCAATGCCAGTATCAAGGGCGCTGGCGCGAGGCGGTCCAGCGCTCCGCCCTGGCCCTCAAGCTGCTGACGTATGCACCAACAGGCGCCATTGTGGCCGCGCCGACCACCAGCCTGCCCGAAGGCATCGGTGGCGAGCGCAACTGGGATTATCGCTTTACCTGGTTTCGTGACGCAGCCTTTACCCTGGATAGTTTGCTGGCTCTGGGCTTCACTCAGGAGGCCGAAGACTTTATGGGCTGGCTGGGCGCGCGGATACATGAGTTGCATGAGGGGGGAGAACTCCAACCCATGTATACCATCCACGGTGGACACGAGATGCCCGAAATTCATCTTGACCACCTGGAGGGATACCGCCAGAGCCGCCCGGTGAGGATTGGCAATGGCGCTGCCACACAACGCCAGCTAGACATTTATGGCGAGCTGCTAGATGTCATTTACCTCCATACGCATTATCGGGGTCCAAGTTATAAGGGCTGGCAGCAGCTCTGTCAGCAGCTCGACTGGCTGGCTCAGCACTGGCAGGAGCCGGATGAGGGCATTTGGGAGGTACGCGGTGGGACCAGATATTTCCTGCATTCGCGCCTGATGAGCTGGGTGGCCTTTGACCGCGCCCTGCGTATCGCGCGCGAGCGAGGCCTACCCGCCCCACTGGAGAAGTGGCAAGCAATCAGTATGCAAATCTATCACGAGATTATGGAAAAAGGCTGGGATGAGGAGAAAGGCAGTTTTGTGCAGTATTACGGTGGCAAGGCTGTGGATGCAAGCGCGCTGCTGCTCGCGCTGACCGGATTTCTGGATGCTCGCGATCCACGTATGGTGAAGACCATAGAATGCATTCAGCGTGAGCTCACGCATATGCCACATGTCTATCGCTATGATGTCGGCACGGCCGCCGATGACGGCTTAGCGGGCCACGAAGGAACGTTCAACATCTGTAGTTTCTGGTTGATAGAGGTTCTGGCCCAGGCTGGTCGCCTGGAAGAGGCACGCCTCTCCCTTGAACACCTGCTGTCATATGCCAATCATCTAGGCCTCTACTCCGAGGAGCTTGCCGCGACCGGCGAGGCCCTGGGCAATTTCCCCCAGGCCTTCACCCACCTGGCCCTGATCCACGCCTGCCTCAGCGTCGATGAGGCCATGAAGAAGGGAATAAGTCAGCTCTACCTCAGCCTCTAGCGATGTGTCGTTGTAAGGGAGAGCGATGAGGGATCTGGGCTGAAGTGAGAGGTTTGCAGATCCACAATCCCCCTCGTTGCTTCTCCCTCGCTTTAACAGATCAGCTTTTCTTTGCAACACAGCTGCATCCGTACATATACATCGGCCTCTAACCCCTCTGGCAGCGCAATGGTCAGGCGTTTCAGTACCTGCGTTTTATGGTTGGCCTGGCTTTGCTCTTCCAGGTGTTCCAGGCAGAATTGCAATCCCTGGGGCTGTTCGATGGACAGGCGCAAATTATGGTGTTGGCCGTGGAGGATGGCAATGGCTCCGTTGACTTCGCAGTCCAGCCAGGTAATAAAGGCTTCTTCGACCTGGTGGCTTCCCTGAGCAAACTGAAAATGGTCGTGTAGCCAGACACCACCCACCCCGGCTCCTCGCGTGATCACACACAGTTCGCGGCGGGCGCTAAGCAGATCTGGACAGGGGTAGGCTGCGGCAAATTCGAGCGCGATCCGTTTTTCTCCATCCGAGTCGCTGGCGTCCGCGCTTCCCTGGAGCGCTCCGGAGAAAGCGCGGCCAGTCCCCTGCAACAGGCCATCGATGCGTGGGACGCTGTGCCCGTAAGAATTGGCGAAAATGTTCTCGTAACGGCGCGGTCCGAAGTAGTCCCGCGAATAGAGTCCCCGGCCAGGGTCCGTCAGCAGATTTTCGCCGGCGACGTGCAGAAGGAAGCTGCCAACATCATTGTGATTGTGCTCTTCGTCGTTGTGCCCCGCTTTGACGCTCAACACAACCGGCGCCCCCTGCTCAGTTTGCGTTACCAGCCGCGCGGTCCCGCCCGCTGGCAGTCGAGTGCCCTCTGGTGGAACGCAGGCAGGCTGGCTACCGTCCCACCAGAGGATATCGCGCAGCATCATGGGCAGGCGCCAATTGTTGTCCGGGTCTTCTGGCTGGGTAAGCAGATTGAGTAGAGTTAACTCGCCAGTACGCAGCGCCAGACGCGTGATGATGCCAGGATGAAAGCCAACATATTCATCGCAGTCGGCGAAGCTGGCAAAGTTGGCGACAGAGAGTTGCATTTTCGCGGGAAAGGCCGCGATCAGCTTCAACTTCTTGCCCGCGAGCAGATCGATCTGGCCAGCACTACACGCGTACAAAAGCTCTGAGAGAGCCACAAGGTTGAACAGGCCATAATGCCAGTAGGCTACCCCCTCGCTTGAGCTGCCGTCTTCCGCAAAAGCCGTTTCCACAAAGGTGTGCAGCCCGGTGAGTGCAATTTCCAGGGCGCGCTGTATTCGCTCCGGCTCCGGCTCCAGCAGAAGGAAGGTTGCCGCGACCGAACTATTGCAAACGCCATTCCAGTTGCTCGCCCCCTGATACCAGGTATGCAGGTGAAAGAAACGCAGATACGGCTCGAAAATTCTGTGCTCAATCTCCGAGCGGACCCGCTGGCGCACCTCCTCATTAAGAGTCTCGCCGAGCAGGAGGAGAGTTTCGGCCAGCAAATAGCCCGTTTCGGCGACAAAGAGATCGATCAGATCCCGCTCATGGGCCGGAAGCACCCAGTTGCTCTCCTCACAGATGCTCCAGAGATAATCCTGTACAACCTCGCGTAAATCTGTCTGGCCGAGGAACAGACGCAGCGGCGGCGGAGAGGCGTGCCCGCTTGAGAAAATACTCGGCCTCATAGGGACTGCGCTCTCCACTCTCGCGAAATAGGCGATACGCTGTATAGGTGGTCTGCGGGATTGTCTCGATCTCGGCCAGCAGGAACTCCGTCTGCTGGAGCACACGCTGGGTTTGCGGCGCATGCTCCAGCCGCTGCCGCGCTGAACGCGCCTCCTCCACTTCAGGTAAAGCCAGACCTCGCGTGGGCAGCAGTTTTTGCAGTTGTTGTGCTGCCGCGCCGAAAATGGATGATAAAGAAGATGCCATGTGCCCTTGCCTTTCTAATCATCTGTCTGATAGGTTCCAGGAAATATGCTCATCTCTCAATCCAGCCTCTCTTCCTCTCCCAATGAGTACAGACTCTCGGCAACGGGAAGCAATCCGCCTCATCACCGTCGATTTCCCCGCTCCGCTTGATCCATACAGAGACAGAATGTTGTAGCTGGTGTGTTCGTCAATCGCGTTCCGAAGCTGCATATCCATCGCTTCCAGATGCGCATGTTTAATATATCTGGATCTCTAGAAACGCATCCTGCTCATTCCATACGGTTGATGTTCGCAGTTCCGTACAGAGCTTCTGCATTGTCGCCACCACGATCTCCCTCTCTTGATCCCACGCTCGCCGTGCTTGAAAATCTTGAATCACCGTAGGATAGAGCCGTAGCCCCCTGATCCTCTGATCCTCTACCTCCATCAGAAAAATGAAGCTAAGATCGTTGCGCTCAATAGGATCAACCGCATAATCGTCAATAAAATCACCAGCGCAATACAGAATCGGTCTCTCTTTGTACAGCTCGATTCCGCGCACTACATGACCGGAATGGCCAAAAACAATGTCAGCTCCCTGCTCGATCAAAGAATGCGCAAAGGGGACCTGCCCCGCTGGAGGGGTATAACCCCAGTTTGGTCCCCAATGAGCCGATACGATCAGCAGGTCCACCTTCTCTTTCGCTTTCCTGACGATCTCCAAGAGTTCTCCGGCCCGCTCATCCTTCAAGTCAATAGGCACATACCACACTCCGGGCAGTTCTTCAGTTGCCTCCCATTCTGACTGGTTATCCGTCAACGCGATCAGCCCCAACCTTTTCCCCTGTGCTTCCCACACCGCCACTTCGGAGGCCTCAGTCTTCTTTCGGCCAGCCCCCGCAGTGTAAATGCCAGCAGCACGCACCACTTCAAGCGTCTCAAATAATCCTTCGTAATGAAAATCAAGAGCATGATTATTGGCAAGCGACACAGCAGTAATATGAGCCGCCTTGAGGACATCTACATTTTTTGCATCTGAGCGAAAGTGAAACACTTTGGGGGTCGCTCTCCAGAACGATCCATGATCCGCCAGGGCACATTCGAGGTTACAGATGCGCACGTCTGCCTGCTGGAAAAGAGATAATGTATCCCCCCACGGATAGGTTGGAGGCTCTTCCATTAAAATCTGATTTATGAGCCGCCCCAGCATCACATCGCCAACGAAGAGAAGTCGCATATGCCTTCTCCTTCCTCGCTATGAACCATTCAATCTGCCTTGACTCTTACTGCCTTCTCTCCCTTGAATTATATATCTTGCTGTAGATAAATGTATTCAAAGATAAAATTTGTTACGTATTTGATACAATGCACGAGGTGGACCGCTTCCACCTTAAATTCTTTGGTAGACGTCTTTTGCTCTTTTGCCATGATGCTCACGCTCCTTGGTGAAGCTCTCTCTTTTCAAGTTTCCTCACTCCACAAAGGTGGGCCATGGTCAGAATTACTTGCACATTTCATTAGTACGCTTATACCCCGTTCCTCTTGTAAGTCTATTTCTGAATTTGTTGGGTCTGTGTGACATGGACGATCGTGACTTCGCTGGCCGGGATCCAAGCCTGGCGATGGGAGAAGTTGATCTCATACCACAGGGTAGTGGAGTTATCCTGCACGATGGTATACCTGATGAAATTGGTGACGACCGCACTGGAATGGACATATGAAGCTGGTAAGACCGATGTGAAAGAAGAAACGCTAGAGCAAGCTGCCGAGCTGCTCATACTTCGTCGCGATACGTTTCGGATTATTGATGGTGCAGGGCCAAGCGTCGATGACCAGGACGCATCGTCTGAACGTTCGGCACAGGCCGACCTGATTGATGAGGAAAAGGCAAGCCAGGCGCCTTCTCCAAAACCTGAGCAGGATACTTCCCACAAGGGAGTGGAAAGCCAGAAGCAACCTGTCACGCAGCCGAAATGCACCTTCCATGGGGAAGTTCCCATTGATCTCCAGCAATTTCTGGAGAGTGGCGTTCCCCTGGTTGAATGCCCCGATTGTACCAGCACCAGCGCACTTTCTCCACACAAAGGAGTCCTCCACTTTAAATCTCACAAGCGGCGCAAAACGCGCTCAACCTCAACAGAACCACGATGGGCCAGGCGCGAAATGATCTGGGCAGTAGTGAGCGAGTAACGTGTGACACAAAACATTCATTGGCAGTCCAAAGGCGATGATGAAGTCGTAACGTTTTTCAGACGATTGCACTGGTATCCTTGTTTTGTAACTGGTAAATGACCTGAAAAGTGGTTCTGTCTCACTCTTGGTGATTTAGGTTGCTTGCTTTTTTCATCAATAGATCGTTCTACATGCAGAAATCCATAGATGTAGAAGGATCTGGTGAAAATGGAAGTGAAGCAAGTCGCAGCTCTCCCAGAGAGATTAGAAGTGACAGATATTGAGATGGTTGATGGAGTGCTTACCATTATGGCAGTTTCCATACAAGCACGTCCAGCTTGCCCGCTCTGTGGAGAGCCTGCCACACGGGTTCATAGCTATTACACCCGCAAAGTCGCAGACCTTCCTTGTAGTGGACGGCAGGTCCGTTTGTTCATCCACGTGCGAAAATGCTTTTGTGATGCGCCCGACTGTGCCCGAAAAATTTTTGTAGAGCGCCTGACGCCTTTCGTTAACACCTTTGCACGAGTCACACAGCGTTTGTATCAGATCGTGCAGATTATCGGCTTGGCAACTGGAGGGAGGCTTGGCGTGCGTGTCACAGATCGTCTGGAGATACAGACCTCACGCCACACCATTCTCCGACGCATCATGGCGCTGCCTACAGAGCCAGTTGGAGCAGTTTCACAGATTGGCATTGACGACTTTGCTTTCAGGCGTGGTCGCAAATTTGGCACAATCATCGTGGATTTACGCACACATAAGGTGCTCGACGTGTTGCCAGATCGGACGGCTGACACTTCAGCCGCCTGGATGGCAACCCACCCAGAAATTGAAGTAGTGAGCCGAGATCGAGGAGGAGACTACGCTGCCGCAGCCAGGAAAGCGGTTCCAGAAGCCACGCAGACGGCAGATCGGTTTCATGTGTTGAAGAACCTTGGAGAGGCTCTGGAGGGAGTCCTCTCACGTCATCTTGCCGCTTATCGCAGAGGCCAAGCCGAGAAGTCAAGAGCCACTCCCCTCGAAACTACCCAACCTGTCAAGCCGCTGAAATCGAGTCCGAAGGCAGCCGCGCTGAGCCAGGCGAAGCGAGAGGAGCGCCTGGCTACATACGAGCAAGTCGTGGCTTTACGGAAACAGGGCTTCTCGCAGACAGCCATTGCCAACCAGGTTGGAATCGGCCATGCCACCGTTTCGCGCTGGCTGCGCAGTGATGCCTTTCCCCAACAACCACCACGTCCGCGAAAAAGCCGCCTTGATCCCTATCTCAAAGAGGTTACCAAGCGGTGGGAGGCAGGCTGTCACAACATCGCTCAGTTGCATCGGGAGTTGGTTGCTTCTGGTGTTCCCCTGACCTACAAGATTGTATACAAGCAACTGGTTCGTTACCTTCCAGAAGGGCGGAAGAATGCCCAAAGGCCCGATCAGCTTCCACGGCCTCCTGTGCTAGCACGACAAGCTGTCTTCCTGTTTCTTCGCAGACCTTCGGAACTGGAGGCCGACGAACAAGAAACGCTGGCGCTGCTCCAGTCTCTGCACACGGAGATGAAGCTGGCCTACGAGTTGGTTCAGCAATTCGCTCAGATGTTACGCACGCGCACAGGAGAACAGCTCGACGACTGGCTCGAACGGGTAAAAGCCAGTAAGATTCGCGAACTTCAGGGCTTTGTTACTGGTGTGGAACGAGACAAAGAAGCAGTGACAGCAGGGCTTACGCTTCCCCAAAACAATGGTTTGGTCGAAGGGAAAGTCAATAAGCTCAAGCTGATCAAGCGGATGATGTTCGGGAGAGCTGAATTTCCTTTGTTACGCCAGCGCGTGCTCCATGCGCTGTAACGCGCGAAGCCGGAGATCACCCCTTCCACTCGTACCGGGGTGCCGTCATGGCATATTCTCGAAGATGAATGATTTTCCCTTGGCTCACCCGTGCCAGGGATGCTCCCTCAAATCCGCCCAGGCCGCCCTCATGCCGACATTCAAAGTTCCATTCAAAGAAACAGGTCTCATCCGTGGCAAAGAAGGAAGTGATATCCCACCGCGTGACAACATTACCTGGAGCAAACCAGGAATCAATCCATCGAGCGATCATGTCGCTGCCTCTGTAGGTTGGTCCGTAGGATTCAATGATCACGCAGTCGGGATCGAGCGTGCTCAAAATTTGTTCTCGATCTGCTGTTATCCACCCTTGAACATAGGTAAGGATCAACTGGTGAGCAGTTGCATCGGGCATAGGGCCTCCTCTTAAGAAGTGTTCTCGAAAGAGCAGAGTCTTCCACGCCGTATTCTATACTGGCACAACCCCTTTGTCCAGTTCGAGCCCCAAGCAAGCGAGCTGAATCACCAAGAGTGGGCCAGATCCACTTTTCGGGGCATTTACCAGTAACACGCGCCTCACTGGACTCTGGGGAGCCAGGATGCACAAGGTTGGAAACGAGGTTTGGCCCTGAATTCAAGCGGCTTTAAACGAATTTCCGAATAGACCTAAGGAGATACATACTAGGTATTGACAACGTGTGCGAAAGTAAGTGAGAATAAGTAGATGTACGCAGTCGTACCGTTTGCCAAGCAGGTGGATGTCAGCGTGAAAACAGTGCAGCGCTGGGACCGAGAAAGCAGGCTCAAAGCCAAAGGAACGCTTTCTGGGCGTCGCTCCTCTCATGAGGTCGATCTGACCACGGCGCTCAACCTTCCGAAGCTGCCAGCCGCTCGCTGAACGATCGCCACTTGCCGGGTGTCGAGTCCTGCTCAACTGGAATTCCCGCAAAGCGGGAGAAAAGGCGCTCAAGGATGAAAACCGCGCACAAGATCCGGATGAACCCCACCCCTGAACAGGTGGAGTATCTCAAACGAGCCTGTGGCACGAGGCGGTTTGTCTACAACTGGGGACGGGAGCAGTGGGAGAAGCAGTATCAGGCGTATACAGCTGAGCAGGAAACCGTTCCCCAAGAGCAGCGCGTGCTCAAACCGCCACATGCCCTCGCACTCAAGAAGCAATTCAACCAGATCCGGGAGCAGGAGTATCCGTGGACCTATCAGGTGACGAAGTGTGTGGTGGAAGGTGCGTTCGATGACCTCAAGAAAGCGTATGACAACTTCTTTGCGGGCAGAGCGAACTACCCGCAGTACAAGAAAAAGGGGAAGTCGCACGAGTCGTTTTATCTCTCCAACGATAAATTCACCTTGGGAAGCCATTGGATCTCGATTCCCGGACTTGGCCGCTTCATCCTCGATCAGCGCCAAACGAAGAAGGACCGCGGCAAGCTCTTACGCAAACTGGGAACGGTGAACCTCGCCGAAAAACTGCGCTTCGTCGAAAAGGGGAAAGCCACCACACCCAGGAAGAAGCGCAACCAGCGCAAGCACGTCGTGTGCGAACGGGTCAAGATCCTGGGGGCGACGGTCTGCTGTGAAGCGGGGCACTGGTACGTCTCCATCCAAGGAGACATCACACGGGAGCGCCCCACAACGCCCGAAGCAGTGGTGGGGGTGGATGTGGGCGTAAAGCACGCTGCTGTGGTGAGCGATGGGCGCAGGCTTGAGAACCAAAGGCCTTTAGCGCTCCATCTCAAGAAACTCGGCAAGCTGCAACGCCAACTCAGTAAGAAAGAGAAGACGAAAGACCCGCAAACCAGGCGCACCGTGTTCAGTAAGAATTACGAGAAGCAACGACTCAAGGTCGCACGCAAGCATCAGCAGATCGCCAACATCCGGCGGGATGTCCAGCACAAGTTCACGACCGAACTGGCGCGAACCTGTGGGGCCATCGGCATCGAAGACCTCAACATCCTGGGGATGATGGCCAACCGGAAGCTCTCGCGTGCCGTGGCCGATGCCGCGATGGGGCAACTGTTGCAGTTCCTCAAGACCAAAGTGGCCAACGCCGGGGGAGAGCTCTTCATCGCCTCGCGCTGGTTCCCTTCGACCAAACGCTGTTCGTGCTGTGGGCAGGTCAAAAAGCGCATGCCGCTCAAACACCGCACCTATGAGTGCGTGGCCTGTGGGCTGGTGATCGACCGGGATCTCAATGCCGCCTTGAATTTGCTGTGGTTCGCAACAGAAGAGCTTCGCCAGCTTCACGCGTAAAGCTGGCCGTCCTGGAGAGTGGCTACCGCCGGACGTAAAATGCCTGGGGAGTTGATGTGAGACCAAAACGGGAGGGCCGATCCAAAGGTTCCCGTGCGCTGGCTATCGACGATGAAGCAGGAAGAACTGACCGCTCGGGGGTGTTTACACACGTTCGAGTATGAGAAAGGTAGCAGTATACATTGTTGCCCATAATTAAAGCTGTCACTTTTGATGCGGGAGACACCCTAATACACCTCTGGGTGCATAAGACGAGGCGTTTCGCATACTTGTGCGAACAAATTGGCATTACATTAGCACCTGATGCAGCAAAGTTGGCTGCTGTTGCCTGTGAACGCTTTTTTCAAGAGCGCTATAAGGGGCCAAGCAAGCACTTGGAATGGTGGCTAACTTACCATGTAGTTGGGCTTCAGGCTGCTGGCGTTCAAGGGAATCTCAGACAATTGGCTCAAGATATACATGAAGTTTGGAACCAGCTACCAGAGACGTGGGTTCTTGATCCTGAAGCCATTATCACATTGGAATGCTTGCGTCAACGCGGTATTCGTCTTGCTGTAATATCCAACTGGGATGGAAACCTTCGCCAAACTTTGCAGGATCTCAATATCCTTTCCTATTTCGAAATGGTTCTTGATTCGCACGTCGTAGGGGTCCGAAAACCAGATCCTGCGATTTTTCGCATGTTCTCGCAGGCTTGTAAGCTAGAACCCGCGCAATGTATCCATGTGGGAGACAGTCCAGATGCGGATGAATTACTGGCTTTGTCCGTGGGAGCCGTCTCGGTATTATACGACCCACTGGAATGTTTCCCTTCTAAAGGAGGGCACCGCATTTCCGAACTCAGCGATGTAGTAGAGTTCTTGGATAAGGTGTAAATCCCAACAGTATTATGGCAAGAATCCCACAATTATCCTGATGAACACGCTATCCCGAGCGGCTTGCTCACCAGGATAATTGTTGTAAAAGCACCAGTTTAATGTTGTGATTTACAACAACGCCTTGCAGTTCTGTAGACAAGCACGAGTGCTAGCTATTCGTCCTCTCGATGAGCAAGTATCTGATACTGAATCTATCTCTACCAGCTTCGAGAAAAGCGGCCGCAAGTTGAGAAGCTGGCGATGGAGGAACACACAAAACTCCTTGGGAGTTTCCCAAAAAAGCAATGAATGGCCGCCTCGTTTTGACCATTCATTGCTTTGGGTCACATAACAAACTTTTCTGCTCGAATAGAGCCTAATTTACAAAATGGTGATGGAAGAACCCAGATGAGAAGCGGTTTCTCCAGCCTCGGCAGAGAAGATTCCTATGTTTCACGCTGATTTCCCAGGTTTCGCCCTAAAAAGC
The DNA here is from genome assembly GCF_000178855.1 of Ktedonobacter racemifer DSM 44963. Taxonomy (GTDB): domain Bacteria; phylum Chloroflexota; class Ktedonobacteria; order Ktedonobacterales; family Ktedonobacteraceae; genus Ktedonobacter; species Ktedonobacter racemifer. Next base: position 2,019,912 of record NZ_ADVG01000004.1, on the reverse strand, counting down.
GTCGAACATTCACGCTATTTACTAATTGCGAGAAATGAGGTCATCACACACTCCAGCGCAAAGTCAGCACTACTCCAATGCAAAGTCAAATTTACTCCAGTGCAAAGTCAAAATCTACAACTACACCTCAGTATGAGTTTTCGCCAAGAACTCAAAGAATTGTCAGGTTTTGGGCGGGAAGTGAGTCATAATAAGTAGACAGGAAAATACCCTTTCAAGCATGCAGGTTCTTTGGTGAAACGGCGTCGCGAACTGCACTCATGAATTTGAATCTTTCAAGAGATATGCAGCGCATCAATAAGTGAGGATAGAGCGAGGGATAAACAAGCAGACAAGGGTGTCTGCTCACAAGGAGCGTGGCAATGGCGTATTTGATTGAGGATCAGTCATTCCCAGATGCCGAGAGGAACGGGAGTGGTGCAGCGGTCGAGAATGAGGTGATCGCACTCGTGACCCAGGCCCAACTGGGCGATATACGGGCCTTTGAAGCTTTGTATGAATTGTACAATAGCCAGATTAGCAGATACCTGAGCCGGATGGTGGGGAATGATGGCGTTGGCTGCGAGCTGACGCAGGAGACCTTTGTCAAGGTCTGGACCTACTTACCCGGCCTGCGCTCACCAACGCATTTTCTCGGTTGGCTCTACCGCATCGCGACCAATTGTGCCTATACCTATTTAAAGAAGCACGCCCGGCACAAAAAAGAGTTATCGCTTGAGATCTACCTGGAACAATCCGATGATCTCTATATCGAAGGGCCTGAGAAGAGGGTTGAAGAGCTAGAACTGCTGCGAATGGCGTTGGAGAAGGTCTCGCCCACCTATCGCCCCTGCCTGATTCTTCATCTCATTGAGGATCTTCCCCAGAACAAAATCGCTGAACTACTTGGTATGAAGGAAACTAGTGTGAGCAAATATGTCAGTCGAGGTTTAAAGGATCTGCGCCAGATCTATCGCAAATATGTGGATACCTATAGCAAACCTGGCATGGGAGGAAAAGCGCAATGAATCTCTTTTCTCAGTGTGCCAGGTGGAAGGAGAAGCTGGCGCTCAAGCCCGAAGATCTCTCCGTCGCCGAACAAGAGGCGTTAGCAGCACACCTGAAAACGTGTGCCTCCTGTCGCCAGGCGCGAGAGGATTATCTGTTTTTTGCTTCAGCACTGAAACGTCTCCCTGCCCCTAGCGTACAGCCCATTCCGCGTATCTCGCTTTTGCTAGAACAACATAGTCAACAACTAAAGCATGAAGATACCCCGGTGCGTAAGTCGGCACAAAGTTTTGCCGACATCCAGTCGCGTATAAACCATCCTAACGTCCATCCAACGCAACGCTGGCAGCGAGTCTTCCCGTTTCTGGCAGTGGCATGTATTCTCTTTGGCGTCATGCTACTGGGGAATTTCTACCTGGCCGCCACGAATTTAGCCAGCCAGGTGGGGGTCGCGGTTACGACCTACCGCCAGCACACAGATTTTGTCAGCGCGGTGGCCTGGTCGCCCGATGGGCAATATGTTGCCTCCGCGAGCTGGGATGGCACCGTCCATGTCTGGAAGGCAAAGTCGGGTGAACTGGTCAGCGTCTATCATGGACATGCAAAAGTCGTTGATACAGTCGCCTGGTCGCCTGATGGACGCTATATCGCCTCGGGTAGCTGGGATCATACCGTCCAGGTCTGGGATGCCTTCACTGGTCAGAATCGCTTGACCTATACCGGACACACTGCGGAAGTCACGACGCTAGCCTGGTCACCCGATGGGCATGATATCGCCTCGGGCAGTTGGGATCATACTGTCCGTGTCTGGACCGCCTATACTGGCCAGACCCTGCTCACCTACGATAATCGCAAGGAACTGGTTAGCACATTAGCCTGGTCACCTGATGGCAAAAAGATCGCTTCGGGTGGGCACGACGACCATGTGCAGATCTGGGATGCCCATACAGGCTATACCTATCTCAACTATGCATACACCATTAGCGATCCCGTAGATAGCCTGGCCTGGTCACCCGATGGCAAGAAAATCGCGACTGGGGGCCGTGATACCACCGTCCAAGTCTGGGATGCCACGACTGGTCAACGCCTCTTAACCTATCATGGGCATAGTGGAGAGGTGATGTCGGTGGCCTGGTCACCCGATGGGAGCAAGATCGCTTCAGGCAGCCGTGATACCACGGTCCAGGTCTGGAACGCCAGTACGGGCCAGACTCTTTTGAGCTATCGAGGGCATAACAATGTTGTCGATGCCGTCGCCTGGTCGCCCAATGGCAAGAAGATCGCTTCAGGCGGTGAAGACCACTCGGTCCAGGTCTGGAACGTAGAACCAGGACCATAGGGTTTCTCATACATAACCGCTGTGAGAAATAGGGACAAATGTACCTTCTCACCGCCTCTATGGCCAATATGGCCTATTTGAATCCATTTGTAGAGTTTGTCCCGTTTCTAATATATGAATACTACGCGCAGAGAAGCGCAAGGAGGGTCTCATGTTTATCTTTGATCGTCAACGTCGTAAAGAAATTGATCAACTCGTAGAGGATTACACTGCCACCCGCAGTATGCCACGCCGCGAGTTTTTGCAGAAAGCCACGGCGGCAGGGCTGAGCGTCAGTGCCGCATCGGCCCTGCTGGCTGCCTGCGGTGGCGTTCCGGCTGGCAATGGCGCAAATAACGGCTCGCCCAGCAAAGTGAAGAGCATCGATCTGTTGACGCAGTGGAGTGGCGAGGAGCTGGACTCCTTCAAGGCCATTACCTCGGCCTTTACCAAGAAAACCAATATCACCGTCAACATCGAGTCTACACGTGACGTCAACGCCGTCCTTTCGACACGTCTGCGGGGCAATAATCCACCCGATGCCGCTGGTATGCCGGGTATTCCCCAGTTCCAACAATATGCCAGCCAGGGGAAACTGGTCAAGCTGGACGCGTTTTTTGATATGAGCAAGATCCAGCAGAACTATGGCAAGGCCTGGATCGACCTGGCATCTTATCAGGGCACGCTCTATGGCGTCCTTCCCAAAGCCAACACCAAAGGGACCGTCTGGTATAGCCCCAAAAACTTCCAGGATGTTGGTGGCTCCATTCCCCAGACCTGGAACGATCTGATCGCGGTCTCGGATAAGATCGCCAATGCCGGCAAATATCCCTGGGCGCTGGGTATCGAGAGCGCGGCCTCCAGCGGCTGGCCTGGAACCGACTGGGTCTCAACGATCTACATCAAAAAGTACGGCCCGGACATGTTCGACCAGTGGACGAGCCATAAGATTCCCTGGACGCATCCCAGTGTCAAGGACGCCTTCCAGATGTTTGGCACCATCGTGCAGGGCAAGCACTATATCAATGGCGCGCCCCAGGCCATTCTGGCTACAAACTTCCAGGATGCGTCCTATCAGCCTTTCGCGACTCCGCCTAAAGCCTACATGTACTTCCTGGGCGACTTTACCGCCGGATTTATCCAATCCCAGTATGCTAGCCTGAAGGCTGGTACCGATTACACCTTCTTTGACTTCCCCAGCATTGAGGACAAGTACAAAGGCAACGTGATCGGTGGCGCCGATATTATCGCGGCCTTCAAAGATAACGATGGTACACGCCAGCTTCTAGAGTACATTTCGAGCGCGGAGGCGCAGACCATCTGGGTCAAACGTGGTGGTGCGACCTCGGTCAACAAGGCCGTCCAGTCGAGCGATTATCCGAATGCTATCGCGAGCAAGGCCGCGCAACAGATGATCAATGCCTCAGCCGTACGCCTGAGCGCGGGCGACCTGGTTCCTGGAGCACTACAGACCGCCTTCTGGAAAGGTATTGTCTCCTTTGTCAGTGATCCCAAGTCGCTGGATAGCATTCTCAGCACACTTGAAAGCTCCGCTCAACAGGCATACCAGTCCTAAGACGTGGTTGGTAGGTGGTGTGTGTGGGTGTGCGCTGGCAGCCGCAGGTTGCCAGCGCACACCCACACCACAGATAAAGGATGCAGGGTATGGCAACACAGCAAGTCACAACATCTCCACGTACAAGGAGAACGCGTAGCTCCAATTACTGGTGGGCGCTGGTATGGATCGCACCCGCCCTCATCCTGGAGATCACGTTCTTCCTGTATCCATTGTTCAATACGGTTATTCTGAGCTTTTACAATAGTACCTCAACCACCTTTGTGGGCCTGAGAAACTATCAGCAGGTATTTACCAATCCGGCATTCCTGGAGGTCATCAAAAATAACCTGCTCTGGCTCGTGCTGGCAACCATCTTAACGGTCGGACTAGGCCTGCTCATCGCGGTCCTGGTGGATCGCGTCAAAATTGAGAGCATTGTGAAATCGGCGCTCTTCCTGCCTATGGCTATCTCGTTCGTTGCGGCTGGCGTTATCTGGCGCTTTGTGTATAAGTTTGATCCCGCCGATCAGCCACAAACGGGACTACTCAACGCCGTGGTCACCTTCTTTGGTGGTCAGCCTCACGCCTGGTTGCAGGACTCGACGCTCAGCAACTTTATGCTGATCCTCGTCTACACCTGGATGTGGACCGGTTTCTGTATGGTCATCATCTCGGCGGCCTTGAAAGGCATTCCAGACGAGATCCTGGAGGCGGCAAAGATCGATGGCGCGAACCGTTTTACGCTCTTCTGGCGTGTGATGGTTCCGATGATCCAGTCGACCCTGGTGGTCGTCCTGACAACCATGATCATCAGCATTCTTAAGATCTTTGACGTGGTCTATATTATGACTGGCGGCAACTTCCACACCGATGTGGTAGCCATGGAGTTCTATAATCAATTGTTCCAGTTTAACAACTATGGCCTGGCAAGTGCCCTGGCGGTTCTGCTACTGATAACGGTTATCCCCGTGATGTATATTAACGTGCGCAGAATACGGGAGGAGGAGGCGTTACGATGAGCACGACAAACACAGAACAGGTCGTCACTTCAGCGCCGAAGCTGAAGGAGCCAAAGCAGGAGCGTTCAAACCTGGGACACTTGCTGGCACGCAGTGTCAGCAGTGGACTCGTGGCTGCCCTGGTCGTCGCGATTGGCCTCCTCTGGTCGGTCCCTACCTTTGGTCTCTTTGTCAGTTCCTTCCGTCCACCCTCCCTGATTAATACGACCGGCTGGTGGACAGGCCTTGTTCCGCCCTGGCAGTTTACCATCCAGAACTATATGGATGTGATCCAGGCTCAAGGCTTTGGACGCGCCTTTCTCAATAGCATTATCATCGCCGTTCCCGGCACAATTTTCCCGCTCCTCGTTGGAGCCATCACAGCTTATGCCTTCGCCTGGATGAAGTTCCCATTACGGAACTGGATCTTCCTGGGGATTGTCGCGCTCCAGATTATTCCGCTGCAAATTGCCCTGGTTCCCGTCCTGGGTCTCTATACCATGTTGGGACTCAACGGCCAGTATGCCGCCGTCTGGCTGGCACATACCGCCTTTGGTCTACCCTTCTCCATCTACCTGCTGCGCAACTTCTTCGCAGCATTGCCAAGCGATCTGATGGAGTCGGCACATATCGATGGGGCCTCGCATGTGCGCATCTTCTGGAACATCATTCTTCCACTCTCGGTGCCAGCACTGGCCTCACTGGCCATCTTCCAGTTTATGTGGGTCTGGAACGATCTGCTAATCTCATTGATCTTCCTGGGAGGTAACCCCCAGAACGCACCGATGACCTTGATCATCGCCAACCTGGTCAACACCTATGGCAATAACTATCAAGTGCTGACCGCGGCGGCCTTCATCTCAATGGCGCTACCCCTGGTCGTCTTCTTCTCGATGCAACGCTACTTTGTGCGTGGCATCCTGGCAGGCTCCGTCAAGGGCTAGCCATCTCTAGCCATCTATAATACCCCGACCCGCGACCGGCAGTCAGTATAGTCCAGCTTTCAACAACCTGGACCAAACTGACTACCGGTCGCCATTTTATAATTCAGCGCCCACATCACTATCTCACCATTGGAGAAGGTGACGCGAAAAACATGGTACTGGCGACCCGGATTAAAGACCGTTGGCTGGGAGCCATTATATTGTTCTGGTATAAGCATATTAGTGCTTCCCTGGGGAATAGTAACTGTACTTGAGCCTGAATTGTTATAGCCAAAGTAGGCATCATATTTATTGCCATGTGGCTGCACGCATTCAAAGACAGGCGAGACATTCCCCTGACCTTGAGCTATCTGGGTCGGAGTGGTCTGCACAGGCTGAGTCGTGGGGGTTGGGATAGGCTTTGGGATCGAGGTTGGCTTGGAAGTTGGTAAGGGGCGAAGCGTAGGGCTGGGCTGGACCGTAGAGGTTGGCGTCACACCCCGTGTGATGACGGGCGTTGGGGTTGGAGCGATTGTCGTCACGACATTTATCTCGACAGCTTGCAGGAGTGGTGGAAGAGCGGGACGCGGTAGGGCAAGAATGGTAGTCACGATGACCAGCAAGGCAAGTAGAGGAAGTAACACCGAGAGCAACAACTTTTTCTTGCTTAGCTTTTTTTCGTGATTGTCGCCAATATTAGGAGCCAGAGCAGGACTGGTCTCCCGGGTTACAGCGGAGAGAGCCGCAAACTCCTGAGTTGGCTCCTCTGGCGAGCCAGCCGCTGATGCGGGAAGAATAAGAGGTGCCTCTTTATCCTCGCCTTTGAGCGCGGCCAGAAAGGACTGGACGTCGGGGAAGCGACGCGAAGGTTCTTTCTCCAGAGCACGTAGCAAAGCCGGATCAACCGAGGCTGGAAGATTCGGTCGTACGCGCGAGGGGGGGACAGGCATCTCATTTTTGTGCTTCTGTAAAAGGGTGGCGCGCGCCGTGCCAGCAAATGGAGCGCGCCCTGTAAGCAACATATACGCGAGGCAAGCCAGGGCGTATTGATCAACCGCCTGGCTGACACGCCCCTCAAACTGCTCAGGGGCCATATATAAGCTGCGCGGAACGGCTTCCTCGATATAGGCGTGATAATCGCTAATGGCCCCAGTCATATTCCGCAGGCGAAAGTCGGTCAGTGCCGCCTCACCCTCCTGGCGGAAGTAGATAGTCTCGGGCGTGACGTTGGCGTGGACTACACCTTGCTCATGCGCGACAACCAGGGCGCTCCCAATCTGTTCAATGATGGCGAAGGCCTCTTCTTGCGCAAAAGGTACCCGCGAGGTGTCCGCAAGCCGGGCCTGGAGCGAAACCTGCTGTGCGGCCTCGGATACCAGAGCCATTCCCTGCTCTCCGATAACCAGCTCATAGGTATCCAGGATATGAGGATGTTCGTTGAGGCTTTTTAGTTTCTCGACTTCATCCTGTAAGCGCTGCTGCTTACGTTCTGAAGCAATATGCGCCATGGGCCAGTTTCTAATGAAGACCGGACGCTTGTCATCACGCGCCGCTCCTCGATAGAGAGTACTATAGTGGCCTCGAAATACAGTCTCTGTGATTTCATATCCATTAAGCTGGATCTTCTCTTGCGGCATACAAACTACCTATACAATAAAGAAAAAATATAAGTGCATGCATAATTATCAATACTATGATGCTACGGTCTATTATAGTGACCTTCTTCGAAATAGCAAGAGGCCTGCCAATTTCTCCCGGGCCTCGCCAAAGATTGCCGAATGGCTGGCAGCGATTTGTCTTTGCGCGTAAAAGCGCGCTATAGTAGGTAGTGAGAACTAGCGCGATGTGGAGAAGCCAGAGGGTGTGGCCCTAGACGCATTAAGTTAAGGGTTTCCAGCGGCCTGGTTGCGTCATCCCACAGGCCCTTCCTGCGTGGGCGAGGGATCGGGCAGTGACCCGACGCTGCTAAAGCACGCGTCTACATATCATGGCGCGACATTCTCCGTACCATGATATGTAGACGCGTGCTTTAGCAGCGTTGGCCAGTAAAGAAGTTGATGTGCCTATGCAAACACTACTTGAGAATATTGCGCACCGTCCCTATCCCTTGCCCAATACGCGCTGGATTATGACTCAGACCTGGAATGATCTGCTCTTCTCGCACTGGCCTGTCAAGCCTGCTCAGTTACGTCCTCTTATTCCGCCAGAGCTGGAACTGGACACCTATGAAGGTGAATGCTGGATCGGTGTGGTACCCTTTACGATGGCTCATATTCGTCTGCGCACTCTCCCCGAGGTTCCTGGTCTTTCCGCGACAGTTGAGCTTAATGTGCGCACCTATGTGCGAGCGCAGGGGATTCCCGGGGTCTATTTCTTCAGCCTAGATGCGAGTAGCCCAATCGCCGTTGCCAGTGCGCGGGCCTTCTTTCATCTTCCTTACTTTAACGCCCAGATGCGGGTCGCGCATGAACAGGATATGACCATCTATTCCAGCCATCGGACTCATCGTGGTGCCCCAACCGCTGATTACCAGGCGCGCTATCGCCCTCTACCACAAGAGGCGCCCACCCGGCCCGGCTCCGTCGAGGAGTGGTTTACCGAGCGCTACTGTCTGTATGCTCTGGATAAGCGGCGTCATCTCTATCGCGGCGATATTCACCATATGCGCTGGCCCCTCTGGCAGGCCGAGCTAGAGAGTGGGGTCAACACCATGGCCCAGGCACATGGGGTCACCCTTCCCGACACACAGCCACTCCTGCACTACTCACACCAGCTCAAGGTCCTGATCTGGCCGCTGCAACGCGTGAAATAAAAAGACAGCCAAAATTATGGGATATACTCAGGTAGACTTTATCCAAATGTTTCAGATGAATTGTGCGGATCAAGCAGCAAAAGCGAGTGTATCCACAAAGCGGTCGAAAAGGACTCGTGGAATTTGAATGGTGTCGGCATCTGTGGACGACACCGAAAAAAAGGCGGAGGGCCAGAGATGCTGACGAACGAGAGCCAGCGTATCCGAAAAGGTCGGCAAGGTTTTGCAGTACCAAGCGGCCTGGCGCACAGGAAACGCTTGAGCATCCAGCAATTGCTGCGCAAAAATGGTGACAAGCGAAAACAGGCCCAACAATGCAGGAGTGGTACGCAGAATCGCCAGATCCGACCATTGGCGTTGCGTCTCGACGCCCAGATGCGCACGCACCTCATGAAAGGTGACTTCGACTGTCCAGCGCAAGACAAACCACTCCACGATCTGAGCCGCCTGAGCGTGGAGATCGGTGCACAGCAAGGCTGTCGGCTCGTATTGGCCAGCAAGGTCACGAATGAGCACCCAACGAATCGCAACAGGGGGAACGGGAGATTGATACCACAGAGCCGTGCCGGTCGCAATCTCCATCTCACGCGTTGTGCCTCCATACCAGGAGAGGGTATGTTTCTCCCACTGCGTCGCGGGATCTTTCAGACGCTGAGCCAACTTGGGTTGCGCGGGGCCTTTGAGCGCTGTGCGACCGCGTTTGCCAGCTTCACGTGCAGGAGCCGGATCATACAAACAGGCATCCAAGCGCAAGCGCGTGATGGCGCTCACCCCAGGCAAGCGGCTGACTTTCAGCAAGAAATCCAGCACGGCATAGGTTCCATCAGCGATGATGACCAGGCTTCGACCAGGGAGCCAGCGAAAGACTTGCAGGATCATCTGCCAGGCCCAATCGGTGATGGTTTTGTGCCGCATGTGGCGCTCCTCATGATAGCGCTCCGAAGGAGCCAGAACGCTCAAAAAAGGCAAGGCCCACACCCGCTGTGCCCACGGGATAGAGGTCAGCAGCATCATCGAGATCCAGCGCAAACCATTCGTTTTCACAAAAAACTCCTTACTACTACGAACGGGATCACGATAGACCCCTCGTGCAGCAATCTTACGGCCTCTTCGGCGTTCTATCGTTTCATCAAGGCCCAGGATGACTGGCTCGTTTCCTGCAACAAACAGACACACCAACAACACCAGCAGGCGCCGACTCAGTTCTCGCGAAGACCAGATGGCGCGATTAAGGACGCGGTGATAGTTCTGGAACTGCTTTTCGTCCGAGCATCCCATCACTCTCAGGATTGCTGCAACGGTTCTCTCTCCGGGGGCCAGAATGGCCCCGATCAAGAGCACTTTGGCCCATTCCCATACGCGCTCGCTGAAAGCCTCTTCAAAATGGCGTAAGACGTGTATAATCCTTGTAGGCAGTGTCAGCATCTCTTCTTTTTCCTTGGTAAGAATTTTAAGGGAAGCTTACTCTGCCTTTCGTTTTTTGTCTATCGATTGGATAAAGTCTACCTCAGAGTATTATTCTCGTAGTAAGGGACAGTGGCTTCATAAGCCTGGCTGTAAATCATTTTATTTTGTGAGTCTGGCCCAATTTAGGTGAATGATGAGCTTATCTGAGGATGGCGCTTCTTTTTCTCCGCAGAGAATGAAGCGCCATGCTTTTCTTGCTGATATGCTTTCACCAAGATTGAGCCAGTTTCCTATGGCTTGAGGTCGAGCACCGCTTTGCCATGCTGCAGATCGACAGGCACCGAGTTCTGATGATGCACGATCAGCCACGTGCCGTTGATCTTACGGAAGCAGGCGGTCCAACGCAGCCAGAGATCGGTCTTCTGCCCGGTGTTCATGGTTCCGCTTATCTGGTTGAGGCTGTGGGCGAATGCAACGTCATAGCCCACAGTAATGGTGGGGTCGTGCATTTCATAGCCGATCGGACCCTGGAACGACGAGAATACTTCTTCCCAAACGTTTCTGAATGCATCTGCTCTCACATATCGCAGCGGGGGCACGATGTCGAACGACACGACCTCCGGCGCGTAGAGAGACATGATGCCTTCGATGTTCTTGTCATGAAGCGATCTGATGCAATCGTCTAGGAGTCCTTGGATTGCTGCTTCATCGTTTTTCTTGTGTTCTTCGACTGCCATTGTTCCCTCCTACTTGTTCTGCATCTGTGCCATCAGATCCCAACCTATTCGCGCATTGGGGACGGTGGGTTGCCAGCTACTGACTGCTTTGAACAAACGATTGGAGATGCGCAGACTGCGGCTGATATCGGCATACTTGGCCCCCGTCATCAGGCGCATCAGCAGATCCGGCAGGACCAGCAGACGTTTGCGACCGACAGCGTGAGCAAGGAGCGTGAACATCTGTGCGCGCGTCACGGGCTCATCATCGACAATGTCATAGACGCCGGAAGGCACCGGTTCGGTCAGCGCAAGCAGCAGAGCACTGATGGCATCCTGCAACCAGATTTGTGGTAGATAGCCAGCACGTGCACCGGGAAGAGCACCAATCCCTTTGCGCGCGTAGTCCAACATCTCCCAGCTTGAAGGCGCTTCCGGCCCGTAAAATGAGCCCAGCCGCAGCGAGATCCCGCGGCGCTGCTTGGTCGGATCGCTTTCTGCGAAGCGCGCCACAGCCTCCTCAGCCTCGACGGTTGAGGAAAGGGTTGCCGTTTTGACGGGAGTTGCCTGGGCATCCAACCAGGTATTGCCGCTGCTTGGGTAGAGAAAATTGAAGCTGGGATAGATGATTGTCTGGACCGTGCCCACGGCCAGCGCGGCTTCGACGAGGTTGCGTGCCCCATCCCGGCGCAGGCGATCATTCTCCAGCCAGGCCGAACGCCGCCCCATCTGCGTCGCGGGGGGGATTTTCGTCGCGAGGTGGTAGATGGCCTCGTGACCAGCCAACACCTGCTTGAGTGCCTCGACATCAAAGAGGTCCACCCGCACCGGATGCGCCCCTGCACGTCGCAAGCGATCATCGTTCTCAGGTGTGCGGCTCATCGCCGAAACCGTATGCCCTGCGGCGACTAATTTGGGGACAAGGGTTTTGCCTAACACACCAGTTGCACCTGTTACAAAAATATTCATGTTTTGCTCCTCTTTATTGTTTCTTTCGTTTTTGCGTAATTGCTTTTTAAGCACTTCTGGAATGGAGACAAGTGAGCCCACAAAAACGTGACAACAGAGCGGCGTCTTTTTTCGTCACGGCAAAAATTGCGGAAAACGCTTGCGCTAACGTATGATAAAAGAGAAAATCGACTATCTTAAGGAGCGCTTGCGGAAAAACTCTATGGATCAAATCCAAACCTATCAACCCCTCCTCTTCTCCTGATGTTTCTCAGGATACTTTTCGCTTTTCTCCAGAAAATTTTTCTAGAAGATTTCTTCAAGCGGCCTAAGAAGCGGCATCATTGATGAAAGGCACTGTTTCTGTTTCTCGCATAACTTTTCCATGTTGTGTTTGGCATTCGTTTTTTAACAAACGACACCGTATGACTGTTTTTTCTCGCATAATTTTTCGTTTCAGGTGGACACCATGTGTAAATTCGTCTGGAACTCCTGGATAGCAAGAGCTTTTTGTCGTCTCATCCTCAGTTCCATGCCGGGTGGTGCGGCTGCGACGCATGGTTTCTTTGGGAAATAAGTTGGTGATTCTTTGCAATTACTCTGTTGAAAGCATTTCTACTTTTTAGCCTGTGGAGCTATTCCAGAGGCACATAGAAAAGAGAGTGAACAAAAAGTCACCAGCATAATTGGTAAGATTCCACCAGTTTATTTCCCAAATTTACACATACGCATATAAAACAGCTGCATCCATAGAAAGAACCTCTTTCAAACTGGCCTGTTGGGGTATCGCTCCGTCAACTGGACCCTTCCGCAAAGGAACGGATGAGGGACAAAGAGCAAGAGGGATACGCCCTCTGCTCTTTGACTGAACGGGGAACCCCGGACTTTTTCAACAGGCTGGGACGATTTCGGGACGCATTTAACGGCCGATTTTGAGAGAGGGAAACTCTCCAGGAGAGAGAACGAGAGACCAGCCCGAGCCTGCATGATCCTCTGCTCGTGGGACGCCCGTGGAAATGCCCGGGGCGCACACGGTTCCAGGGGACGGATTGCTGCCACCTGCGCGCGGTGACCACACGACTTGCGAAGGCACCTGTTCTCCGGGACATCTCAGCGGCCTCACAGCGATGGAGCGTTCCATGCCCAGACTGACATGCTGGTTCGCGGTTCGACCTTTGGGTGTGGTATACTTCTGCGTGTTGGGGATTGGGGGTGGAATACCCAACAGCAAGGGAAGGAAACGATGCCTAAACCATTAGTCCATGCGCTCATCTGGTCACACGAGCACAAGCACTACACCCTCTATAGCCACGGCCAACCCGAGCAAGATTTCCTTCCAGAAGACCAGTCAGCATTTGCTCGCTGGTTGGACGAACACGCCGCTTTTGCCTTTGAGGGGCAAGCGGGAAGTATCTCGGTCCTCAAAGAAGCCCGCTCCCGTGGAAGCGGCTATTGGTATGCCTATCGCACGCACCATCGCCGCACCCGCAAGCGCTATCTGGGACGGACGCAGACCCTCTCGCTGGCTCGCTTAGAGGAGACCTCCAGGATGCTCTTGCCCGAACAGAAGCCTGCCCGCTCGACTTCCCAGGGAATAGCGCTCCTTTCCAGCAAGCTCTCCCCACCGCGCTTGCCGGATGCGCTGGTGGAGCGCGAGCGCTTGCTTGCCGCGCTCGATGAAGCGATTGCCACCAGGCTCGCGCTCGTCTGCGCCCCGGCAGGCTTTGGCAAAACGACGTTGCTGGCCGCCTGGGCCAGTCGGCGAAAGATCCAGATCGCCTGGCTCTCGCTGGATGACCTGGACACGACGCCGACGCGCTTCTGGGTCGCGCTCATCGCCGCCTTGCGCCGTTGCCCCAGCTTCACCCCGAGCTTTGGAGCAAGCCCGATGGCGCTGCTGCAATCACCCCAGCCGCCGCCGCTTTCCACCATGCTCACGGCGTTGCTCCAGGAACTGGAAAACTGTGAGGGGCATGCTGCCCCCATCGTAGTGATTGTGGACGATTATCAGGTGATCCAAGAGCCCGCCATTCACGAGGGCATGAGCTTCTTCCTGGAGCATCTGCCTGCTCACGTCCATCTGATCCTCTCCAGCCGCGTGGACCCGGATCTGCCCCTGGCACGCCTGCGGGTGCGCGGACACCTGACCGAGATCCGTGCAGACGAACTGCGCTTTGCAGAGGGGGAGGCGAGCCAGTATCTGGGCCAGCTGCTCTCCCCTGCGCTCGAAGCCGACGAGGTGCGTAGGCTGGTGAGCCGGACCGAGGGCTGGATCGCTGGCTTGCACCTGGCCGCGCTTACCCTACAGAAACGCGCAGATCGCACGGCCTATCTTGAGGCGTTGACCGGCAGCCAGCGGTATCTCTTGGACTACGTCCAAGAGGAGATCCTGGTCCGTTTGCCTGAGAGCGTGCGCGACTTTCTGCTCAAGAGCGCTCTCCTCTCGCGCCTGGACGCCGCCGCGTGCCAGGCCGTGACCGCTGCACCCACCAGGGCAGCCAGCCAACAGATGCTCGTCTTCCTGGAGCGAGCCAACCTCTTTGTCGTGCCGCTGGATGAGGAGCGACACAGCTATCGCCTGCACGAGCTCTTCCGCGAAGCGCTGCTCGCCGTTCTGCACACGACCCAGCCAGAGAGGGCGCCGCTTTTGCACCGCCGGGCCGCCGCCTTTTATGAGGCAGAGGGCGACGTTCACGAGGCGATAAGCCATGCCCTCCAAGCTGCTGACTACTCTATGGCAGCCAATCTCTTGGAGCAGACGGTCGAAGAGTTCTGGCTGCGTGGAGAGATAGCGACGATGGCCCGTTGGGCACTGATACTGCCAGAGCAGACGGTGCGCGAGCACGCACACCTTTTGCTCACGACAGCGCTCTACCTGCTCTCCACGGTGACTCAGACCACCCAGGACCGGCGCACCAGAAGCTCTCAGGAGGCCCGGCAGCTCATGACACGGGTGCAAACGCTCCTGCGGCTGCCTGGTGGCGAGATTGATCAGGAGATCTCGGCCACAAGAGCAGGCGCCCTCTCTCACACCGAAGGTCGAGAAGCCCAGCCCGGCAAGGACATTCTGCTGCCCCAGCGTCTGCGCCTGCTCCAGATCCACCTGGTCTTTTGGGAAGCCGTGGCCCATGGGGATGATGAGCGTATGAAGAGCATGGAGCAGGAGATCGAGGAGGAGCTTGAGCGCGAGGAGGAGGCGATCTGGCAGCTCGTGCCGCTCGCTTGTAGCTTCCTGCTTCACTACACAGTCCGGAAAGAGGGAGCGAACCTGGTGCCGCGGCTGCTGGCAGCCTATGAGCGGGCGAGCCGGTCGGAAAGCCGCCATGCCACCTACAAGGTCGGGCAATGGCTGGCAATGGCGGCGCTGGAGGCGGGACAACTGCACCTGGCGTATGAGGAGAGCCTGGCGGCTCTTGATCTGATCGGGCAAACAGCAGGCTATGTCCTGCTCAAAGGCTACTTTGAAGTTGTGCTGGCACGGGTGTACTATCAGTGGAACCGCCTGGAGGAAGCACGCAGCTTGCTGGACACGGTCGTGCATGACGCCAGTACCTGGCAGCATCTGGATGTGCTCGCAGAAGGATACATCGAGTTCGTAGGAGTTGCGCTAGCGAGAGGTGCGTGGTCGGATGCTGAGCTCGCGCTGCACGAGCTGGAGCGGTGGATGCAACACGAGCGCTCGGCGGTCTTCTCTGGCTGGTTACCCATCGTGCGAGTGCAGTGGTGGCTGGCGCAAGGACAGCTCAAGGAGGCGTCCGACTGGGTGAGTGGTGTCCTTTTTCCAGAGGGGTCATGGGACAGGAGCCTGTATGATGCCTTCCCGATCGTGATCCGCGTGTATTTCGCCCAGCGGCGCTTTCGGGAGGCATTGAACTTGCTGGAACGCTGGAGCGAACACCTGGATCGACCGGCCAATGTCAGGATCACCATGACGTATCTGGCTCAGTTGCTGGTAGCGCTGCACCAGGCAGGCCAGCACGAGCAGGTACGCGTGATCGCGGAGCGCCTCTTTGCTCTCACGGAGCCAGAGGGCTACCTGCGCGTGTACCTGGATGAAGGCGAACCGATGAAGGAGGCGCTCCAGGCGCTGTTCATCCCACATTCCCAGCAACACGAGTGGGCAGTCTCTACCACGGCCTCCATCACAAAGCTGCTAGCTGCCTTCGAGCAGGAGCAGTCGGGCGCGAGCAGATCGCCAGAGGGGGCAACCACATCCGAGCCTGCGCTTTCCTCGGCTCGGCAGCCATCGGTCATCTCCTCCGCGCCAGGGATTTCATTAACCCGACGCGAACAGGAAGTCCTGAGCTTGTTGGCAGCCGGAGCCTCCAATCAGGACATCGCTCAGGCTCTGGTGATTTCCCTGGACACCGTCAAGAAACATGTCAGTAATCTGTTCGGCAAGCTGGGAGCGGGCAACCGCACACAGGCGGTGGCCCTGGCACGTGCCCGCTCGCTGCTCTAGCGCCTCCTTCTCCCCAACAGGGTGTCTTCCTGCTTTTCAAAACTCCTCCTTTTCTTCCACTTTTGAGGACTGTGTTGGAGGACACGCCCCATCTATACTTACCTCATGATCAGAGCACTCCACCACAACTAAAGGAGGAGACCGATGCACTACCGCATTCACATCCAGGGACACCTTGATTCTGGGTGGCAAGACCGCTTTGCAGGATTACGCATCGAGCGGCAGGAGGCAGGCACCACGCTGCTTGTGGGGACGCTGCCGGATCAGGCCGCGCTCTATGGAGTGCTCTTACAGCTCATCCGGCTGGGTCTGGTACTACTCTCACTTGAAACGAGCCAGTCGGAGGGTGGCGAGGAGGTAGCACAACGCTCTTGAAGGGTGTGCGCCTTCCGCTGGCAAGCCAGGAGCACACGTTCTGCGCACTGTACTGGTTCTCAACACAAGGGAGGGTGTAAATTTTGGCAGGAAGCCAACAGCTTCCAATTACTCTGTTGATCAAAGGATGCACTTCCTTATAGGATAGGCGTCTTTTTAGGAGGAAACTATGACAGTTGAAGACAACAAGAAAAACGATGAAGCCGAAATCAAAAGGGTCATCGAGGGTGGGGTCGAGGCGCTTCGTGCGAAGAACCTCGATGGGGTGATGTCCATGTACGCGCCCGAACTCGTGTCGTTCGACATCGTGCCTCCGCTGCAATACGTGGGAGCAGATGCATACAGGAAACATTGGGGAGAGGCGCTCTCGTCGTTCCCGGGTCCGATCGACTATGAAATTGTTGACCTGTCCATCACGGTGGGCGATGACGTGGCATTCGCCCACAGCTTCAACCGGCTGAGCGCAACCATGGACAATGGGCAGAAGATCGGTAACTGGTTGCGTTGGACCGCGTGCTTTCAGAAGATCAACGGCAAGTGGCTGATCGCGCACATGCAGGCTTCGGTGCCTGTCGATTTGAAGACAGGCCGCGCGGTGCTCGACCTCAAGCCATAGCCATTATTGAATATAAATTTTGAGATGAATCTGGTCACATGTGGACCTTTCTTCTGTTGATGAACGCTTCTCTCAGCAACGAGAGGATCGACTATATGAGGAGAGAGGGGATAGCTCATCAACAGAGTCATCAGCAACCTTCCATCAGGTTCATCTCAAGATGTACAAAAGACAAGAAAGTGAAAACAATCTCAATGACTACCAATCTATCACATTCCGAATTCACGCAACTGGCATCAGAGCAGCAGATCGAGAAGACCGTCCAGGCACTGCAAGCGCACGGCATACGAGTGGTCGTCTTTGATACCAGCGAAGAAGCAAGAACGTATGTGCTTGACCTGATCCCCGATGGAGCGGGGGTCTACGATGCGCCCTCGCGTACCCTGGAGTTGATTGGCCTGGCAGAGCAGATCGAACACGCAAACCACTTTCAATCGGTGCGCGCCCAGTTATCTACGCTTGATTACGCGACGCAGCGCCACGAGATGCGCAAACTGGTAGCTGCCCCCGATGTCCTGGTGGGCAGCATCCACGCGATCACCGAACAGGGCGAGGTGCTCATTGCATCAGCAGCTGGCAGCCAGTTAGGTGCCGCCGTCTTTGGCGCGAGCAAGGTGATCTGGGTGGTTGGCACGCAAAAGCTCGTGCGCACGCTGGAAGATGGACTTCGCCGCATCCGCGAATATAGCCTTCCCTTAGAAAATGAACGTGCTCAGCAAGTATACGGCCAGGCCAGCGCCATCAATAAACTGCTGATCGTCAATGCGGAGCACGAGCCCGATCGTATTACGATGGTCCTGGTCAAGCAGCAGCTTGGCTTCTAGGAGATCTGGTCGCAGAAAAAGAAGTAGAAGAATAAGAAAGGTGCTATAGATATGCAGGATGGAACAACAACAGGAACGCAAGAAAAGCCACGGCAGGCAGTGGTGATTGGTGCAGGCATTGCTGGCCTGCTGGCGACACGAGTTCTTGCGGAGTATTATGAGCAGGTGCTGGTGGTAGAACGAGACGCGTTGCCCGTAGCGCCCCAACCACGTGCAGGCACACCGCAGTCCCATCATCTCCATCGGGTGTTGCCACGTGGCAAGATGATCCTGGAACGCCTGTTTCCAGGTTTTCTCGATGGCTTGCTTGAGCACGGAGCATTCTCGCTGGAGCATACCAAAAGTCTTCTGATTGCCAAGGATGGACGCACGGCCCTCAGCGCTCCCAACGCGACGGGCAAGGATGCATCGTGTAGCCGGGCCCTGCTTGAGTGGGAAATACGTCAGCGGGTGCAGGCGCTTGCAGGCGTGCGTTTTCTGTCCCATCAGGACGTGATTGGCCTCGTCGCGTCATCTGACCGCAAACGCATCGCGGGGATCTGCGTGCGTGAGCATGGACAACTCGCCGAGCGGACAACCATAGCAGCGGATCTGATCGTTGACGCCAGTGGACGTTCCTCCAAACTCACCCACTGGCTCCAGGAACTGGGCTTTCATCTGCCTGAGGATGAGCAGGTGCATTCCGCCATTGGCTATAGCACACGCTATTACCAGTTCCCGGCAGACGCGCATCACGAGTGGAGTAACGCGCTCAAACCGTTCTCTCAGAGCGATGGGGTCGCGTTCTCGCTCCTTGAGGACCACACCTGTGCCGTGATCATCGGCAATATCGGAGGCCATTACCCTCCTACCGATGCCGCGGCGTTTGAGCAACGACTTACCGTCGCCATCGGGTCATACCTCCCCTCGCTGTTGCAAGACGCTCAGCCACTGGACGATCCGCGCGGCTACCGCATCCCGGTGTGTGTGCGCCATCACTTTGAGCAGATGGAGGATTGGCCCAATGGCCTCCTGGTCATGGGAGACGCCTTCTGCAATTTTGACCCCATCTATGGACAAGGCATGAGCGTGGCCGCGATTGAGGCGGAGACCCTGGCGCGTTGTTTACACGAGCAGCAGAGCTATCCTCAACCCGGCTTTGAACGACACGTGCTCCAGCGCATGCAGGAGGCCATCGCCCCGGCCTGGTGGCTCAGTAGTGTCTCTGATCTCAATGCGCCTGGAGTGACCTATACGGGTTCCTCGCCATTGCGAGGCGTCAGGCTGATTCAATTGTACCTCGACCTGTATCTCAAATATGGCCCGGTGCATGATCGGGA
Organism: Ktedonobacter racemifer DSM 44963; assembly: GCF_000178855.1. Taxonomy (GTDB): domain Bacteria; phylum Chloroflexota; class Ktedonobacteria; order Ktedonobacterales; family Ktedonobacteraceae; genus Ktedonobacter; species Ktedonobacter racemifer. The sequence continues at coordinate 2,000,649 of NZ_ADVG01000004.1, read as the reverse complement.
ATTGATACAAAAAGGAATGCAGGGGCAAACGCACATGCTCAAAAACTTCTTGATGAATGGACTGCTCATCTCACCACGCGAAGTGATCAATGCACGCGTGCTTGCCACCTTACTCGCTGTGGAAGAAGCTTCAGCGGAACGGCAACTGCTGGCAGAGCTTCTCCAGGGCTATCCTCAACGCTTCGAGGCGATCCTCGATGAGATCATCCCCGACTTTTCCCGCTCTTTTGAAGGTCTGCAAGCCTTTGCGCAGGAGGAAGAAGTCTCAGTGTCTCAGTAGTCTGACCGCTTCCCCATTCCTCTCACATCCGCCCCACGCGGCGCTCGATGCGGTTCGTCTGCGCATGAAGGAACGTTCTCGGCAGCGTTCGTTCTTGCTCCTGTACTACCAGAAAGATGGCAAGAGCCAAAGCTCAATTGTGCGTTGATGCGTCGATTGGTAGGAACCCTTGATCATTGCGAAAGATTTTTCTTGTGTCACAAACAGGTCGCCTATTTCGACTCATGTTTCAGGAGTGAAGCAAGAGGGCACAGCGATGCTCTGCAAGGATGGGAGCAATGGTTCTCTGCCGATCTCGCCCAGGTTCAAATGAAACAAGCGTCTATCCCCATGGGAAGACAGAAAACAACGAGAAAAGGACATGTTTATGGCGACACATCCACGTACTCAACCTCCGGTGATCATTGTTGGCGGCGGCCTATCGGGCCTCTCAGCCGCCGCCTATCTTTCACGAGCTGGTCATGCCGTAACGCTTTTTGAGAAGGCCAGTACTCCTGGCGGACGTGCGAGAACCCGCGAGCGGAACGGTTTCTTTTTCAATCAAGGAGCGCATGCGCTCCGTCTGCATGAAGCAGGTGAACGAGTACTGAGCGAACTTGGCGTCTCCTATAGCGGTTCGCAACCGCAGCCCTCCGGGTTCTCCGTACTTGCGGATGGGAAGGTCCATCCCTTGCCGGCCAGAGCAGCATCTCTCTTGAAGGTACCTTTCTTGGCACCCGCCGCCAAAGAAGAGTTGATGCGCGTGTTTGGTCGTGTCAAACACCTGAACGCTGAAGAGCTCCAGGGGAGAAGCCTGCAGGAATGGCTCGAAGAGCAGGTACAGCATCCGCAGGTCCGCCAGTTTCTTCTCGCAAGTGCACGCACCTCAACCTATACCCATGCACCTGATCTGCTCTCCGCCGGTCTGACTCTTTCTCTGCTGAATAGCCAGGGAGTACTCTATCTGGATGGTGGCTGGCAAACCCTGGTGGATGGTCTCCGACAAAAAGCACAGGAGGCGGGAGCACGTCTCATCACGCAGGCCAGGGTCAAGGCGATTGAAGTGGCTGGAGAAAAATATCGCGTGCGTCTGGAGGATGATTCACGCCACGAAGCGAGCGCGGTGTTGCTCGCCACTGATCCAGAAACGGCCTCTGCTCTGGTTGCCGATGGCACGCATGAGGCTCTGAGCCGCTGGGCTGCACAGGCGATTCCGGCTTATGTGGCCTGCCTCGATATCGCTTTGCGCCGTCTCCCCAGAGCAGAGAACCTCGTCACCTACGGCATGGATCGTCCGCTCTACTATTCGGTGCATTCCGCCTCGGCGCACCTCGCGCCGGAGGGGAGCGCTCTGGTCCATCTCATGAAATATCTGCGACCCGGTGAAGCGGCGGAGCCAGAGGCCACACAGCAAGAGCTGGAAGGGCTGATAGATCTCTTGCAGCCTGGCTGGCGTGCTGAAGTCGTAGAGCAGTTCTTCTTGCCGCATATGATTGCCTCCAATGCGATTGTCCAGGCGAGGTTTGGTGGTCTCTCCGGGCGTCCCGGTCCAGTGGTTCCAGGGCTCCCCAATCTGTATATCGCGGGCGATTGGGTCGGCCCAGAAGGGGAAAAGGCTGATGCTAGCTTTGCCAGCGCCAGGAGTGCGGCCAGGCTGATTATAGCTCAGCGAAGCTCCAGACAGAGCGCATCCCTGGTCAGCTCATCGGATGTCATAGACTAAACTGAAGGGGGCTACGTCTCTTTTGCTGTTGCGCGCATAACAGCAAAAGAGACACTTCGCTATGAAAAGATCATCCGCACAACAAGAAACGATGTTCCAGCAGTATAAATCGTTACTCTTTTCCATCGCATACCACATGCTGGGCAGCGTGATGGATGCTGAAGATTGTGTGCAGGAAGCCTTCCTGCAGTGGTATGCCTCGGAACAGGAAGAACCAGTAGAACATCCCAAAGCCTATCTCTGCACACTGGTGACGCGCAGATGTATTGATCGGCTGCGCTCTGCTCAAACGCAGCGTGAAACCTACTTTGGCCTCTGGCTCCCCGAGCCGCTGATCGAAACCACCGATCCGTCCGAACTCTCGGAACTCAACGAATCGCTCTCTCTCGCGTTTCTCCTGCTGCTGGAGCGCTTGTCTCCCATCGAACGGGCCGTCTTTCTCTTACGCCAGGTGTTCGACTACGATTACGCAGAGATTGCGGCCATCGTGGGGAAAAGCGCGGAAAACTGCCGCCAGATTCTGCACCGAGCGCGGCGGCATCTGCCTGCGCGCCCCACCCACACGCCTGCACCTCATGCCGGGCAACGGCAGGTTTTTACGCAGTTTTTCCAGGCGTGGATGAACGGCGATATGGAAGGACTGCTGCAGGTGCTCTCAGACGAAATTGTGCTCCATACCGATGGCGGAGGCAAAGTAAGAGCGACACTCCATCCTTTGTATGGGCCAGATCGAGTGGCTCACCATCTGCTTTGGCTGAAGCCGAAAGTATTCCATGTGATCAAGGTAGCGATCCGACCGACGCTCATCAATGGTCAACCAGGTCTGATTGGCTACCTGGAGAAAGGTCTGGATGAAAAGCAACTTCTCAGCCTAGGACTGGATGGAGAGGAGAACAGCAAAAAGCCGGGTGCGTGGCATCAACGTGCCCCCCAGAAGGGGAAGGCTGCATTTGTCATGGTACTTGCATGTACCGATAACCAGATCCAGGAAATCGATATCATCGTCAACCCTGAGAAATTGCGGCACATTCCCGCCCTCGCGGCTTCCGACAACGGTACTATCGTCTGCTGAGCAATGGAGATTTTCATGATCGCAGTACGTATCATACAAGTGATCGCGGGTCTAGCCGGGTTGGTAGCACTGGCGCTTGGGCTCACCTTCTGGATTGCCCAGCTAGACTTCATCAGCTTTCATCTGCTCTCTGGTCTTCTCGTGACCCTTACTTTGCTGGTCATGAGTAATATAGCTCTCTCTGCTGGCTGTTTCCTGAACATCTGGTTGCTTACCCATTTCATTGTCCAATTTTTTAACAATCTGCCCACTTAATTATCACATTTACACTTTGTGTTATCGTGAAAGCAGACCGCGCTCAATGCCAGTAGCCACCGCTGAGGCGCGCGAATCGACGCCGAGCTTGCTGTAAATACTCGTGAGATGTGATCCAACGGTGCGTAAACTGATCCCAAGCCGAGACGCGATCTCTTTGCTTCGTTCGCCACGTGCTACGGCCTCTAATACTTCACACTCACGCTCGGTCAACTCCTCTGCTTGAGGCCTTGAGGGTGTCGAATGAGGTGCATCTGTGGTTCGGGCCAGAATACGTGCCATGATCTCTGGCTGGAGAAGCAGATCTCCACGGGCCGCCGCGCGAATAGCATGAAACAAGGTCTCACGGTCGGTATCCTTGAGCAGATAACCACATGCGCCTGCCCGTAGCCCGCGTAGCATCAAATTGTCTTCATTGTAGGTCGTCAGAATGACGATGGCGATGTGCGGCCAGCGCTCCCGTATCTGAGTGATCGCCTCCAGACCATCCATGCCAGGCATCCGTAGATCCATCAGCACGACGTCAGGCTGAAGTTCCTCTATCACGCACAGAGCCGCTACCCCATCCGCCGCATCGCCAACCAAGGTAAAGCCTTCACCAGCGATTTCCAACATCATCCGCAGCCCCTCTCGCACGACGAGATGGTCATCCACCACAACGACACGAATATCATCCTGCTTTTCGTTCATCTTCGCCTCCTCTCTGCAGGGGAAGACAGAGGCGGACCGTCGTTCCCTTGTCAGGCTTGCTGCTCACCAGCAGCTGACCATTCATCAGGCGTGCCCGTTCACGCAATCCCAGCAGCCCATAGTGACCTGTTGTGATCTTTGCTGACTCAAAGCCAACCCCATTATCACCTATTTCAAGCGTGATCGCTTCATTCTCGACGCTTGCCCTTATCCAGGCCTGGTTGGCCTGGGCGTGGCGGGCGATGTTGGTCAGCCCCTCGCTGACCATACGTAACAGATGTTCATAATACTCGTCTGGGAACTTTGTTTCCAGAGAACAGGGACAAGGGATACCGGTCGCCATCGTGAAATGTTCCGCTTCTACCTCAATGGCGACGAGTATATCACGCGTCGTAGGTATCTCTGTCCGCAGATCTGTGATCGCGGATCGCGCACTGGTGATCGTTGCCCGCGAACGTGTCATCGCCTGCTGGACGATGGTTCGCGCCTGCTCGCAACGCTGCCTGATCAAGAGCGAGTCGATGGTCTCCAGTTGCATCGTCAGGCCAACCAGCCCCTGGGCCAGCGTATCGTGCAGTTCGCGGGCCATCCGCTGTCTCTCTGTGGTCAACGTCAGATCCTGGACGCGTGCCGCATAGTCTTCGAGCTGGATATGCGCCGTCTCCAATTCGCGCAAGAGGTTTTGATCTCTCTGGTGAGCCCTGGTTTGTTGGATGTAGAGCATGACGCTGGCACAGACGAACGGAATGAGGGCTGAACTTTCCGTGAGGACCGCGATCAGTTTGGGGACCACAGGGAGGTCCTGTTGCGTAGCAGTAAGCAGGTTGAACCCTTGCATAGCGAGGTAAAAAAGCAGGCATCCTGTTGCTGCCACAATGATCAGCGATATCCGTTTGAACAGAATAATTGCCTCAATAGCCAGCATGAGGCACAATCCCAGAAGGGTGTCACCTGACCCCTTTGCCCCGTCGGTCATGAGGTAGATAAGCCAGATACACGCAATCTGGAGCGGGAAATAGAACCACAGATAGCGCCGCTTGACATCCCTGAACAGAGCTGACCAGTGCAGGCCACTATGAAACGCCATCAAGAGCGTAAAAGCAACAAGAGCAAAGATGATGGCGCTTCTGGTATCTTTTGGGAAGAGATTTTCAAGAGAGGGAACGGATGAAAGATTTTCATCATCGTTTTGCAACAGCGTTGCTATGCGCGGCAGCATATATTGGACATAGATGAAGCCGAGCCAGAAGAAAAGAAACCAGTTCAGCGACCTTTTTTGTTGGTCTTGTAGCTCCGGCTTCTTCTCCCCTTTTTTGGTGAAGAGATGAAAAAGCATATGTATCATCGTGTTCCTCGCTCTTCGTGCTTGCAAGGTTCGCCTTTCGAGACGTATTTCAGACATGCAGAGAAGCTCTGCTCAAGTATAGCATGAGTGGCTTCCGGGCTCTACGTCAATTCCAGCAAATGTGCTTGCACGTGTCTGCACCTGTCCACTGCATCTTTCTGCAACCTCTCGCTGCAGACTTTGACGAGAGAAAAGTGCAGGGTTTCTCGATAGCTTTGTCTTTCACTCCCAGCTACACTGATGACTCACGGCATGCAATAGCCGCGAACAAGGGAATTGAAGAAAGAGGTATTCAGACATGGAAACCGAGACGTCCAGAGAGAGAGGACAGGACGATGTCGTCATCGAGGCGATCGATATTCACAAGCACTACGATACCAGTAAGGTCGTGGTGAAGGCCCTGCAAGGAGTAACACTGCGCATCCATCGCAAGGAAGTCGTCGCCATTATGGGACCAAGTGGCTGCGGCAAGACCACGCTGCTCAATTGTCTGAGCGGACTGGATCGAATAACGCAAGGGACCATCAGGATTGCGAACCAGGATATTCGCAACCTGTCAGATCGCCAGCTCACCCTCTTCCGCGCCCGCGAGATGGGCTTTGTCTTTCAGACCTATAACCTACTGCCGGTACTCACCGGATTGGAGAATGTGGAACTCCCGCTGCTGGTCAGCGGTGTCTCTTCCAGGGAGGCCCGTACCCGCGCTCTGGCGAGCATTGAGCAGGTTGGCCTGCTCGGTTGGGCGGATCATCGCCCGGCGGAGATGAGTGGCGGGCAGCGTCAGCGTTTCGCCATCGCGCGGGCGCTGGCAACAACTCCCTCGATTGTGTGGGCGGATGAGCCGACGGGCGCGCTTGACAGCAAGACCAGCCAGGAAATTCTTGATTTGATGCTCACCCTCAATCATGAATTAGGCCTGACCTTTGTCTGGGTCACGCACGCGCTTGAGATTGCTCGCCAGGCCAACCGGATGATCACCATGGCCGATGGCCTGATTCAAGAAGACATCCCCATCAAGGCGCAAGCAAGCGTCGGCACATTCGGGGAGAGAGGAGCACAACGATGAGCTTGACCCTTTCTGGTTTCACCCCAACAACACAGGCCCTGCTGCTTGCTGTTCTGGTAGGAGGGGCCCTGCTAGTGCTTGTGGGTCTGAGCATCAATAATCCACTGTTGTGGCGGATGGGGGTGCGCAATATCCTGCGTCATCGCGCGCAGACGCTCATCATGCTCTGCGGCCTGATGTTCTTTTCCGCTTTTCTTACTGCCTCATTTGGCTTGCAGGATAGCTTCTCTCACTCCATCGTGGCTGATCGTCTGACCAAAGTTGGTGATGTCGATGAGTCTGTCACCGGCCCTTTTACGCAAGGGCAAGTGCAGAGCTCCCTCGCGCAAATTCGGCAGCAAGCGACAGTGCAAGCAGCCACGGCGGTCTACTTCAATGCGCTCGCGGCGAAATTGCACGCACAGCGAGCTGGCATTACCCAGACGAATCAGTATATCCTGGCAGTACCGCCTGACTTTGACCAGGTCTATGGTGCTCTGAAAGATGACCAGGGTCATCCGGTGCCCATCGCGGATCTTCGGCCCAACGAAGTGTTGCTCAGCCATTCAGCAGCGGCGTCATTGGATATCAAACCGGGTGATCGGTTACAGATTACACTCAATGGGCAGAACACGCCGCTAGATGCGACGGTGCGGGCTATTCTCTCGAACGATCCGGTCGTGACTGGTGGCGAGCTCGCTGTCGATGCAGCCTATCCAGAAATACTCTTTCCGCTGGCAACGCTCCAGCAATTTACCCTGCGCTCTGCTCATCAATCTTTGCCCCCGAACACCATCTGTATCAAAAATGTTGGTGGTCCGGGCAATAGCCAGGCTGTGCTCAGCTTCTTAGAGCGGCTCTTTCACACGCCGACTGATACGCGTGCCCCTACTCCCACCCTTTTTCAGAGTACGCTTATTCATCCACTCAACCCTGGGCGGGTAGAGGAGGCGCGCTGGAATCCCGTGGCCGGGAAAAGTGATTTCTTAGATTCATCAGCCGCTCGGCAGTTTGACCTGCTGCTGCCCGTCTTTACAGGCTTGCTGGCCAGTGCGGGTGTATTACTGCTGGTGTTGCTGTGCCTGTTCCTCGCAGCAGATCGACGGGTGGAACTGGGCATAGCGCGGGCGGTCGGCTTGCAACGCCATCACCTGACCCAGACCCTGCTGATCGAGTGCTGCGGCTATAGCTTGCTGGCTGCCATCCCTGGAGTGCTGCTTGGTATGGGCATCCTGGGACTGGAATTACTCACGTTCTCCAACTTACCATCCCTGAGCTTCAGGTCGGCAAGCGTGCCGTTCCATCTCTGGGTAAGCTGGCAAAGCGCGCTGACCGTGATCGGCCTGGGCGTGCTGACGACGCTGGTGGCGACCTATGTGGCAGCCATTCGGATCGGCTATAGCAACATTGTGACGGCAATTCGCAATCTGGACGATCTTCCCGTGCAAACCAATCTCAAGGAGCTTGTGGGCGAACTGACAGACGCGCCAACGATGACACGACGCGGCGCTGCCTTCCTGCGTCTGCTCTGGGCGCTTGTGGTGCGTGGCCCACTTTGCCTGCTGGTGGGGCTCCTGGCCCTGTACCTGGGGCAGGGTCCGAGCGCGGGCTGGCTGGGGAATCTGGGCATTGTCGGGCTGATTGGTGGCGCCGGGCTGCTGCTCACCTGGCTGATGAGCCTCTTCCATCTTCCGGCAGCGCTAGCCCGTTGGCTTGGTGGAACGCTTATTGGCCTGGGCTGGCTGGTGTATGGCCTTCAGGCAGGGACCAGGGTGCTGCTCCTCATTTTTACCACCACGCTGCCGGAGCAGCTCGAGATCTCAGATCTCCTGCCCAACGTCCTGCTCTGTATGCTTGTGCCGCTTGTTGGCATGGTGGTGCTGGTCATGGTGAACAGCGAGAGCCTGGCAACCGCTTTGCATCTGATCATCCAGCGGGTGCGCGGCCTGGCGCCAATCAGCCGTCCCAGCATGGCGTATCCGCTGACGTTTCGCTTCCGTACCGGGGTCGCCACTGCTCTGCTCAGCCTGGTGTTGTTCCTAGTCATCCTCGTGCTGACGAACAATCTCGGGATCGGGCAGCAGACAACCGATACTTCTCAGCCATCGGCTGTACAGCTTGCAGCAACGCAGAATGCCTACACGACGAGCATCACCAGGTTTCTGGTCGCGTACCTGGTCACCGGGGTGGTCTTTGGGGCGCTGATCATCGGAGTGATCGCCAGCCGTGCCGTCGTAGAGCGGCGTCAACAGATTGGCATGCTGCGCGCCATGGGCTTTTCACGCGCATTGGTGCGGCGCTCGTTCTTGCTGGAGACAGGCTTTGTCGTGCTATTGAGCCTGGTCATCGGCTCGACACTGGCATGGTGGCTGGTCTCAGAGATTGCCTACGCCACCTCCAAAAGTTTCGCGATCCCGGTGCTTCCCACGCTTGGCATCTTGCTGGGTTGCTGCCTGGTGTCGTTCGTGTGCACCGTCGTCCCCGCTCAACGCGCTTCCGGCATCTTGCCCGCTGAAGCCCTGCGCTATGAATAACATACATCAGCAGCACCATTCAAGATCGAATGAAGTTTGATGAAATAATGGAAGGATTGAAGCTATGCTGAACGAGGAAGAACAAGCAAAAGAAGGACAAATAGCGGAGCTATTGCAACAAAAGCCACAGCGGCAGACAGGCTGGCGCCTTATGCCTGTTCTCCTTCTGCTGGGTGTGACCGTCATCCTGGGTGGTGGGCTCGTGGCCGTCTGGCGGGTGTACACAACAAACAGTGCGTCACCAACACAAACAGCGAAAAAGGGGGGGCCTAGCACTACTAGCACGAGCAGCGGCTCGGCTCCTTGGGATAACTACCCAGCTGTGTACTGGCAAACATTGAGAGCGCAGTTTGCTCAGGGAATGCATATGACCGAGCAGCAGATACAGGACAACTTCCGCTCTACCGTTCTTGCAACGCAAACTCCTGCCAGTCATGGAGGAGCGGAGATCTCTTCACCCCAGGCGACAGAATGGTTGAACGACCTTGCCCAGACACAGGGGATTTCACAGGACCAGCTCCATACGATAGAGGCTACAGCGGTTCAACAGGCTCATGCAGCACTGGTACAACAGCATGTGTTAACACACCAACAGGCAGATCAGACTATTCACGGGATGAATCAGGATGACATGAATTTGAATATAATAGAGGCATTCCTTAGATCTTCACAAGGAAAGAAGTCTTGAGAGAACTGGTCTCATAGTAAGGAGCGAAGATACTTATGAATAAAGTAAGCGAAAAACCAGCGCTTGCCCAGGGAGAGACAAAGGCGTCTCTCCCCGAGAAGCAGTGGTGGCGGCAAGATAGTGCCAGACTGGTGTGCCTTGTGATTGTAGTGGGCCTGGTCGCGGCAAGTTTTCTGTATCTCACCTGGAGGGCGGCACCTCCCATCGTGTCAGGAAGCTCATCGTGCGGCACGCAATCCCAGTCAGTCGAAAACCCGGCCCCCAGTAGTATACATGCCATCAAACAGGCATATAACTGTATTCTCGATACCTATCCAACCGTTCTCGATCCCCGGAGCCTGCTCCAGCACGCGATGAGCGGGATGGTCAACTACCTTGTTCAACAGCATCAGGACCAGCGCAGCGCTGTCTTGCCCGCGCTGACCGGTGATCGCCAGGTGGACTGGCAGGCATTTGAGCGGACCTATACGACGATGACAGCGCATCTGTCGTCGAACCAGCAAGGACTTGTGGCGGCGGCGATTACCGGGATGGTGGACGGCTTGCATGATGATCATGCCAATTACATGCCACCCCCGAGGGATAATACGAGGGGCGGAGAGTCTGCCCCACCTGGCACGCGGACAGGGCTGGGTATTCATCTCCCTTTCTATAGTCCCGAGCAGTTCGCGCAAAGCTCGCCTCCGCTTTCTATTCGCAGCGTTGATCCCGGCAGCCCGGCGGGGCAGGCTGGCTTGCGACCCGGCGATACCATCATCACGATCAACGGCTTTCCCCCTTTTATCAATCAAAAGCCAGTACAGGCGGTAATAAGCCCGCTCTCGGGTTCGGGGCTGGTCCAGTTACAGATACAGCATCCGGGTGCTGATAGCACGATACGTGTGAGCCTGACTCCTGCCGCGTATCCAGCCGATCCTCTCGTCTCCACCCGGATGCTGTCTGGGAACATCCTGTATGTGCACTTCACCCAATTTCAAAGAGGCGTCTATGAACAGATCAACCAGGCCGTGCAAGAGGCCGGAGCGCAACTCAAGGGCGTGATTCTCGATATGCGCGGGAACGGCGGGGGAGATGCCGAAGAACAGAGGCGTATTATCAGTATGTTTGTCCACAATCAGGTCATCTCAAGCACAGTTGACAGGCAGGGGCAACGCTCAGATATGAGAACGGATGATGGTATCCCATTGTACCATGTGCGCCTGGTTGCGTTGATTGATCGCGGCTGCGCGTCTGCCTGCGAGGCGACCGCTATGGATATTCAAGATCTCCACCTGGGACGCCTGGTGGGAGAAAGAACGGCGGGCATAGCCTCTGGACCGTCCAGTGACTTCTTTCTCGACGATGGGAGCGTCGTAACGGTGCCTGTCGCATTTATGCAAGGACCTGCCGGAGAGGTTATCTCTGGCATCGGCGTGCCGCCCGACGATGAGGTGTATCCCACGCCGGCAGATCTGGCCGCTGGCCATGATCCTGTTCTTGAGAGGGCACTTCAGGTTCTCTAGCAAGGTCTCAGGTTCGAGTTAGTGACGACTCCCCACGGCTACAAGCCGGGGGCTTCTGGAATGACGCGGCTGTGTCGTCCCACAGCAATGAAGACTTCTACAAGGATGTTTTTGCTCCCGTTGTGGTCTCGGTCGATGACCAGACCACAATGGGGACACTCATAGACCCGGACAGAGAGCGGCATCGGCTGGCGATGCCCGCACGCCGAGCAGGTTTGGCTCGTGTAGGCCGGATTCACTCGCACGACTTGCCGCCAAGCCTCTTCCGCTTTGGCTTGCAACCGTCCGAAAAACTGCGACCACGAGACATCAGCAATGCTTTTTGCCAGTTTCGGGTTGCGAATCATATTCCGCACCACCAGCGCTTCCACCGCAAGCAACCCGAATCGTTTCATGAGCTTGCAGACCTCTTGCTCAATGAAGTTCTTTCTTCGATTCCCAATCCGTTCATACACCCGAGCCACCACTTTGCGCTTCTTCGTCCGCTTTTTGCTCCCTTTGGGAGCCTTCGACAGCTTGCGCTGGACACGAGCAAGCGCCGCCGCCTCAGCCCGGAAAAAGCGCGGATTGGCAATCGCTTCTCCGGTCGAGAGATAGGCAAAGGTAGAGAGTCCCACGTCAATCCCAACGGCTTCCCCCGCTTCTGGAAGTCGCGACGAGAGCACTTCTTCCTTTGGGATCTCGACACTGATACTGACAAACCACTTTCCCGTTTGGGTCCGTTGGACAATGGCTGTTTTTGGGGTTCCTTTGATTGGTCGATGCATGATCATCTTGACATGCCCCAATTTCGTGAGGACAAGCGTCCCTTTGTTCCCTTTGGTCCCTGGGAGAAGGTTGAAGCTATTGCCGTACTGTTTAAATGTCAAAGAAGCATAGCGCGAACGCGAGCGAAACCTCGGATATCCTGGCACCTCTCTGTTCTCCACTCGCCGGAAGAAGTCATCGAATGCCCGGTCCACTCGTTTCACTGCATCTTGCAGCACTTGCGATGGCACCTCCCCCCAGTTCCGGTCGGACGCGCTTGCACCCTGGCAATTCGGCACATTGAGATTCATAGGAGAGGGAGATACCAGCCATGCGATAGGCACTTTTGCGTTCATCGAGCGCTGCATTGTAGACCTCACAGCACAAGCCAAGCCACGCTTGAAGCGTGTGCACTTGCTTGTGGGTCGGATAAACTAAGCGCATGGGTCGCCCCATCCGCTCGTCTGCAAAACCGAGCATGAAGATTTCTCTTCACTCGGCTCCTCAATCATATGGCCCTTGTTATGGGTACCATGTCTTTGGTCGTGGCAATGTCGGTGGAGAGCACACTTGTTACTCAGTTCCTCTCCTCCTCCCTCACTTTTAGGAGTGATGTGGTCTATCTCGATTTGATCTCCTTCGCGGAACTGCAAATCGCACCATCTACACTTGCCTTGCTGCTTCAGAAGCAGCATCGCCAGTGTTCCTCTCGTTGTTGGGTGGTTTTTCAGTCGTTGGCTCCAATACATGAGGTTTCCGTCATAGGGGCTGGCAGCACCTTTTACTTTGACATGTCGTTGGATCTTCGTCGCATCATGCCTTCTCAGGTCATAATCTTCGGAGGTTGCAAAGATGCTGTATTGGCCTTCGCCTCTCTTCCAGTACCTTTGCCTAATCCAATGTCTGTTTTTGTTTGGGTGCCTACGAATTGCCCACGACCATAGCTGTTGCTGAAGAATGTAGTCACATCTACTGTACTCAGCCTTGGAGCAGACTGTTCTGTAGTAGTTGGACCATCCCCTGATGATGGCAGAAAGTTCCTTAATCAGTTGTCCTTGCGGCGCTGATCTCCGTTTGTTGATTTGCTGCTTCATCTGGGCTATGTGTCGTTTGACGGCTTCTTTGCTCGGTTTGATGATCGTTTTGAAGCCAAGCGGAGTGCCTTGTGAGTTTGTCCCTGTACGGTTCTTTCCTACCGGATATTGCCGGATGGAAAATCCTAGAAACTCGAATCCCACATTTCCTTCATAGGGTGTGAGCGTGTGGCTTATTCTCGTTTTACTTGGCTTCAGTTCCAGTCCCATGTCCCTTAACCAGTCATTGATTCTTGTTTTCACTTCAAGGATGGTTTCTAGCGTTGAATGAAAGACCACTAGATCATCGGCGTATCGTACCATTTGGGGTTTATCCCTTGTGGTCCTCTTTACGCCTTTGAGAGCCTCTTCCAGCCCGTACAACGCTATATTCATGAGTAAAGGAGAGACAACGCCACCCTGCGGGGTTCCGCTGGTTGTAGGTGTGAATTCCCCCTCTGTCATGACTCCCGATTTGAGCCAGGCCTGGACGGTCTGTCTCAGACGTGGATAGGTCTGAAGTTTTTTCAAGAGTGCTGTCTGGTCAATGTTATCGAAACAGCCCCGGATGTCAGCGTCAAGGACATATTTTGCCTTTTTCCGATATCCAGAAAGATTGCTGCGATAGCATCGTGACAGGATCGTCCAGGGCGAAAACCATAGCTGTTCACCTCAAAGCGAGCTTCCCATTCTGGTTCGAGCGCGGATTTCACAAGACATTGTCGTCCGCGCTCATACATCGTAGGAATCCCTAAAGGCCGTTGTTCGTTTTTTCCAGGCTTGGGGATAAATACCCTTCGGACTGGTTTTACTTTCTGCGGCCATTGTTTGGGATGAATGAGCGATGCCACCTGTCGCCTCTGTTGAGGTTTCAAGTTCTTCACTCCATCAACCCCCGCTGTTTTCTTGCCCTGGTTATCCTGTGAGACGCGGCGTACAGCAAGAAGCCTTGCTGCTTCCGATTTCATCAAGAGCTTTTGAAGTTTTTGGACTGCACGTTGATTGCCACGTTGACTGGCTCGGTAGATTCTCTTTTGGATGCGGTAGACATGCTGCTCAAACTTGCGCCAGGGCAACTTGTTCCAAGCCTCACTCTCAGGGTCAATTTTCTTCTTGATCCTGGGTGCTTTCCTATTTGCTATCGTACTTGATCTTCTACTTTCCATACAACTGTGTCCACGTCAGCCTATCCTCTCGCTTTCCGAGAGGCATTCGCTTCTTGGACAATCCTTCCGTCGTGCTGCTTGCGGTTGGCACCTGCTCATGGTATCGACCCCCATGAGAGCAAACACGCGGTTACTCCGTTCCGTTGCTCTGTTTTTCGCTACCGTAGGTGTGCATTCTCCACCGGAGTCCTGACAGATAGGCAATGGAGCTGTACCATCTCCATTGTGTACTCGACTCGTTCCCGTTTTGGGCTGGCTTGTTATCCTGCGTAAGCCAGTTTTCCGTAACGATGGTTCAGTCATGCATTCGTTTTATCTGCCTTGTTAGACAGGCTTCTCACCGTAGTAGCCAGCTAGAAGGTGTCCTCACATCAGGTTTATGAGGCATCCCCCGTTTCATCCCGCTTCACTGATTGAGGGCCAGTCGCTACAGTGGGGATGATGCTATCCATTCCTATCGAATGAGAGAGGAATTGCGCCTCTCGTCAGAGAAACAGTTGTCAGTGTCTTTCAAAAAAAAAACACCGCTGCTCGTCCCCCATTTATCATGGTTTGGAGCAAAACGGGTCGCACGATAGATGCGAAATTGATAGGTTTTTCGGGGTTTCGCTTCTTTCTTCGGCTTGTTTGATGCGTTCTTCGACATGCTTTTGTTGCTCAATGCACTCTTTGATAACAGCAAGCGGTGCTCCTCCCGTGGTGGTAACACAATACCTCTTGGTCTACAGGGTTGGCAATGTTCGCGTCAAGACAGGAAATTCTTGACGTAGTAGGCGGGAAGAACGACCTTTGACCAGCTTCATGAGACGATGAATGCCACATTGGGGATCGACGCTCACTTGCGAGATGGACCTGTTCAGGCACCACATCGAGTTCTTCGATCTCTGCCTGATGTTCCTGGCAGACCTCACGGGGCATGTGCATGAGTCGTTCGTCGATTCCTTGCACATGCCCCCTTCGCCGATATGCGCGGACACCAGACCACGTGAGAAGGGCAACTAGAGAACACGTTCCGGTTGCTTTTGTAGGTTTCGCCCATAGAAAACAGTATAAACGAAGAGCTACCTTCTGCCAAGAACATATGTTCTTGAAAAACGCTACCCCCATTTCCCTCTCCAACAAGGAACGCGCCCTTCATCCCCATGGCTGATGCAGAGGGGCTTTCGAGCGCGGGGTCGGTAAGACTGTTATTCTACTGGCGCCTCGGTTTGCAGCACGATATCGATAAACTGGCGTGCTAGCAGAGGAATGGTGCCGAAACGCCGGTAGACCAGCGCGTAGATAAACTCCTCCTGCAAATCGGCGATAGGGAGCAGGGTTAGCCCCTCGTGGTGGGCGGAACGCATGAGGGCGGGCGAGATCAGCGTTACTCCACTCCCATGACGCACCAGTTCTTTCAGCGCCTCCACTGAGCTGATTTCCACGCTGGGCGAGATGCTAAAGCCACGCTGCAATAAGATGCGGTCGAGCACTTTGCGCAGCCTGGCTGACTCATCCAATAAAATCAGCGGTTCTTGCAGGATGCACTGCAAGGTGACCTGGTGTGGCTCCAGGTACGCGAGTGGATGCGAGGAGGCCACCAGTACCTGGAGCTGCTGGCGAAAGAGTTCGCGTAACACAACAATCTCTGAACGCACATCGGGATCAAAGATCAGGCCTACATCAACCTCGCCCGTCTCCACCAGCGCGATCACCTCGTCAGTACGATTCACGCTCACTTTTAGGCGCACATCGGGATAAGAGGCGCGAAAGCGCGCGAAGACCTCGGGCAGGACTGCCGTTGCCAGCGATTCATTGCACCCGATGAGCAGCGTTCCACTCTGGCCCTGTTGCAAGCGCGACATCGCAAATTGCCCCTGCTGTAAGGTATCAAGGGCATTCTTGACATAGCTGGCAAACTCCTGCCCGGCGGTCGTAAGCACCACGCGCTGCTTCACCCGGCGAAAGAGCGCGATGCCCAACTCCTCCTCCAGGGCCGCGATCTGGCGACTGAGCGCTGGCTGGGCCACCAGGCATAATTCAGCCGCCTTGCGAAAATTCTGCGTCTGGGCCGCAGTCAAAAAATAGGTTAATTGGCGCAGTTCCATGCTTTTCCTTCAAGGCTTGATAACAAGGAAGCATCACAAACCTAAAAAATAGGTATTAGACATATCAGTATAGCGCCGTTATACTGTTCCGTAAAGACCTGATAATCAACGTAACGCTAAGAAAGAGGTAATTTGCTATGGATCAGGCTACATCCTCCCATCCACGCACACTCTTCGAAAAGATCTGGGAAGCACACGCGATCAGCGAAGAACTGGGGCAGGGTACGCTCCTCTATATTGACCGCCATCTCGTCCACGAGGTGACCTCGCCCCAATCTTTCGCGGCGTTATGGCAGGCCAGTCGGCGCGTGCGTCGTCCAGATGCGACCTTTGGCGTGGTCGATCACAGTATTCCTACCACGCCGGTACAGGTACAGAGCAAACGCAGCAGCGTCCCGGTCGTGGATGCCAAGGCCGCGCTCCAGATTCAGACGTTTGAGCAGAACGCGAAAGAGGCTGGCATCAATTTCTTTGGTGTGGATGACGCGCGCAATGGTATCGTCCATGTGACCGCGCCGGAGCAGGGCATTACCCTCCCAGGCATGACAATTGTCTGTGGCGATAGCCATACCGCGACGCATGGTGCATTTGGTGCCCTGGCTTTTGGTATCGGCACCAGCGAGGTTGAGCATGTGCTTGCTAGCCAGTGCCTGCGCCAGAGCCGCCCCAAAGCCATGGAGGTCCGCGTCGAAGGTCCTATTCCCGCTGGCTGTACCGCCAAGGACCTGGCGCTCTTCATCATTGGCAAGATCGGAACCGGCGCTGGTACCGGCTACTGCATCGAGTTTACCGGTTCCGCCATTCGCTCGCTCTCCATGGAGGGCCGTATGACCCTCTGCAATATGGCGATTGAGGCCGGAGCGCGCATGGGTGTAGTCGCGCCCGACGAGACGACGTTCAACTATTTGCAGGGCCGCCCCTTTGCCCCCAAGGGTGAAGCCTGGGAGAAGGCCACCACCTATTGGAGTAGCCTCAAGACCGATGCCGGCGCGACATACGACAAACAGATCGCCCTGACCACCGAGGAGATGGCTCCCCAGGTTACCTGGGGCACAACCCCCGCCATGGTTGCACCCGTCACCAGCGTCGTTCCCGAACCAGAAGCCTTCTCGGATCCCGCCATCGCACGCCGCGCCCTGGATTACATGGGCCTGGAGCCTGGCACGCCTATCGAGGAGATCAAGCTGGATCGCGTCTTCATTGGTAGCTGCACCAATAGCCGCCTGGAAGACCTGCGCATCGCCGCCTCCATGGTCAAAGGCAAGAAGGTGGCTGACCACGTCCATGCCATGGTTGTACCAGGTAGTGGCCTGGTCAAACGACAGGCCGAGGAAGAGGGACTCAATACGATCTTTACCGAGGCTGGTTTTGAGTGGCGCGAACCCGGATGCAGCATGTGTATCGCCATGAATGGTGACCGCCTGGCACCGGAAGAGCGCTGTGCCAGCACCTCGAATCGAAACTTTGAAGGTCGCCAGGGCAAGGGCGGGCGCACGCACCTGGTCAGTCCCGCCATGGCTGCTGCGGCAGCGATTGCGGGCCATTTCGTCGATATTCGCACCTGGGAATAAGAGCGGAGAGGAGCACTATTCAATGCAAGCATTTACTGAACATACCGGCATCGTTATGCCCCTGGACCGCGCCAACGTCGATACTGACGCCATCATTCCCGCGCAGTATCTGACCTCTGTAGCGCGCACCGGCTTTGCTGAGGGCCTGTTCTCACACTGGCGCTACGCGAACGAGACTACCAAAGAGCCCAATCTCAGCTTTGAGCTAAATATGCCGCGCTATAAGGATGCCAGCGTCCTGGTTACACGCGAGAACTTTGGCTGTGGCTCCTCACGCGAGCATGCTCCCTGGGCCTTAGCCGAGTATGGCTTTTGTACCATCATCGCCCCCAGCTTCGCCGATATCTTCTATAACAACTGTCTGAACATCGGTATCCTACCCATCACCTTAGATGCCGAGACCGTGCAGTCGCTCTTCGAGGAGGTCAATACCACCGAGGGCTATACCCTGCATGTCGACCTCGCGCAGCAAACGGTCACGACACCTGAAGGCCGTGTAGTACGTTTCGAGATCGACAGCTATCGCAAAGAGGCCCTCCTGCTGGGCCTGGATGCCGTAGGCCGCACTTTGCATATGCAGGACAAGATCGCAGCGTACGAGCGCCAGCGCGCCCAGGTAACCCCCTGGCAATTTGCGTAAGAAGCAAGCAGTGGCCCCGGGGAGGAGGCGCGGACATGTTCGCACCCCTCCCCGGGGCCACTGCGTATTTTGGATTGATTACGCTAAGGCCTGGGTAATCTCTTGAATCGTTTACTTCACTTGAGTAGCTTGCCATTTGATCCAGCGTCCACGTGATTCGCAGGAAGCCAGGTGCTCGCTCCGCATTTGACCATTTTGATAGGTATGGAGTAGCAGGCTGGGAGATTGCTGAAATGAATAGCCCTCCTGCTCAATGCGATACAGATCACGCTGTTGTGCGTGTTGGAGTATCTGGTCGAGGATGTTTTTGCGTATCTGTCGTGGAACCTGATTCAAGGTGTAACTGTGATAGATGCAGAGCGCACGATCCCGTGGTATCGCCTCTATCACCTGCGGAAGCGTCATGGAGGCATCACCTCTCACAAGAGTAAGCGTATGCTGGCGTGCCACTTCTATAGCTGACTGCAAAAGCTGCTGGCTATCGCGATGCTCAGGCCAGAGCAGGGCGCGCAACCAGAGCACATCATCCTCATTATGAACATCCAGGGGATTGAGATCGAGTCCCACGCGCGAAGCAACTAGAGGGAATGGTTGCTTAACAGGGATAGGAAAGCTTCCCTCAAACGCAGAAACTATGCGTACTGGTGAACTCTGCAAGCCAAGGGAACGTCCCTCGCCATAATCGTAAGCATAAGTATCCCAGAGTAGATGTAGCCCTGCGCTGGTACCGATCTCGACTAGCGCCAGAGGCTGCCCTTGCAGGCGCTGCCCAAGCACACAGAGTGCCAGCGCCAGGGCCGAGCAGCGTCGGACCTCGTTGATCTGGACTGGGCGTGTCGTTACCAGGTGGATAAGCTCTTCTTTATGTTCCAGGCAGAAGGCGCGAAAAGGAGGATAGCTCTCATGGGGTGGGCGTGGTTGCGCTGTGAGATCGGGATAAAATTCTGCCAGGGGATGTGCTGGCTGCTTGAATAAGAGGAAGTGAACAGCACTGAAAAAGAGATTGGTGACTGTTGTCGAGGTATCCACATTCACAAGCAGAGCCAGCAAGTCAGGGTCCCGGCTAACTTGTTGGCTGAGATAGGCATAAAGAGGAGACGAATTCTCAGGCGACTTCCCCTTATAGATGTAATTCCCATGCTGCTCAAAGTAGCTAGCAAGTTGAGCCAGCTTCTCTGGTAAGGAGGCAGAGGAAGACATTGTGATGGCATCCTTTCCTATGTTTGTTACAATGGCGCGAATACCACTCCTTTAGCCGAAACCCAGACTGGCCTGGCCAAAGATATTGGTTGTACGCGGGCGTGCTATTCTCGTTCCTTTATACATATGTTGAAGCGAACGTTGGATGGTAAAACCATAGCGCGTGAGTAGCGCAAGGGCGTCCCTGTGCTCTGCGGCAACGAAGACTTGAGGCATATCCTGAAATGGCAGGGCCAGTCCCGCTAGCAGTAACCTTTCAGCTATCTCCTGGTTCTGGGCAAGCCAGGGTCCCAGCACATTCGCCTGCGCCAGTAGATATCCGCTGATTTGTCCATGTTCATCGCGCGCGATAAGGGTGCGCTCAGGGTTTTCTGCCCAATGTGTCTTGAGGAGCCTGGCGCGGTCGCTTCCAAACATGGAGGCATCGAAGCTCAGTAACTCTGGAAGATCGGCCTCGGTTGCTGAGAGAATTGGTTCAGCACCGCTGCCCGGTAACTTCACCTGCTGGCTTTTTTTGAGGACAAGCGCCTCACCATCATCATAAAAGCCATAGCGGCGATAGAGGGGCACGCCACTGGGCGAGGCATCGAGGAGTACTGTAGGGCACCCTCGCTCCTCCAGGCAATTGAGAATTGCCTCTAAGAGACGTTGACCAATGCCCTGCCGCTGCTCGCCAGGTGCCACAGACATCATTCCGATGTAGGCAAAATCGTGATAGTCGAGAAAACCACCGAAACCGACAACGGCGTCAGCCTTCTTCGCCACAAATGCCCCGTCTGGCTGGAGATGTAAATAGTAGTAGAGGGTCGTCTTGCGGCTACTCGAACCGTAGGCCGCCTGTATAACGATATCTGTGTTATCTATATCAGTTTCGAGCAGAGGCTGAATTGCAATATGCATACATTATTATCTTTCAAGGTAGAGAAATATAAAATTGACCTCTAACTCCTTCAGGAGCTTTATCAAGCTTATTTTATCACAAGCGTTTGGCCTGCACTGCCTCGTCTCGCTACGCGAGCCTTGGGGTAAGAGGATGTGGGTAGAAAAGGGCAAAGCCTTTTCTACCCACATCCTCTTACTCCTGGCAAGCTTATTTTGCAAGGTGTAATGCTATTGATTGGTGTAGGTGATGTTCCCCCAGGTTTTGCCACCATCCCAGGTATGTAGAAGCTGACTCTCTGTGACGGCCCAGCCATTATTCGCATCGGCAAAGCTCATTTCTTTGAGCTTGCCAGGGCGAACTAAGGCTGTCTGCCAACTCTTGCCGCCATCGGTGGTATAGAAGAGCTTGCCACTCTGCCAATCAGAGACCCAGGCATGGGAGGTATCGGCAATGTAAGTGCTATCGGCGCTCGTTTCGATAGGTAGGGTCGGGAACCAGGATGAGCCACCATCATTGCTGTGATACAGGACCAGGTGGGCATGTCCGTCCGGCGTGGTGACATAGACAGGCAAGAGACCGGTACTTCCAAAGAAGATGGGGGGCGTTGTGCCTATCTGCTGGACAGTAAGATCAACTGGGGGAGTCAATTGCTGTTCCTGCCAGGTAAAACCGCCATCGCGGGAGACATAGAGGCCCGGATCGGTTGGCTGACCAGTCGTACTGCGAATCGTAGCGTACACAGTGCTCGCGTCTTTAAAGGAGAGACCTGACTTGAAGCCACCGAGCGGAAGACCGTTCCTTCCAGCCTGGGATATGAGCTTCCAGGTCTGGCCCGCATCGGTCGTCCGGAAGATGTAAGCGCCCTGGCTCCCAGCTCCAGGAGAGGTAATAGCCTCAAACCAGCCTTCGTTGCCGCTAAAATGCAACATATCAACGCTCGCAGGGTCCTGGACATCGAGCGTTATGCTGCTCCAGGTTTGCCCACCATCGGTCGTATGCTGGATGGTGATCTTGTTCTGGGTCTCCTGAGCGCTAACAACCCAGACATAGAGATTATCAATAAAGGTTCCTCGTGCGGCCTGGTAACCAGGTGCATTAGACGGCGTTACATTCGTCCAGTGCCTCCCGCCATCAGTTGTTTTGAGTATTGCATTGGCCGTCATAGCCCACCCTTGCTGCGTCGTAAGCATGCGAATGGCGGTCAGCGGCCCCTTGACCGAAGAGGGCAGTGTAGTGGTCAGTGTGCTGTTAGCCACGGGTGTCTCTGCGGTAGCGGGCGTTTGAGTAGTTGATAAGGTTGGTGTTGCTGTAGAAGAAGACGCCGAGGTTGTTCCACCACTGCCACATGCCGCGAGCAAAAGAAGCGCAGCCAGAGCTAAAACCGTACTAATAGTTGAGAATATGTTTTTGTTGCGCATAGTACACTCCATCGTGACTTATATTTTTATCTACTCTATGCTTACATAAAACATGGTAGAGTAATTTGAATTGCACACTTACTATAATGCCAGAGAATCATCAAAAGTTGCGGGCAAGTTTTGGAAAGCCCTGCATTGGCGCGAATAAGACCTATGCAATCATTTCAATTGCGTTCTATAATAAAGCTCAAGAATCATATCCTCCCTGTGCCTTATTTAAAACAAGGATAGAAACGATGGCGATGATGATGCACCGCGATAAAGAGCGCTTTCCACTGAGAGAGATTCCGCCCGATTATATAGAACGGGTTTATGCCGGGGTGCTGGGCAAGATGATCGGCGTCTACCTGGGCCGTCCCTTTGAGGGCTGGACCTATGAGCGTATCACGCAAGAGTTGGGCGAGATCAACTACTATGTCCATGATAAACTGGGCGTTCCACTAATCGTGACCGATGACGATCTCTCTGGTACCTTCACCTTTGTGCGCGCCCTCGCCGATTATGGCAATTCGCCTGATCTCAGTGCAGCCCAGGTCGGGCAGACATGGCTTAACTACATTATCGAGCGGCGCACGATCCTCTGGTGGGGCGGGATGGGAACCTCCACCGAGCATACGGCCTATCTGCGCCTCAAAGCTGGTATCCAGGCCCCCGAAAGCGGCTCCAGCAAGCTAAATGGCCAGGTCGTCGCCGAGCAGATCGGCGCGCAAATCTTTATCGATGGCTGGGGGATGGTTGCTCCGGGCAATCCGGCACTGGCGGTGGAGCTGGCCCATAAGGCGGGAAGCGTAAGTCATGATGGCGAGGCAGTCTATGCCGCGCAGGTGATCGCGGCCATGGAGTCGGCAGCGTTCATCGAGCATGACCTGAACACGCTCCTCGATATCGGGCTCTCCTTTATTCCCGCGACCTCGCTTGTGGCCAGGATGATCCAGGATATTCGTGCCTGGCACCAGGAGGATGGCGATTGGCGCAGGACGCGCGAGCGCATCGTAGCCCGTTACGGCTATGAGCGCTATGGTGGTGGCTGTCATGTCATTCCCAATCATGCCCTCATCATCCTCGCGCTGTTGTATGGAGACGACGACTTCCAGCGCTCGCTGATGATCGTCAATACCTGTGGCTGGGATACCGACTGTAACTCGGGCAATGTTGGCTGTCTGCTAGCCATCAAAAATGGTTTGCAAACTCTGGAGGCTGGCCCTGACTGGCGCGGTCCCGTGGCGGACCGCCTCTACCTGCCGACCGCCGATGGCGGAAGTTGCATCTCTGACGCCGTCCAGGTAACCTATCAGATTGTCGACATGGCGCATGCCTTGCGTGATCTCCCTTTCACCCCTCCACCACGCTTTAACTTCTCGCTGCCTGGCTCCTTGCAAGGCTTTCAACTTGAAGGAGAAGAAACGGGCGCAATCCTCGGCAATGTTGTCCATCCTCTAAATAGCACACAACGCTGCCTGGCCGTTTCTTGCCAGGACAAGCAGGAAATCTCGCTGGCAACACCAACCTTCATTCCGCCCTTTGCACAGAACATGCCAGGCTATGAGCTTGTGGCCTCACCTACACTCTATTCTGGCCAGATTGTGAAGGCGCACCTCCTGGCTGACCAGGCGAATACGGCTCCCATACGCGTTCA
Source organism: Ktedonobacter racemifer DSM 44963 (assembly GCF_000178855.1). Lineage (GTDB taxonomy): Bacteria > Chloroflexota > Ktedonobacteria > Ktedonobacterales > Ktedonobacteraceae > Ktedonobacter > Ktedonobacter racemifer. Next base: position 1,977,115 of record NZ_ADVG01000004.1, on the reverse strand, counting down.
ACTTTTCGTACGGACCTATGGGACAAAGGATCAGCTAGAAACATATTGGGGGCCAACTATTGCGCTGGAACCACAGGCAAAGCAGGTTATGATATGGCAACTTCCTGATACAGCAGGTGAACCCATCATGGAGATCGGCCTTACTCTGCGGAACGAAGCAAGCAGCAAACCAGGGCGAGTCTACCTGGAGAGCCTGGACTGGCGGGGAGCGCCCACCACAGTCCTGGTGTGTCCCGCTCGGCGAGGACAGATGTGGCATCGGGCCTGGACGAACGCTATCGACCAGTTTGAGCCATGGGCGACTGAGTCCTTCCGCCTGGTGCAGAACACTGGACGGGGCATGCTCATTCAGGGGACACGTGACTGGCAGGACTACCGCGTCAGCGCAACCTTCACGCCGCACCTGGCCGAAGTCTTTGGCCTGGCCGCGCGCGTACAAGGCCTTCAGCGCTACTACGCTCTCCTGCTAACCCGCTCAGGGCGGACCCAACTGGTCAAAGTCCTGGACGGGGAACATGTGCTGGCCGAAACGTCATTCCCCTGGGAGCTCTACCAGCCTTACGCACTAAACTTGCAGTTGCAGGGAACGCACATCCAGGCCTGGATCAACGAGCAACTCCTCTTTGATCTCCAGGATACAGAGAATCCCCTGGTGAGCGGAGCCATCGCGCTCATCTGCCAGGAATGCCGCGTTGGTTGCGACACCGTCAGCATCCAACCCGTCTCTTTATAGGCGCAAGTAGCCACGTACACCAGTAGCTAGCCTGATACTGGTGTACGTGGCTACTTGGGTTTACACTTGGGTTATGCTCTCTAGCACAGTCTGGCCATAGGCTGTCTGGGGAAAAGACGTTCGTAACTCATCGAAGTGGATGTCGGCGTTCTCTGTAAGGAGTGCAATGCGGTCAAGCAGGTCCAGGTCTTCGCGTGTTAGTTCCGCCTCGGGCTTTGTAATTAACACGCCCCAGTCGTCATTCCCCAGCATTTCGAGCTTGTTCAGATAGGCAAAGTCTTGCAGGAGGGCGTAGCGGATGGGTGGCATGCCCCTGTCCACATCGCTATCGCCAAAGTCCCACGGCTCAAGCTTGCCCGCCCGGCAGCGCCGCCAGACCTCGCCCGCCAGCCAGAAGGGATCGCCTGCCTTCATATCCAGCAGGTTGAAACCCATATCCCGACCGCGTTGCTGAACCTCGTCGATCATCGGATCCACGCGCACCCAGCGCTCCTGGGTTGCATCCCAGTACTCTGCGAGGCGATGATCAGCGGCGTAGGGTGAACGGAAGTAGCCACCAAATCCGACTCGCGCCCGCGCGGGCACCCCCTGGTAGCGCAGCATAGAGACCAGCAACACGGCGAAATTACGGCAGATCATGCCAATACGATCTACCGGCGGTCGCCGCATGGTCAAAGGCTCCGGTCGGCGCCGCAGGATACGCGCCAGCAAAGCCTCGGTACGCCGCTCTCCAAAGCGTGCGTTATCAATCTCGCCTGCTTCAAGTCCATAGCCCTCGCGCAACAATTCTGTATAAGGTGGAATCAGCAGTCCCTGCACCACACTCACCAGGCCAGCCACATCACGTGGAAGGTCGGCATAGAGATAGGCATACTTGCCCGGGTCCGTCAAAACGCTCTGCTCGCGATAATACGCCAACACCTGGTCGTTTCCATCCATAAACGCTCTTCCTTTCAGCAAATGCCAAGAGACATATGTTCTCCTGGCATTCCAGCATAGCGTCCATCAACTGACACCTTTTGTCAAATTATGTGCAATAACGGAATGTCCCCTACTAAGAGGCTGGCATTCGCACATCTCTGGGAACGGCTCCTCGCAGCAAGGAACCTGGGTAGTGTATTTCTCTACCCAGGTTCCTTCTCTGCTAAAACGTGTCGTTATTTTATGGCTTGCCAGACCCGTACCACCAGATCTGCGCCTGCGGATGCAATGCGCTTACCCTCAGGCGACCAGACGACACCAAAGACGCTGCCGGTATGCCCACGATAGACGAGAGAGGTAATACCCGTTGTGGCGCTAAACACATGTACGGTCTTATCCGTGCTTCCTGAGGCCAGGTAAGCACCATCTTTTGACCAGCTCACAGTGACGACCTCCCCAGTATGCTCCTGGTAGACACGCTGAGTAGTACCACTCGCGCTATCCCAGATGCGCACGGTCTTATCGTTGCTGGCTGTGGCTATTTTCTGACTGTCAGGCGACCAGGCGATGGCGTTGATCAGATCGCTGTGCTCATGATAGTTGTACATCGTGTGCCCGACACTAATATTGATGACCTGTACCTGTGGATTACCGGGAGTGGTAACGGCCCAGGCGAGAAATTTTCCATTGGGTGACCAGGCTACCGCCCCAACAGTATCAGATGCAGCAAGGCGATACACCTTGTTATTCCGCCCATTCGTCTTAATATCCAGGATCTGAATCGTGCCGTTCTCTACACTATAGGCTATCGCCGAGGAATCTGGCGACCAGCTTAACCCTGTGATGCCATGATCATATTTTTGTGAGATGAAGCTTGTTTGACCACTGGCGGCATTCAGGATATACACCAGCCCGGAGCCAGCGTCTCCACCCCCTACATAAGTACCTACAGCAACGTATTGCCCATCAGGAGAATAGGCGACCTCGTGCGTGCCAGGAAACGCGCGTTTCCACAACTCTGTGCCCGTAGACGCGTTCCACACTCGAACGGCTCCATCAAAGCCAACCGAGGCGATACGCTTCCCATCCAGTGACCAGCTAGCGGCGAGCACAACATCGTTATGCCCGGTAAAGGTTGCCAGCTCAGTTCCTGGCCTGGCACTCTTCGTTGTTGATATCTCTTCTGTTCGCGTAACAACTGTAGAAGTGGGGGGGTTGGCGTTGAGAGGGAGCTGGAGACAGAACTCCCTCCCGTGGAGGAGCCACAGGCTGTGAATAGGACCATAAAAAGCACGACAAACCCAGAGAGAAAGAGGATTTTTTTTGGCATACTATCTGTTCTCAACCTTTCCATATCATATTCCCTTCTAGCGTTTTATAGAGAAAATGTGATCCAGGTCATAGTATGCAGTGGGAGTGCCTATGATACCATATCGATTACTCACAGAATACTCATTGTTTACTCATAGAATGCCAAAAACTATGAAATTTAGCCAGATACTCAAAAAAGAACGTACAATTCGCGGCTGGTCACAGGCTATGCTGGCCCAGGAACTGGGCACCACGCCCAATACTATTAGTGCCTGGGAACGCGACGTAAGTATGCCATCACCCTATTTTCGCACAAAACTATGCGCCCTGCTGGGCAAAAATGCCGCCGAGTTAAACCTGGTAGAAGAGGATCTTGAGCCGGCAACCCTCAACCAATGGAAAACAGAGCCATCTCCCATAGCTTCAGAAGATATTACCTATCCCAAACAGAACATCTCTCCAGAGAACTCGGCTATCCTTCCATCATCCAGGGAAGTGCAAGAGGTAGAGAATACAGTCACTTACCCCTCGTTTCCCAGGCGGAAGTGGTTCACAGGCAAACGCGCCCTGTTTGCGCTTGTGTGCTGTCTGCTTGCTCTCTCGATCACTGTGGGACTGGTGCTCTATGTTATTCCAGGTCTACACGCAGAGAAGAATCCCTATGGTGGGCAAGGAGTTCTGGTATTAAATAATAGCCTCCAGGGACCGCATAAACAGACAAACTGGCAGGAGGGCTGGAATGAGAATCACGCCTCCTGTCAGTTTAAGAATGGGGCTTACTACTCGTCGCAACCTCTTGAGGGCTACTTCCACGCCTGCCTGGCCCAGGCAACCAATTTCACTGATTTTACCTTTGAGGTAGAGATGGTCCTGCTCCAGGGAGATTATGGCGGCCTCATCTTCCGCGCAGTTAATAGCGTCGATTCCAAATACTATCACTTTCGTGTCTACCAGGATGGCACCTATATGCTGAAACGCTATGTGAGCAGAGCGGATGATGATGCCTTGTTACTACAGAAAGGTACCGCCCAATCCTTTGCTCGTGGCTATAAACAGAAGAATCGCCTGGCGGTAGTAGTCGATTCCACGCGTATTCATATCTACATCAATGGTCAAGCTATTTTAACAGTAAACGACTCAGCTTATGATCACGGGCAAATCGGCGTCTTTGCTGATAACGATACCCATACCCCTGCGGAGGCAGTATTCAGTCATGCCAAGGTATGGAGTCAGGATGCATAGAAACTTAAGCAGAGAACTATAACGAAACAAGAAACCAGAAGGCTGACTCGCAAGCTTCCTGGTTTCTTTGTATACTAACTCCCTACCATTGAGGTTGTATGCTAACTTTATGCATCAGGGTCAGGACAACTGCCGCAAAGGTTGCAGCACCCAGGATACCAAAGGCACTCAAGGTCAGAGCATCGGGATGGATGATAGATTGACCGCGAAGTGCCTGCCAGGTCAGCAGTGCGATAAGGCTCAGGTAGCCCACTCCCACAATGATAACCAGGGTGACGCGCTGACGCATCGCAAGCCAGGAGCGTGTCATGTTGACAAACCAGCCAACGATGAGCAGTGCTTGCAGGCCATGCAGACCTACGAAGTGTGGGATACGCAGGTCACCTCCAACCGTGCTCCATCCCAGGATGGGCAGGCCGGGGCCACCATCAGGGACACCTACGTTATGTGCGCCCATAATGCCAGCCGATGAGGTGGCAAGCTGAGCAGGAGTGGGGATGAGCATCAGGCAGGCAACGGCCATACCCACGAGGGCCGCAATAACGCTAAAACGTAACGCCCAGTCCCAGGCTCGATCAGCAAGACGCTGGCGAAGCAGCACAACAGCCAAGACGATAGCCGCAGTAAACAAGAAGCCAATGGAACCTCCCATCAGGCGAAAGACCAGGCTATCGAAAGGGGTTGAGAGATTAAAGTGGCTGGTTGTGCCACGCACAACTTGCAAGGTTACCAGGATCATCTCAACTAACAGGCTGATGCCCGTAGTCATGCCAATACCACTTACTAAGCGCCTGTGTCCACGTACAAACGTGAGCAGGTAGACAAAGGTAAAACAGTAGATACTGATTGAGATAGCAAACTTGAGAGGTTTGATCCAGGCAGGAACTCCAGTAATCAACTGGTGATCCACAATCAGTCCAATTACGGCGCTAAGAATAACGGGAAGCATGGCCAGGCCGGTGAGTGTGAGGGCCGCGTTCTCATGCCATGCGCGTCGCAGTAGTTTCGATAGCCTTGAAGGCTCGCTATGCAAAGATGTTGTGCTCAGTGGAGATGTCGCCTGCATGATAGTCTATCCTTTCCTCTGTTCCAGAGTGGAAGCATGTTTTTATGATTGCTAGCGTCTCGCGTGGCTGAGCGGTTCGACCTCTCCGTCACTCTCGACATAGGAAAGTGTAGCTGGAAACAGCTTTTATCAGTAGTGAAGACTATCATGAAGGCAATATGACATTTGTCATACGAGAAGAGCGGCACAGCACCCTGAGCGCCGCAGGCGCGAAAGGTTAAAGGGAGAGGCACGATGCCTCGTGGTTCATACGTATTACCTAAAAGCAAAGATGTGGTAATATACATGATGATAGGTAATGGCTTTAGGTAATACCGTATTTCCCAAAAGGAGCACACATGCCCAGACAGGCTCCCTACCTCCTGCGTTGGTCTCCTCAAGCACAAAAATATGAACTTCTCGACCAGGGATGCTCTCAATCAGGCGATCAGACTCTTGAATATTCCGATCTGCTACATAAGCTGGTTGATATCAGCTCTTTTGCCTTTTACAGCTACACTGGCGCTCACTTTACGGCGCGCAAGGAGAATATTCAGCGCAATGGCCCCTACTGGTATGCTTATCGCTCATCCCAGGGTCGAACGAGCAAACGTTATCTTGGCCGCACGGCTGATCTCTCCATAGGCCATCTGGAAAACATTGCAGAGAGCTTTCTCTCTCCCGCAGATACGCCTATCACCTCCAATGGGCATATGGTTGATAAACCCATAACAGCATCTCAGCACTCCCAACAAGCTCCATCGGGGCAGGATCAACTATTACTGGATACCAAGTTGCGTCCGCCGCGCCTCCCCCTGGAACTGGTGGAGCGACCACGCTTATTTAAGCGCCTCGATAGCTGGTCAGCATACAAGCTCACGTTGCTTATCGCGCCAGCTGGCTCGGGCAAAACGACGCTCGCCACCTCCTGGCTTGCGCAAAATGACTTCCTATCTGAGGCAGCCTGGGTCTCGCTAGACATGAATGATAATGATCCAGCTCGCTTCTGGCGCTATGTCCTGCGCGCTTGCCAGGGCTGGCACTCCCTTCCCGAACCATATATTCTTCCTCTAAACCTGCCCTCACCTCAAACAGGCATCCCGGCGCGTCCCTTCGAAGAGCTACTCATTCCTTTCCTCAACGAAGTGGCGCAACGCTCTCAACATCGCCTGCTTGTTTTAGAAGACTATCATGTCATCACTGAGGCAAGGATTCATGAGACGCTTGACTTTCTCTTCGCTAATCTGCCTGAGACGCTGCATATTCTGCTGCTGACACGCACAGAGCCTCCATTCTCGCTTACTCGCCTGCGCTCACGAGGCGAAATCAGTTCTATTTATGCCAGTGACCTGCGCTTCTCACCCGAGGAAACGGCTGCATTCCTCCAGCCGGTTATTCCAGCGTCACCCTCTACGGAACTCCTGGCCACGCTCGATACGCACCTGGAGGGGTGGGCCGCTGGATTACGCCTGCTCGCGCTCTCCTTGCAGGGACACAAGGCCCAGGCCCAGATAGAGCATATCCTTACCACCTTTCGCGGCAATCACCGCTCCATTCGGGATTATTTCGTCAGTGAGGTCCTCCAGGCTCAGCCCAAGCTGCTACAAGACTTCTTGCTGCACACGAGCATCCTGGCGCGCTTAAATGTTCCTCTCTGTCTGGCTGTCACCGGCCAGCAAGAGAGCGCGAGCCTGTTAGAAAGTATTGCGCGGGCCAACCTCTTTCTGGAGGCCCTCGATGGTACAGGCGAGTGGTACCGCTATCATGCCCTCTTCGCCGAGGCTATGCAGCATGAGGCGCGCCTGCGCCTGGGCGAGGATGAACTACGCACACTGTACCAGAGGGCCAGCCACTGGTTCGCGGAATATGGCCTGCTTACAGAAGGCATTGAAGCGGCATTTAAGGCTAAGGACAGTGAACTAGCCGCGAGATTGATAGAGCAATATATAGAGGCCATGCACGTGCAGGAATTTCGCGAGTTTCACACTCTGCGCCGCTGGCTCACGCAGCTACCCGAAAAAACTCGTCAAAGCTCTCCCCAACTCTGTTTAAGCTATGCCGTAACACTCATCTTTGGTCGCGACGAGCAAGAGGAACCAGATCCATTCCTCGTGGAACAGCTAGAAACGCTGTTGCAACTGGCTGAAGAAGGCTGGCACATACGTAAAGATCTTCCCCATCTCGGACAGGTCTTCGCCTTTCGTGCTCTTTTCTCCTACCAACAAGGCAAGCGCGAGCAATCTGTAAGTTGGGCCAGGCAGGCCCTGGCCTGGCTCCCAGCAACAGAGCCTTTATGGAGAGGTATGAGCCTGGTGGTTCTGGGAATCGAAGCCCTGCAAACAGGACGACTCAACGAGACTAGACAGTTCATTGCAGAGGTCGGCAAGTGCTGGCAAGTTCTCCATAGCTTGCACATTCTAGATAGCATTACGCTTTTTACAGGCATGATCTGCTATGAAACTGGTGAACTACGCCAGGCAGCCCACCAGTTTGAACAGCTTTCTCATAAGAGAACTATCCTTGAAGATGGCCCTGTCGCCCTTGCCGCGCACCTTGGCCTGGCCCAGGTCCTCTATGAGAAGAACGACCTCGACGGTGTACAACGCGAGCTTCAGGCATTCTCAGCCCTTGCCCAAAACTTTCCCATGGTCCCGCAGGACTTCTTCCAGCCATTGGTTGAACTACTTATGGCACGGCTGGAGCATGCCCAGGGAGAAACCAATCAGGCTATAGAGCGTCTGGCCAATACTCTAGCTCAGGTGCACAGCACCCCAGAGGGCCTGCCTCTCTACTTCTATCATGAGACACGCAGCTGGCTTGTCCAGCTCTTTCTCTCGCAGGGAGATATCGCCACAGCGCATTACTGGTTCCAATTCACGCCTCATCCAGATACCTGCGCCACAGCTACATCTTCCGAACCATATTTACTGCCAGCACCAGGGGAGATCGCTATACAAGAACACCCCTCAGAGAGTATGCAAGCATCACCGGATATGCTTGTCCTGGTGCGCGAACAGAGCGTACTACTCATGGCACGCCTGCACCTCGCTCAGGATGAGTGTGAGGCCGCGCTACATCTCCTAAACATCCAGCTTTCCGCGGCCCAGCAGGCTGGCCGGGGACGACACGCCCTGCAAATAAAATTACTGCTGGCCCAGGTCTACGCAGCTCATAAGCAGCTCCCCCAGGCACATCAGACCCTCCTGGAAGCGCTCAAGCAGGGGCATATTGAGGGTTACCAGCGCACATTCCTGGACGAGGGCGAAAAGCTTGTGCCTCTCCTGCGCGATATACTTCCTCATCTACATATTCAACCACTGCGAAACTATGCGCGACAGCTCATTCAGGCCTTTTCACAACACGATGCTAGCCAGTCCATCGTTGTGACCCCCGTTTTTGAACCGCTCTATGAGCCACTGACGAGCCAGGAACAGCGAGTGCTACGCCTGCTGGCAACAGGTCGCTCCAACCCCGAGATCGCCCGCGAACTGATTGTCTCCGTCAATACCATCCGCTCCCAGGTCCAGAGCATCTACCGCAAACTACAAGTCAATAACCGCCACGCCGCCAGCGAGCTTGCCCGCAAGCTACATCTCCTCTAAGACAATATTTACCCTCAGGCGCGGCAGAACGCCTGAGGGTGAATAGGAGACCAAGGATTACGGTGTTGTTACGCTGACGTGATCGAAGGTAGCCTTCTCAAGCACGGTGTTGTGTGAGAGGCCAATATACACATTGGTCGCCATGGTGATGACTTACCTCAGCCACATGATTACTTGTGTTAGCTCACGCAGGTCGTCATAAAGGATGGTGTTGAGGGCGTCTTTTTGCGTTACACTAAGGATAAGTACAGTTTTTTTGAGAAGGTGAGCATCAACATCTTGAGCTGAAAGCGAGGTTGTCTGACATGAACCAGGAACATCTCTCCACGCCTGCACCTTTACGGCGTCTCTTCACCTCCTATTATGAGCGTATGTCGCAAGGCACGGTTGAGAAAACCTATATGGAGCCGCTACGTAAGAAAATTGTCGGGCAGGCAGCGGGACTGGTACTCGAAGTGGGGGCAGGCAACGGCCTGAACTTCGCCTGCTATGATCCCGAGTTTGTCGAGCGCGTAGAGGCAACTGAGCTTGACAACTCGATGCTGAGCTATGCACGCGCACGCGCCCAAAGCGCACCCGTGTCTGTTACCCTCACGCAAGCCAACGTTGAGCAACTTCCCTTCGCCGATGCATACTTTGACTGCATCGTTTGCACACTGGTCTTCTGCTCCGTCAATGATCCCCTACGTGGCCTGCAAGAAATGCGCCGCGTCCTCAAACCTGGCGGCCAGCTACTCATGATAGAGCATGTGCGCGCCCAAAAACGCATGCTCGCCCTGCTACAGGACTTGATTACCCCCCTTACCAGGCTCCTGCTGGGCAATTGCCACTGGAATCGCAGCACGGTACAAACCGTCCAGGAGGCTGGTTTTCAGGATATACGACTTGAACACCTCACGCCCGTAGGCGAGTTGATGCCCCTGGTGATAATACTGGCCAGAGGCTAATATCATACTTTCCAAACAAAAATCATCCCTCGCATCGTCTTGATGGATGATGCTCCTTCATCCTGTTTATCGCTATACTCAAAACAAGACAATCGCGCAGGGGAGATAGATATACCCCTCCATGGAAAGGTTCTATAAGATATGACTCAAGAGACACTTGTTCCTATCGATACAAGCCATATTCCTCACTCAACAGAAACACCTATCATTAGTGTCGAGAACCTGGTAAAACGCTACAAAAAGGCGACAAAGAATGCCGTCGACCAGATCTCTTTTTCGGTCGCGCCTGGCACGCTCTTTGCCCTGCTGGGACCCAACGGCTCCGGAAAAACCACAACCATCTCCATGCTGACCACGACCCTGGCTCTCACGTCTGGCACCATACGTATCGCGGGCTATGATCTGGCAACACAGGCCCACCTGATCCGCAGCCAGATCGGCATTATCTTCCAGAAGCCCAGTCTCGATCTTAACCTGACCGCTGAAGAGAATATACGCCTGCATGCGACCCTCTATGGTCTCTACCCTTACCGACCCCTGTTTCGCTTGATGCCAAAGACTTACCGCGCCCAGGTACAGGAGCTGGCTCATCTCCTGAGCATCGAAGAAAGCCTCTTCAAACCCGTCAAGACGTTCTCTGGTGGCATGAAGCGCAAGCTCGAAATCGTCCGTAGCCTGCTCCACCGTCCCGAGATCCTCTTCCTGGACGAGCCTACTACCGGGTTGGATCCGGAGAGTCGTCGCGAGCTATGGGATCATCTACGGCAAGTACGTGCCGAGAGCGGGACCACCATCTTTCTTACCACTCACTACCTGGAAGAGGCCGAAGGGGCCGATAACATCCTGATTATCAATCGCGGCCAGATTGTTAGCACTGGCAGCCCTCAGCAGATCAAAACCAGCCTGACACAACCTATGCTCTTTATCGACGCACACGAGCGCGAGCAGTTACGCGCGGAGCTACACACGAAAAATATTGATTTTAAAGAAGATGGGTTCTTCTCTATCGCTCTTGAAAACCAGCAGGTACACCAGCTCCTCAAGAGCATCAATACACCCTTGAGCATGGTCCAAACTCATACCCCTTCGCTAGAGGATGCCTATATCCATATCATTAAACAAGAATATATCGATGAGCAAACGGAGGCACACACAAAATGACCAATCCCGTCATTTATCCTGCTAGAGAGCAACGAAGTAACGTCTCTCGCAACTGGAATGCTATCCTGACCATCGCTGGGCGCGACGTCATGCGTTTCCTACGCGACCCGATGCGCCTGGTCTTTACCCTCATTTTCCCCATTATTCTCGTTGGCGGGCTGGCGGGTCCCCTTCAGGGTAATTTTGGGAAAGCGGCGGGCTATAATTTGATTACCTTTAGCATGACTGGTTTGCTCGCTATGTCGCTCTTCCAGAGCACGATGAGCGGCCTGGTCTCACTGATCGAGGACAGAACGAGCGATTTTAGCCAGGAACTCTTTATTGCTCCCATCTCGCGCTATACTATCATCTTTGGCAAAATCTTTGGCGAGTCGCTTGTCGCCCTGGTCCAGGCAGTCATTCTCGTTCTGCTGGGCGTCCTCCTCTTTGGTGTTCCACTCTCGCTCACCAGCCTGCTCCTCGTCATACCCGTCTCATTGATCATCTGCCTCTTTGGAGGCGCGTTTGGCGCTCTGCTCACCTCGCTCTTCAGCGATCAGAGGACAGCGAATATGATTATGCCCTTTCTCCTGTTCCCACAATTCTTCCTCTCAGGCATCTTTCTGCCCACCCGTGGACTTCCCTGGTACCTGACCCTTCTCTCAGAGATTACGCCCATGCGCTACGCGGTGGACCTTGTTCGTGGCATCTTCTACGCGGGCAGGCCAGAGTACAACCAGATCGTCCTGCTCCACCCGCTCATAAACCTGGCCATTATCGCAATACTCTTCACCATCTTCCTCGTCAGCGGCACCATCCTCTTTGTGCGCCGCGAGCGCAACCGTTAAAACCAAATTTGGGATAGACGAACCAATCATGGCTGCACTCAGCCATGATTGGTTCGTGAGGAGAAGCAGCCTTGTGCGCCTCCATGCCTGATCGAGATGCACTCTGCGTTGATCCAGCTTAGGAACGCGCAGCCTGCGTCTTCTCAAAGCCTCCATTTCCCATGTCGGCGTCTCTCTCATCCAGCACAATTTCATACACCGCTGTTTTCTCGCCAGGATATTTGCGGTCGAAGACGATCCCGAAGAAACGACCCACGATGCCTACACGCAACATGCCTCGCGCGCGCCTGGCCTCCTCGGCATACAGGCGGCGCACGGTGCCTTCAATTGTCGGACCAAGCACATCCCCTTTGCGGTTGCCAGGCGCGAGGGTGACGTGTGAATTGTGGGCGAGGCGCTTGACCTTCCAGGTATCCGCTGGCGTCATAAAGTAGAGTTTGCCGTTCGAGGCAACCGTGCCTACCGGGGTGCCGACGCCTATGCCGTTGCGGCGGAAGCTGGTCAGCAGGGTCGTATGACCTTTTCCAGGGGCAGTCAGGTACTCTCGCGTGGTATGAGTCGTTTTTTCGCTCATGATCAGTCCTCTTTCTTGTGCTCAATCTGCTTAAAGTCCTCTAAGAGCAGCAGTCGGTTTCGCCAAACCATATATGTCATTCGTCTATGCGGTTGACATGCTAAAGCATGCATTCACGTCCTAGGAGAGTTTTTTTCTCTCATGCTTCCAGTCAGGAAGGCTGGATACCTGCAAGCAGCCCCTGTACCAGCTCCTCGGCAAACTGCTGTTCCGTCTGGTGAAACGGATCGAAGCCCAGGAATTGCTGGTTAAACACCCTCTGAAAACAGGGGCCCAGCAACAGGGTCGCTATAGTCAAAGAGGGGAGGTGCCGCCCGATGCGCTCCAGGCGCTGTTCCTCCTCAAGATAAGCTGCAAACCGTTCAAAAACGTTGTGCGGGCCCATACCCAACGGTAAGGTCGTGGCGCGAAACTGGGCCAGGAGTTCCTTGTCAGCCAGGAAGGAGACACCCATGGGGAGCAGTTGCTCATAGTAGTGAAGAACTGCCAGCGCGAGTGCGATAAGGTTCTCGCGGACGGTTGCGGTGCCTGCCTGGCGCGTCTGGAACACCTCGTGGAAGGCTGGCAGGTGCTCGGCCATGAGCGCAAAGAAGATGTCTTCTTTATGGTCGAAATGCCGGTAGAGCGCGCTTTCGGAGAGGCCGACCTCGCGTGCGATCTCCTTGGTGGTCACGTGTGCCGAACCTTTCAAGAGCAACAACTTTTCAGCGGCCTCCAGGATCTTCTCTCGTGTTTTTCCCATGCTTCTTTCTCCATGTGCGTGAGTGTTCACTAACATGATAGGTCAGAGATAAGAATCTTGTCAAGAGGTGCCAGAACCATGTCTTGGTAAGATGTTTAAATTGTTAAGCCTGTTTTTGCCAGATGGGGAGCTTGTCAAGGGAGGCAGTGTATCCGATCTCACGCACGGATACCATAATCTTCCATAACCAAAACTTCTCCAATCTTGCTCTTTTGGCGGCCAGCCCGCAAAAGACGCAACCGGTGGATTGCATATTCCTCTTTTTCAGGGTATACTCCTGATACGCAACTTGATGGTTGCATATTGCTTAATCGATAGTTGTATACAATGAGAGAAGGGAACAACTATGAACGCACTTGATATTCTGAAGTCCGGGCATCAAGCGATACTACGAACATTGGAGGGTTTTCCTGACGAGGCCTGGGATAGTTCGGACGCGTGTGGGATGTGGTCGGTGAAAGACATCATCGCGCATTTGACCTCCTACGAGAAAGTTCTGGTAGATGTGCTCGGTACATTCGTCGGGAAAGAGGGGCCTACCCCCTCTTTGAAGAAGTTCAAGGAAATGGACGCTCCTCAATTTAACGAGAGCGAGGTGGCTTTACGTAAGGAGAAAAGCGGACAGGATGTGCTCTTTGAATTTAATGAGGCACATGGACAGGTCATGTCGCTGGCCGCGCAAATCCGCCCAGAGGCGTTTCGGCAGGTAGGTACTCTTCCCTGGTTTGGGGCAGAGTATGCTCTAGATGATTATATTGTTTATACATTCTTTGGTCATAAATGCGAGCACTTTTCCCGGATCGCTGCATTTCGGGACCGTGTAGGTTAGGAAAATAGGGGAATTATGCAGAAGGGAAAGTTGTATGGGAATGGGCTGGAGCTTGCTCTCCGGCCCTGTATCCTAGCTGAAAGAAAGAAAAACCATGTTCCCACCTGTTCCATCGCTGTTGCTTTTTCTGCTTGCCGCCTTCTTGCTAGCGTTTCTTCCCCAATTCGTTGACCAGACTCAAGGGCGCGTCCCGTTGCAGCTCTTCCTGCTCGGCGTCCTGTTCAATGTGCTGGAAATTGCTATCAATGTAACGGTTGCATTGTTGGCGAGTATGCTTGGGCGACGGTTGAAGCGACACCAGAGAGTTTCCATATTGTTTCGGTGGATTACAGGAGGCGTCTTTCTTGGGCTTGGTGTTCGTTTAGCATTCCTGAAGGCCTAACGGTGCGATTTTAAGGCATTCGCTCCGAAAGGCTTTTGATGCGTCATGCTACTGATCGTCTGAGCGTGCACTGGTATTGACGTCTCTTTCCGGAGTGTTTTTGTAAGCATGGAGCTGCTCTGAGAGACTTTTCACCAAGAAAACAGGGTGCTTCGATAGTTGATCAAAGCATAACCATCTATTGCAATGATTATCCTTCTCACTTTAACCTACGCCTGTTTACCAAACAGCGGACTAGGCGGGAGGATGCACTACGAGCATCCTATGCACCTCTCTCTACTGAGAGATGTTCACTCGTGAGATGATTCCAGGAACATCTCTGGGGGATCCCAGAAGCTCAACTGGACGGGAGGCCCGGCATCCTGGATCCTCTGCTGATTCTGCTGTTTCCACGCTTCATGCCGCGTCATGAGGAGCGCCTTGACCTCCGAGGTCGAGCGACATGCCGCCAGTTTCCGATCCCCCCAGCGTCCCGCGAGCGTCTGTGCGGCTTTGCGGTCGGCCTGGTCTGCGTAACCACAGACCAGGCACTTGAAGGTTTTCTGGTTCGGCCGATTAGCGCGATCGACATAATGGCAGCGGGGGCATTCCTGAGAGGAATAGGCGGCTCGGACCGTGTGGGCTGCCATGCCCTGTTTGGCGGCGGCCCAGGCCAGCTGCTCTGGGATATGCCCCAGGTGAGAAGCATACAGATAACTGTTCATCACCCTTGCTTTGAAGCGCATCGAGGCCACATTGAGGTCCTCATAAATGAGTCTGGCATCTCGATGATCTTTGACCAACGCATTGACCGCCCGGTTGATCTCTTGCTTGACGTGACGGCTCAAGCGTTGCGACGTTTCAGAACTTGTCGAAGGAAGCTTGCCCTTTGGGACGCCTTTCTTTTCCAGACAGGCTCGCAGTTTCGCCTTGCGGCGACGCTTTTCCCGATCGTGCTTGTGCTGTCGGGCCATCTTGCCATGAAAACTGCCATACTCTTTATTGGTGGAGGTCGTGAGGAAATGGGCAATGCCCACATCGACGCCTACTGTAGGGGCGTCAGGCTTGGTTTGAAGAGGAACGTCCTCCTCAAAGGAGAGCGTCAGCCACCAGACTCCATTGCGCTTGTGAAGTGTTGTGGATGCATTGAGCGTGCGGCCTTCGAGTGCTCGTTTGTGATAGGAGGCGAGTTTGACTGGGACTCGAAGCGGATTCCCGACATCTAAGGTGGACACGCGCAGCAAGTAGTCGAACGTGGAGTCCTCCGACTTCTCGAGCACCACCACGTTGACATTGGCTTGGATGACTGGCACACGCAGCACAGGGAGATCCCATTCGGTCCAGGTCGGTTCGCGGCGTTTGAAGGCGGACATCCGGCCTTCCGCCTGAGCCTTGGCCTGAGCATAATCAGCCACATCTTCCAGGTACGCCTGATAGGCGTTCGCTCGATTCGTGCGAACGCTTTTGGCAATGCCTGCGGCTTGCTGTATTGCCACTCGATGCAAGCGGTCGGAAAGATCGGTTTTGAAGACGGTTTCTTGGTACTTGTCCGGGCTTGTCTCGGCCTCGCAAAACAGGGTGGTGTACTGTTGGCACAGCGGCAAGTAAACCGCCACAAGCTGATCGAGCGCCTCAAGTTTGCCAGGATTGGCCTCAATGAGACGGATATGGGTCACCGCTCGAGTGATGGTCTGCTTCGTCTTCTTTTTGCGCTTGCGCTTTTTTTTCTCATCAAGCGAGGCTTTTTGGGGTTTCTTGCTCACGGGCGGGTCCATTCTGCTGCAAAGCCGCTAGCACTTGTTCCGTCTTGCGTTTGGCTCGTCTGCGACCATAAAGACGAGCGCAAAACGAGGGAATGATGCTGATAAAATCGCCCATGAGATCATCTTCGGCGGTATCAGCGGTGTTGACGATGACCAGTTTCCGTCCTTGCATAGCCAACAAGGTCTGAATATAGGCCACGCCAAAGCGAGAAGCGCGATCTTTGTGTTCAACCACGATCTGCCCGATTTTGAGATCTGCCAGCAGCGCCAGAAACTTGGGCCGCTGATCGTTGATGCCACTGCCGCACTCTTTGACGACTTTGCTGACCGACCAGCCTTGGGCATTGCACCAGGTCACCAGCCGCTCGGCTTGCCTTTCCAGGTTGCCTTTGTTTTCGCTGCTTGAAACACGAGCATACACAGCGACGGCGTGGACCGGAACCGAGCGAAGCTCCGGCGGATCAATGATCACGGTGCCGGTGGGCAATTGATAGCCGGGAATCTGGCCGCGTTTCCACATACGCCAGGCGCTGTTATAACTGATCCCAATCTTCTTGGCATAACTCGATAACTTCATACATCCAAGTATACTCTATCTGCTTGAGATATGCAAGAGATGATGATACTTTGTGATGGTTGCTTATACAAAATGGATACCTCACGCTCAAATTCTGCAAGCGCGGAGTCTGATGTTACATCGAAGTAAGCCAGAACAAAAGATCGAGCTCCGATCAGGCTTCTTTTAAGGATGGGAGCTGCTTCCTGAGCACTCACCTCGAATGCAGAGACGCGCTCGGTGTGGCGACCACGTGTCAGTGTGGCCTCGCCTGCCACGCGCAGATTGCGCACCCAGTTGACGACGCCGTAGGGCGCGGTCAACCAGCGCTGGCCATCGTATTCAACGAGCGCTACCGGGATTGTATGAGGCTGCCCGCTTTTGCGCCCACGTACAGTAAGCAGAGTCATATTACCCTTCTTCACACCGGCCCGCAACAGAAACGTGTTGATGTTGCGGCCCACACGGAAGAATAGCGTTGGGCGAAATGCTTTTGCCATGAGATGCTACCTTCTTTCTTATCGTTATGCTCGAAGTTCCCGCAGATGTGCAGAGAGTTTTGAGAAGGAAATGCTCATGGAGAGCAGTTGCTGATAGTAGTAAACAACTATCAGCACAAGCGCGACCAGATTCTCTCTTGTGTGCTCCCATAGACTCCTTCTCCATATGTGTGTGAATGCTCACTAACATACTATAACCAGAGATGGAGAGCTTGTCAAGGGAGGCAGTGCATCCGACCTCACGCACGAATACCGTGATCTTCCATGTTGTCACTCAACTGCCAATACTCGATGTTGTTTTGCTCGCAGTACCACTCTCCCCATGCGTGAATCTGGTAGACAATAGGCTCCAGGCTTCGCCCCGACTCGGTGAGTGAGTATTCCACCTTTGGGGGGACCTGAGCATAGACCTGCCGGTGAATGATTCCTGCCTGCTCTAACTCCCGCAATTGGAGGGTGAGCATTTGTTGGGTCGTCGCAGGAATGAGCCTGCGTAACTCTCCAAAGCGTTTGGTTCCGTTGAGCAAACAATAGACAATCTGCAATTTCCATTTTCCCCCAACGATCGAAAGCGTCACTTCGACTGGACACCCCGCCGCTTTCTGCTGCTGTTTCATGACATGCACCTTTCCATAGTATGATTTTCTAGACTACCTCAAATTATTTTGTGTACTTGTTTCTTTCACTGTTATCCTGTATTTTGATTGTAGCAGGACGTGGGAAGCATAACAAGCGAAGCCAGTTTGGGCTGGAGCAAGAAGATCACCTTCTCTCATCCTGAACTAAACTGTCTCTTCTCTCAAGAAGAACAAGCATAGAAAGAACTAGTAGTATGTACAACACCTACCCAGCGAGCTTCACTCGCATGACGCGTCTGTTAGCGGGAGTCAGTATCCTCCCTGCGCTTTTCCTTCCTTTTTATGAGGCCTTTCTCCATGGCGGACGACGCGCCATGGAGATCAACCCGCGCGCCGCTGCGTATATGGCAGCCCATATGATCGGAGCCTACTGTACCATCCTGGCTGGATTTGGGCTGATCGCCATCTACCTGCGCTACCATGAGCGTATGGGCAGGGGCGCGCCTCTCAGCTTGATTCTGGCTCTCCTTGGGCAAATCTCGTATGCGGGCCTCCTGTTTATTGATGGTTTCTTCAATCCCCTTTTTGCGCATTTTGATCCCGCGCTGCAAACCCAGTTCCATTCGCCTGACTTCTTTCAAGCCGTGGCCCAGAGTCCTCTGCTTCAGAGCTTCGGGATCGCCCTCTATACTCCCTTCCTGATGTCTCTCCTCCTTATCGTTGGCTATGGGTTCCTGGGGATTCTTCTCCTGCTAAAACGCATCTTCCCCTGGCCTATTGGGGTGCTGTTTCTCGTCGGTGGTGTGATTCTGGGCATTGACTTGATGGTACCAATGTGGGTCGAGATAGCCGGGTATGCGGCAGAAGGGTTGGCAATTGCCTGGAGCGCTTGGCTCATCTTGCGCGAGAGCCAACCCGTTGCTCGTGCTAAGCCTGTTGCATAAAGGCTGAGGTCAGAATGTCTTAGTCAGTACCCTACGGCGAAAGCCGAGGGCTTGGAGTTGTGTCTGAACTCCACCGCAATTCAGCATACCTTTTCAGGCGTGCGGCTTTGGCTTCATCGTCCGACACAGAAGGCGCGTACTGACAAGAGGCCCGTTCCTCTCCAGTCTTGCCGGAGAAGAAGCGTTCGCATCGCAATGTTTCTTGCACCAACCAGATCGGCATGGAGCGTGTACTGACAATTCTGACAGACGAAGAGCAATCCTTTGTTGGGTCTATTCTCTTTGCAGGTGTGCCCACATTTGGGGCAGGCCTGCGAGGTGTAGTTGGCATCGACCTTGATCGCCATACTTCGATGTAAGAGCGCTTTATAGGCAATCATGCTATGCAACTCAGCGAAGGACCATTTGGAGAAGGTACGATTGGCTTTTCGCTGTTTTGCATTTTTGCCTTTGCGTCGTTTGGTACGCTCTCGAATGTCTGTCAGATGCTCCAGTCCAATCAAGCTTTGAGGGTGCTGTAGGACAATCCGCTTACTCACGACATGATTGGTATTCTGCTTCAACCGTCTCTCTCGTCCACTGATGGCAACGAGCCTTCTTGTCGCTGAACGAGTGCCTTTCTTTTGCAGACGTTTTCTCAGTCGTGCGTAGTGGTTTGCCTTGGGGACAATCTGTTTGCCTGAATGGAAGGTGCAATCCCCTTGCATCGTCGCCGTGACGGCAAGGTATCGCATCCCCACATCCACGCCGGCGACCTGCTTGTGTGTTTCAGGTGTAGGATCAGCCGTCTCAATTGCAAGAGAGACAAGGAGGTAAAATTGTTTCTTGGGCTTGTCATACCAGAGTTTCGATGCACCAATCTCCGCTCCACGCTGGATCAATGCCACATGCTTATTGTAGCCAGTATAGGGCACGATAACACGTCCCTCAAGGGTCAGGATGCTCACCTGCTGCTCTTTCTTGAAGGTGTAGTCTTTCTTGTACTGATAGGTCAACGTGGGGGAGATGAACGTGGGAGCCTTATCAAGCCCTTTGTAGCGTTTCTTGGTCTTCCCTTCCTTACGATGAACAGCATTGTTCTTGACCTTTGTCCAGAGGGTTTTATACGAGGCACCAACTTGGCGAGGAACAGAACAGGCCATTTGCGAAGGCAGATGAAAACGGAGGCGGATCTCTTCGTAGGTGGCATCTTGCAAACGAACAGCATTGCTCATCTTGCCATGCTCAAAGGCGTACTGGCTCACATAGTTGAGAGAATCCCGATACGCCAGTTGCGTTGTACGTAATGCCTTGAATTGCTCGGGCGTTGTATTTAATTTGAGTTTTGCTGTTACTACCGTTTGCATACGCTAAATTATACCATAGTTTTCATCTGACTGTCAACAATACATGAGCAGATGAAAGCATGTCTACGGCGTATTCCACCCAAGCCACCGACAAAGGAACGCCGCATTCCTCCCCATGCCTGAAAGGGCAGGGGCATCCTGCGGCGTTTTGGGTGAATACCGCTGAAACCTGAAAGGAGCAAGATCTATGCAATCATTCACCCATCGCCATAAGGAATCAAGCGAGGCGTCGTCTAAAGCCACACAAGGATATGTCATTGATTTGGGTTGGCGTTACGATCTGATGCTGTGGTGGCAAAATATCCTGTCGCGTGGTAAGTGGCAGGAGCTTCAGCAACACATCACCGACTTGGCCCAGTTTCAACCAGGAGAGGCTGTGCTGGATGTCGGGTGCGGCACCGGGACACTGGCAATCATCGCGAAGCAACACGTGGGTGCGGCTGGCCGCGTGTCTGGCATTGACCCCGGGCTGAAGCAGATCACTCGCGCGCGTTCCAAGGCGGAGAGAGCAGGCCTCTCTATCGACTTCCAGGTTGGCGTGATCGAACAGCTTGCTTTCGCCGACCAGTCGTTCGATATCGTTTTGAGTACCTTTATGATGCACGTTATGCCTGATGATCTCAAGCGTCAAGGACTCGCTGAAATAGCCCGCGTGCTCAAACCGGAAGGGCGTCTGCTGGTGGTCGATTTCAGGCGCCCACAGGAGCATGAGGAGCAATCTGAGCGGCCTGTCCATACAGGTCCCTGGCAGAGTGGAGTTCAAGATCAGCCCGCCTTGATGCAAGAAGCAGGGTTCTTGCAGATAGAAAGCGGGGAGATCAAAACTGGGACGACAAAGCTGCCCGAAGTTGGTTTTGCCAGAGCGCGAAAAAGTCAGTAGTCTGTTTCTTTTCCCGTAATACTCAGGGGCCATATAGAATGTGGGGTGGGAACGCCTTTGGCATTCCCACCCCACATATTGTCTATCCCAAAAATAAAAACAGAGCAGAGGGCATATTTCTTGGTCCCTGTGCTCTGTTTTATAGAAACTGCACAAGCAAGCAGGCCACGCGACCTACCAGTGTGCATCACACCCGAGAAGAGGAAGCGACTAGTGCTTCAGGCCTCTCTTCTGGGAGGTGCGCAACAATGTGCTGCTTGTGCAGCGACTAGGTTCATACATTATACACACCACCTCCTTTCGTTGTTAGTAGTGTATCATCCCAATATATAATTGTCAACCCAGCAAACAGGCAATTTTCCTCTGCGAAAGAGAAATCACTATTTTCTAATCTTTTCTCAGCCATACCCTCACATTTATATCTTGACAAAGAGCTTTCCTATCTGGTATATGATAAGTGATTCACTTGTCATGTTTTCCCTGTGAAAATCATCGTTGTATTGTTCGTGGGATAGCTCAACCGATCTTTTCCTCAGGGCGGATATAGCCCGGTAATCAGGCACAGAGGAGTGTCTGAAGGAGGTAACACGGATGTTTCATTATGCAAAGATCACAAAGATCATGGTTGGCCTTGTAGTGCTTAGCTTCAGTCTCTTGCTTCCCCTCTCTACAGGCACGGCCCATGCCAGTGGAGGCATATGGCACCTCTACACCTACTCCAACGCCTTTCAAGGCAGCCGCAACTACTATGTCTATACTCCGGCTAACTATCAGCCCGGTACATCGGTCCCCATGATTGTCATGCTGCATGGCTGCATGCAGACGCCACAGGACTTCGCGGCGGGAACCCAGATGAACCAGTTGGCGGACCAGCACCAGTTTATCGTCGTCTATCCGCAGGAGCAGTACATCAATAACGCCTCGCTCTGCTGGAACTGGTTCCTCTCAGTCAATCAATACCGCAATAGTGGCGAGGCCGGGATTATTGGCGGCATTACGCAGGCTGTGGAGCAAGATACCAGCGATTGGAGAATTGATACTCATCACGTCTATCTCGCTGGCATGTCGGCGGGCGCGGCTATGGCCTCCAATATGGGCGCGACCTATCCTGACCTCTATGCGGCCATCGGCATCCATTCCGGGCTTGAGTACCAGGCCACCACCAATGCCTATGGCGCGGTCTACGCTCAACTCTACGGTGGACCCAATCCGACCAGCCAGGGGGACGCTGCCTACAATACCATGGGCAGCTACGCCCACGTGGTTCCTGTCATTGTTTTCCATGGCACCACCGATACCGTCGTTAACCCCATCAATGGCAACCAGGCCGTTCAACAATGGATGCGGACAGACTACGACGCCTCCGGCGGCTCTTACAACGCCAGCTTTTCCTCTCCCTCCAGTACCACCAATGGCCAGGTATCTGGCGGTCACTCTTACACCATCAGGCGCTGGAACAACTCCAGCGGGCAGGAGATCGAAGAGTACTGGACCATCAATGGCATGGGCCATGCTTGGTCGGGCGGCAGTAGCTCTGGCTCCTATACTGATCCCTCTGGTCCCAGCGCCACCCAGGCTATATATACCTTCTTTATGAGCCACTCACGTTAAACAGCTCCTGACTTCATACACAAACGGAGCCTATCAATTCTGTTACTCCAGATTGGTAGGCTCCCACAAGACTCATAAGGGGATACATGTCATGTCCAGATTACACAGATACGCCGCCGTCCTGGTTCTACTTATGCTTGGCCTGGCCCCCTTCACTCCTCATGCTCACGCCAGTAGTGGAACCTTCCAGCAGTATACCTATAATGGCTCCGCCGGTAGTCGCCCTTATTATGTCTACACGCCCGCGAATTACCAGGCAGGCACCACAGTCCCACTCATCGTGATGCTGCATGGCTGCACGCAAAATCCTACCGATTTCGCCAATGGCACACAGATGAACGCCCTGGCGGACCAGAAACAATTTATTGTTGTCTATCCTCAGCAAACGAGCAGTTATAATTCAAGCGAATGCTGGAACTGGTTCCAGACGGCCGACCAGGCGCGGGGAAGTGGTGAGCCAGCGATTATTGCCGGGATTGTCCAGACCGTCGAACAGACTACCTCCCAATGGGGCATCGATCCTAATCGCGTCTATGTCGCGGGGATGTCTGCCGGCGCGGCTATGAGCGTCATTATGGGGGCGACCTATCCCGATATCTTCGCGTCTATCGGCGTCGAGTCTGGACTTGAATACCAGGCCGCCACCTCGCTTACCGCCGCCTCAACCGCGCAAACCCAGGGAGGTCCCAATCCAACCCAGCAAGGGCAGGCGGCCTATAACGCCATGGGGAGCGCCGCGCGTGTCGTGCCTACCATCGTCTTCCACGGCACCAGCGACTATACCGTCTATCCCGTCAACGGCGATCAGATTGTGCAGCAATGGATGCAGACTGACCACCTGGCTTCCAACAATACGTATAATGCGAGCTTTAATAGTCCCTCAACCTCGACCAACGGCCAGGTCTCTGGTGGTCGCTCGTATACCACCCAGACCTGGAATGATACCAATGGCAATGAGGTCCAGGAGTACTGGAAGATCAATAGCATGGGTCATGCCTGGTCGGGTGGAAGCAGCAGCGGCTCCTATACCGATCCCCAGGGGCCCAGCGCGACCCAGGCCATGTATACCTTCTTCATGAATCATCCCCAGGGGCAGGCCCCTACGATAAGCGTGTCGCCAGCGGGCGGTACTTATAACGGTTCCGTACAGGTCACGCTCACGGCCAATCCTACCAGCGCGACGATCTACTATACCACCGATGGCTCAACGCCCACTACCAGTTCAACTGCCTACAGTGGTCCGCTGACCTTCACGCAAACAACCACGCTGAAGGCCATCGCCGTTGCTAGCGGACGCACAAGCACCGTGGTTACTCAGACCTATACCATCAATGCCACGGGTCCAACCATCACCGCCTCGCCCTCGGGCAGCACCTTTGGCGGTCCCGTGTCAGTTAGTTTAAGCTCGAACGAGAGCAATACGACCATTCACTACACTACCGATGGCTCGACGCCTACCGCTTCGTCCGCCACCTATAGCGCGCCACTCCGCCTGACGCAAACCACGACCCTCAAATACTTTGGTGTGGATGCCAGCAACAATACAAGCACGGTTCAGAGCCAGGTCTATACCATAACCGCTATTCAGGTCACGGCCAGCCCGCCAGCAGGAAGCTATAGTGGTCCCCAGAGCGTGGTACTCAGCTTGAATATGCCCGGCACGATCTACTATACCGCTGATGGCTCGACCCCGACCACTGGCTCGACACAGTACAGTGGGCCGATCAAGGTCTCAAGCTCGGAAACGCTCAAGTTCTTTGGCAAGGATCAGGTAGGCAATAGCGGTCCTGTGCAATCCCAGGCCTATACGATCAATCCACCACCGACGCATACCATTACCCTCAAATCTATCGCCACTGAAGATGGCTACATCTATCCCAACGATGGCATTCCCGTCGGATCGCTGGCCTATCTCCAGGCAGGCTCAACGCCCTTGAACCAGGCGGAGATAAGCATTCTCTCCTTCGATACGAGCCAGATCCCGGCTGGCTCAACCATTGTCAGTGGTACCGTGACGTTGTACCGCTATGATCCTTACTACTACCTGGGCGACCTCGGCTCCATCAGCCTGGATATCTCGCCCACTGGTGGCTTTAACAACAATAACGCCCTGGAGCAGGTGGACTACAACGCTACGTCGGGCCAGACGAACATTGGCTACTTTAATGTCGTACCCACTCAAACGAATCAGGCAACCACAGATACGCTCAGCCAGGGCGCTTTAGCTTACATCAATCTCAATGGCCATACCCAGTTCCGCGTTCACTTCCAGTTGCCCACCAGCAACAACAATCAGTCAGACGTGATGGATTTTTACAGTGGAGATTCAGGAGGCGCCTATGTCCCGGTCCTGAGCGTACAGTACCAGTAGCAACTTCCTAGCTCCTTCCCCCAGTATAGCCACGTACGCAAGTAGCGGGCAACGAAGGCCCGCTACTTGCGTACGCGGCTACTTCTCCCTGCTAGATGATACAATGAGGGCATAGATGCAGTCTGGTAGCTATATACCAGCGTTGCGTCAGAATTGCTTTTGCGCATCTCTGCGAAATTTATATAGAAGGATACCAATATTTTGCCAGGGGAACGAGAAGAACTCATGCCAAACTTCATGAAGGCACCATGTGACGAAGGCGTAATCCGTTCTGCTTCCAGAACACAACCCTGCGCGCCCAATGTTGGCGTATGGGTTCTTATCGCCACCATCCTAGGATCAAGCATGGCTTTTATCGATGGCTCCGTTGTCAACGTAGCGTTACCCTTTATCCAGAAAGAGCTAAACGCTACCGCCAGCGATGTGCAGTGGATTGTCGAGGCCTATTCGCTTTTCCTCGCCTCTCTCATCCTTGTAGGAGGCTCACTGGGCGACCGCTTTGGACGGCGGCGCATCTTCGGCCTGGGCATTACCATCTTTATCCTGGCCTCGCTCTGGTGTGGCCTGGCCCCCAACGTGCCACAATTGATCCTCGCACGCGCCATTCAAGGCATCGGGAGTGCGTTGCTCGTGCCCGGAAGCCTGGCTATTATCAGCGCGTCATTTAGCGATGAGCAGCGTGGGCGCGCCATAGGCACCTGGTCCGGCTTTACGGCCATTACCTCGGTTGTGGGGCCGGTCCTCGGGGGAATTTTTATTGAGTACGCCACCTGGCGCTGGATCTTCTTCCTCAATGTTCCCCTGGCAGTGATTGTGCTGATTGTGCTCTTCTGGCGTGTACCGGAGAGTCGCGACGAGAGCGCCACAGGGCGACTGGACTGGTGGGGTACATTCCTGGTCACCTTCGGGCTGGGAGCGCTTGTCTACGGACTGATCGAGGCTGGCTCGCTCGGCCTGGGCAATATTACGGTACTGGGTATGCTGGCAGTTGGCCTTGTGCTCCTCTGCGCCTTCCTGCTGGTCGAGGCGCGTAGCGCAAGCCCGATGGTTCCGCTCACGCTTTTCCGCTCATCTACATTTAGCGGTACCAATATCCTTACCTTCTTGCTCTATGGCGCCCTGGGCGTCCTGACCTTCTACCTGCCCTTCAATCTGATTCAGGTGCAGGGCTATCCCGCTGTCTTCGCGGGCGCGGCCCTGGTCCCCTTTGTCTTGATGCTCTTCATCTTCTCACGCTGGACCGGCGCCCTGGTCAATCGCTTTGGCGCGAAGCTGCCGCTGGTCGTGGGACCCACCATCACTGGCCTTGGCTTTATCCTCTTCTCCCTGCCAGGCATTGGGAGTGGGGCCGCAAGCTACTGGACTACCTTCTTCCCCGCCGTCATCGCCATGGGCGCAGGCATGACCATCACCGTCGCGCCCCTAACTACAGCTGTGATGGGGTCCGTTGATTCGCGTCACTCCGGCGTCGCCTCTGGCATTAATAACGCCGTTTCTCGCACTGCTGGCCTACTAGCCATCGCGATCCTTGGCCTCGTGGTCCTGGCCGTCTTCAACAGTAACCTGGATCAGCACCTGGCAACGCTCCACCTCTCGCCCACGATACAAGCAGCAATTGACGTCCAGCGCTCTAAACTGGCGGGCATCAGCATTCCCACAGAGGTAAGTGGCGCTAGCCAGGCCGCTCTCAAGCGCGCCATCAATGAATCCTTCCTGAGCAGTTTCCGCCTGGTCGCCTGGATCTGCGCGGGCCTGGCCTTCGCCAGCGCGCTCAGCGCCTTCTTCCTGGTGGAAGGCAAGCCTGCACCTCAAAAGCAGGAGGCAGGCACATCAGCCCGGCCAACACAAAGCTCGCCGCAGGAAGCCTGATCATAACGACAAAAGGAAGCGACCTCGAGAGGCCACTTCCTTTTGCATAGGGTCAAAGCTCACACCGCATGTGCAAGCATATTCTCGTTCAAATGCGCATAAAAATTACGCGTCTTTGCTAGAAAGAATACGCGTGAGCTTGGTGCCACAAACCGAGCAGGTCCCCTGCATCGCAGGTTTCCCGTTTTTCATCTCGATCTTGTGAGGGTCCTTCATCTCACGCTTTTCCTTACACTTCACGCAATATGCTACGTCTGCCATAGACAGACCTCCTTTCAATGTGAACTGAAACCAAATATACCACACCCACGCAAGTGGCATATATTTGACTATATCGTTCACGTATGTCGAAGCCATTTGGGAGCAGTTTTAGGCTCCTTGAGTACTTTTTGGTGTTACCATAAACTCAACCATACTCAAAGGGCAATCGCTCATACCAGGTTCGGCTGCGTTGTCATCTCTTTGCCCATCTCGACTGAGCGTTGGGTTGCACGCTGGACAGCTTGCACGAATAATTGCTTCCCATGACCTCGATCCAGCACCTCCATCGCGGCCATCGTCGTGCCATTAGGCGACGTCACCTGGCGACGCAGTTCCGCTGGATCTTTTCCTGTTTCTTGCAGCATTTTCGCCACACCAAACACCGTCTGCTCCATGAGCACACGACAATCCTCCTGCGAGAGTCCACAGGCCAGTCCTCCTGCCATCAGGGACTCTATCACATAATAAAAGTAAGCCGGGCCCGTGCCTGAGAGACCTGTAACCGCGTCCATCAACGTTTCTTCGACGCTGACGGCGACACCAATGGCGGCAAAAAGTTGGCGCGCCAAGGCAAGGTGTTCGTCATTGGCCCAGCGACCACGGCAGAGTGCGGTTGCTGACGCCTGCACAAAACTGGAGGTATTCGGCATGGCACGAACTACCGGCACTGCTTCATGAAAATGCTGTTCAATAGTCTCGGTCGCGGCTCCAGCAACCACCGAGATCACAAGCTGCCGCGCGGTTACGTACGGCGCGATCTCCTGTAAAGCCGTGGCCATGTCGAAGGGCTTCACGGCGATAATAATCATGCCAGCTTCGGCAAGCTCTGCCTGTTTCTCCTGGCAGATGCGTACACCATAGGTCTCTCGCAAATGAGCCAGGCGCTCAGAATGTCGCCGATTACTGATGATTATCTGCTCAGCAGGCAAAATGCCAGCGGTAACGATGCCTTTGATCATAGCCTCGCTCATCGAGCCAGCACCCAGGAAAAACAGAGTTTGTTCGCGTTGTATTGCCATTTCAACCTTCTCTCTACTCAATAACCTGGCCGCTGCCATGCCCAACGTATTTGTAGCTGGTCAAGGCCTGGAGTCCCATCGGGCCACGTGCATGCATTTTCTGCGTGCTGATACCGATCTCCGCGCCAAAGCCGAAGACAAAACCATCTGTCAAGCGTGTCGAGGCATTATGGTACACAACCGCCGCATCTACCTGCTCTAAGAACAGCGCTGCCGTTTCCTCGTTCTCGGTGATAATGCTCTCCGTATGCCGCGTACCATAGCGCGCGATATGCTCGATGGCCTCTTGCACATCGTCGACAATTTTGACGGCCATGATCAGCTCCAGGTACTCTGTCCCCCAATCCTGCTCGCTCGCGCTTTCTATATCAGGGACAAGTTGGCAGGTGCGTGCACAACCCCGGATCTCCACACCACGCTCCTGCAAGGCTTTAAGCGCCTGAGGCAGCCACTGTGGCGCGACGTCTGTGTGTACCAGCAGAGTTTCAGCCGCATTACACACAGAGGGTCGCTGCGTCTTGGCATTGATGACAATTTTCGTTGCCATCTCTGGTTGCGCGTCTACGTCAACGTAAACGTGACAATTTCCCACTCCAGTCTCGATGACCGGTACAACGGACGACTCTACAACGGCCTGAATAAGCCTGGCGCCGCCACGTGGAATCACCAGGTCAATGGCATCACGCATCCGGATGAGGTATTCGACGGACTCGTGCTCCACACTCTCTATCAATTGAATGGCTTCTGCGGGAACTTCACTCGCGCGCAAGCCCTCCCGCAGGGCGACAACGATAGCGCGATTACTCTCTAAGGCGTCAGCGCTGCCACGCAAGACCACGGCGTTACTGGTCTTCAGCGCCAAAGTCGCGGCGTCAACAGTGACATTTGGCCGGGCCTCGTAGATCATGGCGATAACGCCCAGAGGCACGCTGCGCCGCTCGACAAGCACGCCATTGCGCAATTGCCAGCGCTCCTGCGTCACTCCGATGGGATCGGGCAAAGCCATGACGGCGCGCACGCCATCGGCAATGCTCTGAATGCGCGCGGGCGTCAAGGTCAGGCGGTCGATGAAACTCTTGGCCGCGCCAGTGGCGCTCACTCTGCTGACATCTTGCGCATTGGCTTGCAGAATTTCATGCTTGCTTGCGACCAGGCTAGCAGCCATCAGTTCTAAGGCTGCATTCTTCTCCTCGCTCGTTTTTCGCGCCAGTTCGCGGGCCGCTATTTTCGCGGCTTGGGCCTGGGTTGCTACCTGCTCTTTTAGAACCTGCGCTGTATCTGTTGAAAACATCTGTTTCTCCTAGGATGGGCAACAAACGACCCACCTCCCAATATCGTGCTCATGGTAACGTTTGGGGCTGCGCCCACAGGCGATCAATCGCCTTCGGACGCGGTAAACCGGGTCCCTACCGAGGGGGAGGGCGCATTTCCCGGCAGAGTTTACTGTGCTGTGGCCACTATCGTTGAGCGATAGAGCGCCAGCGTATCTCTGTGTACAACTTCAGGAACCGTCGTCATGTTTGCCGATGCTAAAGAAGCGATCTCCTGTGAACGCATGCCCTTCAAACGCTGGAGATCGTCCGAGGCATACTGGCTGATGCCGCGTCCCAGTTCACTGCCATCCGGACCGCAAATCGAGACCACGTCCCCCTCTGAAAAATCGCCTTCGATCCGCAAAATGCCGCTTGCCAGCAGGCTTTTATGCTGATGCAACACAGCCTGTACCGCGCCCATATCAATCAGGATTTTTCCCTCGGCATGTGAACCGAAGGCAATCCAGGATTTTTTCCCTGAGAGCGGCCTCTTGCGTGGCTTGAAATGCGTTCCGATCTCCTCGCCACTGAGGATGCGCTGCAAAATGTCGGGCGTCTCGCCATTGGCGATCACCACCTCCACGCCCGCGGCGGTAGCGATCCGGGCCGCTTTGATCTTGGTGCGCATACCACCGGTGGTCCCCAGCGAGCCGCGTGCGCCACCAAGGGTCTCGATGTAGGGCGTAATAGTTTCAACTGTCGCGATAAGACGCGCCTGCGGGTCCTGACGCGGGTT
Source organism: Ktedonobacter racemifer DSM 44963 (assembly GCF_000178855.1). Classification (GTDB taxonomy): domain Bacteria; phylum Chloroflexota; class Ktedonobacteria; order Ktedonobacterales; family Ktedonobacteraceae; genus Ktedonobacter; species Ktedonobacter racemifer. The sequence continues at coordinate 1,947,073 of NZ_ADVG01000004.1, read as the reverse complement.
TGCGGTATACAGACCATCGATGTCTGAAAGGATGATATAGTGTTCGGCATCCACTGCCGTGGCGACCAACGCTCCCAACGTATCATTGTCGCCAACCTTGATACCATCGACACTGACCGTATCATTTTCATTGACAATAGGCACCACACCACGCTGCAACAACAAATTCAAGGTATTGCAAATGTTTACGTAACGCGCACGGACACGAAAATCGTCACTGGTGAGCAGCAGTTGGCCTGTCAACAGGTCATACTGCATGAAGAGTTGCTGGTACAGGTGCATCAAATGGACCTGCCCCACAGAAGCGGCCATCTGCTTCTCGGCGACGGATGTGGGATAGCGCGTGCCACTCAAGGCGCCAAAGCCAGCTGGCACTGCTCCCGAACTCACGATCAGCGGTGTAAAGCCATTAGAGCGCAGCCGGGCAATGCCGTCTACCAGGCTTTGCAGCCGCTCCATACGCAGCATATAACTTGCGCTCGTTAAAATGCTGCCACCAATTTTTACGACGATACGGTGTTGCCTACCTGCCATTGTCCAAACTTCCCTTTTCTTGGTCGAACTCACAAAAAAAACGCTCTCTTCGTCGCAAAGGACGAAAGAACGTTTACTTCCGTGGTACCACCTTCGTTAGCAATGAGATGATGAAGAGACATCTCGCTCTGTCAGCACAGCATTGCTCACTTGATTTCCTGATAACGGGGGAACACCCGGCTAGCTCATCGCTACCTGCTCAGAGATGGGTTCGGTCCGCTTAGCGATGGCAGCTCCCAGCTACTAGCTTGCCATTCTCTGTACGCATATATGGACGTACTACTTCCCTGTGACAGCAAAGATATTCAGATTTCTTTAATGTGTACCATATAATGTGCTCTCCTGTCAAGTCTTATATAAATGCTATTCATTTTCATGCTCACTATTTTTCCTGGAAGGATTGAAACATAGTATTGAAGATCACTGAGTTTGTATCAAACTGGTCGGGCGGTGTGCCAAATGAGACACGGTAAGGATGAAGATGATTAGCATATGCGACTTCGATCCTGGCCACGGCCAGTTGCGATCCCTGGGTGCTGATCGTAGCCGTGGACCAGGTTAGCCCATTGATGGTCTCTTTGCCTTGTGCTTCTACCTTATTGTGTTGCACCAGGATATCATTCTGAAGCAAGGTGTCAGGGGACGTTGATTGATTGATCATGGGACTGGCAGTAAAGGAGATGGGGCTTGTAGATGAGGGGCGGAATTCTACCTGTTGTACGTAAATTCCCCCCTGCGTACCCTGTGGAATAACGTTTGCAATCCAGGTAGTGGGATACTGAAGCGTAAAATATGGCGACTGATAGGTCTGCCAGCTCTGCTGCTGAGTCGCAGTCGGCGTCGCTGTGACGGGCATAGCAGTTAGTGTCGCTTGCGTGGTAGCTGTGGAAGTGGTGGTTGGCTGTGAAGCATTTCCAGCTGTTGACTGCGAGCTACACGCGGTAAGCAGCCAGGTCAAGACAAGCATTAAAGTTACTATGCTATGAAGAAAAGCGGGCTGGTTAGAGCGAGCGGGATAAGGGAGTTCAGGCATACTACCCTCCTTCACGATCGGAACAGAAGTTTTAGATCACATTTCTTACACAATGAGCAGACATTCGTAAGCAGGAATTATAGATCAAAGGTCACTTGCTACGATATGAGCTATTTCACACTCTTCATGTTTAAATGGTTTAATCTAGTAGATCTTTTTCCGTTTGGCGCGCAAGAAAGCGATAGCCTGTCTCCTCTTCCTGATTTATACTTACTCATGTACAGAATTCAGGAAAGGGGAAACGCCAGTATGCTTGAAATCCAGATACATAATCAATCTACCCTCGATGAGGAGCAGTGCTGGAATGCTTTGACTACAAGAAGCGCACAGATGGATGGGGCTTTTGTCTTCGCAGTACGCTCCACCGGCATCTATTGCCGTCCATCTTGTCCGGCGCGTCGCCCACAGCGGGAGAATGTGCGCTTCTTTCGCTTGCCCGCAGAGGCCGTCGCGGCTGGCTTTCGCCCATGCCTGCGCTGCCATCCGGATCAGCAGCAGGTGCCTTCTCCTCACACAGAGTTGGTTAAACAAATACGCCAATATATTGAGGATCACCTGGAAACACCCCTGCGCCTCGCCAATTTAAGCACACAGTTTCATATGAGCCCCTACCACCTCCAGCGCACCTTTAAGCAGGTGACGGGCCTCTCGCCGCGCCAGTATACTGAATCGCTCAGGCTGAAGCAGTTCAAAACGCGCCTCCAGGAGGGTGAGCCAGTCACCAGCGCCCTCTATAACGCGGGTTATCAATCGAGCAGCAGCGTGTATGAGCGCACGCCGATGCAACTCGGCATGACGCCAGCGACCTACCAGCGCGGAGGCAAAGGGGTACGCCTGGCCTATACCATCAGCGAAAGCACGTTGGGAAACGTGCTTATCGCCACTACTGAGCGTGGCCTGGCCGCCATCCGCTTTGGTGAGTCCAGGCAGGATCTGGAGGCCGAACTGGCGCGCGAATATCCCCAGGCGGAGCACACATATGACACGGAGCGCCTGCGCCCGTGGCTAGAGCACCTGCAACGTGCCCTGGCGGGCCAGGCAATTGAGACCGATATCCCCCTCGATGTCCAGGCTACGGCCTTTCAATGGAAAGTCTGGCGCGCCCTGCAAGCGATCCCCGCCGGGCAGACACGCTCCTATAGCGAGGTCGCCCAGGCAATCGGCCAGCCCAGCGCTGTACGCGCCGTCGCCCAGGCCTGCGCCGCCAATCACGTCGCGGTCTTCATCCCCTGTCACCGTGTGGTGCGCAATAACGGGCAACTGGGCGGCTACCGCTGGGGCATTGAACGCAAACAGCGCCTGCTTGCCCTGGAGCAAAGCAAATTGTAGGGTCCATGCTGGCATGTACTGTGAGCGAAGCGACATTCGAGCAGTGGGGTATCTGCCTGCCGCTCACGCTCAGCACCCTGCTCGGCTTCGCCATCATTCTCTCCGGCGCCGGCTTTGTTACCAGCCTGCGCCTTCCCGCCAGGAGACCCGGCCTACCCAAGCCTTCCCACAAAGAATATAATGAAACCAATCTGACATCTACGCGGTAAGGAGCAGTTGTGAATAAAATGGTGATGTGTCCAGGCTGTGGGCTCATTCTGCCTTCAACAGAAGAGCAACTCGATGAGCGCGATCATGCCTCCTCTGCATGCAGGCAGGTGTATGATCAACTATCTGCCTATACCCTGTCATTGCAAGATGTAGACTTCCCTCACCAGTTTGCTGTCGATACATATGCCGCACAGCATGCAGGAACAAACCTCAAACCTATTACGTTGACCTTTGCCCTGGTCGGATTATACCTGGCATGTGAGCACAACTATACCGGGAGACAGGTACAAAGAGCACATATGCTTCTCGCGAAAACCCCAAAACAGTGGCCCTCATTTCGCCTACCAGACACCAAAGCAACGCTGAGCGTCCTGGATGTACTCAACGCACCAGAGAGAGAGACAAAGAATCGACATGCTCCAACAATGGGAGATCTGCAGGGCTGTTGCAAAGTCGGGAATAACATGGCAAAAGGAGGAATAAAACAGAACCTTTCGAGCTTTAGGAATGGTTGAGACATCCAATTCCTCGCAACGAAAGGCCTGTTCATGACTATTACAACACGTTCCAGTCGGCTTGCTCTTCCCAATAAGGCACTCCTCTTCGATGTAGAAGTTCTCTCTGGAGAGTTACAACGCGTCAAAGATCATCGAGATCGGCGCGGCGTGCGCTACTCCTTGGCAGACATTCTGCTGATAGGCCTACTAGCGAAGCTAGCAGGGCAGACCAGTAGCCGGGCGATCGCCGACTGGGCTCAGTTGCGCCATCGAGAATTGAGCCACTTGTTTGGCTTGAGGCACCAGAGGATGCCTCACTACAGCACCTGGAGTCGTATCTTAGCGGCGGCAGTTGATCCAGACGAAGTCGAGCAGGTTATTGGTCACTTCTTTGCACATCAGGTTTCTCGCAGGCTGGCCCCAGGCGAAAGGCATCTGTGCTTAGACGGCAAAACCTTACGAGGCACGATTCCTCTTGGAAGTACACAAGGCGTCCATCTGCTTGCGGCCTCCCTCCCCAAAGAGGGCGTTGTCCTGGCACAAGTCCAGGTCAGCACCTCGGGAAGTGAGGTCAGTGCGGCTCCTCTGCTGCTGGCAACTCTCGATTTGCGTGGAACGCTCGTCAGTGGAGATGCCATTTTTGCTTCTCGCAAGCTGAGTCTGAAGATCTTACAAGCCAAAGGAGACTATCTCTGGATGATCAAGGAAAATCAAAAGCAGATGTATCAGGATCTGCAAACACTCTTTGAGCCACCATCCGTGCGTCCTGGCTGGTCAGCTCCTCCCACCGATTTTCGCTCAGCCTCCTCAGTCAACAAAGGGCATGGGCGGCGAGAAAGACGGCAGATCACCGTGAGTAGCGAGCTTTCTCATTACTCAGAGTGGCCTGGTCTCTCGCAGGTCGCGCAAGCTCGAACGACAACGAATCAACGCGCTGGGGAAGGTGGAGCAAGAGGTTCAGTATGGAATCACAAGTTTGCCGACCTCGGTGGCGACCCCCAAACGCCTCCTGGCACTTGTTCGAGAGCATTGGGGCATTGGTGCGATCCGTTTCGCCGAAATGAGCGAAAGCTCAAGGATGGCGAGCAAGGAGAAAGCTCCTTGACAACTGATCGAGTGATGTGGGGCGCAATTCCCCATCCTCTGGGTGAAAGAGGAAACGCGGCTCCCTCACGGTAGCGACTGGTCATCAATCCGTGAAGCAGGGAGAAATGCGGAAGAGCCTGGACCTCGACCAGGTGGTCTCCGCTACACAGGTTCCTACGGTTAGCGCAAGCGAACGCTCGATGAACCGTCGTCACAGTGAAAGAGCCAACGCGAGGTAAGAGGCTCTGACCAAAATGGTCACGGTCACATAGGGGTCGAGAACATCAATGCGGCTCTCGACTTCACCCCCTTGACCCGGCGGATAGAGACGAACCTACGGGAACGCAAAACACTTGATCGGAACGGAATAACTCTGCGAGAACTCTCGCTGGTGGTCGATCTAGCGAGCAGGCAACCAACCGCATGTTCTCGGAGAGAAGGATTGCCGAAGAAGCAAAGGCCTCTGGGAAAGCCAGAGGATACGCTGACGTCGGCACGGTGAGATGGAGGATAGAGCCATGAGTCACAGGAAAGAAACGGAAGCGATGGTTGTCCCCCAACCAATCGAAGACTGGACACAGACGCCCTGGCGTAAGCTAGAACGAACGGTGTACCGACTGCAAAAACGGATCTATCAAGCCTCTCTTCGTGGCAATGACAAAGCAGTTCACAACCTTCAACGGTTACTCATGAAGTCGAAAGCAGCCCGGACGCTGGCAGTACGCAAGATGACGCAGGATAACCAGGGCAAGCGGACGGCTGGAGTCGATGGAATCAAATCTGTCAAACCAGCCCAACGCCTGGCGCTGGTGAAATACCTTCGTCATCACAAGCAGATCAAACCACAGCCAACCAGACGAGTCTGGATACCCAAGCCAGGAAAGGCAGAGAAAAGGCCATTAGGCATCCCGACGATGCTGGATCGCGCTCATCAATGCCTGACAAAATTGGCGTTGGAGCCCGAATGGGAGGCACGATTTGAGGCTGACAGCTACGGGTTTCGTCCTGGTCGCTCAGCTCAGGATGCCATTCAAGCCATTTTCATTTACATCTGCAAACAGCCCAAATATGTGCTTGATGCAGATATCGCGAATTGCTTCAACCAGATCAATCACGAAACACTCTTACACAAACTCCAGACCTTTCCCGCGATGAGGCGCGCCATCAAAGCCTGGCTCAGAGCAGGAGTGCTGGAAGACAACGTGTTCGAGCCAACGACAGCCGGAACTCCGCAAGGAGGTCCACTGAGTCCCTTACTTGCCAATATCGCCCTGCATGGGATGCTGCAAGCTGTTCAACAAGGCTACAAAGGCAAGGATAAGCCCAGGCTGGTTCGCTATGCAGATGACCTGGTGGTGCTGTATCGAACTCGCGAGGGGATTGAACAGGCCAAAAGCAGGCTAGAAGACTGGCTGAAAGACATGGGATTAGAAATGAAGCCGAGCAAAACCCGTATCGCTCACACGCTCGAAGCGCTTGGGGCAGAAGCCCCTGGCTTCGACTTCTTAGGTTTTGAGATCCGACAGTACTCTGTTGGTAAACACCATTCAGGAACTCTGCACGGGAAACGGCTTGGCTTCAAAACACTCATTCGCCCCAGTAAAGAAGCTATCAAACGGCATCGGGAAGGGCTGCGGGCGGTAGTGCTCGCAGGCACAGGGCTTTCTCAAGGCGCGCTCATTGGGCAACTGAACCCAAAGATCCGTGGATGGTCACGCTACTACCGCAGCGTCGCCGCCAAGAAAACTCTCAATGACTGCGACTACCACCTGTTTCCGCTTCTGCTTCGCTGGGCCAAACGCCGACACACACGCAAGTCTGCGAGTTGGATACGAACGCGCTACTGGCGAACAATGGGACAAGATCACTGGCGCTTTGCAACGCCTGATGGACTCTATCTCAGCGATCACGCAGCAACGGCGATCCAACGCCATGTGAAGGTGAAAGGCACGACCAGCCCGTTCGATGGTAACCTGCTCTACTGGGCGAAGAGATTACAACAATCTCATCCGCTCAACAGGAGTAAACTGGGGGCCTTGCTGCACAAGCAACAAGGGAAATGCCGTTGGTGTGAACTGCACTTTACCGAGAACGATTTGATTGAGATCGATCACATCACTCCCCGCAGTGAAGGGGGTACAGATGCACTCAGTAATCTTTTCGCTCTCCATCGGCACTGCCACGATCAACGACATACAAAGAAGCATGTCTGGGGTACTCATGACACGAGCCATCCCATTGAGGAGCCGGATGAGGGGAAAGCTCTCATGTCCGGTTCTGAAGGCGGGCAGGAGGGAGCGATCCCTCTTGCCTAGCTCTCAGAATGGCTTACATTATCGCCGAGACCGGACCTTTCAAGAAGATCATTCTCAGCTGCGAATGGGCCATGCCCCTCATGTGCTCGCTTTACTCAACAACACGGCCATTGGCTTGATGGCTCGTCGGGGCGAAACCAATCTGCCCCATGCACAACGGACGTTTAGCTATCAGTTCGACAAAGCGTTGGCACACATGGCCGCATGAGAGCGACTGATGAACTTTGCAACAGCCCTGGGGGAGATCTGTACTAGCAGTCTGTCTGGAGGACCTGGGAAGCAGAACAGGCGAAGGTTGCGAACCTCGTCCAGGAACGACTCAACATCTCAATAAAATAAAAAGTTAAAAACATGTGTAAACGTCGATTACGTAGCTTCAAGCAAGCTTAGACCCTACATGCCCTTGACGAAAGTGCTCCTCTACCTTAATATATCTGTTATGGATATATCATAAATGGTTACGGCAAGGAGTGCTTAGATGACGAAGGCAGTCGCTCTTCCCGATGATTTCTGGGTTCGCCCAGCTATAACAGGCGACCTGGAGGCGGTCTTGCAGGTGCTTATCGCCCAGGAAATGGCGGATTTTGGGAAGCCGCTCTCTGAGAGGCAGAACCTCTGGAGGAGTTGGCACGCAGAGGGCTTCAATCTCTTGACCGATACGTGGGTGGTAGGAACATCAAGCGGACACATCATAGGCTATGCCTGTGCCAGGGGGAGTGGACACGTCCGGCTCTTTGCCAACGTGTGGCTGCTACCCGAGTACACTGGGAGTGGCATCGGTGGATTTCTGCTTCATTGCGCTGAAATGAGGGCCGGGGAATGGGTCGCCGCAGCCCCGCCAGGCACACGCGTCACCATGGGGGCAAGCTGGATCAGCGAGCGCAATCAGAGGGCGCAGCGACTCCTGGAACACAAAGACTATAAGAAGATCTACAGCTTCGCCCATATGCAACTTGACCTGGACGCTGCGCCAGTGCCAGCTATGCCAGGCGATGGAATCGTGATACGCCCATTTCGCCCTCAGGAAGATGCCCAGGCCTGCTATGAAGCCGATGAGGAGATCGCACAGGATGAGCGCGGACACGTTCGTCTGGCCTTCGAGGAGTGGCGGCGACGGAAGATCTCTGAAGCGACCTTGATGTTCTTAGCCTGGGATGGGAACAAGGTCGCAGGGCTTGTGAGCGGCGAGACGATGGGTGACCAGGGGTGGATTGGTCACCTGGGCGTCCGGCATTCCTGGCGCAAGCAAGGGCTGGGTATGAGGCTCTTACGCCACATACAGCGAGAGTTTTATCAGCGCGGTATGCACAAAATGACATTGAACGTTGACACGCTCAGTTCAACTGGCGCCTTCCGCCTCTATGAGCGCGCTGGAATGCACACCCTCTTCCAATACCACACCTACGAGAAGGAATTGCGGGCTGGGAAAGACCTACGGATACATTGAGACCAGAATAGAGGCGGCCAACGCCGACATCTAGATAAGCAGTGAGGCAACAGTGTCGCAGACGTGCTGCACAATGGCCTGCCCATCCTCTAAAGAGGCACTTTCCTCTGTATAAATGGAGATGATATAGGTCTCCTGGCCCAGAGTCACGATGCCAGAAGAGTTCACGGCCCACTGATCATCGGGTCCAGGCACCCAGCCGTCTTTCATCGCCACAGTGGCTCCATCGGGCGCGCTATCTCCGACCCCGAACCGCTGATCGGATTCAATATGCTCCATCAGGTTGAGCGCGATATCGCGGTCGTGGGCCGTCAGGATTTTGCCTTCCTGGAGGAGCGTCAGCAGATTCACCATGGTCTGCGGCGTAATTGTACTGTATCCCCAGGCATCGTCACTCGGATTGAGCCCACTCACGCCAATCTTTTGCATATAACTTGCAATCCCTGCCGCACCACCGATCTTATCAAAGAAGAGGGCCGAGGCCGAGTCGTTATCGGAGTTCTCAATCATGGTCGTCAGACGATTCATCTCGTCATCATTCGGCTCACGCCCCTGTTGTTCAAGTGTATCGAAGAACGTCAACATAATGGGCACTTTCATTGAGCTGGCTACGATGAATTGAGCATTGTCATTATAGGTATAATAACGCTGGCGCGACACGTCGTAGACCACGGCACCCGCATTGTTGCCGATCCCGGCAAGATACGTTGCCAGAGCTGGTGAAAGCGCGTCCATTGAGGCCCGGCTCGGTGCATTGCCAGGCGCGGTGAAGGTAATGGCGTTCGCTGGCACCCATCCCTCTCCACCACCTTTTGGCGCTGCCCATTGTATATGGTACCAGAGCATGCCTGTGTCCCATTTCGTATCGCCGAGTAGGGTCAGCGGGAAATTCTGCCCGACGTGCGCCACCGCCTGGCCCGCACTTGGAGCGGAGAGGAGGGCTGTATCTCCTTGCGCCCAGATCGTCTGCTTGGCGCTAATCGCGACGGCAGGCAGGCCAATGGTATGCACATAGTCCGTGCCAGTAGCGAGGCGTTGGACCTGAGGCTGACCCGAGGCGTCCACGATGCCTTGATCGAGTACCAACCCATCGCGCTCAAATGCCTGCACCAACAGGTGATGAGTGCCACCATCCTTCGTAATGCTCAGAGAAAGCGCCTCCGTAAGTGGTGGACCAAAATCCGTTTTCCAACCGTCAGGCGAGGCATCAGAACGATTGACATAGCTCCAGAACGGCTGTGGAATGAAATGGCCCACATCCTGTCCGGCGCGTGTACCTCCCTTGACGAAGATGCCCTTCCCACTCACAGAGGCCGTAGCGGTTTGACCCGCCGCTGGCGCCGCCAGCATGAGGTCGGGACTGGTTGCCTTGCGTAGATCAATATAAGTAAAGTGGCTCTTATCACCACCAAGGGGCACCTGGCTGCCAGCCGTAAGCAAGGCCTGGAGCAGCGGCAGGCGCACGATTCCCGTATTGGCGTCCTTCACGCCATTCTTGCTTAATGCAACCAGCGAGGCCTCGTTCCTTTGCGTATGCCCCTGCTGACTTACTGGCAGGAGCAACGCGCCCGATGCAAAGAACTGCAGCCACCCCTGGTCTGTAGGAAACGCAGCGGTCAGCGGGGCTCCCAGGTTTATCGCCCCTCCATGGTTCTGAGTGTAACGCTCAAAGAGTGGGGAGACGCTCAACGCCTGGGCTTCTGGCACCGAGAAGTCAAAGTCTGGCGCGGTAACTTTGCTTTCACCAGCCCACTGGTTGGCTCCATTATTTGCATTTGTGATTACTGTATTGGCGCCACGAAAGACGCAGCCAGAGTACAAAAGTGCCGAACCGCCAAACATTACCATAAGGAGAAGGAGCCTCATCGTTCGTCTGGAAATATGCCTCATCATCAAGCCGTCCTACCCTTCTAATTTTGATAGAATCATACATATAATTACATAAAAATACGCGAAGGAACATTCAAGATTCTATCAATAATTAGCTCATGCAGCCAAAACAGGGACTAAATTCCTGTTCTAGCACACGTCGTTCCTTCTCTAGATTGCAGCGCAATCTATATTGCTTTACTATCTAGATTGTGATACTATATAGCCATGAAAGCAGAAAGACGAACACAATGGCTTCGCGGGGTCCTGGATCTCTGCGTTCTGGGAGTGCTTGCCGATGGCGAATACTATGGGTACGCCATCACGCAGCGCCTGGAGCAAGCAGGGCTGGGACACATTAAAGGAGGCACGTTGTATCCCCTCCTGGCACGGCTCGAGGAAGCTGGCCTGGTCACAAGCCGATGGACAGCTGGAGAACAAGGGCCAGGGCGCAAGTACTACACCCTGACACAACAAGGGAATCACACCTTTAAAGAACAAGCGGGAGATTGGACATCCTTCACTGAGCATGTCGCAACATTAATCTATCCAAGAGGAGAGAAACAAGAATGACTGATACATATCTTGAGCGGCTTTCCGCCTGTCTCCAACGCTATGGGTTGGACAATCACCAGATAAGTGAGATTCTCGCTGAGGTAGAAAGTCACCTGGCGGAAAGCGGGGAAACGCCTCTGGAAGCTTTTGGGCCTCCAGATGTGTACGCTGAAGAGCGCGTGACTGCCCGCGAACGAGTCGCAGGGGGAGAAATGCAGCGCCGCACGTTTAGCGCCTCAGCCTTCGACGAGATGGCCATTTTGCAAGAAGCAGGCAAGGCGGGTTGGGAACTCACGGATGTCGCCGCATTTGCTCTGTATTGTCAGCGCCCCTGGAATCCCGGGAACATCCAGCAGTGGGAGCCCGTCGCATTGGCCTCAACCGTAACGCGATTATCGACGAGATGATGGCCGATCATTGGGAACCGTGTGGAAACTGGACCCCGTTCCACTACTTCAAGCGCCCTGTAAGACCTGCTGCTGAAGAGTAAAAAACGAAAAATGAGGCGTTACCGGCATATGCCGGTAACGCCTCACCTGTAAAGTATCTTCACTCAGTACGCAAGGCGACGATGGGGTCGAGCTGGGCGGCGCGTTGGGCCGGGTAGAAGCCGAAGACGACGCCGACACCAGCGGAGAAGCCGAAGGCCAGCAGAACTGCCAGCGGACTCAGGACAAAAGGCACATTCGTGAAGAGGGCAATGAGAAACCCACCTCCTATGCCTATAAGAATTCCTACCAGGCCGCCGAGCGCGCTGAGCATCAGGGCCTCGATCAGAAACTGGGTCATGACATCACGAGGGCGCGCCCCGATGGCCATGCGGATACCAATCTCACGCGTGCGCTCGGTGACTGAGACGAGCATGATGTTCATGATACCAATGCCACCCACCAGCAAGGAGATGGCCGCTACGCTCACCAGCAGGAAGGTCAGGGCCTGCGTCGTCGTCTGGACTGTGTCCAGGACCTGCGCCTGGTTCTGGATCACAAAGTCGTCGGAGGCTGGATCACCAATATGGTGCTGTTGCTCCAATACCTGCTGAACGGCGCTCTGGGCGTCGGTCATGTGGGATTGGTCGCTGACCAGCACGTCAATTGAGCTGGCAAACTGGGACCCGGTGAGGCGTCTCTGCGCGGTACTGAAGGGTACGTAGACGACATCGTCGGCATCCTGCTGGCCCGCGCTGGCGCCTTTTGAGGCCAGCACGCCCACAACGGTAAAGGGGACGTTGCGGATACGAATTTGCTGTCCCAGCGGGTCAACTCCCTGGGGTGTGAACAAATTGTCCGCGACGGTCTGGCCGATGACGGCGACGGCACCACCACTCTGCTCGTCCGTGTCTGAAATGAAGTTGCCCTCCTGCATCTGCCAGCTATTGATTGTCTGGAACGAGGGATAGACGCCCTGGATGGTCGATGCCCAGTTCTGGCCCTGGAAAATCACCTGGCCGCTGGCGTTCGCAATAGGGCTGACCGCCGAGACGTTGGGTACACGTGAAGAGAGCGCGTCGGCGTCTGCCTGCGTGAGCGTCTGCAGCGAACCCTGGCCCTGGCGAACGCCGCTCGAATTGGCACTTCCCGAGCGAATAACGAGCTCGTTCGGATTAAGCGTCGAGAGGCGCTGGTTGATGACCGCGGCGTTGCTCTGGCTCACCGAGACCATGACAATGACCGCCCCCACGCCAATGATGATACCCAGCGAGGTCAAGAGCGAGCGCATCTTATTAGCACGTAAGGCCACCACGGCACTTGAGAAGCTCTGGTACAGGGCCAGGGTTCCTCGCCGGCGCCTCAGTCGCCCCTCGCCAGGTCCCTTGCGCTCCAGAGGGGAGGTTGCGAGGGGTGGCGTGATCTTCGCCGTCTCTTGATCCACAAAGGCAAACTCTTCAGGCGGGTCGAAGGCTGGTATTTTTATCGTGTCCTGATCCTCAAGCATGATCTCTTGCTGCTCTTCTGGCGTGTTCATGGTAACTCCTCCGTTTCGTCGGGTGCCGACCATGAAGCGAGCTGCTCCTGCGCGGAGAGGGGGAAGGCGTTGACGCTATCTTCGCGAATTTTTCCATCTCGTAGCACCACTTTACGGTGGCAGTAATTCGCGATATCTGGCTCATGCGTGACCAGGATGATGGTCATGCCACGTGCATTGAGCTTCTGGAGCACCATCATGATCTGGGTGCTTGTTTTTGTATCCAGATTGCCAGTCGGCTCGTCAGCCAGAATCATGGCTGGCGAGGTAGCGAGCGCCCGCGCGATGGCGACGCGCTGCTGCTGACCACCCGAGAGCTCCATTGGTCGATGGTTGGCCCGGCTCCCCAGGCCAACCAGCTTTAAGGCCCACAAGGCCCGTTTCTTGCGCCGCTCAGTAGAGACACCAGCATACACCAGTGGCAGCTCGACATTGGAGAAGGCACTCATCCAGGACAGCAGGTTAAAGCTCTGAAAGACAAAGCCAATCTTCTGGTTGCGCACGTCCGCAAGCTCCCCTTTGTTCATCTGGCTCACGGAGATTCCATCCAGGTAGTATTTCCCGCCAGAAGGCCGATCCAGGCAGCCAAGGATATTCATCAACGTCGACTTGCCCGAGCCGGAGGGCCCCATGATCGCGACCATCTCGCCCTTCTTGATCGAGAGATCGACGCCGCGCAGGGCCTGCACCTCCGTCCGCCCCATTTTATAGGACTTCTTGAGGCGCTCCAGGCGAATGATTGGCGCGTTCTCTTCAGCGGTCGAGACTTCCACAGTCTGTTCTTGATCTAGCATGCTTAGTTTCCTCCGCGTCCACCAGTGCCTCCGTTACCGCCAGCACCTCCGTTACCGCCATTGCCACCACGACCGCCAGCGCCACCGTTGCCACCACCACCGCCCAGGCGGAAGAGGCCACCGTTGCCGCCCGTACCACTACCTGAAGTAGTGCTGCTCCCACCAGTCTGGCCGGTCACTACCTGGTCGTTCGCGTTCAAGCCCGAGAGGACCTCGACATACTGCCCGTTATTCAGGCCAATCTTGATCACGGTGGGGGTCAGCTTGCCATCTTTCAGTTGCAGGATAACCCTTGTATCGCTCTGCGCGCCGCCAGTGCCGCCGGTGGATGAACCGTTCAGGTTGTTTCTCAGCAGCGAGAGATACTGGGCGCGATCAATCTCTCCGCTCTGTAAGGCAATACTGGGGAAGCTCAAGGCGGTGGCCGGAATGAGCAGGGCATCGATACGCTGGGCGGTGGTGATATTGACCGTCGCCGTCATGCCTGGATAGACGCGGGCTGAGCCAATGCTCTGATTATCCACCGCCAGCATGACTGTATAGTTCACAACGTTCGAGGTCACCTGGCCAATGGTGTTGATCGAAGCTACCGAGGCGCGGAAGGTCTGCGAGGGGTAAGCCGCGAGCGTAAACTGCGCAGGCTGCCCAACCTGGATGCTACCAATATCGGCCTCGTTGATCTGTGCCGAGACCATCAGCTTGCCCGTATCCGTCAGGATGATAAATCCCTGGCTGCTACTGCTGCTACTGCTGCTGCTGCTGCTACTACTACTGCTACCACCACCGCTACTGCTGCTAACGCTACCAGAGGAGGAGACGTTCTGCCCAATCGTTCCATTAATGGTCGCTACGGTCGCGTCAACCGGGGACTGGAGCACAGCGTTGGTGTTGGCATTCGCCAGGGCGTGCTGGGCTATAGTCAACGACAGCAGGGCTTTATTCAGGTTATCCTGCGCCGAGGTGACTTGATTCTGCGCCGAGACTGCCTGGTTATACGTCGATGTATTGCTACTATCCGCCTGCTTCTGTGCCTGCGCGTACTTATCCTTTGCTTGCTGACAAGTTACTTGAGCATTAGCATCATTACACTTGCTCAAATCACTCTGCTCCTGGTCATATGCCAGATTCAAGTTCGCAGTGTTGACACCTTGCTGCTTGCTCACATTGTTCCAGGCAGTACCAGCCGAGTTGATGGCCGAGTTCAGCGAATCACGCGCCGAGTTGACATCCAGCTGCGCTTGCGCGATGTTATCCTGAAGGGTTGTGGTATCAACAACTACCTTGGCCAATTTCTGCCCCTTGGTCACATGTTGCCCAATCTGGACATCGATCTCGCTGATCTGGCCAGCGGTGCCAAAGTTCAAGGGATACTGCGCGTTCGCGGCCACAGGACCAGTCGCGGAGACCTTTACGCTAATATTCCCGGTCGTCGCCGTCACCTGGGTATACTGAATGGGCTTAGGCTTCGTTGTGCGCCAGTAGAGAACGCCGCCCACCAGCAAAACGACTATCAGGATGACCGATACAATGATCATCCAGCGCGGAAAACGCCGTCTCGCCTTCTCCTCGCCCTCCGGGCCATCCAGGTCTGGCTCTTCTTCATCTAACAAAGGAATATCTTCTATCTGTTCAGCCATATCTCTCATCTTTCATAAAATAATGTGCACCATT
The DNA here is from genome assembly GCF_000178855.1 of Ktedonobacter racemifer DSM 44963. Taxonomy (GTDB): domain Bacteria; phylum Chloroflexota; class Ktedonobacteria; order Ktedonobacterales; family Ktedonobacteraceae; genus Ktedonobacter; species Ktedonobacter racemifer. Next base: position 1,931,768 of record NZ_ADVG01000004.1, on the reverse strand, counting down.
AATTTCCTGCTGGGGATTGACTATTGCTTCCGGCTGGCAGGATGGCGATGTTTTGCGCGTCAACGCTGCCGTCCTTCTCGGTGCTTCCGGTCACGGTTACAGTCTCGCCTGCTTTCAAGTCAGAGACGGTCGCGCTACTTATCTGCATAATGTTTGTGGTGCTTGCCAGGTTGATGGTATAGTCATCGCCCTTTGTATCCGTTACCGTCAATATATTATTGTTTAGTTGTCCCACGGTCCCGCTCAACGTATGCGTGCCATTGGCGTTGGTGCGCACGCCACCATTGCCATTGCCATTGCCAGTGGGAGTACGCTGGCGAGCAGGCGCGCAGTTCGCGTTCGGGTTGTTGCCGCGCTGCTGCCGATTGTTCCTGAACGCACCACTATTGCCATCGGTAAGCACGATCTGGGTCGCCGTGTACGTGCTGTTATCGCTATTTTGCTTCACCACAGCGGAGACAAACACGCCTTCCTTCACATCACTGGCCGCTACAGCTTTCTCTTGCGTAAAGCGTGTCGTCTTTTCGAGGTGCGCAGTGACGCTTTTCCCCTGTCGGTTCATCACAGAAAGTGTATTCCCGTCAACGCTCTTGAGCGTCCCGCTCACGGGCCTGAAACGGGCAGAAGAGGTACAATTAGTCGCCGTAGGAGTAGAACTTGCAGCGGTACCTTGAGAGGGGGATGAACCACACCCACTCAGAAGGAGAGCGCAGAGCAAGACTCCCGCCAACCCTCCAATAATAGTCTTATGCAAATTTTGCCCAGACATTGAAATATGTCTCCTTTTCGATACTGACAAGGGGCTGTTCAGTATAGTTACGGCTCCGCAACCACACTGCATGATACAATTAGAACTAATAAAACTCTTCAAAAATATATATGATAGGCCTGTTAAAACACACTTCAAGGATATACCTCTCAAGATGAAAATCTAACACAGAGCCTCAGAAAAAACCTCAAGCAATTGTAAAATCTTTGAAAATTTTCGCTCTATAGATTCTTTTGTGGACAAACAAGCAAAAAGTCGAGCCGTGGCGCATGCCACGGCTCGACTTTTTGCTTGTTATGATATTACACGCGCTGAACAGCGATGGTGACGTTGCCGCCTTCAAGTTCGGCACTGGTGGTATGATAGCCACCGTTGCTCGCGCCAAGCTCCAGCGAGTTGGCCAGCGTCTCGCTGCTGATGACGCTGCTGTGGGAGTTCAGGACGGCTTGCAAGTCCAGCTTGCCCTCCGGTTGCAAGCGCACCTGGATGCGATCCGTGATGCTAAAGCCAGCCGACTTACGCGCGTCCTGGATCAGGCGCACCAGGTCACGGGCAATGCCCTCCTGCGCCAGTTCAGGCGATACCGTTGTGTTGAGGGCGACGACGAGACCGTCGCTCTCCGCCACGGCATACCCCTCGGGCGAGGTGGCGAAGACCAGGACATCCTCAGAGACCAGGTGCAACGTCTGCCCATTGACCTCAAGGGCGACGCTCTCACCCTTCTCCAGCTTGTGGGCGGCCTGGGTGGCAGCCTCGCCCGTCAGGGCGCTCAGGGCGCTCCGGATCTGCGGAATCAGGCGACCATGCTTCTTACCGAGCACCGGCAGGTTCGGCTTGAAGTAGTACTCCACCAGGCCGTCCTCGACGCCCAGGAAGCGCACGCTCTTGATGTTCAACTCGTCGCGCAGCTCGCTCTCGAAGCGACGCAGCCCCTCCACCGTGGCGTTGCTACGCGTCAGGCGAATGAGCAGCTCGCTCAAGGGCTGGCGGATACGCAGCGAGGCATTCTGGCGCGCCGAGCGCCCCAGGTTGACCGTCTCCAGCAGCAGGCCCATATCAGTAACAAGCTGGCTATCCAGGCGCGCAGGATCGGCCACCGGCCACTCGGCCATGTGCACGCTCTGCGGCGCGCTGGAATTCTGGCTGGCAACCAGGTTCTGGTAGAGCGACTCGCTAACATAAGGCGTAAAGGGCGCCATAAGCTTAGCCAGGGTCGTCAGACAGGTGTAGAGCGTGAGGTAAGCGGCGTGCTTATCCTGGTCGCTCTCGGCCTTCCAGAAGCGGCGACGGTTGCGCCTGACATACCAGTTCGAGAGATCCTCGATAAAGCTGACCATCTGGCGCGTAGGACCATGAATATCATAGTTGTCGAGCATGCCAGTGGCATCGCTGATCAAGGCGTTCAGGCGCGCCAAGATCCAGCGGTCGATCAACTGGAGCTCGACGCCCGCGAAAGGATCGCCCTCCGCCGGGGCCTGCCAGCCATCGATATTGGCGTAGGTCACGAAGAAGGCATAGGTGTTCCAGAGCGTCAGCAGGAACTGGCGCTGCATCTCGTTCACCAGCTCGAACGAGAAGTTGCGCGAGTTGTAGGGAGGCGCGGAGGCACACATAAACCAGCGCGTCGAGTCGGCGCCGTAGGACTCCAGCAGCTCCCAGGGATTGACGGCATTGCCGCGCGACTTCGACATCTTCTCGCCCTTGGCGTCCAGGATATGGCCCAGGCAGATCACGTTCTTATACGCCGGGCGATCAAAGAGCAGGGTCGAGATGGCGTGCAGGGTATAGAACCAGCCACGCGTCTGATCGATAGCCTCTGAGATGTAGTCGGCCTGGCCCGCCTGCGCGAAGATCTCCTCGTTCTCGAAGGGATAGTGCCACTGCGCGACCGGCATCGAACCTGAGTCAAACCAGCAGTCGGCGACATCGGGAACACGATGATAGCTGCCACCACACTCGCAGCCCCAGGTGATCTCATCCACATACGGGCGGTGCAGGTCCAGCTCCTTGAGGTCACGCCCGGCCTTCTGCGAGAGGTCGGCGACCGAACCCACCACGTCGGTCTTCTCGCACTTATCGCAGATCCAGATCGGCAGGGGCGTGCCCCAGTAGCGCTCACGGCTCAAGGCCCAGTCAACATTGTTCTCCAGCCAGTTGCCGAAGCGCCCCGTCTTGATGTGTTCGGGAACCCAGTTGATCTGCTCGTTGTTGCTCAGCATCTCGTCGCGGAACTTCGTTGTACGCACATACCAGGAGGGCTTGGCGTAGTAGAGCAGGGGTGTATGACAGCGCCAGCAGAAGGGATAGCTGTGGCGCACGCGCTCGCCCTTGAAGAGCAGGCCGCGCTCCTTCAGGTTGCGTGTGATGACGGGATCGGCCTTTTTAAAGAAGAGGCCGCCGAAGCCCAGTTCATCATAGGCCGAGAGCGTATTACCTGCCAGGTCGACCGAGAAGAGCGTTGGCAGGCCATGGGTCCGCCCGATCTCCAGGTCACCATAGGCGGGCGCGATATGCACCAGGCCCGAGCCATCCTCCAGCGAGACATAGTCGTCGGCGATGACACGGTAAGTGTTCTCCCAATTCACCTGCTCGCCTACCCCTGGAACGCCCTTGAAGAGGTTCTCATAGCGCAGGTCGCGCAACTGGTTGCCCTTGAAGGTCGCCAGGACTGTGTATGCTCCCTCGCCCAGAACCTTGTCGGCCAGGGCCTGCACCAGCAGCAGGCGCTCATCCTTATACTCAACCAGCACATAATCGGCATCGGGCTTGACCGCGACCGCCACATTGGCGGGCAGGGTCCAGGGCGTGGTCGTCCAGACCAGCAGGGCGGCGCCCGCTAGCTCCGAAGCTAATTCATGCCCGGTCTGGCGCACACGGAAGCGCACCCAGACGGAAGGGTCATCGACATTATCCTCAAAGCCCTGCGAGACCTCGTGGTCTGAGAGCGAGGTGCCACAGCGCGGGCAGTGCATCGTGACTTTATAGTCGCGGAAGAGCAGGCCCCGATCCCAGAAGGTCCTGAGAATCCACCACAGAGACTCGATATATTCATTAGTATAGGTGATATAGGGATCTTTGAGGTCGATCCAGTAGGCGATGCGGTTCGTCAGCCGCTCCCACTCCTGGACATAGTTCCAGACGCTCTCTTTACAGGCCTTGTTAAACTCGGCGATGCCATACTTCTCGATATCGGGCTTACCTGAGAAACCGAGCTGCTTCTCCACCTCAAGCTCGACAGGAAGGCCATGCGTATCCCAACCACCGCGTGCGCCCAGGATATACTGGCCCCGCATACGCCGGTAACGGATCACGACATCCTTGCTTGTGCGCGACTCGATATGATGCACGCCCGGGCGGCCATTGGCGGTCGGCGGCCCCTCAAAGAAGACAAACGGCTGCTTCCGGTCTCCATGGGCGAGCACCTTCTCCACCACGCCATGCTCCTGCCACCACTGCTCCACCTGTTGTTCGAGGGCAGGAAATGATTGCCTCGTCTCAATCTCTTTAAACATGCTCTTCAACGCTCCAGATACTGTCTACAACCAACCATGCGCTATTCGGATATTCAGGTAACTTTCTAATGAAACAATCGGAAAAAAGTGCATAAAAAAAAGCCCGCCCCAACTGGGGACGAAGCTTGAAAGGTTCGCGGTACCACCCCTATTGACGTCCCTACACAGCCCTATGAGGGCAAGGCACGTCCACTCGATGAGATGCCAACACATCTCTGCCCTGCTAACGGGGGGCAAGGCCGGTCCGCTTACTTTGTCAGGCGACGTTCAGCGTTCAGCTCAGGAGTGATATTCGGCGCGTCTCCAGTAGCACTCTCATCAGCCGTGCTCTTTCTGTACCGGGCAACCTGCGCGTACTCGTCTCCCTCAACACTTTTCAGTGAGTTCGGTCATCTGCATTATAGCACACCCGTCCACCCTGTAAAAGAGGCTGGTAATAGCAAGATCCCCCGCCCATGCAGGTGCGAAAGGAAGTGCTTCTGAAGGGCGCACCTACCAGGCCCCTCCTGCATGGGCGGCGAGCCTCGTCGCCAGAAAAAAGGCGACTCGTCTCCCCAAAAATGGGCGACTCCAGGGCTACTTCAGCTCACACCATGGGCGACTCGTCTCCCTCAGAGGTGGCGACTCATCTCCCTAACGTTAACGTTATATTATTAAATTTTATTAAAAACGTTAACGTTAGGGAGGTAGCAAGCTACCTGAGCCAGATCTTTGGGGAGACCTCTTAGCAACAGGGCTATTACATCCAGCTTGCTCACCAGCACAATAATCCCCAAGCCTGGCTGGGGCACTTCTGGAGACCCTCTTTGCCCAGCAACGCGGCTCCGTCCGTAATCCAGGGGCTACTTCTACAAGCGCTGCGCGGCCCTACACAAGGCGACCCCAACCGAGACCATTCAGCTTGTAGAGCGCTCTGGCGCCTACACCTATGCCAAACAAAACGCCTAAAAGACATCTTCGCTATGCCCCAGGCAATGTAGGAGGAGGGCTTGGGCATGGTGATTGTTGAGTGCTCAAACAGAGAGCCGCCCTCATTGACGTACACTTCTTAGCGTTACTATACTGAAACAGCCCCAAAAGCTGGTAGGGACCCGCTTTAGCGCGTCCAAAGGCGATTAATCGTCTGTAGGCGCAGCTCAAAACGTCTCCTCTTGAGAGAGTTGCGTTTTTCAAACAAAAACAGGCTTATGCTGTACTGCCATTAATGGCATTTGGACGCGCTAAAGCGGGTCCCTACCACAAGGGAGCGTCTCGCGCGTATGAAGCGTACAATAATTTGAATGGAAGCCCGGAAGGAGTACTTTATTGAAATCGCTCAACGTTATTTTTACGAGCAAGAACCAGGTCGAGGTACACGAAGAGGCTGTACGCGAACTGGGACCCGATGATTTTCTGCTCCAGGCCACGCAGTCCCTCATCAGTACAGGGACCGAGGGCATCTGCTTGAGCCGCAACTTTGAGCCTGGCTCGCACTGGGATAACTGGGTCAAATATCCCTTTCATCCTGGCTATAGCATGGTTGGGCGCGTCATCGCCGTTGGCAAGAATGTCCAGCATGTACGCGAAGGGGATCGCGTGGCCCTGCGCCATAACCACAAGCAATACTCAGTCGTATCCGCCGACGAGGATATTTACCGCATTCCCGAGGGCGTGAGCGACGAGGACGCGACCTGGTTCCACCTGGCGACCATCGTGCAGGTCGGGATCAGGCGCGCCGAGCACCGCCTGGGCGATGATGTGGCGGTAGTGGGCCTGGGCCTGCTGGGTCAGCTCGTCACGCAATATACGCGCCTGCTTGGTGCGCGCCAGATTATCGCCATCGACGTAGCGGAGCAACGCCTGGTCATAGCCCAGGCCCATGGCGCGACCACAGTGCTCCAGATGGGGGTGGAACAGGCCCGTGAGGAGATCTTGCGCCTGACCGAGAACCAGGGCGTCAATGTGGTATATGACGTAACGGGTGCCGCGCCAGTCTTCGCGCAGGCTCTGCCCCTGCTGCGCTCCTTTGGCCGCCTGGTGCTGCTCGGCGATACTGGCACCCCCACGGCACAGCATCTGACCAAAGATGTCATCACAAAGGGGCTGACCATTGTGGGTGCGCACGACATGCACGCCGAGTTCCCATCTAGCGACTCCGCCCACTGGAACAACCTGCGCCAGGCCGAACTCTTCTTCCGCTATTTACAGCGTGGCGATATGCACGTCAACAACCTGATCACGCACCGCTACTCGCCCCACGAGGCACCCAAGGCATACACCTTGCTCCAGGAGCGCCGCGCCAGCGCCATAGGCGTCATCTTCGACTGGACCCGTTTGTAGTAGTTTTTCTTTCTGCTGATTATGTTGGGGAATCCCAACATAATCAGCAGAAAAACCCTTGACTTTTAACTTGCTCATCAGTATACTTCTTTGTAAGCGTTACCGTAACCGATTACGGAACGATATTTATTTCGCGACAGCCCTGTTTCTCTTTCCTTTACACACGCAAACTTCTCTACGTAAGAGACGATGCGTGCGCGACCCTGGTGTATGCGACGTAGCTAACCAATAAGGATAAGATTATGGCAAGGAAGCGTACCATTGGCGATATTGCTCTCCTGGCAGGTGTCTCAAAAGCAACTGTTTCACGTGTTCTCAACCAGAAGCCTGATGTTGATCCAAGCACGCGTGAGCGCATCCTTCGCATTGTCGAAGAAGAAGGCTTTGTCCCAAGCCTGACTGCCGCGGGCCTCGCCCGCAGGCATAGCCACCTGATTGGCGTTCTGGTTCCCTCTTTCACCTGGCCTATGGTCCCCGATATCGTTTGTGGCGTCGCTGAAGCTATCGGCCTTACCCCCTATGAACTCGTGCTCTATAGCATCAATGATAAGACCCGCGCCGACGGCAAGGGCGATGTCATCGATCACATCCTGGCCTCCGACCTTGTCGCGGGCCTGCTCTCGATTCTGCCGGGACTCCCCGCTAAACATGTCATACGCCTGCACCAGTATGGCTTCCCTGTGGTTATGATCGATGACCGAGAGCTTCCTTCGGATGTCCCCTGGATCAGTGCAGATAACCAACAAGGCGCCTATGAGGCAGTATACCACCTGTTGAAGCTCGGCCACCGCCGGATCGCTCACATCCAGGGCCCCGTAGATCTTTACTGTTCCCGCCAGCGCTACCAGGGCTACTGCCGGGCGCTTGAGGATTATGGTATACCCGTCGATCCCACACTCGTTGTCGAGGGCCTGTTTAGGCGTAAATCAGGAATGGAGGCCGCACAGAAGCTTTTCTCGCTTCCACAGGGGCAACGCCCCACGGCTATTTTTGCGGCCAGCGACGATATGGCTTATGGCGTTATAGCATACGCCGAGGAGCATGGTATACGCATTCCCGATGATCTGGCTCTGGTCGGCTTTGATGGCATCTCCTCTTCCGCGCATGTACGACCACCCTTGACGACCGTTAAGCAACCCTTTCAAGAGATGGGGCGACAGGGCGCAAAGCTGCTGATCTCCATGATTGAACACGCCCATCGGCAACGCGCATATATTCCACCGGGTGCCGGTAAACACGCGACATTACTCCAGCCAGAGGACGAGCAGGTTCAGCAAATTCACCTGGCAACCAGTCTCCTGGTACGCGCCTCCTGCGGCGCGAGGCAGAGCCAGGCGGTTTCATCCATAGAACAGGTAACATAAAGTGCTTCCCAGGAATAGCATTGTTCACGAACTTATCTTATAAGATTAGTGTGTCGCCGAGGCCAGGCATGCGACCTCACTCATTGTATGCCTGACCCGGGCGAGTCACCTATAGCGCCCACAGCGCAAATTCATGACTATAGAAAGGAGTTTATATCGAACTTTATCAGTTTAGCAGCTTTTCAATGACGAATGGACTAAACTTGTTTCTTTGTTTTTTTAAGGAGGTTTCAATGACACTGCGATCTCTGACAAGGTTCTTCAAAGCGAAGAAGAACACTGGAGCATTGCTCACCACGCTCCTACTTGTCCTGGGCATGGTCCTGGCCGCCTGCGGTGGTAGCAGCAGCAACGGCAATGGGCAGAACGCGCACAATAATTATCTGACCATCTCAACCGGACCAACCGGCGACTTCACCAAAAACTTCGGGCCTTATACTCCAAACGCTAATCCAGGCACAGTAGGTATGGTCTATGAGACCCTTCTCTACGTCAACGGCTTTAGCGGTAAGGTCACGCCCTGGCTGGCGACCGACTATAAGTTCTCCAGCGATAACAAGACGCTGACCTTCACCACGCGCAAGAATGTCAAGTGGTCCGATGGACAGCCCTTCTCCGCCGCTGATGTTGCTTTTACCCTCAACATGTTTAAGCAATATCCCGCGACGGACACCAACGGCCTCTGGAACTATTTTGACAGCGTGACCGCAACCGATGACAACACCGTCGTTATCGCCATGAAGAAGGTGTACACACCTATTCTCTATAGCGTCGGTGGCACCACCTGGATCGTTCCCAAGCACCTCTGGGCCAATGTGGGCGATCCACAGAAGTACACCAATCCAACTCCTGTGGGTACTGGCCCCTTCACGCTGAAGTCCTTCAGCCCTCAGTTGCTGGACTACACCAAGAATCCCAGCTACTGGCAGGCGGACCAGTTGAAAGTCAATGAACTGCGCTATCCGTCGTACAACTCCAACCAGTCCCTGGAACTGGATATGGACAAAGGTAACCTCGACTGGGTCAGCCTGTTCACACCTAACCTGCAAAAAGGCTATCTCGACCGCGATCCCCAGCACAACAAATACTGGTTCCCCTCGGGCAACAACGTCTCGCTCTACATGAACCTGACGAAGGCTCCATTCAACAATGTCAATGTCCGTAAGGCCATCAGTATGGCGCTGGATCGCGACAAGATGTTCCATGTTGCGGAGAGCAACTTCGAGCCCGTCGCCAACCCGACCGGCCTGATCCTCCCCGCGCAGAAGGATTACCTCAATCCCGAGTATCAGAACCTGACCTACCAGGCCCCCAACGTCTCTCAGGCGACACAACTGCTGGAGAGCGCTGGCTTGAAGAAGGGTTCCGATGGCATCTATGTCGACAAAGACGGCAAGAAGCTCTCCTTCAACCTGAACGTGGTCACTGGCTGGAGCGACTGGGTCACCATGTGTCAGATGGTCAATAGCGACCTGAAGGCTATCGGTATCCAGACCACCGTAAACGCCATTGCATATAACTCCTATGTGAATGCCCTCAATACCGGCAGCTTTGATATGAGCATTGGTAGCGTCGGCAGTGGTCCCTCGCCGTTCTATACCTATAACAACGTGCTCAGCAAGGCCAAGTCCGCTCCTATTGGTGGGACAGCGGTCTCCAACTACGAGCGCTGGGAGGATCCGACGACCGATAATCTGTTAACTCAGTATTCGACGACGACCGATCCCAACGTGCAGAAACAGGCCATTCAGGGTCTGGAGAAGATCATGGTCGAGCAAGTTCCGGTCATCACACTGGTCTACGGTGCGGACTGGAACGAGTACAGCACCAAGAACTTCACAGGCTGGCCCACCGCTGACAATCCGTACGCGGTTCCGCCACCCTGGCAGTACCCTGATGCGGCCATTGTCATACTCCACCTGTCACCTGCACAATAGTCTCTCGTAACACTTGTTCTGGAGAGTTTCTGGGCCTCATCAGCCCAGAAACTCTTCCATGCTTACGTGGTTCATCCAGACGGTAGGGACCAGCTTTAGCGCGTCCGAAGGCGATTAATCGCACTTCGGCGCTAGCCCAAAACGTTCCTGCACCGTATCGCGTAATGGGTCACTTGTTCTCTGGAAAAAGCCAGGCTAGCGCCGCACTGCCATAAATGGCATTCGGACGCGCTAAACCGGGTCCCTACCAACCTGGAGAACCCCTACACATTTTGCAAGAGACTATTTGTCCTATTCACAAAGGAGTTCCTGTATGCGTCACCTGTTACGCCGCCTGGGCTTTTACCTTATCGCCCTGTGGGCGTCGCTCACCCTCAATTTCCTAATCCCGCGCCTGGCGCCTGGCAACCCGGCATTGATCTTTGTGGCTCGCTTCCAGGGTCGCATCAGGCCCGAGGCTATTCACGCAATTGAACTACAATTTGGCATCACCAACGATCCGCTCTGGGTTCAGTATTTCCAGTACCTCAATAATCTGCTCCACGGCAATCTCGGCCTCTCCATCACCTACTTCCCAACGCCAGTGGCGGAAGCCATCGGGCAGGAACTCCCCTGGACACTGGTCCTGGTGCTGGTCTCGCTGGTCCTTAGCTTTGCCCTGGGTACGCTCCTGGGCGTTATCATCGCCTGGCGCCGCAACTCCTTCCTGGATAGCCTGCTGCCACCCCTCATGACCTTTATCTCGGCCATCCCTTACTTCTGCCTGGCCCTGATCCTGCTCTACATCTTTGGTTTTACCCTCAACTGGTTCCCCGTCAGCGGCGGCTATGATCGCTTCATTTCGCCCGACTGGTCGCCTGATTTTATCTCCAGTGCTATCCAGCATGCCATCCTACCCGCCATCACTTTTGTTGTGGCCAGCATCTCGGGCTGGATGCTTGGTATGCGTAATGCTATGATTATGACGCTCTCTGAAGATTATGTGCTCATGGCCCAGGCCAAGGGACTTGCCACGCGCCGCGTCATGATCAACTATGCCGCGCGCAACGCCATTTTGCCCAATATCACCGGTTTCGCTATCGCGCTTGGCCAGGTGGTCGCGGGCCAGCTCTTCCTCGAAATCGTCTTCTCTTATCCAGGCATTGGCTACTCGCTCTTCCAGGCAGTGCAGAACTCGGATTATGCCTTGATGCAGGGCATCTTCCTCATTATTACGGTCGCCGTTATGACCGCCAACTTCCTGGTTGACATGGTCTATACCGTGCTTGATCCGCGTGTTCGCCAAGAAAGGGGTTAAACGTTTATGAGCTCGACTCAACCTGATACAAGCAATACCCAGGCAACAGGCAGCTCAACACATGTCGCGTCACGCACCAGCGTCGAGAGCACCCTGACCGTTGGGGCTTCGGGCATGGCGGGCATCGGAGCGCCGCCTCCCACCACTGGGCGTCTGAGTGATCTCTGGCGCCTGGTCACAATCAATCGCAAGGTCGGCGCGGGCCTGGTCATCCTGGCCATCTTTATCCTTATCGCGCTCTTCGGCCCAGTGTTTATCCATACCGATCCTAACGCCCTCAACGTTGGACCTAACCTGGCTTCGCCCTCGGGCCAGTTCTTGTTCGGCACGACACAAACCGGGCAGGATGTCTTCGCCCAGACCATTGTTGGAGCACGCTCCTCCATCCTCTGGGGCTTCATAACTGGGCTACTTATCACGGCTTTCTCGACCGCCATCGGGCTGATCGCGGGCTACTTCGGCGGGATCGTTGATGATATCCTCTCGATTTTCATCAATATCTTCCTGGTCATCCCTGGCCTCCCCCTGGCTATCGTGCTGGCGGCCTTCTTCCCCGTCAAGGGCGACCTGACCATCGCACTGGTTCTGACCGTAACGAGCTGGTCCTGGAATGCACGCGTTATTCGCGCACAGACCATGTCGATGCGCAGCCGTGATTTTGTGCAGGCCGCTCAATCCAGTGGAGAAAACATCCTTCACATCATCTTTGCCGAGATCCTGCCCAACGAGATTGCGATTGTCATGTCGGGTTTCATTGGCACCGTGATCTACGCCATCCTGGCTGCTTCCGGACTGCAATTCCTGGGCCTGGGCGATATTACCAGTGTCAGTTGGGGCTCCATGCTCTACTGGGTCAATAATAATGACGCCATCCTCCAGGGTGCTTACTGGTGGTTCCTGCCGCCTGCGCTCTGTATCGCTTTCGTGGGCACGGCCCTCACGCTGATCAACTTCGGCGTCGATGAATTCGCCAATCCACGCCTGCGCAACGAACGCAAACCTAAAGGCGAGAAAATCAAAAACCTGGTGGCTTAGTAAGGATAGATATGACGACAACCAGCAACTCCGAACAAACACAGCTCAGCCTGGCAAAGCTCTTCCCGGCTAATTTCCTCTGGGGGGCCGCCACGGCCTCCTACCAGATTGAGGGCGCGACCCATGAGGATGGTCGCGGCCCCTCGATCTGGGACACCTTTGCCGCGACCCCCGGCAAAGTCTACCAGGGCCATAATGGCGATGTCGCCGATGACCACTATCACCGCGTAGACGATGATATCGCGCTCATGACGCGCCTGGGCCTCTCGGCCTACCGCTTCTCCATCGCCTGGCCGCGCATCCTGCCCCAGGGACACGGAGACGTCAACCCCCGTGGGCTGGATTTCTATGAGCGCCTGGTTGATACCCTGCTGAGTAAGGGCATCCAACCTTTCGCGACCCTCTATCACTGGGATCTCCCCCAGGCCCTGGAGGATAAGGGCGGCTGGCGCAACCGCGAGACGGCCTACGCCTTCGCCGAGTATGCAGAAATTGTGGCCCGGCGGCTTGGCGACCGCGTCGCGGGCTGGATTACCCTCAATGAGCCGTGGTGCTCGGCCTATCTAGGCTATGGCAATGGAGTTCACGCACCCGGCGTACAGGATCGTCAGAGCGCGCTGGACGCGGGCCACCACCTCTTACTGGGGCATGGCCTCGCCCTGCCACGTATCCGCGCCCACGTCACAAACGGCGCCCAGGTTGGCATTACCCTGAACTTTACCCCTGGCTATCCCGCCGACGACCGCCCTGAGACTCTGCGCGACCTGGCGCGCTACGACGCCTTCAGTGACCGCTGGCTCCTCGATCCAATCGTTCGGGGCAGCTATCCCGAAGACTTCTTTAAAAACATGGCACTCCAGGCCCCACCCATCGAGGACGGCGACATGGAGATTATATCGGCCCCTATCGACTTCCTGGGCGTCAATAACTATACCCGCAGTGTCATTCGTGGCACCGAGCCCGCGCCCCTGGCCGATGCCTGTCAAATGGTTGCTCCCATTCCCAGTGCTAGCTATACCGAGATGGGCTGGGAGGTCTATCCCAACGCCCTCTCCGAACTCCTGGTACGCTTGCATAAAGAGTATGCCCTGCCAAAACTCTACGTCACCGAGAATGGCTCGGCCTTCCGCGACCAGTGGGGCGGCGGCGAACACGTCCACGATCCACGTCGCCTCTCTTACCTGCAAGAGCATCTCCAGGGCATTGTGCGCGCCATCGAGCAGGGCGCACCTGTCCAGGGCTACTTCACCTGGTCATTGCTGGACAACTACGAATGGGCCGAGGGCTACAGCAAGCGCTTCGGCATCATCTATGTCGACTACGACAGCCAGCGCCGCATCATCAAAGACAGCGGCCTCTGGTACGCCGACCTCATCCAGAAATACAAAGAGGAACAGGCATAGATCTTTGGGCGGGTAAGGGGTGTGGTGACGATGTGGCGAAGCCACATCGTCACCACACCCCTTACCCGCCCAAAGCATTGATTTAATTCACTGTGATAACTTTTATTTCGCGAAAACTGAAGGCCCTGGCACTCAGGGTGGCAGGCTTCCTGTCACCTGTAAGAGAGCGTACCTATCTCTCGGTGGAAGAGGCCCTGTTTAGGACTGAGCGCAACGACCTGGGCGCGCGCCCTGTGACCTATGCCATCGGCGATGTGCATGGAGAAATTACGCTTCTTATGCGTTTGTTGCAACTCCTGCCCCTGCATCCACAGGACACACTGGTCTTTTTGGGGGATTATCTGGATAAGGGCGAGGACTCCCTCGCCACCATACGAGCGTTGCGGAGGCTCCAGCGCCTGCACCCCTCGTGCGTCTTTCTCCGGGGCAACCATGAGGACGCCTGGCTGGAGTGCTGGAATGGCTCAGAGTTTCTTGACGCCCCCAATATGAAAAGTGCGCGCCGCCTCTGGAGGGCCAACAGGAGACATATGCCCGCCGAGATAGGCTACTGGCTGGAGGAGACCCGCCTGGAGTACGAGGACGCGTTCGCCTACTACGTCCACGCTGGCGTCCTGCCCGGCCTGCCCTTCGAAGAGACGCCCGCCGCGCGTAAGATGTGGGGGCCAAGGGGCTTCCTGAAAAGCAACTATGATTGGGGCAAGCTCGTCGTCTTTGGTCACTGGAAGCTAGCGAGGCCGCTAGTCGAGCCAAACAAGATCTGCGTCGACACAGGAGCCTATCGCAGCGGCACACTGACAGCGGTGCGCCTACCAGATCGCCAGATCTTCCAGGCACAACATATCTCTGAAGCCACCCCTCATCGGGACCAAAAAGCCCTGCACCAGCGTCTCCTTATGTGAGATCTTTAGCTGGCACGACGCTGATAAAGCACGCGTCTACATATAATGGTACGGGGCGCCGTACCACCCACACATCACCCCTTAGAAAGGATTCAGCGCCTAAATCATGCTGAAATTTATACGACTCCTCGCGCCCCTCTCGCTCGCGCTGTGCTGCCTGCTGCTCCTGCCAGCCTCCGCGCTCGCGTGCGGCGGACTCTTTGCCAGTACAAACCAGGCAAGGGTCAGCCAGGATACGGAGAGGCTCCTGATTACTGTTGGCGCGCATAGCACGACCCTGTATGAGCAGATACGCTATCAAGGGAAGGCCCAGGATTTCGCCTGGGTGCTCCCTGTACCCGTTGTACCCAGCGTAGACCAGGCGCCGCAAGCCCTCTTCACCTCGCTGGAGCAGCTTACTGCTCCCAGGTTTGTCGTACCTGCTGCCCGCACCTGTGATTACGCAGATATAACACGACCACACTATAGCGGCATGGGAGCAGGCGCGCCCAATACGACGAGTAGCTCCAACGTCAACGTCTATGGCAGTGGAGCGGTTGGCCCTTTCGCCTACGATGTGATTAAATCGGGTGACGCCGGAGCGCTTACCCACTGGCTACAAGCTCACCAGTACGCGGTACCCGCAAGCACTCAGCAGTTTATCCAGCCCTATGTGGCGAAAAACATGTATTTCCTCGCCATGAGGCTCCAGGCCAAAGCGGATACGACCAGTATCGCGCCCGTCAAGATCACCTTTCCCATGGTCATGAAACAGATTATGATCCCTATTCGCCTGGCGGCTACCGACATCAATACGCGGATGAATATGGAGGTGTCGATCCTGGCGAACGAGCGTTTCGCGCCCCAGAACTACCAGGACATCCATATCGACCAGGATCAAATCACTTCCACGCCCAATCCTGGCGCGAACTACTACCAGCTTATAGACACCGCCATTCAGAAGGCAGGGGGCTATGGCTTTGTCACCGAGTATGCCCAACCCGTTGGTCCATACGCGCTGGGCAGCTACCTCAAAGAAATGCCCGAGAACGCCTACCTTACGCGTTTCTATACCAGCTTCACCCCTGATCACATGCAGATTGATCCCATCCTGGCGCCCAAAGCCAACCTCAACCCCGTCAGCCCCTATATCAGCCTGAATTATAGCTCGCCGCCACCGGACTGCACGCTCACCTATGTGAAAAGTGCCGCCTGCGTAGGTGGAGCCGTGGGCGTTCCCTTGCTAGGCATCGTCGCGGGCGCTATCTGGCTCCGCAGGCACTACAAAGCTGCACGACGCGTACTTTAGTAGCGTTTAAAGATCAATCCACCAGAGGGCGCAGCGCTCGCCCTCGTTGGTGGTGTCCTTCACCACCAGTTCTCCGTTCTCCTCTTCAACGCGAATCGAGGGGGGATTCTCCATCACACGCAGCAGGCGACCGCCATTCTTCTGGATCACGCGCACAGAGGAGGGATTCTCGTCTTCAATCGTCATGGAGACACCGGGCAGAGCCAGTTGGCGCGCCTCCTCTAGGAGCAAGGCCAGCTGGCGCGTACCATACCCTTGCCCCCGGTAAGCAGGGTGAATATTGTAGCCGACATGCCCATTAAGCTTCTCGTAAGGCTCCTCCAGATGCGGGCGGAAGCGGATCTCGCCAATGATCTGCACGCCATCCTTGAGCAAAAAATAGGTCTGTTGCCTAGGTAGGCCAACGAGCAAGCCGATGCCCTGCGCCTCATCCTCCAGCTCACGCACAAAGGCAGCGAAGTCTTCGCGTGCCAGCCACATATTGTTATAGTTATACTCCTCGCCGCTGGCAAAATGCGCATCAATCATCGCCAGGTAGGCCTGCGCATACTTGACATCCGGCTTCACTAGCTCTAATCGCTCTTTGTGCTGAGCCATACAGGTTCCCAGTACAGATCTCCTTTATCTATTACTCCCTCTCAAGCGCCTGGCGCAGTTCCTCGGGGAGAGGCTGGGCACGCTCGCTCTTTGGATTCATACACACAATCGCGATCTCACCCTCGGCCACAACATCGCCTACCTGTAGCTCCGAGGCGACCTCCTGCAGCGCGCGCGCGGTAAAGGCCACCTTCCACGAGCTACGCCCCACGTATGCCACTCGCGCCTCCACGCTCAGGAGGTCATCATAGCGCACCGCCCCACGAAAATCGCAGGCCACATGAACCCGAGGGAAGGCCACGCCCCATAGCGCGGTCGCATAGGGGAAACCAATTGCGCGCATCAACTCATGTTCAGCGACCTCAAAATAGCGCAGCATGGCCGTGAAATGGATGCGCCTCGAACTATCAACATCGGGGAAAGGCACGCGAACCTGGACGCTCACTCGTGGCATAACAACTCTCTCCTCTAGCCCCCAGACAGAGCAAATAAGCAACCATTGGCAAAGTATAAGCACATCATAGCATATTAAAGCATATTTCTTTGACAATCAGCCTCTATTCTCGTCTATACTCATGTATATATTTATAACTATTTCGAAGCAGGCTCAATTGCAAAGCCAGCACATAACAAGGAGCGCCCCCACAATGCTATTTTGTGATTATTGTGGTGCCGAAAATAGCGACACCGCTACCCAATGTACCTACTGTCATAGGCCACTTACCTCAAATACTATAACCGCGCATTCCTCCTCTTCGGGGCAACAACAAATGCAGGTCGTTGCCAGCGCGCCGCATTCCTCAAGGCAGAGCACGCCTATTTCCGCCTTGCAAGCGCCCAGTTCGCGCCTGCACCAGAAATACCACATTCTTGAGCAGATTGGCGAGGGTGGCTATGCCTCCATCTATAAGGCTTGCGAGCGAGAAAACCAGCGCCTTTTCGTCGCCATTAAAGCCATCAACCTGGAGGGGATGAGCGCGGAACAGATTATTGATGCCACCGCCACCTTTAATACTGAGCTAACAATCTTAAGCACACTCGACCATCCGGCGATTCCCACCCTCTATGACCACTTCACTGATGCCTCGCACTGGTATCTCGTCATAAGCTTTATTGAGGGACAGACTCTGGAGAAGTATTTCTCGACCCTCGCCCAGGACAAGTATCGCGATCCGCAGACAATATGCACCCTGCTTGAGATCGCTCTTGAGCTGTGTAATGTACTGATGTATATGCACCGCCAGGAGCCAAGCGTGATCTACCGTGATCTCAAGCCCGCCAATATCATGCTTGGTCCCCGTAAACGCGTCACCCTGATCGACTTTGGCATTGCGCGCCACTTCAAGCCTGGCCAGAACAGGGACACGATCCCGTTTGGCTCCCCAGGCTACGCGGCCCCTGAACAATATGGCAAGGCGCAGACAACGCCGCGTTCCGACATCTATAGCCTGGGCGCCCTGCTCCATCAAATGCTCACGGGCGAAGACCCGGCCGACTATCCCTTCGAGTTCCCCGCTATTCACATCATCACGCCCGGTCTTCCCATAGAACTAGGCAGCTTTATCGCTCGTATGCTTGCGCTCAATCCTGAACAGCGCCCCACAAGCATGCTCGATGTTCAGCAACAGCTAGGGAAGGCCCACACCGCCCTCAAGGCGCACCTTAACCATAGAGTATTGACCCCTGCCCCAATTCCAACAAAGATACAGCGCCGAACCGTGCTGGGTTTAGGCGTACTTGGCCTCTCAGCCCTCGCAGCAGCCAGCCTCCCCGCACTCCTCAGCAATCACAGCCAACCTCCAGCCCCAGTCGCCATCCAGGTCCCTACCGACCCCACCTCCACTCCCGTGACCTATGTTACGCCAGACGATCCTATTCCACAAACTCCTAAATTCAGCGAAGCCAAAAGGTTATCAACATGGACATTACCGAGCACTGGTACTGGTACCGCCTTTGCTGATACCAAAGATGTCGCCTACAACATAGTTGCATGTACTGATAATAGTGTTTATGTCCTCTACACTGACTTTAATAGAGGCAGTAACGCCAGAATCATATACACCGGCCACTCACGCCCGGCTAAATACCTTTCCCATTTTTATGGTGACAAAAAGGTTGCTTCCTGTTGTGAGAATGATGCTGACATCCATATATGGGACACTGCAACAGGAGAGCTCATATATCAGGTTCAAGCGCCTAAGCCAGTTATAGCCCTAAGTTTATGCTATAACATGCTTGCTGTGGCCTGCGCTGATAATACCGTTTATCTATATAACTTCTCAAGAATTTCCAGCTATACGCATCCTGTTCCTCAGTATACATATCCAAATGCCAGACAGGTTACTGCCCTTATTTTGCATCTTCCAGTAGACAATAGTCACTTTTATGTAGGAATTGGATACGATGATGGGCTTGTTGAGATCTGGCAAGACGATACAATAATCACTCAGTATGAGCATTCTGGTGCTATTACAACCCTCTCTTGCTGGGATAATCGCATTGCCTCCTCCAGCGCTGACCAGACAGTGAAGATTTATCGGTTTACCAGTCATACATTATTTGCCAACTATCTGGGACATGCACACAAAGTCAGTACTGTCACCTGGCTTACCTACAATGCCCTTGCCTCATTAGATGAGAGCGGAGAGGCACATATCTGGACTATACCTATAGGTAGCATTAACCTCTCAAAACCGCAGGTTACCACTATAGCCGATCCAAATTACAATATGAGTGCATACATCATTAACTCTCAATATTATCTGACCTGCCTTACAAATCCAAATTCGCTTACCACCTATCAAATTTACTAATTTGTAGGGGCCAGAGGCAGGCAACGCCATGCACTGCCTCAGACACTTATTTAATCCCCACGTAAGCGGCGGATGCGCTCGTTGAGGAATGGGGAGAAGTGATCGCGGTAGCGCTCCTGGACCTCTGGCCGTTGCCAATCGTTGCCTGTTACCACCTGGCGACAAACGGGGGTCCCGCAGCAGCATGGCTTGAGGGTCCAGGAGGGGCTTGTGGTGTATAGGGCATAATCTTGCGTCAGCTCCTCCCCTGCCGCAATGTCTCGACGGGCCACAACGGTGGCCTCGTCGCGCATCCACAAGTTGGCGTCGCAGGAATGATTCATACCTCCCAGAGCTGTGGGAACATCGACCAGGTGCAGCCCTTCCCCAATCTGTATGGCATTGTAACGAGCAACCGTCGCGGTATAGGCTTGAAACTCCTCCTCAGTCATAACCGTTCCACCAATACGGACCACGACCTCGCCTGCATGGATCGGCTGGCTGGCGACCATCCCCATTCCATGAATCGATGAGGCCTGGACCTCGGCACGAGGATCATACCAGGTGGTAGAGAGATAGATATTTGAAGGCACAGTTTCTTTCCTCCTGATCCGTCTTCTTCTGCGAAAACTCATCCGACAGCCATGGCGAGCGCTTCACGTCCAGGCTCGCTCATTAAATGTTACAATAAAGAGAAAAGCGAAGGGGAGACACATGAGCAATAACGGCATAGATATCCTGATTCGTGGGGCGCGGATAGTCGATGGCACGGGGAATCCGTGGTTCTATGGAGATGTGGCAATCACCGGGGAGCGCATTCAAGAGATCGCGCCTCCCGGCCATATTTCGCCCGCGAGGGCGCGCGAGGTCGTCAACGCGGAGGGGCTGGTGGTCAGCCCTGGCTTTATCGATATCCTGAGTCACTCGCATGTGCCGCTTATGCGCGATCCACGCGACCTCTCCAAGATCACCCAGGGAGTTACGTTAGAGGTAATGGGCGAAGGCTGGTCCCCAGCGCCCGTGGGAGGCCAGATTACAGATAGCTTCGCCGACCTCTCGCCACAGGAGCGGGAGTTGGTACGCGAGTGGATCGAGCCGGCAAAGGGCTGGACGCGCTTTCGCCACTGGCTTGAGGCGATGGTTGAGCACGGCGTCTCCCCCAATGTGGGATCGTTCCTGGGCGGCGGCACGTTGCGCGAGTATGTCATGGGCCTGCGCATGGGTGATCCTACGCAGGACGAGCTAGAGCGTATGCGCCGCGTGATGGCTGAGGCCATGGAGGATGGGGCCTTTGGCGTCTCCTACGCCCTGATCTATCCCCCCGATACATATACCTCGACTGAGGAGCTGATCGAGGTCGCAAAGGTCGCCGGGCTATACGGTGGGATCTATGTCACACACCTGCGCTCCGAGGGCGAGCAACTGCTAGAAGCCATCGAGGAAGCCATTACCATTGGGCGCGAAGCCAACGTACCCGTCGAGATCTATCACCTCAAGGCCAGCGGCAGCCACAACTGGCAGAAGATGCAACTGGCTATTGAGCATATCCAGCGCGCACGCGAGGCGGGCATCGATGTGACAGCGGACATGTATCCCTATCCTGGCTCGGGAACTGGCCTGAGTTCGGTGCTTCCGCCCTGGCTGGCCGAGGGTGGCTCGATGTACCAGCGGCTCAGCGATCCCGCTGTTCGCGAGAGAGTACGCGCCGAGGTGCTTGACCCCTCGGGCGAGTGGGAGGCCCTGGCACACGGCATCGGTCCCGAGGGCGTCATGCCCATCGGCTTCGAACGGTCCGAGAACCAGCAATATGTGGGGAAACGCCTCTCAGAGATTGCAGAGATGCGGGGGCAGCACTGGATCGATGCCGTGATCGACCTGCTGATCTCAGAGCAACAGCGCATCTTCACCATCTACTTTAGTATGGATGAGGCCAATGTGGCACTCGGCCTGCGCCAGCCCTGGGTCAAGATCTCCACGGACGCGGGCGGCGTCGATCCCACCTGGGCGAGACCTCACGGTCCCACGCATCCACGCTCCTATGGTACCTACCCCCGCGTCCTGGCCAAATATGTGCGCGAGGAGCGGCACCTGGCGCTAGAGGACGCCATTCGCAAGATGAGCGGGGCCGTCGCCGCGCGCCTGGG
This sequence comes from Ktedonobacter racemifer DSM 44963, assembly GCF_000178855.1. Lineage (GTDB taxonomy): Bacteria > Chloroflexota > Ktedonobacteria > Ktedonobacterales > Ktedonobacteraceae > Ktedonobacter > Ktedonobacter racemifer. The sequence goes on along the minus strand of NZ_ADVG01000004.1, from coordinate 1,910,409 downwards.
CTTAAGAGATCGAGGACTACTCCTCCCTGGCTACTACGCCGACGTGGTCCTCTTCGACCCCCAGACCATCGCCGACCGCGCCACCTTCGAGGACGCCCACCAGCTCTCCACCGGCGTGCGCGACGTCTGGGTCAACGGCACGCGCGTCATCCGCAACAGCCAGCACACCGGCGCGACGCCCGGCCACTTCGTCCGTGGCAGCGGCGCCAGGTAGGGGATATGGAGCGTGCTGGCTGCCTGCGGCAGCCAGCACGCTCCATATCCCCTACTTTACTGTAACTCCATGACTTGGGGACGAGTCTAATCCAGTTTGAAAGGGCAATATTGGTCCATCTGCGGCTGCAAACGCTGGTATACCTGCTGCAACGCTTGATCAACCGTCGACGTTCCTAACAGGATCGAAGACTGTGCCGCATCCATTGCATCCGAGTATTGAGCCCCTATCGGAAGTGGTGGGCGGCTCTCAGAAAATTTCATCATGCCAGCGAAGAAGCGCTGATTACCTTGAATGAGCTTATCATCCTGCAACAAGGTCTGCCAGGTAGGGAGATGGCTTGTTACTTTTGTGTAGATGGCCTGCCCCTCTGGACCCGTCATAAATTTCATGAACTTCCATCCGGCGCCTGTGTTATGCGCGCCCTGTGGCATCACCAGCGAGAAGCCTCCCGACCAGGTAAAGGGGGCATCTCCTTTATGTAGCACCGGCAAGTAAGTGATGCCATAATTCAGCTTGGGAGCGTACTGCTGAATGCTTGATAGTGTCCAGTTGCCATCAACCGACATGCCCAGGTGACCGGTAAACAGTGGCGTCTGGCTGGGGGGCGCATTGGGTGGCTGATAGGTAGCTAAAAACGTATCAACCTTGTTATAATCCAACTCTCTGGACCATTGCTGAAAATACCTGAACGCCGTTTCGAAACCTGGCTCGGTTGGTGTCACCTGGCACGTCTTATCGTTGAAGAACTTGGCCGAGAAATCCAGGCCCCAGGTAGCGTGGAACCCCTGACCCGACCAGGGGATCAGGCCTAGCTCGGTATAGTTTCCCTTCGCGTCCGTTTTATCCATCTTCCTGGCAATACTCATCACCTCGTCAACCGTCATGGGGCCATGCGAGGGGTCAAAAAGACCTGGATCAATTCCCGCTTGCCGCAACAAATCCTTGTTATAGTACATGCCACGCGCATCGGTATCCATGGGGAGACCATAGGAATCGCCTCGATATGAGGCCTCCTTCCAGGCAAACGGAAGGTAGTTATTCCCCAGCGTTCCTCCATCCTGCTTCACAAATGGCTGGATGTCCGTTAGCAGACCAATAGCCGCGTACTGGCTGACGGTGAAGCGATCCACCAGGTACACATCTGGCGGTGTGCCTCCGCGTACCGACGTGATGAGCGCTGTCGCATCGCCAGTTGACGGCGATGGCTTGCTCACAATACGCACATGTAAGTCGGGATTTTCCTTCTCAAAGGCCGCTACAATCTGATTCTCGGCTGAGATGTCAATGTCGTCATTGACTGAAGTCCAGAAAACTACTTCATGGGAATCGCTCTGCCCAAATCCACACGCTGAAATAGCCACGGAGAACAGGAGCAGCAACAGAAGGGACGCTCCTGCCTTGAGCATATATCGCTGGACAACCATTGTTTGACTCCTTTTCGCTCAATTTTCGGGGAAGGTCATCTCTGACGCACTAGCGAATACTGCCCAGCGTTACACCACGGATGAAGAAACGCTGAAAGACAAAGAAGAGTAGCGTAACAGGCACGATCACCATAACTGAGGCCGCCATCAAGAGATTGAACTGAATATCATGCGTCGAGCGAAAGGCCTGTAAACCAATGGAGAGCGTTTGCAATGTGTCGTCCTGCAGATAGATCAGCGGTCCCATGAAATCGTTCCATGCTCCGATGGCAGCAAAGATCGCTACAGCCGCCAGGGCGGGCCTGGCCATCGGCGCAACAACTTGCCAGAGGATACGCCATTCGCTGGCCCCATCGATCCGTGCCGCATCCAACAGGTCACGTGGAATCTGGAGCAGAAATTGGCGCAACATAAAGGTGTAGAAAGCGCTTGCAAAGAACGATGGTACGACAAGGGGCAGGTAGGTGTTAATCCAATGCAACCAGGCAAACATATCAAACTGCGGAATGATCGCCAGCGGGAAAGGAATAAAGATGGTTGCCAGGACCAGGTAAAATACCAGGTTGCGCCCCGGCCATTCGATACAGGAAAAGCCATAGGCCACAATCAGATTTGATACCAGGGCTCCTATTACCGTCAGAGCTGTAATCAGGATCGAGTTCAGGAAGTAGCTCGCAAAGGGGATGGTCTGAAAAGCCTTCACGAAGTTATCCCACTCCCAGCTTTGAGGGATGATGGTGGGGGGAATTTGCGCCAATTCTGGATTTGATTTGAGTGCCGTCACAATCATCCAGTAGAGCGGTATCAAGAAGATGACCGACATGACAATCAGGAAGACGCGCGTTAAACTTTTATCAATTAGCTTGCGCGTGGCAATCAGTCGTTTCCGCTGGGCAATAGCACGCTCCCGCTCGGCAAAGTTTGCTGGATTCAGAGCAGCCTTCATAAATTCTTTCTCCTCCTGGGTGACAACAGTTCCTCTATTCCACCGGTCTTATAGACCAGCTTTACGAACTGGAAAGTCGACACTATCTCATCAGACAACGATTGTCTCAGGTTCTCGGAGTTAACTCACAATTTCGTAGTTTACGAAGCGCTGGGAGATTGTATAAACAATCACCGCCAGCAAGAGACCAGCGAGGAAAAGCACAACTGAGAGGGCACACGCATAGCCTAGCTGGGCATAGCTGAAGGCATTTTTGTACATGTAGTACATGTAAAAGAGGGTGCCGTTGTCTGGGCCGCCATTTGTCATAATATAGGCTGGTGTAAAGACCTGGAGGCCGCTACTGATGCCTGTAATCAGGTTGAAGAGGATAACTGGAGAAAGAAGAGGGAAAGTAACACGCAGAAACGACGTCAACCGGTTGGCGCCATCAATGCGTGCAGCTTCATAGAGCGTCTGCGGAATACTATTCAGCCCGGCAAGGAAGATCAGGGCCGTATTTCCCGCTCCTAGCTGGGCCAGAGCTACAATGACGTTTTTGGCTCCCGTCGGATCTCCCAGATAGTTTGTGTTGGGAACACCAAAAAGGCCCAGGAACTCGTTGACGATGCCATATTGAGGATTGATCAGGACAATAAATATGAACGACATCGCAAAAACAGGAATCAATGATGGCAAATATAATGCCGTGCGATACACTGATACCTCTTTTACCACGCGGCTCATCGCCAGGGCCAGTAGCAGACCAATGATAAGGCCTATGGGTACTGCTCTAATCGCGTAAAACACGGTATTATCAACGGATTTCCAGACCAGGGGATCGGTAAACAGGCGCGTGTAGTTCTGCCAGCCTAGCCAGACGGGTGGCTGCAATCCAGAGTAACGCGCAAAGCTCATGACCAACGAGTAGATCAGTGGATAAAGCACAAAGACGAGGAAACCAATGAGCCAGGGACTGATAAAGAGCAGCCCCTTGCGCAATTGAGAAACATCTTGCGATGTCCATTTCGTTCGTGCAATCATCATCTTGCCTCCTTACATTTTGTTAACTACTCAGTTAACAAGAATGACGCGACTATGTATGTAAAGTGTGCGCAAGGGCAAACAGCTCTTACCAGTTCAAACAACTATGTTTCCCTGGTTTGCTGATGCTCAGGCACAGAATGGGTTGCGAGCGCATTCTTTTCCAAAAAGATGAAGGGGGTACCTACACAGCAGCACAGAATGCTCTTTGAGGTTTTTTCTGTAAAGGCAAGAGTTTGTCCATACTCGAGGGCAATTATGATATTGGACAGCATAAATATATCATTAATATTTACTATAACATCATCGATCAGGATATTACAATCTAATAATGTGACTAACTATATACAATTTCGCGACAATTTCGCGACATCATATATTGAAGAGTTTATGCTATGTTTTCATCACTACACATGACGCCGGGGAGGTCCAGCACGAAATCTGCTCCGTAGGCCCGCGTGGCCAGCACTGGATCGATGCCGTTGCCACGCGCCTGGGCCTAAGAGATAGAGTTGTTCGCCTCATCTCATGTAAATCGCTCGTACTCGGCTGGCAGGGCAATGCCAAATTGTTCACAGAGCGCCAAAACGTCATGATAGTCATCTTCATCTAGTTCATAGCCTGAATGGAACTTCACCATCCATTCAGGTGAGATACACTTCACTGAGTATCCCTGTATGGACCCGGTGCCAGTCAAGGAAGCCAACGGATACTCCAGGCCAAAGACAAGCTTTCCGTGAGCATCAAAGGTGTAAGAGTGGAAATCTACCTCATGTCCCCTGTCATCGCCCATCACAAAGTTACAATCCCTGGTATCATCACGAGGCACATCTTTATAACCGCGTGCCTCAAGCAGCGCGCGAAGTTTTGGGACATCCTTGTGCTGGAGAGCAATGTCTAAGTCCGCGTGTGGGCGCGTTTGTCTCCCCAAAAGCGCATCGACACCCCAGCCACCATCAACGAATACCTCAATACCATTCTGCTCACAGAGCCGCATGAGCTCAACAACAGCCTCTCCACTCATTATCACATGGCTTTTTTGTCCAAAACTTTCATATGCTTCCATAGCTATCTAATTTACCTCAACTTTCTCTTCTTGCTCTTCATGCCAGAGGGCACGCATCTCATTGGAATGCTCTAGCAGATAGGCCAGAGTACCCTGGGCCTCTAGCTGGCCGTCTTTGAGCACGAGGATGTGGTCGGCACGGTGCAGGACTGCCCGGCGATGGGTGACGACAAGATAGGTCTGCTCGCGCCGGGCGAAGAGTCTCTGCCAGAGCAGGCTCTCGGTCTCGACATCCAGGGCGCTGGAGAGATCATCCAGGACGTGCAGCTGTGCTGGGCGCGCTAGCATACGCGCAGCGGCGGTACGCTGGGCCTGCCCTCCTGAGAGCTTCATGCCACGTGTGCCGATCTCTGTCCCCACACCCTCGGGGAAGCCCGCGACGTCGCGGTCCAGCACAGCTTGATAGAGTGCCGCCTGGATATCCACCTGCTCCTCGGCCTGTCCAAGCAGGATATTGGCCTGCAAGGTGTCGCTAAAGAGGTGAGGAATCTGCGGCGTGTAGGCTGAGCGTGGCGGAACAAAGAAGGTAGCCGCGTCTGCTACCAGCTTCCCATTCCACTGAATCTCGCCCCGCTCTCTGGGCAACTGGCCCAGTAACGTGCGCACCAGGGTCGTCTTACCCGAGCCAACGCGACCGACAATCGCGGTGAGCGTTCCGCGCCGGAGGCTTAGCTCGATGCCCTCGATTCCCGATCCTCCGGGATGGTGATAGGCAAGGTCGGTGGCCGTAAGATGCTCCAGCCTCTCCTGAAGAGAGTTTATCGTTGTTTCATTGATTGATACTGGTCCCTTCTTCAGTGAGACCGGGTGAGGCTCGACTAGCCTGTGCTCCTGCCCCTGCATTAAGGCCAGCAGGCGCCCAAAGGAGACTCTAACCTGCGCAAGATTGCCCATGTCGGCCCCGATTCCTGATATAGTGCCCCCGATATAGTCGATGTAAAAGATAAAGAGCGTGATATCACCGATGGTCAGGTGAGCCGCACGAGCGTTAAGGGCTGCGAGAAAGAGGACCAGTCCCGTTCCCAGGCCAACCACGTTGCCAAGCACGGCGTTAATAGAGTCATTTTGTAGGCGCTCACGCAACATCTGCGCCAGGCGCAGGCCATTAAGCTGGCGGAAGTGCGCGATAACGGAGCGCTCAGCTCCCGCGACCTGAATGGCCTGCGTCGCTCCCAGAATCTCGCCAATCATACCCGTGACCTTCCCGGTGGCGCTGCGGCTGGCCTCGCGATACTTCTCCACCCTCTTTATCAAGGCTTGGGCAACGACGATGACGAGCGCAAGCGGCACAAGAACCAGCAGGGTAATCAGCGCGTCTATGCGCAGGAGAATGACGATGGCCACGATGGCGAAGAGCCAGGCTCCAAGTAGGCTAATACTCGGCGCATATGCAACGGTCTCCGTATCGTCACGCAGAGTATTGAGCGCCTCGCCTGGCGAAACATTGAGGGCCCGCGCTCCTGGTAGCCGGAAGATCTGCGCGACGACATTGCGGCAGAGCAGGCCACGCACGGGATAATGCTCCTTCAAGGTGTTATCGAAGCCGATAAATTGAATCGCCATCTGCGTCAGAATAAGCGCAAAGAGAGCCACCAGGAGCAGGCTCAGTGCGAGATCGAAGTGAGGCCGCTGGTAAAGTGTATCAAAGAGTCGCTGGAGCAGCAGGCCAGAGATCACCGTTGAGGCATGGGAGATAAAGGAACCGACCACTGCCCTGAGCTTGTAAAAAAGGCGATAGCGCGTTAAGGCTGCGAGCATTGTATATGTCTTCATGCGTAGATCGCTCCATCAACATGCTGTAGCAAGCGTGCGAAATGCGAGCCTGGATTCTGAGCCAGTTCAGCCCGTGAGCCCGCCTCCAGAACCTCGCCATTATCAATAACAAGAATATCGTCCACGTGTTGAAGCGTCTCCAGGCGGTGCGCGATGATGATACCAGTCCGATTGGCAAAAAGCTTGCCCATGGCCTGCCCCATAAGCCTCTCGGTAAGAGGATCCAGGCGTGAAGAGGCCTCGTCGAGCACCACAATGTCTGGTTTAGTCAGGAACACGCGCGCGAAAGCCAGCAACTGCGCCTCGCCAGCCGAAAGCCCCTCGCCACCCGTACCCAGCATGGTCTCCAGCCCCTGGGGCAAGGAGGCATACCAGGGCAGGAGACCGATCTCTTCCAGGACCAAGCGAATATGCTCGTCCGTGATGTCTCGCCTGAAGAAGGTCAGGTTATCGCGAACCGTGGTATTGAATAGCTGTACATCCTGCGTGATCAAGCTGATACGCTGGCGCAACTCGTTCAAACGCATGTCAGTGAGCGGAACCTCGTTCAGGCGAATAGTGCCGGATTGTGGATCGTACATACGAAAGAGCAGGCGCGTAATCGTCGTTTTGCCGCCGCCAGTACGCCCCACAATGCCCAGGACATGCCCGGCTGGCAAGTGGAACGTCATGTCCTTGAGCACTGGCTCATCCGCGCTATAGCCAAAGGCGACATGCTCGAACGTTACCGAAAGTGCTCCCATTGCGGGCTTTGCTCCGGGTCCATCCTGGATAGCCGTGCGCGTCGCGAATAGCCCCTCAATACGTCGAATGCAGGATTCGGATTGATTAAGACTCTGAAGTTGCCACTGCACCTGGTCCAGGGGCTGCATCAGCAGGGAGCTATAGACAAAAATCAGGTAGACTGTGCCGGGCGAGGCCAGCCCTATACTCCAGAGATAGGCACCCAGGACCAGGCCCAGGACCCGCCCCAGGGCGAAGAGCGCCTGAGAGATAATCCAGGGCGAGGCACCAGACCAGCCAGCATGAGAGGTGGTGGCGTACCAGCGATAGAAGCGGTTATAGAAGTGCCGCCATACGTAGCTCATGCCGCCATTGGCGCGGATATCCTCCGTCGCCGCCAGGGACTCACCCAGGAAGCCGAAGAACTCCGCGCTGGCCTGCCGGGCGACCATCCAGCGTGCAACCGTGGGGCGCCGCATCCAGGTCAAGGCCACCACGACCAGCAGGCAGTAGCCACCCATGCTAGCGCCCAGGCGCCAATCGATAGAGGCCAACACGACCAGCATCCCCAACAGCAGCAGGAGATGGAAGAGCATATGCACCAAAAACTTCGAGAAGAAGTTCGAGAGATCGTTGACATCTCCGTCTATACGCTCAAGCAGTTCACCCTGGGTATGCTGTTTATGAAAAGTCTGGTCAAGCGTCAAAACATGCGCCAGCAGATCGGCGCGCAGCTCATTGGTCGCCGTCCAGGCCACCTTCTCGCACAGATACTCTGAAACAACCGAAGCCCCTTGGTTGAGAAATGAGACAAGCAGGTACAGCAACGCTAGCCAGACAAGCCCCTTCCCGATTCCTTGCTGTAACGTCGCATTGATAAAGTCGCCCAGCACCTTTGGGTTGTAGAGTTGTAGGCCAATGCTAATGAGCAGTAGAGCTGACATAAGCAAGACTTTTCCCCATTGGGGCTTAAGATAGCGTGCAAGCAAGCTAAAGTAACGCGTAAAGGGTCGAAAACTCACCACTGCATCCTTTCCTGAAAAATCTCCCTATCTGCACAAATGGGGCATCCCCACGTTATAGGGTCCATGCTGGCATGAGCTAGCCCGACCCGCAGGCCGATATCTGGTGCAGGAACATTGCTGCGCTCGGAGTCCAAGCAAGCTTGGACCCTACAGGCACCATTTATGCATCTTTAAAACGGAACTATTTAGAAACGCAGAAACGCGTAGATTGCATACTGGTGACCGGGCAGGCCTAGGCGCGGAAGAGACGCGCGGAGAAGCCTCTTTGATTGTGTTGGTAGGAAGCGTGGAGAGAAAAGGGTTGGAAAGGAGATAGGCCTCGCACCATTGTCTCACCAAAACTACAACATGCACACAGACAAGTACCTTACATACTCACATCAAATTCATATCAGCTGTACACTCTTCAACAGAGAAGGACAGCGTTATTTGACGCAGAGAGTGGTTACCTGTTTTTTCACCAGCAGCGTGGATGAGTGTACATTAGTAGTGGTCAGGCATACGTGCTTTTGGCCTCCATGAGGAAATTTATGTTTATTGAGATTAACGCATGTTTGCTATTTTGTCAAGTTTTTCGCTTCTGCTCTCAGGGCTTTCATTTCTAAAAAAGGGGTAAAACTTCTCTTTGGAGGGGATTTCGGCTGATCTGGCACGATACGAGCGGGAACCATCATATGGCAACCTCAAAGCGAGGGAACGAGAAAGCGCCTGGATGCTATCCAGGCGCCAAGAGGAACTATTGAGGAAAGCCGCGCTATATATGCGAACTTACTTTCCTTCCTAACAACTACTACTGTATCGCTGCTGGACAACTTTGGCTGAATCCAGCCTGTAAACCCTGGCTGTAGCCCTCATTGAAGCCAGTAGCAGGATTGGTTTGGCGTACTTCTGGCTGCATTAGTCCTTCTGCACATTGAAGTCTGCCGTCTTGGATGCCCTGGGTCATGCCTTGTTGGAAAGCACGAGGGGCTGTTGCCATAGCTTGTTTACAGCTCTGGAATCCCGTGTTTAAACCCTGGAGGTAGCCCTCATTGAAGCCAGGAACAGGTTTAGATTGGAGTGCTCCTGGCTGCTTTAGTCCTTCCGCACACTGAATTCTGCCGTCTAGGATACCCTGAGTCATGCCTCGTTGGAAAGCACTGGTGGATGGAAGTGGTAGTGCTTTTTGTGCTCCTGCGGCTGCCTGTGAGCCAGAACTCTTGAGTCCAGCGGCAGCACCATGTGGAGCCGTACTGATTGCGAATAGGGAGAAACTAAGGAAACTGATGAACACTGCTCCAAACAATTTTGTGCAGAGTTTGTTGTGCATATAAGTTCCTTTCTCGTTTTCACCTCTTATCGATGATTGATCCCTGCCCGTATGAGTAGGCGAGTGCAATTGAACGAACGGTCACCTGTCAACAATACAGAATGACGGATGAGTAGTCTTTTTGCCACCCGAAAACCATCATGGTAATTCTCTCTCGTTCAGTTAGATTCTCCCTATGCATACAGTGACGACCACGAGGTAAAAGTGACAACAATTTCCTCCTCCCAACCACTCTCATACTCAAAGCGAGGGAATGAGAGAGCGCCTGGATGCTATCCAGGCGCCGGGAGGAACTATCGAGGAAAGTAGCACCCTCTTAAACTTACTTTCCTTCCTAACAACTACCACTTATATCGCTGTTGGACAGCTCTGCCGGAATCCAGACGCTAAACCCTGGCTGTAGCCCACGTTGAAGCCGGGGGCGGCACTGGTTTGCCGTACAACTGTCGCCTTTAGTCCTTCCCCGCACTCGAGTTGGCCATCTGAGAAACCAAGATTGAAGGCATTTTGGAATACATTAGGTGTTTGTTGCCCACCAGGTACGTTTTGCCCGACAGGTATGTTACCTCCGCCAGGTACGTTTTGCCCGACAGGTATGTTACCTCCGCCAGGTACGTTTTGCCCGACAGGTATGTTACCTCCGCCAGGGATGTTAGCTCCTACTGCACAGCCCTCCCGGAATCCAGCCGTTAAACCCTGGCTATAGCCTGTATCGAAGCCAAGAGCAGGATTAGATCGGAGTACTGCTGGCGCCGTTCTTCCTTGTGCACACTGGGTCCTGCCGTCTTGGATACCCAGGGTCATACCTTGTTGAAAACCACTAGGGGCTGTAGCTTTTTTACAGCTCTGGAATGCCGAGTTTAAACCCGAGCTGTAGCCCACGTTGTAGAGAGCAGTAATACCTGTTCTGACTACTGTTGGTACCGCAGCTCCAGCCAGGCACTGGCTGTTGCCGTCATTGGTACCATCGGTTATGCCTTCTTGGAAAGTGGTAAGCGGTAGCGGTTTTTGTGCTCCTGCGGTTGCCTGTGAGCCAGAACTCTTGAGTTCAGCGGCAGAAGCGTATGGAGTCGTACTGATTGCGAACATGGAAAAGCTGAGGAAACTGATGACCACTGCCCCAAACAATTTTGTGCAGAGTCTGTTGTACATAAAAGTTCCTTTCCCGCTTTCACCTCTTATAGAGGTGATGGATACATGGCCTGTATGAGTAGGTGAGTGCAATCAAACGGATGACAACTCGTCAGCAATACCGGATGACGAGATGATAGCCTTTCTTACAGGCCGAAACGCTACCGTGCTTCTCCCTCTCGTTCCGTTAAATTCCCCCTATTCATAACAACTACGATCACAAGGCACCTAAACTAAGCAAAAACAAAGGATAAACTTCAAATGGTTAAACCCTACAAATTGCCCTTTCAAGGTATATTTTTTTTATAAGACTAGAGACAAACTCAAGAAACATACATATCTGTAGACTTTAATGCTTCTGCATACCACTTGAATCCGGTAGCAGGCCGGTGTATTGGGCGCGAGGGCGGATGAGCTGGTTGAGCTCTATGACCAGATGAACGAGCCAGTTCCACCTAAATATCCCCTCTATGGACGTGACGCGCATAGGACACGCGCTGGCGTCCATGCTGATGGCCTGAACAAGTTCTGGTGGATGTATGCCCCCTTCAATGTTCCCGAGCTGCTTGGGAGGCCACTTGAGGTCTCGCTTACCAAGGAGAGTGGGCTCGCAGGCCTGATCTTTATACTGCGCCAGCACTTAGGGATAGATGTCGCCAAAAACGATGAGCGCCTACAACAGCTCCATGCCCTGCTGGCACAAGAATTCGACCAGGGGCGACAGACAAGCATAGAATGGGAAGAACTGGCTCCGCCTGCCACACGCTACTTCCGCTGATAGATACAAACGCTACTGGCACTTGTTCAGCAGTAGGCACATACGCCAGTAGCGTTATTGTGCTACACTAAGCACTGGCTATGCACTCCACACAGTTAGATGGTTAAGAGGAAGGAGCCTACTCTATGCCAGCCAGGATATATACACAGCGTCTTGGAAGTGTCGCTAATAAGCAGTTACAGGAAGCTCTGACACGCTTCCAGCTCGGTCCACTGCTCCAGGCCGAGCCTGTTCCCTTTGGAAACTTTGGCCAGAACATCTTTCTGACGACCGCCCAGGGCGAGTTTGTCTTGCGTGGCAAACCCTTGTGGCCGGAGCAATTCGTGCGAGAGCGCTGGTTTATGCAGCAACTGCATGAACACACCGCTGTCCCCGTTCCCTGGCCCTACCTGCATGATCCTGACACTGATATCTTTGGCTGGAGCTATATCCTCATGCCACGCATGCCAGGACTCGCCCTCATCGATCCAGCCATCAGAGGTCAGCTCAGCGATCAGCAGCGCCAGCGAATCGCCGCCGCCCTTGGTGTAACCCTGGCCCAGATGCATGCCCTTACCTGGTCCGCTCCAGGCGAGCACGACGCCACGCACGATACTATCGTACCTTTTCATACCTCCTATGCGGGATATATCACAGAAGAGATCTATCGCCTGCTTTCCCTATCCCGGCAAGCAACCAATCTCACTACGGAGGCCGATAGCTTCTGGGTAGAGGCACTTGTAGAACAGGGCAAACACACGCTTGCTGAGCCGTTTCAGGCGCACTTTGTTATGGGAGATTATAAAGAAGGGAATGTCGTCGTAGAAGAGCGGGACGCCGAATGGCACGTCAGTGGAGTCTTTGATGTGCATGGCCACTTTGGCGACGCGGAAGAGGATCTCGCACGCCCCATCGCCGACTACATGACGCAAGAGAGGCCAGACCTGGCGCATATCTTCCTGAAGACCTATCTCCAGCTCCAGCCACCGCGTCCAGGCTTTGAAGCTCGCTTCCCGCTCTACATGCTCAAAGAGCGCCTCGCCATCTGGGAGTGGGCGCACCGCACAGACATGGTCTGGTGGCAGAAAAACCTCACGCTCCGCGAATGGATCGAACCTTTTCTTTCTATAGCAGGAACATGAAGCCGTGGATAGCCTGACGCTGCTAAAGCACGGTGTCTACATATCATGATACGGCGTCTCACGCCATTATATGTAGACGCGTGCTTTAGCAGCGTCGGCCAGCAATTAAGAATCCGCCGTCATGGACGCTTATTCTGCAGACCAGAGGCCGATGCGGTTGCTCTCGCTGTCAGTGATCTGAGCCATGTAGCCGGGGCTCATCTCGCCGAGTGGCATCTTGGGGATGAGCACACTACCGCCTGCTTCCTCTACCTTCGCCAGTGTGTTGTTTAAATCGCCATGGACCACAAGGTACACACATACACCCTGACCCTCGCCGGGTTTATAGTTCGGGTGCTGGACCAACGCGCCGCTGACGTCGCCCGGCTCCATCGGCAGGAAGACATACGGCATGTCTCCGCCCAGATTCTCCTGGCGCAGCTCCTGTTTAATGCCCAGGATGGTACGATAAAAAGTTTTTGCGCGTTCGATATCACTTGTGGGGATTTCGAACCAGGTAACAAGATTGGCCATATGGTATTATCCTTTCTTCAATGTGACTTATTTTGCCTGAAAAAGTAGAAGCGACACATGTATAGAACGTATATACCATATGGCGCGTGCAAAAACTTCTCGAATCTTGCGCATTACAGGTGCAAACCTATAGGCCACATATTACCTGTCTGCTTGCTTAAGCACGACGATAATATGCCACGCTGCTCCAGATGATGACCAGCATTACAGCCGCGATAATCGTACTAACGATAGGCACGCCCTCAAAAGTGGGTTCACCTGTGATGTGGAAGTGGAAGAAGCCTACGATAAGGAAGATGGCGAAGAGACCAATCATGATCGCGCCCAGAATGCCCGCCGGGGCTCTGCGACCAGCAATGAACTCACCAAGAATACCAATGACGGCCGCAATGATAATCCAAATGATAAATTGGGTGAACGAGACCTCCATGATATACCTCCTGTTGCATAAAAAACATACTCTTCAGGAGATACGCATGTCGCCGCTCATCAGACTCACTTGCTTGTTATATATGCCATAAATAATAAAAATCCCCCAAAAAAGCTAAAAGCCAGGCTCTGCCTTTTATCTCAAAGCCGGCTTCTTCGCTCCAATTCACAGTAGCACTACCAGCCACGATGATGATGGTGGTGGTGATGATGATGATGAAGGCGAGGGCCATAAAAGCCGCCCATATAACGCCTGCGGAAGCCCCATGGGCGCCAGAAGAAGAGTTCACGGCGATAGAGACGAGGGCGCCCCGGATACAGCACGCGCCCAAAGAATAGGCCAACAATCGCCAGTATGACCCTCAGCAAGACTATAAAAAAGACCAGGCCTAAAATCAAGATCAGTAACAGAAACATATGTCTTCCTCCCACAACGGGAACTGGCGGTATCGCTTATATCGTTACAGTGTATATACGCTTTCTTTGGCTAATGGTTAGATATACGCAAGCATCAGATAGAAATCAAACTCCATGCTGTCTTTCCCACCACTCACGGAGACGACAACCTGTGTTGGTTGGCGCTGGCCAGCAGGTATTCATCCAGAACAGAGACGCTCATTGTTTCACCTCAAAAGAAAGCCCTTTTAGCAGATGCTAAAAGGGCTGGTTAGGCTACACCAGTGATAAAATGAAGAAAGACCCAAGACCGAGATACGTGCAAAAACAGGACATAGGCATAAGGTATACATTTTGTATAAGCAACCATCACAAAGTATCATCATCTCTTGCATATCTCAAGCAGATAGAGTATACTTGGATGTATGAAGTTATCGAGTTATGCCAAGAAGATTGGGATCAGTTATAACAGCGCCTGGCGTATGTGGAAACGCGGCCAGATTCCCGGCTATCAATTGCCCACCGGCACCGTGATCATTGATCCGCCAGAGCTTCGCTCGGTTCCGGTCCACGCCGTCGCTGTGTATGCTCGTGTTTCAAGCAGCGAAAACAAAGACAACCTGGAAAGGCAAGCCGAGCGGCTGGTGACCTGGTGCAATGCCCAAGGCTGGTCGGTCAGCAAAGTCGTCAAAGAGTGCGGCAGTGGCATCAACGATCAGCGGCCCAAGTTTCTGGCGCTGCTGGCAGATCCCAAAATCGGGCAGATCGTGGTTGAACACAAAGATCGCGCTTCTCGCTTTGGCGTGGCCTATATTCAGACCTTGTTGGCTATGCAAGGACGGAAACTGGTCATCGTCAACACCGCTGATACTGCCGAAGATGATCTCATGGGCGATTTTATCAGCATCATTCCCTCGTTTTGCGCTCGTCTTTATGGTCGCAGACGAGCCAAACGCAAGACGGAACAAGTGCTAGCGGCTTTGCAGCAGAATGGACCCGCCCGTGAGCAAGAAGCCCCAAAAAGCCTCGCTTGATGAGAAAAAAAAGCGCAAGCGCAAAAAGAAGACGAAGCAGACCATCACTCGAGCGGTGACCCATATCCGTCTCATTGAGGCCAATCCTGGCAAACTTGAGGCGCTCGATCAGCTTGTGGCGGTTTACTTGCCGCTGTGCCAACAGTACACCACCCTGTTTTGCGAGGCCGAGACAAGCCCGGACAAGTACCAAGAAACCGTCTTCAAAACCGATCTTTCCGACCGCTTGCATCGAGTGGCAATACAGCAAGCCGCAGGCATTGCCAAAAGCGTTCGCACGAATCGAGCGAACGCCTATCAGGCATACCTGGAAGATGTGGCTGATTACGCTCAGGCCAAGGCTCAGGCGGAAGGCCGGATGTCCGCCTTCAAACGCCGCGAACCGACCTGGACCGAATGGGATCTCCCTGTGCTGCGTGTGCCAGTCATCCAAGCCAATGTCAACGTGGTGGTGCTCGAGAAGTCGGAGGACTCCACGTTCGACTACTGGCTGCGCGTGTCCACCTTAGATGTCGGGAATCCGCTTCGAGTCCCAGTCAAACTCGCCTCCTATCACAAACGAGCACTCGAAGGCCGCACGCTCAATGCGTCCACAACACTTCACAAGCGCAATGGAGTCTGGTGGCTGACGCTCTCCTTTGACGAGGACGTTCCTCTTCAAACCAAGCCTGACGCCCCTACAGTAGGCGTCGATGTGGGCATTGCCCATTTCCTCACGACCTCCACCAATAAAGCGTATGGCAGTTTTCATGGCAAGATGGCCCGACAGCACAAGCACGATCGGGAAAAGCGTCGCCGCAAGGCGAAACTGCGAGCCTGTCTGGAAAAGAAAGGCGTCCCAAAGGGCAAGCTTCCTTCGACAAGTTCTGAAACGTCGCAACGCTTGAGCCGTCACGTCAAGCAAGAGATCAACCGGGCGGTCAATGCGTTGGTCAAAGATCATCGAGATGCCAGACTCATTTATGAGGACCTCAATGTGGCCTCGATGCGCTTCAAAGCAAGGGTGATGAACAGTTATCTGTATGCTTCTCACCTGGGGCATATCCCAGAGCAGCTGGCCTGGGCCGCCGCCAAACAGGGCATGGCAGCCCACACGGTCCGAGCCGCCTATTCCTCTCAGGAATGCCCCCGCTGCCATTATGTCGATCGCGCTAATCGGCCGAACCAGAAAACCTTCAAGTGCCTGGTCTGTGGTTACGCAGACCAGGCCGACCGCAAAGCCGCACAGACGCTCGCGGGACGCTGGGGGGATCGGAAACTGGCGGCATGTCGCTCGACCTCGGAGGTCAAGGCGCTCCTCATGACGCGGCATGAAGCGTGGAAACAGCAGAATCAGCAGAGGATCCAGGATGCCGGGCCTCCCGTCCAGTTGAGCTTCTGGGATCCCCCAGAGATGTTCCTGGAATCATCTCACGAGTGAGCATCTCTCAGTAGAGAGAGGTGCATAGGATGCTCGTAGTGCATCCTCCCGCCTAGTCCGCTGTTTGGTAAACAGGCGTAGGTTAAAGTGAGAAGGATAATCATTGCAATAGATGGTTATGCTTTGATCAACTATAACATCTCACATCTCTGCTCTGTTTTTGCACGTATCTCGGTCTTGGGTCAGTCGGTTTGGTCCTGCTCAATTGAGTGCCTTCTGAAAGAAAGTGACGATACGCTGGACGTATTCGCTTCTATCTTGTACGATGCCGCTGACATGTGCCATGCCGGGTAGTGTCCACGTCTGTACGTGAGCATCATGGCCTTTGCGTGCGGCAGCGGCCAATTGGAGCATGTTTTCAAAAGGAACCAGGTCATCGGCGGTACCGTGAATGAGCAGCAAGGGGCGCGGCGCGATCTTCGCCACAACGTCGACTGGCCCTACCTGATCATAATCGATGCCATAGAGCAGTTTTGCTGCCAGCAAACACTCTGGCAGCAAAATGCCAGGGACGCCCGACTTCTCGCGAATAAGAGACGAAGCCTCAGCAAAGGCACTGTCGGTGACGACTGCCTGGATGGCCGGTTCTTGAGCGGCGGCAAGCAAGAGCGTCGCTCCCCCGAGAGAATCACCCCAGCCTTCGATGCTGCGTGGACGCCCCAGGTTCGCATAGGGCAATGTTCCCGAACGCAAGAAATCAACAGCCCCAAGGACATCGCGTTGCTCATAGTATCCCAGAGAAAGCCGCGCAGGAGCCGATTCACCATTCCCACGGAGATCGAAGGCTAGCACAGCAAAACCATGCTGCGCTAGTGCTATGCTTGCATCCATTGAGGGGGAGTAGGAACGATTCGCATGCAGGCCATGAACGACAATGATAGCATGCTGTGTGGTGAGATGACCATCAGCGAGGACACCGGGAATGAACCAGCCCTGTAACTGTAGGTGATCCTCACGACTGAAAATGCTGACACGTTGATAGCGTAAGCCAAAATCAGCAGGTGTACTGATAAGGGCGGATGCTGAGGGCTGGGTCAAAAGGGTGGCAAGAACAATGGATAGAATACTATAGAGGGCAAGGAACAAGATCAGAAGAATGACAAAGGTTTTTTTGCGCAAAAAAACGCGGCGCAAGCTTCCCTGAAATGGTGGCTGCAAAGATTTTGGTGACGAAGAACGTTTCAAGGACATACACAAACCTCTATCGTTATTCATCAAGATGTTGAAACACTGATCGTGATGGTGTAACCAGTGTAGTCGATGGATGTCGGCTCCTCCATGGGTCATTTGACCTATTTTTGACACGAGCCTGTCCCTCTCATGCTGTACATTCCGTTGAAAAACCGCAGAGGACAGGGATACTGCTGCTAATAGAGGGTAGCAGCACAAAAAGAGTCAAAAAGCTGGCTTTTTCATCTGCTAAGGTTCTCCAGAACCTAGCCTGGATACTGCTGCTAAGGTTCCAACGTTCACCGATGCATCGGAAATGAGAGAGAAAAAGCAGATAATACTCGTTTTATCTTTCTTACCTATGTCCTAGTTTTACACGTACCTCGGCTCTAGGTCCTATCCACGTGTGGCCGGAGATACGCAAGGTACACTCTCTCCAGTGCGTGTGATTTGTCGTGTTTTAAAGGCTATATATAAAGGTCATTGCGTGTAAAAACAAGAGAGAGAGAAGCGGCACTGTAAACTCTGTTCGTCGCGGCCTTTCTTATGTGTGTTGATGTCAGGGCAGACCGTGGATGGCCCTGTTCTCTTGATAGCAGGTGTTCTAAGTACGACTCTGCTAGACTTGGGGGTTGTTTTTGCTAACTTTTTGCGGCTATAAGATACATCATTCCTCTTGCTTATACTAACTGGAGCATCAGCCAGCCATGCTTATACCGGTCTTCTGTAGAAACCAACTCCGGCCGTATAAGCAAAAATCAGGGACAGCACTCCCATACGCCTTTCACACCCACTTCCCCGGTGGAAGTCTGCTTATACTGATATCGCCCGCCCACATAAGTACCTGGCGCTCCTCGCTCCTCCCTGTGTAGACGCCTTTCCTCTTACGCCTCCCGCTCTTGCCTGTCAGATGACCAATGAGAGGGCTTTCCATGCTGGATGATCCTCCCTCTTGAAAGTGCACAAAAGTACAGCCAAGAGCTTCATATTGCTCTCTTGAGGCATACATAGAGGGTGGAGAGGAGAGAAAGCCGAATACAGTACAACAGCATATACAAAATTGTTTTTCTCACACAGGAGAATATGCTATGTCAACAGCAGCTCTACGCACCGAGCAGCCGGAAATGGGCGACGTTTACCGGCTCTACAAGCGCGATATTGCTGGGTTTTCCCTCCTTTCTCCAGACGAAGTGGTTGGGCTCGCTCAACGTATAGAAGGAGCGGGAAAGCAGCGAGGGACGCGGCTTCAGTTTCGTACCGTCTCTGCTGATGGTGCCAATCCCGATGTGCAACAGGCAAAGAATCGCCTGGTCGAGGCAAACCTCCGACTGGTCCGGAGCGTGGCCTACCAATACCGCGGTTTCGGGGTCGATATCATGGACTTGATCCAGGAAGGCAATATCGGACTCATACACGCCGTCGAGAAGTTCGACCCAACCAAAGGCTATCGCTTCAGCACCTATGCCACCCACTGGATTCGGCAGTATATTTGTCGGGAGCTTGCCAGGCAAATACACAAAATCCGTATCCCCTTGTATCTTCAAGAGCAACTCAGACACCTCCCGGAGGCGCCGACAACTCCAGATGGCCAGGCTATGCAGGACCAGGCTCATGCCAAACTGATGGTAGCGTATGAACGCAGTAAGGCGACGCATGTGAGCTTTGATGCGGTCCCGTTCGAGTTCGAGGATCCGGCTCCTACCCCCGAGCAGTACTGTATGCAGGGGGCTCAACGCCAGCTCCTCCATCAGCTTTTTCTCCGGGCGGGCCTCACACAGCGGGAACGCCAGGTCCTCGTATTACGCTATGGCCTCCAGCAGCAACGCGAGGAGGGGTTAGAAGCGCTCCTTTCCGGGGCTATCTCCGACCAGAAACAGGATGAAAGCACCTATCCGCAAATAGGCACACAATTGGGTCTGAGCCACGAAGCCGTCAGGCAAATTGAAATGCGAGCGCTTCTAAAACTACGCTATCAAGTACAAGCCATGCGGGCCTCCGGTCAGGAGATGGACTATGCAGATTTCGTCTAACCCGACGCCCACGGCGTTCATTCTCGCCTCAGCGCTACAGCGAAAAATAGTCGCTGTAGCGCTGAGGCGAGAAGGGGTAGCATCGCTCCAGTTGTCCCAAACAGGAGTGCACCTGCTCCAGATGTGCCGCTGGGGAAAGATTGCCATTCCTCACCTCTTGATCTGGGAATGGCAACCGAAACCGATCTCCCTCCTCAAGGCATTTCACGAGGTGATGCCGCAGACGCATATTATACTCTATGGACGCCATCAGGGCCGGGAGGGACTGCAGATGGCGCTCACCGGGATGCTCCTTCGCCTCCAGGTGGGAATGAGTATCGGGTACCTGCGCAAACCCTTTCAGCAGAAGGGCTGTCAGGCCTTGCTTGACACTCTCCTCCCTGAGCGTCGCAAAGAGAATGTCGACTCTATTCCCTGCATTGACTGGAAACAGCTCTCTGCTCTCCCTTCGAGGTTTACTTTATGAACAACAGCTTCGACGAAAAGCCCTTCTTCCTACGTGACGATGAGGTGGCGGGGTTTGGCGTTCTCCACTCAGGGCCACTTCCGCCTCCCTTACCGTTTACTTCATCACCCCCCTTTCCAGGAAATAATCCAGGTGATGGTACGGTTGCGGCCGTGTCGGCGACCGCCTCACACACGTCCAACCCACCGCCGGTTGCTTCACCCGCGTTCCCTCAACAGCCACCACAACCGCGGCGCCGGCGAGTACTCACCACCTGGGTCCTGGCCGCGCTGGTAGCGGTTATTTTGTGCATATCCGCAATGACTGCAATCGTGTTCGCTTCGTCAGTCCAGATTACACCGCCACCAGCGGGCAACTCAACAACGACAGTACATCGTCAGGGGACGCAGGGAAACCAGCCTCCGACCCAGCAGCCGACTCGCCCGGCATCACCGGGGTTAACCCCCACGCCAATCTACGTTACGAGCGGAGATCTCCAACTCCCCCAAAACTGGGATCGCAGTAACGCTGATGCGTTGCTCGCCCTACGGACCGCCATTGCCTTTGTTGACCGAGAAATGACCTTGGATTTTCGGGAAGCTGGAACCAGGGCCCACCATGGCGGGACCTTTATAGCAAGCGTCTTCCTGCTGACGCTCGCGGCGAAGATCCGCTTTCAAACCAACGATGTCCGCGCGGCCAACAGCTTGCTGTACGACCAGGTGCAACAGCAACACCTGGTGCAACAGACCATTAACGAGGATGCCTCGATACTTATTTATAAGCATGACCAACAACAGCAACTGGTGACCGTCTCAGTCACCTTCCAGCTCTATAAGAGCCAGCTTGGGCAGGCTGCGAGCGAAGTCAAAGATGTAAACAGGCATCTAATGACTGTTCTCCTACTGCATGTGGAACAAGCGGGACAGGGGCCAGATGCGCCGATGGGTGGGACTGGTTGGTTAGTAAGTAACTACGGACTCGATGTCGCAACCGTTCCTACGCCCCAGCCAGCGTAATCCTCTGTTTCCTCGTGGGAGACTTGCCCAGAGATATGGAAGGGTAGCGGTAGCACCATACGTTGTTACCAGGTGCAGGCCGACAGTGAGCAGAAACACGAGTTGTGCGTGTCCTCTTTGTTGGAGTACATGAAAAGAGAGGCTGGAAATAAAAACCCACCTCTCTTTTCATGTACTCCTGGCTCTCTTCTTGGGGTGATAACATTTTTTCGTGCCATTTTGAGGTAAGGCTAGGATCACTACAAAAATCTATCACAAGGCAACCTTGTGATAGATTTTTGTAGTGATCCTAGCCTTACCTCTGGTTGCCGCTGTTGTGGCGAGCGAGGGTGTGTATAATTATAAAACGGCATGACTTTTAATAAACCGGAGGAAAACTATGGCGACCACCCATCAGCCAGCGCCTGCGCTCAAAAGCGACCGGCGACGCGTGGCGATTCTCCCTATTGGTAGCATCGAACAGCACGGTCCTTATTTACCCGTTGATACTGATGCCAGGATAGCGGAGCTTCTGGCACAAAAGCTTTCTGTAGGCTTGGGCGAGGAAATGGCGCTGTTGCTCCCTGCTCTGCCATTTTCATGCTCCTGGGAGCACGCTGGCCTGGGAACGGTCGCGCTTACAGTCACCACGCTTGCGGCTACGATCCACGACATCGCCAAAAGCCTGATGCGGTGGGAGACACCCTTCCTGTTGCTCCTCGTGAACTGGCACGGGGGGAACGACTTACTTGGAGCCCTGGCGACCGAGATTACGGCGGTCGAGCAGATCCCCTGTGCGGTGATCCCTGGAAGTGCGCAGGTCGGCGCGGCCTGGGAGCGAAGCCGCATGACTACCGCTAAGGATGTCCATGGTGGGGCCATTGAGACCGGCATCATGCGGGCGTACTGGCCCGAGCTGGTCCCCGAGGCGATCTCTGGGGATGCGCACTTCGAGCCCCAAATTGCTCCCGCCAAGACGCAACCGGTGCTGCAGGCGATCGGCTCGTATGGGATTACCCGCCAGGGGATCTGGGGGGCGCCCGAAGACGCGGACCCAGAAAAAGCGAGGATCTTGATCGAGCAGCTGGTTCAGTCGATGGTGGTTCAGGTAAAAGCGCTGTTGGAGCTGGTGGACCAGCATCAGGGGCAGGGAGTGTAGCTGTATGCGTATTGTATCGCGTGAGGAGCTACTCAATGCTCCCCTCCCCCCAGAGTTCCGCCCCGGCACCAAGATGAGGTAAGGCTTTCCCAGTGTAGATCCCAGAATGAAGTGAGTCTGAATCTGTACAATGAAGCGGGCGGTTCCTCTTCGCTTGGAGGAGAGAACGCTCGCTTCATTTATCCAAGTATTAAATTTGACCAATCAAGCGAGCCAAGCGCTCTCGTTCATCTTTGGCATTCGCTACAACGATGGGCATCACCAGCAATTCATCCAGGCCGGATGCCAATAGCTTCTTGAAGTGCTCCGAAATCGCGGCGTCATCCCCTGTGACAACCAGGTTCTCAAGCAGCGCGTCACTCAGCTCACCCTCGGGCGAAACGGGGAAACCCGCCTCGGCAAACATGCTGACATAGGAGGGAAAGTGCCCATAGTACCCCAATTGCTTGCGCGCCGCCACGTTCACCGCCTGCCAATCCTGGCTGAGGGCCACCGGAATATGCGCCACCAGGGGTGGGAC
This sequence comes from Ktedonobacter racemifer DSM 44963, assembly GCF_000178855.1. Lineage (GTDB taxonomy): Bacteria > Chloroflexota > Ktedonobacteria > Ktedonobacterales > Ktedonobacteraceae > Ktedonobacter > Ktedonobacter racemifer. The sequence continues at coordinate 1,887,759 of NZ_ADVG01000004.1, read as the reverse complement.
CCTCTCTCCCTGACACTTTTTAGCTCATGTAGAACATCTTCAAAGAGGGAAGAAGTGAAGGGAGAGGCGTATCTAGACTCTGATATAATGAACAGCGAAATGAAGGAGAGGAGCCCTACCGCATGAGTGAGAACTGCATTTTTTGCCAGATTATTCACCATCAAGCCCCAGCCTATGTGGTGACAGAAGATGAGCACATTATCGTCTTTCTTTCCAAAGAAAATCACCCGCTGGTCGTGCCCAAGCAACATATTCCCACTATTTATTCCTTGGATGACGTAACTGGTGCCCACATCATGAGAGCAGCAAGAGAGATCGCTCGTGCTGTCAAACTGGGACTGGAGTGCGAAGGGATTTACCTGACGCAAGCTAATGAGTTAGCTGCTGGTCAAGAGGTCTTCCACTTTCATCTGCATATCTATCCTCGCTGGCGCGCTGTCGATTTTCGCTCGCAGCAGACCGCCCACCACATCAGCAAGGCAGACAAGCAGGAGACCTTGCAGAAGATCACCGCATCCCTGTACAGAGAGCAATAGGCTCGGCGCATCAAAAGCGAAGAGAAAAACGCCATTTGACCGACGAACCTCGAAATAATAAACATTTCTTACGTTCGCAGAGACGAGAGGAGTTGCCCGCAAGATCTAACAGATACAGCCTGCCAATGCGGAAAATGCTCTTGTCGCGGCGGTCATGGCGATCATAGCGATCGCGTTTGCCATGATGCATACAGGAGGCAGCCCCATGAACCAGCCACCAGACGGCGAGAAAGAGCACGAGCAGCATCCGATCGATGCGATCCAACCGGCGCACATGACAGCTTTCCCACTGCCACCCACGACTCTTCAAATCCTGGAAGGTGGATTCCACTCGCCACCGCAAGCGATACTCTCGCAAGCGGGCTCCACCTGCGGGACGGTCAGAAATGACCAGCAGAGCTTCTTCCTCATGCGGGTCCCAATAGGCACTCAGGTTGGTCTCAAGCTGTTCCTCCTGCCATAACCGAACGCGTCCATAAAACCGCGAGCCTTGCGTGGCGACCACATCGCAGACCCGACGAGAAGGCAAGAGATGACCAGCAGGCGCGTAGGGCTGGCAGGTATGATGGGCACAAATTCTGAAGAGGTAATGTCAGCCGTATTTCTGACAAAGAGCGACCATCGGAGAGCAGCCAAATGCGCTATCGCCAAGCACAGTGCACTCCGCCTCGCCGATGTGAGGAGCCAGTCGCTTGAACAGCTCTTCAATGCACTCCCACAAGCCTTGATCCCACCTTTGCCAGCCTGGCATGACTTTCCATACCAGCGGTAAAACGCGAGATTGGTGCAGCAGACCGATGTAAATCACTTGCGCATGCTCTTCATAGGAGGTGAGATCGATGACCAGGCGCAACGGGCCTCGCCGAAAAAAGGGCAGCACTTGGGCAAGCAGCGCGTCCCAGGTCTTCTCGGTCTCAATACGCTCATTGCTTAAAAAGCGCTCCAGACGACGCTCGATGCTACTCGCCTTCGCTTCACTCTCGGCTAACAGCTCTTCGGCCACGACCGGGATCACCAGACTCCGGGCTTTGATCACTCCGACCACAAACAGCGCAAGCGTTTTGCTTTGATGCCCATGCAAGTGCGTAAAAAATTCCTTGACCTGGTCCTGCCACACAGTCCATAATGGATTCCTCATGGAGATTGTCCTCTTTCAGCTCACATTTCTGCTTGTAGGACGATCTCTTCTGTTCGCCGACCTCCTCCCAGACACAAAAGTCCTCTCTCAAGCTGCCAGGTACTCGGTGACGCGTGCGTCTCACCCCTTTTGCTCTTATTTACTCGTTATCTTCCATTGAAAAAGTGTCAGGGAGAGAGCCAGTGCCGCCTGCAGGCCGGCGCCGTCCTGGGAGAGGAGGAGATCGCCGCGCTCATACAGACAGGCGTCGAGGCCGTCGACGTCCGCTCGCCCCTGACCTGTCACACGCCGTATGGGCTCTGTCAGCAGTGCTACGGGTGGGACCTTGCCAAACGCCAGATGGTCGCGCGGGGAACGCTGGTGGGGGTGATTGCGGGGCAGTCCATCGGGGAGCCGGGAACTCAATTGACCATGCGCACCTTCCATAGCGGCGGGATCGCGCATGCGCAGGGCGACATTACGATGGGCCTGCCCCGCGTCAACGAACTGTTAGAAGCCCGCCTCCCCCATTCCTGTGCGCCACTTGCGCAAGAAACCGGAACGGTTCACCTTCACTCCGCTCCAGGAGATACACAACACACCCTCACCCTCTTACCAGCAGGGCAAACGCTTCCCGCCGCTGGGCAGGGGCACCGCTACCGTATCCCGTTCGGTATGCCCCTGTTGGTGCGGGCCAGCCAATGGGTCGAGAAGGGGACGCCTCTGGCTGATGGGCCGCTGAATCTCAAGGATCTGCTCCGCTTTCAGGGGAAAGAGGCGACCGCGCGCTACCTCATCCGTGAAGTACAGCGTGTCTATAGCGTGGCAGGCGTCTCTATCCACGATAAACATCTGGAGGTGATCGTGCGGCAGTTACTCCGCTATGGCCGGGTCCTTACCTCGACGACACCCCCATGGGCACTTGGAAGCCTGGTAGACACCTACCAGGTGCAGGCCTGGAACCTCGCCCACGGAGCCTCCTGCCCCCTGCGCCCCCAGATCCTCGGCCTCTCGCGTGCAGCACTGCAAACGCCGAGCTGGTTGGGGGCGGCCTCCTTCCAGGAAACCGCTCGCGTCCTGGCGGATGCCGCTATCCGCGCGCGCATCGATCCTTTACGCGGCCCCAAGGAACGCATCATCCTGGGGTTGCCCATCCCAATCCCAAACTCATCCGAGGTGTACAGCGAAAATAATGTTGAAGACACGAAAACAATGTTCAAGACTACCTGAGTAATAAGTAATGCCAAATAATGAATTGATTGACTTGAAATAAGCACGTCTGTACACTCATTCCTAAGGTACAATTTATCTATTGTATTACGTATGTGTTTATGTGGAAAGTGAAGAGGATAGTAATGATACAGAAAATTTCTTCAGGCAAGTTGGCCTCCTTTTTCTCTCATTTACCTCTGCATTGCGCAACTATTGGCATATTCCCACGGGATGCGCAACGAGATGTTCTCCCTCGAGAACTGGCTCTGACCCTCCCACGGGATGCGCAACGAGGTTCAATAGCTGAACAGTAAGTAAAAAAACTGGCAGGAGAGCAGAAAAACTCGTTCGTAAAGAAGAATCCTACAAACTCAGAAAATGGGCAAGCCATGGTTTCTGGTTACTCTTCACGCGACACATCTCGAATACGAGGGCAAAGGAGCAACGCAGAGAAGGCTCATCTAAAAGTCCGATGAGAGACTGACTGGCTCTGTCCTGCTTGAGTTGGAAACCGCTCCCGTTCTTTTCCAGTCACGTCCAGGTCTTGCGCCTCATCACCCACCGGCCAATCATATTCCACGCCGATCTGCTCGCAGCACCATCTTCCCAAGACATACATCTGGCGAAGCATCGGCTCTGACTGGTGCCCCAGTTCCGTCAACGTGTATTCGATCTTTGGAGACGTCTGCGCGGATGTCTGCCGGTGAAGCACTCCCATCTGTTCCAGTTCCCGCAACTGGACGGTGAGCGTCTGCCGGTTCGCCTGGGGCAGAAGCCGCTGTAGCTCGCCGAAGCGTTTGGGGCCACTGAACAGATGATACCAGATCCAAAACTTCCATCTCCCCCCCAGGCTCACGAGCCAATCGTATTGCGGGCCAATCTGCTCGCTGTACCACTTTTCCCATGTTCTCATCTGACACAAGAGCGACTCTAAACTCCATCCCAGTTCCGTAAGCGAGTATTCCACTTTCGGGGGCACCTGGACATAGGCCTGTCGGCCAAGCAATCCCGTCTGCTCTAACTCCCGCAATTGGATCGTGAGCATCTGTCGGCTCACCTCGGGCAAGAGCCGCTGGAGTTCGCCAAAACGTTTGGGTCCACTCAATAACTGATGCAGAATCCCAAACTTCCATTTGCCTCCCAGACCGTCCCCGCCGAGCGGGCAGACGGTGGTCTTCTTCTGCCTTGGCATGAACATTGCTCCTTTCAAAAGAAGTTCTTTCGCTCTTCTGTCAGATAAAATTGCGTACTTGTTTCCATCCTCTCCCTCCGGTACAGTTTGCTTGTACCAAGTAGTACGGAGAGCCAACTATTCAAGTTGCTTCAAAAAGGAAGGAGGTCTCGTGCTATGTCAAGCACTGACCCAGTTGAGACCCATGAGAGCACACTCCGTCTTCGTGACGGGCGAACTCTCGGCTATACAACCTACGGCATGCCGACCGGCAAAACCTTACTCTACTTTGGTGGTTCTCGCCTGGAAGCGGAAATTCTGGCGCGGACAGCACAGCAGTCGGGGATTCGTCTCATTGGCATAGATCGTCCGGGGATGGGGCGATCTCAGTTCCAGGAGGGCCGTCGCCTGTTGGACTGGCCCGCTGATGTGGTCGAGGTAGCTGACCACTTGCAGATTGACCGCTTTGCCATGGTGGGCCTCTCTGGAGGCGGTCCCTATGCCTTAGCGTGCGCGTACAGCATCCCTGACCGCCTGACTGCCTGCGGGATCGTGTCTGGCGTGGGTCCGGTTCGCGCGCGCTTCTACCAACGGCTGCCCTGGCTGCTGATCCCCATCATATGGGTCATGAGCCGTTTTTTTCAGAACGAGGAACAGGCAAGATCGTCTCTGACGCGTTTCACGCGGAGTTGGCCTGAGCCGGACCGCAAGAGTCTCCTCGCTCCTGAAGTCCGCGACCTGTGGGCAGCTTCCATGGTGGAAGTGTTTCGCCAGGGAGCCAGAGGACTGACCTACGATACCCTGTTAGGAGAGGGACGCCCATGGGGGTTCAAGCTCGAAGACATCGCTTTCCCCACGATGTACCTCTGGCATGGTGAACTGGATCAAGATGTGCCCATTGTCATGGGGCGAGCGGTGGCAAGACGGCTTCCCCACTGCAAAGCGACCTACTATCCAGGAGAAGGTCATATCTCTTTGATCGTCAACTACCGGGAAGAGATCGTGACAAGCTTGATGGCAGAAGCGCGCACGGTTCATTGAGGAGTGACGGAAGGATGCCCCATTTACAGGTCAACATCCAGATTACTCCGGAATCGAGGCCCTCAACCCCTTCCTGGATGGGAGAAGTGGTCGTCTTTGCTCATCGCCTCTCTCACGAGGGAATTCTGAAGGCAATCGCAGAAGGGGTGCGTTTCGCCCGCGCACGCTTTGGCCACTACGACGTGATCGATTTTGTTGCCGTTCTCATCGGCTATGCGGTTTCGGGCGAACCCACCCTGCTGGCCTTTTATGAACGGCTTGCCCCGTTTGCCGAGCCGTTCATGACCCAGCGCCGAGATGCGCGTAAAATAGGACATAAGGAAAAAGAGCAAAAGAATGAGAAGTAGCTCTTTGAGCTATGAGGGTCATTCTCTATTTTCTCTGGCGAAAGACTCGGCGAAGCGATTCGACCTGTCGAAGCTCGACCTACTCAATCCCGCGCTGTTTCATCCAGTGGCTCAAGTTCCGGCGGGTTGTTCCGTACTTCTTGGCAATCCAGGTCTTGGTTGCACCGTTGCTCAGCAGTGCCGTGATTTCCACGTGATACGCATCTAGTTTGCTCTTCCCAACCCCCTTGGGGCGACCCAGTGGCATACCCTGCTGCTTGCGAGCGGCGAGCGCTTCGGTGGTCCGCTGCGAGATCAGGTCGCGCTCGATCTCCGCAGCCATAGCGAACGCCACCGCCACAATCTTACTCTGGATACTATTATTGAGCTGCCAGTTGCCTTTGACGGCGTAGACACGGATGCCTTTTTGCAGGGCGAGCGACAGGATTTCCATGCACTCTAACATGCTTCGGCCCAAACGAGATAATTCGCTCACAATAATGGCATCACCCTCCTCGGCCTCCTCCAGAATGGTCGCGATCCGCCGCTTCCTCCAGGAGACTTTTCCAGAGATCTTCTCTTCGACGAATTGGACGTGCCCCAGATGGGCCTCATTGGCCAGCTTCAAAATGTCCAGCTTGTTCTTTTCCAGATCCTGATCGAGTTTGGAAACGCGCAGATAGGCAAACGTCTGTCCTGGCATGCTTTTTCCTCGCTACGTAGATGATGGGAATGAAAACCTCATTTGGTGGGATTATTTTACCCACTTTCGGATAAAAATACCAGTGATTTTTGTGTGCGAAAAGAGGAAAGGAAAATGTTCGTTTCCTTTGCCCACTTTTACATCATGGGCCATTTAATTCCTCAAATTCAGCGCTATTTATTGGAGCAAATGACATATGAGCGTTACCCCCAGAAGGAACTGGCCCACTTTTGGTGACTCTCTTCTTGCAGAGCTATGAAAGGATCTCAAGGAATCGCAACTGAAACAGAGAAAGATGCTTCAAGTCGTCTACTGATGAGCTTTCACTACAAGAGCGAGCCAGATGGGTTTCATTGCCGAATTTCCACCTTTGTGGGATTGTACCCAACGACAAGGAAGAATGAACATGAACAGGTGAGTTTGGCAGGGGACTCCCCTGCCAAACTGGCGCGTCGCAGAGGTTTTGAGCGACGCAGGCGCGCTCGGAGAGACCGTCCGCGACCATCATGGTATGGAAGGACCACACGCCCAGGACGAACATCGCCGTGACAACGGCGGCTAACATCACGCCGGCCAGCCATGCACGGCCAGGAATCCTGGTCACCAGCCAGGCGCCGAGCAGGGCGATCGCGCCGATCGCCGGAACGTAGAACCTGGCCGCCTGCAAGGTGTCTTCGGAAGGATCATTCGTCCAGGAGTACGCGGAGTAGAGGCCCCAGACCGCCAACCACGACGCGGCCAGGGCCAGGCCGACCCACAGATCGCGGCGGGCTGCGGCGCCGGCCTGGCCGTCGGCCCGCCGCAGCACCAGCCTCCGCACGATGATCCACGCAAGCGCTGCCAGCCCGAGCACCAGCATCGGCATGGCCTGCATCAGGTGCGCGGGCATTAACTGCAGATTCGGCACGATAGCGCCGAGGCCGAACTGGATCTCACCGGGCCGGTACCCAGTTGTGAGCGGGCCGCCGTAGACCAGGTCATCGAAGACGGCCACGCCAGCGCCGAAGATCGCTACCGAGGTAAGCCACCAGCACAGCGTGCGGAGGGGCAGCGAAGCTGCCCGCAGCCGCCACGTCACGATCACGGCCACGACGGCGCAGCCGAGGATTACGATGTCGGTATAGCGGACGAAGGTCGCGATCTCAAGAGCCACGAACCCGGCGAGGCCGGCCCAGGTGCGTCGCCGGGAACTGGCCTCGGTTGCCAGCACCGCCCACAGCAGGGTTCCGGAACCCGCCGCGATGAGCGAGGCGTCGGTGAACGTCGGCATGTAATCGCGCCAGGCAAACAGCAGCGCCGCTCCGGATGAGCAGTACAGGCCCACCGCCGCCAGGCCGCCCCAGCGCCCGAGCCAGCGCCGGGCGCCGACGAACAGCCCAAGGCAGGCCAGGGCTCCGTAGAATAGCTGCGCCCACCGGATGATGCCGAGCGCCTGGAACGGTGCCGCGAGGAACGGATAGCCGGGGTCCTTCTCGCTGATATACCGCCCGTTGGACAGTTCGACCCATTGGCTCGGGGTCGGGACTCCGCCGTTGGCACCTCCGAGTCCGGGCCGGCTGAATAGCTGTTCGGTCAGGGCAGTTACCTGCGCGGCTGACAGGCTCAGGAAATGCCCCTCGGTCATCGCCACGATCGATGTCTGGTAGGCATCGTCATCGGGCTCAGCCAGCTGAGGCGCGATGGACAGCACCACGGCGCACAGCACGGCGAACGCGACAACGGCGAGCACTGCTTCCACCGCGGCAAGCGCCTTTGCCGGGTCATAGGCTCCGGCTGGGCGGCGGGCAGGTTTCCGTTCAATGTCTGAATTTATGCTGTTGGGTTGCGGTTGTGCGCTCATCTCTCGTTCCTTTCTGTACATGTGACAATGAAATGAGACAGATCGTGAACATCTTTGACAAGGATGTGGGAGGGCCAGCAATCAGGAGGGAAGAGCCAGCAAAGCTGTAAGAAGCGCAGAGCCACTCCACTGTCCTCTTCTTTTGTAGCCTCATGCTCGTTGTACCGCCCACTTCATTGCCAGATTTCCGCCCACTGATTCTCAAGATTGACACTCTGTGTCAAAGTGTCAGCCTCATCTTTTACTTCGTGCTAACGTCCGACGGAACGTCCGATGGTATGATAACGACATTCGACGCCGTCAGAGAACCATCACTTTTCAATTTGCCGTGCGCCTCGATGGCTTCACCTACGGCGAGCGTAAATCACGGAATGATGATAGCGGAATCTGTATCATTACGCGGGTTCGCAGACAGCAGGCATGAAGCAGCCTACGAAGCAGATCTTGACGATAGAGAGCGAAAAGATACGCATCTTCCCTTTTATGTCGCTTATTATGCGACCAGCATAATGATACAGATTCCGCTATCATCATCCCGTGATTTACACCTGGGCGCGGTCTGCCAACTGCAATTTGGAGAGCATATTACTGGCATACCCGCGCACTGTTTTCTCGCTCAATGTTGGGAATTACAGACTATCCCTCTTCCTCGATGAACTTTCCGTCCTTGAGTTGAAACATCATATCGGCTTGTCTGGCCATGGACAGGTCGTGCGTGACAACGATGACGGTCGTCCGCTGGCTATGGGCCAGACCTTTGAGCAGGTCGAATATCATTTGACCGGTCTGGCTGTCCAGGTTGCCGGTCGGCTCGTCGGCTAGAATCAGGCTCGGTTTATTGGCAAGTGCCCGCGCTATCGCTACCCGCTGCTGCTGGCCGCCACTCAGTTTTCCTGGCTTCCGTTTCATTTGGTCGTCTGTAAACCCTACCGCTCTCAGTAGTTCTACGGCTCGCTCTTTCCGTTTGCGGACCGGTACTTTGGCGGCCTCCATGGGCAACATCACGTTCTCCATGGCCGTCAGGTTCGGTACCAGGTTGTAACTCTGGAAGACGAAACCGATCTGTTTGCTACGGTAACCGATGAGGGAGTGGTCGTGCATCTTGGCGATGTCTTTGCCGTCCATCTCAATACTTCCTTCAGTCGGCTTATCAAGACCACCGAGCAGACTCATGAGCGTGGTTTTGCCGCTGCCGCTCTGGCCGACGATGCTGGCGAACTGGCCCTGGTCGACCTGGAAGCTGACGCCGTTGACGGCGAGTACTTTGATGCCTCCGGCATGAAACATTCGTTTGACGTCTGTAACGTGTAACATGGCTATTCGCTCCTTAATACTTCGGCTGGTCTTATGTTGCTGATGAAGAACGAGGCCAGGGCGCTCCCGACCAGGGCGATGATCACCGCGGCGGCAAGGCCGTAGAGGATGACGCTCCAGCCGATTTGGGCGTGGATGTTTTGGATGGTGCTAAAGCCCGGAGCGCCGCCTTTCCCCGTCGACCCGCCACTATTGATCGAGTTCATGCTGTTGTTGACCAGCGTGGTCGTCACCGGATTGCCGCCCAGCACACCGACCAGCACGCCTATGCCCATACCTAAAAGCGTCAGTGTGAGCGCTTCGGCCATGAACTGAAACATGATACGGATAGTGCTGAACCCTATGGCTTTGAACACGCCGATCTCCCGTTTGCGCTCGCGGACGATCATGATCATGGTGAGCAGGAGAATGACCGCGCCAGCAATGACCGCGCCGATGAGGCTGTAGAGCGAGATATTCTTGACGCTATCCAGCGGTTGCAGCGCAGCGTTGGCCTGGCCGACATCACTGGTGACATCCGCTAACGAATAGAGGGCATTGCTAATGGCCGTGACAGTAGAACTCAGGTTCTCCAGCGAATCAACCGTGGCGGTCGCGCTGGTGATTGCGTCAGTCTTGCCGGTCAGGTGTTGCTCCGTCGGCAAGCTGACAATGATGGTCTGGTTGCCATCCTGCGTATCGCTGTTGAAAATTGCGCTCACAGTCAACGTTTTGTTGTAAGCGGTAAATGTCGAGCTTACCCTTAGGTTATTCTTTTGTGCTATAGCTTTACTAACCATGGCGTCGTTGGTGTCTTTGGAGCCGTCGATAGCATTGCCGCTGGTTATAGTAATCGATGAGGCAAATATGTTGGACGGATTGGTCGGGTCGGTAGTACCCACTATAGGTATGTACAGGCTGAAGCCGCGGGGTGGGTGCCCATTACTGCAGCCGCTGCTAGGTAGACATAATATCGTCCTGCCAACACCGTTGCACGTGCCGTCATTGCAGTGTACAGTGTACGGCGATTTGAGGCTTGTCGTGCCATCGGCCCTCGGCGGCGCACCCGGCACGCCCAGGTCGTTTGTACCTTGCGGTTGCACGCGATCACTTAACAGCTCGTTCACATTCGTCACATGTGCTATCGATTTCACTCTGTTAAGATCACTGGTCTTCAACAAAGCGCCGCCCGCACTGAGTGTAGTGCCGCCCTCGATCGGCATTATGCTCACCGTGTTACCAATCGAGCTCTTAGTCGTCGCAATCTTGCTTTGTACCGCCTGGTGAGCGATGAGCATAACCAGACTCAGGCCGATGCTTAAACCCAAAATTATGACTATAGACAACGTCCGCGTGGCGTTGCGGAACGCGTTTCTCATACCTCGTGTTACTACATTCATACTTTTCCTCGCTCTTTAACTTATTGATGTTTAGACAAAAGTAAACACAGGCAATTCTCTGTTGCAGAAAATTGCCTGCTGGAGTAGGCTTCCAGGTACAACAAACACACCAGGAGCCAATTCCAGAGGAACCTTAACACATGGAAGACGTTTCGTCAGCACGCCTATGACTGCCTGGAACAGCGAGCTGACGCCCTGTTTAGCTTGTGCGACGGCTTGCTGAGCAGCCCACAGGCGCGAAGCTTGCCCGAACTGTCGCAGTTGCCCTTTTTCGAGCGAAAGTGGCCCAGTGTCTATGCGGCCCTGGCCGACGGGAAGATCGATCTTGACCAGTTGCAGGCGTTGTGCGTGTGCGGTGTCCTCGCCGAGTTGCCCACCGAGGAGGTGGTGTGGCTCGCGGTCGATGCCACGCCCGCCGAGCGCCCGGACGCGCAAACCGGCCAGGATCGGGGCTACATTCACGTCTCGAACCTGCCGCTGCGACGCCGGGATGAGGTCCACTACCAGCACCCATGAGAAGGAGACAACCAGCAGCACGAGCAGGGCGAGGGCAAGATGGAGCACGCGCTTCTTGAGGCTGGTGGGAGCAGCCAGCAGGTAGAGCAAGCCGAAGGCGGGCACCACCAGGTACGCCTCCAGCATCTTGATATTGAAGCCGATGCTGACGAAGAGGGCTGAGAAGAGCAACCAGCGCAAACGCCCGGTCTCCGCTGCCCGCATCACTGCCCACGCCCCCAGGAGCAGGCACAGGGTCAGCGTGCTATCGATGGTCGCATTGCGATTGGTCACCACGCTGACCGGGCTGATGGCCAGAGCAAGCGCGACAAGCAGGCCGGCCACGACGCCGAAGTGACGCCGCACCAGATAATAGAGCAGGAGCACGGACAGCACTCCGGCCAGCGCCTGGGGCAGCAGGACGCTGACCGTATTCAAGCCGAAGATCCTGGCGCTCAGGACCTGGAACCAGAAACCCACTGGGGGCTTATCAAGCGAAGTGAAGCCTCCGGGATCGTAGGCGGCAAAAAAGAAATTATGCCAGTTGTCCATCATACTCAGCACAGCGGGCGGATAATACGAACCGAAGCCGTTCTGGCCCAGCCGGTAGAAGTCCATACCGATCGAGAGGAGGAGAATACCTCCTAACGCAAGCCGCTCCCAGAGCATGGGAAAGCGCTGCAGTGTCGGTTTCTGTGGTGCGGTCGGATGCTCAGGCCCAGCCTGCGGATGGGTCGTGGATGTCTCAGCCATAGCTCTTTCTGTTCTCCTTTCACCTGTGTCGCCGGGTATTTCTCGTCGAGAAGCAAGGAAGATCATCACACCGGACAACGATACGGGACAGATACCTGCTCGTCTTCCAAGAAGCGAGAGTGTTCCACTGGCTACTCTAGCAGCCTGTTCTGCCGCCTGTCATCGTGGAACTTACCTTGTAGAAATGTCTGCAAAAGGGATACAAATTACGGTAGTAATTTACTGCCGTAATTTAGGCGTGGGCAGGGGATGGAAGCGATGGTATACTGGTGGGAAAGCTCACAAGCGTCGCTTCTCAAGGAAGGAGGCCCGTCGGATGAACAAGCCATCCCCTATCAGGTCGTCGCTGCGCTGGTTTCTCTTGCTCTGGGTAGGCATGGCGGTTGCCGCATGGCTTGCCGAGAACCTGTTTCTTGGTAATTTCATGGGTACAGCTTCTCTCACACCGGGGAAGCAGGTTGCTGCGAGGCCTCCTCTGCCCCTTTCGCTCACGCTCCTTTTTCTCCTGTTGGTCGCGCTGTATAGCTTCTTGCTCTGGATGGGACTTTCTGACCGGGTACCGCCCAGGTTCTTCTGGTTGTATTTTCTGGGGCAGGGCCTGCTGGTGTTCACCTTGCAGATGGTGGGAGTGCCATTCACTCCCACGCTGGATTTCTACCTGGCACTGGTGCTGTGTGCCCTGACGATGTTCAAACGTGTTGGTCCGATGCTCCTGATTGCCGCAGGCTCCCTCCTTCTCTTTGTGGCCCCGCTGGGCATGAAAATCTTCTCTATCATTTCCTTGGGGACAAGCCTGGCGACTTTTTGGTTCACTATCTGGAACCAATCCGATGTCACCACGATGGTCTTTTTTGTGCTCGGCTACGTCCTCGTGTATCTCCAGCAAGCGCACGCACAGGCGCAGCTCGAACAGGCGCATCGAGAGTTACAGGCAGCTCATCGCGAGCTTGCTGCTTCGGCCAGGCAGATTGAAACGCTGACCCGGCTCGCCGAACGCCAGCGCATGGCGCGGGAACTGCATGATACGCTGCTGCAGGACATGACCGGGATGGTCATGCAATTGGAAGTCACCTCTGCTCAGATGGATCGGCAGAACTACCTCCAGGCGCAACAGGTTCTCAGCCAGACACTCTCCAGCGCGTATACAGCCCTGGTGGATGCGCGTCACGCCATTCGTGATATGCGCGCGAAGACCCCTCGCATTGAGCAGTTCGTCGCGTCCGTTCAGGAAGAGATCGCGCATTTTTTCCAGATGACCGGGATCGCGTGCCATACCGAACTGGATGACCTGGTGCATACTCCACCTCAGCACTGCGAGCATGTCCTGCGCGTCATTGGAGAAGCGTTAAGCAATGCCACACGTCATGCCAAGGCCCGGCACGTGAACGTCGAAGCGAGGGTCGTGGAAAAGTGGCTGGAGGTCACGGTGCAGGACGATGGCCAGGGCTTTGATCCTGAAAGCTCGGAGCTCCACTCCGGGCATTATGGCTTGCTGGGCTTGCAAGAGCGCGCGCAGCTGGTCGGGGGAAGCTTGTTGCTCAGCAGTGCGAAGGGAGCAGGAACTACCCTCCGCTTCCGTGTTCCTCTCGCCACATCTCACGATCCAGCCCACCCTCTCAAGCAGGAGGTCTCACCGTCTTTGAGTGGAGAGGGGCACACGGATGTCTGAGAAGATTCGTGTCGTCATCGCCGACGATCACCCGGTGGTCCGCACGGGCCTGCGCTTGAGGCTCGACATGGAGGAATGGATCGAGCTGGTCGGGGAGGCCGCTGACGGCGTCGCCGCGATCCACCTGGTCAGCGAGCTGGTGCCCGATGTCGTGTTGATGGATCTGCGTATGCCCGCAATGGATGGGTTGGAGGCGATTGAGCAGATTCGGGCGACATTCCCGCACATCGCCATCATCGTACTGACCACCTATGATGAAGACGAACTGATGCTGCGCAGCCTGCAAGCAGGCGTGCGTGGCTACTTGCTCAAAGACAGCGGCCTTGAGACGGTCCTGCAAGCAATTGAGCGCGCCGCTCGTGGCGAGATGCTGCTGCAGCCAGAGCTGCTGCAACGAGTCCTGGACTACGCGGCGCGTCGGGCAGCCCCAGCATCACCCCCACCCGGCAACAGCAATGTTCAACTGACCGAGCGTGAGCAGGAGGTGCTGGCCGGAATCGCAACGGGAGAACGGAGCAAGGAGATCGGTGCGCGCCTGGGGATTACCCGCCGCACGGTCGAGTCCTATCTGAACAGCATCTACACCAAATTGGATGTAGACTCGCGAGCCGCAGCAGTCGCGGTAGCGATTGAGCGCGGTCTACTTCCTCGGCGACGAGAAGAACTCTGACTGGTGAGAAGCGACGTCGGGTGCGTGGAGGAAAAGTTCTGTCTCAACGAAAACGTTCTTCCGCCATCTTGGTGAAGGATGGGCGTATGCGCCTGGCTCCTCCCCTCTTGCTCGCTGAGATTCCCAGCGTCTCTGCCATCCTCTTAAAAGGCGTCTCTGTCAATCCCAAAGCGTTGCGGAAGGAATTGGCAGAGGTCCCTGAGCAGGTGAGCGATCGGACCCCGCCTTCTCGCTTGAGCATGATAGTAAATTGGGCCAAACTCATGCGGATTTTTGGGTGAAACCCAGGAAATCAGCGTGAACACTACAGTCGCACTTGTTGGGAACCAGAAGAGATCATTGACAGCAAAGAGCGCGACAATCTAGCGCGCTTCGATGTCAGATTGGAGCCTGGCAGCTGTGCGCTCCAGGTTGGCAATGCTCAAGCTCTCCGTCATGCCAAGATACTGCTTGTAGGTATGACGGCGGACACAACGAGAAGCCGACCAATAGCGCGTCTGTTGACCATCCTTGTATCCTCGATGCCCCGTAAAGCGCCCCATAGGTCCAACGAAACGGAAAGAGGAAAGGGTAGCCAACCAGTCAAACCACGCGCGCGAATTGGGTTCCAGATGGACCTCGCCTTCTTGCGAACTGATGATCACGTAGGTGCCCGGCGCGCTGTATTCGATCAGGGGAGGCATGCGAGACCGAGCGAGTTGTTCAACGGGATGCAGAGGTCTCGGCGCACGCCGTGGACCAGGAGGTTCTTGCTCAACCCCAGGTGTCGGCAGTGCGGAGAGCTGCGTTCCCACCAGTGGTTGCATGAGGGACTCCAGGGTCGTGAGGCGACGCTCAACCGATCTCTCCCGCTCTTGGAGGAGTGCCAGCGTGAGCTGGGCAAACTGCTCCTGAAGCGTAGCGATCTTCGTTTCCAGACCAGACAGTCTCTGGAGCAGGTCTGCTTCAGAGCCTTGGGTGGTGAGGAACGAACAGGCTGTGGAAGCAGACTCCGCCTCGTTTTCAGACACATGGGGAACGCTCACCTGAGACGAAATGAGAGGTGGAGAGGCTGCATCCAATGGCCGAGATGCCTGGAGTGGGCGCCCATGCAAGCTGGCTACTTGTTGCAGGTGTTCCTCCGTCACACATTTGATACGTGCATCCGTCGGGTGAGTAACCAGGAGCATATTGGCCTCTTTGAGCCAGTGGTGGAGGGTCTTGGGATGAATGCCAAGCAGACGAGCACCGTCTGCGACAGGAAGAAGAGTCATACTCTCAGAACTCCTTTCGAGGAAAGACACATGGGAGACAACACGTGCAGAAATTTCCAGGAACTCCAACACTTCCAGGAAATTTCTGCGCGTGTCTAGGAAATGACACGCGCCAGGGCAAAGCCAAGAGAGTAGGAATCAGCCAGGATTAGCCGGCCTTCAAACGACGTTTGATGTGGTAGTAGCTCGCCGTGCTTTGGTGGCAACGACGCCACCACGACCAGGCAAGCACCCGGCGTGTGGACGAAGACAAAGGCCAGATAAGCCATGCAAGCAAATGGCGCACTTCAGGAATGGTCAGGGGAAGTACGGGAGGTTGGGTAGCAGACGCAGAAGTCGTAGGATGACCAGTGGGGAAACGCTCTGCTGCGCAAATTCCTGCAAGGTAAGCAAGAGCCAACAGCACGAGTGTAATGTGCCGGTACCAACCGATGAAGCTCCGCACTTCGTAGTGGTCCATGCCGAGATCTTTGCCGTTTTCAAAATTTTCCTCAACACGCCATCTGGCGCCAATGGCCTTGACCATTGCTGGCAGGGTGGTTCCTTGCGGGGCAAAGACAAAGTAGTACGCTTTCTCTTTGGGATCAGCGAGGCTACGACGAATGAGCAACCAATGTTTTCCATCATCCTCCCACTGGTGCAGCATAGGGATGATTGCCCAGTCGAAAAGTCTGGGGCCTTTGGTGCCTTCGCTCATTGACAGGCGCTGCCAGTTCCCATCGTGAAGGACGGACGCTTCGACCAATGCTGCCTCTTCGCGTCTCCGTCCGGTCGGTGTCTGGAATCCGACAGGTTCATTGCAAGCCACAGCCATCACATAGGGATACCCATGCGCTTCCAACCAGGTACGCAGGTCCAGATTGCCACCGTAGACCGTATCAGCCACGACCCAGGAAATGGGGATCTGAGCCTGGAAAATCCGCTCGATCATCTTTTGAGCCAGTTGTGGCTTTGTCTGGAAGCGAACTGAGTCCGGGATGCCTGCGGCTCGACACCGATCGCGATCCTCACACCAGTCTAAGGGCAGATACAGTTCACGATCAATCAGAGTATGTCCTTTGGCCGTCACATACGAGAATATGTGGAATTGACCCTCGTTCCCTGGAAAAATGGCAGAGGAATCGAGCGTCAAATCCACATATTAGGAGATAAGTGGCAATTGTTTTCAATTCCACTTATCATCAAGAAAGACTCCGACCTGACAATTCTCGACCCGGCCCGTGGTTCCGCAATACTGCAAACCAACACCAGCTGATTTTTTGCCTCGCTTGGGAAAGCAGCTTTCGTCGATGACCAGGATAGCCGACTGCAAGCCCAGTTGTTCAAGCACATACGTACGCAAATCATCGCGCACGCCATCAGTGTCCCAGACGGCTTGCGAGAGCAGGCGTTGCATGCCATCAGGGCGAGCTTCTCCAGCATGTTCAGCCAATTGCCAGCCGTTTTTTCGAGAGATTTCACTCAGGATCCCTTGCAGATACAAGAGGACACGACGACGTGGCTCTGGACGAGCGAAGCGTGCTGCAATGCGCTCGTGCAATAGAAAAAGAGCTTGCGCCCATCGGCAGATATCAGTGGAGGTCGTTTTGCTTCCAGACAGCATGGTATACGGGTCTTGCATCATGAACTTCTCCTTCCATAGAGATCGTTTTCAGTTGTATTTCATCTCTAGTGTCTCACATGAGGGGAAGTTCATGAAGCTTCATTTATGTGTGTTTATCTTTGTTAGTTCAAGAGAAGGAAAAAATGAAAAAGCCACCTTATCCTTTGATGCTCAAATGGTCGATATGATTTTGGGTCGTAAAGAGCCATTTACCTTCTTGATAGGAAATTTCATGAATACTGGCCGCATTGGTGGGAATGGCCGGCTCTTTGTTACTCCATACAGAACCATTCAAAAAGTACGAGAGAATAGTGATTACTCCACCATGTGTGACCACAATGATTTCTGAAGAAATTTGCAGTGTGATCATCTTTTCGCACAGCCCTTCAAATGCGTGCGTAATACGTTGGAAGAACTGTCGAGGGCTTTCGCCATGAGGATAGGGTTCATCCATTTCTAAGGAAGATGCAAAAAGTCCTGGATACAATTGCTCTGCCAGAGAATTTGGCATACCAGCAAGCTCACCATTATTCATCTCACGCCAAAGCGGTGAACTGTGGATGGGCAACTCCATTTCTTGGCTAATGTATTCTGCTGTCTCCCTAGCACGTCTCAAGTCACTACTGATGAGGAACTTGAGTGGTTGCCAGGAGTTGCTGAGATGTTTTGCAAGCAACTGACTCTGCATCTTTCCCTCCTCAGTTAATCCTCGTTGGCTCCAACCTCCGCGATAGCCATGTTCATCTTGCCCATGTCTAACTACGACTATTCTCATACGTGAATCCTTTTTTGATGGGTCTTCTTCTTTGCCTTTATGATGAAGCAAGACAATGCCCGCTCTTCTGAGCATCTATTCTATCAATTTTACCTTGTTCACTTTACTCTTAAGCATACCATTTATAGCTCTCTTGTAAAGAATTGAGCCGTATTTCAGGTCTTCTTCTCTCTGATGGCGAAGCATAATCATGAAGTTCCGTATTCATTTGCAGATCTATTGTTCAGTTTATTAAGTGCAACTGTAGTGGTGAAACTAAGGAATTGACCAATTAGGACTTGGTAAAACTGCTCCACAAGCAGATCGTTCAACTTCATTTTTGTCAATTCGGATAGTCAGCACCACAAGTATTGCGAGCTTTACATGCATCAGCCCATACATGAAAGGGTCTGAAGGTTTGACATTTGGCACGCATGCTTTCCCTTTCGGCCAGAAAAGACGGGAATTCCCCGATCACTAGACCTGGAATTTACAGATGATGCGTGTCACGAGCCACCTACAGAGCCATCGTTCAACTTGCATTGTGGATGATTCCTGGGTTTCGCGCTGATTTTCTCGGTTTCACCTTGAATTCGGTCGGAGTTTCATCCAATTTACTACATGACCCGCAGAATGAGATCAATGTCTCCCGGCTGAGTCCTGGGATAAACACAAGAATACCTCATCATTTTTGCCTGTCAGTTTTGCTTTGACAGAGCACTAGGCCTGACCAGCGCAAATCAAATACGATGCCATGCCAACGCAACCAGCCTCTCAAGGCCCAGGAAGCAACAGGGAAGAGCAACGAATAGTAAACGGGTTTGAGGAAAAATGGACAGAGAAGAAGAAACAGCCAGATTATTAGTACAGACAGCCCTCCCCGTCGTAACAGACATCAACGGCAAACGATTCAGCCATTAATACGTCGCGTACGACGTTCGCGATCTTATGATTATCCTCAACAATCAGTAATCTCATACATCTAGTGTACCGAGAGAAACCTTACAAGAAGCTGACAAACTCAATAGGGCGTACCATAGTTTCCTTGAAAGGAGCCCGCATCCCCAAGTGCTTCGCACTTACGGATTAACAAAGAAGGACGCAAACGTAGCCCCCTTCGCTACCCCGTCCCACCCAACCCTAAGCCATATCCGTTCAGCTGGTTTGCTTTGAGTGGTCCGTTGTTGCCGTGTCGTCGTGGCAAAGAGAGTTTCGTCCGCATCGCTGTCATTGAGTGCGTGCTTGATCTGCCGCTTCAGTTCCTTCTGAGTTTGAGTGTCCTCGCATACTGCCAGGATTGCCGGAAATTCCGCTTGGTCAGGTGGCCAATCCCTTTCCTCAGCATACTTGAGATAGTTTCTGGCTTTACGAACACGAAGAAAGAACGGCTTGGTGCCGTTCCAAATGTCGAGAAAGGAGCGTTGCCGGTTCTTGCCGCTGCCGACTTGCAAGCTCAAGAACAAGTCAGGTTACCACATCGGAAAGTAATCATAAGCTCCTAAGCGGTAGTTCGTCAACTGTTGGATCTGCCGGATACTGTTCAGACTTAGCCCAAGGAAGATGGAGAGAAAAGCCACGCCAAGCACTGCTGAAAAGGATTGAGGTTGTTGGGCCATCCAGGTGCCAAAGAGGGAGGCCAGTCCCATGCGCGTCTCTGAGCCTTTGGGACTGCGCGCGCGCCGCTGCGGGAATATGGGGTCACTCAATAGAACAGGGCAAAAAACTTGAGCAGATGAAAAAAACTGTCACCAACGGCCTTGACAGACAAACGTCCCGGCCAGTTGCGTCTGTTGGTGTCAATAAGCTATCTTAGCGGCAGTACATGACGCCGAAAGATAAAGATATACAGATCATGTGGCAAGGGAGTTTGACTATGACCGCTCTTGAGCGAACGATTTATCGTCGGATGAAACGGAGTTACTCTACCAAAGAACTGATTGAAGCCTATACCCCAACGGAAGAAGAACGCCGCTTTGTCAGCGCGATGACTCGAACGGCGCAAAACCAGTTGAACCTCATGCTCTGGATCAAGCTCTTTCCGTGTCTGGGCTATTTTCCCGCGCTGAGTGATATTCCTGCTCCACTGGTAGACCATGTTCGTCAAGCGCTCAATCTTCCCGCAGAGGTGGTACCTGGATATGACCATGATCGGACGCTGTATCGGCATCATCAGGTGGTGCGCGAGTACTACCAGATCCTCCCCTATGGCAAAGAAGCACGCCGGGTTATCCTCCGCACCCTCCTGCGTGCGGTGCGCACGATGGACAACCCGGCGGATATGATCAACGCGGCCCTGGAAGAACTCATCAAACAGCGCTACGAAATGCCCGCCTTTAGTACCCTGGATCGTCTTACCGGAAGAATTCGCACACTGGTCTATGGACGGATCTGCCGATTGGTGCAGCGCCGTATGACCTCTGACATCCAACATGGCCTGGAAGCACTCTTTGAGGTGCAACTTCCCTCGCATCGCTCTGTTTTCTCTCAGATCAAACTCGTTCCGCCAAGTCCAACCCTCTCACACTTGAAAGTATGGCAAGATCGCCTGGCCTGGCTCATGGAACTGGGGGTGATGGAACCCCTGCTCAAGGATATTCCTCCTGCCATCATCAAACATTTTGCCGCAGAGGCTCGCGCCCTGGATGCCAGCGAACTTCAGGAGTATGCCCCAGCCAAGCGTCTCACCCTGCTTGCCTGTCTCATCAGACAGACGCAGATGAGTACGCAGGATGATCTGATTGATATGTTTGTCAAGCGCATGTCTACTATCCAGGTGCGGGCCAAAGAAGCGCTCCAACTGGCGCGAGATGCCCAAGCCGCGACCACGGCCCAGCTTGTCGAAACGCTCACGCATGTGGTGGAAACAGCGGTGGAAGACAAAGAGCAGGACGATGCAACGGTAGGCCGTCATCTGCGAGAGATCCTGGAGAAGCGAGGTGGTCAAGAACAGCTCTTAGAGCAATGTCAACAGGTTGCAGCCTCACTCACCGATGAATACCAACCCTTGATGTGGTCCTTCTATAAGAGCCATCGCAGAGCGCTCTTCCAGCTTGTTCGTTCCCTTCCCATTCGTTCGACCACGCAAGATCAAGTGCTCATTACCTCCCTGAACTTCATGCTCACGCAGGAAAACCGTCGCAGTCTCTTTGTGCCAGACACACTTGATCTTTCTTTTGCCTCTGAGGTCTGGCAACGCCTGATTCGAGTCAAACGCAAAAAGCGCACAAAACTGGTGCGACGGTGTATGGAGGTCTGCATCTTTGCTGCCGTCGCCGACGAATTGAAATCTGGGGATCTGGCGGTCGAGGGATCAGAACGCTTCGCTGATTATCGCGCGCAGTTGCTGCCCTGGGCAATGTGTGAGCCACAAATTGCAGAGTATTGTCAGGAAGTGGGCCTTCCTTCCGATGCCCACACGTTTGTGGCCCAGTTGCGTGAACGCTTGACGGAGGTAGCCGCTCAGGTAGACGCAGCGTTCCCTGGGAACAAATCGCTGGAAATCACGGCCAAAGGAGAACCAGTGCTCAAACGGCTCAAAGCAAAAGCTGTGCCAGCCAGTCGAGTGGCGCTGCAAGAAGCCCTGCGTCATCATATGCCTGATCGATCGGTCCTCGATGTGCTCTGGGATACCAATGAAGAGATTCACTGGACGAGGCATTTTGGACCGATCTCTGGCTCCGACCCCAAGCTAGCGCATCCTGACGAGCGCTATGTCATCACGTCGTTTGCCTACGGTACCAATATGGGGGCCGCTCAAATGGCCAAACATATGCGCAGGATCGTGAGCGAACATGAAATTACCTTTGTGAACCGCCGTCATATCACCCTGGACAAACTGGAGGCAGCCAAGGCTGACCTGATCAACCGCTACGCCCAATATGATCTGCCGAAATGCTGGGGAGATGAAAATGTAGCAGCGGCTGATGGAACGCAGGTAGATCTCTCTGAGAACAACCTGGTGTCTTCCTATCATATCCGCTATGGGTCCTATGGTGGTATTGCCTATCATGTTGTCTCTTCTCTTTATATTGCCTTATACTCCCACTTTTTGAATTGCGGCATGTGGGAGGGGAATTTTTTGATCGATGCCTTGATCGGCAATACGTCTGCTATCCAACCGAAAGTGATTCACTCGGATACCCAGGGACAATCAACCGCTCTTTTTGCCCTCTCCTATTTGTTTGGAATTGAACTCATGCCTCGAATTCGCCACTGGAAAGACCTCAAATTCTACCGTCCGAAGAAAGAGACCGTCTACAAGCATATCGATATCCTGTTTAAAGATACCATCGATTGGGTCTTGCTGGAGACGCACTGGACGGATCTGATGCAGGTAGCGCTCTCCGTTCGTGTCGGAAAGCTGCAACCCTCGATTTTGCTGCGCAAGCTGGGCCATGAGAGTCGGAAAAATCGTCTCTACCAGGCGTTTCGAGAGTTAGGAAGAGTTGTCCGCACCATCTTTTTGCTCCGGTACATTTCCGATATCCCCTTACGTGAGCAGATCACCAAGACCACGAATATCGCGGAACGCTACAACCAGCTTTGTGAATGGATTCGTTTTGCGTCGGGTGGACTGATGGCCGAGAACGACCCTGAAGAGATGCAAAAACGTGTTCGCTACAATGTTATGTAGACACTTCTCCCAAAACCCACGAACGCCTCGTTTCTTTTACTAAGATCAGGTGTTCTAGAGATGAAGGAGGAATGTTTCATGAAAGTCCAACGAACGAAGCAGAATGACTGCTCCGAAGTGTCGTATCAACTTTTAGATGGAAACGATCAGCCTATCGAAGCCGTCTCCGGCTTCATGCGCCATTTACACGCTCGCGGTTTTTCGCCAAATACGCAGGCCGCCTACGCCTACGATCTGCTTCACTTCATGTCTTTTCTCGAACAGCAGCAGTTGACCTACCTTGACTTCACTCCAATCCATGCACTCGACTTGTTGGCTTATCTGCGCGCCGTCCCGAATCGGAAACAGGTTCAACGACTGGGCCTTGTCCTGTGTACGACCGAGGCCAGCCAGCCTGCTACTCATCTTTCTGCTTCCAGTATTAATCGTATTCTCGCTGCAGTTTCTTCGTTCTATGAATATCTCATCCTTTCTGGGCGATTGTCTGGCAGGGAGAATCCGATACAGAAAACCGATGATCCTGTAACTGCGCGAGTGCCGACGCGCCATCAGCCTTTCATGGGACATGCCAGCCAGCAACGCCCCATTCGTCGCGTAGTCCGAGTCAAAACGATCAGCCGGGTTCCACGCCCGATGAGTGAGGAGCAAATTACTGCTCTGCTGGGTTCACTACGAAATTGCCGGGACAAGGCCATGATCTTGCTCATGCTGCAAGGGGGGTTGAGACCAGGCGAGATCCTCAATTTACATCTGGAGGATATCCAGTATGGGAAAAGGCGTGTGATCGTTCGGTATCGCGATGATCATCCGAAGGGAGTGCGTACCAAATCGCGGCGTGAGCGCGTCGTCGATTTGTACGAACCGGAAACGCTCCTGACACTGAGTACTTATGTGATGCAAGAGCGTCCCCAAGAAGGAGAGAGTTCTCTGGTGTTTCTGGTAGGTGGTCAGGGAAAACGTCGTTTAGAGCCGCTGGGCTATCACGCGCTGGTCAAGTTATTTGAACGCCACTGCGAGCGGCTTAGCATTCGAGAGCCGTGGGTCACGCCTCATGCCCTCCGACATACCCATGCTACACGCATGTGGGAAGGAGGCATGCGAGAGTTAGCCTTGCAGAAACGCTTGGGACATGCTTCGCCAGAATCAACACGGATGTATACCCAGGTATCTGATCCGATGATGGTTGTAGAATATCAACGAGCTCTGGGGAAAGGAGAGAGCCAATGACATCGCTTCTTTCCCACCAGCCAGGAGGTGCGCCGCGCCATGCGCCGGCTGAGGAATATCATGCGTTTGTTCGGCGTCACTACCCCAATCTGGAGACCGAGTACTTTCATCAGAGCTGCTACGCTCAGTTTCTCCAGGCTTATCCAGATCTCCAAATGTGGTTTGAGGCTCCCTTAGTGGAGCGGGTAGGTCGGCTCTATGGAACCGGCCCACGAGAATGGTGTAACCGGGTATCTTATCGAGCTCGTCCCTATCTGTATTTCCTGGTCTCACGAGGATACGCCACGTTGGACTGGGATTGGCTGATCGCCGTGCCAACTATTCACCTGGAGCCATTGCTGCAAGAAACTGGCTTGGCGATGGCGATGCAACAACTCATCGATGAAGGGGTTCATCTTGGCTACAGCCCTCGAAGTTCTCAGCAACGGATGAACTGGGTGATCACACATCTGCTGCTGCATGAAGTGTTTCTTCCTCTCGAGGCTTTGAATGATCGTCACTGTCAGGCACTCATCGACGCCGTCAAGCGTTTTGGCACGCGGGAAGATGTCTCCTCGTTTTTCGGCTCACCGCAGAGATACCGGAAAGCACAGGCAGCGTGGACGGCCGTGCTCTACAAATTTCATGTCATTTTGTATCATCGAGGACAATCCGAGATTGAGCCACGGGTCATCATGCCGCTCTATGCCCACCGACCTACCTTGAAGCCAGGCATGGAAGCTGTGGCAAAGCGCTATATTGCTGCCAGGCAGCTCACTGATCGACCAGGCACGATCCAAGGTCTGGAGCTAGCGCTTCGTCGCTTCATTGGATGGCTTGCAGAAACCCATCCTTTTGTTGAATCCTGGGCTTTGGTCACCCGCGATCATCTCCTGGAGTATGCAAACTTCCTTGATCATGGCGCAACAACGCGAGGAGGAAAGCCGCTTGCCACCAATACCAAACGCGGCCGTCTCTCCAAGCTCTCTCGTTTCTTCAGTGATACCGCTACCTGGGGATGGGAAGAGACACCAGGGCGTTCACTGTTGAGTGTTGGGGATCTGCCCAAACTCCCAGAGCGAGTTCCTCGCTACATTCCCGAAGAAGAGCTGGAACGGCTCATGCAAGCTGTTCATCAACTTGACTGTCCTTACCAACGCGCTGCCCTGCTCATTGCCCGATGGAGTGGAGCGAGGCGCGGTGAGATTCGTCGCCTTGCGCTCAACTGCTTAGACCGCTATCCAGACGGGACAGCCAGGCTCCACATCCCTGTGGGAAAAACAAAGCGAGAGCGTCTCATTCCTTTACATGAGGAGGCTGCCTCGGCCATTCGAGAACTTCAAGCACTCCACCGTGGTCAACGTGGCCTCTCTGATGAACACACTGGCGTTGAGACTCAGTATCTTTTCATGCGAATCGGTAAACTCTATTCAGATACCTATCTCTTCGGCAGTGCACTGCGACTGGCATGCGAAACAGCTGGACTGGTCACCAAGCAGGGAAAGCCAACTGTGACGGCTCATCGATTCAGGCATACAGTGGGCACCCAATTAGCAGAAAAGGGGGCCAGGCTCCACACCATCATGAAAGTGCTTGGTCATACATCGGCGAGCATGTCTATGGTGTATGCACAAATTAGTGATCGAGAGGTCCTCAAAGATTACCAAGCGGTTCTAGGCCCCGGCGCAACTCTTGCAGGACCCTTTGCTGAGACCCTCAAATCTGGCGAGTTACCGGCCTCATCAGTCGACTGGCTCAAGTCAAATTGGCTCAAGACTGAGCTAGAGCTCGGCAGATGCCTGCGCCTTCCCCAAGAAGGTCCCTGTGAGTGCGATCTCTATCTGACCTGCGCCAAGTTTGTGACCTCGCCTGCATACGCACCGAGGCTGCGCCATCGCCACCGAGTCGAACAAGATCTTATTGAAGACGCTATGAAGCATGGATGGCAACGCGAGGTCGAACGGCACCAATGCACGATTCGACGTCTTGAGCAATTGCTTACTGATCTTGGCGAACCGCTTGACGGGCCAGAGGCCACTGACTACAATGATGAACAAAGCACAAACATTACACTATGAGAGGATAGACCCATGGCTCCATCAGAAGCGACGCCACGTATCTCATTCACGCTCTCGGTGTGGGCTGAATATCACCAGTTCTATCTGCAGGATGAACAGGCAGAACTAGACACGCCCGACGATTGGGGAGAACAATTAACCACGCAGATGATCGCGGTGGAGCCTGGGATCGTTGGCGTCGCTACAGTACGGAATATGGATGTCCCACTCCGTGTCGATCTTCTGGATGGTCGACCAAACGACGATTTCAGCGCTTGGGATCATGTGGCAGAGGCAAGTCTGGATGCACCCTCTGGTCAGATTGTGATTGCTGGGTGCATGGACTACTTTCCTGATGCAAAGCGGCTTCCAGTCTCACCTGGCTGCTATCGGGTTCGTATCTATTACGGTGGGCTGGATACGCTAAGTCCAGATGGTTTAGAGGGAGAAGATCATTATCAGGTGGCTGTTTGGCCTGAAAAGCATGCAGATCCTACAATTCCGAAAAAATGGCCATCACTACGAGCATGAATATCTTTAGGATGTAGAGAAGTGTCTACATAACAACATATTTAATGTGTTTCTCGCTTTCTTCTGTGGTAAGCGCGTTGATTTTGCCATCATTGCCGAAAGAGAGCCACTTACTGAAGGCGTTAAATTGTTCCATTTTGTTCGTGGTTTGCTGAATGATTTCGCGGAGTTTGGCATCAGAGATATATTGTAACAAGAAGACCGTGCGAATGACGCATCCCAGCTCGCGGAATGCCTGGTAGAGGCGATTTTTTCGGCTGTAACTGGTTAATTTGCGCAGCAGCATCGAGGGCAAGACCTTGCCCGCTTTCATCGAGAGGACAACACGCAGCAGATCCTGCCAGTGAGTTTGAATCAGTTCCCAATCGATGGCCTCTTCGCAAAAGAGCGACTCGATATGTTGGTAGTGGGTATCTTTGCTGGGACGGTAGAACTTGAGGTCTTTCCAGTTGCGGATACGAGGCATCAGCTTGATTCCTAAGAGATGCGAGAGCGCGAAGACGGGGAGGTTCTGGCCCTGAGTGTCTGCATGAATTGTATCTGGTTGGATATCCGACTGGTTTTTCATTAACCCATCAATGATGTGTACTGCCTCCCAGACTCCGCACGCGATAAAGTGGGAGAAAAGCAGGATATACATGTCACTCACATGATGATAGGCAATGCCTCCAAATCCCCCGTAGCGAATATGTTTCTCCGCCAGCAAATTTTCTTCGGCCAGGTCGTACTGTGTTCCATCGGCGGCAACTCGTTTTCCTGTGCCCCAACAGCGAGGAAGAGGACAGCGGTTAAAACGGTTAATAATGTCCCGGATAGCGGCTTCGAGTTTCTCGACCGTAACATGCCGACGGTTGATGGTCGCCAACATGTCCCCGGTAATCTCTCCATGGAAATGGCGGGCCAGTTGATACGGTCCCAGGTGGCTGGCATACGCAAACGCGGTCAGGATATGGCGTGCCCGCGCATCTTCCATTTTCGGATCGGCACCCGAGAGTGGGCCGAGATGGCGTGTCCACTTGGTCCAGTAATCAATCCGGCACAAGACATCGAGAACATGAGATTCCGGCATGCGTTCGGCGACCGCCGTTTCCAGTTTGGCAAAGCTCCTCGGCGCCGTTTTGCGCAGAGGCTTCTTCAGCATCGGCTCCCCTTTCTCGGTAATCACTAATTCTTGATTCTCTGGCTTCGTGCGATCAACCTCCAGAGCAACCTCTGTCAGCCAGCGCTTGAGATTTTCGACAAAGCCCTGTGCAGACGTTTCAAAGCCCAGTTGCTGACAATATTCAGCCACCTGCGGCTCGCATGCTTCCCAGCTCAGGAGCTGATCGCGATAGTCAGCAAACTGCTCCGAGCCACGAATGCACAGATCTCCGGTTTTGAGTTCTGTTGCCACATACGTCAGGACACAGGTTTCCAGGTGCTGGCGGATAAACCAGTCTTTCCCTCTCCGTCGCTTCTGAACCGTTCGGAGCCAGTCTCCGTTCGCAAAGGAGAGGTCGATGGTAGCTTCGAGATATTTCTTCGGGTCATGTTCATGTTCCAGAATGAACGTCACCGCATTCATTAATGAATGATCTGCTGTTGTTGCGTGAATGTCGAGCACCTTGAGCACCTGAAAGAGCGCTTTCCGGTGACTGGCGTAGAAACGCCAGAGGAACGGTTGATACCGATTGCCGTGATGAGCGCTCACTTGCTCACATTGCTCTTGAAGCGCGGCGATGCCCCCTTCTCGCTGAAAGACCTCGCGCACGAGGCTCCCAACCTTCGCATCGTCCTCCGTTTCGGTGGTGGTTTGGAGCAGATCCGCCAGCACTTCGACTAGGTGCTCGGTGATTTTTCGCTCGCTCGCCCGCAAGCGCTCTAATTCTTCCCTGGCACGATCATGCAGTTTACTCATCCGTTTCAAAAACATGTCGGCAATTTCATCGCGCGTGGAGATGGTTTCCTGATGAATGAGGCAAACCAGAAGGGTCAACCGTTTGGGAAGCGTGAAGTCGCGCAGGTCGTCCGCGTGAAGCGCGCGGGCCTCCGCTGCGAAGTGGGTGATTTTGGCAGGAGCAAGATCTTCCAGGAGTCGCGCCATATTGCCCAGCGAAAGTAACCAGGTGAGTCGCGTCGTCCAGTTCTCCAGATGGGTCAGGGTTGCGCTTTTAGGAGCTTCTCGCAAGCGATTAAACTCGGTGAAATACCCGGTCGGATTGGTCTCAACTAACTTCTCTAATAGTGCTTGTTCCGCTTCGGTGAGCCGTGAAAGCACCGTTTGAAAGATCCGCTGGTGTGCGAGGTTGCGGAGGCGGCGAACCAGAAGATCAAGTGTACTGAACGCTGGAAGTTCACAATTCTCTTTGACCAGTGTTTCGATGGCTACATTGATCAGATCAGCGGGATCGTCCATGACCAGAACCACCTCGCTGATGGCTTTGAGGGCCACATGACGAATATGCTTGATATCTCCGTTGATCTTGAGGTGCGTGCGAATAGCGGCATGATATTTGTAGAGGGTACGCGGCGTAATATCTGGCACCAGATCTTTGGGAAGCTCCATCTCCCCTCGGATATGACTGATGATGGCCCCTGGGATAAGCTTCGGAGCCGGAAAGTAGCCCAGCTTTTGAAAGACTTTCAACAAAATCATCAGAGCGAATTTCTGGTTGGGGCCACGAGCTATCATGCTCACGAAGGCCACGTCTGCTGGCGTTGGGGTGTACAGTTCGATCAGTTCTTTGGGTTGCGGTGCACGGAAAAAACCTGGGTAGGCGGTACGATCAATCGATGTCATCTGCATCCTCTCTGTCTACTTGTAACCTTTATAATCCATATATGCGCATATATGGAGACATCACCGTTCAGTATACTGAGAGGACCAAAAAACAGGCGCAAACCCATATTTTCACCTATTTCTTCCCAAAATACACCAACCCCTTATGCTCAACGCCATCATCATGCTATACTGCTAACGCCAGAAAAAAACAGGCGAAAAAACAGAAACGGGTAAAAACCCATAACGACTATGGCGATCATCCCTCTCTCTCCTGAAGAAGTCTTACCGTACTGGCTTGAGGAATTACAAGCCAACGATCGTGCCAGAGGCACCATTCGTCGCTACAGAAGCGCAGTGGAGGGTTTCCTCGTCTGGTATGAATGCTGTGAGCAACGTTCACTCACCTTTGCAACGCTCACGCCCATCACCCTGGTCGGGTACCGCAATGACCTGCAACGTACCCAACGTCGGGCCACCAGTACCGTGAATGGACAGATCAGTGCTTTACGAGCCTTTTGCGCCTGGCTCACGGAAGAGCACTACCTGGAGACCAACCCGGCGAGACACCTCAAGTTGGTTGGTCGGCAGGAGGTCTCTTCTCGTGAGGGTCTGGATGACGCTCAGGTCAATGCTCTCTTGCGTCAAGCTCGTACCTCTCGCGATCCCTTGCGCAACTATGCCATTGTCCAGGTGCTCTTACAGACAGGTATCCGTCTGGATGAGTGCAGCCAACTCACGCTCGACGACATCGAATTGGGCGAGCGAAGCGGACGGGTCACGATCCGACAAGGCAAAGGCAATAAGGCATGTATGGTTCCCCTTAATGCTTCAGTACGTCAAGCCTTGGCCGAGTACATGGCTTCTCGTTTGAACTGTGATCCAACCGTGAAAGCTGTCGCACGCCACTGGCCAGCTTATTCATCTGATAGCCCCACCATTCCCCTCTGGCTGAGCCAGAAAAAAGGCATCCTCACCACTTCGGCCATGCGACAGATGATTGATGTGCTCGTCCGCGATACAGCTACGCGTGGGCTGGTGCCAGCCCAGACAAGTGCGCATACCTTGCGACACACCTTCGCACGCAACTATCTGGCAGAACATCCCGGCGATCTCGTGGGACTGGCCAGTCTCTTGGGGCATACTTCTCTCGATACCACGAGAATTTATAGCCTACCAACTCTTGAGCAACTCTCCACGCGAGTTGAACAGTTGCGACAAAACGCCTACGCAGAGGAACCTCCTCTGAACTCCATTCCTAAAAGGGGGAGACGGCAAGACAAAAGTGACACTCACACTCAATGAAAATCTCTCTCAGCAGTTACAGGACGCTGCTCTTCAAAACGAGGGAACTGTTGAACCCTTTCTTCGCGTGTTGTACGGTTCGGCAAGGTAGGGGTTATCCCCACAATTGCGGGAGGGCTTTGAGATGCACGGTTAAAAAGACGTAACAATTGAGCACTCATTAAATGTTTCACTGTTCCAATGGTCTGGAAAGCCGGAAAGCGAGGAAATACACGAATGAAAATCCTGTATGTGGAAGATGAAAAATATATGGCAAGAGCCATTGCGCAAGTGCTGAAAAAAAACAACTATAGCGTGGATGTATGCTACGACGGAGAAAGCGGTCTTGACATGGCGCTCACCGATTTATATGACATCATCATCTTAGATATTCTGCTTCCCCAAAAAGACGGTATCAGCGTTTTGCGAGAACTGCGCCGAAAGGGAAGGGAAACTCCGGTGATTCTTCTGACTGCCAAAGGTGATTTAGAAGATAAAGTAGAAGGCCTGGACAGCGGCGCGGATGATTATTTGCCAAAGCCTTTTCAGGCGGAGGAACTGCTGGCGAGGCTACGGGCATTGGGGCGGCGAAAAGGTCAATTCCTCCCCGACGGTTTGCTGCGCTTTGAGGACATCGAGCTCAACCCTCATACATTGAATCTGTATTGCAAAGGCAATTCTTTTCATTTAACTCTGAAAGAAAGCCAGCTTTTGGAACTCCTTATCAGGAACAAAGGGACGCTTCTCTCACCGAACTTGATTATCGAAAAACTGTGGGGCTATGACACAGAAGCCGAGGATAGCCATGTACGTGTGCATGTGGCATTTCTGCGGAAAAAGCTGGCGCTGCTCCAATCTGTTGTAGGCATTAAGAACGTTCGTGGAGCGGGCTACGTTCTCTTCACGGGAGAGGGAAATCAATGAATATGCTAAAAAAACTGCGGAACAGACTGCTTACCTTGCTCACAACAGTGATTGCTCTTGTCCTGCTGATTGCCTTTGCGGTCGTTTATCTCAGCACATACACGAATGTGCAGCAGGAGCAAGGCAAACGGCTTGACGAACTTGCTTCGCTTCCCTTCGCATCGTCTACAAACAACGAAAAGTTTGCAAGGAGCAGCACGATTAACTTTGCGCAAGCTTTTATCCTCTACGTGGATAACAATGGACGCCTGGTAGATAAGTTATCGTATCTGGACATGCCGGATTCCGAATATCAGACCGTTTTGAAAAACATCTGGAATCCACACAAGCTGGGGGGAACCATAGCAATTGAAGGGCGAATATGGCAGTATCGTATTACAAACATCGAAAATGTTGATAAGACAGACGTAGGCAGAGAACCGCCGCCCAATCCAGAGAATCTCGATTATAAGATTTCTTTCATCGATATCACCGATTCAAGCCAATCACTGACACAACTTTTCATGACGTTTTCCATTGTTTGGGTGATTGTGGTGGGCGTTGTCTTTTTGCTCAGCCTGTGTTTCGCCAACCTCTCCATCCGTCCCATCGAGGAAAGCACAAAAAGGCAAAAGCAGTTTGTCGCGGACGCTTCCCACGAACTGAAAACGCCGCTGGCGATTATCAGCGCGAACATAGACGCCATAGAAGCCAGCGGGGAGGAAACCGTGAACAGCCAGAAGGAGTGGATTTCCTCTATCCGCTCGGAAGTATCACGAATGGGCAGGTTGGTGGGCGACCTGCTATATCTTGCGAAAGCAGAGGACGCAAAAGAAAAATTGATGACTTTTGATTTGAGCATCGTCTGCGAAACCGCTGTCGCCTCCATGGAAGCCATCATGTACGAGAAAAACAGACGTCTTTCCACGGAAATTGAAAAAGACGTTTCGGTCAGAGGCGACATGGAGAGAATCAAGCAAGCGGTGCTTATCTTGCTCGACAATGCCGCGAAATATACTGATGAAAATGGCGACATACATGTTACCTTGCAAAAATTGAAGCAACATGCGATTTTTCGTGTAAAGAATACTGGCAAGGGAATCCCACCAGAAGATGTACCGCGCATATTTGACAGATTTTACCGACCGGATTCTTCCCGCTCAAAGGACAGCGGTGGCTTCGGATTAGGGCTTTCCATCGCTAAATCTATTGTAGAACGTGCAGGAGGAAAAATTTCCGCTCAAAGTAATCTGGGGCTCACTACATTTTCAATTGCGCTGAAATCTGAATAAGAAATCTGATGGAAGAATAAGAACATGATCATTGGCCATTGGGAAAACCCAATGGTCAATTTTTTGACGATTAAACATTCATTAAACACTCGCCCCTTATCCTTAGAACCAAGTAAACATGGCTGGCACACTCGCCAATTGTTCAAGGAGGGATCAAGTGTATATTCTCAAGACGCGCTCAAAAATCTTATACGCAACAGAGGCAGGAATATTCTGGTAGCGGCGATATTTTCATCATCGTCGCGACAACCGTGGTGGCTGCTCTCTATTGTGAGTGCCAGGCAGCCTAGACTGTCCGGCTGATGGATATGGTTATCCTCGCATTTCCCACAAAGCAGAAAAGATAAGTGTTTATGGCTTCATTCCTGAGAGGAAGAAAAGGAGTTCCAGATTTGAACCAACTCCAACGATTCGTCTTGACCCATACTCGCCTCGTCGGTATCCTCGCCCTGACGATGGCTCTGCTCGTCAGCATCCTGGGGAGTGGTGTGGGCAGCAGCCTTGCTGCGCGATCCTCCTCCGTGATCCACGCCCGGACCACCTCCACGCTTCCCATCATTGCTCCGGTGATCTCCTGCGACCAGCTTGCGCAGCACGACTTTGGCAGCGTGCCTGACGCGCCAACCAGGATTTTTTGGGCGACGGTGGTGACGGCGACGTCCACCACACCAGAATACTGCGATGTCAACGGCTATATTTCGCCGCAGACGCAGTTCGACCTGAAGCTGCCGACCACCACCTATCAAGGGCGCTATCTGCAAGAGGGCTGCGGTGGCTTCTGTGGCTTCATCCCTCACAACTTCTTTCCGTCCTGTGATGCCCAGTTAGGAGGGGACTTCGCTCTCGCTATTGAAAACGCGGGACATCTCGGTGCCAAGGATACAGATGGTGCCTGGGCCCTCGACGATCTACAACTGCGCCTCGAATTTGGCTCTCTCTCAGAGCACGCGCTGGCCCAGGCAACCAAAGCGATCATCACGACCTTCTACGGCCAGCCACCTAGCTACTCGTACTTCGATGGCTGCTCAAGTGGCGGGCAGGAGGCACTCCAGGAGGCGCAGCGCTATCCAGGCGATTTTGATGGCATCATCGCTGGGGCCCCGGCTAACATCATGGCCCCACTGGTCGCAGAGGTCCAGGTCTGGTACGCGCGCGCCAACCTGGATGCTCAGGGCCATCAGATCTTGACGGCGGACAAACTGCCCGCGCTGCATGCCGCAGTGATGTAAGCCTGTGCTGGCGTTGACGGCCTGATCGATGACCCGCGTACCTGTCATTTCGATCCCGAAAGCCTCCAATGCCCCAGCGGAACAGACACATCTACCTGCCTGACCCCTGCTCAGGTCGAGACGGTGCGCAAGCTGTACGAGGGCCCGGTCGACGCGCAAGGGCGTCATCTCTACATCGGCGGCGAACCCTATGGGTCCGAACTCGCGTGGGCTAGATGGATTATGGCGCCACCGGACGACCCCAAACAGGGCCCTGTACCCGAGGCTCAGGCGTTGGCGGAGAACTATCTCAAGTACATGGC
This sequence comes from Ktedonobacter racemifer DSM 44963, assembly GCF_000178855.1. GTDB lineage: Bacteria > Chloroflexota > Ktedonobacteria > Ktedonobacterales > Ktedonobacteraceae > Ktedonobacter > Ktedonobacter racemifer. The sequence continues at coordinate 1,853,728 of NZ_ADVG01000004.1, read as the reverse complement.
ATTCCAGGTGGGCAAGGTGGGTCCCTCCTTGCAGGACTGGCAGTTCACGATCGCCGGCTTCAACGCGCTGCGTCCGATGGGCGAGATCTACAACGCCACCAATGCGGACCTCAGCGCGTTCCGGGCGCATGGTGGCAAGTTGCTCATCTGGCAGGGCTGGGCCGACCAGGCGATCCCACCGTTCGGCACCACCGCCTACTACGACGCGGTGCAGGATCGTATGGGCGGCTTGCAGCAGGTGCAACAATTCGCCCGGCTCTTCATGGTCCCCAGCATGTATCACTGTAACGGTGGGTACGGGCCGAGCCTGTCCGATGCCGATATGATCGCGTCGATGGTGACCTGGGTAGAGCTGGGAATTGCTCCGGAGAAGATCGTTGCCTCCCAAACCACCGGTGGCCCAGGCAGTCCTGGACAGGTAGTCAGAACATTTCCCGTGTTCCCCTACCCTGAGCAGACGAAGTATGCCGGACAGGGGAGCATTAACGACGCGAACAACTACGTGGGCGTCATGCCACAACCTTTGCCTGACGATGACTACAACTGGGTGGGCAATGACCTCTTCAACGCACAGGAAGGGACCAACTGAAACCAACGAGGTCGAGCCGGCGAACGCCTGATGGAACGTTTCACCGGTGGAATGGAACGATCCATTCCGTGCAATGGCAAGCAGGATTTCACAGCAGCGCACGGGAACGTCTCAAGAAGACGTTCCCGTGCGCTGCTGTGAAATCGGTCGAGGTCTCACCCAATTTATTACCTTATCAGGTCATTATTGCAAATTGCTCTAATTCCTACCATTTCGTTATCCGGGAGATACCTCAATAGCAGTTGTGCGCACTTGAATATCAAGCCAAAGCTCTTTCACGAAGAGTGTATGCTTGCAACCTTCTTTCTCTCCAACAACTATACCCCCCCGCAGGGGGTTGACAACGATGATCCCGATGAAGTATAGTGCAAAGGAAACACCCATACCCAGTGGGTATGGGTGTTGCTAGATCGTTAGGAAGATGCGTTTTTTCGCCTCGATCATCAACGCTCTGCCTTCGCTTCCATTCCAGATCATGGTCACTCTTGCCGTTTGCACGAGTGATAGCTTTGACTCCACGAAGAAGGAAACAGCAGAAGTGCTAGAGCTTTCGTTGCGGATAGAGAAGAACGCACATGGTTCTGTGTTGCAAGAGACCAAGGAGAAAGAGAAAGGGTATTTCTATGCGAGCTGAAAAGCAGGAAGTTTGCCACCGACTTCGGTATGTTGAGGGGCACTAGGGTGGTATTCGTAAAATGGTCGAAGAGGACAAGTATTGTGTCGACATCTTACATCAGACCCAAGCCGTACGCAAGGCACTTGAGAAGTTCGAAACGCTTCTCCTCGAAAGCCATTTGCGGACCTGTGTTCCTGAAGGGGTTACGGCTGGCAATGAAGGCACGATTGTTCAAGAGTTACTTCAACTCGTGGATACGTCGCGCTAGCCGTACTTTTCTCTTCTGCCTCTTGCGAATCGTAGGCGCATTGTTCCTCTCTCTGAAGCGTGCATTCACAGAGAAAGTACAACCTAAAGGAGTTTGCATGAAACGTTTTCTCGTCGTTTTTCTGCTGCTGACATTTGCTCTTATCCTGGTTGGGTGCGGACAGACAACGAGCACCTCGAAGGGGCAGACAGTGAACGTTACCCTCTCTGAGTTTAAGATAGAAACGTCTGTTTCGGCGTTTCAGCCAGGCACGGCATACCAATTTTCCGTCACGAATACGGGTAAGACCGACCATGAGTTTATGATTCTGCCCTCTTCTCAGGGAAATATGAGCGGTATGTCAATGGATGAGATGGACAAAATGGCGCTCGCGAGCATCGGTACGATTCATCTGGGGGAAACCAAAACGCTTGAGTATACCTTTCCATCTTCTACCGCTGGAACACAACCTGAGTTTGCCTGTTATCTCCCGGGGCATTATGAGGCAGGAATGAAACAAGACGTTCATATTCGTCAGTAATAGGTATGATATTCCTCACCCTTCCGATTTCGCACACGATGCGGAGATCGCGGGGGCGAGGAATTGGTCCTCTTAGGGCTCCCGCCTAAATAAGCTGATCAGAAGAGGGCAAAGCGTGCGGGAGAATGGTATAGTTCCATTCACCGTGAAACGTGTCCCTGAGAAGACGCAAAGCTGCCAGTTCCTTGTCAGTGACTTTTGTTCCTGTCGGATAGGTCTGGCTATCCTTCTGAGCTGTGACGGTTAAGCCCTCGGTGGTGGTCGTATGAGAAATCAGCTCCAACACCACTTCCAGGGAGGTGAGGGGTGTGGCGCGCCAGTTGATCGAAATGAAAGAAAACAGCCGGTGCTCAATCTTCTTCCACTTGCTCGTGGCAGGCGGGTAATGCGCCACCGTGATGGCAAGCTGTTCTTCATCAGCCAATTCTTGGAGTTTCTTCTTCCACAAGCGATTTCTGACCCCGTTGGAACCTCCTCCATCGGCTGTAATCAAGAGCGCCTTCTTCCCTGGATAGAGGGCTTTGCCCCGCTGCTGCCACCAACGTCGGATACTTTCTACCGCAAACTCAGCGGTGTCATGATCGATGCCTACATTGACGAATCCGTGATTGTGAACCAGATCGTAGATCCCATAAGGGATAGCTTTGCCATTGGCCAGCGAGAGAAAGTCATACACATTCACCTCGGTCGCTTCCCCTTTCGCTTGCCACTCGGCCCCATTGTTCTTGAACTGGCCCAGCAATTCTTTCTTCTTACAGTCCACAGAAATAATCGGGTTTCCGTGCTGCTCAAACTCCTGGCATGTAGTGCGGATGTGCTCAAATTGCTCATCGCGATCAGGATGCGATGTTCCCTCAATATTTTTCTTCTTGGCACGCAGGGAGTAGCCACGCGCGCGTAAAATCCGTCGAATGGTGGTCTCAGCCACCTCGTGCCCCATTCGCTCCAAAGCCTCTTTCAGGTGCGCCACGCTCTTCGTCGTCCACTTAAGCAGACTCATCGGATCGCCCTTGGGTTCCAGTAAACTTTCCAGATCGGTCAGCAAACTCGCATCCTTCTCCACTGCTTGCTTGCGTCCTCCCCCCTCCTCGCGCTGTCGGTCCCCCGTGTTATAGCGTTCGCCTGCTTCAACTTCTCGCAAGCCACGCCGGATCGTGTTTTGTGATACCCGTGCTTCTTGTGCGACTTGAGCCACTGACCCTCGCTCCTGTGCTTCCAAGGCCAGATAGTGTCTCCACTGCTTCTCATTGAGCATCTCACGCATGTGCTCATATTTTTCTCTTCGACTGACTTGCATCATGCCCGCTCGCATGACATCTCCCAGTTATGATGTCAAGTTATTTCGGCGATTTCCCTTAGAAGGTGTGCAGAATGACACCAGTTAGGGAGCGGCGCGAGCCAGCCTGGCCACCATCAGTTTACTCATCGCGAGATAGATCAATGCCTCGCTACTCGAATAGGTGCCCTCATAATCGCGGGAGAGCCGACGGTTCTGGGTGATCCAGGCATTGGTGCGTTCCACTACCCATCGGTGGGGAAGGAGGTGGAAACCTGGGGGAATGATCGCATTCCAGTCGACTTCCTCCCCTTCTTTCACCCAGACGGCGCGAATGCCGGTCCAGGGATGATTCACCACCTCCACACGTACCCCCAGGTGCTCTTTGACCCACTGCTCTCGCGTGGTGGCCTGCATACCCGCTATCGACCCAGATCAGCTGGAGACGAGGCAGCGCTCCTTTCAGAGGCAGAAGCAGAACCTTGCCTCCTTCCCGCTCATCGATGTGAGCGTTCAGCACTTTCACCGCGATCACCAGCCCCTGGGTGTCAACCAGCACAAACCGTTTTCTGCCGTGGATTTTTTTTCCCGCCATCAAACCCGCGCTCATCACCGCGCACCGAACTCGTTTTGATCGATTGACTATCGAGAATGGCGGCACTCGGTTCAGGATCGCGCCCAAGGCTTACGCGCAGATCACGTCGCAGGGCTGCATTCACGTGTTCCCAGACGCCTGCCTGTTTCCACAGGCGGAAATAGAGATACACCGTGCTCCAATGCGGCAAATCATGGGGCATCATGCGCCAGGCACACGCACTCCGCAGCACATACAAGATGCCATTGAGGATTTCCCGCCGCGCAATTTCCTGCGGACGTCCGCCTGGCTTCTCTCCTGGAATCAACGGCTCCAGAATCTCCCATTCTTCGTCTGTTACATCTGATGGATACGGCATCCGCAGAGAGTGAGTACTTTCCCATCATCCCGCTCCTTTCGATAGCTTTGCTCGGCTTTTTTCTCTCCTTTCTCTTTTCTATCGGCTAGTTTTCGGCTTTCTGCACACCTTCTAAGAGCCTATATGCTGTCCACCATCTGGCTCTCATCCTTGCTTGACGCTCCTCACCAAATCAGGCCAATCTTCGTTTTGACGCATATCTGTGCGTGTAGCGCTTTCTTTGACCCATAAGGTGTCCTGTGGTCCATTTCTCGAACACATGGCTCATTTTCTGTGAAAATGACGGACTACTGGTCGTGGATATGGGTCAAAACGGACAGGATATGGGTCAAAACTCGTTTTTTGGCCTTTCTTCATATGGATCGGACTCCCCCCCAAGCCACTGACCTATCAGGTGTCCTTTGGTCCAGAAAAGACCCAGGAGCAGGGAGAGGAAATGGACGGAGCATGACAAACGAACGGACTCCTCTCACCTCAGCGAAATGGCCCATTTTTGTACGAATCCTTGTCGTATCCCAACAAGGCAGAAGTCTCGTGTTGGCAAACAACAGCCTGTCCGCCTTGAGGTGGGAGAACCCCAAGACAAAGGGAGTGCGGAGAACTGTCCTTTTTCTGGGACCGTCGTGGAGCTTCAGTCGGCACAGATTCGAGCGACAGGAGTGGAGAAACTCCAGTGTCCGGCGTGCGGAGCAGCCAGAAAGGCGACAATTCGGGGCGAGCTCGTCATCTATCCCCCTCACACGCCGCTGCGCATTGCGCGTGCAAACAAAGGCCCTTTGTGGATCAGGCAAGGGACAACCTGGACCAAGAGGTAGCGAAGAGCGCAGTGTGCTGTCATTTCTCAGGCAAATTGGCGCGTTTCTCTTTTACCTGAGAAATGACATGTGCCACGAAACTTGATCAAGACATGGTTTGCACATACCGTTAGTAATGCTTGCGATAAAAATGAAAGTTTGTAGGTTCCTTAATGGAGAGTTGACGAAAGAGGTATTATTCATGTAAATTTACAGCACCACTTGGAAAGTTTAAGCGCAGTATAAATATTTTAAGGAGTTGAGATTGCTATGGAAGTATTTATCCGTGAAATTGAAAAAAAAGACTACCCTGCGGTTTTGTCTTTGTGGAATGATGAGATTGGCAATAAATGGGTGACTGCTCAAAACATCGCTCCGCATTATGACAGAGTAAAAAACGATGATAATTACAAAACATTTGTAGCTGTAATTGATAACGATGTTGTTGGATTTGTTGCTTCCGTACAAACTTATGCAGTAGGCTTTGAGGAACAACAGATGCAAATTACTGGTATTGCAGTTAAAATCGATAAAAACAATAAAGGCGTTGGAACAAAGTTGATTCAGTTTATCGAGAAATACGCACAGGATAAAGGCATAGTAAATATTTACTTATGTTGTGGGGTAAAACGTACAAATGCACATGCTTTTTATAAGCGTAATGGTTATGACAATCATTCATGGTGTTTTGGTAAAAAACTTTAATTTCCATCAATTAACAATTTTGGTGGAAAGGCGGTGTATTCGAGTGATAAACCGCCTTTGTATATATTCTCCTATTTGCGCTCCTCGCTCTTTAGGGGTTTGACCCCAAAGCACGACGGGCCTAATTATCTCGTAATTGATCTGTGCGGTATCTTTGAGCAGTGGATGGATCTGTTGCCAATCATTCGTAGGCTCTCTACGTTTATATCGACGTTTCGGCACAAGAACCCCTCTCAGTGCTCTACCAGCACCAGGGGCACTTCCGATGAGAAACGACAACTCTCCATGCTTGTAGTGTACTCAAATCTCTTTGCTCTGTGCAATAATTTTATCGCAAGCATTACTAACGGTATGTGCAAACCATGTCTTAATCAAGTTTCGTGCGCTCCTCGCTCGTTCGGGATGCAAAAACGAACCAGTTCTGTCAACCACCCCATTAAGGCACAAACCGTTTCCAATGGCCTTCGGAGACTACTTCGACAACGTCATCAACCACTTGTATGGCGGTCTGATCGTCAATCGCATACGCTGGCACATCCATCCCAGCGGCCCATCTTTCTGCGTCGGCCATGGTATTTTCCGGCAGAGAGGGGTGATCCAGGTGCGGAAATATGGCAAAATCAACCAGTCCCAGCGTTCTATCGCCACCAGTGGGCGGCTTCCACCCGACGAAGTCCTCCCCGATGCGCGGGGCCATCACCATGCTCCCGGCGCTCAGTCCCACCCAGACCGTCTCGGGAAGCTCCGGCAAGAGATCCGCCAGTCCGGACCGCTGCATCCAGTGGCACAGATACAGCGCATCGCCGCCGTTCACCAGCAGGACGTCTGCCTCGCGGACCCAGGGAATCCAGCGGTCTGCACCGATGCTAGGTAGTGCAGTGAGTTCCAGCACGCCCAAGGACTTCCAACCCAGCTCGCACATGGGTGTAGAGGCCTGCCCAGTGATGAAACGCCATGCCCCACCAGGACTGCCCATGGGGTGCCCGTACCCCGCAGTGGGAATGCAGAGGGCGTTGGCCTCGACAATGGGTTTGCCCAGCAGATCAACCAGAGCGTGACGAATGCTGTCATTTTTGATGCCAGCAGAAGTGAGCAGTAATTTCATGATGCATCTCCTTGTTAATTGAAGGGGAGCCTTGCGGCTCCCCAATTGCATATTAAGAACATTCTCCCATCTGCCAAAGCCAAAAACTTCTCCCATCTTGCTCTTTTGGCCATGAAGAATGACCTCCGCGCATTCCAAAGCAGGCTCTTAGTCTGGACCATTTATGAAATTGACCCATATCATGTCCAACTTTTTTTGAACCATATTGTGTCCGAGGTGGCTAAAACGTTTGGCAAATCACAGGTACATTGAGGAACATTTGCTTCCTGATCCAAAACCAGTGTATGTTATCACCGTCTTTGAGAATTTTTCGCGTATGGTTCTGGCCTCAGCCATTACTCCTACACAAACCCAATGGGACTACCTTTCCGTCTTAGCTGAGGCCATCCACCGCTACGGCACTCCAGAAGCGCTGGTCACAGACGGGGGCGGTCAGTTTTACAGTGCCCAAGCTCTTCAACTGTATGATATGTTAGGCATTCGTAAGGAGAGGATTGACCCAGGAGAACCCTGGCAAAATTATGCAGAAACGTTATTTGCGGTACAAATGAGATTAGCGGATTTCGCATTTGCGAAAGCGCGTACCTGGTTGGAAATCCAGCAGGCGCACCGGACCTGGTGGGTCAACTACAACATCGAGCATCACTCTGCCCACCGGGAACGCCAGAACGGGCGCCATAGCCCTGCGGCGGTACTCCGTGGCGTGCTGGGCCGAACGGTCCCTGAAGAGGTCCTCTCGCGCGCGCTGTACGCCACACAGTTTACCCGCCAGATTGATCGGCATGGGTTTGTGAGATTTAAGCACTGGAAGTTTTACGGCGAGCGCGGATTAAGCGGGGAGAACGTCTCGGTTTGGGTCTACGAAGGCAATCTGAAGGTGGAATATCAGGCCACGGCGCTTGCTCTGTACGAACCAGGTGTTGAGAAAAAGACGGGGGAGATTACCGCAGTGAAGAATTCACGGCGCTTGGAAACGCACTTCCATAGCCCTCAAATGGACCTCTGGCAGATCTCGGACACAGAATGGCTGTTGGCGCTACGCAGGCCAGAGCCGGTTGCGCGTCCGAAGCCAGGCAAGGTCGTGGTCTTGGCAGAGCAACTCATCTTGCCTGAGTTTGGCGCGACTGGGTAGCTCGTGCAGAAACAAAAAGCATATTTGAAAATGTTCTCAGGCGAGTATCCCATGACGGCAAGTAACACTAGTAGCTACGCATAATTGTCTATGAGATAATAAATCTCATGAAAAACCTTATCATCGTAGGCGGCACCATGGGCGTTGGCAAAACTGCCACCTGCCGCGAACTGCAGAAAATACTTCCACGGAACGTATTTCTTGATGGCGACTGGTGCTGGGATATGCACCCATTTGTGGTGACAGACGAAACAATAGCGATGGTGGAGGGTAACATCACTCATCTGCTCAATAGCTTCCTGGCTTGTTCGGAGTTTGAGAACATTATTTTTTGTTGGGTGCTTCATGAGCAAAAGATACTAGACAATCTCATTGCCAAACTCAACCTCGATAACTATACAACATATAGTTTTTCGCTTGTTAGCAACAAACAGGCTTTATCCGAAAGGCTGAACCGTGACATATCAGCAGGAAAACGCGAGCGTGACATCATAGAGCGTAGCACGGCTCGGATACCACTATATGATGAGCTTGATACCGTTAAGATTGACGTAAGTACCATCTCGCCAGCAGACGCGGCACAGCGCATTACAGAGCACATGGCAGACGTTCAGGCCAATCTTGCAAACAAAAAGTAGAAAGTTATACCCAATAGTCCCGGTGACAATTATGCTCTGACGTGCCACTACTTACTTGCTGTCACGGTATACTCGCCTGTTCTCCTTACCGTTCGCTTAAATGTGAGGTCGATATTACGAATCATCAGCTAACCCAAGATAGACAGCAGGAGAGAAGCCAAAGAGGGCCAAAATCTGCTGTTGAAGAGGAGAAAGAGGCGTGACATGCCGCTGTGCAAAACCAGGAGCAGAAATGACCGTCAAGGTCACTTCGCGGAAAGCCTCCAGCAAGCGTTCAGCCGTGGGCTGAGCCGTCCGACGTTTGGGGTTGCCAGCAAAGAGGCCAGCCAGTTCCTCTTTCTGCTCGCCCAGGCGTTGACGTACCACGCCTTCCAGCACAGTCAGAACGCGCAAGGCCAGGGTGAGCAAACGGACCAGCCCGATGCGGTGGTCATCGCGTTGCACGTACAACGGAGCCAGGGACAGAGGCTGGCCTTTGAGGCGAGCGAAGTTGCGTTCCACGAGATATTCATCGCGATAGGCTTCGACGGCTTGCTCCAACGTCAAGTGGTCCATCGGATGGTTGGTGGCATAGACCCGCCAGCCAAGTTGACTCATGGCCCTGGCAAGAGCCGTCTCCTCTCGCGAACTGGTCAGCGTGAAGGTGAGGTCGCGGCGCTCTGCCGACAAGCGCCCCCGATAGGCGCGCACCAGACGCTGGTGGACGTGTTCCTGGATCTGCACCTGCAAGAGCCCCTCGACACGAAACTGCTTGAGAACCGCTTTGATCGCTTCTTCGACTTGCGTGCGCCCTGTCAGGCGAGGTTTGCCTTGTCGCCGGACAGCCAGTTCAGCCAGCGCCTGTTGTGCCTTCTGCAGGCGCTCTTGCAAGCTCGCTCGAGCGGCGTGGGTAGCAGCCATCGATTGAACGAGCAGACGACGCTCTTGCCAGCGAAGTTCCTCTCCGTCTCTCTCGGCGGTCACGATCTGGGTCGTTTCATAGCCTTGAGCGATGCAGATGCTGCTTCCCTTTTCGTCCACGCGACAGACTTCGATCAGTCGGCTGCCGGCTCGGCGTTGGATTTCTACTTCCTGATGTATCTGCTCTGCAGGTGCTTGCAGGGCCGAAAGAGGGCACAGGTAAAAATCCCCTTGCGCAGCCAGACTCGCGCGGGTCTGCAACGCGGCCATCTTGCAATCTCCCACATAGAGCAATCCCTGCTGGTGGAGACCCTCACGCACACGGGCAATGATGGGCAGATACACGGGATCATCGGCGTGCTCGCCCGAGAGCACTTCTGTGGCCAGCGGCAGCCCAAGCGGGTCCAAACCGGCCAGCACCAGTTTGAGTTGGGGCAGATCGGGACGATGATCTTTGCTATGGCCCAATTGCAACAATCCCTGCTCGTTCACCTCGGCATAACTGCTGGCGGTCGTCGTATCGATCCGCACACACATTGCGGGCAGATCGTACACACGAAGCAAATGTCCCATCAGTTCCTGCTCAAATGCCTGCCAGTGAACGTCGTGGGAAAGCAGACGCAGCACATCCGCCAGACGATCATCTGTCAGATCTTGTGGACTCAAGCCATCCATTGCGCATCCTCGCAAGGTTTCCAACCGCCGGCTCCCCCACTCTTGCACCTGATTCATCCGATGGTCGGCTTGCGAAAGAATATGAGCCAACCAGACGACGCTCAACTCACCCACGCTCAGTCCTTGGCGATGGCCGTGCGTGGGGATGTGCTTGTCCAGCAGTTCGCTCAGTTTCATGCGCTGCATGTGGGTGATCAGCAACGGAATATCATCCATTCGTTCCGTTTCAATGCTCAAAGCTTCTTTCATGCCTTGAGCTTATCAGAATCGTGTTATTGCGTCCAGATTTAAGCGAACGGTAAGTTCTCATTTCCGCAAGTCTAGTATACACCTTTTGCGTTTGATGCACATCGGTCTTTTGGGCGATGTGTTTTTCAGCCGAGCTTTGGTATTCTTGAGAACAGGCGAAGAAGCAATGGATTACCATTTGTATTTGCGGGAGAAGAGAAATGCATCAGGTATCGTTCCCTCATGGACCAGAAGAGCTTACTCCTGAATGGTTTACTGCCATCTTTCGGGCAAACGCTCTTCTCATCTCTGAAGCAGTAATCGGGCTTCAACGAGAGGTCATTGGTCAAGACCGAGGCTTCACAGGAGTCATTGTTCGTGTTTTTTTGCAGTACACTCTTCACGAGAAGGGAGCGCCATCTCCTGTGGTGGTCAAGTTTCCAACAGCTTCTCGCACTATGCCCTCGGCGTATCGTACCGCACAATCTCAGGATGTGAGGGCAGCACGTCGCTACTTCGAGCGCTGCTCGCGAGAAGTTCTCTTCTATCAGAAGATTGCTTCTGTGGGAGATCTTCCTGTCCCTCAGCTTTACTATGGAGCAATCGATCATACAACTGATCATGTTATCCTGGTGCTCGAAGACCTGCGTCTTGCTCGTGCTGGCGACGCACTGCATGGATGTACGGAAGCTGAGGCTGCTCTTGTGGTTGACCGGTTAGCACAATTCCATGCACGATGGTGGATGCATCCATTGTTGGAGACCCATTCCTGGCTTCCTTTATGGGGAGGAGACCCACAGGCCGAGCAAAGCCGCTACAGGCAATGCCTTCCTTCTTTTCTCCAGCAATTTGGATCGCGCATCTCTCGTCCTGTTTTGGAGGCGCTCGACGCCCTTACCACGAGCTATGGAGCAGTTCGGTCACGGCTACAGCTCGCGCCAACCACCCTGATTCACGGCGATCTCCATCTCGACAATCTCCTTTTCCCTCCTCAGACCGAGGAGCCAGGCGCGATCATCATCGACTGGCAAAGTGTTGCGCATGGCCGAGGAGTCATTGATCTCGGTCTGTTCCTTTTTGGTTCGCTTGAAATCACGGATCGCAGAGCTGCCGAAGAAAGGCTCTTGAGGCGATACCACGAACTTCTGCAGACAGCGGGTGTGACGGGATATTCTTTCTCCCAATTGATGGAAGACTGCCGGCTGGTGCTCTTATGGCTCTTGGGCGCGAAAGTCGTTTGGCTCGGATCACTTGACGCTACTCGTCTGAATGGACGCGAGCTGGCTCTTGTGAATGCCAGTTTGGCGGAGGACAACTTCACTGCGTTCCTCGATCATAATGCCAGTTCTTCACTTCCCTTGTAGATATGCTGTCATTGCCCGCGAGCTGGAGCACCAGCGACAATGAGCACCTCTTCTACAGGAAACCACCGTCCCCAGCCTCGCACCAGCGCCAAAAGCTGCCCTTTCCTGCGACGGATGGCCACGACCTGACCAATGGGGCAACTCACGCTGGTATTGCCTTTGAACGCTTGGCACCAAATCGCCGCCTTGATGGCCCATTTCCAACGTTCGTGCTACCAGGGGCAAGATAGCAATATTGCTGGAGACGGTTCAGATGTTCAATACAAAAAAACTTGAGGGTTTATTAGGCCCATCGGTGAGATTCTAACGAAAAAAGTAGGCCATTAGCTTTTTCATGCCATGAATTTATGATAAGGCTCGTTTTCCTTCTTGGCTCAAAATATTAAGGTTTTATCGGATTTTACCGAGATCGCGATTGACGACGTTTCTTTCGTTTCTTTGAAAACCTCTGATGTGGTCCTATTTGTCTTTCTTGTCTCGGCGATGCCATGATTTCTCGAGCTAATTGTGTTTCATTCCCTACTGGGTATGTAAATTCTTCAGAAAGTGGCGTTGTAGAGTGTCCAGAGAAATAATCTTGGAGAAGGTTATGGATGAATTTATATCCTCCTCCCACTTTGTCAAGCAAGATACGCTCTGCTGCGTGGTCAAGAAAGCTGGTAGCATTTAAAGGCATCTTTCCTTCAAACTGGAGGAACACACGTAGGATGTAATGTTGTATACATGCGAGTCCACCATACTTCAGTCCAGAAGCCAAAGCAGCACATATTCCAAAAACCAATCCAATGAATAGGGGATTGATAATTAGTTGGGGCGAACTATCGAGTCCAGGGATAAGCCTATCCCACAACCATGTCATAACAGTCGTATCCACGACTGCTATCGAGCCACAAGCGATAGCCCAAATCAAACTATGGTAAAATGAGCGCCGTATTCCTTGATTCGGCCTTACACGCTGATTTTTCTCTAATAAGCTGCTTGACCACCCACCCGCTAACCCGACTGTTATTGCAAAGCTCAGTGATACCACTAGTGGAAGTCCCAATCCTGCAATAAAACCAATAAGGTATTCCTTCGCTAGACCTTCATTGATATGAAATCCCATTCTCATCCCTACGAGAAATAAGTCGATAAATATATTCCGGTCCGTTAATACTCAAGGGCCAAAATAGCCCAAAGAGGTCAACGGATCGGTCTGATGGGGAGCGTAGCAGCGGGACAATTTGGGGTCCCGACAGAAATTCCCCGATAGCTTCTGGTAAGAGCGAGGAAGCGGTAAAGAGGTTCTTCATTTTTCCGTTACGGGTGGAAGGGCCGAGTCGCAAAAACGTTGGTTTCTTGCCTTTCTCACCCTCGGTCAACATCACCCCGCAATAGAGAAACCCTGCTCACGCAGGGTCGTCTTTCTGGCGCATCAGGGTCAATGGGGAGAAGGGGAAGTGAAGCGTGAGCGTGCCAAAGGCATGATCTTGTGGATCAGAGAAGCGCACCTCGATCTCATGATCATGGGCAAAGCAACACACCATCTCCTCAATTGGCAGCAGTTCTACATTGAACGGGTGCAGGATCATCTGGTGCTCTGTTTGCTCCACGACACATTTGAACAGCTTCCCCAGTGTATAGGTCCCAGTCATCCTCTTTCGAGCATCTGGATCAAGAGGGAAGCCTTCCTGGTTCAAAGGAGCAATAGTGAGGACCTCTCGGACGATGCGCCGGAAGAGGGGGTCGATATCTCTTCCGTTGGCATTGGAAAGCAGGACTACCGTGACGGCATCATCGAGGAAACGAGCCAAAAAGGTGATGAAGCCGTTGATCTCTCCCTGATGGTAGACGACACGATGACCGCGATAGTCCCCCACTCCCCAACCAAAACCATACTCGGTGGTGGTGCCATCTGCCAGTTGGGCGGGGGTATACATACGCTTGAGCATCTGCTTGCTGAGCACCTGGCCCTGCTCCAAAGCCGCATCCCAGCGGACCAGGTCGGTGAGGGTCGAGCCAAGTGCTCCCCCAGCGAAGGGGATCGTCATATCCAGATAGGGGACAATGCGGTAGCCCTGCTCCGTTTTGACGTATCCCCCGGCACGCCGGGGAATAAGCGCCTCATTCCACATGTAGTAAGTGTCCTTCATTCCCACAGGCGTGAAGATCTGCTCTTGAAGAAACTGCTCGTACCTTTTGCTTGAGAGGATTTCAATGATCATGCCCAGCAGATAGTAGCCAGAATTGTTGTATTTGTAGCGCGTCCCTGGCTCAAATTCCAGCGGCAAATCCTGAAAGAGGGCGAGCACCTCTTCATGAGAAAACCGCTTTCTCATATAGAGATCGAAAAAGTTATCCACTTCGTTGTAGGGCACAATGCCAGAGGTATGGGTAAGCAGGTGAGCGACAGTGATCGTGCGCCCATGCGTGGGATAGTTGGGAAGAAAGTGTGTCAACGGATCATTCAGCCGCAGGAGGCCTTGCTGCTCAAGCAAGAGGATCGCTGTGGCGGTGAATTGCTTGGTCAGTGATGCGAGGCCAAAAACGGTGTCAGGCTGGGCGGCAATATTCCACTCCAGGTTGGCGAGCCCATATCCTTTCCCATGAGCGAGCTGCCCGTTCTTGATGACTGCCACCGCCATCCCTGGGTCTTGCTCTCCAACCACCGTCTTGACGATTTCATCAATCTCTGCAATCATGCTGATCGATTCCCAGCCTTCCTATCTCTGCTTTTCGTTTCATCGCCAGGTTCCCAGCTTCTTCCCCTCAGAGGGCTTGGAGAAGTGCCAATGTGAGAGATGAGACCCCTTCTCATAAACACGGGCTGCTTTGGCAGCATACCAGCCGGTCTTGCGAGCTGTCAAGAAGCCCCGCTTCAGCGGGTGTGACTCAAGTTTTTGCAAAAGGCTTTCTCTCGCCCATCGTCTTCTTCTTTCCACGGCTGGTGTGCTTCGGCGGTTTGTTGTTCCTCAACCTGGTGACCAACGTCTTCGCAGAGCCGTCGAGCCGTTTCGGGACTGACATGTACTGCGAGAAGCTCTCGGAGCATGCGACTCGCGTGCCGAAACGGCATCCAACTGCCTAACTGGACGAGATGGCTTTGTTGACGAGGGGCCAAGGTACCAGGAAGTAAGGCCAATTCCTCATCGAGGGGGAAAAAAGCTCTCCCCACAGTGGGGGCACGTTCCATAGGTACGCAGCAGGGTCACGCTCTCTCCCCCATTGCCTTGTACGGTCCGTGCATGTTGGCCTCGTGCTTGCAGTGGTACCTGACACCTGGAGCATCTTGGGGCTTCTTCCCCCATGTCCTTTCCCCATGCTCGGCTGCTGCTCTCCTGGGCTGCGTCCTGGAGCAGTTGTGCTTCTAACTGCATCATGCGTCGATGCACCTCATCTTCGATTTCCACAAACGTTGCTTTGGGGTGGGCTTTGCGCCATTCTTTGACATCTGTAAGGATCTTTTCGCTCTTGCTCAGCCATTCTTCGCACTGCATGGCTCCATCTTCCTGCTTCCTCTTGGTGATGCCACGATCTTACCTGCTTTCCTTGTTCCTGTCTATCCCTTTTGCAAAAACTTGAGTCACACCCCGCTTCAGCATGACCCAATGGGTTCGGCAGCAGACGTACCGAGATGAGAAGACATTGCTTTTTTCGCCTTTAGATAATGACCGTTTTCTGACATTCATAGTTCTGTTTTTCTGTCAGAGAAATGCGCTATCTCCGCAAGCGTGAGCACAGCGATTGGAAGAGTATCAAAAAACGTACCACAATCAAAGTGTCATTTTCTCCAGAGGCGAGATGAGTATCTGACACTAACAGGAGAGGTTTTTTGTAAGCTGGAGCAATCGGCGTTTCCTTAGCGGAATTTAGAGGGGTTTTTATGTTGGGACTCCAATTTCGCAGATAGGCCGAATTTACAAAAACGGTGTGCAACAATCCGCCTCTCTGGCGCTTTTTCAGCGTGTCAACCGCTGTGCTGCTCAACATTGAGGGCAAGTGCTAACCTTTGAGGTCAAAACCTGCCCACTTGGTAGGTCATTTACCAGCTCATCCATAGTATTGTTCTGCTTATCACGAAAAATGCGGGAGTTCCGCTTAATTCTAACATTTGCAGCACCTCCCTATTTTTCGTACAATAGAAATGATAATTTTGTATACATTAATGAAAGGGGAGTAATGATTTGAGTCAGGAACAATTATATCCGTGTCCGGCTTGTGGGCACCCTCTTGCCGATGATGCAGATCGATGTCCACAATGTAACGCGAATATTAGTGAACGTCGCAAAGCAGGATGCTTTATCGGGGTAATTGGTCTTGCTTGTGTAGGTATTGCCTTTTTCGGCTACTTTACACAGGGCAATCCTATTGGTGGCTTTATTTGGCTTGTATTTGCGCTTATCTTTATCCTTTCGTGGGAAACCTCGCCACGCATCCTTTACAAATCCGTGCAGTGAGACTGACAAATAGGCCCATGGCTGCGTAGCCACGGGCCAAATACTGGAGATGTTCGTGCCAGGGCGCTGATGGTGCAACAGGGCTTCCTGACCCGCATTGCCTCCACATTTTGTGCTGATTTCGCGCTGATTTTGCCAATTTCACCTCTAAATGTGTGCTGATTTCACGCTTATTACCATATTGATAACTTTGCTTGAATTATCAAATATGCTATAGTACCTATATCACCTACTTCCTTATCGGGTAGGAACCTGCATTGGTTCTCAATGCAGTATGCGCGTCTTCCCTTGAGTAAGGAGGGCGCGCATTCATTTAGCAAACATGGAGTCATCACACAGTTGGTTTCAGCCATAAACACTTGATACCTGAAGAGGAAGGCCCAGGATACGTGTTGAAATCCTTATGATAGATTTCAACACGTATCCTGGGCCTTCCTCATTTAGGGCCTCCATGGAGATCAGGTTTTAACGCTTCCAGCGCCAGGATGCAATACCGTAGTCGCTGTTACTCTTTGTATATCTCTTAGGGCGATATACAAAGAGCACTTCTCTGTACAATAGAAAAGCGCAACTCAGCGTAGCTATAATGCCTCCCGCCAAAAATCCTCCACCGGTAAGGCTTAACCAGTTATTCCTGTAGTAATCATGTGGATGTTGTAGGTAGTCATCGGATGGATAGCTTGTGGTTCCCTGGTCACTTGGGTCGCCTGGCAAACTAGGGTTATCGACTGTAATCTGAACAATCTTGTATCCATATCCTTCGATGCTTATTTGAGGACCGAGTGAGTCTGAGTCGAAATAGCTCGTCCTAGCTCCGATCTCTTCCTTTGTATTGATGTCATACACCAGTGAAATACTGGTATTTTCATATATGAAAGGTGGACCATGAGGGAACGATAAATCGCTGTAATCGAGGTAGTAGATGGAGCCATCAGAGAGTCGGAGATAATCGGTATCTTTTCCTCCGTTCCCTGTATCAGAATGGATCTGAATCGAAGTGTAGACATCCAACTGCTCCACCTTTTTATAGGTAACCTGCCGAGATTGAACGCTATTGGAAATTCCTATCACTAACAAAACCAATCCTACAATTACCCCCAGAATCCAAAGAGAGCCACGTAGTGTTGAATTCATACTACTGTCCTATGTTTCCTGCTAAAATTAGAATTTACAGTATAGGTTCGTTTTGGCAACTATAATCTCAAGAACCTTATGATAGATTTTAACACGTATCCTGGGCCTACTGGTAATCAGCGCGAAATCAGCACAAAATGTGGAGGCAATGCGGGTCAGGAAGCCCTGTTGCACCATCAGCCCCCTGGTATGTATGGGCTGGTGATAGTTTTGAAGGTAATGCACTCCATGCCATTCTCTCAAATGAACAAAAACGACGCGAAACAATTCGCTTTCAAAGCGCCTTCTCCAGGTTCTGGATGGTCAATTTCGACTTTTCGCGCTGATTTTGCCAATTTTACCTCTAAAATTTTGCGGTTTTCGTGCCATTTACCATACAGGGCAATCAAATCAATGAGGATGCGATTACCCTGTTGTTGGGAGGCGTACTTGATCAGGAAAGGAGAGAGGATGTGGATAGCCCAAACACTCTGGTTTTCGGGAAAATTGTACTAGGAGAGCGAAAGATCATTGTAATGTCTCATGTTTTGCAATAGCATATCTGGAGATATTTGTGCGACAAAGGAGATCTTGGATTATCTCTTCTTTGTCTTGGTCCGGGAGCGCATCTATGCCAAAAGCACAACGAGAGCGCAGAGAACGCACCGACAATTACCATGTGCTGATCCAATGGTGTCAAACACCGGAGCAGCGGTTATATGAACAGATTCGCCCGGTCGTACTCTACGGCATTCCTCCGGTTGAACGAGCGCAGGAAACTGGCTTGGCAGAAAGCACGCTGCGTCGTGCTGCGGCGGCCTTTGATACGCATGGCATGATGAGCCTCTTTCGCCCAACAAAAGCCTAGCGTGAGGATCATCACCGGTCGCTGCCGATCCCGATGCGCCAATTGATTGTGGATCTCAAAGCCGAGTATCCCGATTTTACCTTGGGCGAAATCGCCAACATCTGCGCCATTCAGTTCAATGGCCGACGCCCCAGTAAGCATACCGTGAAAGCGGTGCTGTTCGATGGCCCCCGACCCTCTCGCACCACGCGGCAATTTCCTCGCTATGCCGAGATCGCTGACCCCGAAGAGCGCCGTCTCGCCGTGATCCGCTTGCATGCCCAGGGCTGGAGTATCTCGACCATTGCCCGCTATCTCGACGTGTCCCGCCCGACGATCTACGCGACGCTCTCACGCTGGGTCGAGGAGGGTGTCCGAGGACTCCCAGACAAATCACATGCCAACACCAGCAGCCAGGAGTCGATCTGCCCACGCGCAATCTGATCCGCAAGAAGCAAGAAGAGAACCCGCTGCTCGGCGAGTGGAGAATGTATGCCGCCCTGAAACAGCTTGGAATCCACGTGCCGCCGCGCACTTGCGGGCGCATCATGGCGGAGAATCGGCAACTCTACAGCATCCAGCCGCCTCCGAAAGAGCCACACAAGCCCAAGCCCCATCCCTTCCATGCCACAGCTCGGCACGAGCGATGGTGCCTCGATATTCGCTACATTGAAAAACATCGGATTTCTGAGATCAAAGGCTCGTTTTACGTGATTACCATCATGGACGCGTTCTCACGAGCCATTCTCTCCAGTGCCATCTTTCAACGGCAGGATTTAGCCTGTGTGCTGATTGTACTCTACGCCGCAGTCGAGCGGTTTGGGGTGCCGCAAAAGCTCATCACTGACAATGGCTCGGTGTTTCGCGCCAAACAGCTCTTGGCCATTTGCGAGGCGCTGGAGATCGAGAAGGAGTACATCCATTCCAGGCAGAGCTGGGAGAATCTCGTGGAGACTCATTTTAACGTGATGCGACGCATGAGCCAGGTGCATTTTGAGCAGGTGACGAGTTGGGAAGGCGCGAAAGTCACCCATGAGCGATTTGTGACGGATTACAACGCGCAACCTCATTGGGCGCACCGCAAGCGTGACGACAACCGTTTGAGTCCTGCCGAGGTACTCGGATGGGTCACGAACAAATTGCGCACCCCAGAGCAACTCCACCGGATTTTTTACGCGACACGCTTTCTCCGCCGCTTGAATCGGTTGGGCTATGTCCAATTCCGTCGTTGGAAGCTCTATGGAGAAGAGGCGCTCGCGCGCCAACCTGCCGTCATCTGGCTGCATGGGGATGCGCTCACGGTCGAGTACGAAGAGACTCCGCTGGCCCAATATACCGTTCGCTATCAGCCCGATCACAAGCACTTCAAGGATGTGCCGGAAGCGAAGCGGTTCGAGACACCCTACCGCTCACCACAAGGCCAACTCTGGGAACTGGACGAGACGATGTGGCACCTGGCCAAACGGCTCCCAGAATATACTCCTCGAAGACGACGGCGAAAACACACCCAGTATATTCAGCCTCCTCTGCCCGAAGTGTCGCAAGGCATGTAGGCGAAACGCCAAAGCCTCTTCATGCCTCTTTCAGTGGCTATCTGTCAGTCTCACTGCACGGATTTGTAAAAGATGCGTGGCGAGGTTTCTTTCCGTGGCTAAGGCGTTGGCCCTGGTAAATCCAAACATTAAGCGGCTCTTACACAATTTTGAAACGTCATGTGCTGTAAGAGCACCACTCCCGATGAGGTTCTATATGGCCTCAGAAGATACTGCTGGCGAACCCCTCTGAGCAGCCCACTCAAGGGATGGGTTGCGAGCAGAGTGAGCCCCTCCTTAAGGAGACAAGACAACGTTTCTTTTTCACTCTGCAAATCACGCTCCACAGCGCGCCTGCATCAGAACGTTTGAGCAAGAAAATTGATCTTTCTTGCGATTCCATTGGTGATACATCTTGTGCCTGGCTTTGTCGCCTGGCTTTTGAGGGTTTGCCAGCAGTATCTTCTGAGGTCGTGTAGACCTCATGCGGAGTGGTGCGTTTGCAACGCATGACGTTTCAATTTTGGTGAATGATGGGGTCATCGCATCATTTTGTGAAAACTGTACGCTAAGCCATCCGCAAGTTGGTAACAAACTGAAAAACGGTACACGAACGTGGAGTCCGGCAAGGAAAAGCTCCTGGGACAGCAATATCGGCCTGTCATACCTGTTAAACTATCTGGACAGGTAAAAAGTTGTTGTTGCTTCTCTTCTCCAACGGGAGAAGCTCAGCTTCCAAATTCTCCAAACCGAAGGACACACCCTGCCATCTGGCTTGTTTTCTTTCGACTCAGACTCTCAAAGACGCCTCTTTTTGCTTCCAGCGAAGCGTTTTGAGTCGTCGATGCCCTTGATAAGAAATGCAATAACATCTCTTAGATGTTGAAAAGATATCGCATGTTATACGGGTCCATATGGCTGTCCCAGGAACTTTTCCTTGCCAGACCCCATTGGAGATGGACACCTTGCTTGAGCTGATCAGACACCTCCTTGCTTTCCGCTCTTTTTTCCTCCAATTTACAAAATTTCAGTGAAAGAAGCCTGATGGGGAGCGGTTTTGTCCAGGAAAGTTTGTCCTAGTGTCCAAGATTGAGGGCAATGTTCCACATTTGCGGGCCAAATCCGTCCACTTCGTAGGGCATTTACCATAAGGGCCTTAGTGTGGTATTGCGGTCCGTTCGTACTCGAGAGCCAGCCATACCTCTGCCGCTTGTTTATCTTTGATTCAATCCAGCAAACTTTTCGACAAATACATGAAACAAATCTATTTCATTTAATACCCGTTTCCCCTATGTCCTATTTTTGCACGTATCTCGGTCCTGGGTCAAGAAACGAGAAACAGGAGACAGTTACATGACGAACAAAAAGAAATTTGCTTGCTACTGTTGTGGGTTTCTTACGTTAGAAGAAGACCCTTGGGGTTCCTATGAGATTTGCCCGGTTTGCTATTGGGAACAAACACACACGCAAGTTGATTATCCTGATAGCGTAGGCCCCAATGGGATAACGTTACAAGAAGCCCGTAAAAACTTTAAACGATATCATTTACAAACAGCGGGTGCTATAAGGGCTGACAAGACGGTAAGGGAAAAGCTTGTCGCGTTCGTCAAAGTAGCAGGGGGTCACATCGGTCGATCGTCTACGCATCTAAACTGAAAAAGGAAAACAGGAACGTTTTTCCCAGTCTCATTTTTGGTGCGTAACTGGGAACGTGGCGTATGTCCTCACTACATTTGCAGATGAAAATGGATCAGTTTTTGAGGAAGTTACGTTGATCACAGTGAGAGAGATTAGCTAAATCGGTGCGTACGTGTTTCTTGAAAAAGAAAAGGAAAGATTGTTGTCTAGCGCCAGAAATGTAGGAGCGTGTGATGGTTTCTTCTTTCAAAAAAAAGAGCGTGATCCTCATTGTTACAAGCCTAGTAATCTCAATGTCGTTGTTATCAGGTTTGTTGCTTAGCGCGAGCCGCACGCCCGGCACCAGGGGATTGAAAGCCTGGAACACGAGACCAGATAGCGATGACATTCATAGCCGCTGTAGCTTGCCTGTGTGCAGTAAAGTGGAACATGTAGCCGACGACAAACCGTTTCACAATACTCCACCGTTCCAGGTCAGTCTTCCAACACAATTTGATGGTAAGCTATCACCAGTTCACGAGGAACTGTTTTCAGCACCTCAAGCAACATGGCGATACTGTCCTTGCAGCTACTCACCGAGACAACAACCCGTGTTGGTTGGTGCTGACCTGAGAGGCATTTATCAGAAGTGGGTGATACGGTTTTACCTCACAACAAAAGCCCTCATAGCAGGTGCTATTAAGGGCTCGTATCACAGTTTCACACATCTAGGTATTTAAACCAAGAGAGAAACTTTTGATGAGCTTTGAAGGATCGAAGTGATGGGCTTGTAAACCCCAACATTAAACTGGTCATTTCCCAACAATTTTTCTGGTGAAGACATGTATTCTTGTGCAGAGAAGCTGGTGAAATCCATCAGGATAATTGTACAGATTTCGCCAGCTTAATGTTAGGATTTACAGTATCACTGCCTAGTTTCTTGGAATTGTAGAATACAAATTCCAAGAAACTAGGCAGTGATACTGTAAATCCCGTAGAATGGGACGGGCTTCTGAGCTGAGGTGGGCCAATGACCATGTTTCCGAGCCGCGAGCATCTCGCAGCCTATCAAGCCATTCTCGATGGATGGGGCATCTACCCAGCACTTCTCGTCGATCGATATTTGAATGTGGTCGCGTGGAATGACAGTGGCAATCGCGTTTTTGGTGATTTCTTCATTTGCTCCGAGCGAGAGCGCAACGCCGTCTGGTCCACCTTTATGGACCCCTCGCAACGAGAACGTCTTGTGCATTGGGAACAGGCTGCACGGCGAAGCATCGCGCTCTTGCGTGCGAGGAGTGACCGTTATGCCAACGAGACTTGGTTTGGGGAGCTGATTACGGATTTGTACCAGGCAAGTCCCGAATTTCGCACTTGGTGGCCTGAGCACAACATTCTCTTCACATGTCACGATCAGAACGAAATCAATCATCCTCTGATCGGCTCCCTCGCCTTCCAAGGGACGACCCTCGTCATGCCGGAACGCCCTGATTTACAGATCATGGTCCACACGCCACTCTCGAAATTCGACACAACGACGAAACTCAGGGCATTCATGAACGAGAAGAGCATTGTTGAGATCACTGGTTAATTGTTCTTCTGTCATTTTCTACTTGACCTTTAAGAGAAAAGCCTCATAGCAGGCGCTACAAGGGCTGGCTAGCATAAGTTACTGTACTAATCACGTCGCCTCTTCATGGTGATGATGGGACGGTCAGAGCTGCAATCATCAAGGATGGTGATGTCACCACGCGCTTCTGCTTCTTGCCATATGTGGGCCTGGACCTGGCGTGCTCGTCTGCGTTCTCTTCGCGGATGTGATGCCAGAATGCTGAGCAAGAGAACCAGCCCAAGGAGGATGAGGATAGGGGGTCATGTCGCGTCCTCCCTAATCTATCTTTGAGAAGCCCGAGGGTCTCAAAGATGACGCACCGGACAGGTTCAACCCCTGGCTGTTGTTCCCAGTCTCGATAGGCGATCTCACCGCGTTTATAGGCGGTCGTGCGTTCTGCAAGCTTTTTGAGGTTGGCGCGAGAGTACCATCCGAGAGAGCGCACCTCGTCCAGCCGGGGCGTCAAAGGGCCGGTGGCGATGGTCTTGTAGACATGCCAATCATGGTAGGTTCCCCCCTGGCCTCCGACAGGCAAAGTCAAGCCGTTGCTCCAAGGCCAGCCTCAAAGTGTTGGCGACCAGGCCAGTCTCTTCATCTGCCTATCGCAACTCTTCACCAAATGGGTTATTATAAATGGTAAGAACACAGACAGGATCAATGACGTATGCGAATAGTCAGCACTATTCATGAGATAGAATATGAGCGCTCGCAGTGGAGCGGCCCGGTTGGCCTCGTGCCTACGATGGGCTACCTCCACGAGGGACATCTCTCCCTCTTTCAAACGGCGCGCTCCGAGAACGCGACCGTTGTCGCTAGCATCTTTGTCAATCCCACGCAGTTTGGTCCCAACGAGGACCTGGAACGCTACCCCCGTAACCTGGAACGAGACCTGCATATGCTTGAGGCGGCAGGCGTGGACATGGTCTTTACGCCTACTGCGAGCGAGATGTATCCCCCAGGCTTCACAACCTATGTCGAGCCACAGGGTTCCCTGGTTGAACAAGGCGAGGGTGCCTCGCGCCCCAATCACTTTCGCGGCGTGGCCACGGTGGTGCTCAAATTATTTCAACTCATACAACCTCAGCGGGCCTACTTCGGTCAAAAGGACGCGCAACAGGTCGCGGTCATCACACGCATGGTACGCGACCTCAATCTGCCCGTCACGCTGCGCATCCGCCCGACCGTACGTGAAGCCGATGGACTGGCTATGAGTAGCCGCAACAGCTATCTCGATCCAGCCACCCGCGCCGCGTCCCCCATACTTTACCAGGCTTTACAGGCCGGTCGGCAGGCCTTTGAGGCTCAACCCACGAGCAACCCCGCTGCTGTGATGCAGGCCATGGCCGAGGTTGTGGCGCAAGAACTCCAGGCACACCTGGACTACGCCGAGGTACGCGACGCGGAGACCTTCCTACCACTCGAACGGCTGCAAGCCTCCGCGCTCCTCCTGCTCGCCGTCCGCCTGGGATCAGTGCGCCTGATCGACAATTTCGCTCTACACGCCGATGGCACCTGGGACACAGGCATCTTGAGCTAGCACGCTACTTGCGTACGCGGCTACTGGTGGCCACACACTACTTGCGTACGCGGCTACTGGTGAGGGATTGGATAATCCCAGCCCCTGCGGCGCTTCTCGTGGTTAGAGGATAGTGGTGTGGCAATGCCGAAGGTATTGCCACACCACTATCCTCTAACCACGGTGAGCCACGTAGTGGCGAGAAATCATGAAAAGATAAAAAGAGAGAACAATCTTGAGTGAAAAAATAACCGCACCTGCCATTCTCGCTCGCAAGAATGGCCAGAAACTCACCATGGTGACCGCCTATGACGCGACCTCAGCCCAGATCGCGGATAGCGCGGCGGTCGATATGCTACTCGTTGGCGACTCCCTGGGCATGGTCGTCCTGGGCTATGAGGATACCCTGGCCGTCACCGTCGACATCATGCTGCACCACGCCTCCGCCGTCACACGTACCAACCCAAACGCGTTGGTCGTAGTCGACATGCCATGGCTGAGCTACCACGTCTCCGTCGAAGAGAGCGTACGCAACGCTGGCCGCCTGGTACGCGAGGGCAAGGCCGGAGCGGTCAAGCTGGAGGGCGGACGTAAGCGCCTACCCGTGGTCAGGGCCATTCTAGACGCCGAGATACCCGTCATGGCCCACCTTGGCCTGACACCCCAATCCGTACACGCCATGGGCGGCTACAAGGTACAGGGCAAGAGCATCCAGGCCGCGCGCGACCTGATCGCGGACGCCAAGGCCCTGGCACAGGCGGGAGTCTTCGCCATCGTCCTCGAAGGCATTCCCGATAGCCTGGCCCAGATCGTCACTCAGGAGGTGGCCGTACCCACGATTGGCATTGGCGCGGGTCCACACTGCGATGGCCAGGTCCTGGTCTTCCACGACTTGCTCGGGCTACACAAACAGCCTGTGGCCAAATTTGTGCGCAAATACGCTAACCTGGCTGATACCGCTACAGAGGCCATCCAGCGCTACAGCGCCGATGTGCGCGAGGGCAGCTTCCCCGCTGAAAAAGAAACCTACCACATGGAGAAAAGCGTCCTGGAGGCCCTCCTGAAGGAACGCGAACAGAATATAGAAGATTAAAAAAACGGTTAAGGGGTATGGGGCGTGCTGGAGCCGAAGGCTGCCAGCACGTCCCATACCCCTTAACTAGGCGAGCGCCGCAGGCGCGAGAAGTCACGTAAAAAAGGATAGAGCAAAACATCATGGCACATATATCGTACGAGGGCGATGTCGACCCTACCGTACTACAAGGGAAGCGGATCGCCATTATTGGTTATGGAAGCTAGGGGCATGCCCATGCCCTCAACCTGCGCGACAGCGGCTATAACGTGGTAGTCGGCCTACCCGAGGCAAGCAAGAGCCGCGCGCGTGCTATCGCTGATGGCTGGCAGCCTGTTCTGCCCGGCGATGCCGCACGAGAGGCGGATATTATTATGCTGCTGGTTCCCGATCAGCACCAGCGCGCGGTCTATGAGCAGGATATTCAGCCGCACCTGGCCGATGGCAAGATGCTCATGGTGGCGCACGGCTTTAGCCTGCACTACGGGCAGATCATTCCGCCCACCAATATCGACGTGGCCATGGTCGCACCCAACGGGCCGGGTCCCATGCTGCGCCGCATGTATAGCGAGGGCAAGGGTATCCCCGCGCTCTGGACGGTGCAGCAGGACGTGACCGGGCAGGCCCAGGCGCTCACGCTGGCCTACGCGCATGGTCTGGGCTGCACTCGCGTCGGTGTCATCCAGACGAGCATTGGTGAGGAGACCGAGACCGACCTCTTCGCAGAGCAGGTCGTTCTCTGCGGCGGCCTCACCTCGCTCATCCGCACCGCCTTCGAGACCCTCATCGAGGCTGGCTATCAGCCGGAGATCGCCTACACCTGTTGCCTGCAAGAGGTCAAGCTTATCGCCGACCTGCTCTACCAGGGCGGCATCAACCAGATGCACAAGGCCATCAGCGATACCGCCGAGTATGGCGACTACGTCACCGGACCGCGCATCATCGACCAGCATACCCGTGAACAGATGCGCGGCACCCTCAAAGACATCCAGACAGGCGCCTTTGCCCGCGACTGGATTCTGGAGAACCAGGCCGGACTTCCCAGCCTCTCGGCCATGAGGCGCAAGGACGCCGAACACCCCATCGAGGAGGTCGGGCGCAGAATGCGCAAGATGCTCTAGGGCTCAAGCACCTCAAAGGTGACATTACGCAACCAGACCTGGCCTGGACCATGCAAGGCTAGCCAGTTTGGCTAGCCTCCCCTCGCTCGTTTCCAGGCTTATCTCTAGTCTTTAACTTCTGGTATTCTCACTAGTTTCAGGATCCTCCAGGCGGAATACGCCGCGATCTTCAACATAGGAGAACAACTCGGCGTAGCGCCCCCAGTTAATAATCGTTTCGAGCTGGGACCAGGCCTCATCGTCGCTGAAGCGTTCGCGAAGCTGGTCCATATATACCTCTTCCGAGACGGTATGATCGGGATCTTTTTGCAGGTCTCGCACGATGTGTCGCAGCATGGTAACACGCGCCAGGGCCTGCTCACGAAAGATCTGCTTCTCCTCCAGCACACCAGCCTCGGCAAAACGTTGGCCCGTGGATGTGAGAATCAGATCGCCTTCACGAGTATCAGCTAGGTCTAGCAGGTCAGTGGCCTCAACCATGGGGAGCAAGTCATCGACCTCCAGGTGCAGGTCACGCCCCAGCTGATAGAGGTCCTCGCGTCCACCGCTGGCGTTGACAAGCTCGATCAAACCGGTGATATCGCCAATATCGACGTGAGGCAGTGTCTGATATGGGCGAGGCGGCTTAGGCGGTTGCAGAACGCCGGTCTGCGTCTTCTGTTGCTCAGGAGGCAGGAGAGACTCCACGGAGGTATGCGGGCTGGTCATGATGCGATAAATCAAATCAACCATCTGCGTGTAAGCCTCCTCTTTGCTCTCACGTTGCGTGATGGGCAACCCCTGCAATTCGGCACGAATATGCCCGGGGTCTGCCCCTAGCACCAGGATGCGGTCGGCCATGCTCACCGCATCCTCAATATTGTGCGTTACCATCACAATGGCCTTCGTTGGCATCTTCCGTGCTTGCCAGAGGTTCATTAGCTCTTTACGAAGATTGGCGGCGGTGAGCACATCCAACGCGCTAAAGGGTTCATCCATAAAGAGCAGCTCTGGTTCCACCACCAGGGCGCGGGCAAAGCCAACGCGCTGGCGCATACCGCCCGAGAGTTCTTTGGGGTAGGCATCCTCAAAGCCATCCAGGCCAATCAGATCAATGGCAGAGAGGGCGCGCTTGAGGCGCTGCGTGCGTGGTACCTCCTGCGCCTGCAAGCCCAGTTCCACATTCTGCAGAACCGTAAACCAGGGAAAGAGGGCAAACGACTGGAACACAATCGCCAGGTGGGAATTAGGACCATACTGCGGCACACCCTTAAACAGAACCTCGCCTGAGCTTGGATTCAGCAGGCCAGCCAGGATGCGCAAGAGGGTCGACTTACCTGAGCCAGAGGGTCCCAAAAGGGCGATAAATTCCCCGGCGCGGATTTGCAGGCTTACATCGTCCAGGACGACAGGAAGACGCACACCGCGCTGAGGTTTCTTCTCTTCATAAACTTTGCTGACATGCTGCACTTCCAGCAAGACTTCGCCTGTAGTAATGGTCGCGGACATGATTATACCTCCTCCTGCTTATCCAAGAGTATAGCGACGCTCAGCAAGCGCGTAGAGACGTTTCCAGAGTAGACGATTAATGACGACAACAAAGGCGGCCATGAGCAGTGTCGCAGCCAGAAGGAGGGCGAAATTATTGGCAGTGGCCGCTGCTGCAATCTCCGCTCCCAGCCCGACCGTCTGGACCGTATGGGCATTAAACTGAACATATTCCGAGACGATGCTCGCGTTCCACGCGCCACCGCTGGCAGTCAGCAGGCCCGTCACCAGGTAGGGGAAGATGCCTGGGAGGATCAGCACACGCCAGCGCCGCCAGCCTGTAACCTGGTAGGTGGTCGCGGCCTCCTTGAGATCATTAGGAATAGCCATCGCGCCCGCGATGACGTTAAAGAGCACATACCACTGAGTACCCAGGAGCATCAGCACAATCGCCGCCAGCGAGAGGCCACCCGGAAGGCTGACCAACAAGGGCAACAAAATTGGGAAGAAGGCCGTCGCTGGAATAGAGGCCACCACCTGCACCACCGGTTGAAGCCGCTTCGACCAGCGGGGCGAGAGACCAATCGCCACCCCCAGGGGCAGCGTCCAGGCCACACCAATCAGCAGGGCGGCCAGGGTGCGCAGCCAGGTAGCTCCAGCAGCGATGAATAAGCGCCCCCAACCGGCGAATGAGATATGCGCGAGCAGAACAACCATATTCCAGAGTCCCCATCCCACAACGCCCAGGAGACACAGAAGCCAGAAAACATTCAACAAGCGTCCAGCATCCAGGCCCTTCTTTCTTGTTAACATCCTCTCTTGCTGTACAGATGGCAGCGGCTGCAAGCGATTGAGCAGGCCCGCCAGGAGGTCACCAAGCGGGCGAAAGATTCTGGCCTGTATGCCTGCTACCAGTGCTGAATGGCGCAACAACGAGAGCACGGGCGAGGTCGGTGGATCAGCTTCACTCCCTAACTCAAGCTTAAATTTATCGGCCCAGGCCACCAGGGGACGCCAGAAGAAGAAATTGATCAGAATGATCAGCACGATCAGCGTCCCTAGTCCGAGGAAGAGAGCTACTGTATCTCCGGCATTGGCCGCAGCCTGGAGGTATGATCCCAGTCCAGGTAATTGAAAGGAATGATCGCCCAGGACGAACTGTTCGGATGCCATGAGAAAGAACCAGCCACCGGCCCAGGACATCATACTATTCCATATAAGGCCGATCATGGAGCTGGGAACCTCCAGCTTTAGGAAGCGCTGCCAGGGGCGCAGATTGGCTATCGCGGAAAATTCTTGCAGATCCTTGGGCAGTGTACGAGCAGAGTGATAAAAGCTAAAAGTCATATTCCAGGCCTGCCCGGTAAAGATCAGCAGTACGCTTGCCAGCTCCAGGCCGATATTGCTATGCGGGAAGGCAGCCACTAGCGCGAGCACAACAGCGGGTAGAAACGAGAGTACGGGAATACTCTGCAAGATATCCAGCAAGGGAACCATCACCAGGCCAGCGCGTGGGCGCGTGGCTGCAAAGTGACCATAGGCCAGGGTAAAGATGAGCGACAGGATGTACGCGAGCATCATGCGCAACATCGAGTAGCCGGCGTAGGCTGGCAACATATTGGGAGCTAGTGAGATAGAGACTTTGGGTGTAAGCGGCGCCACCCAGCGCGACGCGGCCACCACTAGTAAGGCGATGAGCCCGAGCACCACACACACGATAAGTACATCTACACCACCCAGACGTCTAGGCGCCTCCTCTTCTTCACGTCGTGTCGTGGGCGGCAATCCCCCCATAGAGCTGCTGGTGCTACTTTGGATTTGCTCACGCACACGAGCATCGTCAGGAACATAGACTTGTGCCATGCAAAAGACCTCCGCTGTTCTATTATCTCTTCCCCTGTTATCGGTGTATAGGCTGAGTACAAGTCCTAATAAGCAAGCAATATGCATAAAAAAAGCGCACACACGTCCCTGGCTGCCATCTATCAAGCAGCCAGCACAATTTCTGGCACGCAAAGACGCCAGACCATACTATTTCTTCATGGTCATGTCGCGAGCATGAACTTATCAGGAGTAAAAAGAAGTAGCACATGCTACTCTTGTTGCGGAGAAGGTGAGGATCGCAAGAGGATGAATCACGCTTCTCGCCTCCGGTCATATGAACGGAAAAGCGAGCCGTGAAATGAGGCCAGGGGAAGCAGGGATAATAAAAAACTGCGCTCAGATCAATTCAGCAGCACTTTTCCGGCCGAAAAAGGGTCGTACAACCTCCACAAGCTGGGAGGGCGACTACTACCCTCGTCCATTCGGTTCCTCCTTAGGGTGACAGATTTGTGTTTTCCTAATGAATGGTATGCTGTCCGCCTTGTTATCTCTAAAAGGCGTAAACGACCAACCGTTCTCAGTATAGTAGCGGGGTAGTTGTAAAGTCAAGCATCTGCGCTCAAAAAATGCTCAATAAAGGTCTGTTAAAGCGCAAGCTTACCTGAAACGCCTGCATTATTCTTGTATCTCGGCATGTTCAGCAGCTACTTATACCATGCATCACCTAGGTTGGGCGGCTAGTTGTGTACTCTGTAGAGAATTCAGTAGCTTCTGATTTTTAGCTAATACGCCTGATATGTGTTTAAAATCTCGCGCCTATATTAAGCTCTGGTGTATATAATGCTTCAGTTGCATAGCGAGCAAGCGCATGATATACTAAGAGAAAGCTTTAAAGGTATTTTCATAAGGTGCACCGGGAAGTCTGGTCGGTGAGCGATACCTTCGTACACCTTTTGCATACAGGATGTACGCGGGTTAGCGAGCCGTAAGATTGACCCGGTGTTTTTGTTGTGTTATGCAACAAAGTTAGCTTCATTTCATAAGGAGATACATACTAGTACTCTGTCATCCTTGATTTGATGAGCTGAAAAAGATGGAGTATCCTTGAAGGACAAACGAAACAGATCCATTCAAGGAGGCTCCATGAAGAAGTATAGCGTCCAGTTAGATGCCCAGCAACGCCAGATGCTCGAAAGCCTGCTGACAGGAGGGAAGGCAACAGCGCGCAGTCAGACACACGCGAGAATTTTACTGAAAGCCGATCAGGCAGAGGGAGGGCCAGGGTGGACAGATGAGCAGATCGCCGAAGCGCTCTCAGTCGGAAGGGCCACAGTAGAACGGGTGCGCAAACGCTTTGTTGAGGGAGGGCTGTTGGATGCTCTGGTGCGGCGTCCACAGCCGGAACGGCCCCAGAAGCGGAAAATGGATGGAGAACTGGAAGCACGCCTGGTCACGCTGGCCTGTAGCCAGACGGAAGGGGGACAAAAGCGTTGGACGATGCGGATGCTCGCCGAGAAGCTGGTGCAACTGGGGTACATTGATCAGATCAGCCACAATACCGTCTGGGTCACACTAAAAAAAATGAACTGAAACCGTGGCGAAAAAAGCCTTTCTGCATTCCGCCAGAAGCGAATGCGGAATGTGTGTATCACATGGAGGATGTGCTGGAAGTGTACCAGCGTCCCTATGATCCGCGGGTGCCGAAGATGTGTATGGATGAGGGAAGCAAACAAGTGCTGGCTCACACGCGCAAGCCGATCCCGATGGAAGCCGGCGAGCCAGAGCGCGTCGATTACGAATATGAACGCAAAGGAGTGTGTAGCGTGTTTCTCGCCATGGAGCCGGAAACGGGAGCGTGCCAGGTGCGCGTGAGCAAGCGGCGAACCAAAAAGGACTGGGCGCTGTTTCTGCGTGATGTGATTGACCTTCACTACCCCCATGCCGAAAAAATTGTGCTCGTGATGGACAATCTCAACACGCATACGCCTTCCTCGTTTTACGAGGTCTTTGAGCCCGCAGAAGCTCGACGGCTGACCGAAAAACTGGAGATCCATTACACGCCCAAGCATGGGAGTTGGCTGAATATGGCCGAGATCGAACTGTCCGTTCTCGCACGGCAATGCTTGTCCGATCGCTTTCCCAACATGCAGGCGCTTACTGCTCAGGTGGATGCTTGGCAGCAGGAGCGCAACCAGGCAAAAGTGACCATCAACTGGCGCTTTACCACGGCTGATGCGCGCATCAAGCTCAAGCGTCTTTACCCATCCATTGAAGCATGACAGAATACTAGGATATAGCATGAAAGTTCTTCGGTTCTGGGCGCCATTGGTATGCATACTCTTTGGGCTCTATGCTCTCATTTGGAGCCTCTTAGCTTCCTCCTCGCTAACGCCCACACGCATAAGTGCGGTATTCTTCGGAATCTTGTTTCTCCTGCTCGCCTTCATCTACCTGCACATAATCCTACCCACAGAGCAGAAGGATCCAAAGACACAGAGTACTCTAGAGTAATAAATTTGCACGCCTATTGGTAGCGTAAACTCAGGTTCTCACATATTACTAGCCCAGACAAGATGTCTGGGCTAGTATAATAATAGGCAGGCGAAGTGAAACTAATAAGGAAGGTTATTTTTATGCTGAAACAGAGCCAGGTTGATCAACTTCAAGCGCGAACCGCCGAAATGCTTGCCCGGCAAGGCATCCTCCTCACACCTGAGGAGCATAGGGCAATTGAGATCGCGGACTTTGGCCTGGGCGAGATCGAGCGCACTGGCCTTGAACTTATCACCTATATCAACACTGATCGCTACTGCGCTAAAGAGCTTGTGCTCTTGCCTCACCAGATCTGCCCGGAGCATAAACATCCACCTATAGGCTCGATTCCAGGAAAGATGGAGACCTTTCGCTGCCGCTGGGGCAGGGTCTGGCTCTATATTGAGGGCGAGCCGACAGCCACGATCCAGGCACACATTCCCACGGGAAGCGAGGACTACTATACCGTTTTCCATGAGATCGAGCTTCATCCCGGCGAGCAATACACGATTCCCCCTGATACCCTGCACTGGTTCCAGGCTGGTGAGGAGGGCGCCATCGTCTCAGAGTTTTCGAGCACCAGCCGTGACGAATATGATATCTTCACCGATCCCCGCATCCGCCGCCAACCCGAGGTCGCAGAGGCCTAGCAGTGCTTCAATTATTCATTGAACATTCACTGTATGGGGCATGGACGCAGGGGACAGGAAGGTCTTCTAAATCTCTTCTGGCTCTTGTCTCGGCTCGCTGCACAAACCTTCAGGGGTAAAGGGTGTGCGTAGAAAACGACTTTGCCGTTTTCTACGCACACCCTTTACCCCTGAGCGCCGCAGGCGCGAAGGGACAGGATCTATCCTTGACGACAAAGAGAAAATATAGTACATTCATTTCAATGAAACACAACAGGGAAACCTGGTACTGCCTGTTGTTGCTAAATTCAGGCTTGATGCTGTCAGAAAGGGGCTACATCAGTGCCCAATTCAGTCACGGTAAAAGATATCGCACGCAAAGCAGAGGTCTCCGTAGGCACGGTGTCGCGTGTCTTTCATAATCACGCCAATGTGACGGAGGAGATGCGACAACGTGTGCTGCGCGCAGCCAGGGATCTCGGATACTCCAAACAGGTTATGCAGGATACCCGGCGCGAGGGCTATCAAGCCATCAAAGAATTTGGCTTTCTCTATTGCTCCAGCGTCGATACAGGCTCGGCCATCAGCAACCCCTTCTGGTCGCCCATCCTGCATGGAGTAGAGGCCGAGGCGCGCAAAACGAATAGCAAGGTAACCTATCGTGATGTAGGCCACCTGGTGCCAACGCCCCAACTACTGCGCACCACCCTGCAAGAGATGCAACTGGGGGGCATTTTGCTGGTAGGCCCAGCCGAGGCCGAGACCATTCAACTCATCAAAGAGATTAACATCCCCCTTGTGCTGGTCGATAATTTTGTGCGCGGGCTCAAAATCGATACGGTCCTATGCGACAACTTCGAGGGCGCCAGGATGGCGGTAGAGCATCTTCTCCAGCAGGGGCATCGGCAAATCGCATTCATTGGCGGGCCTGCCACACCCGGGCCACGACCAATCCAGACAATTTATACCATCGAGCGGCGAGCCGCGGGTTACCGGACAGCCCTGCTAGACGCTGGCATCCCCGTTGATTACAGCCTGATCGCAGCGTGTACGCTCTCAACTGATGGCGGTTATGAGGCGTGTAAAACCTTGCTCCAGGCTGGAAAGCCGTTCACGGCCCTCTTTTGCGCAAACGACGAAACGGCAATCGGAGCGATGAAGGCCCTGCGTGAAACGGGACGCTCTATTCCCGAAGATGTCTCCATCGTTGGCTTTGACGATATCGCCATGGTCGAGCATCTCACGCCAGCCCTGACCACCGTTCACGTCGATAAGGAGGCGCTGGGAAGCATCGCGGTCAAACGCCTGCTCATGCAAGCAGCCGATCCCGATATGGTCAACTCGGCCAGCATCATCAACGTAGAACTGGTCAAACGCGCCTCGGTCGCTCCCCACCGCGCGTAACATAGCAACCTTACAATTGGCATTATTTTGTAGTAGAAAGCTCCACTATGCTCCAACCACTCCCAACGAATAAAAATATGCTTGTATTTCTTGACGCGACTTATCCAGGCGGCTGCTCGCCCGAAGAGCTGACACGCCTGGTGCCAGGAGATTTCCAGGTGGCGAATGCCCAGGAGTTGCCTACAGCGCTGGCCCAGGGGTGCGCACTCCTGGTATCCTTTCATGGCGCTTATTTCCCTGAGCAAGCCTGGCCAGCCATTCTGCGCTTCCTCCAGCAGGGTGGCAACCTCGCCATCTTTGGCGGCATGCCCTTCACGCGACCCGTAGATAGCGAGGGGAACGTCCTCCCCGAGCAACAGGCCTACACGGAGCAGCTCTATCTAGGACCCTTCTACCCGCTACACCTGCCCACTACCAGCCTGCGCCTGGCCCCCTCGGAAGAAGCCGCCTTCCTGCGTGAGCAGCCCTGGCAACTCTCAGGTGCGCAGGTCGGAAACTTCTGGTCCTTCTACCCCATGTTGACGCAGGCCAACGACCAGCCTACCGACCTGGGATCGTCAGGCCCCATAGACACCCAGTTGACACCACTCCTCTTCCTGCGTAACGCCGACGAAGCGGAGGCCCAACCACTCGCCGCACCGCTCATGATGCTTGACCAACGCTCGGGGCATTTTAAGGGCGGCCGCTGGCTGATCTCTCCCTGGCGGCCTGCCACTAAAGAGGACTGGCTCGCCAATGCGGACGCACTCCAGAAAAGCCTGCTCCTGGCAGCCGAGGGCACGCATACGCTGGAGGCACGCCCACAATTCGCCTGCTATCAGCCCGGCGAGGCACCCACGGTCCTGGTCTCCACACGCTCACGCCATACCTTGCAGGCTCGCGTTACCATTTCAGCACCCGATGGCGAAATCCTGGAGACCCGAGAGCTAACGTTCCCTGGAGGGATAGCGGGCGAGCAACGCGTACAGTTGCCAACACTAAAAACACCTGGCCTCTACGAGATCGAGGTTTCGACACATGGCGCGCAGATAACTGCCATCCAGCGCAAGAACGGCTTCTGGCTCTGGGACGAGGCCCTGGTCGAGAGCACGAAAAATAAACGCTTAACGGCGGGCCGCGATTACCTCTACCAGCAGGGAGAGCGCTTCCACATCTTTGGTACCACCTATATGGATAGCCAGGTGCAGCGCAAGTTCCTGACCTTGCCCAACCCGGCACGCTGGGAGCGCGATTTCGCCGCCATGAAGCGCGCTGGCATTAACCTCATCCGCACCGGCATCTGGACGGCATGGCGCGATTTCATGTTTGTAGCAGGCATTCCGAATGAGGCTGCGCTCCGGGCGCTAGATGCCTTCGTCATGACGGCTGCCAGGCACGATATCCAGGTTATCTTCAACTTCTTTGCCTTCTCACCTCCACTCTTCGAGGGCGAGAATCCCTGGCTCGATCTACGCTCTATCGAGGGTCAGCAGGAGTTTGTCGCGGCCTTCGCACGGCACTACGCGGCGGTCGAGAGCGTCTCCTGGGACCTGATCAACGAACCCAGCTTTGGCGACCCCAAACGCATCTTCAGCGAGCGTCCCATCCCCAACTATGACCGCTTTGAACTGGCCGCGTTCCAGCAGTGGCTCATGCAGCGCTACAGCCTGGCCGAGCTGCGCGCGCGCTGGCGTGAGACCACGGCGAACCTGGAGCGCTGGGAGCAGGTAAGCCTGCCACAGGCCAGGGATTACGAGACCACTCCTCGCTACACCGCGAACCGGCATATGCTCAAGGTCATGGACTATACCCTCTTCTCACAGGAGATATTTACGCGCTGGGTCGAGCACATGAATGCCGCGATCCGCGACGCGGGCAGCCAGACCCTGATAGGTGTCGGCCAGGATGAGGCAGGCGCGCGCATCTCTCCGCAGTTTTACGCTCCCGTCGTCGATTACACGACCACACATCCCTGGTGGAACATCGACGACATGCTCTGCGATATGCTACTGGACAAGACAGTGGGAAAACCCAATCTCCAGCAGGAGGTTGGCGTCATGTTCGTACGCGATGTGGACGGACGTCCCTGGCGCAGCGAGCAGGAGCAGGCCAACCTGTTGGAACGCAAATTCATCATGACCTTGATCGCGCGCAGCGCGGGCATGATCCAGTGGCTCTGGCACATTAACGCGTATATGGCAAATGAGAACGAGAACAGCATCGGCCTGGTACGCGCCGATGGCAGCGCCAAACCCGAACTGGGCGTCATGTTAGAATTTGGGCGCCTGATGCAGAGCATTCAGCCGCACCTGGCGAAGGAGGGTCCCCTGCCAGAGGTGTGGGTGGTTATCCCCTACTCGCAGTGGTTCGTACGGCCCGAGCTGGCCATAGAGGCCATCCGGCAGAGCATTCGCGTCCTGGGCTATGACTTTGGCATCGTGCCCCAGGTGGTCGGGGAACACCAGCTCGTGGAACTGGCGCAGGCCAGACATCAACCTCGCTTTATCTTTGCACCAGGCATTCAGACATTTGACACCGACGCCTGGCAGGCGCTCCAGAGCTTTGTAGAGCGGGGAAGCACCCTCTTTGTGAGTGGCGTTGTGACCCGCGACACACATAACCGGCAGCACGTACCGGCCATGTTCGCCGAAGGGGCACAGGTAGATGAGCCAGGGCCGGTCAGCCACTATGAATACCTGGAGGGCGAGGGCCTGGAGCGCTGCCAGCTTAGCTTTGAGCGCGAGAAGCTGTCCTATATTCGCAAGGCCCACAACCGGCTCAAGGTCTTCCACCTGGGCAAGGGCAAGATCACCTGGTCAGGCGTGCCACTGGAGCATTCAGCCAGTCACGACGTGCTACGCCAGGTCTACCAGCTCGTGCTTGATATGGAGAGCAAGAGCATCCAGCAGGATAACCCGGTGCTGGCCATCAAGCAACCACTAGGACAGGGTGGACTCGCCCTCTACGTCTCCGAAAGCGCCCAGCCTGAGCGCCTGGAGGTCCAGCTAGGACTCTGGATAGAGGTTCTCCCCAACCGGGCCGGAGCCGTCCTCATCCAGGGTGAAGGGGTAACCTGCTTCGGCGGCGTCCAGCTCTGCGCTGAGTAGCCACAACTAGTCATGGGATGAGGGAAGGGCATTCTCCGATGAGGAGGTGTCTACACCTCATCCCTTTCTCTCTATACAAGCAGACTGATATATGGCATAATCAAGCACATCTATTTGAGAGCATATCAGTATATGTAAGGAAACAAAATACGTATGCAATGCCGTATTTGTCATGCTGAACTACCCGCAGGAAGTGGGGTTTGTCCTTTCTGCCAGGCCCCGGTTCAAATTCCTCCTGAGCCTTTTGAGCCAACTGAACCTTTTGTGGAAGAAACTGCCTTCCGCGAATATGCTAATTCAGGCTTGCAAACCTTACAAGCGCCCACACCCTATACAACCTATGCACCAGTCGCTCAGCCTATGCAAGCTTATGCCCCTGTAGTGATTACGCCAATTGTGCCCAGGCAACCAAAACGATGGGGAAAAATCGGGCTTATCCTGGCCTTTATTCTTATACTCGTAGTTGCCATAAGTGCGGGTAGCCTGTTCACTATTTTATTCTTGCAGCACCCTCAGCATCCTCCAACCACAAACGCATCCAACATAGATCTACAGCAGAAGATACAGAATGCACAACTGGATTATGGCACAGTTGATCCTCAGGCGCTCTACTCAAGTGTGACAAGCAAACCGCCAATCGATGCTGATTCTTTGAGCGATGCCGACAAGAGTTATTGGAACATAACCTCGCCTCTATCAGACACGCATACGTCAAGCTGCCAATTCGAGAATGGCTCTTACCATGTCATCGAGACACGGCCAAAATATTTTTATTACTGCACCTCAGGACAGATGTACGAGAATTTTGCCTTTCAGGTCGAGGTAAATATCCTCAAAGGATACGCGGGCGGCATCACTTTCCGTAGTTCATCCAGCACTCACACCTATTATGTCTGGCGTGTCGATACTACTGGTACATACCATCTAACTGCTTATAATAGGAATGGAGCCAGCCCTGTCATCCTGGAGGGTTCGCATACTCCCTATTTCAGGAGTGGGTACAACCAGAAAAATTTGTTTACAGTGATCGCTCATGGAACGGATATTTTACTCTACATAAACCAGCACTTTGTCAATCGTGTGAAGGACAAGTCCTTTTCTAGCGGGAACGTTGGGCTACTCACCTACAACGGAGAAACCTCTACCGAGGTCAGCTTCACCAACGCCAGCGTCTGGATTCTCCCCTAATCGGTACACCAGAATAAATTATAGGGTCCAGGCTAGCCTGGACCCTATAATTTATTCTGGTGTACCGATAGGAAGCGCGATTACTAGCCTTTGACGCTGCCGCCGGTAAGGCCGGTGATGAGGTAGCGCTGCGCCCAGAGGAAGACAATGAGCACAGGAATGGTCACCAGGACGGCCGCAGCGGTCAGCAGGTGCCAGT
Organism: Ktedonobacter racemifer DSM 44963; assembly: GCF_000178855.1. Classification (GTDB taxonomy): domain Bacteria; phylum Chloroflexota; class Ktedonobacteria; order Ktedonobacterales; family Ktedonobacteraceae; genus Ktedonobacter; species Ktedonobacter racemifer. The sequence continues at coordinate 1,814,770 of NZ_ADVG01000004.1, read as the reverse complement.
CCGCGCCGAAGTTGTGGACGTAGTCCTTGATGCCCACGGGCAGGGTGACGTTATGGGCATCGTTCAGGAAGGTGAAGGCCAGCACGAACTCATTCCAGGCGGCCATGAAGTTGAAGAAACCAACTACGGCCACGCCAGGAATGGTCAGGGGCAGGACGATGCGCCAGAAGGTCTGGAACGAGCTCAAGCCATCAACATAGGCCGCCTCGTCCAGCTCTTTGGGTACAGTATCAAAGAAGTTTTTCAGCATCCAGACGCTGAAAGGGAGGGCCGTGGTCGCATAGGCAATTACCAGGCCGTAGTGATTATCGATCAGGTTAAACTGCACATATAAATTGTACAGCGGCACGAGCAGGAGCACGCCCGGGAACATCTGTGTAATCAAGAAGGAGACCAGGATGGTCTGCTTACCCAGGAAGTTCCAGCGTGAGACGGCGTAGGCCGCCGGGGCCGCGAAAAGGACGCCCACAATCGTTGTCAGAATGGCGATCTTGAAGCTGTTAAAGGCCCAGGTGAAAAAGATGCCACCATTGTCAGTCAAAACATGGGCGTAGTTGTCCAGCGTGGGGTGAGACGGGAAGAGCTGGAAACTGGCCGTAAAGATGTCCTGCGGCTGCTTGAGCGAGGTCGCTATGATCACAATCAGGGGGAAGACGCAGAGAATGACCACGATAATCATGATCAGGTGCGCCCCCAGCGACTCAAGCGTGCGGCCGATGCGCTTTCCACTGCGTCTCTTCTGCACAACCTTCTGACTACTCAGAGAAGGTTGACTCACTCTATCAGTAATTTCTGCCATGGGTCTTTCCTTTTGCCTGCCTAGTAGACAGTCTCATTAGCACGCAACAGTCGCGAATAGAAGAAGGTAAAGATGAGCAAGATCAACAGGATGATGACGCCATAGGCTCCACCAACGCCAAAGAGCTGCTTACCCTGAATAGCCTGAACCCAGGCGTATGTTACCAGTGTCTGCGTGCGATTGAAAGGGCCACCCTGCGTAATCAGATAGATGATGCTAAAGGCATTAAACGTCCAGATGACATCCAGTAGCGTCACCAGGAAGGCGATTGGGCGCAGCATGGGAAGTGTAATAAAGCGCAATGCCTGCCAACGGGTGGCTCCATCAATGGCGGATGCCTCGTACATCTCTGTTGGAATACTCTGAAGTCCACCCAGAAGCGTAACAGTTGTGAAGGGGATGCCGAGCCAGACGTTGACGATAATGACCGAGACAATCGCCCAGTTGGGATCCGAGGCCCAGGGAATGATGGGCAGGTGCATGCTTTGCAGGGCCACATCAATAAAACCATACTGCTGGTTAAAGAGGAAAAGCCAGCCAAAGGCGGATACATACTGTGGCATGGCCCAGGGTACCATCAACAGGACACGATAGATGGCGCGGAAGCGCATTTTGCGATTCAGAATGAGGGCCAGTCCCAGGCTGATAACAAAGTGCAGCACGATATTGGCGACAATCCAGATCACGGTTTGTAAGAGGATATGCGCTCCATCGCTGCCGGGCGTAAACCAGCTCTGGATGATATCGATATAGTTTTGAAAGCCAACAAATTTGTATGTCGCCGGGAGAGTGGTACTACCCAGGTGGAGTGCGATGTTATCTTGATTGGCATTGGTAAAGCTTAGCACAATGCCATAAATCAGGGGGTAGTAGACAATAACTGCCATACTGATGAGTATGGGCAGAAGCCAGAGATAGGCGCGACCAGCAATCTTAAACTGCTGCTTCCTCTCGCGTTTGACCTGCTGGGCAGATAAATTTGAACCAGGCGGTTCGGTAATTACTGCCATGATACACGTGTCTCCTCTCAACCATCGCGTGGAGAAAATTTTTCTGTGATGGGTGTACCGTGGCAGCCGTAGGCTGCCACGGTACACCCATCACAGAAAAGCCATCAGCTTAGTTTGAAGCCAGAAGCTTCTGCCAGCTAGCTGCCACGCCATTGAGGGCATCGGCAGGAGCCTTCGCGCCAGCCAGGATGGCCTGAACGGCAGGATCGAAGTCTTTGAACAGCTGTCCACCCTGAGGAATCACAGGGCGGCTGACCGCTACCTGGCGAACAGCGTAGTAGCCAGAGATGACTGGATCAGACTTGACCGTGCTGTCAGCATAGGCCGACTGGCGTGTGGGCAGCGTATGGTTGGCTTTGGCAATCGCAACCTGGCTGCTGGTCGAGCTCATGAAGGAGATCTGTACTAGATGAACTTGTAGGACTCTTCAGGATGCTTGGTGCCAGCGTAGATCACGTAGGTATGGCCGCCCGTTGGGGAGCCAGTCACACCCGTGGGGCCCGCGGGGATCGCGGCGATACCCAGATTGCTGTGGTTGGAGGTAAAGGCGGAACCGGTAAGGATGTTCGAAACCTCCCAGGGACCCTGGAAGATCATGGCGGTCTGACCATCTTTGAAATCGGTGGTCATGTTGTTGTAGCCATTGTTGAAGTCGACCTTGGCTGGCATGACTTTGTCCTGGTTCTGCAATTTGGTCAGGAAGTTCATACCATCAACCGAACCCTGGCTGTTAACCTGGATCTTGCTGTTGTTGTCGATCATGCCGCCACCGAATGACCAGAAGAAGGGCAGGGCGAAGTAGGAGGCGCCAGAGGTCTCAAAGCTATACTTGGCGGCCTTCGACTGCTGGACCTTCAGGGCGTCGGCCTCGAAGTCCTTCATCGTGGTAGGGGGGGTGGTAATCCCGGCTTTGGCAAGAACATCTTTATTGTAGAGCATGGCCAGGAAGTCGGTCACCTGGGGCAGGCCATAGAGCTTGCCATTATATTTGTCGTAGTTGAGCGCCGAAGGCAGATAGTCGGCCAGGTCGCTCTGCGAGACCATCGGATCAATCGGGAGGAGGTAGCGTGAGGAGGCAAACTGGGTCGCCCAACCCACATCGGAACGCAGGAAGTCGGGAGCGGTACCCGCCTGGGCCGCCGTCGCGAACTTGGCCTGGGCATCGGCGAATGGAACGAGCTGAGCGTTGATCTTGATATTGGGGTTCTGGCTCTCGAACTGTTTGATCAGATCAAGAATCACAGGGGCTTCAGCCGTTCCCTCGGTGTACCAGTAATTCAGAGTGACAGGCCCCGTCGATGGGGAAGAAGAAGAATCTGCACCGCCACAAGCCGACAGGAGCATCGCGCACAGGATCGTGAGCGGGAGCAAGAGTGATAGGACACGCTTCAATGACATGACCTCGAACCTCCATAAAATAGAGAGATTTATAATTACTCATATAGACTATGAGCCACGGCTCCAGAGTAGCAAACACAAAGCACATGCGTTATAAGAAAATCAGCATGTATCTATGCATAGCGTACTACATAAGCGAGAACGAATAGAATAGGCATAGGTGCCAGGAAATTTTCCACGCAACACTGCGTGATGGATAGTGTGGATATCGGTACTGCTGGCGTAGAGCCTGTCTGGTACGCTTTTCAGGTGTATCAGGGCAGAGATGAAGCTTTGATCTGTTCCAGGTAGAGCTCGATATTCTCGCTGAATGCACGCAGGCAATCGCGCACATGAGCTAACTGCTCAATATCGACAATATTCAATTGTTTGCAGATATGAGCTTCATGCAGCCCATGTAAGTGATCTCGCAGTTGACGGCCCTGCGCTGTCAGCGTGATCAGGATCACACGCCGGTCGCCAGGATCAGTCTTGCGCTCAACAAGCTGCTGACTCTCCAGCCGGTCAACAATGCCGGTCACGTTACTTTTATCCGTAAACAAAACGCGACTTAACTCTACCATCGAACAACCCTGCTGCTCATCCAGGTGTTGCAATGCCCAGTACCGACGTGTGTTCACCCCATATGAAGCGAAGAATTGACGATCGCTATCATCCAGGAGAACAGATGTCTTCATGAGTAGACGATATACATCTTGCTCAACAGCAACATGCTTGCTCTCTATACTGATTGTGGCAAAGAGCCCTCATCCCTTACAAGAAATGAGAGGACTTGCCGCCCTCCTTTGCTTCTCTGGCAAGACAAATGAGCCTCGCCCGGAACCTCCAGGCGCGCCTTTCGCCTGGCTGCTCGAATTAGTATACTTTTAAACAGTTCAGTTATCAACTGTCTTGCAGGCAATTTTCCGCGACTTCTCCAAGGTCCGCCCTTAGCGTAAGCTTTCGCGCCTGCGGCGCTTAAAGGTTAGGATGGTATGGGGATGTAGTATGGGCGAATGCCCATGCTACATCCCCATACCACAACCAGGGCGAACTCAGGGCTTTCAACTTCTTGTGAGAAAGGGAAGAATGCTCTTCCTCACAAGCGCTTTCTCGCGACAAGAGTGGCTTCGCGCCTGCGGCGCTCTCGGGGAAAGGGGGTGTGGGGTGGCAAACGGCTTTGCCGTTTGCCACCCCACACCCCCTTTCCCCGAGGCGAGCAGAGCGAGCCGAGGCAAAAACGAATACAAGTCTTATATAAGTCTTTGTATGAGAGGCCGGGCTTAGAGAAGATGGGGTAAGACATAGAGCACTTTCTATGCATGAAAGTGCTTCAAAAGGGCATTGGGCGCAGAAGACATGGCTGAAGTGGCGCGAAAGCATGATGAGGTAATATTCTCCTAATCCATCCCTTTGCCTGTTGGCGGGGTGGAGGCAGACTACCCGTTTCACCTTGAGAAGGGGCGCAAACTGTATCCCCTTCTGTGTACTGTGACCAGGTGGCGACTATCTTGCACCTCCTGGTAGAGTAGGGGAGCCAGGGCCGCTAGCGCGCGCCAGGGCTTCTAGAGCGAGGTTCAGCCTTGAAGAACATATTTCTTCGACTATCGCCCCGGCGTTGGGCGATCTTCGTCCTGGCTACGATTACGATGATCGTGCCAGCGTTTCTCTTACATTCTACGGCCGTTCAGGCGGCGCCGCCCAGTGGACGCTCAATCATATCCGGGCACCTGGTTCCCGCCCTACAGCACCACTCGCCTCTACACACCTCGTCCGCAAACCGGCAACTCCAGCTCTCTATCGCGCTCAATCTGCGCAATAAGGCCACGCTGGAGGCCCTGGTACGCGCTCAGAGCGACCCGCATTCCTCGCTGTACCACCAGTACCTGACGCCCCAGCAATTCGCCACGCAGTTTAGCCCCACTGAAGCTAGCGTCAGGTCAGTCGTTAGCTACCTGCACAGCCAGGGCTTACAGGTCAGCTCGGTTGCTTCAAACCGCCTCTTAATCGATGCATCTGGATCTATCTCTGCTGTTGAGCGCGCCTTCAACATCACAATCGCCGATTACGCGCTCAATGGGAGCACCGTCTACGCTCCTACCAGCGAACCGTCTGTCCCGGCCAATCTCTCTGGCCTGGTGCTCAACATCAGCGGCCTGGACAATGTGGCGCATTATCATCCCGCAACGCGCCTGGCGCCTGCCGCAGGCCCTGGCGGCGGTTATACACCGACCGATCTGCGCACTGCCTACGACATGAACTCGCTGATCAGCAGCGCCAATGGCAGCGGGCAGACCGTCGCTATCTTTGAGCTGGATGGGTATAACGCCTCGGACGTCAACACCTATCTCAGCCAGTACAGCCTGGGATCGGCCAAGTACTCCAATGTCCTGGTGGATGGAGCCACCAATACAGCGGGTGCTGGTGCCATCGAGGTCGAACTGGATATGGAGGTTGTCTCGGCCATCGCTCCGGGCGCGACCCAGAAGATCTACATTGGACCCAACTCGACGACTGGTGTCAACGATACCTATAACAAGATCGTCACCGATAATGTCGCCAAGGTCACCAGCACCAGCTGGGGTCTCTGTGAGGCCTCTTCAGGCACCTCTGAGCTGAGCGCCCTGGATAATATTTTCCTTCAGGGATCTTCGCAGGGCCAATCCTTCTTCGCTGCCTCTGGTGACTCTGGTGCCTACGACTGCAACAATACCAGCCTGGCGGTAGACTCGCCTGCCGACGATCCCCACGTGGTCGGCGTTGGTGGTACCAACCTGCAACTGGGAAGCGGCAGCAGCTACGGCAGCGAGTCGGCCTGGTCCAATCCCAGCGATACCCAGCGCAGCCCCAAAGGCGCGGGCGGTGGCGGCGGCTATAGCACCTACTTCTCCAAACCCTCCTATCAGAGTGGCACGGGTGTGGATAGCAACAGCATGCGCCATGTCCCCGATGTATCGGCCGATGCCGATCCCGCGTCCGGCTACTCCGTCTACTGTACCGTGAGCGCATCGGGCTGCTCCTCCGGCTCAGCGGGCTGGATCGCAGTTGGCGGCACCAGCGCGGCGGCTCCCCTATGGGCTGGCGTGGCCGCGGACGTTAACTCCTACCTGGCAGGCCAGGGCAAGAGCACGCTTGGCAACGTTAACGCCGAGCTCTATACCCTCTTCAATACCAGCCAGACCTACACAGCCTATCACGATGTGACCAGCGGCAACAACCTCTTCTACAATGCAGGCACTGGCTATGATCTGGCGACCGGCATTGGTACCCCAGACGTCTGGAACTTCGCGCGTGACGCGGCTGGTACCACTGGCGGCACCAATGACTTTTCTATCAGCGCCAATCCCACCAGTCTCTCAATTGCCCAGGGTGGCAATGGCACCTCTACGATCAGTACAGCAGTCACGACTGGATCGGCGGGCACAGTGAGCCTCTCCGCGAGCGTCTCGCCTGCTGGCCCAACCGCATCGCTAAGCCCCACCTCGGTCACGGCGGGCGGTTCCTCGACCTTAACAGTCAGCGTAGGCTCGTCGGTCGCGGCGGGTACGTATACCGTTACGGTCACGGGTACCGAGGGGAGTGCTACGCATACTGCCTCCGTTACGGTCACGGTCACGACCTCGGGCGGTGGCGGCGGCATCACCAATGGCGGCTTCGAGACCGGGTCACTCTCGGGTTGGACTACGGCAGGCACGACCTCGACCAGCACTACTGCTCACTCAGGCAGCTACTCTGGTGAGGCAGGTAGCACTTCGCCAACCAATGGCGATAGCAGCATCAGCCAGACCTTTACCGTTCCCAGCGGCAGTGGCACACTCTCCTTCTGGTACCGCGTCACCTGTCCCGATACCGTCACCTATGACTGGGCCACGGCCACCCTCAAGGACAACACGAGCAACACCACCAGCACCATCCTGGCCAAAACCTGCACCAACAACTCCACCTGGGTCCAGGTCTCGGCCGGAGTAACCTCGGGTCACTCGTACACATTGACTCTGACCAGTCACGACGACAACTACGCTGGCGATGCCACATATACCCTCTTTGATGATGTGGCGCTCTCCGCGGCGGCCACCAATCCGGTGACGAACCCTGGTTTTGAGACCGGGTCCTTCTCCGGCTGGACCACTGCGGGCACGACCTCGATCAGCAGTACTGCTCACTCAGGCAGCTACTCTGGTGAGGCGGGCGGCTCTTCAGCCACCAACGGTGATAGCAGTATCAGCCAGACCTTTACTGTTCCCAGCGGCAGTGGCACGCTCTCCTTCTGGTACCGCGTCACCTGCCCCGATACCGTCACCTATGACTGGGCCACAGCGACCCTTAAGGACAACACGAGTAACACCACCAGCACCATCCTGGCTAAAACCTGCACCAACAACTCCACCTGGGTCCAGGTCTCAGCCACGGTCACGGCGGGTCACTCGTATACCCTTACCCTGACCAGCCATGATGACAACTACGCTGGCGATCCCACTTACACCCTCTTCGATGATGTAAACGTTCACTAGCCAGGCTAGTCAGTCATACCCAACCCGAAGGGATGGTCTCAAAGATGAGGCCATCCCTTCTTGTTTGTGTGGTACGACGCTGCTCTAAATAAGGACTGGTGGTGCAACACTCGCCTGTTAGGATACAATACTGAGAGGACCAATTGAACAGACGTAGGAGAAAAGAGGAAAATGTTTATGCCCACGACGGATGTGCTCATCATTGGTGCCGGTATCGCCGGCCTGGGAGCCGCGCTCAAATTACAACGCCAGGGCTACCGGATGACGATTCTGGAGGCACGCAACCGCGCAGGGGGCCGTATTGCCACCGTGGAGCACCAGCAGCCTTCCTCTCATATAAACGGCACCAAGTCGAACGCCTGGAGCGAGCTGGGAGCCGAGTTTGTGCATGGCATGGAGCCACACCTGCTCTCCCTCTTCAATGAGGCTGGACTCCTCCTCAATGAGGAGAGCGGCCCCTTCTCCTTTATCCGCTCGGGGCAGGTGTTAGATGCACACGAGGATGTAAAGGGAAGCGCGACCATCCTCGCGGCCCTATACGCTTACGTGGGACCCGATTGCTCAGCGCAGGATTTTCTGCAACGGCATTTTGCCTCCAAGCACTGGCAACAAGCGCGTGCTCAGGTTGTCTCCTATATTGAAGGCTTCAACGCCGCGCGCCTGGAGGATGTCAGCGTCCACTGGCTCCAGCAGTGTCAGCACGCGGCCGACTCTATCAACGAAGAGCGCCAGTTTCGCCCCCTCTTCGGCTATAGTCGCCTGATAGACTGGCTGGTACAGCAGCTTGGAAGCGAGAATATCGTCTATGAACAGGAGGTGCGGCGTCTGAGCTGGTCTCCTGGCAGCGTCACGGTTCAGACGCGTAATGCTCAGGGCGAGAGAGAGAACTGGCAAGCGCGCGCCACGATAGTCACGATACCGCTGGGAATCTGGCAGGCTCCGGCAGGCGCACGCGGAGCTATCGCCTATGAGCCGGATCTACCAAGCAAGTGGAAGGCGGCACAGGACCTGCGTATGGGGGCCGCGATGCGCGTCGTCTTCCATTTCGATGATTTCTTCTGGGAACAGGAGGGAGAGCAGCAGCAAATTGCGCTGCCCGGCCTGGGCTTCCTGCGCAGCGATGACCCAACCTTTCCCGTCTGGTGGACTCAGGCACCCCTGCGCGTGCCAACCCTGACGGCCTGGGTTGGTGGCACCCAGGCCCTGCCCCTGGCGGAGGCCGACGAAGCCTCGCTCGTTGAGCAGGCGCTTCAGGCTCTCTCACGCACAATTGGCCGCTCCATCGAGACATTACGGTCTCACATCCTCGCTACCGCGACCCACAACTGGAGCCGCGACCCCTACGCACGTGGAGCTTATAGCTATGTCCCCGTCGGCGCCGTAGATGCGCCCACCCGCCTGGCCGAGCCGCTTGAAAATACGCTCTTCTTCGCCGGCGAGGCCACCGATACGCTTGGCTTTACCGGCACAGTCCATAGCGCCCTCCTCACGGGCTACCGCGCCGCCAGTGAAGTCACGACTGCGCTTCAGATCGAGTAGTGGCCCGACGCTGCTAAAGCACGCGTCTACATATAATGACGCCAATACCCGTTCATTATATGTAGACGCGTGCTTTAGCAGCGTCGGTTAAGAGCTTTTTGCGTCCTACTTAGAAGCACCTTCCCACATGGGTAAGTTCCCTCTTTGCTGCCTCAGACTATGGTATTATTCACAGGGAATACCTACTTTTTGAAGATACCAGACATTGGTACATTGAAATGCTGCCATGTGGCGGATTGTGTTTCTTGGTAAGGCGAAAGGATGCCCTATGTTACTCTGGCTTGGTGACAAGCTGTACCGGACGCGGTGGTGGGTGGTTTTGTTGGCAGTTGTACTCACCGTTGTTATGGCTCTGTATGGTTTCCAGGTCTTTGATGCCCTGCGGGGCATTGGTATCGAGGACCCGCATAGTGAGTCTATTCAGGCACGCGATCTACTCAAAAACACCTTTGCCTCCAAAGGCAAGAATACTGATACAGTGCTGGTCCTGCTCAGCGATCCGCACCTGGTGGCGACCGACCCGCAGTTTGCGCAGGCCGCACAGCAATTAAGCGCAACCTTGAAGACCCGCCCGGAGGTCTCAGCCTTCTCCTCCTATTACACGACTCACAGTTCTTCTTTTCTCTCGCACGACAAGCACCAGGCCTTGCTCTATATGGAGGTCAATACCAGTGCGGGCGGGACAAAGGTCTATGACGCCCTGACTCCGCTGCTCAAGGCGCCTCCGCTGCATGTCGACATAGGTGGCTCACTGGCGACCGATATTCAGTTTAACCAGCAATTGGAGCACGACCTGGCCTTTTCTGAGACCATCGCCCTGCCCCTGGTAGCCTTGCTACTGGTGCTCATTTTTAATGGACTAGTCGCGGCGCTGCTCCCCTTGCTAATTGGTGGCTTCGCCATTGTCGGCTCGTTCGCGATCCTGCGCGTGATTACAACCTTTACCAGCGTCTCAAGCTTCGCCACAAATGTGATTACCATTATCGGGCTGGGCCTGGCGATTGACTACGCGCTCTTTATCATCACCCGCTTCCGCGAGGAACTGGCGAGCAATCCAGACCAGGTCAGCAGGGCCGTTCAGCGTACGATGGCGACCGCCGGGCGCACCGTGCTCTTCTCGGGTCTGACGGTCTGCACCAGCCTGATAAGCCTGCTGATCTTTCCCCAGGATGTTCTGCGCTCGATAGGTATGGCCATGATCGCCTCGGCGCTGGTCGCGATGCTGGGATCAATCACGCTTCTGCCTGCTATCCTCGCTCTGCTGGGGCGCCACGTGAACGCGCTCTCGATACAACGCCTCTTGCGTCGCCGCCAGCGTTCCGCCATCGATACACGCCAGGGCGCCTGGTACCGCCTCTCCTACTTTGTGATGCGCTGGAGCATTCCCATTACGATTGTGGCTATCGCCTTTCTGCTGCTGCTGGGTACGCCCTTCCTGCATGCCTCATTCTCGCAGACCGATGAGCACTCGCTGCCCTTGAATGCCTCCTCGCGCATCGTGGTAGAGCAGCTCAAGCAGAACTTCCCTGACCAGGATAACTCTCAGCTCACGATTGCCATGCGCACGCTGGGGGATGCCCTGAGCACAGAGAACCTGGCCAAACTCGATACCTATGTCAGCAAGCTTAAACAATTGAAGCATGTCACGAATGTGCAGAGCGTGGTCAGCCTGGTCCCCGGCCTGACGCTAGCGCAATATCAGCAACTCTACGCGCATCCAGCCTTAAATCCGCAAATCACAGAGGCGGCCAAACAGCTGGCCAAACAGAACGTGACCGAGATTATCCTGACGGCGAACCTGGATGCCAACTCTGATGATGCCAGAAGCCTGGTCAAAGATGTGCGCGTCATCACGCCGCCTACAGGCCTGAGCCGGATGGTGGGTGGCACGCCAGCGGAAGAGGTGGACCAGTTTGCCAGCCTGCTGGCGACATTCCCCTACGCTCTGCTCCTGATGGGCGTGGCGATCTTTGTCCTGCTCTTCCTCATGACTGGCTCACTGATTATGCCGCTCAAGGCCATTCTTCTGAATACACTCTCCCTGACCGCCACCTTTGGCGCGCTGGTCTGGATCTTTCAGGATGGACACCTGCAAAACCTGTTACAGTTCAGGGCCTTTGGCAGCCTGGATAGCACTCAGCCTATCCTCATCTTTGCCATCGCCTTCGGCCTCTCCATGGACTACGAGGTCTTCCTGCTTAGTCGCATCAAGGAGCAATTTGATCGCAGCGGGGATAACCGCGAGAGCGTGGCGACCGGCCTGCAACGCACTGGCTGGCTGATTACCAGCGCTGCGCTGCTGCTGGCAATCGTCGTGGCAGCCTTCGCCTCCTCGCGCATCCTGGTCATTCAGGAGATTGGCATCGGCATCTCGCTAGCTATCCTGATAGACGCGACCCTGGTGCGTGGCCTGCTGGTACCCGCGATGATGAACCTGCTTGGCGACTGGAACTGGTGGGCGCCTCGCCCCCTACAAGTACTCTGGCAGCGTTTCGGCCTGCACGAGTCCCTGGAGGATCAGCCCACAGGCACACTGTATACTCCAGAAGAAGAGGCCGCACCCGTTTGAGGCCGCACCAAATGTGAACTACCACTGAGCTGAAGACGCAGTGGCTTCTTCGGAAGTCACTGAAGACGCAGACCAGGAGCTCCTTCGGAAGCTTGAGTTCACCAGACTCGTTTCCAGAAATGGGAACAGCGTTCGATTGGTCATGACACCTGCGGTTGACGCATCAGACCGCTGCTCTGTCGCTGAGGGTTAAGTAGGCTTGAGGAAAGGGCCGGTGCTCTCAGCGCAAAAAGCCTTTTGAACACTGTCGAGATGAAGCCGGATTCCCTTCGTGGTCACAGCGAAGGGATACGCACCACCCGGCGCTTGCCGGAGCATTTTCCGAAAGGAGTTTTCTATGAACGTCGTCTACGTCCTCTCGCCGGAGAGAACACCATTAATGCCCTGTCAACCTGCCATTGCGAGGTTGTTGCTGAAACAAGGAAAAGCAAAGGTGAGGCATCGAACGCCCTTTACGATTCAGCTTCTCGCACAGCCAGAGCACGTGTACACACAACCGCTGACCCATGGCGTTGATACGGGAAGTTCCATAATCGGATCAGCCGTGGCTAATGAGCATGGACACGTCGTGTATCTTTCGGAAGTCGAGATACGCAATGATATTGCAAACACTATGAAGGAACGAGCGAGAGCACGCCGCAATCGTCGTCAACGCAAGACACGCTATCGCCCTGCTCGCTGGCTCAATCGCAAGAAATCGATCAAAACTGGACGCTTCTCGCCCACCATGAGAAGCAAGATTGATACTCATCTGCGAGAAATTCGCTTTATACGGTCCTTGCTGCCCATCACGTCTACGATACTAGAAACAGGCTCATTTGATCCTTATGCACTCAGAAATCCTGAAGTCCTGCAAAAGAAGTGGCTCTACCAGAGGGGCATCAACTACGGTTTTGCCAATACCAAAGCCTATGTGCTCACACGAGACGGCTACCTCTGTCAGCAGTGCAAAGGGAAGTCAAAGGACCGACGGCTTGAAGTTCACCACATCATCTTCAGAAGTCGAAATGGAAGCGATGAGGAAGCGAATTTACTCACTCTCTGCAAAACTTGTCATGATGGACTCCATGCAGGCACCATCACCCTGAAACTCACAGGCAAGAAAAAGGGAACCTTGCAACATGCGACCCAGATGAATAGCATCCGCATTCAGTTACTCAAGCGTGTTGAGGCAGAGGAAACCTGGGGCTTTGTCACCAAAGAGCATCGTCTTCTGGTAGGACTCCCCAAAGAGCATATCTTTGATGCAGCCGTGATTGCAACACGAGGAGTGAAGCCAACCTTCTATACCACGAGCGTGCTCTCAAAACACTGTGTGTCAGATGGAGATTACAAACAAACGAAAGGAAAACACGGTCAACAACGAGTGAACACAGGTAAGATCATGGGATTTCGCAAGTTTGATAAGGTGTACTATTTGGGGAAGGAGTACTTTATCAAGGGGAGAATGTCTACCGGCTACGCGATCCTCATGGACATTGACGGCAACAAAATTGAGTTCAAACCACTTCCCAAGTTTGACAAAATGAAGAGAGTAAGTGCACGTTCATCATGGATGATGAAACAAAGAACCACGCCAAATCCCTCATTCTCTATCACCTCATCTTTGTCTGCAAGTGCGGGAAAAAACGTTTGATGCGCTCTGGAGATGAGACAAAAAGGATATTCGAGGTCATTGCAACACAATCAGACGTTTCCTTTGAGACGATGGAGGTGGACAAGGATCATATTCACTGCCTAGTAAAAAGCGAACCGAGGATAGCACCACTCGCGATAGTACGAAGGTTAAAGCAAGAATCGACTCTTCAGCTTTGGCAGATGCACGAAGATGAATTGAGAAGACACTTTTGGAAGGAAAGGACATTCTGGAGCGATGGATACTTCTGCCGTACCGTTGGCGATGCAAGTCAGGGAACAAGACGCCAGTACATTGAGGATCAAGGGTGAGGTGCGGCAATTCATCCACGAAGCTGAAGACTTCGCGGTTTTCTTGCCGCCTTTCCTATAAAAAATGGATACAAGCAGGGTGCCTTCCCTTGTAGGAAGGCACCCTGCTTGTATCCATCATCTTACCAGCCAGCCGCGATGCCTTCGGCGCGGGGATCTGAGCCCCCCTGCATAACGCCGGTGGCGGGATCGAAGATGATACCCTGGGCATAGCCCATGGTCGTGAGCCATGGCTTGCCCTCCTGTACCTCGTGTCCCAGGCTGCGCAGAGTATCGACCGTCTCGCTCGGGAAGCGGTTCTCCAGCAGCAGCGTCTCGCCGCCAGTGCCATGGATGGCACCATGGACCCAGCGCGGCATCTCAATGGCCTGCTGCATATTCAGGCCATAGCGGGCAAGGGCCGTGTAGACCTGGAGGTGCGTCTGAGGCTGACCATCGCCGCCCATGCTGCCAAAGACGATAGCAGGTCGCCCCTCGCGTAGGGCCATGGAGGGAATGAGCGTATGCAATGTACGCTTCCCAGGCGCCAGGGCATTGGCGGCAGACGGGTCCAGCGAGAAATACGCGCCCCGATTTTGCAGCACAATTCCCGTATCATCCACGACCACGCCACTGCCAAAGCCCATATAGTTGCTCTGAATAAGCGAGACCACGTTGCCCTCGCGATCCGCCGCGCAGAGATAGACGGTGTCACCCGTAAAGCCGCCGGGCGCGATAGAAGCCTGTGCGCGCTGGGGATCGATCAGCGCACGTCTGCTTGCCAAGTAATTGGCTTCAATAAGAGAGGCAGGATCGACGCGCATGTGTCCGAGATCAGTCAGGTAGGCCTGGCGATCAGCGAAGGCCAGTTTCTTGGCCTCAACCGCCAGGTGAACCGTTTCGGCGGAGAGAGGAGAGGCCCCGAGAGGGAGCTGATCCAGCATGCCCAGCATTTGCAGGGCCGTCACCCCCTGGGTATTGGGAGGAAGTTCATAGATATCCATGCCCGCGAAAGGCACGCTCAAGGGCGTCACCCAATCGCTGCGATGGGCTGCCAGGTCCTCACGCGTAATCAAGCCACCCTCGCGAGCGAAGAAGCTGGCAATTTGCTCGGCAATGGCACCCTGGTAGAAGGCCTCTGGCCCCTCTTTAGCAATGGTGCGTAGCGTCCGCGCCAGCGTGGGGAAACGCATGATCGACCCGTGAGCGGGTACGCTACCGTCAGGGAGAAAATGGGTATGCCAGGAACGGTGAATGTCGGGCCTGGCGCTAGCATTGGTCAGGGCCGTGTGCAGGTCGGGTCCAATGGCAAAGCCTTCTTCCGCGTAGGAGATCGCGGGCGCCAGGGACGCGCCTAATCCCAGGCGGCCAAAGCGTTGCGCGGCCTCACCCCAGCCACTGGCACAGCCAGGCACAGTGACGGAGTGAATACCAAACACTGGCATGCGCTCATACCCCAGCTCATGATAGCGCTCAATGGTCGCGGTCCCAGCCGAGCGACCACTCCCATTTAAGCCGTAGAGCTTTCCACTAGCGCCTTCATGGATAAGCATAAATACATCGCCGCCCAAACCACATACAAAGGGATAGACGACCTGGAGCATGGCGCTCGCCGCGATGGCGGCATCAATCGCGTTGCCACCTGCCTTGAGGAGATCTAACCCGGCTTCCGCTGCCAGATAGTGCGGGGCCGCAACCATACCCCGCCGGGCCAGGGTAGCCGGACGATGTTGAGGAAATGTCTGTGCTCCTGCTGTGAGGGCCAAGAGAAACCTCCTTTTACCACAAGCAATGCAAGACGCATTGAGATTACAAATATGCTGCTACTTAAGCAGGAATTTACCGAAGTATATCACATTCTCGTAGCAAGCAACCATTCTTTATTACTTTACAACCATTCTTTATTACTTTATATATAGGGAAAGCTCTGCATTAAGTCTTTACAAAAAAAGCTTGACAAAGGTCAATTTGATATTATATTGTTATTAACAAGCAAGTTGCATTTGCCTTTCTATCCTATTCCCCAGGCAAAAATTGTCAAATAAAATCTGACTCACTTGCTTCCTTCAGGTTATCTACTATTACATAAACTGACAACGTTTTTTTGAGGTAACAACGCGGTTCCTCTTGTTATCATGTATTCTCAGCGTCTGCAACGCTTCGCATACTGGTGAGTGTGGTCACTGACTGGCTCCGCCAGTCAGCGACCACACTCACCAGTATGCATAGGTGAACCATGCAGTGGTGAGAAGTTTTGAGAAGATAGCGTATCTTTCTTTAGCGTATCTTTTGAAGATAGCGTATCTTTCTTTATTTAGTGGTCCGAAAGGAAGGAACCAAGCCATGAGACATTCTTTTTGGCGAAGAGGAGGCATGGGTCAGCCAAGGCTGCTCCTGACATTTTCTCTGCTCTTGAGCGCCCTGGCGCTGCTACTAGCAGCCTGTGGCGGCGACACCACGTCTAGCACTCAGAGCAAGACTGGTGGTAACCTGGCCGTCGGCTTAAACACAGATGTTGTAACGCTTGATCCAGTCAAATCGACGGCCCTTGTTGACCGACAGGTAATGCTGAATATTTATGACACCCTGGTTCACGTCAATGAGCAGAATGCACTCGTCCCTGACCTGGCGACCTCCTGGTCGTATTCCTCGCCCACACAACTGGTGTTTACCCTGCGCACCGATGTAAAGTTCCAGGATGGCACACCTTTCAACGCGGATGCGGTCGTATTTAACATCAATCGTATTCTATCCAATCAATCATCGCCCCGTTATAGCGAGCTTTCAAGCGTCAAGTCGGTACAGACCCAGGATGCTTCACACGTAGTCTTCAACCTCAAGAAAGCCTTTTCGCCCTTGCTCGCAACCCTGAGCGACCGCGCTGGCATGATCTTATCGCCAACGGCGGTTCAAAAACTGGGCGCGAACCTGGCAAATGCTCCTACCAATGCTGGCAGCGGGCCATTTACGTTTGGCGAATGGGCCAAAGGGGACCATCTCACGATCAAGAAGAACTCCTCTTACTGGCAAAAGGATGGTCAGGGGAAGGCGCTGCCCTACCTGGATACTGTACGTTATCGTCCCATCACCAATGGCAGCCTGCGCTTCTCCAACCTGCAAACCGGGACCATTAATCTCGCGGACGGGCTTGACCCGAACGATATCTCGTCGGCCAAATCCAACCCCGACCTGACCTATAAACAGGCACCAGCCTTGAGCTTCTTCGGCTTTATGCTCAACACAAAGGTCGCGCCCCTGGATAATCTCGATGTGCGCCAGGCTATCGAGTGGGGCGTTAACCGCCAGGAGATTCTGGATACCGTGCTCAAGGGCAATGGTGTTCTGTCAAGTGGCCCCATTCCACCGACTAGCTGGGCCTATGACAAAAACTTCAAGCCCTACACCTACGATATTAGCAAAGCGAAAGCCGCTCTGGCCAAAGCGGGAAAGACCAGCATCACCTTTACCCTGCTCGTCCCCAGTGGCTCGCCGCTCAATACACAGGAGGCACAGTTTATTCAATCCGAACTGCAACCAGCCGGGATTACCGTAAACATCAAACAGGAGACCTTTGCCACCATTTTGAGCGACACCAGCGCCCATAACTTCCAGGCAGCGCTGATTGGATGGAGCGGTCGCCCCGATCCAGATGGCAACCTGTACTCGTGGTTCCATACAGGTGGCGGCAATAATAATATGCAGTACTCCAATCCCCAGACAGATCTCCTGCTGGAAAAGGCACGCGCCTCCAGCGATCAGCAAGAGCGCGCGACAGACTACCAGCAGGCGCAACAACTGATCTTGCAGGATGCCTCGTACATCTTTATCAACCACGGAGTCTCAGTCCAGGCAACGACCACCAGCGTCAAGAACTTCACGATTCTGCCAACAGGCATTTACAACTTTGCGACAGTAACCCTGGCCTCATAGGAACCTATTGAGTATGGCTGCCTGCTGGCGAAGCCAGCCAGACAGCCATACTCAATATATAACCTCAAAACTAGTGAAGGAGTACAATGTGGCCCGTTATATCGCACAACGCTTGCTTTTTATGCTTCCTGTAGCGTTGCTGGTCAGCTTTATGACTTTTATGACTATTCACCTTGTTCCGGGCGACCCGGCGCGCGTGCTGCTCGGTGAGGAGGCCACACCCCAGACCATCGCCGCCCTGCACCAGCAATTAGGGTTAGATAAATCGCTGCCTGAACAGTTTGGCACCTGGCTCTGGCAAGCTTTTCATGGCAACCTGGGGCAATCGATCCAGCTCCAACAGCCGGTACTACAGTCGATCTGGCAACGGCTTCCCGCCAGCGCGGAACTGGGCATTAGCGCGCTGCTCTTCTCCCTGCTGCTGGCCTTTCCCCTGGGCGTCTATGCCGCCACGCACCGCAATACCTGGATCGATTGGCTCGTCAATATCGTCAGCTTGCTTGGCACGGCTACCCCTGCCTTCGTCCTGGGCTTGTTTCTCTTGCTCTTATTTGCCGTAAACCTGCGCATCTTTCCTCCAGGTGGCTATATCTCCTTTCAAGAGGACCCGGCAGGCAACCTACGCTACCTTATTTTACCTATGATAACGCTGGGCGCTGGATCTATCGCGGTCAATATGCGCCAGATCAGGGCCAGCATGATCGAGGTATTGAGCCAGGACTATGTGCGTACCGCGCGCGCCAAGGGCCTGAGAGAGCGCACAATACTCTATACCCATGCCTTGCGCAACGCCATCATCCCCGTGCTCACGATTATAGGCTTACAGGTAGGCGCGATTCTGGCGGGTACCTTCGCCATAGAGACTATTTTTCTCTGGCCTGGTATTGGTCAACTGGCTGTGACCAGCATCCTCTCCAAGGACTACCCGGTCGTTCAAGGAGTTGTGCTACTCTCTGCCCTTTCGTATATGGCAGCCAATTTGCTCGTCGATGTCGGCTACGCGGTCCTTGACCCGCGCATAGGCTTTGAGGCGAAGTGAGTGTTGCATGCAAGGAGAGAAATATATGAGTGTACAAACAAGCCTGGAGAGCGAGACGCAGGCTGACCCACCCGGCAAGAGAGAGAAAGCTGGTTCGGGTTTAAAGCAATTGCTGTACGCCCTGCGGCAAGATCCCCGCTGGTGGTGTGGCCTAATCCTGCTCCTCTTCATCCTGATAGCCATCTTCGCACCCATCCTTAGCCCTTATTCTCCAATAATCTATAATCCCACGCACACCGCCCAGGGACCCAGCGGTGCGCATCTGCTTGGCACAGATGAGCTTGGCCGGGATCAGCTCAGCCGTATCTTCTATGGCACGCGTATCTCACTCTCGGTCGCAGCGATTACGATTCTGCTGGGAGGCGTCTGTGGCACCATTCTTGGCGTCCTCGCCGCCTATAATAGGGGCTGGGTCGACCAGGTTATTACCATGCTGGTAGATGCCTTACTCGCCTTTCCATCGCTGGTCCTGGCCCTGGCCCTGGTTACCGCGCTAGGACCCAGCCTGATCAACCTGGTCATCGCACTGGCCGTGGTACGTATCCCTATCTACGCTCGTATCGCCCGGGGTCAAACGCTCCAGATAGCGGCCCAGGACTACGTCACCGCCGCGCGTGTGAGCGGTACCAGGACCTGGAAGATCCTGGCGCGCCACATCATTCCCAATATTTTTAGCCCTCTGTTGGTCCAGGCCACGCTCTCCATCTCCTTCGCCATTCTGGACGAATCGGTGCTGAGCTTTCTGGGACTCGGTGTACAACCGCCCACGCCCGAATGGGGTGCGATGGTCAGCGAGGCCCAGCCCTTTCTGCGCACCGATCCCTGGATGATGCTTGGGCCTGCCCTGACCATCGTGATTGTGCTCATCAGTCTCAATCTCTTTGGCGATGCCATACGCGATCACCTCGATCCACGCACAAGCACACGGCGGCTAGAGCGGCTCTAAACCTTATGAAGCGCTACTGGCGACAAGGTCGGCGAGGCGATCTACCTGGTCGAGATCAGCGAGGCAGGGCCAGAGACAGAGCTCATCCACAACCTTGTCGCTAAAGCCTTTGATCGTTGCCTCCACAGCCTCGGGCGTTGAGGAGGCCAATTGAATAATCTCTAGAGAGCCGGTCAAGTAATCGGAACTTTTCGAGAGACACTGTTAGAAAGAAACCATGCGTCGCAGCCGCACCACCCGGCATGGAACTGAGGATGAGACGACAAAAAGCTCTTACTATCCAGGAGTTCCAGACGAGATTTACACTGATCCGTGCCATTCATCTTTGAGCAACCCAAAGTAGTGTTGATCTTCGAAACGACCTTGGAAGGAGTAGCGCTGGCGCAAGTTTCCCTCATAGGTAAAGCCGAGCTTCAGCAACAGGCTTTTCGATCGCTCATTGGCAATATCGATGATGGCCTCAACACGGTGGAGTCCCAATTCTGCAAACCCATAGGTCAGAATGGAAGACATTGCCTCGATCATAATGCCTTGGCCCCAAAAAGCACGATTGAGGATATAGCCGGTTTCAGCGCGATAAAAGTCGGTGTCGAAGTGATGGAAACCGCACGAACCGATCACCTGATCTTCGCCTGTGAGTGTGATACCCCAGCGGATAGCCTCGCGCTGAACAAAACGTGCCTGTGTTTGTTCAATCGCTTGACGCGTGTCGTCTAAAGATCGATGCGGCTCACCATAGAACTGCATAGTCTCCTCGTCAGAAAATGGGGCAAAGAATGCCTCTGCATCAGAGGGCTGGATTTGCCGAAGCTGCAAGCGGTTGGTGGCGAGGGATGGAAAGTGGGTGAAAGCTGTATCGATGGTCATACAAAAGCTCCTCTGTGAAAGCAAGCTGTTTTGTTCCTATCGTATCATATTTGCCCAGCTTTTGTTCTCCAGAGGGAGCGGATGCGCATGATGAGATTGACAGAGCCACCTGGGAGTGATTAGCTCAAGAAAAAGGATCGAGCCTTACAATGGACCAGGAGGCAGAGCATGCAACCAGTGACGTGGATTCCCCCAATCGAGTTAAGCCAACAAGAAGAGCAAATTGTGAAGAGAATTCGGAAAGCGAAGCTGTTTATCTTTTTGCGTCAGCACCGACATGAATTATTTGATGAAGCGTTTCAGCAGGAATTGGCAAGTCTGTATCGCAAAGCAGAACGAGGACAACCACCCGTCACCCCGGCGATCCTGGCGCTGGCGCTCATCCTGGAAGCGTATATGGGGGTGTCAGATGATGAAGTGATCGAGGCGACCGTGATGGATCGGCGCTGGCAGTTGGTGCTAGATTGTCTGGATACCGAACAAGCTCCGTTCAGCAAAGGGACATTGGTAGCCTTCCGCCAGCGACTCATTGAGGCGCAAATGGATCGACGGCTGATTGAACGAACTGGTCTCAGATTGCTGGCCAAAGCCAAGCGTTTGGGGCACGAGCCCTGCGAGCAGCTCTGGATAGCAGTCCGTTATGGGGAGCTGGTCGAGTCGAAGATACGTACAATTTAGTGGGCCACGCGCTCAAAAAGGTCATGCGTGTGGTGGCCGATCAGCAGGGGCGGGAGCTGGTCGAGGTCGCCCAAGAGGCGGGAGCCGACATGGTGGGTACGACAAGTCTGAAGGTGGCTCTTGATCGGGATTGGGACAAGGTTGGGCAACGAGAAGAGGCATTGGGCCTGGTCTTGAACGTACTGCAGGCGGTAGAGACCTGGGTGCAAACACTGAAACAGGAAGAAGCGATCCTGGCTCAACCGTTCTTGAAGATTGCGAAGCCCGGTGAAAGAGCAAGATGTACACATCGATGACAAAGGAAAAGCAAGCCTGATCAAAGGCGTCGCCAAAGATCGGCGCATCAGCGTAGAAGACGTCGAGATGCGACATGGGCGCAAAAGCCGGAGTGTGCGCGTCGATGGATACAAACGCCATGTGCTCCACGATTTAGATACTGGTTTCATCCGTGCGGTGGGCATCACGCCTGCCAATGTGGCAGAAGCGAGCGTGACGAAAGATATTGGCGCTGATCTGGAGCAGCAAGGCGTGCATTTAACGGAACTCCACATCGACCGGGGCTATTTGAGTAGCCATTTTGTGCGGGAACGCAGTGACGAACTCGAAATCTATTGCAAAGCCTGGCCTGTCCGCGAGGGGAAGCACTTCTCGAAACAGGCATTTACCCTGGATTGGGACCGGCAGAGCATTCGCTGTCCAGCAGAACAGGAGATGCCCTTTGTCCCCGGTGGGGTTGTGCATTTTCCCAAAGAAACCTGCGCTCAGTGTCCCTTGAAAGCGCAATGCACGACTAGCGCGAACGGGCGCAGTGTGAGTATTCATCCCGACGAAGCCTTGCTCACCGAGTTACGAGAGCGTCAGCAGACTCCACAAGGGCGTACTCACCTGCGTGAACGAGTGGCAGTTGAGCATACCCTGGCCCATGTTGGTCGGTGGCAAGGACGACGGGCGCGCTATCGTCCACAATTTACATGTTCTGGCTCGTTCCCAACAACTCTCTGCTGAGTTTCAGGAGGCTGCGTGATTTCTCGACCGGTTCTCTAGCTGCTCATCAAAGCGTTGCCCAGCTCATGAAAAGGCACGGTACTACTATTACTATCACTCGCCTTTGTAGCGTGATGCTTCCTTCTTTCCAGTATGCCAGGAGACATCGCGCCAGTGGAATTTAGGCAACCAGCGATTCGGCTTTCCTTCAACAGCATCGGCGATCAATTCACCTAATACCGGCGCAAATTTGAACCCATGCCCACTGTCTCCTGTCGCTATGGTGAGGCCTGCGCATTGAGGGTGACGATCAATCCAGAAGTCGCCATCGGGCGTGTCAACGTAGAGGCAACGGCGGGTACTCACGATAGGCGCGTCTTGTAGTGCGGGGAAAGTAGCAGTCAGGAACGTCCGTAACTGTTCTATATCACTGCTGGTCACGACTCGCTCATCTTGCTCAGGATGAAGCACCTGCCCTACTCCGTGATTACCTATTTTGATCACTCCTTCACGTGGATGAAGAGGGAAGCCATACCAGCCAGTGCGACCAATATCGGCAGTAAAAACGACAAAATCTGGTGAGGTAAAAAGATTGGGATTGGTTGGCTTGAGGTGAAATACGGGATGTCCAGTTGCCTTCACGAAGGGAGTTAGGTCTGGAACAAGGAGAGAGGACCATGCTCCAGAGGCAACTACAACATGCTCAGCGTAAAAGTTATTTCCAGCATAAGTGCGCACACCCCGCACATGTTGATTCTCTTTGAGCAAGGCTTCGACCTTTTGGCCTGGATACAGGCCGATCCCTTGTGTCTGGGCAAGCCGGGCCAGGGCAGCTATCACACGACCACTTTCCGCATAGCCTCCCTGGGCATGAAAGAAACCATCGACGAAAGCCCCAGCTTTCCAGGCCGGAAAGCGCTGTGTGATAGTATCCTCTGTGAGACGCTCAGGAGTATGCCCCCGTTTGCATAGCAGATGATAACTTTCGTACTCGAACTCGTCAGGGGACATAGGTGCGCGCGTCAACATGGTTACGCCGACGTTATGGAAGAGCGTATCACCTAACATCTCATTCCATTGTAGCCAGCCCTGGTATGCCTGTTCCGCCAGTTCCATATATGCTTCATCCGAACCATATTCCATACGCACAATTTTGCTAATGTCTGTAGAAGCGGCTAAGGGATGTGGCAGAGGGCCGGGGTCAATAACAGCAACACGATATCCACGTGCCTTCATTTCCAGGGCAGTCGTCAGGCCAAAAACGCCAGCACCGACCACAAGAAGATCATATGCATTCTCTGTGAGCATCTACAAATCCTATCCATAGTGAATGGGAGCGCGTCCTTGAATGCGCTCCTGTTGCTATTCCCCATTCCCAAAGTATAGCATAGCTTTTTCTCATGCTGAGGAAACAGTATATGTGGAGAAATGAAAGAGAGCAACAGTCCTTTTATCCGCATCCATATGAGCATCGCTGTTTCAAGGGCCGGTATTCATTGACAGGTTGCTTGCCCCCTGGCTCCCGCCTCATATTAATAAACCTGTGAGACACGTTGCGGCGAGAAGACTTAAAGAGACACGAAAAGAGAATCATTTCAGCGTCTTATTTAGAGTAATACGCTCATGAATTCAATTGAGTGCCAAACATACAAAAGAATTCAATCGCATTTTATGGTTACTCAAATTATGTCGCCAACGTGGGCGGCTTGTTGTTTGCTTGAGAGGAGAAAGCCTTGACACACCCAAGCCATGCTGGCAGAAACTTCAGGTCGCTGTCTGTGCGCGACCTGCTGGATGCGCGGGATGCCTATCATGTACACCTGGCAAACCTGGAGAATGTGGTCGCGACCGCCATTGGCCTTTACCGCATTCGCCAGGACGATCCCGACGCACACACACCTGTAAAGCAAACAGAATGGCGCCACCGTCATCAATCTCCCAAGCGCACGCTGGAGAATACCATCGTCCAATCCTGGTCCTGGCCCTGCGTGCTCGTCTTCGTTAAAGAATGGCAGACCCAACAAGCCTTGATCGAGTCGGACCCGGACCAGGTGGTGCCACGCTTCCTCTATCTCCCAGATGGCCGTATTGTTCCCACCTGCGTGATCCTGGCTCCGGAGCAGCAGGAGGCGCCTCCACCCCTACGAGATGTAGCCTTCCCTCATGACATGCTTGGAGGAGGCTATCCACTCGTGACCGATACACAGGGACATGAGCACATAGGTTCAGCTGGTTGCCTGGTTACAGACGGCAATAACATCTATGTCCTGACCAATCAGCATGTGAGTGGAGAGCCGGGCAATACCGTCTACACCATTTCTAATGGACAACGGCAGGCAATTGGCCAGGCAATTACAAATCAGTTGCGCAAAAGGAGCTTCGCGGAGGTTTATCCCAACTGGTCCGGAACAAATGCCTACCTCAACCTGGACGCGGGGCTTATTCGTATCGAGGATCTCAGCAAGTGGACAGCGCAGATCTTTGGCCTGGGCGAGCTGGGTGCGCCCGTGAATCTGAATCCTGAGAATATCTCCCTGGACCTCATCGGCCTCCCCGTCTGCGCGCATGGCGCGGCTTCAGGCAAGATGTATGGTGAGATCCAGGCCCTCTTCTACCGCTACTGCTCCATGGGAGGCTTTGACTATGTCAGTGAGCTTCTGATCGGCTCCCGTCCGGGACAGCCAGCCCTCCAGACTATGCCTGGCGATTCAGGAACCATCTGGTGTCTTGATCCTGATCACGCTCCGGGGCAACAGAAATCAGGAGGTAGCACCGTCAAGGCACCTACCCTCCTGCGTCCCCTGGCGCTTCAATGGGGCGGGCATATAGTTCAGAAGGCACAGGGGAGCACGCAACTTCGCTTCGCCCTGGCAGGTTGCCTGAGCATTGTATGCCATGAACTAGATGTGGACCTTGTCACTAGCTGGAATACGGGGCATCGCGAATACTGGGGCGAGGTTGGCCATTATAAAATCGCAAGCAGCGCCTGCGACATCCTCCAATCACCCAACCTCAAGACACTGATGAGTAATAATAAAGACGCCATCGCCTTCGGAGATGATCAACTGGTACAGGGGACAACCCATATTCATGGTAGTGGGCAGTTTGTGCCCCTGGCCGACGTGGCTGACCTGGTATGGAGGACGACGCGACCGCAGGACGAATCCAACCACTTCGCCGACATGGACCAGCCTGGACAGGGGACCTTTGACGGGCAAACGTTGCTCGATCTGTGCCAGGACGAACGCAACGTCAGTATCGCGCTCTGGAACAACTTCTATGACGCACTCAATATGGATACCAAGCGCGGGGCCTTACCCTTCCGCGTCTGGCAGATGTACGATGAGATGGTGGCGGCCTTAAAGCAACAGGACGTCGCGAGCTTTGTCTGTATTGCAGGCACAATGGCCCACTATGTGGGCGACGCCTGCCAGCCACTGCATGTCTCCTATCTGCATCATGGACACCCAGATCAGCCATCTGAGCATGGCGTACACAGCGCCTACGAGACGGCCATGGTCAATCGCTTCACCGCCGAGATTGTGGATGGCGTCAACCAAAAATTAGCGGGTATCACGCTCAATCCACCCATTACCGGGGGGAAGCAAGCGGCGCTAGCTGTTATCGCCATGATGCACCACAGCCTCCAGTTCTTACCGCCCGAGACTATTATTGCCGCCTACAACACCGGGAGCCAGATGCACAATAGTCTGAACTACATGTGGCAGCAGCTAGTATTCTGTCATGCTTCAATGGATGGGTAAAGACGCTTGAGCTTGATGCGCGCATCAGCCGTGGTAAAGCGCCAGTTGATGGTCACTTTTGCCTGGTTGCGCTCCTGCTGCCAAGCATCCACCTGAGCAGTAAGCGCCTGCATGTTGGGAAAGCGATCGGACAAGCATTGCCGTGCGAGAACGGACAGTTCGATCTCGGCCATATTCAGCCAACTCCCATGCTTGGGCGTGTAATGGATCTCCAGTTTTTCGGTCAGCCGTCGAGCTTCTGCGGGCTCAAAGACCTCGTAAAACGAGGAAGGCGTATGCGTGTTGAGATTGTCCATCACGAGCACAATTTTTTCGGCATGGGGGTAGTGAAGGTCAATCACATCACGCAGAAACAGCGCCCAGTCCTTTTTGGTTCGCCGCTTGCTCACGCGCACCTGGCACGCTCCCGTTTCCGGCTCCATGGCGAGAAACACGCTACACACTCCTTTGCGTTCATATTCGTCATCGACGCGCTCTGGCTCGCCGGCTTCCATCGGGATCGGCTTGCGCGTGTGAGCCAGCACTTGTTTGCTTCCCTCATCCATACACATCTTCGGCACCCGCGGATCATAGGGACGCTGGTACACTTCCAGCACATCCTCCATGTGATACACACATTCCGCATTCGCTTCTGGCGGAATGCAGAAAGGCTTTTTTCGCCACGGTTTCAGTTCATTTTTTTTAGTGTGACCCAGACGGTATTGTGGCTGATCTGATCAATGTACCCCAGTTGCACCAACTTCTCGGCGAGCATCCGCATCGTCCAACGCTTTTGTCCCCCTTCCGTCTGGCTACAGGCCAGCGTGACCAGGCGTGCTTCCAGTTCTCCATCCATTTTCCGCTTCTGGGGCCGTTCCGGCTGTGGACGCCGCACCAGAGCATCCAACAGCCCTCCCTCAACAAAGCGTTTGCGCACCCGTTCTACTGTGGCCCTTCCGACTGAGAGCGCTTCGGCGATCTGCTCATCTGTCCACCCTGGCCCTCCCTCTGCCTGATCGGCTTTCAGTAAAATTCTCGCGTGTGTCTGACTGCGCGCTGTTGCCTTCCCTCCTGTCAGCAGGCTTTCGAGCATCTGGCGTTGCTGGGCATCTAACTGGACGCTATACTTCTTCATGGAGCCTCCTTGAATGGATCTGTTTCGTTTGTCCTTCAAGGATACTCCATCTTTTTCAGCTCATCAAATCAAGGATGACAGAGTACTAGGCGAGCAGACTATACAATTGATGGCTGATGGAGCACAGTGCCTGGCCTCCATCTGGGAGTCGGCCTGGCGCGAAGCTACAGGCGAACAAAGCATTCCCGGTACGGCTCTGACAGCCATCCCAACCAGGCAGCTACAGCAACTATATTCCCAGCCTAGTCTCGCGCCCTCCTACCAGTTCCAGGACCCTCGCTTCGCTCAGGAGCTGGGCACAACGCCAGCAGACACGACAAGCCAGGTCCCTGCTTAGCAGGCGCGAGCGCGAAAAACAAACATCGGCGCGCCATGAACGGCGCGCCTCGTCATTTCAGGCTGAACATTGCTGTAATTTTATGCATATTCTGGCACCTGTTCTTACTTATATCGTGGCAATGCCTTGACGCTAGAAGCGGCTTTACACTGACGAGTTAATAGCTGTTCTGTAGCAGGTTCTGACAGCGATTCTGATTCGTGAAGCAATTCGTGGCAGTGAGTCATTTTGGTGCTCTTGCGAGACTTTCGGCGCTCCTGCCTCTGCTTTTCGCGGCCAACATATGCTACACATGGACATCACATGGTTCACAGAGCAAGAGCTTGGCTGCTTTCCCACGCGGCTCGCGAGCGCGCACAGCGGGAATGCTGCGCATCGACTCAAAATGACACTGTGAAGGATATCGTGGCTCTTATGCATCAGAGCGATCGTAACGTTTTTCAGACGATGCCATGCTATACTCAACGCAGTTACCGTCTACGTTCGGCTGGATAGAGCGATTGCTAGCCATAGCCGTGTTCAACAGGAGATGATTATGACGGCTGCACTCGATAGCTCTGTGCGCAAGGTATCCATTTTGTATAAGCAACCATCACAAAGTATCATCATCTCTTGCATATCTCAAGCAGATAGAGTATACTTGGATGTATGAAGTTATCGAGTTATGCCAAGAAGATTGGGATCAGTTATAACAGCGCCTGGCGTATGTGGAAACGCGGCCAGATTCCCGGCTATCAATTGCCCACCGGCACCGTGATCATTGATCCGCCAGAGCTTCGCTCGGTTCCGGTCCACGCCGTCGCTGTGTATGCTCGTGTTTCAAGCAGCGAAAACAAAGACAATCTGGAAAGGCAAGCCGAGCGGCTGGTGACCTGGTGCAATGCCCAAGGCTGGTCGGTCAGCAAAGTCGTCAAAGAGTGCGGCAGTGGCATCAACGATCAGCGGCCCAAGTTTCTGGCGCTGCTGGCAGATCCCAAAATCGGGCAGATCGTGGTTGAACACAAAGATCGCGCTTCTCGCTTTGGCGTGGCCTATATTCAGACCTTGTTGGCTATGCAAGGACGGAAACTGGTCATCGTCAACACCGCTGATACCGCCGACGATGATCTCATGGGCGATTTTATCAGCATCATTCCCTCGTTTTGCGCTCGTCTTTATGGTCGCAGACAAGCCAAACGCAAGACGGAACAAGTGCTAGCGGCTTTGCAGCAGAATGGACCCGCCTGTGAGCAAGAAGCCCCAAAAAGCCTCGCTTGATGAGAAAAAAAAGCGCAAGCGCAAAAAGAAGACGAAGCAGACCATCACTCGAGCGGTGACCCATATCCGTCTCATTGAGGCCAATCCTGGCAAACTTGAGGCGCTCGATCAGCTTGTGGCGGTTTACTTGCCGCTGTGCCAACAGTACACCACCCTGTTTTGCGAGGCCGAGACAAGCCCGGACAAGTACCAAGAAACCGTCTTCAAAACCGATCTTTCCGACCGCTTGCATCGAGTGGCAATACAGCAAGCCGCAGGCATTGCCAAAAGCGTTCGCACGAATCGAGCGAACGCCTATCAGGCGTACCTGGAAGATGTGGCTGATTACGCTCAGGCCAAGGCTCAGGCGGAAGGCCGGATGTCCGCCTTCAAACGCCGCGAACCGACCTGGACCGAATGGGATCTCCCTGTGCTGCGTGTGCCAGTCATCCAAGCCAATGTCAACGTGGTGGTGCTCGAGAAGTCGGAGGACTCCACGTTCGACTACTGGCTGCGCGTGTCCACCTTAGATGTCGGGAATCCGCTTCGAGTCCCAGTCAAACTCGCCTCCTATCACAAACGAGCACTCGAAGGCCGCACGCTCAATGCATCCACAACACTTCACAAGCGCAATGGAGTCTGGTGGCTGACGCTCTCCTTTGACGAGGACGTTCCTCTTCAAACCAAGCCTGACGCCCCTACAGTAGGCGTCGATGTGGGCATTGCCCATTTCCTCACGACCTCCACCAATAAAGCGTATGGCAGTTTTCATGGCAAGATGGCCCGACAGCACAAGCACGATCGGGAAAAGCGTCGCCGCAAGGCGAAACTGCGAGCCTGTCTGGAAAAGAAAGGCGTCCCAAAGGGCAAGCTTCCTTCGACAAGTTCTGAAACGTCGCAACGCTTGAGCCGTCACGTCAAGCAAGAGATCAACCGGGCGGTCAATGCGTTGGTCAAAGATCATCGAGATGCCAGACTCATTTATGAGGACCTCAATGTGGCCTCGATGCGCTTCAAAGCAAGGGTGATGAACAGTTATCTGTATGCTTCTCACCTGGGGCATATCCCAGAGCAGCTGGCCTGGGCCGCCGCCAAACAGGGCATGGCAGCCCACACGGTCCGAGCCGCCTATTCCTCTCAGGAATGCCCCCGCTGCCATTATGTCGATCGCGCTAATCGGCCGAACCAGAAAACCTTCAAGTGCCTGGTCTGTGGTTACGCAGACCAGGCCGACCGCAAAGCCGCACAGACGCTCGCGGGACGCTGGGGGGATCGGAAACTGGCGGCATGTCGCTCGACCTCGGAGGTCAAGGCGCTCCTCATGACGCGGCATGAAGCGTGGAAACAGCAGAATCAGCAGAGGATCCAGGATGCCGGGCCTCCCGTCCAGTTGAGCTTCTGGGATCCCCCAGAGATGTTCCTGGAATCATCTCACGAGTGAACATCTCTCAGTAGAGAGAGGTGCATAGGATGCTCGTAGTGCATCCTCCCGCCTAGTCCGCTGTTTGGTAAACAGGCGTAGGTTAAAGTGAGAAGGATAATCATTGCAATAGATGGTTATGCTTTGATCAACTATTAGATACCCCCTATCGTCCAGGCACAGTTCGGCTCATGACGATTGGCTTTCTCATCTATACGCTGCTCATCCTGGCTGGCCATCTCATTGGGTTCCCGCTGGGCTACACCTACTTGCACACGGTTTGCCTCGATGGGTGTGCGCTCACCCCGGCAATGTGCGCGCCCTGGAGCAGTTGGGCCTCTCCATCCCGTCCTATGCTACCCTCTATACGGTGATCCAGGTGCTCTATATCCTGGTCAGTGTCGGGATCGCGCTGCTCATCGTCTTCAAGAAGCCTGGCCAATGGGTCCCATTGGGCATGAGTGCTTTTCTCGTCGGTTTATCGGCCTATGAGGGAGCCGACTATCCAGCCCTTGCTGCTGCTTATCCTGTCCTGTATACACCCACACAATTCTTGATCGGTCTGGGAATGGGCCTGCTCGGCATGTACGCGCTCGTTACCTTTCCCAATGGCCGATTTGGCTCTCGTTGGGTGCTCGGGTTTTATCTGGTCAACTGCCTGGTCGTCGTGCTCTCTGCCTTCCTCACAACTCCGGTCTTTGCCTTGATCAATACGGTGTTCACCATGCTCAGCTTTCCTCTTCTGGTGGGAATCCTGATCTATCGCTCCCGCCGCCTCTTGACCGCCCGTGAGCAAGCTGCTACCAAGTGGATTATTGCGAGTTTGAGCCTCTTCATCCTCTTCCTTCTCCTGTTTTTTTCCCTTATCCCTGCTTTCGCCCCAGCAGACGCGCCCGCCTTGCTCATTATCAATATCGCGGGGTAAAAAAATATATTTAGAGTACATTGACTAATATGGATATTTCATGGTAATCTATGGACATGAAGTTAAGTCAGTATGCCAAAAAAGCTGGAGTCACCTATAAAACCGCCTGGCGGTGGTATAAAGCCGGGACCCTCGATGCCTACCAAACGCCCACAGGGACGGTGATCGTGCGCGATCCGGTGGCGGAGAAGCCCGAGACGGGGCGCATCGCCTTGTATGCGCGCGTGTCCTCTGCTGATCAAAAAAGCGATCTCGAGCGCCAGGTGCAACGCCTGCACGACTACGCGGCGGCCCGTGGCTACCCAGTGGCCAAAGAAGTCGTCGAAATTGCATCGGGCCTCAACGACAACCGCCCGAAATTCCTCAAGCTGCTGGCCGACCCAAGTATTGGCACCATTCTTGTCGAACACCGCGATCGTGGCACCCGTTTTGGGTGGAGGTATCTCACAACGCTGCTCCAAGCCCAGGGACGCCGCATCGAAGCCATCTTTCCCCATGAGACGCAGGACGATCTCGTCGATGACGTTGTCAGCCTCATTACCAGTATGGCGGCCCGGATGTACGGCAGGCGCGGCTCTCGGCACAGAGCCGAACGCATCAAGCAGTGCGTGGAATCTCTCATGAAAGAGGAGCGGACCGAGGAGTGCGTTTGATGAGGCGTTCTTAAGATGCAGGCAGGACCGGATCGATGCTGATTACACGCGGCTATCGCACGCAATTAGATCTCAATCACCAACAAATCACCCTCTGCAAACAGCATGCAGGCGCAGTGCGCTGGTCCTGGAATTGGGGGCTCAGACGCAAGCAAGAGGTCTATCAGCAGGAGAAACGCTGGATCAGCGCGATGGAACTGCACCGGGAACTGAACACGCTCAAGCAAACCGAGATTCCCTGGATGTACGAGGTGTCAAAAGCCGCGCCGCAGGAGGCGTTACGCGATCTGGATCAAGCCTACAGGAACTTTTTCCGCCGCTGTGGCCTCAAGAAAGAAGGCAAGTGGAAGGGCAAGCCGGGGTTCCCCAAGCCCAAGACCAAACGGAAAGGAGTGGGCAGTTTCCGACTGACAGGCAGCATTCATATTTACGAGCAAGCCATTGAACTGCCGCGCTTCGGACGGCTGCGCCTGCACGAGTGTGGCTATCTGCCTACCAGCGGCGTCGCTGTGCTCTCGGCCACGGTCAGTGAAGAGGCAGGGCGCTGGTTTGTCTCGGTGCAGGTGAGTGAGCAGGTGCCCGATCCCCCACAGGCAGCTGGTCCGCCGATCGGCGTGGATACCGGGATCAAAACCCTGGCTCAATGCTCCGATGGGCGTGCCATTGCCAACCCCAAAGCCCTCACATCCGAACTCAAGCGGATCAAGCGGCTGCATCGCTGGCTCTCCCGGAAACAGAAAGGGAGCAAGAACCGCGCCAAAGCCCGTCAAAAATTAGCGCGCAAGTATGCCCGCGTCTCTCATGTGCGCGAGGATGCCCTCCACAAAGGCACGAGCCAGCTCACCCGCGCCCAACTTCCGCCAGAAGAACGTGAAATCCGCAAAGCTGAGATTGCTGCTACGTTGTCAGAGCCGAAAGCCAAGGTGAAGCCAAAGCGTGGCAAGCGATCAAAGAAGGAGCCGCCCCCAGAACCCCTGCTGAAAACCATTGCGAACAAGGTCAAAGCCAAGCAGATGAAAAAACTGCTGCGCCAGGCTCGCATCTCGGATGCCCAGAGGCGTCCTGCCGTGGTCGTGCTTGAAGATCTCAATGTGGCAGGGATGCGCACTGAACCACAAGCTGGCTCTGGCAATCAGCGATGTCGGATTAGGCGAGTTCAAGCGGCAAATGGGCTACAAAACGTTCTGGCAAGGAGAAAACCTGCTGTGGGCAGATCGCTGGTTTGCTTCCACCAAACTGTGCTCTGGCTGCAACCATATCAAAGAAGAGATAGACCTTTCAGAGCGCATCTATGTCTGCGAGCATCCGGCCTGTGGGCTGGTGATCGATCGCGACCTCAATGCCGCGCTGAACCTGGCAGCGCTGGCGATCTTGTATCTGAGCGGCCAGCCAGGTCCCTACCGGGAGTTCCTCGGGAAGGGTGAAACGCCTGTCGGAGAGGGCAGCTCTGGCTGATCCGTCGTAAGATGGTTCAGTGAAACTGCCCTCGGTGAAGCAGGAACCGATCCGGGTGAATGTGGCTTGTCCATATTTGTCCAAGTGTCGGAGAACGGTTCTTTGGCTGTGGCATCAATATTGCGGGGTTCCTGATGGCTGTCTTGTACGCCAATGCCTTCGACATCGATGTCTTTGTCAGGCGTACGCTGGTCTATACGCTGCTCACCGCCACTCTGGCTGCGGTGTATGTGGGCCTGATCCTCGGCTCACAGTTTGCGTTCGCGTCCTTCAGCCCGCAGGCAGCGCAGTCTCCACTCATTCTGGTTGGCTCGACTCTCGTCATTTTCATTCTCTTCCAACCGCTGCGCCATGGCATTCAACGGAACATTGACCGGCGCTTCTATCGCAGCAGATATGATGCTGCCAGGACCGTGGAAGCCTTTAGTGCGAATCTGCGCCAAGAGGTGAACCTGGATCAGCTCTGCGAGCAGTTGCTGGCCGCGGTGCAAGAGACCATGCAGCCGACCTCGCTCTCTTTATGGATCTGCCCATCGGAGCAGCGGAAAGCCGAAAGCGCGACCAGGGAAGAATATCTTTCACCTCGAGAAGAGCAGTCAGGCGCAGACCACTGCCACTCGCAGTAAACGTGTCGCATCTCGCGCAGAAGCTCAGTTCATGAGTTATCTCCCCATCCCACCAGAAGAGCTTTTTATAACGCCTGTCGAGGGACTCCTCGACAAGTTGAAGATCAAGTTGTCCGACGTTCGTTAGCGGAGCGCAAGCAGTCCATGCAAGCATGAAGCCTACAATAGCACTGTGCATCCTCGCTGTTCAAGTTGGTCAAGCCAGGTGGGGAGCGGGGAGAGCTTTAGCCATCTCAGGTCTAGCTTCTCCAGGTGCTGGAGTCTCTGCAAACCTGGGGGGAGAGTGGTCAACCTGTTCGCACGCAGGTCGAGCGCACGCAGCTTAGCCAGATTATCAAGAGAGGCAGGTAAGGAGGCGAGAAGATTATTGCGCAGGTCTAAGGAGGTAAGATTAGCCAGCTCGCCAAGGTAGGTGGGGAGTCGCGCGAGCCGATTATTGGCGAGGCGTAGCTCCCTCAGCTGCTTTAGCTTGCCCAGGGAGTCTGGCAGCGTCTCCAGACGATTGTTCATCGCATGCAGCTCGCGTAAAGCTGCTAGATTGCCAAGCTCTTCGGGCAAGGTTGCCAGTTGATTGTTATAGATCCTTAGCTCTTTGAGGTTGGTCAGGCAGCCAAGGCTGCGCGGGAGTTCTGTGAGCTGGTTATCGGTGATATTAAGATATGCAAGCTGGGTAAGATGCGCAAAAAGTGACTCAGAGAGGGTTGTCAGGCGATTGTTGCTGAGGTAGAGGTAATGCGTCAAGTTCGTCAACTGACCAAGCGACTCAGGAAGGGTCGTAAGTTGGTTATGGCCTGCGTCCAGCATTTGCAGTTGCGTCAGCTGGCCAATGCGCTCAGAGAGAGACGAAAGCTGGTTCTCCGCGAGATTCAAGGCCTGGAGCCGTCCTAATTCCCATAATGACTCGGGGAGAGAGGTGAGCTGGTTCTTGCCAACGCTAAAGTCGCGCAACCCTTGCAGTCGCCCAATGTCAGCGGGCAAGTTGGTAAGCCGATTTTTATAAAGGCGAAGCGTCTCCAGGCGCGGAAGATGGTAGAGAGAGGAGGGCAGAACACTCAGGCGATTCATATCGACATGTAGCGCGCGCAGGTTCACCAGCTTGCCCAGGACATGAGGCAGCGTAGTGATCTGGTTATCGTCCAGGTACAGCTCCTGCAACTGCTCCAGGCTACCAAGCTCTTCGGGCAGAGCCGTCAACCTATTACCAGTGAGGTCTAAGACTCGAAGCGAGCTCAGTTGATGCAGGGATAGGGATGTAGGAAGCGCAGTAAGGCCACGATAGCGCAGTGATAGCCTGGTTACCTCGCCATTCTCCACAACTGACCTCCGTTCTCAAAAAGTATGGTAGGTGGTATGATGCAGGTTGGCAGCTTTGGTTGCCAACCTGCATCATACCACCTACCAGAGCGCCGTAGGCGCGAGAGTCTCATGAGATAGGATAAGGCATGCCAGAGATAGGCGACGATATCCAGCAAGACAAGGCGCACTATGTCTACATTCTTAAATGCGCGGACGATACGCTCTACACAGGCTATACCAATAACCTCCAGCGGCGGATCGCCACGCATAACGCCGGGAAAGGTGGGCACTACACGCGTGCGCATCGGCCCGTGACTCTCCTCGCCAGCTGGACGTTTCCAGGCAAAAGCGAGGCACTACGAGCTGAATATCAGATCAAGTGCCTCACGCGTCAGCAGAAGCTCCAACTGATCGCGCAAGCCTCAGGACATCCTCAGAGCGCATCCGCCGCCGGACTGCCCGGTCTGCAAGGTAAAGGTACGATCCTGCCCATCCATGGTTCCGGCGAAGTGTAAGTCGGAGGGCTTACTACCCGCACAGGCCTTCTGGGCCGACTTAACCGTCAGGTCCAATTGCGGATGCACGCTCGCCTGCGGCTGGAAGAGCAGGCTATAGGTATGGCTACTGGAGGGCACATACCACGAGAACGTCACCTTGATACTACAATTGGGCGGCACAACCACCCAGCCCCCAAACATAGCGCGCCCAGACGTATCGCTCTCTTGATTGGTTAGCTGACCAATGGCCGGGACCGGCAGATGGAGACCCGGGCCATAGTCGAGAAACGAAGTGGAGTCGGTATCAACGGGAGCCGTTGTGCAGACGAGAGTTCCATCGCCGTATACATCCTGTGCGCATGCCTGATAGCCCGCGCCATAGCCACAGTATCCACGCGAGGGATGCGCGTAACCGTAGCTCGCCTCAAAACCATAGCTCGAAATGAGTTGGCTGGAGGGTGGGGCATATATGCGTACATAATCGCGATAAGTACTCATGCCGTACACATCGCCCTTCTTTTGATAATTCAACGTCATCACAACCTGGTGAGTCGCCCCACCCGAGGCGTCGACACTAATAGAATCCTTTATCGATGTGTTGACATACTGCGACGCCTTGCTGGCACTAAGGTTAGACTGCACGATAGCCAGGCCATCATGCTGGGTAGAGCGATCCAGCGAAGGGATTGAGCCATATTTGGTGATCAGGGCATTAACTTTGGGATTGGTGAAGTAGATTTGCAGATCCCTGGTTTTCGTCGCGAGAAACATCTCATTCACCAGAGACAGCACCTTATCATATGGCAGGTGCTGAGCCGTATCCATCAGAGTTTTGGTCACCTGCTGGGTAAAGAGTTTGCGTGCTGCCTGTGGATCGTTGACGTGTTCAATCAGTTCTTCGCGGCGAATTCCCGTGTTATCCAGTTGATAGTAGTGTAGCCGCTCCTCAAGATTCTGCTCGGTAATTGTCTCGTTATAGGCCGCGATATGGATAGGGCCGGTTACATGCAAGACATGCGCGATCAGGGCAGGCGTAAAGATAATAACGCCATCAAGCTTTTTCTCGAACTCGTAATTGTAACGGTCCATAATCAGGCGCGCCGATGTCGGAAAGTCGGCGGAGAGGTTAGCATCGCGCATACCAAAGTTACCAACAGGCCACCAATTATAAGGATCTGGTGCCGTCTGGCCCTGCACCCTGCCATAAACGACGGGATCTGGCCGCGCAGCACCTTCACCTGTAATATCCTCTTCATATTGGGCAATATTCTTCAGCTTCAGCGGGGACATGTGTCCACCGTTGATTGAGAGCTCACCAAACTGGCCGGTAAAGCCTCCCGTGGCGCGCAGTTCCGCGCGGTCCATTGGTTCCACCAGAAAGGTGCGCGGGGAATCCGCGCCAAGCAACCAGCTAATCTCGCTCTTCATGCTCATCGCCTGGTTCAAACCGACTTCAGCCGTGGGCAGGAGCTTCAGGAGCGAGCCTACAAGATTGCTCTGTTTGCTGCTTAGCGGCAAGGTGTTGAGGGAGAGGCCTCGGGCCTGCATATTCATGGCATGGACATGCGGAATGATCAGGTTTATATCCGCAAATATTTCATCGACATTGTTCGATGTAAGATACGGCTTTAAGGGGGCAGTACTCTCCTCGGTATTCTTACTCCCACTATTAAGGGGATTATTGAAGGCTTGTGAGAGTGTGGGAGCCATTTTGATGGCGGATTGAAGCGCTATCTGGCCAATCTCGGTAGCGTCGACCCCAATATGCGCCAGGGAACGGGCGGTCCCCACCTGGGCAGGCACTATGTTAGCCAGCATGGCCACATTTCCATCCTGGTCCAGCTCATCCCGCAGCCTTACCAGGTCGCTATGTGCCGCGTCGATCTCTACCTGGACCTGGCGGAGCTTTTTCACATCGAAGTAACGCGCCAGGTTGCCATGGCTATTCCCTCCGCCACTAAAGACGTTTTGGGCCGCCTCCAGATGTTTAATGGCACTATCGGCCTGGCTATACAGGGCAAAGGCGTTCACACTCTCAAGCACAATAAACACTGAGGGTAAGAGTAAGAGCGCAAGCATGGCCAGGATCACGATTTTGGCGCGCGTTGATAGGTTAGAGTATTTCCTGCGTGTTTTGACAAACACATTGGGGTGCGGCGCATTTGCGGCCGCAGGCGGCCGCTGCATATTGTTCAGATTGCCACTCTGTCCAGCCAGGGCCTGGGGACGTGGCGTAACGGGCGGTTGGGCCGGGCCTGGTCCGTAACCTATCCCTGACTGTGAGACAGGAGATGGCGCAGGGATGGGATTATACCCTCCCATCCCTGACTGTGAGACAGGAGATGGCG
This sequence comes from Ktedonobacter racemifer DSM 44963, assembly GCF_000178855.1. GTDB lineage: Bacteria > Chloroflexota > Ktedonobacteria > Ktedonobacterales > Ktedonobacteraceae > Ktedonobacter > Ktedonobacter racemifer. Next base: position 1,776,924 of record NZ_ADVG01000004.1, on the reverse strand, counting down.
CAGGGATGGGATTATACCCTCCCATCCCTGACTGTGAGACAGGAGATGGCGCAGGGATGGGATTATACCCTCCCATCCCTGACTGTGAGACAGGAGATGGCGCAGGGATGGGATTATACCCTCCCATCCCTGACTGTGAGGCAGGAGCTACCCCTCCTGGAGGTGCAGGAAAAGGGTTATATCCTCCGATCCCTGCCTGCGAGACTGGATTCTGCTGATATAATACTCCACTTGCAGGTTGAACAGCCGGAGCTTGCATCGTTGGTCGATCCGCCAGGTCACCAGAAGAGGGATGCGAAGGTGTTTCAGTTGGAATGGCTGGAACTGGTTGGGTACCAATTTCGCTGCTGTCCTCATGAGCAAGGGCACCTGTATGTTTGCTTGCCTCATTGCCAGGAATAGGCGAACGGAAGAGCTTGTTTGTACCTGGCGGTTTAGACATAAAAAGCCTCCAAATAAGCAGAACATGTATATAGAGAAATAGAAATGTTTAATGCAAATGTTTATCTTGAGCTAAAATATATTGCTCTCTATTTAGTTTTATCGTTTGAAGATGAGATAAGCATCTTTTTTAGCCTAATTGGCTATGCTTTCGCGCCTGCGGCGCTCAGAGATTAATTGTGTGTTAGATGGTGGTTGGGCGCATGCGCCCAACCACCATCTAACACACAATATTTGTTTAGGTGACGATTGGGACTTCGTGTGGGTATTGCTCGTAGAGCTTGTCTGCTACGACCTGGTGGAGGCGTGTGACGGTTGTATGGATGTCGCTAAAGGAGGTGTAGAGAGGGGCCAGGCCCAGGCGGATATTGTCGGGCGCGCGGAAGTCGGGTAGCACCTGCATGTCGTTGATGAGCGCCATATCGATGCGCAGGCCTTCCTGGTGGCCAAGTGAGATATGTGAGCCACGCTTCCGGACGTCTCGGGGTGAGTTGAGGACAAAACCCTCTGGCTTGAGCACGGCTTCCCATAGTTGTATCAAATACTCGCTTTGTTGCTCAGACTTGGCGCGTAGGGCGTCTAGGCCAGCCTCTAGCAGCACATCAACGCCCGGCTCGATCAGTGAGAGCGAGAGAATGGGGGGCGTCCCCGTTAAAAACTGGCGTAGGCCCATGGCGGGTTTGTAGTCCAGGGCAAAATTAAACAGGTCTCTCTGGCCCATCCAGCCAGAGATGGGGTTGCCGAGGCGCTCCTGTAGCTCGCGACGAATGTAGAGGAAAGCGGGAGCGCCCGGGCCTCCATTCAAATACTTATAGGTGCAACCGATTGCCAGGTCGACCTGGGCAGCGTTCAGGTCAACCGGGACCGCGCCCACGGAGTGACTCAAGTCCCAAAGTACCAGCGAACCTACACTATGAGCGGCCCGGGTTAGCTCAGCCATGTCGTAAAGATAGCCGCTCTTGAAGACCGTGTGCGACAATGTCAGCAGGGCGACCTGCTCATCAAGGGATGCCTGGATCTCGGCGGCGGGACCATGGATGCCATCAGGCGAAGAAATGATATCGAGGCGATGCCCCTTCTCCAGAAGCTCAATGGCCCCCTGGAGTACATAGAGGTCCGAGGGAAAGTTTAAATCATCCGTCACCAACCGTGTGCGTCCCCGTTGCGCCCGCAGAGCAGCTACCACCAGCTTAAAGAGATTGACCGAGGTGGAGTCCGCCACAATGACTTCGTCTGGTTGTGCTCCGATCAGGCGAGCGATCTTCGCGCCAATACGCTCTGGCGCCGTGAACCAGCCTTCATTCCAACCCCGAATCAAGCGCGTCCCCCATTGTGTCTCGATAAGCTCCCGAGCATAGGTCTGTGTGGCTTTGGGGAGACGTCCCAGAGAGTTGCCATCCATATAAATAAGCTCAGGGTCAGGAACGACAAAGCGCTCCCGGAAATGAGCCAGCCGATCTTGCGCATCAAGCATCGAGGCGTAATCGGCACTTAGCGGTATAGCCATCGTTGGTATTCCTTTTTTCAGTACAGGTTTGCTTTCTCCACACTATATCACGTCCAGTTTGCCAATCGTGCAAGCCTACAAGCAAGGCTTTCGCGCTTGCCTCGGCTCACTACGCGAGTACTCGGGGGGTTAAGCCCTTACTTCAGCTCACTACACTTGTCCTCCGGGTAAAGGGGTGTTGGGCGTGGGAAACGGGCAAAGCCCGTTTCCCACGCCCAACACCCCTTTACCCCTGAGCGCCGTAGGCGCAAAGGCAATCCTGTGCATGAGATATCTCTCATCTTCTTCCAATAGAACTCACATAAAACCTTGCTACTCTAATATACAGAAGATCCACTGAGAACGAACTGAGATGAAAGGAAATAGCCAGAAGTGATAAAGAAACATAGCCTCTCGGTCATTCTGCCAGCCTATAACGAAGAGCAGGTTATTGGTAATACTATCCTGGACGTCTGGCGCGTTCTGCAACAATGGCGGCTGGATGCAGAGATTATTGTGGTGAATGATGGTAGCGCGGATCAGACTGGCGCCATCGTTGCAGAGCTTGCCAGGGACCTGCCCCAGCTTCGCCTGGTCACCCATCCAACCAATCAAGGCTATGGAGCCGCCCTGGTCAGTGGCTTTCAGGCCGCGACAAAGGAATTGACCTTTTTTATGGACTCCGATGGACAATTTGATATTCGCGAGCTACAGCAATTCTTCGGTGCCATTGAGCGGTATGACGCGGTCATCGGCTATCGCCTGGAGCGCCAGGACTCGGCGATGCGTCGCCTCAATGCCTGGGGCTGGAAATGCCTCATTGGCTGGTTTCTTGACATCCATGTCCGAGATATCGATTGCGCCTTTAAACTCTTACACACCGAGTTCCTGCATACACATCCCTTAGAGACCCGGGGCGCCATGATCAACGCAGAACTCCTCTACAAGTTGAAGCAAGCGGGATACAGCTATCATGAGATTGGCGTGCTCCACCTGCCCCGACGCGGCGGACAAGCCACAGGCGCCAAACTCAGTGTTATTCTGCGCGCCTTCCGCGAACTCATCATCTACACACGCAAGTGGCGCCAGGAGGAGCAGGTACTTGCAAGCAGCCAAACAGAACTGCCACTCACGCACCAGGCTTAGCCGGAGAAGTCCATGCCAGCATGGACCCTACAATTAACGAGGATGTTCCTGACGCAATTGCGCTGTCCAGTAATACAAATAAAACACCTATACAAGTTGTCCTTGCGAGGAGAAAGAGTACACTAAAGATATGATAAAGCCTAAAAATTATTATCGCCCTTCCTTCTCGAAAGGGCATATGAAATTTCTCTCATACACTTACAATGTTTTTCTCATAGAAAAAGACTACACTGACCAATAATAACGTCGAACGAATAGTGCCAGTATTAGTCAAAGAGCAGGAGACTAGAAATATGCCACCGCGAGAAGAGTATATACACTATGAGGATGTTACCCCTATTCATACCATTCCTTCAACACCATTTATAACATCAAATACAGATACTGATAAACAACTAGTACCGGATCAGTTCCAGCATAACCAGTCTCAGATGCCTGGATATCCTATGGAGTCGGAGCAGAAGAGGAGGCCGGAGACACGTCAAAAAAAAGCTGGCGGCGTCATCCTCCTCGTGCTTGTACTCCTGCTTGTCTTCGGTGTGGGTCTCTTCGCGGGCTGGCAATTTGTTCACACACCTGCGCAAAGCACCGCGCCCACGACCAGTTCAGCAGCCACGTCATCCAGCACAACTTCAAGTACTACACAGGCGGAGAGCGTTATTAGCAGTGTTGAGCCAGCGGTCGTCGAATTAAAGGTAACAACCTCTCAAGGCGAGCAACTTGGCTCAGGCATCGTCTTTGACGCGCAAGGCGATATCGTCACCAATAATCATGTTATCGATGGCGGGCAGCAGATTGAGGCAGTCCTGAGCAATGGCTCGACAGAACAGGCACAGTTAATCGGAACCGACGCCTCGCATGATCTGGCAGTCGTGCGCATCACGCCCTTTGCGCATATGACCATCGCTCAGTTCGGCGACTCTACAAAACTCAAAGTTGGACAGGATGTTATCGCCATAGGCAATCCCTTAGGGCTTGCAGAAACGGCCTCGCAAGGCATTGTAAGCGCCTTGAACCGCAGCGTCTCCGAATCCGCCGGAGTGACCATCTCTCAGGCCATTCAGACCGATGCGGCCTTAAATCCTGGCAATAGCGGAGGCGCCCTTGTAGATATGCAGGGAAAAGTCATCGGCATCCCTACAGTAGCGGCCATCAACACGGAATCAAATACAACCGCTAACGGCATCAGCTACGCCATTCCCGCCAGCGTCGTGCAAAGCGCCATCCACCAGATTCTTCAGCAGACTGCATAGTCTGAAAGGTATAGCAAACAAGAAAGTAGCCTCTCTCATGGAAACACAACCATTTAACTTTGATAAAACAAAAGCAGTTCGCCCCCAGGCAAAAGCTCCGGCCTCGCCTGCTAAACCAATGCTCAAGGCGCGGGCGTTGTCTCTGGCAAATACTTTTAAACGAGGAACGGCCCTGACCTCACTTGCCACCTTTGGTATCGTTGGTGCCCTGATCGCCTATCCTCAGTTCCAGACAGTGGCTAAGCCAACGCATTCGTCATCGACTGTCAAACACATGACACCCGCCACATCTACATCTCAGAAGAGCAACAGTTTTTTCCAGCAGCAGGAAGGAAATAATCTTGGATCGCAAGATGCCTTACAGGGAACCAGTACAACTACCCCAACGGCCACCAGCGCGCCAGCCTATACCCAGGGAGGCTCAAACTACACACCACCAGCAGTCGTCAATAACACGCCCAGCTATAGCCCCCAAGGTCCCGTCAGTGGCTCCCGCGCCTCCTGACTATCGAGATCCTCTGGGCATGGGACGCCGTGAGTTCAAGGCGATGGGAACCACCATCTCCCTCCTACTGCCTATAGAGCAGGCAGAGGCGGGAGAACAACTGGTACGCGCCCTCTTCAACGTCTGGGAAAGCACGCTAAGCCGTTTCCTGCCCGAGAGCGAGCTTTCCCAACTGAACCGGCAGCCAGGGGTACCTACCATTGTCAGCGAGCTGCTCTTAAACACGCTGGAGACAGCTCTGACAGCGGCCCATGCGACAGAGGGAATCTATGATCCAACCTTGCTGGAACAGCTAATACACCTGGGATATGATCGCACCTTTGAGGCTATCGCGCCTCGGCAGGATAAACCTGAGATAGGAGGAATCCCGGGAGGATACTGGCGAGCGATCCAGGTCGACCGGGCCGCGCGGCGTGTCACCCTGCCCCTGGGTTGTAAGTTGGATTTTGGCGGGATCGCCAAAGGCATGGCGGTTGATGCCGCGCTACATCTTCTCCAGAGAGAGGGCATCTCCTGCGCTTTGGTGAATGCAGGCGGCGACCTGGCGGTGCTGGGACTACCTCCTGGGGAGGGCCAGTGGCCGATTGCCATTCCTGGGCGCGAAGAGTCCTGGACCATTCCTCTGCGGGCAGGCGCCCTTGCCACCTCGGGCATCGCGCGCCGTCACTGGCAGAAAGGCCAGACACGCTATCATCATCTGCTCGATCCACACACGGGTCTACCCGCCTGGAACGATCTCTGGTCGGTAACCGTCGCAGCCGACCGTTGCGAGCAGGCCGAGATCGCGGCCAAAGTCGCCTTTATTCTTGGGTTTGAGCAAGGTGCAGCCTTCCTGCGCGCTCATCGTATCGCGGGCCTATTCGTGCGCGAGGATGGGACATGGGAGGCCATTGAGCCATGGCCCATAGCACTTATGAAGAGTGAGGAACAATGAGCGTCATCTGGCAAGACATTACCTGGGACATCGCTCGGGCCGGAGGCTTTACCTCCTATATACTGCTCACGCTGGCAGTGTTTGTGGGACTCGCGCTCTCTACACAGGTACAGTCGCGCATCCACTGGCCACGCTTGATCAATAGCGAACTACATAACTTTCTCACGTTACTCAGCACAACCTTCCTGGGCATTCATATTGCGGCCGTGTGGGTCGATCCCTTTACCCACTTCGGCTGGCGCGAGATCATACTTCCGTTTGCCAGTCATTATCGCCCACTCTGGATGGCCCTGGGCATCATTGGCCTGTATCTTGGCCTGGCGATTGGCCTGAGCACCTTGCTCCGCCCACGCATCGGTTATAAATGGTGGAAGCGCCTGCATGTCCTCACCCTGGCCATCTTCGTGCTCGCGGGCATCCATGGTATCATGACCGGTAGCGACACGCACGCCACCTGGGCTATGGGCATCTATGTTGCCAGCTTTCTCCTGGTAGCTCCCCTCCTCTATCGCCGCATCTTTGCGGGAAAGAAAAAGAGGTCAGGGCGCATAGTGAAAAGGCCCGACGCTGCTAAAGCACGCATCTACATATAATAGCGCGATTGTGCCTCGTACCATGATATATAGACGCGTGCTTTAGCAGCGTCGGGCTATCTAAAGATCAATCGAGGGGCCAGCGCAGCGAGGACCTTCAAGGGTCCACAGCAGGCGATCAATGCACATCTGGCGTACCTGCATCTGCGCATCCCAGGCGTGATACACAATATACTCCGTCTGTCCATCAGGACCTGGCACAATTGAGTGATGCCCAGGGCCACGCACCTTTCCTGGCACACTACGCAGCACACGCGCCTCGCTGCCCTCGCCCGTATAGGGACCGCGCACGCTGCTGCTGATAGCGTAATCTACTCCGTAGTTCTCGGTCATAAAGCTGGAGCCGCTATAGAAGCAGTAGTAGCGGCCAGCATGCTTGCGTACACTGGGACCCTCCAGGGTGTGCCAATCGGCAATGATACCATAGTGGGGCATGGAGCGCTGAGCCTCGAAGAGCGTCCAGTCATGGCGTGCACGCAAGACGGTTGTCTCCTCGCCAGCCAGGCGCGTCATCGTCGCTAAACGATCCACGACCAGCGCGGTCCCCTGGTGGTAGCCATGCTCGGTATCGAGAAAGTCGCGAGCATAGAAGAGATACCACTGGCCGTCGTCGTCACAAAAGGGATGAGCATCAATACAGAAGGGTTGGGTGCGCGGATCGACCAGAGGCATACCTGTATCCTGGTATGGTCCCACAGGAGTCTCGCTCGTCGCCACGCGCAATTGATGGCGCAACCCCTTGCCAATTGAGTAATAAAGGTAGAACTTCCCCCCATCATAGGCAACCTCTGGTGCCCAGAAGTCGTCGCCATGCTCGGCTGGAGGCGGTATCAGCGCGCCTCCACAGGCCTGCCAGTGCACGAGGTCATTCGAGCGCAGGACCGGAAAAATATTGCCGTTCGCCTCGCGTTTCTGACCACCAGTGCCAAAGGCATAATACTGGCCCTCCCACTTCAATACGAAGGGATCTGGCATATCTCCCTGCCAGACAGGATTGGTATAGTGTATATCCACAAATAGTATCCTCTAAAATTTTCTTCTATCGCATAATTGTAGCATACATCGAGTGTGGCTTTTGAGGGGCTTTACAACCTTCCTCATATCACGTACCACCTACATACCCGCGCCAAAACGCGATACAATATACAAGTATCTATATATTATCGAAAGGGATAAAAATATGTCTGAGACCACAGAGAACCTGCTTCAGCAAATGACGCTCCAGGAGAAGGTCGCCATGCTCGCTGGCGCCGATATGTGGCATACCATTGTCAATGATCGACTGAGCATCCCCGCGTTAAAAGTGAGCGATGGTCCTAACGGCGCCCGGGGTGGCGCCATGCAGGGAGGCGTCACCGCCGCCTGCTTCCCTTGCGGGGCCAATCTCGCGGCGACCTGGGATACCGCGCTGATCGAACGCGTTGGGCGGGCGCTGGCCCAGGAGACAAAGAGCAAGGGGGCACGCGTCCTGCTGGCTCCCACGGTAAATATCCACCGCACTCCCATTGGCGGACGTAATTTTGAGAGCTTCTCCGAGGACCCTTACCTCACAGCCAGAATGGCGGTGGCCTACATTCGCGGCATCCAGAGCCAGGGCGTCGGCGCGACCGTCAAACACTATGCCGGTAACGAGTCAGAGTTCGAGCGCTACAGCATCAGCACCGAGGTTGATGAGCGCACGCTACGCGAGATCTATCTCCCTCCCTTTGAGGCCGCCGTTCGCGAGGCCAACACCTGGGCCATCATGGCCTCCTACAACCTCGTCAATGGCGTTGCGGCCAGCGAGCATCCAGAACTCCTGCAAAGCATCCTGCGCGATGAGTGGGGCTTTGATGGCGTAGTGATGTCCGATTGGTTTATGTCAGTCAAGAGCACCGCCGCCTCCGTGAACGCGGGCCTCGACCTGGAGATGCCAGGTCCTGGGTTGTGGCGCGGCGAGAAACTGCTCCAGGCCGTCAAGGATGGCGAAGTCACGGAAGAGACCATCGATAAGAGCATCCTCCGCCTCCTGAACTTGCTGGAGAAGGCCGGAAAGTTCGTGCAGCCCGAGGAGGAGCCAGAGCAGGCGATTGACCTGCCTGAGCACCGCGCCCTGATTCGCCAGGCCGCCGCCGAGGGCATGGTCCTGCTGAAGAATGAGCAGAATGTGCTGCCGCTCCAGCACGAGGCGCTACGCTCCATCGCCATTATCGGGCCAAACGCCAAGGAGGCCCAGATCATGGGTGGCGGCAGCGCCCAGGTCAATCCACACTACCGGGTCTCGCCCTTCGAAGGCGTCCTTACCAAACTGGGCGAGGGAACAGAGGTTGGCTATGAGCAGGGCTGCACCAGCCATAAGCTGCTCCCCCTCCTCGACCCTCAGCTTCTCGCCAATGAGGAGGGGGCAGAGCACGCCTTCTCTCTGGCATATTTCAACACCGCAACGCCGGAGGGCACACCTGTCCAGCAAGAGCAGCTTGAGGCAAGCGAGCGTATATGGTTTGGTCCACTCCCCGAGGGCATCGATCCCCAGCGGTTCGCAGCACGTGCTACGGGTCGCTTCGTGCCCCAGACAACTGGTACCTACACCTTCAGTCTCGTCAGCGCGGGTCTGAGCCGCCTCTTCATTGATGGAGAGGAAGTCATAGATAACTGGACCAGCCCGACGCCTGGCGACAGCTACTTTGGCATGGGCAGCATCGAAGTCCGAAACCGTGTGGAGATGCAGGCGGGTCAGGCGTATGATCTCGTGCTTGAATTTAGCAAAAGCACGAACACCATGGCATCTGCCCTACGCCTGGGCTGTCTGCCCCCACTTCCAGAAGACATGGTTGGGCGAGCCGCTGCCCTGGCCGCTCAGGCCGACATCGCGCTAGTATTCGCGGGCTTAAATGGCGAGTGGGAGAGCGAGGGCTTTGACCGCACCGCTATGGAGCTGCCAGGCGAACAGAATGAGTTGATTGCGCGAGTCGCGGAGGCCAACCCCAATACCATCGTGGTGCTTAACGCGGGTACGCCCAACGCCATGCCCTGGTTAGAGAAGGTCGCGGCGGTCGTGCAGGCCTGGTATCCGGGCCAGGAATGTGGCAACGCCATCGCTGATGTCCTCTTTGGCGATGTGAATCCCTCGGGCAAGCTGGCACAGACCTTCCCCGTACGCCTGGAGGACACCCCTGCCTATATCAACTATCCCGGCGAGAACGGGAAAGTACATTATGGTGAGGGACTCTTCGTTGGTTATCGCTATTATGACAAAAAGAAGGTCACACCCCTCTTCCCATTTGGCTATGGCCTCTCTTACACCAGCTTCGCCTATGGGCCACTGAAGGCAAGCGCTGGGGCGATAGGCGCCAACGCCAGCCTCCAGGTCTCGCTGGACATCACCAATACAGGCAAGCGAGCCGGTAAAGAGATCGTGCAGCTCTATGTGCGCGATATCAAGGCGAGCCTGCACCGCCCCGAGAAAGAGCTCAAGGCCTTCGCCAAGGTCGCGCTCAACCCGGGCGAGACGCAGACTGTCACCCTGGAGATCGGACGCGAAGCCCTGGCCTACTTCGATGACAAAGCGCATCAATGGGTGGCCGAGGCTGGTACCTTCGAGGTTCTGGTTGGTGCATCCTCCCAGGATATCCGCGGCACCGCCACCTTCGAGCTAACCGAAACCAGCCGCTGGTTATAGGGAATCCCTATATCCCATAGCCCTCATGTGTCGAGTGCTGGCTCTGGGAGACGGTAGCCTATCACTTCTACCTCTGGGGCAAAGTAGATCTCTGGCAGCACATCCAAGAGTCTTCTTCCTAGAAGGATCGCTGCCAGGTCCTGCTCCCTGAGCATGTATGTGGGACTGTAGTACTTAGTTTCCTTTCGCGGGACGCTTGAAAAAGGCGATCAAGCGTTCCTGCCGGGGAACGATCGTGACGAGTTCCCAGCCGTTTTGTCCCCAAAGGGAAAGCGCTCTGTCAAGTAACGTTCCAGTGATCTCTGCACTCCTGGAATCTATATAATCAGCCAACCCGATCTCGATACTATACTCCCATTCAGATCGCTCTTGCCCAGGAGCCCATTTCCTTTGAAGCAACTCCGCCTGTTGCAGTCGTACAGAAGCATGAGAGAGCGCTTCGACAATCGCATCGGTCTCTGTCTCCTCTAATGTAAAGGTGGCAGGAGGAAGAGGAATGCGGAACTGCGTATGATCATGGAATACGCGTGTGATAATGGTGCCTAATGTTGTCCCTTGCACCGTTCTCACTACGGTCCAGTAACAGCGATCCCTTTCCTCTGGAGGTCCCCAATACTCGATCGAACTCGTGCTAAAATCGCCTGGATAGTTGGGATCACAGACAAATCCTGCTTGTTTGAGCTGCTCCTGGATAGGAAGGAAGAGCATTCTTGCAAACACCCCATAGGCACGTTCCCCGGCCTGGTCGAGAGTACGTAGCAATTCCTCCTGATGTTCCTGTAACAGAAGCGGACACTGTTCTTGAATATATTGCTTGATGTAACTTGCAAGCGTATGAATAGTAACCTCTCTCTTCTCTGAGAGAAACTTTTCTAAAGATATCATCGAAGTGATTCCTTTCATCTAGAGAAGTTGCTTTACAAGGGGGTGAAAAGCAACATGTTTCACGCCCTTTCCCTGAGGGGCGTTCAGTCATAAGGATCATAAAATGATCTTCACCCTTAAAGAGGGTTAAACGGTCCTTTTTGGGACAGCTTTTTGGAAAATTGATATTTAAACATGATTCATCCCGAATCTTGTAAGAGACGGAGCGCAATGCCAAGGGAAGAACGCCCTGGGAGAACAATGGTTGGGGAAAAAGCCAACTCTGGTTGGCTGAGGGCAATGCGTATAAAAGAGGTAAAACAGTAAAGATGTGCCTTTACTCAAAGGGGCACATGACACCCCTCTCACTCTTCATATGAAGAGTGAGAGGGGTGAAGAGTTCTATGCCTCTAGAGCGAATAGACGCCGTTGTGGGCATCTTCCAGATAACGGGACAGCAAGGTGATACTCGCTTCCAGATCGGCCTGGTGGATCATTTCGTTGACCGTATGGACGTAGCGGGTAGGCGTCGAGAGCGTGATGGTGGGTGAGCCTTCGCGTGTTCGCTGCATCGCTCCCGCATCTGTCCCGCCCCTTGGCAGCACCTCAAGCTGATGGGGAATATTGTGCCGCTTCGCCAAATCGCGGAAGTGCCGCACGAGCTTATGATTGGAGATATGCGACGAGTCGAAGACTTTGATGGCGGTGCCCTCGCCCAGTCGTGTCACCGCATCCTGATCAGCGCCACCAGGGATGTCTCCCGCCAGAGTAATATCCAGCGCTACGCTCACATCCGGTTGAACCTGATAGGCGGCAGTGGCTGCGCCACGCAGGCCCACCTCTTCCTGAACCGTGGCGACGGCGAAAATAGTCACCTCATGGTTCCGCAAAGCGCGCAAGGCTTCGAGCATCACAAAGAGGCTAGCGCGGTCATCCAGTGACTTGCTGACGACCATATCGCCAACGACTTCCAGCGTGCGATCCATCGTGATCATATCGCCCACTTCTACTTTTGCACGCACCTGTTCGTTTGGCAAGCCGAGATCAATAAAGAGATCATCGATTTTCACCGCTGCGGGTTTCTCACCGCCTAACAGGTGAATAGGCTTGCTCGATGGCATCAGGACTCCCCGTAAGGTCTGGCCCGCAAAGCCATGGACTAGGACACGCTGAGCAAAGAGCACGCGGGCATCAAAACCACCCACCGGCTGAATACGGATGAATCCCTGGTTATCAATATGCTTGACGATGAAGCCAATTTCATCCATATGTGCAGCCAGCATGACACGACGCTCACTTTTGCCTCGCTTCAAGGCGATGATGTTGCCCAGGCGATCAACGCTGACCTCGTCGGTAAGTGTGCGCAGTTCTTCCAGGATCAGGGCACGCACCTGGTCTTCACGTCCTGAAATACCAGGTGTTTCCGCGATTTTTTTCAGCAATTCAATATTGAGTGCCATTCTTACTCTCCTCTTACTTTTCAACTTAATGTATCTCTGTGCAGGATACAAGCGCGGTGTATGGGCTCTTCAAAGTCATACTCCTCTTCCACAGGTTTTACACCACCAGCGAAAGTTTGTCCAGTCCAACTGAAGATGTCGAGTTCCCTTCTTTCTCCCATGTCTATGTAAGTCTGACCCCACCACATGCACATCCCTTACCTTTTAAGGCTCGGTTATATGAGCAACCGTACGTTGCTTAAACTACATAATGTTGCTAAACTTAGCGTAGGAGTGGGGTAGGAAGTAGCGCACAAGCTCCAGCGCCTACTGCTACGCGTCATGAGAGAGACAACGGCCTAAACGTAAAGAACACGTATTTTGCAGAGAGGAGACGCAACTATGTATCTCACACGGCACCTTACACCCCAGGGTATACGCTGGGCCAGGGATGGTCATGTCATTATCGAGAGTTTTAGTCTTAGCTCCCTACTCGGTCTCTCGGCGAAGGATATGCTCGCTACTCTGGAGGGACTCTCCACTGGCGAAGACCTGAAGGAGCACCTGCTGGCACCAATCGAGACCGAGCAGGAGGTCTGGGCCAGTGGAGTCACCTATTTACGCAGTCGCGAGGCGCGCAAGCTTGAGTCTGAAGTAGGGGATGTCTATGAGAAAGTCTATGACGCCACACGACCCGAACTCTTCTTCAAAGCCCTGGGCTGGCGCGTCCAGGGCGAGCAGCAACCACTACGCATTCGCCGCGATAGTGACTGGAATGTGCCGGAGCCAGAACTGGTGCTGCTCCTCAATAGCCGGATGGAGATTGTCGGCTACTGCGCAGGCAACGACATGTCCTCGCGCAGCATCGAGGGCGAGAACCCCCTCTACCTGCCCCAGGCCAAGGTCTACAACGGCTCATGTGGGCTTGGACCCGGCATCTTGCTGGCGAGCGCTGATCAGATGCGCTCCCTACCCATCGCACTCTCCATTTATCGCGACGACACATTGATCTTTCACGATGAGGTGAGCACCGTACAGATGAAACGCACGCTTGAGGAGCTCGCTAGTTATCTGGGACAGGAGTTAGCCTTCCCTCGCGGTGCCTTTTTGATGACCGGGACTGGCATCGTGCCTCCCGACCAATTTTCGCTTCAACCTGGCGACCAGGTACACATCCAGGTTGGCTGCTTAGCCCTGCATAATCCAGTGGCATAGAGAAGAAGATTGCCGCCCTGAACATGCAGTCCAGGGCGGCGATACTCTTCTCTACTCTACCTCTACGGTAACACCACGCCAGAAGGCGACGTGATCCTTGATCTGCTTAGCCGCATCCTTGGGTGTGGGATAGTACCAGGCGGCATCCTTATTCGTCTTGCCATCTACCTCGACCGAGTAATAGCTGGCATCGCCCTTCCAGGGGCAGGTGGTATGCGTATCGCTCTCCTTCAAGTATTCACGCTTGACGGCATCGAGGGGAAAATACTGATTCCCTTCCACGACAACACATTTATCGCTCTCCGCCAGCATGACACCATTCCAGGTTGCCTTAACCATAAACTACTCTCTACACTTTCTAGCACGAGATCCGTGCGTAAACACATAGTCCCTTCTCATAGACGATGCAATGATAGGGGACAGGGTAATTCATGAAGCGACAAAGGTGATGGGTAGCGATTGAATGACAAAGACGACGCCTGAGCGCACCGTGATGGGGAAATCCGGCACGCGCTGGAGATTCTTCAACTGGGCCAGCATCATCGGGAGGGCGATTTTGGCCTCCAGGCGCGCCAGGGGTGCGCCGATGCAGAAGTGAATGCCGTGTCCAAAGCCAAGATGACGATTGGGCTCACGTTGAATATCAAAGCGATTGGGATCAGGAAATTGCTCTGGATCGCGGTTGGCTGAGGCCAGCCAGGGCAGGACAATGGAGTTCGCGGGGATACGCTGCCCACCAAGCTCCACCTCGGTCGTGGTACGGCGGAAGAGGAACCAGACCGGCGCGAGATAGCGCAGGACCTCTTCAATCGCCGCGGGCATCAGGGCTGGCTCCGCGATCAGGCGCTGCATCGCCTCGGGGTGCTCGGTAAAGCAGAGGATAGCGTTGGCGATCAGGTTCTTGGTCGTCTCCTGACCGGCCGCCAGCAAGAGCAGGCAGAAGTTCACCAGCTCATCCTCGCTCAGGTGCTCGCCATCGATCTCAGCCCTACTCAAGGAAGTAATTAAGTCTTCGCGCGGTGAACGCCTGCGCTCAGCCAGGAGCCCGGCGAAGTACTCATACATCTGCTGACCCATCGTCTGGCGAGCGCGCAGCGCCTCTTCACGCGAAGTCACCTGCTCGGTCGGCTCAGAGATGGCCCAGCGGCGAAAGATATCCCAGTCCTCGCGTGGCACACCCAGCATCTCCGCAATTACTTTAGCGGGGAGGGGAAAGGCGATATCCGAGACCACGTCCATCTTGCCCTGGGGCAGGGCCTCATCCAGGAGTTCCTGCGTAATCTGCGCTACCAGGCCATCCAAGCGCGACACCGCGCGGGGCGTAAAGGCCACGTTAACCAGGTTACGCAGCTTGCGGTGGTCGGGGGGATCTTTCGCCACAACTGTGTCACGCAGGAAGGAGTCCTCCGAGAAGCCTGGCACGGCCTCAGAAGAGAAGTGCTGATAATCGGTAACCACCTTCTGCACATCCGCGTAACGAAAGACCTGCCAGAGATGCGTCTGCTCATCCTGGTAGACAGGACTCGAGGTTCGCATCTGCTCAAACCACTCATAGCTCTGAAGGATTTCAGTGAGCGTATTTATACGAAAAGGGGCGAAGCCACGTGCTCCACGATGAGTTTGCGGTTGTTGCATATATTAACCTTTCTCAACGCTACTAGCAACATTTGCTCGTTTAATGATTCTGCTGTCATTCTATGACTATCCAGTTCAAATTGTAGGCAGTAACGTCAGCCTTTGTCAAAGTGAACAACATCAATGGAGTATTGACGCTGGAAACAGATAACGCCAGAAAAGGTATTGAAAACGATCATTGAAAACATAGCGAATCCTTGATAATCACTGAGGATCATGGTATGATATGAGCATGAAACTCAGTGACTACGCCAAACAACAAGGGGTACGCTATGAGACGGCCTGGCGCTGGTTCCGCGACGGAAAAATCCAGGGCAGGCGTGTCGGAGCGCACACCATTCTGATCGATGAACCGGCCAGGACCGCCAGCCCGGTAAAAGCCACAACGGTCGTCTATACCCGTGTTTCCTCAGCCGAGAACAAGGCCAATCTGGACAGTCAGGCGGAGCGGTTGGTGGCCTACTGTGCAGCTCGTGGCTACCAGGTGAGCAAGGTGGTCAAGGAAATTGGTTCGGGGGTCAACGACAATCGCCCCAAGTTCCTGGCATTGCTGGCCGATCCCAATGTGGGGCGGATTGTCATTGAACACAAAGACCGAGGGACGCGCTTTGGCTTTCGCTATATTGAGACGCTCCTCACCGCGTACGGGCGGGAAATCGAGGTGGTCAATCACGCGGAGAATGGCACCGAGGATTTGCTCTCCGATCTGACCAGCATCATGTACAGCTTTTGTGCCAGACTCTACGGGCAACGTCGGGCGAAGCGCAAGACCGAGCGGATTGTCCAGGAATTGGAGGCGGGGGATGCAACTGGTTGAGAAGCACATCATTGCGCAGACCGATCCGCGCTTTGCCTGTGTGGATGCCGCCTGTTTTGCCTCGAAGAATCTCTACAATGCCGCCCTCTATGAGGTGCGTCAAACCTTTTTTGCGACCAGCACCAGCCTCTCCTATCCCGCTCTGGATAAACGCATGCAAGAGCATGAGGCGTACAGGGCGTTGCCTGCCAAAGTGGCGCAACACGTCCTCAAGCAGGTCTGCACCGCCTGGTCAAGTTTCTGGGCGGGCAGGCTTGCGTATCGAGAGACCCCAGCGAAGTTTGTGGGGCGCCCTCAACTCCCGAAGTATTTGCCAAAGGCGAAAGGGCGGAATCTGCTCGTCTACACGATGCAAGCCGTGAGCCGGGGCAAACGAACCCTGGATCGAGGCATCATCCAGCCCTCGCAACTGGGTATTCAGGTGAAAACGAAGCAAAACCCTCAAACGCTCGCGCAGGTGCGTGTGGTTCCCAAAAACGGCTATGTGGTGGTAGAAGTCATCTATGAACACGAACCCACCGTCACGGCAGTTGATCCCGATCTGCTCGCTGGACTTGATCCTGGCATGGACAATCTGGCCACGTTAACGCGCAAACAAACCGGGCTTTGTCCCAGTCATTGTTAATGGGCGTGGCATCAAGTCCTGTAACCAGTATTATAATAAACAACGAGCAGTACTCCAGCAATCCCTCGGACGTCCTGGCCGAACTCGGCGCATCGAGCAACTGACGACGCGACGGAACCGGCGCATCGAGCAAGATCTGCACACGGCCAGCCGCTTCCTGATCGACCTGTTGGTCGCCGAAGGGATTGGCACGCTCATCATCGGCAAGAATCCGCTGCAAAAACAAGAGATTCGCCTGGGAAAACGCATGAATCAACATTTCGTGCAGATCCCGCACGCTCGCTTCATTCAGATGCTTCAGTATAAAGCGGAACTGGTCGGCATTCGCGTGATTCTCACCGAAGAGTCGTATACAAGCAAAGCCAGTTTGCTTGATCTCGATCCCCTACCCGTGTATCGCAAAGGCGAACAGGGAGACTACCAGTTTAGCGGCAAACGGGTCACACGGGGACTGTATCGAGCCGCCGATGGGCGAGTGATCCATGCCGATGTCAATGGCGCGGGAAATATTCTCCGAAAAGTAGCTCCTGGAGCTTTCGAGCGGAAGGGAGTAGAGGATGGGGAAAGCAGGGTCCATCTGCTGGTAGTCCATCTCGTGAGGGAGTCATTCCCTCACAAACCCGTTCACGTGAAAATCCTGGCCCCTGTCAGGATTCGCTAGTCGCGACGGAACTATTGCCCGAGGAAAGGAACTCAAAATGTGCCTGCTCACATCGTCTAAACGGTGCAAACAGGCACATTTTCTACCAGGTCAGTTATCGCCAAATCCCTTGAACGCCTGGCGCTTGAGCGCGGGAACAGCATTCATTACTCTGAATGTCGTCTTAGCGAGGGCCAGGGGCAACGGCTTCTCCAGGGCGGCTCCCTGTTCTAAAGCTTTGAGTGAGCTTCGCACGGCATCAAAACCGTAAACTAGCATTTCCGCCTCATAGTCATGCATCGCCTGCTCAAGTGAAAGCTCTCCACGCGACGTTGCGACTAGCTTCCTTCCCAAAAGGGACGCATCGCGTAAAGCTGTATTAGCGCCGATTCCACGAGCTGGAGTCATACTATGAATTGCGTCGCCTAGCAGCGTAACGCGCTTCGTCTGCCAGGGCGCTACTGGTACCGATGAAGAGATGCGGGTAAAGATGACTGTGGTGGCATCAGATTCTCGCACCAGCTTTTGAAATGCTGAATGCCAGTTCTGCTCCTGAAGCACATCACAGATCACTTGCTTAAGTTCTGTGCCATCCAGGGCCTGCGGATCACGATGCAAAGGAAATTTCACCTGGCGTGCAATTAAGCCCCAGCTGACAAAATCCTGCGTATCGCTCAGCAATAAGTCGGGATGCAGGCGAATCGCATCGCTGATTTCCTCAATCTCACCGGGCTTATGCTGAAACTGCTGCACGGCAATAAACATGCTAAAACCCTTTGGAGCGAGAACCGAGGCAGGACCACGAAACAGCCGGGACGGCAAGGCATGCCGGAGTTCATCAGACAAAATCGCCTTGCCTTGGATGGCACCATAGCCGGTATTCACGCGCTGAGCGGATGGCAGAAATTGTTTGCGCACACGTGAGTTTGCGCCATCCCCTCCAATCAAGACATCGCAGGTGGCAGAGGTTCCATCCTCGAAGTGGACAGTAACGCCGCCATCCGGCAGCTCCTCGTAGCGCTCAAAGGGCTTATCAAAATGGACGATATCCTCCAGGCCAGTCAGCAGGACCTGGCGCAAGGTAAAGCGGCTTACAGACTTATGGCTATCTACCGGGTCCGGTATAGTTCCCTCTTCCTGCGTCTCCAGAAAAAGTAGTTCTTTTGCCTGCTCGGTCAAAAAGTTGAAGCCACTGCCCGACTGACCACACGTCGCCAGGAAGATTTCATACAGACGCGCTGGCAAGCATTCGTGGAGCGCGCTGCTGCCGGCTGGATTGATATGAATGCGATATCCCTGAAGACGCGCAGTACGTGAGCGATCACGCTCATACACAGCCACATTGATGCCCGCCTGCTTCAGTTTCTGCGCCAGGCAGAGTCCACCAATACCCGCGCCAATAATAACAACATGCAAAGGATGCTTTTTCATGACAAATTCACTCCCATTTCACTTATGCCATGTGCGCATTATTGGCTTGGCTTCTCGTGCCTGCGGCGCTCGCTTTCTGAGAGGTAGTGTGGTACATCCTGGCAGCCTGCGGCTGCCAGGATGTACCACACTACCTCTCAGAAACAACTTGAGCATCTACCAGAAATGGCTTGCACATGGGTCTAACGTATCTTTTGTTCGTGTTAGTAGTGTAAAGCCCAGAGGGGTGAAGCGGTGTCACCCGTTTCGGATGATTAGAGAGGTGATTAGAGGTGATGAAGGATCTGGGAAAAGGACAGGCATAGAGGCTCTTTTATACGAGGCGCAAACGGCGTACCGCCTCCCTCGCTTCCGCGCGGCTGGTTACGTTAAGCTTGCGATAGATCCGCGAGAGGTGCGTCTTTACGGTATTCACGGAGATAATCAGTTCATTCGCGATTTCGGGTTTGGAAAGTCCCGCTACAAAGAGGCGCAACACACGTTGTTCCTGGACACTCAAAGCTTCAGATGGATAAGAGAGAGAGGAGGAGGGCTGGCTTACCCTGCCACCTTCAAACACAGCCAGAAGTTCACGTACATACCGTTCATTGTTCCCCATATCCCCGCCTGGTAAGACTGCTCGTATGCAGTCAGCCATTAGCTTCCCCTGGTCTAGAAACAGGCGGCGATAGCTCTCTGGCTGGGCTTGTGCTACTACTGTTTGTAACATTTGTCCGGCCATCGCCAGGTCATTTTGCTTGAAATATGCCAGCGAGCATAATACCTGGATCTCCCTGCTAGCAGCAGTATACTCGTGCCTTTGGGCCTGCTCCTGACAATATTCAAGCAGTTTGACAGCACCTTCGTCGCCTCGCTCAATCAGCAAACGCGTTGCCAGTAAATCCTCACGCAGACGCAAAGGGCATGGGAGAGATTCATCTTCTATGCTCCTCGACTGCATCCACTGCTCTACCTCGGAGTATTCTCCTACCATAAAGGCAAGCCAGGCACGCCAGAAAAAAGTCTCTCGTGCCAACAAAGGAGTGGCCAATATATGTACGTTTCCTGTCGTCCCATATAGAAGCTGTCGCGCCTGTGAAATATTATTGAGCGCAAAGTATATGCGTGCCAACACAAATAAAGAGCGCAACCGTAGCTCATCATCCCCTAACTTCTGGCCTATATCCAGAGCCTCTTGCGCCTGGTTCAAAGCGTCATCCAACTGATTCCGCTCATACGATAAGCAAGCCAGGCCAAAGAGGGCCAATCCCCGATCATGAAAATCTATTCCAGCCTCGCCAAGGACCTGGTAATAGCCCTTACTAGCCAGGTTTAGAGAACCTTGAAGCATATATACTTCGCAAAGCTCAAGTAAGATAGGCCGCATCCCATAGGCATTTCCTGCTACCTGGCTAAGTCGCAAAGCCTCCCGCATCAGGCAATGTGCTTCGCTGAGAGAGCCAAACAGACGCTCCCAGGTCGCCACAATGCTCAGACTCACGCCCCGCCACGCAACATCATCATCCGCAAGACATGCCAATGCCCGGCGCGCAAACGTATTCGCCTGGTGATATTCACTCTGCCAGATACTCATGAGGCTGCGAAAAGCATCAATCTGTCCTGAATGGGCCGTGTCATTCTCTACTTGCCAGCGTAGTTCGGCCATCAGCAGCAACTCATTGCTCATCTTATAACGCTCTGGATCTCTTACCACACGACCATCCATCTCAAAGAAAATAATGAGCGCGTAGAAAAGGCAAAGAGCTGGATACTGCTGAAATATAGGTAACGGCAATTGCTCCAGCCAGCGCCGCAGCGTGTAAAACTCAGTGAGCATAAGCCGATAAAGATTCTCATGCTCCTGGTTAAGCTGGCGAGCAACGCGCGCATAATCTTCAGCTAACAGTGCCGTTTCAACCGCTTCATGAAGATAGCCACGTTGCTCATACCAGGTACTGGCACGTATCAGGCATGCTTGAGTTTCCTTTGGACCGAAACGCAGACGGGCCTCGTGCTGCATTGCTTCCGCAAAGAGGGCATGATACCGATACCACTGGCCCGAAGCATCCAATGGTTCGAGGAAAAGATTCGCCCGCTCAAGCGCCAGGAGCAGTTCCTCGCTATCGCTCCTCTCGGTCACCGCGTCACAGAGTGAGGACGTCAAGCGGCTCAGGCCACTTGTCTGAAGCAGAAAAGCCTGCACGGCTTCAGACTGTGCCTGCAACACATCACTTACCAGGTAATCTACAAGTGGGCGATAGCTACCAGTCAGCGTTTCTAGAAAGTATTCTCGCTCCTGAGAAGCCCTGTGCGTGCGCATTGTGGACGCTATAATACTCAAGCCAGCGCTCCAACCTTCTGTACGCTGATGTAGCCGCTTCGCCATCTCTTCATCAAGAGGAAACGCCAGCGATAGCCGCAAAAAGGCATCTGTCTCTTCCTGAGAAAAGCAGAGATCATCTGCCTGAAGTTCAAGGAGTTCTCCATGCGCGCGCCAGCGTGCTAATGGAAGTGGAGGGTCTATGCGTGTTAACAATATTACATGGATATCCCGAGGTAGGTGATCAAGGAAGAAAGTCATAGCCTCATGAATAGACCGGGATGTAATAAGGTGATAATCTTCGATAATCAGGACAGCGACCTGTGAAAGATTTTGTAGCTCATTTAACAAGTTTGTCAGCAGCGCTTCAAAAGCCAATTGGGTCGAGGCCTCTGGCGCAAATGGCTGCATAGAGACAAGTTGCGCCAGGGCCATACCGCCGATATCAGCATCCAGGCTCTGACAGGCAACTATAATATAGCGCCAGAAACGTACCGGGTCGTTGTCGCCTGTATCCAGAGACAGCCACGCCGTCAGGAAACGTTCCTGATCTGTGTTTCGTGAGGCGATCCAGCTACGAGCAAGCGTTGTTTTACCAAAGCCAGCAGGCGCAGATATAAGGGTCAGTGTATGATCCAGGACATGATCCAGTTGGACCCACAAAGGCTCTCTTGGCACAAGATTACTGCGCAAGCGCGGCAATGATAGCTTGGTACGCAACAGCTCGGCTGGATAGCTCATATAAACGATCTCCTAGGCTTCCTCGTAGCGGCCGCCCAGGTGTTTGGCGAGGAACTTCTCCGCCGCGACGTAGAACTTGATGCGGTTGTCAGGTTTGGCGAAGCCATGTCCCTCGTCCGGGAAGAGCATGTATTCGTAGTTGATGCCCTTCTCCTTCATGGCGGCGACGATCTGCTCCGACTCGGCCTGTTTCACACGGGGATCATTAGCGCCCTGCGCGATAAGCATGGGAATCTTGATCTGGTCGGCCCTGAAGAGCGGCGAGCGCGACTTCAGGAACTCCTCTTCAGTATCGGGATTGCCCACGCGCATATGGAAGTTCGCCAGGAAGGTAGACCAGTAGGGTGGAATTGTCCGGATCAGCGTAATCAAGTTGCTGGGTCCCACGATGTCAACGGCGCAGCAGAAGAGGTCAGGAGTAAAGGTCGCGCCAGCCAGGGCCGCATAGCCACCGTAGGAGCCGCCATAGATCGCGACCTTCGCGGGATAGGCGATGCCCTGCTCAATGGCCCAGTGCACGGCATCCACCAGGTCATCATGCATCTTAGCGCCCCACTCTTTATTGCCCGCGTTCAGAAACTCCTTGCCATAGCCGGTCGAGCCACGATAGTTGACCTGCAAGCAGGCATAGCCTCGATTAGCCAGCCATTGGGCCTCGGGACGATAGCCCCAGCCATCACGCGCCCAGGGACCACCATGCACATTGAGCACCAGGGGCAAGGGCTTCTGCGACTCGCCCGCTGGCAGCGTCAGGTAGCCATGAATGGTCAGGCCATCGCGGGCCTTAAAGCTCACTGGCTGCATCTGGGCCAGTGTGTGGTTGCTCAGCTCTGGCTGATTGGTAAAGAGAAGGCGCCCACTCTTGCTGGCACGATCATAGACATAGTAAGACACGGGACCATCATCCACGACATAGCCCACGATCCAGACCTGGTCATTGTCGTCGCGGCTGAGGATAGAGATGTCGCCAGCCTGTAGCTCACGCAGCAGCTTGAAATCCTCTTGCAGAGCAGAGTCAAGCACGGTCCACTCCACGCGATCCCGGTTGAAGGCCACGGCCTGGATCTCGTAGGTATCATGATGGATCATGATGGAGCCGACATCATACTGCGAATCCTCCGCCAGCACGCTCACATCACCGTTAGCAAGCGAGAGTTTGACCAGGCGCGAGGCATTGGCGTTCCGCGAATCCTCCAGGTAGAGGGCGTTTCCATCCAGGGTAAAGCCAACGGGACCACTGGTAAGCGCGTCTTCAGAGGTCCACGAGACAAGCTTGCGCCACTCGCTCTCCTCGTGCTCACGTACCAGCAGTTCACTGCCGCCATCTGGAAGAGTGACGACCGCGCCACGCACCTTAAACTGCGTATCGATCACCCAGCTTGCGATATTGCCGGGATTCTTAGCCACCAGCTTTAATTCGCCCGAGGGGAGATCGAGATGATAGACATCATGGACCTGGGGCTTCTCTTTGTTTAACTCGACCAGCAGTTCATGGGGAAAATGCTTATCGTGGCCAGTCACACGGGCCTGAACATTCGCAAAGGGCGTCAGGTCGCGTGTCTCGCGCGTCTCCACGTTTGTCATGTAGAGGCGCCAGTTCTCGTCACCGCCAGCGTCCTGAATATAGCCGATATGCTTGTTATCGGCCGCCCAGAAATAAAAGCGTATACCGCGCTCTTTATCTTTAGTCACCGGCTGATAATCGTCGCCCTCTAGCGAACCCACCCAGACATTAAGGACATTGTTCACGGGCGCCAGGTAGGCCAGGCGTTTGCCATCGGGCGAGACCTGGGGGCTGGCTTTGACTGGATTGCCAAAGAGGACCTTGCGTGGAATAAGCTTTGTCGCGGCACTATTCGTCATACAGTTCCCTTTCAACTAGACAAACTATCTCTGAATTGACACTCCCCCGGATAAATCCAGGGGGATTCTTCCTTCATCCAGGTGACTTGCTGACTCCCATTGCTGAGAGGCAGTAGCGGCCTTCCTGTCCAGAAGCGTTTCATGCACTCACAGGCGCATCAGTTCCCGTATGCCCTACGGTACTGAGAGCTTTTTGCAAAATGTTTAATGCGGCGTTATGATCCCTGTCTAAGACCACACCACACCCCGTACACACATGCGTGCGCACACTCAATGTCTTCTTCACGAGCGTTCCACACGCACTACACTCTTGACTGGTGTAGTGGGGGAATACTGCTATAACAGGGATTGTATGTATTGCTGCATAATACTTGACCCAAAGCAGAAATTGCCCCCATCCAGCATCGTGGATGCTCTTGGCAAGGTGTCTGTTCCTCACCATATTGCGAATCTGCAACTCTTCAAAGGCAATCAAATCGTGAGATGTGACGAGCGCGTTTGCCTGCTTTCTGGCAAAATCTTCGCGCTGCCTTTGGACCTTCAAATGGGCATACGCCACGGCTTGGCGGGCTTTTTTGCGGTTTTTACTCTTCTTTTGTTTGCGTGAGAGGCGATGTTGCAAGCGTTTGAGGCGCGTTTCAGCCTTGCGATAGTGGCGGGGATTCTCGACAGTGTTCCCTTCAGAATCCGTGAAAAACGCCTTCAAACCAACGTCGATTCCAACCTGTTTGCCAGTGGGAACATGTTCAATATGCCGCTCGGCAACAATAGCAAATTGGCAGTAGTAGCCGTCTGCACACCGGATGAGACGAACACGAGTGATGGCGGGTATGGGGCGGGTCGCAAGATCACGACTCCCGATCAAACGTACCCTCCCAATGCCACACCCATCGGTGAGGGTGATATGCTTGCCATCAGGGTCGAGTTTCCACCCGGTTGTCTTGTACTCCACAGAACGGTTATCGTGCTGAAAACGGGGATAGCTCTTCTTCCCTGGTTTTTTTGCTTTGCAGTTGTCATAGAAGCGTGCAATGGCAGACCACGCCCGATCCGCACTGGCTTGACGAGCCTGAGAATTGAGCGAAAAGACAAAGGGGTGTTCTTTGGCAAGGACGGCGCAATACAGTTGCAAGTCATTCCTGGTGGCGTGGTCATCCATCCACAAACGCAAGCACGTATTGCGAATGAATTGCACAATGCGAATAGCTTCATCAATGGCAGCGTATTGTGCCTTGGTTCCATCGAGTTTGTATTCGTAGATGAGCATTGCGCCCTTGCACCTTTCTTCTGTGTGATGCTATAATTATACATCAAAATTCTGATGTATGCAAGAGGTGAAAGAGTGAGACGTACAAACATTTACCTGAATGAAACGCAACACCAAAAATTGCATGAGCAAGCTGAGAAAGAGGGTGTCCCTGTCGCAGAATTGGTACGACGTGCCGTGGATGCATTCCTGTTGTGGTATGATCCGTCCTACTGTCCAACTCCACCCAATCCACCCCAAACAAGGAAGAGCCATTCATCCCCCGGATAAATCACGGGGGCTTTCTGGCTCGTTTTCTGTAATCAGGGCTACACCTGACCATATTCAAACAGGGCAAAGATCTCGGCGGCCTGGCCAACATGTTCTTTCCCATGGTCTATAAAGTATACGATAGAGGCGGAGGTTGGTTGTTGGGCCTCTTCTAACGCCTGCTCGGTAATATGCCACACGTTTTCAGCAAAGCTCCAACGTCCCACTCTTGGGGCCACTTCCCATCGCTCTTCGCCCAGGCGTTGCGCGTACCAGCGCAAGTCCAGTAAGACAGTGGTTAGCCTCTCTCTATCCATTTGAGCGGCGTTATAGTGGTCAGCCAACAACTGGTAAGCTCTTTCAAGCTGGGAAAGCATCGTTACAATATCAGGTCGCTCCAGTTTCATCGGTAATTATCCCTTTCATTCTTGGAATTGCTCGCCACCTCTCCTGGCGAAGTGTTCTCAGCGTCTGCGATGTTTCGCCGGGTCAGAGGGTGCTAGGAGCATAGACAATCTCATTGTTTAACCCGTGTCTCAGCATCTGCGACGTTTTGCCGGGTCAGGGGG
This sequence comes from Ktedonobacter racemifer DSM 44963, assembly GCF_000178855.1. Classification (GTDB taxonomy): domain Bacteria; phylum Chloroflexota; class Ktedonobacteria; order Ktedonobacterales; family Ktedonobacteraceae; genus Ktedonobacter; species Ktedonobacter racemifer. The sequence goes on along the minus strand of NZ_ADVG01000004.1, from coordinate 1,751,254 downwards.
TGCGGTGCTGGGCTGGCTCCGCCAGCCCAGCACCGGCACCCCCTGACCCGGCGAGCCACGTAGTGGCGAGAAGTCCTGATTAGATACATTTATCTTATCATCAAATGGAGATGGGATTTTTCTCAGTCAGCATTTTTTTGTTCAAAGTGCACAAAAACCGAGTAGCTATAGAGCCAGCTCTAGCATATAATGACAGCAGAGATAATTTTCCCAATGGCAGAGAACGCTGTAAGCCTACGCTTACAACGCTTTTTCTATGCCAAAAGGATAGATGTACTTATATCTATACATTTATATATCCGTAAAGGAAGGTCCTTCTTCAATGGCAACCGATACTGTCGTTGTTTCTGATCTTGAGAAACCAATTGAGACACACGGTATTGAGCGTGTGTCTCCCCAAGCGCGTGCGCACGTTCGCATTTTTGACAACTTTACCATGTGGCTCTCGGCCAACCTGGTTATTTCAACCGTCGCCCTGGGCGGCCTGGCAATCCCTATCTTCAAGCTGGGCTTCTGGGATGGGCTGGCCATCATCGTCCTCTTCAACATTCTAGGCGTCTTGCCGGTCGCGTTCTTCTCGACGCTGGGTCCCAAGCTGGGTCTACGCCAGATGACGATCTCCCGCTTCTCCTTTGGCTGGGTTGGCGCCATCATCATGTCCCTCTTCAATGTCGCGGCCTGTATCGGCTGGTCGGCCGTGAACGTTATCGTCGGCGGTCAGCTCGTCTCCGCCTTGAGCAAGGGCGCGATACCAGCCTGGGTGGGCGTTGTCGTCATTGCTGTACTGACAACGGTTGTCAGCATTTACGGTTACAAATATGTTCATCGCTATGAGCGCTTCGCCTGGATTCCCATGGCTATTATCTTCGCGCTCCTGGCCGTCATCGGTGGTCCCAAAGCCACTATCGTGCCAACGCCCGCGATGAGCCTCGCCTGGGTTGGCAGCCTCATCTCCTTTGGTGGTGCAATCTATGGCTTCGCGACTGGCTGGACCTCATACGCCGCTGACTACAATGTGAATCAGCCTGAAGAGACCTCAACCTCGCGCGTCTTCTGGCTGACTTTCCTGGGCGTAACCATTCCTTGTATCCTACTCGAGACCCTGGGACTGACCCTAAGCACAGCCACAGCATATGCGGGCAAAGAGGGTGGCGATCTCCTGGCTGCCGTCCTCCAGCCCCTGGGTGGCTTTGGAACCTTCCTGCTAGCGCTGCTCACGTTGAGCGTCATCGCCAACAATATTCCCAATGACTATAGCCTGGGTCTGACCATGCAGGTGCTGGGCAAGAGCTTCCAGAAAATCAACCGCGCCATCTGGACCTTGATTGGTGCGGTCATCTATATCGCGATTGCCATTCCAGCCTCCCAAAACTACAGCGGCACTCTGGAGAATTTCCTCCTCCTCGTCGCCTACTGGCTGGGTCCCTGGGCGGTTATCCTCTTCCTGGAGGATCGCCTCTTCCGCCGTGGCAAGTACAATGTGGATGACTGGAATACGGCCAGCAAGCTTCCAATTGGCTGGGCCGCGCTGGTCTCCATGGCCCTCGGCCTGGTCGGCGTCTACCTGGGCGCCTCGCAGCTGCTCTTCACTGGTCCCCTGGCTCAGGCCCTGGGCGGTGCAGATGTTGGTTTTGAGCTGGGCGTCGTCTTCGCCTGTATCGCGTACCTGATCCTGCGCCCCCTGGAGCTAAAGCAGAGCAAGCGCTAGGCGAAGAGTCCACTGAGTAGTATTGAAGCTCAATGCTATAGTAATACTACTACTTGTGCTCATACGCACAGAGACAGGTGGTAATTTTCTGGATGCCGCACGGCTTACAGGAAACTACCACCTGTCTCTCTTTGTACAGACTAGAGAGGATTTGAGCGTCTAATGCAATACGATATACTCATTCGCGGAGCACGCCTACATAGGCATAAGGATCTCGTGGATATCGCGGTCAAGGATGGTCTCTTTGCGCGGATAGGGACAAACCTGGATGCCGCTCAGGCAGCACGCGTCATCGAGGCCGAAGGCAGGCTGGTCTCGCCTCCTTTTATTGATGCGCATGTGCACCTGGATGCCGTACTCACAGTCGGCCAGCCACGCTATAATGCCTCGGGGACACTGCTTGAGGGCATTCAGATCTGGGGTGAGCGCAAAGGCAGCCTGACTGTTGAGGATGTTAAGCGCCGCGCCCTGGAAGAGATCCGCTGGGAGGTCGCGCAGGGAACGCTCCATATCCGCAGTCATGTCGACGTCTGCGACCCCAATTTGACGGCTCTGAGAGCGCTGCTAGAGGTACGTGAAGAGGTCCGCGATATCTGTGAGCTACAACTGGTAGCTTTTCCCCAGGATGGCATCTTCTCCTTCCCCGAGGGACCGCAACTCATGCGCCGGGCCATGGAGCTAGGTTGCGATATCGTGGGCGGCATTCCGCATCATGAGTGGACGCGCGATATGGGCGTTGAGGATGTTCATTATGTCTTTGAGCTCGCCAAAGAGTTCAACCGCGACATTGACTGTCACTGCGACGAGACGGACGATCCTCACTCGCGCTTTACCGAAGTCATGGCCGCAGATACTATGAAGCAGAACTGGCATGGGCGCGTGACCACCAGCCACTGCACCGCCATGCATTCCTACGACAACGCCTACGCCTTTAAACTGATGGGCCTGCTCAAGCGTGCCCAGATGCACGTGATCGCCAATCCTTTTGACAACGTTGTCTTACAGGGGCGCTTCGATACCTACCCCAAACGCCGGGGTATTACACGCGTCAAAGAGCTTCTAGCCAACGGCGTCAACGTCGCCCTGGGACATGACTCCATTATGGACCCCTGGTTCCCCCTGGGACGTGGGGATATGCTCGCGGCCGCGCAACTGGCACTCTTTCTCTGTCATATGAGCGGCTACGAAGAAATCAATGACGTCCTGGACCTCATTACAAGCAATGGTGCGAAGGCATTACGCATTGAGGATCGCTATGGGCTTGAGGAGGGGAAGCCAGCAAACTTTCTCCTGCTGGATGCGCCGTCCGCCTTTGAGGCCCTGCGCTTGCTGCCACCCCGCCTCTATGTTTTCAAGGGAGGAAGAGAGGTCGCACGAACCACGCCCGAGCAGAGCTATGTTCGACGTGCTTCCGAAGAGGAGGCACAAGCAGTCACCTTCCGTCCACTGGCTTAAAGCAACGCTCTTTACTCAGATCTCAGGGTAGGGGATGGAGACGTGTGGTGCGGGCAATTCGCCCGCACCACACGTCTCCATCCCCTACCCTGAGCGCCGCGGGCGCGAAAGGTGAACATTTAAGGTGTCCTCTACCTACAAGCCTACAAGCGGTATACTTGACAATCAAGAAATAGATCAGGTACCATCAAAATGTTTACAGCTATACAGTAGTCATAGAGCACGCAACCTGGAGAAACAACGCTATCTGTAAACGCTTCCGTGGTTGGCGCTTATATTCCTTGCAAAGAAGTGAACTATATGCCTTTACGTATTATCCAAGTTGGTGTAGGTGGCTGGGGCCACTCCTGGACAAAGCTTGTTCTAAACAATGATCTAGACGTAGAACTGGTCGCGTGCGTTGACATGAGCGAGAAAGCTCTACAACGTGTGCAAGAAGATTATACCCTCCCTGCTCAAGCATGTTTCACTGATCTGAAAGAGGCCTTAAAAGGGGTTGATTGCGACGCGGTACTGGTCACTGCTGGCCTGAACGCTCACGTTCCGCTGGCGCGTATAGCCCTCGAACATAATAAGCATGTACTGGTTGAGAAGCCTTTCGCGCCCACACTGGAAGAGGCCGACTCCCTGGTCAAATTGGCTCGGGAACGTAGTGTACACCTCATGGTCAGTCAGAACTATCGCTTCCAGCCGACGGTTGCCGCGGTTGATGCTCTCTTGCAAGAGGGGGCGCTGGGAGAGATCTCCACCATTAATATTGATTTCCGTCGCTATGTCAATGTACCTCGCGACGCCTACCTCTATTATCGCGCCTGGCAACCGCTCCTGGTCGACATGGCGGTACACCACTTTGATCTGATGCGCAAACTTCTGAAGCAAGAGCCACAGCGCATCACCTGCCACGCCTGGAATACCTCCTGGGACCAGTTCGATGATCCATCCTCGGCTGCCGCCACCATTGAGTTCAGCGGCGGTGCAGTGGTAAATTATCGTGGAAGTTGGGCCAGCACCAGCCCGCAAACTCCCTGGAACGGCGAATGGCGCATCGAGTGCCGTAACGGCTCTATTGAGTGGACGGGACGCGGCGACAAGCCAGCCGACGACCGCACTACTGTCTACGCCATCGGCGAAGAGGGCGTCAGCCTGACTTTACCCGAGGTTCCCTACCTCGACCGCCTCGGCAGCCTGGCGACCTTCATCCAGTCCATTGAAAGCGATACCGAGGCCGAGTGCTCTGGAAGCGACAATCTCGGCACCCTGGCGCTGATGTTCGCAGCCGTAAAGGCCGCCCAAACAGGCACCCCACAAAGCATCCTCTTGCCCCAAGAATAAGCGCTGCTGGCGTACACGTTCAGAGCGTTTCCGGGTCAGGGTATGTGGTGTGGAAAGGCCGCAGGCCTTTCCACACCACATACCCTGACTCCACTAACCACGCAGTGGTGAGAAGTTCTGAAATAGATAACTTATAATGGCGTATATATCATCTGAGGAAGGATAGCTTATGCGCAAAGTAGACATTCAGCAGCAACGCACCATCTTCGACGAAAAGCACTTCAAAATTCAAGAAGCCACCCTCCGCTTTGAGAAATTCAATGGGCAAATGAGCGAGCCAGTACAGCGACTCGTTTTCGAGCGTGGAGACTCAGCGGCAGCTCTGCTCTTCAATCGAGATACCCAGAAGGTCATTCTCATTAACCAGTTCAGGTACCCAACCTATGAGAAGGGGCCAGGCTGGCTTACAGAAGTCGTGGCGGGCAGCATCAACGAGAACGAGCAGCCTGAAGCCTGTATTCGCCGCGAAATCCATGAGGAAATCGGCTACCAGGTACATGACCTGACCTATATCGCGACCTTCTACGTCTCCCCGGGAGGCTCCTCTGAACGCATCATCCTCTACTATGCCGAGGTAGGGAACGCCGACCAGGTCGCTGCTGGCGGAGGCGCGGCAGGCGAGCATGAAGATATCGAGCAAGTTGAGCTGTCTCTAAATGAGCTGTGGAGCCTGCTGGAACAGGGAAAGATTAATGACGCCAAGACCTTGATCGCCGTCCAATGGCTACAGCGAAAGCAATAGATGTTGAACGAGGATTCCTGCAAAACTCTCTCATCAGTCTGGAGAGCGGTTCTCTCTGGCTTATCAGCCAACTCCTTCCAGGGCCTCTTCCCGCAGCCGTTGCACGTCGTGCATCGGTGGGACACCGAAGAGGCTTTGGTATTCCCGATTGAAGTGAGAGGCGTCGTTGTACCCCACCCGATAGGCAGCACTTGCAGCGTCGAGGTCTTCGCTCAGCATCAGACGGCGGGCCTCCTGGATCCGTAGCCGCTTCTGAACATGTTTCTCCATCGCTCATCTGGAAGATTTGCAGAATCAGACAATCATTTTCGACAATTATTCTATCACCCTGTGCTCCAGGGCGTCTATACTACCTCCAGACAGAGAACATACCTCTCTACTTTTGCAGGCATAATGGAGGACTTCAGCACATGGACATCAAAAGAAGTGGCTCGCAGCCTTCCGGCAAAGGACCAGCCGAGTACTTTACCGGCACGGTACGCATTGACCCCCTATTCGAGGCCCCTGGACCAGCCCGCGTGGTCGGCGCCAGTGTCACGTTTGAACCCGGTGCTCGGACCGCATGGCACACCCACCCGCTGGGCCAGACCCTGATCGTGACGGCTGGCTGTGGCCGGGCCCAACGCTTGGGCGGCCCGATCGAGGAAATTCGGCCGGGGGACGTAATCTGGTTCGCGCCAGGTGAGAAACATTGGCATGGCGCCGCACCAAACACAACGATGACCCATATCGCTATTCAAGAAAAGCTTGAAGGCAAGACCGTCGACTGGATGGAAAAGGTCAGTGACGAACAATACCAGGCCGGATGATTGACGCCAGTCTCAAGCGCCTGGGGACGGATTACGTCGATCTGTACCAGAATCACCGCTGGGATCAGGAGCAACACGTTACTGGCCAGATGAGCGGAGAAAGGAAAAGGCGTTGATCGGCTCATCCAACAAGGCCGACTGGTCGTACAGGGCCAGACCTCTTGCACGACCAGGGCAATGTCAGCAAAGGTGGAAAAGCACTGAATTCTGGGACGTAAGTAACTCAAGCAAGGCAATTTTACCTCGTTCGACGACTTACGCCTCCAGATTCTGGCCTTCATTGCAAGTGGACCTACGAGACGGAACACTCTGACTCATGGAGAGCGTTACTTCTCGGCATGCTAAGCCTGAGCAGGTTTGGTAATATAGGGTTGGGTTGGGTCCCAATCGGTGAACTTGTAATCGTCTGCACTAACCTTGTAGCCCTTCTGTTGCGCTACCTTGACGCCATCATCCTGTGCCTTCTGCATACGTCCTTCTATATCGGAAAGAGCGGCATGAAGATCCTGAAGCTGACCAGTATAATAACCACCTATGACATCATCCAGATTGGGCTTGACCGCCTGCACTTCCACATGCGCAGTCTGAGGATTGCGTATGCTGGGATCAGGAGCAGGCATTGCAAGCTTGCCTAGACCAACAAACTGGGCAAATGGTTTGAATTTGATCTTGCTGGAATCGTTATTCTGGGGGAAGGCCGAGAGATCCTCGTTGAACTGCTGCGTCCAGCGTTTACCAGCATCCACGCTATACAGCCAGTCGAACCAGGCCCAGGCCTCTTCGGGATGCTTCGTCTCCGCGGGAATAGCCCAGAGGGTGCCACCCGGACTTGTAGGGAAGTAGGCCTTTGGCGTTTCCGTGGGGGAGATCAATGTCGTCAGCGAGTAATCGGTGAAGTTATGCGTTGTCCATTCGGCCTGATTCCAGACGCCTCCCATTGTCATCCCGAATTTGGCGCGCTCGAAGTAGGCACGGCTAACCTCGTCAGAGATACTCACCGCGTTAGGGTAAATATAGCCATTGTTTTTCCATTCTTTGAACAGGCTCAGGAAGTCGTAATAGTTGCGATCCGTGCCATAGGTGTATTTACCGACGCGGTAGTCCATAGTATAACCGCCGCCCACTGCGCCAGCCCCCAGGGTGAAGACATGCGTGAACCATTGGAACAGGCCTCCTCCACTGTTGCCAAAGCCCAGACCATAGGTACTACCGCCACTCTTCTTGGTAATGGTTTCGGCAAAATGCGTCACATCATCCCAGGTTTTGGGTATCTTCACGCTGCCATCGCTATTGACCAGGCCAGCATCGCGGAAGACTTTATTATTAATATAGAGCTGCAGCCAGGGGGCGGCACCGGAGATCGGAGCGGAGTAAAGCTTCCCGTTAAACACATTGTTTCCTTCGTGGAAGGTGCCTTCAGGGAACTTCGCTTTCCAGGCAGCATTGGCCCACTTATCGACTGGCATAAACCAACCCTGCGAGGCTTGAATATTGAAGTTGGGTTGCGGAGGAATCATCGCCACATCAGGGGTATTGTGACTTTTCGCAGCCAACGAATAGAGGTTGGCATAGGAAGAGTTCAATTGGATCGTCTTTTTGATCTTGACGCCGGAGTGCGCTTTCTCGAACAGCTTGATCTCATTATCGACCCAGGGTGCCTGGCTAACAAAATAGTCCCAATAGTTGAGTGTGATCGTTTTTGATGAAGAACTGCCACCACCACAGGCTGCCAGGGCACTACCCAGCGTAGCGGCCCCCGCGGTAGCCGCAGCCGTTTTCACGAAGCTGCGCCGACTGAAACGAGATGAAAACTCCATAACGATAGGCTCCTTTGCTTACAAAATAAAGTAGTTGAACGTGCTTTACTTGCTCTTCATTGAATGTCAGATAACACGTATCGACGTATTGTCAGCCTGTTGGCCTCACCTCCCTTATAGATAGTTGCCTGTCTCGCGAGGTGTAGCATAGGCAAGATTACCTGCGTCTGAGATGATGGTGGAGGCAGGCTGGAAGCCGACCTCCTATCCATGCCATTATGATTTGACGGCGCCTTCCACGCCACTAATGAAATAGCGTTGCAGCAGAATGAAGACCGCCATAATGGGAGCTAGAGTAATCACCGAACCGGCGGCCAGGTAGGTCCAGTTTGTGCTATTTTCGGCGATAAAGGCATACATACCCACTGCCAGGGTACGCAGTTCCGGAACGCCCAGCGTAAAGACAAGGGGAATGAAGAAACTGTTCCAGGCGCCTATGAAGGTAAAGAGGGCCACCGTAGCCAGCATGGGACCAGCCAGAGGAAACATCACCATCCAGAAGCGCTGGTTGAAGTTTGCGCCATCAACGCGTGCCGCATCCTCAATCTCGCGCTCCATAGACGAGAAGTAGCCCATGAACAAAAAGGTGCTGAAAACCATGCCGCCTGCCGCCTGCACCAAAATGACCGAAGCCAGCGTATTCAACAGGCCGAGGCGCTGGACAACATCGAAGACAGGAATAATAGTATAGCCATGCGGGAGAAAGAGCGTCAGCGCGATGAGCCCAAGCAAGAGTTTCTTGCCAGGGAAATTCGTACGTGCCAGCGCGTAACCAGCCATCGCGGTAAAAATCATCACCACGATGACGGTTGTTCCCGCCACAATGGCGGTGTTGAAGAAGTACTGGCCAAAAGAGGCCTCGTTCCAGGCATTGACATAGTTAGACCACTCGATCTGCCGAGGAAAAATATTCAATCCCTGATCAAAGAAGTCCGCGTTGGTTTTCAGCGAACTGCCCAGCATCCAGAGAAATGGATACATCCAGATAAGGCCACCGACTAGCAGAATGAGGTGGGTTAGCCCAATACCCCCTTTCTGGCGAAATTTGTAGAATGACCTGCGGGGTCTTTGTTGCTTATCTGTTATAGAAGAAACACTCATCAGAAACCTCCCTGTACATCCTCTTTATTGACCGCTCTCAATGGCACGCTGGCGATTGATGTAACGGAATATCAACAATTGCGCTACGGAGAGACCAAGCAAGATCAGGCCATAGAAGAATGAAGCAGCCGAGGCAAAGCCAACATTGGGTTGAACGCCTGCGCGGGCGGAGCCACCAAATGCCTGGTGATAGATATAGGTGTTAACCACCTCGGTCGCGCTATAGGGACCACCATCGGTCAAGACCAACACCAGATCAAAGACCTGGAGGCTACCCAGAATCGCCAGAATCAGAATGACCAGGCCAACGGCGCGCAATAGCGGAATAGTGATAGTGAAGAAGCGCGCAATGCTGTTGGCCCCATCTATGCTAGCCGCTTCATAAAGTTCAGCCGGGATGGTTTGCAGGCCAGCAAGGAAATAGATCATGTTATAGCCCAGCGTATTCCAGATGCCTACCGTGATAATAATGCCCAGTGCAAAACGCGGATCCCCCAACCAGTCAATATGTTCATGAATCAGGTGCATGCTCAACAAGAGCTGATTCAGGTTATCGCCAAAATTAGAGAGAATCAGTTGTATCACAACGCCAATGACCGCGGGGGAAGTCACAGCCGGAATAAAATAGACCGAGCGATAGAAAGAGGCAAAGCGCAATTTGGGATTATTGAGGACGAGCGCCAGAGCCAGGGCTAGGAGTAACTGGATAGGCACCAACACAAGGGTATAAATGAGCGTATGCAGAAAGGAACCCCAGAAAAAGGGATCGTGTATGACGCGTACAAAGTTATCCAGGCCCACATAGTTTGAGGGGTCGCCAATGCCATTCCATTGATAGAGCGTGTAGCCCAGCGAGGCAAAGATAGGATAGACGACGAAAACCAGCAGCAGCACAAACATCGGCGTGATGTAGATATACGACCAGACATTTGTACGTATCTCCCGCCAGAGGGAGCGCTTAGGAGCACCCTGCCGCTGGTGGCTCACTATCTTCTGTTCAGTTGGTAGCGTTGGTGCTTGCATAACGATAGTTCCTTCTCAGTCCCATATATCAAGCGGAAAGAGAGATGTCAAACAGCAACATCCAATTCCAAAATAATACTCATTCCCTCAGGCACGACGTATTCTCTAGATGACAACATATCAACTAGACATGCGTAGTAAGAAGTGCCTACTCTAAGCAACGTATTTGGCGAGGCTAGAAACAGAAAGGTGAGCCATTTCCTGGGCTCGTCGAAATACCTGCGAATTACGTACATCAGCTCAACCTTTTGAACTGATGATAAGAAAACGCCTCTTCAATGACAATATGGGAATATACGCTAGAAAGTCAGGCGCTATTGGGTGCGCAAGTAGGCAGAAATATCGACTGGCATCTACTTATCGACCACCTGACGCCATGTTTTTTACCGGATGGGGTCTCTGGAGTTGGAGACAATACGTGATCTGGCTAGCAGACCTACTCTGGTTTTGCTCACGTTTAATCGTGAATTGCAGCATTGCAACCTCTGCTCTTTATTCAGCTAAAATGAACTGATGACATTTGGGATCGCTCCCAAGACTTTATTACGAATGAGTGTACCTAATAAATATGCGCTTGTCAAGTTTCTTGCTTGTTATCCATATGCCGTAGTTTGTATTGATTAATGAAATCTGCGTTAAGAAACAGCCGAGCGACGCTTGAAGCCGCAAGATTCACGAATCACCAGTGTTGTCGGTAAAATGACATGCATGGGTTTGGTCTCTTTCGTGTCATGCTCCAATTGCTCAATAAGCATCTCAGCAGCGCGGATACCCAGCTCCACGCAGGGTTGTCGGATGGTAGTCAAATCCGGGAAGATCATCGTAGTCTGGGGCAGATCGTCGAAACCAACAATAGCCAGATCCTCAGGTACCCTTCGCCCCTGTTCGTGTACTGCCCGAATTACACCCGCGACCATCATATCGTTGGAGGAAAAGAGGGCTGTGGGTGGCCTCTCAAGCTGCAAAAAACGCTTTGTCAACTCATAACCACTAGCGGTGGACCAATCTCCATCACCGACCAGCTCCGGGTCCAGCGGGATACCAGCTTCCTCCAAAGCCTCCTTATAGCCTTGATAGCGGTCGGAGGTACAGGTATCTCTGGCCAGCCCTTTAAGCATAGCTATATGCCGATGCCCTAGCGAGATCAGGTGCTTGACCCCGATACGTGCGGCCTCGACATTGTCCACATCTACATACCTGAGGTCGTCTTGCCCTGGCTCATGGCCGATCCGCGTATAGGGAATGCCCGACTCTTTGAGAAAGGCCGCGCAGGTATCATTGGTGTTGCTGCTGATTAACACAACCCCATCAAACTCACGCCCGCGCAGCATTTTAAACATATCTTGCTCATTCATATCCTGCCGACCCATAAAGAGCAGGGACGTATAACCTTGTTGCGCGCAAACCTGGCTCACTCCCTGGCTCATCAAGGCAAAAATTGGGTTGCCAAAGAGGTTATAGACATTATCGGGCAAAATCAATCCAATGCTCCGCGTGCGCTGTGTGACGAGCTGACGCGCCGCTGCCTGGGGGGTGTATCCGTGCGATGTAATCACTTCCTGCACACGGTCTCTTACAGCAGGCCGGACACTCGGATGACTATTGAGGACCCGTGACACTGTTGAGCGAGAAACACCAGCTAATCTGGCAATATCTTCAATCGTCAATTGCGGCATTTCAACCTCTTTGTTTTTTTAAATCTTTAGCGTTTACTTTTTGGCAATGCATCATGTACAATAGTTTTGGGATCGCTCCCAAATGATCCTACCATGAGCTTACTCAATGGCAGGCCCATTGTCAAGAGTGCATACTCCAAAGTAAAGAACGCCATGTGCAAGTCTTTTTTGCTTGATCCCTCGCGCCTGCGGCGCTCAGGGGTAAGGGTGTCTGAGTTGAAAAAGGCTCCGCCTTTTTCAACTCAGACACTGTATGATGTTGCGTCATCGTCGCCCGCCGCGCTTGGGGGTAAGGGATCTGCGTGGGAAATGGCGAAGCCATTTCCCACGCAGATCCCTTACCCCCAAAGTGAGCGTAGCGAACCGAGGCAAGAAGCAGAAGAGAATTCAATAGCCCTGTCCAAAACAAAAAACATAGCATTCTGTCATTTCCATGTGCACATGACTTGATGTGTTATCTTTCAACAAAGTATTTCACTGATATGGAAGGAGTAGATTCTTATGGCTGATCAGGTTCCATTGCTCCCGTACAATGTGTATATGACTGAGCCGCCCCATCTTCCTGTGCGCGAGGCGGAGGACCAGGGAGGGCCAGATTTCCTTGTTCAGGCAGAGGTCAAAGAACAGCATGCGCGAGGAATTGTGCTACAGGGCCAGACATGTAGCGGAGAAAACGTCACTGTCACGCTCGCCCTGGTAGCCGATGGCATCGCGCGAGTGCTGCTGGAGAATGAGGAGAGCGATCCCGCGCGTATACGCCTGGCGCGCGACTTTCCGGCAGACGAGTGCAAAGTGACTATAACGCATTCCGAGGGGTACGTTTACTTGCAAACGCCATCGTTGCGTATAGAGGTCGCCCTTCAACCTTTTCATCTCACTTTTTGTGACGCTGATGGTCGCCTCCTGCTTTCGCAAAATTACAGCGAAGTTACCAATGTACGCATGAAATTGACCGTGCTACCCTTTGGCCTGAGCAAGATAAATGGTCATCGTGTCGCGTTCCACGATAGCTTTACCGCTGAGCCAGATGAACACTTCTTTGGCTTTGGTGAGAAATTCACTGATTTCGATAAACGCGGGCAACGCATTACGACCTGGAATATCGATTGCGGTGGTGCATTTAGCGAGCGCTCCTACAAAAATGTGCCGTTTGTCGTGAGTACACGCAAGTATGGTGTTTTCGTCGATACCACGAGTGCGGTGGATTTTGACATGGTGGCAAGCAACACGGCGACTTACAGCATCATTAGCCGGGACAGCGCGCTTGACTACTATGTGATAGCCGGGCCCGATCTCAAGAGCATCGTTACCAGATATGGCTCGCTGGTAAGTTTTCCCGTTCTGCCGCCTAAGTGGTCTCTGGGTACCTGGATCTCCTCGGGGTTTCAACGCGATAGTGCTGAAGAGGTACTGCGCCGGGCCCGACTGATTCGTAAGCACGAGATTCCCTGTGATGTCTTACACCTGGACTGCTACTGGCAGCGTTTTGGCCGCTGGTCGGAGCTATTATGGGATAGCGAGCTATTCCCTGATCCCGCTGGTCTGCTGGCTGAGCTTAAATCGATGGGCTTCAAGGTGTGTCTCTGGATGCATCCATATATTGGCATCGAGAGCGAGCATTTTACCAGAGGGGATGAGAAGGGATATTTTCTCAAGAATGCGCAAGGCAAAACATACGTGGTCGATATCTGGGGAGGCTTCCACCCGCCAGTTGGCATCATCGATGTCACCAACCCCGAGGCCATCGCCTGGTTTAAAGAGCTGCTGCGCAAACCGCTTCGCCTTGGCGCCGACGTGTATAAGACGGATTTTGGCGAAGGCATTCCTAACGACGCGGTAGCTTATAGTGGCATCAAGGGCGAGCAACTCCATAATCTCTACTCGCTGCTGTACAACGACATTGTCGCACAAGTGACCGAGGAGGTTACAGGCCACGCTGGATTGGTCTGGGCACGCTCCACGTACGCGGGCGGGCAACGCCATGCAGCCCAGTGGAGTGGCGACGTCAATAGCACCTTTCCCGCCATGGCCGCGACCATACGTGGCGGACTGAGCATGGCTATATGTGGGCATGCTTTCTGGAGTCACGATGTAGGCGGCTTCACCGGCCATCCTTCGACAGAACTCTATGTCCGCTGGGCGCAGTTTGGCTTTTTCTCGCCATTAATCCGGGCCCATGGCAATTCTACCCGCCTTCCCTGGGATTTTGGTCCGCGGGGACTGGAGCTCTTTCGCACCTACGCTCGCCTGCGCTACCGCCTGCTGCCATATCTCTATACCTATGCGTGTATAGCCGCGCGAACCAGTCTGCCCATTATGCGGCCAATGGTGCTCGAATTCCCGGATGATCCCTCAACCCACACGATGGATTTGCAATATATGCTCGGCGAGGAGCTGTTGGTAGCCCCTATCTACAATCTCAGCGGGGAGCGCACGGTCTACCTGCCTGAAGGCAGTTGGATTGATTACTGGACACGCGAAACATTCACTGGCCCTCGTACGATCCGGGTGCAAGCGCCGCTAGAAACCCTTCCCCTTTATGTGCGGGCTAACGCGCTCCTTCCAACTACCGAACCTGTCTCGTTCACTGCCGATGAACCTTTTGTGGATATCACGGTCGAGGCTTACCTGCTGGAACGAGGAACATTTGAGTTGCATGATACAGATGGCCTGACACACATCACCGCCGAGTTGGAGGACAGCCGGTTGCGTATCAGCCTTGCAGGGGCCAAACGTCAGCTTACTCTGCGTCTACTTCCCCTGGCTGGGAATGCGCTCGTTGCCGAGGTGTTGCTCAATAATACCCAAGCACGCAAGGAAGTATCGCCAGAGGAACAGCAGCCACAAAATACCTGGGTGCGGGCTGAGGATGGTACTATTCTAGTAAAGCTAAGTGTTTGAGGTCGATTCCTGAGAAACAACGAAATGAGAGTTTGATGCAATCATTTTCTCCTTTGAATTCACGCGCGCCCTTTATCTGGCACGGGGGAGACTATAATCCAGAGCAATGGCCACGGGCTATCTGGGGCGAAGATATCCGGCTCATGCAGGAGTGCCACTTTGAGGTTGCAACATTGGGCGTATTTAGCTGGGTTTCGCTTCAGCCTGAAGAGGATCGTTTTACCTTCGAGTGGCTCGATACCATCCTGGACAATCTGGCTGCTGCGGGACGCTTCGTCTGCCTGGCCACACCAAGTGCGGCACAACCAGCCTGGATGTCGCAGCGCTATCCCGACGTCTTGCGCGCCGGGGAAACCGGCGTACGTTGGCATCATGGCTGGCGTGTCAACTATTGTCCATGCTCAGCTAATTATCGCCGCCTGGCTGCACAGATGGCGCGCAAGCTGGCGGAACGCTTTCACCAGCACCCCGCCGTCATTGCCTGGCATGTCTCGAATGAATATGCTGGCGCCTGCTACTGCGATGTCTGTGCGGCAGCCTTTCGCGTATGGCTCCAGCAGCGTTACGCAAATCTGGATGTCTTGAACCAAAGATGGTGGACAGCGTTCTGGAGCCATACCTACACTGACTGGTCGCAGATCGAGCCGCCGTATGCCAATGGAGAACGCTCGAACCACGCGCTGGTGATCGATTACAAGCGTTTCCAGAGCGAGATGATGCTGGAATGCTATAAAGCCGAGCGCGACGCCATTCGCGTCTACTCGCCGCACCTGCCCATCACGACCAACATGATGAATACCTATCCCGAACTGGATTACCGCGCCTGGGCTAAAGAAGTCGATGTGATTGCCTGGGACTGCTACCCCAGCGCACACGATCAGCCTTCCGACATCGCTTTCGCTCATGATTTTATGCGTGGGTTACGCGATGGCCAACCTTTCTTGCTGATGGAGCAAACGCCCAGCAGCCAGAACTGGCAGGAATACAATAGCCTCAAGCGACCCGGCGTCCTGCGCCTGTGGAGTTACCTGGCGGTGGCACACGGCGCGGAGGCGGTGATGTACTTCCAGTGGCGGCGCAGTCGCGGCGAGTGCGAAAAAATGCACGGCGCCATAATTGAGCACAGTGGACGTAGTGATACCCGCGTCTTCCGCGAAGTACGTCAACTGGGAGAGGAACTCCTGCGCCTGCGAGATCGTACCCTGGGCGGCATCACGCCATCGGAGGTCGCGATCATGTTCGATTGGAACAACTGGTGGGCCATGGAGGCCAGCATCGGGCCGGTGCGCGATAAGCGTTATGTGGCGACAGTACGCCAGCACTATGCCACATTCTGGAAACGCAATGTGCCGGTCGATATCGTCTTCAGTGACTCAGACTTTAGCCGCTATCGCGTCCTGATCGCACCCATGCTCTATATGCTCAAACCAGGCGTAGCCGAGCGCATACGCGAGTTTGTCAGGCAGGGAGGTACCCTCGTTACGACGTACTTCAGCGGTATGGTTGACGAGTGTGACCTCGCCTTCGAGAACGGTTATCCCGGACCACTGCGTGAGGTCCTTGGTATATGGAATGAAGAGATTGACGCGCTCCATCCTGAACAGCACAACCGGATTGTGCTGCACGACAGTGGCGAGAGCTATACCTGCGGCCACCTCTGCGCCATCACTCACTGTGAAGGGGCCACCACACTCGCGACCTATGGCGACGATTTCTACGCTGGCACGCCAGTGCTCACTCGCCACAACGTCGGAGCTGGAGCTGCCTACTATATCGGGAGTGAGCCGGAGTCGCGCTTCCTGGATGATTTCTATGGGCGAATCCTCCAGGAGCAGCAGATCCACCCGGTGCTCACCACACCCCCAGGGGTCGAGGCTACACTTCGCCAAAACGCTCAGGGCCAGTTGCTTTTCTTACTCAACCACCAGGACACACTCACTCAGGTCGCGCTCCCACCAGGCAACCGCTATCGTGACTTGCTACGCGACCGGGAGGTTGCAGAAACACTTCCGCTGGAAGCCTATGATGTGGCTATTCTGACGAAAGCGTAAGCAGCCTCCCGGGAAGTGTCAGACACGAGGGAACATTCTGACCTTGAAGGCACTTCTTATGGCGTGTTACAGTAAGCACAGTAGCAATATACTGCACCACTTACCTGAAAGGATGCCTGCGATGCCAATCAACGTCGCCATCATTGGAGCTGGTTCCATTGGCTTCACCCGGACGCTGGTCCGCGATATCTTGACCGTACCCGAGCTGGCTGATACCACCTTTGCCTTTACCGATATTTCCCAGCATAACCTGGATATGGTCACAAAGCTGTGCCAGCGCGATATCGAAGCCAACAAATTGCCCGCGACCATTCAACCCACCCTTGATCGTCGCCAGGCCCTGGCAGATGCCAATTATGTACTCTGTACCATTCGCCAGGGTGGACTGGAGGCCTTCCAGACCGATATTGATATTCCTTTGAAGTATGGGGTCGATCAATGCGTGGGCGATACTATCTGTGCCGGCGGCATCATGTATGCCCAGCGCACCATTCCCGCGCTACTAGATTTCTGCAAAGATATTCGCGAAATGGCCAGACCAGGGGCTATCCTGCTCAACTATGCCAATCCAATGGCAATGAATGTCTGGGCGTGTAACACCTATGGTGGCGTGCCCACGATTGGTCTCTGTCATGGTGTGCAGGGCGCGCACTGGCAGATCACCAGCGTTATCGAGCATTGGGCCAAACGCGAAGGCTTGCTGGATCCAGAGGCAAAACTCCATCGACGGGATGTGGAGGTCATCGCCGCAGGCATCAACCACCAGACCTGGTTTATCAAGGTCCAGTGGCGTGGGCGCGATATGTTGCCGCAACTACTGGAGCTGTTTGAGCAGCATCCAACCTTCCCGACCACGGAAAAGGTGCGTATCGATGTCCTGCGCCGTTTCGGCTACTATAGCACAGAGTCTAATGGGCACCTGAGCGAGTATCTGCCCTGGTATCGCAAGCGTCCCGAGGAGATCGAGCAATGGATTGATCTCTCAAGCTGGATCAATGGCGAGACCGGCGGCTACTTACGCGTCTGCACCGAGGGACGCAACTGGTTTGAGACCGACTTCCCCAACTGGATGCAGGAGCCACCCGCCATCTTCACGCCAGATAAACGCAGCGAGGAGCATGGCTCATACATCATTGAAGCCCTGGAGACCGGGCGCATCTATCGTGGTCACTTCAACATCCCTAATCAGCACCACATCACCAACCTACCAGATAGCTGCACCATTGAAATCCCTGGCTATGTGGATAAAACTGGCATCCATATGCCTGTCATCGGCGACCTGCCCCTGGCTTGCGCGGCAACCTGCTCAGCCAGTGTGCGTGTGCAGGAAATGGGAATGCAGGCCGCTGTACATGGCGATGTGACCCTGCTCAAACAGGCTATGCTGCATGATCCATTGGTGGGCGCGGTCTGCAATCCTGAAGAAGTCTGGCAGATGACCGATGAGATGCTGGTCGCCCAGGCCAGGTGGCTCCCCCAGTATCAAGAAGCTATTCCCCAGGCGCAACAGCGGCTCGCGGAGCTTGAACACTCCGGGAAACGCGTTCACCTACACGAGACACAGGGCGCGGCACGCCTACACACTCGTACAGTGGAGGAGATGGCACAACACCGCGAAGCGGCCCGCGCCAACGCCGGAGCCGCCGACAAAGGTAACATGACCCGTTAAGGATGTGACATAGACAAACAGAAGGGCCCAGAGGTAAAACTCTGGCCCCTTCTGCATCTGCGCGCCCTAACGCTTATGCCTTTGGTAGCTCAACGAGCTGATGGATAGTTCCCCGCACCGGTACACGCTTAAAGCTACGGTCCTGCGGAAAGACATGCATGGGTATGCCTGGCACTGGGCGCATCGAGAGTTGCGTCGAGATCTTGGCATTGGGTACAGGCTCCAGGCGGTAGCGTTGCAGCAGCATTGCCAGCACCACCTTCATCTCCTGCGTAGCAAAACTCAACCCGATGCACATATGCCGCCCCGCGCTAAACGGTAGATACTCGTATGGCGAGCGTGTCAGCGAAGCCCAACGCTTTGGGAGAAAATGATCTGGATTGGTGTATAGCTCTGGTAGACGGTGCGTGAGAAACTCACTATATACGACATTGGTACCCTTAGGTAGAGCGTACCCGCCAAGGTCACATGCCTCACTGGCGATGCGAATGCCTATCGCAGCTGGAGGAAATAGGCGCAGGCTCTCTTTGATTACACCATCTAGCAAAGACAATTGGCTCAGCTGTTCAAGGGTTGGTACGCTCCCCTGCAAGGCGCCATCAAGCTCTTCAAGCAATTCCGCACACACCTGGGGATGCTGACTCAGGAGAAGAAGGATCCAGCTAAGCGCGTTCGCCGTGGTCTCGTGCCCAGCGACAAATAAGGCAAAGGCGTGACCAATCAACTCATCATCGCTTAGCGTGGCCCCCTCCTCGTCATGCGCGTGAATCAGCGCCGAGAGCACATCAGCTTCCTCATTATGAGCACGCTTCCGCGCAATCGTCGCACGCATAAAAGCAGTCAGCTCTTCCGATAGGCGCAATACCCGATGGTAGGGAGTGCCAGGGATATCATAGGGTAGCGCCATAGTCAGAAGCATAGAACGAGTCATGTCGCGCAGGAGCGTACCAACGTGCTGGAGTTCCTCTTCATCATACACGCCAAAGAGCGTCTTGACTGCGATGCGCAAGGTCAGATCCTGCATCTCGCGATGGACGTTGATCTGTGTCTGCTCCCGCCAGCTCTCCAGTAACTGTTGCGTAAGTGACATCATATCCTGGTGATAAGCGGCAATCTGCTGACGATGAAAGGCCGGCTGCATCAAGCGCCGATGCTGCCTATGCTTCTCCCCATCCATTTGCATCAGGTTCTGGGACATCAGCTTACCAAAGGCGGTATCCTGCCGGAACTTCGTCACCGAGACATCCCCACCTGCCTGGAATAGTTGTGGATTACTTAGCACCTGGAAGTTTAGGTCGGGTCCAAAGGCACAGACGTAAGTAGACGTACCCTGTGCCAACGTCACCACATCTCCATAAGTTGCATGCAAATCACGCAAAAAGGAGAAAGGGCGTTGATAGAGCTTGAGCATACCGCCACGCCAGCTCAATAAAGGTAGAGAGCGGGGTCCTGGAATGGCATGTCGAGATGCCATGGTAGTTGCCATGGGATACCTCCTGCGCCTGTATCCTTGCCAGGCACATATATTATAGCAATGGATACACTGATAAGCATCCATTCATTACTCATCCTGCATACAAATGTAGACAGGAACTTGCCGACCAGGCTTCCCGGCACACCAATCCGCTAAAGCATACGTTCTTGTATCTGCTGCTCACAGTAAGCACAGACCTGTTCCAACAATTGGCTCACAGTCGGAACTACTGTTGTCCGCAAGGTTGCATGCGATGGCTCTAACTCAGGTGCAAAAGCGAGTTGGACGACGCGAGCAAGGGCATCCCCTTTCACCTCCAGCGCTATCTGCTCATCTTCCGTCAACAAAGGATCTACAAGACAGAAGCCAGTAATCGTCGCGCTGAAAGCATACACCAGGCTGGTAATCTCCATATCCGTCCGCATCAAACCAAGATCACACAGCAGGCGAATAAAGTCCTGTGAAGGAGCTATCTTCCCCATCTGGCGCGAAACCTCGCTTTGAGCCATCTTCCCCAACAGGTCACGATCACCAACAAAGAAAGCTCTCGCCAAAGGGCGACTCATGACAATTAGCAGCATTGCGCGCATCATCCGATGCAACAGGGCTTCTTCCGGGTCAGCGAGCATCCTCTGCTGCAGCTCACGCCATATAGCGATACATTCACGCAACATCAGCGTTTCAAATAAAGCCTCGCGCGTCTTCCAGTGCAGATAAATGGTACCGCTACCCACTTCTGCCTGCCTGGCTATATCGTCGATGGTGAGGCGCTTATAGCCCCAGCGCAACAGCAGTTCGCCTGCGGCATCCAAAATCCGCTCAGCCCGAAGCTGTTGTTTGGAAAGCTCGGCAGGCCCTGTGGCAGCTTCTCGCTTCTGCGTCATCGCTAGCTACTTTCTTATGAACAATTTACATATTTCTTCAAAGTTCTTCTTCATGAGTATAAACCAAGTGTCGGCAATAAATCAAGAGACAGGCACGAAGGCTAAGAGATATTCTCTCATTTCCTCTAGATTGAAAAAGCCCTGTTGTAATCCCGTAGAATAAATGGAAGAGCTTAGAGAAAAAGCGAAGAAAGTACCAGAAGAGATGAAATCGTGTGCGCAAACATTGTTCAATATAAGGGGACAATTACTATTTAACCACAACAGTTCCTTATAAAGGATTAAGATAGCAATGGATCAAGCATCACTTGAACAGCCTGAAGTCAAGCAATCAGAGGTTGAACAGACTACGTTACTCTTACCTGGAGCGCCGCAAAAACCTGCCCACCGCAACAGGTACCTGCCGATTGGACTCACACTCGCTGGTATCCTGGCGGTTCTCGTCGCGCTCGTCACTCTACCTCTATGGCAAGATTATTTACTGATAGACAAGGCTTCCCCATCCTCTCCTCATGCGGGAACGACGCATACCGTCTCGAAGCCAGGTCCCACTCCCACTCCCATCCCCTTTGATCCCAGTGTGGGAGCGGTATTGCCTACCCATCGTGTGGTGGCCTTCTATGCCGTACCAGGCGCGGAGCCAACCGGGCCTGCTTATGTAGTTAACCAGGCGATGCTCGACCATCTAAAGCAACAGGGAGCAGTCTATGAGCAGCTAGATCCGGCTCATCCCGTTCAACTGGGCATTGATCTCGTCGTGAGCGTGCCCGATTCCTATCCAGGACCAGATAACACCTATAGTCATCACGTCGACGACGACACATTACGTACATACGTCGATTTCTGTCAGCGCAACAACCTGCTCTTATTTCTCGATCTAAACATCGGCCAGGCTCCCGTCATGAAGGAGGTCTCGTCCTTCCTGCCCTACCTGGAGCAATATCCCTTTGTGCATATGGCAATTGACCCGGAATGGATGTTTCCTCGCCACGATGGTATTCCGGGCACAAATCTGAGCAATGTGCGGTCCAGCGACCTGAATCCAATTATCGACGCCGTCGCCGCGCTTCCCCAGAAGTATCACATCCCGCGGAAGATCCTCATCATCCACCAGTATCGCGGGGATGGCGAGAGCGCGAGTAATCCCTATGACGCCGGAGAGGCGGAGATCGCCGATAAGCGCAACCTGCACTCCAGCCCACTGGTTGACATGGTAATTCATGTCGATAGCGTTGGTGGCTTTCCCGGAGACAAAGAGGAGAAGAAGCAGCAGTATAACGAGTGGGTCGGCAACGATATGCAGCACTACCATAACTTTCGCTACGGCGGCTTTAAGATCTTCTATAAAATTGAGGCCAAGACGGGCATCATGCCTACCAAAGATGTCCTGGCGCTCAACCCACCACCCATGGTCATCACCTATGGAAACTAATCAACCTCAACAATGTGGTGTGGAGCGCACTGGCAGCCGCAGGCTGCCAGTGCGCTCCACACCACATTGTTGAGGTTGATTTATTGCAATGAGAAATCGTCTGCGTAGACGTTGCCCTGGGCATACCATCCATGTATATAGATGGTCGCGCTCGTCTGGGAGGCGCCAGTCGTAAAGGTTACGCTCAGTTGCGTGTAACTGCTACTACTGGTCCAGTTCGAGCTTCCACCCTGAACGCCGATGTAGGCATAGGAACCATTCACATAGGCCGACAGAGTGTACGTATGATTGGGTTGGACCGTAATCGTCTGGTCGCACTCACCCGTCGTTGAGCTGGTTGGCGTCACCTGCAAGGCATGAGTACCACCATGCACAGGCGAGGAGACCACCATGTCGTTACTATCGCAGCTCCAGCCAGAGAGGGTGCCACTCTCGAAACCGGGATTGGTTACCAGATTACCTGGAACTGGCGTCGGGGTTGGGGTTGGCGTGTTTGTAGGTGTTGGGGTCGGTGTATTAGTTGGCGTGGGCGTTGGCGTGTTAGTTGGGCTTGGAGTTGGCGTCTTCGTCGGTGTATTGGTCGGCGTTGGCGTTGGCGTGCTACCACCGCCAGAGTTCCCCAGGCCACTATAGACGGCATTCACAAAGCTCCCTGAGGTATCATCGCCATCCAGCGACCAGGAGAAGGCACCGCCCAGACCCTTGCTATTGATATAATTCGTCTTGGTCGCGACGGTAGTGAGATCGTCATAGCTCCAGAAGGTTGTGCCGTTGTACACCCAGTTAACCTGGGTCACCGGATTGCGGTAGCTGGTATACCCCGTCAGGTTCTTGAGCACCTTGTAGTCCTCGATACCCGCCTCATAGGTACCTGGAGCCGCCTGCATCGAGGAGCTGCTCTGGTAGAGGCCGTTGTTGACATTAGGAACATTCGTCCAGCCACGCCCATAGATAGGCATGCCCATGACAATTTTGCTGGCGGGAATACCGGCCGCAAGATAGTCCGTTACGGCATGATCAATACTGTACGAGTTCGCAGGAGGAGCCGATGGATCGGCGGGATCGGCATACAGGGGCGCGTTGAAATCGGTTGGGCCAGTCGCGTTCCATGCTCCATGCATATCATAGGTCATGAGGTCGACCCAATCCAGATACTGACCAATCTGGTTGAGCTGAATATTCTGATACTTATCCTGACCAGCAGGAGCGGCAACTGTCAGCAGGTAATGCTTTCCCGACTGAGCGCCAGCCTGGTCCAGCTGGGTGCGAAACTCCTTGAGCAGATTGGTATAGTTCTGCGTATCCTGGGGACCATGAGGATTCCCATTCCCTGGATCATTGGGATACTCCCAGTCAATGTCGATACCGTCAAAGATACCCGCCATCGTTCCCGCGCCAGCCTGGTTGCCCAGGATATACTGATCAATGCAGGAGTGTACAAACGCAGAGACGTTTTGTGGCGAGGCAGCGGCAGAGAAATTGGTGGACCAGGTCCAACCACCAATAGAGATAAAGATTTTGATGTTGGGGTAGAGCGCCTTGAGCTCCTTGAGTTGGTTAAAGTTGCCTGCCAGAGGCTGATTCCAGGTATCGGCGACCCCATTCACCGCCTGGTCAGCGGTAAATGTCTTCTGATAATCGGCGTAGGTATCGCCTGAATAACATTGATAGCTACTGTTGATGTTCGCAAAGGCATACATCAAGGCATTCAACTTTGAGGCAGTACCATTCGTCACAATATTTTTGACGTTGTAGTTACGCTGGTAGATGCCCCACTGGGTAAAATAGGCGGCATTGATCTTGTTGCTCGAGGCCAGGGTGGCGGCTTGAGCCTTCGTAGGGGAGAACTGGGCCTGAGTAGCGTGTGTGACGACAAAGGACATAACCAGGGTAAACACGATACAGACCACTGCGAGGAATCGGGTTGGTGCATGACGCTTCATTGGGTTTCCCTCCCGCATAAAAACGCTTTGCCAATATAAAAAGCACTAGCAAAAACTCACCAGGACACATTCGTACGCGCGGCGCCTGCTTATAAATCTTACGTCCGATGGTCTAGAAGACCGTATATTATGCTGCATACATCCCTGAAGCATAACGTATGGTGGACGGATTCTTACAGGATATGCGCGTACTCCCAAATGAGAAAGCCTAATAGTAACTGTATCCGCTTTTCGTTTCATTGTCAAGTCATCTAGACCACTAGACGGCCTTGCTAATTCTCCTCCCATCTTCCATAAGACAAAGTCTTATATAAGACTACTCATAGAGAAGAGCGCCAGGCTGGAAGAGCGTTGATCTTCCAGCCTGGCGCGTCTACTGCGGCTTAACTCAAGGGGATAGTGATGTCTCCATCTTTGCCACAGGTCTTGATCACCAGCGCCTGGGACGTCCGATCAATACTGCCGCAGCTATAGTTGCCAGTTGTTTTGACTGGCTGAGGCACTATTGAGTGCTGTACTACCTCTGTCACATGACAGGGCGTGCCCTGGGAGAGCGTAAGGATACGCCTTGTAATCGTATCTACTCCCGTAAAGTTCACCGTCAGGGTCGCAGCCTGGCACTGTTGATAGGCATGCCAGAAACACTCTTTCGCATCGCGAGTTTTTGCATCTACCGCAATCGGCGTCGCGGATATTCTGATCGTTCCGCAATTCAAGATCGCCTTTGTGCCGGGCGTGGTCGAGGTTGCAAGTGCGGTTGGAGCCTTCGAGGCACTAGTAGCAGAGGCAGAAGGTACTACCGTTTGCGTGACCGCATTGGTGCTAGAAGGGTTATCACTGGTAGAGCCTCCGCTGGCACTCCCACAGCCACTCATAGCCAGGATAAAGAGACCAAGCAATGAGGCGATAATGCTAACGCGCACTCCATGCCTAACTGGCAGTGTTTTCATTCTCATCTAAGAACTCTCCTGAGCATTTCACACAAGCAAGCACTCTGCATATGGGTGCTAGCGATGCTTTGTCACATGTCGATACGCCATTGTTCCATTCAAGGTGACGGATTGTGCGCGCCAAAAGTTCCCTTTCGCGCCTGCGGTGCTCAGGGGAAGGGGGTTGTGATGGCTGGCAGAGCCAGCCATCACAACCCCCTTCCCCTGAGGCGAGCTTGCGAGCCGAAGCAGATGTCAGAGGGAAAGGGAAGGCCCTGTTTGCCGCTTCTACAGGCCTTGACTTTGGGGCCTTTCTTGAGGTAAACTAGAAAAGCTCAAATGTATTGATTGCTTTACTATAACCGCAGAGGGAGCGTGTTCATGGCTTCTAGGGTATGGCTGCCAGACCTGGTAACAACTCGTAATACCGGCAGTTTTAACTTGCCCAAGGCCTCACTCTGCCCTTTTTATGCTGCCTCTACACTTGACGGAAGTACTTCTCCAGGCACATAGACGCTCTACACAGACCGTGGGCACAGGATGGTCAACGCCCGCGGTTCCTTTCCACTCACATCTTCTCTGTATGCTCCGCGGGATGCTGTCCCATCCTCTAGCTTTGCTACTGTTTTTTTCTGTCCTGTCTTGCGCTCGTTTGTTCTAGCGTTTTACCACTGGACACTCGCCGGGTATATACATCCACAATAGAAGGGACCATCATGCATTTCAAAGACTATCGCCATCTGCTGGCAACCTACCTTGCTCCACAAGGGCGATTGGTGGTGTTACTGGCGCTCTTGCTTTGCGGCGATATCGCGCTCCAGCTCGTCAATCCGCAGCTTCTACGTATTTTTATCGACACGATTACAGCGACTACCATTCAGACACCTGTGCTTGGAATCGCCTTGCTCTTTATAGTAGTCGCGCTCCTACAACAGGCGGTGAAGATTGTCGCGACCTACTATAGCGAGCGCGTGGGCTGGACAGCGACCAACGCACTACGCGTTGACCTGGCTCTCCACCTGGTAACCCTGGACATGGGTTTCCATAAAAAGCATACTCCGGGTGAACTGATCGAGCGCGTGGATGGCGATGTGACAGCCCTGGCAAATTTCTTCTCTCAGTTTGTCATCAAGGTGCTGGGTAACCTGCTGCTGCTCGTTGGCGTTCTCATAGTAATGCTCTTTCAGGATTGGCGCGCCGGGCTTGCGCTCGCACTTTTCACTATCGTAGCGCTACTGTTGATTAATAGCGTGCGCAATGTCGCGGTGACGCGCTGGAAGACTTTTCGCCAGGCCAGCGCCGAACTGTATGGCTTTCTTGAAGAGCGGCTGCATGGAACAGAGGATATTCGCTCCAGTGGAGCGCAGGGTTACGTTTTGCGCCGCCTCTACAGCTATACACGCCAGCGCTTCCGTACCGCGCGTTCAGCCAGGGTTATGTCGGTCGCTGTCTGGACCATGCCTATTCTCACCTCTCTGCTGGGAACCATGGTCGCCTTCCTGGTCATCACCTGGTTCTACCAGCGTGGTGAGATGACGCTGGGTATGGCCTTTCTGATTTTCTACTACACGCAGCTCATCTTTCAACCTATTCAAGCCATAACCGATCAGCTCGATGACTTCCAGAAGGCCAGCGCTGGCTTTGTGCGCATCCGCGAGTTACTTCAAGTGCAGAGCGAGCTTGAGGATGGCCCCGGCGTGGCTTTTCCCAAAGGTGCGCTCGACATCGAGTTTGAGCATGTCGTCTTCGGCTACGGCGAGGAAGACATGGTCGTGCGCGACCTGGACTTCCATATAGAGGCTGGAGAAGTACTGGGGCTGCTGGGGCGAACGGGCAGCGGCAAAACGACTATTACCCGCCTTCTCTTCCGCCTCTACGACCCGGTCAAGGGAACAATCCGCCTGGGCGGCCAGGAGCTGCGCGCCGCCAGGAGAGCCGACCTGCGCGATATGATCGGCATGGTCACGCAGGATGTCCAGCTCTTTCATGCCAGCGTCCGCGACAACCTGACCTTCTTCGACCAGAGTATCGATGACCAGCGCATCCTCCAGGCTCTGGAGACGCTCGGACTCCGCGACTGGTATGATGAACTGGAGGACGGCTTGGACACGATTCTGGCGACGAACGGAGGTGGCCTATCCGCTGGTGAGGCTCAGCTCCTGGCCTTTGCGCGTGTCTTCCTTAAAGATCCTGCCGTCATTATCCTGGACGAGGCCTCTTCGCGCCTGGACCCAGCTACTGAGCGGCTTCTGGAGCGCGCCATTGATACCCTGCTCCAGGGGCGAACGGCGATTATTATCGCGCATCGCCTGAGTACGGTTCAGCGAGCCGATAGCATCATGGTGCTCGACGATGGAGGCATCCGCGAGTATGGCTCCCGTCTTCAGCTCGCCTCCGATTCGGACTCCTACTTCTCACATCTGCTACACGCCGCCCATGAGGAGGTTCTACAATGAAAGCCTGGCGCTTTTTCTGGCACCTGATTCGCTTCCAGCCCTGGTATTACCTGCTCAACTGTCTCTTTATCGTGCTGGTCTTTGTCTTCGAGATGATTCCAGGTCTGATCTCACAGCGTTTCTTTGATAGCTTAACAGTCCATAGCTTGAATGAGCAACTCCTCTGGTCCATAGCCGCGCTCTTCCTGGTCTCAGGCCTGGGGCGTCTGACCTTTCTCGCAGGCTGCCAGCTAACGAACTCGCCCTTCATGTATACCAGCGCGGCCCTGCTCCAGAAAAACATTTTCGCCTGGGTTCTGCAACTGCCAGGTGCTCGGGCGCTGCCTGCGTCCTCGGGCGAGGCTATCAGTCGCCTACGCGATGATGTGGACGAGATTAGTTCCTTTTTGATGGGCTTTAACGACCTGATTGCCCTGATTCTCTTTGTGGGCATAGCCTTTGTTATCATGCTCAAGATCAGCCCTTTTATTACCTTGTTCGTTTACCTACCCCTGATCATTATCGTGGCCTGCGTGAATATCGCGGGCCAGCAGATCAAGAAGCGGCGCGGCGATAACCGTAGGGCCACTGGCGATGTGACAGGCTTCCTGGGCGAGCTCTTTGGCGCGGTACAGGCGGTACAGATCGCAAATGCCGAGCAGAAGAGCATTACACACTTTCAGCGGCTCAACCAGGTCCGCCTGACGATGACGGTACGCGACAAGCTGCTTGACCAGGTGCTTCAATCGACCTTCTCCAATACTGTGAGCATAGGTACAGGCGTGATCCTGTTGCTGGCTGGGCAGGTGATGCATAATGGGTCTTTTACCGTGGGCGACTTCGCGCTTTTTGTCTACTACCTGGGCTGGATTACAGAGTTTACAGCGCACTTTGGCCGCATGCTGACAGCATACAAACAGGCAGATATCTCTGTCGAACGTCTGCTTACGCTGATGCAAGGAGCACCTGCATCCAAACTGGTTGAGGTGAGTCCGCTGTATATGCGCGGACCACTTCCAGCCTTGCCCGCGCCGCCTCCTATCAGGGAGGATAGGCTCCAGGAATTGAAAGTTGAAGGACTTGGCTACCGCTATCCCGACGCTGAGCATGGTATTCGTGACATCAGCTTCTCGCTAACACGGGGATCGTTCACGGTCGTTACTGGCGAGATTGGCTCGGGCAAGACGACCCTCTTGCAGGTATTGTTGGGGCTATTGCCGAAAGAGGCAGGCGATATATATTGGAACGCGACACGCGTGGAGCGGCCAGGGTCCTTCTTCGTGCCTCCACACAGCGCCTATACCTCGCAGGTGCCGCACATGTTTAGCGATAGCCTGCGCGAAAACATCCTGCTTGGTATGGAGGATAGTGAGGCGAACCTGAAGCAAGCGCTTGAGCTGGCGGTATTGGAGCCTGATATCGCGGAGATGGCCGAGGGACTGGATACCGTGATCGGTCCCAGGGGCGTGCGTCTCTCTGGGGGCCAGATCCAGCGCTCCGCCGCAGCACGTATGTTTGTGCGTCCCGCCGAACTCCTGGTGGTGGACGATCTCTCCAGCGCGCTGGACATTGAGACCGAGGCCCTACTCTGGGAGCGCATCTTCGCACAGAGAGATAAGACGGTCCTGGCGGTCTCTCACCGACGCTCCGTCCTGCGCCGCGCCGACCATATTCTCGTCCTCAAGGATGGTCAACTCGAGGCAGAAGGCACACTTGAGCACCTCCTGGCGACCAGCACGGAGATGCAGCGCCTCTGGCAGGGCGAGTACAGCCCTCTGGAAACCACCTTCTAGAGCAGAGGAAAATATAGAGGAGTAAGGTTGTCAGTGAAGGCGCTCACGCCTTCACTGACAACCTTACTCCTCTATTAAAAAAAAGGAACGTCGATCATGTAATTATGACACATGATCGACGTTTCTTTTGTATCGCTCTTAGCGATGCGAGAGTTGCTCGGGAGCGACAACGACCTGCTTGACGCTGCCCTCAACCTTGACGCGGATGACCACACCATCTGCCTCCTGGCGAATAACCACGGCGGGGGCTGGAACATTTTTCTGACCCTGGCGATAGTGCCACATAACCAGGTCGTGCTCACAGAACTTCTCAAGCGTAGGCATATACGATTTCTCCTTTATTTTCACAAGTTTTCTACTTGTTGACTATCTCTGTTGCTTTGCTCTATGATCTTATTCCGAAACCCAACGCCACTGGCGTGTCTAGCGCTTTGCGCTCAGGGTGTTCGGAGAAGAAGTATGCAGACATGTGCCACTCTCTGAAGGATGAGATGAAAGGGATAATAGGCCTGCACCATGTCTCATATATAAGAACACTAAACTGACTGCTTCAATGCCTAAAGGGGGGTAGCATTTCCTATGTGGTCTTCGCGAAATAACTCTTGCGATCCTCACTAATTTATACTATCGACCACAAATTATATCTCTAAAATCACCCTTCTTTGGAACGACTTGCCCTTTCGTCAAGATCCTGTAAACAGGCGTATTATACTCCTCCCCCAGCACATGACAAGAGAGAAAGTACCTTTGTACCAGGTGACTTCAACGTCTCCCTAAGCGGCCTCCCATTCGTGGTCCGTTACACAACCTTGAGAAAGAAGGAGGCTACACCAAATGCACATTCTATGCTTGACCTCTCGCGCCTGCGGCACTCGCGTTAGTTGATGATGTGATGGATGCTCCCTGGCAGCCATCACATCATCAACTAGAAGTAATTTACATTTGGGGCTAGTTAAAGGGCCTGCTGGCCTTTATCTTTGACTTATTTCAATAAGTTAGTTCTAACACATTTTAAGCAAAAAGTGATATAGTGTAATTCACCGTTCCCCAATTTATATATGGCGGCACACGCACATACTATTCGTTAAGGATGAGTTTACAGTAAAGGAGTACTCTACCTTGAGCAGCGTCGCTACCTCCTTGAACAGGAATCAACGTAACATCTTTATCGCAAGCTTTCTCGGTTGGACCCTTGATGCCTTTGATTTCTTCCTCGTCTCATTGACTGCGACCGAGATTGCCAAAGAGTTTCACCTTGGGGTTACCGCCATCCTGCTGACCGTGACCCTAACTCTGGCGATGCGCCCGCTGGGCGCCCTCATCTTTGGTTTACTAGCTGAACGTTTTGGACGCCGCACTCCGCTTATGATCGATATTCTGCTCTATTCAGCCCTGGAGCTCCTCACGGCCTTCTCTCCCAACTATATTACGTTTCTTGTCTTGCGCATTCTCTTTGGCATTGGTATGGGCGGTGAATGGGGTCTCGGCTCCTCGCTGGCTATGGAGTCGCTGCCAACGAGCTCACGCGGCCTCTACTCTGGTATTCTCCAGCAAGGCTATGCCTTTGGCTATCTGCTGGCGGCCCTTGCCTATGGGGTGCTCTTTCCCATTATTGGCTGGCGCGGCCTCTTTATTGTAGGCGCGTTGCCCGCCCTCCTGGTAGTCTATATTCGCCTGAGCGTCACCGAATCCGAGGTCTGGACACAACGCCAGGAGTCGCTACGCTCGCGTGGCATCGGGATGTGGCAAAGTATCTGGAAGGCCATTAAGAGCCACTGGCTCGTCTTCTTCTATGTCATTTTCCTGATGACGGCCTTTAATAGTCTCTCTCATGGCACTCAGGATAACTTGCCAACTTTCTTGAAGGCTCAACTGCATTTCAGTCCTGGACAGGCCTCCACCATTACGATTATCTCTAATATTGGGGCGATTATTGGAGGCACGCTGTTTGGGGCCTTCTCTCAGTCCTGGGGTCGCAGGCGCGCCATTATCATTGCCAGCATCCTGGGTATCATTATGATCCCGCTCTGGACAGGGCCTAATTCAGATACCGCTAGTGGGAACGGCCGTTTCACTGTCAATTGGCGCCTTCTTGTTACAGTTTATGGTCCAGGGTGCCTGGGGTATTATCCCTGCTCACCTGAATGAGCTCTCGCCCACAGATGTACGTGGCACCTTCCCGGGCTTCGCCTACCAGCTCGGCAATCTCTTCGCCTCCTGGATCGTCTTCATCGAGGGCATTACAGCCAATGCCTTGGGAACGGAGAAGCTCCCCAACTATCAACTGGCGCTGGCTTACTTCTCAGTAGGCGCCTTCCTGGCGGTCATTATCTTTACTGCCGTAGGTCGCGAGGCCCGCGAGGCAGATTTCTTGCGTCACGACGACGAGACGGAGCACATCGAACTCGCGGAAACAGGCGAAACCTCTCCCGCCTGACATCCGGTACATAATTCATTCCAAATACAAACGGGCAGGTGGTCGATATTGACCACCTGCCTGCTTTCACTTTCGTACATTGTATTGCAATGTATCACAAAGGTGTAACAAGGGTTAAAATCATGCTCTTCTTATTATCTAGGTCGCTTTTATACGTTTTTACGCTATTGACACCTTTCCACACATCTATGTTATAGTAGTATGCGTAAGCTCATGTATTCAAATATGTTGGTAGACAATTTAAAATGTAGCTAGATGAAATGGTGTGTGAATATGCTTCAGAATAACCAGCGTACCTTCTCCCCCCAAAAGCCTGAGTTTATGTTACCACCAATAGATTCTTTCACGCCGAAAAGTCTCTATAACAACTTTGGCAGAGCAGATTCGGGTGTAGTGAGAGACATGCCTGCTTCGTCAAACTCTTCTGCCGCCACCACAGATACCGCCTTGCCATTCTCGCCTTCTCTCTTCCAGATCATCGAAACGCTGATCGATGATCTGGCGGTCTTCAATGAGGAGGGCTTTCTCCTCTGGGCCAATATGGCTTTTCATGACCTGCTCCGATAAATGTAGGAAAACGTATGCGAGCATAGCTCTCTCACATCGTTCGTTGTTGCTGCTTCATCCGTAGGTGCCTCAACGTGACCGGCACGTTTTTGGTCTTACCCCGCGTCCACAGCCAAGTTTCCGTCTTCGTCCGAGCCAGTACCGGAGACGGCTTGATCAATGAGCCCGATCAAGCGGAGGGCTTCCGCCAGGATATTCAGAGAGGCATTATAATCTCTATCCTGCTCGAATTGAGCATACGCGCAGTGAGGGTTCTGACAGAGAAACATCCGATCTGAGAGCTGCATGTCTTCCCACTTCCAGCCGCAACCGTGACAGGTTTTACTGGAAGCAAAGAAACGGTTGACCTTGATGACGTGCCCACCTCGTTGCTCCACCTTCGCCTTCAGCACGTTCAAGAGTTTGCCTAATGACGCATCCGAGAACGAACGAGCGAGCTTACGATTCTTGAGCAATCCCTTGAGGTTGAGGTCTTCAATGCCAATGATCCCGTAGCAGTTCGCGAGCCGGGTCGTCAGCTTGTGGAGCACATCATCTCTCATGCAGGTGATTCGGTAGTGCAGGCGTGCAACCTGCCTGCGTGCTTTCTCCCGGTTTTTCGAGCCCAGTTTGCGGCGATGGAGCCGCTTGTTGGCCTGACGTAGCTTTTTGAGCGCGGTTTTGAGGAAGGCTTGGTTCTCGACTTCCTCTCCCGTACTCAAGGTTGCCAGTCGGTTCAGTCCGACGTCGATGCCACACGCAGCCAGTTTCTTCGCCGGGATCGCATCTGGAAGTTCGACCTGAATCGAGACAAACCACCAGTCTGCCGTTTTGGTGATGCGCGCACCTGTCACGTTGCCCACAAAGCGCAAGTTCTCTGCCATATTCACCCAGCCGAGCTTGGGGATCCAGATCCGATGGTCCCCAAGCTCGAATTGATCATTGGCGAGATAAAAGCTCAGTTTGCTTTTCTTCTTGCTCTTGAAGGTGGGCCGACCTGTCTTTTTTCCCTTTTTCAAACCGTCAAAATAAGCGGCCCAGGCTTTTGCCAGATCGAGGAACGGCTGATCGGAGGCATTCTTCGTGACCTCCCAGGTCCAAGGGTACTCTTGCCGTCGGATCTGGTTGAATTGCTTCTTCAATTTCAAGGCGGTTGGGTTCTCGCCCGCTTGATACTGTCGGTTCCATTCTGCCAGTGCCCAGTTCCATGTAAATCGAGAAACACCTGCAGCTCTGACAAAATAGCGTTTCTGCTCTTCAGTTGGATGGAGGCGTATCTTATGCGCGCGAATCATTGCCCACCGCTCCTGATAGACGTCAAAACCCCTTCTTTCTTCTAGTATAGAACATTTTTTCGCATATGCCTATGAGAAGGTACTTTATGGGCATATTGCCACGCTTTGCCTACATTCTCTTCTCTTTTTGAGAACCGTTGAAATCTCTTTTTGATTGAACATCATCCGCGTTTCCTCGCTCTCTCGCACGAAGAACGTTTCGCGCTGCTGCAAGTTCGCTCTGTGGAAGGGCAGCACCTGCTGATAGAACAGACGCCACTGGCGCGTATCTTCGCGGGCGAGTCCCTGACAGGGGAGAACACGCTCGACATCTTCATTCATTCGCTGGATGGTCAGGACCGCCTCCTTAATGTGAGTGGCACTCACATTTACGACGAACAGAGGCGTATTCGCTGGGCCGTCCTCGTCTATCGCGATGTGACTCGGCAGCGCGCGCTTGAGCGCCAGACCTATGATCGTCTCAATATGTTTCTGGAGCTTGCGCATGTCATTGCGCTAGAAGCAACCGAGAGGCCTGATACCAATCAGCTTAGACAACAACGTGAGAGCTTGAAGCAAATCACAGCTCTACAATGTCAACTCTTCCACACCACACTTGCAAGCATTCTCCTTCTAGATGCCAACGTGACCGGTCATGGATCTACTCTGTCTGGGGTTGGATGAGCCAGAGGAGCAACGCCTGGTGCATCAGTTCATGGGGAAATCGCTGGAAGACATGCCACTGCTGATACATCTCCAGCAAGAGGAAACATCTCTCTTCCAGACATCACAGCTTCCCGCTCTGCTGCAAAACCTGGCTCCAGGTATGAAGCAAACCCTTCTCTTACCGCTCCTGATGGGATCACACCTCTTTGGCATTATTGCACTCCACAGCCCCACGCTCGAAGACTTTCAGGTGCAGGAAGATGTAGAGGTCGCCCTGGCGGTCAGCCATGTGATGACCTTGATTGTCGAACGGATGCAGCGAGGCAACTAATTCTCGCGCCTGCGGCACTCGCTATGTTATATGATGTGGTCCACCCGGGAGGACATCTCGGGGCAATCGCAAGTATACTAACGGATAGGTGGTGTGGTAGGTGGGAGGCGATATGCATCTTCTGCATATCGCCTTATTTCGCTACTAATTAGGGAAAGGCAAAGAAAGCATATGAGAGAGTATCCAGAGTGGCTCTCGGCCACACTAGCATCTGACGCAAGTGAAGGCAAGGGTGTCCTTCCCAACTATATTCTCCCGCTGTTACCGGGTTCACGCGTCGTTGGCCCGGCCTATGTCGCGCTGATGAGCCAGGATGATAACCTGGCCATTCGCAAAGTGCTGGAAGCGCCACCTGAGCCGGGAACAGTGCTTGTCGTCGCGGGTGGGCATGCCTCGCGGACAGCGACTGTGGGCGACCTGCTCGCGCTCGAAATGCAGAACGCAGGACTCGCAGGCCTGATTACGGATGGCCTGGTCCGTGATTCCAGGGAGATTAGAGCACTTGAAGTATTTCGCGTATGGTGCCGTGGGGTGACCCCTACTGCCTCACGTAAGGACGGTCCAGCGGTCGTGGGCGGCCGCATCACCTTTGAAGAAACTGTCGTTCGCGATGGCGACCTGGTCATCGCGGACGACGATGGAGTCGTCATCTGGCCTCAAGAGCAGATCGAAATACTGCTTACCCGCGCTGAAGCCAGGCTCCAGCAGGATAACGAACGTCTCGCCAGACTACGAGCGCAACAGCGTTAAGTATAGTTCACTATGCCCAGGGATGTGATGTGGCGGATGGCCTTCGGCCATCCGCCACATCACATCCCTGGGCATAATAGAATATCAACCGAATTCGGGAGTTTCGTTGGAAGCCTTGACCTCTGCCTGGAAGACTGAGGGGAGCACAGGATCTGTTTCCTTTAAGGCCCCCTGACGCGTGGACTGGATCAGGCTCCAGACCCGCTCAGGTTTAATGGGCATATCGATGTTCTGAATACCTAGCGGCTCCAGGGCGTCCAGAACGGCGTTGACGACCGCCGGGGGCGCGCCAATGGTGCCGCCTTCTCCAACACCCTTCACGCCCAGAGGATTGCGGGGCGAGGGTGTCTCGACAAAGGCGGCTTGTATCTCGGGTACGCCCCGCGCGAAGGGCATGGCGTAGTCCATGAAGGTACTGGTGAGGAACTGTCCCTCCTGGTCATAGAGCGTTTCCTCATAGAGGGCTTGGCCAATTCCCTGGGCAACACCGCCATGGACCTGGGCCTCTGCCAGGAATTCGTTGAGCACGCGCCCACAGTCGTCGACCGCGACATATGCCTCCAGCTTTACCTCGCCCGTCTCAGTATCGATCTCGACGACCGCCAGGTGCGCGCCCGAGGAGAAGGTCGACTCAGGCGAGACAAAATCACGCCAGGCAGCCAGGCCCTCGATAGGAGCGCCGTTCACGGGATTAGGAGCCTCATGCTCGATCAGCTCAGGCTGTGCCTCAACCATCCTTGCCAGTTCACCCAAACTCAACACGCGTGCCGGGACGCCCTGTACCATCACCTGTCCATCTTCCAGCACCAGGTCCTGTGAAGAAGCCTCCAGCATCCGTGCCGCCACCTGCAAGGCCTTCTCACGTACAGCCTGAGCAGCGAGCAGCACCGCCGAGCCGGAGGTCTGAGTGGTACGACTGCCAAAGGTACCAATGCCAAAGGCGGGCAGAGAGGCATCGTTCATCTGGACTTCAACGTGCGACATAGGCATATTCAGCTCTTTCGCCACAACCTGGGCGAAGGCCGTGAAGTGTCCCTGGCCGTTGGAGGCCACGCCACTCTGCACCAGGATCGTACCATCAGACCGAATGCGTACCGTGGCGG
The DNA here is from genome assembly GCF_000178855.1 of Ktedonobacter racemifer DSM 44963. GTDB lineage: Bacteria > Chloroflexota > Ktedonobacteria > Ktedonobacterales > Ktedonobacteraceae > Ktedonobacter > Ktedonobacter racemifer. Next base: position 1,714,973 of record NZ_ADVG01000004.1, on the reverse strand, counting down.
CCTCCTGGGGAATACCAGGCCTGATCGGTCCCATGCTCCCGCCAGAGTTTTCGATGAAGGTCGCCAGCCCGATGCCTAATAGGTGCTTGCTCTCACCCTGGGAGCGCTGCTCGCGCTGCTTCGTACGCCAACCAGTGTAGTCTGCGAAGGTCAGCAAGCGCTCCAGGCCAGACTGGTAGTTGCCGCTCTCATAGCTCATGCCCATGACTGTCCGATGAGGAAAGTCGTTCGCGGCGATGAAGTTCCGCTGGCGCACCTCGGCGGGATCGAGCTTTAAGATATGTGCGATGCGATCCAGTGTGCGTTCCAGGATGTATGCCGCCTCGGGTCGGCCCGCACCTCGATAAGGAGCGGTAGCGACCTTGTTGGTGTAGACGCCAACCATCTGTACATCAATAGCCTGTACCTGGTAGGGTCCACTCAGCAAATAGGCCGTGCCATGCGGAACCATGGCGGTAATCGCGGAGAGAAAAGCCCCCAGGTCCGCCACCGTACGCACGCGCAATCCAAGCAAGCGACCATCGCTTTGGAAGGCGGCTTCGATGTAATTGATCTGCCCTCTCCCCTGCGTCTGCGCCTGCAAATTCTCGCTGCGGCTCTCAATCCATTTCACTGATCGTCCATACCTGACGGCGAGCGCGGCAGCAACCAGTTCCTCGCCCACAAAACCCGCCTTGGAGCCAAAGCCTCCCCCCACCTCGGCATTATACACATGAATCTTCTCGCGTGCGATGTGCAGGAAATGCGCCAGGGTATCTCTGGCACGGTAGATGGACTGTGAAGATAACCAGGCCGTTAGCTCGCCCGTTGCAGGATCAAAGTCAAATAAGCATCCACGTGGCTCAAGCGAGCTGGGGGCAATACGCTGGTTCACAACGCGAAAGCGTGTGGTATGCTCAGCCTGGGCAAAGGCAGCCTCGATATCCCCCCCGCTGGCGTGCGTCTGCACGACGATGTTTGAGCCAAATTCTTCATAGAGCAGGGGAGCATCCGGGGCGAGTGCCTCCTCGGGATCACTTACGACTGGCAGGGGTTCATAGCTGATATCGACCAGGTCGCGCGCATCGGCTGCAAGGGCTGGACTCTCTGCGAGCACGACCGCCACGGGATCACCTGCATAGCGCACTCGTTGCAGAGCCATGGGGCGCCGCTGCGGCTTCTTCAGGCCTGGCATAGGCACGGGTTCGAGGATGGGCATATCGCGCACCAGCTCCTCCCCTGTAAATGCTCCCACGACTCCCTGTAGCGCTCTCGCCGCCTCCACGTCTATCTGCCCAAGCTTGGCATGGGCATAGATGCTGCGTACAACCGCCATATGCAGGGGCGCCGGTCGCCCCTCCGGCAGGCGTATATCATCGACGTAATGGGCACGCCCAGTAATAAGCGCGAGGTCTTCTCTACGCCGTCCATCTGCTGCAAGAATATCCTGTTTTCCCATAAGAAAGGTAACCTTCCATTCGGCTCACTAACAGGTACATTCGTTCATCCAACATACCGGATGATCTTTCACTCTCCCATTATGTACGATGAGCATTCCAACGACAACCAGGTAACCACGGTGCGCTGTAGGACCTCTAAAGAATATGCCCAAAAACGCATTAATCCGATAAGCATGCCCAACTTTCAAGGTGGGTTCTGCTACCCTGGCAACTTGATTTTTTCCTCCTCTTGGAAAGCTTCGAGGATTTCATCAATCCTACGACATCGCTCTTGAAATGTCCCATTGAGGAGTTCATATGGAAGAGATGTCTCCTGAAAGAAATGGATAAAAGCGTCATGGAATTGCTGTCTTGTATCGAGATCTTCCTGCCGAATACCATCCGTCACATAGTCTATACCGACTGGATCGAGTAGAAGCAATTTGGAGTAGGTAGAGGCCCACGTTTGTACTCTCTCAAAGAGCTTGTTTGCGCCCAGTTTATCGCCGCAGGCTCTTACATATACGACTGCGTCAAGGACAGACCTGTCGCAGAAGAGAAGATGTGCTCCAGTTGCATACGCCTCCTGCTCGTTTCTGAGGGCGAGAAGCTGAATTTTTCCTTGCGTCACAACGGAGAATCGATCGGAGACCGTATGATTTGCAAAAAACATTCTTGCCGCTTCCGCAACGCATACCACCACCCCTGGATCATTTTTGAATGTCTCTCTGTACCGTTCTAGTAACGTTGTTTTGCCCACACAGCTTGCGCCAATAAAGGCGATTTTCATCTGGCGCTTTCTTCCTGGCATCTCTTACTGCAGCCTCCATTAGCGACGAAAATAAGAAGATACTTTACAGAAAAAAGCGCTCTCGCGTCTCCTCATTTGCCTCCACCACGAAATCGGCCTCCCGCATCTGTGAGAGTCCCCAGCGCTGCTCGCCCAGCGAGACAAAATGGTAGCGCTTCTCAAACTCCTCAGGTAGTTTCCCACGCTCAACTACGTCACGCACACGGGAGCGCGCACGCCGGACCTCTGTCTCGGCCTGAATATACAGCGTCACAAACGAATCCGTCAACTCACGAAATAAGGACTCAAAACGGATCGCGTACAACCCCTCGACAATCAGAGGCTGCTCCATGCCCAGGCTCATCTCCTGCTCGCCCACCTTGCGGTTCTCCACAAAACTGTAGTGAGGAATCTTTGCATGGCCTGTGCAGAGCAGTTCGCGTATATCCTGCTGCATACGCTCTACGATATAAGCCTCTGGACTCTCCCACTGCGGCACCAGCCCATATTTCTCATCGTACTCTCTCACCACCTGCTCCTCATCCACATAATAGTGATCCATCGAGAGCAGGGCCGCGCCCAGATAGCGCGCCAGGGCCAGGGAGAAGGTAGTCTTGCCCGAGGCAGCGGGACCAGCAACCAAATACAAACGTTTCGTAGGTAGTTCCGTCACACGCGACAGCAGAGTTGGCATAGACAACATATACAGCTCCTTTGCTTACACAGAGGCATAGGCATGATCTTTTATTTAGACAAACTCATAGCCAGGGTCGAGATAGCATCTGGAAAATTTCTGCTCCAAACAAATATAACATTTTAGGGCATACATTCGCATTTGTCTATACGAATGTATGCCCTTATGCCCTAAAATGTTAGGCGCCATCACGTCCTATTTGCCGCCTGCGGCGGCAGGAAAGAAGAATAAAGAGATTTTTCGGGGACACCCCGAACTCCGGCAAAGGGCTAGCCGCCCTTTGCAATCCCGCTCTCTCCATCAGGGTGTCCGTCATCTTTTTGCAAAAGGGCTAGACAAAGACCCTCTCTTCTGCGAAGATGAGTTCAATCTCAAGAGGGGAAGGAAAAACATGAGCGAAGAGAGCGATCAAGGCTGGCAACAGCTGAGTGAACAGATTCTCACCGATATCAAAGAGTGGCGGCGGGCCCATCCCAAGGCCACCTTCCGTGAGATTGAGCACGAAGTGCATCGGCGCCTGAGTCGACTGGAAGCCCAAGTGATTCAAGATGCAGTACAAGAGAGTGAACAACGTGACTGGAGTGGTGCCCCTGCCCAAGAGCGCCCCAGCTGTCCCGTGTGTGGAACCCCCCTGCAAGCCCGTGGGAAACGGACACGCTGTCTGCAAGGAGCGGGAGGGCAAGAGATCACGCTCACGAGAACGTACGGGACCTGCCCCACCTGTGGGACAGGGCTTTTTCCCCTCGATGAGGAGTTAGCGCTCCCAAGAGGGAGTACCTTGACCTCTCTGCAACACGAGCATCTGGTGCATCTCTCCAGCTGGATGCCTTTTGCACAAGCCGCCAAGATGATGGAACGCTTGTTAGGGGTTCAGGTCAGTGAAGCGAGCACGCGCCGACAGAGTGAACGGGCAGGTGCCTTGGCCCTGGCGGTGCAAACGGCTCAGGCCCAGATGCCTGTGCCAGAGCATCTGCCTGCCAGCAAGCCCCCCAAGCGCCTGGCCATCAGCGCCGATGGAGCCTATGTGCCTTTGCTCAAGGGACAATGGGCAGAAGTCCGGACGGTGGCTCTGGGCCAGGTCGAGCACCAAACGACCTCGACAGGAGCGCAAGAAGTCCATGTCCACCAGCTCTCCTATTTTTCCCGCATGTGTGATGCTCAGACCTTTGCCAGCCTGGCCGAGGTGGAGATGCGACGGCGAGGGGTGAGTCAGGCTCAAGAGATCGGGGCGGTGACCGATGGAGCTGATTGGTTGCAAGGCTTCCTCGATCTGCATTGTCCCCAGGCGCTACGCGTTTTGGATTTTCCTCACGCTGCAGAGCATCTCAATCTGCTCATCCAAGCCTTGCACCAAGCTGGTCTGGCTCTGCCTGCCGATCTGCTTGAGCGAGCGTGTCATCGACTCAAACATCGGGGCCCCCATCTGCTCATCTGGCTGCTTTCCCGCCTTCCAGCCGATCTGGCCCAGCAGGAAGGAGTGCGTGAACAGGTGGGCTATTTTCTCAAACGGGAAGCGTTGATGCAGTATCCCCACTACCGCAAGCTCGGTTGGCCCATTGGCTCTGGGATGGTGGAAAGTGCCAATAAAGTGGTGGTTGAAGCTCGCCTCAAAGGCGCGGGCATGCATTGGGAGCCCAGCCATGTCAATCCCCATGCTCACCTTACGCAATGCCGTCTGCAATGAGCGGTGGGAAGCGTGTTGGCAAGAGATCTGCACAGAGCAATATCGCCAGCTGCTGCTGCGCCGAAAACAGCGGGTGCTTCCTCATGTGGAACAGATGGTTTCCTCCTTGATGCTTTGGCTCCTGCAGTTTCGGCCCCCCACTCCCAAACCGGTTGCGCCGCTGCCTCGTCCGGTGGCACCTGCTGCCACCTTGCCTGGTTCTTCTCGTCCTTCCTCCTATCATCCCTGGAAACGAACGCTTGCTTGTCGCTCCAAGCCTATTGCAAAAAAATGACGGACACCCTCTCCATCAAAAGCAGCAGACATTTCCCGCTAGCTATGCTATACTCAAGCAGAATAGGGTAAAAGGATCGGCCATTAAAGACATGCCTGTGATGCTACTTCTTAGCACAAACACATATGTTCAACAGCAGCAGAGCCAGCGCCTGTACAGGTCTGGTTCTCTGGGCATGTCTTCTTCTCCCACAGTTCCATAGAGCACATAGCCGCTAACGGCTAAAGCCAACGCCAGACCTGAGATATGAGGTCTGGCGTTTTTTTGTTCCCTTTTTAGCCTTTTGTAAGGAGTATTCAGATGGATATCGCGACCTTCTTCCGCACGCTCTTTATTGGTATCTCTATTGCCGCGGCGGTCGGCCCTATGAGCTTGCTCTGCATTCAGCGCACGTTGACGCGTGGCTATCTCTATGGCCTGGTATCGGGCCTGGGCATCGCCAGCACCGATGGGCTTTACGCCAGCATCTCCGCCTTTGGCCTGACCGCGCTCTCCGACCTGCTCATCAGCCAGAACTGGTGGGTTCACCTACTAGGAGGGATCTTCTTGATCTACCTGGGCTGCCGCACAGCACTCACTCTTCCAGCTCGCAAGGCCGCGCACAGTGTCTCAGCCGTCAACCTGCCCAGAGCTTACGTGACGACGCTCCTACTCACCCTGACCAACCCTATGACCATTCTCTCTTTCGCTCTCATCTTCGCGGGCATCGGCTTGGGCACGACGAGTGGCCCGCTCTCCGCGCTCGTCGTCACGCTGACGATCTTTCTCGGCTCCCTGCTCTGGTGGCTCATCCTCGTGAGCGGCGTCAGCCTGCTGCGCGAGCGCTTAACCGCAACCTGGCTTTTATGGATCAACCGCCTCTCTGGCTGTGGCATCGCCCTCTTCGGCCTGCTCATCCTGCTCAACATCAAGCTCTAGCTATCTCTCATAAGATGTCTCTCTTCAGGCAACATCTCAAGGGAGGCATCTTACCAAGCCACAAACGCTTTTACTCGACATCCGCCTTCGGCACAACGCTCTCACCTAGCTCCGACATATCTATCATCCGTATATGTGAACCATACTTCTGCATGTACTCTTGCCAGCTTGCTCGTGCTTGTCTTTGACGCAAATATCCACGCGCATTAACATACAGCCATTGTCGCTGTATATTACTCTCTGAAAGCTTTGCGAGTCGATATAAAAGCCTATTCAACAATGAACGCTTTATCACAGCCTTTAGTTGAAGTTTACCTTCGCGCAAAGAGTTTGTGAATGTAGCTGGCTCCTCTAGAATGATGAGTAATTTATCTTCTGCGCCCTGGATCATAGTGATACTCTTCCAGGGCAAAAAGAAAGTTTGACTTTGCTCCCAGAGCGTTATACCCTCACGAGATAAAGTGAGATGAGCGCCAAATATTGAATAGCAATAAACATTTAAAATCAGTACCATCACTACCATAGGCACGACTCGCCCAAAAAATTCATACCAGGACCAGGATGTGAATAATAAAATTACAAGCCATGACACATCGCATATAAGAATCACATCCAATGCGAGCAAGGACAATAAAACTATTTTCCCCGGCCGGTGGTTAAGGCGAAATAGCTTGACGGTATCTTTTACAGCTTTCATGGCAGGGCCTCACTTTGCTCCCAAAGCATATCTATAAGTTCTTCCTGATCTTGATAATTGCGTAGTTTAAGGCATTTGCCATCACGCGAAAGGATAGTATATTCTCCTCTATCAAATTTAGATGATATTATCCTCACAATATCTGTCAAAAATACAATCTCGGAGCGGCTACGCCTGAACGGTCTCGTGACTCGCAGTGCTGCATGCTCACAAAAGATAAGATGCTCGTTCTTTGACCGCTGGAACATGATGCAATACAATATACCTCCTATCAAGAGACCACTCACCCCATTTACTAAAGATCTAAATGTGTAGCTTGGCAAAGCATACAGGTTGAAGCCAATACTGGAGTGTTGTGGATACCAGCTAAGGAGATCACTAACAACAAACGCAAAAGATAAAACACTCAACCCAATGATAATACAAATGCACCACTGCCAGAAACGAATGTACCTAGCTTTTAAGCGATACACCTTTAAAGGCTCACCAAGTTGGTTTTCCTCAATCAAACGCACGTCTTCCTCGGAAAGTTGAAGGTTTTGCTCCAACATAGACATATATATCCTTTGTTGCAAGTCATGAAATAGTTCTGCTTATTAATACATACGTTTCTCTGGCCAAAAATCAAGCAAGCAGACCCATCTGGTGCGAAACCAAACAGGCCTGCTTGCTTAAGCGTGAATAGGATGATAGGTTAGGGGATGACAGTTATAAGTTGGACCGAGGCGCTGTGGCTCCCCATCTTGTCGACGAGATCGACGCCGTACTGGCCGTGCCAGAGCTCTTTGGCATCTTTCAGGTCATAGGCGATGAGCTGGCGATTTGCGCCCTGGGTGTAGAGCACACCCTCGTTAATACTTGAGGGATCGGCCACCACATCTTTTTTCCAGCTCGTCTTCCCGGTCGCGGCATCCAGTACATACAATGTGTATGAGAGGACCTTACCATTGGTATGATCATATGTTCCCCGGCTGAAGCTGACATAGCCACCCCCGGCAATGGGCGCATAGAGATCAGTATCATAGTCATTGTGCCAGACTTCATGCCCCTGAGCGTCTAGCGCATGGAGCGTCGAGTGCGAGGCAAAGGGGTTGCGCTCAAAGAAGTAGATATGCCCATCGGCAACAACAGGTGCGACGTTCACCCAGTTCTGGGTGGAAAACTTCCAGCGTTGCTGTCCATCCTTGGCATTGAAGGCATAGACATAGCTTTGCAGCGACATTCCTCCATGATGCTGGCTTACGGCCGCAGAAGAGGCATAGACCGAGTCATCAGTGACCTGCACGCCATTAAGCACCTGCTCTTGCGCGCCGATAGTAGAGGACCAGATCTGCTTGCCAGTTTTGGCGTCGACCGCGAAGTAGGTCCTCTCCAGCGCTCCATAGAGTACCCCATTGCTCACAACAGGCGCGCCACTCGGATAAATGGTTCCATCAACAAGTGCTGTAGCTCCACTTTTATATGTCCACAGTTGTTTGCCCGTATTAGCATCGAACGCGAAGACCGTTCCGGCACGATTAAACACATATACCTGGCCATCAACAATCACAGGAGTTGTGAGATAGCCCATGTTAGCCGGACTGCTCGGAGCATTGGATGATAGGACTGATTTGAGAACAGCTTCCCAGCGTATCTTACCAGTCATAGCATCCAGTGCCATAAGTTGCGGTTGATTGGTTGTATCGTTCATAGCACTGGCATATACGGTGTTGCCATACACAGCGGGATTCACTGTAGTGCCAGGGCTCTTATAGCTCCACAAGGGTGTATGAGTATGAGAATCCAGTTTACTGATGACGGTTGTAGACCAATCAGCCAGGTAGGTAATATAGATGCCGGAAGAATTTACTACTGGCGTCGCAGTCGCCTTTACCTGGCCAGCAGTATTACTGGATGTATGCGCGGCATTCTTTTTGCCAGCCATGCTAAAGACGAATGCCGCACTACCTACAATGATGGCGACAACCAGGACGGCGACGAGCAGGCTCATGGTTCGCTTGATGCTGCTCCGTGGCGAGATCTCTGTTTCTTGCTTCAGATCTTTCTTCATATTTCGCTTCCTTTGCTGTATCTCTTGAATAGAGAGAGGCTGAGAAGCGGCTCTAACATGATCTTGTAAGGCGCGCTCGCGTTTGATACTCTCCAGACGCTCCCAGGCACGCTGCAAGGATTGGGCGTTGGCGTGGGCATCGGCCTGGTACTCCTGGCGTAACTCCTGTACCAGACGCTGATCAATGGGCGCAAGGGATGCAGCCGGATGCTCGATCTGTTGATCCAGGTGCTCGGGAATAAAGGATGTGTCTTCGTGACTCACAGGGTGCCTCCTTTCTCGTTACGGGTATAGAGCGTGCGTAGAAGCTTGAGCGTGCGGTGCAGCGTCATGCGCACCGCCGCCTCGCTCTTATCAATCACGGTCGCGATTTGACCACAGGTGAGGTCATGTCCGAACCGCAAATGGACGATTTCACGTTGGAGCTCCGGTAATTCTTGCAAGATAGTGTGTAACGTCTGCCGTTCCTCGTGCTTGAGGGCCATATGCTCGGGCGCCTGCTCCTCGCTCTCATAGAGCACGTCTTCGACCTTCGCGAGCTCAATGCTCACACGATACTTGCTACGACGGCGATAATCGACAACCTTGTTGCGCGCAACCGTCCAGATCCAGGCGGCGACACGCTGCTCATCCATACTTGCCAATGAGCTTTTCTCCAGGACTGCCATAAATATATCGACCAGCAGGTCCTCCGCGTCCTCACGCGAATTGACTTGCCGCAGAAGATAGGCGAAAATGACAGAAGCATAGCGTTGATATAGCGCGGCGTCCGTTGCCTGCGCAGGCGTGATCGATAATTGCTTCATAGGGACATCCTTATGCTATTTGAGATCTCGCCTATAATAATCGCATGGGACGAGAAAACATAACAGATTCTGTTACTCAGGTTATAGAGGTAGTCTGAGCTTGACTTTAGCATGCACATTTTTCCCAGCATGAAACAGGAAAAATGGCTATTGCGTGTAGAGCAAAGAGTTATAAAGAGATATAATATCTTTGCAACCTGCATACAAACGCGTAAATCCGTGCAGTTGAAAGGAGATCTCGATGGAGATCGGAATGATTGGAATTGGGCGCATGGGAGCCAATATGGCTAAGCGCCTCTTGAGGGCTGGACACAAGTGTGTCGGCTATGCAAGACGCCAGGAAACAGTCCAGGCTCGTATTCAGGATGGTTCAATCAGCGATGGTGCAACTTCGCTGCAAGACCTGGTGAGCAAGCTTCAACCCAGGCGCATCATCTGGGTTATGGTACCCGCAGCCTCAGTCGATGCTACACTGGAGACACTCGTCCCCTTGCTAGATAAAGGTGATATCATCGTCGATGGCGGCAACTCCTACTATCGCGATGATATTCGCAGAGCTGATATGCTTGAGAAGCATGGCATCCATTATGTGGATAGCGGTACCAGCGGCGGTGTCTGGGGACTCGAGCGCGGCTACTGCCAGATGATTGGCGGCGAGGATGAAACGGTTGCCTACCTTGATCCCATATTTAAGGCTTTGGCACCTGGAAAAGAGACCGCACCAGCCACACCGGAACGCGGGCAGAAAGGTGGCACCGCTGAGGAGGGCTATCTCCACTGCGGACCCCATGGCGCCGGTCACTTTGTCAAGATGGTCCATAATGGCATCGAATATGGCATCATGGCCGCATACGCCGAGGGATTTGGCATTCTGCAGAAGGCCAATATCGGCAAAAACACACACGAGATCGATGCTGAGACAGCTCCCCTGCAAGATCCTCGTTTCTACCAGTATGACATCGACATTCCCGAAGTTGCCGAGCTCTGGCGACGTGGTAGCGTAGTTGGCTCCTGGCTGCTGGACCTGACAGCGCACGCCCTGCTCAAGGATCCCAACCTCTCACAATTCCAGGGGCGCGTCTCCGACTCGGGCGAGGGTCGCTGGACGATACAGGCCGCTATCGATGAGGGCATGCCTGCACACGTTCTCAGCGCCGCGCTCTTCTCGCGCTTCAGTTCGCGCGGTGAGGGCGAATATGGCAACAAGATCCTCTCAGCCATGCGCTTCGAGTTCGGTGGTCACCACGAGAAGGAATCTAAATAGAGCTTGTTTTGTAGAAAAGGGGTGTGGTGCGGCTGACCAGCCGCACCACACCCCTTTTCTGCAAAACAAGCTCTATTTAATCGCGACAAAAAGCTGATGCGCATTCTCTACATAGATATGGTAGCATGTAGAGAAGACAACAGAGGCGGAGCCAGGCATACGCAGCCCTTATCTCAATCTCATACATTCTCCCTGGCTCGCGTGAAAAGGAGAAAGCACATGGAAGGCGTCAAAAATTATCTATCAGATATGGATGGAGTGCTCGTACGTGGCTCGACGATCATTCCCGGCGCGGCGGAGTTTGTGAAACGCCTGCGCGACCAGGAAATCCCCTTTCTGATCCTAACCAATAACTCACAATATACTCCTCGCGACCTCCAGGTACGCCTGGCTTATATCGGCTTGGATGTGCCCAAAGAGTCTATCTTCACATCCGCGCTCGCCACGGCGCAGTTCCTGCACTCTCAGCGCCCCAGCGGACGCGCCTACGTCATCGGCGAATCCGGCCTGACGACGGCCCTACACGACGTTGACTATATCATCACCGACCAGGACCCTGAGTATGTCGTGCTCGGCGAGACCACGACCTATAGCTTCCAGCGCATCACCCAGGCCATCCGCTTCATCTTGAATGGCGCGCGCTTTATCGCAACCAATCCAGATCCCATGGGACCAGGTGAGGGCGGAACCGTCCCCGCTACCGGCGCCGTGGCGGCCCTCATCAGCGCCGCTACCGGCATCAAGCCCTACTACATCGGTAAACCCAACCCGCTGATGATGCGCACCGCTCTGCGCAAGCTCAACGCCCATTCCGAAGAGACCGTCATGATTGGCGATCGCATGGATACAGATATGATCTCAGGAATTGAGAGTGGTCTGCGCACCATTTTGGTCCTCACCGGCGTCACTTCCCGCGAACAGGTCGAGCGCTTCCCCTACCGCCCCACCTGGATTCGCGACTCCGTCGCAGACATCGAAATTTAATAATGGAAGGGTTTGTGGCACTTCTAGCGCCACAAACCCTTCCATTATTACGGGCGAGATCTATGATTGAGGAATAACTAGCTCATTTGCGGCCTGGAGGTAGGCGCGAATGAGAGGATGGACAACCTGCTTAAAAGCTGAGCGCTCCGGCTGGAAGAGAGTACCGATATAAAAGGGATGCCGCTCAAGCTCAATGATGCGGGCCTCGCCCTGCTGGTCTCTACCGCTGATATGCATACCGCCCCGCTCAAGCTCCGGCCAGAATTGCGCATTTGGTCCGTAGTTACAGGTACCATACTGTTCAGTGGCCTCGCTTACCCCATAGATGCTCGCCACATGCGAGCCAGGAGAGAGATGGCAGATAGTAATAACTCCTGTGTTAGAGCAGGCTAGCGGCGTAATCAGGAGCACAGTGGCATCGGGATGCTCCTCTGCATGGTCCGCCTCACGGATGCCCAGCATATTGCGCGCATACTCGATAAGCATATGCTGACAACCACCGCAGGTCCCCAGCGTAGGAATCAGCCGCTCGCGTGCATATTGTAGAGCCTTCAAAGCTCCACCCATACTAGCATAGGGAGTATTGGGAATAAACCATAAAGCCTGGTAGCCTGCCAGCTTCTCTTCAGCGTCCTGCTCAAATAGAGGTGTCTCCAGCCACTCCGCCTCATATTGACAACCAAGTTCATTAGCTGCCAGGGCCAACGCCTGGGGAATGGCGATATGTGCCTGCACCTCAGGCTTATACTCACCAATCAATCCAATACGAATCATCTTTTTCGCGTCCTTTCTTTTTCACTGGCGCAGATCATACACCGCTCAAAAAAAGAATACACCGCCCAGAAGGACGATGTATTCGTATGCTATTCCTGGTATACTAAAAGACCCGGCCCGCTACTCGCGTACGCGGCTACTTGGCTCAGGCGAGGCGCTGGCGAGTGCGGCAGAGCAGGAGAAAGATACCAAGCGAGGCCACACCACAGAAGGCGATAACCAGGGACATAGGCAGAGCAGTCTTGCCGCCGCCCAGGCCGACCAGCGGCGCGACCAGGGCCCCAATCGCGTATTGCAGCATTCCGAGTAGAGCCGAGGCGCTACCCGCGATACGTGGATGATCGGCCAGGCCCAGCGCAGCCGAGTTGGGCATAACCAGGCCCTGGCTGGCTACGATGATAAAGAACGCTGGGAGGATGCCAACCAGCCCTACACCACTCACGGCCACGAGCAACAGAGCGAGTCCGCCAAAGGCCACCGAACTCAAACCGCATGTGAGCAACCCTCGCGCCGAGATGCGACCTACGAGCCTGCCATTTACCTGCCCAGCTACGACGATGCCCAGGGCATTGATACCAAAAAGCACCCCAAAGAGTTGGGGCGAGACCCCATAGATATCCTGCAAGACAAAGGATGAGCCAGAGATATAAGCAAACATGGCGGCGAAGGAGAGGCCACCCGCCAGGGCATAGCCGATAAAGAGACGATCAGAGCACAAAACGCGGAAGGCGGAGAGCGTTGCCGCAAGCCCACCCGTCTGGCGTCGCTCCACGGAATGCGTCTCCTTGAGACCAAAGGCGGAGAGCAAGAAGAGGATCACGCCAATAATCGCCAGGGTCACAAACACGCCCCGCCAGGAGGTAAAGCGCAACAACTGACTCCCAATGATCGGGGCAAGAATGGGCGCCAGGCCATTCACCAGCATGAGCAGCGAGAAGAAACGCGCCGCCGCCACCCCTGAATACAGGTCACGCACCACAGCACGCGAAATAACAATGCCAGCCGCGCCCGCAAGCCCCTGCACAAAGCGCAGCACTGCCAGCGTAAATACCGAGGGGGCGACAACGCACAGGAGAGAAGCGACCGCGTAGAGCGCAACACCAATAAGGAGCGGGCGTCGACGTCCAGCTGCGTCACTAAGAGGGCCAGCGATAAGCTGACCAGAAGCCAGGCCTAGCAGGCAGGTACTCAGGGTAATCTGTACCTGGGAGGTACTGGCACTAAAGTCATGTGCCAGGGCAGGCAGCGAGGGCAAATACATATCCATCGAGAGCGGGCCAAACGCGCTCAAGGCCCCTAAAATAATGACGACCAGCGCCCCACTGGGCACATATGGTAGCTCTTTATCCTCCTGCAATGCTTTAGGCATCGCCTGCTTTCCATCCTCCTCTCCACACGCAGAGGAAAACCGTGCATCCATATCGGACATCCTACCTCCAACCTGGGGATTATCAATGATAAACGCATATATTTGAGAGGGCAGCTCGACGCTGCTAAAGCACGCGTCTACATATCATGCCCCATATGTAGACGCGTGCTTTAGCAGCGTCGGCCAACCCATTGAAGCTGATAAATAAAGTCTATCATCCCCTTTCCCCACTCGCAAGCTCTAAAAAGGCCCATCCAGCCCTAGCAGAAAGCAGCCAGAGATTGTAGACTATTACACATACAGGAGTAAATAAGGAGGAACCTATTTTGAGCAGCAAACTAGCCTGGGGTATTTTGGGTACTGGCAGGATCGCTGGCGTCTTCGCCAAAGGCCTGGCCAATTCAGAGACGGGAACACTGGTTGCCGTTGGCAGTCGTAGTCAGGAAGCAGCCGATGCCTTCGGCGCGCAATGGAGCGTAGAACGCTGCTACGGCAGCTATGAGGAGCTGCTGGCTGACGAGCAGGTCCAGGCGGTCTACATCGCCACGCCGCATCCTCAGCATGCGCAGTGGGCCATTCGTGCCGCGGAAGCCGGGAAACATATCTTATGTGAGAAGCCCATCGCGCTTAACCATGCCGAGGCGATGGCTATTGTGGAGGCGGCCCAGCGCCACCAGGTCTTCCTGATGGAGGCCTTTATGTATCGCTGCCACCCACAGACGCAGATGCTGCGCGAACTGCTACAGGCGGGAACGATCGGCGATATTCGCGTGATACAGGCCACCTTTAGCTTTAATGCGGGCTTTAATCCCGAGAGTCGCCTCTACAACAATGCACTGGGAGGCGGCGGCATCCTCGACGTTGGTTGCTACAGCGTCTCGATGGCACGCATGATCGCGGGCATCGCCAACGGCAAAGACTTCGTCGAACCTACACAGGTAAGCGCCGTGGGTCAGGTTGGATCCACAGGCGTTGATGAATATACCGTGGCCTCACTCAGCTTCCCAGGTGGCGTTCTGGCACAGCTCTTCACCGGCATCCAGGTAAATGGAGACAACAACGTACGCATCTTTGGCAGCAAGGGATCCATCACCATCCAGTCGCCATGGCTTCCCGAGCGCGGCCAGGCATATCTGCTCGTAGAGAAAAATGGGCAGAGCGAGAAAATCGACGTTGAGAGCGAGGTAGACCTGTATGGCAACGAAGCCGATACCGTTGCCACCTACCTGGAGCAGTTGCAAGCGCCTGCCATGAGCTGGGAGGACACACTTGGTAATATGCAGACGCTTGACCGCTGGCGCAAGGCCATCGGTGTCGTCTATGAGGCGGAGAAACCTGAGGGTAAGACCCTGACGGTAAGCCAGCGTCCCCTGCGTGTCCGCTCGGATGCTAGCATGAAGTATGGCAATCTGCCCGGAGTGGAGAAGCCCGTCTCCCGCCTGGTCATGGGTGTGGATAACCAGACCGAGTGGCCGCATGCCTCAGTTATGCTGGACGACTACTTCGAGCGCGGCGGCAACTGCTTCGACACCGCCTTCATCTATGGCGGCGGCGCCTGCGAGAAGCTACTGGGGCAGTGGATCGCCAATCGCGGCATTCGCGAGCAGGTGGTCATCCTCGGCAAAGGCGCACACACGCCATACTGCACGCCTGAATGGATCGTTAAGCAGCTCGATATCAGCCTGGGGCGCCTGCGCACAGACTACGTCGACATCTATATGATGCATCGCGACAATCCCGAGATTCCTGTAGGCGAATTTATCACTGTTCTCAACGAGCAGAAGAAGGCCGGACGTATACGTGTCTTTGGCGCATCCAACTGGTCCATTGAGCGCCTGCAAGAGGCCAACCAGTGGGCCGCAGAACACGGGCTGACCGGCTTTTCCGCCCTCAGTAATAACTTTAGCCTGGCACGCATGATCGATCCCGTGTGGGCAGGCTGCATCTCGGCCTCGGATGCAAGTTCTCGCGCGTGGCTCACAGAGCACAATATGGCCTTGATGCCCTGGTCCAGCCAGGCTCGCGGCTTCTTCACCGGGCGCGCAAAACCGGAGGATCACTCCGATCCTGAGCTCGTGCGCTGCTGGTATAGCGAGGATAACTTCCAACGCCTGGAGCGCGTCAACCAGATGGCCCGTGAGCGCGGCATTCTGCCAATCACTCTGGCCCTGGCCTACGTGCTGAACCAGCCCTTCCCAACCTTCCCCCTGATTGGGCCACGCGCCCTCTCGGAGACGCGTACCTCGTTTGAGGCCGTGAACATCACTCTCACCCCTGAAGAGGTTCGCTGGCTCAACCTGGAAGCATAGAAGCATAATAGAGTCTAGAGCATGAAGCGGGCATTGTGGCAGATTGCCACAATGCCCGCTTCATGCTCTAGACTCTATTACTCAGTAACATCAGTTAAAGGTCAGTGTTTCGACCAGGTAGGTGGCGTTTGTAGCGACTGGCTCACAGGAAGATGACATCTTGAGCAGGTAGGATGTGCCAGGCTTTGGCGCCAGGGAAACCGTTGTATCACGCTCCTGCGTCTGACCAGCATCGAGTGAGAAGCCATGCTGCGTCAATGTTCCTGGAGGGCCTCCCAGCAGCTTATGACCCGCTCCGTCCTGGATAATCACGCTCGCATACATACTGCTACAGGCGGTGGCCCCATTATTGGCCACGGTAAAATACCAGGTAGTATTCTGTTGAGCCGGGTCCACAACGACCTTTATTAGCGTCAGAGCCAGTTGGGCCTGGCAAGAGGTGAGGCAGGTCAGCGAGCGGTTAAAGCTGTAGGTTTTGGGTATATCATCACTCCCCACCGTTGACGATGTAGTAGGCGTCACTGTGACCATGGCAGTTTCGGCGAACTTATTTTCCTGGATCACGGTTACTACAGGCGAAGGAGTGTGTCCTGGCAAGCCTGGAAGCGTGATAGCTGCCTGGTTGTTCACCGTTACTTGAGGATGCAGAAATAAGGCATAGACAGCGACTCCACTCATCACAAAGGCGACTGTCAACATAACCGTAAGCACACAATGCATGATCAGGCTTTTACGCTGCTGCAGGCCCTTATTCCTGCTATTGTTTACCAGAAACTGCGTGACGCCAGCGGCAGCCGAGACAATAGATATGACCCCTGCCAGGGTCGCGATAAGATCAGTAATTCTCATGAAATATTCCCTTCCAACATTTCCCCACAACCAGAATCGGTATGTATATTTCAACACTTGTAGAAACGAAAGAGAAACAAAAAATAACACAATCCATAAATTTCATTAAAAATGCACAGGCGACCGGTGTCTGCCGGTCGCCTGTGCATTTTTAATGAAATTTATTCTTCACGCAAGTACAGCTCAATCACGGGGATGAGCACATCGGGGCGCTGGCTGGGAAGCTCCAGCGTCAACACATCAGTCGTCACACCAGAAGGGGTGGTATGACTACCAGCGAGTGTGCCATCGTGAAAACGGATGCGCGATCCATCGTGCAGGAAGCGGACGAAGCGGACTTTGCCTGCCAGACCTTCTAAAAAGAGGTGGGTCATGGGCCAGGAGAAGAGATGCACATACAGGCGATCGCCGCGTTGGGTCAGGCGACAATCGAGAGGTGCGGCAAACGAGCTGGCGCTCGCGCCATAGATCGCTGGTCCATGGCACTTCATCCATGCTCCCAGTTCTCCCAGAATCACCTGTGAGCGTGGATCAATCTCGCCACGAGCCGTGGGGCCGGTGTTCAAGAGCATATTGCCACCTTTTGAAACGGCGTCGATAAGCAGGCGTACAAGCAAGTCGGGCGACTTCCAGTCCAGATTGTCGCGGTCATAGCCCCAGCTACTGGTGATCGTCTGGCAGGCCTCCCAGGTGACACGGTGCCCATCGACCTCAATCCAGCCTCGTGGCTGCACCTGTTCAGGGGTGACAAAATCAGCCGCTGCGGGCAGGTCGAGGCGATTGTTCAGCAGGATATCAGGCCTTAGCTGGCGCACCAGTTCCAGCAGTTGCTCAGATTGCCAGTCATCGCGCCCCTTGCCTTTAGCCCAACCCCAATCACTCTCGGGATAGGAGAAGTCAAACCACATAACATCAATCGGGCCATAGTTCGTCAACAGCTCGCGCACCTGGCCCCTGAGATACTCTAAATAGATGCTTATATCTCTTGCTTCTGCCCGCACGACCCGATCTTCGCGCCTGGGGTGAAAGCCGTCCAGGGGAAAGTGAGGATGATGCCAGTCGATAAGCGAATAATAGAAGCCCACGCGCAGGCCCTCAGCACGAAAAGCCTCTACCCATTCGCGAATTAAATCACGACCGGCTGGTGTGTTGGTAGCCTTATAATCCGTCAGTTGCGTATCCCACAGGCAGAAGCCATCGTGATGCTTGGTCGTAATGACCGCGTACTTCATGCCCGCCGCCTTCGCGCTCTTCGCCCACGCGACAGGATTGTAGAGATCAGGATCGAAGGTCTCGAAATAGGTCTGATATTCCTCTTCGCTGATCTGGTCCATGCTCTTAGACCACTCAGCCAGCCCTCCACGCCCATAGCGCGCGATTGCCGAGTAGATTCCCCAGTGAATAAAGAGGCCAAAGCGGTCATGAGTAAACCAGCGTGCACGCTCCGGTACGACTGTCTGATTGGTACTCGCATCTATCGTAGTCATCGATCCCCTCCACTTCATTGTTGAAGTTCTATATGTACACGTTACTCTCAGGCCGTTACCTGGCCCAGGCAGGACCAGATGGATAACGGTACTCTTGTAATGACTCTGGGCGCATCTCAATGCTATAGCCCGGCTCAGTGGGGACGAGATAGTGTCCACCTTGCAGGCGAACCGGGTACAAAAAGTGCTCATGCAGGTGCGCAGCATATTCCAGCATTCGCTGCTCTATAGTGCCACTAATAGCGATATAATCCAGCATGGCGAGGTGCTGCACATATTCACATAGGCCTACGCCGCCCGCGTGTGGACAGACCGCGACCCCACATTTGGCTGCCATCAGGAGCACAGCTAGCACTTCATTGACCCCACCGAGCCGACAGGCATCAATCTGGCAAACGCCAATCGCGCCAGCCTGCAACAGTTGCTTGAAAACGATGCGGTTCTGTACATGCTCGCCTGTCGCGACATGGATGGGTGCGAGCGCCTGAGCGATCCTGGCATGCCCTAGAATATCGTCCGGGCTGGTTGGCTCCTCGATCCACCAGGGTTGGAATTGTGCCAGGTCTCGCATATGCTCTATAGCCTCGTCGACCTCCCAGACCTGGTTCGCATCCATCATCATAAGGTTCTGCGGGCCAATCTCTTCGCGCATGATGCGCGCCCGCCGAGCGTCGTCCTCGGGACTCACGCCAACCTTGAGCTTAAAGCGTGTCCAGCCCTCCGCCAGAGCAGTGCGGCACAGATTGCGCATATGCTCATCACTATATCCCGACCAGCCTGCCGAGGTTGTGTAGGCGGGATAACCCTTACTCAGCAACTCGGCCTCACGTTCGGCCTTCCCTGGAGCCTGGCGCTGCAACAATTCAAGCGCCTCTTCAGGCGTTAAAAGATCGGTAATATAGCGAAAATCAATGCAGCGTACCAGCTCCTCAGGCGTCATATCCGTGACCAGCTTCCAGAGAGGTTTTCCCTCGACCTTGGCCCATAGATCCCAGACCGCATTGACCAGCGCGGCGGTCGCCAGATGAATAACCCCCTTCTCTGGTCCGATCCAACGCAACTGGCTGTCACCCGTAATATAGCGCCAGAAGGCCCCCATATCGGCAGTGAACTCTTCCAGTGCATGCCCTTCTACCAGGTAAGCAAGGGCCTGGATCGCGGCCACCACGACCTCGGTACCCCGGCCAATGGTGAAGGTCATCCCATGGCCCTCCAGACCGGTGGGTTCGTCGGTGCGCAACACGACATAAGCAGCCGAGTAGTCGGGATCTTTGTTCATCGCATCTGAGCCGTCCAGGCTCCGCGAAGTGGGAAAACGCACATCGTGGACCTGAATAGCTGTGATCTTTATTGCCAAAGCGCACACTCCTTCATAAACGCGATATCTAACAGATAGCATGTTACAGACAAGAAGCCAAAAATAAGTATGATATATTTCTACTGGCCCCTACACACAAAGCGTACTTGCTTACTAGCGCCAGGCCAGGATAAAGCCCTGATTTTTGTATCTCACGGCCTTTCGCTCCTTTTTTAGGACACATAAAAGGGTATACCATGCTCATACTGGACTGTCAAGTGAGCAAAGTGGCACAGAGGGTATTCATTATCCACTTAGCAAATCTCGCCACTTATGTTATACTTATTTCAATATATCTGTCATTATCAATAATATAAGTCATACTTATGGTCCATGCAAGCATGGACTTTCTCGGGTGAGCAGAGTCCTAACTACGTGAATTCACCACTAATATGGATGTTTGCTATAGCGGGTGAGGAGCAGCGACGTGCTAGCGGAAGAGAATGCTGGAGGGCCAGGGTTGGAGACGGCCTATCGCCCCCAATATCAACAGGTTGCGGAACATATCATTAATTTTATTGTGGCCTCCAGACTCAAATCTGGCGAGCGCCTTCCTACGGAGCAGGCCCTGGGCGAGCGTTTCGGTGTGAGTCGTAGCGTGGTCCGTGAGGCAGTCAAATATCTCACAGCCACAGGCCTGGTCGGGGTACGCAAGGGCTTCGGTGTGTATGTCGCGGGCCAGACCCCTGGCACCCTGCATCTCTCACTCGCTGTCGAACCAGACCAGGTACAGGCGCTTTTCGAGTTTCGCGGCCAACAAGAGATGCTTACCACACGCCTGGCTGCTACACATATCACCCTGGCTGAACTCCGCGAACTGGAGCGCCTGATCGCTGAGAACTGGCGGGCCGCTGAAGGAGAGCAGCGCGATACGTTTATTCTCAGCGACAATCAGTTCCACCAGGCCATTGCCCAGGCCACACATAATCCCTTTTTCATCGAGACGATCAAGAATGTTATTAGCTTGCAGCGCTGGGCCGTCAAACTGGCGGTAGGCGGCTATCCTGGCTCTTTACGCGAGTCTGCACAGCAACATATAGCGATCTTTGAGGCCTTACGTAACGGCCAGGGAGAAGAGGCAGCTCTCGCCATGCAGCAACACATTGATTCCGTCTACCAGGCTTACCGTCAGGAGGTCAAGCGCCGCCTGCTGGATGATCAACCAACACATTAAGAGGAGGCAAGGATGTTTTCGTTACACAATAAAGTCGCCTTTATTACAGGGGCAGGTTCTGGCATTGGCGAGGCCATTGCGCGCTTGTTCGCCAAACAGGGCGCGCAGGTCATCATCGCTGATCTCCGCCTGGATGCTGCTGAGCGGGTCGCGGCGGATATCAAGGCCGAGGGTGGGCAAGCTCAGCCACAGGAGCTAGATGTGGCCAACACTTCCCAGGTACAGGAGGCCTTCGCGGCTATCGCCAGGCAGTATGGTCGTATCGATATCTCCGTGAACAATGCGGGCATCAGTCATGTGGGTACGATTCTGGAGACTAGCGACGAGGATTGGGAGCGCGTGATGAACGTCAATGCCGGGGGCGTCTTCCGCTGCGCGCGTGAGGCGGTGCGCCAGATGCTCAAGCAGGAGCCAAAGGGCGGCACGATCATTAATATCTCCTCGGTCGCGGCCCAGATCGGCGTTGAACAGCGCCTTCCCTACTCGGCGAGCAAGGGCGCGGTGCTCTCGCTGACTCGCAGCATCGCTGTTG
The DNA here is from genome assembly GCF_000178855.1 of Ktedonobacter racemifer DSM 44963. Lineage (GTDB taxonomy): Bacteria > Chloroflexota > Ktedonobacteria > Ktedonobacterales > Ktedonobacteraceae > Ktedonobacter > Ktedonobacter racemifer. The sequence continues at coordinate 1,693,543 of NZ_ADVG01000004.1, read as the reverse complement.
ATTTCGTGCAACAGGGCATTCGCTGCAACGCTATTTGTCCCGGCACCGTCCATTCTCCCTTCGTAGAAGGCTATCTCCAGCGCAACTTCCCCGGACGCGAGGATGAGGTACGCCAGTCGCTCCACGCGCGCCAACCAATTGGACGCATGGGACGCCCAGACGAAATCGCCTCCGCCGCGCTCTACCTGGCCTCAGAGGAGGCGGCCTTCGTCACCGGAAGCGCCCTGGTCATTGATGGCGGCTGGACTGCCAAGTAGGAACTGCCAGGTAGTTATTATATATTTATATTTATGCAATCAAATGGCTAAAATTGTTTTGCACGCTGCGTTCATAGGAGACACCATGGGAAACGCGCTTACACTACGCCCACTGGGAAAAACAGGTTTACAGGTGCCCGCGCTCTGCATTGGCTGCGCCGAACTGGGTAATATGCCCGAAACATTTGATTACGCAGTGAGCGAGGAACAGGCCCTCACCACTATTCGCGCCATCTTCGCCGGCCCCATTTCCTTTGTGGATACCGCCGCCGCCTATGGTGATGGCGAGAGCGAGCGCCGCATTGGCCTCGTCCTACGCGAGCTTGGCGGCTTGCCTCCTGGCTTTGTGCTCGCCAGTAAGTCTGATCGTGACCTGACCACAGGTGATTTCAGCGGAGCACAGATACGCCGTAGCGTGGAGCGCAGCCTGTGCCTGCTCGGTGTAGAACGCCTACAACTCTGCTATCTGCATGATCCAGAACATATCGGCTTTGAGGCGTCCATGGCCCCTGGCGGACCCGTCGAGGTTATGCGTCAGCTTCAGGCCGAGGGAGTAATAGAACATATTGGTATCGCGGGCGGCCCCATCGATATGATGACCCGATTTGTAGAGACCGACCTCTTCAGCGTCGCGATCTCGCACAATCGCTACACTCTGCTGGAGCGAGAGGCCTCACCCTTCTGGGATACCTGCCAGGCGCATGGAGTCGCCGCCGTCAATGCCGCCCCCTATGGCTCGGGCATCCTGGCCAAGGGACCTTCAGCCTACCCACGCTATATGTATGGGCAGGCGTCAGAGGCCATGCTCAAGCAGGCATTCGCCCTGGAAAAGCTCTGCCAGGGATATGATGTACCGCTGGCGGCGCTGGCACTTCAGTTCTCCCTGCGCGATCCACGGGTTACCTCTACTATCGTCGGTATCTCCAAACCCGAACGCCTGGAGCAGACGCTGGCCCTGGCCCAGTATTCCATTCCAGAAGAACTCTGGCTGAAGGTAAAGGATGTCACCCATGCCTGATTTCGCTCTCATAGACACCCATGTCCACCTCTGGCAACGTGACCATCTTGAACGTTCCTGGCTGGCAGGGGATGCCACGCTTGACCAGAACTATGGCCTCGCTGAATTTACCCAGGCTACCAGCATACAAGCGGTAGAGGCCTTTGTCTTCGTCGAGACAGGGGTTGAGCCAGCTCAGGCACTCGCCGAGGCCTCCTGGGTAGTAGAGTTGGCACAACAGGATAAGTGGCTGCAAGGAATTGTAGCCGCTGCTCCCCTCGAACTTGGAGCAGGAGCCACGCAACACTTACAGGTCCTTACCACGCTTGGCCCCTTGATCAAGGGTGTGCGGCGTAACGTTCAGGGTGAGGCCCTTGGCTTCTGCCTCTTGCCGAACTTTCTCGAAGGGGTTCAGCTCCTGGCAGACTATGGTCTCTCATTCGATCTCTGCATTCGTCATGAGCAGCTTCCAGAGGTCACCCAGCTGGTAGAGCGCTGTCCTCAGATACGCTTTATACTCGACCACCTGGGGAAGCCCGCCATTGCCAGGGGAGAACGCGAACCATGGCGTAAGCAACTAAACGAGCTTGCGCGGCACCCCAACGTGGCCTGCAAGATCAGCGGTGTGGTGACTGAGGCCAACCACAGCACCTGGAAACCCAATGATATCAAACCCTACATACACGATGCCCTCAACGCATTTGGTGAAGAGCGCGTCTTATTTGGCAGCGACTGGCCAGTCATGCTCCTGGCCAGCTCCTATACGCGCTGGGTCGAGACCCTCGACGCCCTGACAAGCGAGCTCTCGACCACAGCTCGCGAGAAGCTCTGGCGCGCCAACGCCCGCCACTGGTATCGCCTGGAGGTCTGAGTCCACTGCTGAAGACTCCCCGTGCGAAAGCAGCGGGGGTTCTGAGCGTTCCGTCCACGCTTCCAGCCTCCCTGCTTGGGCAAGGAACGCTGGCTCTTGTGTGGGTCCACTCAGACTTTTCGGCAGACGCGCTCTGGCTCTGGAGATGCCAAAGCTTCGGGGCAAGATCTGCCCCTCTTTCGCGCGTTGTGTGAGACGCTCGTGTGCTGCCCGCAGGCGCGCCTCCGCACCCTCCCAATACCCCTGGTATCGGGCACACGAGGGAATGGGGTCTGCTGGATCAAGGTAGGCGGCAAGAAACGCCGAATACAGGTCTCGTTGGACGGGACCCACGCCACATGTGCACTGGTGCCAGCGCTGGGAGAGGGGCTTCTTGACCCGTCTGCCACAGCCATGGCACCATTGGCTCAGCGCCGTCTTGCGTGTGGAGACCTCGATCAGGGTGCCGCCCGTGCTTGCAACGGTGCGTCTCAACAGTTCCACAAACATCCCTGGTGCTCGCAGTCCCACGCTCTTGCCAAACTGCTTCTGCCACGCCTTGTAGGAAATCTTTTCGAGAATGACGGTATTACCCATCGCCACGACTTCATGCACCTTGCGCCCATGCAGGCTCTTGCGGTGGGCAGCCAGCCTGCGCTCTTTGCTCGCCTTGCGCCGTCTGGTGGCCTGGTAGCCCTTGCTCTGCTTCCACCGCAGTTTCTGCTTGCCCTGCTTTTTGATGCGCCCCTTCTCGTCATAGTGCTCAGGATTGGCCGCTCGCCTCTGCCGATCCATCTGCCGCTGCAGGCGACGGATGGCACAGGCCTCAGGAGCCAGTTCGGCACAGAACACCTCCAGGCGTGCCTCCCCTTCCTGGGGAACAACAGCCAGGCTCGAGGGTCCCAGATCTCCTCCTACGATGCTCTTGCCAATCGTGTGCTTGGGTTTGTGGTGGGGCTTGCCTTCCAGTGCCAGTTGGACAACGTAGCGATCGCCCTGCGCATCGGCACCAGCCGCTCTGGAGCTGCTGGCGGGGCGTTAGATGAGGCGGGCATACTTGATCCGGTGCCCCAGACCATGGGTCACCACCTCATCCTTCCAGTCGATGAGGGCAGGCAGCTGGTCTCCGTTCCAGAGCAGATACCCTGCGTTTCCGGCTTCTGGCGGCAGCAGGACAAAGCGGAGACTCGTATCGTTGCGTTTGTTCTCGATGCTGGAGAAGCCACGTCCTCGGCTCTTGAAGCGGACCCGTTTGGCCTTGCCCAGGCATACCCGGTTGAGGGCGCGGTAGGCGCGTGTGGCCAGCGTTTGCGCCAGCACGGCCTCGATGTGTTCGGCAATCCAGCCCACGCGCAGTCCTTTGACCGCTTCATGCAAGGCCGCTTCGGTGAAACCATACGTCTTACGCAAGGCAGAGAAGGCCGCTGCTCGCTCCGCCTTGTGGGTGCGAGGAAGGGCGCGGGCCTCTTGCCAGGCGGGATCAGCCCGCATGCGCCTCAAACGCGTTTGGCCTTCAGAGAGGATGGCATTGTAGAGCTGACGAGCGGCTTCCAGGTGGGCGCGCAGGCGGACGGCTTGTCCTGGATCGACGACCAGAGGCAACTCGAGCAGAAAGGTGGGGGTCGCAGGCCGTTTCTCCTGCTGCTCTTTCTGCTTTCTCGGTCCCTGGCATTTCTTGGGCACTTCCGCTCCTCCTTTGGACGCACACGTGCGATCAATCATCGTGCGTCTATTGTACCAGAGAGACCGGAAGAACACAAGTTCTTTTGGCATGTTTTCTCCTGTTCTCTTCTCGCACGCTGAGGGTGGCGATTCATCCCCGGCATCAAATGACCGGGGATGAATCGCCACGTTCTCTGTAAAGAGAGTACAATGAGAGCAATTGGCGCGATAGCCACAGAATGGCTTCGCCTATCCCTCTGTCTTTGTTTCTATAGGTTGGTTGATCTCCCAGAGGTTGCCTTCTGGATCGGCAAAGTGTGCCGTGCGCAGCCCCCAGGACTGGTCAGTTGGGGGTCTGAGGAATGTGACACCCTCTACTTTGAGCGCCTCATATGCGGCGTCGACATCCTCAACACTGGCAGCCAGAACGACGCGAGGAGCTCCATCGATCTTGAACGTATTGAGATCCGCGCCCAGCAGGTCTGCGGCACCTGAGATCGAGAGCAGGATCAGGTGCCGTTCTTGCAGAAGGAAAGTGGAAGAATTGGCGTCGCTCCCCATATACGGAAGTTTGAACGTATCTCGATAAAACGTCGTACAGCTGGCCAGGTCTCGGACGAACACTACCGTCGCGATTATTCCGTTAATCATATTTTCTACCTCTTTTACTTTCTTCTCTGTCGAGTCAGAACGGAAGTCCATGAGCGTGCGTGAGTCATGCCCCTCTCCACTCAGGAGAGGAGCTGGCACGTCTGTGCTCGGCAAGGAACATTCTAGCAGAGAAGGAGGCGCAAAACTTCTCCAACCTTGCTCTTTTTTATTTCCACCTCTTGCAGGTACTTTGTTGTTTTGGGATTTTGCTCCGTTTGGATAAAGTGGCCCTCGTGGCGCATACCAAGGCGTTCCATCAGAGCATAAGAGGCGTGATTCTCGCAGTCGGCAATGGCGATAACGCGATAGAGGTGGAAGGCCTGGAAGGCGTAGTTGAGCCAGCAGGTAACCGCCTCAGTGGGGTAGCCTTTTCCGTGGTATGCTCGCGCAAGAGTATATCCAATCTCAGCCTGTCGCTTATCGTGAGCATTTATCTTGACTAGAAGGACGCACATGAATCGTGTAGGGTCCATGCCGGCATAGACCCTACAATGCGCTGATTTTCAACTCTTTTTATAGATAATGCTATCTCGCCTGGATAAAAAGCGCACTATGAATTTATCGCTTGTACCACTGTTTTTCTTCGATTTTCTTCTCTATACTGTTCTATAGAGACAGGTCTATCTGGAACGTCCAATGTGTATGGCTCTGTCTCTACACTCTTGCTCGCACTATGACCACGCGCCCGGTTCTCAGGCTCATCCCTTCACGTGCTCAAGTAAAGAGCTTTTATCCCAGGTAGGTACAGTGCCGTCCTATCTATTATCGTCCAAGGAGATGCAAGATGAGAAAGTTTTTTATCCCCGTTTCTATTGCCACGCTTTTAGCTCTTGTTATTGCCGCTGTTAGCTTGACATCACTACACACGGATGTCCAGGCAGCACCAGTTGAACATGGCAGAGTTGTACACGTCGTTGAACACGCCATCACGGATACTGTTGTGGATGTCGGTCCCAAGGGCGACTCGGTGGGCGACCTACTCCCTTTCGCCAATCCCGTCTTTGATGCCGCCGATACACACAAGGTCGGCAACGATAACGGAAATTGTATACGCACAGTGGTAGGGACAGCTTACGAATGCAACTGGACCACATTGCTCGCTGGAGGACAAATTACGGTTGAGGGCCCTTATTACGATAGCGGCGCCGACTCCATACTCGCTATCACCGGTGGGACTGGCATCTACAAAAACGTGCATGGAGAGATGCGATTGCACGCACGCGGGAATCCCATAGGTTCAGAGTATGACTTTATTTTCAACCTCGATTAATACATTAAGGGCAATACAGAAAGGATTCTATGTATGGCTCGAACTCCCCTCATACGCGCGCTACAACGGCTTGCCAGTGAACATGCGGAGGCCTCAGACAGAGGAGTCTCTGTCGATGAGGTACGTCGGCAGCGACGAGCAGACCTGAACCGCCGCCAATTTCTCAAAGGCTCAGGCGCTGTCGTCGCGGGCCTGGCGCTCGCTGATATTGCCATTCCCAGGGCGCACGCGACCAGTACTCCGGGTTCTCATATCGTAGGCTCGCCACGCATCGCCATCATTGGTGGTGGTGTCGCAGGCCTGAATGCCGCCCTGACGCTCCAGGATGCTGGCTATGTCTCTACTGTATTTGAAGCCTCTTCCCGCGTCGGTGGACGCATGCACTCCAACACCACAACCTGGGCGAATGGACAGACCAGCGAGTGGTGCGCTGAGCTGATCGATAGCTCACACAAGACCATCCTGCAACTCACTCAGCGTTTTAACCTGCAAACGGCCGACCTGTTGTCCGCCCAGCCTAACGGCTCAGAAGATACCTATTATTTCTTTGGCAAGTATTATTCCCAATCACAGGCGGATAGTGACTTCCAGCAGGTTCATAATGTCTTGCAGGGACAGGTCCAGCAGGCTCCCTTTCCCACGCTCTACAATAGCTACACCGCCTTTGGGCAACAGCTCGACAATACCAGTGTCTACGATTGGATTGAGCAATATGTGACTGGTGGCCACGCCTCCAATATGGGGCAGCTACTGGATGTGGCCTACAACATCGAGTATGGGCGCGAGACCAGAGATCAAAGCTCTCTCAACCTGGTGTATCTACTTGGCTACCAGGCCACACCGGGTAATTTCAGCATCTTTGGCAAATCCAATGAGCGCTACCACATCGTAGGAGGGAACGAGCAGCTTCCAGCGGCTATCGCCAACGCGCTCCCCACCGGTTCAGTGAAGCTCAATACGCGTATGACGGTGATCACGACCAACGCCGATGGCAGCATTACGTTGACGCTCTCATCACCCACAGGTACTCAAACGGCCACCTACGACCGTGTGATCCTGACCCTGCCGTTCAGCGTCCTACGTACGCTAAACTACAGCCAGGCTGGTTTTGACAGCCTCAAGAAAACGGCCATTACCCAGCTTGGCTATGGCACGAACTCCAAGCTCCAGCTGCAGTTTGATACGCGCTACTGGAACAGTACCGGGGCCTGGCCGGGGGTCAGCAATGGCAATATCTATACGGACGTAGGCATCCAGAATACCTGGGATGTGACGCGCGCCCAGCCTGGAGCGACGGGCATCATTGTTGATTACACGGGCGGTAATGTCGGCGCCGCGTATAACCCGGCCTCGCCCTACTCTACCAGCAGCGACCCCAAGATTCAGGATTACGCTCAAACCTTTCTGGCGCAACTGGAGAAAGTATGGCCCGGCATCAGTCCTCACTATACCGGCAAAGCGACCTTGAGCTATCCTACCGGTGATCCCAATCTACTCGGCAGCTACTCCTGCTGGCGCGTCGGCCAGTACACCCTCTTTAGCGGATACGAGAAGGCGCGCCAGGGCAAGATCCACTTCGGCGGCGAACACTGCTCCATCAATTACCAGGGCTTCATGGAAGGAGGGGCTCAGGAGGGTTCACGAGCGGCCAACGAGATCCTGAGCGATTACAAACAGGGCATATTCCCCTAAATAAGCACCTTTACTTGTAGGGTCCAAGCTAGCTTGGACCCATACGCACCAACTTAAGAAAGGATGAGGTAAAGATCGGCTCCATCTGCGATGATATCAGAAAGAAAACCCCGATATCGAGAACAGAAGGAGCCATATCATGACAAATGTAGCACAAGTCGAGCAGTCTTTGAAACACATCCTGGAGGACCGAGCCAATTTGTTAGCTCGCGAAACCGGTTGTATTGAACGGCAGAGAAAATTCAGCGGAGCCGATCTGCTTCAAACGCTGGTCTTTGGCTGGCTAAGCCATCCTGAGGCCAGTCTGGAGACGCTAGCATCAGTGGCGACGCTTCGGGAGATAGAGGTGACAGATACGGCGGTCCACAAGCGCTTCACCCAAGCATGTGCCCATTTCCTGCATGCCATTTTGGAGGAGATGACTGGTGTTGTCGTGGAGGCGGATCGGCAAGTGCCTCTGGAATTGGTGAACCGATTTGAAGCAATCATGCTCGAAGACAGCAGTACTGTCGCGCTGCCAAATGAGTTGGTTACCTGCTGGCAAGGCTGCGGTGGAGCGCCTGGAGAAGGTCACGCGGCAGTCAAACTCCATGTGCGCTGGGAATTAAAGCGAGGGGGCCTGCAAGGGCCAAAGCTCACCCCCGGCCGCACAAGTGATCGGTCCAGCCCTTTGAAAGAGGAACTACTGCCCGCTGGCAGTTTATATATCGCGGATCTGGGATACCTGGACTGGGGAAGCATTGCAGCCCGGCGAGCGGCTGGTAGTTACACGCTGACTCGCGCTCAAGCCAGAACCCTGTATTGGACGGTGGAGGGCAAACCACTGAAGTTGGACCCCCTGCTTCCGCGCCAGGTAGGACAGACGAAAGAACTTTGGGTGAGGGTTGCCGATGAGCACCGCTATCTGATGCGCTTGCTCATCATCCGGGTTCCCGAGGAAGTAGCCAAGCGGCGACGCGCCGATCTGGAAACAGAGGCGTTGCGACGAAACCGCCCGCTTCGGCAAAGGGCCTGGGAACTCGCCGATTGGACAATCTTGCTCACCGATGCTCCTGCTCACCTGCTCAGTTTGCAGGAAGCTCTGGTGCTCCTACGAGAGCGGTGGCAGATGGAGCTGCTTTACAAATTATGGAAGCAGTACGGACGAATTGATGACTGGCGAACGGAAAATCCGTGGCGAATCCTCTGTGAACTGTATGCCAAGCTCATTGGGCTGCTTCTGCAACACTGGCTCGTCATTCTGTTCGCCTGGCAAGATGAACAGCGCAGCTTGGTCAAGCTGGCCCAGGTCGTTCGCGATGCGGCTTGTTCTCTCCTCGAAGCTCTGGCAGGCAACGGCTCACTTGACTCTGCCTTCCAAAGCATCCAACATCGCATGCGTTCAGGCTGTCAAATGAACAAGCGCAAAAAGCATCCCAATTCCACCCAACTCCTCCAGCGGAGATCGACGGGCTGGGTCCTCGATCCTTAAGTTGGTGCGTATGGGTCCAAGCTAGCTTGGACCCTACAAGCCTTCTGAAGAGAACAAGGACAGGTGGCGTCAAAGAAATCTTTCCCTATGTGGTTTTTTTTGCATATCCCCCCGAAACGATGTACTCGTTTCGGGGGGATATGCAAAAAAAACCACATAGGGAAGAGGCTACCCCCAGGGCCAAGGGTGGACACCGAGAGCGGGAATACTGCTCAGATAAATGCCGCCAGCGTGCCCATCGAAAGCGGAAGAAGCAGGAAGCCGAGATAGCCCGCCTCATTGCAGGCGAGTATTTCCTGCCAGCCTCGGACCCGCATGCGAGCCGCGACCGTTGGCTATCTGAGCGGGCGACCCTCCTGCAACAGTGCAAACTGTTAGAGGTGCAGCGTAACGCCGCTGAGGCAGAAGCAACTTATCTCAAAGGCAGGAATGCCATGTTAGAGGAGCACCTAGCCGACCAGGAGGCCGAGATTGCGCGGCTGAACACGCTTTTAGAGAGCCAGAGCAAGCGCCGCAAGCGCGAGCGGTAAGGTCTTGAGAGATGTGTTTGTAGCGCCTGCTATACCAAAAGTGAGCCATGCTGTTGACCCTGGGCAGGCAGAGGTATACCTTGCCTGGAAGTACCTCCTACCACTACGGTAGGTTGATCCCAAGGGAGCGGCTCAAGGAGCATTCGCGAGCGCGGCGAGTGTCACCAATAAGAACGCTCCGCACAGAGCCATGCAGCGGAGCGGGGGGCAGGTTATACTGCCCCTTTCTTGTTGCCCATCGTAGCGCTCAATTCGGCCCCGATCCTTCTTTTTCCCTCTTTTTGAGCCGTACAAAAAACGACCGTTTTGCACACAGCCAAATTGCCTGAAAAATGAGAACAAAGATTCTCGCTGATCGAATTTTGCATGTATCCTGGAGGTGCCTCTTTCCCTCTCTACTTTGCTTGAGCTTATCTTGTTGCACAACTCGTTGGCCCCGCGTAGCGACACCCCTTGCGAGTGTCGCTCGCGGTTACCTAAAAAGTGTTGAGAGATGACACTACCCCTTCCTCCGTCTATGTGAATCTCCTCGCCCGTAATATAGGATGCATCGGATGATGCCAAGAAGGCCACCACGCTTGCCACTTCTTCCGGCTTCCCAAGCCGCGAAAGCGGCACCGTCGTGCTTATCTGCTTCAGGCGGTCCTCCGTCTTCTCCTTCGACAATCCAGCTTGTTGGTAAATGGGGGTCAGGGTTGGGCCTGGGCTGACCAGGTTGACACGAATGCCCTGCGGAGCCAACTCGACCGCTGCTGTCTGGGCCACGGCTCGTAACGCCGCCTTGGCCTCACTGTAGGCGCTCGTCCTCGGCCTCCGCCAGGGTGGGTTGATGGGAGCCAAAGCGATCAGGATGATTGAAGCCCCGTCGTTCAGATAGGGAATCGCCTTCGCGAGTGTGAAGTACGCCCCTTTCGTGTTGATCGCGAACAACTCGTCATACAAACTCTCCGACGTGTCTATCAGCGTAGCAAACTTGCCCACGCCAGCATTGACGAACAGCACGTCAATGCGGCCAAGTTCCTGCGTGACCGTTTGATAGAGCCGATCAATTTCCGAGAGCTTCGCCACATCGGCCTGCACCGCAAGCACCCCATCGCCAATGGTCCTGGTGGCTTCCTCAAGCGTCTGTGCGTTGCGTCCCACAATGGCAACTCTGGCTCCTTCTTCGTGAAGCCGTTTCGCTGTGGCGAGCCCTATGCCACTATTGCCTCCCGTCACCACCGCCACTTTGTTTTCAAATCGCTTCATCACAAGCCTCCTGAAGAAAAGAGAGAGAGGTGCTCCAGTCACGAGTCGGGTGCTCTATTCTCCTCTCGACATTGCGTACAAGCATTACATCCCTGTTCCATTCAGAAGGAGCGCAGCGGGCACGATCATCACGAGCATGCCAGAGAGGATCAGGGCCAGGCCCACTCCCTGAGCAATGCGCTCCCCTCGAGGAACCATTTTTTCGGCGAATATCACAACGGTAAGCCCTGCCATCGCTGCGATATTCATGATGCCCAGGGGGAAGAGGAGGACAAAGAGCAGCCAGTTCGATCCCAGGCAATAGATGCCGTGCTCAAGGCCCATCCGAAAGGCGCCCGTGGAACCGTCATGCCACCTGTCATGGATGAAATTCAGAGGCGTGCAGCATGTTGCCAGGCAGACCCGTTTGAGGGGGGTCAGCTGGTAGAGCCCGGCCAGCACCAGGATACCGCCACTAATCCGGGCCGCGTTCAGCATGATCCAGGGGATCTCCCCCGCCAACCCCGAGGCGGCGAGCGCGCCGAGATACGCGAACACGCCGAAGAGCGTCCAGACCAGCAGGTATGCGCCCACGAAGATCCAGAGAGACACAGAGAGTCGCCTGGAACTCGGCCTCTCACGCTGGACTCGTGCGAACGCCAGGTTCATCGTGGCTGTCGCGGGAAACATCATCGCGACCATCATCACGACCCAGATCGCTAGGAACAACGTGGCTCCCATACCCATGGTCAAACCCATGCCCATACTCTTCATCATGCTCGACTGCCAGATGAGAACTGCCCACGACGCGGCGGCCAGGATCACGAGCCCCGCCAGGATGAAAGTACGTTCTCGTTGCAAACTCATGTGTGCTTCCTTTTCCTCTTGTCTTAGGTCACGAGATTATCCGGGGCTCGCATCCCCACAGATGACGGGAGCGCGGGACCGATGGGTGCCCGGTCCCGCGCTGGCGTTCATACGCGTGTCCATGATAGGACTAGCTTTTGTACTCGTCGTGGCGGCGGTACCAGACACTGGCGCGCAGGTCGCCGGTACCTACGAACAGGTTCTCGTTGCGCCCGAGTGGCGCCCGATCGAGCCACTGGTACATGCCCCAGAGGCTGTCCAGCCCGCGCGCGAACGCCGAGTAGATGTGGTAGACGACACCATCCTCAAGCGCGAATGCGCTCATACCCGGTACTTCCCGCGTATACGTCGCCAAATCCGTACCAACACCCGCTGCGATCTCGGCTATCGGGTTCGGCTGGCCATCCTGGGGTGATGGCCGCACGTCCATCGTGCGGAAGTTGTACTCGACGGCTCCTGACTGTTGCTGCTCCTCGGTGTACGCCGCCTGGAAGTCGTAGTTGAAGTCGCTGCCGAACGACGACGCCCAGGGGAAGCTCCAACCCATGCGCTGCTTGTACGCCTGCAGTTTCGAAAGCTGTGCCCGCGACACCGCGCAGAGCGTCACGTCATGATTGGCGAGGTGGACGACGGAGCCGTTGAAGCCGTCCGCGATCGCCGAGCAGGACGGACATCCTGCCGTATAATCGGGCCCGAACATAAAGTGATAGATGAGCAGTTGCGAGCGTCCTCTGAAGAGATCGACGAGGGACGCCGCACCCTCGTCTGTCTCGAAGCGGTACGGCTTGTCGATGCGAACCCAGGGCAGCGCCCGCCGCCGCCGCGCCAGTTCGTCGCCGCGCCGCGTCAGCGCCTTCTCTTCCTCCAGCAACTCCAGCCGGGCCGCAAGCCACTCCTCACGGGTTCCGGTCTTATGATTGGTCATGGTTTCTCTCCTTTACTCCATCCATTTCTGGCTCACTCTTTCCATGAAGACACAACACAGTTCTCTCTTTTTCTGGTCGTCCGGTTATTCGATCCGATCTTGTGAGGGCTGTCCGATGAATGCTCTCGTTGTCTCGTCCGACGACCTTGCAATGTGCTCATGCCTTACCCTCCGATTCCGCTACGAGGGTCGCATTCTGGCGCTCAAGCTCCTTGATCGCACCGCTGCGCCAGCCCTCTGCCAGGGCCTCAGACATGGGGTCGGGAAAGATTTCTTCCTCTCCCGTCTCCACTCCGTCGAAGAGAGCTCGTGCGACGGACGCTGGAGAGGCTTTCGGTATGTCCAGGTATCGGGACATCTCGGTATCGATGGGTCCGGGGAGGACGGCATGAACGCTGACACCCTGTCCAGCCAGCAGCGCGCGGAGTGATTGGGTCAGGCTGAACGCGGCTGCCTTGGCGATTGAGTAGGGCGGAACGACCGGCAAGGCCGCCAGGGCCGCCAGGGAGAGGACATTGACGATGGCGCCCCGAGCACGAGTGAGGAGCGGCAGGAAGGCCTGGGTCAGGTCGTATGTGCCGAAGAAGATGACGGCGAGATGCTCTTGGATCGCGCTCCGATCGCTCACGTCGAAAGATCGCACGATACTGGCATTGTTGATGAGGATATCAAGCGATTCAACCTTCTCGACCGCTTCCTGAATCTGGGCCGCGTTTGTGATGTCCAGGGTCAAAGGCGTGACGCGCTGATCGGAATGTGCCATTGGGACACGCGCACCGGCATACACCCGCTTCGCGCCTCTCCTCAAGGCTTCCTCAACCAGTGCCTTTCCAAGGCCGCGATTGGTGCCTGTGATCAAAATGGTTTTGCCTGTGATATTCATACGATTGTTACTCCTTCTTTCCGATCCCTCTTGTAAATCCCACCAAGAAACGGCTCACGCGAGCACCATTATTCTGGTAAAGGTAATTCTTATACACTGGCCTATGAGGCCACTTCAGGGGTAGAGCGGACTACCAGAATAGTTCTACCAGAACAGCAGTTTCATGGTGGGATTTACCATTCAAGACCGGTAATCTATTTAGGTTGACAGATCAGCCTTAATCTAACCCTTTCCCCTGTGCGAGGTACCCTTTGCCGGTGGTAATGAGGTCGTATAAGCTCTCGGTGATTAAAGATCCCCAGGCACCTGAACAGTTTTTGTAACACGCGAAGGTAGGAACCAGGCCGACATGCGTAAAGAGAAGTTCGGTTTTGTCATCCTTCCTGGTAATCTCAAAGACAATATGCGTGTCTGTCCACTCGTCTTGCTCTTCGACGAAGGTAAGCTGGCTATCCAGGACGTGCCAAACAATCTTTTTCTCCGGCACCAATTCAATGATCTTCTGCGTGCTGTAGTGAATATCCTTGTAGCGGTAGGTAAACTCCGCGCCGAGTTTATCGGTACTCCCGTTTATTTCTCCTGCCCACCAGCCGCGAACATTGTTCACCGCTGCAAAGACTTCTGCGGGAGATTGATCGACAAGAAAAGAATCAGTGTAATTTGGATTATTCATGGCTCAATCCTTTCATAAAGAGACACACTTCTTTTGTCCCTTTTCTGGTTATCTAGTTGACCAGATCTGCTTTTGTTCATATAACAAATGTTTGAGCAAAACGACGGACAATATCCAGATGAGTTGCATCAGAGAAATCAGCGTGTTCTCATACAACGTTCGCGCAGTCTCGTGATCTTCTCGAGGGGCTTCGCCCCTCGAAATGAAAGGGTGGATCTCTGTACCAAGGAGCTTACTCCTCCCTGGCGCTCTGATCTGTCACCTGCGCGGATGGTGTGCCCGGTTCCTCAAGCAGATAGCTCCGCAGGGCAGCCAGACGCCGATCCCATTGGGCTTCAATTTCTCCAATCCAGGTCGTGACGGTCGAGAGCGCCTCTGGCCGTGGCACATACCGCCGCTCCCGACCCATCTCGCGGGCTGTCACGAGACCTGCCTGCTCTAAGGTCACCAGGTGCTTGATGATGGCTTGACGCGTGATGGGCAAACGGGTGGCGAAGCCTGCTGCTGTCCCTGAGCCTTCTTCGCACAAGTGTTGCAGCAACAGACGACGCGTGGGATCAGCGAGCGCCAGAAAGACGCGCTGCGCCTGTTCATCAGTCATCACCTGTTTCTCCTCTCCGTCTTCGCGAGATGCTCGTATCGATCACCTCCAACACGCCATACAAACTTCCTCGGACCGGATCCGTCACTCCACGACTTCCTGGCTCTGCAGGTACGCACGCAACCCGTTCAGGCACTCCTGCCAGCCATCCTGGTTGCCGCGATAGAGTTCCTCTGCCGGAACAGACTGAGGCTGGGAAGCAAACCCCGACTCAACCAGCGTGAGAAGCGTCCCTTCGGCCTGCTCTTCTAAGGTAATTTCCACCCGTGTGCTGGGTACGATGTCAAATGTGATCTCGGGGTGAGCAATCGCGTAGGAAGGCCAGCGAAAGGCAAAACGCTGGGTTGGCTCGATCACCTCGATCGTGCCAGAATAAGGACAAGGTTTATTTTCCCAGCGAAGTTGGATGGCACCGCCGACGCGAAAATCCATGTCACTCACCACTCCAAACCAGTGGGCAAGCTGTTCAGGTTTCGTGATGGCCTCCCAGACACGCTGGCGCTGGGCAGGCAAGACCATGGTTCGTTCGATACGATCAGCAAAAGGCATTGGGTTTCCTCTCTCTCTCGTGAAACAAGATGCTCTTGTGTGTTACTCAATAGGCAACTCTCAGATTGCCTATTGAGAGTATACCAGAAAAAACCACAATAAGCAACCCCAAAGTTGCTTGTTTAGGAGATGTCAGAAACAAGAGCAAGATTCGCGCGTGTGGTGAGCGTGGGTCTTTGGAAGCGGTTCTCTTCTGTCATGATTTCGTCTCTGAGAGGATTTGAGAGGGGGACAAACGGAGAAACCCTCCTCTGCGGCTTCTGTTCTCATGAAAGAAGAGCACGTATGAACGAAGGACATGCCTAAAATGAAGCCGAGTGCACCATTTCGGGGGGATATGCAAAAACCCCCAATAACCGTGACGTGTTGGGATAGCGGGAGGCTCTCTCCGGTAAGCGACCACCAATGAAGTGGTTGAAGGAAGCGAACAGAGCACCTAACCACACTGAACGTTTGACACGCATAAATGCGGGATCGCCTACAAGGGGAGACCCTCATGGCGACGGAGCCGCCATAGTAGTGCGCCTTTGTGTCACAAATGTCTCTCTTACCCGTCGGGGTAAGCTCACTAGAGCAAGGTGAGTAACACAGCGACTTACTCGCTCTCTTACGAGAGCGGGGACACCTTCACCCGAAAGGCGTGAGGGGAAAATAGCATGTCGTGCAAAATGCTGGTGAAGCTCCAGTCCCAGGAGCCAGAGGGAAGTCAAGTGAAGCTGTATATGGTGAAGTCTTGATTGGCTGAATCCAAGTCACGGCGGAAATGCGGCAGCCCACAGGAACGGGATAATCGCCTGTGTCCAACGTGCAGGGGAACGGTACTATTTTCTCTGCAAGCTCTCGTTGGAGCCAGCCCTCACGGAGAGGGAAATGACGAAATGGGCACCTACGTACAGACTGAGACATTTGATGGAACTGAGGGATTGCCTAAACTCCGTAAGGAGCAGGGTAACGGAGCGGCCATAGGAGTTTCCCCATGTGGGAGACAAAGGGTCGCAGGAGGCCAGACTCAAAAGTGGCGGTTGACATGGATGTGTCATAAGACCGCTATGGGAGCGGTGTTGAAAAGACACGGGCCTCTGGAGAGCTTAATGCATCGAAAGGGTGCACGTTAAGTTCGGAGGGGAGGGGTTGATGCTCCCGAGTAATCGGGACTTGGCCTCTTACCCTACGCCAAAGACCTGGGGTAATGCCCAGGACATGACGAAGGGCGGCAGAGAGTACTGTAAGGACTTGAAATGGGTACGCGAAATGCGAAAAAGCTCTTCAAGAAGCTACAGGAAATTGGAGAGCCGTGTGCGCGAAAACGTGCAAGCACGGTTCGGAGGGGGGAGGTCGGAAAAGGGCTGTCCGGCGATACCACCTGTAACGATACAGGCAGGTCTAAGGAAGATAGCAGTGCCTCGCCGGCCCCCTACCCTACCATTAAACTGGTCGTTTTTCCAACAATTATCCTGGTAGGCAAGCGGTACCAAGCACCCTATCCACCAGGATAATTGTTGGATTTTCACTGTGGTAATGGTAGGATTTACAAACGCGATGCCCACCATAAGGGTAAAAATTTGCTCCGTCTGAAATTGCTGTGTTATCATTTCACAACAGGAAGATGACCTTGAAAATCACTTGTCAGGAGCAAGCTTATGTCCACCCCTCACCTCATTATTGTCTCTGGCCCTTCAGGCGTGGGCAAAACCACGCTCGCCCAACGCTTAGCTGGCGACCTGCATCTCCCCGTCCTCCACCGCGATGGCATGATGGAAACGCTCTACGACGCACTGGAGATGCAACCGGAGACCAGGCACCCGCAGTTGAATCCAGCGAGCTTTCAGCTCACCTACTATATGGCAGGTATCCTCCTCGATGCTGGTCTCTCGCTGATCGTTGAGGCCACTCTGTCACGACCGGAACGCTCGACACCAGAGTTCCTGGCTCTCAAGGCCCAACACAACTTTGTGCCGTTGCAGATCGTGTGTGGTGGCGACGGCGAGGTCATCATGCAACGCTTCCTGGCCCGTACAGGGACTCCTGATCGGCATCCCTGCCATCGTGACCACAGATTGACCATAACCAAGCCAGAGGCCATCCTGCGTGGCTATCATCCCTCTATGGACATCGGCGGCGAGGTGATTACGCTGGATATGACCGACCCGACGTCATTAGATTATGGGGCGTTGCTGGAGCAGGTGCGAGTACGCCTGGATCTTTTTGCTTGACCTTAGTGGGCATATGGGAACTGCTATGCTACGCCGAGTTGCCCTGTGGTTGTAAATCCCAACAGTATCCTGGTGGACAGAGTGCTTGGTATCGCTTGCTAACCAGGATAATTGTTGGAAAAACGACCAGTTTAATGGCTCTTGTCCACTTCGGGGGCTTACTGTTCGCTTGTCTGGATCGCCATTGGGAAACAGTGATATAGTCCTTTCCAGAAGCGTCTTTCATCACCAAGAATGAGGTCATGATGGAAGGGACATCCTTGTTTTCCCTGCCGGAAGGAATGCTCGTTGAGCACATGGTAGTAAGTGCTAAGAGTGGTCAGATTTTCGGGTGAAGCGTGATCAATCGGTGCGAAGAGTGATCAGTTCAACTATTGACGAGGGGAAACCCGCTTGAGAGGCGGGGCGTCTTAGACCGTTTCTGTAAATTCGCGTGCGAATTTGCCTGTTATAGTCAGTCTTCAGTAGCAGGCTGGCGTGGCAAGACTCGCTCCTTTCAGCCCAAAACTGGGCCGAAGGGTAAGCGCTTCTGCTCACAATTCAAGCAAAATTTGCTCATGAATTTACACCGACGAAAGTGGTAAACGAGCTTTCAGAGCCATATTTCCAGACAGAAGAGTTGAATTGTTCACTCTTCGCGCTGATTGATCACGCTTCGCCCGAAAATCTGTCAACTCATCGCGCTTACTACCATCAGGGGCCTGTTACACATGTGAGAGAAAGTCTCAAAAATAGTTAACAAGCAGGAACATCGCACGGTTGATTGTGATGTTCCTGCTTGTATACCGTTTCCACCAAGATGAGCCATGTGAGAAGCAATAGACTCAGTTAGACGGGGAGAGTACCGAACTGACAATATTGATCTGGATAGCTAGGACTGTTTCAATGATCGAGAAAACAAACAGCTTGAGTTGATGTTTTACCTTTCCCATTGATTTTCCCTCCTCATCTTCCATGACAACCATACGAACAACACTTTGTAGGAGTATCACCAGACCCAGACCAAGTAACATTATCCAAGGGATCGAACCTTGCTCGCCCGCATAGCTGAACCTACTCCTTCTTCAACCATGTGGATCATCTCTTAGTAAAGACGAATAAATGTCTCTCAAGTAAAATGGAGAGAGCATTCATTTTCTTTGTGTGAGCTTGCAACAAGCGTGGGTACTCATACGATTACCCATTGGGGGAAGATCACCAAAACGTCCTTGCTCCTCCCGGCGCAGCTGTGCATGCTTCTGCTTTACAAAGGTTCGATAAATAGCCACGCGCGATGCGGCGCCATTCGTCCTCATGAATCAGGTGCCAGTTGTAAAAAGAGCTCTTGTAGTCGTTTGGCGACCACCCTCGCTCTAGTGCTTCCATGATCTGTTCCATTCCATCTTATGCTCCCTCGTGTGCTATCCTTTTATATCTTTGAGCTTCTTCTTGACTTGGTCGCGACTGACCTGGACATAACGAATAGTGGTCTGGATGGCAGGCGTCCCGGCTTTTGTAATATGGCCCAGGTAGTAGGCCACTTCCTCCAGGCTCCACCCAGCAGCCCGCGCGCGATGGGCAAAGTCATGGCGCAAATCATGAAAGGTGATATCGGCGATCAGTTCGTGCTCGGCCGCGCGTGCCAGCGTTTTTACCTGCTGCCACCACTGGTGGATACCGTCCTCGCTCCAGCGCCAGCCGTCAACCTCTCCAGCACTCAAGCGTTTCTTGGCACGCTGGCTGGTAAAGACATAGGCACTCTCCTTGCGTGTTCCCTGCTCCAGGTATTCATGGAGCGGGCGCCGAGCGCCGTTGGTCAGATCAATGGTGCGTGTCTTGCCGCCTTTATGCCCGACGGTCATCCACCCGGCTTTCCCATTCACATGCACCTGGTCACGCAGGAGCCAGGAGACGTCACTGACCCGGCAGCCTGCCCAGTACCCAAGAGCGAAGACGGCCTTGCCGCGCAGATCGGCTTCGCGCTCAATGAGATTCGCGAGCACGTAGCGCTGATCTTCGGAGAGTTCGCGTGGTGCAAGTAATGCCTGCGCAGGGACGGAGACCCCGTGTGTAGGATTACGGTCAAGCAACTGCTTCTCTTCTTGCAACCAGGTGCAAAAACCAGAGAGGGCTGCCTTGGCCTGCTTTTTTGCGCTGGAGCTGGAGAGGGTGGCCAGGAAAAACTCGATGGAGGTGCGAGTGATCTCCTGGGGATGGAATTGCTGATAGTTGCCTGGTCGTTGGGCGAGCCAGGTCACATACTTACGTAGGACGCGGGTATAGGCCTCGATGGTCGAGGGGTCTCGACTGGCGAGCACTTCGTCGCGATAAGCTGTAATCCAGACGTTGGCATCCTGGCCAGGGAAGGGCTGAATGATGGCTGAGGAAGTTGATTCCATGCCGTTGAAATCCTTTCAAAAAGTTATGCCGTGAGTTTTTGACGCTGATTCTGGCGAGGGGTGACCATGATTGTGATGAGGTTGTGCTCACACCTGCTCCCCGCTCTGACCCAGCTCACGGCATAATCTATATTATGCCGTGAGTTACCTTGAGAAGAGTATAGCGGATTTTCTCTCATTCGTCTATACTGAATGCCTATCTGAATGTTTTATTCGGAATGGTCAAATAGGTGTGGCTCCAGCAATATAGTAATGCATGGTAAATAGTAGATCTTTATAATGAGATCTCTTTACTGCTAAAAATCATTGGTTAAGAGGAGTTAAGCGTGTATGTCGGCAGTTGAGTCGTATCTTAATCAGGGCGTTGGGCAAAATCAAGTCTGCCGATCTAGACTAAGACAACAACTTCTGCTATGCTCAAGAGCAGGAAGTGAGCCTTTTTGATGATCGAGGAGAGTGGTGTGCTTCTTTCTCAAGAGCATTGACACTCAATTCCCGAAAGGAGAAACTGATGGCAGGACCAGTCGCGACCGTGGTCTTCCGCGAAAAGCTGACAGACAGTCAGATGCAGACAATTGATCATTGGTTGCTCTCAATCAGTGTGGTAGCTGAGGGGAGCATTGGGGATCGTCGTGTGTGGATACCGGGTACTGCATTTGGCTATCCCGAGAGTGAGGGACACCCCTTTTTGGTCACGTTGCCGGATCTGGAGCCGCATCCCGATCAGGAGCTCCTTTATTATGAAGATGAACAGGAAGAGGTACGATCTGTTCTTGGCTATCTTCCCACACATGGCGTGAGGTTGATCGCTATGGTGAGTGGACGAATCAGCCATTGCTTGTTAGGGCACCTCTCATGGCATTTGGCCAAGGAGTACGGTGGCTTGATCGATATGGAGGGAACCATTACTGGACCGTTTTTGCCAAAACTGATATCATGCGACAATGCCCCCGATCTGGAAGAGATCAGAGCTTTGCTGAGCAGCTTTCCAGGCCAGGTGTGGGAAATCTTCTCCGAGATCGAGCCGGAGAAGTTGGCCCCACTGCCCCACCATATTGTCGATCCGACCTTTTTGGAGGCTTGGTTGAAAGACCCACATTTCCATATGATCAAGTGATGAAGGAAATCATTATGGAGCAAGCGCAGCGACGAGCAGCCAAAGAGCAGATGCTTGAGTTGATGCAAGCTGGTGTATCCTGGCGGGAGGCTGCAGCCACTGCCGGAGTCCAAACGAGTCGGGCTACCGCTTATCGTTGGAAGCAAGAAGCTCGTATCCGAGGAGAAGCAGCCTTGCAAGATGGCAGACATGGGCACCCTGCCAAAGTGCTTCCTCCCGTGCTCAACTGGCTAGAGCTGCGGTGTCAGGCAACCTCGTTAGTAGCAAGTAGCCAATTGCAAAAAGAACTGCAAGAGCAGAGAGGAGTGCAGATCAGTATCAGTCACCTCAACGCCGTTCGAGCCACGCATGGATGGAGCAACGTCACCAAACAAGCGAAAAAAAATCCGGCAGGAGAAGAAGCGAAGGTTCAGGAAGGAGCCGGAGGACTGTTACTGCTGGCAGCCGCCCAAGAGACGGGTTTGCTCTCCAAGCTGGAAACGGCGATCACCTCGTCAGGGAGTGAGCCTTTTGCAGAACTGCATATTTAGAATGAGATAAGTTCAGGTGTTATTGGCAAGCGAAAGATGCTCAGCGATGGAAGTCTGGGAGCAACTTCGTACTCATTTAGTAGCCAGGAGTGTGCCTTTATGATGTAGGCATGCCTTCTCGCTCTCTGTCCCAGGGCGATGGGGAATATTCCCGGTTTGACTGGGACTTTCTTCGGGACCAAAACAGGGCCGTCGTCACCTGACGGTGGGATACGCCACCGATTATGCTCCTGATAAGATCACTGCTAAGGGCGTTCCCAACTCTCAAAATGTTTTCACAAGTTATTTGTCTTGTCATTACTATTCCTGCTTCAAGAGGAGAAATTACAGATGGGATCAATACTGAGAGCAACTTGTTCTTGTGGCTTTATACAAGAATGGATCCCGCTAGGTGGTGGAATGAGGAACTATGAAACTGTATGCTCGGCGCCAGCACTCTGCACATCTTGCGGTTTACTTGTTTGTGCCAACTATCTCGATGACATGCCCAGGTGTCCGTGTGGTGGAACAGTTCGCTTTTACAATGACCCGGCCCTCTACCGCACACCTGTTGGGGAACTCACTGTCGCTGATTGGAATATTCGTGAAAAATCCTTCTCGCTTCCAGACACCCACTACCTCTGTCCGAAATGTAGCGAGATGAATATGCACTTTCGCTTCGCAGGATGTTTTGATTAGGTGAATTGAGTTCATGTTCTCCGTCTGCTGGAAAAAGGAACGGTAATCGACCGGTATCTGAGCTATGAGGGGTTCCGACATTTTTCCCGCTGTTTTCTCCGCTAAGCAAGAGAGGAAATAGGCAGCATCAGAAGTATTTGGGGGAGAGAATGGGGCTCTTACAAGCCTATCTGGGCGCCAGAGAAAGAGGAAAAAGCGGTTTGCCACGCAAAATTGAGGGTTCACGCGGCTCCTCGGCGTTTCTTGGCTCAGCACGTGTCTTGAAATACTCTTTTTCACTTCTTATGCATGTACTGCTGCCTACTTGGCGGGAAAAACAACGAAAAAAATGTCGAGAGCCCGTGTTCGGTACAGCGGGAAAGAGAGGAGAACGCCCGTCACACCAATATGCCAATGTTCCCCTGGAAGAAGAGGGCCCACACTTTCCTGGATGAGAGGGATGATGCCAGGAATCCAGGGAACTAGTAGGCCCGCTGCCCCAAAAAAGCCGATCAGGCACAGCAAGGCAAACAAGGCGGCGACCACAGCGAAGACCATCACGCGCCACTTTTTGACCGAACGTTCTGGTGTCGTTATCACAGACATAAGTAGACTCCTTTCGATGGAAGAGATTGTTCCTGGAAGATGAGCCACTCTCATCTTCCAGGTCTACCCAGAGCATAATCGGTGGCGTATCCCACCGTCAGGTGACGACGGCCCTGTTTTGGTCCCGAAGAAAGTCCCAGTCAAACCGGGAATATTCCCCATCGCCCTGGGACAGAGAGCGAGAAGGCATGCCTACATCATAAAGGCACACTCCTGGCTACTAAATGAGTACGAAGCTGCTCCCAGACTTCCATCGCTGAGCATCTTTCGCTTGCCAATAACACCTGAACTTATCTCATTCTAAATATGCAGTTCTGCAAAAGGCTCACTCCCTGCTAACGTACTATAAAAATTTCAAGTCAGTGCTGGGTGAGAAGCTTCCGGCATTAATTCCACAAGTATATTTGCATTTTGATCCGAAGACCCTAAAGGAATTACAGGGAAATAGAAGAATACCAAGGGAGCGAATGGATTTTCTTCTTCTTTTTTCAGATCGGGATAGGGTGGTTCTTGAAGTTGACGGAAAACAGCATTATGCTAAGGGAGATATAGCAAACCCTGAAGAATATGCTCGTATGGTTGCAGAAGATCGCAAGCTTCGGCTGCGTGGGTATGAGGTATACCGATTTGGTGGGTATGAGTTGGCAACTGGGAAAGGGCGAGCCATTATCGATAACTTTTTCCATGTTCTCTTTGAGAAGCATGGCATTATGCCGCTTGTCACCCACTAATAGGGGTTGCGACATAAAAAACCTTCTAAATTCCGATGCCCCTCAGTGTACCGTCCCTCATCTCTTGCCGACGAGAATGAAAATCTCACTTTATGAGTTCGTTTTACCCGAAAATGGGTAAGAATGCCGGTGTTTTCCATGTCCGGAAGCGAGAAGAGAAAACGATCGTTTTCTCTTCCCTCTTTGGACAAAAAATAGGGCAGGAGGAGAATACCTCACTGCCTATAAGAGGGTTACTTTGCGATTGGTGACAACTACTACTGACAATTTGTAGTGTTTCCAAATACATACCCGCGCCAGAACCACTGACCCGTATGATTTGGTTGCTCGAAAACGAATACCACGCTGTCAGGTGGCTCACTTTTTTCTGGTATGGATGAAAAAATTGATCCTACATCATATGCTACATTTGCATTGGGAATATCCATAAGCTTGTATCCTTTCACAGTTACCCCACTTGTACCATAGAAGGCCCCATTGCAATTAAATTTGGCCTCCTCTGGTGTAATGACTACGCGTCTGATGCTGATGGTGATATTACCACTCATAAGATCATGATAGGTATACCCCCACCCTAAATCCCAATAATCAGCTGGATGGATTGGGGTCAATCGAAAGTTCTTTTGATCTGCGACCTTCTGAATGTCATTATAGTCGTAGTTAGAGTTTGCTGTGGAGAATCGACCTATAAAAGTTGGGAAGTCTGATGTTTGCAATGGGTTACTTGTGTTAACTGTAGGTGTAGAAGTTGTAGTTGCTGGCTGAGTTGTTACTGTATGTGTTGTTATCGATGTGGGGGTCGTAGCTATTTCTGCGTGAAATTTGAGCCAGATGACAAGTACACTAGCACCAATCACGCATAACAGGAAAGCGATAAGTACATAATACCAGGGAGAACGTTTCTGCTTCCTATAGGGATCATAGGGATTGGAGTACCATCCAGTAGGAGGCGGAGGAGGCGGAGGAATAGGAGTTCGCTGAGCTGTTATATCATAAGGGCCAGCAGGATACTCGTGATAAGGTTCTTCGTTGGACATACAAATTCTCTCCAAATCTGATATGAATGGTGTTGTGCCATAGTATACCAGAAAAAAAGCGAGCAGGAGGATGATACCTCACTGCCCTGGTGTTCTTCGATTTCTACCTTATAAATGGGCTAACAGTAGGTCTTCGTCCCCAGCGTGATCAGAATGCTAGAGACCTGATTCTCATCTACAGGATAGGCTGCGCCTCCCGATGCTGTTTCATTATTTTCTGTCCCATCGGTCCTTGAATAGAGGGGAAAGAAACTAATGGTGACTGAGCCAGCTGGAGCCAGTCCTCCTTGCTTATCCAGGAAATCCTGGGGCGGGAAGAGTTTGGCCAGGGTCTTGCTGGTATAGGTGAGTGCCTGGCACTGAGAATTTTTGAAATCATTCTCGTGGGGATCATAGGACTGGATAATAGAAGGACTAGAGGTATCGGTTGGGAAAAATCCCTGGGCAATCGCCTGAGCCTGCGCAAGGGTCGTCGGATGTTTGTTCCCGGCGATAAAGGAAATCTGGACTGCACGTGGCTCCTGGTCGATGCTTCCCTTATCAAAAGAAACAATAACACCATTGCCATCAGGGAATGTATCCATACTCCCACGAAAGACATAGATCGTTGGCGCCTCCGACTGGGCAAGTGGTGCACCATATTTCTTGGCCCACGTTGCAGGCAGGGTTCCAAGTCCTGGAGTACGTACTCCAGGCTGATCCTTCTCCTGATCCGCTGGAACAGTCACTGGAGCAGTGGCCTTCTTGTCTTTATTCTGCCAAAGGAAGTTATATCCAACGGGATTTGCAGGAATGCCTGTATGGCATCCCGATAACACCACACAACACAAAACTAAGACTACTGGTAAATAAGGTGACGAGTGATCAGGTTTTAGGGCGAAGAGTGATCACTCGGTGTATGACTTTGCGTCATCGTCACTTCAGCGCGGTAGCGACTTCGTGTCCATCTCATCCAGGAGAGGGAAGAGAGAACGTGGAGGAAAGGGGTAGAATCAGCACAGAAACTAGTTTCGAGACTCCTCATCTTGGAGGAAGAAAATGATGGAAGAAGAATGGATGCGCGATCGCGCTCGCTTGCGCGATGTGCTGATGCGCTACCCCGATTGGAGGGTGCAGGACTACGCCCAGGCCGTCGGACGGTCGATCAGTTGGGTCAAGAAATGGCGCAAACGCTTGCGCCAGGCCGATCCCCATGATCTACAGGTCCTCTTGTCCCGCTCACGTGCCCATCACGCTCCGTATCCGTCCTGGGACCCACGTGTGGAGGAGCGCATCGTCGAGATGCGCCAGACTCCTCCAGAGCATCTTCATCGCGTACCAGGACCACGCGCTTTGTTGTACTATCTGCAGCGTGATCCAGAGTTGCAAGCCTTGCACGTGCTTTTGCCGCGCTCAACGCGCACCGTGTGGAAGATGTTGCACAAACATGGTTGCATCCTGGAGCACCTCACGCCCAAGAAGCAGCCTCTGGAGTCAAGAGCGCCGCTCGAAGAGATCCAGATGGACTTTAAAGATGTCAGCACGGTTCCCAGCAGTGAAAGTCAGGAAGGGAAGCGGCAACACATTGTGGAGGTGTGCAACTTTATCGATGCTGGCACCTCGGTGCTGCTTTGCGCTCAAGCCCGGGAAGATTTCCATGCGCAAACCGCGATGCAAACTGTCATCGGCTTCTTGCGTGAGCATGGTCGACCGCCGATGATGTCCTTTGACCGCGATCCCAGGTGGGTTGGAAGCAGCAGCGGACGGGATTTTCCCTCTGCCCTTCGTCGCTTGCTGCTCTGTCTGGGCATCCAGCCCAATGTGTGCCCGCCTCACCGACCAGACAAAAATGCGTTTGTCGAGCGGTATCACAAGAGTTACGGGCAAGAGTGTCTGCACGTCCAACGCCCCGGTACCTTGCAAGAGGTTCGAGAGGTCACCGAAGCCTTCATCCAGCACTACAATTGGGAAAGGCCACACCAGGGGTGCGCTTGTCGCAACGTTCCGCCACGGGTGGCCTTCCCAACGTTGCCGACGTTGCCTGCGCTTCCGCAGATGGTGGACCCCGATGCCTGGCTTCAAGCCATCGAGGGACAGATCTTCGTTCGTAAAGTGGGAGCAGATGGGTGTGTGAACGTGGATCTGGCCCCCTACTACATCAGTCAGCAGGTCGCAGGGCAATACATGGCCCTACAGGTGGTGGCGAGCGAGCGAACATTTCTGGTCTGGCATGGCCCCACCATGCTCAAAACAGTGCCCATCAAACATCTCTACGGGCAACAGATGCCCTTGGAAGACTATTTCGCCCTCATGATGCAGGAAGCCCTGGCCGAGGAGCGTCGCCTCTCGGCCAGCCAGCGCCATTTTCGGCAACTGGCGCTCTGGTGAAGCGGAGCTTGGACGACGAACACAACGGAGACGTTCTCTGACCTGTTCAGCTCTGCGGCTGAACGGTTGGAGCCGTATGGCCAGCGACGTCCTCTGCACATCACTTCTCACCACGTCCACACTCTCTCAACCTCAACCATCCACACTCTTTTTTCCGCTTTTCATGAGCAGGGACATATCATGTTCAGGTCTGTTGCTTCTCTTCCCTGATGTGGTTTCAATGAGGCTACTTGGTTGGGGAGACGATGACGCAAAGTCATACACCGAGTGATCACTCTTCGCCCTAAAATCTGTCAACTCTTCGCACTTACTACCCAGGGCAATCGCATCTACTGACCTCGTCATAAACAACTAGTGCTGCTTTTGTTAAATCCACCAGTAACAAAAACAAGCAGGCTTATCGCATGATCCGGTTCTAGAAGCCAATCCGTTTTGCTACTGCACTTAACGAACGGAGCACTAGTCCTACAGTGGGAGTTAGCTTGTGAGTCGGCCTGAGAAGCGCCTTGATGTCTCCACTGAGGGAGTCAGCAAACATCGCCTTGCAAGCCATCTCAGACGAAATTTCTCTCCTAACTCCCACTGTAGGACTAGTGCTGCGTTCCTCATTGGCGCTGACATTCCTGCTAGCTAAACCTATGGGTAAGGCATGCCTGCTTTAGCCCTAGACCTTGATTCAGCGTTTTATTCATACCAATGAGGAACGCAGCACTAGTAAGAGACAAGAGTAATCAGCACTCTTCTACAAACTTTGATGAGCTTTTGTGATCTCAGTTCTGACAGAACCCTCTGCTCTGACGCTGCGTCCTATGTGACCGGCGTCACCCTGCCCGTCGATGGCGGGTTGGTCGTGCCGTAAATGTCGTCTCTCCGTGTGCTATGGGACAAAGGTAAATTGTGCCTGTTCCGCGACGAGGGGCGAAGGGTCTGCCCTATATCCATTCAGCCGCGCGATGACCTCTTCGCTCCATCCGCTGGCCTGCTGCGTTTGCGCGATCAGGGCTACGAGGGCGAGGCGGCGCAGGCGCTCATCGTTGCTGCCAGCCAACGCGCTTTCCAGGCGAACAAGGTCAGCATCCGCCCGCGTGGCTGCTTGCTCAATAGCCTGCTCCGCTTGCGCCAGGGCATCGGCGTGTAGTTCGCTGGAGAGCCGGATGACCTCTGGCGCGATCTCTTCCCAGGGCAGACCCGTGACGACCAGCCTGATGCGCAGCGAGATGGTAAGATGATCCTGGGCAAGGACTGCCAGGATCGCGCGCGAGGTCGGCTCAAGGGCCTTTCTATCGCCGGGCAAAGCGGAGAGGAAGTTGTTACAGGCCGTGTTCAGGGCGCGGCGGTTCGGGAGCAGGGTACGCATAGTCTCGCCTACAAGCTCTGCATCTCTGCCTGTATACGTCTCGAAGACAACTCTGGACGCAAAGGAGCTTTCTCGCGGTACCGTTGAGTCCATCAGCGCGAGCAGGCGCGCATAGCAGGCCCGCCCGGCATCGTTTACCGGATGCGAGAGACAGCGTTTGAGCGTCTCCATGCGCACCTGGATATCAGGATGGTCGAGCAGGGAGGCTATCAGGCTTGCGAGCTTCCCCTGGGCCTGTGGCGACATACCATCAGAAGGGACATGGATAACACCCTTGGCGATGGCGACATCCGTCGAGCGCGCGGCCCCGGCGAAGATCTCCCAGGTTTCGGCATGTTCGACGTAGGGCCAGAGGGCGCGTAACAGGGCCACACGAGCGTCGCGGTGCAGGTCACGTTCGTTCAAGATCAGCAGTTCGCGATAGGCCTCTTCCGTCTCCAATTCGCCAATCAGGCGGATAGCCTCCTTCGCCACCGTGACCCGCTCGAAGGGTACGCTGCGCAGGATGTTGAGCGCCTGGGACTGTGGCATGGCGAGTAAGGCCCCGCGTAGGGAGTAGACGGCAACGCGAGCGCGCTGATCGTTCAGTGCCTCCAATAGCGTTGGTATGCCCTGCCCAGCATCCAGCTTTCCAAGTGCTTGCAGCGCACTATCGCGCATGGGCGAACGCTCATCGCTGGCGAAGGGGATGATGTACGCAGGATCGAGCGCGGGCATGGCGGCAAGCTGGTCGATGACATTGGTCAATGAAGCTGTCGCTCGCTCGTTATCCCGGGATATCTCTAGCAGGGTGAGCGCGAAGAATTCCTGTTGCGTCGGCGTCCAGCGATAGAAGCCATCGCGTATTCCCATGACGAAGCGTGTCTTACCCGTCCCGAAGCGTCCCTGGAAAGCGTTCTGTCCCAGGAAGGGCGTCAGGAGATCCTGGCGCTTAGCATGCAGATAGTTGTAAACGATAAAGATAGTGATACTGCTTGGGTCCTGTTCCACCAGGCGCGGAACGAGTATGCTCAGGCGCTCAGGCATATGATCGGCAAAGACACTGATGACGCCGCTGATCGTTGAGGCGCTGCGCGTGTGATCGAGCAGCGAGGCCAGGATATCGGCCAGTTCATTGAAGACCCGGAAGCGACGGCCAAGAGCGCGGGCCACGTTGAGCAGTTGTGATTCGCGTTCCTGTTTCTGCCACGCCTGCAGAATGGGAAGGAGCGGAACCGCGAGAAGCCGGACATGGGCCTCGGTGAGATAGTCTTGAAGGTCCCGCGTCGTCACGTTCCCGCGCGCACGCCAGAAGATAGCCAGTTGCTCCGCGCACCACTGAGGGTGAAATGCGAAGAGTTGTAGGATAATGCGTTCAGCCTGACTCGCGGTGTACGCGGAAAGGTCTCTGGCGTCGAGTGTGTCCTGGATGATCCGCGCGAGATCCGACAGGTGCTCGGCATGCCATATACTACGTGGTAGCTCGACAAGCGCGGCAAGCATGGCATAACGTACCGGGTCCTGCTCATTGCGCCGCGCGCGTACCAGTTGCAATACGTCCGCCAGGTGGTCGCGCTGGTAACGGGCTGTTGTAATCAGGGCTTGTAGGGCCAAGATCCGTAAGTCGGCGTCAGGAGTGTTGAGTGTGCTGGCAAGCGCGGCGCGAGCCTCATCCCACGGTAGGGCGGCGGCATATTGGAGACGCTGGGAAGGGTCCGCTTGTAAAGCGGGAAGCTCAAGGTGACGTCGCCCTTCCCGAACACGCTGCTCAGTTGGCAGGTGCGCGACAACCTCGTAAGGCAGAGCGCTATCTTCATCGCGCCAACCTCGATGGCAGGCGGTATACGTCGCTAGGCGCTGCTCTGGCCTGAGTTGTGGAAAATATTCTGTGCTGATATTGTCTGGAAAGCTCGTAAATAGGGTTACAAGTCGCTCGCTATCCAGGCGATGCGCGATATCGTCAAACTCAAGATCAGTTTTCACGCCCGCCTGGATCACGAGATCCACGACCTCGGCAGGACGTCTTTCAAGCAATGGCTGGAGGCTCAGGTGGTTCAGAGGAAATACCGATGCCATGGTGCGAACGAGGTCTAGTCCCAGGTCGGGGGCCAGGCGAGCCAGGAGTGGCATGACCTCGTTCACCTGTTGGACAAGGTAGATATTGGGGCCGTCAGCCGTGGTGGCGCGAGCCTGCAATTGCGCGACCGCTATTGCAGGGTAATACCGAGTCAACCGCTTCCATTGAACCATCCCAAACGCCTCTATCACCTGCCCAAGGTGGCGCGTGACGACCTCTTGCGAGGCGAAAGGAAGTACATTCTTGAGGTATGTGTCATGGCGTGTGGCAAGCATCTCAATATACGCATCAACCGGGGCCTGCCTGCTGCGCTGGGCGAGCGTGGTGAGCAGCACATCGCGCAGGTCCTGCGGGAGCGTGTCAAGCGCGCCCGGTAGCTCCGCGTCACCACAAACGAGCGCGGCAATACTCGTAGCAAGCTTGCGCACACTGAGGGACGGATCGGAGAGCGCGTGTAAGATCAGCTTGGAGTCGCGGCTCCCGTGGCATGATTGTACCGCCAGGACTCGTTCATAGACATTGCCACGCGTCAGGGTCGCGATAGTCTCGCTCACGCTGGCGTCACTGGCAGCCAGGCGACCAAGCTCAACCATGCGGCGCGTGCGTCCGACATGGTTGAGTCTCTCACACTCTTGTAATAGTTGTTCCGGCGTCATTGCTTCTCCTTCGCATCTATAAGCCATTTTGTGTAGTATTTGCATGTATGAGTATAGTATGCGTCTGAAACAAAGCTGTCAATCAGGCCACGTGGAAAAACAGGGCAATCGCATCTAAATGAAAGTAGGAATGAAGAGGAGAAGAGCCGATTTGAGTAGCAGATACCTCAAGAATTGTTTTGAGGAGGTTTGTATTGCATGGAAATAAGCTTTCCTGACCGTCCATCAAGGATAAATTCTGCCGGTCCAGAGAAACTGCCACCTATTGGAGCTTGTGAAATGCTAATAATGTCGCCTTGTACCGAAGAAATGCTGATAGTGTCCTGACTCAGTTCTTCTGATTCCCACACAAGCCTGGCCTCTTGATCATAACAACACACCCGCTCATTTGTCGTCACAAACAGATATTCGTCAGTTGGATACAGATGGTGAAAAAAGCCCCAGGAAGGCTTGTTGATGATCTGTCGCTGATCTGCATCCAAGGAGATGAAAGAGACCTCTCCTGGAGATCGAAGCACAAGCCATTGCTTCCATATGCATACATCTATATCATGGGTATAGGCATTGACGAGAAGGTAGGGCTCTTCATCCTGAGTAACCACACAATAATATTCTGGAGTTCCCAAACCCTTTGGAACCTCTCCCACAAAGAAAGGTTCCAGAGTGGTCCATGGTTCTTCAATCGTTCGTCTCAGCCACGCGTGAAAATACTTCACAAGAATCGTCCCCCTTTTTTGCATCGGAGGATAGTATACCATTCAGTCAAATGAAGAGCGACTATTGACGCGAAAAGAGAAACCCAGAAGAAAACCCTCCAGAGCAATTACATTGCTCTTTTGAGGGGATGATAAAATAAGGTCTAAAAACCAGGAGACGATGGGATGAAAGAAGTGATGCAAGCGCTGGAAACCGTCTTTGCTCAGGTAGAAGACCCACGTATCGAGCGAACGAAACAGCACCGGTTGCGGGATATTCTGATCATAGCGATCTGTGGCGTAATCTGCGGAGCAGAAGGATGGGTGGGGATTGAAGAATTCGGAAAGGCCAAGGAAGCTTGGTTCACCGAACTGCTCCAGTTACCAAATGGAATCCCTTCACATGATACCTTTGGTCGGGTTTTTGCTCTCATTGATCCCAAACAATTTGAAGCCAGTTTTGTGCAGTGGGTGCAGGAGATCAGCCAAAGGGTCAAAGGCGTGATCGCCATAGATGGGAAGACCCTTCGACGTTCGCATGACGGAGCCACCAAGAAGAAGGCCTTGCATGTGGTCAGTGCCTGGGCAGTGGAAAACCGCCTGGTTTTAGCTCAGCTTGCCACCAAGGAAAAGTCCAACGAAATCACTGCCATCCCGCTGCTTTTGCGACAACTGGCACTGGAAGGGTGTCTTGTCACCATTGACGCCATGGGAACGCAAACCAAGATTGCGGAACAGATCATCGAACAAGGGGGAGAGTATGCCCTGGCCCTCAAGGATAACCACAAAGATCTCTGTCAGGAGGTCATCGCGACCTTTGCGCTAGCAACAAAGGATGCTGAGGCATCGGTTGAATCTCTGCGCACGGTGGAAAAAGGGCATGGTCGCCTGGAGATCAGGGAGTATCAGACCATTTCTGATCCAACCATCCTAAGCTACCTTGATCCAGGGCAGTGCTGGAAAGGGTTGCGCGGGATTGGCAAGGTCCAAGCAGAGCGTCGGATTGGTGAGAAAGTCAGTCGAGAGACCCGCTATTTTCTGCTTAGCTTTCCTTCGATCAAAACGTTTGCTGAGGCCGTGCGCAGCCATTGGGGGATTGAAAACAGTGTGCACTGGATCCTCGATCTGGCTTTCCGTGAGGATGAATCCCGTGTTCGCCAGGGGCATGCTGATGAAAATCTGGCGGTGTTGCGTCACATCAGCCTCAATCTCTTACATCAAGAAAAATCGTCTCGTGTTGGCATCCAGACCAAACGTCTCAAAGCCAGTTGGGATCAGAACTATCTTCTTCGCGTTCTGGATGGGGTTAATTAGATGCGATTGCCCTGACTTACTACCAACTACAACGAGGGGAAGAGCACGCATCATGCGCATAGTTATCCTAACTCCTTTTCCACATAACAGAGAAACATTAACTCATGAGTATGCTTAGTATAGCAGAAAGGGTGACAAGATTGAATCCTGCCACCTTCTTCTTCTTTCTCAAGTTCTGATTTAGCCGAAGAATCGGAACTTCTACTTATTCTTGGCAATACTTTTGCAGTGATCCATTCATCCCACTGGCACCATTTACAATGATCAACCTTCAGCTTGATCGTTCTGCATAGAGAAGATGTATATTCTCGCCTGGAGGAGAAAGAATCTATGCCACAGCCACAATGGCGACCAATCAGCTTTTTGCCCACGCTTGCCACTCACATCGATGGGATGCTGGAAGCTGACCAGGAACAATACCACAATCTGTTGCAGGCAAAAGACAAACCTTATATCCTCGACGACTACACTGTCGGCAGAGTGAAGAACGCCTTCACCACCGCGAAGAATGACTTGCCCCTTTTTGATGAGCAACTAAGACGTTGGGGAGCGGAAAAGACGACGGACGCCCAGCGCCAGGAAATTATTCGGCTCAAGGAGCAAATGCAAAAGTTACACGAGGCTGTTGACCAGGTGCTAGCGTTGGCCGATGAGCTAGCAAAGAGTACGATTGAGAAACAGCTTGCAAAGTCTGATGAGGAGTTAGGGATAGAGTATCTGATGAGGATGCTTGGTGGCGAGCAGAAGTTATAGGTGCAAACGTATTGCTGCTAGCGAGCGAGGAAAGACAAACTGATGCCTTCAGCAGATAGTATGTATGAGCAAGCAGCACAGGCAGCGAGAGCCAGCCGAGGGACGCTTTGGTATCTCGACAAAAAGCTTTCCGAGGGAGAGATTACGCTACCGGAAAATCTCCCAATACGCATGTGGATTTTCACGATGAAGCACCGGCTCGCTGGCCATATGAGCTATGAAATCGTCGTCTGGAACCGAACTCGCTTTATTTCCATTGAAATGCAGTAGTTCCGGGAGTGTAGATTGTACGTATAAGTTTTGCGCTTTCGGTACATGAGTTTTGCGTACAACTGCCATTCGTCAAAGGGTAGGCCCTTGAGTATTAACGGACCGGAATACCACGCTAAGTACTTAGCGTGGTATTCCGGTCCGTTAATACTCAAGGGCCTTTTGGTGCATTCATAGAAATGGAGGATACGAGAATTAGGTTATATTGCATAGATGTTTTTTGTCACCAGAAAAGAGGGCTCCGCGTCATAAATAAATGAGACCACAAATGTTGAGGTTTGTGGTCTCGTCCCTTAGATGTCACAGAACTTCGTCGGCAAACAAAGTTCTGCACTCCCTTAGCAAAAGGAGATAATTTTAATTGTCTACATTCTCGAACGGAGGAGGCGACTCACACGTCACAAATTCTCTCGCCAGCTCCAGGTCCAAACATAAGAAAAGGCCATCTACCAAACTTAGCCAAGCCCAATGGTTCCTAACCCTCTGCACTCCTGTTTATGTATGCATGGCATTTGTTAGCTATCTCATCACAAGAGACATAGTTACAATCGGAGCAACAACTGTCTTCTCAGGGCTGGCCTACATCGTGTACCGCTACCATTTTCGCTAACCTAACTTATTAGACGCCAAAGAGCCAGGTCTTGTGACATTTTCCACCTGGCTCTTTACCACCTAACCGGTGTCGATGTCCTTTGCCAGAATGATTTGCCGAATCGTGCCATAAAGTTTGCCGCCACGAAGAAAGCGGTGATATGCTTGGGAATGGAAGCGGAACTTGTCTTGTTCGAAGAATGATGGAATGAATCGAAAGGAATGCTTGTGGTGTCGTCACTCTTGGATTTCTCAGGCACGGAGAAACCTCGCCAGATCCAGGAAAACCTCATGGCGTACATGCGTCTGTTTGCTGGGCTGTCCGGTACGATGCTGTATGACGCGGAGTCGTTCTGGTTCGTGAGCAACACGTCCGCCCCCGGCAACATCATCCTGCGAACACGTTTCGACGCTTCTCGCATAGAGGAGCAGATAGATACCATGCTCGAACAAGTCGGCCACTATAGTGATCAGATCGATTGGTTTGTCTTCCCGGACGACCAACCTGCCGACCTGGGGAACCATTTGGAAGCACGTGGGATGCCGGGCGGTCCGGGCGGGAACTGGTTGTGGGCCGATCTGACCTCCCTGAGTGCTGACCCCATCTCGCCGAACCGTTTTCGTGTCGAACAAGTCCTCAACGATCAGATGCTGGCGCAGTGGGTCCACGTCTCGAAGGCCGGCTTTGGCT
Source organism: Ktedonobacter racemifer DSM 44963 (assembly GCF_000178855.1). Classification (GTDB taxonomy): domain Bacteria; phylum Chloroflexota; class Ktedonobacteria; order Ktedonobacterales; family Ktedonobacteraceae; genus Ktedonobacter; species Ktedonobacter racemifer. The sequence continues at coordinate 1,658,419 of NZ_ADVG01000004.1, read as the reverse complement.
CAGACCTGGCGCTGTTCTACGATGCCTATGCACGGCACGGGTATGGGCCAGATGCCTTTTCGCTGCACTACATCGGGTATCTGGATAACACGCCGGTAACTTCTGGCACGCTGTTGGATGCGGGAGGGTGTGCGACGATCTACGATGTCTCGACTCCACCAGCTTTCCGCCGTCAGGGGTTTGGGAGAGCGATCACACATGTTTTGATGCAGGAGATTCGTCGCCGAGGCTATGCCGATACCTGGATGTGGTCCTCGAACATGGCAAAAAGCGTTTATCAAAAGCTCGGATATATTGAGGTTGATTTTGGCTTACGGGAACATTCATGGCAGAAGCGATAACGAATCAGATCAGGTGGCAGAACATCGGGATCAAGGGTCGAACAAAGCGGCAACATTTATGGCACGATTCGGCAAATCATTCTGGCAAAGGGCAGTCGAGGAATTTACACAGAGGTAAGGGTTCCCTCCCAAAAACAAAAAAGCCCTGCTATGCGCTTCTCAGGGCTTTACGACACCCAACAAAGAGAGGAGCAATCGTCATGGAGGCCTCAGCTGCCGGGTGCGGCAAGGTTTTTTGCGTGAGGCGGAGTTCAGGCAACAAACCGCCACCACAAGCGGCATCGACACATTGAGAGCTTTCTTGAAGAGATGATCATGGGAGATCCGTATGCAACATCGTGTTCTGGCGTGATGGGCCTTCCTCCTCCTCTTCGCTTCAGGCTCGTTCTGGCAAGCAGAACTGCTATGCCTTTTGTTTTGTTTGCTGTTCTCAGTATTCTCTGTCGGCATCAGATCGGTGTCAGATGCTCTTCTAGCTTCTGCCTAAGATAAGTATGTCTAGATTCCTGGTTGAATGTCTCGCGCTTTTTGAAACGCCAGTTCTGCTTCTGTTGTTTGCCCCATCTGTTTGAGCACAAAGCCTTTGTTATAGTGGGCAGTGGCATCTGTCGGGTCAAGGCGAATGGCCTGCTCATAGGCGAGCACCGCCTCCTCTGGTCGCCCGAGCTTGTAGAGCACATTGCCTTTGTTATAGTGGGCATCGACATGCGTTGGGGCAAGGGAAATGGCCTGCTCATAGGCGAGCACCGCCTCCTCTCGCCGTCCGAGCTTGCCGAGCGAGAATCCTTGGTTATTGAGCCTTCCTGCTTGTATTTTGGCAGGTGGAGGCATTTCACGTGGATATGGGTGTCCTTCCAGATGAGCATAGATCACCTGCACGTCCGTTGCCACTTCCAGCAGTGTAGCGGGACGCTCCTCTGCTCGCCACGCAAAACAGCGTGCGAGCAGTTTCACCAGTTCGGTTGGTATGGGCGGAATGGCTTCATCCTGCGGTTTGTGGCTTGCCAGGACCTCACGCGCCTGTATGCCACTCTGCCAGGTCACCTCGCCCACAAACATTTCGAGCACCAAGACCCCCCAGCTCCAGATATCGGTCTTGCGGCTCAAGGGACGTCCTGCTGCCTGCTCTGGTGAACAATAGGCCGGGGTCATTCCGCGCGAGCTCACGAGAATGCTCTCAAGCCCTTCTGTTTCCCTTTGCTCTCCTTGCTCACTCGCTCTTACTCGGGCTTTCGCCAATCCGAAATCGGTCACTTTGGCAATCCCCCACGAGGTCATCATCACATTGGCTGGTTTGACATCCTGATGGACCAGCCCCTGTTCATGGGCTGCGTGTAGTCCCCAGGCACACTGGATAGCGATATCAAGCATGCGTTCTAGCGCACGCGCTGTTCCTCCCTGGTACAAGGTTTGTCGGCGAATCCAGTCCGCAAGGCTTCCTCCATCGATATATTCAACGAAAATCCGTGGGATGTCGTCTACCATCTGCACAAAAGCACACCGGACGATGTGAGGATGATCATTCAGGTTCACCCACGTTTCCGCCTCACGCATGAAGCTCTCTTTGCCTCCTGCCTTGGTGAAGACGTCTGGTTTGGGGCTCTTGACTGCCAGGACATTGTTCCAGTAGCGCAAATGCACCTTGTAGACAACGCCCATACCCCCTTCGCCCAAGATGCCTCTCACTTCGCACACATCCTGGATGATAGGGATGATATCGCCAATCTTCCAGACGAAACGCTGTTTGCTCTTCATGTCCTGTCCTCTCCTTGTGATCGTATCATGGGTGCATGACCTGGTGAGAGACCTGTTCATGCGTTGCTTCTGTAGAGATACGTTTCTATTGTAGTATCTTCTAGAAGTCTATGGCTATGGTCACACTCTGGAAATCTGGTGGAAACACGATGGAGAACGAACGGGAGGAGGGCACAAGATGTGTAAAACGTTCTCACTATGAGCGATTTTTATACGTCTCCTGGACCTTCCTCAATGACCTTAGCAGAAGTCGAATCCTAGCGTTCTAGAGGGCATGAGCAAAAATAAAGCAGGCAATTTGACGAGGTTTCTTTCTGCTTATGGATCTTTGTGGAAATGAGAACATCCTTTCCCTCGCTCAAAAAAATCCTCACGTGCAAAATCGTTCCGCTACACCTCAATCGCGTTGTTCTCTCTCATTGTACCATCTCTCTATGCCCAGATGAGCTCGACGCAAAAAAACTTGCCGCACCCTCAGCTGCCGGCGGGATGACGATTGCCCCGTGTACTCTGACCATTCCTATTTGTTTTTTTTTGCATATCCCCCCGAAACGGTGTACTCGTTTCGGGGGGATATGCAAAAACCCCCTATTTAGCTCTGATCGCTCGGCCAGTAGCGACCGACAAACGATTCCGGTACGGCTCTGGAGTTGCAGGCATGTCAGGAAAGCGAACCTGATACAATATCCCCTTTTCACCAGTCCTGGTGTTAATCACTACTTCCCATGCTTTTGTCACCACGGCTTCCACCCAACCGTACTCCGATGAGACTTCAACCGTCTCACCGCCTGTAAAGCGGAACTCTTTGTCAACAATAACTTTATTCATAGCTAGGATCTCCTTCTTGCACCTCCAGGATTTGAGCAAGCGAATACCCATGCTGTATTGTATGGCCCGTTGCAGCCTCGACCTCCAGGGCACGTTCTATCACTGCGCGCCCCTCCTGCACATAGTAGCTTGCCCGTAGCTGCCCAGGTGACTTGAGGAAACACATCACGCAGGACATACGAGGGCCGCCCTCCTTGTCTACCTCATACATCTGATACTGCGTCATCCCCTGCGCCTCATAGCAGTAGTGAGGCTTTACATCATACTGGCGCATCTTGCGAAAGACTTCTATGCGCTTCCAGGTAAGGATAGGTCGGTACTCATCCATCCATCCCTGTTTCAAGCCAGATCGCCCACGCCACACTGGTAACTTTGCCCGCCCTCGCGACTTCAGCGCCCGCTCGCCCATACAGACGACTGGCGAATCCCCCAGCATCTCAGCGTTGGCTCTGGCCCACGAGTTGAAGTTATCGCGCTTAAAGTAGGATGTACAGAACCTGACCGCCAGAGAGGGCCATGCTCGCCGCCACTCAACAAGATCAAGTACACTCTCAACCTGGCGCAAGTATGCCGCTTTGTGTGAACCACACTGGCGACACCAAGGCGAGGCAGAGCTGGTACAGGAAACTAAGTAATGGTTCTGGCACTCCTGGCATACGTAGCCGCTGTATCGCGCCTGGGTGCTAAAGAGCGGGACACCTAAGAGGCCGCATATGTCCTCGCAATATTCGACCGTTCCCGGCCAGTCCTCCAGTACAATTTGATGATGCGCAATAAGCTGATCACGCGAGATTATGCCCTCCTGCACCTGTAAATGTGATTACTTGATGGCGTAGTTTTTTGATAATTATATGACACCTATTACAAACAGCTCTCTTAATGGAAGAGAGCTTAGACCAGCCAGCAAAGCTCTCTCCATCGCTAAGGGAAGAAAAAGGCAATGCTGGTATTATGCCAAATAATTATCAAATTTTGCGGTTCTTTCTCACTTTCCGTGAAAAGGGATGAGTGATAGAATAAGATCCAGCAAAAGTTTTGTTCCACTTGTTCCCCACGAAGAAAGATACTCACATTCCATGATCTCTCCGTTCGTCTTTCCTTCTTCCAATGACCTCTTGCTAGAAGTGGTCTCCTGGGAGAAGGATACTTTGCTTTTGCACGTACGATCTTCTCAGGCAGAAGGTACTTGCCCTGGGTGTCATCAGATCTCTAGACGTGTTCACAGCCGATATATGCGTACGCTTGCTGACTTACCTTGCCAGGCGCAGGTGGTTCGTCTGCATCTGCAGGTTCGCCGCTTTTTCTGTGATGAGGCCACCTGCCCGCGCAAGACGTTTGCAGAGCAATTTCCCACGTTTGCGCTCCCATATGCTCGTCGCACCTCGCGACAGGCCAATGTGTTACGCGAGGTAGCATTTGCCCTGGGAGGAAAGCCAGGAGCTCATCTGGCGGAAAAGCTTCGGATGCCTGCAAGTTTGCATACCCTGTTACGTCTCATTCGCCGCTCTGCAGTTCCTGATCCAGTGCCGCCACGGGTTGTTGGGATGGACGAGTGGGCATGGCGCAAAGGACGTCGGTATGGCGCAATTCTTTGCGATCTGGAACGGCATATTCCTATTGATCTCCTCCCTGACCGGGAGGCCGACTCGGTCATCACCTGGCTGAAGGCGCATCCCAGTGTGGAGATTGTCAGTCGAGATCGCAGTACTGAGTATGCCGATGCAGCCCGACAGGGAGCTCCTCAAGCCATTCAGGTGGCAGACCGTTTTCACGCGGGTCAAGAATTTGGGAGATGCACTTGAACCCATTCTTGACCGAAACAAAGGGTGTCTTCGCTTCACGGAAGAGCCTAGGCCAGATGCCCAAAGGGAGGGGCAAGCATCCCCCCCACAGCCTCCAGTTCTCAGTGAGATCCGTCCTGCACCCAGCAAAAAGGCTGAGGGGATCCGTTTAGCACAGCGCCAAGAGCGTCAGGAACGCTATGAGCAGGCTATCGCCCTGCGTAAACAAGGCTTCAAAATTGCAGAAATTGCCTCTCGCATTGGTGTCCATCGCAGAACCATTGAACGCTTTCTTGCCGCACCGTGCTTTCCAGAGAAAAAGCGCCGCCGTGCCGAGCAAACCAAACTGGAGGCGTATCACTCCTACCTCTGGGAGCGATGGCAGGCAGGGGTACACAATGCCTCTCATCTGTTTCGGGAACTCACAACTCTTGGCTACAAGGGAAGCTATGCTTCAGTCAATAAGTATCTCGTGTGTCTGCGCACCGGGGCCCGTTTGCCTGCTACTCCGATACCTCCTGCTGTTCGAACGCTGACCGTCAAGCAAGTGCGTTTCCTGTTTTTACGCTCTCCTACCGACTTACAACGAGAAGAACAGCAAGATCTGCAGAAAATCTTAGACCGCAGTGCTGACCTGGCTTTGATCTACCAACTCGTCCAGCAGTTTCGGGAGATGCTCCACCACCGTCGTGCTGATCAACTTGACGACTGGTCACAACAAGCTCTTCAAAGCTCGTGTCCCGAACTACATAGTTTTGTCGCTGGGCTTCGCAAGGACTGGAAGGCTGTCGTAGCAGCCTTCACTTTGGAATGGAACAACGGAATGGTTGAAGGACATGTGAATCGCCTGAAATTGATCAAACGACAAATGTACGGACGGGCTGAATTTGACCTACTCCGCCAGCGAGTCCTTCATTGTGCTTGACCTTTTCACGGAAAGTGAGAAAGAACCATTTTGCCGCCATCAAGTAATCACATTTACACCCAGGGCGAGGAGGTCAAGCTCTGCATCGAATTGTGAGATTGTTACCCAGCGAGGGATGACGCAAACAGTATTGCCATGGAGCATCACTTGGCCGCGTACCTGGATATGCACGACCACCTGATATTGTTCAGTGTAGAGGAGTGCTGCGTGACGTATAACGTCAATGCGTCTAGGAAGCGGTAGCACGACGGACTCTCGTATGCCCAAAGCACCCATGACTTATCCCCTTGTCAGTCAGTAGTAGAAGTGTAGCACCATTATAGCCGCTTGCTGCCTCTGGTGCCACAGTGTACGGAGCCGATCACCCCGGCGAGCGTGACGCCTAATTCCGGGTCACACGTTCCACCTGGCGCTCGGATTGTGACCCGTGTCCAGCCGTCTCACTTGCGGCTCCAGCTCGTTCGAGTGACAGCCGCCAAAAGTCACAAGGCTTGCGCCTGGCTGAGGATGTGACCACGGCAAAAGGGTAGGAATAGGGTACAATGGAGGCGAAGCGACAATTTTGTGAAGGAGCAGCTTACCATGAGTGAGGAGCAAGCCCCCTACCATTCCTCTAGCCAAAGAGGGGTGAAATGAGCGAAGCTGTCATAGCCCGCAAAGTAAGTAAAGGGCAGCGAGTGCGTCGCCCTTACCATATTGAAAAGAATGAGGGGTGTCATAATGTCTAAGCACAGAGACTATATAACTTGGGTAGATTCAAAGACAAATGAGCGTAAATCGCTTATCGGCGAACTTCTTGATGCCGACCAAACCGAAGCAGGAGGGGCAAATAAACTTCACATAGAAGGGCTGCCCCCTCACGAGCAGTATGCTATCTTTATGGCAATGATTAAAAGGGAAAACAAGGCCCTGACATCAGTCAATGAGGTGTTTGAAAGCTATGTAAAGTATGCCCGTGAAAAGGGAGCGCCGCCTGTGGCAAGGGATAGATTTATAACTGAGACGAAGGCAAGGAAGAATGCGACCCTGGTTAGGATCGGAGACAAAGACTATTTTCTTGGCCTCGGCCTAAAAAAGTAGCGCCTGGTGGATCCAATTTACTTACGTGCTACTTTGCGGGCTATGACAGCTTCGCTCATTTCACCCCAAAGACAGCGCCCCGGAGCCAAGGGCGAGACAAAGGTTTTTTTTTGCATATCCCCCCGAAACGAGTACATCGTTTCGGGGGGATATGCAAAAAAAACCACCTTGCCCCCATTCGCGCGAAATTCCTCGATGATCTGCCGATTCCAGGCATTAAAGTTGGGTTCTGCCATAGGCACCTCGCCGTAACATGCTTGACGTATGTGGCCAGTGCAAAGTGAGCAAAAAACTGGAACAGGAACGTGGCGTTTGACGCGCCTGACGCGAGGGGTATCATGGTCGGTGTGAGATCTGGCAGAACTGGGTAAGATCCAATAAGCTGCTGATTTTTTGGCAATTGTTCTGTTGAAAGCATCTCTTCTTCGTCTGCCGAAGGGCAAGATTCGAGAAGTTTTTTCTGCTCACCAGGAGTATTCTGTTTCTACTTGCAAAATGCAAGAATAATTATGTACATGATCGAAGGAAAGTGTACTGTAAATAACAAGGAGAGAGATATGTTTCAACCAAAAACAGCATTTAGCGGGTTTTCAGTGAATGATCTGGCAAAAGCTAAGGCATTTTATATTCAGGCTCTAGGGCTACACGTGGTCGAAGAGGGCGGCGGCCTCCGGCTTCATTTGCCTGGTGGAGGCACAGCGTTTGCCTATCCAAAAGACAATCACCAGCCAGCGACGTTCACGATGCTGGATTTTGTCGTTGATGACATTGATGCTGCGGTTGAAGAACTCAAAAGCCGAAGCGTCAGCTTTGAGCGCTATGAAGGAATGGTGCAAGATGAGAAGGGCATCATGCGCGGCATCTCTCAAAAGATGGGGCCTGATATAGCCTGGTTTAAAGACCCGGCTGGGAACATATTAGCCGTGTTACAGGCGGAATAACCTCATACTGACATGGCTTCATCGCGTTTCTCTATAGTTCGATCATTAGTTGTAAATTATGGAAATAAGCTTTGATTTCTTGCCCATTATGCTAGGCGGTTCTTGCTTCACGTTCTCGCGGGATGAGGCTCGCGAGAATGACTTCATAGGCGAAAGAAGAAGAGATACTTTCAACAGAACAATTGCCAAAAAATCAACAGCTTATTTCCATAATTTGCACTCTACTTGCAAGGTGCAAATAGAAACAGGAGGACAGAGATCCTGTGAATCTTTTGATAAAAGGAGTCTTCACATGCCTGAACTGCAAACCTTGTTGACTGGTCTCGCGTTCGGCGAGTCGCCGCGTTGGCACGAGGACCGTCTGTGGTTTTCCAACTGGGGCACTCAGGAGATCGTTGCCGTCGATCTGGAGGGCCAAAGCGAAGTCATGACCCGCGTGCCGACCACGATTCCCTTTTGCATCGACTGGCTGCCCGATGGGCGTCTGCTCGTCGTCTCAGGGCGTGAGGGACTTCTCCTGCGCAGGGAGCCCGACGGGGAGCTGGTGACCCATGCTGACCTGCGCAGCCTTGCTGACATCTGGAACGAGATCGTCGTGGATGGTCGCGGCAACATCTACGTCAACGGTGGCAGCTTTAATGCTCCTGGAATCATTGCGTTGCTCACCCCCAATGGGTCGGTGCGCCAGGTGGCTGACAACATTGCTTTTCCGAATGGGATGGCCGTGACATCCGATAACAAGACACTGATAGTCGCCGAGTCCCACGGGAACCGTCTCACGGCTTTTGACATCGATGGAGACGGCGGTCTGTCGAATCGGCGAGTCTGGGCCGCGCTCGAAGGAGCTGCCCCTGATGGTATCTGTCTCGACGCTGAAGGTGCCGTTTGGTACGGTGATGTCCCGAACAAGTGTTGCGTGCGGGTGAGAGAAGGTGGTGAGGTTTTGCAGACGATCCATCTTGACCGTGGCTGCTTCGCGTGTATGCTCGGAGGGGGAAAGAAGCAAACGCTGTTCCTGATGGTAGCCGAGTGGCGTGGTTTTGAGCACATGGCAGACCAGACACGAACGGGCCAGATCCTCACCACCCGTGCGCCCGCACCAGGCGTCGGGTGGCCGTAGCCGAGGAGCAGCGCGGTGCGATCTCACGAGAATGAGGCAGTTCTAGAGAGCACATAGGGGGTTTTTGCATATCCCCCCGAAACGAGTACACCGTTTCGGGGGGATATGCAAAAACCCCCTATGTGCTCTCTAGTATATTATCTCGGCGCATCCCATGCTCAGTGTCACGAGGCCACTCCCCTGATCACCTTCTTCTCCGCCAAACTCCTCACGCTCTCATGCCTGACAGCTCGTCGTCTGCTGCGCAGATTCGGGGCCGGTTCCGTATTCAACAGTTTGCTTCTTCCTTCTTAAAAAGGTACCTGGTTCTCCTTCCTCGCTACGGGTTAGCACCTCGCTGTGCATCACGTGGGCAGATCCACTTTTTACCTTATTTACCGCCCGCCACTTGCGTACGCGGCTACTCCACATTGGCTTGCCAGGGCGGCGCATCCAGTAGCAGTGGTCACCCGTATTATTTACATGCATACTACTTTTCAAGGAGGTCATGGGTATGTATTCTGAGGCCTCTCCGGCATAAATGCACGGAGGTTCCTGTTCCTCACCCACCGTTTCCGGCCTCTCCCGAAGGAGAAACCGGCTCTTGGTGGAGATAGGCAGGACTTTTAAGCCGACGCGCTCTGGCACGGGCAGCTCCGCTTTTGCGTCGAGCCACTAAGCCCATGCTTCGGGGCAAGTGCTGCCCCTCATTCGCACGTTGTTGAAGCTCCTCCATCACGGCTCGCAGGCGCGGCTCCGCACCTTCCCAGACGTGCTGGGTGATGGAGGGTGTTGTTTGCTCAGGTTCCAGGTGGGCAATCAGGAAGGCCGAATACAGATCACGCTGCACTGGTCCCAACCCGCACTCACAACGGTGCCAACGCTCAGATCGTGGCTTCTTGTGATACTGCCGACACTGATGGCAATATTGAGACAGTCTGGTCTGGTAGGCTGAGGCTTCGTGCAGGGTGCCGCCAGTTTTTGCAACTATGCGAGTCAAATGCGCTACAAACATCCCTGGGGCACGGAGTCCGATGCTCCGACCATACTGCTTCTGCCATCCTTTGAACGAGGTTTTCTCTATGGTGATCGTGTTCCCCACCGAAGCGATGCGATGAGCCAGATTGCCATGCAGACTCTTGCGGTGAGCGGCGAGTCTGCGCTCAGCATTGGCGTGTTGTCGCCTACTCGCCTGGTATCGCTTACTCTCCTTCCAGGCTCGGCGACCTTTTTTTACACGTCCCTTTTCGTCGTAATTGTTGGGATTCGTGGCGCGTCTTTGCCGCTCCATCTTGCGCTGCAACCGGCGTTTTTTGCTGGCATTGGGGGAAAGCTCCTGGCAGAACGTGACCAGGTCCGCCTTTGCTCGACGAGGGACAAGAGCGAGGGTCGATGGGCCAATATCCAGGCCAATCGTGTCTTTGCCTCCCTCCTCATGCTTCGGTTTGACGAAGGCATGGCCCTCTAAAACCAGTTGCACGTAATAACGATTGCTGTCTTTATCGGCTCCCTGTGCCTGTGGTGAGGAAGCTTTGCGGCGAACCAGGCGCACATACTTGATCTTGTGGCGCATGCCATGCTGCACCACCGGGTCTCGCCAGTCGATGATGGCTGGGATGACCTCTTGGTTCCAGATCAGGAAGCCGCCATCGCCCGCATTGGGATCAAACACGAAGCGCATGCCGACATCGTTGCGTTTGCCCTCCACGCTATCGATGCCACGTCCCTTGCTGCGGAAGCGTACGCGTTTGGCTTTCCCGACACAGACCCGATTGACCGCCTGATAGGCGCGAGTCGCAAGGGTTTGAGCCATCGTGCTCTCAATGTGGTCGACGATCCAGGAAACACGGGCAAGCTTGGCATACTCGTGTAGCTCGTATTCCGAGAAGTGATACTTCTTGCGTAGGGCAGAGAACGCTTGTGCGCGTTCCTGCTTTTTTGAGTGAGGGAGAGCCCGCGCCTTGTTCCATGCCGGATCATTGCGCATGCACAGGAGCCGCTTCATGGCTTCAGAAAGCAGAGCGTTGTAGAGGCACCGAGCCGCTTCCAGGTGCGCACGTACATGGTGTTCCTGGCTCCAATCGACCTGGAGAGGGAGTTCAAGAAGAAAGGTCGGTGTTTTTGTTCGCTTCATGACGTGCGTTGCCTTCCAATGCAAAGTATCTCTTCTGAAAGTGAGGGGACTGCTGCCCGCCCCTGGTGTCTTTCTCCACGTTCACATGCCTACACAGCTATTCCAGTTGGGCAGGCTTCTTCCGGTCACTCGACGACGTACCGTTCGGAAATGGCTTCGTGAGAAACAACTCCGTGCTCTTACGTGAGGTCGAAGAGGAGGATACCATATCCGGCGCTCTGACTTCAATGAGCTTCGCGCGCAAGCGTGAGACAAGAAAAGACGATGATCTTTCTTCATCCTGTGGAGAACACAGTGCGAAAGAAGAGCGATGCTTCCTCTCCACCCACCCAGCCCGAAAGGAACGCCCATTCATCCCCGCCTTAGAAAGAGCGGGGCTTTCTGGGCCGTTCTCTGTAATGCTTGCGGTAAAAGGGTGAAGGATGGCGCGCACTTCTGCGAAAACTGCGGTGCGGCGCTTCGGGAGCCTAATGCTATCACGTCCTACGCGCCTCAAGCGCCTGGAAGGCACAGTAGTGGGGATACAGCTGATCCCTATAAAGATCAGATTGCCGCGCTCAAGCTTGAGATCAAGCAGCTCAAACTTGAGCTAAAACATGTGACCAGCGGTATGTCTAACACGCGCTCACAATATTATCAGACCGCGGCATTTGTGCCTCATGGTCTGCTCAGGCTTGGCTACAAATGGTTCGAGGATCTCCGACTGCTGGGTCCACAGCAGCAGAAGCAGCGCCTCCAGCAAGAGGTTATGCGCCTGGAACAGGAACTCATCGACTTGCAGCAGGCCCAGATGGGATGGAAAACAGGGAGACGAGGCTAGCCTCATCTCCCTGTTCTTTAATAATGCTCAAATAATGCTCAAACGATTTTATTTTATGCCTCAGACGGTTCACTCAAGACTGAGTGCGAGGCCTCTTCGCCAGAGTTCAAATCGAGTTCAACCACTACGTCTTTGTTGCGTTTCTCGCTCTGCCCCCAGATAAAGAAGACGATGGCGAGCAACAAAATCACCACCAGCGGCGTAAACTGCGTCAACTCATAAGTCAGACGCGTCAGACCCTTATAGTTTGCCACGGTATCGTCGGTTGGGATTAAAATGAAGTAGGTAGCAATCCCCGCGTACAGGAAGGTCAGGATCGTAACGGCCCATGCCCCAACCATGCCGCCAGGTACCTTGTACACACGCTTCACCTGGGGATACTTGTAGCGCAAGATGAGGAAGGCCGGGAAGACAAAGAGATAGGCCATCGTCGCTGTCGAAATCGAGAAACCAAGCACCAGGGTAAAGAGCGTGGCAATATTGGGGTCGCTCGAAAATGAGTTGACGGCAATCGCAGCGGCCATGGCAATCGTAGCAACGATACCCGACATAGTATTAACAACGATAGGCGTGCCAAATCTGCTGCTGAAGCGCCCCAGAAAGACTGGAGCAGTGCGATCAAGTGAGGCAATGGCGTACGTACGGTCGGCGCCAATCAGCCAGGTACCACCGCTGGAGGCCAGGCCGATGACCAGGGCCAGGGCCACCAGGAGTCCCAGGCCAGTAGCTACCGGGGCAGGAAGCACGCCAGAAACCACCTGAAAGGCGCTCAAGAAGCCTGTCGCGTTTGAGAGCTGTGATTTTGGCAGGGTAAAGAGAATGATGGCGATAGGAATGGCATAGGCCAGCGCCACACAGATGCCCGCGCGAATGATGGAACGTGGAATATCGCGCTGCGGATTATGCATCTCCTCGCCCGCGCCACTCTGTGTCTCAAAACCCGCCCAGTTAAAGATCAGCACCGGAAGAATCACACTGAAGATCACACCGAAGTTACCCGTAGGCACGAGATCGCCCAGGCCCAGGTGTTCGCCCGAGGAATGACCGCCAAAGAAGAAGACCAGTGCCAGGATGCTAAATACAGCGAAGAGAGCTAATTTGGCGTAAGAGCCGAGAAGTGAGAGCCACTTCCCTACATGCAGAGAGGTAATTGCACACCAGGTCGTACCCCAGATAAAGACGAGGGCCACACCCATCTCCAAAAGGGCATCGCTCAACGCACTCCCACCCCAGAGAATATTAGGATTACCAAACCAGAAGGTCTTGATAGCGGCGATAGAGGTGACTGCCAGGGTTCCACCAACCCACAGCGGATTTGAGATCCAGTATAGAATCGATGCAATGGCACCATAGAAGCGCCCACCTGCCAGTTTACACCACTCATAGACGCCTCCCTCTTGCGGGAAGGTACTACCCAGTTCAGCGGTCAGCAGGCCATAGGGGATAAGAAAGGTTACTGCGGAGATCAAGAGCCAGGTTAACGCCTGGCCACCATTGGAAGAAACCGCGCCAAGTGTATCTACATTGATAATAGCGGCGATGGTGTAAAAGACCAGGTCGAAGAGGCGTAGCTCTTTACGGAGCTTCTTCTTTTCCTGTAGGGTTGCCTCGGTGGTGACTTCGCGGATACTCGTGTCCATACGAATGGTCTCCTTTTCCGGTCATCATGAAGATAGACATCTTCTCATGCAGACATAGGTTTGTACCTGACTAGTGCTAAGAGATGTGGTGGTGGGCTGGCTTCGCCAGCCCACCACCACATCTTGACTACTTTAGGCGGGGTCGCCGAAGATGGTGTAGTGCCAGCCTTTGCGAGCCTCGCCTGAGAGTTCGATCATGACATGCTTGATCTGGGTGTACTCCTCGAAGGAGTAGAACGACATGTCCTTGCCGATACCGCTCTCTTTGTACCCACCGTGCGGCATCTCGGAGGCTAGAGGGAGATGATCATTGACCCAGACGGTGCCAAATTGCAGGGTCTTACTGGCGCGCATGGCTTTGTAGATATCTTTCGTCCAAACCGAGGCAGCTAGGCCATACATTACCCCGTTGGCCTTGCGCAAGACCTCCTCCTCAGACGAGAAGCGGCTCACGACCACGACGGGACCAAAGACTTCAGATTGCACAATCTCGGCGTCCTGCCGATCCTCCGCGATCACAGTTGGCTCGAAGAAAAAGCCCTTCTCAAAGCCAGGGAGAAAGGCGCGTTTCCCGCCAGTCAAGATATTCGCGCCCGCGCGCAGAGCGCGCTCGACATAGCCCTCAACGGCATCGCGCTGTTTGGCTGAGATGAGCGAGCCCATGTCAGTGCTCTCCTGGGCAGGATCGCCAACACGAATCTGCTTGACCTTGTTTAAGAAGGACTCCATGAAGCGGTCATAGATGCTCTCATGGACATAGATACGTGTCGCCGCGGTACAATCCTGGCCGCAGTTGACATAGCCACCAACCACGGCACCATAGGCGCTGGCCTCAATATCCGCGTCCTCATAGACGATGAAGGGGGCCTTGCCGCCCAACTCCAGGTGAACGCGCTTGACCGTCTCAGCGGCGGCACGCATGACATACTTACCGCTGCGAGTGCTTCCCGTGATCGAGACCATGTTGACACCTGGGTGGCTTGCCAAGCTGGGAGCAACCTCCGGGCCATCCGTAATGATATTAAGTACGCCATCAGGGATGCCCGCCTCCAGGGCCAGTTCGCCCAGCTTCAAAGCGGTCAGAGGCGTCTCCGGCGAGGGCTTGAAGACAACGCTATTGCCTGCCGCCAGGGCGGGTCCAATCTTCCAGGCTAGCATCATAAAAGGGTAATTCCAGGGCGCCACCGAGGCCACGACGCCCACTGGCTCACGCCGGATCACGCTGGTATGCCCACCTGAGTATTCGCTGGCGGCAACGCCCGCGAGGTGACGAGCCGCACCTGCAAAGAAGCGCAGGTTATCGATGGCAAAGGGGATATCGCTGTCGCGCGCCAGCTTGATGGGTTTACCTGTATCGCGCGATTCCAGTTCGGCCAACTCTCCCGCGTGAGCCTCCACCAATGAGGCCAATTTCTCAAGCGTAGCGGCACGCGCACCGTGAGGCAGGTTCGACCAGCGACCATCATTGAACGCTTCGCGGGCAGCGGTAACCGCATGCTGCATATCCTCAAGCGAACTCTCAGGAACCTGGGCGATTACTTCACCACTGGCAGGATTGAGGTCATCAACCATCTTGCCCGTACTACTTTTGATAAGCTGCCCATTGATCAGCATATTGTATTCGGCCATAGCTGCTACCCTTTCAAATGACAGGAATACCTCTACGAGAGATACCAGAGGCTCCAGAGAATGCTAGCACACCAGTCATTTAACATGACTGGCATGCTGGCATTGTTCCTCTCACCCGGTGCGAGAGGAATGAAGCCTATCAATATTTAGCTTAATCCGCCTGGGAAGAGGCGATTCCAGGCTCTTCTTCTACTGATGTTCCCTCTAGGGGTAGCGTCTTCAATACCTGTGGGCGCCTCACCAGCATATAGACGAAGTAGATCAGGCCAAGCGCGAACATAACTAGCGAGTAGAGCCAGGGAGTCTGGAACGAGGCGTCGCGGAAGATCGACAACTCAAAGACTAGCCAGACCAGTGCCAGGATCATCACTGGCCATTCGAAAGCTCTCAGGCTAAAACCCTGCGATTTCGGTAACTTATGTCTGGTGCTAATATAGAGAATGACAGTCGCCAGGTAAACGATCGCAGGTAGCAGCGAGGAGGCACTAAACAGATTCGTCAGAGTATTGGTCTGTGTAGCGAAGACCGCCAGGACAATCTCGATCACGATGCCACACAGAATGGTGGCGGCCAGGGGAGTGCTAGTATGGCTATCAACACGCTGGAAGAGACGGTAGGCGGGGAAGCGCTCGTCGCGCGACATGGCCCACACCAGGCGCGTCGCGGTGATGAAAATCACCAGGCCACAGGCAAAAATCGAGAAGGTCACCAGGATCAAGAAGATGTCACCGACGACCGTACCCAGGGTCTGAGTCACGATATCAGCAACCGGGGTGGCCGAGCCAGCCAGGGCCTTGAGATCGCCCGAGGCCAGGTTCAGAGCAATCAGGAAAAACATGCCGACGATGCCGCTTAAGACCACGGCGGTCCACATCGAGAACGGAACGACTTTGTGCGCGTTTTCCGTCTCTTCGGCCAGGTTGGCGGCGGCCTCAAAGCCTACGATGGTATAGGAACCTAGCAAGAAGGAGAAAATAAACGGTCCGACGCTTGTCAGCGTGCCAAGGTTAAAGTAACCAGCCGCGGGGACAGCACCCATGCTAAAGAGGTGATCTGGATGCAGGCCACCCCGCACGAGTCCGACGATCAGCAAGAGTAGGGTAAGACCCACGATGCCAATCACTTCGGTGCCAACAGCCGTGTTATTGATACGCGTAGACCAGGTCGTGGAAAAAAGAATGAGGAGCATCTGCACCAGGACAATCGCAGCTGTCACGATCCATGCATTGACGGGCGTCTCTGTATAGTGGAAGAGGCTCGGGAAAATCGTCTGTGCAATGCCATAGTCTACCGAGACAACAACGACGATCAGATAGGTGAACGAGAGCCAACCAATGAGCCAGCCAATTTTGGGGTTCGCCAGGCGCGACATCCATTGATAGGAGTAGCCCGCGATAGGAATGCGCGAAGCCAGGGCTGCAAAGACGAGGGCGACAAACAACTGGCCAATCGCGACAAAGGGCCAGGTCCAGATTCCCAGGGGACCACCCCAGTTTAAGACGCCGCCATAGGTGGAGAAGATACCAGTGGTAATGGAAATAAACGAGAAGCCAACCGCGAATGAAGCGAAGCGTTTGAGGTCGCGACGAAACTCTTGCTTATAACCGTATTTTTGCACGTTTGCCTCGGATTGATCCGAGACATTATCTACCAGTGACATGGTCTGTTCCTTTCGGTGTAAAGAATAGAAGATAATCAGGCCTGTCAGAAGCGCGAATATATGAAACGACGTTGTTTACTCTAAGCGCTTTACCACAGGCTCCGACAACGCTGGGAGCCTGTGGTAGGGTATATACCTATACCAAGCTGGTAAGAAAACTTTGCCCTCCCTTCCCCAAAAGGTTTATTTCTGCTGCACGACTCCTTTTACCACAGTACGCAGGATCTCCAGCGAACGAGAGATGAGTGGCTCTTCAACCACCAGGGGTACCAGGATGCGTACCACATTCCCATACAGACCAGCCTTGAGCAGCAGTAATCCTTGCTCGCGTGCCTGCTTCACAACCTGGTCGACAAGCTCAGGGGCTGGCTCTTTGCTCTCGCGGTCGCGCACAAACTCGAGGGCAAGCATCATACCCAGACCACGTACATCGCCGATCTCGGCAACCTCCTGCTGTAGCGCCTGGCATTGGCTCGAAAAGCGCTCCGCCAGTTGTTGCGCGCGTCCAAGCAGATTCTCCTGCTCGAAGACGTCCAGCACGGCCAGGCCCGCGGCACAGGCCAGAGGGTTGCCCGCGTATGTACCACCCAGGCCACCCGGTTCGGGGGCGTCCATGATCTCGGCGCGACCAACCACCGCCGAGAGTGGGAGGCCGCCAGCCAGGCTCTTGGCCAGCACGACCATGTCTGGCTCTACGCCGCTGTGCTCGATGGCGAACATCTTGCCCGTGCGCCCAAAGCCCGTCTGCACCTCGTCGGCGATCAGCAAGATACCATGCTCCTGCGTGATGCGTCTCAGCTCACGTAAGAACTCCGCTGGCGCAGGTACAAAACCACCTTCGCCAAGCACTGGCTCAATAATCACCGCCGCAATTTGCTCTGGCGTTACTTCGGTCAGCAGCATCTCCCGGAAGGCGGCCAGCGCTCGCTCGCTATTCCATCCACGATAGTCATAAGGATATGGCGCATGGTACACTTCGGGAGCGAAGGGACCAAAATTCTGCTTATAGGCCGTGGCCTTGCCCGTCAGACTCATACCCATCAAGGTACGTCCATGGAAGCTGTGCGTGAAGGCGATGACTGCGGGTCGCTTTGTCGCGGCCCGCGCAATCTTGATCGCGTTCTCGACTGCCTCGGCACCCGTGGTCAACAGAATCGTCTTTTTTGCCTCAGCACCAGGAACCAAGGCATTCAAGCGCTCCGCCAGGCGCACATAGGACTCATACATGGCAACTTGAAAGCAGCTATGCGTTAGACGCTCTAGCTGAGCCTGCACGGCCTGTACCACTTTGGGATGGCTATGGCCTACATTCAATACACCAATGCCACCCACAAAGTCGATATACTCATTGCCGTCTATATCCCAGAGTTGGGCGCCCTGCGCGCGCGCGGCAAAAATAGGATGCGTGTTTGCCACTCCCCGTGGCACCTGGTCCCTACGGAGTTGCAACAGGGTCTCCGTACGAGATTGTTCTTTGAGCATGAGACCTCCCTCGCTCTCACTGCAGGTTTTTCTTTTAGGTAGACGTATATTGAGAATATAGATGGAAATACGCAGAAAAACTAGTGCTTTGAGCGATAAAGTTTAAAGAGTCTTTTTATCTTGCAAAGATAAAAGATGAACGGCAAGCTGTAAACGGAAACGCGTCTCAGGGTCCGCGAGATCAAGCCTGGTAATATCGGAGGCACGTGACAGGCGGTATTGCAGGGTTTTAGGATGCACGCCCATACGCTCAGCTACCATTGTGGAATGAAAGCCTGTCTGTGCCCAGGTCAGCAGGGTTTCGCACAACACGTCGCCATTGCGCTGCTCCTTGAGCCGACCTAGAAGCATATCCAGAAAAGCCTGCTTGGCATCCTGATCTCCCACCAGAACCCGGGGCAGAAGCAGTGTCTCGTAGTAGCAGAACTTTTCGGCCGGTATATACGGCAGCAGGGAAAGTACCTCGCGATAACTACGCTGCACTCCCTCAATTCCAGCATACGGCAGGCCAAAAGCCAGCGAGATTCCCTTCCCTTTTAAGACATCCCAGATGCGCTGACCAGCATAGCGCTCCGGCAGGAGGAAAATAATCTGGTTGAGCGTGACAGTCAGGAGGGGAGCGGTATCGAGAACGCGCAGGCGCTGCCTTAGCTGTACGACCAACCGCTCGCGCCTGAGAAAGCCCTCGCGTGATAACGGAGTCGGCTCATCCAGCACGACCAGGCCAACCCGGTACTTGCTATCGGGCGAGAAGCCTAACAGTTGGGCTCGCTCAAGTGCCTGGGGGGTTGCTTCAAAGCGACCCTCCAGTAGAGAATCCAGGAAGGTATAGCCAAAGCGCGTCTCCAGCGAGACCAACTCACGTTGATGGGTAATATGTAGGGCCGCTACCATAGCCGCATGTTCCGCTGCCCGTACATCAAGCTCGCTCAGCTCCTGCTCGCCCTCGATGATCCAGACGAAGCCGACCAGCTGGCCTTTGGGGCGAATAGGACAGATAATACAAGAGACCAGACCAACCTCTGGAGCGGCAGGGATATGTAGCGATTCATTGCGCGTGCGCAGCTTCTGGAGATACCCCTGCTTCTCCAGATACCCTACATACCCAGGCAGGCTCTGTTCAAGCGCGGGTAGGGTCTTCACAACACCTGGCTCTTGCGACTCATAAGCGGCGGTCGCCAGAACACAGGCGCTTTCATCCACAAAAGCAATAGTACGTTGAATCAGGCTGCTGAGCGTCCTGGCAAGATCCTGTAAACTGCCCGCCTGGAGCGCGGCGCGTGTGAGCGCGCTGTGAATAGCTTCGGAGTGTTCTATGACCCGGTACTGTTCGGCGAGGATGGCGCGATGTACATCTTCCGTAATGCGCGCGAAGGGGATATCCCAGGGAATTTCGAGGAGGGGCAATTGGGCCGCGTCGGCCTCCTCACGTGCCGCCTCGGAGAAGTGCTCAAAGAAATGCGGGACCGCCAGGCAGATACCGGCAAGGCCGCGCTCGGCAAGCGCGCGTACAATAGCCCGCTCATCCGCTTCTTCCCGTGGCCAGGCATAGCCCGTAGTCAGCAGCAACTGTCCCGGGCGTACCCAGGGCAGAAAATCTGGCAAATCGGTAATATGCACCCAACGCACATCGCGTTCCAACCCGGTTTCGCCTGCCACGACACGGGTACCTTCCAGCACAGGCAGTGAGAGGACATCAACAAGTTTCACAGGCCCAGCCTCCTCTTGAAGCCACTCTGCTACGGATATAGGGGAACTATGCTTTCATTATGCCATGCAACTCTTCAATATACAATGCCTTCGCGCCTACGGCGCGAGCCGTATGAAGGCGATTAGTGCTCGCAGCAGTGATCATGGCTGCTGGTGGGCGGCGGCACGTCCAGAGAAGGGTTGCGATCAAAGAAGCCAACTGGCTTGAGCATAAAGCCAATGTAGGTCGTGGGCATCACGGGCCAGTCCTCGGGGCGCGTTACATGGTGCGCATTCATGACATACCAGAGAACCACGTCCGTATTCTCCAGGGAGCGATTGGCCTGGGTCCAGGCTGGCAGGCCCTCGCCGCCCGCGTGCTGGTTAGGATAATCGCCCGCGGGATAGAGTTCCTTTTCATGGTATGGCGTGACCCAGAGGTTTTTCTTGATAAAGCCAGCACGCTTCATGATGCTTGACTCTGGGTGCAGGAAAGGCAGAGCGTTATCGCCAGGCATCAACTTATAGGCCACAGGTTCACCCAGGCGATTCTGCACATTGGGGTTGGCAACCTTCCAGTAGCGCGCGGAGAAAGGGTCAATCGTCTGCTGAGCTTCGATCTCGGTTGCCAGCAGAGTCGACTTGGCGAAGAAGGCGTTCCCATAGGGATTCTCTGGCCCCAGCGGCTCGGCCTCGGTATGGACCTCGTACACCGAATTATTAACGCCATCAATCATCATATCCATACGGAGACAGAAGATATGCTGGTGAATAGGAGCATTGACCTGGGGCGCCACCAGTTGCCCATACTTTGGCTTCACACCAGGAGGGACCGCACCCGTGCTCACGATACCAGTCAATTTGGCCTCAAACTCGATATTGCCATCCTGATAGAGATACCAGAAGAAACCGTACTCATAGTTATCAATGGTAGCGATAAAGGAGATGACCAGGCGACGCGAGCGGCGCACCTCAGTCCGATCCACGCGCCAATCGGCATGCTTCCACAGGATACCGAAATCTTCTTCGTGCATACAAATGGCGTTGGGCAGGCGCACCGGATTGCCGAAACCGTCTGTAACGAGCGCGTCAAAATAGTGGATATAGCCCAGGCAGTCGCAGCCCATTTCAAGCGCATTAGCCAGGATACCCACGCCATATTCGCCGACATCAAAGGCTGTCTTACGATAATGGCTGACGCCTGGATCACCATAGGGTACAACCATTTCAGCCAGGGATGCCCGGTACATGACGGGGCGTATCCGGCCCTGGTCCTCGTAGCCCAGCGTATGTAGCACCAGCCCCTCACGCGTGGTAAAGCCAATGCGGAAGCGCCACTTCTGCCAGCGCACCTCATGTCCATGCACACTAAAGCTTGGCCCCTCGGGCTGGGTAATCTGGATTGGCTTTAGATCGGTACGCATCTCTCCCACAGCCTCAGGCGTGTATTCGCCTGCCTCGGGCGGTACGGGAACAATGCCGTGGTCTTCAACCCGGATAACCTCCATCTGATTGACATCGATAAAGGCAATAATGCCTTCAATGGGACGGGCATAGCCATTGTCCGTGGGATTGTGGCGCAAATACGCCAGGGAGCGCAGGATACGCCGCGTCCGCTCCTCCTCGTTGCCATAATTCCCCACGGTCCAGGTATCAACCATCACCAGGTCCAGGTCAGTGATGCCACGCCTGCGCAATGCCTCCTGAAACTCAGGATGCGCCTTGAGCACCTTTTCGCTCTCTACAACCTCTTCAAAGAGCACGGCGGGCTGGACGCTGGGGATACGTTTCCAGATCTTCACGCGCTTCTCCGTCACCGAGACCACAGCCTCATAGGTTGCCCCCGATGCTTTATCGAGTAGCACTATAAACGCCTCGCGTGCAATCTCGTCGCCCTCCTTAAAGTTCAGGACGATCTCTTTGGCTGGCTCATGCAGGTTCACCGAGACGAAACGCACATCCGTACTGAGCTGCTGCTCCGCACGCACAATGTCGACCGCGGCAGTAATCTCTTCAAGGGTAAGCGGCTCCAGAGGATGCAAGATTATCTCAGATAGAGAAAGGGCATCAGCGGCCTGGTGAATATCTGTCATAAGGACTTCCACCTCTTCTTTATTAGTGAATCAAATATGGGGCTTCTACTAATATAGATGGAAATAAAAGAGAAAGCCATAGATATCATAGATAAATTTAGCGCCACTTTCTTATCTCTTTCAGATAAGAAAGTGGCGCTCTGCGCTTCTATTCCGCTCTAAAGCTATGCCCTTTGCAGGGTTTTCTGAGTGTGGCCCATAATAGCGTCAGCAGCCTCGCGATAGCCGCCCGTCTGCTGGATGGCGCGCTGCATCTCTTGCGCGCGTACGTGGAAGCTGACATCCTGGCGGACACGCTCGACGGCCTCGCGTAGCTTCTGGGCGGAGTCAGAGCTAGACTCTAGCATGACGCCCAGGCCCATCTCCGAGACGCGGCGCGCCGTCATCTGCTGCTCAACCATCTGCGGAAAAACCACCATCGGCACACCATAGTAAAGGCTCTCCATGGTACTGTTCATACCACCATGTGTAACGAAGACGTCGGTATGCGCCAGGACCTCTAGCTGAGGGGTGTAGGCCGAGGCAATAAAGTTGGTAGGCAGTGGACCCAACTCGACTGGCTGAATGCGTTTGCCATAGGAAAGCACCACCTTCTGCTCAGTTCCTCCAAAGGCCTCGATACAGCCCTTAAAGAACTCAAGCTGATTGTTAAAGACCGTTCCCATAGAGATGTAGAGCACCGGCGCGCCTTCAAGCGCCTCCAGTGGGAAAGCGCTCTTCTCATGCCGTGGGCGAATTGAGGGGCCAACAAAGACAAAGCGCTCATCGAAGGTCTCGCCCGCGGGCTGAAAGGCTCTGGGCAGAAAAACGATATTGAGCGGCTCGGCATGGCCAAAGATCCCCTGAAGATCAAAGGGCGGAAACTCATACTGCTCACATAACGTGGCAATGTCCTCACGGATCTGCTGCATAAATGGAGGCGGCACCGGGCCACGCGCTCCATTTCCCGGCTCCATCGGAAAGAGCTTTACATGCTCATTGACGGCATAGGATGGGCGCAACTGAATAGCTGGAATATGCAGTACCTGGGCCGCGATCCGCGCCCAGAGGCACATTGGATCATACAGAATCGCGTCTGGACGTTCCTGCCGCAGTTGCTCCAGGACCTGAGGGAGGATACGCTGGCTCTCCTTGATCATACGAAATGGCAGGGCATTCTGGATCTGGAAGCCTGGCATCTGTCCCCCCTGACCCATAGCCGGAGGCGCCATATTACTTAGATCTAGCTCATAGGGCCTGAACGTCGCGCCAACGGCCTCTACCGCGTCCTTAAACCCCTCCGGTACATAATAGATGATCTCTTCGCCCCGCGCCACCAACTCCTCCACTACCGGCAAGGTTGGATTGACATGCCCAAAACCTGGCACATTCGCAAGTATATATTTCATATTCTTCTTGTATACTCTCTTTCAAGCTGAAAGCTCTGACTATCCCCTCAGCAAACAACCACCTTTACCCTGCTCAAAGTATACAATATTACAATATATCGTATTGATAAGTGATGAGGTGTCTGATCCAGGTGCGGCGAAAGCCGCACCTGGATCAGACACCTCATCACTTATTATCTCGAGCACCGCAGGCGCGAGGGAAAACTTTTCCCTCTGGACGAAGCGCGTTCATGCTGCTATGCTAAGCAGCATGAACGCGTCAATCTTCTTTCAGGGCGGAACGCTAGTGCTGCGACATGTAGAGCCTAACGCATCCATTCCCCCACCATTTCAATTCATTAAAGGCCTGTGGCGCTGCGAGGCATATCACTATCCCAGCATCCGCCCGTGGCTACAGGAGAACCAGGTGCGCGATGACGTTCCTCGCTGGAAACGCCTGGCACTCAACCTGCATGAGACACGAGAGCCACATGACTACCAGATAGCCGCCCTGGAGGCCTGGAAGCAACATGAGC
Organism: Ktedonobacter racemifer DSM 44963; assembly: GCF_000178855.1. Taxonomy (GTDB): domain Bacteria; phylum Chloroflexota; class Ktedonobacteria; order Ktedonobacterales; family Ktedonobacteraceae; genus Ktedonobacter; species Ktedonobacter racemifer. The sequence goes on along the minus strand of NZ_ADVG01000004.1, from coordinate 1,634,619 downwards.
GACGCGGCAGCATCGTCCTACCCACGGGCGCGGGCAAGACCTTCCTGGCAATCCACGCCATCTATGAGGTAAAGGCTTCGACGGTCATTATTGTGCCTACCATCTCCCTGGTTCACCAGTGGTATGCACGCCTCGTCAACGCCTTCCAGACAGAAATCGGCGTCTACTACAGCGGCGAGAAGCTGCTCCAACCCATTACCGTCACCACCTATCACTCCGCAGGCGACCTGATCGCTGCATCTGGAAATATCTTTCGCTTACTTATTTTTGACGAGGTGCATCACCTGCCTGCGCGTACCTGGGGGGAGGCCGCATTGATGACGCCAGCCCCCTGCCGCCTGGGCTTGACCGCGACCTATCCCGAGGAAGAAGAGCAGACCAATGGCCGCTGGCGCGTCGATGAGCTGCTCGGCCCCACCGTCTATAACCTTCCCCTGCGCGACCTGGTGGGGCAACAGTTGGCCGACTACCGGACGGAGCGCATTCGCGTCAATCTGACGGAGAAGGAGCGCGTGGACTATGACGCGGCCTACGCCACCTATACCGGCTTTATCCGCGAGCGCCGCCTACGCCGTAGCCATGGCCCACACTGGTTGCGCGAGCTGATGCGCCTCTCGGCCTTCGATATCCAGGCACGACAGGCCCTACTGGCCCGTCAGCGTTTACTTGAGATTACCTGGAACTGCGAGGGCAAGTTTGTCGTGCTTGATGAACTTCTGCGCGAACACGCGGGCGAGCGCATCCTGATCTTTACCGAGAGTAATGCCGTGGCCTACATGATCTCGCAACAGTGGCTCATCCCTGTCATCTCGCACGAGACCGGAGTTGCTGAGCGCAAACATATCCTGGACGCCTTCCAAAATGGCACCTATCAGGTACTTGTGACCTCTAAAGTCCTAAACGAGGGCATCGATGTGCCCGCAGCCAAAATCGCCATCGTCCTGGGCGGTGGATCGAATAAGCGCGAGTACATCCAGCGCCTGGGGAGAATTCTGCGCAAGCAAGAGGAGCGCGAAGCCGTACTCTTCGAGGTGCTTGTGCGTAAGACGATTGAGGAAGGCAAGGCCCAGCGTCGTCATGTGCGAAAGGGAGATCCGTCTAGGTATTGACAAAGTGTGCGAAAGTGAGCTACCATTATTACATGTACTCAGCCGCACAGTTTGCCAAGCAGGTGGGCGTCAGCGTGAAAACCTTGCAGCGCTGGGATCGGGAAGGCCGTCTCAAAGCCAAACGAACGCTTTCTGGGCGTCGCTACTATGATGAGGCCGATCTGGCTACGGCGCTCAACCTTCCGAAGCCGCCAGCCATCCGCCGAACGGTGGCCTATTGCCGGGTGTCGAGCCCTGCTCAACGGCCGGATTTACAGAACCAACGGGCCGCCTTAGAGCGTTACGCAGTTTCCAAGCAACTGGTGGTCGATGAGTGGATCGTGGAAATCGGCGGCGGCCTCAATTTTGAGCGCAAACGGTTTCTCAGGCTTGTAGACGCCATTGTCGAGGGAGAGGTTTCGTGCCTGCTCATCGCCCATCAGGATCGGCTGGCTCGCTTTGGCTTTGCTCTGATCAAGCATCTGTGCGAGACTCACCACACGGAATTGGTCGTGATGAACACCCAGACGCTCTCGCCCGAACAAGAGTTAGTAGTGCAGGACTTGATGAGTATTATCCACGGTTTTAGTTCACGATTGTACGGTCTCAGGAATTACCGCAAAGCCTTAGAGAAAGCGCTCAAGGATGAAAACCGCGCACAAGATCAGGATGACCCCACCCCTGAACAGGTGGAGTATCTCAAACGAGCCTGTGGTACCAGACGTTTTATCTACAACTGGGGGCGGGAACAGTGGGAAAAGCAGTATCAGGCGTACAAGCTGGAACAAGAAACGGTCTTCGAAGAGCAGCGCGTGCTCACGCCTCCCAATACGTTCGCGCTCAAAAAACAGTTCCACCAGATTCGGGAACAAGACTATCCTTGGACCTACCAGGTCACCAAATGTGTCGTAGAAGGAGCCTTCGCTGACCTCAAAAGCGCCTACGACAACTTCTTTGCGGGGAGATCGAACTACCCCCAGTACAAGAAAAAGGGGAAGTCGCACGAGTCGTTCTATCTCTCCAACGATAAATTCACCGTGGGGACCCATTGGATCTCTATTCCCGGACTTGGTCGCTTCATCCTCGATCAACGCCAAACGAAGAAGGACCGAGGCAAGCTCTTACGCAGACTGGGAGCGGTGAACGTCGCCGAAAAACTGCGCTTCGTCGAAAAGGGGAAAGCCACCACTCCCGCGAAGAAGCGCAACAAGCGCAAGCAAGTCGTGTGCGAACGAGTCAAGATCCTGGGGGCGACTGTCTCCTGCGAAGCAGGTCATTGGTACGTCTCCATTCAGGTTGAGATCAAGAAACAGCGCCCTCTCACTCCCACGGCTGTCGTGGGGTGGATGTCGGATTAAAGCAGGCTGCCGTGGTCAGTGATGGACGCAAGCTTGAGAACCAAAGGCCATTGGCGCTCCATCTCAAAAAACTTGGCAAACTGCAACGAAAGCTGTCAAAGAAACAGAAAACGAAAGATCCCGAAACCAAGCGAACCGTGTTTAGTAAGAAGTATGAGAAACAACGGCTCAAGGTGGCACGCAAGCATCAGCAGATTGCCAACATCCGGCGGGATGTGCAGCACAAGTTCACCACCGAGCTGGCGCGGACCTGTGGGAGCATTGGCATCGAAGATCTCAACATCCTGGGAATGATGGCCAACCGGAAGCTGGTCAGAGCGGTTGCTGATGCAGCGATGGGGCAACTCTTGCGGTTCCTCAAGACCAAGATCGCCAACGCGGGAGGAGATCTGTGCATCGCCTCCCGCTGGTTTCCCTCGACCAAACGCTGTTCGTGCTGTGGGCATGTCAAGAAGAGGATGCCGCTCAAACATCGCACCTATCACTGTCTGGTGTGTGGGCTGGTCATGGAGAGGGATTTGAACGCAGCCTTGAATTTGCTGTGGTTCGCAACAGAACAGCTTCGCCAGCTTCACGCGTAAAGCTGGTCGTCCTGGAGAGTGGCTACCGCCGGACGTAAAATGCCTGGGGAGTTGATGTGAGACCGAAACGGGAGGGCCGATCCAAAGGTTCCCGTGCTCTGGCTATCGACGGTGAAGCAGGAAGAACTGACCGCTTGAGGGTGGGTTCGCTCACGTTCAAGTATGAGAAAGGTAGCAGATTAAGCATGCTCACCAGTGAGCTTATCCGGCCTCGCCTGCGCCTCTCTGAGACCACGCTCTCAGTCGAGATGGTCGATCCAGAAGATCCTAAACTGCAACAGACGGCGCAAGAGTTAATCGATATCCTGCACAAACATGTGGGCTGCACACAGGAGGCCCTGGAGAAAGCCTTCGCGCTCTATGAGGGCGCACGGGTTGACTATGTCTTCCTGCGTGGCCTGGCCAAGGTGCTTATGGATGGCGCGACCTTTACTCCACGCGCGACTCCCCTGCCACCCAAGAGCATTCGCGAACAGGCCTTTGCCTATGGCCCCGTCTTCAAACAACCCGATGTGTTCAGCCCCCGCAGCCGCGAAGAGGTACTTACAGAACTGGCGCAAACGCTCGCCATTGAACCAGGGCAGTTCGATTCTATGCTCTTCGCCGACCGCAATGCCTTCTATCTACTCACCGATGCTGGGCCTGCCTGGACACCTTCCGGCCTCCTCGCACGCTATAATCTTGAGCTGGCACGCGGCGTCCTCTACTGGGCCTCGCACATTACCATCGAGGCCTTTAGCAACTACAAAGACTTATGGCATTTTATCAAGTTTTTCCAGCTCATGTTCTGGGCCGAGGCGCTGCCCGAGGGAGGATACCGCGTCGAGTTGGATGGACCAATCTCGCCCTTTGTCGCTTCGACGCTACGCTACGGGCGGCAGATGGCCGCCTTCCTACCCGCGCTTCTCTTATGCGACCAATGGCGCCTACGTGCCTCTGTCCACCCGCCACAGGCGCGCCAGGAGCTACGCTACCATCTGGACTACACCTCGGAGCTCCGCTCGCATTTCAAAGCCTCCGGCCCCTTTGATAGCCGCCTGGAGGCCGACTTCGCCCACGACTTTGAGCAAAAAATCGGCCAGAAACGCAAGCACTGGCGCCTGGAGCGCGAGAGCGAGGTCCTGCTCCTGGACGATACCGTGATGATACCCGACTTCACCTTTATTGACGAGCAGGATGAGACGCGCCGCATCCTTGTGGAGCTGGTTGGCTTTTGGCACCCCACCTACCTGCGGCGCAAAATCGAGAAGGTGAAAGCTGCACAGTGCAAGCACCTGCTCTTACTGGTCTATAAGGGCCTGAACGTCACCGAAGAGGACTTTCAGGAAACGGAGAGCGAGGTTCTCTTCTTCCAGCAGAAACCCGTGCTCAAAGACGTCATGGAGCTTGTCGAGGCCATGGCAGAGCGCATGTATGGTCCCCGACCAGCACAAACACGTAAACGTAAACGTAAGTAGGGTTACGGCTCTGCGACTAGCACAACCTTGCCCTTCACCTTACGCTCCATCATATCTCGTAACGCCTCGGGGGCACGCTCAAGTGGATACTTTGCCGAGATCAGGGGCTTGACCTTGCCAGCTTGCAACCAGGCAAAGAGTTCGCTTAAATACTCCTGGTTGCGCTGCGGCTCGCGGGCCGTGAACGAACCCCAGAAGACCCCAACAATCGAGCAGCCTTTGAGGAGCGTGAGGTTGAGTGGGATGCGTGGAATCTCGCCTGTGGTAAAGCCTACTACCAGGTAGCGCCCGCCCCAGGCCATGCCGCGCAGCGCAGGTTCCGCGTAAGCCCCACCCACCGGATCGTAGACCACGTCCACGCCCTCGCCATTCGTCAGGGTTTTGATGCGCTCACGCAGGTCCTCGCTAGTATAGTTGATAACCTCGTCCGCGCCATATTGCCTGCATATATCCAGTTTGTCAGCGCTGGATGCAGCGGCGATAACGCGCGCTCCCATGGCTTTTCCAAGCTCTACCGCCGCCAGACCCACGCCTCCCGCGGCTCCCAGCACGAGCAGGGTCTCGCCTGGCTGAAGCTGCGCTCGCCCTTTGAGGGCGTAATGCGAGGTGCCATACGCGAGCACAAAAGATGCCGCCAGGGGAAAATCTACTTGTGGCGGCATGGGAATAAGCTGTGAGGCCTCAGCCACAACCTCCTCGGCGAAGCCACCATGCCCCGTGAAGACGATAACCGGGTCGCCTACCTTCACTGACGCTACGCCTGGTCCAACCTCTTTCACAATACCCGCGATCTCGCTGCCCGGTGAAAATGGCAGGGGTGGCTTGAACTGATACTTCCCTTGAATGATCAGGGTATCAGGAAAATTCACGCCACACGCCTTGACTGAGACTACTACCTGGCCCGCGCCCGCCTGCAACGGCTCATGCTCCTCAACGACCAGGCTTTCAGGCGGTCCATATGCCTTACATATAACGGCCTTCATAAACATACCTCCTTCTCAACATCGAGAAATAAGCATCTACCTTTATCTATTGGCATTGTACCATGAGGCTAGATTTATCACCGCTTGCCACATACGTATGCTCCTGATATGATACGAACTAAAATGAAAGGTTTCAAGCGGCATGGACAGTCATCAAACTTCGTCATGTACAAGAATTTTGTTAACTGGTGCTGCCGGGGGGATTGGCTCAGCCTTTTTCGCTGCCACCTCCTCGCGGTATACGTTTCGCCTGGCAGATAAAGCACCGTTTACTCTGCCCGAAGAACTGGTAAAGGAGCACGAAGTCATCACGCTGGATATCGCCGATCCCCTGGCATGCCAGGAGGCATGCCGCGATATCGATATCGTGGTACACCTGGCAGCTGACCCTAGTCCCGAGGCCGATTTTTACTCGTCACTCCTCCCCAACAATATCCAGGGCGTCTACAACATCTTTCGTGCCGCTAAAGACCAGGGATGCCAGCGCGTGGTTTTCGCCAGCAGCGCGCATGTTTTCTCAGGCTATGCGGAGGATATACAGGGGCACACCGAGACTCCTGTCCGACCTGGCAATATGTACGGAGTGAGCAAATGCTTTGGTGAGGCCGTGGCTACCTATTTCGCGCATAGTGAAGGCCTCTCAAGTATCGCGATCCGTATTGGCGCCTATACTAGAAACGGCGTTGTTCCCGAGTGGATGCATAAATACCCAGATCCACGTGGGTTAAGCGTATATCTTAGTGAACGTGACTTTAACCAGCTCCTCATTGGTTGCATTGAGACCCCCAATATCCCCTTTGCCATCGTTCACGGTATCTCCGATAACCACCTGAAACGCCTGAATATCAATAGCACGCGCGAACTCGTCGGCTACGCTCCCCAGGATGACGCCTTTGACCTCTTTGAAGAGATCCTCCAGGCCTGGCTACAGAATAAGTGAAACCATAAGCAAAAAGCGGTGCTTGCTCACATAGCATATGTAGCTATATGGGCAAGCACTGCCGTTCAGGCGGGTGGTTGTGATGATAGGCTGCTTATGAAACCGTATTAGCGCGCCAGGCTTCAAGCAGTGCGCTGTACCAGAGGCCACTATCCTTGATAATCCGGCGCTGCGTCTGGTAGTCGACATAGACGATGCCAAAACGCTTGGCATAGCCCTCGGCCCACTCAAAATTGTCCATCAGAGACCAGACGAAATAGCCGCGCACGGGCGCTCCCTGCTCAATCGCGCTAGCAAGCGCGCCAATATACTCCTGCATGTAGGCAACGCGCCGGGGATCATGTACCTGGTCGCCGCCATCCCAGCTATCCTTAAAGGCCGCGCCATTCTCCATAACATACAGGGCCTGCATGCCATACTCGCGGTGCAGGCGGATCAGCAGGTCAGCCAGGGCCTGGGGATAGATCTCCCAACCCATCTCGGTATAGCAAGCTCCGGGAACGGGCCCTACCTTGATCGACTCATTAGCGCGCGCGGACATGGTCCCCCCACGCACGACATCGCGCGTGTAGTTGTTCACGCCCAGGAAGTCTATAGGTGCCCCAATGAGTTCTAGATCCCCGGCCTGGACGGGGGGAGGCTCAACTTCCAGGGCAGCAAAGAGGCCATCAGGATACTGCCCCCGTGCAAGCGGCTCGATAAACCAGCGATTGACGAAGAGGTCCGCGCGCTCGGCATCGCGCAGAGTCTCAGCACGCTCATCGGCAGGATAAATGGGGGTGAAATTAAGTGAGATGCCTACTGGAACGTTGGGCGCGCTAATAGCGCGCAGGCGCGGCAGGGCCAGGCCATGCGCGAGCAGGAGATGATGGCCGGCATCTATGGCCTGTTGCAGGTCCTGCTCCCCTGGCGCGTGAATGCCGATGCCATAGCCTAGATAGGCCGAACACCACGGCTCGTTGAGGGTCATCCAGCCAGCCACGCGATCTCCCAGGCGTCGGGCGACGATCTCAGCGTACTCAGCATAGGCGTAGGCCGTAGCACGATTCGTCCAGCCTCCCTCCTGGTGTAACGCCAGGGGCAGGTCCCAGTGATAGAGCGTGGCGAAAGGGGTAATGCCCTTGGTAAGCAATGTATCTACCAGGCGATCATAAAAATCCAACCCGGCGGCATTGACGGCGCCTCGCCCCTGGGGAATAACACGCGGCCAGGCGATAGAGAAACGATAGCCGCCCAGGCCCAGTTGCGACATTAGTTCTACATCTTCTTGCACCAGGTGATAGTGGTTATTCGCGATAGCGCCATTATCACCTTGATGCACCTTGCCCGGGATAGCCGCGAACATATCCCAGATGGAGGGTTCGCGTCCATCTTCCTGGGTCGCGCCTTCAATCTGATAGGCCGCCGTCGCCGCACCCCAGACAAAGTTCTTTGGAAAGACTCTTGCTAAGGCCAGGTCTGCGGATGATAACGTCTGGATCTGTTCTGTGCTACTCATATATGCTCCTGTCTCTCCATGTGTGGGCATAGGGGTTTAATGCCACACATGGGTAGAGTATTTATGCGACAACCTTCATCCTCTTTGTGAGCCTCAACAACTTGCGCAGACCACGTTCTGTACGCAACGCTGGATTCGCGAACTCGTCGATCCCAAAGTTGATAAAGGCCAGGCCCGCACACAGTACAGCGACACAGAGGCCCGGTGGCACAAATTGCCACCAGCCACCAGAGAGCAACGCGTTCTCCGATTGTGCCCAATAGAGAATTACACCCCAGGTGGGAGTCGTGGCATCGCCCAGGCCCAGGAACTCCAACGCGACCTCTGTCAGAGCAGCATAAATGAAGGTGCCCACAAAGCCGGATGAGACAATGGCGATCTCATTAGGCAGGATTTCGGAGAAGATGATCCGCCAGGGCCTCTCGCCCATGAGTCGGGAGGCACCCACGAACTCGCGCTGGCTGATCGAGAGCGTCTGCGCACGCAGGACACGCGCCCCCCAGGGCCAGCTCGTCAGCAGGAGCACCGCGATGATCGTCCATGTTCCCTTCACGGCAAAGGCTGCGATGACGATGGCCAGGGGTAGCCCTGGCAACACCAGGAAAATGTTGGTCAGGAAGGAGAGCACATCATCGACCCAGCCGCCAAAGTAGCCTGCGGTCAAGCCTATTACCATAGAGAGCAAGGTTGATCCAATCGCCGCGACAAAACTGATCAGCAGTGAGGAGCGCGTACCATAAGCCAGCTGCGCGAAGATATCTTCACCGCGTGGCGTTGTACCCAGCCAATGTTTAGCTGAAGGACCTTGAAACAGGTCATTTGAAAGCCCGGTCGGATTATAATGGGCAAGGAAGGGACCTACCAGGCCTAACAGGACAAAGAAGCCCAGAATACAGAAACCAGTCGTCATACGCGGGTTGACAGTCACAACCGAGACGAACGTCTTCCAGAGGCTCTGCTTCTTCGCGGGCACAATCACGATTCCAGGACTCGCTGTTGTTAAAATGCCTGGCGCAACAGGTTCATTGAGCACGCCCTGTGTATTGGGCGGCGTTCCTCGATCTATCCCCATCAGTTAGCCCCTCTCATTCCGCACGCGTGGATCTAGAAGCATATATACGATCTCAGATATGAAGTTTGCCGCCAGCATCGCAAGCGCGATAAACAGGAAGATGCCCTGGATAAGGCTATAATCGAGATGGTGGATGGCATTAAAGAGGTCGAAGCCAACCCCCGGATATGAGAAGACCATCTCCGTAAGCAAGGAGCCACCCACAACATAACCAAGCGACATACTAAAACCGGTAATGCTGGGGAGAATGGCGTTACGCGAGGCATAGGCCATCATGACGCGACGGTCAGAGAGTCCTTTGGCACGCGCCATGTGCACATAATCTTCCGAAAGCGTGGTAATCATTGAGTTACGCATACTCAGCATCCAGCCCGCGATCGAACTAATGACAATCGTGGTGGCGGGTAAGATTGCATGTTGAATCACACCAGCAATAAAGACCGGGTCCCAACTAGGACCAATATCGCTCGTCGTGTCATAGCCCGAGTCAAGCGGGAAAAAGCTGTTGCGGAAGGCAAGCAGGTAGATTAGTCCAAGCGCCAGCCAGAAGTAAGGAATAGCGGAGAAAAAGGTCAACAAAGGGGCGGCAACGGTATCAAGCAAGGAGCCACGACGCCAGGAGACAAACACACCTAGAAGTGTGCCCAGAAGAAAACTAATCACAGATGCCGTACCAACCAGGCCCAGCGTCCATGGGATATCGGAGGCAATCACCGAGAGCACGGGCGAGGGAAAATGCGAGATCGAGACGCCCATTTTTCCCTGGAGCAGGTTTGTTAGATACTGGAAATACTGAACAGGCAAAGGCGCATCACTTAAACCAAACTGGACGCGCAACGCCTGGAGCGTGGCCTCGGTAATATTTCCTTGCCCACGCAAGTTCGCGACGTATGCCTGGATCGGATCGCCTGGCATCAACCTGGGCAGGATAAAATTAATCGTAACCGAGGCCCACAATGCGGCCACATAGAAGATTACGCGGCGGAGCAAATGACGCATTGGGGTTCCTTTTTCTAGTCCATGCAAGCATGGACTCTACATGTTCTAGCAACTATGGACCCTACATGTTCAGTCACCAACATGGGCCATAAATACCTCGTAGGGTCCATGCTTGCATGGACTGCAAACCGGACCCTACAGGTTGTACTACCTAGCTATTTGCTGGTGACAGGTGGAGAACGATGTTCTCGTTGTCGGGTGCATCGAACGGCGAGCCATACGCGTATGGGTTGCTCTGGTCGGGCCAGCCCACGGCGTTCTTCGTCGTATACTCGAACCAGCCGACGTTGTAGTCCAGCGGGATAACCGGCAACTGATCAACCATGGTCTTCTCGATGCCCTGAATGGCCTGTTTCTGCACATTCGGGTCGGCCGAGGCCAGGTACTGATTCAGCAATTTGTCGGTAGCGGTATCCTGCCAGTGCTCCCAGTTGGTCGAGCCACCAGCAATCACCTTGCCATTACCCCAGGTCTTGTCGCTGCGCAGCAGGTCGACAAAGGTGAAGTACGGAGATGGACCCTTATCCGTCCAGGAGATGGCGGCATCATAGTCGCCCTTGTTCAGAGCTGCTGTGTAAACATCGGGTGTAGCCAGGGAATTAGGCTTAGCGTCAATACCAATCGCCTTCAGGTTATCTGAGATAACCGCGAGCGTGGCCTCCCAGTCAGCCCAGCCGCTAGGCACAATCATCTGGAAGGAGATCTTCTTGCCATTCTTCTGATAGATGCCATCGCTTCCCTTGGTGTAGCCAGCCTCTTTTAACAGAGACTCAGCCTTGGCGGCGTCAGGTGAGAACTTCACGTTCTGATAATCAGAAGAGAGGAAGGCCTTGTGAGAGGGCAGCACAGCCGTTGGGTTGGCGGGATCGGCGTAGAGTGCGGCCTTCGCATGAATGTCATCCCGGTTGATCGCAAGGCTGATGGCCTGGCGAACCTTGAGATCATTAAAGGGAGCGTGCGTCAGGTTCAGGTACAGCATGACGGTGTTATTGCCAGGGAACCAGTGATGATAGTGCTGAGGGTCAACCTGGGTAAAGCTGGCATCATACTTGGGATCCCAACCCACACCGGCCCAGTCAATCTCACCCTTGGAGATCTTCAACTGCGCAGCCGTATTATCGCTCGTGGCCAGGTAACGCAGTTGGTCAATCTTTGGCAAGCCCGACTGCCAATAGGTGGTATTCTTCTGCAAGGTATAAGCCTGTGGACCAAAGGACTTCAGAGTGTAGGGGCCGGTACCAACTGGCTTATCATTGGTATATGTTGTCGGGTCAGACACCGAGGACCAGGTATGCTTAGGGATGATGTAGAGCTGGGAGAAGTTCCAGAGTGCGATGGAGTTGGGACTCTTGAAATCAACCTTGACGGTGTTAGAGTCAGGGTTTGTGACATCTTTAATAATGTTCGTCCAGAAGCCCTGCTGATCGAGAGCGGGGTATTGCTTCAAGAGATTGAGCGTGAACGTGACATCATCGGCGGAAAAAGCCTGGCCATCATTCCACTTGACACCTTTACGAATCGTGAAGGTCACACTGCTGGCATCATCAGCAATCTTGTGATCGGATGCAAGCATGTCGGTAACGGTGCCATCATAGCGATTCATGTAGATAAGCGTCTCGTAGATCATGCCCTGTGCGCCATACATCGCGCCGTTATTAGGGTCGATAAACGGATTGAAGTTACTGGCCTTAAAATTTCCGTTGGGCGAGGCCAGAATATTCAGGGTCGTCGTCTTCGTGCCTGAATTGCTGGCATTGCCACCGCCACATGCTGAGAGCAGCATGGCAAAGATAGCGGCCAGTGAGAACAGGACCATCCTGCCTTTGCCATGGCCCCCTTTACGAGGGCTTCGCGACAATATATTGGGAGTCATACAACCTCCTCAGTCAAAATATCAACGTTGATTTGGTAAGAGAATCTCTGCTGCGATGAATTTGTAGACATAGTGTATCTGGAGACCAGCCAGTCAGACAGGCAACAAAAGTAGTATTTGTGGGTTTATATTTTAAGTAGGTGTAGTGGCATGGACTACAGGCTTGCCCCATAATCCATGCCACTACACCTACTTAAAATATGATTAACCGCTGTTGAGAAGCGGGAAATAATGTAACTAGACATATTTATGGATGTGTATTATAGTATACGTACCGTTAGGTAACCCTGGGAACCAGAAAAGCATCTGACATCGATGAACACACACGGCTATCTCCCTATAGGCACACACTCATGCCCGACTTACCAACACCCTTAACCACAAATACAAATATGCCGCGACCTGAACCAGAAAGCAGAGATATCTTCCTGGTTCATTTAACGCCCCTTATTGGGCGCGAGCGAGAGATAGCCTCGGCAGTCACGTTGCTACGCGAGCCGGCTATGCGTTTACTTACTATTACTGGTCCCGGGGGGGTGGGTAAGACGTGTCTGGCGCTACAAGTCGTGGCAGAGCTCGAACCTGCATTCTCTGATGGTGTACGCCGCATCGCCCTGGCCTCAACCTCTTCCTCCGAGTTATTTATACCCACCCTGGCGCAATCGTTGGGTCTCGTAGAATTCGATGAGATGCCGCTCCTGGAGCGCATCAAGCGTTATCTGCGCGAGAAGCATGTCTTACTCCTCCTCGATAACTTTGAGCAGGTCATCGCTGCGGCGCCGCTTATTACGGAGCTGCTCGCGACCTGCCCGGCTCTGAAAATTCTCGTAACCAGCCGGGAGGTACTGCACCTGCGGGCGGAACACGAGTTTGCCTTGCCCCCACTAGCCTTACCAGATCTAAAACTTACGACCGACCTTGAGGCCCTCGCGCATAACGCGGCGGTCGCGCTTTTCGTCCAGCGTGCGCGCTCCGTCAAAACCGATTTTCAACTCACGGCTGAGAATGCGCAGACGATAGCTGAAATTTGTACGCGTGTCGATGGCCTGCCTCTGGGTATTGAGCTGGCGGCGGCCCGCATCAAAATTCTGCCACCAGGAAAGCTACTCGCTCGCCTGGAACACCGCCTGCAAGTTCTTACGCATGGTGCGCGTGACCTCCCCCGTCGCCAGCAAACGCTACGCGCCACCCTGACCTGGAGCTATGAGCTTCTCGATCCGCAAGAGCAAAAGCTCTTCCGCAGCCTCTCCGCCTTCGTGGGAGGCTGCACTCTGGAGGCCGTCGAGCACCTCTGCCAGGCCATCGATGCCGATGAGGGTGATCCGCTCACGCCTATCACCTCGCTCATCGATAAGAACCTGTTGCGCATGGTTGAGCGCACCAACGAAGAGGCGCGCCTGGTTATGCTGGAAACCATTCGCGAATATGGTGAAGAGACGCTCCGAGCCAGTGCAGAGGCCCAGGTGGCTTATGATGCCCATGCAATGTACTATCTCGCCCTGGCGGAGGAGGCCGAGCCACACCTGCGTCAGGCCCAGCAGGTTCAATGGCTTGAGCGTCTCGAACAAGAGCATGATAATCTGCGCGCCGCCCTCCAGCGCCTCCTGACCCAACCCCAAAGCGAGTTGGCACTACGCTTAGGGAGCGCGCTGTGGCGCTTCTGGCTCATTCGCAACCATCAGAGCGAAGGACTTCAGTGGTTAGAAAGGGCCTTACAGAGCATGATGCCCGCCCGGGTCGCAAAGCATATCCTGGCACGTGCCTGCTATGCCGCTGGCGTCCTGGCGGACAGCCAGGGTCTCTATCAGCGCGGAACCGAGTTGCTAGAAGAGGCCCTGGGTTATTACCGCGAGCTACAGGATCAAAGAGGCATTGCCACAACGCTGCATCAACTCGGCTGTTCCTATGCCCGCACCTCACCTTTTCAGGGTCATGCCCTGTTCGAAGAGAGCCTGACTATCGCGCGCACGCAGGAGGATCTCTATACCATCGCCGATGTCCTGGCATCTCTGGCCGATGAGGCCGTCGCGCTGGGTTATCATCTAGAAAAAGCCCGGACCTACTACGAGGAGAGCCTGGCCATCGCCAGGCGTTTGCAAGATAAACGTAGTATCGCCTACCGCCTGAGTAAGCTAGGCCAGGTTTTAACGCACCTGGGTAGCTATGCTCCTGCTTACCAGTTGCTCACCGAGAGCCTGAAGATCCATCGCGAGGTCGGTGACCGCGTTGGTATCGCCTTCGTCCTCGTTCCCCTGGGCATGTTGACGTTCTATATGGGAGATTACTCAGCAGCCAAAACATGGTTCGCGGAGAGCTCAGCGGTCTCCAGAGAACTGGGCAATGAGAATAAGATTGCTCAGTATCTTGGGACATTGGGCGAGGTTGCCCTCCACCAGAAGGGCGAGGATCAGGCCGCGTGGACGCTTTTAGAGCAGAGCCTGGCGATCTTTCGCGAGACAGAGAACGAAGAGGGCATCGCCTCCCAGCTCTTTACTCTCGGCAGCGTCGAGTTTAATCAGGGTAACCTGCAACTCGCCATAACCTTACTCAACGAAAGCCTAGCAAGCATGCGTCGCCTGGAAAACCATGCCATGACCGCTGCCTCGCTCAATATGCTAGGTCACGTTGAGGCTCATCGCGGCAACTATGACGCGGCACGCACCTACATGGAGGAGAGCCTGGCAATCTCACGCGCCATTAATGACCGCGAAGTTATCTCGCCCCGCCTGATCCAGCTTGGCCTTGTCGTCCTCAACGAGGGCCAGAACACGCAGGCCCGCCAGCTCTTTACCGAGGGACTCAATATTGCACGTGAAGTCAGCGATAGACGCCAGATCGCCGATGCCCTGGGTGTCATGGCCCTGCTCTACATGATCGAAGGCGACTACGAGACCGCGCAGAGGCTCCTGGAAGAGAGCTATAGCGAAAACGATATCCAGACCAATTACTATCGCCTGGCCGACCTCGGCATGCTCGCCCTTCTTCGAGGCGACATGGCGAAAGCCCGAACCTTAATCGTAAAAAGTCTGGAGATTTCCATCCAGATTCGCAATCGCTGGTTTATCGCCTCCTGCCTGGAGCGCCTGGGCGAAATCTGCGTGGCCCAGGGACAGCCCGAGCAAGCGGCGCGCCTCTGGGGGGCCGCAGCTACCCTGCGTAGCGCTATGAGCGCCCCTATTCCGCACATCGAACTCGCTTATTATCAGCTTGCCCTGGCACAGGCCCAGACCCAGCTGGGAGAGACACGCTTTCAAGCCGCCTGGCTCGAAGGCCAGCACATGACTCCAGAACAGGTGTTTACGCAAGAGAAGCAACCCGCAGTTGACACTCCGGTATCTCAGGCGCAACCAACCACATCGACTCTCACCCACCTTGATGACCTGACCGAACGTGAAGTCGAGGTCCTGCGTTCCCTCGCCACTGGCCTTACCAATGCCCAGATCGCCGAGCAACTGGTAATTAGCCCGCGTACCGTTCAGGCCCACCTCAGCTCTATTTATAACAAAATTGGCGTCTCCTCCCGCAGTGCCGCCACCCGTTATGCCCTCGAACACCACCTGACCTAAAAGATTTAATAGATGAGCGTGTTGATATGGCATGTGGGCTTCGCCCACATGCCATATCAACACGCTCATCTATTAAATTGGATTGCAGAGTAAGCATATAGGCCTATATGCTTACTCTGCCAGCTCTCTCTATAAATTAGGCATATATGCGGATGCGTCCGGCACCCTTGATCAGGTACAGTTGAGATTGTTAGAGAGGCTCTTTATTGCATGATTCTTCATAGATGAGGAGTTGCGGGCTATGCTGCGACAACCTATACCACAGGTCTTTGACGACCACTTATACTTACAAGACTACTTACCAGACCATCCACGGGGCTATACACAACACACAACACCGAGAGTCACAGTCGGATCACATCAGTGGCATACCTGGCTCGCCGATGCTCAGAACAAGTCCTTCACCTTCAAGAGCCACTTTGGCTCCTTCACCGCTCGCCACGAGCGTCAGCGTAATAGCTGGTACTGGTATGCCTATCGCAAGCAACAGGGCAAAATTCGCAAGATGTACCTGGGGAGGCCACAGGAACTTACTGCCGAACGCCTCAACTCTATCGCGATTAATCTCTGTACCTACTCTTCCTGCCAGCACAACTACCAACTCTTCGAGGCCAAGTTACGTACGCCATCCCTGGCCAGGGACGTTTTGCCTCGCCCCCATCTGCTCACAAAGCTACAAAACAGTCTGGAGACAGGCCTGACCGTTATCACCGCCCCCGCCGGTTGGGGCAAGACGACCCTCTTACGTCAGTGGCATAATGAGGTAGTCTCGCAGAGTTACGCATGTAGCTGGCTCTCGCTAGACAAAGAGGACAATCAGGCTACCAGGTTCTGGTCACACTTTATCGCGGCCCTCGAACAAGTTATGCCCGGCCTCAGTGACCTGGTATCCATTGAGCTTTTTTGCGCACATGCAACTCTGACGCAGGGTCTACACGCTCTCCTACATGCACTTGACGGACTTTCTACGCCTGCTACGCTGGTACTCGATAACTATCATGTGCTCTATGCACAGGAGATCCACCAGGCACTCACAACACTTATTGAGCTGATGCCACTCCAGCTTCACCTCGTGATCGTCTCGCGCACACGTCCAGAGTTACCCCTGGCCCGGCTACGCGCGCAGCGGCTCCTGAATGAGTTGCATATGGATGATTTGCGCTTCTCGCAACAGGAGATGCTTCAACTCCTGCCGCGGCTGCTCGCGCAGCCTCTCACCACGGAACAATACGTCACCCTGGCAACCCGCGCCAATGGCTGGATTACGGCCCTGCACCTGCTGGTAGCTTCTATCCATGAGGGGGGAACTATAGAGGAGGTATGCTCACTTCCCCAACGCCATCTCAACGATTATATGGTGGAAGAGGTACTGCTACAACAGCCCGAGGAGGTACAGCGCTTCTTACTGGCAACCGCACCTCTAGATAGCTTCGATATCTCGCTCGCCAGCGCGGTCTCACTCCAGGCCAATAGCGAGGCTATGCTCGACTATTTAGCGCGACATAATATCTTCATTGAAGCGCAAGATTCCCAGAGAGGCTGGTTCCGCTATCAGCCTTTGTTCGCAGAGGTCTTACGTGGCTACCTGCGCCAGCAGAACGCCTCCCTGCTCCCTGAGCTTTACCTGCGCGCCTGCACCTGGTATCAACAAAATGGCCTGCTCAACAACGCGCTCTATTACGCCACGCAGGCCACCGGAAACGCGATGATTGCCCTACCCCAGGCGGATAACCAGCTCGGCAACCTGACAAACTATTATTCTGCGGTCCAGACGACACCAACCCTGAAGCACGCAAGGCGCGAGCTATTTACGCAACGCGAAAACGAGGTTATTAATCTGCTATTGCAAGGAGCTTCCAATCGCGAAATAGCCGCGAAGTTAATTATCAGTGAGGGGACAGTGAAGAAGCATGTGGCCAATATCTGCGGTAAACTTGAGGTAAAAAGTCGGACGCAGGCGCTCGCCAAACTTATGCCTCAGCTCACACCTGCATTAAACTCTAGAGACGTACCAGCATCTCGTGCTGGCTAAAGAACTCGATGAAGCCAAGCCTGAGACAGCGCGCATATAGGGCGCTACTCGCAGGTTCATTATAGATCTGAATCTTCGCATGCTCGCCCGCAGCCTCGCGCAGGAGGCTCGCCAGCTCCGCGTCAGTCAGTTCGCTCTGTAGCACGGCGGCCTGCACACGGGTGACGCCATGAGAGCGCTGTATGACCAGGCCATTCATACCACGACCAGGGCCGGGCGCGACAATCGTCTCAGTGCTCAACGCTAACAGGCCCGCCAGTTCACGTCCCCAGCAGGGAAGCTCCGCGTCCTGGCTCAGCCAGGGCAGCAGTGCCTCAAGCGGCACACGCTCAACATGCAGCGACTCGGCCTCTGGCAGCGTCGCGGTCGCGACTTCGAGTCCCAGTAGCCGACGGCGAGCGACGAAGCCAGCCTTCTTGTAAGTCTTAATCGCACGCTCATTCTGGGATAAGACTTCCAGTTGCAGCGTCTCAAAGTTAGCCTCGCGAGCTACATGCACCATCTGCTCCGCCAGGAGATGGCTTACGCCCCTCCCACGAAAGGCGGGCGCAATCCCAAATCCTCCACACCAGGCACGCGTCCCACGTACCCCCAGGCGTGCCAGGCCTACAAATTCGCCCTCAGTGCTATGCATGGCAACAGAGTGATTGGCATCGATATGATTGATGCGCCAGAAGTCTGCAAGCATCTGCGGCGTCATGTGCATAGGAAAGAAATAATCGGTAAAGCTACTATTATGCATCTCGCTCAACTGGGCGAATGTATAGTCCGTCACATCAGTAAAAAGATATTCGCTCATACGTTTGGTCTGTTCCTTATATATGTATTTCCAGCGCATATTCTCCTGGTACCGCCAGTGTAGCACATGTAAAAACGAGGGTGCCACATCTCCTCAGGGCTTCTCAAAAGTTTTTTCTTCGCGCCTGCGGCGCTCAGGGTAGAAGGGATGGGCATGTGACATGGGCAAATGCCCGTGTCACATGCCCATCCCTTCTACCCCTCGGCGAGCTTGCGAGCCGAGAAGAAAAGGTCAAATAGCGAAACGAATCTTCGTCACATCCTGAGAATTTCTTCCTCACCTCTTGATTTTTTTGGGGATAAAGTGCTAAAATCCCAAGCATAGCAGTCGGATATTAGCATGCCCTAATATCACTATTTGCCGACGCAGAAAAACAAAAATACATATACATGTCGTGTCAATCCTGCCCCTCTTTGAGAGATACAGATGCTCACGACGAAAGGATTCAGTTGTGCCTACAGGAACCATTATCCTTCTAGGAGCCTTCGCCGGACTCACTATTTACCTCGGTCTCCCTCTAGCCTTTCTCAAAAAAGCCCCGCAGTCGTTCAAGACTTTTGCCAGTATGCTGGCGGCGGGCGTACTGGTCTTTCTCTTCTATGATGTGATCAGCAAGGGAACAGAACCCATCAATAGCGCTATAGAAACTTTGAGCCAGAAGCATACTGGTGCCAGCACTGTCTTCCTCGAAGCTTTCTTGATGATCGTAGGTTTTCTGGTTGGCCTGCTAGGCCTCGTATATTTTAATAAATATATCATCGCGCGCTACAAGCCTGGCAAACGCGTAATCATCGAGGCTGATAGCGCTGAGGCATCGCCTGCACTTGTTGGGGCTGCCGCAAGCAAAGCCGCCATGTCTGCGCAGACGGAGCAAGCCCAGGCTGTGGCGACAGGTGGTGCCGTGGCGACAGCGATCAAGTCAGCCAGGACGCCATCTCCCAAACTGCTAGCGCTCATGATCGCTATCGGCATCGGCCTACACAACTTTTCTGAGGGCCTGGCTATTGGTCAGTCAGCGGCCACAGGGGCGCTCTCGCTCGCGGGCATCCTCATCATTGGCTTTGGCCTGCATAACATGACGGAGGGCTTTGGCATCGCCGGTCCTCTCACAAACGAGACCGTCTCCTGGAAGTTTATTGCCCTGGTCGGCCTCATTGGTGGTGGCCCGACCTTCCTGGGCACCGTTGTCGGCATGGCCTTCCAGTCTGATCTGCTCTTTATCCTCTTCCTGGCCCTGGCGGCTGGCTCGATTCTCTATGTAATCGTAGAACTGCTCGCCGTCGCCAAACGCATGGCCTCCAACGAAATTATCATGTGGGGGCTCTTCGTCGGCTTTATGCTCGGCTATATCACTGACCTCATCGTCACCTACGCAGGTGCGTAATCCCCTCACCCAACATCAAAAAACTGCTTAAAGGCTTTCTGGCTTGTAGAGACCCGGAAAGCCTTTTCTCTTGCTAAAATTACTGGCTGACCTTAAGTTTTGGCAATTGCGTTCGATTTGTATATACAAAGAGAAGGGTATTGAAACCGATCATTGAAGTTATAGCGAATCCTTGACAATCACTGAGCATCCTGGTACACTTTTCCTATGAAACTCAGTGATTACGCAAAACAACAAGGGGTCCGCTATGAGACGGCCTGGCGCTGGTTCCGAGACGGCAAGATTCAGGGTCGACGCGTGGGAGCGCACACGATCCTGATCGATGAACCTGCAAGATCCGCCAGCCCGGTGAAAGCTGCGACGGTGGTGTACACCCGCGTCTCCTCAGCCGAGAACAAGGCGAACCTGGACAGTCAGGCGGAGCGGCTCGTGGCGTACTGTGCGGCTCGTGGCTATCAGGTGAGCAAGGTGGTCAAAGAAATTGGTTCGGGGGTCAACGACAATCGGCCCAAGTTTCTGGCGCTCCTGGCTGATCCCAACGTCGGGCGGATTGTCATTGAACACAAAGACCGGGGGACGCGCTTTGGCTTTCGCTATATTGAGACGCTCCTCACCGCTTACGGGCGGGAAATCGAGGTGGTCAATCAGGCCGAAAATGGGACCGAAGATCTGCTCACCGACCTGACGAGCATCATTTATAGCTTCTGTGCCAGACTCTATGGGCAGCGTCGAGCGAAACGAAAGACCGAGCGCATTGTCCAGGAATTGGAGGCGCAAGATGCAACTGGTTGAAAAGCATGTGATTGCGCAGACCGATCCGCGCTTTGCCTGCGTGGATGCAGCCTGTTTTGCCTCCAAGAATCTCTACAATGCCGCCCTCTATGAGTTGCGTCAAACCTTCTTTTTGACCAACACCAGCCTCTCCTATCCTGCGCTGGATAAGCGGATGCAAGAGCACGAGGCATACCGGGCGTTGCCTGCCAAAGTCGCGCAACAGGTGCTCAAGCAGGTCTGCACCGCCTGGTCGAGTTTCTGGGCGGCGCTTCTGGTGTATCGAGAGACCCCGGCAAAGTTCGTGGGGCGTCCTCAACTCCCAAAGTACTTGCCCAAGGCGAAGGGGCGTAACCTGCTCGTCTATACCATGCAAGCGGTGAGCCGGGGCAAACGGACCCTGGATCGGGGGATCATCCAGCCCTCGCAACTGGGCATCCAGGTGAAAACCCGGCAAGACCCCAAAGCCATCGCGCAGGTGCGCGTGGTTCCCAAAGTGGGCTATGTCGTGGTCGAAGTCATCTCTGAACACGAACCCACCGTCACGGCGGTTGATCCTGATCTGCTCGCCGGACTCGATCCGGGTATGGATAATCTGGCCACGCTAACTTCAAACAAACCAGGCTTTGTCCCGGTGATTGTTAACGGGCGCGGCATCAAGTCCTGTAACCAGTATTATAACAAACAACGAGCAGTGCTCCAGAAATCCCTCGGACATCCTGGCCGAAGTCGGCGCGTGGAACAGTTGACGACTCGACGCAACCGGCGGATCGAGCACGACCTGCATACGGCCAGCCGCTTCCTGATTGATCTGTTGGTCGCCGAGGGGATCGGGACGTTGATCATGGGCAAGAATCCGTTGCAAAAACAAGAGATCCGCTTAGGGAAGCGCACCAATCAGCACTTTGTGCAGATCCCGCATGCGCGCTTCATTCAGATGCTCCAGTATAAAGCGGAACTGGTCGGCATTCGCGTGATCCTCACCGAAGAGTCGTACACGAGCAAAGCCAGCTTGCTTGATCTCGACCCCCTGCCCGTGTATCGCAAAGGCGAGCAGGTGGCCTACCAGTTTAGCGGCAAGCGCATCGAGCGGGGACTGTATCGAGCAGCCGATGGGCGGGTCATCCATGCTGATGTCAATGGCGCAGGGAATATTATCCGCAAAGTAGCTCCTGGAGCTTTCGAGCGCAAGGGAGTAGAGGATGGGGAGTGCAGGGTCCATCTGCCGGTAGTCCATCCGGTGAGGAAGTCATTCCCTCACAAACCCGCTCGCGAGAAAATCCTGGCTCCTGTCAGGATTCGCTAGTCGCGACGGAACTATTATCAGCTCAAACACAAGCTCCTATTAGAGTCTCTCCCTTTTAAAGGCTATACACATATACTGCATGGTGCTTGCAGTTACGAGCCTCACATAAAGTGATGTGCTCCAGCGGCTAAAACCTCGAAGGAGGCCTATATGCACACAATCAAGCACAAAAAATCAACCTCAACGCTCCAAGAACAGGTTTCACAGCATCCTGCATCTTCTATTGAGCAGAACACTTGGCGCATAAATCCAGGCAATCAGGGTTTCTGGAAACGCCTGTATGCGTTCTGGGGAGCCTCAGTCTTTACACCGTCATATCTGCCAGCCCCTCTACGCCGACCTTTAGCTGGCTATATGTTGGCTCTACTGCTGCCTTTCCTGACAGTTCTGGGAATCTTCTACCTTAAAGGTATCGCTCCGGAATTAAGCTTTGTTAGCGCACCTGTAGTGCTGGGCATCCTCATCGTCTCTCTGGGCTGGGGAGCACTTCCTGGCCTGCTTGCGACACTCTGGGGTACGTTCCTGCTAGGCTTCCTGGTCCTACCACCGCATATCTCGTTGGCACTTGAGCAGATTGAATTTTTCTATAGCATGTTTATGTTTACCCTGGTTGGCCTGGGCATAACCCTGCTGAGCACTCAGGTACAACGTGCGCATCACCAGACAATCAAAGCTCGCGCCGATGCAGAGGCTGCACGCGCGAATCTCTCGCGCATCCTGATGCAAGCCCCTGTTTCCATTATCGTCCTGAGCAAAGATGAGCAGCGCTTTGAACTTGTTAATCCCAATGCCTGGCAGGCCTTTGGTCAGCGCCCGGTTCTGGGCAAAACCTTGCAAGAAACCCTGCCTGAGTATGCCTCTCAAGTCGCGCCCGTGATTCAACAAGTACGTACAACTGGCAAAGAGCATTCGATTGTCGAACATCGTGTTCTTGTCGATCAGCACAAC
Source organism: Ktedonobacter racemifer DSM 44963 (assembly GCF_000178855.1). GTDB lineage: Bacteria > Chloroflexota > Ktedonobacteria > Ktedonobacterales > Ktedonobacteraceae > Ktedonobacter > Ktedonobacter racemifer. Next base: position 1,611,964 of record NZ_ADVG01000004.1, on the reverse strand, counting down.
GACGGCTCCCTGGTTGAACAGTACTATAACGTAGCGTATCAGCCTATGCTTGCTTCTGATGGGAACGTCAATGGTGTGATTATCATCGGCTCCAATGTTACCGAGCAGGTGCAGGCACGCCATAAGGTAGAGCACCTATTGGCTGAGCTAGATAACTTCATCAGTGTCGTAGCACACGAGTTACGTACGCCAATTACCGCAGCAAAGATGTGTGTTCAGGTCTCTGAACGCAAGGTACAGCGCGTGCTTGGCAGCCAACCACAGGTAGAGGAGAAGAGTGACCTGCTCTCTCTGTTACGGAAGAATCTCCTGCGCATCGAGCATCAGCTTGAGCTGCAAAACCGCCTGGTTCATGATCTCCTCGATGCCTCGCGTGTGCGCGCCGACCGCATGGAACTGCGCCCGCGTCTATATAATCTCGTCGAGAGCCTTCAGGATTGCGTCGAGGACCAACGCACGCTGCATCCTGATCGCATGATACAGCTCATAATGCCTGAGGAGGCTGAAATACGGATCAAGGCCGATCCCGAGCGCGTGCAACAGGTCATCAACAACTACCTGACCAACGCGCTGAAATACTCTGACACCGATAAGCCCGTCGCCGTCGAGGTTACTCTAAAATCAAACGCGGTCTCTGTTTCTGTACGTGACGAGGGGCCTGGACTGAATGAGGAACAGCAGAAACGAATCTGGGAACGCTTCTATCGCGCCCCCGGCATTCATGTACGCAACGGTTCCGGGGTCAGCCTGGGCCTGGGCCTCTTCATCTGCCGCTCAATTATCGAGCGCCAGGGTGGACGCGTCGGTGTCACCAGCACCCCAGGACTGGGCTCAACCTTCTGGTTTACCCTCCCTCTAAATAAATCATAACGTAAAAATAGTGAGAAGCCAGTTAGGCGGCCGCCTAACTGGCTTCTCACTATTTTTACGTTAGTTATCAAGATCTTTGGGAGCATGGCGCTTAATGACGCGCTCATTAGCCACCATGACCTTCTCCACTTCGTCAACCTCCGCAACGACCTCGTACCCACCATACAGGAATGGCTGCACAAAGAAGTCCTGCGCCAGGATATGGTGAATACCATAATGGGGATGGCGGTGATGGACATCACACAACACCATCATATTCGCCTCGGAATCAACGAAATCCTCGAGAGATTCGTAATCCTTGACCTGGGGAAAGATGTGATGCACCTTCTTTGGATCACAGGCGTTTAGCAGGCTCCGCTCGATTGGATAGTGGTGCGTCTCAATATCCTGCGCGCCAAAGGGATTCTCCTTGGGATCTTGCAGGGTTGAATTACGCACGCCACAGATCGCGCAGGGCGTGTCCAGAACATGCACCAGGTGATGATGCGTGCGCTGGTAGATTGGCGTCTCCTCACGTGGGGGATGAGGCGGCGTCATCTCAATATGCGTGACATCTTCGATAGTCGTATGCACATGCATCAACGTTTCACTTGGCACACCATCACTCTCAACCCTCTTGACCTTAATGTCCTCAGTGATGCGCTCATGAACCTCGGTCGTCGTCTCGCCCCTCCTCCGCTCGACCTTCACGTCTTTCTGGATATTTTCACGTATACGCGTCTCTTTGAGACCCTTGGGGGTCGCCTGAACCTGATCTATCTCCACTTGCTCATCCACATGCACACGCGCATGCTTCTTCGCATTATGCGCCGCGTGAGGAGTCAGGCGCAGGTGAGCCAACCCTGGAATAGCCTTGAGAATGGGATCAAAACGGAGCGGCTTAAACATCATGTTTCTCCAAAGACGTTCTCGAAATTATTAGAATAGCAAACATACAGGCTCATCTATCATAAAATTAGAAGATGAGCTTGTCAAGAATGTATGGCCTCTGTAGGCGAAAACAACTATTAGCTGTAGCGGCGCCACTCCTCTGCTACAATTGATCAAAACGTACTTCAGGATACGCCGAGGCCGGACCACGCAACAATGGCGAAGGCTTCTGGTTGAGATAGGTGTCAAAGAAGGCCCGTACATAAGCACTGGTAATACTTAATCCTCGTGCTCCATCAATGGGACCGAGTATTCCCATAAGCTTAAAGGGCGAAAACATGACCGAGAAGTCAGAGAAATTCATGTGTTTCATGCCTTCAACGCCAAGTATGTATTTCTCGCCCGTGGGTACCGTTCTCAGCACAGAGCGAGCTTGCGTAAACAGGTCCTTGCAGTCGTTACAATCGTCTATAGTACCATGATGCATAAAGAGGAATGGCTTTGTAAGCCCTTGCTGCACAACATTGCCAAAAAGGTTTCCATCCAGGTCAATGCCAGCCTTGCAACGCTCGTCCAGGTGACAGACCTCCGCGGCGGTCGCTCCACCAAAAGAATGCCCGAAGAGGCCCAGGCGCTCCAGGTCTAATCTGCCAGCAAGCAGGCTCTGCCCAACACTATTCAAGTGCTCTAGTTGATTCATGACGAAGATCGTATCCGCGGCCCAGATCTTCTCAATCTGCTGGAGATGCGCATTGATAACATCTGCCGGGTCGGAGTCGTTGCCGCCTTTCCCCTCTTCAGTCGCCTGGACCACACGACCATCAGAGAAGACCACGGCGGAGGCACTATAGGTCGGAGCGATGCCTACGACGATATAGCCATGACTTACCAGGTCTTCAATCAGAGTAGTATAATCTGTGGGCAAGAGGCCCATGCCAGGCGAGAAAATCAGCACTGGGTAGCGAGCCTGGTTCGTGGCGAGTGGCACATTCTCAAATGCATGTGCGTGAATAGTTTCGGCTCGCGAAATAAGCCAGTCTCCAAAGAGAGAACCGCCATGATACTGGTTCCAGGCCTGCGCCCACTTAGAGGGAAGATAACTTGCCGCCTCCTTGCTCGCGCCTGACTGCGCGGGATACCAGACCCAGACCATCAGTTCTCGCTTGACCCCGGGCTTATGGGCAAAAGTCTCGGGCCGCGCCTGGTCGACCCAGTCAAATACGGTTCGCCCAATCGCATACGGGCCGCCTGGCTTTGGCAATTCGCGCGCCGTGTGACTCATGATGCCACAATAGATCAATCCACCACCTCCAAGCACTATACCTCCAAGAATAAGACCCCCAGCCACCTTTAACAGCAGCCCTCCCCGCTTCTGCAAAAGCTTTCTTAAAAAGGTCATACAGCCTCCTCCATGAGGTACACCATTCAGCTCTGGCCCGTTTCGTAGGCCTTGTTGTAGGTAGGAATGTGGCGTGTTTTTGCGGGCTGAGCCCGCAAAAACACGCCACATTCCTACCTTATTAACAGAATAGAGGAAAGCAGTTCGACCAGGCAATGTCCTGCTACAGTATCTTAAAATGATGACGAATATGCCTATAAGTCATCCGTTCAGACGGCCAGCCGTCTGGGGAGAACTGCGGCTCCCGCTACTCCTCGCCCCACTTGCAAAGGGTCGGAGCTACTTTTGCGTAAGATGTTGTAGGATCCGTTGATATCGGCATGAATGAGGCGTCCATCCCTGGCACGATACCAACTGCGAGCCACACGCTTGCCTGAGAACACCGGCTTCTCAGCCGTGTTGGCTTCATAGGTTGGGATGGGGTCGTCGTCCAGAAAACTGGCCTTGCTGGTGTAGCTTTCTTCTTGAAGGATGACCCTGATCCCCACCAGGTGCGCTTTGTAGGTCAACTGCTCAATGAAACGAGCATGGGGAAGCTGCACAAACTGCTGGTTGTTCCTGCGTCCCATGGTCACCTCTTGTTTCCACAAGGGATTCTTGCCAATCACCAGCGTTCCGATGCCTTCGCCCACCAGCAGATCAATGATCCGACGGCTGGCCGTGTGCAGATACGCATCCACACGGCGATTGCGCTTCGTCGTCACGCGATCCAGCTGGCGTGAAGTGTATCGGTTCTCATGCGCGAGGCGTTGCTGCTGCTTGGCGCGCTCTTTGTTGTTAAAACTAAGCATGAGTGTCACCACTCCTACTCGTCTTCAAAACCGTGCTTGACAGTTTCCCGTCACACGGCTCCTCAGTAACATGGCCTTTGTCGTAGGTACCGTTGGCCTTTTTCGAGTGGCGCTCGTCGTGGCAATGACGATGGAGAGCGAACTTGTTGCTCAATTCCTCTCCGCCTCCTTCACTTTTCGGGGTAATGTGATCGATCTCTATGAGGTCTTCATCTTTGAAGTACAGTCCACACCAACGGCATTTTCCCTCTTGCTTCTGTAAAAGTTTTGCTTTAACTCCGTTAAGAAGCGGGTGTTTCTTGAGTCGCTGGCTCCAGTAAAGAAGATTTCCGTCATATGGGCTGGCAGTTCCTTTCACTTTTACATGACGCCGGATGTATGTTTGTTGGTGGTTTCGTAGTTGTAGGTCGGGGGTTCGGAAGATCCATCCCTTTCCTTCATCCACTTTCCAATACTTTTGCATAATCCAGTGTCGATTTTTGTTTGGGTGCCTGCGATTCGCCCATCTTTCCAGTTGTCGAAAAAGTACCATGTCGCAGTGCTTGAATGCCCTTCTTGCACAGATGCTTCGGTAGTAGTTTGCCCATCCGTAAATGACCGGGTTCAACTCTTTAATGAGCTTTTCCTGTTTCATGCTCCGGTGCTCTGCTACCAGACGATGCGTTTCTTTCACATGGTGCGCAATCGCTTCCTTACTGGGTCTGATGAGTGTCTTGAAGCCAAGTGGTTGACCATTAGGCCGCTTTCCGGTGTGTGTTTTCCCCATCGGATACTGGCGTATGGTGAAACCAAGGAAATCAAATCCCGTTTTTCCCTGATATTCCATCAAGGTGTGCGTGATCCGTGTCTTGCTCGGCTTGAGTTCTAGTCCAATGCGCTGTAACCATTCCGAAAGGATTTCTTTTGCTTTTTCGACGCCTTCGAGCTTGGGATGGAAAACCACCAGATCATCGGCGTAGCGGACAAATTTGGGTCGTCCCTCCTTCCACCGGTAGGCCGCTATCAAGTCCGTTTCCATACCATGAAGCGCGATATTCATAAGTAATGGTGAGATGACTCCCCCCTGCGGGGTTCCTTTCCGGGTCTCGTCAAATATGCCATTATCAATGATTCCCGCTTTGAGCCAAGCTTTCACAAGCAGCCTTACTGCGGGATAGGTGTCGAGTTTGGCGAGAAGTGCCTGATGATCAATATGATCAAATGCTCCTTTAATATCGGCATCCAGGACATACTTTGCCTGTGTGCAGATATTGGTGTGAATGGTTTGAATTGCATCATGACAGGAACGTCCAGGGCGGAAACCAAAGCTATTGGGTTCAAATTTGGCTTCCCATTGTGGCTCTAAAGCGAACTTTACGAGGCACTGGTGCGAGCGATCTCGCATGATGGGAATCCCCAAGGGTCTTTTCTCATCCTTTCCAGGCTTGGGAATATAGATCCTTCGCACTGGTTGGGGTTTGTATTGAGACCATTGCTTGGGGTGGATTTGTTCAGCCAGAGTGAAACGCTGGGCCGGTTTGACTGATTTTACTCCGTCAATGCCTGCTGTGCGTTTTCCCTGGTTGTCTTGGGTCACTCGTCGAACCGCTAAAAGCCTTGTCGCTCTGGATTTCATCAGAAGTTTCTGTAGTTTGTGGACTGCTCTTGTGTTGCCACGGCTCTCGGCTTTGAAGATGCGCTTTTGTAGGCGGTAAACATGCTGCTCGAGCTTGCGCCAGGGCAGTTTGTTCCAACTTTCACTCTCAGGGTCAGGTGGTAGCTTGATCTTGGGTGCCTTCGTTTTCACCATACTACTCGTTTCTCTTCATTCCATGTTACCGTGCCTACGTCAGCATATCCTGGGCATTACCCCAGGCATTGGCTTTTTAGGCAATCCTTCTCGGAGGCAGCTTGCGGATGGTTTCCTGCTCATCGTATCGACCTCCAATGAGAGCGTACCTTCGAGTTACTCCGTTCCGATTATCTGTTTTGCGCTGCCGTAGGTTTGTGCTATCCACCGGGTACGCTAGTGAGTGAGGCAGGGTATCACTACACTACCCTTTCACTTTCTCCATTGTTTCGCAGATTGGTACCTTACCTTTTGGTCAAGTCTATCAGCCTGTTTGACTTGTTCAACCTAACGATGGTTCCGTTGCACATTCGCGTTATTCATTCTGTTGAATGAACTGCTAACCATAGCCGCCTGACTCGGAGATGGGTCTGCTTCAGACTAGCAGTTTCCTCTCCTGGATACCCGCTTTACGGATTGAGGACCAGTCGCTACCGTAGGGCATCGTCTTTCCGTGCTCACTTCACAGGTGAGGAATTGCACCTCACGTCAGATAATCAGTTATCAAGACATTGATCAATGTCTTGCCAGCCTTCCCCTTACTTATCCAGCAAGTTTCGGCTGAACGGATCGCACGTAGCACTGATTGAGGCTTTTGAGGGGTTTGCCACTCACCAGGCGAGGCACAAAGCCAGGTTTGTCGCTGGTGATGGCTGCCAGCACATTGACACCCACATCCACGGCTGCTCGAAGCTGCGGGTTGACCGCAGCCGGTTGGAGCTCCTGCTCATAGACGACCTCCAGCATGTAGCCATCAGCGCGTGGAACGATGCGAACCTGCCGGATGGCTTCCCAGGTGATCTGAGTCGCGATCTCGATCGGAAGTCCTGATGGGACCAGCTTGCCCGTGCGCTTGAATACCCTCTTGCCCAGGGCTTTTTTCTCGTAGATGAGCAGGAAACGGCCCTTGGCCTTGTCTTGATAGCCAGGGATCTTGGGGCGTCCCGTGAAGGTAGAGGGGTCTTCGCGATAGGCCTCCATCACGCGCAAAAAAGCTGACCCAGTTGTGGTGGAGCTGAATGAGGATGGCATTACTGACTTTGCGAGGCAGGGCACAATAGGCCTCATGGTGTTTCAAGCGATGGAAGATGGCAGCGTAGGGCAGGTAGGTTCCCTCGTGAATGAAGGCTTGTCGGATCTGGTAATTGGCCTGGTTATAGAGGTTCTTGGAGGCAAAGGCTGCTCGATCAATGACGGCAAAGCGTGCATCCTGATGACGAATGAGATGTCGTTCGACCAACTGCACCTGGTGCCTCCTCCCTTTCCAACAACACGTCCTTCGTGTTGGTGAACCTCTCTTGGCGTTTCATGCAAGAACATTCTTTCTAACGAAACTCTACCAGAGATGTCTCCATTTGTCAATATCTGGCATGATTCCTTGGAAACCACGTACCATCTTCTGCTCTTCTTCCTTTGTTTTGAATGTAGAACAAATATACCACAAAGCCGCTGCTTTTGCAAGGGAAGAGAAGTCCATGGATGTCTTTCTTTGTCTACACGCTCGAAAACAAATTATAGTCCTTCCTCCACGCGAGGGTTACAGGCGATGCTATTGCTGGTATACCTGCTGGGCGCGTTCATTAGTGGGTTAATCGTGCTCAGGTGGCCCACGCTGGCCTTGCTCTTTCCCGGTAGCGCCATTGTGACTGTCTTGCTGGCTGCGTTTTACCATCACAGCCATCAGCATAGGTAAGTAGATACATAGTTCAGTCACCTTCTGCCCTGGTCAGGCGTGTGCCCTCGGTAAAACATGTTTTAGCGAGCTTTCATCGCGAAAGAGAGGAGCACACATGGCAGCACCATTACAGCAGAGATCGACCTGGACCGCTAATCGCCGGATTGCATTACTTATTGGCGTCGTTTTTACGCTCGTTGGACTTGCTGGTTTCTTTATTGCTCCCGGTATGGCGCCACGTAGCTTGCTTGGTTTGGACGTGGATCGTGTGCATAATATTGTGCACCTGGTAACTGGACTCCTGGGGCTTATCGCGGCCTTTACCGGCTGGTCACGCCTGTTTAATCAAATCTTCGGCGTGGTGTACCTGGTGATTGGCCTGGCGGGGCTGGTCTATCCAGCATTTTATTCGCATGGTATGCTCTTTGGTGTCATGCATGTTAATGCCGCGGATCATGTGTTTCACCTGGTCGTCGGCGCAATTGCCGCCTATGTAGGCTACTTTGTGCATGACTATAGCCGGGTCGAGGAGCCTTATGCCAGGGAGAGCCAGAGGAGAACTTATTAACCATCCCTGTCTGATAGACGCGCTGGAGAAGCATACAAGTGCTTTCCAGCGCTCTTTTTGTCTACTGCTACTCTAAGTGCTGAATTTTAAGCACCCAGAGCCTGAAAGAAGGTGTGATAAACGGATAATATACCCTCTCTCCAAAGAGGCATGAGCAAGCTGCCTATGGGGGTACCCCATCACCTGTCGCACCAGGCCGCCAACAAAATTATGGATCGTGCCAGTGATATTGGTTGTCACTACTCCGCTAATTGTTAGCTGGGCAACAGCGCAGCTTTGCAGACCCATAGCCAGCGCAGAGAGCAAGAGGAGTATACACAAAACAGGAGCGGTGGGCGCTGGCAAGGCATACCAGAGCACACAAAAGACGGCAAACACCAGCGTTTCAAGCGCGAGCAGCTTGGTAACGTGAAACGGCCAGGTAGTAGAGCGAGTATCCTGCTGGGGGATAATCGCCCCACTGGCGACGCCAAGGCAGAAACCTACCAGGGCAACGCCGGTGTAGAGCACATCCTGCATTCTTCCCCGGCCTAACGCCAGGCCCAATAAAATGGTGTTGCCCGTCATATTCGCAATAAAGACATGCCCCAGTTTGAGATAGCTAAGCGCATCCATGCTACTGGAGACACAGGTCAGAAACAGCACCATGAGGTTGCGCCCCCGAATCGTTGAGAGCGACAAAGAAGCAGCGATATGCTCTTGCCGATCATGATCCTGTTGCATAACCATCCTCATTCTCAAGACTACTCGCCGCTACGTGGCTCGCTGGGGTATTAGGGATATGGTGAAGCAATGCCTGCGGCATTGCTTCACCATATCCTATACTCTATAAGAATCTTAATCCCCTGCAGGCAGGACAGGTGCTTCACGCCAGGCAAGGTAGCGATGTAATTGTTCTTCAGCCTTGATGCTTACCATGAAGGTCACAACATCTCCCGGCTCAATAACACTGCTTCCACGGGGAAACAGCAACTCGCTCGAGCGGCGAATAGAGACCACCAGGGTTTCAGGCGGCAACTGTGCCTCGCGGAGCGCTACCCCTGCCAGGTGCATGCCCGGCTCAATCGTCGTCTCAATCATGACTGTACCCTCTACCAGGCCACGCATGCGCCGCACGTCCTTGGTGACAGTTTCGCGATAGAGATGCACAATATCCGCGACCGAGATCAAACCCAGCACGCTACGGTCGCCGGTCAGCCCCTCGGCATCTATCACAGGCGCCCAACTTACACGACGCGTACTGAGCCCCTCCAGCGCCTCATCAAGTGTGTCATCTGGATAGAAGGTTAGAACGTCGTTATGCATTGCCTCATTGACAAAACGTTGCGCGCGCTCCTCGCGCGGGATACGCTCGATATCCGCCATTGTTAATACACCCACCAGGTTACCAGCCTGGTCTATAACTGGCACGCCACTCGCCTTATGCTGCCCAAGCAGCACCTCCGCCTGCGAGAGAAACTGTCCAGGCGCAAATCGTAGCATGAGCGGTTGCATCGCCTTCTGGACAGAGAGGGTCGAGAGCAGCGGGAAGGAGAGTTGCAGACGGTGCGCAGGCGAGTCGGCCCGTGTCGGTACCTGGCTGGTATACATCGTGGTGCCACCCACCAGAATAGTGGCGATACCAACCGCGATCATCGCGGGCGCCAGCATGGAGAGGTTTCCGGTCATCTCGGCAACCATCAGCATGACCGCCAACGGGGCATGCGCGATTCCACCAAAGAGAGCCATCATACCTACAATCACAAAGGGTGCGGGCGTCGCGGGCAAGCCGGGAAAGACATGGTAACAGAGCCGCCAGAAGCAGGCACCCACCATACCACCAATCACCATGCCCGGACCAAAGATGCCACCTGAGCCACCCGAGCCAATCGAGAGGCCAGTGGTGAGAATCTTGGCAAAAGGGAGAAGCAAGATCACCCACAACGGGAGTGAAAGCAGGCCCGCCCCCATACTGACCTGAACCCATCCATAGCCCATGCCCAGCGCCTGCGGCATCACCAGCCCGATCAAGCCCACAAGCAAACCGCCGATCCCTGGCTTAAACCACTTGGGAAGCTTCAGGCGATGGAAGATATGCGTGATACCATAGAAACCACGCGCATAGAGCAAGCCCAGCAGACCACAAAGCACACCCAGGACAACATAGTAGAGCAACTGGGGCGGCGAGGTAAAGGCCAGGTTAGGCGGAGTAGCAAAGATAGGTTGCCAGCCAGACCAGGCACCGAAGACACTATAGCCAATGATGGAGGCCATAAGGGCGGGAATAATCGTCTCCACCTCCAGGTCATCTTTATAGAGAATCTCAGCCGCCAGGATCGCACCTCCCAGGGGTGCGCGGAAGATAGCACCGATACCGGCCCCAATACCAGTCGCAAGCGCGATACGCCGATCCTGGACATCCAGGCGCAATACATTAGCAAGGATCGAGCCAAAACCCGCACTGATCTGCGCCGCTGGCCCCTCGCGTCCCGCCGAACCACCTGTACCAATCGTAATCGCCGAGGCCACCAGTTTGACCAGGGGAATACGCGCCCTAATCGCTTTACCTTCGTGGAAAGCGGCGATGGCCGCATCCGTTCCATGCCCCTCTGCCTCGGGCGCCAGGTTAAAGACGATAATACCTGAGATCAAGGCACCAAGGGTCGTCACAACGGGCAGGAGCCAGGGACGCGTCGCCGACCAGAAGGACATCACGGTCGTCTGCCCGCCCTCACCAGCAGGGCTGGGCGGAAGATAGCCGATAAGACGCCCCAGGAAGAAATCAGTCGCAAAGTGAATGGCCGCGTAAAAGGCGATGGCCCCCACGCCCGCCACTAGGCCAATCAAAGTGCTGATAAGCAGCCACTTCAGCAGATACCGTGGGCTTTCAAAACTGCGCCGGCCTCGCCTGATATGAAAGAGGCGCCGCAAAAACGTCACAATAGCAGATGCATTCATAGACCAGGGATAACCTCCTGCAAAAATTCTTGTCCCCTCATTACAATTCTTCTACCAACAATTATGAGTGGGCGGTCGTTCAATAAAAAAGCAAAAAAAGAGCACGGTATTGTCCCCTTATGTAGAGGCAATACCGTGCAGCACCATTTCAGCGACCTTGTTGGCCTGCTGGAGAATAACCTGTTCGGATTGTCCCAGCACGTTAGCTGAGAGCACAAAGGACTCCATGAGCGAGAGTATCATAAGCGAGGTCGACTCTATGTTTGCGCAGCGGATCTCGCCTCGGGCATGGCTCTGCTCCAGCATAAAAGCGATGGTCGCAAGATAATCCCGCATCAGTTTGGTCGCCTCAGCCTGGAAAGCTCGATTCACGCCGTAGAGGGCGCTCATATGGACGTTAAAGCTATCCCGCTCCTCCTGAGCGAGTTGCACAAAAGCGCAGAAAAGACGCTCCAGGCGCTGCTGAATACTTCCATCGGTCGCGAGGGCCGCGCGAATCGCCACCAGGTGATCTTGCGCGATATAGCGCAGCATGGAGAGGAAGAGCTCACGCTTGTTCTCGAAGTAGAGGTAAATGGTCCCCTTGCCAATGCCTGCCTGCTCGGCTATCATGTTGATGTTGGCCTGGTCGAAACCCAGGCGCGCAAACTCGCTCGCCGCCTGGCGGATAATATGGCGACGCGTGGCCTCACGCATCTGCTCATCAACAACTTTTGGCATAGGCTTTCTTCCCCTCAACAAGGCTTCGCCATAAAATGGGCTACTGGTCAGTTATTTCTCTTGTAGTATAGATGACCGGCAAACCACTGTCAAGCACAAATTAAATCAATGTAAGTGATGCTGAAGAGGGCGACTCACTCCAAAATTATTTTACCCAGCGCGCACACAAATCATATACAGTTCACGTTCCCGGTGAGCACTGCGGCAATGGCAAAGATTACTGGCTCGACGATGACTCAGATGACTCCTATATCTGTAGAAACGATGGCTTGCTTATGACGCGGAAAGATAAGCAGTATGGTGATTGGGAGTGGTTCACCTTTGTTCCTGATAAATTGACCACACAGGACGCCTTTTCAGGCTACAACTACTTTCCACATCACTATCGCGTCCAGGTAAAGACTACAATTATTGCAAGTAGTCCAGATACCTGCGTTGCGCTGGCGGTTCATGTGCAAGACTTTGAAGGTCGTCAAAATTTCGATATATGCGTAGACGGCAACTGGTATTATGGGCACTGTGATACGCAATGCAAAACATGGACACAGATGGACTCGGGTCAGCTTCCTTCTGTAAAAACGTCACATCTCATTAGCATGGATGTCTCCGCTAACATCATCGTCTTGAGTATCGATAATAAACCGGTGGCATCTGAACACGATAGCATGTATGAAACAACCAATCAGTTGGGATTTAGCTTATATGGCAACGAGGACACCAAAGAGGTTAACACGGTCCTCCTCTCAGATTTCTCATATCAGCCAGAACCATAAGAGAGCTGGAAGAAGCTATTGAAAATGCACACTTCCTCACCTCAGCGGCTCGCTGATCTCCGTATCTGCTCGCGGTAGGTGGAGGGGGAGACGCCGACGTGGCGTTTAAAGGCGGTGCTAAAGGCGAAAGCGTTGTTATAGCCGATGCGCCAGGCGACCTGCTCGACGCTGTAGGAGTCGCTGGAGAGCAGGGCCATGGCGCGGCGCATGCGTAAGAGGGCCAGGTACTTCATCGGGCTCTGGCCCAGTTGCTGCTGACAGAGGCGGCGTAGCTGCTCGCCGCTGATCCCCAGCCGTGCTGCCAGTTCTTCGCCAGTCCAGTCGTTGCTGATGTCGTTATTCACGGTCTCCCAGAGCTGCTGCAAGCGCCGTTCCTGGCGCTCGGGTCCAATGATGCGCTGGGCATACAGGGCTATAAGCTCGGTCCATTGCTGCATGGCAGCCTGCTCGGCCTGGTCTATATACTCACGGTAGAGGCCTGCGATGACAGTAGCCAGGGGCTGCGGGTCGACCTGGACCTGACGCGGAGCCTCACCTATGATGACTGGCTGCTCCAGGCTGTCATCATAGGCAACCCAGCAGACGGTCCAGGGCACCTCTTCGACAGCGCGATAGGCATGCAAGACTCCTGGCGGTGTGAGATAGGCTGTGCCAGGTGTGCAACGTCGCCACTCGTTCTCCACCAGGATCATGCCCCAGCCTTCCAGGCAGAGCAGCACCTGGCTGGTTGCCGGTCGCTGGCGCACAAAGCGGAATGGTGACTGAGCTTGCGAGATTCCTACCAGGCCAATTCGATGCAAGGCAAAGGCCTGGCATGCCTGCTTGCCCACCATTTGCTCGTGTGTATGCGACCCAATGATGTGGGTTTCACAAAGGTCTATTTGGAATTCACTCATGGACTCGTCTCTCATTTCGCTGTATTCTACCATAAAGAAGAAACACTGTGGTTCGATTTCACAAAGGAGAGATCCTATGAGCATACCTCGTCCAGAATACCCTCGCCCTCAGTTTGTCCGTTCTGAGTGGCTCAACCTCAATGGTGAATGGCAATTTGAGATCGACGCGGGTGATAGCGGCCTTGAGCGCGGATTGGTGCAGCGTGAACTACAAGATCGTATCCTCGTTCCCTTCTGCCCCGAGTCCGAACTCTCTGGCATCGGCAACACCGATTTCATGCCCGCGGTCTGGTATCGCCGTACCGTGACCATTCCTAGTTCCTGGGGTGAGCAACGCGTGCTACTCCACTTCCAGGCAGTTGATTATGATACCACCGTCTGGGTCAATGGCACTGAGGTAGCTCGTCATCGCGGCGGCTTCACACCCTTTAGCTGTGAGATCCCCTCTGGCCTGGCTGGCAGCGATGTGACCATCGTCGTGCGTGCGCGTGATACCGCGCAACCTCCTCAGCCACGCGGCAAGCAGTCCCAGCGCTATGAAAACCACTCCTGCCTCTACACGCGCACAACTGGCATCTGGCAGACAGTCTGGCTGGAGCCAGTCCCCACCGTCTCGCTCAAGCGCCCACGCATTACGCCCGATGTGGCACATGGCTGCTTCAACTTGACCCAACCTCTGAGTGCCCTGGGCACGGGTTTAACCCTGCGCGTACGCCTGAAAGATGATGCGGGCGAGATCTGCACTGTGAGCGTGCCCGCCGACCGTGATTTCTCTCCCAAGGTGACGCTGCCTATTCCCGAGGAGCGCCGTCACTACTGGTCCACGCAGTCTCCCTATCTCTATGACCTGGAGATTGAACTCCTCAACGGAGAGACGGCCGTTGATTCCGCGACCAGCTACGCGGGCCTGCGCAGTGTGACCATTGATGGCAAGGCCGTCAAAATTAATGGGCAAACCGTTTTCCAGCGCCTGGTGCTCGACCAGGGCTACTATCCCGATGGCATCATGACCGCGCCTAGCGATGAGGCCCTGGTCCATGACATCAAGCTTGGCCTGCAGGCTGGCTTTAATGGAGCGCGCCTCCATCAGAAGGTCTTTGAGGAGCGCTTCCTCTACCATGCGGACCGCCTGGGCTACCTGGTCTGGGGCGAATTCCCCGATTGGGGCTGCGGCGGATATGGGCGCGAGGATGATCACCAGCAGCCTGGCGCGACTTATGTCACTCAGTGGCTAGAAGCGATTGAACGCGACTACTCTCACCCCTCGATCGTGGGTTGGTGTCCCTTGAATGAGACCTGGCAGGTCCTCACCGACCGTACCACTGTGCTCGACGATGTTACCCGCGCAATGTTCCTGGCCACTAAAGCCATGGATAGCACACGCCCGGTCCTCGACACGTCTGGCTATAGTCACCGCGTTCCCGAGACCGATATCTACGATAGCCATGATTATGAGCAGGACCCGGTCAAATTCGCGGCCAACCACGCCGGAACTGGAGAGAATAAGCCCTTCATTAATCGTCACCGCGAGCAAGTGATCTCTGTCCCATATCGCAACCAGCCCTACTTTGTTAGCGAGTTCGGTGGCATCTGGTGGAATCCTGAGGTCGAGCCAGGCAAAGATAGCTGGGGCTATGGTGCCGCGCCCAGGTCCCTCGATGAGTTCTACGACCGCTTCAAGGGCCTCTGCGACGTCCTCCTGGATGATGCCGCGATGTTCGGTTATTGCTACACCCAGCTCACTGATGTCTACCAGGAGCAGAACGGCATCTATACCTTTGACCGTAAAGAGAAGTTCGATATAGAGCGCATTCGCGACGTCCAGACGCGCATCGCTGCCATCGAGAAAATCTAATGAGGGAAGTAAGCGACAGGGGAGGTTGCGGGCAGCGCCCGCAACCTCCCCTGTCGCTTACTTCCCTCATTATAACTTATAATTAAAGGAGCAAAATATACTGTGATCGATGAGTGTGTAAACATTCGCAGCGCAGCAGGCTTAATATTCACAGGAGGAAGACATGGACGATCAGGAAGCGATGCGCCTGGCGATTGCTCACGCGCACTCGGTTGAGGGGCGTACAGCTCCACGCCCACCCGTAGGGGCCGTTGTGGTGCGCGATGGCGTCGTCGTAGGACAGGGAGCAACCTCACCCCCTTACGGACCCCACGCCGAGGTACACGCCCTCAACGATGCTGGCGAACTGGCACGAGGGGCCGACCTCTACGTCACACTTGAGCCATGCTGCGTCACAATTCACACGCCACCCTGTACCAGGGCCATCCTGGCGGCAGGCATCCGGCACGTCATCGTCAGCTCGCTTGATCCCAACCCCCTGGTCAGCGGACAAGGACTGACACAGTTGCGCGAGGCTGGGGTCGAGGTCACAGTGGGCGTCGGGGCCGAGGAGACAGATGAGATCATCCGCCCCTTCGCCACCTTTATACGCCAGCAGCGCCCCTATGTGACCGCCAAATGGGCCATGACCCTTGATGGCAAGATCGCGACCCATAGTAGCGATGCCTACTGGATCAGTGGATCAGAGGCCCGGCGTTGGGTTCATAACCTGCGTGACCGTGTGGACGCTATCCTGGTCGGCTCTGGCACGGTCCGTGCCGACGATCCTATGTTAACGGTACGCCTCACGGACGAGGAGCGCCTCTATGCACGCGCTCCCCGCCAGGGGCCTTTGCGCGTCGTCCTGGCCTCCCAGGGCGCGCTACCAGCGCAGAGCAAGCTGCTCCAACCTGACCTGGCGAGCGATACATGCATTATCGTGGGAGAAGACTGCCCGGTAGAGCAACAACAACGGCTACGCGACACCGGCGTCGAGGTCATTCAGGTAGCCAGCAACAATACCAGCCAGTTGGATCTCACATCGGCCCTCTCCGCCCTGGCCCAGAAGGGCGTGATGCATGTGCTCATCGAGGGCGGCAACAGCACGTTGGGGAGCGCCTTCGACCAGCAGCGTATTGACCATGTCGCGGCCTTTATTGCCCCCAAGCTTGTTGGAGGCGAGGCCGCGCTCTCGCCCCTTGGAGGAAAAGGACTCGCTTTCATGCGCGAGGCCCTACAACTCCAACAAGTACGCATACAGATCATCGGTGAAGACGTTCTAATCGAAGGCGACCTCACCTAACTCTATGTGCAACTTTTTCTGGGTAGGAGGTGTGCTGCGGGTTGGCAGCCGAAGGCTGCCAACCCGCAGCACACCTCCTACCCAGGCGAGCGCCTCAGGCGCGAGAAGTCATGCTAAGCAGTTACCCATGATGTGACCCCTTATGGAAACTTCTGCACAAAGAAAGAAGCATTCACAAAGGAAGGCTGCTGCCCATCCTGGGGAATTTGCAGGTACACCTGGCTGCCCGCGCGGTTTTGCAGCGTAAGGAAGCTATTGGCTGGCAGAACCACAAGCACCAGGCCGGTATTCTGCTGATACTGGTCGCCTGAAACGTAGGTCGCTCCTACAATCTCGCTCGTTCCATTGAGGAAGACACTAAACTGGTTAGGGCCAATACCAGACACCGAGAACTGAATCAGGTAGAGTCCAGCACTCGCAATAGCGACCTTCTCCGGGCTGGTCGTCGTACTATGTGCAATGCCTGTCGTTAGTAGACCAGTGTTATTGAAGGCTACCACGCCCCATGCAGCCACAATCTGCGGTCCTGTATTAAAGACATAACCCGCGGCACCACTCACGGTCGGAGGTGGTAGTGGAGGCGGGGTCGTCTGGGGCGCGGGCGGTGGCGATGACGGAGTCTGGGGCAGAGACGCGGCCAGGCGTTGCCCCTGTTGTGGTTTGGTCTGTGAACCCGGATAGCCACCTGGATTCTGTTGTGGAGAACCTGGATGACTATTGGGAGTTGGCTGTTGTTGTCCTGGGTGACCATTTGGATCCTGCCGGCCTGGCCCCGGCTGCTGGCCTGGATAGCCTCCTGGACCTTGCTGCCCTGGATACCCTCCTGGTTGCGGATAGCCGGGATACTGCTGTTGCCCGGGATATCCTGGATACCCTCCAGGTCCTGGTTGTGGATAGCCGGGATACTGCTGTTGCCCGGGATATCCTGGATACCCTCCAGGTCCTGGTTGTGGATAGCCGGGATAGCCATCTGGCCCTTGCTGTCCTGGATAGCCCCAGGGGCCAGGGTAAGGCCCTGGATACCAGCCTGGCCCTTGCTGCCCTGGATAGCCCCAGGGGCCAGGATACGATCCTGGATACCCTCCTGATCCCGGCCTTGGGCCAGGATATCTGCCGGGTCCCTGCTGTCCTGGATAACCATTATGGCCCGGATAGCCGGGATAACCGGGATAGCCGGGATAGCCCGGATAGCCATTAGGGGCTGGAGAATTGGGGTGAGTGTTCGTATTTTGCGGACTATACCCACCGCCAGGAGGCTGCCCTGAAGCAGAATAGGCACCCGGCGCTTGGGGGATAACGGACATGATAAAATCTTCCTCGCCTATGGCTGCATCCTGGTCAAATGATTTGTTCAATGCATCTTCCACTCTTCCACCACCTTCATCCAGAAGAAGAGAGTCACCATACATAGAAGCAATGATTCAACTAGGTTGTGACTCTCTTCTCACAACGAGTACTCTTTTATATGAAAAGAAGTGTTACAACTTCTATCTATAGTATGTACTTCTTCTTACCAAAATTGCAATACCCTAGCGTAGTATTCACGTAAATGGATAAATGATACGTCAATAAGCTGTAGGATTCAAGCTTGCTCGGGCTCTTTCTGCCAGGTCATCAAAGCTGAAGCAGAGGAAGCAGATCCTTCATGCTATTGATCACATGACCATTCCATGTAGTAAGATCTGCGCGCTGTTGATCATAGGCGTCATGCAGCGGAGTTTGAATTAGAACGGGATGCATTCCAATCGCCTTGGCACCCGATAACTCGCGGTCGCTACCATCACCAACATAGAGACAATCCTCAGGCGTGACATTCAGACATTCAGCTGCTAAACGATAAATACGCGGATCAGGCTTCTGCCAACCCGCTTGGCATGAGAAGATAGGCACATCGATGAGTTGAGCAAAAGGTGTCTGTTCCCACAAATGGACGACATCAGGCGAGCAATTACTGACGAGACCCAGCTTATATCCCTGCTGCTTGAGGGTACTCAAAGTTTCAACAACGCCAGCTAGCGGTTGAAGAGCCTGGCGCGTAAATTCATAGCGCACATTGATAACCTCTTTGAACTTTCCATCCTCTAGCTCAATGGCCAGCTCTCGACAAATAAAGGACAGCGCCTCATCAATAGTCGCCAAGCCACCGGTACTCAACTGTTGATAAGTTCCCTCCTCCCATAGGTAGGTAAAACGCTCATGAGGGGCTTGCATCATCTCTGCCATAGTAGTAACCGCTGTTTTAAAAGCCGTCACCGAAAACACGCCGATCAGAGTCCCAAATAAGTCAAAAATAACGGCCTTATACCTTCCATGCATAAGCAGCCTCTTTTCTTTCCTTCTCAAATGGTTCTATAATTTATTGCTAAAATTTATTGCTAAGTGATAAATAAATTGAGCGCAGCAGGCAAGAAGTTATGTGGCAACCTCAAGCCTCTGCAAGGGGCATCTGTGCCAGCAAGCTAGCTCTATACTGCTCAGCCAGCAATACCAGGGGGAAACGCTGCTCTTCAAGCCGCGTCAAGAGGGCGCTGGCCTCATTCCAGGCCAGGTTATACTCATCATCCGAAATAATGCCTTGCTCCAGGGCCTCATCCAGTTCATCGACATCTATTAATTCAATCTTGTCGCCAGGCAGAAAGATAATATCCAGGTACAGGTCTTCATACCACAACACCCCTTGCTCATCCACAAATGTACGTTTACATATGTCGATATACCACTGCACAATCTCGCCTTGCGCATTAAACATAACCGTGGCGGCGTGCCTGGCTCCCTGCGGAAAGAGTTGCAGCCAGGAGTAGCTATCATCCACAATACAGATACTCTGCCCGGCGTAGGGTACCCAGAGCGGTTCCCGCACCTCATCAAAATAGATCAGGCTCGCATGCCCCTGGAAAGTCTCTATCTCGCTTGACTGTAATACAAATCGGTACTTGCTGATACGCTTCCAGCCATCGCCTCTATCTGCGCGCTTTCTCTTCATTGCACTCCTCTCGCCCGCTTTTTTAAAGCACAGCATACCACAATTTCCCACTCAACAGAGGAGAGAGAACAGCTGGGTCATGCAACCCAGAGTGAGAAATCCCTGAGCGTAAGAGGCTCAGGTCTGGCAGTATATCCACATACATGATATTGTTACATCACGTGCAAAATTTTCATCTGAGAAAAACATGGATTCCATCTATGAGCGAGTCATGGCCTTCTTATCTGACCCATTGTATCAACAAGAAATCTAGAACAGAAAACACATTCGATTTAGGAGTGATATGTTATGCCTCATCTTACATTTACCTATTGCCCACTCTGCGCAACGGCTCTTATCGAGAAAGAAATACATACTATTCGCCGCCTCTTCTGTCCAGGATGCCAGTATATTCACTATCCACAGCCAAAGTTAGTCGCGTTAGTGGTAATTGAACACGAGGAAAAGCTATTGCTACTCAAGCGAAATATAGAGCCAGCGAGAGGTTTATGGAATTTTTGTGGCGGCTATATTGAGCTTGGAGAAACCGTTCAGGAGGCGGTCATACGTGAAGCGAAGGAAGAAGCCAATATTGATATTCAATTAGACAGGCTGATCGGTATTTATGGTGGAGAAGAAGGCTCGAATGTCGTGGCTGCATTTCACGCGCAACTGCTTAGTGATCAGGTCAGTCACTTAGCCGTCCAGCCTGAAGAGGCGAGCGAGCTGGCTTTCTTTGCCTGGGAAGAACTCCCAACCCTCGCCTTTCCCGTCCACTACCAGATCCTACGCGATTGGAAAGCAATTAAATTATAGAGATGCGCTACTGACGTATGCGCCTACGCTGGGAGCTAGCACACTGCCCCTGGGCGTAGGCGCATATGTCATGCGTCCCTCCGCCTACGCGAGGATGGCGTCGATGCGCTGGAGCACCTCATTGCCGAGCTTCTCGACGAAGTTGATAGCCTGCACATTGTCCTCGACCTGCTCGGGGCGGGTAGCGCCGATAATGGCACTGCTTACGCCGGAATTGCGCAACACCCAGGCCAGTGCCAGTTGCGCGCGGTTGGCGCCAAGCTCGTCAGCAATCTCTTTGAGCTTGCGTACACGAGTCACATTGGCGTCGTTGAAGAAGCGATCGCGCGCCCATGTCTCGCGGTGGAAGCGTGTACCTTCATCAATACCTTTATCATACTTACCTGTCAGCATGCCCTGACCCAGGGGTGAGAAGGCAACCAGGCCAATACCACGCGGCTCAATAATTGGCAGAATCTCGCGCTCAACGCGCTCGCGCTCGAGCATGGAATACTGTGGCTGCTCGGCAACTGGTGCATAGAGGTTGTAGCGCTCGCAAAGTTGATAGACCTCGGCGATCTGTGAACCCTCCCACATAGAGGTTCCCCAGTAGAGTACCTTGCCCTGGTGAATCAGGTCGTCCATGGCACGCGCCGTCTCCAGCAACGGAGTCTCTGGATCTGGGCGATGGCAGAAGTAGATATCGATGTAGTCCGTGCCAACGCGCTTCAGGCTCTTTTCCACACTTTCCATGATATGTTTGCGCGAGAGCCCCCGGTCATTCACATCATCGCTCATGGGCCAGAAAACTTTCGAGGCAATTACCAAGGTATGACGTGGGAAATCACGCAGGACCGCTCCCATCTCCTTCTCCGCCTCACCACGACCATAAACATCCGCGATATCAAAATAGTTGATGCCCTTCTCATACGCCGTGCGGATAACCTGCTGCGCCGCCTCCTGGGCTGTTTTCCCCTCACCGTAGTTGATCCAACCTCCCAATGCCACGCTGCTCACTTTTGTACCCGTGTTACCAAGACGACGATACTGCATATATCATAACCTCCATAAAAACAATTTAAACAACGCCTCTACATAGGCATTATAAGCACCTTCGAGCTACAATGTCCAATCAATCCACATCCATAAAAGTCTAAGCTACCTAAGTTTCGCCCAAATTGACGACAGTCCAGCGAGCCAGTGCAGAGCTTGCAAAAAGCAGAGCGATACTCCATAGCTAATGAAGGAACAAAGGAGCTTTCATTAGAAAAAGGAGTATCACCATGAACGAGTCTATCACAACAACAACGAACCATTTCACTGGATGCGCCATCCTGGCCGCCATAGGAGCCAAATTGCAGCAATTGGATGTCTTGAGCCCGATCCGCAAGAGAGTGCAGATCAGGCAGAAAACCATCAAGCATACGCCTCTCGACAAGCTGATGGATGCGTTTATCAGTCTGTTGGCTGGAGCCCATGGACTGGTAGAAATCAACAGTCGGCTGCGAGCCGATCCGGGCTTGCAACGAGCCTTCGGTCGAACCTCTTGTGCTGAGCAGTCGGTGGTGCAAGAGACGCTTTCTGCCTGTGCTGAGGAAAATGTCCTTCAGGTGCATCAGGCGCTCGATGAGATCTACCGCGCTCAGAGCCAAGGCTTTCATCATGACTATCAGGCCGCTTTTCAACTCTTGGACGTGGACCTGACGGGCATGCCTTGTGGACCAAAAGCGGCGTTTGCCACGCGCGGCTATTTTGCAGGACTCTATCATCGCCGAGGGCGGCAATTGGGTCGTGTGCTGGCGACCCAGTATGAAGAAGTCGTGGTCGATCAGCTTTTTGCAGGCAATGTCCAACTGATCAAGGCTCTGCAACCGCTGGTAGAGACTGCTGAGACGACCTTGCAATTGGACGATGCCAAACGCAGACGGACCATTATCCGTGTCGATGCAGGTGCGGGAACCGAGGACGACCTCAATTGGCTGCTCTCCCGAGGCTACGAGGTCATGGCGAAAGAATACTCGGGACGACGTATCACGCGACTGTCTCAAACGGTCAAGGAATGGGTCCAGGACCCCACCTGGTCGGAACGTTCCTTTGGCTGGGTGAGCGAGGAAGCCGCTGGCTACGTCCGTCCCATGCGACGTATTGCGGTACGCTGTCGCAGAAGAGATGGCACATTTGCTTATGGCATTCTGATGTGTTCGCTCTCGATTGAGCAGGTTCTTCCCCTTCTGGGATGGGAGGCATCGCAAGCACCTGATCCCACGGCGGTGCTCTTGGCCTATGTGACCTTTTATGATCAGCGTGGTGGAGGCATCGAAACCTCCTTCAAGGGTGATAAACAGGGATTGGGACTGACGTGAGATTGCCCCGATTTGAAAGAGTCCCTAAAGCTGAGATATACTCGAAGCAGATCAGAAAGGGGCTTATCAATGGGAAAGAGCCAAAAGGTCTACACAAAAGAATTCAAAGAGGAAGCCGTGCGGCTGGCGCAAACATCAGGCAAGCCGATTGCACAAATAGCGCGCGAGCTGGGTATCTCCGACAGCGCGATTCATGGGTGGCGCAAGGAATTAGCAGAACATGGGAAAGAAGCATTTCCAGGCAAAGGGCATCAAACCACGCTTGAGGAAGAAAATCGTCGCTTGAAACGCGAAGTCGAAAGACTCCAGCAGGAGCGTGACATACTAAAAAAAGCAGTGAGCATCTTCTCACGGGAATCCAAATGAAACATCAATTTATTGAACAGCACAAGCATGAATTCTCCATTGTTATCATGTGCGATGTGCTCGGAATCTCGGAAAGCGGCTTTTATGCCTGGCGCAAACGTTCAGCCTGCCTGCGCGAACGAGAAGATGCTCATTTAACGCAGAAGATACGGCAGGTGTTTGTAACTCATCAAGGACGATATGGAAGCCCACGCATTTTGAGAGAGCTGCGTGACGAAGGGATCACCTGCTCACGCAAACGGATCGCCAGGCTCATGCGGCAGAAGAACCTTTCTGCCAGACGTAAACGGCGTCGAGTAGTGACCACAAAAAGAGATATGGCTCATCCAGTCGCTCCCAACCTTTTAAATCGGGAATTTCGTGCTGAAGCGCCAAACAAAAAATGGGTGACGGATATCACGTATATCCCAACTCGACAAGGATGGCTCTATCTCGCGGTCATTTTAGATCTGTATTCACGAATGGTTGTGGGATGGTCGATGTCGAGCAATTGCGATGAGAGATTAATAGAACAGGCACGCTAACCTTGCCCTTGCCCGCCGTCGCCCTAAAGCGGGGTTGCTGCATCACAGTGATAGAGGAAGTCAGTACACTTCAAGAGCGTATCAGGCGTGTTTAGAACAAGCTGGAATACAGTCAAGTATGTCACGTAAAGGAAATTGTTGGGACAATGCCGCGATGGAGAGTTTCTTTGGAACCTTAAAAGATGAATGTGTAGGGGAACGCATTTATTCATCACATGATGAAGCGCGATTAGCACTCTTTACCTACATGGAAGTCTATTATAATCGTGTTCGTCGGCATTCTACACTCGGATACGTAAGTCCACTGAATTATGAGCGGACGGGGAATTAAAAAACATAACGTAACGTTTGACGTAGTACAATTTTTATACTATAATAAAAACGTTAACGTCACGTTGCGTCAAAACATTTTTCACTCTCCTCACCTCAAACCTCTAGAGACTCTACGAAAACGGGGCAAGCTCACTTCATCTGATGTTTGATGATGTGGCCTAGCTCTCAGGTATCCATTCGAACATGTATTGGTTTGGAAAGAGCATACAAGAGATGAACATGTTCTTTAATGATGTGATCTTTGCGGAGTTGCATACTTGGTCAATTCTCACAACAATAAGTGCTAGTTTGCCCATCATAGGAACAACCTTCTTTCTGCTAGCCGATCTCATCAGACGTAAAAACATATGGTGGCAAGATAGCCTGTTTTTTCTTGAGCTTATCATAAGCATCTGGTCTCTTGTGGTTGCTCTCAACTTTTATCAGCAGTGGAATGATATTGTTCGTCATGCCCCAACTCATGGCGTTATTGTTTACGAGCTATCTATTAACGATACCTATCGTGCTGCTATCCAAAGATGCCAAAGTCAATTCGTTATTACTATCATATTGATAGTAATCCTCCTTTTTATTACAGGATGGCGATTATTCCGGCCTTTTCAGCCCAAGGCAGCTTAAACTTAAATCGTGCCCTCAACGTTTCCGCTTCCTGATCTCCCCATGCAGGAAGGCATCGTAAGGGTGGAGCAAATATTTCCGTCACATCACGATCCGATGCCAGCGATTGAGCCAGGAGTTCGCCGCTCTGGAGATTGTTCAGGTAGGTGGTTGTCTTGTTTTTTTCTAGGACCGCATTGTTTGCTGGGGAATCCTACGCGAGAGCCTCTTAGCTCATGGATAGTGTTTGTTCAAAAGAGGTTTTTTCCCGTCAATATATTCTTCTGCTAGGTTTCTGCAACTCTTCTTGGCATTGATCTCCATCGTATTCTCTCTTCACTTTGAAGCACCAACTCTTGCATTTCTCGATAATATACGTTACTATATAGTAACGTGACAAAGGAGTAACCTATATGACGGCAAACGATGACTTGATCTGGAAAGCCTTAGCTGATCCCACGCGACGGCAACTCTTAGATTTGCTGCGGGATCGTCATCAAACCACCAGTGAATTAAGTGCCCATTTTGCTCCTAGACTCTCACGCTTTGCGATAATGAAGCATCTTCAGGTCCTCCAACAGGCCGACCTTGTCGTTGTTCGCCAGCAAGGACGTGAACGGTGGCACTCCCTCAATGCGGTCCCACTTCGTCACGTCTATGAACGCTGGGTCAGTGTGTACGCCTCGGATTGGGCTGCATCCTTAGTGCAGCTCAAACGAGCCGCAGAACATGATCCCTCAACATATCAGGAGGAACGAGCCATGAAAACGTTGCAAATCGAACAAGAAGTGCTCATTGTGGCAGAACCTCAGCAGGTCTTTGAGGCCCTGACGACGCACATTGATGCCTGGTGGATGCAAGGCTATGCCAGTCCCCACTCCACCTTTCACCTGGAACCTCTGGCCGGGGGACGCTTTTACGAGGATTTTGGTCCGGGGAAGGGCAGTGCCCTGTACGCCACCGTGACTTATCTTGAACCTGGCAAGAAGCTGCTTTTGACAGGGGCAATGGCGATGCGTGGTCCAGTGCTGGGAACCGTCCGTTTTGACCTGGAGTCAGAGGCCCACGGAACCAGGCTCAAGCTCTCTCACCACATTCTGGGAACCATTGATGATTCAGATCGTGAGATCTACACCACTGGCTGGCAGGAATTGCTCGGACAGCACCTCAAGCGCTTTGTTGAACAGCACCAGGGCTATCGGGAGGTGTGATGAGGAGCAGATAACCGTCATAGCCAGCTATCCGACTCCAGGACCTGCTCTCCGTGGCTTAGCCTGGGATGGGAACGTCTCTGGCGTGTTAATGAACAACTCCAGCGCTTGTTCAAGCTCGATGCCCATACTCTCTATACTGAAGAGAGTTCGCGGGCTTCATGAAGATGAAACGAAAGAGAGCACATATGGCTGTAACTCAATTGCCCTCCGGGTTCGACATCCTTCTGGTTGAAGCAGATTTCCTTTCGGGAACTCCCCATACCCTGACTATTGGACTCAGCCGACGTTGCTTCAGCAGTGGTGGCCACAAGAAGCCGAGCTTGTGTCGCAAGCCGGAGGAGCCTACCACTTGAGTTGGCCTCAGATGAACTGGCATCTACGTGGGCACTACACTTCTTTCGACCCTGGAAAGCGGCTCGGTTTTACGTGGAAGTGGGATCATGACTCGCAGGAGGCTGGCGAGCGAGAAGTCACGATTATCTTTGAGCCAGTCGCACCTGATGGGACACGGCTTCGCCTCACTCATGGACCCTATATTGACACTCCAGAGGATCAAGAACTCCGTATTGAGCACCACCTGGCTGGATGGAAGCATTTCCTTTCACGCTTACAACAATTGCTTGGAGCATCAAGGTAAGAAATACCGATTCATTCTGGAGCATCGGCTTGCTAGATATATCAGCAAGCGAGCAGCGCCAGAATCGCGGAAGAGCAGGACTGGGCTGACTTACGTGGGATGGAAGCCATTTCTGGTATGCCGATGCTCGGACAGATACCATTCAGCGCCTTTCTTGTTCAGCGCTTCCCTCGTGAAGGTTCAGCACCATGTGGAGAACTGCTGCGCATTACGATGATGGAAAGGCAAGACCACCGTGTCTTTGACACGACCAAGGAGTGTTCTTCTATGGCTAGACCTTCCGTAGCTTCTCACGGGCTTCTCGCAGAGACGTTACTCCCCACGCAGCGCACCTGCCGTCTCTGCCACCATTCGGCACACATCGCGTATTACACCCATCGTACGGTAATGACGCTCAGTGGAGGATATCGCTTGCGTCTCGCTGTCCGCCGCTGTCAGAACCCTGAATGCTTGCAGTATCATCGTCCGTATCGGCCAGAAGAAGAGGGAGGATGGGCACTGCCACACGGAGAATATGGCCTGGATGTGATTGCGCTGGTTGGCATGTTGCGCTATCGTCAGCATCACAGCTTAACGGAATTGCATCAGGCACTCCGCGACCGGGGAATCTCCATTGGAGAACGAACCGTCCTTCATCTGCTGGCGCGCTATGAAGAATTAGTATCCGTCCATCTGGCGAATCAAGACCGTCTGCATAGCATCCTTTCCCAACAAGAATATGTCATTCTGGCCCTCGATGGGTTACGCCCAGATATCGGTCATGAAGTGCTATGGGTCTTGCGTGATAGCGTGTCTGGAGAAATTCTGCTTGCCCGCCCTCTCTTGAGTGAGTGTGAGGCTGATCTGGTTGTGTTAATTACGGAAGTACAAAAGATGTTACCCGTACCAATCCGAGGCGTGATTTCCGATGGGCAACATTCCATTCGGAATGCAGTCGCCTCTGCTTTGCCAGAAATACCCCATCAACTCTGCCACTTTCACTACCTGCGAGAAGCTGCGAAACCCGTCTATGAGGCGGATCGCCATGCCAAGAAGGAATTGAAAAAGCAGGTGCGTGGAGTGCGCCCGATTGAGCGGGTCGTCGAGAAACGGAACGATGACGAAGCTGCGATCATTCGCAGTTATTGCTCGGCAGTACGCAGCTCGCTCACCGATGATGGGCATCCCCCACTTGCTGCCCCCGGACTCACGTTGCATGAACGACTCACGCTCATCGTTGCCTCCCTTGAGAGGGGGGCGAAAAAAGGGGCTTCCCGACGGAACTTGAGTGCCTCCATCAACTTCTGACGAAGGGATTAACTACAACTGCTGCCCTCTGGCCCGATGTGCAAGCTGGGTACGCATGGGTGCATCGAGCTGCACACCTGCTCGCCAACGCTGAACAGCAAGCCGCCAAGGAGGTGCAAGAGAACTACCTGTCCCTGCTCGATGAGATGCGACAGGAAGTAGATACATCTGAACCGCTTCGAAAAATGATTGCCACCTTTCTCAAGGTCACAGACAGTTATCGGCCAGGACTTTTCTTCTGCTATGATGAACCTGATCTTCCACGGACGAACAACGACCTGGAACACCTCTTCGGCTCAACACGCTATCACGAACGGCGAGCCACAGGCCGCAAACAGGCATCACCTGGTCTGGTTGTACGAGGGGCCGTGCGCATTGTCGCCTCGGTTGCCAGCCAGCGCTACCACTTCAAAGGCCCAGAACTCCAACCGTGTAATCTCACGCAATGGCGAGCGTTGCGTCACCAGGTGGAAAATCGCCATGAAGCTCGTCGAGAGCAATATCGTTTCAGAAAGGCTCCTGCGGAATATCTCGTAGCTTTGGAGGAGAAACTTTCCCAGCGAACAATGCGGTCCTAGTTTTTTTCGCGCTTGATCCAGAGACAGAGTTGATTTTCCTCTTGTTTGAGAAGAGAGATCTCGGGGATGTGAGAGGCGCAGCGATGGAGATAAATCAAGAACACAATAAGGTGTCAAGTTCAGGTGTCAAGTAATTTTTATTTGAACACAAGACAGGTCCAGAACTGAAGGCAGTGACGCACACATTTTGATATACGTATCATCAGGGGCTTTCTCAGTTCTATAAAGGCGAGCCGACCAGATCCGTTCCACTTCGCTACACGGAGCTGGCTCGGGTCGCCTAATTTTCTACTTTTTAACGGAAGCGGCCACCAAAGCGACCGTAGCCGCCTCCGTAGAAACCACGACCGTAGCCGCCTCGCCAGCCGTAATAATACGGGCGATAGTATGGGTAGTAGTACGGGCGGTAGTACGGGTAGTAGTACGGGTAGTAGTATGGGTAGTAGTATGGGTAGTAGTACGGGTATTGGGTAGCTGTTGCTGTCTTGCTTGGCATCGTCGTTGTGGTACTGGCGGCTGATGCTGATTGTGTTGAACCTATGAGTAGCAGCAGTGCAAACAGCCCACTGAACACGGTCAGCATAACTACCTTTGTAGAGAATTTCACTGAACCCTCCTTTCTGCATAAAAGCATTAAGTTTGAATTTAATGCTTTTACACTAAGAAAAAACTACTGTTGAGATTCATATGCGCAAGCACTACAAAAACCTTTTACTTCGTATGTTTCTATTCATAGCACCAAGAACAAACTCAAGATACATAAATGTAAATGCAACAAACCCTATGTTGACCCATAAAGAATTATGTGAGAGAAAAAGACAAGAAAATAGACATCAATCAACAGGAAAACATGCTGGAACCGCTTGTAGACTAAAAAAACATTTTCTTATAATACTACAAAATGGAGAGCCGACCAAGGACGTTCTACTTTGCTATACGGAGCTGGTTAGAGTCCCTAATTTATAGGTAATGAACTGGTTTCAAAAGACAAATTTTCTGGTCTACAGCAACCAATAAAACTACTTTACTTCTACCGATCTTCCACAATAAAAGGGTATAAAAAGAATAAAAGGCAGAGCAAAACAAGGAAGAAGCTCTGTCTTTAAATTTACGCAGGACTACACTCTATTTTTCTCCACAGACTCATAAAACTATAAGATAAGGAGTGGTCCAACACATGGGATATACGACCTGGTTTACTGGACACCTGAAATTTGACAAACCACTAGCGCCTCCCCATCTGACCTATCTTCGAGCATTCAATGAAATGCCTCATGTTTACTGGGATGTTGAACTGATAAAAGATGTTCCAGATCCTATTCGTGAAGCCGTAGGACTGCCACTCGGTGAGAATGGATGCTATTTTACAGGGGAGGGCTTCAGAAGCAGATATAGCTTTACCGGCTGTGTCTATCGAGGAGCGCCCGATCCAGGCTACCTGTAATTTGGCCCATAAATTCGCCGAAAGGGGGAGATATGTGTCAATATGACAATTTGGCGATTTTATAGGTCAAAAATCTAATCTTGTGCTTGTAGTCTTTGAGAAAACCAATTCGCTCTCAGTCTTCTTTGCCAAGAATATATCCTTGGGAGAGCAGATGCTCTAGCGGGAGAAAACGTGGAGTTGGCAAGGCACTCCAGGAGAACCATCCGACCTCTGACATCTCACGAGCGGATTTGGCCCGTGCTTCTCCAGAAGCATAGGTTCCCTCCATCCAAAGGGTCACATAATGCTTTCCTTCCTTCTCAAAAATATCATTGGTGATCGTGCAAAAGGTGAGGTCAGTAATCAGCACCCCAACCTCTTCCTCAGCTTCACGAATGGCGCACTCCTCTGGTGATTCCCCATACTCTAAATGGCCTCCAGGCATAGACCAGGTTCCACCTCCATGAGAGTTTTGGCGCTTCATGAGAAGGACATGGTCACCCTTTCTGATAATCACACCAACGCCTACAGAGGGGCGTTCTGACATAAGCTTTTCCTCCATTATCTGTTTTTCAATATGTTTGTCCTTGTCAATCGCCTGTACAGGCCCTCGGGCTAAGAATACTTAATTCTTGGTCTAGAAACAAGGTGTTGACGCATTTTCTGATTCTTACGCAACCTCGCTGATGACAAATGTGGTAGACTGGGAGCTTGAACAATTTTTCTCTCCAACGAGAAGGTGATAACCATTTTCCCCGAACTTTTTGAGCAAGAAGGAACTTCGATGAATAAGTTAACCTCTTACCATATCACATGTAGAATCAGCGAAGTGGCGTAAAAACCGATGGCATGTCCTCATAGGACAGCATATGGTAAAAGCATGGTGTAGACATGATTTGGGTAAATAATGATGAATTGATTCTGCTGCCAGGGAACCATTACCTATGTCAATCCACGATATCAGTCCCACCAGAAGCCCCACACTGAAGAGCTAAGCAATTTGGCAGCTAAATCTTCAAGCGTCTCTATACCTGGGGCGACTCCGATCGTATCGGAGCAGTACGCAAACTGTTCCCAAGCGAGTTGCAAGGCACTCTCTCGATCCTGTGGAGGACGTGATACATACATTGCAACAGTATCACTTCCCATGAACATGATTTCGGCTCCATAATGTTCCTGCCAGTGCTTCATCATACAGACGTGTGCTGGAGAATATGGGCATCCATTCCAACCACCGAAGTTCAGATAGGCCGGAACTCGCCACCCTTCTGTCGTAGGGAGCAATATGAAGGGTTCAAATCGTGGTGCTTCGCTCCCTTTTGTCGTGGAGCTGTTCTTTGGTGTGGTCTTGCCCTGGGTCTTATCCGGCCACTCACCGCGAGGGACATCATGATAGTAAAATGAGCGATACTCTTCGATGCTTTGGTGGACCCAGTTCTCTGCATTGAGGCGTAGTCCCTCATCGATGATCTCGTGTGGAGGACGTCTCTTTCCAGACTGATACTCCATGATGTCTTCCAACGACCTATGAGTCAAGAGCGGCCAGTACCCGGTCACATCGACCAGACTGCGCAATGTCTGCCAAGTTGTAATGTCATTTCTACTCTGGACCTCTCCCTGGTAAGATAGGCCGTCCTCAAAAGCCACGGATGGCAGAAATGAAGACATCCTCGTGTCATACTGTTGGTGAAGCGCCGCAAGTGTTTTTTGATCCATCAAGGTCTCTCATGCATTTTATTTCAGTAAGTTAGTTCTTTCTTGCTCAAAAGTTCGGGGAAAATGGTTATCACCTTCTCGTTGGAGAGAAAAATTGTTCAAGCTCCCAGTCTACCACATTTGTCATCAGCAAACTTGCGTAACAACCAACCTTGCTGGTGAGTAATGTGGTATACCAAAAAGTTGAACATTTTTTCGCTTTTTTTTCAGAGCTTTTTTGAGGACCCCAAAACATCCCATGATCATTTTTCCAGACCTTCCCAATGTTGAAGTGGAAGGAGTAGAGGGAGCCGAGGAGATCATCCTGACCCTACGTACGACATCCCCAACAGCCTCTTGCCCCTCCTGTGGAACCGCATCTTCGCGTCTCCAAAGTCGCTATACGCGGACGTTGCGCGATCTTCCCTCCGTTGGGCACTCCATCCGCCTCATCATGCATGTCCGCCGTTTCTTTTGTAAAAAGAGTACTTGTGCGCAAAAGATCTTCGTTGAACGGCTTCCAGAGCTTTGTCGCCCTCACGCGGAGCCGCACCAAACGGCTGCAAAAAGCCCTTTGTGAGTTGGGACTCAAAATCGGGGGCCAAGCCGGAGCGGATGTAGGAAGTGAACTCGGCATCAGCGGAAGTCGCGATACGATCTTGCGTCTGGTTCGCCAATCACACCCGTCGGCTCAGTCAGCACCACACACTATTGGTCTCGATGACTGGGCACGCAAGCGCAGGCTGCGCTATGGAACCCTGATCTGTGACCTGGAATTGGGCCTGCCCATTGACCTGCTTCCCGACCGCTCGGTCAAAACGGTCTCCGCCTGGCTGCTCAAGCATCCCTCCATCAAGGTGGTCAGCCGCGATGGCTCCTCGGAATATGCGTCAGCTATTCAAAAAGGGGCTCCCCAAGCTGTACAGGTACGTGACCGCTGGCATTTGGTGAAGAATCTAGCTGCATGTGTCTCAGTGCAATTGACCCAAAGCCTGATGCAACTGCGTCGTGCTGAGCAGGCAGAAGCCAAGACCCTCGACGGGCAGCAACCCTCACCTGAGCGTCAAAGTCATCCCAGGACACGCGGCTCCGAAACGAGCACAACACGCTCGTCAAGCGGAGCGAACAGCTCGTTACGAGCAGATGATGGCACTGCAACAGCAAGGGATGAAAAGCATTGAGATTGCGGCTCACATGGGCATGGCACCACGAACCGTTCGGCAGTGGCTTGATCGGGGAGATATTCCTTATTCCGGTTCCCGCAAGCCTCGAGCAAGCCTCATCGATCCCTACAAGACCTATCTCCTGGAACGCTGGCAACAAGGGTGTCGCCAAGGAGCACAACTGGAAAGAGAACTGAGAGCAAAGGGATATAAAGGGTCACCACGAGCCATCTATCGCTACCTGGAGACGGTAGATGCGTTGAGCTTTCCTGCCCGCAAAAGCAGTTCCCCATCAGCGACGAAACCGCTCAATCCCTTGTTGGCTCTCTCGGCACCACAGGCCACCTGGCTCTTTTTCCGCAAGCAGGAGGATTTGCGCGGAAGAAGAACAAGAGAACCTTCGGCAGTTGAGGCAAGCGAGCCCACACCTTGAGACCGCCTACCAACTGGTGGAGATGTTTCTTCACATGGTGCGTAAGCGCACTGGAAAACAGCTTGACGCCTGGTTGGCAGCGGTGAAAGCCAGCCATCTTGAAGCGTTTGAGTCCTTTGTGACGGGTGTGCAGCAAGACAAAGATGCCGTTCTTGCGGGATTGACGTTACCTTGGAGCAATGGTCCTTTAGAAGGAAATGTGAATCGGCTTAAGCTCACCAAAAGAAGTATGTATGGTCGCGCCGAAGTCGATTTGCTCAAGCTTCGTGTGCTCTATCAGAGCAAAACGAGTCGAGACAGAAAGGACAAGAAGAAAAAGATGCAAGGGCAGCAGGTGGTTCATCTGAAGAAACCACAGAGCATGAAAAACGATGCAAACTCTCAGCATATCACAACTGCGATCAGCAAGGTTGCGTAAGATTCATTTTATGGTCTTTCTGACACTACCTTGGTCCTCTAGCACCTGGAAAACCAACACGCCGTTGCGATTGGATACCAAGCGACGATGGAGCAGAGTTAGAGGCCGGTGTAGATAAATTCTATGGGTATATTGAATGGCTCCAGTATCTACTCGACCATTTTATTATTTCTTGGGGCTACGAGCTAAACGGCTCATTGGATTGGCATGGAGAATTCGAAGAGGATAAAGGACGTATAGCTGTCACGAAAAATAAATTGACAGTAACTAGATTCAACTTAGACGAACAGGGAAAATAAGCCTGACCAGAAAAAACAAATAAGGTGTCAAGTTCAGGTGTCAAAACCTTTCATTAGAAAGGTCAAAGAAGCTCAGAACCGGACGCAGCATCTCCCACCCTTAGATACTGCATATATCTAAGCTCCTTCTCAGTTTTTCCATTGCTGTACACATTGTTCTGCCATAAAAAAACACGTCGGTAGCTCAGATTTATTCCCGGGAGGAGCCATTAATCAACGCGGAGTTGCTTAAGTGCCTAGCGTTGCTGGCGTTTATTATGCAGAAAGCGCAAGGCAGGCATAAATGTCTCCTTCTCTGAAGCTAGTATGTATCTCCCCGCGCTAAAGCGCTGGGGGTTCCAGGGATTCGTTCCACGCTTCCAGTCCTTCCCACTGATGCAGGAAAGCTGGCTCTTGTGGTGGTTCCCCTGGACTTTTGGACAGACGCGCTCCGGCTCTGGGGATGCCAAAGCTTCGGGGCAAGGACTGCCCCTCTCTCGCGCGTTGTGCTAGACGCTCGTGTGCTGCCCGCAGGCGCGCTTCCGCACCCTCCCAATACCCCTGGTACCGGACACACGAGGGAGTGGGTTCTGCTGGATCGAGATAGGCGGCAAGGAAGGCCGAATACAGGTCGCGTTGCACCGGTCCTACGCCGCATTCGCAGTGATGCCAGCGCTGAGAAAGCGGCTTCTTGACCCGTCTGCCACAGCCGTGGCACCATTGGCTCAGCGCCGTCGTGCATGTGGGAACCTCGACCAGGATGCCGCCCGTGCTTGCAACGGTGCGTCTCAGGAGTTCCACAAACATCCCTGGTGCTCGCAGTCCCACGCTCTTGCCGAAACGTTTCTGCCATGCCTTGTAGGAGACCTTTTCGAGGATGATGGTCCTGCCCAGCGCGACCACCTCGTGCACCTTGCGGCCGTGCAGGCTCTTGCGGTGCGCCGCCAGCTTGCGCTCCTTGGTCGCCTTGCGCCGCCGGGTCGCCTGGTAGCGCTTGCTGTTCTTCCAGGGCAGACGCTTCTTCCCCTGTTTCTTGACGCGCCCCTTCTCGTCGTAGTGCTCTGGATTGCCCGCTCGCCGCTGCCGATCCATCTGCCGCTGCAAACGGCGAATGGCACAGGCCTCAGGAGCCAGTTCCGCGCAGAACACCTGCAAGCTCGCCTCCCCTTGCTGGGGAACGAGCGCCAGGGTCGAGGGTCCCAGGTCAGCCCCAACGATGCCCTGGCCAATCGTGTGCTTGGGTTTGTGGTGGGGCTTGCCCTCCAGGGCCAACTGCACGACGTAGCGAGAGCCCTGTGCATCGGCTCCGGCCGCTCTGGGGCTGCTGGCGGGACGTTGGATGAGGCGGGCGTACTTGATGCGGTGCCTCAAGCCATGGGTCACCACCTCATCCTTCCAATTGATGAGGGCGGGCAACTGGTCTCCGTTCCAGAGCAAATAGCCGGCGTTGCCTTCAGAGGCGGGCTGCAGGACAAAGCGGAGACTGGTATCGTTGCGCTTATTCTCGATGCTGGAGAGGCCACGTCCTCGGCTCTTGAAACGCACCCGTTTCCCCTTGCCCAGACAGACGCGGTTGAGAGCGCGGTAGGCGCGAGTGGGCAGGGTTTGGGCGAGCACGGCCTCGATGTGCGCGGCAATCCAGCCCACGCGCAGCCTCTTGACGGCTTCATGTAGCGCGGCTTCGGAGAAGCCATGCGCCTTGCGCAAGGCGGAGAAGGCTGCCACTCGTTCCGCTTTGTGGGTGCGAGGAAGGGTGCGGGCCTCTTGCCAGGCTGGGTCAGACCGCATGCGGCGCAGGCGCTGTTGTCCTTGGGAGAGGATGGCGTTGTAGAGCTGACGAGCGGCTTCCAGATGAGCGCGCAGGCGGGCGGCTTGCCCTGCATCGACGGCCAGGGGCAGTTCCAGCAGAAAGGTGGGCGTCGCCGGTCGCTTCTCCTGCTGTTCCTTCTGTTTGCGTTGTCCCTGACACTTCTTCGGCATTCTTGCCCCTTCTTCGAACATACACGTGATCTCGATCCACTGACGTCTATTGTACCAGAGGAACGAGAAGAACGCTAGTTCTAGGTATCTGACCCTGCTCTCTTTCCTCTCATCCAGCAGAGGCGGCGATTCATCCCCGGCATCAATGACCGGGGCTTTCTTGCCGCGTTCTCTGTAACATACACACTTATGCTCTGTCTTCAGAAGAGACACGTATCACTAGCAGAGAATGATTACCTTTGAAAATGTTTGAAGCACCTCGCCTCTGCGAGTACCTACATCCTTTTCACAACATCGTCTGGAGATATGACTATACTATAGGCAGATAGCAATCAAACGGCTATCCCGTTACAGAGGTATGGGTTGTCCGTGCAGAAAGGCCTGCGGTCTTTCTGCACGGACAACCCATACCCCTGCGAGCCACATAGTGGCCAGAAATTTCGAGGAAGTGTATCATCCCTAATACTAGAAAGTGTGCTTAGAGTATGTGTCATCCAGGTGATAATAGCGGTTACAATCACGAGACCGAACAGAACGTAGAGCTACCAGGGAGTGGTCGTACGATCCCAACCGTCGCCTATGGCTACCAGCCTGGTGAACAGCGGCCAGCCGTCATTATCTTACATGATATCTATGGCGTGAACCCTTTTTATCGCGATATGGCCCGGCGTCTTGCTGAGCAGAGTTACGCAGCTCTATTGCCAGATCTCTTCTCGCGCGAGGGCAGCATCCCTAATCGCGACCACGAGGCCGCTATCACCCGCTTAAGCAAGAGTAGCCTTGCAACCCAACTAGAAGATGTTCAGTCCATCGTTACTCAGCTCAAAAGCGAGGGACGCAAGGTGGGTGTCATCGGCTTTTGTCTGGGTGGCACGCTGGTGATGCACGCAACATCACGCACCTCGGTCATTGACGCGGGCGTTATCTACTATGGCTTCCCAGTCAACAATAATCCCATTCCCCAGCGACGCGAGAGCCCTATCGACGAAGTAGAGCAGCTCCAGGCTCCCCTCATTGGTTTCTTTGGCGCGGACGATACGGGCGTGGGCGTTCATAATGTCCTCGCATACAAACAGAAGGCTCTGGCCGCCCATAAAGATATTGACTTCACCATCTATCCCAGCGTTGGCCACGCCTTCCTGACCTTTGAGCAAGAGGGACCAACCGTCGCCGCCAGCCAGGAGAGCTGGAGCAAGGCCCTGGCCTTCTTAAAGAAACATCTGTAGAAGAGAGCAAAAGCCCGCTACTGGGGTAGCCGCGTACGCCAGTAGCGGGCGCCTACTAATTACTGTTTCTGCCTCAGAAAACACTTGCCAGGCTACTAATATACCCTGGAACTTTAATTAATAGCACATGGCAAAAATTTTTCCTTCCCACCATCATTTGTCTTTGCTCTCAACTATGGCCCGGCTTCGGCGGTCACACTTCTCCCATGTTCGTATGTAATCCTCAGCCGAGCGGAAGAGGGGAATCAGGTCTTCATGCGTCAGGCCAACGTTCTTCAGGTCCTGGAGCAGATCGGGCAGCAGACCATAGTGCGCGACGCCATCTAGGTTGATGTCAAAGTCGCGCTCACCCGTATAACAGCGCTTGAGAGGAGGATTATCTCCCTCCATCTGCTCCCAGCGCCGCCAGATAGTCATTACCCTGGGATACATCTCGTGGACTGGCTGTGGATCACGCTCCGTCGTCCCCGGTTCCTGGCCCGTTTTCACCAGGAAGGCGACGCGTTGCTCCCACGGCTCATTCCCAGTGAGGAGGCCTGGCCGCTCCAATTGCGCATCATCCAGGGCGAAGAAACCCTTCGCAAAGTGTACCGCTCGATTAAAATAGTTTAGAATATTCGGACTTTTCCAGGGATCACAGCCCGCTTTGTACAGGCCAATAGCCTGCCAGACATCACGCTGTAAGCCATCATAGACATCGCCCTCAAGCACGCCTTCAAAGCGGTAGTGATGAGTATTAGCTAGAGGCTCATCATAGCGCACGCCGTTCCCCTGCGCCTCGACCTGCTCTCTCCTCAAGGATCTGCGCCTGGGATCGCGCCCCATGCCCGGCACATCATAGTCCAGGAAGTAGCTTGCGTTCAGGCCAAAGCGCGGAGCGTTAAACTTGGCGAACCCATTAGTATCGGTGCCAAAGCCAACGCCACGTCCACCCATTTTCTCGACAGCGTAGAGATACGCCTGCGCCCAGGACTTAGACGAGCCAGCACAGTCTCCGCGCACCTTCCCCTGTAAACTGGGAATGACCTCGCCTACTTCCCGCACATCGGCCTGGCAGGCAAGTGGCCCCACGATCCCTCCCAGTTTGGCGATACGTTCTATCTGCGAGGCCGTCTTCAGGCCTTCGCTGGCACACTTCTGATTACAGGCTGTCTCTTCATTGCGCTTCAAAGCCAGTTCGCGAAAACCTGTATGTCCAGCGACCACGGGATAGTCATACTGCTCCACCAGGTCCAGCGTCGCTTCAACAGCTTTATGAGACATATGGTCAACCTCTATGAGCATCCCCAGACTCATCATCTGGCACAATAAGAAGTGTCCCAGTTCGGTCAAGCCCTTACCATTCATATGGCCTCCACTTACCTGGCGATAAGGCGGGTTGTAGCCCTGCATCACACGCGCGATATCGATGGCCAGGCCCGGATCTTCCTGCAAGCGATACTCTATGCCATAGACGCTGCCATCCTCAACCTCGAAATAGTCCTTATGCAGATGATGATTGACCAGGCTAAAGAGATCGTAATAGATCGCCGAACCAGAGAAGATATTATCCGCCATATGCACAGGGAAGAGGTGGCGTACGCCGAGATTATGATAGAGGTGCGCAAGGTAGGTGCTGATCTCCTCTTCCGTGGGCAGTTGCGGCTGCTTCCAGTTCCCTAGCGAGTCTACCTCCACGCCAAGTACGATAGCCAGTTTGTTCTGGTGAATAATCCGTCGGGCCTCGGTGGGCGTATAGGCTATCTCCATCCAGTCATGATACCGGGCCGCCAGTTCTTTCATGGCCTCGATCTGGCGCTCAACCACGCTTTTATCATCGTATGGCTCCTGCCCATTGTAGCTGTTCGCCAGCATCTCATTATTGACCGCGTGCGCGACCAGCAGGCGTAGACCACCATCAAAAGCACGCCGTATCCAGTCGATATACATTTGCTGGTGTACAAGCGTGGTAAAGCGTGGCCAACCATCAAACTGGGGATAGCCACCAACCAGGTGTCCTACATTTATGCCATAACCAATCTGCTCAAAGAAGGACATTAAGATGCTGCTGTGGCGACCAGCGATGCCTGTACCGGCGATGCCATGAGCCTTCACACACTTCGCCATAGCCTCATCTACAGGGCCATCCGGCTGCCCCCAGAAGATGACACCCCCAAAGGCCAGGTGCGCCATCGGATGCGTATGCAGATCGGCGTAGCCCCACACGGGCGCATCGGGATCTATTTCGCCCGCCTCCGTCTCCAGGGTCAACGGAGCCTCAGCCGAGAAACACACATCAGCGACATTAATATGCTCGCTGATCGAACTATCGCTTATACGCACACAAGCCCACTCGCCCACGAACTTCTGGGCATAGAAGACCACTCTCCGCATCATCTCATGGCCACGGCTCGTAGCTTGAAATACCTGGAAGAAGTCGCTGTTCTCCCTAGCTATATAAATTCTGGAATAGCTATCGCTCAGGCAAGAACTATTACTCTCGCTGGCCTTGATCAGGAGAGAGATGCTACAGGCATCGTTGACGTCACTACCACCAAGCAGACAGGTAAACCAGGGAGAAGAGGCTTCGAGGATAAATGTCTCTGACGTCAGGGTGCCCGTTAAATGATCCTCTGTGCTAATCCAATACTCGCCCCGCTGACCCACGGGATATGGACCATCCCAGTAATCTCCGCCCAATGGCACAAGCCCCGGCTTGACCTGGCTCGCGCGAAAGCGGTCACCGCGCACCGGCTGCTCACGAAAAGCCTCGCCCTCAGCATGCCATCTCGACAGATCACCCCCAGCGAAATCTAGACGTAGCTTTCGCTGCGTCTGCTCGCCTTCAGACACTCGATCACTCGCCCCACAAGCACAATTCCCCGCTACAAACTCTTGTAAACACACCCTACACTGTAACATATCCACAACAATCTTCCTCCCCACCACAGCGCCAACGTTTTCTCTAAAAATAAGCTATCCACACCTCCAAAGTAAATAGGAACCGTTTACATATGCAACATTGTTACCACAAACATCGTTTAGACATGGAGCGTCAGCACACCCTCAGCTTCAACCAGGCGTTGAGAAAAATCGCTGGCCATATCGACATAAGCATACCCGAAACGTTCAGCTTCCTGGCGAATGAATGCGCTCCAGCACGGGACATCCTCCACGATCTGGCGGCGGAGTTCCTCAGGCAGACGACCATAC
Organism: Ktedonobacter racemifer DSM 44963; assembly: GCF_000178855.1. Lineage (GTDB taxonomy): Bacteria > Chloroflexota > Ktedonobacteria > Ktedonobacterales > Ktedonobacteraceae > Ktedonobacter > Ktedonobacter racemifer. The sequence goes on along the minus strand of NZ_ADVG01000004.1, from coordinate 1,572,033 downwards.
CCCGAGCGCCCTGCATATTGATTGAGATCCTCCAGCGTCAGACGAGAGCATCCTAGAAACACTGCGCGGATCGGATACTGAGTCGAGAGCTGTGCTACCTGCGCTGGAAGAAAGTCGACGCCTTCGATCACGTAATTATCTACAAGCGAGCTAACGCCCCAAACAAAGCGCTCTAAATACGGGAAAAACCATTGCGCATTCGTTGTGATGGCCTCGGGGGCCGCGTCCCACTTCATTTTGCGACCGGCAGCGTTCGCAACTCTCAAGAGTTCCATCAGAAGGTCCGTTGAGACCCACCCAACTTTTAAGGTGGTGCAGAGCCGTTGACTCAGGAGACTCTTCCCTGCCCTGGGGGCTCCGACTATGAAGTAAATCATGTCAAGCCTCTTAAATGACACAACGGGCTTTAGCCCGCCGCAAGCTGCGCCGTTTCAACGACGGCAGTGAGGCGTGTCCCGGCTTTAGCCCTTGCATAGCACAATATAGAACATATGTTTGACAACTCCAACGTATTGCAGTATACTCTAAAAGAGACACATATATTTTTTTTTTGAGATGAAAGTACTAAAAATGGCAAAAGCCACGAAAACAATCAGACAAGCGTTGCAGTATCCGCCACAGTTAACCCACTCCTTCGCGGAGCATCAGGCGCTCTACAATCGTGTCGTGGCCTTCTACTTTGAGGTCATCCAGGCCCATGAGGGCATCCTCTCTCTCAAGAACAAGGAGGCCCTCACCGCCCTGGAGAAACTCACCCATGCGACGGAGAAGGGTCCCCATCCCATTCTGCCACTCTCCGACATCGCCCCGGATATCCCCGCGATGTTCCGGCGCGCCGCCATCAATGCGGCCCTTGGCTCTGCTCGTGCATTTTTCTCCTCGCTCAAAACGTGGCGAGCACGCAAAGAGAAGCACGAGGCCAAACCATGCAAAAAGGGCAAGCAGAAGCAGCCGTTCAGGGAGCGGCCACCGGTCCCGCCGCGCACCTGGAACAAGTCGGTCTCCTTCTACGCGGGCTTGTGGAAAGAACGCTCTCAGCACTCCATCATGCTCAGAGTGTGGACCGGCTCGTGCTGGTCCTGGCTCAAAATTGGTGCGCTTTCTCGCGATATTCCCAAGGGTTACACAATAGGGAGCCCGCAACTGGTTCGCAAGGGTAACCGCTGGTGGTTGCATACTCCCATCGAGAAAACGTTGGAGTCCCCCGCCAACGTTGTTGAACAGATAGCATCCAAAGAGACACATCTCTGCGCGGTCGATTTGAACCTCGACCAGCATGTAGCCGTGTGTACCGTCCAGGCAGTCGAAGGCACCATCCTGGCTACTTCCTTCATTGGAAATGGCACAGCGGTATCGGGCACAAGGCGCGCGACTGCTCGGACGCATTGCACACAAGCGATCTCAGACTGGCATCATTGCCCAAGGGGAACAGGACAATGCTGATCTGTGGCGCAAGATCAAGCACGTCGATGAGCACATCGCGCACCAGGTGAGCGCCCGCATTGTCCAGTTCGCCATCGAGCAGCAAGCAAGCATACTGGTCTTCGAGCATCTAGGCAACCTGCGCCCGCAAAAAGGCACGTATTCGCGCCGCAGCAACATGAAACGCGCCTACTGGATGCGCAGGGCGCATCTTCAAGTACTCGAAGTACAAGGCGTGGAATGCAGGTGGTCTCATCACGTGCCGCGTCAATCCGCGCAATACGAGCCGGCAATGCCATCGCTGTCACGCGCCCGTCATTCGCTACAATGAGGGCGAGCCGGTTGAGGGATACACGCCCGGCGCGGTGCTTTGCCTGTGCCTACAATGCCAGATGCGCGACCATGCCGACCGCAATGCCAGTCTGAGAATCGGGCAGCGCTTGATCGAGCGCTCCCAAGAACCGTTGAAGGAAAAGCCTCATGCTCGTTCGCGACGTGCGATGAGGGGGTCGAAAGACCCAGGTGTTGGGATCTCTCAGGATGCCGAACGCGAAGGGCAACCATCTCTTGCTCAAGCAAGGCAAGGGGATCACGCCAACGGGCCTGGCACCGCCCAGGGGGGATTGCGCCGGATGGGTGCGCGCCTCTCAGATATGGCTACCACACTACGCCTCCATTTTGAGTAGTCCCTACGGGACATGTCTCACGGAGGCGCTTACGGCGCCGTGTCAGAAGCTGCTGGGCTTTAGCCCATGCGGAGTGTCACTGGCTAACAACTTGCATTAAAGAACAATCCACAGAAATACGGGCCAGGGAGCTCCGGTCTTTGCAAGCCGGGGTGGAACCCCCATAGGGGGCACGGTGGCCGTTCCTTACGGGGCTGGTTGGGGTTGGGGCAGCGTGCTGTGTCCCAACCTGGTAGGCGTAGCCAGTGCTGCGTCCGATCAGCCGGCAAAAGCGGTGAGGCACATCGGTGACCTTGCCGTGCGCCGCGTGATGGTGAAGTAGCCGCTGGCTTTCACCGCCACACGCCCCACGTGGGTGCCCCGGCAGGCAAAGCGCTCGGGGACCACGGCTCGCACCAGGTCCCCCGTTTGATACCCAAAGTAGCGTTTGCGGCGCTTGCGGTAGCTGACCGGGAATCCCAGCGCATTGACGTTGCACAGCCGCCGATGCCCACGCCCCGTCGCCCGCACGAGCAGGGGCACGACGTCCCCCGTGCGCAGGCGCTCAGGCGTGGAGACTCCCACAACTGCCGCGTCGAGCCAATGCGTCTTCGGGAGGGCCTGCCTGGTTCGGTTGTACTTGGTCAGGCCTCCAGACCCCGTTTCCACGGGCAGGCCGGTCGCATTGAGCCGCTCGAAGAGTTTCCAGCGCGTGACATTGACGGCCGCCGCCTCTTTGAGCGGGGTCTTCGCTTGCCTGAGAATGCGCTCCAGGCGCGCAGGATCGCGGGCGAGGAACACGCGAATATCCTGGGTGCCCTTCTTGCGGTTGCAGGCTTCACACGCCAGGGTGAGGTTGGAGACCCGCTGGCTGCCCCCCTTGGCGCGCGCAACGATGTGTTCCAGTTGGAGTGGGACGCCCGTTGCCCCGCAGTACGCACATGCCCTTCCCCATTTCTCCAGGCAATACTCACGCACTTCGTACCCGAACAGGGCGCCCTGCTGATACTCGATGCCGGAGATGTCCGGGTGCTCCATCTTCTGCCCAGTGCTCATGTCGAAATGCGCAAATACACATACAAGTGTGCTACACAGATAGCACACTTGTCTTCAGCACAAAACCCAAGTGCCTTAAGAACATTTGGTTTGGTGGTCAATAGTAGACTTGCTAACCACCATCAAAGAGCCATTCCCGCCCTCTCTGCATAATTTCTTCTTTACTAGCTTGTGTGTAGCACACTTTCTGGCATAAAAATTGCTTTCTCTAATATTTACAACTATGCGGGTGTCACATGCCATTGCTATACGAAAATACATAGCTTAGCTGAAGCGCTATATAAGGCGCGCATCGATGGCTGACTATACTCGCAACGCTCATTAAACCCCTGTTTCGATGGCGAAACATAGATGCTGTTCTCATTAGATCTGTAGATAAACAATGGTTAGTTTTAAAAAAGGATTGGCTTTCAATGCAGAAAACCGGTATGGATGCCACGCCCACGCGGCGCTTCTCGCGCTGGCGTACCCTCCTGGGTCTGGCCTTCGCGCTCCTCTTGCTTGGCCTGGGAACACGGGTAACTCTGGCCGCTCAAGCCGCCAGTTCTTCCGCGCCCGATGGTCCAGGCACGCTCTCCTACTTCGACCAGGCGCGCAAAGACTGCCTGGGAACGGCTCGCAATACGACCTCTAAGGTCTGGTTTACGCTCGCCAATGGCGTATTGAGCGATGTCTATTACCCGACCATCGACAATACCAATGTCAAGACACTGCAATACGTCGTGACCGATGGCAGCAGCTTCACAGACTTGCAGACACGCGATATGACCTACAGCGTGCAGGCGCTCAATGGGCCTGAGCTAGCCTGCCGCGTGACGGCGACTGCCAAAAGCGGCAAGTATCGCCTCGTGACCGATTATCTGACCGATCCCAACGCCAATACAGTGGTGATGCGCCTACGCTTCCAGCCTCTGGCCGGGAAGCTCTCTGGCTACAAACTCTATCTGCGCTACGACGCCACTATCAATGGCAATGGTGGGGGCGGCTCCGCCAACGGCGGGAACGATTCCGCTACTGTCGATACCTCGACGGGACACCAGGTTCCCATTGCCTTCGATACCAATACAAAGTCCAATGCCGCCAACCGCGACTATGCCGTTCCGGTCTATAGCGCACTGGATGCCTCACAACCCTTCCTCCAGGCGACCAGCGGTTTTGTGGACGGACAGAGCGATGGATTGACGCAGTTGGACAAGTCCCACAGTCTGACGGCGCTCTATACGGATGCCAACAATGGCAACCTCGTTCAGACTGTACAAGCCGATCTCTCACATAGCAGTAACCTGACCTTTACCCTGGGCTTCGGGCAGACCCAGGCCGACGCAGTCAAGGCTGCTGAGAGTTCACTGAAGCGCGACTTTGATAAAATACTGGCTCAATATACCCTGCAATGGGTGCAGTACGACGCCCAACTAAAGCTTCGGGCAATCAAACAACCACACCTCTCCGCTGACCAATATAAACAGTTGCTTGAAGAGTATTATCTGAATGCGAATGTGATCAAAGCCTCGGAGGATAAGACCTATCCTGGCGCGGTAGTGGCCAGCCTGGCTTCTCCCTGGGGACAGGCTGTCTCGGCAGGTGATCCTAATAACAGCTACTTTGGCTCTTATCGCGAGGTCTTCGCGCGCGACCTCTATGAGGCCTGGACCGGCTTCTATGTGGATGGCGACCTGGCGACGGCGCGCGCGATGGTCAACTATCTCTTTGACCGCCAGCAGCAGGCCGATGGCTCGATGCCACGCAATAGCCTGCTCAACGGCAAGACCGCGCCCGACTCCTTCGGGACCCAGCTCGATGAAGCCAGTTACCCCATTCTGATGGCCTATCAGCTCAATATGACTGACGCCACGCTCTATACTCAACATATCAAGCCTGCCGCCAATTTTGTGATCAGTCACGGTCCAAGCTTTGGCGTGGAGCGCTGGGAGGAACAAGGTGGCTACTCACCCTCGACGATTGCCGCCGAGATTACAGGCCTGGTCGCGGCCTCAGATATCGCGCTGAAAAATGGCGATATACAGAGCGCTAAAATCTGGTTGGGCGTGGCCGACGACTGGCAGCGCTCAATTAAGAAATGGACTGTGACGACCAATGGCTCGCTCTCGAGTCAGCCCTACTTTATCCGCCTCTCCAAGACCGGTGATCCCAATGCCAGCATCAGCTATAATCTGGGCAATGGTGGCCCCACGCAGGATCAGCGGACCGTTATCGACGCGGGCTTCCTGGAACTGGTACGCCTGGGCCTGCTTCCCGCCAGCGATAGCGATATCCAGAACTCTTTGAACGTCGTCGACAAGACCATCAAGGTTGATACCAGTAGCGGCAGCGGTTGGTATCGCTACAATGGTGATGGCTATGGCGACAGCTCCAAGGATGGCCATCCCTGGGCACCCAGCGGACAGGGCAATGGACACCTCTGGCCGCTGCTAACCGAGGAGCGCGGCGAGTACGACGTATCAAGCAGCAACTACGACACCGCCGCGACCCTGCTGGACACGCTGCGCAAGTTTGGCTCTGGCGTGGGCCTGATCCCCGAGCAGGACTGGGAGCAACCCGACCTGGCGGCCTCGCCCTACGGGACCGACCCCACGGTTGCCTCCATCGGCTTCCAGAACGGGAAGCCCGCTGGTTCGGCGGCTCCCCTGACCTGGGCCTCGGCCTCCTATGTGCGCCTCTTCAACAACCTAGCGGCGCAAAAGGAGCTTGAACGACCCAGCAACACCTACGAGCGTTACGTTATCAATCACACTAGCCAGACCTCGCTCACGGTAAACATGCCGCAGAATTTCTCGTCGGTCAATGGCTCGCCCGTCACGGTCACGGGTACGACCGCGCCCGGCAACACGGTCTATGTCGCCGCGACCAACACCGATCAGAAGAGTGTAACCACGACCTACAGTACAACCGCGAGCGCGGATGGCTCCTTCTCACTGCAAGTCGCCGTCACAGGCGGAACCACAGTGCTCAACACCGTTGCCGTCAGTCAGAATGGTGCGACCGCGCACGATACGCGTAGCATCGTGTACGACTTCACACCGGGCAAGCTCCTCTTTGAGAGGACTGACCCGAGTAACGACGATAACGGCCCAGGCAACTACGCCTATCCGACCGCCAGCGACTTCCATCCTGGCGCCTACGATATGCAGGACTTCCGCGTCTACGATGATGGCACCAACATCATCTTCAAGGTGCAGGTGACAGATCTGACACCGACCTTTGGCAGCCCGCTGGGCGCGCAGCTCATCGACGTCTACGTACACGAGCCTGGAGCCAGCCAGACCTCGATCGCAGCGGCCTATCCGCAGCGTAACTATAGCATCGATCCAGGTGCGTCCTGGAGCCAGCTCTTAGAAGTCCAGGGCTTTGGTCAGCGCTACGTCGACGCTAGGGGGACAACGCTGGGCACGATCAACATCAGTGCCAATGCCATCTCGCGCTACATCACCTTCAGCGTACCCAAGGCAACGCTGGGCCAGCCCGGCTCCGGCTGGGGCTTCACGGTCACCCTGACCGGGCAGGACGGCTACAGTCCCGACCAGGCGCGCAGCTTCGCCTCGACGCCCCAGCCCTACAACTTTGGCGTCTGCGCGACGGCGAGCAGTGATCCCCACTGCACAGTCGATCCCGCCACCGTGCCCAAGGTCATGGATGTGCTCACCCCCAGCAACGTGCAGCAGTCCAGCGAGCTTGACTACACGAAAGGCCCAGTCGTCCTCCAGGACGTGGTCATACCCTAGACTATTCCTGATTCCTCCACCCTCATGTGGACCCTGAAGCGAAGATGCTTCAGGGTCTTTTTTCTATCCCTCACACTTCCTACTTGTCGCCGCGTGGGTCGTATATATGTTGTACGATAGAGGGAAAAAGTTAGATAGAGGGATGTTCATGCTGGAAAAGGAACGCTTTATCGCTTTCCTGGAGCGGCCAAGTGATCTGAAAGAGATGCAGGCGGGCCAGGAGGTGTTCGCGAGGCAAGAGGTGCACTACTTTATTCGTTCGATACAGGATGTTGACGAGGCATTGCGCGAGCTAGCTCCGTTACTGACCAATGTGGATGGCTTTCACGCGGGGGCGCTGGCTCTACTGTGTGGTTCGCTGGTGGAGCGAGGCGGCAACGTTGCGCTCCCAATTGAGGCGGCCCTGGAGCTTACGCAGCGCCAGTTGCAGCAGGCCCTGAACTATAGGAAAGTCTGTCGTGATTTGAGCGGTGAGGAGCTCTTCCTGCACTTTCCGGAGGCCACACGGGCGCACTATGCACTGAACTTTACGCTCCTGGCGGCGATGACGATGCTCTCACGCGATAAGCAGAAGCGCAAAGAATGGCAGCAACGCCAGGATATACGCGAATTTGTGGGTGATGTCTGGAGGCTATGTGAGGAGCAGAATGAGCGCTATGATCCGCTGGTCTACATCAAAGAGCTGCTGAATCTGTTGGATGATAAAGAGTTGCTCGTTCTCGATCCGCTGGATAAGCGTGGTTTCCTGGTACGCCTGGAGGGTGTGCAGGATCGCATGTATCACTGCTATGCCCTGTTGCAGTATACACTTCTGGAACATGTGGGGCCTGGCTACCTTAACGCGAAGCCTGTTGATTCAGAGGCCGTGCGCTATGCGCAGAATCGCGATCTGACGCCCGAGGATCACCAGCGAGCAGAGGAGCTAAGCGATGAGCAGCGCTTTGCCTTTTACTATCCCGGCGCGCTACAGCAGGATGAAGAGGGCTATGAACTCAACGCCTTTGCCTTCTTCCCTGGCTCCGCCAGCTTCTATGAGATTCCCCGCTTCGATGGTATGCCAGTTCTCCTGATTGGTGAGAAGACGACGACCTTCACCTGGCGGCCCAATAATATGTATCCCGTGCTGCATGATGCCTTGAAGTCTCGCGTCAGGATTATGCGTGAGCTTCCTCTCGAAGAGGTTGAGGCCATGCTCCAGCGTATTGTGGAGCATACCCATTCATAGTGTATGTGATAGCTATCCATCACACTTTGTGTCGTGACTTCTCGCCACTGCGTGGCTCGCAAGAATAAAGAAGTGCCAGCGACGTGCGGGCTGATCGCCCGCACGTCGCTGGCACTTCTTTAAGTATATTTGTGTGCGTGGTCCGCTTTATCAATCACACTTGGGCGTCGACGGCCTTGAATGAAACACACCCATCTCCTCTTGACAGATTGGTGACCTTGTCGTAAAATAATGACTATGAAGTCATAAAATATGAGATGGTCAAAAACCATCTTTGTGGTCAGACTATTACTCACGCGTCTGAATAGCCGAGAAGACACAGTAAAACCTGGATAGACCTATGCAAACACCTACACCACATCTCACATTAAAAGAAAAACAACGTCAGGAGCGTGAGAACCTGATATTACAGACCGCGGAGGAGGTCCTGGAGGAGAAGGGCTACTACGAGACCTCTATGGACGAGATCGCTACACGCGTCGGTATCGCCAAGGGTACGATCTATACGCACTTCCCGAGTAAGGAAGAGCTGGTCGCTACCATTTTCGCGCGTGATATGCAGAAGTTTCTACAAGGCTTTGATGCCATCCTGGAGGCAGAGCTGACACCGCGCACCAGGCTAGAGAATCTCATGTCCTATCTACATGAGGGCTTCTATAGTCGGCGCGCCAAACTGCTCTCCTCGACCTATACCGGCGTCGATCTTAAACGCCTGGTAAACGAGAAGAACGGCTCAATTCGCGAAATGTGGGAGTGCCTGATCTCGAAAGTGAGTAAGCTGCTGGATGAAGGGAAGGCCGTGGGCGATTTTCGCACGGATATCTCGACACGCGTCATGCTCTTCGCAATGCTCAGACTCTTCTCACCGCGCGCCCATGATCACGTCTTGCTGGAACATGATCTAACGCCAGACGAGCTACTACAACAATTAAATACACTCTGCTTTTATGGTATGACACAAAATCAGCCAGAATAACTAATAGAATAGATATGAGGGTATGTATGGAAACAATAACTCATGACGAGGTACAGTCCACAACCTCGTCCCCTGTACAAGATGTAGAGGCGCCTCGCTTCACTCGCCGCGAAACGCTCCTCACCATGGCTGGCGTGCTGCTTGTAATGCTGCTGGCCTCCCTGGACCAGACGATTGTCGCGACGGCGATGCCGCGTATCATCTCAGAGTTGCAGGGCTTTGATCGCTATACCTGGGTCACGACCGCCTATCTGCTGGCCTCCACGGTCATGGTGCCAATTTATGGCAAGCTCTCTGATCAATTCGGTCGTAAACCTATCTTTCTGATTGGTATCGTGCTCTTCCTGACTGGCTCGGCCATGTGTGGCGCCGCCCAGTCAATGAACCAGTTGATTGCCTTCCGCGCCTTCCAGGGTCTGGGGGCGGCGGCCCTCCTGCCTATCGCTATCGCCGTCGTGGGTGATCTGTTCTCACCACGCGAGCGCGGCAAGTGGCAGGGCGTGACTGGTGCCGTTTTTGGTCTCTCCTCCATCCTCGGGCCAACGGTCGGCGGCTGGATTACGGATAACTCGACCTGGCGCTGGGTCTTCTACGTCAACCTGCCCATTGGCATCATTGCCCTGCTGGTACTCATCTTCCTGATGCCTACTTTAAGATCCAAGAGTAAGGATACACGCATCGATTATATTGGTGCGGCGCTCCTGATGGCAGGCACCATTCCCCTGATGCTGGGTCTGACCTGGGCCGGGCAGGAATATGATTGGCTCTCCTGGCAGATCCTGGGGCTCTTCGCTATGGCAATCGTCTTTATGACGCTCTTCTTCTTCTACGAACACATGCTTGAGAAGCGCGACGCGCAGCCTATCATCGAGCCAAGCATGTTCAAGAGCAGCGTCTTCTCCGTCTCGGTAGCGATCACTATGATCACCAATATCGCGATGTTTGGCAGCATTCTCTTCCTGCCGCTCTATGCGCAGGGTGTGCTGGGCATCAGCGCCACTAATAGCGGCCTCCTGCTCGCGCCACTGATGCTCTCACTGATCCTTGCCAGCGTCATTTCGGGTCAGCTCGTATCGCGCTTTGGTCGCTACAAATGGATCGCCTTTGTTGGCATGATCATTACTGTTGGCGGTATGCTCCTATTGCTGCGCCTGGGCGTCAGTTCTACACAGGCAGATTTGATCATCGCCATGATCGTGCTTGGCCTCGGCCTTGGCTTCGGTATGTCGCTATATACACTGATCGTGCAAAACTCGGTCTCAGCCAAAAAGATTGGTCAGGCCACCTCGTCGCTGACCTTCTTCCGCCAGATTGGTGGCTCGGTTGCCAGCGCGGCCCTGGGTTCGGTCTTGCTCAACACCTACAAGCCAGCCTTCCATAACGCGCTAACAACCGATGTGAAGAGCTTCTTCGACATGATTGGTGGCCACGCTCCTGGCGGCCTGGGTGACCAGCTTCTCTCTAGTTTTGATAATCCTAACATTTTGCTCTCGACCGATGCTCAGACGAAGACCGCGGCGTTCTTCGCCAAATTTGGCCCTGCGGGCAAGACCGTATACGGCGAGATCCTGGGCGCGGTCAAAGATGGCTTAGCGCTGGGTATCCATAACCTCTTCCTGATCTCGCTCGGGCTTACCATCGTTGGCTTCGTTCTGCTGTTCTTCCTCAAAGAGGTGCCGCTACGCGGTAGCAGCCAGAGCCAGGCCACACAAGAGGCCGTCGCGGGCAGCGAAGAGATCGCAAATCCAGTATTGACGCATTAGATTTGATAGATGCACTAAGTGCACTAAAATCCATCCTCCAGTAGACATCCATCGGGGGTGGTGATAACCAGCAAGAGAGCGCCGACGACCCTGTCGGCGCTCTCTTGCTATGTTGATGTGACTAATCCCCCAAACGTACGTATATCTTAGTGTACCCAGACTGAACAGTTACTACCTGGTACATTCCCCAGGCATACGATATAGATGGAAAAGGAAAAGTGAGTATGAGCGATAGCAAAACCTTTGGTTTCTTACGTACCTGTATGGATAAGCGCTTCGTGGCCGCCACGCGGGCTGCCTTTGAGCGCGCAAGCGGACTTAGCTCCAACGACTACTGGCATGAGTCCTATGCTGGTGGCTCGGCCGTGCCAGCGGCTAATAACGTGGGCGAGGAGTATGCCGCGGAGCATGGTGCAGCCATCTTTGGCTGGCAGGCCCATATTAACAACTGCGGCGGACAGCCAGGTGTGAGCGATCAAGAAATTGAGCAGCGCCTGGACAGCGTCATTCAGGAGAAAGTGCAGAAATACCCACAGGCCAGGCATTTTCGTATCGTCGCCTCTGAGGCTGGTATTGACATTCGCGAGGTATCTCAATGAGCAACCAGGAATCTATGTATCAGCCGCCGGAGCAATCCTCTGGCGGTCAACAGATCTACAATAATGATCCTTATGAACAGCCTCAAGCCTCGTATGAGGCCTACAATCACGCATCCTCTAAATATAATGGGCCTGCCTCGGGGCAGCCCCATCCTGAGGGATCGGATCAGGAGCGCGCCTACCAGGAGGGCTATAACGGAGCCTCCACTTATAATGAATACGCACAGGAGGCAGGACAGCAGGCATTTCCCTTCATCCGGGCGCGCAACCTTTCAGCCGGGCAAATCGTCTTGCTTATCATTGGCCTGGTCATATTGTCCAGCATCGTACAGGGCCTGTTTTCAGGTGCCTTTGGCTCAATCTTCGGCCTCATAGGTATTATCGCTATTGCTTTTGCTATCGCCAAATTTGGCTTCGACCGGGCTACCCCATTGCATCCACAACAGTTTGCCGTCTCCGGACAAGCCACGCTCCATATTAATAATCCAGCGGGACCAATTCGTATTCAGCGCGGCGAAGGAGATAAAGTCGTGGTCCAGGCCGTCAAGCATATCAGTAGTGTGCTTGGCAAAAACGAAGACCTGGTGCTCGATTGCCAGCAAGAAGGAAACAACATCAGTATCGTCAGCCGCAATATTGCCACACAGGGCATTAAGTCGGGACACATGGACCTGAACATCTTTGTCCCTGAGCACTGCCAGGTACATCTTGATAGCCAGGCTGGAGCCATCCATATACAGGGCATTCAAGGCTACGCCAGGGTCAAAACCAATGCCGGCACCATTCACGTTTCTCAATCTACACTTGAGGCAAACAGTGACCTGCACAGTAACGCAGGCACGATTCATCTTGAGGGGGTCAAGCTTGCGGGAAACACAAATGTCGATACCAACGCGGGTACGATCCACTTCGATGGCGAGTTAGGGGGAGCGTACGACTACCGCCTGCACACCAACGCGGGCACGGTTCATGTCGCCCTTCCCTCCACAAGCGCCTTTGCCCTGAAGGCAAAGACCAGTATGGGAACGGTAGATAACGATTTCGGCAGCGAAATCGTTGGAAATGCGCCCCTGGCGCGCCTCAACCTGAGTACCAATGTCGGCACAATTAAGGTCCAACGCCGGTAGCAGTCCATGCTGGCATGGACCCTATAGGAAGGGGTGTGGTGGAAAGACAGGGCCAAGCCTGTCTTTCCACCACACCCCTTCCTGTTTTATATGTAACACTTGCTACAAATCAAAACATGTTACATAATAGATAGGGAGAAGCCCCCTGGCTTCTCGTTGTCCCCGGAAATATTGGTTGATTTTTACAACAGAGCAAGCAAACACCTGGAGCTTATCGAGGAGGATTTGACTCATGCAATGGGCCATCACTATCCCAGCCTTTCTGGCGTCAGTGGTTGAATTTGTTGAGGCCTTTACTATCGTTCTTGTCGTCGGTGTCACCATCAACTGGCGCAGTGCCATTGTAGGCACGCTGGCAGCGGTGGCAGCCCTGGCCGTTATCGTGGCCATCTTTGGCGTCACCCTGGTTCAGTATGTTCCACTCGACGCACTACGCCTGGCGGTCGGCTGTATTCTTATACTCTTTGGTTTGAAGTGGCTCAAAAAAGCCTTGCTGCGCTATAGCGGGCTGAAGGCTCTTCATGACGAGGAGGCTATCTTTGAGGAAACCATGGCTGAGCTAAAGGCGAGTGGGCAGACCATTACGCAGCGCTTACAGCCTACTGCTGTCGCCCTGGCCTTCAAGTCGGTCTTCCTGGAGGGACTTGAGGTGGCCTTTATCGTCATCACCTTCGGTAGTACCGTCGTTACCCAGAAAGGGATCGGGGGCATCGCCTCAGCCACGATTGGGGCTCTCGCGGCGGGTCTACTGGTCATCCTTGCTGGTGTGTTGATCAAGGCTCCGTTGACCAAGGTACCTGAGAACACGCTGAAATTTGTGGTTGGCATCATGTTAACGACCTTCGGCACCTTCTGGACCGCCGAGGGCTTTGGCTTTGCCTGGCCGTTCGCGGACGCCTTCTTGATCATACTGGCCGCGCTCTACCTGCTGGCCTCACTGGCAATCATCTTCTGGCTCAAGAGTGTACGCCAGCGTCAATTGGCCGCGCCCGCCAACGTCGCTCGCTCATAGTCTTCTCTCATTACGTGGAGGCAAAGCAACATGGTTGTACTCAGACCTATTCTCAATGCTATCAAAGCAGTATATAATTTTATCGTTGGCGATATGATTATCCTTGTGGGAATCTTGATCGCCTTCATCCTACTCGCGCTCATCTACACAGTAAGTGCGTTAGCCGCGCTGCGACCATTTAGTGGCTTCATACTCATCATAGCCGCGCTGGTCGTGCTCATTGCTACCCTGAGTCGCGAGGCGTATAGCCGCCATCGTTAAAGGTTAAAGTTTTAGCATAAAAACGGTGGCGGTGGGCCATGTATAGCCCAACGCTGCTCAAGCACGCGTCTACATATAATGATACGGGCATGGTGCCCATTTATATGTAGACGCGTGCTTGAGCAGCGTTGGGCAGTGGCTTTCTACATACTGCTACAAGCAAAGGTGAAAAAGTGGATTCTCATCAATATATCCTGCTCATCTACCAGGTACCAAGCCAGCCTTCGGCAGCGCGCGTCGGCATCTGGCGCGAGCTAAAACGCACTGGCGCGCTCTACCTACAACAGAGCGTTTGTATCCTTCCACATACTGAGCCGCTGCTCACGACGCTGGAGAAGGTCTGTGAGCGTATAGCAGAGCTGGGAGGGAGCTATCACTTGTTCCCACTCCATGATCTGCCAGAAGAGGAGGAGCAGAAAATCATTGATGGCTTCCTGGCTCAAAGCAACCTGCAATACGACGAGATCATCGAGAACTGCCAGGTAAATTTTACGAAAGAGATCGAGTTCGAGACCTTTCGCCAGAACTTTACCTATGCTGAGGCCGAAGAGATTCGCCAGGAGCTAGACAAAATCCGGCGCTGGTATGAGCGCACGGTTGAGCGCGATTGGTTTGGGGCCGCCAGGCGCGATGAGTCCTTACAGAGCATTGAACAATGTGAGAAATTGCTGGAGGAGTTTGAGGAAAAGGTCTTTCTCAAGCAGGAGGCCGACGAATCACATGGCGTGCCACCTGTAGAGGAGAAGAAGCGCCTGCACCCTCGTCGTCTCGAGCGCCGCTCGGATACACATCGCTAAACGTTGTGGCCTGGTTCTCCCACGGCCACAACGTCCACCACGCTAAACCTATGCCAAAGGATGATGGATGGCCAGCAGGGCAACCGCCAGTATGAGCAGGACCGCCGCTGGAGCGATACCAGAGATCGCGTCCTTCAGGCGAACATGCGTCAGGACCGCACCCAACATGATACAGACCAGGAGCACCGCGCCCAATGTAGCCAGAATCGGTACCCAGATACCCACAATCAAACCCAAGGCAGCCACAATTTCAAGCGCACCGGTCAGGACCATGAACCAGAGGGGATAGTGATAGTGGTTCTGAAAGTTCTCCACCATCTGCTTACTACGTGTTATCTTCGAGAAACCGGCCGCGAGAAATGCCAGCCCCAATAATACCTGCAAGACAAGCGCAACCCAGTACATAAATATTCGCCCTTCTTTACGGACCCTCAGGCCCGACTATATCCATTTGTCAACACTTGTTGACTTACTAGGAAAACTATAAACTATCTCATTCTATTTTGTCAACATCTGTTGACTATGTTATGATTGATAATGAAAGCGGTGGTATAGGATGTGGTGGAGCAAATGCCGCAGGCATTTGCTCCACCACATCCTATACCACCGGAGAAGCGTCGCAGGCGCTGAAAACACTTTATGACAGAGGGACTGAGTAGTTGCTAGAGGTACATGCGGGTCCAGGAAGATGAGGAGTCGAGATGAGTTTACGAGATACCGCTAAAAACACTTTTCGTCGTTGTCGTCGCGAGCGTGACGCGGGCGTGACACGCCAGGCCATCTTAGAGGCGGCACGCACGCTCTTTGCGCACGATAGCTATGAGCGCGTCACTATTCGCGACATCGCCACTAAAGCTGGTATCGATCCCGCGCTGGTCATTCGCTACTTCGGTTCAAAAGAAGATCTCTTCCTGGCGACATTGGATAAAGGCAATGGCTGTATTGGGCTTCCCGGTGGAGACAGAATGAGCCTGGGTCATAGTCTGATTCACCACTACATATCACATTGGAGCAAGCAGGACGCCAGTGATCCGCTCCTCATTATGATCCGCTCCGCGTCGAGCAACGATAGCTCTGACATGCTCCGCAAGGCTCTAAACGAGCAATTCCTGCAACCTATCGCGGAGAAGGTTGGCGGACCCGATGGGTGCCTGCGCGCCGAACTGGCTCTATCTCAGCTTATTGGCGTCAATATTATGCGCAGCTTGCTGCATACCGAGGCCCTGAGCACAATTCCTGACGAGCAACTCATCAAGATTGTTGGCTCCGTCTGCCAGCACTATCTTAGTGGTGATCTTGAGGAGATGAGCACATCTTGAGCATATCTAGGTGTGAGATATCATTAAGCTACTGTCATAGAGGCAAGGGGTGTGGTGGTTTGACGGAGCCAAACCACCACACCCCTTGCCTCTATGACAGTACTATTTAGCATCTTCATTGATAAAAATAAATATTCAGACATATAATAGAGTGCAAATGTAAGTAAAGCGCGAGGCGATCGGAGCCAACCGCTTTCTGCAAAATATATAGTATCATCTATTGTGAGGAATTGATCAGAATGGATTTCACAGGAGAACAGCGGATTCCAGCTCCGCGTGCCACCGTCTTTAACGCACTCCTTAACCCTGAAGTACTCAAGAAGAGTATCCCTAACTGCCAGAGTGCAGAGTATGTCGATCTCCCCAATGGACGCTATCTTAAACTGAATATCACACTCAATTTTGCGATTCTTAATGGTTCATATGATGTCTTCCTGCAAACCACGGATATCGTAGAGCCTTCGCACCTCGTGCTTGTCGCCGAGCCTCGGAGCTCCCTGGGCAGCGTTAGCGCTCGCTGCTCCGTCGACCTGGCCGAAGAGGGTACAATCACCCTGCTCAGCTACAAAGCGACCGCCAGCCTCTCGGGCAAGGTCGCCGCTGTTCCTGAACTTATCGTCAAGCCCGCCGTTAAAGGTATGCTCGACCAGTTCTTCAAGAACTTCGACAAACAGGTGAACGCGTAAGAAGTATGGACGTGGATTGCGGGCGAATGCCCCTAATCCACGTCCATATATCTTTACTCACATCTTGCGACGCCCAATCCTACTCTCTTGCATCGTAGTATATCCTCTGTTACACTTAATCATGCCTGAGCCGCTAATGAATTGTTGTGCTTTTAAGTGAAAAGGGGTTGCCATGCTTCAGCCAGAGGAGAGATCGGAGTCGCTTTTCCTGGATACCCGCTATGCCATTGATGCCTCAAATCCCGTCCAGGCCGTAGTCACAAATGGGCTGGCATACATGCAAGAGGCGATACCACGTTTCACAGAAGACCTGCACAGACTCACGCTCATTGATTCCCCTTCCGAGCATAAAGAGGGTCTGGATACGATGGCGGACCAGCTCGCGGTTCTCCTCCAGCACTTTGAGATGCAAACAACCATCGTAGAACATGCACGCGGCAATGCACTCATTGGCACCCTTGTGGGCGATAATCCTCACGCCCCCACCTGCCTCCTCCTTGGCCACCACGATACCGTTCACCCGGTAGGTTCCGCCCAGACACGCATACAGCTTGATAAAGATAAATTCTATGGTCCGGGGACCGTTGATATGAAGGCCGGGCTGCTCCAGGGGATCTATGCTCTGGAGATCCTCAAGCAACATGACTACAGGAATTTTAAGAAGCTGATCTTCTTATCTGTGCCCGACGAGGAGATTTCGAATCGTTACCAGGCCAGCCTCGTACGGCAGATAGCTCGTGATGAGAAACCGTATGTACTTGGACTGGAAGGCGCAAGTGCTATTGGGACTGTGGTAACCAGGCGCAAGGGATGCGCGCATTATCGCCTTACCGCCGAGGGCAGGGCGGCGCACGCGGGTAGTAGCCCCGAAAAAGGGCGGAATGCAGTTCTAGAACTGGCTCACCAGATTGTCCAGGCCCAGAGCTTTATGGGCTGGCGTCCAGGCTTTACCATTAACGCGGGTCCGATTCAAGGAGGATCACGCGCCAATATTGTGTCCGACTTTGCCCAGATCATGTTTGATATCCGCTTTCTGCGCCTTGAAGACCGCTTCGACGCCGAGGCACGCTGGCGCGAATTATTACGCAATCAGCTTGTGCCAGACGTCCAATTAACATTGACCAGTGAACCTGATTCTATGGTTCCCATGGCTGCAACGGATGCAAGCCTGGGCATGGCTGAGAAAATACGGTTTATCACGGAAAACATTCTGCATACACGCTTTGCCCCGGAGACGCGTGGCGGCGCCTCAGACTGCTGTAAGACGGCGGACGAAGGGTGCCCAAGCATTGATGGGTTGGGCGCAATCGGCTCAGGTGCTCACACAACTACAGAGTATGTTAAACTTCCTCCCATTCCTAAACGCGTGGCGCTGCTGGCTGGTCTAATCGTCGCCATTACCAGCGAAGAGAGTTAGCTGGAAGGCAGGCCGTTAACACTGGTCAGATGCAAGCATTTTGTGTCATACTAATAAGTAGCAAGCAATGATTAGAAGAGGAAAATGTGAGTACACCATCATCCGATGCGGATCAAACGCCAACCTGGTCTTCATCGTCAAACATGACTGAAGCAACAGGCGTACCTCAACTTGATATAGTGTTAGGGGGGGGATTACCCAAAGGCTCGCTCGCGATTATTCTTGGCTCACCCGGCAGCGGCAAGACCACCCTGGCAAGCCAGATCGCGTTTTCTGTCGCCAGGCATGGGCAGAAGGCCCTGCTTTTAACGGCACTTTCAGAGCCAACAACGAAGTTGCTTAGTCATCTCCAATCATATAGCTTCTTTGCCCCCGAGCTGGTAGGGAATGAGGTACAGATCTTTAGCATACAGCAGTTTCTGACACAGGGAAAGCTACCTGCGGCGCAGGATATTGTGGCTGCTGTCCGTCAGACGCGTGCGAATCTGGTCGTTCTGGACGGCTTTCAGGCAATTCGCGCTCTGGAACCAGACTTTGTTACAAGCCGCCAGTTGCTGTATGACCTGGGCGCACGCCTGAGCCTGCTCGGAACGACAACGATCATCACGACAGAAGCTGATCCGCGTGATCCAACCCTCTTCCCCGAGATGACCACCGGTGATTTGCTTATTGGCCTCTATTTCACCCTTAACGGGACACGTGCCTTCCGCAGCCTGGAGATACTCAAAGTACGTGGACGCGCACCAATGTTGGGTCGACATAGTATGGTACTAGGTAAGGATGGGGTGCAGGTTTATCCTCGCCTTGAAGACCGTAGTCATATGATTGATCATTCCAGCACAAGGGTCGCAGCGAGCAAAGAAGATCGCGCCACCTTTGGGCTTCTCGAACTCGACACACTCCTGGGAGGCGGTCTTACGCGCCGGACCAGTACGCTCCTGGCTGGCAGCCTGGGAACAGGCAAGACACTCCTCGCACTCCAATTCGCGCTTTCAGCCATTCCAAAAGGCGAGAAAACCTTATTCCTCAGTTTCCGCGAAACACGCGACCAGCTTCTGCTCAAAGCCGAGTCTTTCCATCTCGGTGAACAGCTTCGCACAGCCCTGGCCCCTGGTGGTGGCCTGATATTGCAACGCTGGGAGCCTGTTGAAATTGATCCTGACGAAGTTGCGACAACCATGCTCAACACGCTCAATGAGAACGGCATACGACGCGTCGTCATTGACAGCATCGCCGAACTCGAACGGGCCGTGGTAGAGAGTAGTGGCAGGGATCGCGTCTCCAACTACCTGGCAGCGCTGTTGGCCATGTTAAGGTCCAGGGACATTACCTTACTCGCACTCAAAGAGGCCCCCAAGGCTATCTCAACCGACGTTGATTTCTCCGCCGACACGCTTTCTATCCTGGCGGAAAACGTCATCCTGGTACAGCACCTCGCGGTCAACAATAGTCTGCATCGCGTCATCTCTGTGCTCAAGATGCGTTTTTCAGCCCATGACCATAATGTACGTGAATTTATCATTACCTCGCCTGAAGGCATTAGTGTCCTGACTCCTCAGGAGAGCGACCTGGACACGCTAGCGGGCCTCACCAGGGAGGTAAGTCGAAATTCTGGCTACCTTTCGCCAACCTACCAGGAACCTCCCTCAGATAGGGGGAGTGTATGACGTTACAGGGCCGTGCTCATGTCCCCACCTCATCATCCCCCATTCTCATTGTCGATGATGAGGTGGCTATTGCCGAAACACTAGCCGAGTTTATTACAGAGCTAGGGTATACACCAGTGCTTGCCTACAATGGGCAAGAAGCGCTCGCGCTGGCTATTGAACGCTGGCCACTACTTGTCATTACAGACTATATGATGCCAGTCCTCAATGGGGTTGACTTTGTCAAAGCCCTCCAGGAAGAGGCCGCTGATAGGGGGCAGGCTCTGCCTCCTATCATTATGCTCAGCGCCGTGAGCGCAGCTCGCGCTATCAAAGGAATTCACGTTGAAGCCATCCTAGCCAAGCCCTTTGATTTGGATGAGTTAGAAGACCTTATTCAACGCCTCCTCAAATAGGGTGCTTACCCCCAGGTCAAGCCGCCTTCTACTGTAGCTGGTGCGGAAAGCTCAAAGGCCTCGGCCAGCAGTTCGTAGGTTCTGGCCCGGTTCGCATATCCATACACCATAGCAGAGAGCATCAGTTCATCCGCACCCGTCTCACTCACCAGGCTCAGCAGTTTCTCGCGTATCACCTCGGGACGACCAATCATCTGCCGCGAGCGATACTCATGCACCACTTCCTCCTCCATCGCCGTATAGCGATACGCTCGAACCTCCTCCGGGCTGGGCAGGGGGGCAGGCCGCCCCGTACGCAAACGCACCCAGGCCAGCGCCATAGAGTCAGACAGTTCCTGCGCCTGCTCATCAGTCTCCGCGCATACGACGGTTGTTGTCAGAATAACCCTGGCTTCCTGCAAGCGTTCAGAGGGCGTAAATAGCTCGCGGTACATCTGGATTGCGGGCACAGCAAAAGCGGGATTGATATGGTGCGCAAAGGCGAAGCCTACGCCAAGCGAGGCCGCGGCCTGCGCGCTATAGTCACTGGAACCAAGCAGCCAGATGGGTGGAAGGGGGACATCGGTGGGAACCGCCTTGACTGACTTAAAGGGATAGCCCGCTGGAAGCTCTTCGCCCTCGTCGGCATAGGCCAGTAGCTCAGCCAACTGTTCAGGAAAATCATCGGCTCCCAGCGCGGCCCGTGAGCGGCGTAGCGCCAGCGCCGTTTTACCATCCGTGCCGGGCGCGCGCCCAATCCCCAGATCGATACGTCCAGGATGGAGTGCCTCCAGAATACGGAAATTCTCCGCCACCTTGAGGGGTGAGTGATTCGGTAGCATGACGCCACCAGAGCCAACACGAATATGCCTGGTAACCTGGGCCACATGTCCAATCATGATCTCAGGGGATGAGCTGGCGAGCATGCTGCTATTATGATGCTCGGCCAGCCAGTAACGCGTATATCCCAGCCGGTCCGTAAGCTGGGCCAGCTTGAGGGTGTTCTGGAGTGCCTCGCGGCTATTTGAACCTGCCTCAACCGGCGAGAGGTCAAGCACAGAGAGTGGTAGTGCCATCTATGTTATATCCTTTTTCGCTTTTTCAGATAGAATTTCTCTAAAGATACACAACAATGGCATGGCCAGATTTATTCACCAAACGGCGGCACGGAAGCCCCGGCGTTCACGCCTGGGGAGGAAGTGCCGCCTCTCCTTGCGCGTAAGCGTAGCCATCGTTGCGATGGACCGGCCGACAATATCGTGCGTGAATTCCCTCGACCATGCCGAACGGACGCCCTGTCAGTTTCAAGTACCCATCCGACTTGATCGCCACACGCCCGACATAGGTGCCGATCTTCTTGCCTTTCGTGACCACCGCACGGACCAGATCGCCTGTCCTCAATCCGCAGATGCCGCTGGGTCCTTTGGCTTTTCCTCGCGGGAACCCCCGTTTATCCACATTGACCATGCGACGAGCCTGCCGCCCCTGTGCCTGAATCAGCCAGGGACGAACATGCCGGATCTGGAGGCGTTCTGGCGTTGATCGCCCTGTGCATGCGGCATCGATCCAGTGGGTCTTCGGAAGGTTTCGGCTTTGTCGGTTCCACTTAGTCAGACCGCCAGACCCCGTCTCGACCGGCAAATCAAGGGCTTTGAGGCGCTCATACAGCTGCCACCGCGTGCTGTTGACCGCCGCTGCATCATGCAGTGGGGCGCGACGCTGCACCTGCACGCGAGCGAGCACGTCTGGTCGGTTTGCCAGAAAGGACTCAAGGGGTTGATCGCCTTTGGCTTGGTTGCAGGGCCGACACGCGATGACGAGATTTGCGATGCGATGCGATCCACCTTTCGAACGGGGAGACACATGGTCGATTTCCAATGGCACCTCGCTCGCCTGGCAATATGTGCATCGATGCTGCCATTTGTCGAGCAGATACTGGCGTACTTCCGTTCCCCACAAGGTTCCGCGTTGGTATTCGACCTCCTCAATGGAAGGGTTCTGCAGCAACGCCAGATCAAAGCGCACGAGTTCCAAGGAGAGCGCGCCAACCGGACACCAGCGGGACAGGCGCTTGACCCAGGTCAGCAGGTGAAGCACGCGACTCTCAAGCGAGGGCGCGAGCCACCCTTTGGGCCGCCTCCGATTGGCAAACCGTGCCGCACGGTAGCGGGTATGGCGGCTGCGTCGAGATCGGCGCACAGCACGCCGCTTCGCGAGCGCCTCGCGAAGCGGCGTGCTTCGATGAGTCAGCTCCGCCGCCCACATCACCTCACCTGATTGTTCATGGAGCACGGCAATCCCGCTGGTTTTGGACCCAGGATCGAGTTTGACGCGCAGCGGCTCCACCACGGCCTCTGGCCTCGCCTCGCGCAAAATCAGCACAAAGGGAAAGCGACGCAAGATGGCTGCCTTGCCCGCCTTGAGCAGAAGACGGGCGCGGGCAGGAGTGCAGGGCATGAGCGGCCTGCGCTCTGCATCCACAATCAATACACGCGACATGGTTTTGTTCCTGTTCTCCCCTTGCGGGGGCCTCGTAATGAGGCATCGCGTTGGTGTGCGCCTTCCTGTCCAGCACACACGAACGGTAATGTTTTCCTCGCCCGGGTGTCAGAAGCGGCGATCTTTGCTCAGCACTGGCTTTGGACACCCCATCAACCTGTTTAACTGAGCAATTAAAGAGCCGGGAGCTGGAAAAGCCACTCCAGGGTCTGCTTTTTCGCGCTCCTTCTGAACGGCTCCGGTGTGCGAGCACACCGGGGGCTGGTCAGCATCGGGGCTCGCAGCCAAGACCACTCAGGGTAGTCTCCCACAAGCCCCCCGGTTTACCGGTGGGGTCGCTGACTTCGATACTCATGGATGAGCATTAACGCATGCTATTTACCAAGCGACCAAGCTTCTCGATCTCAACAACGACCTCATCTCCGGGCTTGAGCCACTGTGGATCTTGCTTGCCCATAAGCACCCCTTCGGGCGTGCCGGTGCTGATCACGTCGCCAGGCTCCAGCGTGAGATACTGGCTTAAATAACTGATAATATAAGCCACGGGGAAGATCATATCGGTGGTAGTAGAATCCTGGCACAGCTCTCCGTTAAGCCAACAGCGGATACCCAGGCGCTGAGGATCGCCGACTTCATCGGCTGTGACCAGGTAGGGACCCACGGGAAGAAATTTATCGAGAACCTTGCCCAGCAGCCACTGGCTGGTGCGGAACTGGAGGTCGCGCGCGCTCAAATCGTTGGCATTGCAGTAGCCCAGGACCGAGGAGAGGGCCTCTTCGACGCTAACAAAGCGCGTCTGCCGCCCAATGACCACGGCTAGCTCCGCCTCGTAATCATACTGAACAGCGTTCTCGTGCAAGGATACCTCCTCGCCACTGGCGGCAAAACTATTGGCATATTTAGGGAAGAGCACCGGGCTTTCAGGGGCCGCCATGCCCGATTCAGCCGCGTGACGCCTGTAGTTAAGACCAACACAAATGATCTGCCGGTACGCGGCACACAGAGGCCATACTGGAGGGACTCTTCAGCCAGCAGCCACGTCCCCGGCTGCTCCTGAGCCTCCACAGCCTTCAGCAGATGGCGCAAGGCCGCAAGGCCTCGCTCGCCTGTGGCATATACTTCTTCAATGGTATCAGGCACAAACTCCATCGAGTGTGCAAGCAACTGCTCGCGCGCGACCACGACATCCACAACGCCTCGTGTGGTCTGGATACCCAGGCGTGGCCCGACAGGCGATTGAAAAGTAAGCAAGCGCATATAAAATATCCTCCTTAATAGTGGCTTGTTCAAACCGTACCATGCGCCACAGCTTACTGTCAAATTTGGGAAGCGTGCTCTTTAGCGCCTGTGACTTCTCGCCACTACGGTGTTGAGGAGATACATACCAGTAAGACAAAGAGACCATTTTAAGCTACACTACTCCTCCTGAAACGTCTGCTTATGGGGCGCTCCCATGTGTTTGTGGCAAAAGGCGGTTATCTGCGCTAACTTGCCAATAACGACCACGCTATCTCCCCTGGTGATGACCAGGCGCTGTGTAGGAGTGCTCAACATAGACCCGTTGCGCTTAAGCGCTACCAGCACTACCCCCTGGTGCAATAGTATATTCTGGGCATCTCGCATCGTCTGACCAATAATCTTTGCCGTTGGCGCAAGCTCCACCTCCTCAACCACTAGGTCTCCAGTCTCAGCTTGCATGATCGCTTCAAAGAGTTCGACCATGGCTGGCTCATAGACCAGGTTAGCCATATAGTGACCACTGATAGTGTAGGGTGAGAGCACGCGATTCGCCCCCGCTAGCTTCAGCTTGATTTTTGTTTCATCATGATTGGCGCGCGCTACAATGAATAACTCACGCTTGAGATGGCGAGCCGAGAGGGTGATCGAAATATTGTGCGCATCATTATCGGTCGCCACCAGCACGGTCCGCGCATGCTCAATGCCTGCCTCGCGCAAGATATCATCCCGCGTCGCATCTCCCTGCAGAGCCAGGTAGCCACGTTGCAGACAGATCTGAATATTCTGCTCATTCTCATCGACCACGATAAAGACCTTCTGCTCCTCCGTGAAATCATCGGCTATCTGCGAACCAACACGTCCAAAGCCACATATAATACAATGGTTGCGTAAGGCCCCGATTTTTCTATCCATGAGATGCCTCCTGACCGCCTGGTTAAAATGTCCCTCGATGATAAACTCCATGCCCGCGCCAAAGGTATAGAGGAGCGAACCGACGCCAAAGACGACGATAAATAAGGTAAAGATGCGACCAGCCTCGGTATCTGGATGCGAGCTACTACCTATTGTGGCCATCATATCCACAGTGGTATAGAGGGCATCGAAGAAGGAGAGTTGCTCAATCTCCATATACCCAACCGTGCCTCCAATAAGCACAGTCAGTACCAGCACAATCGCGATACGCAGGTGCCGAAAGGATGGGACCCGCGAAAAGCCACGCGAGGCAGGTGTGTGCGCATGTGACGATCGTCTACGGATCATTGAATGGCACCAATCTCTCAATTAGGAATGACAAAGATTCGGCTTGTGTTCTATAATCTAGAGAATTGCAGAGAAATTGGATAAAGGAACTTATGGGAGAATGAATCGACAATTCTATCATACACATACCGTTCGCTATGATGAATGTGATAACTATGGCTATCTCACTCCAGCGGCATTCTTACGCTATATGCAGGAGATCGCTTCTCTAGATGCTGAGGACATACAACTGGGGGGAGAGGGCTACTGGATCGTAAAGAGGACCGTTATTTCCTTCGCGACTCCGATCAAGATACATACCAAACTTGATTTAAAGACCTTTGGCATGGGCTTCACACGCATTACCGCGCAGCGTGGCTACGCGGCCTACCTGGCGGGCGAACCACACGATACGCCCGTAGTTAGCGCGCGCACGCTCTGGGTCTATGTGGACAAGCGTGGGCGTCCCACGCGTATGCCCGAAGGCACAGCCGAAATATGGCTACCGGATGGTCCGCAACCTCAGCAGCCAGAGGCGCCACTACCCACCTTTCCTGAAAGCGAGCCCCACCGCTCTGAGGCTACAGTACGCTTCTCCGATACCGATTTAATGCAGCACATGAACAACGCGGCCTATGTTGAGGCATTGGATAATGCCGCCTGGGAGGCCTATGCGCAGGCTGGCATTACGCCTGACAAGGCCATGCCCCAGATCCGCTCCTACGACATCGAATATGCCGAAAGTATTCGCTTTGGCGAGCAATTCGCAATCCAGAGCTGGTTCGACCCCTGGCCTACGGCTGGAGAGGAGTTCAGCCGCCTGCAACGCATCACGCGTAATGGAACAGTAGCGGGACGCGCGTACTCCCGCTGGCTCTGGCATGCTCAAGAGCTTTAGAAAAAAGATAAGGATGTGCAGTAGCGGCTGGCAATGCCAGCCGCTACTGCACATCCTTATCTTTTTTCTTTTAGCCAGGCAATCAGGTCGGCATCCAGGAGGGAGCGGTCAGGCTCAAACTGGCTATCATGGTGGTAGCCGGGATAGTCTTTCCAGGTCTTATCGCGACTGGCCAGGTGCTCGTAGAGCTTCCGGTTGGTCTCAATAGAGACAGCGGCATCATCTTCAGCCTGTAAGACAAGCGCGGGGATCGTGACCTGCCTGGCCCGGGCGAGCGCCGCGAGACGCATCTGCAAGATCTGGATGAGCATGGCAGCCGTCTGGCGCTTGCCCCAATAGGTATCCGCCTCGAGCATACGTATAGCCTCTGGATTGATTGTCATTGACTTTGCGCCATCACCAACCGTCCAGTAGCGCCGGGAACCCAGGAGGCCACCCACGAGGATTTGCAGCACGATTAGCGAGGGAACCTTCGCCGTGTCCTGAATCCAGGAGTTGAGCAGGATCACCCCGGCCAGGTCCTCGCCGTGTCGAGCCGCGACATAAGTGGCAAAGAGGCCGCCCATGCTATGTCCCAGGAGATATATAGCCGCCTCTGGATGACGCTTGCGTATTTCGGCGAGCATAAATACAACATCATCTATATATGTGCGATAACGGTCAATATGACCAGCCATCCCACCCGAGCGGCCAAAACCGCGATGATCCATGGCGTAGACCGTAATGCCCTGCTCAGCCAGGACATTGCCCAGGTCAATATACCACCCGCTATGTCCGCCGAGGCCATGCAGGATCAAGAGCACGCGCGTGGCATGCTCATTGACCCAGCCACGCACAAAATGCGGGCAACCGTCCGCCGTGAGCAGTGTCTCGGTGGTCGCACGCACGTCAGGGATCTCTCGCATGGCGCCCCAATCACCCGGCGCCTCTGGCTGAAAAGACATATTCAGACCTCCTCAAAACAGTACGAGCATCCCGGGCGCGCGCTCCTGGTATTATATTTGACCGATCAAGCGAGCCAGGCGCTCTCGTTCATCTTTGGCATTTGCCACAGCGATGGGCATCACCAGCAATTCATCCAGGCCGGATGCCAGTAGCTTCTTTAAGTGCTCCGTAATCGCGGCCTCATCCCCTGTGACAACCAGGTTCTCAAGCAGCGCGTCACTCAGCTCACCCTCGGGTGAAACGGGGAAGCCCGCCTCGGCAAACATACTGACATAGAAGGGCAGGTGTCCATAATGCCCCAATTGCTTGTGCGCCGCCGCGCTCACCGCCTGCCGATCCTGGCTGAGGGCCACCGGAATATGCGCCACCAGAGGTGGGACCGGGCGTCCAGCCTTCGCAGCCCCGGCTCGTAGCGCTGGCAAGGACTTCTCAAGCAGGTAGGGAACCGGGCAAACCCAGGAGAGCGCACCATCGGTCAGCTCACCCGCCAGGCGAAAAGCCCCCTCGCGCAAAGCAGATATCAGAATCGGCGTATGCGGCGTGCGCGGAAGCGTGCCCTTGACCGTAAAGAAGCGCCCCTGATGCTCAACTTTACCATCCCAGAGCGCCGCACGCAAGACGGTCACATACTCACGCAGGTGCTCCTGTGGGCTATGCATAGGGATACCATAGCCCCCCTCAATAATCGGCCGATGGCTTGGACCCACACCTAGACGTAAACGCTCTGGAGCGATGTCATTCAAGGCCAGGGCTTGCTGCGCCAGCGCCAGGGGATGACGTGGATACGTTGGCACGATAGCCGTTCCCAGGCGAATGCTTTCTGTCTGTACCGCGGCGGCCGCGAAGAGAGTTAGCGTATCGGGAGACAGTCCCCCTTGCGTCATCCATACCTGGCGCACGCCAGCCTTTTCAGCCGCCACAATCGCGGCAATGGCCTCGGACGAGGTGGCGCCAAATACCGCCAGCCCTACGCGCTCACGCGTGGTTTTCTCATGTGTTGACATCCCATGTATTTCCTTTCAAGCCTTGTAATCGAGAGTGGATGTGTTGTAATACTAGTAACAATCATACCGATACCTTATTCTACTAGATTGGATGGTATACCTTGGCCTTTAGCTTTCTTCACCAGCTCGAATGCCCGCGTTGTCACGCGAGCTATGATCCAGATACTCAGGCACATCTCTGTACCTGTGGCTCACCCCTGCTCGTACGCTATGACCTGGAGGCTGCAAGCAAGCAGCTCAGCAAGCAAGAGTTACAGAGGCGTGAACCCTCGCTCTGGCGCTATCACGAGCTGCTGCCAGTTCGCTCGCCAGAGAACGTCATCACCCTGGGCGAAGGCATGACACCCCTTATTCCCCTCAAGCGCCTGGGGGCGCAACTGGAGATGCCTAATCTCTATGTAAAAGATGAGGGCGTGATTCCTACGGGCAGTTTTAAGGCGCGCGGCGCCGCCGTTGGCGTGTCACGTGCCAAAGAGCTGGGCGTTAAAACTCTGGCCATGCCAACCAATGGCAATGCCGGAGGCGCCTGGGCGACCTATGCCGCTCGAGCGGGTATCGAGGCCGTTATCGTCATGCCCGAGGGAGCGCCAACTATTACGCGTAACGAATGCGCTATCAATGGCGCGAGGCTCTTCCTGGTCAATGGCCTGATCAATGACGCGGGAGCCATCGTCGGGCGTGGCGTCAAGGCCCATGGCTGGTATGAGGCCTCGACCCTCAAGGAACCATACCGCATCGAGGGCAAGAAGACAATGGGCTATGAGCTCGCGGAACAGTTCGCCTGGGATGTCCCCGATGTCATTCTCTACCCCACCGGTGGCGGCGTAGGCATCATCGGTATTTACAAGGCCTTGCGCGAGCTACAGCAGATGGGCTGGATTGGTGAACGCCTGCCACGGCTGGTCGCGGTCCAGGCCACGGGCTGCGCCCCCATTGTCCAGGCCTGGCAGGAGGGCAAGCCTGACTCCCAGCTCTGGCCCAACTCGCGCACCATTGCCTTCGGCATCAACGTTCCCAAGGCCCTGGGCGATTTTCTCGTGCTCGAAGCGGTCCGCAACACCGATGGCTGCGCCATCGCCATCAGCGATGAAGAGCTGCTCCAGGCTCAATCCAGGCTGGCCACCACGGAGGGCCTCTTCGTCTGCCCCGAGGGCGCCGCTACCCTCGCCGCCGCGGAGCAACTACGCGCCAGCGGCTGGATCAAAGCTGACGAGCGTGTAGTCCTGCTCAACACAGGCACCGGCCTCAAATATCCCGATACGGTCCAGGTAGAGGTCCCACTGCTCCAACCGCAGGATAACCTGCCAGTAACTTAAAGGAGCCATATGGGGCACAACGCTGCTAAAGCATGCGTCTACATATAATGATACGATATTCTCCGTGCCATTATATGTAGACGCGTGCTTCAGCAGCATCGGCCAGCTCTACCTCTACATAGTGGAGAGTGTGATGGCAGCCTGGCTCCGCCAGGCTGCCATCACACTCTCCTTTCCTTGTGCGCCGCAGGCGCGAAGGCTTACCAGACAAGAAAGCCTCTCTTATACCGTTCTCCGACACTTGGACAAATATGGACAAGCCACATTCACCCGGATCGGTTCCTGCTTCACCGAGGGCAGTTTCACTGAACCATCTCACGACGGATCAGCCAGAGCTGCCCTCTCCGACAGGCGTTTCACCCTTCCCGAGGAACTCCCGGTAGGGACCTGGCTGCCCGCTCAGATACAAGATCGCCAGCGCTGCCAGGTTCAGCGCGGCATTGAGGTCACGATCGATCACCAGCTCACAGGCCGGATGCTCGCAGACATAGATGCGCTCTGAAAGGTCTATCTCTTCTTTGATATGGTTGCAGCCAGAGCACAGTTTGGTGGAAGCAAACCAGCGATCTGCCCACAGCAGGTTTTCTCCTTGCCAGAACGTTTTGTAGCCCATTTGCCGCTTGAACTCGCCTAATCCGACATCGCTGATTGCCAGAGCCAGCTTGTGGTTCAGTGCGCATCCCTGCCACATGGAGGTCTTCAAGCACGACCACGGCAGGACGCCTCTGGGCATCCAAGGTGCGAGCCTGGCGCAGCAGTTTTTTCATCTGCTTGGCTTTGACCTTGTTCGCAATGGTTTTCAGCAGGGGTTCTGGGGGCGGCTCCTTCTTTGATCGCTTGCCACGCTTTGGCTTCACCTTGGCTTTCGGCTCTGACAACGTAGCAGCAATCTCAGCTTTGCGGATTTCACGTTCTTCTGGCGTCAGTTGGGCGCGGGTGAGCTGGCTCGTGCCTTTGTGGAGGGCATCCTCGCGCACATGAGAGACGCGGGCATACTTGCGCGCTAATTTTTGACGGGCTTTGGCGCGGTTCTTGCTCCCTTTCTGTTTCCGGGAGAGCCAGCGATGCAGCCGCTTGATCCGCTTGAGTTCGGATGTGAGGGCTTTGGGGTTGGCAATGGCACGCCCATCGGAGCATTGGGCCAGGGTTTTGATCCCGGTATCCACGCCGATCGGCGGACCAGATGCCTGTGGGGGATCGGGCACCTGCTCACTCACCTGCACCGAGACAAACCAGCGCCCTGCCTCTTCACTGACCGTGGCCGAGAGCACAGCGACGCCGCTGGTAGGCAGATAGCCACACTCGTGCAGGCGCAGCCGTCCGAAGCGCGGCAGTTCAATGGCTTGCTCGTAAATATGAATGCTGCCTGTCAGTCGGAAACTGCCCACTCCTTTCCGTTTGGTCTTGGGCTTGGGGAACCCCGGCTTGCCCTTCCACTTGCCTTCTTTCTTGAGGCCACAGCGGCGGAAAAAGTTCCTGTAGGCTTGATCCAGATCGCGTAACGCCTCCTGCGGCGCGGCTTTTGACACCTCGTACATCCAGGGAATCTCGGTTTGCTTGAGCGTGTTCAGTTCCCGGTGCAGTTCCATCGCGCTGATCCAGCGTTTCTCCTGTTGATAGACCTCTTGCTTGCGTCTGAGCCCCCAATTCCAGGACCAGCGCACTGCGCCTGCATGCTGTTTGCAGAGGGTGATTTGTTGGTGATTGAGATCTAATTGCGTGCGATAGCCGCGTGTAATCAGCATCGATCCGGTCCTGCCTGCATCTTAAGAACGCCTCATCAAACGCACTCCTCGGTCCGCTCCTCTTTCATGAGAGATTCCACGCACTGCTTGATGCGTTCGGCTCTGTGCCGAGAGCCGCGCCTGCCGTACATCCGGGCCGCCATACTGGTAATGAGGCTGACAACGTCATCGACGAGATCGTCCTGCGTCTCATGGGGAAAGATGGCTTCGATGCGGCGTCCCTGGGCTTGGAGCAGCGTTGTGAGATACCTCCACCCAAAACGGGTGCCACGATCGCGGTGTTCGACAAGAATGGTGCCAATACTTGGGTCGGCCAGCAGCTTGAGGAATTTCGGGCGGTTGTCGTTGAGGCCCGATGCAATTTCGACGACGTCTTTGGCCACTGGGTAGCCACGGGCCGCCGCGTAGTCGCGCAGGCGTTGCACCTGGCGCTCGAGATCGCTTTTTTGATCAGCAGAGGACACGCGCGCATACAAGGCGATGCGCCCCGTCTCTGGCTTCTCCGTCACCGGATCGCGCACGATCACCGTCCCTGCGGGCGTTTGGTAGGCATCGAGGGTCCCGGCTTTATACCACCGCCAGGCGGTTTTATAGGTGACTCCCGTTTTTTTGGCATACTGACTCAACTTCATGTCCATAGATTACCATGAAATATCCATATTAGTCAATGTACTCTAAAATATTTTTAACCCCCCAGAATTGAGAAACTCCGTTTTAGTGTACTTCAGCAATTGACAAGCAAGAATCCTATACGGTATAGTTAATAAGGATATTATTAGTATCTTGATAAACTAAGTCAACATATTTTGCGGTAGCGGCATAAGAGCATGAGCGCAAAGGGGCGACTTGCAGGCTTCCATAGAGGGAACAGGGTGTTGATTTAGGTCATAACGATGACAGGCTATCCTGATAGGCATATAGGTAAACGGAGTTCCTGCATGAAGCTATTGCTCAGTTGCATTTCTACGCAACACTCGACGCTCAAACAACACTGGACCCAGACACGCGAGGAGACCTCCTGCCCGCTGACCGTCCTTGGAAGCAAACAGAAGCCTGGGGGTGATCTCGGCGGCTTGGTCTGCCTTATCGATGACCTGGGAGCCACACAGAAGGTGCTCAACCTGAGCATGGCGGCTGGACTGGCACCATTCGAGAAGGATGTCCTGGTCACCACCTTTGATAGCATCCACCGGGTTGATACGCAACTGCAAACCCTTCAGAGCGATTTTATTAGCTCTCCGCTCTTCAATGCCCTGCACTCTGTCTCACGCACCCGGCGCGGCTATCTCGTCGCCAGCACAGGCATTGATCTCCTGGTCGAGTTCAGCCCTACGGGCGAGGTACTCTGGACCTGGTGGGCCACCGACCATGGCTTTAGCCACACTCCCACAGGCGAGCTCCGTGAGCTTGATAAAGAGGCCGATCACCGCATCATCAAATACGGCACGCTCCAGCAGACCACGCATGTGAACTCCGTGGCTGAGCTACCCGATGGACGCGTCCTGGCGACCCTCTTCCACCAGGGTACGGTTATCGCCATTGATCGCGAAAGCGGGAAGTGGGAGACCATCCTTGAAGGACTGGACCATCCCCACTCGGTACGCATCCTGGATGAGGAGCATTTTACCGTCGCCGACACCGTCCACGGCAAAGCCTTGCTCGTACGCCTCAATTCCTCCGGTCACGGCACCACGATTGAGGAAGAGGTGGATGCAGGCACAAGCTGGCTCCAGGATTGCAGCTACAACGCACAGCATAACGTCTGGGTGCTTGTCGATGGCAAGCATACGCGCATCCTCCTGAAACGTGGGCGCAGGAATGGCGAGGTCGCGCAGCAGAACATTGCTCAATTCGACCTCAATCCCGAGTGGCGTCTCTACGAAGCCTACGCCTTCTAGGCACAAGTCACGCGTATTTTTATTCAACACAATGCACATTTTTCCGAGTTGTTGGTGTGGTGGATGCTGGCAGCCTGTGGCTGCCAGCATCCACCACACCAACAACTCGGGCGAGCGCCGCGGGCGCGAGAAGTAAGGAAGAGAAGTCAAGCATGGCAAATACAGGATTTACGATCTGGTTCACAGGCCTCTCAGGGGCCGGAAAAAGCACCCTCTCCGATGCCCTTGAGAAGCGCCTGCGACAGCATGGGCGCAACGTTGAGATTCTTGATGGCGACATCGTGCGTACCCACCTGAGCAAGGGCCTGGGCTTTAGCCGCGAGGACCGTGATACCAATATCAAGCGCATCGCCTTCGTCTGTGGCCTGCTCACACGCAATGGCGTAGTGTGCATCTCCGCCGCCATCTCGCCTTATCGCGAGGCCCGCGAGTGGGCGCGTCAGGAGATCGGCAACTTTGTCGAAATCTACGTGAAATGTCCCATTGAGGTCTGTCGCGACCGCGATGTCAAGGGTCTCTACAAACTGGTGGACGAGGGCAAGATCAAGAACTTTACAGGTGTGGATGATCCCTATGAGGAGCCAGAGCATCCTGAACTGATCATCGAGACCAATACCGAGACAATCGAGGAGAGCATGCAGCGCATCCTGCACAAACTCGTGGAGCTAGAGTACCTGGATGCCAGCTATCTCGAAACGCCAATTTCAACCCTGTAGGGGCCATGCTTGCATTGCCTTAGTCCGAGCAAGCTCTGACCCTACGACATCGCACCCATAGAATTCTTATTTACAGTAAAGGCAGGATAGATACTCATGACAGACGGCTTGATTGCTCCTCATGGCGGCACATTGATCATCAACCTCGCCAGCCAGGCCGAACAACAAGAGCTTCGTGAACGCGCCCAGGCTCTTCCTCAGATTGTCATCGGCTCGCGCCAGCTCGCGGACCTGGAACAACTGGCGAATGGCGCCTATAGTCCCTTGAAGGGTTTCCTCAACCACGCGGACTATGAGAGCGTCGTAAACACGATGCATCTTAGCAATGGCCTCCCCTGGTCTGTACCCGTGACCCTGGCAGTCTCAAGCAAACAGGCTGAAAAGCTCCAAGAGGGTTCCGAGGTCGCGCTCGTGGATCAGGCAGACGAGTTACAGGCTGTACTGACGCTGGAAGAGAAGTATACCTATGATAAGCGACACGAGGCACGCCAGGTCTACCGCACTGAGGAAGAGGCCCATCCAGGCGTCAAGGTTGTCTATCAGCAGGAAGATGTCCTGCTTGGAGGTCCCGTGCGCATCGTGTCCTTGCAGCAGCAGAACTTCGCGCAGTATCGCTACACGCCCACGCAATCGCGCCAACTCTTCGCCGAGCGCGGCTGGAAACGCGTTGTAGGCTTCCAGACTCGCAATCCCGTGCATCGCGCGCATGAGTATATCCAGAAGTGCGCCCTGGAAACCGTGGATGGCCTCTATCTGCATCCCCTTGTCGGCGATACCAAGAGCGACGATATTCCCGCCGATGTGCGTATGCGCTGCTACGAGGTGCTGCTGGAGAATTACTACCCGGCGGACCGCGTGCTCCTGGGCGTGCTCCCAGCCTCGATGCGCTATGCTGGCCCACGCGAGGCCATCTTCCACGCCTTAATGCGCAAGAATTATGGCTGCTCACACTTTATCGTGGGCCGCGATCACGCGGGTGTCGGCAACTACTACGGCACCTATGACGCACAGAAGATCTTTGCCGAATTTGATCCTGCCCTGCTCGGCATTACACCCATGTTCTTCGATAATTCCTTCTTCTGCCGCGAGTGCCAGTCCATGGCGTCGCAGAAGACCTGTCCGCATGGCGCGGAACATCATGTGACTTTAAGCGGAACAAAGGTACGCCAGTTGCTGCGTGAGGGGACGCTCCCACCACGCGAGTTCTCGCGTCCAGAGGTCGCCCGCATTCTTATCGAGGCCATGCGCGAACCCGTAGCGTAAGGACGCGCCACATACCTGCTCTGTGACAAATACAACGGCGTATGCGAAGCAAGCTTTCACCTAAACGAGTTCTCTTTACTCTATTAACTTTTTTCAAGGAGTAATCAAAGGAATGAAACAGAAGCTCCCACACAGCTGGAGCATCCTGGCCCTGTTTGCTTTGCTCGCCGTTGCTCTGCTTGGATGCGCCGGGCAGGACGCGAATGCCAGCAGCAATGGCAAGGTCACGGTCCATCTGGGGTATTTCCCTAATATCACCCACGCGGTCGCGGTCGTCGGCGTACAGCAAGGGACGTTCGCCAAGGCGCTTGGATCAAACGTCACACTGCAAACCACGACCTTTAACGCGGGACCCGCGCTCATTGAGGCGCTCTTCGCCAAGAGCATCGATATCGGCTATGTCGGCCCCAATCCGGCTATCAATGGCTATATTAAGAGCCAGGGTTCAGCCCTGCGCATCATTGCCGGGGCCGCCAGCGGTGGCGCCTCTTTCGTGGTACAACCGAATATTAACTCGCCCGCTGACCTGGCCAATAAGAAGCTGGCCACCCCCCAGCTTGGCAATACTCAGGACGTTGCACTACGCAACTACCTCCAGAATCATGGTCTGCAAAGCACCGATAAGGGAGGCAATGTCCAGGTTATCCCAACCGATAACGCCAATATTCTCTCCTTGTTCAAACAGGGCAAGATCGATGGCGCCTGGGTGCCTGAACCTTATGCCACCCGCCTGGTGGTGGAGGGCAAGGGCAAAGTTCTTGTCAACGAGAGCACGCTCTGGCCCGGAGGGCAATTTGTGACGACCAATGTTGTCGTACGTAAAGCCTTCTATGATCAGCATCCCGACCTGGTCAAGAAGTTCCTGGAGGCCCACGTCGATACCGTTGGCTATATCCAGAGCCATCCCGACGACGCCAAGAAGATCATCAACGGCGAGCTCAAGCGCCTCTCAGGCAAAGCGCTCCCACAAAATGAACTCGATCAGGCCTTCGCCAATCTGAATATCACCTATGATCCACTGCCCAATGCCCTGTACAAGGCCGCTGACCAGGCTTTCGCGCTCGGCTTCCTGGGCAAGAGCAAGCCAGATCTGAAGAGTCTGTATCAGCTCAGCGATCTCAACGCGGTCCTCTCTGCCAAAGGGAAACCGACCATCTCTACCCCGTAAAAAATATTGTTTGTTGGTCAGGAGCGTGCCTCCGGCACGCTCCTGACCAACAAACAAGACCCGTGTGTAAATTATTTCGGGTTGTGAGTGTAGTGCAGTAGCCGCGTACGCCAGTAGCGAGTTACTGCATCACATCCACAATCCGCAGGAGGAAGAGAGATAATGCTTCGGCGCTCGCCAGTTATTGAGTTACCATCCCAGTTCCAGAGTGTATCTGTAGAGCCTAATGGGATTCCTTTGAAAATAGAGCAGGTCAGCAAAACCTACGCCGGGCGAGCACAGGCCGTCGAGGCATTGCGCCCAGTTAGCCTGGAGATTGAGGCGGGCGAGTTTGTCTGCTTTGTTGGTCCCAGTGGCTGCGGCAAATCGACCCTGCTCAGCATTATCGCGGGCCTGGAGAGCGCCAGTAACGGTACGGTCTGGGCCAGCAATAAGCCTGTGCAGGGACCGGGTACCGATCGCGTGCTGCTCTTTCAGGAGGCGGCGCTCTTTCCCTGGCTCGATGTACGCGGCAACGTCGAGTTTGGCCTGCGCCAGGCTGGTCTCCCCGCGAAGAGACGGGCCTCGCTCACACAGAAGTTCATCGACATGGTCCACCTGACCGGCTTCGAGAAGAGCTATATCCACCATCTCTCAGGTGGCATGCGCCAGCGTGTGGCTATCGCGCGCGCCCTGGCCATCAATCCTGCTGTACTGCTGATGGATGAACCCTTTGGCGCCCTGGATGCTCTGACGCGCGACCGCATGTATGTTGAACTCGAAAGCATCTGGTCGGCAACACAAAAAACGATTGTCTTTGTCACCCATAACGTGCATGAAGCGGTGGCCCTGGGCGACCGCGTAGTTGTCTTCTCACCCCGGCCTGGCACGATTGTGCGCGACTTCCGCATTGATCTCCCCCGGCCCCGCTCGCTGGAAGATCATCGCCTGGTAGACCAGGCCGCCGAGATCCTGGCGGTTCTAAAGGATGCCATGGGAGAACAAGAGGTAGTACACAATGGCTAAGGCGACCGCTCAACTTTCGACACCGCAAACAGCGACACATCCAGCATACGCGGCAATTGGCCCCTGGCTGCGCCGCCTCGTATTCTACGCGCTTTTACTCCTGGCCTGGCATATCATCGCTATCCTGAATATCTGGCCCTCCTATTCTCTGCCGGGTCCGCTGGCGGTATTCGCCTCCCTAGTAGATGGCATCAGTAGCGGCCAATATATTCAGGGGGCGCTGGTAAGTGTGCAAAGGCTGGCGCTTGGGTATGCGATCTCGCTCGTGCTAGGGGTGGCGCTAGGCGCGCTCATCGGGCGCTTCCGTCTGCTGGAGGAGACCGTGGGTTCGCTCATCCTGGGCCTGCAAGCCCTGCCTAGCGTGTGCTGGCTTCCCCTGGCCATCCTATGGTTTGGCCTCTCGGAACAGGCCATTACCTTTGTTGTCGTAATGGGTGCCCTCTTTTCGATCACACTTGGCGTCGTCAATGGCATCAAGAATACACCCCCGCTGTATGTCAGAGCGGCGCGCACGCTTGGCACACACGGTATTCCCCTGGCCACACAGGTCATTCTCCCGGCCGCGCTACCCTCTATTATAGAGGGGCTGAAACAGGGTTGGACCTTTGCCTGGCGCTCACTGATGGCCGCTGAACTGATCTATGGTACGCTGAGCCTGGGCAACCTGCTCAATGACGGGCGCAACTTCGATGATGCCGCCCAGGTCATAGCCATTATGCTCATTATTATCGTCATCGGCGTGGCGATTGATACGCTAATCTTCGCCAACATCGAACGCGGGATACGCGAACGCCGTGGGCTCCAGGGTTAAATAGAGCTTTTTATAAGCATGAGAAAGGCATTACACCTCTATGCGCGTGGTTTTGACGATTGCTCGCTCCATTCGCGACGTATACATCCTCATCGGCGTATTCGCCACGTTTCTGGTCGCGCTGGCCCTGCACTTCGCCGCGACCTGGAGTACAAACGTGGCGCAAACCTGGATCGCGCAACCTGGACATTTGATCGCAGTCCTCATCTTCATCGATGGCCTCTTTGTCTGCTGGCAATTTACCGAGAGCATCGCCCAGGACCGCCGTGATACCCGAGGCTGGCATCGCTGGGCTACGATTGTCCTGGTCACAGGCGTGCTGCTGGCGGTAATCGGCGTCGCGCTAGCCCTCTATGCCACACCGATCACCTGGAGCACGCTACTCTTTCTCATGGCCGCCTCGCGCCTGCTCTTCATCCTCATCCCCTTTCTCCTACTGGCTGCCCAACAGACGCTAGAGGAGCGCCTATCAGCAGATAAGCGCTCCATCTAATGTATAAAGCCTGAGGAACGCCTGAAGCCAAAGAGCAGGGAAGCGAGCGCAAATGACGCAGCAGTAATCGCCTGGCTTGGATGTGGGGACTATAGTGAGTAGAGAGCAGTCAACTTAGAATGGTATGCAGGAGCATGGAGCCGCGCGTAGCCCGACGCGTGCTTTAGCAGCGTCGGTCAGCTTCTTCCCGTGTCCCTGCCCGGAAATGTGTGGTGATGAAGGCCTTCTTCCACATTTGCTACATACTTGGCGCACTCCTCAGTGCTCTCTTACTGACAGGTTCCATTGCTTCTCCCGCTTCACAGGCGTTAGCTCAGACGACACGCAGAGAGGCTGGCCT
This sequence comes from Ktedonobacter racemifer DSM 44963, assembly GCF_000178855.1. Lineage (GTDB taxonomy): Bacteria > Chloroflexota > Ktedonobacteria > Ktedonobacterales > Ktedonobacteraceae > Ktedonobacter > Ktedonobacter racemifer. Next base: position 1,533,348 of record NZ_ADVG01000004.1, on the reverse strand, counting down.
GACACCTGCTGAGCAGAACTCAGTCACGATTCTTGTCCTGGATATGTCAGGCTCGATGAGCACAAGCGATCCCGCTGGCCTGCGCTGCTCGGCGGCCAATGCCTTTATCGATCTAAGCGGACCCGGCAACTATATCGGCGTTGTGGCCCTCGATGGTAATGGCGCAGCCGGCGGACCACATAATTTTCCCCTTGCTCAAAGCTGGGCCGCCCCTGGCGAGATGGCGACGCCCTTGCAGCGCCATGCTCTGCAAAAGACCATCATGGAGCAGTCACATCACTGCCAGCCCGATAACACGACACCGACCTATGACGCGCTACACCAGGCGCTTCAGATGCTCCAGCAGACCACCCAGGATCAGCCGCGCGTAGGCTCGGTCGTGCTCTTAACCGATGGCAATCCCGATCCAGGCACGAATGACCAGGTAAATGCCATTCAGAGCGAGCTTCTCCCACAGTTTAAGCAGCACAATTGGAGCATCGATACCATCGCGCTGGGCAATAACGCTCCTATCCAGGCCGGAACGCCCTACCACTCATTCCACGAGTTTCTCAGTGGCCTCGCCAATGCGACCTCGGGCAAGTTCTATGACGATGCCAACGGGGTTATCCAGGGTCAGCCCTCGCCCCTGAATATCGCGCCCTTCTTTGTGGATATCTTCGCCCGCCATAATCACCGGACGATTGGCGATGACATCGGGCTAACCCAATCCAATGGCAGCATCAGCCGCGCCTTCAATGTGACCAGTTATACCGATAACCTGGACGTAGTCGTCATTAAGGATCAACCAAGTACCACAGTCGCGCTCCAGGATCCGCAGGGGCATACCATCAGCGCGCAATCAGGCGTCTTTGTCTCCAACGCCGACCCCCACTATGTCATCTACTCAATTGACCGCCCCCAGCAGGGAGACTGGAACCTGACCGTGACCGGCTCGGGACGCTTCCTGATGAAAAGCTTAAAGGCTTCGTCGCTGGCACTCTCAGCCCTCGATATCTCACAGGCCAACCTGCAAAGCGGCGCACAATCAGCACTGGCCCTGGGCCAGCCCATCACGGTCAGCACTTACCTGACCTATCATGGAGAAGCAATCACCGATAATACCGTCTCGCTCAGTGGTCATGTCGCCTATAACGGTGCCGGGGGCCAGTATAGCCAGGACTTCGCGCTCGATAGCAAGGCAACGCCTGGAACGTATACGGGCACCATCTTTGTGCCTGAGAACGCCCCCTCAGGCTCCTACGATATCACTGTCAATAGCTATAGCGTCAGCCTCGCGCACACACTCAGTAGTCAATTGCGCTCGCTGCGCCTCGAACATTTTCCCGAGCCCAACTTGCTCTCCCCAGCGACACAGCAACCGACCGATCAGGAGATTACAGTCCAGACAGTTGAGTGGGACCCGGCCCTGCGTCTACTCTATGGCCTTCCATTCCCGCCCATAGCGCGGCTGAGCCAGTGGCCGCTCCAGGGAATTCCAGCTCAGCCCGCCACCTCGATCGAGGGGCAGACATTGCTACGCCAGCAAGCATATACTCACGCCCAGGTGCGGGCCGAGGCGATCCTGCCCAACGCGAAAGATCCAGTTCCCGTGCAGGTACAAAACCGCCAGGGTGGACGCTTTGCGCTAGCACTGCCCAATGTACAAAGCGGACCTTACCGCCTGCTCTTCCATACGCGCGGAAGTTTCGCCGATAGCCATGGTGACTTCGGAACGATTCGGCGCTCCCTGCGCGTCGCCCTGGTCGCTCCCACCTGGCTTCAAACGCTGCGGGCCTGGTTGATTACTCTGCTCTATGGGCTGCTCTTGCTGCTCCTGGTGTTACTCGTGCGCTATGCGCTCCTGCCCCATCCCTTCGGCGAGGTGCTGGTCAGCCAGGAGGGCGAGGCTGTAGGCAACATCCGCCTGCGACGCGCGCGTCGCAGTCCTCTCCAGGCGCTGCTACATCCCCAGCTCCTGCGCTCACGCCAGGCTGGTCTCCCATCCGGCCTCCGCTTCCGCTTCAAACACGGTGGCGGTATCGAGGTGGCAAGGGATGACTCTGCTGGCACCTCCTGGCGCAAGAGCGATGGCGAGCCAGTCCAGCCAGCTTTCCAGGAGCTACACGAGCTACATTATCGCCCTCCAGAAGAAGATCCAGGCGATGCGATGGCTACCTATCATATTCAAGCCCGTCACGCTCCCGACACAGAGGAAATTGATAAGCTAGAATCAGACCGGCCCAATATCTCCTCTTCCAGGTTCCACAAGCATCAGAGGAGGCTCAAGGCCACGCCCATAGACAACTATGAAGACGACATCTTTTAGAGTGTTACATAGAGAGGAGAAAAAGCCTGTAGGGGCAGAGCAAGCTCGGCCTCCGAGCGCAGCGACTTGCCAGCGTCAGGGTATCGGCCTGCGAGGCGGGCGAGTCCATGCCAGCATGGACCCTACTTTTCACGCCATTATATGTAGACGCGTGCTTTAGCAGCGTCGGCCCACTAGAAAGAGATCTGTATGGCCAGTATGCATGAAGATGAGATCCGTTTAGAGTCTGAACTTCCGGCGACGGTCGCGGCGTCACGCGTCCTGACACCTAACCTGGTGGTGCTTCTTGGGAGCACCTCGTCCCTGACCGGTCTCGAACTGATGCGCCATATGCTCTCCCTCAAGCCGGGCGATCAACAGCGCGTGGCCCTGGTCTATATCGATACCGACGATCCTCCGGCCCCCCTGGTCGAGTTTCGCCACCAGCACAACAATGTCTTCCTGGAGTTTCCCCTGCGCATCTCGGTCCCCATTGGCATCTCCAGCGCCACGCGCATCGATGCCAGTGACCAGCATACCTTTATCCAGCAACGCGTACCACAATACTTTACCAATGGCTCAGGCGGCATCCGCAACAACGGTCATGTCGCGGCCTGCTTCAATTATCAATATATTCATGAGGTGCTAGAGCACGCCCTGGTGACCGTGGCGCGCCTGGGGAGCGAGCAGAATATCTCTAAAACCGCGGGTGTGCAGGCCAATATTGTCGCCTTCCTCGGCGGCGGCACCGGTAGCGGCATCCTGGTAGATATCGCCGTCATGATTCGCGAAATTCTGACGCACCACCAGTATAAACAGCGCATCAATGTCTTCTGTATGCTTCCCGAGGCCGTAAATGGCGCGACCGCCAATGACCTGCGCTGGCGCAAGAGCAATGCCACCGCCTGCCTGCTAGAGGTACTGGCCTATAGTCGCGCCGCCGCCACTGCCCCCACTGGCGAGTATCAGAAATACATGCGTAACCGCATGCACCGTCTGACCAACGATCCCATCGCTAACGAGATCTATCTGATCGGCAATGCCTCTATGAACGATAGCATCGATACGGCGCGCATCGTCGGCATGGATCTCTTTCAACGTACGACGAACGCGGCTGGCGTTGGTTTCCTGGAGCATTCAAAGTGGCTTGATCGCCGCACCCTTGGCTCGACGGATGACCGTGGCCTACCCACGCTTTTTGGTACGACCTGTCCGCTTGAGGTACGCTTCCCCGCTACCGAGACGGCTCAAGCCTTCGCCCAGGTCTCGGCCTCCTACCTGCTTCCCCTCCTCGCCAGCTGTCAACCTGCCACAAGAGAGGCGGGCGAGAACGAGCGGCGCGCCTGGAGCAAGGAATGGAATAGCGTGGGGCGCATCGAGGCCGACGAGAGCAATCCCTTTGCCGTGCGCCTGGGGGTCTTCCGCAGCAGCGATTTCGAGGAAGCCTCGCAGGCCCACCTCGATCTCCTCTGGGCGAAACTAGAGCGCTTCGAGCGCAACACCGAGGCGCGTATGCAAGAGGTCACTGACGTGAAGGCCCATGAAGAGCATCGACATATTGAAGGCGTCGGCACCTTTGAGGAGGATGATACGGGTCAGACAAGCCTTTTTAACCGGCGCGTGCAGCATCTGCGTTCTCTCCAGCAGGAGTACCGCTTTATGCTTGAGCGCTTGCAGGAGGGAGAATCGCCCAGGGTCCCCATGCGCCCCTATGAGCTTGAAGAACGACTTGTGCACCAGCCTCATCTGCCTGGCGCCCTGCGCCGCGTCACACGTGACTATGCCAGTGCCCTGGCCGAGGCTTACAATGAGCGCCTGCGCCGTCATGCCCTGGCCACGCGCTACCACCTGCTAGAGCATCTTTTGCATGGCCTCAATGAACGCGTGCGCGAGGCCCTCAATCAGTCACTCTCCTGGTTTCAGAGCGCCAGCACCACCGAGCGGGCGCGTGAATTGCGCCTGAAGGGCCAGGCTAGCCTCGCCTGGTATGGCAAGCTAGAAAACCCTCACCCTCACCAGCGCCATCTCTTCGACTTGAGCACGCTGCGTACACTCAATGATCACAACGTCGCCGTGGAGCGCCTCTATCGCTGGTCCACGACTGGAGACATGCCGCTGGAAGATGAGAAACAGGCCATTAACTACCAGGGCTTCATCAAGCCCTGTACCGAGTTTCTTGCGCGCACGACCAACGCCCCCGGCAGTAATACGCTCTCCATTGAGCGCTATATCGCCGCCCGCCTGGCGGATCGCGTGGTCGATTTCTTTCGCGAATACTATACCAAACGCTTCGCGGATATGAATCTCTTTGAGCTCCTGGATAAAGCCACGCCACCGGCGTATAACGTGCAGACGCGTGGCGAGCAGATCAGTGGCTACTTCATCGCGCACCTGGAGCACATCTATGGCCTGCTCTCTAGCCTCGTGACCTTTGAGGCCGAACTCTGGCCGGAGGGCCTCTCTACGCTGGATAGCTCGCTCTTTATGGGGCTTGACTGGCGCGATGGCAGTCAGGAGGCTCTCTTCAAGCAAGCGCTACAGCACCTAAGCGCCTTCGCCAGTCATGGGCAGATCCCGCTGGTCAACGTCATGCATGATCCACATCGCCTGCAAGTCAGCTATGGTCTGCACGCACTGAGCCTCAGCACGGTGCGCGACTTCTATCTTGAGCACAATAGCGCTATGGAATGTTACCAGCATTTCCAGCGTGCCTGGGAGGAGAGCCACGGCACGGGTCTGATGCCGGTCCATAGCTCAGGTGAGGCTGAACGCCTGGTCACAGACAGAAATGCGCTCGGCTATGCTCTTCCCCTGCCCGAGATGGTCATCCGCCGCTCCTCGACTCCGGTGACACAGCCAACTTCGACAACAAGCGCTCAGAAGCTCGCTGAATCTTGAGAAAGGAGGAGACCATGCGCGCGCCTATTCATCTCCGTTTTCGCCCGGGACTGGTCATCTTCGTCGATGAGACGGGGCAGCATATTTGCGCACAGCTCATGTCGCTCCTCCAGCGGACAAAGCCGGACAGCATTCTCTGCCAGTGTATGGCCCTGTTTCAGCTCGACACACAGAAACGCACGGCAACCCAACTCCCCCTGACCTGGTCACTTGAGCAGGCGCAAATACCCCCAGCAGAGGCACGACCTTTTGAACTCCTGGTCACACAGACCTTACAAGAGATCCAATCCAACCGGCTCATCACGGAGATTACACGCGCGGGCTATCCTGTACCTGATCCTCGCGCGCAAATTTATATCGTTGGAGATCCCACGCGCAGCCCTCTCGCCCAGGTTCAGCAAGCCCTACAGGCTCAACTACAACGCAACAGTAACCATTCGTTCATCTGCTCTATGCTCCGCACCCAGCAGAGCACCCAGTTGGAAGCACCCCTGAATCTTGCGCTCCCAGCTCACTTCTGCTATCTCTATCAAGGGAACTCGATCCAGCCACAGCAGGCCTTTCTCTCGGAGGACGAGACCTACTATGCCATCGCGGAGGCGCTCTTTACCCTGCTACTCACCAGTATCACGACCGAACCCTTCTTCATAGAGATGATTCGTGGTGGCACCAGTCCGGCCACGCCAGTTGTTGTGGGTAGTCTTAGCACTAGCCTGGTGCTCTCTCCCCGAGAGGCCATTCAAGACTACTGTACGCTACGCCTTGGCAGAGACCTCCTTGAGCAATGGCGGCCCGGTCTCCAGGAAACGCCTATCGCGACAAGCAGGCGGGAGGAGCTGCGGGCGGGGGCGCGTGGCTTCGCCCAGACGCTTACCCACTGGCTGGAGGAGAGCCAGGAGCGTCCCCTCACCAATACCAAACACGGCTTACATTGGAGCATGCATCCACGCCAGCGCCCAGAGCATCTCGCCCCCAACCTGGATGGACTCTGCTCAACGCCTCCATCTCAGGTACCAAACTCTGAAGACACAGCTCGGCTACACAACCAGCTCTCAGAGCAAGCGCAGGCGCTCTTCACCTGCTTCTGGCCCGAAGCAGTACAGCACGCCTCCACTCGCCAGCCTGGAGCGGCTATAAACTGGAGTGAGTTGGTCACGTGCCGCGGGAAGAAGGCTCCTGAGCGCTATAACGCGTGGAATGCAAGCGCCACGCTCGCATGGCAGGCCATGACTACACTCATCAACACGAGGCTTCAGCAGATCATTACAGAGACCAGCCAGGTTGATGAGACCGGGCTGCATCTCGCCATACTCTATATCGACGAATTCGCCGCGCAGGTGGCACAACTCGAAAGGCGTTGCCTCGCCTGGCAGAGCCGCCATCAACGAAGCTATAACGAGACCATGCGCACATTTGCGACACGCGCTGGCCTCCCTCAAGCCACACCCGGCGCTCTCGAAGAGCCGCCTCAAGCAGATAAACAGCCTTCGCCAGGCCTGACCGCTGAAGAGGCAGAAATCGCTCAACGCCTGGGGGAGCGTGTCACTCGGCGTGAGGCCCGCGTACCTTCTCCAGCGGCCCAGGTCCTGATCGCACTCCCTTTTCTCATTGCCGTACTCATCACCCTGCCTCTCATATATCCCATAAGCATATTAGCGAACATCATAGCAAGCATGAGCACAGCTACATTCCTCGCGCATGGCCTCTTTCATTATCAACGTCAGCAGGCCGTGCGCGTTGCCCGATCCGACCGGCTAGGCTTCCATCGCCTGGCGTATATCCACCGCTGCGAGCTTCGCGAGGACGAACTTCGCACAAAGCTCTTGCAGGAGCTACAGGGCAGCGTCCACGATCTAAGCGAGCGTCTGCATGACCTGGCCCCATTCCTTGTAACCCTACGCGACCAGTTTAATGAGCAAGCCGAGCGCCTTCAGCAGGAACTCTACAACAGTCCTGCTGGATCGCGCGATGTGCTTGTGGTCAATGGAGAACTCTTGCAGCGTAGGTCGAGTAATACACTTGAGGAGATCGTCGAGCAGGTGAATAAGATGCGCACGCTCGCGCCCATACAGCCCTGGCATCAGACCCTGCCCGCCATCCAGCAGCACTTCTTGCGCGCGCTTACAGCGACAGGCCAGAGCCTATCTACCAGCAACCAGGATGACCTGCGCCGCCAGCTCATAGCCTTTGCCCGGGAGATCGTACAACCATACTGTTCCGGCGAGATGGCAGAACTTGGTCCCGCTCTTGCGAAGGATGATGCCTGGCGCGAAGCCTTCACGCAGGCGCGCAGGCTACTCTACCAGCCTGGGCCTGGCATGTCTGAGCAGAGCATGACCTTTGTGTGTGGGCGTGAAAGAGAGCTACAACGGAATGCGCTCCATATCCCTGACGACGCCTACCCGGTATACCTGTCCGAGGCACATCCCTGGCTCATTATCGCCACCTTTAGTTACGGCAACTTGCTTACAATGGAGGAAAGCTATGCCAGAACCTACACCCACGCCCACCACGACAGCAACCCAGCCAGTTCAAACTCAGAGTGAAGAGCCATCGCCTGAGTCCCTGCGAGATATCATTCGCCAGTATGCCGGTTGGTACCCACGCTGGTGGCTCCTGGCCGCGTTTCTCTGTACATTTGCCATTGTCGTGGGCATGCTAACCTGGGATGTCCTGCTCTGCCCCTCGGTCAAGATTAGCAGTAGTGACGCGCTCATCTGCCACGTGCCAGATGTTCCCTATCTCTTCCAGATCCTGCTCATCTGGCTGCTCTTCGGCCTCCTCTGGCTCCTCACCTTCACCTTTGGCTTCAAACTCGCCGAGCTGCCTACCGACCAGCCAGGCACATTCAGATTCAGTAAAATACTACGCGCCTGTACGGCCTTTGAGCCGCTGTATCCCATGCTCCTGGCTCAAGGGGTTATCTCCTGGCTCCTCATTAACATCATGTGGTGGCACGACAACTCACCGCCCATCTCTTTCGCTCTACTGGCGATCAGCGTCTTCATCGCCCATTGTAGTCTCTTTCACCACAGCCCATCTGCGCGACATCGCCTCTATCTCAGCACTTACGGCCTGCTCTGCCTGCTCCTATTGCTTGCCGAGGTTCTCTTCAAGCGCAATTTTCAAGCCCACCTGGGAGATGAATGGCTGCTCCTGACCATCGAGATCCTGCTTCTATTCGTCGGCATTGGAGCCATCTTCTGGCGCGCCCAGCCCACCAGGCCAACCAGACACCAGCTACCTGTCACCGTGAACGCCTCCATCTCGCCCCTCACCGTCCTGAGCAGCCTCTGGCCCTTTAACCACCTCTTCCCACCACAATAGTAATTGCCGACCTCCCATATCGGCACGCGCCCAAAGACTCCACTGGGAAATTTTGTCCGAACAAATTGCCACGTAAGAACCTGGGACAGTCATCGTGTGCGATGACTGTCCCAGGCCAACCACCAGTAGCCGCGTACGCCAGTAACGCGCCCCACACCCCGCAGGCGTGCTACCGCTGGCTGGCTGTATATGCGGCGTTATTCTGCTCGATCTGGCGAATGTGGACGAGATCGTGCTCGGCCCAATGCTCAAGCCACTTCTCGACGGTAAATTCGCCGTAGCCGGTGTGGAAGCCTGTACGCGCCCAATCTTCCTCGCTCAGGAAGGTCAGGATGTTCAGGCTGGCCACACGCTGGATGGCAAAGTCATGCAGCAGATCGCTCACGGCGTCACGTGAGGTGTTGCGATGGCTATGCCACTTCTTCTCATCGTTATCAGCAAGCGTAGGGTGCTCCTCTTTGACCATGCGCTCCACACGCATACGCATGATAAACATCTCGTCGTCTACCAGGTGAGCCAGGATCTCGCGTGTACTCCACTCCTCCGCGCCTGGGCGAAAATCCAGCGCCTCATCGCTTAAGCTCGCGGTCAATTCGGCCAGCGCCCCATGTGTCTGCTCCAAAGTAGTAATTAACTGAGCACGATTTGCATTCATACTTTTATCCTCATCTCTCAAAATAAGCGATTCAACTATCCTTACTCTAACACACCTACAAGCCCAGGCGTTAGCAATAGTTTTCGATTGCAATCATCATTTTTTTTGATACTGGAGGAAAGTTCTCAGCGTCTACGACGCTCGCAAGGGGGGTATGGTATGTGGTGGAAAACTGCCTGCGGCAGTTTTCCACCACATACCATACCCCCTTGCGAGCCACGAAGTGGAGAGAAGTATTGAGAAGATACAAAATTCGGCCAAATTTTGCGTTAAATCGCGCCCCTAAATCGCGACATAGAAGTAATAGACATGATAGACTACTTCGAGAGGGACATATCGATGGAGAATATGGACGAAGTCATACACAATATAGAAACCATCCTTTGCAGCGAGAGGCCGCGCCTGCTGTGCCTCTGCACTCGCCTGGCAGGTGACGCACACATAGCAGAGGACCTAGTACAGGAAACGCTGCTAGAGGCCTGGAAACATCTAGAAGGCCTGCGTGAGCCAGAGAAGATTTCTGCGTGGCTATCAGGGATCGCGCGCAACGTCTACCTGCGCTGGGCGCGCAAGCAGGGACGCCAGCAGGAGCAAAGCCTCCAGCTACAAACAGAGGCGGACGAGAGCCTGAACGTGCTTGAAGAGACGCTGGCCGATGACTTCGACATGGAGGTTGAGCTGGAGCGCAAAGAGCTGGCCGAGCTACTAGACCGCGCCATGGACCTGCTCCCACCCGAGACCCGCGCCTCGCTCCTTGAGCGCTATGTGCGCGAGTCATCGCTCTCCGAGGTCGCCAGCCTGATGGGGGTCAATGTTCATACCGCCTCCATGCGCCTCAAGCGCGGCACGCTGGCCCTGCGTCGCGTCCTGACCGACGAGTTTAAACTGGAAACGGAAACTTATGCCCCCAATGAGAACGCCGAATGGACCCAGCTCGCACTCTGGTGTCATCACTGCGGACAACAGCGTATGCTGGGCAAGCTCGACCCGGTGCAGGGCGACCTTTACTTAAAGTGTCTCACCTGCTGCCCACGCCCAAACGACTATGTCTCCTGGAACACCGGCATTAAGTTTCTGGAAGGCCTCAAGACCTTTAAGCCCGCACTCTCACGCCTGGATAAATGGGCCAGTAACTATTACCGCACCGCTCTACGTGAAGGCTCCGTCACCTGCATTGATTGTGATCACCCGGTGCCTCTCAACTTTGGCATACCCACCGAAACCTCAAGCTGGGTTCGTCAACGCAATGCCATCGTCATTGATCTACTCTGTAATCACTGTGGCTCCCGCTGCCATACCTGTATAGATACCCTGGCCTTCAACCTGCCAGAGGTCCAGGACTTCCGCCGTCGCTATCCGCGTATTCGCCTCCTGCCACCTCGCCAGATTGAGGCCGAGGGCGTGCCCGCGCTCGTCGCCACCTGCGAGAGCATTACTAGCGCGGCCAGGATCGAGGTCGTCGCGACTCGCGAGCGTTTCGATGTGCTCAACATCTATGGAGGTTAGGCAATGGGAGCAAGCATAGAACAGGAAAAGAATCTTCAAGCAGAGCAGGACACAGAGCTACTAGAGAAACGTGTGCTGCCCATCTACGCGCTCTTCCTCGCCAATACAGTCTCCCTGATTGGCGATAGATTGATGTTTATCGCTATACCCTGGTTGGTCCTACAGACCACGGGCAGCGCGTCCAAAGCGGGCATTACGGCCTTCTTCGAAACGCTCGCAGTCGTGCTCTCATCCTTCTTCGGTAGCCAACTTCTTGATAAACTGGGATTCAAGCGCGTCAGCATCCTGGGGGACGTGGCCAGCGGCATCGCGATCATGCTCATTCCTCTGTGTTATGAGACTATCGGCCTCAGCTTCTGGCAGTTGCAGGTTCTGGTCTTCCTGGCAGGCCTGCTTATGACGCCGGGCAGTTCGGCACGCTATGCCCTCCTACCAGACCTGATCAAGCTCTCGCGTATGCCTGCCGAGCGGGCAAACTCGTTCTATGATGGAGTCAGCCGTGTCTCTGGCTTCTTTGGCGCGCCCCTGGCTGGCGTACTGATCCTCGTTATTGGCACCAGCAACCTGCTCTGGGTGGATGGCGCGACCTTCTTCTTCTCGGCCCTCCTGCTCGCCTGGAGCATTCCCGCGAGCAAAGCAAAGCCGCGTGAACAGGGACAAGAGCAGGGCAACTATCTGCAAAATCTGAAAGAGGGGCTGACATTTCTACGCCGCACGCCAGTCATGTTCGCCATTGCCATCACCATCATGATTACCAACATGCTTGACCAGGGCATGTCAGGTGTGCTAATACCAAGCTATGGCCAGAAGGTGCTTGGGAGCGCAGTTTCGCTTGGCTGGCTAATCGCGGCCTGGGGAGGCGCAGCCTTCGCGGGAACCCTCCTCTTCGCCGCCATTGGTCATCACCTCCCCAGGCGGCTCACCTTCGGCCTCTGCTTCTGCTTTTCGACGATCCTGCGTTTCTTCGCGCTGGCCCTGGGCCTGCCTCTGCCTCTGCTCATCATCTCCTACGCCATAGGCGGTATAGCAATCGGCCCCATCAATCCCATCTTGAGCACCATGGAGCAGGAGCTAGTCCCAACTGAGCTGAGGGCGCGCGTCTTCGGCGCCCTCACCGCCATGGCCTTCCTGGGCATGCCCCTCGGCGGCCTGGTCGCGGGCTTCCTTGCTGATTGGCTCGGCATCACACCAGGAATCCTCATCTTCGGCTGCATCTACCTGCTCTCAACCATCTCCCTCCTCTTCAATCCCAGCCTGAAGGGGATGGATCAACCTAAAAGGACTACCATCGCAGATGGTGTACAATAATGTGCCTTGATGAATACATAAAAAAAGGAAAATAGAATAATTGCAATCACTTACTCAATTAGCTGCATATAATAACGCCGTCTGGTGCGATACTATCTGCCGATCTCATAATATCCTGGGAGAGTTTCATGATGATTTCTGGATTTGTCAACGACAAACGCCAATCTATTACCCCAATCTCGTGACGCTTACGCCAAAAGCCAACATTAACCTTGAGCATAACACTCTCGCTGAGTTTCTTACTACCAAAAGGGAATACAGTGTTTCTGTCAGTACCCTACGGCGAAAGCCGAGGGCTTGGAGTTGTGTCTGAACTCCACCGCAATTCAGCATACCTTTTCAGGCGTGCGGCTTTGGCTTCATCGTCCGACACATCAGGGCGTACTGACAAGAGGCCCGTTCCTATCCAGTCTTGCCGGAGAAGAAGCGTTCGCATCGCAATGTTTCTTGCACCAACCAGATCGGCATGGAGCGTGTACTGACAATTCTGACAGACGAAGAGCAATCCTTTGTTGGGTCTATTCTCTTTGCAGGTGTGCCCACATTTGGGGCACGCTTGCGAGGTGTAGTTGGCATCCACCTTGATCGCCATACTTCGATGTAAGAGCGCTTTATAGGCAATCATGCTATGCAACTCAGCGAAGGACCATTTGGAGAAGGTACGATTGGCTTTTCGCTGTTTTGCATTTTTGCCTTTGCGTCGTTTGGTACGCTCTCGAATGTCTGTCAGATGCTCCAGTCCAATCAAGCTTTGAGGGTGCTGTAGGACAATCCGCTTACTCACGACATGATTGGTATTCTGCTTCAACCGTCTCTCTCGTCCACTGATGGCAACGAGCCTTCTTGTCGCTGAACGAGTGCCTTTCTTTTGCAGACGTTTTCTCAGTCGTGCGGAGTGGTTTGCCTTGGGGACAATCTGTTTGCCTGAATGGAAGGTGCAATCCCCTTGCATCGTCGCCGTGACGGCAAGGTATCGCATCCCCACATCCACGCCAACGACTTGCTTGTGCGTTTCAGGTGTAGGATCAGCCGTCTCAATTTCAAGAGAGACAAGGAGGTAAAATTGTTTCTTGGGCTTGTCATACCAGAGTTTCGATGCACCAATCTCCGCTCCACGCTGGATCAATGCCACATGCTTATTGTAGCCAGTATAGGGCACGATAACACGTCCCTCAAGGGTCAGGATGCTCACCTGCTGCTCTTTCTTGAAGGTGTAGTCTTTCTTGTACTGATAGGTCAACGTGGGGGAGATGAACTTGGGAGCCTTATCAAGCCCTTTGTAGCGTTTCTTGGTCTTCCCTTCCTTACGATGAACAGCATTGTTCTTGACCTTTGTCCAGAGGGTTTTATACGAGGCTCCAACTTGGCGAGGAACAGAACAGGCCATTTGCGAAGGCAGATGAAAACGGAGGCGGATCTCTTCGTAGGTGGCATCTTGCAAACGAACAGCATTGCTCATCTTGCCATGCTCAAAGGCATACTGGCTCACATAGTTGAGAGAATCCCGATATGCCAGTTGCGTTGTACGTAATGCCTTGAATTGCTCGGGCGTTGTATTTAATTTGAGTTTCGCTGTTACTACCGTTTGCATACGCTAAATTATACCATAGTTTTCATCTGACTGTCAACAATACATGAGCAGATGAGAGAATGTCTACGGCGTATTCCACCCAAGCCACCTACAAAGGAACGCCGCATTCCTCCCCATGCCTGAAAGGGCAGGGGCATCCTGCGGCGTTTTGGGTGAAGGATAGTTTCGCGATCCTGGATCTCGCCCCCTTTGGGTTTGAGCAGCTCTTTCAAGCGCAATGGATTCTTAGAGAAATATCTGGAGAAACTGCCTCGACGAGAGACACTAATCTCCAATGGCGGCAAATCACATCAGAGAAGGAACTGCTACGTTGGGAAGAGGCATGGTCCCAAACATCTTTGTCTCAAAATCAGCTTTTCCTCCCAACACTCCTGCATGATGAGGACATTTGCTTTATAGCAGCTTACAAAGCAAAGCAGATCGTAGCAGGAGCGATTGCTAATAGAACTACCGGAGTAGTAGGCATCTCCAATGTCTTTACTCCCGAGCAAGAGCCGGAAAAATACTGGGAAGAATTGGTCAGCATGATAGCTACCTGCTATCCTGATCTTCCTATTGTTGGATATGAGCAGGATGAGAGCCTGGAAACTGCATTACGCGCTGGCTTTACGCCCCTGGGTCCATTAAGCGTGTGGCTAAAATAGCAAAGAGATATATCGATAAACTTAAAAACGTGACATACTAATAGGGGAACAGGTGCGGTCGCCTGGCTGCTCCTGGTGGTAAAAGTAAGTGTGTATTTTTGCTAGAAAGCGATGTATGTATGTCTGATACGCAAGTGACGAGTTTTGCTGAAGATCGCTATGAGCGGATGCAGTATCGCCGTAGCGGCCGTTCAGGGCTGCGCCTGCCGGCGATTTCGCTGGGGGCCTGGGAGACCTTTGGTGGCTATCGCGGTGAAGAGGTGGCGCGCGCCTGCCTCTATCGCGCCTTCGATCTGGGCATCACCCATTTTGACCTGGCCAATAACTATGGTCGCCCTGCGGGCAATGCGGAGAAGGTGGTGGGGAAGATCTTACGCGATATGCCACGCGATGAGCTGATTATCTCGACTAAGGCGGGCTATTATATGTGGCCCGGTCCCTATGGGGATGGCCTCTCGAAGAAATATCTTGTGGCGAGCCTGGATCAGTCGCTGAAGCGCCTGGGTCTGGAGTATGTGGATATCTTCTATGCGCACCGTCCCGATCCCGAGACGCCGCTGGAGGAGACGATGGCTGCCCTCGATCTGATTGTGAAGCAAGGCAAGGCGCTCTACATTGGCGTGAGCAACTTCACGGGTGCGCAGTTTGAGGAGGCAGTGGCGATCACTAAACAGATGGGCCTGGCGCCTATTACGATCCATCAGCCATACTATAACATGCTGGGACGCGGGCCAGAGCATAATCTCTTTGATCATACGCTGCGCGCGGGGAGCGGTGTCATTACTTTCAGCCCCCTGGCGCAGGGTCTGCTGAGCACCAAGTACCTGGGCGATAATATCCCCAGCGATTCACGCGCGGCTGAATGGTGGGACAAACAGCATGCCGAAAGGATGCTCACACCTGAGAAGCTAGAGCAGATTCGCGGCCTGAATAAGATCGCCCAGGAGCGCGGCCAGAGCCTCGCGCAAATGGCACTGGCCTGGAATCTGCGCCACAAGGCCGTGACCAGCGTCCTGATCGGGGCCTCGAAGGTCGAGCAGATCGAAGAAAACGTCGCCGCGCTGAAGAACCTCGAATTCAGCGAGGACGAACTCAAGGCCATTGATAAGATCTCGCCCGTGTAAGTGTAGGCGAATCATACGCGGTGCACCCAACATGTAGGGTCCATGCTGGCATGGACGCGTCCGGCCCGCAGGCCGATACCCCCGACGCGGGAGATCGCTGCGCTCGGAGTCCATGCCAGCATGGACCCTACGGAGTGGGGCAAGGCTAGCTCGCCAGTGAGATGAAGGC
This sequence comes from Ktedonobacter racemifer DSM 44963, assembly GCF_000178855.1. Lineage (GTDB taxonomy): Bacteria > Chloroflexota > Ktedonobacteria > Ktedonobacterales > Ktedonobacteraceae > Ktedonobacter > Ktedonobacter racemifer. Next base: position 1,517,839 of record NZ_ADVG01000004.1, on the reverse strand, counting down.
GATATCGACGGAGGAGTTATACTGGAAGTCCCAGTAGGAGCAGATGCCCCAACCTCCTCCGTCAGCATACCAGTTGTAGTTACTGGTATGCACACTCTTATTGCCAGTTATTGACTCGACGATGCCGACATGGCCCAGGCTGCCCGCGCCCTGCACATAAGGTTGAAGGGCGATAATGGCGCCTACCGTTGGCGTGCGCGAGACTACCCAGTTGTTACTCTTGGCCTGGTCAGGCCATTTCCACGCATCGCCAAGCCAGGGCACCCAGACCCCATGTACCTGGTGAAAGCGGTAGGCCCCCCAGTAGGTACATTGTCCTGCGGGAAAATTGTTACTCTTGCCAGCCACTGGCTTCTTCACAGGTGGTGGCTTAGGAGCAGGCGTGGGCGTTGGAGTCGGGACGGGAGTTGGGGGTTGTTTAGGAACAGGAGTGGGGGTTGGCGTTGGAGATGGAGCCGGGGTGGGTTGAGAGGGTGGGACCGGCGTTGAGCCTTGGGGCAAGGGGTGGTCAATATGCATAAAGTAGACATCACCACTACCAGGGGGACGGTCATATGTGTGCTGAGGATCGTAGGCTAGAATGGCGCGCTCAAATTTCTGGTATGAGCGAGGCTTGCCAGGCTCAGGCGTGTAGGCATTGCCCAGAGGCAACCCGATATGCGTCAGGCCATTCATGCCAGTAGTACCAAAGAGGCGGTAAAAGTTCAGGATATTCCCGGCGATAATATAGCCTGTCTGCTTACAACACCAGGTGTTGCTATCAACCGCGCTAAAAAATTTCGCGACCAGAGGATTATCTAGACCAAGCATTCTATTCTCCTCCACCATCACATATCCACGTCCAGGATCAGTAGAAGTGTCTATTCCCTACATTAGTGTCGCTATATTGTGTTGAGAGGCTCAAAATAAGTATACTCTATAAATCGTGTATTTGTATAGTGTATGTTTTCTCCCAGGTAAGTTCTTCGCGCCTGCGGCCCTCAGGAGTAAGGGGTGTATGGGTGGTAAATGCGGCAAAGCCGCATTTACCACCCATACACCCCTTACTCCTGAGGCGAGCTTGCGGGCCGGGGAGTAGTGGGGCGAGAACGGCGCTGCCCCCCACAACATTAGGCATTGCTCTTCAGCCTCTTTCGGGTTAAGATACGCTTTAACAAGCGCACAAGCGTAATCCTGGAGAGAGCTAGTAACTATGCTGATTCAAGATACTGTCTTAATTAATGATTGGCATCCTATTGCCCGTTCTGCTGATATTGTCGAGGGGGAACCGGTCGCGGCACGTTTACTGGGCGAGGACCTGGTATTATGGCGTAGCGCGGATGGGGAGATCCATGCCTGGCGCGATCTCTGCATTCACCGTGGCGCGAAACTCTCGCTGGGCAAGGCAACCAAAACGACACTGGCCTGCCCATATCACGGCTGGGTCTATAACGGCGAGGGGCGTTGCATTCGCTTCCCCGCCCATCCTGAGCAGTGTCCGCCCGCCAAGGCTCAGGCGAAGGTCTACCAGGCCCGTGAGCGGTACAACACCATCTGGGTCTCGCTGGGAGAGCCAGAGCGCGATATTCCCGTCTTTCCAGAGTGGGACGACCAGAGGTTTAAGGCCGTCGTCTGTGGCCCTTACAAGGTGCAGGCCGGAGGGCCACGCCTGATCGAGAACTTTCTGGATGTGGCACACTTCCCCTTCGTTCACCAGGGAAGCCTGGGCGACCTGGAGCATACAGCTCTCTCTGATTATCAAGTCGATGTGACGCCAGATGAGATTGTCGCCAACGACATCTGTGTCTGGCAGCCCAATCCCATTGGTGTAGGCCAGGGGGCGTATATGCATTATATTTATAAAGTTCTACGCCCTCTTACGGCTTACCTGGCGAAACAGGACGAGGATAATTCAGGGCTGGCCCTGCTCTTTACCATCACACCTGTAGATATCGATCACTCCCTAGTCTGGACCTATGAGGCGACAACGACAAAGGATGAGTCGGACGAGGAGATCATCAAGTTCCAGGAGGGCATCCTCTTCGAGGATATTCCAGTCGTCGAATCACAGCGGCCCGAACTCCTGCCCCTGGACCTCCAGGCCGAGCTACACCTGCGCTCAGACAGGCTCTCTATCGCCTACCGGCGCTGGCTGCGCGAGAAAGGCGTCACCTTCGGTACAGCTTGATAAAGCGAAAAAGGGAGAGGTGCGTTAGCGCACACTCTCCCTCGCATGTTCCCGGCAAGAGGGCATGAAAGAACAAGCGATATGTCTGTCTCCCTGCTAACCTGTACTATCAGGAACATCCTATTTATAGGCGTTTGTGTTAGCACAGGGGGAATCGCTGGTCTTGTAGACCTTGGCCCAATCGCCAGGAGGCACAAGACTCTGCGCGTTGTCCACAACTCCCTGCACGCAGGGCTTGAGTACATAGCTCGTAGCACGCTGGTCAATGGGAATCCAGGCGACGTCATCCACAAGTTGCTGCTCAATCTGGTTGTACTGGGCAAGACGCTCAGTATTGTTCTGATTGACGTCAGCCTTCAACATCAGCTCCTGCATCTGCTTCTGGATCGCGACCGTCTTGGAATTCCCCATCCCATAATTGGTCGAGTCGTTGGTTGAGCCATTGCCAAAGAGCAGGGTCGTCCAGTCTTCGGGATCGGGATAGTCCGCACCCCAGGCCGCAAACCACATCTGCAATTTGCCATTGCCCACGGTATTTGAGACATCATCCAGGCGTTTGTTAAAGTCCTCGTCGTTGATGGTGACCGTGACACCCAGGGTATCCTTCCACTGTTGCTGCGCAAACTGGAAGAGATTCTTGGCAGTCTGTGAGCCACCAGAGGCGACCGTCACCGTCACAGCAGGGAAGTTTGAAAGGGTGTAACCCTCCTCCTGCATACCTTGCTGGAAGAGCTGTTTGGCCAGGTTTTTATCGCCCTTCGTGCTGGTCACGCCACCAGGAGCCTTGAGGTTGGGATTATACCCCGGCATTCCTTGAGGCACGATGTGGTTGGTCGCCAGGCGCGCACCCTTGTTGATGCGATCCTGAATGGCGTTTTTATCGATGGAGAGGGCAAAAGCCTGGCGGATCTTGATATTGTTAAAGGGCTTGGCCAGGTAGTTCATCGCAAAGTAGTCGATGGTCAACTGAGGCACCTGGCGATACTGCTTATTGGGTAGAGAGCGTGCCTCATCCAGGTTAGCAGTTGGCACACCAGCCTGGTCGACCTGGTTGGTCTTGTAGGCTTTGTAGGCCGTCTGTGGATCTTTGTAGAAGGCGTATACCAGTTTCTGCAATTGAGGCTTGCCACCCCAATAGTTGCTGTTAGGCACAAAGCTAACCTGCTTACCAGAGATATGCTGGTCCAGTTTGAAGGGACCTGAGCAGCCACCCTCGTTCAGGTGCTTAAGAAAATCTGTATCGCCATACTTCTGCACAAAGCTCTTCTCCACGACATACGATGTCGGGTAGGTCAGGGCTTGCAGGAAGTACTGCGCGCTCTGGCTGGTCACAATCTTGACCGTTGTAGGATCGGGTGCGAAGAGGCTATCATTGATCAACGTGGGAACCTTGCCTGCAAAGCGCTTATCTGAATCCTTGATCAGGCTCAGATAGGCTGGAGCCACCGTCGACTTCAGTTCCGGCTTGAGCGCACGGTCAATGCTGAAGATCACGTCGTCTGCGGTGATGGGATTGCCATCATTAAACTTGAGGCCGTCGCGCAGCTTAAAGGTCCAGGTCAGACCATCGCTGGAGGTGCTCCAGTTCTGGGCCAGTTCGCCATACACTTTCAGATTATCATCGAGCTGTACCAGGCCTACAAACATCAGATTGAGGGCGTTAATCGAAGGGGCATCGGTCGAGAGGGCCGGATCGAGTGTCGCGACATCCGATATACCGCTCACCGGGATGACGTACACCTGCTTGTCGTTAGAGAGCTTGGCTCCAGACCCATTACCATTTCCCCCTGAGCCGCCACCACAGGCGGTAACAAGCAGGGCCAGCAAGGTAAGAAGCACTGGCCAGATAAGCATAGAGCGTTTTCTACCCGAAGGCATAACATTAACTCTCCTTTGAGGCTATAACGTACACTAAATCACAAAAAAGACAATGCAACTACAGAACAGGTTGTCGATATGAACTGACTACCTGATGCCACGCGAGAAGTTACGTGTACTGCCCTATCAGTTGTTGTGAAGCCAATAACGCGGAGAAAGAAAAGTCGATCCTTCGCTCTCGACCAGCATCTGCCTGCGCCCTTCAGGGTATTTCGCAGTGCCAAGCCACTATAGTATGGCTTCTCTTCACCCAAAATGTATACATACGTTGCTTAACTATCCTACACTAATTATACGTCGTTAACTTCGTAGATCTCACATAGAAAGAAATATCAAGGAATAAAAAGAAACAAAATGCTTGATAGAAGAAGGTATGAAGAAGGGCATATAACCGGCTCCCCAGACCTGGGGAGCCAGTTAAGTGATGCTATTCTGCGACGTAGACGCGCGATTCCCAGGGAAGAATCGGCTCGCGCCCGGCACGCCTGGTAGGCACAACGCGATCCTGAGTGACCTCGCGCCAGCGCTTGCCTCTGGGCAGTTGAGGCCAGTTGTTGATGACGTATTCCGAGCGCTTATCCTTAGGGTTTGGGGTCCCGTAATCACTAAAGTTAGCTACGATGACCACCTTATTGCGGCTATCTGGCTCACCACGCACCCAGGCCATAATCCGCTTGCCATCCGCGAAATCGCTATGGATAAACTCCGTCTCGTTGACCCAGAGGGACTCGCAATTGGTGCGCAGGCGCACGAGGCGGGCCACGTGATCTACAATGCGCGTACGCCAGGGATCGTAGCGCCGCTCAAAGTTTACGGCATCACGCTGCTTCTCCGGTCCCTCCGCAGGCGTGTCATGCTGGTCGGCAAACTCCTCGCCAGCCAGAATCATCGGGACACCAACGGAGGTAATCAGGCAGGTAAAGGCTAGCTTGATGCGCTGCTCCTTCTCGTTGACCCCGCAGCTATTCAGGTAATCGAAGAGTCGCTCATTCCCATAGCCCTCGACATCATGCGAAGTGACGTAGTTGATGGCCTGCGAGCCATCGCCAAAACCGACCAGGCGGCAATCCACCATCTTCTTGACGGTATCCTCGAAGCTCTCCTCGTCGGGATGCTGCTGACCGATAATGGCCGCGCGTACATAGCGTTTAAAGTACTCGTTCCACAGGCTATCCACGCGATGCTGATGCACCAGGTCGAGGGGCATGTCCAGCTCTTCACCGGTGACAAGGAAACGCGCGCCCGCGATCTCAGGCTCGTTGTCCTGCTCCACCCAGCGCGCCTGGTAGACGCGATGCCCCAGGTCTTTAAAGCTCTCGACAAAATCCCAGCTCGCAATATTCACGATGCTATCGATGCGCACACCATCGATGCGATAGTAACGCATCCAGTGGTCGAGATAGGCCAGCATAAAGGAGCGCGCCGGAATAAATTTACCCGGCTCTCCGGTGAATGGATCATAGCCCTCGACCGCGTGATTATACTTGAACAGGTCGCTGCCAAAGCCATCGCGCTTGATATCCCCCACATACTCTTCGGGATCACCAGAATTCGCCTTGACAAAGAAATCGGCGTAGTTGATTGAGCGATAGGGATTGCGAGCCGCAAAGGCCATGACAACATCCGCGAAGAAACGCACGCCATTTTGATGGCAGGCACGAATCAAGCGCGCCAGCTCGGTCGTTGGTGCAGGCCGCTTACCCTTCCCATAACTGCCCAGGCTATAGTCGGCGGTAAAGTAGTTCGTAGTGGCATAGCCCCATCCACCATCGACATAGCTATCGGCGGGCGGCAACAACTCCAATGCCGTAATGCCCAGGTCGCGGAGATGCGCTCGCCCCTCCTGCAAGACAGTCAGGCCAAAGAAACTGAAAGGTATGGCCCCGGGATCGACCAGCGCCAGAACATCACGGAAGTTGCCGCCCGCGACCTGCACTCCGCCCTCTTTGCGCATTCTAGCCCAGGCTGTGGGCAGCTCATAGATAACCAGTTGCGTGTTGACCGGCAGGCTCTCCAGAGGGGGATCATTGCGCCAATCGGGACTCTGGCCCTCGGGATCGCACGGCACCAGCTCGCCATCCTGATACTTCACCACGCTCGCTGGATAGCGATCCTCGTTGCTAAACGCGTCATCTTCTGGCTTTGGCGAGAGCAAGCGCCAATCGACATTGAGGGCGAAAGGATCGGTGCAGAGGATACGCGGGTGACTTTCCTTGTAGGCATTGCTATCGGTGACCTCAAACCAGTAGTGATAGATCTTACCGTTTTCGAGCTGGCAGTCCTTAGCCGCGATATCCCATAATCCCTCACCTTTTGCCGAAGGAGACAGGGTAAAAGCCTGCTCCTGGCCTAGTGTTGGCGGCTCCCCAGGCACAAACTCACCAATAAGAAGCCTGGGAGCGGGATCGGTAACGGCGGGGCGCCAGAGCGCGAAGTGGGTTCTCTTATGTACCAGGAGGTCGGCCTCCGGCTGTGCCTCTGCCGGAGCTTTGATTACTTGCATCTATTACTACCTTTCACACGAGGTGGGTCTGCTCATTTTATAGGGGCGTGGCGAGAAAACCACGAGGTCTTCAGCCTCGTGGATGAATCGCCGGACCGCCCCCTGTTCTTTTGAACAAAAGACGATCCATTGACTCAAAAAGCTCTGCCCGAAGGCAGGTGGTGCGTATCCCTTCGCTCTGACCACGAAGGGAATCCGGCTTCATCTCGACAAGGTTCAAAAGGCTTTTTACACCGAGAGCACCGGCCCTTCCCTCAAGCCTACTTAACTCTCAGCGACAGAGCAGCGGTCTGATGCGTCAACCGCAGGTGTCATGACCTATCGAACGGAGCTCCCATTTCTGGGGCACAGTCTGGTGAACTCAAACTTCCGAAGAAGTTACTGAACCAAGTCTTCAGTGACTTCCGAAGAAGCCACTGCGTCTTCAGCTCAGTGGTAGTTCACGTAAGGGAATGGCATCGCAAGAATACCCCCACATATATAACTCGTATCACAGGCATAAATAGTCTCAACAAGACGACTTGAGTCTCTAAGTCAAACCAAACGCCTTGCCTCTACCAGTAAACAGGCATACAATACAGGCATAGCAAAAGCGAAAAGGATCAATCTACATCATGAAATTTGCGCTTAATACCCCCAACTTTGGCGCCTATAGCGACCCCCGCTTGCTCGCGGAACTCGCCCGGGAAGCAGAGGCTGCCGGTTGGGATGGCTTTTTTATCTGGGACCATATTCATCCGGGCCGCAACCTCGTAGAGCCAACAGCCGATCCCTGGATCGCGCTGGCCGCCATGGTCATGACAACAAGCAAAATTACACTGGGTTCACTGGTAACTCCCTTGCCACGCCGTCGTCCCTGGAAGCTTGCTCGCGAGATCGTCACTCTTGACCACCTCTCGCAGGGACGCGTTATCCTGGGGCTGGGCATCGGCTCCGACCGCCGCCAGGAGTATAGCGGCTTTCAAGAGTCCGCAGACAGCAAGCGCCACGGCGAGATGCTCGATGAGGGTTTGGAGGTGCTTTTGGGACTCTGGAGCGGCGAGCAATTCAGCTATACGGGCAAACACTACCAGGTCAACAAAGAAGTTTTCCTGCCCAGACCAGTTCAGCAGCCACGCATCCCCATCTGGCTGGCAGGAACGTGGCCACATAAGAAGCCCTTTCAACGCGCAGCACGTTGGGATGGCATCAATCCTATCTGTTGGGATAAAGCCTTGACCGCCGAGGATTATCGCGAGATTCGCGCATATATCCAGCAATATCGCACCAGTGACGCGCCTTTTGATGTCATCGCGAGCACACTTGAAACAGGCACGGACCCCGAAAAGGACCGCACAACCGCCAGGGCCTATATAGACGCTGGCGTTACCTGGATGCAAGAGCGCATTGAGTGGCATACCAGCGTACCGCAAGCACTCACGCGTATCAGGCAGGGACCCATCCGCATCTAGCCAGCCAATGAGATTAAACCTCTTTGAAGGAACGCATGTCTATATGCCTTCCCTCTTCTCTTTTCTCCGCCAATAATGCTATTATTCCAATATTGGAATAATAGCATTATTGGCGGAGAAAGATTATCACGACTCTAGGCTACGCTCTTCTGGCACTTCTCGCTCGCCAGGAGTCCTCTGGCTATGACCTGGCTCAACGCCTTAAACGACCTATTGGCTTCTTCTGGACTGCTCATTCCAGCCACATCTACAGTGAGTTGGCCCGCCTGGAAGAGGGGGGATTTATTACCGCGCAAGTGGTCGCGCAACCTACTCGCCCGGCCAAGAGGCTTTTCTCCGTGACAGAGAGTGGTCTTGCCGCCTTACGCACATGGGTGACCACACCCATTGAGCTATCACCGCCACGAGATGAGCTTGTGCTCAAGGCCTACGCTATCTGGCTAGCTGACCCTTCGCAGGCTATCACGTTGTTTCGGCAGCAGGAGAAGCAGCACGCGGCACGTCTGGCTGAGTATGAACACATCCTGGCCCGAATCGAGCACAAGCATGGCGAGCAACTGGATATTACGCTGCCCGATTTTGGCAATTATGCGACTCTCCATGCGGGTGTGTACGCGGAGCAAGCCTCAGTCGCCTGGTGTCGTTGGATGGTGGAGCAGTTGACAAACCATTCTCGACAGGAAGCAGAGCAAGGATAGTCGCTTACTTACTCACATCTCGAACCGCTATGATAAGTACACATTTATGTGGGACACCCAAAGTAGTAAGATTACCCACCAGCTCCCACCCCAGGACCAGCCCAATGGCGTTGCTTACTCGCCAGATGGACAGTTTGTTGCCACATCAAACGACGCTGGAACTGTCCAGATCTGGGATGCACAAGGCAAACTTGTACGTGTTCTAACCGGTCATACAGATGCGGGCTGGGCTTATCCCGTCGTGTGGTCGCCTGATACCTCACTCCTGGGCACCGCACGCGCCTATGGCCTGGTACAACTCTGGGAAGTGCAAAACGGGCAAGAGCTGGCCGCCATTCAGAGACACAACGCAGGTGTATTTACAGGGAGCTGGTCGCCTTCGGGTACTGTTATTGCTACTGGCAGCGACGATGCAACGGTTCGCCTCTGGGGGTAACGCGGTAAAGCCCTTATCTGGTACTGCTCAAGTAGGCGAAACACTGGGTTTACGAAAAAGAATACCTTATTCACAGTTGGAGGAGCCGCCCCTTTTTCCTCCTTGTCTACACCTCTCTGTCGCATGCATGTCAGTTCAGATTGCTGCACGAGTGTAGACTATGCTAGTCCTAAGGTAGAGAAAAGTCGCAATGATACTGCCTCCCATGCTCTTACATTGCATCGACACTACTGGCCAGAGATCCCAGAGGCCGAACGGAAAACCCGCATCCTTTCTGGCTACTCTAAACTTTCCATTTGTAGAGCTGTAACCTCTTTTCACTTACATTATAGGCTAATGCCTACCAGATCATTATTAACTACATTTGCATGCAGGAGTATAATTTTGAGTGAAGCATACTCTCGCTACACGTGTTCGGCAAATCTTATCTTCGAGAGAGTATCAGTGCAGGTGGAAAAGGTGGAGGTAAAGTAGATGTGTCTTCTATTTTCAAACTATAAAGCTGCGTGCAAATGCCTGATCAATGCCTCGGCGCGTGCAGGCTCGCTCCTGCTCTTCATGGGCCTGCTTTTGCTCCTCGTGAACGCATGCAGTGGAGATACGATCTCGCATTTTTTCTACAATGATCAGCAGGATGTAGAGGTCTCGCAGGATATGTATACCGTCTCTGGGCACCCCTTAATCTCCATCCAGAGCGATGCGGCCAGTATACATATCCATAACGGACCTACTCAACAGATCATCATTAAGGGCACGAAGCATACCGCACACGGCGATACCATCGAAGCCAATTACTCACAACAAGGCAATACCATTACAATTACCTCGCACATCAACCGGGCTGAGGCCAGGAAGGAGGCTTCCAACCTCACTTATAGCAGCGAGACAACCTTCCTGGAGCTTGACATCACCACGCCCGAAACGAGCGACACCAATATTCAGGATGCCGCTGGCTCTGTCACGCTAGAGAACCTTTCGGGCCAACAAATCGTCAAAAGCGAGGGAGGTTCTATTATTCTCAACCAGACCACCCTTACCCGTGCCTCCTGGATAGAGACTATCGCAGGCACCGTCACCTTTGATGGAGATGTCGCCCCTCAAAGCAACATCACCATGAAGACCACCGCCGGCACGATTGAAGCTACTCTCTCCAAAGATGACCTCGTTGATGTCAGCGTCGATTCCATGCTGGGACAGGTGCAAAACGATTTTGACTCCTCAAGCACATCGCCAACTCAATCGACCCTGCACATCGAGAACACAACCGGCTCCGTCCTCGTCCACCAGCGCACCAACTAGATCTATAAAATCCCCATCACAAACGTACTAAGCAATTGACAGCTGAACAATCGTAACATAAAATCGAATAGAAGATATATAGGTGGCAATGGCTTTAGCAACGGGACGAATATGCAAATTACGGAGAACACGCAAGACCTGGATCGAGATATCGATGGCTACCGCTTGCTCAAACTCCTGGGGCGCGGCGATGGCTCAGAAATTTATCTCGCGCAACGGGAAGGCCAGCAGCTTCCTGTCGCAGTAAAAATTCTCCCAGGGCAACGCGCAGGTGACGACCTGGCGCGCTTCTATGTTCATGCCGCTCGCATCAAGCGCCTACAACATTCACATATCGTATCCGTACGCGACTACGGCACACGGGACCACTTTACCTATCTCGTCATGGACTATATGCCCAATGGCAATCTGCGTGAGCGCCATGCCAGGGGTAGCCTCGTCCCTCCAGCCACGGTTATTCGCTATACCCAACAGCTCACGCAAGCCCTGAGCTATCTGCACCGGCAGCAGCTTATCCATCGCGACCTCAAGCCGCAAAACATGCTGCTCAACGCTCGTAACGAAGTTGTGTTAAGCGACTTTGGCATCTCAGTAGTCTCGCACAGTCTCGATCCCATCGCGCCAATTCAGCATGATTTTGAGGGAACTGTGATCTATTGCGCACCCGAACAACTTCTAGGCAGGCCACGGCGCGCCAGCGACCAGTATGCTCTAGGCGTGGTCGTGTATGAGTGGCTCTGTGGCGCGCGACCCTTTACTGGCGCCTTCGATGAGATGGTCGAGCAGCACCTGCACCATATGCCCCCTCCATTGCGCAGCCAAAATCCCTCACTCTCGCCCCTGATTGAGCAGGTGGTCATGAAGTCCCTGGCCAAGAGTCCCGAGAAGCGCTTCCCCAGCGTCGACGACTTCGCCCAGGCGCTCACCTGGGCCATCGAACAAGATTTGCCGGAGGCGCTTCCCCCACCTCCCGAGACGCCACGCCCCGAGCTCCTGCGCCAATTCAAGCGACCTGGCCTATTTTAAATCTCTGAAATAGCCTATGCTATGCTGCTACCAGCACGAAAATAGCATATTCATGCCGTGGAAAAGATTTCCTTTCAATAAAGGTGACGAATAATGACGACCAGAGAGTATCTGACCTTTGCCCAAAAGCACCCTCAACTATTCGTGAATCCACCAGGCGTAATCTTCACAATCCTACTGGACGAAGACAAAATACAGCAGGCGGAAGCGGAGATGACCAGGCGCCTGGCTGCACATAATTTGCCAACAGAGTGGGCAAAGGTGGGAATCGTCTATCAAGATCAATATTTGCTTTTACTGCGCGATGCAGTGTGCTTCCCCGATGGCTCTCTAGGCACGTATATACGCTTTGTGAATCCTGGTGGAGATCCAGGCGTCATTATCCTTCCCGTCTGCCAGGGGCGTGTGGTGCTGCTGCGTCATTTTCGTCATGCAACGCGCACATGGCATTTAGAGGTTCCGCGAGGATTCGGCGAGCAGGGATCGTCAAGCGAAGCAAATGCCAGGCGAGAGCTAGCCGAGGAGATTGGAGCGGCTGGTGCTGGAGTACGCCTCGTCTTTTTAGGAGAAGTCTATAGTGATACTGGAATCAGTGCGGCATCTAACAAACTCTATTATGCAGAGATCGAAACATACCACGAGGCAGAACTGTATGAAGCCGTTGCCGAATTACACGTGGTACCAATAGCAGAATTTGAGCACCTCATCCGTGACAATGAAATTATAGATGGCCTGACGCTCTCAGCGTACGCGTATGCAAAAGCCAGAGGACTTTTCTAGCACAATTGATACAACTCCTATACCACTCTTTTAACGCGTCGCCTCTTCAGAGGAGAGTGCCTGCCTGGCCTCCTCTTCATCCTTCGCCACACTGATCCTCCCCACTAGTGCCTTCAAGGCATTACGTAGGCCAGTTGTTCTCCAATTGACATCCTCCCCATGGCTGGCAGCCAGGGGATTCCTAGAGTCGCCTCTAGGGTTTCCTGCTTCGCTGAGTCTTGCCTGAACGAGACAAAGCCCGTCCAGGTCTTATGGACTCTCCACAGGCGAGGACCGTGAGCCCCACGGTCACAATATTCTTGGCAGCGTTGATATCGCGGTCATGATGGACGCCACATTCCGGGCAGTCCCATTGACGGACATCAAGCGCTAAGGAGTCGAGGAGATAACCGCAATCGAAACAGCGCTTACTGGAGGGATACCATTTGTCAATCTTGACCACGTTTCGACCATACCAGTTGGCCTTGTATTCGAGTTGGGACACAAACTCGCTCCATCCCACATCGCTGATCGCTTTGCTGAGGGTTGGGTGCTTGACCATGTTCTTGACTGCCAACGACTCGACACACACCACTTGGTTCTCGCGTATGAGTCGGGTCGAAAGTTTCTGCAGGAAGTCACGGCGGCGATCAGCGATACGGGCATGAATGCGTGCTACTTTGAGACGTGCCTTGTCTCGGTTTTTCGAGCCCTTTTTCTTCCTGGCATGACAACGTTGGGCTTTGCCCAGTTTCTTTTCATCCTTGTGGAAGAACCTGGGATTGCCCACCACTTCGCCTGTTGAGAGGACCACAAAGGACTTTAAGCCAAGATCAGCACCAATCGCCTGCTCATTGGCAGGTACATGCTCAATCTCATCTTCCACAAGGATGCTGATGCGCGTAACGGCCAGCACAGTCTTTGGAGATGGTCACACTCGAAGGGGGGGCATCTTTTGGCAGAGGGCGCGACCAGCGTATATCAAGGGGGTCGTTCATCTTGGCGAGGGTGATAGCTCCATTGTGCCAGGTAAAAGCGTTTGCGGTATAGGTGGCGGATTGCTTGTTGCGTTTTTTGTGGAAGGTGGGGTACTTGGCACGCCCTTCAAAGAAGTTGAGAAACGCTTTGTCCAGGTGACGAAGAGCTTGCTGCAAGGGCACGCTAGAAACGGCGTTCAACCAGTGTGTCTCTTCTTGCTTTTTCAAGTCAGTCAACAGGAGACTCAACTCTTTGTAATAGAGTCGCTGATGGTCGTTGTAATAGGCATCGGTTTTCTTGCGCAATGCCCAGTTATAGACGAAGCGACAGCACCCAAAGGTTTGAGCAAGGATCTGCTGTTGTTCTGGCGTGGGATACACGCGGTACTTGAAAGCGCGTTTCTGTTTCATAGGTTACATTATAGCAGTTACGGTGCAAAAATGCAACAATTTGCACTGCCCTATCCACCCCAAGAAAGGAGCGCGCCATTCATCCCCATGTTTGCGCAACAGGGGTCTTCTGGCGCGGTTAGATAAGCTTTAATGAGTGCGGCGTGGGAGAGGGGGCGACGCAGGTCATCAATGTTGGCATTGGTCTCGTAATCTAAAAGAATCACACTCGCCTGGGCGGAAAGCTGGCGCAGGGTCTCTAGCTCGGGCTGGAGCTCATGCTCCAGGACCCAGCGATAGGTGGGCAGGTAGATGGCCGAACGCGCCTCGCGGTAGCCAAGCAACCGCTCACCATCCACGCCCTCGCGATGCCCAAGCACACCGCCCAGGCTGCGACCGGAGCGCTTGATACCCTTCATATTGGCGATACGAAACTTGCTCACATCCACGCCAGCCTGCTCAAAGACCTTCAAGCCCTGCCAGACACCCTCGACGCTCCAACTGGTATACCCAGGCGAGAAAGGCACAGGAATATCGCCATGCGGATAGAAGGGGCTGAAGCGCACCCAGGGATCAGCCCCACGCGATGTAACATCGATAACCTGCACCTCGCCATGACGATGCTTGATCGTCTCACCACTGAGGCGATGGCTCTCAACAAATACTGGCATGCTGCTTTCTCCCTGAAAAAATGCGCTACTGACGCACGCGGTCCGCTTGCAGGGTGAAGCGGGCATATTTGGTGCCATCAGCCTGGATGACGAGGGTGCTGAAATCGCTCACACTGGATGGCGCCAGATGCATAGAGCGGAAGTCGGAAACGACGAGGGTGGCTCCAACATCGCGCAGGGCCTGTGCTCTCTCGGTGTCATCCTGGATACCTACGCAGGTCGCGCCGGCGGCGTATCCGGCGCGAATGCCGCTGACAGCGTCTTCAAAGACGAGGCAATCCTCGGCGGCTTTGCCAAGCAGGCGCGCTCCAAGCAGGTAACATTCTGGATCGGGCTTACCGTGAGTGATATTCTCTACGGTCACGATGGCGTTGAAGAGTTCGCTAATGCCAATATGCTGGAAGGCGAGATTGACGCGCCAGCGTCTGCCACTGGTAACGAGCGCGGTAGGAATACCCTGGCGCTTAAAGTCGCGCAGGAGGTCGACGACACCCGGCATGGCCTGGTAATACATGTTGCGCTCAAAAACCATGATATCTTCATGGATCGCCAGCCGCGTCTCGGCGCTCATATGTGGGAAGAGTCTGGTCAGGGTATGCTCCGCCGGGCAACCATAAATATGATGCTTAAAATCTTCTTCGCTCAGTGTGATGTTTTCGCGCCGTGCCAGCATATACCAGAAGTCTCTAACCGATTGATTGGTATCCGCGACAACGCCATCCATATCAAAAAGTGCTGCCTGATAGTTTTTCATAATTTTTTTCTGTGTGATCCTTTATAAATTTGGTCTGGCTACCTCTTCTATTATGTTCGCACGCTTTCTGGCTCAACGCAAGCTAACAAGACAACACCACAGGATAGGCCTCGGCTCGCAAGCTCGCCAGGGTAAGGGGTGTGGACGTGGAAAATGGAGCAAAGCTCCATTTTCCACGTCCACACCCCTTACCCTGAGCGCCGCAGGCGTGAGGCTCTTCTGGAAGGGCTTTACGTTTGTTTGCGATAGCGGGGGAGGGTTTTGACGAGCTGGAAGCCAAGCTTCTCATAGAGGGGTCTAGCCCGGCGGTTCCTTTCGGCGGTGCTGATGCTGACATGTGTCACGCCACGCTCGCGAAGGCGGTAGAGGGCATGTAGAATCAAGCTTCTTGCCAGGCCCTTGCGCCGGTAGTCGGGATGGGTGCTCACTTCATCGATAAGGCCTCTGAGTATTAATGGACCGGAATACCATGCTAAGAGCTTGGATGGCGATAACGTTCGTTATCGCCATCCAAGCTCTTACAGCCTATCCGAATAACCCTGTCAACAGAAGCGTGTGTACGAGAAGATGTAACCCTTTCCAACCGGGAGGGAATCCGTAACCAGGGTTCTGTTGCTCACGTGTTCATTTATTTTGAAGGATCTTGCTCAGGAGAGCTTCCAGATGCGAACGGTCTGGTCGTGGCTGGCCGTGGCGATATGGGTACCATTGCTTGACCAGGCGACGCTATTGATCCCCTCCGTGTGGCCAGTGAGCATGAAACAAAGTTTGCCCGTTTGGGCCTCCCAGATGCGGGCAGTCCTGTCTTTGCTGGCAGTCACAAGATACATGCCATCAGGAGACCAGGCGGCACTTTCGACGAGGCTGGTGTGGCCACGAAAGGTATGGAGCATCTGACCAGTTGCAGTGTCCCAAATGCGGCTGGTGTGGTCGGCGCTGGTAGTGGCGATCTGCTGGCTATTCGGCGACCAGGCCACACTATACACGACGTTTATGTGACCCGTAAGGATACGCGAGGATTGTCCTGTTAGCGCATCCCAGATGTGAGTCGTTTGGTCATCGCTGGTAGTGGCGATCTGACGATTATCCGGCGACCAGGCGACGCCATTGACAGGCTGCGTGTGACCAGCAAGAGGATGCACCAGTTGGCCGGTCAGCGCATCCCAAATGCGGGCGGTCGTGTCCCAACAAGCCGTGACAATCTGATGACTTTTGGGCGACCAGGCTATGCCATGAAGAGGGTGCGTATGGGTGAGCGTGAGCAAGGATCGACCGGTCGTCGTATCCCAAATGCGGGCAGTGGTATCCTGGCTTGCTGTTGCGATGAAGCGGTTATCGGGAGACCAGGCGGCATTTTCGACACCTGCCGCGTGGCCTGTCAGGGTGAGCAGAAGGTGACCCGTCTGAGCGTCCCAAATGCAGGCGTGCGCATCCTGGTCGGTAGTAGCGATGCGGAGGCTATCAGGGGACCAGGTGGTGCCCCAGATAGACCCCGTGGTATTGGTAAGGATAAGGATTGTCTCTCCTCTGGAGAGTTGGCTCATAAAAGTTCGCCCTTCCGTGAGCTCGCCTGATACCAGGCGAGTTTTGGTACTTGATCTTTTTCATTGCTCGTCAGGCTGTTGTTTCATGGGTACACCAATTATACCCTCCAAGTCATCCTTGATGCTAACAGCCTCTTTGAATAACCTGCTACAATAGAAGTCATGAGCAAACAAGAAACGAAGAAGCGACAGCGACAGCGCACGCCCAACAACCGCACCACGACCGGGTTTCGCATCTCTGATGAGTTGTGGGCTCTGCTTGAGCCACTGCTCCCCGTCTACGTCAATACCCATCGCTTTGGTGGAGGCCGACCACGCAGGGCTGATCGCACCTGCGCCGATTGTTGTTTGTCGAATAAAACGGATCTGGCACACTTTGAGGGTAGACTAAGATCCTAGCGATTTTGGTAACTATTCAGAAGACCCATGTAGAAGACACAAATCGTGCATGCGCTTTCGCTTTTGAGCTTGATATGGCTGCGAACATAACAGCATTTGCACGTAATAATGCTTTTACTCCACCCTTCTGAATAGTTACCGCGGTTCAGTTTATGCAAGAACGGAGAACAAGTTGGATTATTTCAGCCACACTTCCAGCGCCAGGAGCTTTGATGCAGCTTTTACAAAGTGGTCAGCTTGATGTCAGGACTTTCACTCATAATGTCCTTGTCTGAGAGCGGATAAACCTTCCCATGTTCTCAATTGATTGCTGTCCTTCAGGTAAGACGGAAGCGTATTGCTGGAAGACGTGCCACAGGCCCTCCCAGACGGTCAGTTCGACCGGAACCTGCGCGGCTCTGGCGTGTTCCGCGAGCTGAAGAGAGTCATCTAAAAGGACTTCATCATTGCCCACCTCGATCAGCAGGGGTGGGAAACCGTGTAGATCTGCGTAAATGGGCGATAGCAGTGGATTATGTTTCTCTTCCGTCCCAGCATAGAAATTCGCCAAAAAGTTAATCAAGCTACCAGAAAAGATGGGATCGGCCACGTCACGTGTCGCTCGACTGTCAACGGCGCCAGCGAGATCGGTCCAGGGGGAAAGGAAAACTGCCCCTGCTGGCATGGGAAGGTGTTGATCACGCACGACTTGCAGCAAGGCAAGGCCCAAGCCGCCACCCGCCGAGTCACCAGCAAGCACGATCTGCTCTGGTCTGGTCCCGTGAGCAAGGAGCCAGCGATAAGCCGTCAGGGCATCATCGAGCGCGGCCGGAAAGACGTGTTCGGGCGCGAGACGATAGTCAACCTGCAAGCTGCGGACCCCAGCCGCAGCGCTCAGACGCGCGACGAGCTCACGATGTGAGGTGAGCGAACCGAGGACATACGCCCCCCCATGGAAGAACAGAACCACGCGTTCCTGGTCCGCGCCAGCCGGGCTAATCCATTCCGCAGGGATGCCATCGATGTCCACAGACTCAATGCGTGTTCCTTCTGGTAAGGCCAGAGGATGCCCCACATAGGTTTCGATGCGCTTCTCATAGGAAGCGCGCTGCTCTGCCAGTGGCGCTGGAGCGCCTTGAGCAGCCTTGAGGGCCAATAAGTAGGATCGAATCTGCAAGCTTTCTGGGCTAGGCATCAGGAAATCTCCTTTTTCATATGGATATTCATCTAATAAGATGAGTGGATAACCTCTCACTGGTAGTTACTATAGTTGAAAAAATGGTTTCTTGTAAGAAGGAACCAAAAAGTGATAGACTTACCTTATGGTAACAAAGAAGCAATCACGCCCTGATATTTTCCGGGCCGACTGCCTATCGCGGGATACCCTCCAATTGATCGCTGATGAGTGGACGCCCCTGGTCGTCTATGCATTGGAAGAAGGCGCGATGCGGTTCAGCCAGATACTCAAACGTATCGACGGCATTTCGACCAAGATGCTCACGCAGACCTTGCGGGCAATGGAACGCAATGGCCTGGTCCAGCGCGTCGTCCATGCCGTTGTGCCTCCAATCGTCGAATATTCCCTCACGCCTCTGGGACAAACACTGGTTAAGCCCGTGAATATGCTCCAGATGTGGGCATACGAGCATTTGCAGGAGGTCGCGCGAGCGCGTATGGCCTATGATCAGAGCGATCATCCTCCGATCCAGGAAGAAACCGCTACCCGTGTTCAACAGCGATAGTGGTGAAAAGCCCAGCACCTATCATTCTAAGATTTACACTCAGGGTCATAATGCCTCTTCCGCGAGGGAATACCCATGACGATTAGAGCAGAAAGGGTTTCTCATTACGAGTGCAGTCGCGTCCCTTCTCTAGAGAAGGGGCATTTGTTTTTATAATTGGCAAATGAGCCACTCACGAGACCTTTCTGACTGAGAACTCTTGGCATTTCTGAGGTATCTAACAAGGTCGTCAGACCAGGTGTGGACACTACTCACCGCCCTGTGGCATAAGAGCAACATCCCTCCTACGTGGGTTCTTGGACACTTTCGGTGTGCCTCCCACATGGGCCCAGCAGATAGATGGAGTCGTTTGAGACTATTCTGTCTTAGAAAGGACAGATTGCACAGGTATCACAGCAAGCGATTGCTCCAAGAGATGCTCAAGCGTCGTTCTGTTTTCTCTTAGCGCCAATTCATTGGCCAGGGGATCAGGATTACCGAGAGTCGCTTGATGCGCCAGACGCCAGGCGAAGAACTTTGCCAATTGCGCATGGTGCAAGGCCTGGTAGAATTTCAACCCTTCCAACTCTTGTGGCTCGATCGGGGCTTCAGCCAGATAGCTCTGCAAGAAACAGTCAGTTTGAGCCTGGCTAAAAGAGAAAAGCTCTGCTGTAAGAGCCACATCGAACAGAAGCGGTCCCCAGCCAATCGCTCCCCAATCGATCAGGCCCACTTGATGTGTTTCTCGGTCATAGAGCACTTGCAAGCTGTCTCCATACAGTGTTCCGTAAGTGACCTGGGTGCGCACTTCAAAGGCTTCTACAGCCTCAACGGCTCTTTGGAGCAGGGTAGGTAAGCCAGTCTGAGCAGCCACCTCCACCGTTTCTTCTTTCAGATAGGCAAAGAGGCGGTCGCCGCTTCGTGGCCTGAACTGTTCACGGAGCAGAATGGTGTGGATACGTCCCAACAGGGAACCTGCGAGGTACGCACTCCCTGGCTGTTTCACGTCCAGAGGTTCTCCTGGAACAAAATGCAGAAGGGCTAAAGGATGAAAGAGGGTCGGTGGTCCCTCAAGCATGACGGTTCGTTTCCCAGCCACAGTTCGTAGCGGTGCGCCACTCGCAATACCAGCACGTTCGATGATCTCAGCAGCTTGCAGCCCAGCCTCGAACGCCTCCTGAGTGTCATAAGCAAATTTGGCCACGAGGCGTCCCTGGCTGGTATCCACATACCAGATATCACCCGTAAACCCTCCGGCAATGCGGGTGAGCGTCAGTGGCTGGGGAAGCGACCAGACAGTCAGAGCCGAAACCAGAGCTGCATCAGGCAAAGTAAAGGGCATGTTGCTTTCCTTTCATTCGGCTCAAGGATCCTCATGAGCCTGATCTTTCACAAAAACGTTCTTCTCCCTAACGAGCAGCACACCGAATGTGTCCAAGAACCATAATCTGGCGTGGTATCGGGAATAGTTCTTTTTCTGTTCTTCCCTTCTCTTCTTCGTCAGATCTTGCTGCTCATTCGCCAAGATATTTGGGAAATGCGCCAACAAATGGTTAACAATGGTCGCATTGCTGGCAAATCTCAGGTATACTTACCTATGGCCAAAAGGCCTCTCAGTGTCTTTTTGACCAAAAGATAACAAAAAAGGGCGAGCATTGTATGGAGTACTCCCGTAGAAAAAGCCTTTGGTCGCAGAGCAATTTTCTCAAACTCTGGACAGCTCGGACCATCTCCCTCTTTGGTTCCGCGATTACGACGCTCGCACTTCCGCTGACAGCAATTAGCATACTGCATGCAACGCCATTTCAAATGGGATTGCTTCTCGCGCTGGGGCAGGTCCCTCAGCTCCTCTTCGGATTTGTGGTGGGAGCATGGGTTGATCGTGTACGGCGGCGTCCCTTGCTGCTGATCGCGGACCTTGGACGAACAGTGCTCCTGGCCCTTATCCCCCTCTTGAGCTTTCTGCATTTTTTAGGAATCGAAGCACTCTATGTATTGAACTTTTTCATTGGTGTGCTGAGCGTCATTTTTACGATTGCTTCCACTTCGTTTCTCCCTTCGCTGGTTGAGCGTGAGGATCTGGTTGAGGCCAATACTGCGCTTCAGGTCAGTCAATCGGCCGCGCAGATTGCTGGTCCCAGCCTTGCGGGTATTTTTATTCAGTTGGTGACGGCGCCCATGGCGATTATTGGTGATAGTATCTCCTTTTTTCTTTCTGCCCTCTTTATCTGGCGTATGGGTGGGAAAGAAGGGGGTGACGTTTCCCTGGCCTCTCGGCAAAATCTCTGGGAACAGATTCGCGTCGGACTCGACGCTGTGGTCAAAAATCCTATTTTGCGTGCGCTTGCCATGGCGAATGGAGTGGCGAATATCTTTTGGGGAGCGCAACTCTCGCTGTTGTTGGTCTACATGACTGAAGTCCTCAAAATCAACTCGCTGTGGATCGGGATCATCTATGCGTGTGGAAATGCAGGCTTTCTGATAGGAACACTGCTGGCAAAACGCGTGTTGCAATGGTGGGGTCTGGGGTGGTCGCTGTGCGCAGTGCCTCTTTTGAGTATCAGCGGGGCACTTCTGGTCCCTGTTGCCCATGGTTCGTTCCTCGAAGTCGCTCTGGCCCTGGCATTTGCCCAATTTCTGACGGTGTGTCCACTCATCATCTATCACATTCACGAGGTGAGTCTTCGCCAGTCGATCACACCGGATGCCCTGCAAGGGAGAGTGAATGCAACGACGCAAGTAGTAAGTTGGGCAACAACTCCTCTTGGAGCGCTCCTGGGAGGATGGCTTGGAGAATGGATAGGCATACGCTCAACCTTGTTTCTCATTGTTGGTGGTCTCCTTTTAGCTCAACTCTGGCTCTGGTTTTCTCCTGTCCGTACTCTGCGTACGCTTCCACAGGAGGAAGAGTAGAAGTACTGATGCTGGGATGTTACGAGATAAAGCATCCAGTGCTCAATGAACTCCCCATTTTCCCATTGTCGCTTCATGGGGTCACAATATTTTTACCCAGCAAAATGGGGTCCCGACATAAAAGCCCTTCTCAATTCCGGTAAGAGCGACCCTACCCTTAGCGGATTCTAGAGTTTTTTATGCCGTGACCCTAATTAAACGAGAGAGGCTCAAAAGTGGCAGAAACATCCAATTTGACTTTATTCGTCCATATTTGTTAAAATAGATCTCGATACTTTGTAGATACAAAATTTTTCACAAAGGAGCTATCTATGCCGGGTCATTGCTAATGTGTGCCAGAGATAACAGGAGAAAAGCTACACTGTTGCTGTAGGGCAGCAGGATTTTCTTTTGCGTCTCAATGATGGATGGCATCACATTAGCAGCTTCATCGCAAGGATCGGCATTGCTCACTTCTCGCTATCTCGCAATCCTCTGAAGTTGCCTCCCGTTGCAAAACAGCACATGGATGCTTTTTTGTGCATATCTCTGGCATATCATCCTTTCTCCCTCTCTCCCGTAAAAGTGTGTGCAACCCATGCTTGGCATATGATTTCTCACATTGTAGAAACCCTGAGAGCGCCGCAGGCGCGACACCGGGCCGGAAGCGGGAGCATTACAAACGGATTCACAAAAGATAGGAAAGGAACGATTATGTCATCATATTCGCGTAGAGACTATGCCCGCAACAGAGATGAACACTTGGAGCAGATTCTTGCCTTTTTACGCAACGATGAGCGTTTCGTCGCAGCCTGGCTCACTGGCAGCATTGGGCGAAACGAAGGGGATGAGCTGAGCGATTTTGACCTGCGCGTCGTGGTCGCCGACGCTTACGCGGAACAGTTATGCGCTTGTAGTCCACAGCAGGTAGGAACCGTTACCAGCGCCGAGCGACTTGCTCTCTATAAGCAGTTTGGTCAACCGCTGGTCCTTTGTGAGGCTCCAGGCTTTCCGCCAACGGGGGGATGTTTCAATCACGTTGTCTATCGCGAGACGGCCATTACGGTTGACTGGGTGCTGATTCCGCAAAAAGACGCGCAAATCCAGCAACAGGAGTGCCGCTTGCTGCTCGATAAAGTTGGCCTCCCCAGCGCGCCCCCAGCCTCAGAATCCGCCGAAGAGCGTCTCCGGCTCGCGTCACGCGATGTAAGCACCTTCTGGATGATGACATCTATCAGTATTAAATATGTTCTGCGTGGAGATCTCATCATGGGAGATCGCTTCATATTTGGCAATGCTTACTTGTTGCAGGATGTGAAACAGCGCGTTGCAGGAGAGACGCTGCACTGGCAGCGTTTGAACATGTCCTTTGCCACGACGCGAGCGGAGCAGGTGGCACTGATCAGGCAGCTTTGCACGGAAATGCAGGAGGAGATGAGGAAGCTCGTAGCCCAGGGTGGGCAGGTCCCCGATGATCCGATGTCAATCATCGAGGTCTGGCTCTCGATTGAGTGACCTTTTAGAGTGACCCTCTGGGGTCCCGCCATATTTGCCTCTCTAGATCTCGCTAGGGGCAGGGGCGCTCTTACCGGAATTGAGAAGGTTTTTTATGTCGGGACCCCAAATTCCTTAGCGTGCGTTTTCGTTCCATTCATACTCAGAGGCCGATAACGCCTATATTGCCTATTATACTCGTCTGTACGGTAGCAACGGGACGCTCGCCCGCGAAGAGCAGGTACCAGAGTGTAGGATCGACGCGCCCCTGCTCAAAGTTGGCGAGATACTCCTGATAGGCCGCCTCGTCCATAGCCTCGATGCCAAAGGCGCTCTGATCGGCCCAGAACTCGTTATGCTGCGCCTCCCACAGGATACGATAGAGTTCGGGACGAATGGTGCTCACGCTATATTCAGCTTCAAAGCTCGCCTGGGACAGGTTCGCCAGGTCATATAGCTCATAGATCACGCCTGTCCAGGCCTGGTGGTAGCCTTCATGCTGGAGCAGCTCGGTGGATGAAGTCTTTAAGCCAGAGGGATTGGCAGCATACTCCCATTTCTCGACATCGGGATTGCTGCTCACCAGTGCGCGCAAGCGCTCCTCGGCCCAGTGAAGCAGGCCGGTTCCCAGGCCACGCCCGCGCCAAGTGGGCACGACACGCCCCATATGCAAGTAAGCCCAGGTACCCGAATCTTCAGGCCACCAGTTCAGGCGCACAAAGCCAATGATCTCCTCTCCCGCGCAGGCCACAAGCATGTTCGCGGGATCGATCTGTTGGAGCAGTTCCCGCACATCAGTGAGCGTCGGCATACTCTCAAGTGTACTCACGCTAACGATCTGGTCGGTCTCACGACAGGCCTCAAACAGGGCTACCAACGCCCCGGCATCCTCCACACCACGCGGCTGCCGATACGTCACACCTTCAAGCACAGGCAAATAGGGCGAGAAAATAGCAGTCATAGCAAACAGCACCTTCCCGAAAATACACTAGAAATACACTATATCCTGGAAGCATACATATTATCTAAAATAACCAAGCAGACTTTCATAATATCATAACACCTGATTTTTGTCGATTTTCCAAAATTCATTCATTTCCGATGGGTAAGGGTGTGTGGCGGCGCGCTGGCGAGGCCAGCGCGCCGCCACACACCCTTACCCATCGGAAATATTCAGCTATGAAGCGCTCTTATGTATGGGCAGTTTTGAACTCTTTGAACCCTGAAGCCAAAGCAGGCTCTAAACTGTTTGAAATGAATGCTGCTCACGCATCAACCAGACGTAGCCATCTTCTAGACCTGGTTCAACAGGTGTCGCATTCGACAACGAACTCAGTTCACCAACCACGCGGTATTGGATATTTCCTCCCATATTGAGGGTCGAAACAACCGTAAAGTTTCCCCGGGGCTTAACACCATTGGGCATAGAGATAACCCATACTTTACCATGTGCTTCCTGTAAAAGCTGGGCAATAGTTCCCTGAAAGACCACTGCTCCGCTGTTCATCACAGCTAGATTATTGCATGCCTGCGCGATATCCTCTACGATATGGGTGGAAAGTAATACAGTTCGGTCGCCGCCCAGGTCAGAGAGCAGATTACGGAAGCGAATACGCTCTTCAGGGTCCAGACCCGCAGTCGGCTCATCAACAATCAATAACTGGGGATCGTTCAAAAGCGCCTGGGCAATCCCAACACGCCGCTTCATGCCACCCGAGAAGGTCTTAATCTTGCGTTTTGCCACATCACTCAGCGCGACCATGGCCAGTAAGTCTTCAACCCGCTGCTGGCGTTGCTTACGATTGTCCATTCCTTTGAGGATGCCGATGTAATCAAGAAATTCACGCGCAGAGAGATCAGGATACATCCCCAGGTCCTGCGGTAGGTAACCTAATATGCGTTTGATTTCTGTGCGCCCATGCTCTGTCATCCCATTAAGCTCACCGATACGCAACATACCATCGGTTGGACGTAGAATACCCGCCATAATACGCATCAGCGTGGTTTTGCCCGCACCATTAGGGCCAAGCAAGCCAAACATCCCATTTGGGATGGTCAGGTGAATGCCCTTGAGGGCTTGCACATTACCACGATAGGTTTTCGTCAGGTTTTGAATTTGAATATTCATGAAGAACTCAACTCCTTCTCTAAAGTACTCGGAGACTTCCACGCCACTATTGGCGAGCCTGTTGCCATTGCAAGTAACGCGTCAAGGCAAGCATGACAAGTAGCGCCGTCCCAACGAGGACCGCTATACTGGCAAGGCCAAGCGCAGGTGTAATGTGCAAGCCACGTGTATCAAAGCCAGCATGTCCGAAGAGGCCAAAGGCCATAAAGATACCGATGGGGGCAATAATCGTGCGACCAAGCGTTGGGATTTCGGGTCGAAACCAGAAGATGTTTCCCCAGAGCCAGTAACCAATAAAAAGGAATTGATAAATTGGCACTTTCATCACAGCCGGACACGCAATAGAGAAGGCGCTGATAAAGAGCATACCCGGTATGACAATAGCTAGAAATGTGACCACGGCAATCGGTATGGTCATTATATTTTGTGAAAGAACAGTGATGTAAATTGTTCCAATAATGTAGAAGAGCACCATCGGCATTAAGGTTGCTGACATCGCTCCCAGATACTTTCCCAGAAGGCGGACATTTAACCCCGCAGATGTGGTTGTGAGCAGTTCATCAACCTTAACGCGGTGGTCACGTGGGAGGCGATCAGCCAGCAGAACACCAACGCAGATTGGCAGGTACGTGTTGATATACAACGTCCAGAAAATGATCACCGTTACCAACGAGGTCTGCGCCAGGAACGCAGGCACATCCTTGAGAATATCGGAGGCGACAAAGAAAAGTGAAAAGAGCAGAAAGACGACCGTAAACGTGATCCAAAGGGCACGTCTGCGTACCTGCATCAGGAACTCGTAGCGGAAGACCCCCAGAAAAGCGGACAACTGATTGCTCACGGGAAACACTCCTTCTATTCTTCAGTTGATCCCTGTAAAAGACGCTCTGTGTTGTGCGACAAGAGCCAACCGAGTGGTAAGAGAACAATTGCAGTGGCAAGCACCTCAAAGCGCGGAACCAGCCACTCGTCCTGCCAGGCAGCAGGCGTGATGGTCGTGATGTACTGATATGCGGTAAAGGTTGGAAAGAGCAGTATTGGTCGTAACCAGCCCGTCTCCAGAATGAAGCCTGTCGAGGCGAAATCGATCATCCAGATGACGCCAAGCAATGCGCCTGTAGCAGTGCGGCTATTTGTCAGGAGCGAAAGGCAAAAACCCACAGCGATAAACCAGAGCAAGGGCGCCAACCAGACGAGCTGTAGCAGCAGGAACTGTAAGAGAAATGGCCAGCTACGTGTAAAAGGGGGTTGCTCAAAGGCGCCAGCTAGTCCCAAACCGCTGATGAAAAGTAGAGCAATCAGCGCGCTCCAAGTGAAGATGAGCCCTACACGCAGTAGCCCTGTATGATGATATTTTCTTGGCATAGTGAGTTGGAGCTCTAGCGCTGGCTCCTGAGCCAGTGTGCTCCCCACGATGACCCCCGCTGCCAGTGGGAGAAACATTTCAAATGACGTGAGAAGCAGAAGCATCGGACCTTTATGCATAACGCGAAGCAGCACGGCAACAAGGCCAATACCTGCCATAATGAGCAGTGGTGTCAGGATCAAGGTCGTCCAGCGCAGCTTGATCTCGTAACCAAGACGATCTAACGACATAGATTCCCTTTCTCTTCAAAGTCGAATACACAACGGGCCGCTACATTTCTCTGGCGTTATGTAAGAGACGGCTTTGCTTTGGTAAGTACAGGAAGGTAAAGAGCAGGCATACGAGTGCCAACCAGACTGGCAAAGCTGAACTATTCTGCCAATGAAGCAGAAAGACCTGCCCATCGGAGCCAATCGGTAGCAACTCCAGGAAAAAAGTGAACAGAAAAGAGAGCCATGAGCCAATCAGCAGCGCTGAAGCCAGCGTTAGCGAAGAAGCGAAGAGCATCGGGCCGAGCCAAAACTGCACCAGACTCCACAATCCTTGTGCGTATATCTGAGCAACTATCATTGACGCAAACAGAGAAAGCAGCAAATGTGAACCGATAACGATCAGAAAACGGCAGAAGGTGATCAGGCGTAACGAGGTGGGAGTGGAAAGGGTAATTTCCAGCCCGGCATCTAACCTCGCATTCGAGGTAAAGGCAATACCCATTGCCGATGAGAGAGTAGTCACCAGTGTCAGGATAAAGGCTATGTTATGCACGTTACGCTGTTGCCAGATCGTAAACACGACAATGCTATAACTCAGGACCTGAACAATAAAGCACGCCACCCAGTAACTTTTGAGCACCTGAAATTGTCGTGTCAGAACCAACCAGCTATGGGTTATGCTCTGTACAAAACGCTGATAATGTGCTCTTTTCTCTTGAGAATGAATATGCTGTTTCGTATCTGATGAGGAAACATCCCCAAATCGATGCATTGCCTCCTGAGCGACTTTGCGTACAGCCTCATGTGAATCTTGTAAGGCTGCCAGGAGAAGCGAATGCCTTGTTTCCTCCGCGAATGATGAGCAGTCAGCAAGAGCCATAACTGCCCGTTCACGAACCTGCCAATCGTGATCACGTAATGCGAGAAGCCATTGCTCCAAAGGGATATGCGTACGGGAACGAGCAAAAGCTTGAACAGCAGTGATACGCACAGATATGTCCTCGTCGTGTAATGCCTCCAGGAAAGGATCAAGGGAAGAATAGTTTTTACGCTCGCCCAGTGCATGCAGAGAGATCGCACGGATGTCCCAACTATCAGCATGAGTTGCGCGCAACAACTCGTCTTCCGATGCCTGTTTCTGATGCGCATGTAAGTGGTCAACACGACCGAGTATGGTAGCAAGAAGTGTATCAGGAGCTTGATGCATGCTCTCCTGAGCGGCATTTAGGCCTTGCGGCTTTTGGGGATGCTGCTGTTCCATGTTTTATCCTCCTTCCCGGCAGGTAATCGCACTGCCATTTGTGCGCGCAAAAGACGCAGTCCACGGGAAATATGCGACTTTACCGTTCCAAGTGGCTGGTTGAGCAGATCAGCGATATCTTGATAGCTAAGGTGCTCGAAATAGAAACACAGCACAGGAACACGATACCGCTCAGGCAGGGCAATAATCTGACGCTCCAACTCCTGGGCTTGTTCTCGCTGTTCAACGTGTATTTCGGGGCTCGTTACCGTTGTATCCTCGATTTCTAGTACCTGGCTCTCCTCCTCTGAAGGATCCATGGAGACAATATGGAAATGTGTCCTACGGGTATGCCGATGAAACTCATTGAGTGTGACCTTATAAAGCCAGGGCTGAAGCTTCAACGCCTGAAGGCGCTCTTGAGGGTATGTTACCAGTGCGATATAAGCACGCACAAAAGCTTCCTGAACAATATCTTCAGCATCGGCCTGACTTCCCACTAAGCGATATGCAAAAGTGTAAAGGCAATGCCCATAGCACTCTACAAGTAGCGGAAACGCCTGGTGGATATCAGTGGCGAGCAGAGCCAATACATCCTGCTGGCTACACTCCATAATTCAACCTTTCATAGAGGGAATCTAAGCTCCTAACTTATAGAAACCCAAAAATGGCTCTAAAGTTGCAAAAAATGTAGTTGGTAAAGCATAAATTGGGTGCAAAGTGTAGAATAACACTGTAGTTAGAGCAAGCTGGGGCTGCTCAGGAAGACACTTCTTTAAATTTGTCGATACAAGATTTATGAGTATAATAAATAGCAGAAACAAATTTTCATGTTACAAGACATGTATCTCTCTACTACTTCTGGTGACGTGTGCCTGTTGGCTGGTAAATCATGGGGATCGCTGGCATCTACCTGCCGAGATGCTTGCAGTTATTGTTTACCAGCCAGACTGGCATACTCTCCTTCTCTTCTGCGAACCATACAGTGTCATATCTTCTCTGAATTACGCGGTACCACATCCAAATATTTGACGAGGCAGGTCACAAATTATCATCCCCTCCTGGTTGCCTTCGGTGAGTACACAGTGCCAAAAAACCGCAAAAAAGGCCTTCTATGCGCTCTTAAACAGCTATACTTCTCCCTAGAATGTCATGAGCTGCTTGAAGGGAGTCTACCGTATGCGCATGAAGTTACTGGCCTGTGGCGCGTTCTTCCTCAATACCTTTCTCTATGGCACCTACTACGCGGTCTCGAAGGGGTCGCTGGGGCGCATTGATCCGATTGTGTTTACCTTCTTTGTGATGCTAGCCCTCCTACCCCTGGCCCTGTGTATTATTATCTATTCCTGGCACGAGATTAATCGCGAGGTGATAAAGAGTGGAGTATTGCTGGGAAGCTGCATCTGTATCGGCCTGTTTACGCTCTCGGTGGCGTTGAAATACAATAGCGCGACGAGCACGGCCTTCTTCCCCTCGCTCAATGGCTTCCTGGCGGCGATCTGCGTCTGGCTCTTTATGCGCCAGCCCCTGCATAAGGCGACATGGTTCGCCGGGCTGGTCTCGGCCTGTGGCGCGCTTCTGCTCATCTTGAATTCACCCATCGGCGGCCTGCGCGGTGCGCTGATCGCCTTTATCGGGGGCCTCTTCTGCACATTCTATGTCTTCCTGGCAGACCATGAGCAGCGCGGCAAGGCCTATCTTCCTCTCTTCGGCATTCAGTTGCTAACAATGGCCATCTGGGGCAATTTCATCGCTCTGCTCTTTGGTAACTGGCAGGATGTGCATCCACTGCTTCCTAATGATCTGTGGAGCGTGCTCTATATTGCCTTCGGCACGACCTGCCTCCCTACGCTGATTACGGTACGTTTGCAGAACTACATCTCGCCAATAACGGTCTCTTTCATCTATATCCTGGAGCCGGTGCTGGGCGCGGCCTTCGCCAACTACTACCTGCACGAGGTTCTCCCCCTGGATGGCTACCTCGGTGGGGCCCTGATCGTGGCCGGTGCCTTAATCAATACCTGGGGTTCGGCGGAGCGGCCAGCAACACAGGGAAAGCGGAGCATGGCACTCTTTGGCGATCGCCTGATGCAGACCTGGCGAGGCAGTGATGGCGGCTTGATCCTGCCCGTTCTGGGTGTGATCGCTGGCGCCTTTGCCCTGCTGCGCCTGGGTGGCTTCCCGCCCGCGGCCTGGATTCTGTTGGCCCAGGTGTGGCCGGAGTACCAAACCATTGTCGCGCATGGGCATGGCTCAATGCTGGCCCTGGTCATAGGGCAAGCGCTCTGCTGGCTCCTCGCCTGGATCGCGGTCGCGGGACTGAGCATGCTTAGCTTACGTCGGCTGATCCGGCTCTTCAATACGCCTACAGCTGCAAGATCTATCCCTTCCACTATCCCACGTGAGCATGAAGCTAATACACAGGAGGTATCTGACATGGATGTCCTGGCAAGGTCATTTGAGGTCGAGGATGTACCAATGGAGCAAGCCCCCACCGTAGCCTACACCCTGGAGACCTGGGACGAGCACGCGCGTCACCAGCCCGGCACAACTCCCGCCAGCATCTACTGGCGCCCAAGGCAGCGCGAACGCAAGCGCCTGCTTCACCAGCATCACCAGGAGGCCCGGGCCTCCGCCGGGCTAGCCAATAAAGCTCGCCTGCGCCGCCAGACGGTCGATCTCTCGGGCCTGCACGCCGACGCCATCTTCGGCGAAGAGCTACCCGCGTACGACCGCCTCGACCGATAAACAGTAGCCGCGTACGCCAGTAGCGGGAGGAACGAATGAAACGAAGTGATACAGGCGACTTCTGCGTACTCTACCTGGAGGCCGCCGACAATAGAGCCACCCTGAGTCAGGCCTTGAGCGAGCTGCGCAAGCCAATAGTCATCATGCTGGCGGAGCAGGGACGCCTCTTCCAACGACCAGATGACTTCTCGGCGCTTAAGCATATCAAGCGCCAGCTCGATATACCCGTGATCTTTGTCATTCCTAATAGTGCGCATATAACACAGCTGGCGACACGTTTTGGCTTCCCTGTCTATCCCTCTGTAGATAACCTGGCGAACGCCCTGGCCATGGGCCAGCTCTCACGTCAGCGCACCCATACAGGGCAAACGAGCCCACAACGCATTACCGCCCCGCTTAGTCCCACGGCCTCCCTGCACACACTCAAAGCCGATCTACGCAGTACGGGACCACGCGGATCAATCAGCCAACCCCTTCATACAGCCAGCGAGAGCGAGCCGGTAATGGAGTTGTCCGCGGGTGGACAGCCACTTGATGCACGCGAGCGCACGACAGGCCATATGCCTCCCATCTCACAGATGGATGTGCCTCCACGTGTGGAGAAGCGACCAACCGCGAGTCCACAGCCCTCCCTACCACGCGAGCGGCTGAGGCATAACCCTGCGCTAGAGAGGTTTGATCCATACACCCAGGCACTTCAAGACGAGAAGTCAGAACTGGAACCTCTCCCAGAACCTCTCATACTAGAGCGCAATGCTCCACCTATGCGCCGGAACGGAGTCACACAAAGAGCGAGCACGGGTATGCTCGTCGAAAAGACACAGCCCCCACCACGCAAGGAGCCACTGGCTCCAGCGCCACGGGCACCCAGGAATAATTTCGCCAAATTTGTGGCTATCGTGGCCATCATCGCGCTCTCGGTCGCGGGCCTGAGCTACTTCCTGGTCTTCTATCACCAGTGGCCGACAAGTACCACGACGGCTGGCACTATGCCATCTATCGTCGGCGACGTCTCATATGCCAGCAGCAACCAGATCAGCGAGAATAGCAGCCAGGGCATCTCCGACCAGGTAACTATCGACCTCCAACAATTAAACTCACCCGCCAGCGGCAAGGCCTACTATGCCTGGCTGCTGGGAGATAAGAGCCAGAGCGAGGCGCACACTATCCTGCTGGGACGCCTAAACGTGAGTAATGGCAAGGCACACCTCTTCTATGGAGGCGACCCTCAGCACAGCAACCTGCTGCTTAGAACGAGCCGCTTCCTGGTGACTGAGGAGAGCGCCTCGGTCACCCCCATCTCGCCCACGCCCGATTATAACGCCTGGCGCTACTATGGCGAGGTCTCGCAGGCCCCAATTAACGAGCCCGATAACACCAACCATTTTAGCTACCTTGATCACCTGCGGCACCTGCTGGCCAGCGACCCCACGCTGGAGAAGCTGAACCTTCCCGGCGGGCTGAACACCTGGTTCTACCGCAACACGGCTAAGCTGGTGGAGTGGACCACGAGCATGCGCGATCCCTGGGAGGCGAACAAAGACATTAACTATGTACGGCGCGGGACAGCCCGCACGCTGGCCTATCTCGATGGTGCATCCTTTGTTGGGCTAGACCTTCCACCTGGCACACCTGCGCTCGTCGATGGCCGGCTGGCCCAGATAGGTCTGATCCAGGTCAACGGACCCGACCAGGAGCCACCCTGCTACCTCTCGCATGTCATGAAGCACCTGAACGGACTCTTGCAGGCGCCGGACGCACCGACCTCTCTGCGCCAGAACGCGACCGATATCGTCAATGCTCTGAGCAACGTCAATCGCTGGCTCAACCAGGTGCGTAGCGACGGCAAGAAGATCATGCAGATGAACGACAACCAGTTACGCCAGCCCTCGACGCTCTCGCTCATCAACGACATGATCGTCAATGCCAACAACGCCTACATCGGACAGACCGACGCCAACACAGGGCAGACACTGCACGGGGCGAATTGGATTCACGACCACATGCAATCCATCTCCACCTTCCAGGTCTCGCCCTACCACCCCAGCCCACAATCGATCCAGATGATTCAAGATATTCTCCACGCCAAGGCATAAATGCCTGGTAGGTGGTGCGGTGCGGGTTGGTAGCCGTAAGCTACCAACCCGCACCGCACCACCTACCAGAGCGAGCGCCACAGGCATGAGATTTCACAGTCAGAAGGAAGGCCAATCATGACAAGGCGTGTCATCGCCATAACACTCTTACTAGTGCTGATGCTCCTCGGCTTAACGGCGGGCGTCTTCGCGAATACAATTCAGCGCTCGCTTACCCTCCCGGACATGCAGCGCATGTTTCACGACGGGCCAGTGGGCAAGCCTACGGTAGTGGCACAGAAGCCCATGACGCCCACAGGCAAACCGACCACGCCAAAAATAAATGTACTGGCCCAGGATACCTTTCAACGCCAGAACCAGCCCTTCTGGGGCCAGGCCAGCGATGGCCATACCTGGACGGCCGACGCTAATGCGCTGGCGATCTTCTCAGTCCAGAATACGGCTGGCTCCATCACCGATGGTAACGGCACATTTAACGCGGTGCTGGGGCCTGCCAGCGACAACGTTGACCTGCTGATCAATGGCTCACTGAACAAATTCACGGGCCAGAATAACTTTGGCTCGGTCCTGCGCTGGCGTAACGTCAATAACTGGTACAAGGCCTATATCGATGGCAATCACCTGATCATTATGCGCCGGGTCGCTGGAGTCAATCAGCAATTGGTCAGTGTGCCCTTCGCCGCTCAGAGCGGTGCGAGCTACGCACTCCGCTTCCGCGCTCTTGGCAGCCAGCTTATGACTCGTGCCTGGCAGACTAACACGCCCGAACCAGCCACCTGGCAGGCAACGATCAAAGATGCCTCGCTCAACAAAGGGCAGGCGGGCGTACGTGTGCTCATCCAGCCAGGTACGCTGGTCAAAATAACGTCCTTCACGGCCAGTGCCGCGACTGGCACAGTGTGAGTGATAGAAAATTTCAACAGCAAGCGCCACGAGCGCGAGAAAGAGCGGACCTATGCAGCAAGAACTAAAACAACTCTATCAAACTCAGGTGGCGGTGCGGGTAGTGGTCTATGGCTGCTTACTGCTCTGTGCCGTCCTGCTTTACACGCTGTCTGGGGGCTTCCCTCCCTGGGCCTGGCGCTTCCTGGCCTCGCTTTTGCCACGCCTCTCCGAGCTGTGGCGGGCCCAGGGACCAGCCATGCTGATCCCCTTTACAGGCCTGCTCCTGCTCTCGCTCTCGCTCCTCATCCTGTGGATGATATTGCTCACAGTGACACTACGCCTACTCTTTCACCAGTGGCGTGAGCGTTATGAAGAACAGCGCTTCGCCCGCGAGCTGGCCGAGGCTGATGCCCTGTCTGAGGAACTCCTTGAAGATGTGCTGGATAATGAGTACACACAGCCAGAGCGCGCAGCAGCCCCCACCATGCCGCGTACCTCGCGCAGGCCCTATATAACGCAAGCAGCTCGCCTCACCGCCAATAATATGTATGAGGACATAGAAGATGATGTGTACGAAGAGGAGGAGCCTCAGCCAGCCTCTATAGGGCTACGTTTGCGCGCCTCGCAACCTGTCTCGCCCCTGGCGCCCACGCAGGAGGTTGATGTGCCTCAGCGCGAGGGACTACGTTCGGCACGCGCCCAGGTCGCCAACCGAGCTGCTAGAACCTCAGCCACGTGGGAGGAGCTAGAAGAGCCACGCCGCGCGCCAGCGCAGGCCTTTGGTTCCTCCACACCTGCTATCATCCCCGCGCGCCCGGTAGCCAGGCAGGCCCCAGCAGAAACGCCAGTGCCAGAATGGCCAGACACAGCCTATCCAGCGATCCCATCCGGGTCATCAGCGTCACCTTCAGGGCAATCCTATACCGGGTACGGCTTCCAGTTCGCCACAGGTATAGAGAAGCATGCGCCCCTGCCCCAGGCCGTCAATGGCACGCCACAGTCAGTGCGCGCACAGCAGGCAGCGCCAATAGAGCTGGCCACGCGCCAGCGTGCACGTGTCGCTGGCACAGTAAACAATATCAGCCAGGCCAGTATCGCGCCAATCTCAGACGACATCGAGGAGTATGACACACGCCCTGTCCAGGCTGAGGAGGAGGAGGAAGAATACGTCGAAGATGAGATGCTTCCCCAAGAGGCCAGCAGTGAGCCACAGTATCGCCTGAGCGTAGGCATGGGTCTGGACCCTGGCCTCGTACGCAAAGACGCGCCCAACGAGGATAACATCTTTGCCATGCAGGGCATTCGCCCAGGATCGTCTGGTCCCGAACCCGTGGGACTCTTTGTCGTCGCGGATGGCATGGGAGGCCACGCCGATGGGCAGGAGGCCAGTCGCCTGGCCATCCAGATTATCAGTGATATCGTCTCGCCAACTTTGCTGCGCGAGGCGGAGCTTGAGGAGTCCTTCGGCGGCATCATCAAAGACGCGACGCATCGCGCCAATCTCACGCTCTACCAGCGCAATCGCCAGAAAGAACATATGATGGGCACTACTCTTACCACGGCCCTGGTCGTCGGCACCATGGCCCATGTTATCAACGTCGGCGATAGCCGCACCTATCGCTATCGTCCCTCGGAGGGCCTGACACAGATTACCCGCGACCACTCGGTCGTAGCGCGCCTGGTCGAGAAAGGGCTGCTAGAGCCACACGAAGTGTATACTCACCCCAAGCGCAACCAGATCTATCGCTGCCTGGGCGAGCACGCCTCGGTCGAGTTTGACTACTTCAAAGTCGAGCTACAAGAGCATGACATACTGCTCCTCTGCTCAGACGGACTCTGGGAGATGGTGCGCGATCCCGAGATTGAGCGCATCCTCTCTGGCGCAAGCCCCCATGCCTCGCGCGCCAGCTCCCTACTCATCCAGGCAGCCCTGGCCCACGGCGGCCACGACAACATCAGCGTCGTCATAGCCTGCCTGCTTGCGGAAGAATAGCATCTTGACTCATGCTCAGCGTCATGCTATGTTTTGTGTAACTTTGTGCGACTTCAGGGGTGAGCATCTATGGCCCGCATGACGGCGAGAGTTCAACAGGGGTTACTCAATACACATGATGATACACAGGCGATATCCATTGACTCGCCAGCCTGGTTTGTCTGGCTTAAGGAGCACCGCGTTTTCAGATTCACATCGCCGAATGGTAACTTTACTGCGCGTAAGGAACAGAGGGCTGTAGGTTGGTATTGGTATGCCTATCGTCGTCAGCATGGCTCGCTGCGAAACGCCTACCTGGGCAAAAGCGAGGAGCTAACCCTCTCGCGTCTCACGGAAATCGCCAACACACTGAACACAGTACCAACGTTTTCCAGACAAAATGCGAGTTCCCTCGCCCAGCAAATGCTACTCACAACAAAAATAACTCCCCCTGCACTCTCCCCCACAATTATTGCACGTCCACGGCTCACGGCGTTATTACACGAGTATGCCTTCTGTAAACTGCTCCTGGTGACTGGACCCGCCGGTTCCGGCAAGACAACACTGCTTTCTTCATGGCTATACGAATCATCTTTGCCAGTGACCTGGGTCTCACTAGATGAGAGCGACAATGATCCAGGCCGTTTCTGGGGCTACTTACTCACTGCTCTACAAAAACATTTCCCTGGCTTTGCCAATCACCTGCTTACGCTTCTACCCACATTACAGACTGATACTCTGGAGCCATTTCTGGTCCTCCTGATAAACGCTCTGGCGACTTTACCCAACGAAATCGTGCTTGTCTTAGATGACTATCATCTACTGACCAGTCAGCCAATACATAAAAGTGTGGCCTTCCTGTTAGAGCATATGCCTGAACAATTGCGCATGGTTGTGGCCAGTCGCTTTCTTCCACCGCTTCCTGTAGCTCGCCTGCGCGCACGTGGAGTGCTAGCTGAGTTCGACTTTGCTGATCTTCGTTTTACCCCCCAGGAAACCAGGGAGTTACTGGAGGCACTTATCGGCGACTTCCTGCCTGACGAAAATTTCTCCAGGCTGCTAGAGCGCATGGAGGGCTGGGCGACTGGCCTGACCCTGGCAGCCCAGGCCTTGCGCGCTGGACATAGGAGGACATATGCGCAGGCCCCTCCTCAGAGAGATTCTCAAGCAATCTTCGAATATCTCGCCAGTGAAGTCCTGTCTCATCAATCCGCGCAGATGTGTGATTTTCTTTTACATACCTCGATTCTGGAGCGCTTCCATGGAGAGCTGTGCGATACAGTAACCTTACAAAAACAGAGCCAGGATCTCCTGCGACAACTGGAGCATGAAAATCTCTTTCTCTCTCCTCTCGACAAGCATCATCTCTGGTATCGCTATCACCAGCTTTTCACGGACTTCCTGCGTAATCGCCTGGAACAGACCTATCCAGCGCAAATTCCAATGCTTTATGGTCGGGCGGCTCACTGGCATGCGCAAAATGATATGCTGGCCGAGGCCATCACATATGCCTTACAAGGCCAGGATTTCGCCCTTGCGGCACAACTCATAGAGAAACAGGGGCAGGATGTGCTCTTGAGGCACGAGATCATTATGCTAGGAACGTGGCTGCGCGCCCTGCCGGAAGAGGTCATTTGTGATCGCCCACATCTCTGCATCTTTGCGGCCTGGACGCTCCTGCATACCTCGCATACTGGTTCCATAGAGCGCTATCTCCATGCTGCTGAACATGGCCCTGGTAATACTTGCCTGGAGGAAAACGAGCGTCGCTTACTCCGGGGAGAGATTGCCGCTATTCGAGCACGCGTGGCGATCTATCAGAATCGCATAGAAGATGGCGTTACTCTCGCCCGCCAGGCCCTGGGCTGGCTCTCGAAGGACGACCATTCAGCGCGCGGCGAAGCTGTCCTGAGCCTGGGCACTGCGAGTGAAGTGCTGGGTGAGACGCAGGTAGCCGAAAATGCTTATCGTGAAGCGATTGAACATAGCAAGCAATGTGGCAATCTACGCGCAACCATGTTGGCGTTCCGCTCCCTGGCGATGCTTTACAGGGATCAAGGCAGGCTGCACCTGGCTCGTAAGCTCTATGAGGATGGTCTTGAATACGCATTACAGACACGCCAGGAACATTTGCCACCCGTAGGTTTCCTCTATGTTGGCCTGGGAGAACTGTTCTATGAATGGAATGATCTTGAAGCTGCCGAACATTATTTGCGCAAAGGAATTACATTAGGTCAGCGCGGCGGCGATGTAAAGATCTGGCTGCTAGGCTATGTTGGACTGATATATACGACGCTAGCATGCGGCAAACATGAGCAAGTCTGGTCGCTCTTTGTCGAAGCCGAACGCCTTGCTCGCCAGACAAACTTCACGCGTGGCATCGCCTGGTTAAAGTTGATCCGCCCACGCTTGAGCTATCTCCAGGGTGACACAGTACCCCTCCTGGATTGGGCCCAGGAGTGCGAATTGGACCTTGATTCGGAGCTAGATGGTTTCTACGAGTATGACTATCACCAGCTAGCCCAGGCTTTTATTGAGCTCCATAAACCGGATCTCGCACTACACCTCTTGCACCGGCTACAAGCTAGATCAGAGCAAACCAGGCGGCCTGGCCTCAAATTATCCCTTCTCCTGAGCATGGCTCGCGCCTATGATCGGCAAGAAAGACCTGATCGGGCATTAGCATCCCTGGAAGAGGCACTCAGTCTTGCGGAACCGCAGAGATATATGCGAACTTTTATTGACGAAGGGCCACAGATAGCATC
This sequence comes from Ktedonobacter racemifer DSM 44963, assembly GCF_000178855.1. GTDB lineage: Bacteria > Chloroflexota > Ktedonobacteria > Ktedonobacterales > Ktedonobacteraceae > Ktedonobacter > Ktedonobacter racemifer. Next base: position 1,479,389 of record NZ_ADVG01000004.1, on the reverse strand, counting down.
CCTTCTTAAACGATTGCGCCAGTCCTACCAACAAAGCACCTCGGCAGCACAGTCTTGCTCCCTTGGCTATCTCAATCGCCTGCTCTCAGCCTTCCACGGCACTCATGCACCTCAACCTGTTCAGGAAAACGTTATCTCCCTTACCGAGCAATTAAGCCAGCGCGAACAGGAGGTTCTGCACCTCCTCGCTAGCGGCCACTCGAACGCGGAAATTGCTGAAACGCTCATTATTGGCCTCAATACAGTCAAGACTCACTTGAAAAACATCTATGGCAAGCTAGGAACACATAATCGCACACAGGCCATCGCTCAAGCTCGTACTCTGCATCTGCTCTGATGGCAATCCTCCACGCCCAATCCTCCTTTCAGGTGATGTACTTCAGCTCTTCAGACACTATCCTATGGAAGTAGATCGAACACAAATATGAGAAATGAGGTTCCTACTATGTCGCTATCTACAGAAGCTATCTCCGAGCGCTACGCTACCTCTCTCAAAGCCACGAGCGAGATCGCCAATGCATATTACTTCCAGGGTAGCATTGACGAGGCTTTGCAGCTTTTCCAGGCTGGCGAGCGTATGCTCTCGTTACAAGAAGTGTCTCAGGAGGATAAACTAAACTTCCTGCTAAAAGACGGACAATTCATGATACATTACTACTTCCTGACCAATCGCGAGGAAGAGCGCATGAGCTCGCTAGCACAGCAGGCGCGGCAGCTAGCAGAGGCCAGGCAAGATGAGCCTGGGATCGCCACCGCGCTCTATCTCATCGGTCAAACACTGTATTACCATAACCTGCAAACAGGTGAGAGTGATTATCTCGAAGCACGTAGCTACTTCGAGCAAGCATCGACCCGCTATGAGCAGCTTAACGATACGTATCACCTGGCCGAGTCCCTCTTCTACACTGGCCTGACCTATGAACGCCATCATCAAGATATACAGGCTCAGGAATATTACCAGCGCGCTCTGAAGCTTGCAGAAAACTCTAGCAATGCCTGGGGAGCCTCTGAGGCCACGCGTCATCTGGCGGGCCTCTACATGTCTATAGACCTGGAACAGAGCCTGGGTTACGCATTGAAGTCCCTGGCTCTTCGTGAGGAGATAGGCTTCAAAAGAGGCTTGCCTCCGGCTCAATTGTTAGTCAGCGACGTCTATGTCGAACGGGGCGACCTGGAGCAGGCATTAGAGTATTGCCAGCAAGCCCAACAGCTTGCCTGGGAGATGAACCTCCAAAACTACCTGGTCTATGCGCAAGTCGTACATGGCGACATCGCCTACAAGCAAGGAAAACGCGACGAGGCCCGCGCCCGTTTTGAGGAGGCAGCCAGCCTTGCGCGCCAACTCAACATTGCCTTTGCCATCGCAGTGGTCAATGAGAAGCTAGAGATGCTTAAACAAGCCTAGCCTTAGCGCTCGGCGACACTGAGGGTGTGATGGATAGGCTGTGCGACGCGGGCGAATGCCCGCGTCGCACAGCCTATCCATCACACCCTTTTAAAACCGCATGAGAAGAAGCTTTTATCAGAAAGAGAAATATGGTAATATTCTGAGATAATACATGACAGGAGAGGGCTTGAGCCCGCCGCAAGCCACGATTCTTTAGACCGTGGTCAGGCGTGTTATTGGGCTTGAGCCCTTGTAAAATATAGCACTATATAGAACGGATGTTTGACGATTTCAAATCAGTCTGGTACTCTCTAAGAGAGATACCATATATTTTGCGCGAGGAGGTACTGAACATGGCAAAAGCCACGAAAACCATCAGGCAGGCATTACACTATCCACCGCAGTATGCTGCCTACTTCGCGGCAAACCAGTCCCTCTTCAATCTGGTTGTGGCCTTTTATTTTGAAGTCATCCAGGCACACGAAGGTCTTCTTGCCCTCAACAATAAGGAGGCCCTCACGGCCCTGGAGAAACTCACGCATACAACGGAGTCCAACCCCAATCCAATCATGCCACTCACCGATCTCGCGCCAGATATCCCTGCTCTGTTCCGACGCGCTGCTATCAATGCCGCGCTCGGCTCGGCTCGCTCCTTCTTCTCCTCTCTCAAAACATGGCGAGCACGTAAGGAGAAACATGAAGCCAAACAAACGAAGAAGGGCAAGAGGAGGCCGTTCAGGGTGCGGCCACCAGTCCCGCCCCGATCATGGAAGAAGTCGGCTCCCTTCTACGCAAGCCTTTGGCGCGAGCGTTGTACCCGTTCTATCATGCTCAAAGTCTGGACCGGCTCGTGCTGGTCCTGGCTCAAACTACACACGCTCGGTCGCGATCTCCCTGATGGTAATCTGATGGGCAGTCCGCAACTCGTCCGCAAGGGAGATCGCTGGTGGTTGCATACCCCTCTCGAAAAGACATTCGAGGCGCCCGCAAAAGTCAGAGAGCAACTCACCGCCGCCCAGACACGTCTCTGCGCGGTGGACCTCAATCTCGATCATCATGTAGCTGTGTGCAGCGTCCAGACCGTTGACGGCACCATCCTGGCTACTTCCTTCATTGGAAATGGCACAGCGGTATCGGGCTGTAGGAAGAAACTGCTTGGACGTATTGCGTGTAACCGATCTCAGACTGGCATCATTGCCGAGAACGAACAGGACAATGCCGACCTCTGGGCCAAAATCAGGCACGTTGACGAACAGATCGCGCACCTGGTGAGCAGCCGCATTGTCCAGTTCGCTACCAAGCACGAGGCGAGTATTCTCGTCTTCGAGCATCTAGGCAACCTGCGACCAGAGCAGGGCAAGTATTCGCGTCGGGGCAATACGAAACGGGCCTACTGGATGAAGGGCCGCATGTTCCGCTACGCAAACGCAAAGTACAAGGCGTGGAATGGAGGCGGTATCATCACCTGCCGTGTGAATCCGCGCAATACGAGCCGGAAATGCCATCGTTGTCATGGCCTGGTCGTGCGCTACAACCAGGGACAACCCCAGGAGGGCTATACTCCCGGCGCCGCCCTCTGCTTCTGCCCACAGTGCCAGATGCGCGACCATGCCGACAGAAATGCCAGCCTGAGAGTCGGGCAGCGCTTGATCGAGCGTACGCAAGCACCTTTGAAGGAAAAGCCTCGTGCTCTGACGCGACGTGCGAAGAGGGAGCCGAAAGGCTCAGGTGTTGGGATCTCCCAGGATGCCAAACGCCAGATGGGACCATCTCTCCCTGCGGCAAGGCGTGGAGATCATGCCAACGGGCATGGCACCGCCCAGAGAGGAAGGCGCCGGATGGGCGCGCCCCTCTCAGATATTGTGTCCCAACTACGGATTCACTTTGAGTAGTGGCTACGCCACATATCTCACGAATCCGACTACGGCACAGTGTCAGAAGCCGCTCGGCTTTAGCCGACGCGGAGTGTCACCGTCTATACAGTCGCGCGGAATGTAGCGTAGAAGGACTTCCCATGAATTACGAGAAGAGCCTGCTTCGTAAGCGTATTCGGATGTATCTGGCTCTGGCATTGTTTGGCGCGATGATCGCCGCCGATATTTTATTTGTCATAGGTTTTAGCAACAATGTCGTCACCCCCTGGATCACGATTTCTATCTTCGTCTTCGGCTTTACTGGTCTCCTTACCCTCCTGGAATATTTATTCGCGCGCGGCCTGCGCGCGGTTGGCAACGCCCCCTTTAGCTCCTGGTTTTCCCGCCCCGCCATGCTGGCCTTTCTCCTGGCGGCCTGCGCCTATCTGCTGCTGCTGGGCGGCTATGTGCTTGGCGTTCTCTCCCAATTTAGCCATCCCTTTGTCACACCCATTCTAAGCCTGGCCTTTCTCCTCATGGCCAGCGTGGCATCCTATCTCGTCCTCAGCTTCTGCCGCCACCTCTATATACAGCTAGCCTCCAGGTAAGCTGTAAGACCTCTCGCCACTACGTGGCTCGCCAAGGGTAAAGGGGTATCCGTGGAAAACGGCAATGCCGTTTTCCACGGATACCCCTTTACCCTTATACGATGCACCGCAGGTGCTGAGGCGTCATGATATCAGCATGTTGTAGCTCACAGGTGGGCCACAACATGTTATAATACTTTTCGGCATTTATCAGTGAGTGGTTGGTTGGGTTGAGGGTGTTGTATCAGGGGATGCTGATCTTTGCATACAGGCAGGTATAGGGGAAGCGGTGCGTGGTCAGAAGCCTTTCTACATCATGGCGTTCTCACGTTCATAGACTTCGTGCTTTTCTTGGACGTCCGCCCCAAAAGCACATGCAGCCGCTGAAAAATTAGCTTGCAGTGTGGCCTGTCGTCACGGAAAAAAGACCTTTATGGACCAGCTTTCCATGGTATCTTTTGTGAGGGATAGCGAACAGGGTCCTCCAGGCTCTGCCAGTGATACCTACAGCGTAGAGGGTTTTGAGTTTCCACCTCTTATATGTAACGTCACGGTCGTCACAGAGCCCACAGATTACTCTGGCGTTCTGTAGGTATCCCCTCCCTTATTTAGACTTTACGGTTTGGCGCATTAGGCAAGTAGGAATAAGAGAGATTAGCATATAAAGGAGATAAGACAAGATGGAGAATGAACAGCAGCGCGTCCCTGGACGCTATGGCTTCGATGAGATCAAATCGAACCGCCTGGAGCCGTGGCCTAATGCCTATCCAGAGAGCAAGTATGTAGTGCATTTTGAGATTCCCGAGTTTACCTGTCTCTGTCCACGCTCTGGCTTCCCGGACTTCGCGACGATCATTATTGACTATGTTCCCGGTCCCTCTGTCGTGGAGCTGAAGAGCCTTAAGCTGTATATCAATAGCTATCGCGAGCGCCAGATCAGCCATGAGGCGTCCGCCAACGAGATTCTCAATGACCTGGTGACGCTGCTCTCACCCCGCTGGATGCGCGTGGTTGGCGATTTTACCGTTCGTGGCAACATCAAGACTATCATCTTTGCCGAGCACGAGGAGTCGGGTTATAATGGTCCCCGACCCGAGTATCGCCGTTATCAACAGTATGTCTAAGTGAGGAGCATTCCTATGACCACGAAGAGGCGCGGAGAGAGCGCAGTTTTGATCGTAAGCGGCGGCATGGATAGCTGCGTGCTGTCCCATTACTATGCCGCGGCAGGCTTCGACCTGCACCTTCTCTCCTTTAATTATGGCCAGAAGCATGTCAAAGAGTTAACCTATGCCGAGCGCTATATCAGCGCGCTGCGCGAGCGCTATAGCAACCTGGAGATCCAGCACCAGGTGGTGGCGCTGCCCATCGCACACCTCTCACCTAATTCTGGCTCGGCCCTGCTCAACCCCGATCAGAGCATGCCGCACGGGCACTATACCGATGACAGCATGAAGGCAACGGTCGTCCCCTACCGCAATCCGAACATGCTCTTACAGGCGGCCACCGTGGCCTGGAACGAGAACGCGCGTGTCGTGGCCTTCGCCGCGCACTATGGCGACTATGCTCAGTATCCCGATTGCCGCCAGGAGTTCGTCGACGCGTTTAACACCATGCTCAATCGCGCCATGGACTCGGACCAGGTCACGGTCGAGGTTCCCTTTATGCGCTTCTCTAAGGCCCAGATCGCCCGCTTCGGTGCCAGCCTGGATGTCCCCTTTGAGCTGACCTGGAGCTGCTACGAGGGCGGTAGCGAGGGCTTTGGCGATAAACACTGCGGCCACTGCGGCACCTGCGTCGAGCGCTATGAGGCCTTTAAACATGCCGGCGTGGAAGATCCAACGCAGTACGCCAATGATCCCGAGTTATTCCTGAATATCCCTGGCCAGCGCGCTTAATCTCGCAGACACGCACAGTATTGGGGCACTCAGACAGCCAGGGAGGTGCACCCACGCTGCACCCAGTGTTTCCCGTAAGGAGGGACCTATGCCAAGATACGCTATCGTGACGCGCGAGTTCAATTTTGAGGCCTCGCATCACCTGCCCAATCACCGGGGGAAATGCCGGCGTCCACATGGGCATTCCTATCGCCTGGAGGTCTCTCTGCGCGGACCCATTATCGAAGCACCTGGCGAGTCGAGCGATGGCATGGTGATGGATTTCGAGGATCTGAAAGAGATCGTCAACCACTGCATTATCGAGAGTCTATCTGACTCTGTGCCACGCGGGCCCGAAGCCATACCAGTTGAGAAGGGTGGCATGGATCACAATGACCTCAACGCGCTCACGGGTATCCGCACTACCGCCGAGAACCTGGTCCACTGGATCTGGGACGCCCTGGTGAGCGGCGGCGTGCGCGAGGAGCTGCTCTACCGTGTGCGCCTGTGGGAGACCGCCAAGGGCTATGCCGAAATTACCCGCGCTGAGCGCGGCCTGGAGTAGATTCTTGTAGATTAGGTTAGTATCACAAGTCGCCTAATAGCATAAATACAGTGATTTGCATTAATAAGTATACTTTTCTCATCAGGAGAAAGGTCGTACAACAGATGACAGAGAAGCCCGGGATTTATGCTATTAGACACCTTATATCTGGAAAAGTTTATATTGGGAGTGCCAGTAACATTAGTAAGCGTTGGCACAGGCATAAGAAGGATCTACGTTTAGGTCGGCATAAAAATGAGCATTTACAGTATGCTTGGACAAAGTATGGAGAAGAAGCTTTCGTCTTTGAAATCTTGGAGCTAACGAGTGAGCTAGATCTAAGAGAACAATTTTGGATAGATTACACGGGATGTATCAATCCCGATAAAGGCTACAACCGTTGCCCTACTGCACGCTCATCTCGTGGCTTCAAAAGAGGTCCTGAGTCGGAGGAGTATCGAAAAAGAAAAAGCCTATTCCTAAAGGGAAAATGCGGAATAGGTAATGCTTCACCTGTACATAGAGGTGTCGATAACCATCTTGCAAAATTAACCGAAAATGATGTTCATGAGATAAGGAGAAAATATGGTCAACATACATTTAATGGTAAAGGGAGAAAAGAGGGACGCAACGGAGGAGTGACTTATCAGTCATTAGCGGATGAATACGGGGTATCTATGTCAACAATTCATGATATTATTCTACACGTTACTTGGAGGCATGTTACATGAGCGCGAAAGATCATATCCAGATTTCAGAGCTATTTGGGTGCACTATCCAGGGAGAGGGCGCGTTGATTGGCAAACCAACTGTCTTCGTGCGTACAGGTGGCTGCGATTACCGCTGCCAGCGCTGCGACACCCTCTACGCCGTCCTGCCGGAGCATCGCGGCGAGTGGCAACAGATGACGACACAGGAGGTCTTCGCCCAGGTACGCGAGCTCGCCCACAACCGGCCCATCCTGGTGACGCTCTCCGGCGGAAATCCCGCCATGCAGCCACTGGAGGAGCTACTCGACCTGGGGCATACCGAGGGTTACACCTTCGCCATCGAGACCCAGGGCAGCATCGCCCAGCCCTGGTTCGCTAAACTAGACTACCTGACCCTCTCGCCCAAGGCCCCCGGGATGCAGAATCCCCAGCCCACGAACTGGGAGCGCCTGGACCGCTGTATCGCCTATGCACGCACAGGTCATAACGGCAAGCAGCCAGCCATCTGCCTGAAGATCGTCATCTTCGACGAAGAGGACTACCAGTACGCCAAACACGTGGCCGAGCGCTACTCCGATATCCCGCTCTACCTGCAAGCGGGCAATCATACGCCGCCGCACCTGGCGAATGAGATCGATATCAACGGTATTCTCAGCCGCATGGACTGGCTGATCCAGCGCGTCGTCGAGGACCAGTGGTACGAGGTCACGATCCTGCCGCAGCTGCACACCCTCCTCTGGGGCAACAAGCGCGGGGTATAGAAGTTTCTGCGGAACCGCGTACGCGGTTCCGCAGAAACAGGATGTGTTTTGTTTCGAGTGAGGGAAGCAAGAATGACAACACATATGAACAAAGGGCAGTTGAACGGCCATGCCTCTTTAGAATCGCTGCTGACCGCCGGGCAGAAGAAGGTCGATTATCCCAGGCTGCTTGAGCTGGGGCGCGAACTGCTGATCGCGATTGGCGAGGACCCGGACCGTGAGGGATTGTTGGACACGCCACGCCGCTGGGCCGACTCCTGGCGCGAGTTTGTGGAATATGATCCAGGTTCGACCGAGACTTGCTTCTCATCAGCCTCGACCGACCAGATGGTCTGCGTCTCGGGCATGCGCGTCTTCTCGATGTGTGAGCACCACTTGATGCCCTTCTGGTGCGATGTGGCCATTGGTTATATCGCGGGCGACAAGGTCCTGGGTCTCTCCAAATTCGCGCGCATCGCGCACCAGTTCGCACACAAGCTCCAGCTACAAGAGCGCATCGGTCATGAGATCGCCGACGAGATTACGCGCATCACAGGCTCGCCAGATGTGGCCGTGGTACTGAAGGGTGAGCATATGTGTATGACAGCGCGTGGCATCCGCACACCCGGCGTGATGACCTCTTCGGTGATGCGCGGCGTCTTCCGTAGCGAGAGCGAGGCCCGCCTGGAATTCTTACGCCTGATTGAGTAAAAATCTGGGGCGTTTCCCCAGGCCCCTCATTCTTGCCCCATCGCGCCTGCGGCGCAAAGGGGGTAAAGGGTGTCTGGGGGCGGGCTGGCTCCGCCAGCCCGCCCCCAGACACCCTTTACCCCGAGGCGAGCTTGCGAGCCTCTAAACGAACAACCCGGTACTATACCATGAAGTTTCAGCATAAATCAGCTATACTAGATGCTATAGATACATGTGTTTAAAAATGCTGAAGGAGGCTTATTGTGAAGGGCAGCAAGGGCCTGCGCACACCGCTCCCCATATTTATGGATGTGCCTCCGGGGCGACGCTATGTGCGCTCTTTTATCTTCTCACGGCGCGTCAATGCCCCGTTCGCTCGCTTTCATCTGCTGGTACGCTTCCTGCTCGTGATTTGTATCTCAATTGTCCAGTTACGAGCGATTGATGTGGCCAGGCCTGATCCGCTGGCGGCGGCGCTGCTGAGCCTACTCTCGCTGGCGATGTTCCTGGGGAGCGGCATGCATAGCCGCGTGGCTCGCATCTACGTCCTGCTGACCATTCCCACGCTGATCAGCCTCTTCTCAACCTGGATTGTCTTTAATCCGGTGTTAGGGCGTGTTACGCTGTTAGAAGCGCCAGTGTATAGCGGGCATCTCGACCTGGGCATCTCGACCTGGTTCCTGCTCTGGCTGGGACTGACGCTGGGCTATTTCCTCTGGACACGCAAGGTCATATTGGGCCTGGTGCTGGCGGCCCTCTTCACCTTTATTGGCTCACACTTCCTGCCGCTGTCCGCCTGGACCTTCGCGCAGGTCCCTTTCTTCCATCCCCTGACCCTCCTGGTCAGCGATCATGGCCTGCTGATCGCGCTGACGAAGGTCATTGGCTACTCTGGACTGATCTTCTCGACCATCGCGCTCGTGGTCTCCAGCCGCGATGCGGAGTTGATTGGCGCCCTGCGCCAGTTGCGCGTACCACAACCTGTGATCTTCTTTATCAGTACCGTCTTTCGCGCGCTCGACCTGGCCCTGGTCGACTACCAGACCATTCACCAGGCGCAACTGGCCCGCGCCATCAACGCGCGCCCGCGCAGCTTCCTGCGCCAGCTCAGCGATCTTGCAAGCATCTCGGTACCCTTGATCGCAGTCATGATCCGCCGCTCAGGCGAGATTGGCGACGCCCTCATGGCGCGCGGCTACCGCATCAACCAGGTGACCAACGATTTCTATGAGACCCAGCCCTGGAGTGTGATGGATTGGAGCGCCATCGTTCTCTGCCTGCTCCTGTTCTACCTCTCCTTAGGCACCCATTTTAACCTGACAGCCCTCCTCTGGCCAGCGATACTCGTTTGAGGAGACAACCTTTTCAGCACCTGCGGTGCTACAAATGGGGTAAGGGTGTGTGGGAGCGGCGTGGCGGAGCCATGCCGCTCCCACACACCCTTACCCAACGAGCCACGTAGTGGCGAGAAGTCGCATTTCGATGATATGCATGGAAAGAGAGAAGATACACATGACGAGCGCGGTCTCCGTATCTGGCCTGTGGTGGCGATATCCAGACTATGGTGAGGGCAAGCCCGGCGAGAAGACGCGCCCCTGGACGCTGCGCGATATCGCGCTCCAAATTGAGCCGGGAGAGTGCTTCGGCATTACGGGTCCCAGCGGCGCAGGAAAAACCACGCTCTGCCGTATGCTGATGGGCATTCTTCCCTATAGCGCACGCCTGAGCACTGAGCAGCTACGCTCGCATTTTCGCGGCAGCCTTGAACTACTCGGCGAGCCTATTACCTCGAAGACCGCCACCAGCCACAAGGTGGGTATGATCATGCAGGACCCCGAGAACCAGTTCCTGCGCATGAGCCTGCTGCATGAGCTGGGCATCGGCTTGCAAATTCAGGATATACCCAGGGAAGAGATACTCCAGCGCGCCCACGAGGCCCTGGCATGGGTTGGCCTGGAGCGACTCTGGCATGGCGCGTTCTATACCCATCCCGCCGACCTCTCGGGCGGGCAGAAACAGCGCATAGCCATCGCCGCCTTCCTCGCCATGCGCCCCCAGATCTTGATCCTCGATGAGCCAACCAGCGATCTCGATCCCGTGGGCAAACGCGAGGTCATCAAAACCATCGCTCGTTTACGCCATGACTACAAGATAACCGTGATCCTGGTAGAGCAGGACCCCGAGATTTTGAGCGCCTTCTGCGACCGCATCGCCCTGCTCCATGGTGGGCGCATAGAGCTGGTCGCCTCGCCAGGAGAGTTTTACGCGCGCCAGGACATTCTGGAGCGTTACGGGGCCTCAGTTGGTGAGCTGACACGCATCTCCTGGGAGAGCGGTTGTACCTTCCAGGGTCGTCCCCCGCTCACGCTTGACGAGGCGGAAGAGGCCTTCGCCCCCCTCTTAACGTCCGGCGATGCCCATAGTTCTGCGCCTGGCGTGGTTGAGGAGGAGCCAGGCGAGCCAGTTGTCTGTGCCGAGCAGGTGGGGTATAGCTACGAGGATGGCACCATCGCACTCAAAGGCATCGACCTGAGCTTGAGGCACGGCGAGATGTTGGCCCTGCTGGGTCCCAATGGGAGCGGAAAGACAACCTTCGCCAAGATCCTGGCGGGCATCTATCGCGCCAGCTCGGGACGCGTGCAGGTCCTTGGGCAAGACCTGGCAAATAAACGTATGCGTAAACGTCTCCCCTCCTATGTCGGCTATGTCTTCCAGAATCCTGATCACCAGCTCTTCTGTCGCAAAGTGAGCGATGAGATCGAATATGGTCTGAAGAACCTGGGCCTCTCGGCTGAGGAGCGTAAGACCAGAGTGCGCGAGACACTGGAGGCCGTAGACCTGGTCGATTACGCCGACGAGGACCCGCTCTTCCTGAGCAAGGGGCAGCGCCAGCGCCTGGCCGTCGCCGCCGTGCTCGCCATGGGACCTGATATCCTCATCGTCGACGAGCCAACCACAGGCCAGGATTACCGCTCTGTCAACAGCATCATGCAACTACTGCGCGCCCTCCAGCAGCAAGGAAAGACTATTCTGATCATCACGCACGATATGACGCTAGTGGCGGAGCATTGCCAGCACGTAGTTTCCTTCCGCGATGGGCAGGTCGTCTTTAGCGGCACTCCGCTCCAGCTTTTCAGCGAAGAGGAGGCCCTGCAAACCACAGGCCTGCGCGCCCCAATCTCGGCCATGCTCTCCACACGTCTGCAACAGCGCGACTCGCGCCTGCCCAACTTTATCACCGTCGAGCAGGTAGTCACCCTACTGGCTCTCCAACCGCGCTGCTAAAGCACGCGCCTTCATATAATGGTACGAGGCAAACGCGCCATTATATGAAGACGCGTGCGTTTAGCAGCGTCGTCGTGCCACACAGATCTTTAAATTGGCGTATCCACTCTTGTTCGCCATACGTGTTGTAGGTGGACAATCACGGCATTGAACATCTTTTATAGCAGAATATTCTCGCGAGAAAGGATACAGAAAAGCATGGGATTACTTGAGCGAAGGGTCGCGCTTGTCACGGGCGCCGATAGCGGCATTGGGAGGGCCATCGCGCTCTTATTTGCTCGGGAGGGCGCCTCCGTCGTAGTTAACTACGCGCATAATGAGCAGAAAGCCAATGAAGTCAGGAGCATGATCGAGCAGCAGGGCGGAACCTGCTTTGTACAACAGGCGGATATCTCACAGTACCAGCAGGCCCAGGGGCTGGCGCAGCGCGCCTCAGAGCAGTTTGGGCGCCTGGATATCCTGGTCAATAACGCGGGCATGGAGATTCACAGCCCCTTCCTGGATGTCACGGAAGAGCAGTTTGACCGCGTCGTCGATACCAACCTCAAGGGGGCTTTCTTCTGCGCCCAGGCGGCGGCGCGCGAGATGGTTAAACAGAATACACGAGGCCAGATCATCAACATCTCATCGGTGCACGAGGATTTGCCCATGCCCGAGAACGTCCCCTACTGCTGCGCCAAGGGCGGGATGCGCATGATGATGCGCACCATCTGCCTGGAGCTAGCCAAGCACAACATTACCGTCAACAACATCGCGCCAGGCGCCATCGACACACCCATCGACGCCGACGTAAAGTCTGATCCCAACAAATACAAGGCCCTGATCGACGAGATTCCCCTGCATCGCATGGGCCAGCCCGAGGAGGTCGCGCACCTCGCGCTCTACCTGGCCTCCGGCGCCGCCGAATACGTCACCGGCTCCACCTTCGTCATCGACGGCGGCCTCATGCGCAACACTGGCGCGCTATAGCCCACCTTCTCATTATCAAGAATAGAGGCATGGATTTCGGATGCGTGTCCAAAATCCACGCCTCTATGCTCTATTTACAAAAATTGGAGTTGCTCGCCAACCAACCAGCGCTCAAGCCACTCTTCGAGCGAGGCCGCGACCAGAAGGTCCGCGCCTCGCATACCCTGAAATATCTGGCCAGTAGCCACATTCATATACGTGGTAATATTGCACCCCCATTGGCAAATTGGTAGGAGTTCGCTGGGCCAGGGAGAGCCCATAAGCACGGGATTTTCCACCTCTTCCTCCTCCAAACCGGCAAGCTCTTCAGCCTCCCAGAGTTCTCTTGATCCAATGCCATCATCCCAGAGCACCTGACGCTCCTCAGGTGTTAAGGCTTTCCATCCACCCTGGTCTATGTGAATAAAGGCATTAGCGAAAGTTATTTCAAAGCGATACCTGTGAGCCACACTCCCAGGAGTGTTATCAATTCCCCCATAGCCGCCTTCCGCGCCCAGGATACCATAGCCTGGACCAAAGCCCCCATTGGCGACCTCAGTGTAGAGCAGCCGGAGCAGCGGCGGCAGTGAAAAACCTAGCTTCTGCTCGGTCTCCATGATCTGCTGCTGGGTCGCGGGAGGAAAGGCCAAATTTGGATCTTCTGTCTGGCTAAGGGTGTTGGTAAGAAGGATATATGTAGTGTTAATCCGCCAGCTTTCATAACCATTTCTTTTTCTGCCAGCAGATACCTTGAGATCACTGGTATCTTTCGCACGCCATATACGCGACTGATAGTCCAGCACAGCCCAGATTGCCTCCTCACAGTGAGCGCGAATACGAGCCAGGAGGTCGGCATATTGAGTGTGATTCTTTTCGTTATCGCTGACCATATCTACCTCGCATTGCCAGCTTCATCGCGCGTTCGCGGGCGCGCTTTTGCGCGGGTAGACGCAAATCATAGAGGGGAAGACCTGTCTTCGCTACGATGAGAGAGGCAAGCGGCTCGGTCTGCCTATCCCGGTCTGAAAAGGCGACTCTACCAGAACGGAGTAAGCTGTCATGTTCAAGGAAGGAAGCCGCGAGCCAACAAATGATGTTCTCGCCATCGCAGAGCTCATAAACCTCGCGGTTGAAGGCGCCATTTGTCGTGAGCGCCTTCTCAAACATCGCGCTACTCGTCAGCCCAAAGTAACGTACATCCCGCCAGCGCATAGTGATGGCCTGGCGCCCATAATGGGCTGTGATGCCATCCTCATCGATAGAGAGTGAGGGATACAAATAACGCTTCAGCATCCAGGGCTGAACTACTCTAAATATTCCAGGAATGCCAAGTACCGTTCCTGGCCCAAAAAGGAACGCTACCATAAGCAAATAGAAGGGAAGCATCGAGAAGCCGTAAACAACAGCTGTATAGCTCATGCTTAAAGCAAAAATAAAGATCACACCGCCAATAGCTGGTTTTATTAGAGAAACTGACTTCACCTCGCGCTCAATATGAAGCGGTAACGAGAGCTCACTCAGCGCACGAGGCTGAATTGGAGCGAGTAAAAAACCATTTTCCTTAAGTGCTGCTTGCCGTAAGGCCTTCCTCTCTCGCTTCTCCCGTCTACTCCTAATAAAAGAAGAGCATGGAGAGGCTAAACCACAAACAAATACAAGTACACTCAAGGCAATAAAAACTGTCAGGTTAAATTCAATAAAAAAGAGGTTATTGTATAGTGGAAACAAGGCCACGCCAACAGGTACTGTTTCAGCCCAAAGCAGAGAGACAACCAGGTTCCACTGAGAAATTTCTCTTACGGGATCATAACCACGCAGCATACGTGCTTCACCTTTACAGGCTTACCAAAAGAACAACAAAAGCTTCAGCAGTTGATTTGGATGCTACATCCAGTCCCAGTTCTCCTGGGCATAAAATGTGCCAATGACAACAATGTGTTTCCCATCTCTTGACCAGCCAAGTGCCTCAGGAACATACGCCGTACCACGATTAAATGAGTGTATGGTCTTTTGTTGAGTGATATCCCATACGTTAAATCGACTACCAAGAGAGGCAGTCCAAAAGTCCATAAAATCGCTTGCATCTATTACAGCTAAGTACTTACCGTTCGGGGACCAGCACATTTTCCCATGATCACTCTCTGTCAGTAAGTAGCTAGAAGAGGTATTTTTAGTCTGGATAATCTGCAATTGTCCACCACCCCAGGCCGCAATGCGATTACCATCTGGTGACCAGGCAAGTTGAGAATTATAAGAGTTAGGATGTCCTTGAAAAGCTATCTCCTGGCTCTTGCGGCGCGACTGGAGGTCCCAGATCTGCACACTCCAGGCGCTCTGTTCGGGAGTGCTTATGATGAAAGCTAGCTTCTGACTATCAGGGGACCAGGCAAATGTTCCTACCGCAGAGGGTAATTCCAGGGTAAATAGTGGCCAAAGGGGTTGGGCAGCCAGCAGCAGGAGCTTGTTTTGATCTCGGCTGAGCAAGGCTATTTTGGAGCCATCAGGAGCCCAGCAAACCAGGTCAGCCTCTCCATACTTTTCATTAGCGTAGCTAGATACCTTCTGCCTGGTTTGAATGTCCCAAACATACATAGAAACACTATTATCGCCCTGGCTCTCTTGATAGAACAAATACTGACCATTGAACGACCAGGCCGATGTGTTCCAAAGTGGGGTGGCAGACAGTGTGATCATACGCTGTTGCTGATAGTTCCAAATATACAACTTCCCATCGTGATCAGATTTAGTTAGCGCCGCCAAATTCAAATCCGCTGAACAGCTATAGAAATCTAAGTCGGCAGCAGAGGGAGCCGCTTTCGCGTTAAAGGCGACTTGTAGGTTCTGGGCCAGGTGTATAAGCGGCGGGCTGCCCAGGCCCAGAATGACGCCGCTACCTAAAATAGCTGTGAGGAATTTCCGCCGGCTTGATGGGCGCACAATTTTTATATGTGGTTCGTCTGCCTCTGCGTGTAGCTCTTCCATAAAGGGGAGACCTCCTTGCCTTCCGCGCTGGCTCTGTAAGGCCCAGCGCTTGCTTTATAACAGAAGTATACGCAAAGCTCAGCCTGATATCAAATATGCTGCTAGCCCGCTGCGTACGAACCGTGCGCGGCGGGCTAGCAGCATATTTGATATGTTAACTCTCTTGTTGGGCGACGATGCGTTCAATGACGTTGCTGGTGCTGGCGCTGCCGACGAGGGGGAGGATGACGAGGCGGCTGCCGGATTCCTGGATGGCAGCTGCTTCTGGGATGGCCTCATCGCTGTAGTCTCCACCTTTGACGTAGACATCGGGGCGGAGCGTGCTGATAATCGAGCTGGAGGTGTCTTCGTCGAAGAGCAGGGTGTAGTTGACGGGGTCGAGCGCCGCGACGAGGGCCAGGCGATCTTGCTCGCTGTGAATGGGCCGGCCTGGACCCTTCAGGCTGCGTGTACTGCGGTCACTGTTGATGGCCACGACGAGGACATCGCCCAGCTGTCGGGCCTGGCGCAAGAAATGAATATGTCCGGCGTGCAGAATATCGAAGACGCCATTGGTAAAGACGATGGTTTTCCCGCGCAAGCGTTCGATTTCCAGCGTGGCGCGAAGCCTCTCAAGCTCATCTTCCTGGGTTTGCAAGACAGCCGTGAAGGTACGTAAACTCGCCCGTTGCAGCAGTTCCTGTTGTGAGACAAAGGCCGTGCGGGGCTTGGTGACCGCGATGCCCGCGTTATCAAGTCCGATCTGGGCAGACTCTTCGATGCTTCCCCCGGCGGCCAGAGCTAGTGAGAAGGCGGCGGCAAAGGAATCGCCCGCACCGACGTCCTGGGCGTTCTCGACCGGGCGAGTAGGTACATGCAGGCCGGGGGCGTCACCGCGCGGGCGCAGGTAGACGCCATGTTCCGCCAGCGTGATGGCGACATAGTCAACATGCAGGATCTTATGAAGCTGCTGCGCAAGCTCTTCCCAATCCTCGGCGGGTGTCTCTCCGCCCAGTTCAACGAGGCGCTGGGCTTCGGCGTGGTTGGGGGTGACAACCGTGGCCGGGAGATGCTGGAAGCGCTGCAAGGCCTGCGAGTCGATCAAGATGGGCTTGGGTTTGCGCCTGGCAAGGGCTGTGAGTTGTTCGATGACTGGCTGCGAGACAACGCCATAGTGGTAGTCTGAGATCACGACCACGTCACAATCGGCGTAAAGCTCTTCAATATATTGATGTAAGCGAGTGCGGAGAGCTTCATTCGTAGGGCGCACGGTCACGCCCTGGCGCGCGCCATCGTCGAGGCGAATGACATACTGACCTTCGGCAAGGATACGCATTTTATGGGGAGTCAATGGCGTGTCGTCTTCCAGCAACCATTGCGGGTCGATGCCCATATCCTCCAGTTCGCCACGCAAGAGAGACCCGGCGTAATCGTTACCGATCACACTGAGAAAAGAGACGTGAGCGTTCAAGGCCTTGAGGTTGGCGGCGACATTGGCGGCGCCGCCCGGGGCATGCTGTTCTCTCGTCTTCCACAGGAGCGGAACTGGTCCCTCGCGACAGAGCCGCGAGGCCTCTCCCTCCAGATAGGTATCCAGGAGCGCATCGCCTATAAGAAAGACGCGCTCCTGGGGAAACTGCCGCACAAGGTCTATTGCTCTCTGACTCATACTGGTCCTTTATTCTAAAGATGGTTTATCTTTTTATAGAGGCGTGGCGAGAAAACCACGAGGTCTTCAGCCTCGTGGATGAACGCCGCGCTTCACCGCTGACTTCCGATATCCTGACGGATAGTCTCCTGACTGATGTTTCCAAGAGTACGGCAGACGTATCCATTACTCCAAAATGTCCGCTCTTTCCAGAACTTCGTTTTCAACGTTTTGCGCATGCCTTTGTCATCCCTGAACGGTCGATTTCTGTTTTCATGGACGGACAAGAGCCAGCGGTAACATGCGAGGTTCGCTTTTCACCAAGCCGTGAAGATAGTCTTGACCTACTTCAATCGCTTCAAAAGCAACATGCGACCGATTTGCCATTTCTTCAAGCACCAGCTTTCCCTCATCTCCAGAGAAAACCAGCAGCTTTTTGCGACCCTTCCGCACGAACATGAGGTGGGAGAGGATCAACAACCTGGCATGGTTTTTGACTGATCATCCATGTGGATCGTGCACTCACGCGCTTCATCTTCTCAAATTTGGGAATGGGCTTCAGATCGACCTTCTTGCCGTCCAGTCCCATCAGGATCGCATAGCCGGTCGACATGCGTCCCTTGATAAAGTATTCCTGGCCCCGGTAGCGAACGGTGTCGAATTTGCGAAAGCCCTGGATTTTGCCCGTGGTGATGGGCTGCTCACTTCGCACCCCTTTCGTCTGCTGGTAATCCCCATCCGAGATACATTTCTTCTGGAGCACCTGCGTCGTGCAGAAAATCGGCGCGATTCCTCGTGTGGCAATGATGGCGGCGTCATGGGCATGGGTTTTGGGTAGACCTGCCAGCATCCGATGCTCTTTAGTGACAAATCCCCACGTTTCTTCGGCGCGAAGACGCTTGAGCAGTTGCACCCGGATGCTATTCATCTGCGTGGCATGTCGCAATGTTCCTTTCTTCTTGCCCTTCTGTTTGAGGGTGATCGTTCCTGCATGCAGGCCATCATGACAGGTTTTGCAGAGGGTAAGCAAGTTCTCTGGCTCATTGCTTCCGTTCTGGCTACGGAAGATGATGTGGTGAACTTCCAGTCGTCGGTCTTTTGATTTCCCTTTGCACTGTTGGCAGGTGTAATCATCTCGTGTGAGCACAAATGCTTTGGTGTTGGCAAACCCATAATTGATCCCCTGTTGATACAACCACTTCTTGCGCAAGACCTCCGGGTGTTTGAGGGCATGCGGGTCAAAAGTGCCTGTTTCTAACACAATATGCGTGATCGGGAAGATTGCTTGCACAAAGCGAAATTCCCGCAGGTGTCCCTCGATTTTGCTGCCCATCGTCGGGGAGAATCTTCCCTGCTTCGTCGAGTTGCGACGGTTGTTGAAGCGTGCTGGACGATAGCGCGTCTTCCGTTGGCGTCGGTTGCGCCGTTTGGCTGCCCGTTCTTTCATGGTGGTGGTGATATCGTTGCGCAGTTCCGCTTCAGAAAGGTAGACTACCTTTCCCTGCTCATCGGCAACGGCTGCGCCTACCACCGTGCTCCCTGTATCCATACCCAGGGTCAAGGGCTGAGTATGCTCGTGTGTTAGGGGCACAAGCAGTTTGATGGTAAAGGGGGTACGCCGCACCACTTTAGCTTTGCCTGCTTTGAGCAGCAGTCGGGCGATGGGCGGGAGGCATGGCATCAAGGGCCTGCCATCCGAGTTGAGAACAGAAACAAGAACCATACAGCGTTCCTTTCGGAAAAATGCTCTCCCCGAAGGGAGGTGGTGCGTATCCTTTGGCTGTGACCACCAGAGGAATCCGGCTTCATCTCGACAAGGTTCAAAAGGCTTTTTGCACCTGAATCACCGGACTTTCCCTCAGTCCTACTTAAACCCAGGCGACAGAGCAGCGGTCTGATGCGTCAACCGCAGGTGACATGACCTAGCGAACGGAGCTCCCATTTCTGGGGCTGAGTCTGGTGAACTTGAGCTTCCGTAAAAGCGACCAAACCTCAGACCCGACGACTTCCGAAGAAGCCGCTGCGTCTTCAGCTCAGCGGGAGTTCACTGATACTCTTCTAGACTACTTATATCGTACGGCCTATCTCATCGTCAAAAATATGGCTGCGAGATACGCAAAAGTCACACCTACCTGGTCTCTTCGCACCTACGGCGCTCTTAGAGTAAGGTAATGGGCGATGGTTTTCTTGCGCAACGCGCAAGAAAACCATCGCCCATTACCTTACTCTGTTTTGAGAGGTACGCGCCTCAGTAGCCGTGAAGCCAGTAGCAAGCCTCAGCGCGCGAAAACCATCGCCCATTACCTTACCCTGTTTTAGACTAATGCTTCTTTTCTGCGTAGGGAGCGGGCAAAGATGGCGCGGACCTTGGGAGGGAAATGCTCAAGTTCGGCGGCGCGGCGCAGGGCCACGAGGTCGCTCTTATCGCCGATGACCGCTGCGACTTCGGCGATGCTCATACTGGTCTCGTCGCGCTTGAGCAGTTCAACTAGATCACCCGCTGCGACATCGCCCTCTTCAAGCACAGCCAGGTAGAAGCCGACGAGGCCACTATCTTGAAAAGGCTTGATAAAGCGCTCCTGCTGGAGGCGCGCCTCTAGCTTATAGCAAGGGGTGCGCGGCTGTGTGACCTGGAAGATTGCATTGCCTATACGAAATATATCGCCGATGCGTACCTCGCGCTCGTTGAGGCCTGTGAGAGTCAGATTCTCGCCAAAGGAACCCCAGGGCAGTTCATCACGATTCAGTTCTCGCTGCCAGTAGGGATAGTTGTCGGCGGAATAAGCGTAGACGGCTTTATCAAACCCACCGTGGTTCTTCAGGTCAGTCTGGCGGTCACCGTCTAGGTTCTCTTTGCGCACACGTACACGCCCTTCTACCGGCTGCTTATAGATGGCGGTCTGGAATTCTTTGCCTTCCCAGTTGACCGTTCGCGGCAACCCCACGTTGACCGAAATAACCCGCATAGTTGGCATATGTATATTTCTCTCTTCCTATTTTCGCGGCGTTCTCTATTGTTGCTAATAGTATATCTTATACTACTCATGATATACTCTTCAATTTCTAGGCGAAGGAAACTTTCCTTCTGTTCTTGGCTTCTACTGAATTGGAGTAACGCCGTAAGCACATACCCGATACGCGGCTTCTGTGGAGCCATAACCGCATCTAATGCCTCTGTAGCGATACCTTCCTGACATTTATTGAAAGCGGCAAGGACATATCGCCAAAAGGAGAGGAGATAATTGTCACCTTTATCAAGCGTTACCCAGGCCGTAAACACCGACTTCTGCGAAAGTGCTTTCTGCCATTGTGCAAGTAGCGTTGTTTTGCCGAAACCAGCTGGCGCTGAGACAAGAAGTAGTTGCCGCTGCAATCCTTGATTGAGCAGAGTGGTCAGCCGAGGACGAGTCATCAAGGCATGTGGTGAAATGGGAATGGCAAACTTGGTCTCCAACAACGGATCGTGTATAAACGTATACGCCCTCCAACATCTACAACTACTTCCTTTCGCCTCTTCTTTATGCTGCCCAGTAAACACAAAGTATGACTATCACGAATATATGGTAGCATAGTTTCTTGCTTTTTGATGCAAAGGGTGTCTCAACTATTGACAAGAAAAATTCCCAGAAAAATGGTACCAATTCCCAGCCATTGCCGCCAGAAGAGTTGTTCATGCAAGACAAACCAGGCCAGTAGGACGGTGACAGCGCTAAAGAGGGAGCCAAGCACGCTCACAAGGGAAACTTGAGCCAGCGTAAACCCGAGCGCATTAGCGACAAAGGCACCCGTGTCAAGAAGACCTATACCTATGAGATATTTCCAGACTGGGTAGGGCGGCAACTCAAGAGATTGCTCAAGCGGACGTGCTCCCAACATGAGCAGGACTGGTGCCACCAAGCGGAGCAGCCAGATTGGCGTGATCCCACCCAGCGTTGGTGTAATATGGAAACCTAAGATCCAGAAGGTGAAGCCCAGACCGATGGCTGCACCTATGGCCCAGCCAATGCCGCGTGCTCGCATCTTAGACTTCTCTGTTCCTGAAGCTTGCGGAATGACTGCGAGTAGTACTCCCACAAGAGCAAGACTTATACCCAATACATGAAGCCGGGAAAGTTGCTCACCACTCACAAACGCGAGCAGCGTCGTAAGAGCCGCGTAACTGGCTGCGATAGGAGAAACCAGGGCAAGCTTGCCAACTTCAAAGGCCCGGTAAAGCGCCAGTGTGCTTCCAGTATAAAGGAGAGCCGCCAAGCCCATCCAGATCCAGATGTCACCCGTCAAGCGAGAGAGAGATTGTAGAGACCCAGTTGCAAACATGACGACACTCAAACCAGCCAGGCCAATGAACTGAATGAAGAAGAGCGTGCGATAACTCCCAATATAACGCGTAGCATACCGTGCAAGAAAATCGGCGCTTCCCCAACCAATCGCGGCAAGTAATCCTAAAATGCCTCCCATAGATGTTTGTTTGCTCCTTATAGCCAGTCTGTTTTTCGTTGTAAATCTTCAAACATATTTTGCCAATGTAGACTGTGTATTGAAGACATTTAACCTCTCAAAGAGAGAGCGAAATTGTTGCTCAAGTGCTTTCCTGATGGGCTGCTGCTTGTTCCATCCCTCTTCCCACTCCCCCTGGCAGTTATTCTCTGCCCACTGATACATGCGTGTGCGCAATTCCTCTGGCAAGCTGGCGTAAAGCGTATTCTAAAATCCGGTCGCCAGGTGAATCTCAAGCGTTTGATGCCTGGGAAACTGGTCAAAGAGTTCGTTGGGAAGTGTTGACGCACCGTGTTGTACTACTCCACAGATGTGATACTTCTCACGCGCGACCTGCCCAGTCCGTTCGAGAACTGAGAAGTCGAGTTTCACTTCGGCCATTCCCCCATCAGGCAGGGGTACGCCGCCATGGCTGGTCCCAGTTTGGACGCTAATCTTACTGATACCAGGAAATTGTGTTCCTATGGCTTGAGTATAGCCACGCATAAAGGCATCTAAATCCTCTGGTGTACTGTTCTTCCCTCCAATATGACCTATCTCTGCGCCAGTAGTATAGGACGTACCTCACGACGTGTCATGGCCTAAAAGGTGTATCGCCTGTGATTAAAAAGATGTAATCCTGTTTCCCTCAGCTTCCTCCATGCCAACCCCAGCACCATTTACAATGAAGCTTCGCGTACTACTTACTTTAGGCCATAATTAATTTGAGCAAAGAGCAGATTACACCTCATATGTTACTTATTTTTGGCCATAAAGACCATAGTACAATTCGTTCATCTTAAGTGATACTGACTGCTCTGCTTGTCTCCAAGAGCTGCTTTCAGGCCAAAATGCGCCAGCATTTCTTTAAATTGAGTGGTTCGGCGTGTATATTATTCAGCGAGAGCATTCCCGCTCTGCAAAGGTCCTGTAGAAGCAAGTTTGCTGTATGCAAGAGAAGCGGCGCACCTAGCAATCGAATGGTGCGTCCGCTCCTTATTTCTCTCGTCTTTGCGATATCTCGGTATGATTGTATCCTCATGTAGCAGATCCCTTACTCTTTTTTTTACCTTGCTAGAAGCGGGGCATTCTGGTATACTCGGCTTATTGGATGACGTTTTTGCTAGACTGAAAGGAGGTGCGCTTTATGAGCCGTTTCTTTAGGCCTTCAATGGGGCTCTGCATCTCAGGTGTCAGGAATATTTGCTGCTGATAGGCAAGCGTTATATCCTCTCTTCCGGTGCATTGCCTCCTTTTGTTCTCTCCCATCTTTAGATATTGTGATGTTAGATGTTGCTTGCAGGGCTATGTATGCCTTGCGTATGTTCCCATTTCATTCAAACAATGCAAGGAAGAAAAATAACCATGAGCAAACAGGCTTTTAAACCCATTTTACTTGACCTCTTACGCCAGGCACAGGCTGAGCAGAATGCCTTTTTTCAGGGACTGCCTTCCGCCGAGCTGGCTGCTATTGGCGAGCCTGACCACTGGTCTGCCAAAGACCATGTGGCGCACCTGTCGTTCTGGCGGCAGCGACTCGTGCTCAAGTTGCAGGCCCAGTTACGCCAGGAGCCACAGCCGGAGGAGATTGGGCATTTTGAGCAGATCAATCCCGTCGTCTTCGAGGAGAACCGCTATCACTCCTGGCCAGACATTCTCGCTGAATCCAACCAGGTATATGCCGATCTCATCGCGTTGACCGAGCAATTCTCAGAAGAGGATTTGACGGCCTTCAAGCGCTTCGACTGGGTGCAAGAAGGTATGCCACTCTACCTCTCCTTCATGGGAATTTGCTACGAGCATACCCAGATTCACCTGGGGTATTATCTCCTCGACCGGCACGACGTTGCAGGCGCGCTACACACATATGAGGCCTGGGCGGGCAGGGTCGTAGAGGGTGAGGTGCCCGACACGCTAAAAGGTTACATGCTCTATAACCTGGCCTGCTTCTACGCTACGCATGACCAGCTAGAGAAAGCCAAGACGACGCTACAACAGGCCTTCGAACTCTATCCTGAAAGCAGGGAATTTGCCCCCACCGACCCCGACCTGGTCGAGCTACACTAATAGGCGCTCGCTTTGTTGGACGAGGGAAACGAGGTCGCAGGCGCGGGCCTCGTGGAGAGCCTGGTGCAGGTGTTCGCGGGCATCAGGCTGCTCCAGGAGGAGTTCAGCGTGGGCGTGGGCCAGGTGAGCACGCACACGGGTCTCGGCTTCGAGACCTTCGAGGGCGAGGGCACGCTTCAGGTTGTGCAGGGCGTGTGTGAGCAGGCGACGGCGAATGGTGGGTAGGGTCTCCATGCCCAGGGCTTCGGCGATGCGGTAATTTCCCAGGCTGACAAGGGCACGCCCCAGGCTGGGGTTGTTGCGGATAACACGGGCGGTCCTGACGGCTTGTACGATGCAGTTCGCAGCCTCCGCAAGTTTGTCCTCTTCAAGGAGGACGGCGGCCAGGCGACTATTCCATTGGCTGATATAAACCTTGTCTTTATGGCTATGAGCATAGGCCAGGCTGCGGCGATACCAGTTCTCGGCCTCGTCCAGCTCGTTTTTCATGGCATACAATTCGCCGTAGTTGCTGCATATGACGCCGATAAGGGGAGCATCGTCGACGCTCTGGGCCAGGTTGAGGGAGTGACGCAGCTTGGCCTGGGCATCTTCAAAGTCGCCCTTCTTGATCTGCACATAGCTCAGGTCGCAGCAGACGTGCGCGATCAAGCGCTTATGCTCGGCTTGTTCAAAGATGATGAGGGCGGTCTCCAGGTGCTCCAGAGCGTCTTCGGCGTGTCCTTCAGCATCGGAGAGTGATCCCAGGAGGCGGTGGGTATTCCCCAGGTCAACGGGATCACCGGCCAGGGCACGCTCCAGGCGCGTGGCCTGAATAATGGGGCCCACCAGGTGCATGGTCTGCTGACTATCGAAGAAGTCCAGCGATTCGCGCGCGGCCTGGCGACCCTCGCGATAGCGTCCCTCCATGCGATAGATGCTGCCTTGCTGGTAACGCAGGCGCGCCCAGGCGGGTCCACTGGTAATGCCAGCCTCCCGCAAGACGCGCTCGCCACGCTCACAGCAGGTGCGAGCCATACTGGTATCACTGGCATTGCGCCAGCAGCGACCAACCTCGCCCCAGAGCAGGGCCTGTTTCTGGGCCTCGAAGGGCGCCAGGGGCTGCTCTGAGTCGCGCATCTGCAAGACACGCTCATAGAGCGCGCGGGCCTCGCTGAAGTGCCCGCGAATCATGGTACACTCCGCTAGGCGCTCAAGGAGGCTAAGGCGTAGATTATGCTGCTCCTCTGATTCAGGTATAACAGCCGAGCTGTCGCGCCTGGCGAAGGGACGCTCCGGCGCATCGAGCTGCTCCAATGCTAGCCGATAGTGGCGCTCGGCCTCGGCATATGCGGGCAGGGCATAGGCATGCTCAGCAGCAAGCTGCGCGTAGTAGACAATACGTTCCGCGGGAGCACCTGCGGCGACGAGGTGGCGTACAATGGTCGCGGCAGCCTCGTCTTCATGCCCCTCATACATTTCTTGCAAGACATTGGCGGCTCGCTGGTGCAGGCGAGCGCGACGAGCGGCGGAGACATGGTCATACAGATGGTTGACCAGCAGGGGGTGCCAGAAGTGATAGATAGCACGTACGCCCACACGCTCCTCGCTCAATACGCCAGATTCCAGGGCCTCTTCCAGATACTCGATCACGGTATCCTCATTGACCGGGCTAGAGGAGGCAGATTCCATGGCATAGAGTGTAGTAAACTCGAACGATCCTCCCAGCACGGCGGCGCTCCCCAACAACTGTCGGCAGGCGTGACTTAATGTGCGAACACGATGCTCAAGCGCGGCGGTGATGGAAGAGGGCAGGGTGGGAGGCGTCGAGTGCGCCAGCTCTTCCGCGAAATAGGGGTTGCCCGCGGCCTGCGATTGAATGCGCTGGACCATGTCTTCTGGCAGGTGCGACACCAGGCGCGCGATCTCCTCGCTGCTCAACGGCTCAATCTGGAGGGTACGCACCGAGTGCTCACGTTGCATATGGTTGATCAGGTTGCGCAAAGGGTGCGTCTCCGGCAGCTCGGTCTCGCGACAGGTGGCAACGAAGAGCAGGGGTCGGCCCGCAGCATGGCGCGCGAGATAGCCCAGCAGATCACCGCTACTGGCATCTGCCCACTGGATATCGTCAAGCACCACCAACAGGGGCGCGGACTCACTGGCGGCGAAGAGGAGATCACGTACGGCCTCGTGCAAGCGTAACTGCTCCTGCTCAGGCGAGAGGAAAGGCATAAGGGTGCCACGCGGATTAGGTACCAGCGAGGCCAGCTCAGGCAGAAGGGTTACCAGCGGCTGGAGTTGCAGTGAAGCGGTAGGCAACGCCTCTGGCGCGGGCGGCATCTCACGAGGCGCACGCCGTGGGCGGCCCCTGGTGGAGCGCGAGAGGTTCTTCTGCTCCTGGGTCACCACCTGTGTGCGCTCCTGGAGAGCAAGGCGCGAGCTTTGCGTACCCGGCGCCGCGAGCGAGGATGAACCCGCTAGCTGTGCATGAGTACCAAAGGAGGCGAATATATCCGAGAAGAGCTTGGCTTCGGCTATGGTCTTGCGGAGCGCATCGGTCCAGATGTGGTAAGGAATACCGCTCTCTTGATGGTAGACACGGCTCCAGGCGATATTCCAGCCATGCAGACGTGCCTGGCGCGCCATCTCTTCCGCCAGGCGCGTCTTGCCAATACCTGTCACCCCCATTAAAAAGACACATTGCGGACGACGCTGCGTATCCAGTGGCAGGCCCGTGGCCCGACGCTGTGAGTGATATGCCTGGCGCCCCTGCTGCTCCACCTCGTCGAGTAAGCCATACAGCGTCTCCAGCTCGCTGGTACGCCCTACAAGGGGACTCTGGCGCGGGCGACCAATCTGGACTGGGGGTCTGCTACTGGCGTACGCGGCTACTGGGGGTACAGAGGCCGTGGGGGATGCAGGAGCCGCGGGAACCGAATGAGCCACCTGGGGTGTGGCGTGTGTAGAGGCGAAGACAGGTTGTGGCTCGCGCCCATTGCGCACGGCATCATAGAGTTCACGAGTTTCGAGCGAGGGTCTACGTCCCTCTTCCCGGAACAGTTCCGCCTCCAGGCGCTTATAGGCACGTAGCGCATCACCGCGCCAGTTAAGACGCGCCATCAGATAGATCGAGCGCTGCACCGCCTGCTCATTGAGAGAGTCGACCGCCAGCACGCGATCCAACATCTTGAGGGCACCCAACGAATCCTGGCGGGCTATCGCGAGATCAGTCAGCTCAATTAGAAGCGAGAGCCAGGCCTGGCGCAGGCGTAGGCGACGTTCTAGCAGCCATGGGGCCTGGCGCTCCTCAGGTAGGAGGTCTCCGCCGTAGAGCGTGGCGGCCTGTACCAGTAACTGCTCACGCTCTGGTCCTGGCTCGCTAGTAGCTGAGCTTGTCAGCACGTCTACGAGTTGCTCAAAGCCATCGGCATCTACCCAGATCTGGGCCTGTCCCGCCAGGATAACCTCGTCTTCCGTGATCCGTACTAGGGGCTGCTGCGCACGTGCCTGGCGGGCCGTCGCCTTCCCGCCTTTCATGGAGAGGGGAGTCGCCAGCTCATGCTCCAGGTGGGCCAACGTCTTATCCAGCAGTGACCAGGCATCGACCCCGGCGGCGGGCCAGAGATCGCGCACGATATCCTGCTTACTGGCACACCGTCCGGGCTGGCAAAGCAGGTAAGCGAAGAGCGTGCGGAGCGTCCCCTGCCGCCATTCGCTCTCGGTCACGGGAGCCCATTGGCGTTGTGCACGACGCTCCAGGCGTAGCTGCCCCAGCAAATGGGCACGGAAGAAGGCCGAGCCACTCTCCAGGGCTGCGGCACTCGTCACGCGTGGTGACAATTTATCCAGTTGCATACCAGCCAGCTCCTCCTGTGTAGCCTTTACCTCGGGGGGAAGCTCCTTGCCGATATATGTACGCGTTGTGTGGCCATTCTCAGTCTTGTAGGCATACCAGTAAGGGCCGTGGCCGATCCCTTCGCGGCAGCGGCTACACGTTGGCTTACCACAGTAGCTCACCTGCTGGTGATAGGTTATTTTCGTACTCAAGGCTCCCTCCTTACCGAAACGCCGCCAGATCTAAGATGAATAGCTCATTGCCGCCAGGCTAGGAGACAAGGAACCATGGGGGATAAGGGCAGTCAAATGTAGTAATATAAAGAAAAGCGTACTATCTTCCATTATAGCGTCTCAAATGCTAAATTTCAGCACTCTACCTGATAAAAATACCACATATTTCCTAATTCTTCTATTTTTTAGCCACACAAATATAAGACGTACGAAAACTCGTATATTCTAATGTATTCTAAAAGGTGCCAGGAACCGAGTATGCGGTTCCTGGCACCTTTTAGAATACATTAGAATATAGGTTGTACAATTAATTAAGCTAATGGAACGACTGCGGTGACATCCATTTCCAGGAGGAAGTCGGGATTCGCCAGCCCCGCGACATAAGCCATAGTAATAGCAGGTGGATTGGGACGCTGCCCCCAGAATTGCTGAAAGGCCGCAAATCCTTCACGCAGCGATTGACCCTGGACAAGGTATAGATTCCATTTGATGATATGCCTGGGCTCGGCCCCGGCGGCAGCTAACGCCTCGCGTATGTTGGCGAGCACCTGTTGAGTTTGTGCTTTGATATCCCCCTTACCTATAATATTTCCCTGTGCATCCACTGCGTTCTGGCCACCAACATAAATGGTTTTCGCTGGCCCACTAACGCTAATTACCTGTGTAAACGCTGGATTTTTATGCAGATGCTCAGGATTGAGGTATTCTACAAACCCCTGGTCCAAAGGTGATTCTGTAGGATGAGTCATCTCTTTTCCCCCTTTAAATAAAATATGTCGAATACTTGTGTATCTACCTTGTCAACTCATACATGTAATATACTTTATAAAAAGGACAAATTTGGCCCTCTTTCTTGACGCTCTCTATATTCCTCGCTCTGCAAGCGGCTTGACAGAGCGTCAGTCTCCTGGTAGAGTTTTGTGTACAAAAGATCTGACCTTACCCAGAGAAAACCATTTGTGTGAAAGCAAGCGAAACCATGATTAACGCAACTAAACTACCCGCCTAAGCGATCACGCCGGGCTTACGCGGGGTAATACAGGCTACAAATCCACAATTATACCTGTTCTGTTATAACAGGCTGTTTTCTCATAGCTTCCTACCTCTCTTCTCATCTTCGCGGCGTGTATCGCCGGGCATCTCGCACTTAAGAGGTGATCCTGCGATGGAGTTTATGCTGCGCATCTCATTCTCCTTTTCGCTGCATCTCCACTCTTCAAGCGAGTATGTCCCCTTCACTACCACTTATGGACAAATAAAGGCCACATCGGCCTCGTAGAGTCAGTGTGCCCAAACCTTTGTATACCATGGCATCTTTGGGCACCGCTCTCTCCTGGAATGAAGGGTGCTATGATAACAAAATCTCAGCAAACAGATAAACGGCGCTCAGATCTAGCTCGAATAGCAGTGAGTGTCTTCTTCTTCTTGAATGGCCTGATGACGGCTACTATGTCAACACGTCTTCCTGAGCTACAAATGAAGCTTGCCCTACCTTCAGGCCAACTAGGGCTGGCCTTACTGGGATGTACCGTCGGTGGACTTCTCGCTATGAATATTGCCAGTCGCCTCTCCAGGCACTATGGCAGCAATGTGATTAGCACTGTTGCCGCGCTTGGTATGGGTGTTGCACTTCCTCTGATGGCTGTAGCGCCAACCTTGCCGCTACTCTTCCTGGCGCTTGCCTCCTTTGGGGCCGGCAGTGGCGCAATGGATATCACAATGAATATGCAGGGCGCCGATGTCGAGCAGGCATATGGCCGATCTATTCTGAATTCGTTCCATGCGTGCTTTAGCGTGGGCAGCCTGGTCGGCGCCTCACTCGGTAGTATTTTGGCTGCTTTACATGTAAGCCCTGATCTCCATTTTCTCTCCATCGCTATCTGCGCCTGTGCTGGCCTCATAGGGAGTTCGTGTTGGCTTTTGCCATCAAGGTCGATACAAAACGCACGAAAACAACCCACTCAGAAAGCGCTACCTCTGCATTTCTCACGGCCACTCATATTGTTAGGGATAATTGCTTTCTGTGCCTTCCTCAGCGTAGGGGCTATCTTCGATTGGGGCGCTGTGTATCTCTCCAGTACGCTCCATACCGGAGCCGGATTAGCAGCGACAGGCTTCACTGCCTTTTTACTCTGTATGACTCTTGGGCGCAGTGCTGGCGATAGGCTGGTAATGCGCTTCGGGGCGGCTATGCTTGTGTGTAGCGCCTGCTTACTTGCGGCCATCGGGCTTACTCTGGCGCTAGTGTTTACCTGGACACCCATGGTGCTCTTTGGCCTGAGCCTGGTAGGAATCGGCCTTTCCGTTCCGTTTCCTCTTGTGGTAAGTGCGGCGGGACGCCTCGCCAGGCAGGATACGGGTTCCCCTCTTGCAACGGTCACAACATGGGGATATTTTGGCATGATTGCCGGTCCATCCATGATTGGTTTTATTGCTGATCGAGTGGGACTTCGACTCGCGTTATTCCTGGTGGTCTTTCTATGTGTACTTGCCGCGCTCTGCGCCCCGGCGGCGAGTACTGCCGAAAAGATCGAATAGTGTTTGCAAACCCCTCTCTCCACTAGTAGCCGCGTACGCAAGTAGCGGGCCTGCTACTGACGTACGCGGCTACTAGTGGGAAGGCGCATGCTCGAAGCGCTTGCGCTGGTGGAGGAAGCGCGTGCGAGCGTGAGTGATCTCCTCTGCAAGCTGGGGGAGGGCCTGGACTGCCAGGTTGTAGCTTTCAAGGACCAGGGACTGGATGGTGGCAAATCCCTGGTGGGGAGCAAGCTGATAGGCGCGAGGTCAAGCCACTTACCATAATGGCGCTGACAGCAGGGTTACCGGCGGTAATGGGCGCGATACGCCGGGCGATATCGCAACGCCACTGGCTGGCATAATGCATGCATATTTACCTTTAGAGACTATTGGTGCATATAGCATAGCACAGGCACCCAAGATGGTGCCATATTGGGGGCTATATTGTTACTTCCTGTAAGACAGGGGCGTGTTTTCTCTACTAAGCCAAATTTTATAAACCGACTTTGCGTATTTATCTTCTTTCAACTGTTCCTTAAGGATAGGTATTTGTGCTGGTGGGATGGATTCCTCAAATTGTTGTACTACGTGACAGATTTTCTCAAAGAGAGGTAGCAATGTCAGATACCCCATGGCGAAAGCCAGGGGCTTGTCCCTAAGCCGAAGCGTGAGACGAGAGGACGTCTGACAGCGACCCACTCAGGACAGGTCTACCACCCTGAGCAAGACAAAATTTGTCTCGGATGTTGTATGCAGCATTGAGGTCTGCATGAAGTTGATACCCGCAGGAGCGACAGTGAAAGACCGATTGAGAACGCCGATTGTTGCGTGCTTGATGCCCACAACGAGAACAGGTCTGCGAGGTATGACGCGGATCAATGCGTTCAACCACCATTCCCTGTTCTTGCCCTTTGTAGACAATGAAGCCGTACAACTGCGCAAAGGACCAGGAATGCAACTTACGTTGTCCTTCACCTTTGCGATGTCGGACTCCTTCTCGAATATTGGTCAAGTTCTCAAGCACAATTGTTGCTCCAGGGGTTACGCTTTGCACGATGCGTTTGGAGAGCACATGGTCACAGTCCCGGTGGAAAAGCATCTGCTTACGCGACAGCTTTTTGAGATGCCGTTTGGCAGACGTGGTTCCTTTGGACTGAAGTTTGCGACGGAGACGGAACGTACGGCGGTCAACCTCTTTCCAGTGGCGAGAGCCAAGGAAGTGACGGTTGGAAGTCACAGCAGGACGATTCAAGCCCAAGTCCACACCAACAACCGTGTCATTGGCTTGAACAACAGGTTCGGGAACATTGACCACGACATGCAGCCACCATTTCCCTTTGCGGTGGATCAGGTCAGCAGTAGCAATGTTACACCCACGATATCGCTCACTGAAATGAGGAACGGTAAAGGGAAGAGTCATTTTGCCTTGCGTGGTCGAAACGCGAATCGTTTGTGTTTCCCAATTGAGGGAGTAGGTGTGAACATTGTAACGAACCGCACACTGCTCAGAGGAAGGGCAACGAACAGGCTTGAAGAGAGGAGCGGGTTTCCCCTGTTTCTGTGCGTTAGCAACCTTTTTCGGATAGGACGCTTCCTTCTTGGCTTTCCAGGTGAAAGCACTGCGAAGCGTTTCGGTGGCTTTGACCCGAGCCTGAATGAGCAAGTCACTCACCAGACCAGGACACAAGGATTTCGTCTCGTAGTAGGTGGCATGATGAAGCCTGACACCGTTCTTCTCGCAATGCTGCCAACCATAGACACACACATGATTGTAGGCAACGGTAAACTGCACCAACGTTTCCTGCAAGACGTGGGACTGTTCTGTATTCGGTTGAAGTTGAATCCGCACCGTTCTATCCATGCACAAATTATACCATATATGTGATATTTGTGCCAAATAGTAAAAAAAGAAAGGAGTGCGCCATGCTCCTCCCCATGTCTAAACCCAGGGGTCCACGCATGGCGCGGTTCTTATGATGGATCTTGAAGATTTCGTGGAGCCGGAGGTAGCTGCTACAGCAGTGGTAGCTGCAGCGATCTTCTCGCCAAAGGCACGTAAACTTCTACGCAAAGGGGCCGTCTATGGCCTCGCAGGCGCATTGATAGCTGGAGAGACAGCCGCTTCATTTGGCAAGAGCATGGCTCATGGTTTCCAGAAAGGGCGTGTTTCAGCCGAAAGCTCTCCACAAGCTAATAGGCAAGCTGTAACAACCAATCAGCAACAACCCACTGACCCTGCGACCAAATCTATAAATCAGGGTAAGTAGAGTCTATATTCGCATGGACTCAGAGACCGAGCAAGCTCTGCCCCCTATAAGAGGTGTGCTTTGTTGCGTATTTGAGCAAGAAATTGGGGGCTATTATGGGCATAGTTGTCACAGAGAAAGTCCAGGTTCTACACGCAATACCAGGGAGAATACGGGTACACGTACCAGGTTGGTTCGGGCAAGGGATGCAACGCCTGGAGGCACAGCTTCACCATGTAACGGGTGTGCAGCGTGTGCAGGCTAATCCTCTTACAGAGAATATGCTTATTCAATTTGACCCACACCTCACCAGTGAGCCAGCCATTCTTGAAATGCTACAAACGCTTGAACCGCCAGCGGACACTACCTCTACGAAGCAACTGGCCTCCACTCATAAACCATTCCGGCCGTCTGTAAAAAAGGAGCGGCAGGGGAAAACAATCCGGATGCGCATCCCAGTGCGCGGCTTAGATTGCGATCCGAGCCTGGCTAAGCGCCTCATAGAGCGCCTGGAGCAACGCCCCGGTGTACATGTCACCGCAAACGCGCTCACCGGACGCATACTCGTCGAATATACTGAACATGAAGTAGAGCTGGAGGATCTGATCGCAGATGCTATGGGGGTAGATTTGCCAGATGTTCCCGATGAGACGCAACCGAGTGATCCACTTGATCCTGGCCCCTTAATACGTAGCGCTACACACTCCATTGGGGCCGCTCTAGGGCTTGGACTCCTCGCCACACGCCGCTTTCTAAGCGTTCAGGAACCGCTCCCAGGCGCCTCCGTCGCGGCACAAGTCGCCAGTATTCTCGGCATTCTCCAGGGTATTCCGCCTATTCGCTATGGTGCGCGCAAGCTATTAGGGCGAACCGTGTCCGACTTTCTCTTTAGCATTCCAGGGATGATTACTCAGACCCTCTCCAATAATGCTCTGGCTCTAGGCGTTAACGAGTCTGATTCGCTCCTCCTCTCTACTGAAACTTATGAGCAGCGGACAGCCTGGCGAAAGCATGAAGAGAGCATTGCGCAGGCCCCTTCGGCTCAACCAGGCGCAACCATTCAGCTTGAGGCGAGTGAGCGTACGCCTCTGGCGGCCTCCGTTATAGAGGGAAGAGGCACCGCGATTGGACGCGATGCTCTGCCGATGCCCGTCTATCCAGGAGGCACCATACCCCCCGGCGCTCTCCTCTTTGGTGGTCCCTTTACTTTGCGCCTACAGCGCGATACCTCATTTGAGGCCTTTACACCAGCCCCGCGCCCGGCACCGGTCGCGCCAACGCTTTTTGAGCGTTATCTACAGGTGGTAAGCCCGCTCTCACTGGTGTATGCAGCGGCGACAGCCCTGCTTACCCGTTCCTGGACCCGAACGCTTGCGGCCCTGCTCCTGGTCAATCCTCGACCGGCTATGATTGGTCTGGATAGTTCGGAACATCGGGCGGCTGCGCGCGTGCTTCGAGCCGGGAACGTCATTGTAGGAACACGGCCAGATCGCAAGATCTATCGTCCAGACTGCGTCTTTCTGGATGGTGCGCGCCTGCTCAGTGATCGCCTGGAACTAGCGAGCATACTATCTCTGGACGAGAGCCATGATCCAGCCCAGCTTCTCGCGCTCGCGCAAGAAATAACTGCCGCCGCTGGCTTTCCCTGGGGAGGCGTCTTTGGTAGCACGCAGATTTTAACTCTTCCCAGCGCGACCTTTGATGGCACCAGGGTCACAGCGACCATCGAAGGCACGCAATATACGCTTGGCTACGTCGAGGACTGGGCGGCACTGCCTGAGGCCGCGCCCTTACGCCAGAGCGGCAACACCGTCCTGGTGCTGCGCTCTCAGCGTAAGCCGCGCCCGCTTGGTATCTTCGCGCTCAGGCCAGCTCTTGCGCCAGGTGTGAGCGATCTTGTCGAGACCTGCCAGCGGAACAGAGTAGAGCTGGGCGTCCTGGTAGAGCATGATCAAATGGCGGTTCAGGCCCTGGTGACGCGTGCTCATGTATCTCTTGTTGATAGAGATAATGCCGTTGAAGCCATTCATATGAAGCAGCAAGCAGGGGCGAGAGTCGCCTTTGTCGCGGACCACGCCGGAGCTGCAGCCGCCTTTGACGCCTGTGACCTGGCAATCGGGATGAGCAATGAACACACACGCCTTCCGGCCCGGGTAGATCTGTTGACACCCAATATTAAGGCTGTCGCAGCCATTGTGGAGGCGGGCGCTCGCTGTGACGAGACGGTTCGCGATGCCGTTGCCTGGTCCAGCGTCGCGAACATTATTGGTGCTGGGCTGGGCTTCCGTGGGATAGCGGGGGGACTGGAGCCAGCCTCACGTGTTGTCTCTATCGCCACGCTCGGAGCCATTTTTGATGGATGGTTACGCCTGCGCGGCGGGGAGAGACCCGGTTCAGTCATCTCTCATCTCACCGATCCCCATCCTGAGCGTTGGGGGCAACGCGAGCCAGAGGCGGTTCTACAGGCCCTACAGACCTCAGAAAAGGGACTTAGCAGCGTAGAGGCTGCAGCACGGCACCACAAAGAGGCACCACGAGCGCGGCGCTTTGAACTTCTTTCGACGTTCCTGGACCAGGTACGCTCGCCGCTGATCGCAGTGTATGCCGCCGGGGCGGGTCTCTCACTCCTGCTAGGCGCGCCTGGCGACTTTGCCATCATCAGCGCGACCATTCTGGCAAATGTCTCTATTGGCGCCTGGCAAGAACATAAGGCCAACCGGATCGCGGAGGCGCTGGAACAAATGGAGTCTCCAACGGCACACGTCCTGCGAGATAGCCAGCCCGTAAGTGTGCCAGCGCAAGAGGTGGTACCTGGGGATGTGCTCTTGCTCACCCCAGGCGAACATGTCGCAGCCGATGCGCGTGTCTTAAGCGCTCAAGGTCTAGAGGTAGACGAGGCGGCGCTCACTGGTGAATCCCTACCGGTCGCCAAAGTGACGGTTGGAGGAACGGATAGCAGCCGTATCGTGCTGGAAGGGAGCGATGTGACGACTGGCACCGGGCAAGCGATTGTAATCGCGGTGGGGCATCAGACACGTATGGGAGCGACTGCCGCCGCCCTGGCGGTTGAGGAGACCGAACAGAGCCCGCTCGGTGTGCGCCTGAATCGCATGCTCAAGACCCTCTTGCCACTCTCACTGGCAGGAGGAGTCATCGTCATCGCGTCAGGGCTGCTGCTCAAACGACCCCTGGCCGCGCAACTGGCCACGGGAGTAACCATCGTGCTGGCGGCCATCCCCGAGGGCCTGCCCCTCCTGGCCAGCGTCAGTGAGGCAGCGGTCGCCCGGCGCCTGGCCAGCCGTAATGCCGTTGTCCGGCGCCTTTCAGCCGTCGAGGCGCTCGGCAGAGTCGATGTCGCCTGTACCGACAAAACTGGCACGTTAACTCAGGGACAACTCGCGCTCAACCTGGTTGCAGACAATGAGCACGAGGTACCCGTTTCGAACGTACTCTCGGATGATGCCCGACATGTGCTGCTCACGGCGGCCCTCGCCAGTCCTCATCCCGAGGCGCCCGACGCCGCCTCTCACCCAACGGACTTCGCTGTGATTCGTGGAGCACAGAAGGCTGATCTCGATGAACAATTGCACGTCAAGCGCGAGGCAGAGCTGGCCTTTGATCCCTTGCGCTCTTTCTACACCACGCTTGCGCTGAAACGCCTCTGTATCAAAGGCGCCCCAGAGGCCTTGATCCCACGCTGTCGTGCATTCAGGCTCCATGGAGAGAAACAGCCCCTCGATGAGGCTGGCCGACAGGAGCTGCTGACACGCTCCCAGCGCCTGGCTGAGCGAGGACTACGCGTACTTATGGTCGCGGAGGGACCTCCCGATATGCCGCTGGATGATCCACAAGAACTGACGGCGCTCGGCTTCCTGGGCATCAGTGATCCCTTACGTCCAACAGTCCAGGCGGCGGTACAGCGTTGTCGCGACGCTGGG
Organism: Ktedonobacter racemifer DSM 44963; assembly: GCF_000178855.1. Lineage (GTDB taxonomy): Bacteria > Chloroflexota > Ktedonobacteria > Ktedonobacterales > Ktedonobacteraceae > Ktedonobacter > Ktedonobacter racemifer. The sequence goes on along the minus strand of NZ_ADVG01000004.1, from coordinate 1,442,868 downwards.
GTACGTGTGATCATGATTACTGGCGACCACCCACTCACGGCACGTACAATTGCGCGTGAGGCAGGGCTACTGGGGAGTGGCGATGGTGTTCTAAACGCCGCTGAAATGGCGGCGCTATCCGACGATGAGTTGGGTGCTCGCCTGGAGCATATAACCGTCATTGCCAGGGCGACTCCGCTGGACAAACTACGCATTATCGAGCGGCTGCGACAGTATGGTCACACCGTCGCCATGACTGGCGATGGCGTCAACGACGCGCCCGCGCTCCGCCTGGCAGATGTCGGGGTCGCCATGGGTCGTGGAGGCACAGAGGTCGCGCGTCAGACCGCCGATGTCGTACTTGTTGACGATGATTTCTCGACCCTGGTTGAGGCCCTGGTTGAGGGACGCAGCTTCTGGCGCAACATTCGCCGGGCGCTTGGTTTACTATTGGGCGGCAATCTAGGCGAGCTGGGGCTGGTGGTTAGCGCGAGTCTCCTGACACTCAACTTCCCGCTTAATGCACGTCAAATTCTGGCGATGAACGTCATCACGGATATACTGCCCGCAACTGCCGTAGCCCTTCAGGAGCCTGAGCACCGCGATCTCGCTGGCCTGGAACGCGAGGGCACGGCGGCTCTTGGCAAGCCACTTCTTGACGATATCGCTCGTCGTGCCCTGGCCAGCGCTCTCCCGGCGTTGGTCTCCTACATTATTATGCTCGGCTCAGGCATAGCAGAGGCACGCTCGGTGGCCTTTGCGAGTATTATCGTCACCCAGCTCGCCCAGACGCTCGACGCTGGCAAAACTGAAGAGACGCTCACGCGAACCGTCTTTGGAGCCGTAGCGATCTCCGCCGGAGTCCTCCTGGCAACATTTACCGTGCCGCCTCTGCGCAGTTTCCTCAGGCTTGTGATGCCAGGGCCGCTTGGATGGGCTCTCATTGGTGGTGGGGCAATCGAAGCAGTCATTCTCCATCGCCTGGTTACGTTTCTTCCCGTAGTGCGTCTACCACATCTACGTTTAACACAGGCTCAATTAGCTAACGCCATATAAAGGCTTCTGGAGAAGACAAAATGAATGAACAGGCACATGGATTAACCAGTCGTGTGGGTCCCATTGAGATTGATTGGCCACGTTCCATCGGCTACTATAGTGGACTCGGAGCGACGGTAGCCCTGGAGTTCATTGAGCCTCCTCTCGCGATCTTTATCGCCGCTATCCCGTTTTTTAAGATACTTAATCGGCCACTGGCCTCGCGCCCAACGCGTTTCGTCTCTCAAATGCTTGAGGGCATGGCCAAACCAGTGGGCGGCGACAGTTCGGCGACGATTGAGCTGACAAGTCCAGACATTCCTAAAGGGCAGGAAGAGCAGAGGGCAGAGGGCCTCTGGCGGAGAGTCAGGTCCAGCATGGCGGCTGGCTACAGCTCTGCCATGAGTGAAGCGCCAGAGCCAGCCATGCTCCCCGCTGGCTCCTCCAGCAGCATTCTGCAGGAGGCACGCCAGACAGCGGAGCGCCTACGTACCAGGAAGCATTAAAGAAGTATGGGAGGAGTGTATGGGTGTGAAGACAGAAAAAGCGGTCTCTCTGGACCAATATACTACAAATAGGGCAACAACATCTCTACATGAGTATATGTTGATATCAGCAGAAGACACCCCCTCTGAGAAAGCAGAGGTCAGACGGCACGCCTTCTTACGCCTCCTGGGGCCTGGCTTGCTTTCGGGAACATCGGGGAATGATCCTTCAGCCGTCACCACCTATGCTATCGATGGAGCCAGGATAGGGTATGGTCACCTCTGGCTGCTGCTGTTCACGACGCCACTTTACTATGCGGTACAGTTTGCCTGTGCTAAAATAGGGCGCGTTAGCCAGAAGGGACTCTCGCAACTCTTGCTTGAACGCTACGGGACAAAAGTGGCGCTGGCAATCTCACTCCTGTTAAGCATCAGCAATGTGGCCTTAATCGCAGCAGACCTTGCTGCCATAGGGAGTGGGCTAGAACTCATTATGGGTATTGCCTGGGGCTATTTCATCGCTCCGCTCGCGCTAGTCCTCTGGTTTCTTACCTGTCGCCCTGACTTTGAGGCCTTCAAGAAAATCTTTCTGACGATGAGCCTGGTTTTTCTCGCTTACATCCTCGCGTCCATCTTTACTCACGCAAATTGGGGCAGCGTGCTTATGCACACACTCATACCACAGATGAGGTGGGACCTGGCGGGAATCAGTAGCGCAGTTGCCCTGCTGGGTGCAACTATCTCACCCTACTCTATGTTCTGGCAGTCACACGCCGAAATTGAAGAGCAACGCGGCGGAACTCTCAAGCAACAATTACGGGCCACGCGGCTAGATGTAGGGAGCGGAGCCATGATTGGTCAGACGATTGTCTATTTTATTATGGTCACAACCGCCTCAACGCTCTTCGTTCACCACAGGCCCATGTTGACCGCGACAGATGCGGCCTATGCTCTGGAGCCTCTCGCCGGAAGATTGGCCCGCTATCTCTTTGCCATTGGCCTCATTGGCTCCGGCCTGGTCGCCATTCCCGTCCTTTTAAGAAGCACATTCTACGCGGTCTCAGGTGCCTGTGGCTGGTCGCCATTCTCGGGGGGAAGATCATGGCAAAGGGGGATTTACCTGGTGCTCCTCGCAGCGGTTGTGCTGACCTTCACGAGTCTCGCGCTCCACATTCCCGGCATCGAACTCATCTTCTGGTCAAACATCCTGGCGGCCATCATTGCCCCGCTGCTCGTAATAAGCATTTTATGGATCGGCAACCAGCGCGCGATCATGAAAGACCAATGTCTTAGCCTGCCCCACAGCATGAGCCTGGTCATAATCGTGTTCATCCTCGTTGCCAGCGTCCTACTACTCTTCTATCAACTCTTCGCCCCATAATATAATTTTGTTGGGAATTTTTGTCCATACAATTTTCCGAGCTTGGAGGGCCATCCATTGGGCGAAACGGCATCCCAAGTCGGTAGGGACCAGCTTTAGCGCGTCCCTACCGCATTTTGGGATGCCTTTCACGGATGCTTATTCAAACAACCTGGCAAAATCTCCCTGCAAAATCAATTTATATACCGCTGGGGACAAGGTTGAGGCCCAGGGCGGGAGAGGGTTGCGCCTGGAACGATTTCATGGAGGCGATCCAACGAGAAATAAGCGCAGAGATGACTTTTATGGCCAGTTCAATAATGAGGGTCTTGAGAATATCGAGCAGAATCATCGAGGCCAGTTTCCACAGCATAGGGGTGTCCTTTTGTCACGAGAAAAAATGCATCAGTTCAGTTGGATAACACAACAGTGCTTGCTTGCATTTTCATTATAGTAGATATTTGTTAAAGCAACTTTATATAAAGGTTAAAACATTGTACAATAATAATGCTCTAATATTAAATCCGAGAATGAGGATGCTCACCTATTCTCTGGTTAATTATTAAAACAGCATCATTCCTTCCTTTACAGAGAAAGGCACAAAGCGAGAAAGTCTTTGCCTATTCAGTGGGAGAACCTGTCATCTCCCACAGCGCGTCTACTATCGTTCGAGTCGTCGTCGCCTCTGGCGCTTTCGAAGCATCTGACTCTCTACCCATATATCTTCGACATCTTCGCGAATACGTGCAACCGTCCTACGCATAAGGATGCGCGAAACTGTGAAAAGCGTATCCAACTGGATACCCACAATTTCTATCATATCCTCTGCTTTCGAGGTCCCGGTAGGCTCAGGCTGCCTGGGAGTCGCAGCATATTCAGTGATGATTGAATTCGTCTCCATTTGCTGCTCTAAAGGCTCCCTTTGCGCTTCCACAGGCTCCTGGTGTATGTGATTTGATTCTACATTCCCCTCACGAAAGGCTTGAGCGAAATGCTGAGCGCGTAAACGCGTATTTCCCAGAAAGTAGCCCAGGGAATAAGCTATATTGTTCAGGCGTTCGTCCACGTGTTCTGTCTTCTCTGGCTGAGACTGTTTTTCCTCTGGCCCACTCATGAAACTCACCCCACTGCCTTTCTAAACCTACTCAAAGGTGCTTACACACCATCGAATAGATTCAATTGCTGCACTTGGCCCTCACAGGAAGTCCCCATGACTTCTACGCTGCTTTGGGTCGCCTGCAGCACACCGCACTCGGCAAGCCGAGTGTGTGGCCCTCGCCGGGCAAGGAACCTCATCAAGATGTTGTAGAGTAGACGGTAAGCGAGGTTCCTTGCGGACCTTTTCCTGCCGTCCCTCCCCAAACCGTGCTTGCGAGTTTCCCCGCACACGGCTTTCCAGTTTCTTACTGCTTCGTGGAGGTAGGCATTACGCATCTCGCGTACCACTCCGTTCACAGTAGTACTCCCTGTTTCCCTTCCCCATGTCTCAGGCATTACCCTGAGCGTTTGAGATGAAGTAGACCGCCAGCGAGGTACTGATGCTGTCCCGACCTGCCTGATATTTCAGGTGGTTTCCTGGACTCAGCCCTTTTCCAACGGTCTCTTCCCGAACCCAGCGGGCCACTTTCATGGCACTGTGGCTCTCCAGAACCCTTTGCCTCGTTGCGCAAAGATCGTGTGGCCCATCCAGGCCAACCTCTGCCGCTGAGACGAGTTCCTGGGACCCTTCGCCCTGTCTGTGTCTTTCTCACAGGCCCCGGCGGAGCGTGACTTCCGCGACTACTTCGGTCCCTCTGTACCCATACACCTCGCGGTGGTTAGGGCAACCCCAAGTTGCCTCCAAGAATCTCAGTTCGTGCTCCAGGTGTCCTTTACGTCTTTTCCCGTTCCGTACGGGTAGGCTTCGACGGAAGCTTTGCAGGGAAATAGTACCGTTCCCGGCAACGTCGAACACAGGCGCTAGTACCGTGTCCTGTGGGCTGCCCCAATTCCGCCTTGACTGGGCTTCAGACAATCAGTCTTCACCATACACGACTTACCTGATCGGCCTCTGGCCCCTGGTACTGGGACTTCACCGACCTTCCTGACAACATGCTACGGTCCCCTCATATCTTTCGACTGAAGGTAAGTTGCTGGTTTATCCACTTCGCTTCAGTGGACTCACCCCGACGGGTGAGAGAGGTTCTTGTGCCACATGGGCGCACTACTATGAAAACTCCGTCGCCTTGAGCCTCTCGGCTTTTAGGCGATCCCGTATTTGCGCACATGAGACGTTTAGTGCGTTTAGGTGCCCATTTCGTTTCCTTCAACCAGTTCCTTACTGGTCGTCTGCTGGAGAGAGCTTCCGTACTCGCCGTCAATGAAGTACGTAATCCAAGCAGCGTCACTACAGGTATGGTGTGACGGGCCAATAGTTAGACCACTGGAAACTTGGGTTCAGCCAATACAGGTTTCACCATACGCACAGGACTTGCGGTGCATCACGTTACATACCTTCACGTTTAACCGCGTTCCCAACATGCTTCTTTCCCCTTTGAGTTTTCCCGCTAGGTAGGTTGGGTGTCCTTGAGGCATTACTCTCAGCCTCACTCCTTTCAAAGGAGGATCTCACGTGTGCCGAAACGGCGCACGACGGCGCTATTGTCGTCTCGATCCATGCTGAGTCCACATTCCACGCACTGATACGTCCTCTTGCGCAATGGCATATCTTGCAGATTGCCACAACCACTACACTGCTTGGACGTGTTGCGCTCAGCTAGAAACTGAAGCTCTTTCCCATACAACTGGCATTTGTAGGTGAGCATCTGGACAAAGGCATACAGGCCCCAGTCATTGTAGACCGCCCGATTGAGCGCCTTCTTGCGCTCCTGATGCTCTTTCATGACCATTTGCCGTTGGGAAAGGTCTCCCACGACGACAGTTCTCTCAACCAATCGCCGTGCGATGAGATGCGACGCCTTGTGCAGGCTATCGCGCTGTTTGTTGCGTTTCCTCTGCGACACGCGCTTGTACACCTTACTCAAATGAAGATAGCGGCGGGATTTTTTCTTGCACGTGCTGCGTTTTGAGCGCAGTTTGTCAAGTTGTCTGTTGTACCAACGCGAGCCTTTGAACCCGCCGATGTGATAGAAGCGCCCCTCTTCCGTGACGCCAGTTGCCAGCGTCTTGATGCCCAGATCAAAGGCCACGATGCCACCATCGCGTTTGGTCTCTTCTTGTTGAAGATAGCTGAAGGAGGCATAGTAGTTACCCCTTCCATCACGACTGATTGCCACCTCTCGAAAGCCTTCGGGAGGCCGTTCGGTGAGGGTCGCATGGATAGCGGGAGACTGTTTATGCTTGCCCTTGCCTCCCGTGGGCAAGAGAAGCGTATTTCCCTCACGTGTGAGATACATCGCCGGATAACAGAGGGTAAAGAAACAATGGCGAGGGCGCACGCGGGGAAAGCCTGGGGTTTCCCCATTGGCGACCCGACGAAAGAAGGCTCGCATGGCTCCATCCAGGCGATAGTAGACTTCCGCAAGCAACTTGCCATACACCTGATTGAGTTCAGGATCATAGGCACGACTCTCGGCCAGCGTCTTCTTACATGCGTTGAAGCGCCACTTCGCCCCGTCTCGCAATTTCATCACCCACCAATTGTAGAGGCCTCTGCATTTTGCTTGCATGAACTCAAGGGTAGCCGCATCTTGCTCGCTGAGGTCAAGTTTGATCTTTTTGCAAAGGAGCATGAAGACCCCTTCTCTTTCAACACCACCTCGAAAGATGAAAACATCTTCCCTCGCCAGAGGCATAAGATGCCCCGACGTAGAACATTTTTTCTTATTTGTTGCGTGTATCATACCATGCTATCGTCTCTCTGTCAATGCATACACATGTGTTTAACAAGCCCACATTTGACCATGTTTGCGCATAGTTTTGATTGCTGTTCTTATTACTCCTTTCTCTAGCTCTCCAAGCGACAAAAGAGTACTCTACTAGAGTATCGGTCAAGAAATGCGAGAGAAGGATTGACAGGCCGGTTCCCTGCTGTCAAACGGGTGGTACCAAGCACGTTTCTCGATCAGAAGAGTGCTCTTGCCTGCTCTGATTAATGTAGTAAAATGTATGCAAGCATCACTTTGCTACACCTTTCATTGTTCCTGTTTCACTCCCAGGTGCCTCCGGGCCCAAGCCCATTGGTCTTACCCCAGGTCCGCAGGCGTCTTTAACGTCTCGTCGGAGCCACTGCCGAAGACGGCTTGATCAACCAATGAGATCAAGCGAAGAGCTTCTTGTAAGATATTCTTCGCGGCATTTTCGTCTCGGTCCTGCCTCACGCCTGACATCGCGCATGTTGGGCTCTGACAGACAAAGACCCGATCCGAGAGCGTGATGTCGTGCCAGCGCCAACCGCAGCAGTGGCACCGTTGCGTCGAGGGAAAGAAACGATCTACCTTGACGATCATGCCCCCTTGCGCGCTCACTTTTGAGGTCAGCAGTGAGAGCAGTTTCCCCAAAGCGGCATCGGAGAAGGAGCGGGCAAGCGCCCTGTTTTTCATCAGGTTCTTGAGGTGAAGTGTTTCGACCCCGATGAGACCATACTCATGTGCCAGCGTGGTGGTGAGCTTGTGCAAGACATCGTCGCGCAGGCAGGTAATTTTGTAATAGAGCCTGGCAACGTTGCAGCGGGCCTTCTCCCGGTTCTTGCTCCCTTTTTTGCAACGCGAAAGATGTTTTTGAGCCTTTCTCAGGTTTCTGAGAGCGGTTTTGAGGAATCTTTGGTTCTCACATCCCTCCCCCGTACTCAAGGTGGCCAGTCGATTCAAGCCCACATCCAGGCCCACGCTCTTGGGTTTCTTCTCAGGGATCTTGCCTTCCAGCTCGACCGTGATGCTGAGAAACCACCAATCAGCGACATGGGTAATCCGCGCCCCCGTGATTTTTCCTTTGAACCGAAGGTTCTCCGCCATATTGACCCATCCGAGCTTGGGAATCCAGACTCGATGATCCGCGAGTTCAAATTGATCATTCGCCAGGTAGAATGAGGGGCATGTTTTCTTCTTGCTTTTGAACTTGGGACGGCGTGCTTTTCCTTCAAAAAAGGCGGTAAAAGCCTTGCCCAAATCGAGGAAGGGCTGATCACAGGCGTTTTTTGTCACGTCCCAGGTCCAGGGGAACTGCTCCCGCCTGATCTGGTTGAAGTGTTTTTTGAGCTTGAGCGCCGTTGGTTTCTCACCTGCTTCATATTGGCGGTTCCACTCAGCCAACGCCCAGTTCCACACAAAGCGGCTTGTTCCCGCTGCCTTCGCAAAGTAGGTTGCCTGCTCAGGGGTGGGATGGAGCCTGATCTTGTGCGCCTTCATCATCAGGGACGTCCTTTCGGAGTGCTGCCGCGCGAATTGCGTTCTTGTGCGAACGCAGGCCGTGAAGCCGCGCCGAAAACACTGTCACAATAGCAAGAAGATCACGAACAAGTTCTTGTTCAGGGGAAAGCTCCTCCCCATTGACCACGATGATGTGCGTCCCATGCCGCTGGCAGAAGGACTCGAACCAGTCGTACCCAAAGCGCACAAAACGATCCTCGTAGCCGATGATGAGCCGCTTGACCTGCCCTAACTCGATTTGCTCAATCACCTGATTGAAGCCTTTGCGCTTGTAGTTGAGCGCGGAGCCGATATCCTCCACCCACTGATCCACGCGGAGAGCGTGTTCCTGGCAGTAGGCTCGGAGGGCATTCTTTTGATGAATGAGGTCAGCTTTTTGTGCAGGGGAAGAGACACGAGTATATGCGATGGTCAATCCTTGGTCGGATGAAACCAGCCCCCGGTAGTGCAGATATTGTTCATGCGTGTAATAGCGCCGATTGGTTGGGCTGCGATAGGCATGTAAAATGCCTTTGCGGTCCCACTTCTGTAAGGTGTTCACGGATTTTCCAATCAGCTTGCCGAACTCGCGTGGCGAATATGTATGCTCCATGAGCATATTTTACCAGATTAGCCACGGATTTTCAATACTGTTGACATCTCTTTTTTAAGGATCTTAGCTTTGCTTCAGCCCTGCTGTTTACCTTTCAAAAAACGCAACATGTGTTTTTGCTCTCTTGGCTACAGGAGACACATCAGTGCCCTCTCCCATCGAGAGCGTTATCTCAACGAGGTTTGTGGAAAAGTTCCGTCGTGGAGACTGGTTACCCGAGCTTTCGATACCTGGCCGAAGTCATGCCGACTTCTCGCTTGAAGGCTTTGTGAAAGGCGACTCCTGATTCATAGCCGAGAAGCTCTGCAATCTTTTCCACCTCGACGTTGTTTTTGAGCAAACGGGTCGCTCTGTGCATGCGCCAACGGGTCAGATACGTGATGGGGGTTCCCCTACCAGACGGGTAAAGCGAGCAGAGAAGACCGCGCGGGAGAGCGCCACCGCCTCCGCCAGTTCCTCAACCTTCCACCCGCGTTCAGGCGATTGATGGATCAAGCCCAGAGCCGTGCTGATGGACTGATCGTGGAGCGCTGCTAACCATCCGGTTTCGGCCCCCGCTTGCTGCTCAACCCAGATCCGTATTACTTGAATGAAGAGCAGTTCGGTTAATCGCCTGAGCATCACCTGCGTGCCCAGCCGAGGCGTGGTCGCTTCACGTGCGATCAAACGCACAATCTCGGTGAAGCCCGGCGCTATGTGGCCTTGTTCTGCAGGAATGTGAATCACTTTTGGCAAGCTGTGCAGCAAGGGAAAGGCTCCGGGATGCTCCAAACGGAACGCGCCACAGAGCACGACCATCTTTGATCCCTCGTCCGTATCTGGGAAGGCTCGGAACTCATTTTGCGCGGAATACGCCACATGCAGGACTTGCGTCAGGGGTGACGTGAGTTCATCGCAGATCGCGTGAGCGTGCCCAAAAGGGAAGAGCAGGACACCCCCACCCTCGACCCGCATCGGAGGTGTTGGATCTCCTTCGAAAGAGAGGTAGCCACCACCAGAGCTAAGCAGGTGAAAGATCATATCTTGACTGGCGGCAAAGTGATAGCGCCAGGGAGGAACCAGCGCTCTGCGCGCAGTGATACACCCTTGCAGTTCAAGTGCATCCAGGACATCTGTGAGCACGTCCATGCTCTTCTCCTCTCTTGAGACGATCAGACAACTATTCAAGACGATCTATCATAGATTGTCTCAGCATGCAAGGGTATACTCTGTCTATCGAGAAGATTTGTTCGAGTTTTGTCGCTCGAAGCTGGGTAGCTTTTCAAAAGACGTTCGTTTTTGTGGGCTACCTTTGTTAGTAGAGAAGAAAGAAGAAGGTATGAACGAAGGAATCAAGGCACCACGCTTCCACGACAAGAACGTGGTCGTCATTGGAGCGAGCCGTGGTCTGGGGCGCGCCATTGTTGCTGCAGCTCACGCTGAGGGCGCGCGGGTGCTTGCCGTTGCCAGATCAGCCGAGCCGCTCAAGCAGCTAGCAGCCGAATTTCCAGGCGTGCGGATACTCGCGCTGGACGCGACTTCGGAGGACGCTCCCGCACAGGTGTTTGAGACGCTTGCCCCAGATGTCCTCGTCGTTTGCGCGGGTGCTATCCCTCATATGGCGCCACTGGTGGAGCAAAATTGGGAGCAGTTTTCACGCAACTGGAATAGCGATGTGAAGATGTCCTTGCTCTTCTCTCAGGCCGCCTTGACCACACCGCTGCCTGCGGGGACGACCGTTATCCTCATTTCCAGCGGCGCGGCTGTGAATGGTTCGCCGCTTTCAGGCGGCTATGCAGGAGCCAAGCGCATGCAGATGTTTCTGGCGAATTACGCTCAGAAGGAAGCCGATCGCTTGCAGCTCGGTTTGCGGTTTCTCGCGCTTGTGCCGGGGGGGATTATACCTACTACCGATCTGGGGAAAGTGGCGGTCGAAGCCTACGCTTCCTCTCTCGGTATTTCCACTGCCGACTTTATCGAAAACAGGGAAGTGAAGCCGACAGCAGAGGATGTCGCCAATGCTGTTGTCGAGTGTGCAAGCAATCCGCAAGAGAGAGCAGGAAAGGCGTTCCTGGTTTCTGGAGCGGGGGTCAAGCTGGTATCGTAGGTCCGCTCCCACCACTTCTCGAATCTTGCGCTTGTTTCTGATGTCCCTGAAAAACGCAACTTTGGGGTTGCCTATTGTGGTTTTTCCTGGTATACTCTCAATAGGCAACCTGAGGATTGCCTATTGAGTAACACACAAGAGCATCTTGTTTCACTAGAGAGGAGACCCAATGACTCTTGCTGATCGTATCGAACGAACCATGGTCTTGCCTGCCCAGCGCCAACGTGTCTGGGAGGCTGTCACGAAACCAGAACAGCTTGCCCGTTGGTTTGGGGTGGTGAGTGACATGGATTTTCGCGTAGGTGGTGCCATCCAATTTACCTGGGAAAATGAACCATGCCCCTATCCTGGCGTGATCGAGGTCATTGAGCCAGAACAGCGTTTTGCCTTTCGCTGGCCTTCCTATGCTGTTAGCCATCCCAATGTCACATTTGCCACCGCGCCCAGTACGTTGGTGGAAATTACTCTGGAAGAACACGCCGAAGGGACCCTCTTGACGCTAGTTGAGTCGGGGTTTGCTTCCCTGCCTCAGCCTATTCCGGCAGAGGAAGCCTATCGCGACAACTTTGATGGCTGGCAAGAGTGCCTGAACGGGTTGCATGCCTACCTCCAGAGCCAGGAAGTCGTGTAGTCCTGGTCTGAAGGTGCTTGCTTGTTGTAGGTGATGCGGAAAAGCACCTCGTCGAAGCCGGAGAGGAGAAACAGGTGATGACTGATGAACATTCGCAGCGAGTCTTTCTGGCGCTCGCTGATCCCACGCGTCGTCTCTTGCTTCAACAATTATGCGAAGAAGGCTCAGGGACAGCAGCGGGCTTCGCTACCCGTTTGCCCATCACGCGTCAAGCAATCATCAAGCATCTGGTGACCTTAGAGCAGGCTGGTCTCGTGACGGCCCGCGAGACGGGTCGGGAGCGGCGGTATATGCCACGGCCAGAGGGATTGCAGGCCGTCACGACCTGGATTGAGGCCATTGAAGCCCAATGGGATCAGCGTCTAGCTGCCCTGCGGAGCTATCTGCTTGAGGAACCAGGCACATCCTCCGCGCAGGAGCAAGAAACCAATGCCAGAGCGAAGACACAAACGGACAAGGAGTCTGGGAGTCCATAGCTTGCGTCTGTCCAAATGGAGAGAATCATGAGTCATCCCGCATTCAAGAGGGATAGGAAAGAAGGAGTAAAATCTTATGAATATCACAGGCAAAACAATTTTGATAACAGGCACCAATCGCGGCCTTGGGAAGGCACTGGTTGAGGAAGCCTTGAGGAGAGGCGCGAAGCGGGTGTATGCCGGTGCGCGTGTACCAATGGAACATTCAGATAAGCGCGTCACGCCTTTGACCCTGGACATAACGGACACGGCCCAGATCGAGGCCGCTGTTGAGAAGGTCACATCTCTTGATATCCTCATCAACAATGCCAGTATAGCGCGATCTTTCGACGTGAGCGATCGGAGCGCGATCGAAGAGCATCTCGCCGTCGTCTTCTTCGGCACATACGACCTGACCCAGGCCTTCCTGCCGCTGCTCACTCGTGCTCGGGGAGCTATCGTCAATGTCCTCTCCCTGGCAGCCCTGGCCGCCTTGCCGGTCGTTCCGCCCTACTCAATCGCAAAGGCAGCCTCGTTCAATCTGACACAATCACTACGCGCTTTGCTGGCTGGACAGGGCGTAAGCGTTCATGCCGTCCTACCCGGACCTATAGATACCGAGATGTCCCGATCCCTGGACATACCGAAGGCCTCTCCAGAGTCCGTCGCACGAGCTATCTTCGACGGAGTGGAGAAGGGAGAGGAAGAAATCTTTCCCGACCCCATGTCTGAGTCCCTTGCAGAGAGCTGGCGCAGCGGTGCGGTCAAGGAGCTTGAGCGCCAGAATGCGACCCTCGTAGCTGCAGGGGAGGGCAAGTCATGAGCAAATTGCAAGGCCGTCGGACGAGACTACGAGAGCATTCATAGGACAGCCCTCACAAGATCGGATCGAACAACCGGATGATCAGAAAAGATAGAGAACTGTGTTGTGTCTTCATGGACAGATTGAGCCATGAATGGATTGAGTAAAGGAGAGAAACCATGACCGATCATCAGACTGGAACACGTGAAGAGTGGCTTGCGGCCCGGCTGGAGCTGCTGGAGGAAGAGAAGGCGCTGACGCGGCGCAGCGACGAACTGGCGCGGCGAAGGCTTGAACTGCCCTGGGTTCGCATCGACAAGCAGTACCGCTTCGAGACAGACGAGGGTACAGCGTCCCTCGCCGATCTCTTCAGGGGGCGCTCGCAGTTGCTCATCTATCACTTCATGTTCGGACCCGAGTACACGGCAGGGTGTCAGACCTGCTCGTCGATCGCCGACGGCTTCGACGGCTCGGTCGTCCACCTTGCCAATCACGACGTCACGCTCTGCGCGGTGTCGCTGGCTCCGCTCGCGAAACTGCAGGCGTACAAGCAGCGGATGGGCTGGAGCTTCCTCTGGGCGTCTTCGTTCGACGGCGACTTCAACTACGACTTCAACGTCTCCTTTACGGAGCAGCAGCAGCAGTTAGGAGCCATCGAATACAACTATCGCAAGGGCGACGTCAGCTCACGCACCAACGACATCGCCGCAAACGAGGCGGCAGCTGAAGGCAGGGCGAAGTTCGCGGCGGGTACCGGCACGGACTGGGCAACGTATGCGCGACAGACCCCTGGCATGAGCGCGTTCGCGCTTGAGGACGGCGTCGTCTACCATACCTACTCGACCTACACGCGCGGGTTGGACGGGCTCTGGAGCATGCAGCAGTGGCTCGACCGCGCACCACGCGGTCGCAACGAAGCAGGCCCCTGGTGGCGCCGCCACGACGAGTACGACAAGGAGTAAAACCATGCCGGGGACAGGCACGCCTGTCCCCGGCATTTGAGAAAGCGGAAGCACAAATGAGTTTGCAACGAGAATATCGTCTTTTTCTGGCGCTGCTGCTGATCCTAGCCGCTGCTTCATGGGCCATGCTGATCTGTCAGTCTGGCATGATGAAGAGTATGGGCATCGGGTTGGGGATGAGAGGGACTATGGGGATGGGAGCCGCGTTGTTCCTGGCGATCTGGGTCGTGATGATGATCGCGATGATGTTTCCCGCGACAGCCACGATGAACCTGGCTTTCGCACGAGTCCAGCGTGAGAGGCACACTGGCTGGCGGGCCTCTGTGTCTCCCTGGATCTTCGTGGGTGCGTACCTGCTGGTCTGGGCGCTCTTCGGCGTGTTCGCGTATCTCGGCGCGCTCGCCGCCTCGGGGTTGGCCGGGCAGATCCCCTGGATCATGATGAACGCGGCCCGGATTGGTGGCGGCATCCTGGTGCTGACCGGGCTCTACCAGCTTACACCCCTCAAACGGGTCTGCCTGGCAAAATGTTGCACGCCTCTGAATTTCATCCATGGCAGGTGGCATGACGGCTACATGGGTGCCTTTCGGATGGGCCTTGAGCACGGCATCTTTTGCCTGGGATCGAACTGGCTGCTCTTTGTCCTCCTCTTCCCCCTGGGCATCATGAATGTCGCAGCGATGGCAGGGCTTACCGTTGTGATCTTCGCCGAAAAAATGTTCCCCCGAGGGGAGCGCATTGCTCAGGGAGTGGGCCTGGCCCTGATCCTCTCTGGCATTCTCGTGATTGTCGTGCCCACTGCGCTCCTTCTGAACGGAACAGGGATGTAATGCTTGTACGCAATGTCGAGAGGATAATAGCGCACCCGACTCGTGACTGGAGCACCTATCCCTTCTCAAGAAGATCAGGTCTTTCGAGAGCCGAGAGCCGCATACTGCATCAGAAAAGCTATGAAAAAGATCGCGCTGGTCACCGGAGCGAATCAAGGATTAGGGCTAGCACTCGTTCGTCGCCTGAGTTGGCAATGGGGAAAGCAAGGCATTGTCTACCTGGGGGCACGTCATCGAGAACGCGGAGAGGAGGCGGTTGCGCTGTTACAAGCAGAGGGCTTGTCGCCACATCTGGCCGTTGTTGATGTCAGCGATGATGCCAGTGTCCAGAACTGTGCAGACCTGATCGGGCAGCGACATGGCGGCATAGACATCCTGATCTCCAATGCCGCTGCACGCATCATCCCCGATATTCCTTCCTCCGAGCAGATTACTGAGTTTGTCACTACCAATAATCATGGCACCGTTCGTATCCTGCGTGCGTTCGTCCCATTGCTCAATGAGGGCGGTCGGCTCCTGGTAGTTACCTCTGCCTTTGGGCGTTTGCACTACCTGCCGACCCATCTGCATTCTCACTTTGACGAGACCACTATGAGCCTCTCGGATGTGGAAAGCGTCATGGACACCTATGCGAGAGCCGTGCAGGCGGGAACAGCACAACAGGAGGGCTGGCCGGAGTGGATCAATATTCCCTCCAAGATTGGACAGGTGACAGCTATGCGCGTGCTCGCCCGTGAGATGGAGAAGCAGGTCAGGCAGAGAGGCATCCTTATTAACGCAGTCTGTCCAGGTCTGGTGGATACGGCAGCCTCGCGACCCTGGTTCACTAATATGGTGGAGGCGCAGAGCCCGGATGAGGCCGCCGAAGACGTCATCTGGCTCGCAACACTGCCCAAAGGGACTCCTGCTCCCTATGGAGAATTGGTTCAGCATAAGCAGGTCTTGCCGTTTCGCTAAGTAACCGCCGACTCCCAGGTTGAGCAGAAGCGCTCTTTTTCATCACATCACTCAATGGCTCAACCTGGGAGCTGATTTTGAGTTGGAAGCTGTAGGGTTTGCAGAGCCGATGCAAAGCGGGGAGGGGTAATACCCCAATTGACACTCAAGACTTTTGCTCTTTTTGTGGCTCACACCTCCAATAAATAGGCGCCCCGTTGACGGCGCCTATTTATTCCATGGAAGCAAGAACTAGCCTCAAACATGTCAATAACCTATTATATAAAACGAAAACGCGATATCCAACTTGAACTCAAACCAAGCCTTTTCATCCATGGATTGAAACGCGTTCCATCAGCTTCGGCTAAGTAACGGCTTTACTCCAGATCAAAGGCAGCAGGCCAGGTTACACGTCCAGGAACACGCTGGCCACTCGCAACAAGGGCGAGATACTCATCTAGTAGACTGCTCTGATTCAGCGAACATGCCATGGCGGCCTCCCAGGATGAGCATATGGCCTGACCAAATGCACTAGCTGAGGCTGAAGCTGGATGTAGAGGCAGGATACACTCGACATCAGAAGCTGCCGTCTCCACCCCCAGAACCATGGTGGCAACAATGGCCCTAGCCGCCTCATGATCACACGCGAGAAAAGCGCGTGGTTTATTGGGTTCTCTCACATGTGTTCGTGTGTAACCTACCACCTCGTGGTGGCGCGTATAGACCGTAGCATGTATCTCTGGATCAGGGCTAAGCCAATCAAGCAGGTCCAAACCTGGCTCAAGAGCCATATCTACGGTGCCCTCCTCATGACGCCATAGAGCATTGAGAGCCGCTAAATCTTCGCTTGTCGGAGCACGAGCATCAAGCTTCTCCCTGGGAAGGTTCCTAATGGGGATAGCAAGTTGTGAAGAGCCAAAGGCGTGTGTACGATAGCCAAAGCGAGGGTTAAAAATATATTTAGAGTACATTGACTAATATGGATATTTCATGATAATCTATGGACATGAAGTTGAGTCAGTATGCTAAAAAAGCTGGAGTCACCTATAAAACCGCCTGGCGGTGGTATAAAGCCGGGACCCTCGATGCCTACCAAACGCCCACAGGGACGGTGATCGTGCGCGATCCGGTGGCGGAGAAGCCAGAGACGGGGCGCATCGCCTTGTATGCGCGCGTGTCCTCTGCTGCTCAAAAAAGCGATCTCGCGCGCCAGGTGCAACGCCTGCGCGACTACGCGGCGGCCCGTGGCTACCCAGTGGCCAAAGACGTCGTCGAAATTGCATCGGGCCTCAACGACAACCGCCCGAAATTCCTCAAGCTGCTGGCCGACCCAAGTATTGGCACCATTCTTGTCGAACACCGCGATCGTGGCACCCGTTTTGGGTGGAGGTATCTCACAACGCTGCTCCAAGCCCAGGGACGCCGCATCGAAGCCATCTTTCCCCATGAGACGCAGGATGATCTCGTCGATGACGTTGTCAGCCTCATTCCCAGTATGGCGGCCCGGATGTACGGCAGGCGCGGCTCTCGGCACAGAGCCGAACGAATCAAGCAGTGCGTGGAATCTCTCATGAAAGAGGAGCGGACCGAGGAGTGCGTTTGATGAGGCGTTCTTAAGACGCAGGCGGGACCGGATCGATGCTGATTACACGCGGCTATCGCACGCAATTAGATCTCAATCACCAACAAATCACCCTCTGCAAACAGCATGCAGGCGCAGCGCGCTGGTCCTGGAATTGGGGGCTCAGACGCAAGCAAGAGGTCTATCAACAGGAGAAACGCTGGATCAGTGCGATGGAACTGCACCGGGAATTGAACACGCTCAAGCAAACCGAGATTCCCTGGATGTACGAGGTGTCAAAAGCCGCGCCGCAGGAGGCGTTACGCGATCTGGATCAAGCCTACAGGAACTTTTTCCGCCGCTGTGGCCTCAAGAAAGAAGGCAAGTGGAGGGGCAAGCCGGGGTTCCCCAAGCCCAAGACCAAACGGAAAGGAGTGGGCAGTTTCCGGCTGACAGGCAGCATTCATATTTACGAGCAAGCCATTGAACTGCCGCGCTTCGGACGGCTGCGCCTGCACGAGTGTGGCTATTTGCCTACCGGCGGCGTCGCTGTGCTCTCGGCCACGGTCAGTGAAAAGGCAGGGCGCTGGTTTGTCTCGGTGCAGGTGATTGAGCAGGTGCCTGATCCCCCACAGGCAGCTGGTCCGCCGATCGGCGTGGATACCGGGATCAAAACCCTGGCCCAATGCTCCGATGGGCGTGCCATTGCCAACCCCAAAGCCCTCACATCCGAACTCAAGCGGATCAAGCGGCTGCATCGCTGGCTCTCGCGGAAACAGAAAGGGAGCAAGAACCGCGCCAAAGCCCGTCAAAAATTAGCGCGCAAGTATGCCCGCGTCGCTTATGTGCGCGAGGATGCCCTCCACAAAGGCACAAGCCAGCTCACCCGCGCCCAACTGACGCTAGAAGAACGTGAAATCCGCAAAGCTGAGATTGCTGCGACGTTGCCAGAGCCGAAAGCCAAGGTGAAGCCAAAGCGTGGCAAGCGATCGAAGAAGGAGCCGCCTCCAGAACCCCTGCCGAAAACCATTGCGAACAAGGTCAAAGCCAAGCAGATGAAAAAACTGCTGCGCCAGGCTCGCACCTTGGATGCCCAGAGGCGTCCTGCCGTGGTCGTGCTTGAAGATCTCCATGTGGCAGGGATGCAACAGAACCACAAGCTGGCTCTGGCAATCAGCGATGTCGGATTAGGCGAGTTCAAGCGGCAAATGGGCTACAAAACGTTCTGGCAAGGAGAAAACCTGCTGTGGGCAGATCGCTGGTTTGCTTCCACCAAACTGTGCTCTGGCTGCAACCATATCAAAGAAGAGATAGACCTTTCAGAGCGCATCTATGTCTGCGAGCATCCGGCCTGTGGGCTGGTGATCGATCGTGACCTCAATGCCGCGCTGAACCTGGCAGCGCTGGCGATCTTGTATCTGAGCGGGCAGCCAGGTCCCTACTGGGAGTTCCTCGGGAAGGGTGAAACGCCTGTCGGAGAGGGCAGCTCTGGCTGATCCGTCGTGAGATGGTTCAGTGAAACTGCCCTCGGTGAAGCAGGAACCGATCCGGGTGAATGTGGCTTGTCCATATTTGTCCAAGTGTCGGAGAACGGTAGTAGCTGCTATGTCCAAGAAGGATGCTTAGCGCGTATCCCCTGGTGGCAGCGATGGCATGTCCCCTGATGATAAGCTGTCCCCCAACTCCTCGCCTCTGATAAACAGGGTCAACAGCCAGTGGCGCGAGATTAACGATAGGCAATGTTTGGCCGAGCAAGCGCATCTGGTAGGGAGAGAACAGGACATGACCAACGATTTGCCCATTTTCCTCTGCCACAAGCGAGAGCTCCGGGTCAAATGCGCGGCGCTGGCGTAGCAACATAACAATCACGGCCTCTAATGAACGATTGCCAAAGGCACGCGCATGCAAGGCGCCAATATCCGCGTAGTCGGAGACCTGTTCTGGTCGAATAAGCATACATCTTCTGCTCCAATTAATGTAGTAAAACATATGCACGCATAGCTCTACCACATCTTTCGTTGTTCCTGCTTCGTTCCCAGTTGCGCTCACACCGCAATGTGAGCCGTCTTACACCAAGTCCACAGGCACGTTTCACGTCGCGTCCGAGCCAGTACCGCCGACGGCTTGATCAATGAGCCCGATCAAGCGAAGGGCTTCATTCAAGATATTCAGACTTGCGTTATGATCGCGGTCCTGCGCGCACTGATAATAGGGGCATGATGGATTCTGGCAGGCCAAGGTGCGATCGTTCAGCGTCATCGCTTCCCATTTCCACCCACAGCAGTGGCAGGTCTTACTCGAAGGGAAGAAGCGTCCTACCTTGATTACCTGTCCACCGCGCTGCCCGACTTTGCTGAGAAGCAGGTTCAACAGTTTGCCTAGCGCGGCATCAGAGAACGAGCGAGCTAACCGCCGGTTCTTGAGCAACCCTTTGAGGTTGAGATCCTCGATGCCAATGATCCCATAACAGTTAGCAAACTGGGTCGTGAGCTTGTGGAGCACATCATCACGCAGACAGGTCACTTTATAGTGGAGTCGTGCCACCTGTCTGCGAGCTTTCTCTCGATTTTTTGAGCCAAGCTTGCGACGATGGAGCCGCTTGTTCGCCTGACGAAGTTTCTTGAGCGCGGTTTTGAGGAAGGCTTGGTTCTCGACCTTCTCTCCTGTGCTCAAGGTGGCCAGTCGGTTCAGCCCCACGTCGATGCCAACAGCAACTGGTTTCTTCACTGGGACAGGGTCGGGGAGTTCGACCTGAATGGAGACAAACCACCAGTCTGCTGTTTTGGTGATGCGCGCACCTGTCACGTTGCCCACAAAACGCAACTTCTCTGCCATATTCACCCAGCCGAGCTTGGGGATCCAGATCCGATGGTCTCCAAGCTCGAATTGATCGTTGGCGAGATAAAGGCTCAGTTTGCTTTTCTTCTTGCTCTTGAATGTGGGCCGACCGGTCTTTTTTCCCTGTTTCAAGCCGTCAAAATACGCGGCCCAGGCTTTTGCCAGATCGAGGAAGGGTTGATCAGAGGCATTCTTGGTGACCTCCCACGTCCAGGGATACTGCACTCTCCGGATCTCATTAAACTGCTTCTTGAGCTTGAAGGCTGTAGGTTTTTCGCCAGCCTCGTATTGCCGATTCCACTCAGCGAGTGCCCAGTTCCAAACGAAGCGCGAGGTGCCTGCAGCTTTGGCAAAATAGGTTTTTTGCTCCTCTGTAGGATGAAGGCGTATTTTGTGGGCTTTGATCATCCTGATCTTCCCTTTCCAACACTGCAGCTCGCTTCTATCACATTCCTGTATTCTGCAAGAGAATGCCTATTCTCCGTTCCTACATTTTAATGCATTCTCATAGCTTTTTCAATACTGTTCCAAACTCTTCCGTAGAGAGGTGTCACATGGCACCTTCTCAATGCGTTGTGATGTTGGAAGGTATGGCAAACTCATGGATTGCCTTCGCGCCTTCCTCACAATAACTGCTAGATATTAAAACGCATTGAGAAGGAGGTATCAACATGCTTCGTATGTTTTCCTGGCGCAAGGCCCTCGTTATGCTTGTGGTGAGCATGGCCCTGGTGTTGGGAACCACCCAGGCCGTGCAGGCACATGGCCTCCGTCATCATCATCACCAGGTTTCACCGGCCATCTGCCAGGTAAGTGCACGCGCGCCAGCCCTGGGACAGACTCAGCAGGTCACATCCGCGAGCAGCATCCAGTGCGCCCGCGCAGTCACCTCGCTCACAGTCAATTCGCGCCTCGAAGTCAATGTAGGCGGCTCCTGGTACAAACTCAGCGAGAGCAATTCCTCGGGTCCCTCATCTGCCAAGACCATGAGCGCAGCCGCCTCTGCCGCCTGCTCGCAGGGCCAGACCCTGACCTTTAGAAGCGTGGCCTCCGGCAGCTACCAGGACAGCACCGACTGGCATCAAGTTCCCGAGAACGCCTCCTCGGAGGTCGCCCTCAAGTGCGCATAAAGCAATAAGCTTACGCACGCGCTTACGCATAGGTAGACGCGTGCGTAACTAATACTCTTGCCTCCTAATGAACCTCCTCTTATTGCACACGAATGGTGGGAAACAGAGAGCAAAATCAGAGAAGTTTTTTTATATCTTTTAGCATAAAATGTTTTTAGCTATCTGCTGTTAGATTGCAACAACAATTACAAAGAAGGAGTGTATTATGGGAAAAGTCATGTTTGGCCTCTCGGTATCATTGGATGGATTTATCGCGGACAAGAATGATGATGTCTCACAGGTATTTGCCTGGTTTATCAACGCGTGGGAGAACTTTCATGAGATTGCGGGCGATGCACTCAATGAGAACGGCGTGGTAATCATGGGGCACAGGAGTTTCAATATGATTGATAGTGAGAATGGGTGGGTTTTCCCAGATGGTACGGCTCCCGACTGGCCAGTGATTGTCTTGCAATCGCAGGCACGCGAATCGGTGAAAAAAGGTAAGACACAATTTCACTTTGTCACTGATGGCATTGAAAGCGCGATTGCGAAAGCCAGGGAGATCGCGGGCGAGAAAAATATTGCCCTTCATGGTGCAAGCGCGGTCCAACAAGCTTTGAAGGCGGGCCTGCTCGATGAATTACATATGTCTATTGCCCATGTTCTCCTGGGTGAGGGCATCCGCCTCTTCGATCATCTCGGCCCTCAACCTATACAATTGGAGCGCATACGAACGCTTGAAACGCCGGGCGCGACCCATCTCTCATTCCGTGTGGTGAAGTGAACCCAACTTATGCCCTGTCACACTCTTTCTCAGGCGATTTTGGTCTGTTGGATCGGACTCAGCCATCATCGGTTGCCATGTGCTGACCCCGCTGGCCAATGACACACAGATTACACATATCATTGAAATTGAAGGTCCCGATGCCGAGGGCCTGGCCCAGGCGATGGGCTTCAAACAAGAAGAATTGCAAGAGACCGTTAACTCACTGGCGTGCTATGCTGAAGAGAACTAAGGCAGATCATAAATAGAGAACTAAAGCAATTATAAACGCCACGCTGACGATGCACCGTCAGCGTGGCGTTTATAATTGCTACTAGCTAGCAGGATGAGATGAGGGTCCAGACGCCAGCTGCGCCTCCGGGGACATCATTCTCTGTCCACCATTTGGCCTGCCAGAGGGAGCCGTTATAGGTCACGCGATTCCCTCCAACGTAGGCGACATTCAATTGCCACGCGGCAACACCCGCACATGAGCCGCCGGGATTGGGCGTGGGGGTCACGGTCGTAGTAGGCGTGGGGGTCGGCGTGGAGCCTGACGTGGGCGAGGGCGTGGGAGTCGGTGGAGGTGGTGTCGCCCCCGCGAACTGCACAATAACCTTGGTAAAGTCCCAATCGCTCTGTGGAACACTGCTACAAGTACCCGAGAGTGAGCCATTGTTATCAGGGGGATTGCACTGGCGATCCCGGTTGACCGACCAGAAGGTGTAACGCGCCAGGTGGTTGCTCTCGGCAAAATTGAGCACGGTCTGGAAATCTGACTGGTAGAAGTATTCCGCGCTATCGGTCCGACCATTCATCGATGAGATACCCTCATGCGCGTAGGCAGTCGCGCTACTCCAGCCAAAGGTATTCATCAGAATCGTGTTAAAGCTCTGTAGGGCACTGATCTGGCTGCTGGCACCGCTAAAACCGCCATCGAAGGGCATGATCGCGTAGTTGTTGGGGGTATAGCCCAGCGTCTTCGCGTTGTTGAGCAGTTGCTGACCAAAGTAGCCCGTGCCGCTAGTGGTACCAGGAATGGTAATCGATTCGTAGAGGCCGGGATTATTGGCCTGGAGAATCTGGGCCGCAGCCAGCTCGTTATTGATGGCAGTAGCGTTCTCGTATTCTGGCTCCTCCAGGTCGAAATCAAGGGCGTGGAGACTATACTTGTTAATGATGGCCTGCTCCGCGGCGGCGGTGGCCTGGGGCGTGCCACAGGTCTGTCCAAGCTTATTGCCATTATAGCCGCCAAAGGAGACCACGACATCCCCGCCAGCCGCACGAATCGCGTTGATAATGGGAGCCATCTGCGTATCGGAGGAGACATTGTCCAGCCCAGCATCGGTCTCCCAGGCAGGGGTACAACCGCCGTTGGCCACGATAAAGGCCAGGGTAAAGGCCTTGACCCCGCTCGCCGACATGACCGATGTCAGGCTGGGAGGGTTGTTGGCGAGAGGCATGACATAGGGAGCCGCATTATACCAGTTTGTGTTGAAGGCCGCCTTCGCCGTGGATGGTTTATCGGCGATAGCGATCAGAAGAGAGAAGAGAAACAATCCAACCAGGGAGAGGGCGCCCAGGCGCAACAGCTTCTTTTTCGACATGCGTCACTCCTTGCGTTACATAGTGCCAGCAATCCTTGCGGGCAAACATTACCGCTGTCAGTCGATCCCAATTGCGCTTTGATCCAGCTATGCAACCCATCACACCTTCCCGGCTCGCTTACTTACATACATCCGGTAGACAGGTCTACCGTTCACACAAGTTTTAGGGCACAACCCTCCAGGCTACAAAAAAGCTTATTTTGCAGCAGAAGAGTGAGCAAGGTGAGTAATACGTTGAATAGCACTGTAACAGGAAGACACTAAATACAAGTGAACTTATACATGAGTGTACCCAATCCTCATACTAATGTCAATATGTATATACCAATTTTTTAAGCCAATTTTTAAGGTTTTCTCACATATTTTCTCTTCCACCTCGGCTCGCAAGCTCGCTTGTATGTAGTATGTGTGAGCATGTGGCACTGACATTCGCCAGTGCCACATGCTCACACATACTACCTTGAGCGCCGTAGGCGCGAAAGTAGGCAATACATTCGTGACGACTCCCCACGGATAAATCCGGGGGCTTCTCGAGCCGCGCCGAAGCGCGCCTGAAGGCTCCGTCCGAGCCTATCGTTCGTTGCAACCACACCGAGCGGCTTGTGGGCTCTAAACTCAGTGTATCGGCTGGCACACAAACGGTCAACACGGTAGTGTTTTTACCCCAGGCCCTTCGCCTGGGAACCTGTACACTATTTAGTTGGAAGTGTGCTCTGAACTACCTGACTATTCTCGCACAGGAGTCGAAAAGCGGAAAACCCCGCCACCCTATCCTCCTTCAAAGGACTCGCTTCTATCCCCGGCCATAAATGGCGGGGTCTTACGCTCGACGTGATAAGGCTGCGCGTTATTTTGTCCATTTTTGCGAATATACTAATGAGATCTCAAAAATAGTGGAGTAAGCAATGCAACAACCCGACCCGGTCCCTGAGCAACCAATGGATCTTTACGAGAGGCACGCTCCGACTGTGTTGGCATACCTGCTGAGGCAGCTAGGTTCGCGTGAAGATGCGGAAGATATATTGCTGGAGGTATTTACTATCGTTCTGGAAAAAGGGTCAGCTTTACGACAGGATGAACGTCCGTTACGCCCATTGATTATGGCCATAGCTCGTAACAAGGTCGTTGACCATTACAGGCGCTCACGACGCTTTCCCCAGGTATCGCTTGTTGGTGTCGAGGAGCGTATTTACGAGCGCGAGGAACGTGAGCCTGAACAGGCAACCCTGCGCCAGGAAGAGTACCAGCAACTACAAAGGCATGTGCGAAACCTGCCAGAGATGCAACGCGAAGTCTTGCAATTGCGCTTTGGCGAGGGCATGCACTGCGCGGAGATTGCCCAGGTGGTATCGAAAAGTGAGAGCGCAGTTCGCGCCTTACTCTATCGCGCGCTAAAACTGCTACGTAGCGTCTACGACGATGAGCGGGCAGAAAGGAGTTTCTGATGAATGAGCATAGCAAAGATTTCCACCAGGAGCAACTCGATCAGCAGATCGAACAGCCTGCTCGCTACCTGGATGGCAAGGCAAGATATCTGGTGGAGGATCTCCAGCAGATGTATCACACCCAGAGGGATGATAAGCAGGCAAACGAGGAGTCGCTACAGCGCGTGCGCAGACTCCTGGAGAGCCGCTTGCAGCCTTCACACCAGGAAACAAATATCCTTACATTCGCAGAATTACGCGAACATCGTGAAAGGAAGACGATGATGATCGATAATGCCCCTCAATCTGAGGCAGCCAGTCCACGCAAGAAGGATCTTGCATCTCAGCGCAAACCCAGGTGGCGCCGCCTCTCGCACCTTTTCAATACCATCGCCGCCGTCCTGGTCGTCGCTGTCCTGATTGGCAGCGCCGCACTCCTGCTAAATGCACGCCGAAACGCTAATCCAGCGACAATAACTGGCTCCTCCAACCATGTCACGACCCAACCACAAGTGAAGCTTGATTGTTCTCATATTTTCGCAGATGGCAACTACATTCCCGAAAATGGCGAACATGCAGTCTGTTTGCAGGGCAAAGAGACGCCATTGCAGAAATCAACGACACTTAACAAGCATAAGTTCACACTGATCTCCGCCTATGCGGATGCCAACCGCTTACTCATTAAGTTTGCTATATCTGGTAACGCTATTAATGATGGCTGGGTAGCCATATCTAAGCTAACCATTCAGGATGGTAATCAGACAGACGTGTACGATCCAGCAAATACCTACTGGTCGCATGGTGGTGGCTATTACTATGATCAAAAGAGCAATCAGACGTTTTTCCTGGCGCCCTACTCAACGCCCCAGGATGTAATCAACACGAAACAGCTTCAAATAACGGCTGAGTTCTATGCGCTTGGAGGTGCCACCGATCCCGCAGGGACGAGCTTCTCAACCCCACCTTTCAACTTTACCGTGCCAATGCAAAGCGCAAAACGGATCGTGAACCCTAATCAGAGCCTCGTCATCAACGGACACCGTTTGAAGCTCACCCAGGTCTGTATCACCCCGAGCGCGACCTACCTCTCCGTGACACCTGAAGAGGCAATAAACACTCCTCCCGAACGAACGTATTCAGCCACAATCAACGGGAGCAAAGCCGAAATCTTTGAGGTCGACAATCAGGGACACCTCCTTGGCAAAGGAGATCCTCTCCAAAGCATGTCCATCGCCATCACCGAGAACTGGCTCGACCAGCCAACCGCCTGGACTTTAAAGCTCCGATCCACAGGCGCCCCCCTGGGCACCGGCAGCAGCGAGATCCACTTCAACGTCCCACCCGCCTCCAAGTAGTTGTCTAAATCTATGTAGTGTGTTTACAAAAACGTGTAGGGTCCAGGCTAGCCCGGGGACCCTACACGTTTTTGTAAACACACCATTTAGCCAAGCGCCATGCGCGTCAGGGCTTTTTCAAAGGAGACGTCGACGAGATCATCGCCGGTAACGTAGCGCCAGAAGCGGGCACGCATGATATGCTCCAGGCGGGCCTCGTTCCCCTGCCAGGGCAGATAGCCGCGCTCAATGATGCTCGTGACCTCGGGATCTTGATAACCCTCGGTATTAAACAGGTTGCGCTGCTGCTGCCGGGGATGCAGGCGTAACTTGAAGACATAGCGCGTCTGGTCAGTATGATTGGGCTGAGCGCAATGCCAGATAGCCTGGTGCATAAAGACAATCGTGCCTGCCTTGGCGGCGAGCTGACGCTGACCAACGATATTCTTGTAGCGGGCGATACTGCCAGTATTAACACGTCGCAGGTGCGAGCCAGGCAGAATCAGCGTCGGCCCCATCTCGACGGGTGCATCATGCGTGAAGTAGAAGGCCTGAATATCAAAGGCAAAAGGACGCGTATCAATCACGGAGTCGGCGTGCCACTCCTGGGCTTTGAGGCGGCGCGGACCAACGATATGGAGATAGGAGTGATCATAAGTGGGATCGACGCCAACGAAGCTCTGCACTGCGCCTTTGACCTGGGGCAGATCAAACACGGCTCGCACAACCTCTGAACGCTGCCAGAAATGATAGCCCGCATCTGGTATACGCTTCTCATCCGCCAGCACGGCCTCGTTATGTTCAGGCGGCACCAGTTCATCGAGCTGCAAATAGCCATAAGTGACAAAATGCGCCATCTGGCTAGCCGTCAAGAGATGCTGCCGTTCTACCTTACTCATGAAGCGTTACCTTTCGTTCCAGGACATACTCATAGGGGAGATGTCCGCTTTCGTGCTCATATCCATGGGTATAGAGAGGCAGCGTTGGCACCTGGAGCACATTCCAGCCATCGCGCATGGCCTCCAGGACGGAGAGATAGGGGGGGTCGTAGGAATCCCCCGACTGCATTGGAGGGGTTCCACTGGGTGTGGCTCCATCGTAGAGCGCCCAGGCGACTGTGTCTGATTCCAGACTGGGCAGCGCCAGGTGGAGAATCAGAATTTGCTGGCGAGTCTGACTCATTGAGACACCTTTCTTGTTTCTTTGCTAATGAGATCTGTAGGGTCGAGACCCATGATTCATCGTTGGTGTACCCGCAGGCCGACACCCCCGCGTAGGAAGGGTCGCCGCGCTTGGAGGCCGAGCAAGCTCTGTCCCTACAGGAGGCTGGATGCCCCAAGAAAACCGTGTCGGTTTCTTTCACAAAGAGTACACTCTATGGCGTCTCAATGGTATACTCAGATTCGAACCAGTTGTGTCCGATTCCGACCTGTTTCTCTACTCAGGCAAGCCTTCAAAGAGGAATTTAGATGCTTGACCACGTTCATATCCGACTCCTGGCTTACCACGTTATACGACTGGAGCCACCCTTCTGGCACTTTCCCACGCGCTACAGCAGTTTCTGGCGCTTTTATTGCAATGACGCCAATGGAGCATGGATTGAACACGCGGGACAGCACTATACCCTGGAACAGGGACGCCTGTATTTCATTCCCGCCAAGGTACCCTTCTCCACCAATCTCTTGCAAAGCGTTGGGCACCTGTATGTCCACTTTGACATGCTAGGCCTCCCTTACCAAATGCAACAGGAAAACTTTACCAGCCCCATCTGTCTACCAGCCAGGCCCACACTAGAAGAGGCCGTATGCACACTCCGCGCCGAATTAGAGCAACAAAAGCTGGATCTCTTCTTACAGTTACGCATTAAGGCTATCCTCTACGAGGCGCTGCTACTCTATCTCCAGAACCTGACGGATGAACAGATCCAGCGTTATCTGCTACAATCTGAGACCATCGAGCCGATTCTCCCCGCGCTACAATATATCGAGGCTCACCTGGAGGACACGCTCTCCAACGCTATCTTAGCGCAGCTCTGCCATATGACGCCTGACTACTTCATCCGTTGCTTCCGCCTGAGCATGGGCCGCACCCCCGTCCAGTATATCCAGGAACAGCGCGTCAAACAGGCCGAACAGCAACTCCTGATGACCAATCAGAGCATCGAACAGATCGCCGCCGCCAGCGGCTTTGGTAGCCGCTATTATTTCACGCGCATCTTTACGCGTCACATCGGCGTCTCACCCGCCGCATACCGCAAAGGCCTCTGTGGAGTATGATGTTATGGTCTGTGGCGAGAATGCGGTCAAACTGTTCACTGCTGACGCTCACCTGGGAGAGAATAATGGGTTTGAGGGCTTGATAGAGGTAAGGGTTATTGGCGGGAGCGTGGCTCTGCCACGCTCCCGCCAATAACCCTTACCCAGCGAGCACCTCAGGTGCGAGAAGTGGTATTACCTCACATTTGTAATAAAACTAGATAAAAACTCTAGTCAAATCTCAGTTTATCTGCTAATTTATATACATATCGCGCCATTGGCGCCTGTGATTTTATCTATTCATAAGGAGAAATCCCTTTTATGGCCTACTCATATCAAACAGGTCCAACTCTCTCTCCCGCTGCCCAGCAGGCATTGGGCACCTATCAGCTGGGCACCCCTCAGGCGGAGTTTAAGGTAGGCTTAAACCGCCACTACCTCACTGGAATTATCGCAGGGCTTGTCGTGACCGGTATCTTTGGTGCCATTGTCCTCGTAGGTGGCGATGGCAGCAGCAGCAGCGTGATTCTCTCCCTCTTCGCGCTGCTTGGTCTGGTGCTCCTGGTTTACTATGTTGTAGATTTCCTGGTCCATATGTCCTGGCGTGTCTACCTCTGCGACCAGGGCTTCCTGCTGATGAAGGGTAACCAGCCGGATGTGTATCGCTGGGACCAGATCCAGGGCATGTGGCAGGAGGTCACCAGACACTACCGCAACGGCATCTATACGGGTACGACGCATAAATACACGATTCAGCGCCTGGATGGTCAGAAAGTCATCTTTAATGACAAATTCAAACAGGTGGAGAAGCTCGGCGATGCCCTGAGCGGGGCCATCACCGACTTTCTGCTGCCACGCGCCCTGGCCTCCTATAACGCGGGCCAGGTCCTCAATTTTGGTCCCCTCAGCGTGAGCAAGCAGGGCGTCAGCAATAGCAAAGAGACCCTTCCCTGGCACGAGATCAAAGAGTTCGGCGTCAATCGTGGCTACATCTCCGTGCGCAAAGAGGGCAAGTGGCTCAATTGGTCCACCATCGCCGTCGCCAAAATCCCCAACTTCTTCGTCTTCATGGCCCTGACCCGCTCCATCCTAAAGCAGGTCAGGAGGTAGCAATATAGGCCCCGAGCGACGCTGCTATCGGCAAAATGCCCAACACACTCGTCAGCCTGACCCCCACGGGCCAGGAAGCCATCACCCGCCACTGGCACCTCCTTGACAAACTCCGCCAGGGTGCGCAAAACCCAACATAGGCCCTACTTTCGTCCATGCCAGCGCGCATGATACAGCCATCCCACGCCCATGCCGGCGAAAATGCAGCCGCCCGGCAGGTGCGCAAGGTAGGTGCGCCGTTTACAAGCACCTTATCCTTGCGCACCTGCATGGGCGGCGTGCCTGCTGGCATTCTCTTTGCGCAACGGCCCCGCTACTGGCGTACGCAGCTACTGTCCTTATTGCCCGAACAGAGCATTTATTATACAATATCCAGCAAAAAGTATATTTATGGTTTTGCGTTTAAATATTTGCTATCCCTCTTAGAAAGGATTATTTCGCTCATGTCGGAACATGTCGGGCAGCCTCTCTGCCCCCGGTGTCAGTGCTCCAATCCCACCGATGCAATCTTCTGTGCCTATTGCGGTCATGCTCTCGCGCCTGGGCAGCAGGATGCGACGGAGCGCCGCCAGGCCGATACACACGCAGAAGCCAGTATATCCCTTCCTGAAGAGGCTATCACGCGTTATGAGGAGCCAATGCCCCTGGTCGCGCCGACGCCTACCGCCAGCACGGCGTCGGTGCCATCGGCGCCGGAAACGCCACAGGTGAGCTTGCCCGCCAGCGCTCCGGGAACGCCCACGGGCTCCTCGCTGGCGGCTAAGTCAACTCTGGGCAAGGCTGCTTCAGGCTTCTTACAGACTGCCCTGGGCAAGGTGATTATCAGCGTCGTGGCCGTGGCTATTGTGGCTACCGCAGCGGTGCGTGTTGTACCCATCCTGGCCCATGGAGTGCCAGGAACACAAGCCACGCAGGCCAAAGATGTGGCTGCTCCACGCAAGACCGAGCCAATGCCCGCGACGCAGACAGAGTGTCCCGCCACTGGCAAAGCCCACCCCATGGTCAAAGCCTACCTGGCTCAGGGTACAAACGCGAATCTTGTCTACTATGAGACCTTATCAGGGGCGCCCGTGCTCAAGCGCTATGATACGCAGACTAGGCAGAGCAATACCATTCTAGCCCTGCCACAGGAAAAGGTGTGAGAAACGTTTCCAAGGAATCATTCTAGATATTGACAACTGGAGGCGTCTCTGGTAGAGTTTTGTTAGAAAGAATGTTCTTGCATGAAACACCAAGAGAGAGGTTCACCGACACGAAGGACGTGTTGTTGGAAAGGAAGGAGGCACCAGGTGCAGTTGGTCGAACGACATCTCATTCGCCAGAATGATGCACGCTTTGCTGTCATTGATCAGGCGGCCTTTGCCTCCAAGAACCTCTAAAATCAGGCCAATTACCACGTCCGACAAGCCTTCTTTCACGAGGGAGCCTATCTCCCCTACGCTGCCATCTTCCATCGCTTGAAACGGCACGAGGCCTATTGTGCCCTGCCCCGCAAAGTCAGTAATGCCATCCTCATTCAGCTCCACCACAATTGGAGCGGCTTTTTTGAAGGCATGGAGGCTTACCGCGAAGACCCCTCTGCCTTCACGGGACGGCCCAAGATCCCTGGCTACAAAGACAAGGCCAAAGGCCGCTTCCTGCTCATCTACGAGAAAAAAGCCCTGGGCAAGAGGGCGTTCAAGCGCACAGGCAAGCTCGTCCCATCAGGACTGCCCATCGAGATAGCGACTCAGATCACCTGGGAGGCCATTGCGCAGGTTCGCATCGTTCCACGCGCTGATGGCTACATGGTCGAAGTCGTCTATGAGCAGGAGATCCAACCGGCTGCGGTCAACCCGCAGCTTCGAGCAGCCGTGGATGTGGGTGTCAATGTGCTCGCTGCCATCACCAGCGACAAACCTGGCTTTGTGCCTCGCCTGGTGAGTGGCAAACCCCTCAAAAGCCTCAATCAGTGCTACGTGCGATCCGTTCAGCCGAAACTTGCTGGATAAGTAAGGGGAAGGCTGGCAAGACATTGATCAATGTCTTGATAACTGATTATCTGACGTGAGGTGCAATTCCTCACCTGTGAAGTGAGCACGGAAAGACGATGCCCTACGGTAGCGACTGGTCCTCAATCCGTAAAGCGGGTATCCAGGAGAGGAAACTGCTAGTCTGAAGCAGACCCATCTCCGAGTCAGGCGGCTATGGTTAGCAGTTCATTCAACAGAATGAATAACGCGAATGTGCAACGGAACCATCGTTAGGTTGAACAAGTCAAACAGGCTGATAGACTTGACCAAAAGGTAAGGTACCAATCTGCGAAACAATGGAGAAAGTGAAAGGGTAGTGTCGTGATACCCTGCCTCACTCACTAGCGTACCCGGTGGATAGCACAAACCTACGGCAGCGCAAAACAGATAATCGGAACGGAGTAACTCGAAGGTACGCTCTCATTGGAGGTCGATACGATGAGCAGGAAACCATCCGCAAGCTGCCTCCGAGAAGGATTGCCTAAAAAGCCAATGCCTGGGGTAATGCCCAGGATATGCTGACGTAGGCACGGTAACATGGAATGAAGAGAAACGAGTAGTATGGTGAAAACGAAGGCACCCAAGATCAAGCTACCACCTGACCCTGAGAGTGAAAGTTGGAACAAGCTGCCCTGGCGCAAGCTCGAGCAGCATATTTACCGCCTACAAAAGCGCATCTTCAAAGCCGAGAGCCGTGGCAACACAAGAGCAGTCCACAAACTACAGAAACTTCTGATGAAATCCAGAGCGACAAGGCTTTTAGCGGTTCGACGAGTGACCCAAGACAACCAGGGAAAACGCACAGCAGGCATTGACGGAGTAAAATCAGTCAAACCGGCCCAGCGTTTCACTCTGGCTGAACAAATCCACCCCAAGCAATGGTCTCAATACAAACCCCAACCAGTGCGAAGGATCTATATTCCCAAGCCTGGAAAGGATGAGAAAAGACCCTTGGGGATTCCCATCATGCGAGATCGCTCGCACCAGTGCCTCGTAAAGTTCGCTTTAGAGCCACAATGGGAAGCCAAATTTGAACCCAATAGCTTTGGTTTCCGCCCTGGACGTTCCTGTCATGATGCAATTCAAACCATTCACACCAATATCTGCACACAGGCAAAGTATGTCCTGGATGCCGATATTAAAGGAGCATTTGATCATATTGATCATCAGGCACTTCTCGCCAAACTCGACACCTATCCCGCAGTAAGGCTGCTTGTGAAAGCTTGGCTCAAAGCGGGAATCATTGATAATGGCATATTTGACGAGACCCGGAAAGGAACCCCGCAGGGGGGAGTCATCTCACCATTACTTATGAATATCGCGCTTCATGGTATGGAAACGGACTTGATAGCGGCCTACCGGTGGAAGGAGGGACGACCCAAATTTGTCCGCTACGCCGATGATCTGGTGGTTTTCCATCCCAAGCTCGAAGGCGTCGAAAAAGCAAAAGAAATCCTTTCGGAATGGTTACAGCGCATTGGACTAGAACTCAAGCCGAGCAAGACACGGATCACGCACACCTTGATGGAATATCAGGGAAAAACGGGATTTGATTTCCTTGGTTTCACCATACGCCAGTATCCGATGGGGAAAACACACACCGGAAAGCGGCCTAATGGTCAACCACTTGGCTTCAAGACACTCATCAGACCCAGTAAGGAAGCGATTGCGCACCATGTGAAAGAAACGCATCGTCTGGTAGCAGAGCACCGGAGCATGAAACAGGAAAAGCTCATTAAAGAGTTGAACCCGGTCATTTACGGATGGGCAAACTACTACCGAAGCATCTGTGCAAGAAGGGCATTCAAGCACTGCGACATGGTACTTTTTCGACAACTGGAAAGATGGTCGAATCGCAGGCACCCAAACAAAAATCGACACTGGATTATGCAAAAGTATTGGAAAGTGGATGAAGGAAAGGGATGGATCTTCCGAACCCCCGACCTACAACTACGAAACCACCAACAAACATACATCCGGCGTCATGTAAAAGTGAAAGGAACTGCCAGCCCATATGACGGAAATCTTCTTTACTGGAGCCAGCGACTCAAGAAACACCCGCTTCTTAACGGAGTTAAAGCAAAACTTTTACAGAAGCAAGAGGGAAAATGCCGTTGGTGTAGACTGTACTTCAAAGATGAAGACCTCATAGAGATCGATCACATTACCCCGAAAAGTGAAGGAGGCGGAGAGGAATTGAGCAACAAGTTCGCTCTCCATCGTCATTGCCACGACGAGCGCCACTCGAAAAAGGCCAACGGTACCTACGACAAAGGCCATGTTACTGAGGAGCCGTGTGACGGGAAACTGTCAAGCACGGTTTTGAAGACGAGTAGGAGTGGTGACACTCATGCTTAGTTTTAACAACAAACAGCGCGCCAAGCAGCAGCAACGCCTCGCGCATGAGAACCGATACACCTCCCGCCACCTGGATCGCGTGACGACGAAGCGCAATCGCCGTGTGGATGCGTATCTGCACACGGCCAGCCGTCGGATCATCGACCTGTTGGTGAGCGAAGGCATCGGAACGCTGGTGATTGGCAAGAATCCCTTGTGGAAACAAGAGGTGAGCATGGGGCGCAGGAACAACCAGCAGTTTGTGCAGCTTCCCCATGCTCGTTTCATTGAGCAGTTGACCTACAAAGCGCGATTGGTTGGGATCAAGGTCATCCTTCAGGAAGAAAGCTACACCAGCAAGGCCAGTTTTCTGGACGACGACCCCATCCCAACCTATGAGACCAACGCTGCTGAGAAGCCGGTGTTCTCAGGCAAGCGTGTGGCGCGCAGTTGGTATCGCGCCAGGGATGGACGCCTCATTCATGCCGATATCAACGGATCCTACAACATCTTACGCAAAAGTAGCTCCGACCCTTTGCAAGTGGGGCGAGGAGTAGCGGGAGCCGCAGTTCTCCCGAGACGGCTGGCCGTCTGAACGGATGACCTCTAGGCATAGTTGTCATCACTTTAAGATACTGTATAGCGCTCAAGTCTCAGGCGATGGGCAGTGGATCTTCTTTGCGACGCAATCAGCCAACGCCCAATACGGAAATATTACGGGAGTAGCTGCCGATGGAGAGGTAAAATTAAAGGCTATACGTATGGATGGCAAGGGGCTACAGACCCTCTATTGTGGCAAAAATATCGGCAATTTTGTCTGGTCGCCTGATGGCAGACAGGTCGCCTTTTTCCAGACCGATGGCAATTCGCCACAGACTGCTATCGCTAATCCAGGTTCTCCTGCTGCTACCGGTGGCATATATGTTCTCAACACAGACAACACCTCCATTCATGTCACCTACACATATAAATTTGATAGCAACAACATTAGCTCCAGCAACGATAACTACTATTCACCCCTGTTCTGGGCCGATAGCACACGCCTGGCAGTCATACAGAATGAGGTAGCCTTTGCCAGCCCAGTACCACCCCATAACGTCTATCTGCTGGATACTACACAGCAGCAGATCGCTCAAGATAACAGGCAGCCACGCCAAATTGTTGACGAAAGATCCCTCTTCTGCTGGAGTTACGCGCTTGCTCCCGATATGCAGACGCTCTACCATAGCCAGTGCCCCGACACCCAGGGTGGCATTATCTCACCAGGTGTCAGCTTACTTGTTGCGCATCCCTTTAAAGGAGGCTCACCAGAGACCGTGCTCAAAGAGGCCTACCCGCCCTTTCCCTCACTCTTGATTGGTCAGATCATCGCCGTGACCGATACCAGCATCGTCTTCGAGGCCGCCCAGGCGACGGGACTCTCTCAAGGCAACATGGTAAAATCTTCACCTACCGGAACCTGGCGCGTCAATCGTGATGGCACAGGCCTCAAGGAGATCTTGCCGAGGCAAAGCAGCGCCTATTACCTTCAAGCATCCCTCCCAACAGAAACCATGCCCTGGGATAGGGTCTCACGCGATTCCCGCTGGTTTGTTAGCACGGTAGGAACCCTATCAAGCGATGGCACCATGACCACGCAGACACTACAAATCATGTCAACCCAGGATGGCTCAACCGTCCACAAGCTTGCCACCTACCAGCAAATCAATACCACCCAAGCCCCTCTGGGCATCATCGGCTGGACGCGTATATAGACATGGGACATATCTCGAAAACGCAGCCGGCCGGGCGTGGGGCGTTCCACGTGACATTTACACCTGCATGGGCGGCACGCCTCTCCTCACACAAAAGAGGGCCATCCCTGGCTCACTAGGGATGGCCCTCTCGTTCGCGCGGTGTCGGGCAAAGCCCGAGACGGAGTAGTGTCGAGATGAGATGTTATCTGCCTGGTTAATCGTAATGAGACATGGTCACGATCCTTTCAACAGGCCTGGTTGACGATGTACTGGCTGGCGAGCGCTAAAATTGCGTCCCTGCGGTTTGCCCAATCAAGCGGCTCGTCGCAGATAATAAGTTCTGTTAACCAAAGAATTAGCTTCTAGCCGCCCGGATATATCATATTGGGCTTGAAGTTAAAAGTGGAAAAGAAATGCCACAGGTTGATGTGAGCAATGGTGCTGAAGGCGACGAGGCCGACGACGATCAGGGTTAGCATGGCAAGCAGGACGAGAGCGAACATCTGGTTTTTGCGCAGTGCGAGACTCATGGGTGGCACATCCTTTCTGGGTGCGGACGGGTGTGTCATGGGTGCCTGCCCTGGTCGACGTACCAGGTATGCAGGCTAGCGAGCTAAGGATCAAAGGGTGCGACTTGATGACGGTGGGCGAGCCTGGTACTGACCTTTTTTACTTTTGGGTTTCGCTTACGTCATATCCTTGTGAGAGAATAATACCGGATAAAGGGGCTTTAGCACGGCCTTTTGATCACAATTTTCACGCGTTGCGGACATGCCTCGCTGGGCGCGGGGGGTCGTAGAGATGGACGGCTATCGTCGCTTTCGTCGCTGGGGATTACAAGTTGATTGGGGTATACCATTTTGAGGTGAGCGTCGTCGAATTCTGGGATGTCTACACGGGTATTCGGCAACAATCGGTAGACGCGTACATAAAGGTTACCGTGCGCTACTTACGTACGCGCCTTCGCGTTAAGTGAGCATTACAGCAATGCAACAGATATATCACTCAGCTTAGACGCATGGGCAAGTAGCACCAGGCCAACCAGCATAGGCGCGTACGTAAGTAGCGCACTACCTACACCCGTGCGTGTAACAATCAAGGTTTTTTGCGGGTCGCACTTCATCTGCCAAAGAAGAAATACACTTCATTCCTCGCTTCGGGTACGCTTCTCAAATGGGTCAACCACACCTAGATTTCATCTTCTTTGGCTCTACCAAACTGGATAAAGCTCAGTGTTGGAAAAGAAACTGGGGAGACGGCACACATGGAACACTGGAACAATACGTTACGCCAACGGCTTGGGCGTTATACGCGACAAACACTCTCCTTTTCCAAGTCCGATGAGTATCATTATTTGATCACGCTAGGATTCATTGTTCAGTATAATTCGAGTCTAACACTTACTACTGCTATGTTCCTCATTGGTGATAACAAAAGGGATGGACTCGTAGAGCCACATCGCTTTATTTTTAATAATAGCGCTAATGAGGAACGCGGCACTACTGCTCTATTCCTCAAAGGCGGTAAGAAAAGAGACGGTGCAGGTGGCGTCGCGTTTTGGGCGGCCGTCCCCAGATCCACGGTTTGGCTCGCCGATTGAGTTGCGCCGTGGCGACGCTCATCGCTCGCTCGATCTCATGAGCATTGGCAAAACTCTGGCCAGCGAAGGCATCGCGTCGGAAGAGGCGCCACCACCCTTCTTGCAGATTGAGCCAACAGGCGCCTTTGGGAATGAAGATGTGCTGGAGGCGCGGATGGTCCACCAGCCAGGTGCGGGTTTCCAGACTATTGTGACTGGAGAGATTGTCCGTGATGATAAAGATGTCCCCTGTCGGATTATCCGCCTCGATGTCTTTGAGCAGCTCAATGTAGTTCTTGGAATTACGCGCAGCCGCACAGCGCGTGATCTCCTTGCCATCGCGGACCCGCAGCGCTCCATAGATCCACACCTTGTCATCCCCACGACTGTATTCCAGGGGAGCTTTGATGCGGTGCCCATCCGCTGACCAGCCAGGCGCTGGCGCGAAGGTACGCGGGGTCACCGGTCCTAACTCGTCAGTGCAGATGGTCGTCGACCCGTCGGGTGGCTCGGTGTAGTGGGTGACGACCGCAGTTCTTTTGGGGCAAAGTCTTTGTCATCACTGGTTCCCCAACTATGGCGATTGCGCCAGCGTACCCCTTCACGCAGGTAGATCCGTCGGATCTGGCTCCGCTCCACCTGGATACCCGCGGCATGGGCCGCCTCCGTGAGAGCATCCAAGCTCCATTGCGCTGAACCTTCTTCCTCGCGGGCCTGCAGGCTCCCATCGGCATACCGCTCTAACCTCCCTGGAGGTGGTCGCTTCACCAGGGCGAGAATCCGGCTGCGCTCCTGCTCGGTCAAGCGCGGTTTACGTCCCGCTCCTTCCCGCATTCCCAGGCCGTTGATCCCTTGCGCATTGAAGCGGTTCAGGTGGATGCGCACGGTTCTCGGATGGCATGAGAGCGTGGTGGCGATCTCTTGCGGCGTCTTGCCTGCCCAGCTCTCCACCACCATCTGGGCATGAAACTTCCAATCAGCAGGTGCGTGGTGACTCCTGGCCAGTTTGCGCACCTGGCGTTCTTCCTGGGCATCCTGCGCCGCTCGGGCTTGCACGTGTTTGGGCATAGCTCTGCTCCTCTCTTGGTGACTTGCTTTCTCTCTTTTAGCGTATCACCAATGAGGAATTGAGCACTACCGGTACTTTGTTGACTCAGAAAATCCCATCCATTGATGGCAGATGAGGGCTGGACTCATCATAACAGAACCAAGACGCTTCATTCGCTCTCCGAGCGCGGAAGTTCCCAAATCAACAAACCACCGCTACTGCTGCGTTCCTTAAAGGCGGTAAGAAAAGAGGCGATGCAGATGGCGCCGCGTTTTGGGCGGTCGTCCCCAGATCCACGGTTTGGCTCGATGATTGAGTTGCACCGTGGCCACCTGCATCGCGCGTTCAATCTCATCGGCATTGGCAAAGCTCTGGCCAGCCAGAGCATCGCGGCGGAAGAGGCGCCACCAGCCCTCCTGCAAGTTCAGCCAGCACGCTCCTTTGGGAATGAAGACATGTTGGATACGTGGGTGGTCCGCCAGCCAAGTGCGGGTTTCTAGGCTGTTATGACTGCTCAGATTGTCCGTGATGATGAAAACGTCCCCGGTTGGATTGTCGGCTTCGATGTCCTTGAGGAGCTCGATATAGTTCTTGGAATTGCGCGCAGCTGCACAGCGCGTGATTTCCTTCCCATCGCAGACCCGCAGCGCTCCATAAATCCAGACTTTGTCATCCCCGCGACTATACTCCAATGGCGCCTTGATGCGATGGCCATTGGAAGACCAGCCGGGAGCGGGTGCAAAGGTGCGTGGGATCACCGGTCCGAGTTCGTCGGTACAGATGGTCGTCGACCCTTCGGGTGGCTGGATATAGTGGGTGACGACCACAGTCCTTTTGGGACGAACTCTTCATCATCGCTGGTCCCCCAACTGTGGGTACGGCGCCAGCGAGCCCCTTCGCGCAGGTAAATCCGCCGGATCTGGCTGCGTTCCACCTGGATGCCTGCGGCATGGGCTGCTTCGGTGAGGGCATCCAGGCTCCACTGCGCCGAGCCTTCCTCGTCGCGAGCCTCCAGGCTCCCACCTGCATACCGCTCTAGCCGTCCGGGCGGCGGCTGCTTCGCCAGGGCGAGAATCCGGCTACGCTCTTGCTCGCTCAAGCGCGGCTTGCGCCCTACTCCTTCTCGCATCCCCAGACCATTGATCCCTTCGCTGTTGAAGCGGGCCAGGTGGATGCGCACCGTTTGGGGATGACAGTGCAACTCGGCTGCGATCTCATTGGGCGTCTTGCCTGCCCAACTCTCGGTCACCATCTGGGCATGAAACTTCCAATCAGCGGGCCCATGGAGGCTTCGCGCGAGTTTGCGGATCTGGCGTTCTTCCTGCTCATCCTGCGCCGCTCGGGCTTTCACGTGTTTGGGCATGGCTCTGCTCCTCTCTCATCGGCAACACTTCCACCTTCTATTTTAATACCAATGAGGAACGCAGCACTACAGCGATATTCACAAAGATTGAGCTACCTCATTATTCAGCCCTTCTCTCAAAACCAAAGTGTTCTTCCTGGCAATTATCGTGTGATGAGATTGAAGTCTCTTTTCTACGACGCATACAATGAACTTAGAATAATGTTCTTTTTCTCAGCTTGCAGCGCAATTGAGCATTGCCGAAAGAGATTATGTGGTGGGTAAAAGCTCGCACCATGTCACACAACGCAAACAGAAACGGGGTGGAACGTCTGCAGGGAAGTCGATTCCTCACTCCCGCTCTTTGAGGATCACACCCCACGACCAGATGCAACTTCGCCAGTTGAAAGCCGTTTGGGAGTCTTTTCCAGAGGGTCTCATTGCGTATGATCGCAACCAGAAGATTGTACGGATCAATGCCGCTGCTCGCAAGCTCTTTGAAGTGGCTTCCGAAGCCCAATGCCAAGGAAGAGACTACCAGCAATTTCTCACTTCCTACATCCGCTCTGATGAGCAGCCACCATGTGCTCCCTCAGAGCAATGGCTGATGAACCTCGCTCTTGCCGGGACAACAGGAGCCGGTTTGCCAGAACAGACGCTGCTGCTGCATCTGCCTTCGGGGAGCAAGATCTCGGTCACGGTTCGCTCCTTTCCCGTGAGTGCGCAAGGGCGCGACACAGAGGAAACCGTCTCGGTCTTCCATTGTGGGGATGAAATCTCCTATCTCCAACGTGTCCACGAGGCCATGTTGGACCTGCTCAACGCGATCGCGAAGATTCCCGAGCAGATGGATCGCGTCTTGCCGAAAGAAACCTTCCTCCTCTCGTCGCCAGTGCTCTTCGTGGCCCAGCAGGTGGTGGATGTCATCCAGTCTGTCCTGAATTGTCACACTGTGGATATGCTCGCGCACGGTCATCGAACGGGCCATCTGTATTATGTCGCGGGAAGTGGCTATACTGCTGAACAAGAACAGTACTGGCGAGATATCGGGGGATTCTTCCATCCCTCAGAATTGCTTGGCGACGCGGCATTCGCTCGCCTGGGCGCCAACCAAGAGGTAGTGCTTGCGATGAATCGGTTGCACACCATTGCACGCCTCGGGAAACAATTGCCTTTTCCGGCGTCTCTTTACCCCGCGTTTCCTAGCTCCGAGACGATCCTGCTCGTTCCTCTGTTTCTGGAGCAGCAGTGGGTTGGGTTGCTGATGGTCACCAAAGCGAGTTCGGAAGGAGCGTACACGCCAGAGGAGATCGCGCTCGTGAAAGCCGTCACCGCGCAGACCATGCTGCTCATTAAGGGCATTCACGATTTCTCTGCACAGGAAGGGAAAAAGAACCGAGCACTTGCCCAGCAGGAAGTGAGGCGCCTGGCTGGCGAATTTCTGACCCTGGCCAGTCATGAACTGCGCACCCCACTGACGGGGATCATGGGCAATCTGCAATTAGCACAGCGCCGATTGCAGACCTTCAAAGGGCAGCTTGCTCCTTCGTCCGTTCAGGTCCGCGAACCCTTTGCCCATATTCAGCAACCCCTAGCAGCCGCCTCGCAGAGTGCCCAACTTCAGCAGCAGATGATCAATGACTTGATCGATGATGCGCGTATCCAGACCAATACGCTCCCATTCTCCCTGTACCCTGAGGATCTGGGCACCCTGCTCAGAGAGGTGGTGGCCGGGCAGCAACACGCTGCGCCAGAGCACCCCATCATGCTGGATGTTCCGTCTCCGGAACAAAAGGTGCCCATCCTCGCCGATGCCGGGCGGATCACGTACGTGCTCACCACCTATCTGACGAATGCACGCACCTATTCTCCCCCAGGACGACCTGTCGAGGTGCACGTACGGGTTGAGGAAGCACTCGCCCGGGTCTCCGTCCACAACGAGGGAGCAGGCATTTCAAGAGAAGATCTTAATCATCTTTGGGAACGCTTCTATCGCGCCAAAGGCAGTGCCATCCAACATGGACTGGATCTGAGCTGTGGATTGCCCCTGTATTTGTGCCGGGTGTTCATTGAACGGCATGAGGGGAGCGTTGGGGTGGAGAGCGCTCCTGGTCAGGGAGCCACCTTCTGGTTTACCTTGCCCATCACCCCATCTCCGGGAGAGTGACACAAGCTCCCTTGCCATGTCGCTCAATCTTTGTGAATATTGCTGTACTTAACCACCACCAGTTCTTGGATCAGCCAGTCGATTTGAGCATCTCGATCCATGTGGATAGCGTACCTGATTCTTTGTGGAGATTGCAAGTCTTTCTCGTGTACCTAAATAGTTACCTTTTTGTGTGCACTACTTCATAGTCCTTTTTCCTTTTTTATTGCATACTTCTCTCAGTTCTTCCGTACATCGTTCCTAACATATTTGAATACTCAAACTTTCAGGAGGTATGCTCATGAACGCACTATTTGCTCTTATTACCCCTTTCTGTACATATGCTACCATCTTAATACTCATAATCACCTGTCTGTCTCTGCTGCTCATTCTTTTCAGTTTCGCCTTTCCCTCTTTCCACATCTGGGCTGGTCCTACCTCTTCCCCCACACTCGCATGGGCCGGTCCTACATTCATCGGCCCTGGCACTTCTCCTTCTGGATTTATCGCTGTTGATTAAGAGTCCACTCTTCTCAAGGGCGTGGAGCAACCAGGCCATCACGTTCCCATGTCCACGAGGAGATTGCTCTCCTCTTCCACTCCCTAACCGAAACGTATTGCCCACAATTGCCTACTGCCACACAAACCTTAAGCCAAGTGGTTGCATGGATCGCACCAAAACCCATTATGGTTATAGACAAAATGATTATTTATAATAATAAGAATACTTTTAGATTAGAGGTGATCAATGGCTGACAAAAACGTCATGGTGCCAGGACGGCGACTTGGAAACTATACGTTGACCAGGGAACTTGGCTCAGGTGGCTTTGCTGATGTCTATCTGGGCGTGCATAGGCACCTGGAGACGCAGGCGGCAATTAAGGTGCTGCAGGCTCAACTCAACCAGGCCGATCAGGAAAATTTTGTGGTCGAGGCCCGCACGGTAGCCCGTCTCAAACATCCCCATATTGTCCATATTTTAGAGTTTGGCATTGAAGACGATGTGCCTTACCTGGTCATGAACTATGCCGCGCACGGTACATTACGTGGCTATTTTCAGCGCGGCGTGCCCCTGGCGCCAGATGCATTTTTAACCTATCTCAAGCAGATCGCTGCGGCACTGCAATATGCCCATGATCAAGGGCTCATCCATCGCGATATCAAGCCGGAGAACATGCTACTGGATGAGCAGGATACGGTTTTCCTCAGCGATTTTGGCATTGCCACCCAGGCGCGCAGTTCGCAGTCACAGTCGGTAGAGAAGGTGATCGGCACGGTTGTCTATATGTCACCGGAACAACTACAGGGCAAGCCGCGCACAACCAGCGATCAGTATTCCCTGGCTATTGTGGTCTACGAATGGCTAACCGGCACGCGTCCATTCCAGGGGAAAAATTATCTTGAGATCGCCAGCCAGCATGTTACAAAGCCCCCTCGGCCGCTACGAG
Organism: Ktedonobacter racemifer DSM 44963; assembly: GCF_000178855.1. Classification (GTDB taxonomy): domain Bacteria; phylum Chloroflexota; class Ktedonobacteria; order Ktedonobacterales; family Ktedonobacteraceae; genus Ktedonobacter; species Ktedonobacter racemifer. Next base: position 1,399,697 of record NZ_ADVG01000004.1, on the reverse strand, counting down.
AACTTATGTCGGACATCGATCCAGCAGTTGAGCAGGTTGTACTGACTGCGCTGGCCAAAGATTATCACCAGCGCTATACCCGCGTACAGGATTTCGCGGAAGCACTGGAGCAGGCATATCTTCACAAACGGTATCTCAGTCCTCAGGATTTAACGGGCCGCCCGGTTGCAACTACACCAGCACTGCTAGCGGGCGCGAATCCACTCCCCGAAGTCACAGCGACACAATATGGTCTGGCACCAACGCTAGCTGTCTCTTCCATGGACAACACACAGAGACAGTCAGAGCCTAAAGGAACCTCCTACTCACGGCGTGCCATAATCGGCGGCGGCCTGGCTGCGGCTGTGCTGGCTGGAGGAGGCCTCACCTGGTGGGCTACTACATATTTCGTGTCTGACCAATATACTAACGCGAGCAAGCAGAACGGGGGCCAAACCACCAGCAAAGGGACGACAATCAAGAGTCGCTTTATGACGCAAGCCAGCCTGATTCATACCTATAAGCACACATCAAAAGTTGCCAGTGCAACCTGGTCGAAGGATAACAAATATATCGCCTCGGTCGAAGACAACACGGTGGTGCATGTCTGGGATGCCTTCACAGGCGAGGATATCTGGCATACAGATCTCTTAGAGGCACCGGTTATTGTCCAGATCGCCTGGTCTCCTGATGGTAAATCGCTCGCCGTGCTTGAAACTGAAAGCCCTCTTGTAGGTAGTAGCGACCCCATCAGCATAGTGGAGATCTATGATACAACTACGCACAAGTCACGCTCAAACTGTCATATTGCAGGCCAAGTGATGGCCTGGTCGCCCGATAGCAAATTTCTGGCAATAGCAGGCAAGTTCAATAATGGCTCGATAGATCAGACAATGGTTGCCATCTGGGATGGATATACCAATCATGATCCTACTTACCAATTTACATACATGGATGCAGTAATGGATCTCGCCTGGAAACCAGATAGCAAAGAGTTAGCAATCAGCTTTACTAATCCTGATGGAGCATTCAGTTGGGCTATCATCTGGTCGCTGGGAAGCAAAGCAGAGCCTGAGGATACAAATAAAATAGATCTGGCAAGCGTGAGTAGCGAGCTTTCCACCATGTCCTGGTCTTCTGCCAGCAAGAACCGGATTGCGTCGGCGAGTAATGAGACAGTTGAGATCTGGGATGCCAACTCGCGGGGAAAAAGTTATAACCATAATTACGTCCAGTATAAGCAACCTGCTATCTGGTCTCCCGATGGACTCTATCTTGCATCCGCTGCAACTGCTGACAAAACGATTCGCGTCTGGAACGGCCAGGATCATAATATTGTCTCGACCTGCGCGGAGCATGGAGATACCATTGCCAGGATTGACTGGTCACCAGACGGAAAGTATCTCGTCAGTACGGCTCAGGACAAAGACCAAAACTATACTGTACGCATCTGGCAAGTGGAAAATTAACAAGGATGTACTACAACATGGATCAAGAGTTAATCAATGCTCAGGTGGGCAATTATCGCGTTCAGCGGCGACTGGGGCGTGGTGGTTTCGCGGAAGTGTACCTGGGAGAGCATATTTATCTGAAAACGGAGGCAGCAATCAAGCTGCTAAATACAGTCCAGCAGGATACGCAACAGTTTGTCCAGGAGGCACGCCTGCTGGCCAGCCTGCGCCATCCCCATATTGTCGCGATCCGCGAATTTGATCTGTATCACGACAGGCCCTTTCTGGTCATGGAATACATACCTCACGGGACCCTGCGCCAGCGTTTTCCGCATGGTTCACGCTTGCCGATCGAAACCATTCTTACCTGTATTCAGCAGATGGCAAAGGCATTGGACTACCTGCATAGGCGTGGACTGGCCCATGGCGATGTAAAGCCAGAGAATATGCTGCTCGGGATGCAAGATCAACTCTATTTGAGCGATTTTGGCATTACTATTCTGGCTGGCCAGCAACAGCGAGAAGAGTTGTTGGGCACAATCGCTTATATGGCACCAGAACAGTTGCAGCACCAGCTCCAACCGGCCAGCGACCAGTACGCGCTTGGCATCATCGCCTATGAATGGTTGTGTGGTACTCCTCCCTTCACTGGCAACTATATCGAGGTAGCCACGCAACACGCGTTAACACCTCCCGACTCGTTGCGCAAGCACGTGTCTGAGCTGCCCCCAGAAATCGAGACCGTAGTCCTGCGTGCCCTCGCCAAGGAGCCAGCACAACGCTATCCCAGCGTCGGTGCCTTCGCCAAAGCCCTTGAAGACGCATATGATGGTACACATCAGACAGTCAACCGCGAACAACTGCTCCCGACGCATCCGGCCCCTCTGGCTGACCCCACCCAACAGGAAAGTGCAGCGCTCACTACTTCCACTCAGCCTGCGCTTCCAGAAAATCCAGCCACCAACAAAATAACCTCACGCCGTGCTCTACTTATCTCTGGTAGCATCGGTATCACTGTCCTCGGTGTGGCCGGAGCCAGTAGTCTGCTCTGGTTCAAAAATTCTCAAGCCACACACACAACTGTCAACCTGCCGCAGCCTAAGCCTACGGCAACCATGCAATCAGCACGACCACAAGGTAGCACCTATAATATCTATCACAAGCAGAACGCCTCTATTTACGCGCTGGGCTGGTCACCAGACGGCACACGCATCGCCTCTGCTAGCAGCGACATTCTCCCTCTTGTAGATCCCCCAACAAACGTAACAGTTAGCAAGGAACACCTGATTCACGTCTGGGATGCCTTGACCGGCAAACACCCAATCATTTATCGGGGCCATACCGCCAATATATACACTTTAGCCTGGTCGCCAGATGGTAAATATATCGCCTCCGGTGGCGTCGGAGATAAAGCAACCAGCAGTGCTTCGCTCCAGGTCTGGGAATCGGCAACCGGCAAACATGTGGCTTCACTCGATAGTGATACCAGCATCATCACCCAGATCTACTGGCACGAAACCAATCAGATTCTTGCCATAGGAGGCATAAGCGGACAAGTCATTTATTGGAACCCATTCAAAAATATAAGCACTATCCAGAAATTTACGCTAGAAGTGATCGATCCAAACAGCACCTGCTCAGTTTCACCAGATGGCAAGTACATCCTCGTTAACAACGGTAAGCAGATCATCGGTACTGCCTATCGCCTCGCAGATATGAACCAGATCTCACAAGATCCCACAGAGGGTGGCACCGGAAGCTTTCCCGAGTTCCCTTATTTCTGGTCGCCCAACAGCCAACGCTGCATTAGCATGCACTGGCGCAAGCCGCCTCAAATCTGGGATCTGCTCACTAGCCAGAGGATTGCCTCATTCGATAAAGTGTGTTTTTACACAGGCCACAGTTGGTCGCCCGATGGCCAGAAAATTGCCTCCTATGGACAATCCGGAGCGCTTTTTATCTGGAATGCCACAACAGGAAAAGTACTCTATACATATGCCCCCCATATATCAGACATCGGCAGCACTGCCTGGTCACCTGATGGACGCATGATCGCCAGCGGTTGTGGCAACGGCAGCATCGAGGTGTGGCAAGCGGTATAGTAGATTTGGGACGGCCAATTAGCAAGCTCAAAATCATTTCGGTTACGCTTTTTTGACGGGATGGCTCGACGTGAATAGCAATCTTTTACTGTTTCGAGCAGGCAAAAGACGCAATATCGGGTAGTGGCGAAAAAGAGAATGATATCCTTCCCTTCTCCATCATTCCCTCTCCCGACTCGACGTTAAGCGCCAATATAGGATCAGTAAAATGATCACCAAAGTGGCGTAAAATCCTGGTATAATCACGAGAAAACGATAGGATTTGGTAAATCATGATCTCTCGTCGAATACTCATAAAACGGCTTGCCACGCTCTTTTTTGGAAGCACCGTCTTAAGTGCTTGCACAACAGGGCAAACTCTCCTGGATCCTAAGACTATTGCCCAACAAGTGGCCAAACATTACGGTGAATCCTCACCTGCGATTGTCTCAGTCAAGAAGACGGAGACGGATAGTCCTCCGAACGGTCCCATGTATATAATAGGACTCGCAGGGCACTTCCAGAAAGGCAGCCTGGTGGCTACCTCTCTCGGTTTCTCCGCCTTGGCCGCCAGAATGTATGTCTGGAATATTCATGGTTATAAAGCATCTGGGCAGGAAGTCTGGATGGATATGGAACTCCCAGCTTAATTCGCTTTCCCTATCCAACACGATGCAAGAGCCTGAAGCTGATAGCTCGCTCAACGTTGTACCGATGGAGAAAGAGCTTTAGACAAGCATCGTGCATCACCAGCGATTTGGAGAAAGACAGCGTTTTGCGGACAAAGCGCGCCAGGCGTTGTCGGAGGGTATTATTCCACCGTTCCACATGGGCTGTTTCACCGGTTTCCTTTCCGGCAGCTGTGTGCTGCTCTTCTGGGATCACCGCCTGGTATGCTCCCCAAAAAATCGGTGAAGCAGTGCCCTGCACGATAGGCGGGTGGAATAGCCTACCATAAACGGCGACAGGTGGCTTGGCTGCGATCCCCAATGACATAGGCGACCACTTGACGGCTCTCTCGGCACAACGCAATCCATATCCACGCCTGACACGTTTTTTTCGCGACAAAGGACCACAGTTCATCCAACTCCAGGAACGTCGAAGTCTGATTGGTGGCATCAGGAGCAATCACCGTTTCGCTCAAGGCTGGGAGCTTCGCGGCTTTTTTTATCCACGCGATGACCGAGTTGCGTGAGACCCCAAAGATCCGTTCCAGACCACGTAAGCTGCTGCGTTCTTCATAGGCACGTAAGATCTCTTCACGGCGTTTGTCTGGATAGGCATGTGGTGTCGGGTTCTCCCGGCTTTACCTCTGACAAACACGACAACGGTATTTCTGCTTTCCATTGGGGGATCGGCCGTTACGCACGAGCGCGTCGCTCCCACAATGGGGACAATGAACGATGACTGTTACCATGTGACGTTTGGCCTCTCGCATGTATGATACTCTTACTCTACTGCATCATTCCCTTTTTGGCCACTACCGGAAAACGGAAGCGTTGGCAAGACGGAGCACCTCATTTATGATTGATTGGAGACAAAACTATTTCCCTCCATCTTTTTCTACGAATAGGGGTTGCAAGCTCAGCACGGAAAGTGCGGAAGATCCCGAGTTGTGTGTAAAGGGATGGCTGTTCAAGGAGGTAGAGTAGAGGCGATACTACAGTCATGGAGTTCCTTTAGAACATTTCACTCAATTCTCAAAAAGGAGAAGACCATGCCCGCGAACAAGAAGCAGCATACCACAGCCAAGCCGAACCCAACAGCAGAAGAGCTATCTTCCTCTCAACAACTGGTACAGCAAACCTTTCATCAGCATTTACGTGAACAGATACGGAGTGCAACACAGATGGTCATGGAAGCAATCATGCGTGAAGAACTCACCCTGTTTCTGGGAGCCGAATGGGGAGAGTGTTGCGCAGAACGGAAAGGGTACCGTAATGGAAGCTACACACGTGATTTGGCGACCACCTCAGGTCAGATCGAAGATCTTCAGGTTCCCAGAGATCGCGCGGGAGAGTTTCATACGCAGATCTTTGACCAGTATAATCGCTATGAACAGCAGGTAGCAGATGGGTTGATCCAGATGTTTGTGAGTGGCACGAGCACCCAGAAAGTGGGGGAAGTAGTGCAAACACTGATGGGAGTTGCACCCAGCGCCAGTGCGGTCAGTCGTCTGAACCGAGGGCTTTCCGAACAATTTGATGGCTGGCGTGAACGCACGCTGCAAGGCCATTGGCGGGTCCTCTACCTCGATGGTATCCACTTTGAAGTGCGTCATGGAGATCAGGTCGATTCCACCATCATTTTAGCAACTTTGGGGATAGATCTGGAAGGAAGCAAAGACATCCTTGCTATGCGTGCCTGTGCAGAAGAGAGTAAGGATGGCTGGATGTGCTTGTTACAAGACCTGCGCACACGCGGGGCAACAGAGGTCGATCTCATCGTGACAGATGGGCATGATGGGCTTCTCGCAGCGGTTTCCGCGCTGTTTACGGCTACACCACGTCAGCGCTGTCTGGTCCATAAACAGCGCAATGTCATGAATGCTATCCCCAAGCGTGAGCAGGACCCCATCGCCGCCGAATTGGCCGGGATCTGGAAACAACCGACAAAGGAGCAAGCACTGGTCGAATTGGCGGCCTTCAAAGCCAAATACCACCAACGCTATCCAGAAGCGGTGCGGAGCTTGAGTGAAGATGAAGAGCATCTCTTGACGTTTTATGCCTTTCCACAGGTCATGCATCGTTATATCCGCAGCACCAACGCGATTGAAAGTTTGTTTAGCAATGTTCGGCGGCGTACCAATCAGATTGACACTTTCACCACGGAAACCAGTTGTCTGACCATTGTTTGGGCCGTGATGCAAGGGATTCATTTACCAAAGATTCCGGTCGGCTAAAAGCTGAGCTCTGAGCGCTGACCGTTGTCGATAGACAAGCAACCAGCCGGAAAGGGTGGAGTAGAGGAAGGTGATGTTTGCAGACGATCCTGTGTAACAATGTTGTTCTCTGTAGTATACTGAACCACGCGAGAAAACACATTTCTCTCTTTCTGATCAATCCATATCTGTCAAGAAAGGCGAAACAGATGCCTAACAAAGCACGAGTAGCCATCAAAGTCTTCGATGTGGAGACCAGCATTGCATTCTATACCAAATTCCTGAACTTCGAATTAGTGGAGTTTCAGCCCAATGCGGGAATAGCCTACATACGGGATAGCGATCATGATCTTCTGTTACTTACTCCCCCGCATCTTGAAGATCCGCGCAGCCTTCTAGATGAACCCCGTATTGTCTTCAAGCCCGGTGACACCCTTGACTTCTCTGTTGACACTTTTGAAACTCAGCACGCCAGACTGGTCGAGGATGGACTCAGCAATATGCGCGTCGAGGAAAATGAGCGTGGCGAGCGAAAACTCCTGGTGACCGATCCCAACGGCTATCACTTCGTTTTCGTGATCCCGGTGAAACGCTCACCCGAAGCGATGAGAGCTGCCTACGCTGGGCTCAGCGACGAGATTACAGCAGCACTTGACGGCCTCACCGAAGCCGATCTCGATCTGGAGCGCACCCCCAATGAGTGGTCAATTCGCCAGATCATCCATCATCTTGCTCTGAGCACCTCATTGTCCCTGATGCCCATCGAAACCGTCCTGGTTAATCCGGGGAGCGTCTTTGTACGGCCTACCTACGATCAGGAAAAATGGGTTGAGGTGCTGGATTACAAGCATCGACCCATCGGGACTTCGCTGGCTCTCATCAGAGCAGTGCAGGCCCATATTACCCAATTACTGCTCCACGTGCCCAACAGCTGGGATCACTCCATCGTGAGGAAGTTTACTTCGGAGGATGAGGGCCATACAACCACGCTCAGCGATATGATTGCCATCCAGATCGAGCATACCACTGCACACCTCGACGAGATCCGCCAGACCCGCAAGATACATCACCGCTAACACAATGATTGGAGGGCATCGAACCCCTACAGGTTGGTGTCCTTTAAGACGGTTTGCAAAAAATGACAGACACCCGGCAAAAATGGGATTTTCGGTGATGCATGAGCTAATGTACCTCTACGTTTAAACTCTCCTGAGAGCATTTCCAAACCAAGTAGCATAAGTCCTGGTTTGGAAATGCTCTCTGTACCCTTACACAACATTCGGGTTCTTCCGCTTTCCGTGCTCAACAATACGGAGAGCCAGGTATCATACGGCCTCACCAGAGGTAGGAAGGCTTCTTCGATGGCTTTGATCATCTTTTCAATGCAAACAGACCTCATCGCTCTCTGGGTGTGATTTTTGCCAGGATGTTGAAATTGTTGAGCACGGAAAGTGATACCGCTGGCGAACCTTGGAGAGAGCCATGAGACAGCCAGGTAACATGTGTATTGTGGATGTTCTCGGAGCGGCTAGCATTCACGAACCACGCAGATGCCCAGCAAAAGATGCAATTGTTGATCTCTTCTGCATCACGCTAAAGATCTATGCGTCTTCAGCGTGATTGAGATCCAGATGCGCTCTTTACAATGCCATCTTGATGCTCCTGAGGAGGATTCGCCAGCGGTATCGAAAGTGCGGAAGAACCAACATTCGGGATGGCATCTTCTGGTATGTGCCACACTCATTCTCCTCAATGTTGTGAAAAGAATAGATGACATTTCATCCATACACGCAGACACAGTCGCATCCGCATGGACCCAGAGCAGACAGAAAACATGTGGCAAAAAGACCAGCGTGTGATGGTAGCGAATACAACCGAGGACATGTTCTTCCAGCCCATTGAGATGGGAAAATACCAAAATTTGGTAATTCTATAAATAATAGAATTCATTGCTCAAACAGATGACATTCTTTTGAAGAGGGCTTTGGCTTTGTCGTAACTTCATGATGTTACCAGGAGGCAGGGGGACACTCTCGCGCCACCTCATTCGTTTCCCATCGCGCATACATCCTTCTTCCGTCGAAAGGCGCAGTTTTCCTCGGAAAAGCAAGGGCCAGTTCAGTACTTCCGAAGCCACGTGCAGGTGCCCTGAGGCACCGTGCAGAGCGAGATGAAGGCGGTGAGATGCTCCGTTCTCTCGAACAACTCCTTATTTGTCTGTTTATTCTTCCATCGGAAGAGGCCCGCGTCACACAGGCCCAGAACACAGGGTGCTTCTGCCTTCACATCGTGTGCAGCCAGAGAGCAACGCTACCACCTGGCGCACGGGCAGTGCCAGGAGACCCTGAGTGAATGGAGAGACTCAACATCCACCCGGATATCCCTTCTTATGCACTGCGGTTCCCATAGAAGAGAACGCATGTTCAATTGTAGTACGATTGAGAGAGAGGCATGGTTACACGGCGTGCTCACTTCCAGGCGCTTTACAAAAAAATCATGGGATACTCCTGAGTTCTTGGCATTGTGCTTTTCAACTAGGCACTCCTGCTCATGTTTCAATGCGTATGCGCACACAGGTAGACTTTTCTTTGTCATACATCATTGTCTGCCGGTCATCTTTTCTTTCTTGGCTTCACCAACCTGGAGAAGCCACACATGTGCCCAGTTCGCCTAAAATAGGGAATGACTTCGCCCACTATTGGGTGGTTTTCCTCTTCCCTTTTTGGCGGGCTTTTCAGTATACTAGGAGCAAGTCGTGTGGTGCTTCCGTTGATCCCTTTCCTGTCTTCCCCTCATTCTCCAACGACCATTCAATACGTAAGAACTACATGACCTCATCATTATGGAAGGTAGACACAACATGATGACAGAAATCCCCATCCTTCATTCGTTGGATATTCTCAAAGCACCCAGGCCTCTTTCGTTTCCATCACATACCGGAGAGAACCTGGAGATGAGGGCTGGCCTCAACCCTCTGCATCAGGTTCCCACGCCTCTTGCTTGAATGTATAGAACAGCTTTTTAGGCCCACACACGACCGGTTTGACCCCTGTTGCAGGGTACGGTGATAATACTCAGCGTAATCGCTGTTCATGGCGATTCGTATTCCCTTCTTCTAACGCCGCAAGAGATATCTGATGTTCAGAAACGTAGACAAAACATCCGAGAGATGCTCTGGTGTTCGCTGTATGGAAAAACCAGAGCGTTTCTTCTATTTTTCCTCCAAATCCTGAGAACACATGATACAAACAATCGAAATTTCAATCAGAAATGCAAAAATTCCATTGTTACACGCAGGGGCACCCCCACCATAATTTACAGGTCTTCGAGGATCTTTTCGGCACGCCGGGCATCCAACTCCGCACCACATTCTTTGAAGATACGCAGGGCGTCTTGCAAATAGCGCATACCACGCTGGTAACTTTGCTCTTCGTGATTTGCAAGATCAGGATGCTTCTTAAGCAGAAGTTGCCCGTAGCTCAAGAGTGTGTGGGCCTCTTCAAGGCGCATACCGTATTTACGTGAAGCGCTCAAGGCATGATCATAGCTTCGAGCTGCTTCTACTACATTCGCTGCATGTGCTTTTACGTTCCCAAGGATGCGCTGCTCAAGGCATTGCAGCCATGTAAGCTCATATTTATCAATATTAGCAGAAGCTTGCTCCACCTGCTCGTCAGCCTTTACGTCTTCTCCCATTAGAAGCCAAACTTCAGCCAGAGCCAATTGGCCCTCAATTCTCGTTTCAACTTCCAGGCCCTCAATATTGAGAGCCTTTTCCAGAGTAAGCCTGGCTTTTTTCAAAAACATGCTTTGTGTAAGATGATTTTCTTCGCCCATTACGCTTTCCAAATACTGTCTTAAGCGTAAGTTACCTAATGAAACTAGACTCATTCCTGTATACGGAGGAATTTGCATGGAATAACTAAGCTTCAAAGCTTGTCTTAAAGCAACTCTAGCTTTACTTAGCTTTCCTAAATCCTGTTGTACTGTGGCAAGTGTGGCTTGCATAATACTAATAATAGCTGTCTGATTAAGACTCTCTGCATCTGCAATACTTTGCTCTAGATCCGCTTCTGCTTCTCGCAAGTTTCCCCTGCGAGCATCCAAGACACCTAAGTTGCCGCGAGCAAAAGATATTAATTGAGTCTCACCAACACGCTCAGCAAGATTTAAAGAGCGTCTCAAAGCAGCTTGAGATTGTTCAAATTCAGCCCTTCTCAAATGCACATCACCCATGTTGCAAGATAACAAGGCAATATCTCTAGCCTGGTCATACTGCTCAAAAATCGTCAAAGCTTTACTGTAGTAATTAAGTCCATCACTACTTCTACCACTAGCCGTTTCAATCATTCCTAAGAGATTATACATACGCCCTAGGATGACGGGGTCACCCAGTAAAGTCCTCTGTATTTGAGTTGAGTAGCTAAGCTTCCCTATGCCGCTATTTCCTCGGTTTGTCGTATCTTCAAATAGGTGAATTGCTTCTAATAGCACTTCTCTCGCCCTATTATAATTCCCTTCTCTCCAGCTATTACGACTCTCCCAATACCAAAGATATGCCCAGGCATGACCAGCTGTGATATCAACTTTTTTAAGTAGCTCCTCACTCAGCTGGTAGAATTGCTGAGCTTTTTGCGCATTGCCAACCTCGTACCAATTACTGCCAATCTCACATAGCAGCAAAGCTTGTATTTGAGCCTCCTCCTTAGAGAAGGCATTATAACCATTAAGTTTTCTATGCTCTTCAAGTGCTTGCTCATAAAAGCTACGTGCTTCTTCAAATTTTCCCTGAAATCGCGTACATTCGCCCACGCACTCCAGCAAGTACGCGTAGTGCTCCTGGTTCTGGGTGGTGCGGTCGAGGTTTTCGAGGGCGATCTTGTAGTGCTTCTCGGCGTCGGGGTAGGCGGAGAGGCTGTAGGAGAAGCGGGCCGCCAGCTCGGCGAAGTGCGCGATTTTGCTGGAGATGGCCCCACCCTTGACGAGGTGGTCGGTGATGGTGGCGGCGTGCTCCTCGTGGTCGCCGTACATCTGCTGGAAGACATCAGCGGCGCGGCGGTGCAGACTGGCACGGCGTGCGGCTGAGAGCCTGTCGTAGAGGTGGCTGACGAGCAGGGGATGCCAGAACTGGTAGGTGACACGGGTGCCCGTGCCCTCTTCGGTGAGCATGCCAGAGGTCAGGCCCTCTTCGAGCAGGTCTAGCACGAGGTCTTCGTCCATGTCGGGCGTGTTGGCCTCCATAGCACAGATGACCTGGAACTGGAAGGAGCCTCCCAGGACGGCGGCCTTCTGCAACAGGCGGCGGCAGGCGTCGCTCAGGCGCTCCAGGCGCAGGTCGAGCACGGCGGAGATGGTGTCGGGTAGAGGCTCCTCGCCATTGGCATTGACCTTGCCTAATGTGCCCCTTACTGTAGTGTGGCCGTTACCGTTCTGGCCAGTGCTGGCGGAGGCGGTCGCCAACTGCGCGCCGAGGCCACGCGCCAGCTCCTCAGCGAAGAAGGGGTTGCCATCGGCGCGCTTACTGATGCTCTGCGCGAGGGGCTGCGAGATATTGGAGACATAGGAGACGAGTGTGCTGATCTGCTCCGTCTCCAGGGGTTCCAGGCTGACGGTCTCGACGGCATGCTCGCGTTGCAGGTCGGTGAGCAGGGCCTTAAGCGGATGATTGAGCGGGAGTTCGTTGTCGCGGCAGGTACCGACGATAACGATGGGGTAGCCCTGGATGCGCCGCGCCAGGTAGGCCAGTAGCTCGCAACTGCTGCCATCGGCCCATTGCAGGTCGTCGAGGGCGATAATCAGGGGCGTGCTCTCGCTGATAAGTGTGAGCAGTTCGCGTGTGGCCTCCCAGAGGCGCAACTGCTCCTGCTCAGGTGGCAGGGGCGGCGTCAGCGCCACGGGCGGCAGGAACTCCGTCAGCTCGGGCAGGAGCGCGGTCAGCGGCTGGAAGACAAGGGGGCGGCGCGTCAGCTCCTGGCGTTGCCATGCTCCCTGGGTCGTGGCCTTGCGCAACACCTCGGTCCAGAGACGATAGGGGATCGAGCCTTCCTGGGCATAGACACGACTCCAGGCCACGGCCCAGCTCTTGCCCCGTGCCTCGCGGCTCAGCTCCTCGGCCAGGCGCGTCTTGCCAATGCCAACCTCGCCCATCAGCACACCGCACTGCGGACGGCGTGGGGTATCCAGGGTCGAGGCGATGGTCTTCTTCTGCACGGTCAGCTTGAAGCGCGCGGCGTGCTCGGTCGTCTCAACCATCTCGCGCAGGATCGCCAGCTCCTTCTCGCGACCAATCAAGGGACTCTGGTGGGCACGCCCAATCTGGATGGCCGGGCTGGTCTCAGTACCGCCGGTGCGCGTGGCCTGGGCGCTCGCGATCTGCTCGGCAACCCCTATGGCGGACCCGCGCACCTCGGTCGCGACGCTCTTATTGCCACGCTTGAGATCTTCATAGAGCTGGCGCGTATCCGGCAGAGGGACGATATTATACTCCTGGCGCAGGACCTGGGCCAGGTGCTTATAGGCGCGCAAGGCCTCGCCGCGCCGGTCCAGGTGGACCAGTAGCTTCATTATGCGCTGTACGGCGGCCTCATTAGTGGGATCGACCGCGAGCAGGCGGTCAAGGGGTATAATGGCATCCTGAAAGGCTTCGCGCTGGGTACGCATATCGGCCAGTTCCAGCAGCATGCCGATCCAGCTCCTTTGTAGCGAGCTGCGGCGCGCACCGGACCACTCCATCTTGCGCATCTCGGGGAGGAAGGAGCCGCCATAGAGCGTCGCCGCCTCGTTCAGGCGCTTCTCGGCCTGTCCTGGATCGCTATGTATCAATGCATTGGCCTGGGTCAACAACTGCTCAAAGGCATCGGCATCGATCCAGACCTGGGATTGATCGCCCAGGACCAGGACTTCACGCTCGGTTAGCAGGAGTGGGGAGGTCGCGGGACGGCTACGTTGTGGCTCAAAGAGCTGGCGCAGGCTATAGACGGCGCGATCCAGGCGATTGGAGGCCGTCTCATAATCGAGATCTTGCCAGAGCATCTCAATAATCTGCTCACGACCCATCTTGCGCCCATTCGCGCAGACCAGGGACGCCAGCAGGGCGCGCACCCGCTGGTGCTGCCAGGTCGATTCCGTCACTGTCTGCCACTCGCCCGAGCGGGGAGAGCGGCGCTCCAGGCGGAACTGGCCCAACACATAGATGCGGACCAGGGCCTGAGACTGCGAACTGGCCTCCGCCAGCGCGGAGGTCTCAGAGCGACCCTCAAGCTGGGCCTGAATCTCCGGCGGCAGGTTTTTACCAATATATGTACGCGTGGTGCGCCCATCGACCGTCTTATACGCATACCAGTACGGCCCATGACCCGTCCCCTCGCGGCACTTTCGGCAGCGTGGCTTACCACAATAGCTGACTTGCTGATGATATGTCGTTTTGCTATTCATCCCACAAACTCTCCTTACACCGCCGAAGTATACAATGAAATACGCGAAACGTCATGAAATGAGATGATTAGCCCTGGAAAGCCATCAAGGCCCCCAACCCGGTTAGGCGACGACGCTGCTGACCCCCATTCGGGGGCAAGCGCACGCGTCTACATATAATGGTACGATTGGCCCGTACAAGTTACCTGCCTGAATGGCCATCTATGCCTTTAAAATGAAATAATCCCTTACATTATACCAGAGGAACCCCTTGAAAAAGAACCAGCGCCACTAGGAGAATTGGGTGAAACGCGCAATTTTATACAAGATTTTAATACCCCCGTTAGGGGGACGACAAATCCGCCGTCCGCGAGACACTCTATCGCATCTACCGCGAGTACACCGGCGCCACCCAGCCAGAGGCCAAGACCTGGCTCCAGCAACTGAGCAGCAGCGGCCGCTACTCCACCGACATCTGGATTGAGTAGCACCCGGCGCTAACCTTTAAATTGATGTGCTAGAATGAGGGACGTTAAGGTATTTTTTCTCTCACTAGAATAGGGTAAACCATCTTACATGAGTATACAGACCATCCCCACACTCCGCAAAGCCGTCCTCGAAGACATCGAGGCCCTCGTCCACCTGCGCCTGGACTTCCTGCGCGAGACGCGCAAAGTTAAGGATGAAGCCATCTTCTCCGCCCTGGAGGGGGAGTGCCGCAGATACTTCCTGGCAAAGATCGCCGACGAAAGTTATCATAGCTGGGTCGCTGAGGCCGAGGGCGAAATCGTCGCGTGCGGCGGCCTCATCTTCATCGAGAAACCACCCTCGCCCAGGCACTTCTCCGGCAAAGAGGCCCTCATCTTAAACATGTATACCACCCCCGCCTGGCGCAAACACGGCCTCGCCACGCGCATCCTGCAAGACATGCTCGCCTTTATCAAAATGACCAGCGCACACCGCATTTGTCTCTATGCCACCCAGGACGGCCAGCCCGTCTACGAAAAGCTCGGCTTCGCCATTAAACACAATCACGTCCCCGAAATGGAACTCATCTGGGAATAAGCAAAGCAGAGGCGCCAGGTTGACGGTTTGCCGTCAACCTGGCGCCTCTATGAAGATCCAGACTTGTTCCCATGTCTAATTTATAATTGACAGAATAATTGACAGACCGCATCATGAACTATCTTTCGCTTATGATTCGTTTTTATGATATAAGTCACAGATGCGATGGGCAAATCCAATCCACATGGCCTGAAGTGTTTGCTCGTTGTAGTCATTTCCCGTCTGAACGAGCCAGGTGTCAAAGAGGTTGCGAGCCTGAGCAAAGGAAAAACCTTGTGGAAAAAGTCCACGAAGTTTTTCTGGATCAGAGCCAGCCAGGAGAGCCTGCTCTCCGAAAAGGTAGGCTTCCCGCTCGGAAAAGATTGGCTTAACTTGCTTTCTCTCCTGCCCTTGAATAGGCAAAAAATGTTCTTCCATGAGTATGGCCTGAGCCGCCGGAGCTACCTGTTTCCTGGTCTCCCTTCCTCGACCCCGGTATCCTCCTCTAGTGCTGAGAAACGCACCACGATGCAAGATGGCGCTTCGCAACTCAGGGCCGTCCAGGCGCACGGTACTCAAATCTGCTCCCTGTAAATTTGCTCCATGAAGCACCGCCCCCCTCAGATCGGTCCCGTTCAGATCGGCATTCTCCAGGTCAAGTTCTGTTAGGTTAAATCCACGTAGATCGACTTCTCTGAGGATCGCATAGCTGAGCTTTGCTCCGTGAAACTTCACGCGATTCGCTTCTGTATCGCCCAAATGGGCATGACTCAGATCTGCCCCATCAAGGTCTGCCTCACTAAGATTGGCTCCTTGCAGATCCACCTCAGAGAGATTAGCCCCTCGAAGATTAGCTCCTTGCAAGTCAGCCCCTTGCAAGTTTGTCCCTTGCAAATCCATGTAGGAGAGATCAATCTCTCGCAGATTTTGAAGATGGAGATCAAGTTGAGCACTCTTCTCGACAGTGCTTAAGAGTCGTTCAATATCTACTCTCGTCAAGGGGAAAGCTGATTTTCCTGTGCCAGTGGATTCCTCTGTATTCACAATCACGCTCCCTCAGACTTCCTGATATCTTCACGATGAGTCTCGCAACAGTATACCTCATGAACACAGAGGAAACATTCTCTAAACAGAAAACCTAACGAGGCAAACATTTTTCCGTCCCGCTACTTGCGCATGCAAAAACCAAAGAAGACCCCGCCACCTGCATAGATGACGGGGTCTTCTTTGGTTTTTGTTTGGACAAAGCGACTTAGCGGCTGCGACGCTGACGGCGCTTGGAGCTCTCCGCCTTGCGTTTGCGCCTCTCCTGGGGACTTTCGTAGAATCTGCGTCTACGTGCCTCTGCCAGGGTACCCGCCTGCTGCACTTTACGTGAGAAGCGTTTAAGGGCAAACTCGAAGGAATCGTCTGGTCCTACAATAACTTGACTCATCAGGCTTACCAGCGCGATCTACCGCGGCTGCTGCCGCCAGAGGAACGCTGAGAAGAAGGCTGCGCCTGATAGCAATCACGGCAGTAGACAGGACGGTCAGCGCGAGGCTGGAAAGGAACCTGGGCTTCGTTACCACAGCTCGCACAAACGGTTGTGTACATCTGGCGAGGCTCGCGCTGCTGGTAACTGCCGCCACCCTGAGACCCAAAGCTGTCACGACGACCACCAGACTGTCTGCGCGAGGAACGGCAAGAAGGACAACGTGTGGGGGTGTTAGTCAAACCACGGCTAGCGAAAAACTCCTGCTCTCCAACGGTGAAAATGAATTCCTGATTGCAGTCGCGGCAATACAGTACCTGGTCACTTAAAGACATGTGTTACTCTCAATTCTAAACAAAGGGAAAGTTTCCCGATAAACTAATCTCTGTATCGCGCGCGCAGCTTCAAAACAAGGGTCTCATAACAGAAGGTCATCTCGAATTTGAGCAACTATGCACCAATACAGTGTCTGGTGACAGTATAACATAAAAAATCTTACATTGCTACGTTTTTAAGAGGCTTTCGTAGCCGTTGAAAGAAAAATCATGCGTTATGTCTCGTTTATCTTGTTCGGCCAGGGACCGTAAAAACTTAAGCACAACATTAGATCAGTGTTAAGATCTTTCCTAAGAAATAGTGCCATAGATTGTCAAATATTGACATATACTGGCATTTATAGTACAATACAGGGAAATAAAAGGAAAAGAGGTGCTGTAGGATGCAACTCGTTGAGCGGCATATCATCTGCAAAGGTGATTCTCGGTATACTGCCATCGATGCAGCCTCCTTCGCCTCCAAAAACCTCTATAATCTCGCGAACTACCGCATGCGCCAATCCTTCATCCATACGGGTACGTACCTCAGTATAGCTGAGGTCTATCATCTGGTGAAGGACACCGAAGCCTACCAAGCCTTGCCGCGTAAAGTGAGCAATGATGTCCTTCGGCTTCTTGAGAAGAACTGGAAGTCGTTTCGTAAAGGGCTTGCAGCGTGGTTTGAAGATCCATCGAAGTTTCAAGGTCGTCCTAAGCTGCCTCGCGTACAAAGACAAACAAAAGGGGCGCAATATCCTCATTTACGATAGACAAGCTCTCTCGAAGAAAGCCCTCAAGAAGCGAGGAATGATTGCTCCATCACAACTGGGAATCGAGATTCCTACCAAACAGAACAACGTCAAACAAGCTCGTATCATTCCTCGTAGTGGGTTCTATATTATGGAAGTGGTCTACGAACAAGAACCCAAACACGCAGGAGTTGATCCTTTGCTCGTCGCTGGTATCGATATTGGATTGAACAACGTAGCAACGCTAACATCAAACAAAGCAGGCTTTACGCCTCTGCTGGTTAACGGGCGTCCGCTGAAGCACATCAACCAATGGTATAACAAAGAACGTGCAAGGTTACAGAGCCATCTCAGCAAGCACAAGCGTCATACCTCCACTCGTTTAGAACGCCTTACCCAGAAGCGCACACGCAAAATTGATCATTACTTGCACACCCAAAGCCATCGTATCATCGAGCATCTCGTTGAGGAAGGTATAGGAACAGTCGTAATCGGGAAGAACGATGGGTGGAAGCAAGAAATCAACATAGGGAAGCGCAACAATCAACAGTTTGTGCAAATCCCCTTTGCTCGCTTCATTGATATGCTCAAATAGAAAGCAGAATTGGTGGGAATACATGTGATCCTCCAAGAAGAAAGCCACACCAGTAAGTGTAGCTTTCTTGATCTTGAGCCAATTTGCCATCATGAGCACTACCTGGGCAAACGCATCAAACGTGGCTTGTTTCGTACCAGTACTGGCAGGCGTATCAATGCCGATGTGAATGGCAGCCTCAACATTATCCGAAAAGCAATCCCTGACTCCTTCGGGCAAGGGATCGTGGGCGTGGCAGTCCGTCCAGTGGGTGCTCCCACATACTGAGCAATGCTTGTCATTGTTTAGGTGAACTGTTATACGCTAGTGACACTCCGCATGGGCTAAAGCCCAGCAGCTTCTGACACGGCTCCGTAAGCGCCTCCGTGAGACATGTCCCGTAGGAACTACTCAAAATGGAGGCGTAGTGTGGTAGCTATATCCGAGAGGCGCGCACCCATCCGGCGCAATCCTCCCTGGGCGGTGCCAGGCCCGTTGGCGTGATCCCCTTGCCTTGCTTGAGCAAGAGATGGTTGCCCTTCGCGTTCGGCATCCTGAGAGATCCCAACACCTGGGTCTTTCGACCCCCTCATCGCACATCGCGAACGAGCATGAGGCTTTTCCTTCAACGGTTCTTGGGAGCGCTCTCTCAAGCGCTGCCCGATTCTCAGACTGGCATTGCGGTCGGCATGGTCGCGCATCTGGCATTGTGGGCACAGGCAAAGCGCCGCGCCGGGCGTGTATCCCTCAACCGGCTCGCCCTCATTGTAGCGAATGACGGGCGCGTGACAGCGATGGCATTCCCGGCTCGTATTGCGCGGATTGACGCGGCACGTGATGAGACCACCTGCATTCCACGCCTTGTACTTCGCGTACTTGAAGATGCGCCCTGCGCATCCAGTAGGCGCGTTTCCTGTTGCCGCGGCGCGAATACGTGCCTTTTTCCGGGCGCAGGTTGCCTAGATGCTCGAAGACCAGTATGCTTGCTTGCTGCTCGATGGCGAACTGGACAATGCGGGCGCTCACCTGGTGCGCGATCTGTTCGTCCACGTGCCTGATTTTGGCCCAGAGGTCGGCATTGTCCTGTTCCCCTTCGGCAATGATGCCAGTCTGAGATCGGTTGTGTGCAATACGTCCAAGCAGTTTCTTCCTACAGCCCGATACCGCTGTGCCATTTCCAATGAAGGAAGTAGCCAGGATGGTGCCGTCAACCGTCTGGACGCTGCACACAGCCAGATGCTTGTCGAGATTGAGATCCACCGCGCAGAGACGTGTCTGGGCGGTGGTGAGTTGCTCTCCGCTCTTTGCGGGAGCCTCGAAGGTCTTCTCAATGGGAGTATGTAACCACCAGCGATCCCCTTTGCGAACAAGCTGTGGACTGCCCATCGCGTACCCCTCGGGAATATCGCGAGAAAGCGCACCAATTTTGAGCCAGGACCAGCACGAGCCAGTCCACACTCTGAGCATGATGGAGTGCTGAGAGCGTTCTTTCCACAAGCCCGCATAGAAGGAGGCCGACTTGTTCCAGGTGCGCGGCGGGACCGGTGGCCGCTCCCTGAACGGCTGCTTCTTCTTGCCCTTTTTGCATGGTTTGGCCTCGTGCTTCTCTTTGCGTGCTCGCCACTGTTTGAGCGAGGAGAAAAAGGCGCGAGCAGAGCCAAGGGCCGCATTGATGGCGGCGCGCCGGAACATCGCGGGGATATCCGGGGCGATGTCGGAGAGTGGCAGAATGGGATGGGGGCCCTTCTCTGTATTGTTTTCCGACTTCAGCTCTTGCAAGAGTACTTGAGATTACAAAAAACAAGCGCTCAAGCAAAAAGCAAACGAGTAAGCATGAGAACATGAGCGAGAAAAATGAGGAAAGAGTCGTCCAGGAAGGGAGAAAAGTAGGCGCGCAAGTGATGAAGAGCAAACGAGCAAGCAGAAAAGTGGACAGCAGTCTCCTCGACGAATCTACTCCCGCAAGCAAGCACAAAGATTATCGCGCCTGGAGGTGTCGCCGTCGCAGGTTCATCATGCGCTGTCGTTCCTCTGAACGAGCGCGCTCTTGCATCAAGGCAATGTAGTCATCGAGCGGCATCCGTTGGCCTTGCAGCCCTTTGATGGGAAGCTGCTTGATGATGCTCTCATGCTGCAGAACCTCGAAGCAGCGCTCAACTGCATTGACACACAAGGTGATGAGCTGTCCAGCCAGTGCTTGCTTGATGGAATAGTCAGCCCCATCAACGCTCACGCGACCGTCTGACTTGACGCGTCGTGCATAGGTCCGCCCGTGAACCGCTTGTAACCAGGCATCCGGGTCGACCACAGCTGGAAGCGCGGGTAAGGTGGGCAGAACAGGATGCGCCTGGCTGGGAGGACGATTGCGACAACTGCGCCCCTGATGAGGACGTTGTGTGTTGTAGAAGTGCTCAAAGGCCTCGGTAACGTTGCGCACCTCTTCGAGGGTCCCAGGACGATGTACGAACAGACATTCTTCTTTGTAGGTCCGATGATAGCGCTCCACATAGCAGTTAAGTTCCGGGTGGCGTGGTGGCAAGATATTGGGTTGCACGCCGACACACAAGAGAAATTGGCACAGGGCCGAGGGAAAATCGCGTGCTGTTGCACTTCCCACCCAGCGGGGATCGCGATCAAAAGTCAAGATGCTAGGACAGCCATAGCGACGCAAGAAGGCGACCACCGCCTGGAAGGCCGTTTCCGCGTGAAAATCTTCATGAACCTGGGCATCGAGCAAGAGGGAGGTGCCCGCGTCGACAAAGTTGCACGCTTCGATCACATGCTGCCGCTTGGCATCAGGATCATGCAGATCAGCAGGAACGGTAGAAATGTCTTTGAAGTCGAGTTGGACTTCTTCCAAAGGGGCTCTTGGCAGGCGCGGAGAGCGTTGACGAGGGGGATCGCGCTCAATGGCTCCTGCAGCATCCAGGATGCGCCAGATGGTGCGTGTCGAACGAGGCAAGCGGGCCTTTTTTGCCTGCAAGGCGCGCATCTCGCTGCAGATAATACAGGATCGCCAGTGGTCCAGGCGTGCGCTGCAACGGCTCTGGGGGAGCCTGACGGATCGAGAGCACCCGCTCTTTGACCTCAGTGTCAATGCGAGGAGGGTGATGGTGAGGGGCGCGAGAGCGAGAAAAGAAGATGGAAGCATCGAGCGCTCCCTGGGCTTGGGCTTCTCGAAACCGCTGACGCCAGGTACAAACCATGCTCACAGAGCAGCCGACCGCATCAGCATACTGCTGAAGTGTCCACTCAGGATGCTGCTGAAGCAGGTGGAAGAGGTGAGCACGCTTTCCAACATATTCAACTTCCATAACACTCCCTTTCTGAGAAGCGGAGAGCAGAGAAAACGATCACCTGTCATGGAGTTTACCTGATGAAAGGGAAGGGAGTCGAGCAAGCGGACAAGGGCTATTTCACAGTGAGAAGCAAGGAGTAAAAAGAGAGCCTGCTCGCTTGATTTTGAGAAGCGAGCAGGCTCTCTTTTTACTACTTGCTTGCTTATTTCAAGCAATCAAGGAAGCGCAAATTTACTGTTTGCTTGCTAAAACAAGCGAGCAAGTGCGATATTCATAGCTTGTTTGCTTTTTCGATCTCAAGTACTTTTGCGAGAGCCAAAGTCGGAAAACAATACACTTCTCCGTCGCATGGGTGAGTTTCTCCAGGGCAGTGAGGGCCTCCTTGCTCTTGAGAGAGAGGATGCCCTCATGGGCCTGGATGGCCTCAAAGTAGAAGGCCACGACACGATTGTAGAGGGCCTGATTCTCTGCGAAGGAGTGGGCTGACTGTGGCGGATACTGCAATGCTTGTCTGATTGTTTTCGTGGCTTTTGCCATGTTTCGTACGTTTCTCTCAAACAAATATATCGTGTCTCTTGTAGAGTATACTCCAATGTATTGGAGTTGTCAAACATACGTTCTATATTGTGCTATGCAAGGGCGAAAGCCGGGACACGCCTCACTGCCGCCGTTGAAACGGCGCAGCTTGCGGCGGGCTAAAGCCCGTTGTGTCAGCAGTATCAAAGGGTCCAACCAGTGACGACTCCCCACGGATACATCCGGGGGCTTCTCAGCAAGCCGAAGCGCGCCTTCAGGCTCCGTCCGAGCCTATGGTGTGTTACTCTCTTGTGTGCGCATGCGGCTTGTGGGCTCTTAAAGACCTTTCGAGAGGTACAGGAACACGTGTACGCAAGCATTTTTACCATAGGACGCGAATTTACCTACGAACCCAGGAAACACTTTTCATTTGTGTATGTACAAAAACACTTGTTCTAGTCTATCGGAGAAGAGTGAGTATGTCAATACGGGTGTATCCCCCACAACCCTATCCACCAGAAAAGGACTCGTTTGTATCCCCATGCCTGAAGGCCTGTCTCTTCTACACAAATTACAAACGAAGATGAGAAGCGAGTCGCACCCCTTCAAGAAGGGTTTGAACGCGAAGCCAACCTCTCCAAAGGGGTTTCCAGCCGGGAGGACCATCGCTGCGGCGGGCCAAATAGCCTCCCATTTGAGCAACGGCTTTCCAAGCGGCTTCCATGGTCATCTGTGTGGGCGAGTGGCCCGTTTGCGCCGCGACCACGGCGAGTACATCGGCTTCGAACCCCTCAGACGCCGGCACCTGGGGTTCTTGGCGGGAAAGATCTCGCAGTTGCAGCAATCGTACGGCTAAGGGAGAAGCAATCCCAACAACCGCATGATGCGTTCTGCACGTTGCAATTGGCGTTCCTCCAGACGACATCCTGTTTTGAGGCACTGATGATATTCCTCAACCACCCAACGATGTTTGTACCACTCGACTCGTTCCCAGGCCTGAGCAAGGGTGGTCGTCGGCACCGATGTCAGCAGGATCCACTCCAAGGGCTCTTCACCAGTTGGAGTCGACTCTTCCCAAACGCGCACCGCCCAAAGAGGCAATGGGGTGGTGCTTGCACTTGGCTCATTGCGAGGGGGCAACACACTCAACGATCCAAATGCGAGATGAACCTGGGTGCAACGAGCGCTTCTGCCATGAGTAGCAGGCACGTTCAAAGGGTGTGTCTCTTGAGAGAGCCAGGAGCGGATCTCATCAAACACATGCGTTGCTTCTCCATGTTCCTCGTAGGCGCGCCGGTTTTGCATGCCTCGTACCAAAAAGTGGGTCTGTGTGGCTTGGCATGCCTCAAAAAACGCGAACAGGTCGGCGGTGCGATCTCCAACATGAATCACGAGAAGCTCTGGCCGAAAGCGGCCCAACCGCCTCACCAAACGCACCCAGACATCCGTCTCCCGTTGGCGCGCGTTGCCGTCGCTGGTCTCGTGTCTCGCCCTGGGGGGCAGGAGTACGTACAAAGGACTCCTGCATGGCACAGCCCATCACCTGGCCACTCTCAGCTCGTACAGCGAGCACTGTTTGCAGATACAACCCTCGTCCCCGCTCGTTGCCAACCTGACCCAGACCTGTGGTTTTGGGGTGGTTGCTCAAGTCGACCTGTGTGGTGTCCTGCACGAGCAGGACAACGGATTGCATCTCAATGTGTTCGCAGGTCTGCTGCCAGTGAGGCTGCATGAGGGCCTCAAATGTGACATCGTCTTCATCGAGCAAGCGATACAAGGCCATCACATCCTTCCAGGTCTGCATTTGGGCCAGCAAGGAGGCCGAGGCATTCTCAGCCATGCGACGAGCCGCCTTGACGGCTCGTCCCGTTCGCCGAATATCCTTGAGCCTGGCCGGCCCGAACGTCTTTTGGGCCCAGCGTTCTGGGTCCAGGAGGTCTTGTGTGTTCATCTTCCTATTCTAGCAGTTTGTTAAATCCGTAAAAGAGACAGGCCTGAAGGCAGGGGTCTTACGCTCGGTCTGATAAGCCCAAGCAGAATGATGGCAAAAAGAAGATAAGACCTAATTCTGTCAATACATGAGTTTTTCTGTGAATTTTTCTCTGGAGAAACGCTCCTATTGTGCGAACACAGCCATGCAAGTATGGCCCCTACACATTCTCTGTTGCTTTGTTGGACACACCATCTACGCCTCCTTGAGGTGAGGGAAGAGGCGCTCAAGCAGTTGTTGGCGCTCTTGCAGGCGGCTCTGGGCGGTCGAGACCATGCGCTCCGGCAGGGTAGTGCTTAGCTCTTCGGGCTGCTGGTAGAAGAAGGGGGGTCGATAGACCCAGGGCTGGGCAAAGAGAGCGCTACCACGCAGGGCCTGGCTATCCGCCCGCGCCGAGGCGAAGGGGATGATGGGCGTCTGCCCGCGCTGGGAGAGTGTGATCAATTCGGGCGCGATCTCGGGACCGCCGATATCAGCTATGACAAAGCCAACGACGCTTGCCAGGCGCTGGAGCATCTCCCAGGCTTTCTCGCCCTGCGCGGCACTCAGCTCCACCAGGATAGGTTGATAGTCTAGCTCACGCAGGCGGGCGGCGATGCTCTGTGCCTCCTCATAACCACCATCACGTCGCGCCAGGACAAGCACACCTTTAGGCATGGCACAGCCAAAGGCGACCCGCGAGTGCGTCTGCTTGAGCAGGAGATAGAGCATCTGGCCCGTCTCCAGGTCGTCCACAGTAATCACCGGCTCATGCTCGCCTGCGTTGGTAATAATCAACTCCTGCTGGCGCGCGCCTTCCAGTTGAATGTCCCAGGCGTTAATGCCATAGACCAGGCAGTGAGCCAGCATAGCCTCACGCAGATCGCTCTGCACAAGATTGGCATTGCTCAGGTCGACGCGCTCCAGCGTGGCTCCTCGCAGCTTTGTGCCAATCAGGCTGGCCTTGCTCAAGGTCGTTCCGCGCAGAATGGCCTTGGAGAGATCGGTCTCATCGAGAATACTATTGTGCAGGTTGGCGTTGGAGAGGTCGGACTCGCTCAGGTTGGCCTGGTCCAGCAGGCCATCGCTCAGGTTGGCGCCAGTAAAATTGGCTTTATGAGCCACGGCGTCCTTGAGGTCGATGCCTTCCAGGATAGCGCCTGTCAGGTTGGCTCCGCTCAGGTCAGTGTGATGCATACGGGCCATGGACAGGTTCGCCTTGCGCAGGTCTGCCTGGCAGAGATTGGCCTCGTGAAGTGTGGTGTCAAAGAGGTTCGCCCCCGCGAGGGTGGCGCGATAGAGAATAACTCGCTGCAAATCAGCCTTGTGGAGGGTGGCTCCGCTCAGATTGGCACCCGTCATGTTGGCCTCGCGGATGCTTGCCTCGCTTAGATCGGCCTTGAAGAGGCTTGTGCGGTACAAGACGGCATTTTCGAGGCGCGCTCCCTGCAATGATGCACGCACAAGATTGGCTCCGCTAAAATTTGTCTGGCTCAGATCGGCCCCCATCAGGTCGATCTCCCAGAGCGTGGCCTCACTCAGGTCTGGCTTGATTCCCGGTGCCTGCTTGCGCCACGCATTCCACGCCTCAACACCCTGGCGCAGAATATCTAAATGTTGCTGGTTTGCCATTGCCCTTGCCCCCCTCCAGGCGATAATCAAAAGATTTGCTTGTATTGTAGATATTGTAAGACATGCCGCGCGTAAACAACAGCCTCAGTCTCGCGGCTCTATCCTCTACAAAGCATAAACGTACAAGCAGGCAAATTCTCTCAAATGAAATTTGCTTCTACATAGCGTAAATTCGTTTAGATAAGACCGGTATAAGAAATACATGGTTTTTGCATAAGGGGTGGTGCCGCCTGAGTAGCCTGCGGCTACTCAGGCGGCACCACCCCTTATGCAAAAAATATCTTCTCATGGCCTTCATGAGGACTGATTTTCATGGAAGGAGATTGGGAGATCATAGAAAGGGCCTTCCCCTATACTTCTATCAAACAACAGTATTTGCTAGATTTCGGTTGGAGGGAGTTCTCATGATTGACATGACCGTGAGGAGTCGAGAGGCGCACGCGACCCGTATTCAGGCTGACCCCGAGGCGATGAATATCAGCGATTCGACCCATTTCTATCGCTATGAGATCGGGCAGGTAGAGCTGCTCTCAAAAGATGAGGTCACCGACCTGGCTCAACGCATTGAGAAGGCTCAGGCTAACATTAGAAAACAGCGCGGTCTTTCACGCTCGGCACGCCTGGACGACAATGAAGCTCAGGAAGCTAAACGCCAGCTCATTGAGGCTAACTTGCGTCTCGTCATGCACATCGCCAGGAAATACAGAGGCTTTGGCGTCGACCTGATGGACCTTATCCAGGAAGGCAATCTCGGACTTATGCACGCCGTCGACAAGTTCGACTATAAAAAGGGCTATCGCTTCAGCACCTATGCCACCTGGTGGATCCGACAGTACATTACACGCGCGCTCTCGGAGCAGGCTCACATGATCCGTGTGCCGCTGTATAAGATTGAAGAGATCAAACGCCTGGGGCGGGTAAAACGCAAGATGCAGCAGGGAGAGACGGGCGAGCCTACGCTCGAAGAGCTGGCCGTCCAAATGGAGATCAGCGTTCCCGAGGTCATTGCCCTGCTCTCAACGAACCAGGAGACCATCAGCCTGGATATGCCGCGTAAAGGAGGTGACGACGAGATTTCGTTAAGCGAGGTATTAGAGGATGATCCGATCTATTCGCCCGAGCGCGTGGTCCTCACCCAGACTCTACAAGAACAGGTTCAGGATATTTTGAATTGTCTGACACCCCGAGAAAAGAAAGTGCTTCAGCTACGGTTTGGGTTAAACGGGAACGGTGAGCATAGCTTAACGGAGACGGGAAAGAAAATGGGCTTAAGCCACGAGGCTGTACGCCAGATGGAGTTTCGCGCACTAAAAAAACTGGGGCATCCCTGCCGAGACCGCAGGCTCCAGGACTTCTTGGGGTGACTTAGCGAAGGGACGATACATTGAGTCACTACGACGATGGGGAGTAGAGGTTATCCCCAACCTCTACAGTTTGTCTGACACCACCCGAGAGAGAGCATATGTAGCGAGCGATCCGACGCCAAAGGGTCGCCCGCTTTTTTTATTTTTCTATCACTCACTCTTCGGGATAAATTTCGAGTTCGCGAGCGTAGGTGTAGAGGATGGCCGGGTCCATACGTAGGAAGACTCCTTCGCCCCAATCGCTCACACCCTGGCCACTGCACTCGCGCATGCAAGACTCCACCTCGGCAAAGGTTGCCTGGTCAGGCCAGATGATGGTGGCATTGCCATGGGCGATAACAGCAAGCTCATTCCCCTGATAGAGGGTAAAGCTCACGCCAGGCCGATTTACCACGTGCCGAGTACGGGTCGCACTCTCCAGCGTAGGAATATAGAAATAGCCATGAATCAGCAGAGCGCCTATGGGAGAGACGCGCGGCTCCCCCTTCTTCGTCACTGTAGCAAAGGCGACCGTCTGTGGCTCCCGCCATAAATGGACAAGCTGGCGAGCAGAGAGTGAGTGTTCCGGCATCTGGAGTGACTCCCGCACGAATGCCCCCGCTTGCTCTATACTTTTCTCCATCAACGTTTGCAGACGCTCAAGGTCTTCTTCCGTCTCATGCATACTACGCTTCCTTCCAGACCCCCAGGAAAACAAACTTACTCCACATAAAACTTAATCTACTTTCAACAGCAACAAACCATTATCGTATAATGAGCACAGTGAACACAAGCACAACAGCAGAGGAGAGGCATAATATGCCAGAGGACATATACTCGCTTATCGAAAACAGTGGTCTACCGCGCATCGCCAAAGAACTCAAAGGTTTAGTGCGCCATGCTATCATACTTCAAACGCAATCTATGGACAGCGAAGACACCCTTGCGCTAGGCACCTCCAAAATCGGTAGTCTCCCCGATCTTCCACCTGACCTGGAGACGAGACTTCTCGCAGACGCTTATGGTTATGCAATGTTGTTGAGAGAGGATACAAGTCAGTACCCTACGGCTAAAGCCGAGGGCTTGGAGTTGTGTCTGAACTCCACCGCAATTCAGCATACCTTTTCAGGCGTGCTGCTTTGGCTTCATCGTCCGACACATCAGGGCGTACTGACAAGAGGCCCGTTCCTATCCAGTCTTGCCGGATAAGAAGCGTTCGCATCGCAATGTTTCTTGCGCCGACGAGATCAGCATGAAGGGTATACTGGCAATTCTGACAGACGAAGAGCAGGCCCTTGTTAGGACGATTCTCTTTGCAGGTGTGCCCACATTTGGGGCAAGCCTGCGAGGTATAGTTGGCATCCACCTTGATCGCCATACTTCGATGCAAGAGCGCTTTATAAGCGATCATAGTGTGCAACTCAGAAAAAGCCCATTTGGAGAAGGTACAATTGGCTTTTCGCTGTTTTGCACTGGCTTTTTTGCCTTTCCGTCGTTTGGTACGCTCACGAATGTCTGTCAGATTTTCCAGTCCAATCAAGCTTTGAGAGTACTGGGTAATGATCCGTTTACTCACGACATGATTGCAGTTTGCTTTCAACCGTCTCTCTCGTCCACTGATGGCAACGAGCCTTCTCGTTGCAGAACGAGTGCCTTTTTTTTGCAGACGCTTTCTCAGTCGTGCATAGTGATGAGATTTGGCAATAGTAGAGGTGGCAGCATGGAAGGTACAATCCCCTTGCATCGTCGCCGTGACGGCAAGGTATCGCATTCCCACATCCACTCCGGCGACCTGCTTGTGCGTTTCAGGTGTAGGATCAGCCGTCTCAATTTCAAGAGAGACAAGAAGGTAAAATTGTTTCTTGGGCTTGTCATACCAGAGTTTAGATGCACCAATCTCCGTACCACGCTGGATCAATGCCACATGCTTATTGTAGCCAGTATAGGGCACGATAACACGTCCCTCAAGGGTCAGGATGCTCACCTGCTGCTCTTTCTTGAAGGTGTAGTCTTTCTTATACTGGTAGGTCAACGTGGGGGAGATGAACTTGGGAGCCTTATCAAGCCCTTTGTAGCGTTTCTTGGTCTTACCTTCCTTACGATGAACAGCATTGTTCTTGACCTTTGTCCAGAGGGTTTTATACGAGGCACCAACTTGGCGAGGAACAGAACAGGCCATTTGCGAAGGCAGATGAAAACGGAGGCGGATCTCTTCGTAGGTGGCATCTTGCAAACGAACAGCATTGCTCATCTTGCCATGCGCAAAGGCGTACTGGCTCACATAGTTGAGAGAATCACGATACGCCAGTTGCGTTGTACGTAATGCCTTGAATTGCTCGGGCGTTGTATTCAATTTGAGTTTCGCTGTTAATACCGTTTGCATACGCTAAATTATACCATAGTTTTCATCTAACTGTCAACAATACATGAGCAGATGAGAGAATGTCTACGGCGTATTCCACCCAAGCCACCTCCAAAGGAACGCCGCATTCCTCCCCATGCCTGAAAGGGCAGGGGCATCCTGCGGCGTTTTGGGTGAACGATACCAATCTTTTGCCAGAAGCATTGCGCAAACAATCACTCTCAGAGCGTGAGATTGTGCTTCCTTTCCAAGAAACCTTACAAGCCTTAGAAATACTTGCTACAGCAGGCTACTCATTACAAGGATGGGAGGGCTGGATACGCTATGCCAATGGTAAGTATGGCCATCCACTTATGGTTATAGGAGCGATAGAGTTCGGGCGACGCCCTGGTCAGACATGGGTAGATTATGTCCAAGAAACTAAAAACTTCTGTCGCCAGACAATCGAAAAAGAACAAAAGCATTGGAATATTCAGGCCAAGAGTCAGGAGCAGACTCTTTATTTCTGCCTTGCTATTGAGGCCGAGAACGAGAAGAGCAAAGAGAATTGCCCTTAATATGCAGAGAAGAAAAGGGAGACTCGAAAACTGTCTACCTGGCGAAACTGTCCTGTACTTTTGGAAAAACCTTGAGTAGATATATTTCATCCTACTATGTTATAATAAAGGCTATTAGTACATTCGTTCGCTGCTTTCGATAGAGAGAGTAGCCAGAGGTAGTAACGCTTAAAGAAGCATGATCAGGAGGTCTTATGGCACAAGAGGTAGACACCATTGTGGATATTCCCGAGAACCGGGTTAAATTCTTTGGTAGACGGGGGAAAATGTTACTTCCAAGTCCTGCGGCGCTGGAGGCATTAATCCAGCAGATACCAGAGCAGCAGCTTATAACAACCGATCTTCTGCGAAAGAAGCTCACAGAACAATTCCAGGTCCAGGGCACCTGTCCAGTAACTATGAGAAAATCCCTTCAGGCCCTTGCGCGAGACACAAGCAAGCATGTCGCCTACTGGCGGGTCATTAATGCCAATGGTAACCTCATTGTTAACTTTCCCGGCGGTGTAGAGAGCCAAGCCAGAATTTTAGCGGAGGAAGGCATCTCCATTGATACACAGGGCAAAACTCCAAAGGTAAAAGAACTCACCAGGCACCTGGCCCGTTTCGCTTAACCCCCAGGCCATCTCCTGGATTAGCAATATCTACTCTTTTACGTATACGTATGTGTATACAATGCCGTAATATCAAAAGAGGTCAAGGGACGCGGGCAACAATGACGCTGATGTTATCGACGCCGCCTCCAATGAGGGCAGCCTTGGTGAGGGCATCGCTGGCGGTGACGGCATTGGGATATTGCTGGAGGAGGCGCGCGATCTCGGGATTGCGTACCATCTCCCACAGGCCATCTGAACAGAGCAGGAGCCGATCCTGGGAGAGCAGATTAAGCATAAACCAGTCAACTTCGATATGCTCATCCTGGCCCAGGCTGCGATAGACCTTATTGCGCTCGGGATGAGTATAGACCTGTTCTGGCGTAATCTCGCCGAAGGCAACCAGCGTGGCTACGACTGAGTGATCACGTGTAACCTGCTTGAGACCGAAACCCTCGCGGTAGAGATAGGTCCGGCTATCACCGACATTGACGATATAGGCCTTGAGACCTACCACCAGGGAAGCGGTCAGTGTTGTCCCCATATTCCCGTTTAGCTCGCGGCCACGCTGAATGATGGCACGATTGGCCCACTCCACTCCTCCAATGAGCATATCTATCAAGAACTCATCGCTAAGTTCCTTGCTCATCACAATATTCTGTAGCACGGTATGCATCATGCTCTGCATCGCCAGGCGACTGGCATCACGTCCATTGTCGTGTCCCCCCATGCCATCGGCGACGACGAAGAGAGCAAAAGGCATCAACTGCTCTTCATAGGTACAGGTTCCCTGCAAAACCATCACACTATCTTCATTTGGCTTACTCATACGTACGATGCCACTATTCCAACCAATTCCCACCTCCAGGGGTTCTAGCACTGACGAACGCGAGGAGAGCGGATCCGTTGCGGAACGACCCGCGGGCCGCGTCGAAATCTCCGGCAGCTCCACCATGGTCGCCACAGAGGGGGGAACGGATCGATCTGGTAAAGAAGGGCGCACCGAAGGGAATGGCGAGAGATTAAGCGCCAGGTTACCCGTCTGCATCTGTGGTGTACGTTGCGGTAGACGTATACGTTGCATCTGTGCCGTCAGGCTCTCGATCCCTTTATAAGGGGTAAGCTCCACCAGTCCCGGCAGAGACGCTGAGGCAACCTTCTGTATCGTGGGAGAAGTCGGCATGGGCAGAGACTGCCACTCTGCCTGTACGGAAGACATATCGGCTACAGGCCGAAATTGCAAATGATGGATTACCAGCCAGAGGGCCAACCAGAGCAGACCTCCCCAGGCAATAAACCAGAAGAGAGATGCCAGGATCAGCACAACGAGCGTCGCCTGGTACATCATCTCCCGCCAGTGCGTGGACCAGCTGAGAAGCGCCTGAAGACAGAGCGACCAGGTACGCGGAGGAAAGCCACCCAGCAGCACAAACGATATAGGTAACAGCACCAGTACACACCAGGCACACCAGCGTAATTTTACATGGAGATCGTAAGCGGCTTTCAGCTCCTCCAACATCGCGCGAAATCCCTTCCAGAACAAATAAAGAGCAAGACCTTCAACAGTAAGTAGCAAATACCTGACGAACAGACAGAGAAGGCAGAAACGAAAAGGTCTTAAAACTATAAGAAATTTTATAAGATCACGGGAGTGGGTTCCTCCTGCTCCATCGCCTGCACATATAGCTCACACACTACGAGATTCGCCTCATCTGCTCCTACATGGAGAGCCAGAGCGTCCTGAAACGAACCCACGCGCTCCATACGAGCATTAATAAAGCCGTGGCGTGCCATACCAAGCGCAACCTCGGATAACGCGCGCTTCATCGCCAGCATCTCCAGCTCAATCTGCTGGCGTAAGAGCGCGACCTCGCTTGTGTTCATTCCTCATATCCCTTCTCGCTCAAGAACAAACGCATCTTATTATAAGGACAGCTGACTACTGACTACCGGTGTTGCCCTGTCCCTGGCCTTGCACCTGGTAAACATAGAGGAGGAGTACATGTTAACCTTTTCTGAGATTAAGTATAAGAGTGACACTTAGCTCGATCTCCCAATATCCTCCTGCCGCGCTCCACCCCTATCCTGGAGAAAGTATAAGAGAGAGCACGCTCCTACACCTCTAACACCCTCAAGCATAACAAGCTCTAACACACATATAAGAGTCTTATACCTGTCTTATAATAGAACTTCACAGTCCCAGAATTTAGTAGCGCTGTGTTTTACTAAGTCAGAGGAAGAAAGACACCACGAACAGGCCATTTAGGCCCTTTCCTCGGTAAACGTAGACGTATACATATACAAAGGCATAATATCGCTCTATGAGCACTCCATTCAAAGACTATAAGAATAGCTGGCACTTAAGTAGCAC
This sequence comes from Ktedonobacter racemifer DSM 44963, assembly GCF_000178855.1. Taxonomy (GTDB): domain Bacteria; phylum Chloroflexota; class Ktedonobacteria; order Ktedonobacterales; family Ktedonobacteraceae; genus Ktedonobacter; species Ktedonobacter racemifer. The sequence continues at coordinate 1,367,098 of NZ_ADVG01000004.1, read as the reverse complement.
TTACCTCCTCGATCAGCAAAACATTTAGAGTTGCAGACAGATGTAAACGTAAACGTACTTGTTTACGTTTATGAGTATGCACAACCAGTAGCTCAACGTAAATGGGAAATTATGCCAGGGCCAGGAGAAGGATATCAGAATAGCTCTACGTAACCAGGGACGTTGGCGTATACGCCAACGTCCCTGGTTACAACAACATCTTCGTGTGCATACACGTTGTTGTTTGTGAATACATCTCCGTACCTGGTTACGCATATGTCTTTGTTTATGTAAACGTATACGTAAGCATAAACAAAGACATATGCGTTTATGTTTACAAGTACACTTACACAGACGTTTCCATTTACAGTAACGGCTGCGATTATGTAAATGAAGATGTTGCCATAAAATCTACGCCACCGCAAACGCAATCGACAACGTACACGTATACGCTTATGTATACGCTTATGTTTGCGATTATGCTTGTGTTTACAGCAACAGTTGCGTAAATGTATGCGATTACAAAAACGAGAGTGTAGACACATATGTTTCTGTTGCCAGACGCGTTTACAAGTACAGAAACAAGTACATCTTCACTTACAGCTACAGCTATGCTTACATACTCATCTTCGCTTACAGCTACAGCTATGCTTACATACTCATCTTCGCTTACAGCTACAGATACAATTGCACATACGTGCATGTCTACGAGATCGTGCACGAAAACAAGTACAGAGACAGCAACAATTATGTTGCTATCAACATCGTCGTTGCTGGATGCGTCATCGTAGCCAAAACCGTAGTCGATGACAGAGACTTATATGTTTATGAGCTCGCGGCATGAAATTATCAAATAAAATGCCTTCGCGTCTGCATACAAATACATATATGTGTACGTACACGTTTGCAAAATAACTAGCGGTTTATTCAACAATGAGGGAGCACGTACACGTGTACGGTTACAGCATCATACACAAAAATGCTTACGTAGACGTTTATGCTGCTTTGAGCCGTCTACGTAAGCATTTAAAAGGGAGCATGGGGAACTAACCGCGATATTTACGCAAGAGGTCCGCGATTGCTTCATTGAGGAGAGCCGTCTTAGGAAGTTCGCTCTCATAGGCCAATTCATCAAAAGCCTGCTTCAGGCGTTTATCGATCCAGAGAGTGATACGCTCATGGGTTCGCTCAAAAGTTTGGGCACCGCGCCGTCGCCGCAGCGAGCCTCGAGCAGAAAACTCAGTCGTCTCTAGAAGTTCGCCCGTTCGATGCTCAAACGACTCCGACAGGGCGGGAAAGGGTGCTGTCGATTGAGACGGTAAGAACTGGGAAGATGAAGATGAAGCTGTATAATCTCCGATCTCTGCCTGGGTATAAACAAGGGGACCCGACACACTTCTAGCATCCTGAGTATAGCCAGGAGCAGCAGATATATTTCTATTATAAGGAGCGGTTTGGAGCTCCGGTACCTGCTCGCTATATGCAGCTGGCTCAACAGGCCGCTGCTGGCGCTCATACATAGGGCGTCGCTCCTCAGTAGCATAGGCTGACGCTGGCAACTGAGTTGGTGGTGGCGGAGCCGGAAACTGAGGCGCCTGCGCTTGCTCAAGGCGTGCCTCTTTAGGCCGGCTTTGGCGATTCTGGGCAGGCGCTTGCTGTTCTGGCTGAGATGTATACGTATACGGAGCCGTATATGTTTGTGTCTGCGTCGATGCCTGGGATTGGGCAGACATTGCGCTAAAAGCTGGCTCCCTGGTGGGAACTTCAATTTCTGCCTCTGCCTCGTCTTCCTCAACGTGAGAAGGAATAGTACTCCGCGACACTTCAGGTGAGGGAAGCTGTTCTTGAGGCTGCTCCTCGCGGATTCTGGTGGTCTGCACAGGAGCAGGAACAACATCCTCTATCTGCGCTCCAGGTTGAGAAGGGGGAGAAGCGGACTTCTCGGCAGAGGTTCTGCGAGAAGGCTTCTCCACTACTTGCTCAGGCTCTGGCTTCTGTTCAGCGGCAGGCGAGGGACGCAGCAAGGGATTAATAAATTTCTTAGGCTCCTTCGGCACGATGTAAAACCTCCTGTACAAGTTTGCTATATGCCTGGGCGCCCGTGCTGGCAGGGGCATAATCGAAGAGGCAGGCAATCTGATTATGGGCTTCTTCTACCTTAATATTACGGGGGATAACCGTATCAAAAACCTTGCCAGCAAAGTGATCACGAACAGCCGCCAGCACATCGGTACTCAAGCGTGTGTGATCATCGAGGTTGGCCACCACACCAAAGATAGGCAGTTCCACGTCCAGGTTTTCGCGCAGCTCCTGCATGGTGCTTTCTAGAATACCAATACCAATCAAGGCATAGGTGGTAAGGGCAATCGGAATGATCACATCGGTACAGGCCATAAAGGCATTTACCGTCAGCACACCCAAATTGGGGGGCGTATCGATCAGGATATAATCAAAGTCTTTGACAGTGGAGATTGCTCGTGCCAGTTTTCGCTCACGACCAGCAGCCGAGGCCATCAAGAGATCGGCGGCACTCAGATTGATGGAACTGGGTACCAGGAAGAGATTCTCTTGCTGTGTAGGTACAATCGCATCGGTTATCTTTACACCATTGATCAAGACATCAAAAAGGGTCGGTTCCTGATCAAGATGTCCCAGGAGACTGTAGGTACTATTGCTCTGAGCATCGGTATCGATAATAAGAACACGGCGCCCAGCGCGCGCAAGGCCATACCCCAGGTTGACCGTAGTGGTCGTCTTGGTCACGCCCCCCTTGTTATTCGCCAGACTAAAAATTCTCAATGCATGCTCCTTATAAAAAAATAACTACTAAATACAATGGCGACGTCCACCTTCTCCAGGGACAGTCAGCTCACGTATACGTCTACGTTTGTGTCGGCGTATACTATGATGTTTACCACAGATAACGCCTATTCCTCCACATTGTAACATATGTCATTCTGTTTGTGTACCAGAAAAAAGGCTTAAAATGAGCTATAAGGCATATTACACAAACGTATACGTCACGTACACGTAGACGTCTATGTGTAAATATAGCCTGGTGAAAAGGTGCTTAAGCCTGTGCATCCTTTGGCTTGCGTGAACGTCCCTTGCGCCACCCACGACCTGGGCGATGTTGGGCCGCCTCAACGGCATATCTGGGCACCAGGCGAATGCCGCTACCGGGGACTCCTCTCACACGACCAACAGTCAGCAGTTGCGCAACTTCTTCACGGGTAGCGAAACGCGAGGGTAGAGCACCACTCTCAATAAGTGCGTGTACGCGGCCTGTCTTCACCCCAAGCAGGACCGCCGCTTCCGCGACTACCAGCATCTCCTCAAATTTATCCTGGCTGGCAACTTCAGTGGTTGTTCGCATTACGTTCATGACGCACCCCATTTTTAGCTAGGCAGACAATAAAAAGAACCTTGATTCTTTTTATCACCAAACTGCCAACACAGGCAATGGTCAACGGAGGAAGACCTAATCCTCTTCGCTCTCCACGAGCATATAGTCGCTCTGACCATCGGAGTCAGGAAGAGGAGTCCTGGTGGGTGCGAGGCGCGTATCAAAGTCCTGAAAACGAGTCTGGCTGCGATTAAACGAGAGACATACTTCTCCTGTGGGACCGTTACGATGCTTGGCGATGATGATATCAGCCAGGCCCTGGCGTTCTGTATCGGGATTATAGACCTCGTCACGATAGATAAACAGCACGACATCGGCGTTCTGCTCCAGACCGCCAGATTCGCGTAGATCGGAGAGCATAGGTATCTTTGATTGGCGTGACTCGACGGCGCGTGAGAGCTGAGACAGGGCAATGATGGGAATATTCAGTTCACGCGCCAGCACCTTCAACTGGCGACTCATCTCGTCAACCACCTGGACGCGATTCTCAGCGCGTCTCTCGGAGGCGGGGGACTGCATAAGCTGGAGATAGTCGACAATCAGAAGATCCAGCCCACCATACTCAGACATCCACTGGCGAGCTTTACTACCCAACTGTGAGACCGAGATGCCAGCGGTATCATCGATGAGAATGGTGGCACTGGAGAGCGAAGCCATAGCGGATTCCAGCAGGTTCCAATCCTCGTCATACAGATCGCCTGTGCGCAGGCGCTGTTGATCAATCTGAGCATCCATAGAGACCAAGCGCTGCACTAGCTGCTCAGAGCTCATCTCCAGGCTAAATATGCCCACGACGCTCTTGCTCTGTAGGGCTGTGTTATATGCCAGGCTCAGGGCAAAGCTCGTTTTACCCACAGCGGGCCTGGCTGCCAGAATAATCAGGTCAGAACGTTGCAGACCGCCCAGGATACGATCCAGGTCAGAAAAGCCCGTAGGAACGCCTACAAGCGCGCCCTGGCGTTCTGAAAGGGTTGAAAGCCTCTCCATATAGTTTGTGATCACATCCGCTATGTGATGGCTCTGAGCGCGTTTATGCGCATATCCCTGGCGCACAGCGAAAAGCGTTTGTTCTGCCTGCTCAAGGGCCGCCTCTGCATCTTTCTCACCATAGGCCGTCGCCACAATCTGACTTCCAGCATGGATCAAGCGCCGCAGCAGCGCCATTTGCTCAACAATACGTGCGTAGTACTCAGCATTTCCGCTAGTCGGAACCTGGTTAATCAACGCAATAACATAATCTTCGCCGCCAGCCTCCTCAAGTTTGTTACGGCGCTCAAGCTCATGGCAAACCGTCACAAAATCGGCTGGCTCATGCCGATCATAGAGCATAACAATCGCCTCATAGATCAGGCGATGTCCATCGCGATAGAAATCTTCTGCGCGCAGAAAGCTGGTTATATTTGCGATTGCCTCGGGATCAATAAGCAAGCTACCAAGTACGCCAGCCTCGGCCTCAACATTCTGGGGTAAAAGACGCTCCATCACACTTACTCCTAGCGTAGATCAGTACCGGGCAATTCGTTGAAGTAGCACAAGCCCTGCATACGTGAGAAGATGGCATCGCCAAACTGGTCACACAGCTGCTCATTATCTAGCTCAGTAGTAACCAGTGTAGGTAATGAAGCGTTGTAACGCGCGTCAAAGATATCCAGAAGAATACGACGCACGGAGTAAGGGGCAATATCCATTGATTGAGCGTCCCCTAGATTATCCAGGGCCAGGATAGGCGTACGCCGCAGAGTATAAAGCATCTGCTCTCCTTGCTCTGAATGTTGAATGAGAGAGATTAATGTTGGGGCTTTAAGAGCGAGCATATAGTGTTCTGACTGTAACAAAGCAGCCCTTGCGCTTAAAATCAGGCCTGTTTTCCCTACCCCTGGATAGCCCTGGATACATAATCCCTCTTTCTTCTCCGCAAACTCTGGCTGCTGGATTGTCAGCACAAAAACCTCAACTGAGTCTCGCACTCTCTCACGTATAGTCACATACGTTTGATATTCAGCATCACTGAGAGAAGCTGGTCGCTTAAAGTGTGCTGGCCAGCTTACAAAGGCATATTCCTTTGAAGGGGAGGGTAATAATGCTGTTTCAAAGAGCCGACAGGCGTAGATGTAGCTTTCGAGGGTACTTTTGCGATAATGCTCCTTGCGCTCACGCTCAATACGCTGGCTATAGCGCACTCCCAGCTCGCAATCACAAAACTCTGGGGGGACAAAAAAGCCGCGCCTTTCGCACACAACGGGAAGCTCCATTCCATTAACGCCTAACGGTACTCCTTGATGAGTACAACCAATACATTCACCATTATTGTGGCGGACAAGCATACGCTGCTGGAGCGAGGTACGTTTCTGTTCTGGTATGGAGGATATATGTTCAGCAAAGGCCTTGCTGCGCTTTCCTGGTATGTGGCTGGGTCTTTTAGAGTTGGACGAGCGTTTATGTTGAAAATCGAATACCATCCTTTTCCTCCCTTGCAACATCGCGAAATCGAACAAAGATTCAAATCGCGTACGATTGTACGCGAAATTTCGCGAAAGGGCAATAAAAATTGTATTAAAAACTCATCAATGCATATCTAGATTGTTCTGTGACGATCTCATCGGATAAATGTTGTGATGGGTAAACTTAGTGCGATACACGATCTTACCATTTTGACGTACCCGAACCTGACCATTTTGTGTGGTAGGTATCTGTTGGTCAGGTTTCTCAAATAGCGGAGCCTGTTTTATCTTGCTGTTAAGATTGGTCAGGTAGTCATATATTTGCTCACAAGTAAGCTGTCCTAGAAAATTTATATCTTTCTGGCTAATTAGCAACTTTTGTTTCTGGATTTTGTTGCAATTGCTGTTGAAAAAAGCGCCAGGACTTTCGATAGTATGTCCGTTAGAACCGGACATACATTGCAGAGAGTAGATGAAACTAGCTACAATCGTGGAGACATCCGTTGTTTCAAACAAATTTTTATATCTGTTCGCAGACTGGCGATTTCTGTCGAATATCTCAGCTAAAAGCTTTTGTAGCTCAAAGCGTAACGTTACGTTAGTAATATTATTATTTAAAATATTATTAAATAACTTACTTACGTCTAACGTTACGTATAGCTCTGCAAACTCTTGAGAGTAAAAGTTCAAGTCTACCAGAGTTTTCCTCGTTTGAGCTTGGGAGTCTACCAGAGAAGTGTTCTGATCGGTAGACTCCGTGTTGGTAGACTTTAGTTCTCCATCAGCCTGTGAAGCCGGCTCAATTGGCAAGTCTACCGGCATTGGTAGACTCTCCAGCGACTCTGGCAAGGGGGTCTCAAAGTCTACCTGTGTTGGGAAAGAGTCTACCATGGGTAACTGCTGAGCCTGTAGCGAGTCTACCTGCTCAGGCAGCGAGTCTCCCGCCTTTGGCTGGGTAGACTTCAGGTATGTACCAAATGCAGATGGGCGGGAGAGCAAGGCGCTAAGCGCATTTGGCTTTCCTGGTACTTTTTGCTTTTGAGCAGGATAGGGAGACTTCTTCGAGTCTACCCGGGCAAGTGAGGGAGACTTAGATCCATTTGCAGTCACTTGCTTGCTAGAAAGTCTCCCCGGTGCGGGAGACTTTCCCTCCATTGAAGTTGCCTGTGTAGAGGAGTCTACCCTTGGAGTAGACTCCTCTACACAGGCAACTTCAATTTGTGGCAGCATAGAGTCTACCTTCACGGTAGACTTTTCTTGCTTATCCTCTATCTGTGACGGAGTAGAGTCTACCGCGAAAGGAGACTTTTCCTCTTCTTTCCTCGCAGATAGAAGAGTGGAGTCTTCTTTCATGGTAGACTCCAACTCGCTAGAAGAAGCTTCAGGAAAAAGTCTACCTTCAGTGGTAGACTCAAGCTCATTAACGTTTGCCTGAACGCCTGGTGCCGCGAGTCTACCTTGTTTGGGAGAGGAGACTTGCGCGGAAGGATAGGTTAGCAGCTTGCCAATGATCTCGCTGGAAATGCGCATGACCAGGCGCTGACGGCGCTCAGCATCGATATTCTCCGTGCGCAAAATGCTATGTAGCCGCGTCATGAGTTCTTGCTCTGGCGAGGGAGGGGTAATGCTAGAACCTGGTGTGAGCGCGGTCGTAGATATGGCAACAACGTCGTAAATAAGACAACGCTCGCGTACACGTTTGGCAAATTGCTGAACCTTGGGTCGGCTCTTGGTAAGCAGGCGATCTAGTTCATGTAACGAGCTGGGAGGGTCGTAGTGTTGGAGCGGGAAAAGCAGTTCAATCCGGTCAGACGAGCGACGCTTGATCAGCAGATCGAGCGCACAAAACGTCACAACATACTTGTGGGTTGTATCATACCCCCAATGAATACGTTGTGCCAGTTCGCGAATATTTTGCAGTGAAATGACCGCAAACGCGATAGGAGTTTGCGTTGAGGAGGTCGGGAGAGCCTCTTGTTTTACCACAGCCTGTGTCAGGAGCAGGGCAAGAAATTCAAGCCCCTTTAAGGGCTTAGCAAAGACTTTCTCCACGATATGGAAGATAGTGGGATTAACTTGTTGAATATCAACGCCTATGTTGAATATGGGCGCCTCCTCACAGTCGCTGTGAGTACTTGTGATAGGTAACGTGCAGCCATCTCCATCGTTATGCGGCTGATGTGACGAATACGACTCGGTCATACAAACCCCCTAAAAACACTATCTACCAAAGACCTGGAAAAGAGCCAGTAAAGCAGCAGGCGCCGTCGCCTGTTTGTTTATTTTTATTAGTGCCAATGAGCAGGTTAGGCCATAAATTAGGTTGTGTAAATAAGCGAAGGCTAGAAAGCATCCAACCCTACGAACTTTAAAAAATTTTAACCATTGATCGACAAGCAAAGATAACTTTAGCCTGCCAATTTTCAACTCTTATGTAGAGAACATATTACACTCACAAAACGGATTTTACTAGTGGAGTAATACGCAAAAAACTACTTACTGGTGTCTGGCCTCTGAGCTCAGTTTTGCACCTAACAATGGTGGGGTTTTCACCACACCCCGGTGGGGTTTTCACCTAACTCCGGTGGGGTCGCGTTATGACTTTTGGGTGAGCAGTTCTTTCCAGAGCATTATTTTGTGGTTTTAGCAGCGAAAGCTTGCAAATGAAGAAAATAGCGAAGCAAATAAAAAGTACCTTGATCTTATCTTATTTTACAAATAATACGTATGCACCTAACCCTGGTGGGGATTCTCAACAAATGTATATCGACTATAAATAAATGCAAATCGCGAACGATTGCTAAAAGAAATTGTATCCTAGTGTAATTAAAATACCGCAAAAGCCATTCAATGCACCCGACCCTGGTGGGGCAAACGTGACAAAATGCGGAAGAAAATTCAGGCCAGCAAAATTTTCTAATTTGCACTCTGCTATGGCAGAATGCACCCAACCCTGGTGGGAGTATTAAGACCAAAAGGTAGCTGTAATGCACCCAACCCTGGTGGGGGTGTCAGGGCCAAAGAGCTATCGTAATGCACCTAACCTCGGTGGGGATAAGAGGGCAAAAAGGATGATGGAATGCACCCAACCCCGGTGGGGATGTCAAGACAAAAGATTTGCTGTAATGCACCTGGCCTCGGTGGGGGTATCAGAAAGAAAAAGGATGGTGGAATGCACCCAACCCCGGTGGGGGTATCAGAAAGAAAAAGCTGTCGTAATGCACCCAACCCTGGTGGGAGTGTCAGAGCAAAAATTGGTTGGAATGCACCTAACCTCGGTGGGGAATATTGGACAAAAAAAATCTATAGGCGGTTTTTCTAAAGGCAGAAAAATGAGCGAATGCACCATACCCTGGTGGGGAATTTAAGCTCAAATGAGCTTAAAAACGAGGGGTACGGCGCTATTTAAAACCAGAGAGATACACCCAACCCCGGTGGGGAAGAAGTAATATATTTTTATTTGCTGATACAAGCTTTAGCTGGTGGAATGCACCCAACCCTGGTGGGGGTATCAGGGCCAAAGAGCCATCGTAATGCACCTAACCTCGGTGGGGGTAAGAGGGCAAAAAGGATGATGGAATGCACCCAACCCTGGTGGGGGTATCAAGACAAAAGGTTTGCTGTAAGGCACCCAACCTCGGTGGGGGTAAGAGGGCAAAAAGGATGATGGAATGCACCCAACCCTGGTGGGGGTATCAAGACAAAAGGTTTGCTGTAATGCACCCAACCCTGGTGGGGGTAAGAGGGCAAAAAGGATGATGGAATGCACCCAACCCTGGTGGGGGTATCAAGACAAAAGATTTGCTGTAATGCACCCAACCCTGGTGGGGGTAAACAGTGCCAGGGAGGGAAAAATGCACCTGACTCTGGTGGTGATTATATGGCATAAAGAGTGTATTGATGCACCTAACCTCGGTGGGGGAGTTTTATCAACTGGAGCTAAAGCAAGGGCTGTGAATTCCCTTATCAGAGGTCAAATAATTGTACAATTGGCGTTACGTGAAAAGCACCTGAAAGCCCCAAATTGTCGCCTTTAGGGGTTGGAATGCACCATACCCCGGTGGGGAAAACAGAAATTGAGGCAAACATGCGAGGGAAAATGTGTGTAAACGTGAAAAGACCTTTATAGACAGAAGCACTATCTAACCTATTTAGCTTATATAGGAGTAGTCTGTTGGGATATAAGTGGGAATGTCCAAAGAGAGGTATGGCAGTTTTAGCATGGAACTAACGATAAAAGCGAAGAGGGCAGTGGGAAACGCCTGTCCAGACATTTCCCGCTGCCCTCTTCGCCTTTATTGCAAAAAGGTTTTCTGCTTTATTCTTTCTCTTTTGGTACTTCGCGAGCGCGTACACGACGCGGGCGTTTTTTCTGTGCACTATTAAGGGCCTGATATTCCTGGATCAGCTTCAACGGAGGAAGGATCTCCCAACGTGATGCTAGCCAATCTTTACTCCAGCGCGCCTGCTCTTTATTGACTTCAGTCAGGCAAATTTGCTTACCCAAAATTCCCATTTGCTCCAGTTTGGAGAGGGATTTCTCGATGGCTGGGACGAAGCGCGTTGTCATATGGCGTTCATCAACCTCGACCATACTGGAGGCGAGCAATTCTGACATGGTAATTGGTGTGCTAAAGTTGCCTTGTTTGGCTTGCTCGCGCCAGCGTTCAGTCATGTAGAGAGCGATACGCAGTGCATAGCGATCATTTTGTGGATTGAGCTTGAAGATCTGGCTATCAATCTCAGCGAGATAGTAGTTCTGATGCTGCTCATAGGTACTGATCCAGTCGCCAGGCGAAACCAGGAAGCCGATGATAATCTTATCATTTGTTAATGTCTTGCGGCTGACAACCGAGTAGCGCATATAGGGACCATCGACCTGGATAGGCACGGCCTTGCCACGTACCGTGATTGTACAATTGCCGCGCACATTACAGGATGCCAGCAGGGTCAGGTCCTGGAGCACGCGGCGCTTCTGCTCGGTGCGGTAGCCATCGGTGTAGCGCTTATTGGCGCCTGGATGTGCGACTCGGCTATGCTTTTGTAGCCCCTGCCACTGAAGGATCTCATCGAGGAGAACAGGCACACTACCATTTTTGGAGACGCGATCATTATGGCGACGAATATTCCATAGGCCAAGGACGATACGCGCCGTTAGTACTGTACTCTCGCTCAACTGGCGAATTTGTTTTAAGGCCTGGGGAATCTCCAGCGGGCGTTCGGGTGTGCCGAGATAGACCTCAAGCGTATTGGAAGCCAGGTAAGAGATCTCACCATCGCCAGGACGCCACATGCTTTTCTGAGCCAGCGAGGCTTCGCGCACAGCCTGGTCGGGCCGGTAATTCGTAACCTTGAGGTTCTCCATCACATATGGAGTAATACGATCAAAGAGGGAAGACTCATGTTCAATCTCGCCGCCTTCGAGAATGGTCGCGAGATATTCTGTGGCCTCCTCCTCCGTCATATAGTCAGTGACATCGGCGAAGGTCTGATCCAGCAGAGCTTCTAGTTCAGTATCATACTCATCTTCCTCGTCCTGGGAAGTGAGGTCAGCGTCATCAGCATCTTGTGGAATCAGGCTAAGTTCTGGCTGCTTGTGTTCCTCCATAAGTGTCTGCGGTTGGGTCCTACTGAGCAAGAGCCTTACCGCAAGCCTCCTTTTTCTGTGCTGAACGTGGCGGCGGAGTTAGCCGCTACAAAGCGGCGTTCACGATTGCTTTTCATAGTATACCATGAGAGCGTATGGACGGAAACGCGATAAAATTCTTATAGCCGAATAGTAAGCCCCGCTCTCAGGAGCGGGACTCAAGTAATGAGCGTGCTATACTGATTATGATCTATTCATATGTACCAAGAGATTCGGAAGAAAATTATGCTCGATTTAACGCAACCTGAACATAACCTACGAGCATATATCAAGGCTCGTGCGTCCCTACAGCCCGAAGAGATTGTATTCTGGTGGAGCGGCAATATCTATAGCGTCATTCCTGGGCAGAAAAATCACCTCCTCTTCAAGATTGATGGCTACAATATTGGTCGCTGTATGGAGATCGAGGGAGGATACCAACACCTCATGCGCGAGGTTACATTCTACAAAAATCCCTCCACGGATGAGATCCTTGAGCGCTGGTCTAACCCCTTTACCGAAGAAGAGGTCCCCGTTGTGCATGTCTGGAATGATCCTGTCAACCAGACGTACCTGCTCAATGGTCCTTATGGGCCATTTATGATGCCAACGCTGTCTGTAGGTGAGGATCGTCTATGCCTGGCTCTCGATGTTATGCTGGCCTATCCCTCGCCGTTGCCACGCGCACAATATCCCAAATACTCGCAGAGCGATCTCTACCAGGGGGCAGAACTCTTTCAATTTTTTATCAGCCGCCGGGACGCGGAGAACGATGCGCTTGCCTCCATTCCCTGTGAGATCTCCTGGACGCGCCTTGGCCCCTGGCTCCCCTGGATGGCGATGGCGGATCGCCCGGGCAACCTGCTCTACCAGTGCGCTGGCTGCAAGGTGATGGGTGGCTATGTGGCTCTTCCTGAAGATGTACGCGCCTATGTTGAGCAACATCAGCCAATCTACACGCAGGCACCCACAGAGTTTACACGCCCCAACGAGACCTCCTGGACGTATTTCAAGAAATACCTTGAGAGCCGGAAGTAGACGCGTACGCAAGTAGCCTCGGTTGGATTGTACCGTGTCTAATCCGTTATGGATGCCGAATAATAAGAGAGGAGTCGTCACATACAGGTGGCAACTCCTCTCTTATTATCTGTTAGCCATGCTGAGAGATAAGCTTGTTCAGTGTTTGAACCAGCAGGGGGCCGGTTGTACTTAGCTCGGCCAACATTGTTGCTGCAAGGCGCTGGAGCACATCCTCTCCTTTGAGAGTAAGCTGCACGAGGACGCGCCGCTGATCGACAGTATCGCGTTTGCGCTCAACATACTCGCGTTCGACCAGGCGATCCACCAGTTCAACGGTGCTATGATGCTGAATTTGTAGGCGCTCGGCCAGGTAGCCTATGGTTGGCTTCTGTTGCTGGGGCAGACCCTTGATGGCCAGGAGGAGTTGATGCTGCTGGGGTTCCAGGCCCACAGAACGTGCCATTTGCTCACTAAAATGAATATAGCGACGAATCTGGTAGCGAAACTCGGCCAGTTCCTGATAATCGGAAAGATGTAAATCGTTATTCGTATTTTCTGCCATAGTAAAACCTCTATATTAACGAGGAGTGTAGGATATGCGACCTATTTTGTCAAGGCAATGCTATTGATGAGAGGTTTCAGCTATACGTCTGCTATAATGAAAGATACTTCCTGGTGTTTTCAGCGTCGCAGACGCTTCACAGGGGTCAGGGATGTGGTGCTGGGCTGGCTTCGCCAGCCCAGCACCACATCCCTGACCCCTGTGAGCCACGTAGTGGCGAGAAGTCTTGAGTAGATATAAATAAATATAAAACAGCTGTGCAAAGCTTTCATGCTCTAGAGGATATATGCAAGGGAGAAAGATTATAAACAAGGGGCGAGGCCCCTCTATGGCGTTTGGCTTGTTTTTGTGCCTGCTAGTGCTCGTGCTTGCGGGCTGCGATCAGCAAGATAACACTCTGGATGGGCCGAATGCACCTCTCGCTGTCAACCAGCAGACCGGCGTTTTTCCCGCGGTGGGAGAGAACAGCCAGTCAGACTTTACCAGCCTGGACCCGGCACGCGCGAGCGATCACGCCTCAGCCCAGGTAATAAGCATGGCTTTTACCGGCCTGGTAAGCCTTGACAGCCACTTACAGGTCAGACCACAGCTCGCAGAATCCTATACCAGTAGCGATAATGGGCTGACCTGGACCTTCAAGCTCAAGCCTAACCTCAAGTTTAGTGATGGCACACACCTGACCTCGCAAGATGTTGTGTATAGCCTGGATCGAGCTTTACAGCCCTTGACGGCCTCGTCGACAGCCTCGACATTTCTTGGCTCCATTAAAGACGCGGACAAGTTGCGTAGAGGAGAGATACAGACCCTTATTGGCGACAGTCTCCAGGCGCCCGATGCGCAGACCGTGATCATTAAATTGGCGCGACCAGACCAATCTTTCCTCTCGGCTTTGACTAATGGTTGTGCCTCTGTGGTTAAGAAGCAACTGATCGAGAAATACGGAAGCGCCTGGACGGATCATGTTAATGAGGGTGGTAGCACAGGCCCCTGGGTGATAGCACGCTCTATCAAACAGGCCACGCGTTATATCGTGCTCACTCCCAATACCTACTACTATGGACCTAGGCCTAAACTGAAAAAGGCCATCGTGACTTACTATATCAATCCTCAAACAGTCTATCGTGCTTATGAAGCCGGCCAGATAGACATTGCGCCTGTCCCATCTAACCAGATTGGACGTGCGCGCGCCCTACCCGTGGGCGAACTGCACCAGGTACCTGGACTTACGATGTATTACTATGGCCTGAACTACCTCGCGAGGCCCTTTGATAACCTCAAGGTGCGCCAGGCCCTGGCACTGGCCATTAACAAAGATGCTCTGGCACACGATGTCTATAGTGGTACGATGCTGGCTACCAATCATATCGTACCAGCGGGAATTCCCGGCTACACGCCTCAATTGAGCGGCCCTCTCGGTGTCTCCAGCACGAAGGGCGATCCCCAGAAGGCGCGCCAGCTCCTCGACGAGGGTCTGCAAGAAGAGGGGGTGACGCGGGACATCTTCAAAAATGTGAACTTTGAGGTGTTTAGTGGTATTCCCTCTGATGTGAATATCAAGAGCGAGTACAACTCTATTCGCACTATGTGGAAGGACTTTCTGGGTATCGATGTCAAGATCAACGATACCAGCGAAGCTAAGTACTATAGCGATCTACAGAATACCGTGAATAATGCTAAAGGTTTGGGTATCTGGCGCTTGAGCTGGAACACCGATTACCCCGATCCGCATGCCGTTCTCTCGCCACAGTTTGGTCAGGGAATGTCCAACAATATTCAGAACTATGGACAGAACAAAGCCTTAAATGTGGATCAGCAACAGGAGACGCAGCGCTTGCTTACCCAGGCCGATGCCGTCACCAACCAGCAGCAGCGTTATCAGCTTTACGCCCAGGCTGAGCAGCGCCTGATTGACGATGTGGCCTGGCTTCCCCTCTTCCAGGGAGTGAAGAGTACGGTGGTCAAGCCATGTGTGCAGGGCTGGACCGATAGCCCACTCGACCAGGTCGCGCCCGACGATTGGGCTAAGATCTCCTTGAGCAGCAATGCCAGTTGCGCACATAACGTGTAGCAACTAGTCAATTGATGTTAAAAACACGGGAGCATCCAGCTACAAGCTGGATGCTCCCGTGTTTTTAACATCAATTCCTTAATTGAGCATGTTGCGGATGGTGAGGCCAGAGCGCTCCACGACTGGACCCAGGGCGCGTAGTAGGATGGGGCCAATGATGATCGTTACCACAATATTCGAGAGCGACCATACCAGCCAGCCAGGTAACAGCGTGTTCGCGGGAGCCGTGCCCGTGGCGACCAGGATGAAGTTCCCATAGAGTCCACCGAGAATATTGTTGGGGAGGACCGCGCAGAGCACGAAGAAGATAAAGCCACGCACCGTCAGGACGTCCTTACCGATGGAGCTAACGCCGAAGCGAGGTGCTAGCAGGCGATAGAGAATCATTGGCAGACCAAGCTGGATCAGGTCCACGGTGCCAAACCAGAGCGCCACTGGCAGCGGTAAGGGCTGGGGCGAGAGCAGGCCTGCTCCCAGGAAGTTGCCCAAATAGGCAATCACAAACGCCCAACCACCAAACCAGAGCGCGAAGGGAATACCAAAACCGATCGCAATAAAAAGTGCCGAAACCAGGGGGATACCTGAAGGAATCGGAATGGAGAGCCAGGAGAGCACCGTGTAAACCGCAGCGGCCACAGCTACGGCTACCAGTTGTCCCAGCGCTGGCAGGCCAGTGTAGCGCAGCGTATAGCTTACACGTGCAGGACGAGCCTCTTCTGTGTAATCAGCGGGAGCGTCCAGGCGGTTCTCGGGCATCGCGTCTTCCATCATAAGAATCGCGCCATGCGGGACCCCTGGCTTGAGACATGGGGAGGAGCATGGCGCACTCCTTTCTTCTTTTATGCTATTTGATACAAACAATACATATATGGTATACTTTGCGTATGGATAGGACTGTTCGGATTCAACTTCAACCGAATACAGAACAGGCGCAAGCCTTGCATGAGACGTTGGCGCAGTTTACCATAACCTACAATCATGTGTGTGCCTATGGGTGGCAACACAGCGAGAAGAATGGTGTTAGGCTTCACCATGCCACGTACTACGAGACAAAAGCGTTGTGCTCTAGTCTGGTGAGTGACTTGCTCATTCAAGCGCGTGTCAAAGCCACGGAAACCCTTCGTAGCGCCTTCACCTGGAAAGCCAAGAAGGAAGCGTCCTATCCGAAGAAGGTTGCTCAGGCACAGAAACAAGGCAAGCCCGTTCCTGTCTTCAAGCCTGTTCGTTGTCCTCACTCTCAGCAATGTGCGGTTCGCTACAATATCCATACCTATTCCCTTCATTGGGCAACACAAACGATTCGTGTTTCGACAACGCAAGGCAAAATGACGATCCCCTTTACAGTGCCTCACTTTAGCGAGCATATCGTGGCTGCAACATTGCCACCGCTGACCTGATTTCCCGCAAGGGGAAATGGTGGCTGCATGTCGTGGTCGATGTTCCTGAACTGGTTGTTCAAGCCAATGAGACCGTTGTTGGTGTGGACTTGGGCTTGAATCGCCCCGCTGTCACCTCCAATCGCCACTTTCTTGGCTCTCGCCACTGGAAAGAGATTGACCGCAGTTCCTTCCGTCTCCGTCGCAAGCTTCAGTCCAAAGGAACCAAGTCTGCCAAACGGCATCTGAAAAAGTTGTCGCGTAAGCAGATGCTTTTCCACCGGGACTGTGACCATGTTCTCTCCCGACGTATCGTTCAAAGCGTCCCCCCTGGAGCAACAATTGTGCTTGAGAACCTGACCAACATTCGAGAAGGCGTCCGACATCGCAAAGGCGAAGGGCAACGGAAGCTGCATTCCTGGTCCTTTGCTCAGTTGTACGGCTTCATTGCCTACAAAGCACAAGAGCAAGGAATTGGGGTTGAGCGCATTGATCCGCGCCATACCTCGCAAACCTGTTCCCTATGTGGGCATCAAGCTCGGAACAATCGGCGTTCTCAAGCGGTCTTTCACTGTCGCTCCTGTGGGTATCAACTCCATGCCGATCTCAATGCGGCATACAACATTCGAGACAAATTTTGTCTTGCTCAGGATGGTACATCTGACCTGAGTTGGTCGCTGTCAGACGGCCTCTCGTCTCACGCTTCGGCATAGGGACAAGCCCCTGCCGCAAAGGTATGGGGTTTCTGACAAAATACATGTCCTTTCCATTGATAGGATGGAGCACTATCAGATACCAAGCTACAGAGAGTCATATCAAGATTCATATCGAGATCTATATATATTAACTCTTTTTGAGTGAGTATTTCACTCTTTACTTTGATGATGTAAAACCATATGCCGTAATGTATCAATTTGCGACATAACGGTGTGTGTGTTTTCTGCTATGGCTGGCGTTTGCGTCTGCCAGTCTTTCTGGCATAGCTCGCGGATCTCCTGAATGAGCGCTGTTTCATCGAGCCGTGTCAGCTTGCCATGTTCGATCACGGTTTTGCCATGTACGATGACCGTATCTACTGCTGAACCTGGCTCACAGTACACCAGGTGCAGGTAGGGATCGCGCAGCGGCAGGAAGGCCGTACTGCTCAGGTCGAGCATGACGAGATCTGCCAGCTGGCCAGGTGCGATCTCGCCCAGCTCTGAGGCGAGGCCCAGGGCCGCGGCTCCGCCAGTCGTGCTGGCTGAGAATATCGCCGCCGCGCCTGGCCACTTCTTATAGTCTAAGCGTGGGTAGTTGTGGAGCAGACCCGCTAGCTTGAGCACGCTAAACATATTCTGGTTATCATTGCTGGCGGAGCCGTCGCAGCCAAGCGCTACGCTTACTCCCAGGTCGAGTGCGCGCTTGAGAGGGAAGCGCCCACTGCCCAGGCGTAGATTGCTGACCGGATTGTGTACAAGCGTAGCCCCTGAGCAGGCGATACGCTCCAGGTCGCCGGGTGCCAGCCAGATGGCATGCGCCAGCGATGTTCCGGGGCGCATAACATATTGATCGGCGAGATAGGCGATACCTTCCTGTCCCAGGTACTCACGGATCACTTGCGCTTGTAGAGCTGTCTCGACGGCATGAATATGTATGCCCGTCTCGTAACGCTCGGCGAGTAGGTTGCAGTGCTCCAGGAGCATCTGGCTGCACCAGTGAATGCCACTTGGGCCAACCAGGCAGCTCAGGCGACCAGAAGAACTCTGGTGCCAGCGGGTGATGAACTGCTCCAGGGTCTCCAGTTGTTCCTCAATGGGAGGCCAGAGTTCGAAGCGATCTGTAAAGGGGTGCTCAGGAAAGTGCAGACCTCGTTGCAGGCCACAATCCAGTACCAGGTCCTGATCTTCAATAGAGGGAGCGACAGCTGCGCGAATACCAATATCTTCATATGCCTGCATGACCGCGTCGAGAAATGGCTCTGAGACGCCCGAGGGAGTCCAGAGGTGATCGAGAACGGCGGTTGTACCACTTTTTAGCATCTCGAGTGCGCCCAGGGCCGCGCTCAAATAGGCCATGCGTGGCGTCCACTCAAAGGTATTGCCAAAGAGAGGCACCAGCCAGAGTTCCAGCGGCAGCGAAGGGGATGTTGCTTTGAGCATGTTCTCTAGCGAATGCGTATGGGCGTTGATCATGCCAGGGATGACCAGGCGGCCCTTGCCACTTATGACCCGATCAAGCCGTAAGGGATTATAGCAGAGTGAACCAGATGGGCCAACCTCCTGAATCCGCTCGCCAACGACGAGAATATCCTGGTCCATGAGCAGGTGCCCTGGCTGGGTAGGCGCGAGCACATTGCAGCCCTGTACAAGGATATGCGGTAGCTCATTGATAGAAGTAGAGCTACTGAGCTGCTTAGGGATATATGGTACATCATGTGCCAACTCAAATTTACGCATCCCGTGCCTCTTTCCAAATGTTTACCGAAATGAACAAGTCACTAGATCACAAAACATTACGCTTCCAATTGTTCCGCGCGTTCATAGCATTCCAGGGCCTCCTGCCTGCGCCCCAGGACGTCGAGGACTGTGCCACGGTTCGACCACGCTTGCGCGTCGTTAGGATTGAGCTGCAAGGCTTTTTCGTAGGCTGAGAGGGCCTCTTTGTGCTCTTCAAGCGCGAAGTGGGCGTCGCCCAGCGCGAGCCAGAGCGTTGAACGATAGTTATCCAGGGCCAGGGCCTGGCGATAGGCACGCACAGCCCCCGCGAAGTCGTGAGCGGTAAATAGTTTGTCGCCCTTTTTCTCCCACTCGTCAACAGGTGAGGAGGGAAGTGAAGCGGCAAGATCATAGTTCATCATCTTCTGATACTGCTCAATCTCTGGTGACGAGGGTGCGCTGCCAGGAAGGGTCGATGGCAGATAGCGATTGTCTGAAGTAGTAGCTCGTACCTGCGCTGGCGAGCTTCCCCGCTGATAGCTAGCATAACTGGAAGCACTCGTGGCCAGGGGAGCATGGACTGGATTGCTGCCTGATGTAGTCTTAACGCTTTGTGGTAGCATTGGATTGCTAGCGCCTGTGGTGGGGAAGGCCGTCCCCGAGGTGGAGCGCAACTGTGGCAACAGTTCGTGAAGAAAGGCATCCACGCTGGAGAAGCGGCGCTCCGGTTGTGCCTGCGCAGCGTTTCGTACGACCGGCAGCGCCTTCTCATACTCTTCAGAGGAGAGCAAACGCGTGAAGAGCAACTCGCAGACCTGCGCCAGCATATACTGATCGCTGGCGGGTGTAACCGCCCGCCAGAAGTCTTGCCAGTGGCCGATTTGCGCTCCTCTACGTACCACGTCCTGTAGCTCAGGGGCCAGGTAGGGTTCAAAGGGAGGGTGTAGACGCGCCAGGCCAAAATCTGCGATCCAGAGGCGATCACGCCCATCGAGTAAGATGTTGCCTGGCAGGAGCGCGCCATGGACAAGGTTACGTGCATGCGCGGAACTGAGGGCCGAACCTATTTGCTGGATAAGCGTCACCAGGTGGTTACGTAGCGAGATGCCACGCGCCTTTAATGCCTGTTGCGCCTCGCGCTTCTCATAGTATGCGATAAACTGTGTCAGGTTAGCATGGGTATACTGGCACAGCGTGAGCAGATACTGGTCCCTGGCGCTATACTTTGTGATCAGTTCATGCAAGGGTTTGCCAGGAGCCTGCTGGCCGTTTGGTTGCCAGTGTGTGCAGCTAAAGACGGGTAGGATAGAGCGATGGTTGAGCGCGGCAGCGGTCCTGGCCTCCTGGCGTGCCTCCTCCCACAATGGCGTACTCATAGGATCAGGCGGAAACAACTTGAGCACGACCTGCTGTTTGGAGCGCGCATGGATAGCGAGATAGGCATGACCGCCGCGCCCACTGCCGAGAAAACGCTGCACCTGGTAAATACCCAATTGCGCGCCCGCCGCCAGGTGGCCGCAGAACTGGCAAATCATCTCGCCGGGCTGCATTGGATGCGTCTCTTGCCCCAGGCAAGAATACATCGCGTTCTCGCGAACACCTGAGGAGCGAATGCCACTCGTATGCCGTTGATAGGGGGAGCTATGCTCCAGGGTTTCCCTGGCATACTGCTGCGAATAGAGTTGTGAGTCCGCCTGATCCCTACGCGAGTCCATCTCGACCGACCTTTCTGCGCACTGCCCATCAACAAAACAGGGTGCTCGGAGGTAGTTTTCGTTTCCCCCCAAGGAGAACCTGCCCCCGAACTGGCTACTTACTGCTCGTCTGTGTTACGACGAATACGCTGATATGGATTATAGAGACTCTGTGACTTGCCATTGGGCGATTGGCTCTGTTGAGCGCGCTCGTTGGGGACAGCCTCTTGAGCGCGTCTCGACGGAGTCGGGGCCTCCAGTTGGTATGCCTGTGGCATGGAGATAGGTGTCAGCACCTGGGCGTCGATGTTCTTGCCGAGCAGGTTCTGAATCTGTTGCTCCATCAGATCCAGCTCGCGTATGACGCGGTCGAGGAGCATACGCTCAAAGTTTACCTGAGCTTGCTCCTCAAAGAGGGGCGAGCGGCGAACCTCGTAGATGGAATCGCGGAAGCGACGCATCAGGTTGTTTAAGGTCGAGAGACTGCCCTGTTGGCGGCGCTGCTGGCTATCCTGCGAGCGCTGTAAATGACTGAGACCAAGGAAGAGAGCGCGCAGTTCTGGATGATTCACCGGAGGCTGATTATTTGGCATAACTGGTTTGCCCTGTGTCAGGCGCTCGATCCCTTGCTGGAGCGCGCGACAGTCCTGTACCAGGCGATCATAGCGAGAGCCGCGTTCTGAGAGCGAGCTTAGGCGGTCAAGCATCAGGTTCAGGCTGATAGCGATTGGGAGTAGGGGTCCAGGAACCGTGGGTGCGCGAGCCGCGATATCGCCCCTGGCTACGCGCGCATGCACCTCTCTCAAGAGTGTGATACCCTCTTCGAGCACCTGTTTATCCTGTGCGCTACGCGAGGCCTCGTCCGCTTCACGGCGCGTCACCTGGAGTTCGCGGCGCGAGATAACCAGCTCGCCGCGCATCTGCATGGTCAGGCGGTTATTCTCAATCAATGTCAGTGCCTGGCGTACGATGATAATGAGTACCAGCCCGAGGGCAACCAGGTCAGCCTGCATCAGAATCTGGCCACCTTTAGGGGCCACAACCGTTAGCAGCAGGGCACAGGTCAGGAGGATC
Source organism: Ktedonobacter racemifer DSM 44963 (assembly GCF_000178855.1). GTDB lineage: Bacteria > Chloroflexota > Ktedonobacteria > Ktedonobacterales > Ktedonobacteraceae > Ktedonobacter > Ktedonobacter racemifer. The sequence continues at coordinate 1,345,438 of NZ_ADVG01000004.1, read as the reverse complement.
AGGATAAAGGGTGCGATGGCCTGGGCGATACCTGCCGTCTGCGAGTTCTGGTTGCGCGCAGAGAGCGAGGTTACCACAATACGAGCGTTCTGTGTATTGGCCTGCTGCACCTGTCCGCGTGCGATACTTAGAGGATATTCGATAGCGGCCAGGCCAATGAGGGCCATGCTCAGCGGCCAGAGCACATCCTGCAAGGTGCCGGTGTTGAAGCTGAACGAGAGCGAATAGTAGGCGAGCAGGCTATCTGTCACAGCCAGGCAGAACAAGCCGAGACAGAGGCGCATAAAAACAGACTGCTGATCGCGATTCGAGAGCGGGCTGAACATCAGTAGCGCGCCGACTGCCACCAGGAAGAGATCGCCTGTCGGAAAATAGACCGAGAGAAAGGCCGCGCCCTGACTTGGCTGCTGGGCAAGGCTTGCGATCAAGGGATTGAGCAGGAAGAACCAGGAGATAGCCAGTGCGGCCCCGATAACCGCCAGAGCATCAAGCAGGAGACGCACACGCCCCACTGCCGCTTTATTACGTCGTGTGAGCAGGAGTGTGCCGAGCAGGAAGAAGGGGTAACAGGCGACGAAGCCGATATCATAGAGGCCAGGAAAAGGCACATCAGCGGAGTTCATGCGTACATCATAGCTGGTCCAGACGGCTTGGCCACTGGCGTAGAGGGCGATAGCGATGGCCAGGCAGGTCCAGGCCAGGAAGGCGCGTTGAGCGGCCTGGTAGGTCGCGCGGGCCTGCGCCGTCTCGTTGGGACTATGCTTCCAGGCCTCCTTCTGCCTTAGCTCCTGCTTAAGATGGCGTGTGACACGCCGTAGACGCAGGGCGACGCGTACACAGAAGAAGAGGCCAATGCATTCTCCGGCAAATTGCATGATATCAGAGATGCTCTTGAGCGGGAAGCTCTTGCCAGGTACATTTCCCGCCAGGACCATGACGATGAGGAAGAGCGCAAAGGCCAGGGTAAAGCAGAGCACAATCCAGAAGCCATAGCGCTCGCCCCAGGTATCGCGAGCCAGGGCCTCGCCAGTAAAGGTAAAGCTCTCCTGGGCAGAGCTTGCCGCTTTGTTGTCTGGCGCATTGAGCGACTGCATAAAGCCAGCACCAGATGCTGGATTAAATACTCCTACTGGGCGCGAATTGGCAAATCGAGCCGAGTCTTGGTACGAAGACATACTTACCTACTCCACTTCTCTCGCTGTCTACCTCTTCAGACGGACAGCCAGGCGCTGAACTGGCAATGCCAGGTGAACCAGGAAATGCCATACGACATATCAATGGGCATATTAACGGGCATGTTAGTGAGCGATAGGTCCAGGTGTTTGTGCGCGTGTGTCATGTGAGCGAGGTTCGCGTCGATCTATATGTAAGGGCGAGAGGCGTTGTCCGCGAATGGCGTTTAAGCGCGATTGTGTGTTGCTACTGTATGTCTCGAAAGCCTGGTCTGTGTGACCCGTTTCATCTCTTGAGAGCCTGGAGGCGCGAGTCGCGGGCATTACTTGTGTACTCATATGCGCGGAGCCGCGTGGGGGAAGCCAGAGTACCTGGTTATATGGATCTTGTAAATCAAATTGCGTTTGTGGCTTGTGAATCACCTGGCTGGATGCGGATGAAAGAAAATACCAGCGTCCCAGCCACGTGCAGAGGAAGCGGTCAAGCCCAAAGGGATAACCCGCGTTTCCGACGATGAGGCCAAGAAAGACCAGGGTATACGTCAGCATCGCGCCGGGGCTGATGACGTTATAAGGCAACACAAAGCCTTCAGCCGTCGACCAGAGAAAGAGCGAGAGCACAATTCCCACCAGGCAGATCGCATTGGTCAGGGTGCCTGCAAGCAGACCTAGACTGATGGTTGTCTCTAACAAGGCGATAAGGCCGGAAAAGAAGGCAGGATTGATGCTAAGGATGGACACCCAGAGGTGTATCCAGCTCTGAATGAACGTGGGCTGGCCAGGCAATGTCGCCATGGCATGTACCGTCATCGCTGTGAGGAAACCAGGCTGCCAGGCAAACCAGGCATTGACCAGCCAGGTGAGGCCGAAGCAGACACGAATGGCGTTGATCCCCCGCACCCGCCAGAGCTGCAACTGAAACACGAGGTTACTCCCTTCGAAAACACAGCCAATCCCCATTGGATAAGGTACTAATGCCCCGCAGCCAGGGCGGGAGAGCCGCGCGCTATGACCTCCCATAGCGACTGCTCTCTACCCCTTGCCGCGTCTTATACCACGCGGCCTCGCTGCCTGGCATACCTTGCAGGTAACTAGCGTCTTCTACCGTGTAACAGAGTGGCCTTCTGCATTGCGCGCGCGACCCTTGCATCTCCACCCATCGATGAAGAGTCATCCGTGAGAACGGAGCTCTTCCTGGGTCGCAGTCCAGGTGAGCATGAACGCGAACAAACGTGGAAGCTCTCCCTCGCTTGAGGGCCTGGCACGGTATCCCTACGAGAACGCAATACGCTGACAATACTCCGTAAGCACCTATCTCTGCGCGAACAAGGAGACAGGCACTCTTTTGCACTGCACCTGGATGAAGTATAGGGTGTCCGGCTTCTTGTCATCTCCTAGCTGTCTTCTCATCTTTATCGCGCCTGCGGCGCAGGTAATAAGGGTATGGAGCGCGAGCCTTCGCCCGCGCTCCATACCCTTATCGATATTGGGGGTTATATAGTGCGATGGGAAAGGCGAGAGCCTTCACCCGCGCTCCACACCCTTATTTAACAGGCCAGCTTGAACCCTGCTATCTTTTCTTTGCGGATAAGCCATCAAAATCACTAAACTCCCCCTATATGCTGCGGTGGGGCAAGGCCGCAGGCCTTGCCCCACCGCAGCATATAACCCCTGCGAGCCACGTAGTGGAGAGAAGTCTTCAGTAAGACATTACAAAGCTTTTGGTATAAGCTTTGCAATGTCTTATACCAATCTTCTGTATAAATGTAACGCACATTTTTTATAAATTTTTTATACTTTTCGCTGGAATTGTGCTTGGAAATGTGTTACTCTGGAGAAGGACGATGTTTCATTTGTTCCGAGGTTTGTACTTGTTGCGTCACCGCAATAGCGAGCGAACTGGGTGGGTTGCGGTGGCGCGGCAGGACAGCCATACTTTATAGTCGATTGGCCACTGGAGCTTGCTCACATGCCATAGCACTTCAAGAAAAGAACACCTGCACTAATAATAGTTGGGGGAGGGAAGAAGGGTAGCGAGGGAGATAACCACGTGTAAAAACCACACCTGGCGTTGTGAAGCGCATACATTTCTTGTGAACCGATACCTGCCAGCCCGGGGTACCGGCAGGTATATGCACCGCGCGTAGAAAGCTAGAAATGGAAGTAGCTTGTATAGACTTTGTACTACAATGTACGTTTCTAGTCGAACAGCATACGATTAAATTTCTGCGGTCTCCGATTTGGCATATACATGAGTATGTAGCCAGTTTCGGATTAAATTTCTGCGCGTCTCCGATTTAGCATATACATGAGTATGTAGCCAGTTTCTAAAATGGATGAAATCTCGATGCCGAAGGAGCGTGTTTTGATACGTGTGCGCGAGAGCACATTGCGCACAGGACGCATCTCCTGGTCCCACACACCTGCCTCTTGAGCCTCTTGCAGGCGTTCACGACAACGAGCAATGGTCGTTTCAGTGACACGACCACTGGTGAAACTGGCGAGCAGCACTTCGTAAGGACAATAATACGGATAAGATTCCAACAGGGGTAGCAGGACGCAGATCTCGCTGGTGGTAAATTGCTGTTCCATCAGCATATGTGGGCGATCCTGTTCACAGACGAGATGGGAAAGCGTGCCAAGTGTCGTGTTCAACGCAAGTGTATGGCCAGGCGGCAGAAGCCCCTGTAAGGAGAAGTGCATTACCTCCTCGTCGATGTCCTGTATATAGCTCATCGGCGTTTTAACCTTGCGCAGGGACACTTTTTGCATACTGGTGCTCCTTGTCTGGGTGGTAGTGCTTACAATCACATGTAAAGCGGCGAAGGATGCATCTTCTGCTCCCTTGTGCTATCGATAACAGCCTGTCATCGATATAGCAATTGTTCAATCTCTCCTCGTTCTATATCCCATCCTCCTTTCTGCTGGCAGACATCCAAAAATCGGATGTCTTTGAAGCTCATAAGACTCTCTCCATAAAACTATCAAAGTAGTGTATTCAAATACACATTACCTAATTGAACGTTATAAATCAAGGCTTTTTCGCTTTAGTCTATTTTCTGATTAACACATGTTAAAAATGTTGTATAAGATGCGGTGTGGAACTGCCTGCGATAGCTCCATACCACACACCTTTCTCCTTGTGAGCACCGTAGGCGCGAAGGCTCGCAGACCCTTACAGAGAACGGCCCAGAAAGCCCCGCTCTTTCTAAGGCGGGGATGAATGGGCGTTCCTTTCGGGCTGGGTGGGTGGAGAGGAAGCATCGCTCTTCTTTCGCACTGTGTTCTCCACAGGATGAAGAAAGATCATCGTCTTTTCTTGTCTCACGCTTGCGCGCGAAGCTCATTGAAGTCAGAGCGCCGGATATGGTATCCTCCTCTTCGACCTCACGTAAGAGCACGGAGTTGTTTCTCACGAAGCCATTTCCGAACGGTACGTCGTCGAGTGACCGGAAGAAGCCTGCCCAACTGGAATAGCTGTGTAGGCATGTGAACGTGGAGAAAGACACGAGGGACGGGCAGCAGTCCCCTCTCTTTCTGAAGAGATACTCTGCATTGGAAGGCAACGCACGTCATGAAGCGAACAAAAACACCGACCTTTCTTCTTGAACTCCCTCTCCAGGTCGATTGGAGCCAGGAACGCCATGTACGTGCGCACCTGGAAGCGGCTCGGTGCCTCTACAACGCTCTGCTTGCTGAAGCCATGAAGCGGCTCCGGTGCATGCGCAATGATCCGGCATGGAACAAGGCGCGGGCTCTCCCACGCTCGCACAAACAGAAACGCGCTCAGGCTTTTTCTGCCTTACGCAAGAAGTATCACTTCTCGGAATACGAGCTACACGAGTATGCCAAGCGTGCCCGTGTCTCGTGGATCGCTGATCACATCGAGAGCACCATGGCTCAAACCCTTGCGACTCGCGCCTATCAGGCGGTCAATCGGGTCTGTGTTGGGAAAGCCACACGCGTACGCTTCCGCAGCAAGGGACGTGGCATCGATAGCGTGGAGGGCAAACGTAACGATGTCGGCCTGCGCTTCGTGTGTGATCCCAATGCGGGCGATGGCGGCTTCCTGATCTGGAACCAAGAGGTCATCCCAGCCATCATCGACTGGCGAGATCCAGTGGTGCAGCATGGCATGCGCCACAAGATCAAGTATGTGCGCCTGGTTCGCCGCAAAGCTTCCTCACCACAGGCACAGGGAGCCGATAAAGACAGCAATCGTTATTCCGTGCAATTGGTTTTAGAGGGCCATGCCTTCGTCAAACCGAAGCATGAGGAGGGAGGGAAAGACACGATTGGCCTGGATATTGGCCCATCGACACTGGCTCTTGTCCCTCGTCGAGCAAAGGCGGACCTGGTCACGTTCTGCCAGGAGCTTTCCCCCAATGCCAGCAAAAAACGCCGGTTGCAGCGCAAGATGGACCGGCAAAGACGCGCCACGAATCCCAACAATTACGACGAAAAGGGACGTGTAAAAAAAGGTCGCCGAACCTGGAAGGAGAGTAAGCGATACCAGGCGAGCAGGCGACAACACGCCACTACCGAAAGAAGGCTGGCCGCACACCGCAAGAGTCTGCATGGCAATCTGGCTCATCGCATCGCTTCGGTGGGGAACACGATCACTATAGAGAAAACCTCGTTCAAAGGATGGCAGAAGCAGTATGGTCGGAGCATCGGACTTCGCGCCCCAGGGATGTTTGTAGCGCATTTGACTCGCATAGTTGCAAAAACTGGCGGCACCCTGCACGAAGCCTCAGCCTACCAGACCAGACTGTCTCAATATTGCCATCAGTGTCGACAGTATCACAAGAAGCCACGATCTGAGCGTTGGCACCGTTGTGAGTGCGGGTTGGGACCAGTGCAGCGTGATCTGTATTCGGCCTTCCTGATTGCCCACCTGGAACCTGAGCAAACAACACCCTCCATCACCCAGCACGTCTGGGAAGGTGCGGAGCCGCGCCTGCAAGCCGTGATGGAGGAGCTTCAACAACGTGCGAATGAAGGGGAGCCATTCCCCCGAAGCATGGGCGTGTCGGCTTCTGGCAAAGCTGCCCGTGCCAGAGCGCGTCGGCTGAAAAGTCCTGCCTATCTCCACCAAGAGCCGGTTTCTCCTTCGGGAGAGGCCGGAAACGGTGGGTGAGGAACAGGAACCTCCGTGCATGTATGCCGGAGAGGCCTCAGGAGAACCTGTTATACTGCTATATGAGCTTTGCAAATATATCTATTTCTGCTATAACTGAACAATAACACCTTGTTACGGAGAAGGTTGGAAAAGATGCAAGAACGTTTAGCCCAATTACAGGATATGCTCTGGACCCACATCCCTATTACCAGGCAGCTAGGTCTGAAGGTCGATACCTACGATGGCCAGCGCCTCTGCTTTACCGCGCCCCTGACTGCCAACGTCAACCACGCAGGTACTGTATTCGCAGGTAGTTTAAACGCCCTTCTCACTCTAACTGGTTGGGGTATGACCTGGCTGCTTATGCAAGAGCTGGAGCTGGCTGGAGAGATTGTCATTCAAGATAGTAGTTGTCGCTATCTCGCACCTGTGACGCAGGATTTCGTAACCATATGTGCTCGCCCACAGCAGCAGAGTATTGAACAGTTCGTGCGTATGCTTCGCAGGCGAGGCCGAGGACGCCTGGAACTCAAGGTTGATATTGTGGAAGGCACAACCACCGTTGTCTCCTTCACCGGTCGCTATGTGGTACACAACGATGGTGAGCAGCATAACTCCAACTCGCCCTACAATAGTAACCTGATCTTCTAATGGCTCCTTCGCCTGTTCTACGCTGACTTCCTATAGTCTAAATTTGTTGGTTACAGGTGGTGGAGTTTTAAAAAGCGGTGGCATACGTAGCAAGGGGGAGGCTTTCTTGAACCTTGCGAGGCGTTCCCGAGTCCACACTGTTCGCCTGGTTAGAAGATAATAGCTTGCACAGTAGTCGAAGAGGAAAAGCAGGCCAGGGAGATTGATAAGCAGGAGTAGAACCAGAACAAGCTTGGGATGAGCGCCGAAGAAGACATTTGCCTGGTTATGATCATAAACCAGGGCCGCGATATCTCCCGTGAGCATGCCAGCAAGGATGGCGACGGCCTCTCTCAATGATGGCCTGGCGTCTCGCGAAGCATGTGCGAGACGCCAGTAACTTATACTAAGGGGCGTAACCACAAAGAGCAAGATGCAAGCAATTGTCAGCAGTACTAGAAATAGCTTTACGTCACCGGGAATATGCATATGTACGAACCCTTCCAGCCACCATCCCACAAAACCCATATTCCTATCCAGTATAAGCGTCGTAAAAAGCTACACATGCTAATACAGCATTATTATGAATGCTATTTTAGTGGCTCTCTAAAGTCATGGTCTCGATATTGGCTATGAGCGTATGGATATGCTCAAGCGAAAGCTCTGTCAGCGAGTTGAGTTGCAAGCTGGCCCCGGAAAAGTCGAAATGCCTGGTGAGCTCGTTGGGGATGACCACGCAGAAGATGCCCGCGGCTCGCGCGGCGCGCATGCCATTGAGCGAGTCTTCGAGGGCGATTGCCTCATGTGGCTGTACTCCCAATTGGGTCAGCGCTGATTGGTAAACATCGGGCTGGGGCTTGGCATGCTTCACCTCGTCACCACAGGCGATGGCATCAAAGTAGTGCAGGAGATTCCGCTCTTTGAGATGGCCTGTGACCCAAGCGCGTGTGGAGCTTGAAGCGACAGCGAGCAGGAGACCCTTCTCTTTTGCCTGGCGTATAAGCGCCTCGACGCCCGGAAGCACAGGCTGGCTGGCAATTAGCTCATGATGCCGCTTCATGCGCTGCATACGTAGGGCTTCGCGGTTAAAGCTCTTGCCGCTCTTCTCTTCCAGGTAATCATAGGGATTGAAGGGGCTGGTGCTGGGTCCGGTACCAACCAGGGGCAGCCAGTCCGTAAGCGCAAAGGTGACGTTATGCTCCTGATAAATCTCTTGCCAGGAAGTGAAATCTGGCATTTCAGTATCAATAACAAGACCATCAAAATCAAAAATAATTGCTTTTAGCATATGTCTCTTCCTAATATTTGACTTTATCTGATTTCCTCATCCATCATATAACACAGGGAGCGAGCAGGCCAGAGTGTGGATCTGCTTTACTCTAGCCACCGGGTCATAAAGTGCCGCTCATGCTCTTCAAAGCCCAGCCTGCGATAAAGGCGATGTGCCCCAATGTTCTCATGTTCCACCTCAAGATGAAGTGCATGCATGTCCATTTGCTTACAGGTTTCTTCTATAAACTTGATCGTCTGCTCGCCAATTTTCTTGCCTCGATACTGCTCATCAATAAATAGTTCGTCAATCAAAGCGTCACGCCCATGCATTTCGATGCTATAGCCAAACGTCAGAATTATATAGCCTGCGGTCTGCTGATCATAGTGGATAAGCCAGATGCGCCCATAGTCAGGTTTCTGAAGAAGCTGCTCAACGGCGGCGAGCTTGCTCTCATCTAGAGAGTAATTAAAATGAGTATAGAACTGGCGCATGAACCCTGTCAGGATATCCAGAGTATCGAGGGTAACCAGTTGAAAGGTTATAGTTGGCATGTGAAAACCTATCTCTACTCAGTATGTTTCAAACGAATATCGCCAGGATATCTATGCTTCATCGTATCATACCCCTTTGCACCCCACCAATAAAAAGGATCAAGACCTATTTTATTGTGTGGGATTGAGGTAGTAGAATTGGCTGAAAGCGCTTGTAACGGCAACGAAGTATGGTAATATATTTGAGGTTGAAACTGTGTTGGCTAGTTTGTATGGGTCAAGGTGGATGGAGACTGCGATAAACGAATTAACTTATAATGGGCGTGTGCGGCGGTTGCGCGAGCTGGCTGAGGCGGCGCTTGCCTACTATGATATCGGAAATGCGCGTTTAAGTTTGATTAATGCCGGTGTGGATACCCTCTTTCAGGTCGCTGCCCAGAGGCGCGTCTTTAATGAAGATAGCTTGAGCATGCATCTGGAGAAGGCGCGATATATCCTTCGTTTCTATGGCCGTGAGGAGGTGAGCCCAGAGGCGATTCTCTCAGAGCTACGCTGGCTGCTGGCCTTGCGACGCGATACTGAGCTACTCGTGCCAGAGCCGGTCTTCATGCGCGACGGCTCGCTGCTGATCCAGGTATGTATTGCCGATATTCCCGAGACGCCACGCTGTGTCCTCTTTCGCTGGGTAGAGGGGCGTTTCGCCGAAACCTTGCTTAGCCCTGGTCGGTTGGAGCGCGCAGGTATGTTTCTGGCGCGCCTGCACCAGCACGCGGAGAACTATATGCTGCCCGCTGACTTTGAGCGACCCCGCTGGGACTGGCAGGCGTTAGTCAAGCCTGAGCTGACCGAGGTTGGTGGCAAGGCCAAGCTCTCGGGACGCGATGCCGCGACCTTTGCCGTGCTCTTTGAGCAGACAGAGGACATGCTTAACCAATTGACAACAAATAAGACAGCCTATGGATTGATTCACAGCGATTTTCAGCCCACTAATTACCTCTTCTATAAAGACGAGGTACGCGCCATTGACTTTGAGAAATGCCAGTTTGGCTATTATCTCTATGATATGGCGATTGCACTCCTCTGCCTGCAAGGTCGCGAAAATGAGGCGGCCCTGCGTGAGGCCTTCTTCAACGGCTATGCCCAGATTCGCGTCTTACCCGATCACTACGAAGAACGTCTACGCCTCTTTACCGCTATCCATATGCTTGAGCCACTCTTAGGTGCGATGTGGCCGCGAGGCGTCCCAGCCCGCTCCGCGTTTGTGCGTGAGATCAAACAGGCCGCCGAGCAGCTGCGTGCATACTTGCACCTTTAACCATAAGCGCGCCGTTGGCACGCAGCCACATCACGCCTTATAGAAACTGCTCGATGCGCCGATGTATTTCCTCAGGTGTAAGTCTGAGTGCCGCATTGTATTGCTCTAATGTGCCGTAGCGATGTAAGAACTGGCGTGGAACACCAATAGCCTTAATGCGTGTAGGCATGTCTTCTAGCGCCGCGCTAATGCCTGGTACAAGTGCTCCCTCATAGTATGGCTCGACCACGACTATCTCTCCCTTGCTAGCATAAGCGCGCAGGGTCTCTTTATCGAAAGGAGCGACCGTTGTACAGTAGAGCAGCGTTACATCCAATCCCTCGACCGCTGGAAGCACGTACTCCAACGAAGGGCCAACCGCGATCACCGTTGCCTGACTCCCCTGCTTGATAACCTTGAGCTTTCCAAACTCGATATCCAGATGTTCGTTGTGCTCAGCGACCGATGTGCGATAGTATGTGGGCGAACCATTAGCATACGCTGCTTGCAATAATTGATCTAATTCGTGAGCCGTACCAGGAACCACGATCTGCATATCCGGAAGCTGCATGAGCAGCGGAACGTCCGCAGGCCCATGATGTGTCGGACCGTCGGTGCTATAGTCGTAGGAGGCACCAATGCTGAGAAAGTTACCGCCCAGTCCCTGGTAACAGAAGTCATCTTTAAGCTGTTCAAGTGGTCTTTCAACCAGGAAGGGAGTAATCGTGTGCGCGAAGGGAATAAAGCCTTCCAGGGCAAAGCCCGCGGCAACGCCGATCATGCTCTGTTCCATAATGCCGAGATTTAGTGCGCGTTGGGGATAGCGCTGCAAGATAGGTGCGAATTGTGTGGCGCTTACCGCAGCCAGGACCAGGGCTGTACGCTCGTCTCGCTCGAATAATTCGGCTATTGTGGCGACCATCTGATCGCGCATACTTAATTTCTGTGTTGTTGTCATTCTTCTTTATCCATTTCGCTCTAGTGCTTGTTTCTTCTGCCTCTCAAATAGTACGTATTCGTATTTGCTGCATTAGCTCACCGGGCGATATCAGCAATGATTACGTGCGGCTGCGTGGTAGCGGTCATGCTTAATGCCTGGTAAAGCTGCTCATGATTACGCCCATCAACATTGGTAGTTTGCCAGTGGAAGGCGCTAAATTTTGTTTCCAGGTCGCTAAAGTTGTAGAGGCTGGAGTGGTTATTTACCAGGATGCAGGTCAGATTTGCCAGGTTAAGCTGCCCAGCCAGCATTACCGCTTCCCATATACTGCCTTCATTACACTCTCCATCGCCGATGAGGACGAAAACGCGTTGTTCGCCTTTCTTCGCGCGTAGCGCCAGGGCCACTCCTACCGCCATAGGTAGCCCATGCCCCAGTGAGCCAGTAGAGATCTCTATCCCCGGCACTTGCTGGCGGTCAGGATGTCCCCCTAAAATCCCCTCCCACGTCCCAAAGCGTTCCAGTTCCGTGGTAGGGAAAAAGCCCTTCGCAGCTAGAATGGCGTATAGAGCTAGTGGTCCATGCCCCTTGCTGAGTAAGAAGCGATCGCGTTCCTTTGCCTCTGGCTTGTCAGGGACATAACGTAAAACACGGTCATATAACACCCAGAGTATATCGAGTGTAGAGTGGGCGCTGACATCGTGTTTCTCATCACCCACGGCCATACGCATGAGCTGCTTTACCTCATCCAATGTGGTTGACGTTGTCGTATCCATAGCATTTATCCTCGCTTTCATGTGCTTGAAGTGTAGCGCACGTAGACCCGTTGCATATATGGCCTGAAGGGCAGATTATTCCTGTCCCATTGGGCAGTTTAAGCGTTTGCTCCGTAGCAGATAGGAAACAACGTACCCTATTGTTAGGATATTTGTGTTTAAATGCGTGTAAATGTATACTAAGCACAGTATGGTAAATAGGAGTGCTTTAAACATTTCTATGCACCTCATCGTAAAATGTATGGATGCCATAGGCGGAAAGCAGCCATACATGTGTGTTTATGGGCAAGGGAACGTTGCTATAGGGCGGAAAGCGACGAAAAAGGAGATATGTACCAGTGTCCGAAATGAGCAGAGAGTCTCACCAGAGAGAACGCGAGGATACGTATGCGCTCGATCCTGAGGATACAGCGGAGATGCTTCGCCTGATGAACCAGGATCGACTTGTTACTCAGGGAATGGGGGGACTATTCCCTGAACTCGATAATCAGCTCCCTAAAGGCTACGGGCGTATCATCGATATCGGTTGTGGACCAGGAAGCTGGGTCTTGAATGTGGCATACGAATATCCTGAGGTTGAGGTGCTTGGACTGGATGTCAGTAAACGTATGATCAAGTACGCTCATACTCAGGCACAGACTGAGGGCAGAGAGAACGCTATTTTTATGGAAGGTAACGTGCTAAAGTCGTTACCTTTTCCTGATAACTCATTTGACTTAGTCAATGCGCGCTTTATGGTTGGCGTGATCATGCGTGATGTATGGCCGCAGGTTGTGGAAGAGCTCTATCGTATTGTACGGCCCGGTGGCATTATTCGCCTGACCGAGCCAGATGATATGGGAACGTCTAATAGCCAGGCCCTGGAAGAGTTGATGTGCTTCGCAGCCATGGCGCTTCATCAACTGGGCTATGGTTTCTCGCCGCATGGCCGCTCCTTTGGCATTACACCTCTGCTGGGCGAGTTTTTGCATGATGCAGGATGCGAGCAAATTCAACATCGCCCACACGCCTTTGACTTCTCATATGGCACCACATTTAACCAGAGCCAGTATGAGAACTGGCGTAGCGGCTTCATGAGTTTGTTGCCCCTGTTTAAAAAGTGTAATCTGACGACTGATGAAGAGTTCCAGGTTCTTTATGAGCGCATGCAACAGGAGATGCTCGCCGAGAACTTCCGCGCCCTCTGGTATATGCTAACCGTCTGGGGCTTCAAACCCTTCAAACTCGAAGAGGTTGCCTTCCAGGTTGCGGAAGAAGCAATCAAGCATCAGGAATCACAGCCCCTCGCCGAAGCGATGGGCGAAATTTAGTGAAATAAAGACGAATTTACAAGAAATCACACCAAATAGGGTGTGTAGAGATAATGTGTGTGTGAGCTATAGCCCACACACACATTATCTCTACACACCCTATTTTTAAGCGTCACAGACGCGAAAAATTATTCTGAAGGTCAAATTCTAAGATATTTTTATTTTGTATTCTTAAAGCCTTGACAAGTATTCAAAAGTAATGGTAATTACTTTATAGTAATGCAAAGTAACTCATAGTGATAGGAAGTTAGCAGAAAGCGAGGTTTGTTATGGACCCTTTACTCACTTCAGATGAGCTAGCCGCCATTCTCAAGGTAGATGTCGTTACCATTCGCCGCCTAGTCAATCGCCAGGAGATCACGGCCTACCGCGTAGGCAATGAGTTTCGCTTTACCGAAACAGAATTGGAGCGATACTTGCAGCGCCAGCGCCTTCCCGCCAAAGGCGAGCGCGCTGAGCCTGGCGGCTTTCCAGGCTTTATTCGTAGGTTAATGGACAGGCCAGGTGGGCATGATCGTTTTGAGCGCTTCACCAGGCGCGCTCGTAACGTTTTAGCCCTGGCCCAAAAGGAGGCGGTTGGTCTCAATCATAACTATATTGGCACTGAACATCTCTTGCTTGGTTTGATAAAAGAAGAAGGAGGCATCGCAGGGCGTGTATTACACGAGCAAGGCGTAAGTCTGGAGCAGGTACACGAGCGAATCACCTCTATTATTGGCAAGGGAGATAAACCATCCGCTGGCGAAGGAACTTTGACACCACGTTCAAGAAAAGTTATCGAATACGCCGTCGATGAGGCCAGGCGTCTTGGACATTCCTTTGTAGGCACTGAGCATATCCTCTTAGGCCTTATCCGTGAAGGTGAAGGTATCGCTGCCCACGTGCTTCGAGATGTCTTGCGTACTGAGCAGCTAGATAGCGTGCGTGAAGCGGTGTTACGCATACTCAACCAGGAGGGCGTGACCACTGAAAGCACGCCTCCTATTCCTGAAGAAGCCAGCGCGCTTCTAGGCGACCAGGAGGAGGCCCTGACCTGCTCCGTTTGTGGCGCTCGTTGCCTCACCTACTTCCACTACTGCTTCAACTGTGGCGCCCCTTTCGAATCATAAATTATGTAGGGTCAGAACTTGCTTGGACTCCATGGCTACAGAGTCCGAGCAAGCTCTGACCTACGGGAAAATTGTATTGCTCACACAGACAGGGATGTAAAAACGATGGCGGAAGATTCCACTCAATCAGGCGAGCTTAGCCCCGAAAAGCGCGAGAGTCTATGGCGTAATTCAGCCTTTAACCTTTTCTGGTTTGGACAGATATGCTCCACTTTTGGTGATGCCTTTTCCAGTATCGCGCTTCCACTTCTCGTGCTGGAGGCGACCGGTTCGGTGGCCCAAATGGGGTTGGTAACGGCTATCTTCAGTGCGGGTTTTGTGCTGACAGGTATTTTTGCGGGCGTGATTGTAGATCGCTCTGAGCAACGCAGATTACTCCTAGCTTGCGATATATTACGTATGCTCTGCTATTTGCTTATTCCTTTTTCTTGGTGGCTGATAGGGCCGAGCCTGGTAGTACTCTATTTCGTTACAGCACTGGTTTCTTGCCTGGGAATGCTTTTCCGTGTGGGGTATATGGCGCTCGTACCCAGGCTGGTTGGTTCCACCTATATAGCAGAGGCCAATGGTCGGCTGGAAGCCAGTTATGCCTTTATGTCCATTGTTGGCACCTTCCTGGCGGGTCTTGTCGTGAGTAAGTTTGGTGCTCCAGGTGCTATCACAATCGATGCCTTGACCTTTGGTCTCTCGGCTCTCTCCCTCTTTTTCGTACGGTTGCGAACAGCCGAGCCTATTCAGCAAGAAGAGCTTGAGCCTTCCCTCTGGTTGCGCTTCCTGGCTGGGTGGCGCTTTCTCTGGCAACAGCCAGCTCTGCGTTCAATCACTATCTTGTTAACACTTCTCTCAACCCTGACGGCGGCGATCACAGATATCTTTATTTTTCATATAAAGCATGATCTGGGGCAGAGCTATACGACTGTAGGCCTCGTCTTTGCCTTGGCGACCATTGGTGCTATCCTCGCGGGTTTGATAATGCCATTTCTACGCAAGCGCCTGGGTTTTGCCATCTGCTGGATTGGTGGCAATATCTTGAATAGTCTCTCTCTTCTCTTGATGGGACTGGCGATTAACCTTTCGTGGCTTGTGCTTATTGGGGTATGTTTTATGTTTACCAGTACCCTGGCTAGTATTTGTTCTGTCTCTTTGCGCCAGGAGATTACGCCTGGACCCCTCCTGGGGCGTGTGACCTCTGCTTTCTGGACTATTCACTATGCTCTGGCTCCTTTAGGTGCTATCTCAACAACCTGGATCTCCGAGCGTATTGGAGTGCCGCTAGCTGGGGTCATTCTGGGGAGCCTCTGCCTGCTTATAAGCCTGAGTGCTCTTTTGACGCCCCTTAGGCGCTATTAATGCGCAAATTCAATGCGGCAGGCCAGACTAAAGTATCCACCCTTGATCTGGTAGCCCAGTTTGCGGTTAATTGCCAGCATGGCGGCATTCTCGGCATCGTTGCGTGTGAGGATATAGTCGGCGCGGCGCTGGCGGGCGTAGCGGATGGCAAGGAGCTTGAGCGCGAGCGCGATGCCTCGGCCTCGGTAGGCTCGCTCAACGCCTGTAAATGTATTGTGCATCGAGTTACAGTTTATGTAATGGCTCACAGTAGCTGTGCCCATCCAGCGTTCGCCATCAGCAGCAATGAACTGGCCCTCTGGGCGAAACCAGGGCGCGAGAAAGAGCATGCGCTGAAAGTCATGAAATGAGGAGATAGAGACGCGTTTCTTGTGAGCCGAGTTTGAGCCGGTCTCATAAATACGCCGATGTAAGTCGTATAGCCATCTCTGGTGCTCATTTGTCGCCTCTATATCAGCCAGGGTAAAGAATTGGATGCCAGAGGCTTGCAGGTGCTCGGGGAAATCATGGAAGCGCGCATAGTCGAAGTCAGAGAGATAGAGCCAGGATTCCAGGGTATAGCTGGTCAGGGTAAAGCCACGGTGGAGCGCGAACTCCAGGCCGGGAGCGGAATTATCGCGCACTTGGGTGATAAGTAGATTGGCCTCTTGTGTGTCCAGAAATGCGAGCGCATGGTCATACAAGGCGCTACCGATTCCCCGCCGTCGCCATGCGGGATCGATGACAATAGAGATCCAGAATTGACCTCTATGCACCCATGGATTATGCAGAATTTGCGAAAATCCCAGCACGCTATTTTGTGTACTGATCGCAAGTGTGGTATGTTGAACTTGAGCGGGGGGAGCACTTTGCTGGCGTGCGAGGAGCATGTCTGGACTGACTGGCTCAAGCTCCGTTGTACTCAGCAGGTCAGCAAGGCGAGGATAGTCCTGGTTTGGATTGAGGGTGCGTAATCGAATGTCCATAGAATGGCCTTTCTTCTGCTACAAAGGAAGCAACAACTATCCCACCTCTTTTCTATTGTACTCTGAACCTGAGTGGTCTCTAATAGAGTAAACGCCAGAATATGCTCATTTCGTCAGGCACTCTCAGCGTCTGCAACGTTTTGGGGTTAGTGTGGTGTGGGTGGAAATGCCTGCGGCATTTCCACCCACACCACACTAACCCCACGAGCCACGCAGTGGCGAGAAGTCCTGTATAGCCTGTATAGATATTATAAATCCAGATCTGCTTAGGAAAGGCTTCTGAATGTTGGAAGAGTTATCAGCGCAAGAGCTTAATGCCGCCATGGAAGCCAACTCGGTTGGATATCTGACCTACTTTGCTGCGCGTACCCCTGGCATGCGAGTAGTGGATGAAGGCGATCTCCTGCTCGTGGACTCTGGCGTGGCCTCGGATACCTTTAACTATATCTGTCGCGCTCAATTAAATGTAAATCAGGTTCAGGCACGTACACAGGAAGCTATCTCCTACTTCACCGCGCGTGGCTTGCCTGTTGCCTGGTGGGTTGGACCAGCTAGCCAGCCAGGCAACCTGGGCGTTTACCTGGAACAGGCTGGACTGGATGCCGTAGAGGTGGATGAGGGGATGATAGCCGACCTGCGCGCTCTACCACGCGCTGTAACGGCGCCAGAGGACCTTTCTATCCAGCGTGTGAGCTCATCCCAGCAATTAGAGCAGTTTGCCCAGGCCGTCTCGCGGGTCTTTGAACCACCAGATACCAATGTCCATCTCTTCTACAAGCGTGTTGAAGCTGTAGCCTTAAGCCAGGATGGTCCCTTGCGCCTCTTTCTTGGTTACTGGCGCGGCGAGCCAGTGGCGACGAGTGCTGTCTTCCTGAATGCCGGGGTCGCGGGTATCTACTCCGTAGCCACCGCTCCTCATGCGCGTAAACGTGGTATTGGTACAGCGCTCACACTGACTGCGCTCCAGGATGCTCAGGCTGTGGGCTATACTATCGGTGTCTTACAGGCCTCGGGCGAGGGCCAGCGTATCTACCAGCGTCTTGGCTTTCGCACGATCTGTCTCTTCAAAGTTTATCAGTAAACTACCTATCCGAAATCCTGAGCGCTTGCCGTGCCACATTCATGTGGTCCCCGAATGGGGGCGAAGCGCTAGTCACGAGAGTGACGTTGGGTTCTGGAATAAGAGCTAAGAGGTTATCTTATGCAAAATCTCTCTTCATTATTTGCGCTCAATGGACAGACCGCCATTGTCACGGGTGGCAGTGGTGTGTTGGGGAGTGCGCTGGCCCAGGGGCTAGCCGGAGCAGGCGCACGCGTCGTCGTCATAGGTCGGCGCCTGGAGGCCTGTGAGAATGTTGTGCGTACTATCAAGGCCAATGGCGGTGAGGCCCTTGCTCTCGCCTGTGATGTGACCAGCAAATCGGACCTGGAACGCGCTCTCGAACAGATACAGCAGCGCTTTGGCGGCATCGATATCCTTGTCAATGGTGCGGGAGGCAATCAGCCAGCCGCGACCGTCTCACCCGAGCGGTCCTTTTTTGAACTGGATGAGCAGGCCGTCAATACCGTTTTCGGCCTCAACTTTCAGGGAACTCTGCTTCCATGCCAGGTCTTTGGGAGTGTTATGGTCAGCCAGGGCCACGGAAGCATAGTTAATATCTCTTCTATGGCCTCGCTACGCCCTCTGACACGTGTTGTTTCCTACGGCGCGGCCAAGGCAGCGATCAATAACTTTACGCAGTGGCTGGCTGTACATATGGCCCAGGAGTACGATGCGCGTATCCGCGTGAATGCTATCGCTCCTGGTTTCTTTCTTACTGAGCAGAATCGTTTTCTGCTGACAGATGAGCAGGGCGCGCCCACCGCGCGTGGCCAGGCCATCCTCTCGCATACCCCCGCGGGACGCTACGGTCAACCCGAAGATCTCGTAGGTACACTACTCTGGCTCGTCAGCCCTGCTGCTGCTTTCATCACCGGCATTGTAGTTCCCATTGATGGTGGCTTCGCAGCCTTCAGCGGTGTCTAATCTAAAAAGATATCAATCACTAAAGATATCAATCATTATGGTATGCGCTCCCTCTGACCAGTCAGGGGAGCGCATACCATAATGATTGGTGGGTGTGATGCTACAGATGTGCTACTGTTCCAGGCGGATGCTCTCGAGTGTGGGCAGGAATGTGGATAGCCAGGAGATGTGTTCGGGGAGCGCGACCTCTGGCTCGGGGATCTCAGGATGCCACATCTTCTCCCACTCTACCGAGATCCAACCATCATAGCCTAGAAGCTTGAGCTGTGTCAGTTGATCGGCCACGGGTACCTCGCCATCGCCCAACAGCTTCAATTCCCAGCCATTGTCCGTTGTGCGTACCGCGTCCTTGACATGGTAATGGGCGATCCGTGAGCCCAACTCGTGAATCACCTCTTCCGATGTCTCACCGACGCGGTAGGTATGCATGCTATCCCAGAGGGCCGCGATATTGGGCGACTGCACCTTGTTCAGTACTCTGGCGACGCGATAGGCTGATGAAAAGGCGTCATGCGTCTCTAACGCTATTGTAACGCCAGCCCGTTCAGCCTCCGCAGCCACAGCCTTTAGCTCTTCAGCGATCAAGGTATTTACCTCTTCTTCAGAGGGTTCGGCTGCGTTGCCAGCTTTGTTTTGTCCACCAAAGACGCGGAGCAAGGGTATATGTAGCTTTCCTGCCAGTCCGATCCAGGCGCGCATTCCCTCGATCTGGTCCTGTCTCTCCTCCTCAGTAGGCTGATTGAGCGTACACGATGTGTCGATGGCGCATACCTCCAGCCCGGCATCACGTATCTGCTTGACCGCTTCCCCAATTTTTACACTGTCACGCTCAAGTTCTAACACAGTATTGTCCAGCACACGCAACTCCAGGCCATGATAACCAAGCTGCTGAGTAGTCGCGATAATCTGCTCCAGGCTCCAGTTGGGACAGGATAGCGTACTAAAGGCAATCTTCATATTACACACCTCTTTCTTCAGCGTCGTCGATATTTTGCTACTTCATTATACGCGCATCTAAGGCTGCTTGTGTTTCAAGCCAGAGGAATAAACGATGCATCAACTCGTTTCTATGTATTGCCTATCGAAAACCTGAGCGCGGTAGCGCTAGTCACGGCAGTGACGTTGGTTTTCGTGTAAGAAGATAGTGGGCTGGGCTACTATAACATGTGTAGACTTATTATGACGCTTGTTTGCTCGCGCTCATAGCGCTTGCCTATTAATCCAAAAGGAGATTTCATCATGAGTGATAAAAATATGCAGGTTTTATTCGCGAACCGGCCCAAAGGGTGGGTGCAGGAGAGCGACTTTAAAATTGTCGAGAGCGAGATTCCCCAGCCAAAAGAGGGCCAGGTCCTGGTCAAAAATAGTTATCTCTCGCTTGACCCCTACATGCGTGGTCGTATGAGTGCTGGCAAATCCTATGCTGCTCCCATGGAGATTGGTGATGTGATGGTTGGTGGTACAGTCGGCGTGGTCGTTGAGTCTAAGAATGAGCAATTTAAGCCGGGTGATGTTGTACTTGGCTATTTTGGTTGGCAGAAGTACGGCCTCTCAAACGGGAAGGGTCTGCTGAAGGTACCTGCGGACAAAATCCCCCTCTCCGCCTTCCTGGGTGTGTTGGGCATGCCTGGCATCACCGCCTGGATTGGCCTGAACATGATTGGCGAACCCAAACCTGGCGAGACGGTCGTCGTTTCGGCTGCCTCGGGCGCAGTCGGTAGCGTCGTTGGCCAGCTCGCCAAAGCGAAGGGCTGTCGTGCCGTGGGTATCGCGGGTGGCAAGGCTAAATGTGACTATGTCGTCAATGAGCTTGGCTTTGATGCCTGCGTCGATTATAAAGCCGGAAACCTGGACCAGGATCTCAAGCAGGCTGCTCCCAATGGCATCGACATCGACTTTGAGAACGTCGGCGGCGAAATTCTCGATACTGTGTTGACGCAACTCAACGCGTACGCGCGCATCCCGCTCTGTGGTTTTGTATCGCAATATAATGTGACTGAGCCGTATCAGTTGCGCAACTTCGGAGCCTTCCTCGCCAGCCGTGTCAAGCTTCAGGGCTTTATTGTTGGAGAACATATGAACTTATGGCCGCAGGCGCAGCAGGAGCTAACGCAGCTCTATACCTCGGGCAAACTCAAGTATCGCGAAAGCGTCGCCGAAGGCTTGGAGAATGCTCCCAAAGCTTTCATCGGTATGCTCAAAGGCGAAAACTTCGGCAAGCAGCTCGTAAAAATTGCCGATCGCTAACCACACGATCGACAAATGTAGGGTCCATGCTGGCATGGACTAACGCTCCCATCAGTAGCCGCGCCAGTAGCGGGCTACTGATGGGGCATTACCCATATGGGTGGGTATATTCGCACAGCTTGACAGTGTCGAGTGGCTGTGGGATAATGCACTTCGCTCCAACACATGGTAAACAGCGACAATCACCAACCTGATCGGTGCTCCTGTCCGATTTACCCGGCGTCTGTACCTCGCTTTTGAAGCGCAGGTGAACAGATGCCCAGGTGCCACGCTAAGGTGGCTCGCCACGGGTACTTTTCCCCGCTGCATCACACGTTCCTTCACACGATGAATGGGCGTGGTTTTGTGCTGTCTCTGACAGGATGCAGAGAGGGTCCTTGACCAGGTTTTGAGCGACTGAAAACGAGTTTTCAGCGATCTCCAAAAGACGTCAGAAAAGTACTTGACAAAGCGCAAAGCATATGCGATACTGACATAGTCAACGGCGAACACGAACACCGCGAACGCCGGAGCGACACCAAGAATACAAGCGCAAGCCCACGGGTTTGCCGGGTTGCGGTTCAACAAGCAAAAGAAGAACGAACCAGAGCACCCTGAACAACTGAAGAGTGGAATGCAGAAGTACAACGGAACTTCGTTGAGTAAGCTTGTCTTGCTTACGGAGAACACCGTTCCTGTCAATTCTGCGAACAAGCAATTTGAAGTAACGACAACGTGCTTCTAGCCTGGACGCAAACTACATGATCATGACAGATGCCTGTTGGTGTCTGTGAGATACATTCACATTTGAATGGCGAGTTTGATCCTGGCTCAGGATAAACGCTGGCGGCGTGCCTAACACATGCAAGTCGAACGCCCTCTCGCAAGAGAGGGAGTGGCGGACGGGTGAGTAACACATGGGTACCTGCCCCGAGGTGAGGAATACCGGCGAGAAATCGCCGACAATACCGCATATGTTCCTCCGGGAACAAAGCTCGCAAGGGCGCCTTGGGATGGGCCTGTGGCCGATTAGCTTGTTGGTGAGGTAAGAGCTCACCAAGGCCACGATCGGTAGCTGGTCTGAGAGGATGGTCAGCCACACTGGGATTGAGAACGGCCCAGACTCCTACGGGGGGCAGCAGTGAGGAATTTTCGTCAATGGGGGCAACCCTGAACGAGCAACGCCGCGTGCAGGAGGACGCTTTTCGGAGTGTAAACTGCTTTTCTTGGGGACGAGTAAGGACGGTACCCAAGGAATAAGCCCCGGCTAACTACGTGCCAGCAGCCGCGGTAATACGTAGGGGGCAAGCGTTGTCCGGAGTTATTGGGCGTAAAGCGCACGCAGGCGGTTTCGTACGTCCGGAGTGACAGTTCCCGGCTCAACTGGGAAAGGTCTTCGGAAACGGCGAGACTTGAGGGCTTCAGAGGGACACGGAATTCCGGGTGGAGTGGTGAAATGCGTAGAGATCCGGAGGAACACCAATGGCGAAGGCAGTGTCCTGGGAAGCATCTGACGCTCAGGTGCGAAAGCTAGGGGAGCGAACAGGATTAGATACCCTGGTAGTCCTAGCCGTAAACGATGACCACTAGGTGTGGGAGGTATCGACCCCTTCCGTGCCGTCGCAAACGCAGTAAGTGGTCCGCCTGGGGAGTACGGTCGCAAGATTAAAACTCAAAGGAATTGACGGGGACCCGCACAAGCAGCGGAGCGTGTGGTTTAATTCGATGCAACGCGAAGAACCTTACCAAGTCTTGACATGCAGATGCACCAGCGGTAATGCGCTGTCCCTTCGGGGCGTTTGCACAGGTGCTGCATGGCTGTCGTCAGCTCGTGTCGTGAGATGTTGGGTTAAGTCCCGCAACGAGCGCAACCCCTACTGCCTATTACAACTTCTAGGCGGAACTGCCCTCACGGGAGGAAGGCGGGGATGACGTCAAGTCAGCACGGCCCTTACGACTTGGGCGACACACACGCTACAATGGCCAGTAACAAAGGGATGCCAACCCGCGAGGGGGAGCCAAGCTCAAAAACCTGGTCTCAGTTCAGATTGCAGGCTGAAACTCGCCTGCATGAAGGTGGAGTTGCTAGTAACCGTAGGTCAGCACACTACGGTGAATACGTTCCCGGGTCTTGTACACACCGCCCGTCACACCACGAAAGTCGGCAACACCTGAAGCCGCCAGGCTAACTCTTCGGAGAGGCAGGCGTCGAGGGTGGGGTTGGTGATTGGGGTGAAGTCGTAACAAGGTAGCTGTACCGGAAGGTGCGGCTGGATCACCTCCTTTCTAGGGAGTTATCAGTGCTCACTGTAGCACTGCACTCTCAGGTCGAACAGGAACGACCTGTCCGTTGTCCCCTGCTTCCACTCTTCAGCGGTTCGGCCGCTGGTTTTGACCAGTACCGAGACCCGCATAGTACCTGAACAACCAAAGAAGTATTCCTTCAATTTTGCTGAGCGAGCACGTTGGCATGCAAGTGTTCAACCGTGACGGAAGTCATGTTCAGCTCGTGACAGTGAAGAAAGAAGACCGAGATCCCATACAACAAGGGTAACAGACCAACAAGAAGAAGCAGACAAGGCAGAACAAGCGAAACAGAGTACGAGGTGGATGCCTTGGCGCTGAAGACCGATGAAGGACGCGGAGACCGGCGAAACGTTCAGGGGGAGCTGCATCCAAGCGATGAGCCCTGAGATTCCGAATGGGGCAACCCCTCCAGAGTGATGTCTGGAGACCTATCGCTGAACACATAGGCGATATGGAGGATCGTGGGTGAACTGAAACATCTCAGTAGCCTGCGTAAGAGAAATCAACCGAGATTCCCGTAGTAGTGGCGAGCGAACCGGGAAGAGCCCAAACCATCTATTCCTCGTGAATAGGCGGGGTTGTAGGACTTCTATCAGCAGACGTTTTCTTACTCGAAGGCATTGGAACGTGCCACCAGAGGGGGTGAGAGTCCCGTAGAGGACGAGAGAACGACTGTGAGAAGTATCCTGAGTACCACGAGACACGTGCAATCTTGTGGGAAGCTGGGGGGACCACCCTCCAAGGCTAAAGAACTTCAGCGACCGATAGCGAACAAGTACCGTGAGGGAAAGGTGAAAAGTACCCCGAGAGGGGGATGAAAGAGTCCCTGAAACCACGTACTCACAAGCAGTCAGAGGCCACTGTTCCGTTGCGGAACCAAGGGCTGATGGCGTGCCTTTTGTAGAATGATCCGGCGAGTGCATCGCACGTTGCAGGTTAACCAGCGCTAAAGCTGGGGAGCCAGAGGGCAACCGAGTCTGAAACAGGCGTACTGTGTAGCGGCGATGCGACCCGAAACCGT
The DNA here is from genome assembly GCF_000178855.1 of Ktedonobacter racemifer DSM 44963. Taxonomy (GTDB): domain Bacteria; phylum Chloroflexota; class Ktedonobacteria; order Ktedonobacterales; family Ktedonobacteraceae; genus Ktedonobacter; species Ktedonobacter racemifer. The sequence continues at coordinate 1,321,426 of NZ_ADVG01000004.1, read as the reverse complement.
GTGAGCTACCCATGAGCAGAGTGAAGCGGATGTAACAGTCCGTCGAGGCTCGAACCCACCAGTGTTGCAAAACTGGGGGATGACTTGTGGGTAGGGGTGAAATGCTAATCGAACACGGAGATAGCTGGTTCTCCCCGAAATGTATTGAGGTACAGCCACCTGAAACGACTATCCTGGAGGTAGAGCACTAGATAGGCTAGGGGCCCTGTGCGGGTTACCAACCCTACTTAAACTCCGAATGCCAGGACAGGATCCAGGTGAGTGAGACGGCGGGGGCTAAGCTTCGTCGTCAAAAGGGAAACAGCCCAGACCATCGGCTAAGGTCTCCAAATCGATGCTCAGTGTCAAAGGGGGTCAATGCGCCCAAACAGCCAGGATGTTGGCTTAGAAGCAGCCATCATTTAAAGAGTGCGTAATAGCTCACTGGTCGAGTGCAATGGCACCGACAACGTATCGAGGCTTAAGCATCGTACCGAAGCCGTGGATCTCTACCTTGTGTAGAGATGGTAGGGGAGCGTTCTCGACGCCTGAGAAGCCAGACCGTAAGGACTGGTGGAGGTAAGAGAAGTGAGAATGCCGGAATGAGTAGCGCAATGTCTGCGAGAACCAGACACACCGAATGCCTGAGGGTTCCTGGGCAACGTCAATCGTCCCAGGGTGAGTCGGGCCCTAAGCCGAGGGCGTCATGCCGTAGGCGATGGAAAGCAGGTCAGAGAATCCTGCACCGGAACGTTTCGTTATGAGCAATGGGGGGACGCGGTAGGGAAGGTGAGCCGATCGAATGGACAGGATCGGTGCCTCTGTTGAAGCGCGTGACCGAGGAAAATCCCGGACACAGTATGCGTAACACTGAGGCCGAGCGCCCGCGAGGGTGCGGAAGTCATTGGTCCCCAGGCCGTCAAGAAAAGCCTCTCGCCAGAAATTGTTCCGCCCGTACCGCAAACCGACACTGGTAGGCAGGGGGAAATCTCCCCAGGTGATCGAGCGACCCTCTGTTAAGGAACTCGGCAAATTAACCCCGTACCTTTGGAAGAAGGGGTGCCTGCGTAGCTGTGTGTGCTTGCACACATGGTGAGAAGGTTGCAAGAAATCGGCTCAAGCGACTGTTTACCAAAAACACAGGTCTCTGCGAACGCGAAAGCGGAAGTATAGGGGCTGACTCCTGCCCAGTGCCGGAAGGTTACGAGGAGTGGTGTGCGTAGCCACGAATCTAAGCCCCGGTGAACGGCGGCCGTAACTATAACGGTCCTAAGGTAGCGAAATTCCTTGTCGGGTAAGTTCCGACCCGCACGAAAGGAGTAACGACTTGAGCGCTGTCTCGACAGAGGACTCGGCGAAATTGAAGTACCCGTGAAGATACGGGTTACCCACGACAGGACAAAAAGACCCCGTGGAGCTTTACTACAGTTTGGCCTGGAAACGAAGTATGGTGTGCGTAGCATAGGTGGGAGCCGGAGAACTCATCCTTGTGGGGGTGAGGGAGGCAGCAGTGAAATACCACTCTCACCATGGTTTGTGTCTCACACGTCACCGTGAACCGGGACGTGAACAGGGCCAGATGGGTAGTTTGACTGGGGCGGTCGCCTCCCAAAGAGTAACGGAGGCGCCCAAAGGTTCCCTCAGGGTGGATGGACATCACCCTTTGTAGAGTGTAAAGGCACAAGGGAGCTTGACTGTGAGGCTGACACGCCGAGCAGGGACGAAAGTCGGGCTTAGTGATCCCACATTCCCGTGTGGAAGGAGTGTGGCTCAACGGATAAAAGCTACCCCGGGGATAACAGGCTTATCTTGCCCAAGAGTTCACATCGACGGCAAGGTTTGGCACCTCGATGTCGGCTCGTCGCATCCTGGGGCTGGAGTAGGTCCCAAGGGTTGGGCTGTTCGCCCATGAAAGCGGCACGCGAGCTGGGTTCAGAACGTCGCGAGACAGTTCGGTCTCTATCCGTCGTGGGCGTCGGAAAAGTGAGGGGAGTCATCTTCAGTACGAGAGGACCGAGATGGCTTGACCGCTAGTGCGCCAGTTGGGGGGCCTCCTCCAGAGCTGGGTAGCTACGTCAAGAAGGGATAAGCGCTGAAAGCATCTAAGCGCGAAGCCGACCCGAAGATAACTTTTCCCACTCTCTTCGAAGAGTCAAGATCCCAGGAAGAAGACCTGGTGGATAGGCTGCGCGTGGACGCCTGGTAACAGGTGGAGCGGAGCAGTACTAATGATCGTACGGCTTGTTTCCCAGTGTGTTTCTTCATGAGTGGTGTGCGTCTCCTGTTGTGTGTGAGAGCGGTCTTTGATCGGACCTGAGCACGAGCGAGAGGGCTTGGCGGCACGGGGAGCATGAGCGGGCCAGCGTGGCTCAGCAAAATTGAGGGAATACTTCTTTGGACAGGTAACATCAGAACGAAAACGAGCAACACTGCGACAGATTTTTTGCGGTGACTGCTTGTTTTCTGTTTTTGGCGGAATACTTCTCCACTCGCATAACAAACACAGAGTAAGGTATGTTGGGTAAAAAAACGAGGGCAAAGCCCTCGTTTTTTACCCAACATACCTTACTCTCTTGCTGTTCGCAAACTTTTTAGGTATGCTCAAATAAACGCGTCTCGCTGTACAGAAAAAGTATTTAAAGAGGGAGTAACCATCCAAATGAATCTTGAGGAGCCAATAGCCTTCCCCAATGCATACAATAACCTCCCTCTACAGCTAACCTCGTTCATTGGCCGCCTGGACGAGATCGAAGCAGGTTGCGAGCTCCTCAAGCGCGATACTATTCGTCTGCTAACTCTCACAGGACCAGGAGGCGTGGGCAAGACACGCCTGGCACTTCGTATAGCCGAATATCTGTCACCCACATTTGCCCATGGTGCATGTTTCGTTCCTCTGGCCGCCATAAATGATGTGGACCTGGTGTTGCCAGCCATCCTCCAGTCTCTATCGCTTAAAGAGAATGGCTCACAGTCGATTTTAGAATTACTTCAGGAGAGCCTGCGCCCTCTGCACGTACTTTTAGTGCTCGATAACTTCGAGCAGGTTATAGGAGCTACCCCTGAGATCGAGCTTCTGCTCCGCTCGTGTCCCCACTTGCAGCTACTGGTAACCAGTCGCGCTCGATTGCATATCCAGGGGGAGTATGAGTATATAGTAGCTCCCCTGGTGCTGCCAGATGCACTAGAACCGATTTCGGTAAGCTCACTGGAGAGCTATCCGGCAGTCGCTCTTTTCTGTGAACGCGCTCGTGAAGCCCATTTTGATTTTACTCTCACGCCCGAGAACCAGAATGATATTATTGAGTTATGTAGGCGCCTGGATGGTCTGCCCCTGGCGCTTGAACTGGCCGCCGCTCATGCTAAATTGCTCTCCCCACGCGCCCTTCTGGAGCGTCTGAAGAGGCGCCAGCCACTTCCCTCTACTCGTCTTCGCAATATTCCCGCACGCCAGCGCACCCTGCGCGATACTATTGAGTGGAGCTATGAACTCCTAAATGATGAGGAGCGTACTCTTTTTCGTCGCCTGGGCGTTTTCTGTGCAAGCAGCACTATTGAGGCAATTGAGGGCCTCTATGCTCTCCTGAGCGAGCCCGAGGCCCCTGACCTCTCGCTTGCGGCTTCGCTCCTGGATAAGAGCCTTCTTATTCAACGCGAGCAGGAAGCGGGTGAACCCCGCCTTTTTATGTTGGAGACTCTACGCGAATTTGCCCTGGATCAGTTGCTGGCCTGTGATGAGGCTGAGCAAGTGCAGGAGGCTCATGCGCGCTACTATCTAGAGTTGGTTGAACGTGCTGCGGAGCACCTGCTCGGACCAGAGCAGGCACACTGGCTCTCTGTCCTTGAATATGATTATGAGAATATACGCGCTTCACTACGCTTTTTTATAGAGTCACGCGATGGCTCATGTGCTCTCGGCCTTGCCGCCAGGTTGGTGCGTTTCTGGTCCATCCGGGGACACATCAACGAGGGGCGCCAGTGGTTGCACAGTGCGCTCACGCTCTCTGCCTCTTGTGAACCGCTTACCCTGGCCGAAGTGCTGGTTGGCGCCGCCTGGCTGGCCTTGCTCGCAAATGAGATTTCCCAGGCCGAACAACTCTGTAATAAGAGCTTACAAATCTTTCAAAGCCTGGGAGATAAACGTGGCGAGGGCCTGGCTCTGCATCGTCTCGCCCTCTTACACCTGACAAAAGGCGAGAAGAAGACGGCTTACAGCTTATTTATGCAGAGTATTGCCTGCTATTGTGATGCTCTTGACCTTAACGGTCAGGCCTATTCGCTTATGGCTCTGGGTGGCTTGCAGCTTAATAGTGCCGAGAATGAACAGGCCGCGCTCTCACTTAAAGAGAGCCTGCGGCTATTTAGAGAGGTGCGCAATATCGAGGGAGAGTCCTGGTCGCTCTCGATGCTGGCGCAATCCTTGCTCATGCAGGATGAAGAGGAGCAAGCTGCTGAATATGCTGAAGAGAGTCTGCGGCTTTTCAAGGCTATGGGCTTACGTGAAGGCATAGGGCGTACCCTGAATCTACAGGCTATGCTCTACCTGCGGCATGGCCAGAGCGAGCAGGCCGTTATTGCCCTTGAAGAGAGTGAGCGATTCTTTACCGCGCTGGCGAGTCAGCGCTACCTGGCTCAGACCTGTTTCCTCCTAGCCTACACTTACACTTTATGCAACGATGAGATCCTGGTGGAGCGCTACTGGCGACGCTGCCTGAACTTTCTTCCCCTGGAAAAGAACCTGGGTAGTCTTCTAAATCTGCTTGAAGAACTTGTGCGCCTATCGACAGTACAGGGCAACTCCTTCTGGGGGGCGCGCATCGCTGGCATGTGTGAGAGATTGCATCAACGCGCTCCAGGCTCACCAGGCCAGGACGCCTCCCAGCCTGAAAAAGAATACATCGCCCACCTGGGTACGCAGAGCGATCAGCAATCCCTCACACTGGCTTATGCTGAAGGGCAAAATCTGCCTTTAGTGGAGGCCTTCACCGCACGCCATAGAGGACAACCAGTTCCTCAAGATTCTCCGATGGCTCACTCTACCGATCTCAGCCAGCGCGAGCTAGAAGTGCTGCACCTCCTGTCCCAGGGCTTGAGCAACAAGCAGATCGCTGCGCAACTGGTCATCAGCCCGCGTACTGTTGATGCTCACGTCCGCTCTATCTATAACAAGCTCGCCCTCAATTCGCGCGCCGCCGTGGCCCGCTATGCTCTTGAGCACCACCTCTGTTGATATATTGTGACATAGCTCATGATGCATGGAAAAGGATACTCAAGAGAAAATCATTGAGACTATGCATAATAATAGAGGCCCAGAGGGATTTAGAGTAGTAAAAAGCTGTGGCAAAAATGGCGCCAAGGAGAAAAATCAGCTCATGCATTGAGTCAATGAAAATCATTTTATGTGCCATCATTTATGTGTCTATAATCCCCAAATTAGGTACTACCAATAGGCGAAATTACCGATGCTCGACAGGCGTGGTTCAAGGTATATTCTTCTCAGATAAACGTGAAGCCGTTATGTGCGAAAGGATAAAGCCATGGCCAGTGAAATCGCTAACAATCACACTTGGTCACACAAACGTTCTCTTGGTGTAGAACTCCGCTCCCTTCCACAGCGTTACCTGCATATTACTATCCGGCTCTCCGTGATGCGCTTTGAGGAAGAGAAGCATGCTGCGAGCTGGGGAAGTACGTTTTTACAATTAATCACACTTGGCGTCATATGCGCCCTCCTCCAGGGGCTGGCTTTCTGGATAGATCCAAGCACCCTTGCGGGTATGACGGGCGAAGTGCAGCCGGGCGTGCTTATGCTTGCTTCCACTATTGGAATTGTGATCATTACTCCGTTATCGTTTCTCTTTTCGGCTGGAGTCATCTACTTCTTTGCGCGTTTGCTTAGAGGGAGAGGCGCTTACCTGGAACAGCTCTATACCATGACCCTCTTTGGTGTTCCCATGGTGATATTGAGCTATCTGTTGTTACTGCTGCCCGCGACTAGTAGCTGGCTTCCTTACCTGCCGCATGTATATAGCCTCGTGTTGATGATCCTGGCCTTACGAGCTATCCACGGTTTCTCGACTGGCCGTGCTATCACCACACTGCTTTTGCCTGTAATCACATTGCTGCTATTGATTGTCATCGGGGCCGTGCTGTATGTCGCGTTGGCCCACTAATCCCATGAACATGTACCGCTTCTTCATCGATCCCTATATAAAGGAACAACTCGAAACATCCAATAAAAGAAGTTGTAGGGTCCATGCTTGCATGGACTAATACTTACGGCGGGAAAAGTCCATGCAAGCATGGACCTTACAACTTACTAGAGAGGGGAAAGGATTATATGCATATGCAAGATGTGTCGGCGCGAAGCGAGGATGCCATCATCAATGTGCGCAAGCTTGTGGCCCTGGATATCGTCTTTCATGGGCCAGTGTTTATTATTGGCGAGTTCGCGCTGGCGGTCGTGGGTGCCAGCGCGCTGGGATTGTTCTCAATCTTTTTCTTTCTTTCGCGTGGTGCGTATCCCATCTTTGTTGGTTGCTACCTGCTGGGGATGGCGTTGAACTACGTGCCATTGCTGGTCTATGCTATCGCTATTGTCAGACGTAAGAGTGCGCGTGAGGAGGTCGCCTTTGAGGTGGAGCATAGAGGCAGATATGTACGCAGATATACGCTTCAATCGTTGCTGCTGCTCGTGCCATTGCTGGTCTTCTTCCTGGCGCTCTACCAGGAGGCTCGGAGCCGCAGAAAGGAGTAATTAGCTATGCAGAACATTCAGGCTTATGCCGGACAAGAATTAAGCTGGACGCGAGCAAAGAGTAAGCCTCACCCATTCGAGCTAAAGGCTGGTGAAGAGCTTCTAATGAGAATTACGCTGCGTGGCAAGCTGGGCCAGGAGGCGTTGATCGAAGTGGAAGGTGAAGAGTGGATCTTTACACGTAAGGCCCTGGGGCAGACAATCAATGTGCGTGACGCTGCCACACAAGAAGAGATCGCGAGCATACGGCGGAGTATGAGCGGTAGTGCTACCTGTTTTCTTAGAGGAGGTGGTGAGTATCGCTGGGCCAACACGGGTTTCTGGCGTGGCGAATGGACCTGGTTTACCAGCGAGCGTGTGCCATTGCTACGCACAGTCAGGGGGAAACGAGTGTATATAGAGGAGACGGCTCGTGACCTCTCCGAGTTAGCTTTGCTGGTCGCGCTTGCCTGGTACCTCAACCGTGCACAGGATGAGGATGCCGCCTGGATCACCGCGAGTGTAGTTCCCAGCGTCTAGTGCGCCATCAGGACCAGGCAAGCACAAAAAAAAGAGAATGCCATGGGTGAGCCGGTAGGGTCCATGGCATTCCAGTGCGGTCGGAAGAAAGCAGTCAACGAGTTTTCTTCGACGGAACAAGGGAAGAACGTCTTTAGCGACCGATCGCTTAGTCATCGTCGTCAGACGAAAAGGTGCTATGGCAGCCAGGGCAATAGTACTGAAGATCGCCGTTTTCGTCAGTCTCGGGCATATCTTCGTCGATATCGACGAGCAGGATGCCATCTTCATCATCGTTTGGGCAACTGTGGTATTTAATCTGCTCCAGATTCATCTTGAGTCTCCTGTGTTTGAAACAAGCAACGACATACTCCGCGACGAGACCCATCCCTCTCGAAATTATTTGGTAAGAGGGTGCCTCTTGTAATTGGCGAACCGGGTGTCTTCTTCTCCGAAAACCCTGAGCGCGAAGCGCTAGGCACGTGAGCGACGTTGGGTTTCGGAATAAGATCTGTATGCAATAGTTCGAACTTTGCTTCTGCCACTGACTCTATATGGTATTTTTTCGATCCTCAACTTCCCCCGACTTTATGGTGCGGAAGTACTATCTTTTCATGCAGGAATTAGCGTCTCTATTGTAGACAGAGTAATCGCGCTCAGGTTTCCGAGAGGCGGTATGTCTTCGTTGCTGTCATATCCAAAAAGACGTTTGAAATTTTTACTTTCGAAACATTGTTGACATAAATAGGAAGAATATCGGCAAACTGTAGGAAAATGCCAAAACGCTGCAAATGACATTGTCATCCTTATGTCGAGCAAACATTCAATAACATGTGGGTGAGGGGGTGGTGAGAAGTCACTATGAACGATAGGGATGACCTTTTAGCAAAAACTTTGAAGATGTGAATAAAATACAATTAAGATATACATAGAAAAGAGAAAGCAGAAGGAGCAAAAAGCATGAGCAACGACCTCAAGAATATGTCCGAATCCTACTGGAAAGAGAAGCTAACACCTGAGCAGTATCAGGTCTGTCGCCTCAAAGGTACAGAGCGACCCTTCACTGGTGAACTCTACTATAATCATAAAGAGGGAACGTATCAGTGTGTCGCCTGTGGAGAGCCGCTGTTCTACTCCGATAACAAGTATGACTCTGGCTGTGGTTGGCCCAGCTTCGATGATCCCGTGAACAAGAGCAATGTCGAATTCCACGAGGACAACTCCCATGGCATGCACCGCGTCGAGGTCACCTGCAAGAACTGTGGCTCGCACCTGGGCCATGTCTTCGATGACGGCCCCCGTGACACGACAGGCCAGCGCTACTGCATCAACTCGGTCTCCCTCAAGTTTCAGCCCAAAGACCAGAAGTAAGGTCCAGCGAGTAGAGTAATACTTGCGAAAGGAGGGATAATTCTTATGGAGATGAGCGCGCGCAACCGCCTCAAAGGAACCGTCAAGTCGCTCAAGGAAGATGGTCTGATGGCCCAGGTCACCGTTGAACTGCCAGATGGTCAGAGCATCACCTCAATCATCACTCGGGATGCGGCCCAGGCCCTCAGCCTGCAACAGGGCGATACCGTCTACGCCATCATCAAATCCACCGAAGTCATGATCGGGAAGTAGATATCCAGCAAAAAGATGCAGGAACAAACCGCCCCTGCATCTTTTTGCTGGATATCTACATGCTCTTAATTTAATAGATTCTGTTCTTTAAAATGGTCGAAAATAATCTTGTCTACTGGGGAGCTTTTCTCCCGGTCGCTGTGGGTGAGCCATGCAATCTCTTCGATCTCGCTTGCCGCTGTGAGTTGACCGTCGAAGTCTGCGGTGTAGCAGCGCATCTGCACCTCTATACCCTCAGCGTGTCCATGTGCCTGGGCTACGAACTCCCCGAAAAACTTGATAGTTTCAGGTATCAGGTCTACGCTTAGTTCTTCTTTGATCTCCCGAATTAGGGCTTCCTGGTCGCTCTCTCCCTGCTCTCTTTTCCCGCCAGGGATGTAGTAGGTGTCTTTGTTCCTGGAGCGTGTACTGAGAATGCGTCCATCTACGATATAAATCCAGGCCAGTTTATCAATAAGCATTTTCTAGTATCCTTCTAGATAATATTCTTTGCTTGCTTGGTATGACGCTTGTTATTGTATCGCAGATACCCCATCAAGAGAATCCCATATGAAGAATTTCCCCATGGTTTCCTTCCCTTTTACAGTAAACTACTACCAGGCCTTCTCGACACAAGGGCACAGCAAGCGGTACACTTGCTGGTATGAATGCTCGAATCTGGAAGGCGAAAGACTCTCTTTCCCACGTGGCTTGACCAATTAAGGAAGATCGCTCTTCGCCTTCCTGGGTTCCTGGAAAACGAATCATTGGAGAGTCGCGCCGTGAGCGCCGCAGTAAAAGGACCCTCTCGCCTCACCAGGAACCGTTGTTTCAGCAGGAGGACCTGCTTATGTGGTTTGCAGGAATCGATTGGGCAGACACCCATCACGACATTCTCGTCCTCGATGAACGAGGGCAAAAACTCGCCTCGTTTCGGGTCATGCACACCTCGAAAGGCCTCGACGAGCTGGCCAGCCGTCTGACAGCCATTTGTGGTCCAGAGCACAAGGCAGAACTGGCCTGCATTGTCGAGACCACTCGTGGCTTGTTGATTACCCACTTGTTGGAAGCAGGTTTTGCTGTCTATCCGGTCAATCCCAAGACGGTGGATCGTAAACGTTCGGCATCGGGAGCCAAAACGGACCAGGTCGATGCGTATCTGCTGGCTAAACACGGGCGGTCGGAAATTGCTGATCTGCGGCGACTGGAACCCGATAGCCCGCTGATTGCCGAACTGAAAGCCCTGACACGCGATCAAGATGGCTTGATCCAGATGCAAACCCGCCTGGTCAATCAACTGACCGCCTGTCTCAAAGCGTACTATCCAGTTGCGCTTACTCTGTTTACCAAGGTGCAGCAACCTTCGACCTTGCACTTCTTGCTCGCCTATCCGACCCCGCAGGAGGCGATGAACGCTTCGTGTGAAGAGATTGCTGAGCTGTTGAAAAGCACTGGGTATCCAACGCCAAAGAAGACTGCGGCCTCGATTGTGCACCAGGTGCATCAGCCCCAGTTGACTGCCGATGAAGTGACGTGCAGGACCAAATCGCGTTTGTTGATTGCTCTGATCCGTCAATTGCAGCCCGTGATGGAAGAGATTGCCGCCTATGATCAGGAGATTGAGCGCCTTTTTTTGATGCATGCTGACAGTCATCTCTTTCGCACGCTGCCTCGTGCAGGCAAGCGGATTGCCCCACGACTGTTGGCTGAAATTGGGGATGACCGCTCGCGCTATCAGGATACTGCCAGTTTGCAAGCCTTGGCTGGCACCTCGCCAGTGCCTTATGAAAGTGGCAACTATGCCAAACCGCATCGGCGCTATGCCTGCATCAAACCGTTGCGCAACGTGCTGCAGCAGTTTGCCTGGCAAAGCATCCAGACCGAAGCATGGGCCAGCGAGTACTATGAGCGCAAACGTCGGGAAGGCAAAAGCCACACCGTCGCTGTCCGTGCGCTGGCTAATGTCTGGGTACGCATTCTCTTTGCGCTGTGGCTTAAAGGAGAACACTACCAGTCTGCGATCTTTGAACAAGCCAGACACCTGCATGCGCCTCGTGCAGCGTGAGTGCTCAACCAACCACAGATGAGCGAAGCGCTCCTTCTCCCAGGCAAAACAGGCGCCTGTTTTTTGCCTTTCAACTCGGCATGCCTTTTTTTGACCACGCAAGCTCAGGTGTGTCAAGGAAAGCGCAGCGGCTTGACACGCCTGAGCGGCGTGGTACACTCCTTCATGCCGTGTTGAAAGCATCGTTTTTCCTCCTGTTCTCAATTTTTGCCTTGTTTCAAATTGACCGTTTTTTGACTTGACATAGAGAGTCTTCCTAAGCAGGCAAAACCGATGGAGTGGACCTGCTAGGAAGGGTCCACTCCATCGGTTCTGCGGGTCTGGGTTTTGCCAAAGACATTTACGATGATCACACCTGAGATAGCGATTACACCTCCTACCAGGGCAAGCCATGTGGGCCACTCTCCCAGCCAGAACCAGGCAATGCCAAGCGTCACTGGGGGGACCAGGTATAGAAAGCTCGCGGCGCGTGTGGCAGGGATGCGTGCCAGGGCATAAGCGTAGCTCACGTAGCCAATGGCGGCTGGGAAGATTCCGAGGTAGACCACGGCTGTAGTTTCAGACCATGATGCCGCTTGTATCTCTGGTATGAGTCCAGGGGAAAAGATCAGAAGCGCAAGCGTGCCCGTCCAGATCGCATAGGTCGTACATTGCAGCGCGCTGTAACGTGCAAGATAGGGCTTTTGCCAGACAAAATAGAGGCTCTGAGCCAGGGCCGCTAATAAAACGAATAACACACCAACAGAGAGATGTATGCCTTCGCCAGTGCTCAAAGTGATGATAGATACCCCTGTGATGCTCAGAAGAATTCCTCCCCATCCCAGGGGCCGCAAGCGCTCTTTAAGCAAGACCATTGCCAGTAACGCGGTGATAATGGGTCCGGTATTGACCAGGAAGCTAGAGATCCCGGCAGAAACGCTAAGTTCGCCCGTATTGAGCACGACATTGTAGAAAGCGATCCCTACAACGCCGGTAAGTGTCAGGCCTGGTAAGTCGCGCCATTGGGGGAGTGGCATGCGCTTTACACTCGCATAGAGAGCAAGCACAAGAGAGGCGACGAGATATCTTAGCAGTGCGAGATGGGTTGGGCTATATCCATGTAGTCCAGCCCGAATGCCCACAAATGAGGATGCCCAGCAGAAAATCGTTATGACGAGCGCTAGTAGCGTTCCTCTCCCCAAATGTGTTTGACTTTTATGTGCAGGAATCGTTTCATGGGCAAGTATTTCTGTGGCCTGTTGCTTTTGTATTGACTTCATACCTGTTCCTCCATTGATGCTCATTAATACTTGCGCCCATTATAAGTGTCGCGATATAATCATGTCCAACGATTAATTTTGATTATATTGATCGTCTATTTCGATCATTTAGAGGGAAGTATGGATCTTCGTCAACTTGCGACCTTTCGCGTTCTCGCCATGACCTTAAATTTTCATCAGGCAGCTCAACGCCTGGGATATGTTCAATCAACGGTTACGGCGCAGATTCAAGCGTTAGAGGCAGAATTGGGCGCTCGCCTTTTTGATCGGCTGGGCAGGCATATAACGCTGACGAATGCTGGAGAGCGCCTGCTTCCCTATGCTGAACAATTACTAAAGATAGCTGAAGAAGCGCGCCAGGCAGTATCAGAACCCCAGGAATGCACCGGTACCCTGACGATAGGCGCGACCGAAACACTCTGCACCTATTGCCTTCCCGCCGTGCTTCACCAGTTCCGTCTCTCTTACCCACAGGTTAGACTCCTCTTTTACCCAACCCCATTTTCCGCGTTGCGCCGTCTCGTCACTGAAGGCCAGGTTGATCTGGCATTTCTTATGGAGGAACCGCTCACAGCCGCCGCGCTACAAGCCGAGCCACTTCTCCCCGAATCCATTTACCTTGTGGCTTCACCCGACCACCCTTTCGCGCAACGGTCCGCTATTTCGCCCTCGGATCTGGAGGATGAAACTATACTGCTGACAGAGGCAGGCTGTAGCTATCGCACGCAGTTTCAGCACCAGTTAAATGCAGCAGGAGTACAACCAGCGACTATGCTGGAATTTGATAGTGTCGAGGCCATCAAACAATGTGCTCTGGTGGGCATGGGAATCGCGGTTCTGCCAGCTATTGTAGTTGCCACTGAGATCTCCCAGGGGAGATTAGTGGTTCTTCCATGGAGCGGAGAGCCGATTTGCCTGGTGACTCAAATGATCTGGCACAAACAAAAATGGCTGTCGCCCACTCTTCAGGCCTTCTTACAAATCACACGCCAGATACTGATGCAGCCTTGAGGCGCCCGCATAGCAAGTCTTTGAGTAAGGATATGTGGATGGATGTGGCGAATCCCACGTCCATCCACATATCCTTACCCCTGAGCGCCGCAGGCGCGAAGGCGGTTACTTGACGTTCCTAGCTTTATCTATATACAATCTCTACACAACATTATTTCAAAGACGGGGGAAGAGCAATGAGCAATGAGGCTGATGTAATCATCGTCGGGGCCGGGCTGGCTGGCCTGGTCGCGGCCGCGGAACTTGTCGACGCGGGCCGACGCGTCACCATCCTTGAGCAGGAGCCAGAGGCATCCTTTGGAGGGCAGGCTTTCTGGTCCTTCGGTGGCCTGTTCTTCGTCAACTCGCCTGAGCAACGGCGCATGGGTATTCACGATTCTCATGAACTCGCGCTACAGGATTGGATGGGGAGCGCGGGCTTCGACCGCGAAGAGGATCACTGGCCCAGGCAGTGGGCCAGGGCCTATGTTGATTTCGCGGCGGGCGAGAAATACTCCTGGCTACGTGCTCAGGGCCTGCGCCTCTTTCCTATAGTCCAATGGGCGGAGCGAGGCGGCTACCTGGCAGGTGGGCACGGCAACTCTGTGCCGCGCTTCCATGTCACATGGGGTACAGGTCCAGGGGTACTGGAACCGTTTATTCGACGCGTGCGCGAGGGGGAGAAGCGCGGGCTGATACGCCTCTGTTTCCGCCATCGCGTTACCGGGCTTGCTATCAGCGGTGGCGTGGTGACTGGCGTGCACGGCGAGGTGCTTGAGGCCAGTAATGTCGAACGGGGTGAACGCAGTTCGCGGGAGGTGGTAGGCCAGTTTGATTTCGGAGCGCAGGCGGTGATTGTCACCTCGGGAGGCATTGGTGCTAACCATGAACTGGTACGACGCAACTGGCCGCAGCGTATGGGGCCACCCCCGCAAAATATGCTCTCAGGTGTGCCCGATCATGTGGATGGACACATGCTTGAGGTAGTTGAGCAGCAGGGCGGACACATTATCAACCCTGATCGTATGTGGCATTATCCAGAGGGTATTATCAACTATGCGCCGATCTGGACACGCCATGCTATTCGTATTTTGAGTGGACCCTCTCCGCTCTGGCTAGATGCACGCGGACACCGCCTACCCGTGCCACTCTTCCCCGGCTTCGATACGCTGGGATCTCTGCAACATATCACCACCAGTGGATATGATTACTCCTGGTTCTTGCTCAACCAGCGCATCATTGAGCGCGAGTTTGCTCTCTCTGGCTCTGAGCAGAATCCCGACCTGACTGGCCGCAGTATCCCCCTCGTCTTTAGCCGCGTTCTACCTGGAGCGCCCGCACCAATCGAGGCCTTTAAAAAGCGCGGCGTCGATTTCATTGTGCGCTCGACGCTGCCAGAACTCGTACAAGGTATGAATGAGCTGACTGGCAATACCCTCATCGATGAGGCAGAGCTGGAACGTGAAATTAAAGAGCGTGATCGACAGATTGCGAATCCCTTCGCCAAGGACTTGCAGGTCACGGCTATCCGTGGCGCACGTGCGTATTCTGTGGATAAGTTTATCCGCGTAGCGAAGCCGCACCGCATCCTTGACCCCAAGGCTGGTCCCTTGATTGCCGTGCGCCTCTCAATTCTCACGCGTAAGACGCTAGGAGGGCTGGAGACTGATCTCTCTGGTCGTGTGCTTCAGGCCAATGGTGAGCCGCTACCAGGCCTCTACGCTGCGGGCGAAGTGGCCGGTTTTGGCGGAGGCGGTGTGCATGGTTACCGCGCTCTGGAGGGAACCTTCCTTGGCGGCTGCATCTTCTCTGGCCGAACCGCAGGTCGGGCGGTTGCGCAAAGCGTGTTGTAAACAATATCAGCTTCGTTATAAGAGAGATCCAAAAATAGGGAGCGGTTGGAGGTAATACATATGCCTGGCAAGGAGGCAGTAAATGAACAAAGTGTTTATCACCTGCTTATCAAAACATTCTTTCTTTTGGATGATAGTGATCGCCAGTTCTTCGCAGCCTATGGCCTGAGTACGCGTCAGTACTGGACGCTGCAACATCTGGATGAGCAGCGGGGCCGTTCAATGGTAGACTTGAGTCGGGTTCTATTTACGGACAAGAGTAATGTGACGGGTATTGTAGACCGTCTGGAGCGCCTGCACCTGGTAGCACGTACGGCGGACGCCAGGGATCGCCGGGTCATCCTGATCACACTTACTCCCCAGGGGCGTGAGTTGCGGGATACTTTGCAGACGCAGTACGATGCGCGCATTCAGGAGCACCTGGGCGTGATAGATCCCAAGGACCTACCGGCAATCCTGGCATCTCTGCAAGCGGTCTGTCTCAATGTCGAGGCTTACCTGGAGAAGATAAAGGAGTGAAAGCTAACATTGCTGGTGCCCAAACGGTCGCCAGCAATGTTAGCTTTCACACACTCAGGCACGTGCCTCAGAAAAAGAAGCCTCCCTATCTGAAAAGGCTTCTGGTGCCTTTAAGAGTGTCATGCTCATCCATACAAGTGCGCAATAAAAGACAAGTGAGGCAATGAGAGTTACAATGCCTGCTTCCTGAAGCGTGCCTCCTATGGCTTGAACGAGAAGTGTTGCCAGGAGCAAGAGAACGGGCCAGCGAGGAAAAATTTCTGTGCGTAGGCTCGAGAGACAGAAGATGATGCCTCCTACCAGTTGAAGCAGGGAGCTGACCAGGAAGAGTCCCCCCAACCCATCAGGTCCTTGAGCTAGCTTGGGGTCCATATTTGCCAGCCAGGGAACCAGAAAAACGTTGAGCATAGTGGCATCAATATTCAAAAGGAACATCCCCAGGCTAAAGCCAATGAAGCCAATCAACCCTCCAATTCCTACGCCTGGCACCTGCCGAAGGAAGAGTGCGGGCAAGCACAGACAGACTATGAGTCCACCCACAAGCAGAAGGAGACCACCTGCCAGGGCCAGCATATCATTCTGCCCACTCAAGAGCTGGCAGATGTGAGCCAGAATAATCAGGCCGGACGCACTTATAAGGCCAAATCCACTCAAACGGAAGAGCACTTGTAGAGAGAGCATAAGATTGAAACCTCCTTTGAAGGCAGTACATGTTCTATGTTATTGTTTCTCTCTTTAGCATAGAGTACTGCTCCAAACGAACCAGCTCGATGAAATCGCCTTATAAGCCACATGAAGCCGAGTTAAACTGAGCCATAATCTTACCTTGCACCCAATTTGACACCCAATGGCCAAAAAGATGTCCTTACCCCAAATGTTCCCGGTTTTAAACCTTTGTATTCAGGTCTTCCATCGCTGCGCTATGCATTGACGGCATAACATGGCTGTAAATATTCATGGTGATAGTTATTATGCTACTATGACCCAGTATCTCCTGCACTACTTTGGGGTGTGATAAACGTTTCCAAGGAATCATGCCGGATATTGACAACTGGAGATATCTCTGGTAGAGTTTCGTTAGAAAGAATGTTCTTGCATGAAACGCCAAGAGAGGTTCACCGACACGAAGGACGTGTTGTCGGAAAGGGAGGAGGCACCAGGTGCAGTTGGTCGAACGACATCTCATTCGTCATCAGGATGCACGCTTTGCCGTCATTGATCGAGCAGCCTTTGCCTCCAAGAACCTCTATAACCAGGCCAATTACCAGATCCGACAAGCCTTCATTCACGAGGGAACCTACCTGCCCTACGCTGCCATCTTCCATCGATTGAAACACCACGAGGCCTATTGTGCCCTCCCTCGCAAAGTCAGTAATGCCATCCTCATTCAGCTCCACCACAACTGGGTCAGCTTTTTTGATGGGATGGAGGCTTACCGCGAAGACCCCTCTCCCTTCACGGGACGCCCCAAGATCCCTGGCTATCAAGACAAGACCAAGGGCCGTTTCCTGCTCATCTACGAGAAAAAAGCCCTGGGCAAGAGGGTATTCAAGCGCACAGGCAAGCTGGTCCCATCAGGACTTCCCATTGAGATAGCAACTCAGATCACCTGGGAAGCCATCCGGCAGGTTCGCATCGTTCCACGCGCTGATGGCTACATGCTGGAGGTCGTCTATGAGCAGGAGATCCAACCGGCTGCGGTCAACCCGCAGCTTCGGGCAGCCGTGGATGTGGGCGTCAACGTGCTCGCAGCCATTACCAGCGACAAACCTGGTTTTGTGCCTCGTCTGGTGATTGGCAAGAATCCCTTGTGGAAACAAGAGGTGAGTATGGGATGCAGGAACAACCAGCAGTTTGTGCAGCTTCCTCATGCTCGTTTCATTGAGCAGTTGACCTACAAAGCGCACCTGGTTGGGATCAGGGTCATCCTTCAAGAAGAAAGCTACACCAGCAAGGCCAGTTTTCTGGACGACGACCCCATCCCAACGTATGAAGCCAACACGGCTGAGAAGCCAGTGTTCTCAGGCAAGCGTGTGGCTCGCAGTTGGTATCGTGCCAGGGATGGACGCCTCATTCATGCCGATATCAACGGCTCGTACAACATCTTACGCAAAAGTAACTCCGACCCTTTGCAAGTGGGGCGAGGAGTAGCGGGAGCGGCAGTTCTCCCTAGACGGCTAGCCGTCTGAACGGATGACTTCTAGGCATATTCGTCATCATTTTAAGATACTGTAAGCCCATGGCTAACATTCAGAATTGTCTTATGAGGGCATAGACCTCCCACTTGAGCCTTCAGTGCGTGGTTTAGCTGCCCAGAGAGTGCGTCAATTGCGTGATCCGGCTATTTATGAGGAAGACGGAAACCACTATTTGCTCTATATGGTTGCTGGTGAATATGGGATAGCTCTCGCACAATTGATGTTTTCCTACAGGTGACGCAGGGCAGCCTGAGCGGCAAAGTAGCCACACATACCGTGGACACCTCCTCCTGGCGGTGTGGAGGAGGAACAGATATAGAGGCTCTTATCGGGGGTGGAGTAGGGCGTTGGCGAGATGGTTGGGCGGGTGAACATTTGCGTGAGATCCTGCATGCCGCCGTTAATATCCCCACCAATATAGTTGGCGTTGTAGCGTTCCATTTCCATGGCATTGGTGGTATGTCGAGCCAGGATGCGGTCGCGAAAGCCAGGGGCGAAACGCTCAATCTGTGCCTCGATGCGCTCACCCATATCGACATCTGAGCCATTGGGGACATGGCAATAGGCCCAGACTGTGTGTTTGCCCTGGGGGGCACGAGTCTCATCAAAGAGGCTCTGTTGTGCGAGTAGAGCAAATGGACGCTCAGGATGTTCCCCTCGCCAGATCGCGCGCTCGCTCCTGGCAATCTCGTTGAAGGTGCCACCGACATGGACCGTACCAGCTCTCCTGCACGCGTCAGCACTCCAGGGAATGGGGCCGTCGAGCGCGAGATCGAGCTTGAAGATGCCCGGACCGTAGCGATAATGCTCCAATTGGCGTTTATAGAGGCCGGAGAGACGACTTCCCGCGATGCGCAGAAGTTGGCGTGGGGTGATATCGCAGAGGATGACGCGCGCCGGGGGGAGCGTGTCGAGCGATTTCACCTCCACGCCCGTGACAATTTCACCACCCAGGTCGCGCAGGTAGGCCGCGAGCGCGTCAACAATCTTGTGTGACCCCCCACGTGGGATAGGCCAGCCCACCGCGTGGGCCAAGAGGCCCAACATCATGCCCGCCGCCGCACTGGAGGGCGTATTGAGAGGGAGCATCGAATGGCCGCTCATGCCCGCGAAGATCGCGCGAGCTGCCGCTCCTTTAAATTGAGTTTGCACCAGACCGCTGGCTGAGCGCAAGGCCGCCAGGCCAAAGTGCGCTATTTTGAATGGGTGCAGCATCGTTTGCGGGCGCAATGGTCCAAGAAAGGCGTTGATGATGCTTTCCCAATTATCAAGAAGTGGTTGCATCAGTTTGGTATACGCTACGGCATCCACGCCCAGGCTGGCGGCGGTCACCTCCAGGCTACGGGCCACCAGTGCCGCCTGCCCATGGTCGAGCGGGTGGGCCAGGGCAAATTCTGGCTGAATCCACTCGATGCCATAGCGAGCGAGTGGTAGGGTGCGAAAGAATGGCGAGGCCAGCCCCATGGGGTGGATTGCCGAGCACACATCGTGCGTAAAGCCAGGCAGGGTGAGTTCGGCTGACCGGGCGCCGCCGCCGATCTGTTCTTTGGCCTCAAGCACGAGGACCGAGCGACCTGTGCGCGCAATGGTAATGGCGGCTGCGAGGCCGTTGGGTCCTGAGCCGATGATAAGCGCGTCATACGATGGTTTTGTAATCATAAAAAAAGAGTCTTTCCAGCAGCTATTTTCTACTACGATCTTATTCCGAATCCCAACCACCTGAAGGTATCACGGAGTCACTTGCGTGACTAGCGCTTCCCCCATTCGGGGACCACCTGAAGGTGGCACGGCAAGCGCGCTCAGGATTTTCGGATAAGAAGTCATCAGAAAAAGGCGGGTGAAAGTGCGCCGCACTCTCGCCCGCTTACAGTTATTTCCCGTGTCGCCGAAACCAGAGCGCTGGATGGGTCAGCAGGTGAACTTGTGTGCGAATGGCCGAATTATGCCAGATGTTTTTGGCTTGTGGCCAGCTCCATTTTTTATCAACGCAGATGGTTTCCGTCTGCACAGGCGTTTCCACCTGGAAGTGCTTTGCCAGCTTTCCTAGCGTATGCTCCCAGAAGATATCCTCCTGCTTATGTCCGCCGAAACGCAGTCCTAGCTCATAAATGGGATCGCTGGCGCGCATTAAGACCTGAGCCTGGACGAGGGTCTCTCCTTCCTCTTTATACGCGCTAAAGGTAATCCAGCCGGCGAACATATGGCCTTGAGGTGTCATCAGAGTAAAGCTCTCATCATCAGCATACAACACCAGCACGCCAGTTGAGAGTGGCATCCCGCCCACTGCCAGGTTGAGGAGTGCCACTTCACCCGGTGCAATCCCTGTCAGTGGGCCAAAGAAGCGCGAATTCGCGGGCCAGAATTCGGCGAAGTGTTCTTTCCAGACAGCAATGACGGTCTCTGGCTCTACCTTTGTGCCTGCTAAGGAGACACGGTAGGTTTTCTGCCACATCGAGCCAAAGCCCTGGAGTGGCCCGGTGATTTGTCGACCATCAACGTTGAGGTTCAGCGCTCCGCTCGGGGCATTTTGTATCCGTAGCGTGTGTGTATGTTGTGGCGCCCAGCTTGCCGTATTGCGGGGCTGGCCCTCTTTCGCAGGCGGTTGTGGGTTTGTCATCGGGTCTCTCTCCTTTTAAAGAAGCGTGGCCGATTCTCCGTTACGGTTACAACGGAACGGAGCGCTTTGATGGCCTCGTTTTCGTTCGCATAAAGCTGGATAGAATCGTTAAGACGGGTCAATTGAAAAATGTTCTGATAGTGTTCGCTTAACCCATACCCGAAGAGTTGCTGTTTCTGGCGATTTGCGCGAATCAGCAGCGTGACGATCAAGCCAATGCCACTACTATTCATATACTCCATTTCGCTAAAATTGAGAATAATCGCGCGGATATTTGGCGCGCTGACAGTGTTGTACATCTCCATCAATATGCCTTCCGCGAACGCGTTGAGTTCGCCCTGGATATCGATGATGCCGGCAATCCCGTTGACCGTGCGTGCTTGCATAGTTGCTTTGGCCTCTGGCATGCTTTTCTCTGCCTCCTGCAATTGCTACATAACGCAACAAAAACGACACTGTTTTTACATAGATTGGCTGGATTCACTCATGTCTTGTGTGAGAGCGCTTGTCTCATCGGGGAAGATGTGTAAGAAATCGGCCAGGCGGGTGACCTGGAATATCTCCACATAATGTTGGCTCAGGCCACAGGCGAGCAGACGACGGTGCTGTTTGCGGGCACGGGCGAGCAGACTGACAATCAGCGCGATACCGGTGCTGTTGATATAGTTCACACCGTGAAAGTTGAGCAGAATGACCTCTAAGCCATATGTCTCAGCTTCGGCATAAGCGTTGTTCAACACACTTTCAGCCTGGGCGTTGATCTCGCCATGCAGGTCCACAATAGAGACGCTTGGTTGGTGACGGACCGCGGCTTTAAGCACTTTGGGGGGCATAGGGGCCTCCTTCTAGGGACATCACAAGTTCGATGGTATGGGTATGTTCGTCGTTGAGAATGCGCATCTCATCGACCATATTCTGGATCAAGAACAGGCCCCAACCACGGGGCGATTGTAGTTCAGCCAGCTTGGCCTCGATATCAGGCGTTTCCGGAGCCTGGGTGGGCTGATAACCACCTTGATCGCTGATCCGTACTGCGATGGCCTGCTCTGACGAGAGGAGTTGGAGGGTGACAGGGAACTCCGGGCGGTAGTGGTTTCCATGTTCCATAGCGTTCATCGTGGCCTCTGCCACCGCTGTTTTGAGTTGCTCCAGACGACGTTCTGGCAGATGAAAGGGCTGAACACGCTGGGTTATATATGAGATTGCGATCCGTTCATTGCCCATTGCGCTGGGGATAGACCATGTTTCTAGGGGCTGCCAGCCATCTCCGCTTTCAATGGATCCTTCGTGGACTTCGGGCTTCCTCAGAATCTCGGTTGTTTCCTGGGGGGTCTGCACTGGAACGTGTTGTAAGGTCACCAGGGTGATATCATCCTCCTGTTCCCAGTCTGCTCCAGTAAAGGCGCTGAGTTCTGCGCGCAAGTAATCGATAGGAGAGTTTTCGTCCTGGTACATGCCAAGCAATGTAATCAAGCGAGGAAAGCCAAACATGTTGCGAGTAGGATTGTGCGCCTCAACCAGGCCATCGCTATAGAGCAGCATGCTTTCGCCAGGCGCCAGGGTGACTTCTTTCTCTTCATAGAACATGCCAGGCATCAACCCCAGGGGCATACCTGTGGCGCGTAGCTCGCCTACCTCGCCCTCGTGCCAGCGATAGGGCAGGTCATGCCCGGCATTGGCATAGCGCAGGAATCCACTCTGAGGATCGAGAATGGCATAGAAACACGTGACAAACATTCTCTCCGGAATATCGGGAAAGAGTAAATCGTTGGCGCGTTCCAGAACGGCGCCGGGAGAGAGATCTTCCTGGGCCGAGGAACGCAGGATACTGCGGGTGGTCGCCATAACCAGGGCGGCAGGAATGCCCTTATCAGTCACATCGCCAACGACAATCCCCAGCCGGCCATCTTCATAAGGGATAAAGTCATAGAAGTCGCCGCCAACCGCGCGCGCTGGCTGATAATAGGCAGTCACTTGCCAGTTGGGCAGGTCGGGCAGTTCTTTAGGTAGCAGTGTTTGTTGAATGATGCGCGCCACCCGCAATTCCTGCTCAATGCGTTCGCGTTCGCGGGCCTGTGCCTGTTGATCCAAGACCATCTGGGCGACACGGAGAGCGGGCGCGGCCTGGGTTGCCAGCGAGTTCAGCAGTCCTTTGTCATAACTGGAGTAGTCCTGCTCACTCAAACGTCCTCCTAGATTGATCAGCCCAACCAACTCACCCTGGCTCACCAGCGGCATCGTCAGCTTGACTCCTGCTTCTTTGAGTTCGCGCAGAATTGGCGAATCGAGATGCAGTTTCTCGACCTCAATCGCGCCAGGCGAGCTCAGGAAATAGGCAATAAGCGCGTCGTTGGGCGCGATGTTCACTGCCTGCGAAACAACGCGCTGAGTTGCGGGTAATACAGGCGTCGGGAGAGCTTGCTTTTTTTGGGTGCTTCTCCGGAAAGGCATTCTCTGGCGAATGTACTGGAAAAATGTTGCCATCTCGAACTCCAATATTCTTTACGATGTATCTTTCCTTCGTAGTATAGAGTCTGCACGTCCTCTAAACGTTACGGTAAAGAGGAATATTCTCGCACCTTTCTCGTGACATTTTGCGCCAGCAATAAGAGAGAATAATTTCTCGTAACGTTTAGAGGACGACCAGGAATTATAATCAAAAACGAGAGAGAGCTTTTCAGCAGCGCTCTACTACAAGAGAGGACTATTTGTCATGGCAACGGCTAGTTTCGAGGCCCATATTCGGCACCGGACGCGGGCCGCGATTATCGATTTACAGGGCGAAATCAACAATTTCGCGGCAGATGCGCTGGATAGTGCGTATACGGAAGCTGTCAGCGGGCACCCTGAAACGATCTTGCTGAATTTCAGTCAGGTAAGTTATATGAACAGTGTTGGAATCGCGCTGATCGTTGGGATACTCAAACGCGCTCTTAAAGCCAAATGTCCCCTGATGGTGTACGGTCTGAGTGAGCATTTTGTAGAGATTTTTCGCATTACGCGCCTGGCCGATTTTATGAGCATCTTCTCTGATGAGGCACAAGCATTGAATAGTATCCCTCCATCTCGACCATAGATTTGAGTGGCTACCACTCGACCAATTTCCAGATCTCTGGCTGCATCGCGCCTGCTTCTCCGTCGATTTCAGTGTAGATGCGGGCGGCAAGCTTAAGCTGACTCATTGCCTCATCGGTGCGCTCGGCTTCGTGCAGGAGGTCAGCCAAGTTGCTGTGCAGGGCAGCTTCGCGGTGGCGATCACCCTGGGAACGACAGAGTGCCAGGGCCGTTTCCGTGAGCGCAATGGCGCGTACAACCTCCCCGCTGGCTCGGTAGGCCAGCGCCAGGTTATTCAGGGCGGCGGCCTGAATGCTGGCGTCTTGCAGGTTTTCCGCCAGGGCCAGGCTGCGTTCCAGATGAAAATATGCTGTGGTCATCTCTCCCTGGCTATTGGCAAGAACGCCCAACATATTGTGTGCCTGGGCCAGTGCGTGGGTATCGTTGGTCTGTTCTGCCAGGTCGAGTGCTTGCTGTGCCAGATCGTGTGCCTGCTGGATATGTCCATGATGGTGGGCAGAGAGACTCCAATCGGCGCATACTCGCGCCTGCTCCTCCTCTGATCCAGCCTGCGTTTGGAGTAAGTGGAGGGCGAGGGCAAAGTGTTCTTCCGCAAGTTGCCAATTCCCCCGACGCTCATAGATCTTGCCTTGTTTCTGTTCCAGAATAGCGCGTGGCGTGGCACTCAGGGCTTTGGCAGCCCGATAACTTTTGAGGGCTGTTTCATATTCTCCCAGGAAGGTATACAGGTCAGCAATGGTTTCAAGCAGTTCGGAGCTTGTGGGATGGCCCAGCGCCAAGGCGGTGTGAAAATGGGCCAGGGCTTCCGTGTGTCTGTAGAGAGAACGCGCATACTCGCCAGCCTGACAAAAATAGGTGGCGGCCAGGGCTCGCTGGTTGGCTGCCTGATAGTGCAAAGCGATCTGGCCCGCGAGTATCCCGAGCTCACGTTGTCCACGCATACGCGCCACCAGCGTCTCTGCGGTGCGACGGTGAAGCAGGCGGCGGCGAGCCAGAGTGATCCCGTCGTACACCAGACTGCGCATTTTTTCATGACAGAAGTCGTAGATGAGCGTGGGTTCGTTGCTTAAAGGGTAGTGGTAAGACGTGGGCAGATTGCCCATCTCTTTAACCAGACCCATGCTGATCAGTTCTTCCAAGCCATTCACCGTCTCTTCCTCGCTGCGACCGCTGATCTCACAAAGGATATCGAAGTCGAAGGAACGCCCGATGGTTGCGGCGGTCCCCAAGAGTTGTCGGCTGGTCTCCCCAACTGCTTCCAGGCGCGAGTTGAGCAAGTTACGCACGCCGCCGGGCAGGCTCCATTCGGTGTCTTCTGCCTTGATCGCTCCAGTAGTCAGAGCGGTGAGATATTCAGTCAGGAAGAGCGGCACGCCCTCGGTTTCCTGGTAGAGCTGGCTGGTAAAATGCGGCGGGAGATCCACACCACTGGCCGCAATATGGCGTACCAGCCGCTCAACGGTTGGTTGATCCAGGCGGGCCGGGGTGAGGAGCTGCGCTTTGCCGCTCTGCTGGGCCTCTGCTAAGGGACGCTGAAAACGTTGACTGATAGTCTGCTGGTTGTTGCGCCAGGTAAGGAGCAGGCAGAGTGGTTTTTCATCAAGCCGTCTGATCAGATAGCCGAGAAATTCCAGCGAGGCTGCATCGGCCCAGTGAATATCATCAAAAAAGAGGAGGCCAGGCGCAGATAGACGAGTATCAGTGCAGAGGGCAAGCCAGACCTGGCGCAGCCCCTCGAAAAAGCGACTCTGCGCGCCAGGACTGGCAAGCGGCTGTGGCGAGGGCACATCGGGACGCTGCTGCGCCAATTCGGGAAGGAGCCGTGTGGCCTCGCTCAGCCAGTGGGAAGCAAGCTGATTGTGCCAGTGAGAATCTTGCTGCTGATTGATGGCAACGCGTAGCCCTGCCGCAATCGGCCCGTACGCGAGATCAACCTCACCCTCGTAACAGCGCACGCTCACCGTCCGGGCACCCCTGGCTTTTGCCTCGGCAACCAGATCTTCGGCTAAACGTGTTTTGCCGATCCCGGCCTCTCCTTCAAGCGCGACAATATATCCAGAGGGAGCCTTTTCAGCGTAAATGGAGAGCAGTTCCGCCCACTCGTTCTCGCGCCCAACCAGGGGATAATCGAACGAGGCCAGATGCGGTTCATCTGACCGCTCTAGCGGCAACGCGTGACTGGCGGTAGCTGCGTTTTGGGAAAATGGCTGGCGTCGCTCTGGCGGTGGTGATAGGCGGTTTTCCTTGATGGCTTCATAGAGTTGTATGGTTGCTTCCAAAGGGGTCACGCCCAGTTCTTCATCGAGTGCTTTGACGCATTCCTGGTATTGCTGGATGGCGGTGGAGCGCTGACCAGACCAGGCGTAGAGCTGCATTAAATAGCGATGCGCTGGTTCATGGAGGCGATCCAGGGAGAGTAAACGCCGGGCCTGGGTGATTGCCAGGCCAATTTCTCCACTGGCGATATACGCGAGGACCAGTTGCTCCAGGGCGCCAGCGAGCTCGCGCCGTAAGCTATCGGCCTGATAGAACTGCCAATCGTCAAAAGGCGCGCTATCTGAGAGCGAAAAGCCAGCCATAAAGCTATCGCAGTAGAGCGTCACTGCGCGATTCAGCCCTGCAAGGCAGTTCGCGCAAGGTTCTCCCGCCTGGTGCTGATGAGTGTGATAATCGGTCAAGAGGGACCTGAACGCCTCGACATCCAGCCAGAAACCATCCTGCTGCTTGAGTCTGATTGTCTCACGGTCAATCTGGAGCCACGCGCCCGCGAGGGCTTTATGCAGGGAGGAAAGCGTGCGGCGCAGGGTGGCACGCGCGTGGGGCTGGTCATACTCCGGCCAGAGTAATGCCGCCAGCGTATCGCGGCTGTGCGTTTGGCGTGTCATCGCCAGATAAGCCAGGAGCGCGACCGCTTTGCGTGTATCGGTAGTGACGGGGCTGCCATCGAGTTCTATCAACGGCGGCCCAAAGAGCGAGAGAGTCAACCGAGACATCGAGTACCCTCAGTTTGGAGATAATAGAGATCTGTATCATGGCGATGTATAAGCGCACACCTCTGCTATGGATGTCATTGTAAGCTATACAATAGAGGATTACAAGAGAAGAGAAGAGAAGAGTAATTAAGAAATAGAAGCATATTTCGTGATTTGGCGAGTGGAAAGACGGGATAATCGCTCGTAACGGTTTTGAGATGATTGTGCGGTATTCTCTATCGGTCATTTCATAGGGGGAAGTTCATTCCCGCCCTGATGAAGCGCTTTCACTCTCCCGTTCCGCAGGCCTACACAGCCAGAGCGAGACCGATGCCGGTTGCACTGTCTCCTGTATAACCGCCATAATCTGCCCACTAAGCTGTGCCAGATCGGTCTGCTGATGCAGGGTGGCGCTAAAGGCTTGCAGAGTGCGCTGGGCATCGTATTTCTGGCGGTAGAAACGCCGATCAATCACATTTTGAATGCCTCGACGCAAGGGCTGGAAGAGCACCGCCACGACCAGCGTTGATCCCACGATCACAATCCCATCGTTTTTGCCGATCAAGCCCACGAGTAGGGCCTGCGCACCAAAGACCAACCCAAAGTACACCGCTGCCAGAATGAGCGTGAGCAAGCCATAAACCAACGTGCGATTGATCAACACATCGATATCCCAGAGGCGATAACGCAACAGGGCAACGCCTAAGGCGAGGGGTATTGGCAAGTAGTCGAACATCAATGTAAAGGGGTCAGCCAATTGTAGTATAGAATGTGGTCCGTTCAAGATCAGAAGAAGACTCTCAAGCGGGAGAACTACAAAGATAACCAGTCCAAAACCGAACGCCAACCATTTAATTTGCTGGCGCTGGAGAGGCGAGGCTACAAAGAAATAACGATAGATTTGCGTTCCTACTGAACCTCCATAGACCAGAAGTATCTCTAGTAATTGGAGGAACGGCGGCCAGTTTTGGAAGTTCCAGGGCGAGGGTAAAACGTAAAAAACAAACTGGACAACAAAAAGGCAGGGAAAAATCCAGGACCAGCGAGGGACCAGGCGCCCATCGGGAAAGGTGCAAAAGAACAGACCGAGAGCAGGCCATACGAGTAAATCTAGTGCCCCACTCAAAATGCTCAAAAAATTGTAGATCAGAAAAATGAGATTGTTCGAGGGCAGAATGTCAGGAAGTGCATTTGTGTGTACCAGGTCCATCCCCAAACCGCCAAAAGTGATGAGCAGGATCGAGACAAAGAGTCCCATCCAGTCGTTCGATTTATGCCAGAAGATCAAGGCCCCGATGATAAAAAACAGCAGCGTGATCAGCAAATCGCACGTTACAGTATATGCCGCGTAAGCTCCGGGGGTGATCCCCAGGAATTGGGCCGCAGCCATTTGTGTGGGGAGAAGTTGAAGACTGCTGCAAGTGGCCCTGGTCAGATCAAGACATGGTTTCTGCACCTGGATTGTCAGGGCAGGGACACCAATGATCAGAATGATCAGATCGACGAATGCGATGGCTGCCCAGATTATTCTGGCAATGACCAGCCCCCACCCTTGCAGGGGCTGAAGCCCCCTGGTGCTCGCTGTACTCGTCTCTTTTGCCTGTTTCTTCCGTGAGTTCGCCATACGTTTCCTCTTTTCTGCTTGAATGGGTATTATGAGTATAACGGAGTAAACGTCCGAAAAACGTTACGGCTCTCCACAACGCTATTTGTCCATACCAAAACCATTTTTACTGACCCCACCAAGGTACTCACGTAACTGTTGCACATCGACTTTCTGGCTTCTCTGGATGTTCCCTTTTTCGAGGTATACTGTACGTGGGCACACCCAATTCCTTGCTGCTCAGAGCCCCCCGAGCGCTCTTATCCACTGCCTGGGCGCTGCACCCAATTGTGTACCCAATATGATTGACACAGGGGTACTTTGGTTGACACCGTTTTACAACTTTGGGGTGGCCCTGAGCTAAAGCAGGCGAGTGGTAAGGGGACCAAGCATAGGAAATAAGGGCCGAATAAATACTGTTTAGTACTATTTCTAGGATACAATGAAAATTGTTGGGCCTCGTTCATGAGGAGGATAGCCGTATATTATGGTGGTTATAGCGATAATCATCATCTATATTTTTTGGTGGCTATGCTCTAAACTATGGATGTCTGCCTGATTGTGCCTACGGATTTGCTTAGGACTTATAAGTATAAAAGCAAAAAAATAGAGTGGAGATCTTATTATGTTACTGGCGGGTGATATTGGTGGCACCAAAACCCATCTGGCGGTTTTCTCCTCACCAGGCGAACTGCGCACACCTGTAGTAGAGAAAACCTTTCCCAGCGCGCGCTACGCAAGCTTGGAGGTAATGGTTAAAGAGTTTCTCACGCAAGTTGATGTTCAGGTTGATCGGGCCTGTTTCGGCGTCGCGGGTCCCATCATGAATGGAAAAGCCAAGATTACGAACCTGCCCTGGGTCATGGATGAAGAGGAGATGCAGAAGAGCCTGGGCATTCCTAAGATCTGCCTACTCAACGATCTGAGCGCCATGGCCTATGGTGTGCCTCTATTAGAGGAGCAGGATATCTATACTCTGAACGCGGGAACGCCTCAGCAGGGAGGGACAATCGCGGTCGTCGCGCCAGGTACTGGCCTGGGCGAGGCCTTCCTGGTGCATAATGGTTCACGCTACGTCGCGCATCCCAGCGAGGGCGGCCACGCCGACTTCGCTCCACTCAACGTGCGCGAACTCGACCTGCTCCGCTTTATGTTGCAGCGTTCGGCACATGTTAGCTATGAGCATGTCTGCTCGGGTATCGGATTGCCGAACCTCTATGCGTTCCTGCAATCAACGGGAGCCTATGAGGAGCCGGACTGGCTTAGCGATCAGCTCTCACTCGTCTCAGACCACACGCCAATCATCGTCAAGGGCGCTGTAGAGTCGGCGGTCCCCATCTGCATCGAGACCCTTAAGACGTTTGTCTCGATCCTGGGAGCTGAGGCGGGAAACATGGCCCTCAAAGTGCTCTCCAGCGGTGGCGTCTATATCGGTGGTGGCCTGCCCCCACGCTTCCTCTCCCTCTTCACTGATGGCTCATTCATGCAAGCCTTCTTGGCCAAAGGACGCATGGGCCAGATGCTCTCCCACTACCCGGTATACATTATCTTATACCCCAACGTGGCCCTCATCGGCGCCGCCGCCCACGGCTTCACCCTCTAGTAGTAAGAAAAAGAGGGACGAGGTGCAGGTAATTGCCTGCACCTCGTCCCTCTTTTTCTTACTCTCTGACTAGAAATCTTAATCTCAGTTTAATCTCAGGAAAATCTCAGCCTGTTTTCAGGGCTGGATTGTACAATAGGGACAAGGTATTTCTGGCGGGTGTTCTGTTATGTGTCGATACGCTAAAGGGGCTGATCGATGTCTTTGCTCTTGAAGAGATACCTTTTAATTTGCCCGAGAAAACGAGGGCAAATTTTTTTGCGTTTTAATTCGTGAAATCTGGCATAAAGCTAAAAATGACCGAGGCCACTGCCTGGTGCGTAGCAGTGGCCTCGATACGAGAGAAGGGTAAATGTGAGTTGTCTCTTCCTATGTCTCTTATGTTCATACTATAACGCATAAAGATGAACTGATACTGTGACAAAGCTGAATTAGATCTGAGAATTGCAATTTGTGTATTTACCCCTCGGGGTAAATACACAAAAATTCCCTCGATGGGTCCAAGAACCCATATATATGGTGTCTTTATACTGAAGACATAAATGCACCAGGGTAGATTGATGTGGTGAAGGTGCTGATAACACATCCAGGTATTGCAGGCAATGCTGGCATGTTCAGGATGACTTCAGTTTCTTCTAAGTATCAGTTAATACGTTGCGACTACACTATGTAGCATCGTACAAAATTGCCTGCTACACACGGCACAAAAGTATCTTTTAACATACGTCGAATTCAGGAGGTTAGGATCGTGAAAGCAACTCTACATGAGGAGAAGGAAATGACTCAAGGTGATGAACTATTGACGGTGCGCGAGGTGGCGCGCCATCTGCGGGTGGACGATACAACGGTACGGCGCTGGATTAAGAGTGGCGCTCTGGAGGCGGTGACGCTGCCACACCGTGGCAAGCGCCGTGGTTATCGTGTGCGCAAAATGACCCTCGATACCTTGCTCAATAACTCCACACTGCCCGCATAATCGAGAGCAGGGTAACTATTCAGTACTCCTCGCATGCATACAGAAGTCTTACGCAGTCAGGAATTGTATCCAGGCGCGGCAAGACCACCAGCTGAGGAGGCTGAATAGTTACAGGGGCAGTGTTATTGATGAACTGGTGTGATGTAGTGCCCTTCTCCACTTTGAGATCTGATACCCAAGATTTGATATTCAAACGGACTTTGCGTTTATACATATGTCCATATAAATGGATGGACGCACATAGTCGAAGAGTTATAGAGAAGTGAGAAACCACGCCAGGGGCGGAGGTTTCTTTATTGCATATGGTAATGAGTAAAGAGGTACATCTGACGTTTGTAATGTGCTAAAAATGTGATACTACTATAGTATAGAAATGTCAGGGAGAAGAGGGGGAAGCGCATGAGGATGTAAACCTTTGCTCGGGGGATACAGGGCTGTTGTAGGCAGGTTGTAATACAATCAACGTTCGCTGAAAGGCATAGATACAGTGTTCTCATTAATAGCGGGTTTTAGTATTGTAGAATTATTAAAAATTGTCCTGGCGGATCTGGCGCTTAGTGGCGATAATGCGCTAGTAATTGGCGCCGCGGCGGCGGGCCTGGATCAACGGCGCCGCTGGTGGGCTATCTTGCTTGGTGGTGGAAGCGCCATTCTGTTGCGTATTGTGTTCACGGTTATTGCCTCGGTCCTGTTAGGTCTGCCGCTCCTCCAGGCCATTGGTGGCGCTATTTTACTCTATATCGCGATCAAGCTTCTGCTGGAGCGGGGCGAGAAGGCTCAGTCAGACCAGGGGCAGCAGGCAGTCTCTGAGCAGGAGAAACCTGGCAAGAAGCGTAATAGCCTGCGGAGCGCCTTGCTGACGATCCTGGTCGCCGATGTCACGATGAGCCTGGACAATGTGCTGGCCGTTGCTGGCGTTGCTGACGGTCATATTCCTACTCTGATTGTGGGCCTGTTGCTGAGCGTGGTTCTATTACTCCTGGGAAGCGCACTGATATCCGCCTTGATGTCGCGCATCCCCTTACTCCTGGACCTGGCGGCCCTGGTGTTGGCCTGGACGGCGGGCCATATGCTGCTCGATGATCACCAGGTTGGCCCGATCCTGCTGCATATCCCCTCGGCAGATATTGTATTTCCCATCGTGACAATCATGCTGGTTCTGATCGTAGACGTTTTTATATGGCGACGCGAAGCACTGGCCAAACAGGCCGCCACCAGTAGCCGCGTACGCAAGTAGCGGACCACAACGCGGCTACTTACCAGGGCTTAGGTGATAGGGGAACCTCGATCAGGGTGGGACGTCGGGAGGCCAGGCCTTCCTGGATAGCGGCCTGGAGCGCCTCGAGACCCTCGGCGCGTATGCCCCGCAAGTGGAAGGCCTGGGCCAGAGCCACATAATCTGGCTCAACGATGTCGGTCGCGATATAGCGACCCTCGTAGGCCTGGCGCTGTTCAGTCTTGACGCAGGTAAAGGTTGAGTCGTTGAAGATCACGACAACCACGGGAAGCTGTTCCTGAACGGCGGTCGCCAGTTCGCTGGAGTTGAGGAGGAAGCCGCCATCGCCGCAGAGCGCGACAACGGGCCGCTCTGGCTGGGCAACCTGCGCTCCGAGCGCCAGGGGCAGGCCACAACCAATTGTACAGAACTCGCAGGGATGAATAAAGCTTCCAGGCTCGTAGACCGGCAGGAATACGGTGCTGGCGTATCCAAGCATGGTCATATCCGCGACAATCATGCCATGAGGCGGGACGGCGGCGCGCACACTATCCAGCAGGGCGACTTCTTCGCCGAAACGTGCTCGCGTCTCCTGGCGAATTTTGGCTCTAACCTGGCTCAGCTCAGTCTCTAGCTCTGGGCGGGCGCTGGCGAGATCGCCTAGTTGAGTATTGAGGGCTTGTAGAGCCTCGCGGGCGTCCGCGACAATTCCGAGCATCGCGGGATAGGTATGCCCGATGACCGTGGGATCGATATCGATATGCACCAGGCGAGGTGGCAGGGGATATTGCCCATAAGCTGTGCGCTCGGCTCCCAGCTTGCTTCCCACCACCAAGAGTAGATCAGAGCTCTCCAGGAGCGGATGCAGTTCGGTATTGGTATAGGTGGTGGTCAGGACGGCCAGGGGATGGTCATTGGGGATGACGTCGTGGCTCTTGCTGCCCAGGATGACCGGTGCTTGCAAGCGTTCAGCCAACGCGATCAGCTCCTGGTTGGCGTGTGCCATGGTGGCACCTGTGCCCGCGAGAATAACAGGCTTGCGGGCCTCGCGCAGCAACTGGGCCGCCTGTATAATATCCGCCTCCTGTGGGCGTCGTGGCTCAAAAATAAGTTCTTCTGCTGTGGGCAGGGTGACAGTGGCGTATGCGCGAAACAGGTCATAAGGTACTTGCAGGTAGGCTCCCCTAGCGCGCCCGGAACGCATGATGCGCATGGCATCTTGAATGGCTCCAGGAATTTCCTCGACACACTCCACGGCACGCGCCCAGCCCGCGAGCGACTCCATTACCCCAAGCTGATTTTTGAGTTCGTGCAGCTCGCCGCGCCCGCGAGAGGCGGTGGCGTGGGGTCCGCTGCTGCTGATGACAAGGAGCGGGATAGAGTCGGCGAAGGCGCTGGCAACGGCGGTCGCGACATTGGTGAGGCCAGGACCGGTGATCGTGCTAACCACGCCGGGGCGACCCGTGGCGCGGGCATAGCCCTCAGCCATAAAGCCCGCGCCCTGCTCGTGGCGCGCCAGCACATGACGCATACCGGGTGTCTTGTGGATCTCGTCGTAGAGGGGAAGTGTATGAATACCGGGAATGCCGAAGATAGTATCGACCTGGAATGCCTGCAAGGTAGCAATAATTGCCTGCGCACCACTCAGGTGCTGCCTGTTGTTCACGCTAGAGGATCCTCCTTAAGTTTCGCGGTACCAAGAGGGGGATAGATTGATATTTTTCTTCTTACAGCGCAGTACACGCCCCTTCTTTAGTCACTATATCTTAACCTCAAATAGCAGAGGATGGCAACAAAAGTGGGTATAAGCCTGGCCCAGGCGGGTAATATGGGGGATAGGTAGCCTCTACTGTTGCAGTGGCGGCTCGGACTGTTCGGGATAAGAGGTGCGAGGTAGCTCAGAGGAGTGCCAGTCTGGCTGGTGTGCCTCAGGCGAATACGCCTGCTCTCGCGAGGCCTGATAGCCTTGCTGATAGAGGGGTGGCTGCTGGGCCTGTACCTGAGCATTGGGAATATAGGGAGACACATACAGCGGGGCGTTTCTCTTGCGACCGGAGTACTCGGTCAGATAGTAGACGAAGGCGCCTATCAGGTGGGTAAAGAAGATGACCAGCGCCCACACGACTCTGGCATCGTCTTTCAAGTAACGGTTGCGCACACAATCAATAAGCATCCAGACCCAGAAGGCGGTAAGGGCCAGGCCGAAAAGCGCGGCGACGAATATCACACCAATAATAAGAAAAGCAGCTCCCGCACCAGCCAGGGAGAGCACGGTTTGGAAGGGGTGCGCCAGAGAGTTAGACCAGAATGTCGCGATCTGCATGATGGCTGGCTCCTTGTTTACTTTTGTATAGACACGCCTCTATTATAAGGATCTTTTCTCTACAAGGCAAGCACAAAGAGCAGCAAATCGCGGTTGCGCGTCACGCCTGCCTGCTTCTCGCGGCGCAAGGAAAGCGCCCTGTGTGCGCCGAGGGCTGTTCAGTTTAGTAGATGTTCAACTGATCCAGTTTAGTGTGCTAGAGGTGGCGAGAAGTCGTGGGCACGCTTTTTTTCACGAAAGCGACGTACACGCATCATATTCGCGCAGGTATCCTCACACCAACGGCGCGTGTGATTTGGACTCTCGTCGTATTTTCTCTGCCCTTCCAGGTATTTTTCTTTCACCCAAAACGCCGCAGGATGCCCCTGCCCTTTCAGGCATGGGGAGGAATGCGGCGTTCCTTTGTAGGTGGCTTGGGTGGAATACGCCGTAGACATGCTCTCATCTGCTCATGTATTTTGACAGTCAGATGAAAACTATGGTATAATTTAGCGTATGCAAACGGTATTAACAGCGAAACTCAAATTAAATACAACGCCCGAGCAATTCAAGGCATTACGTACAACGCAACTGGCGTATCGGGATTCTCTCAACTATGTGAGCCAGTACGCCTTTGCGCATGGCAAGATGAGCAATGCTGTTCGTTTGCAAGATGCCACCTACGAAGAGATCCGCCTCCGTTTTCATCTGCCTTCGCAAATGGCCTGTTCTGTTCCTCGCCAAGTTGGTGCCTCGTATAAAACCCTCTGGACAAAGGTGAAGAACAATGCTGTTCATCGTAAGGAAGGGAAGACCAAGAAACGCTACAAAGGGCTTGATAAGGCTCCCAAGTTCATCTCCCCCACGTTGACCTATCAGTACAAGAAAGACTACACCTTCAAGAAAGAGCAGCAGGTGAGCATCCTGACCCTTGAGGGACGTGTTATCGTGCCCTATACTGGCTACAATAAGCATGTGGCATTGATCCAGCGTGGAGCGGAGATTGGTGCATCTAAACTCTGGTATGACAAGCCCAAGAAACAATTTTACCTCCTTGTCTCTCTTGAAATTGAGACGGCTGATCCTACACCTGAAACGCACAAGCAGGTCGCCGGAGTGGATGTGGGGATGCGATATCTCGCCGTCACGGCGACGATGCAAGGGGATTGCACCTTCCATTCAGGCAAACAGATTGTCCCCAAGGCAAACCACTACGCACGACTGAGAAAACGTCTGCAAAAGAAAGGCACTCGTTCAGCGACAAGAAGGCTCGTTGCCATCAGTGGACGAGAGAGACGGTTGAAGCAGAATACCAATCATGTCGTGAGTAAGCGGATTGTCCTACAGCACCCTCAAAGCTTGATTGGACTGGAGCATCTGACAGACATTCGAGAACGTACCAAACGACGCAAAGGCAAAAATGCAAAACAGCGAAAAGCCAATCGTACCTTCTCCAAATGGTCCTTCGCTGAGTTGCATAGCATGATTGCCTATAAAGCGCTCTTACATCGAAGTATGGCAATCAAGGTCGATGCCAACTCTACCTCGCAAGCGTGCCCCAAATGTGGGCACACCTGCAAAGAGAATAGACCCAACAAAGGATTGCTCTTCGTCTGTCAGAATTGTCAGTACACGCTCCATGCCGATCTGGTTGGTGCAAGAAACATTGCGATGCGAACGCTTCTTATCCGGCAAGACTGGAGAGGAACGGGCCTCTTGTCAGTACGCGCCTTCTGTGTCGGACGATGAAGCCAAAGCAGCACGCCTGAAACGGTATGCTGAATTGCGGTGGAGTTCAGACACAACTCCAAGCCCTCGGCTTTCGCCGTAGGGTACTGACTTTTACCATGACTATTGCTGTGATCAATACATTGCTTGTACCTTTTGCCACGAGCGTTTTGAAGGTGGGAACATCTGGCCTTGGTACCATCGATGCATGTTTCGCCATCGGAGCAATTGTGGGAGGCATTTTGTTGCCGTTACTGAGATATCGTATTGACGAGAAGCGGCTGATGGTCTATGGGGTTGCGGTGACAGGGCTATGTGTGCTCTTCCTCGCCTTCGCGCAAGGCCTGCTGGCGGCAATGGCTGCGAACTTTTGTATTGGTGTGTTTATAGAGATTCGTATCTTTTACAACACAAGTGTGCAGCGTCGCGTCGATCCAGATTATCAGGGACGGGTGTATGCGACGTTTGCAACCTTTTTCGCATTGATCACACTGGTAATTTACCTGGGCATGGGACTTTTGCAGGAGGTGCTTTCTCAGCGCTACCTTTATAGCTTGCAGGGCGTGGTGCTGTTGCTCGTTGCACTCATCGTCGCGGGCCCAAAAGTCTTACGCATCAAAAAGCCCCTTTTACAGGACTTTAGAGTTCATGATGTGGCTCCTGCTCTTGCGCCGAAGCTTCTTCGACTATGGGATCTTCGGCGTGAGCATGATGCGAGAAGTGCTCAAGGTGCTGAAAAGGAGCGGGGGTAGCTGCTTGCCTGGCTGCCTCTGTTGCGGGAAAGTTCTGCGCCTTATGTTCGGAGCGACGGCGCTGGACATAGAAGAGCGCGCCAATCGCGGGTACAAGCGCGACGAAAGCGATCCAGCGTTTTCGGCCTGCCTTGTCGAGTTCGGGATCGCGAATACAATCCAGCAATACCCAGATCCAGCAAATAATGCCCACACCGACAATGATAAACCCCATAATATTGTCGCTTTGCATGCTCTATGCTCCTTTACTGTTGTCTGCCGTTTCTTTCTCTCACTATACTCTATTTTGCTTCCAAGGGGAACTCATAAAAGAGAAGAAGGGCTTTCTAGTTCTTGCCTCGGCTCGCTACGCTTGTCTCAAGATAAGGGATGTGGGTAGAAACAGCAATGCCGTTTTCCACCCACATCCCCTTATCTTGAGCGCCGCAGGCGCGAAGGCTTTCCTGAGAAAGAGAAACATCCCCAGGCTGCCTGGAATGGGAAAGCTTCGCGCTCCTACAAGGAGGGTTGAGAGGCGCTAATCTCCGCAAGCGCTCGCTCGATATGTTGTTGTAAACGTGTGGGATGTGGGCCAACGATGCGTGCAACGGGTTTGCCAGTGTGGAAGACTATCAAGGTTGGGAGTCCCTGTACGCCGAAGGTGGCGCCAATGCTTGGGCTTTCATCAGCGTTGATAGTAGCAAAGCGTAATTTGCCCTCAAAAGTTGTGCTCAACTTCTTGTATACAGGAGCGAGAGTATGGCAATGGGGGCACCACTCGGCCCAGAAATCGACGATAACCGGCAGGTCGGATCGCAATACCTGCAACTCAAAATCCTGGTCATTTACGGCAAAAAGATTGTTGTATTCCTGCATGATTTGATCTCCTTGTTATTTTTGTATGCTGATGGATATCAGTTTCCATGAAGTGTACATATTCAAGTTAACTTGAAGTCAATAGATAGACAAAATATAGTAGCGCCACATTCGCAAGGTTGTGATTTCTCGCCACTACGTGGCTCGCCGGGTAAAGGGATGTGGGCGTGATGTGCGGGCAGCTGCCCGCACATCACGCCCACATCCCTTTACCCGGCGAGAAGCGCCGCAGGCGCTGAATAGCTTATAGATTGGCAATATTTTGCAAGTATTTGATATTTTTATCCAAAATAGGGTTGACATTCCAAATCTGCTTATGTTAATATTGTGCATGTGATCGGTAAAAAATACCAAATAAAAAGCAAAGATTTAAAAAGCAAGAGGTTTTAAAGATTTAAAGAGTATATTCAACAGCCAGAGAAAGGTGGAGCAGACATATGGCGACACAGACATTTACCGTGCTGGGTAGGAGACCCCATATCGTGCTTGAAGATATTGAGGGGAATGTGACCGTGCTGCCGTGGGAGCGCAAAGAGATCGCGATTGAGACGGCTGAGCCAGTCCAGGGTATCCAGCAGGAGGGCGAGCGGCTCTATATTCGTGGTTATCGTAGCGACATTACCTTGCGTGTACCCTTTATACGCAATATCCTCCCAAGGCTGACGACCTCGATTACTGCCTCGCGCGTCACCGGGAGTGTGAGCACGGATTGCGTGGGAAGCGTTGAACTGCGCCAAGTGAGCGGCAATGTCAATCTGGAGCAGACGCATGGCAGCGTGCATCTGGAGGACCTGAGCGAGCAGGCGCGGCTGCATAGCGTTGGTGGGAGCCTGACCGTAGTGAACGCCCCTTACATTCAGGTCTGGGGTGGCGTGGGCGGTAGTGTCTCACTGAGATATGCTCGCGTGGCTGAGGTCGATAACATTGGTGGCAGCCTCGACGCGCAGAATGTCGATGAGAAGCTCATTTGCAAGCATATAGGCGGAAGCGCGACAGTCCTGGGCTGCCAGAATGCCGAGGTCGAGGTTGGGTCTGCGGGTGGAAGCGTGAACATCGACGGCGCCGCGGTCCTGCACTCGGTCTCCGCAGGTGGCAGCGCCACTCTGACGGGAGGCTTCTCCCCAAGTAGCTACAACAGGGTCGCAGTCGGCGGAAGTGCTACGCTCACCCTGCCTGCGAATAGCGATATTGCTGTAAAGGCCATAGCAGGCGGCTCCGTGAGCGGAAGTGCGCTTGAGCGCAGATATACTAATCATGCCAATGTTGTGTACGGTAACGGGAGCGCCTCCCTGACGATCACCGCTGGCGGCAGCGTAACCGTTAATGGTGATCTGCGCCCCTTGCGCTAACGAAGAATTACTCCTTGTCCACGATTGGCTGTGGGATGCCCTGAAGGTGCTTGCCAGAACCTTCAGGGCATCTTTTGTGTTTTCTTCTACTCATGACTTCTCGCACCGGAGGCGCTCGCCAGGGTAAGGGGATGTGCGCGTGGAGAACGGACTGCGGTCCGTTCTCCACGCGCACATCCCCTTACCCCTGTGAAGAAAGGGTGTGGTGGCTGGTGACAGACTGGCAGAGCCAGTCCGTCACCAGCCACCACACCCTTTACCCTGTGTAGCGCCGAAGGTGCTGGGATGACTTGCATGAGAGATCTATAAGGGCTAGAGGTGTGAAGTAGTATAATAAAATAGTGGGAATGACACGGTGCACTGAATAATTGTAAAAGGCGTGAAACAATAGAGAATATGTTTCCCTGTGCTATCAAGCCGAGTCAGGCGTTTGTTAGCGCAGTGTTTCTTGTTGAGGAGGAAAGTTTATGCCCGCTAAAGTGACGAGTCCTATTCGCTCGCTAGGTGTGCTGACTGGTGGTGGCGATGTGCCGGGTCTGAATCCGGCGATCAAGGCAATTGTGTATCGTGCGGAAACGATGGGGATACGCGTGGTGGGCCTACGCGCAGGTTGGGAAGGCATTACGCTCCTCCAACGTGAGCAGGGGCTTGAGAACCTTATC
Source organism: Ktedonobacter racemifer DSM 44963 (assembly GCF_000178855.1). Taxonomy (GTDB): domain Bacteria; phylum Chloroflexota; class Ktedonobacteria; order Ktedonobacterales; family Ktedonobacteraceae; genus Ktedonobacter; species Ktedonobacter racemifer. Next base: position 1,281,999 of record NZ_ADVG01000004.1, on the reverse strand, counting down.
TTTCGTGCCGAAGATCCCAATACCTGGGATGGCGGTTATGTCGTCCCCCTGACGCGGCTGAACACGCGTGATATCGACCGAGAGGGTGGCACAATCTTGCAGTCTACGCGTACCAATCCAGCACGGATGCAGGTCAAGGATCTGCCCGCGCATTTAAAGCAATATGGCGAGGGGCGCGATCCCGAGGAGCGCGTGGACCTGACGGATGAGGTGATCGCCAATATGCAGTTCCTGAGCCTGGATGGTCTGGTGGTAATCGGCGGCGATGATACGCTGAGCTATGGCGCAAAACTGGTCGAGCGCGGCGTCCCGGTCTGGGGCATTCCCAAGACGATGGATAACGATGTCCCGGGAACCGATTACTGTATTGGCTTCCAGACAGCAATCAGCCGAGCGACAGAGTATATTAATCGCATCCGCTCTACGGCAGGCTCGCATAGCCAGACGGTTCTATTCCGCATCTTTGGTCGTGACGCGGGCTTTACCGCGCTCGAGACAGCGGTTGTCACCTGGGCGGACCGCCTGATCATCCCCGAGGTGCCAGTCAATATTGATCGCCTGGCCGACCTGGTGATGCACGACCGACATAACCCGCAGCACTACTCGATGGTGGTCCTCTCCGAGGGCGCCAACCTGGGCGTACCCGTTCCCGAGATTGGACCGGCGGACGCCTATGGTCATCGCAAGAAGGTCAATGTGGCCGAATTTCTAGGCGAAGAGCTTTCCAAGCGCATCCATGGCGTGCGCTTCCTGCCTATCGACCTGACCTACTTCCTGCGTAGCGGCGAACCCGAGGTCTACGATAAGCATGTAGCCATTTTCTTCGCTAACCTGGTCATGAGCATGGTCGAGAAGGGCGAGCATAGCGTGATGGCGGCCTATCGCAATGGCGCCTTCATCGCCACAGATATCCCCGGCAAGGATATTCCCGCGCGCCGTGTCGATCCCGCGGAGTATCACGAGGAGCGCTATCGCCCCCGCTTCGAACATATCAGCGGCGTCTACCAGCCCCAGTAGAGAATGTGATCATAGTTCAGCGTCGGGCCGCCTGAAGGCGGCCCGACGCTGAACTATGATCACATTCTCTTTTATGTAGCGTTTATCTCCCCTGAAACGTTCTCAAAGTAAGAGGTTAAATACTTAGAGAAAGAGTGGGAGCAGGTGTAGGTATGTCGAAGCAAGTGAATAAATCGGTTCTCACGAAATTGATAGAAGGGCAACCAGCCAGGTTGTTCAAGCAGGTCAAGCGGAGACGCTGGCGGGCATCGCTTATTGAAGCAGGGAAGCGAGTGGGTATTGGCCTATTTCTGCTCCAACTTGCAACCGCCTTTGTCTTGCTGGTGATCTCCTCTCTGCGCAATAAGCGCCAGCGCCTCAAGTCCTTTCCCCACTTTCATGTAGACGAGGTGCGTGTAGGGGAGAATTGTTTGCAGCTGTATAGCTTTGGGCGTGAGCTATATGATGACATGCTTGCGGCCATTGATCGTGCGCAGGAATGCGTCTTCATCGAGTCATTTATCTGGAAGGATGACGAGGTTGGGCGCGCTTTCAGAGATCACCTGGCGCGCAAGGCGGATGAGGGCGTCGAAGTATATGTCATCTACGATGGCTTTGGCAACCTCGTGGTGCCACGTGCGTTTAAGCACTCGTTTCCCGCAAATATGTATATTCTTGAATACAAAGCCATTCGCCGCCCCTGGCATATCTTTGATCCACGCTGTTACTCGCTGGACCATCGCAAGCTGTTAATAGTCGATGGTCAAACGGGTTTTATAGGGGGCTATAATATTGGTAGCCTCTATGCGACGGAGTGGCGCGATACGCACCTGTGCATCAAAGGTCCAGGCGCGGGCTACCTGGCCAACTCGTTTATCCAGTTCTGGAATCGCTTTCAGTTCCGGGGGCATATGATTAAGCGACGTTATCCAACTGGCTTTGATCCCCTGGTAACTGTGCATGGAAATAATGCTTTACGTCTGATCTTCCCAATTCGCGACATGTACATCGACGCCATCGACCGGGCGCAGCGCTGTATTCTGCTTACCAATGCCTATTTCGTGCCCGATCACACGCTTTTAGAAGCCTTAAAGGCGGCGGCGAGGCGAGGCGTAGATGTGCGCGTCCTGGTACCCTGGATCTCGAACCATATCCTGACAGACTGGGTCTCGCATGGCTACTTTCAGGAGTGTCTCCAGGCAGGGATACGTATCTTCAGTTATCGCCACGCCATGCTGCATGCCAAGACTTGCATGATTGACGATCAGTGGACCACGATTGGCACGGCGAACCTGGACCGCTTGAGTTCTATCGGTAATTATGAGATCAATGTCGAAATCTACAACGAAGAACTGGCCCTTCAGATGCGCGAACTCTTTGAGTGCGATACCTCGGATACCTTTGAGTTGACGCAGGAGAGCTGGCAGGAGCGTCCCTGGTATACAAAAGCGAGCGAGAGAATTCTGGCCCCCTGGCGTTTTATGATGTAGAGATTATTTTTTGAAGAATGGACGAAGCACACAATGGGACGGAGAATCCTCGGAATTATCCTCTTATGCCTGGCGCTCTTAATCATTATTAGTATTCCAGTGGCCCTCTTCACTCCAGTAGGCGGCACGGTTACTAACCTGTTTGCGCCACCTACACCGACCCCCACGCCGCGGCCTGTGCTCACGGTTCGCGGCACGCCGCCCGCTATAGGCAGCAAGATCGCCTACCTGGTAGATGACGATACCGGCAATGTGCTGGTCAACGTCAAAGGTCGCGAGCGCGTACCCATGGCGAGCACAACCAAGATCATGACCGCTATTTTGACCATCGACAAGGCCGACTTGAACCAGGTCGTAACCATCAAACAGGATGCCGTTGACGAGGCCAAGGTTCACAATGGTAGCAACGCGCAACTGGTGATTGGCGATCAGATTCGCCTGAAGGACTTGCTCTACGCCTTGATGTTGCCCTCGGGCGACGACGCAGCTACCGCCATCGCTGACTCCGTCGCGGGTTCGCAAACGCAGTTTGTCACCATGATGAACGCTTACGCCAAACAGCTCAAGCTGCAGAATACGCACTACATCAACGCCGATGGCCTGACCTATGAGGGCAAGGATGGCAAGCCCGATCCTAACCACTACACCACGGGCGAGGATCTCGTCAAGCTGACGCGCTACGCCTTGCGCAATCCCCTCTTTGCCCAAATTGTGCAGTTGCAGAAGTATGTTCTGCCCGCCAGTGGTGTACACCATGCCTATACCTGGGAGACCACCGACACCATGCTCAGCACCTATGCTGGCCTGACAGGCGTGAAGACGGGCTTCACGGGTGAGGCTGGCTACTGCCTGGTCTTCTCGGCCTATAGCTCGGGTCATCGCCTCGTGGGGGCCGTCCTGGATGCCAAAGACGAAGAGGAGCGCTTCAAGGACGCCAGCTCGCTTCTCGACTGGGCCTTTGTCCTTCCGGTCCTGCCGCCTCCCGCGCCCAAGCAATAAAAAAATGAGGAAAGGATGTGGCGGCGAGCTGGTAAAGCCAGCTCGCCGCCACATCCTTTCCTCATTTATAGATAGTGCGCGAAGTAGCTTAGTACGCGCTGGGTGTATTCCTGGGGATGGGCCTTGAGCGCGCCAGTGTGGCCACCACTGGGCGCGATCCACTCTTGCTTTGGCTCTCCGGCTGCCGCGAAGAGCTGGTGCTCGCCTGAGGGTGGCGTGGTCGCATTCTGGTCGTCGGAGGAGTGAATAAGAAAGACTGCCCGGGGCGCGATCTGGTGGATGACCGCCAGGGGGCGTGTATCGGCTAACTTTGCGCCTATAAGCTGGTCGACGAGGGCCGGTTCGTAGGGTAGGAGAGGCAGCGTCAGGCGTCCGACCGGGATATCATACATGCGGTCTAGCTGGGCATGTTCATCGATCCAGGAGCTATCGGCCACCGTCGCCAGGATCGCTGGCTCGCGGGCCGCCGCCAGCAGGACAATCCCCGCGCCAAGCGAGTTCCCCATCAGGCCAAAGTGTTTGTTCAGCAGGTCTGAGCGCCCTTTGAGGTAGCGCATAGCTCCCAATACATCATCTGGCTCGCGTGCGCCCAGGGTAATCTCCCAGCCATCGCTCGCGCCACAGCCCCGGCTATCATAGAGCAGGACATTATAGCCAGCCTGGTAGAGGAAGCGCGCATCGGGCAGCATGCCCATGCGATTCTCCTTAAAGCCATGCACAAGAATGATCGTGGGCGCCTTGGGCGAGGCCAGGGCCAGCCAGCCCGAGAGGCGTACACCATCTACGGCCTGAAACTGGACATCCTTTACGGGAATACCGGCTGAGGTGGCCTGGGGCACAAAGTGACGCTTATTCTCTACAAGTGTATAGCCCCGAATGGCAGGGATAATCGCCCAGACCAGAAATAACACAACAAGGCAGAGACCAAGCAGAATCTTGAAGATGGGAAAGGGCTTGTGTGCCCTTTTCGCTGTCGTGTTTATGGTAGGGTCCAAGCTGGTTTGGACTTCTCTCTCTTTTGCCAATGCAAATATTCCCCTTCACATGTTTATCGTGTCATTGTGGTTGATCAGATTATAGCAGGCAAGCACAGACAAGAACTGTGAAGCAAGTTACAACAGTAGCCGCGTACGCCAGTAGTGGGCCTCGCTACTGGCGTACGCGGCTACTGTGATTGGTAGGGCGTATGCGGTTATTACCTGGCGGGAACAGGCGTGCGTCGGGAATCGCGCATAAACCAGACGTAGCTATCTTCCAGGCTGGGATCGAGGGCTATGGCGTCGGGACTGGAGGGCTTCTCGCCCACAATGCGGTACTGGACGCTGTTGCCCATGTTGAGGGTCGAGACAACGGTAAAGTTGCCCTCGGGCTTCTGGCCTGGGGTGGTGACCTGCCAGACCTTGCCATGTGTCTCCTCGAGCATGCTCATGATTGTGCCCTGGAAGAGGACGCGGCCATTCTTCATCAGGGCCAGTTGCTGGCAGGTCTGGGCGATATCCTCGATAATATGTGTGGAGAGGAGCACGGTGCGCTCGCCTGCCAGATCTGAGAGCAGGTTGCGGAAGCGGATGCGCTCTTCAGGGTCAAGCCCCGCAGTTGGCTCGTCGACAATGAGGAGTTGAGGATCGTTGAGCAGAGCCTGGGCGATGCCCACGCGGCGTTTCATGCCGCCGGAGAAGGTCTTGAGCTTGCGGCGCGCCACGTCATTGAGCGCCACGGTTTCCAGTAGCTCGTTGACGCGTTGCTGGCGCTGCTTGTGCTCGTCGAGGCCTTTGAGGATACCGATATAGTCCAGGAACTCGTAGGCCGAGAGATCAGGATACATCCCCAGGTCCTGAGGCAGGTAGCCCAGGACGCGCTTGATAGCTGTACGTCCACGTTCAGTGGTGCCATCATAGCTACCGACGCGAATCGAGCCCTTCGTAGCTGGCAGAATGCCCGCCAGGATACGCATAAGTGTCGTCTTGCCCGCGCCATTGGGGCCAAGCAGGCCAAACATCCCGCTGGGGATAGTCAGGTTTAGATCCTGAAGGGCATGTACACCACCGCGATAGACCTTGGTTAGATGCTGAATTTCTATCTGCATGATAATTATTCTCCTTAAACTATTGCTGTGTCTGTTGCCACTTCATGAGCGCTATAAGGACGATTAAGACCAGAGCCGCGAGGCCCACGAGCAGGCCCAGGCTTATAAAGCCATTTACTAGAGGTACAGGGTCGTGCGAGATGAAGAGATTATCTTGACCGGGGAAGAAGGCACGGCTAAGATTATCTCCTATGGGCGTGAGCAGGGTATAGCTCAGGGAAGGAATGTTGGGATTATGTAAGAGGTTGCCCCAGAACCAGTAGCCAACGAAGAGGAACTGGTAGAGTGGCACCCACATGACACGTGGGCAGGCTAACGAGAACGCGCTAATGAAGAGCAGCCCTGGTAGGCTGACCAGGGCGAAGACGGCCAACCCCAGGGGGAGCGCCAGCCAGTCGCCAGTCTGAAACAGGATATACAGAACACCAAGCATATAGATGGTGAACAAAGGGAGCGCGGCGGCTCCCAGGCCGCCCAGGTATTTACCAAGCAAGCGCGAAGACAGCGCATTGGGGAGAGAGGTAAAGAGTTCTTCTACCTGCGTCTTGCGGTCACGGTAGAGACGATCTGCCATCATCAGCCCGACTCCAATGGGGAGCAGGATGCTGAGAAAGTCCATCCATACCACCAGTGTCGAGGCTGCAGACTGCTTATTGGCATGTTGCGCATAGGAGACGAGAAACGCACTGCGGCCTGTCGAGGCGAGGATGAGGAAGATAATAATCGTCATCGTAATCCAGAGCGCTGGTCGACGGATCTGCATGCGGAACTCGTAGCTGAACGCACCCAGGAAGCTTGCAAGCTGTTTCATAGTTTTATGCCTCACTAGAACTTTTCAACACGGCCTCAGTATTATGCGTGAGCAGCCAGCCGATAAAGAGGAGCGCTGCCGCAATGGCGCACATCTGCCAGCGCGCAGTTAGCCAGGCTCCAAATGTGCTTGAGGTAACCTGTTCAATGGGTGTAAGTGTCGTCGCGAAGAAGAAGATCGAGTGCAGCCAGTCTGTCGCCTTCAGATAGTCCTTGAAGACGATCTCCAGAAGCCAGATGGCGCTGAGGACGGTCGTGCCCGCGACCCAGTTGCGCAGGAGCGCGCCCAAGCAGAAGCCCGCACAGACGAACCAGGCCAGTGGCGCAATCCAACCCAGTTGCGTCAGGAGGAAGTTAAGTACCAACGGCCAACTGCCCAGGTCGAGATGGAGTAGGCTGAGATTGACTGTAGCGATGATTAAGCTGGTAAACAGCCCGACCAGTATGCACCAGCCGAGCAATAGCAGTAGGCGACGCAGTACCGTCAGATGGTAGAGGCGAGGCACCGTAAGCTGGATTTCAATGGCCTGGTCATAGCTGGTAAGCATCACAGTAATGATGCCCGCCGCTAGCGGCAAAATCATCTCCAGCCCGCCCATCAGGAAGCGTGGGAGGACGCTATTATTGTGCAGGTAGATGAGCAGAAACGAGAGCAGGCCAAAGCTGAGCATGCTCACAACGGGAGTGAGCGTAACCTTCCCTCCCATCAGTTTCAGTTCATAGCGTAGTCGATCAAGAGACATCGGACACTCCATTTACATATATAGTTGAATCTGTCTTGAGTAAGGTCGTGTTAAAAGCTTTTTAGGTTAAGAGATCAGGCGAAACGCATATTCCTGGGTGTGTAGAGCAAGGCAAAGATGAGTAACAGGGCTGCTATCAGGAGCACAGCAGGCTGAGTTTGCCAGAGACTTGAAAGTGCCATATTTAGATGTGGGATGCCCTCATGAACCTGTACTGTGAGCATCTGGGTCAACTCAAAGGCCAGGGTGGCGATAATGGCCACTAGCGAACCTAGCAACATCGAGATGGCCAGACTAGTCGCCGACAGAAGTAGCAAGGGACCAAGCCAGAGCTGAACGACGCTCCAGAGTGTACCGCCGTTGAGCAGGACAAGCAGCGACGAGAAGGCCACAGCCAGGGCGAGATTATAGCCTGTCACCAGCAGCATGCGGCAGAGCAGGATCAGGCGTGGCGAAGTGGGGGTCGCCAGGGCGAACTCCAGGCCTGGATCGTGCGCGCGCCCATAGACATAGGCCATATTGATCACAGAGGCGGCAGTAATGCTGATCGCCAGCAGGTCGCGCGTTATATGGTCCTGAATAAGCACCATGTTGCCTCGTAACAGGTGCAAAGCCAGGATCATAAACAGGACTGTTGCCGAACTCGCCCAGATACTCCTGGGAAGAACTCGTAGCTGTCCCCACAAAACGTTCCAGGCGTAGCGCCAGGGCTGGGAGAAGAGCCGCAGTGGTGAGACCACAGATTGCTTTTCTACACTTGGTTGCTCATTAAGTAGGACCAGTGCCATCTCGCGTACTTCATCGTTGTCATCCTGAAGCGTCTGAATGATATACTCATACACAAGCGAAGAGTTCGGGCGCAAGGCGACCAGGGCACGCAAGGCAGCGACGCGCACGAGTGGATGTTCATCGTGCAGGGCCTGGCCAAGGGCGGCCTCAACGATGGCCGTGCTATGACTTGCCAGAGCCTTCGCAGCGGCGCTACGCATCTCCCACGCCGGGTGCCGGAGCGCCTCAAGCAACTCCTGTTCACCGGGTCGCTTACTGATATCTGAGGTAAGCAGAGCCTCGCGCTGGTTCAGGCGTTGCTGGACACCTGTCAGGAGCGAGGGGGGCGCGGCATACTGCCATGTCGTTGGTTTGCTTACGGATTTTTGTGTCTGGGCGTTCTCTGACTCCATGACTGTTCCTCCCTCTCCTGTTCTTGAGCATCGATGCTGGCGCGCAAGAGGCGTAGTCCCCTTGAGATGGTCGATTTCACGGTTCCAATGGGTTGAGCAAGCAGCTCGGCGATCTCGCGATAGCTGAGCTGTTCGAAATAGTAGCAGGTAATCGCGACACGGTAACGCTCCGGCAGTCGGGCCACGAGGCCCTCCATCTCGCGTTGTTGCTCCCAGGTCGTGCAGAGCAGTTCGGGTTGTTCCTCCTCGCGGTCCGCCGGGTCTAGCTCGGGATGCTCCTCAAACGTCGTAAGCGGCACCAGGTGTAGCTGCGTATTGCGCCTGGAGTGGCTATAGATGTTAAAGACCACGCGATAGAGCCAGGCCTGGAGCTTGAGTGCGCGTATACGCTCGGGAGTATAATTCTCCAACGAGACATACGCGCCCACCAGGGCCTCCTGCACAATATCTTCCGCATCCTGAAAGCTGCGCGTCAGGCGTAGGGCGAAGGTATAGAGGCGGTGCTGGTAATGCTCCACCACCCGCAGAAAATTGCCGTGTAGATCGCTTGCCAACAGCGCCAGTAGTTCCTGCTCGCTCTCTTCCATATCTGTCCTTCACAAAAAGAAATCATCATCTATGGAGTAGATACCAGAAAGCCCCATAAAGGTTGCATTTTTCGCGCCCACGGCGCTTACGTGGTAAAGGTGTGGTGATGGCGTGGTTGTTTGGCTGGCTCCGCCAGCCAAACAACCACGCCATCACCACACCTTTACCCCAGGCGAGCCGCGCAGCGGCTATTTCTCATCTTCTGATTGGTGGATCTGGCTGAGGACAATATAGGTGATGTTGTCCCAGGCGTTGTGGATACCGATGAAGATGAGCAGGACCGTCATCGCGCCGATGACGAACAGGGTGGGTACCGGGTATGTTGGTAGCACTATCGCTGCGACAAAGAGTGTTGTATACGCAGCGAGCGGTAGGATGGTATGGAATATCCAGTCTTCCATGACTGGTTGATAGTCGTTTTGACGGCGCGTCCGTCGTACGATGATTATGATGTATATCATCCCTGCCACACCGACCATGCCAAGCGGGAAGCTAGTGTTCCAGAGTGCCTGCCAGGGAGCAGCCATCGTCACGGCAATAAAGAGTGCGGCACAGAAATGCACGACATTTGGCGTGCTAAATGCCGCGATAGCCTCGCCTGATCTTCTACCCCGAAACCCCGCGATTAAGGTGATGACTATGAACATCAGTCCAGTCAGCGCGGCGGCAGAGGAACCGACGATAACGTAAAAGTTTTGCCAGGTGGGAAGCGGCGATATCACAGCCTCTTGCACTAGAGATCCCCCTTCTGTAGATAGAGATATGTTAATGGCCTTTCCGCAGCATTGAGGAAGTGTATGAGGTCGAATTGAACGGCTTAAAGTAAAGAGAAACGCAAAGTACGATGTAGCTTCCCTGCGTTTCTGAGGAAGAATATTTATTGTCTTCCATATTATCACATCAGCGCTTTATGCGAAAACTAAAACGTCGTAAATTAAACAGGTGCAGAGGCAGAAACCGCTTCACATAATAATGGCCCTATAAGCGTGATGAAAATCGGCCCTTGTATTAAGGCCAATATTATCCTACAGTGATGAGAAAAGAGCCTGTAATATTGTGTAAGAGAATAGAGGGAGTTTTATCTATGGATTATCAGAAACAACAAGAGAGAGCGGCGCAATTTCGCCAGTTGCATTACGATGCGCCTCTGCTGGTCTTGCCAAACGTCTGGGATGCTGCGAGTGCGCGAATTATCGAGCAGGCAGGCTTTCCCGCTATTGCCACCACTAGCTCTGGAGTTGCCACTGTCCTTGGTTATAGTGATGGTCAGCACATTAGCCGAGGCATGCTGATAGAAGCGCTTGCGCGGATCACACGCGTGGTCGATTGCCCGGTTACAGCGGATATTGAGGCGGGGTATGGAGACTCTATTGAGGAGGTATTGCAAACCGTCAAAGCGGTGATTGAGACTGGCGTTGTAGGTATCAATATCGAAGATTCGCTCAAACAGCAGGAAAACACGCTAGCCGATATTACCTACCAGGTTGAATTGATACAGGCACTGCGTGAACTAGCGAACTCGCTGGGCGTGCCCTTCGTCATCAACGCGCGTGTCGATGTGTTCTTACTCGCTATTGGTGAGCCAGAGAGCCGCTTTGAGCATGCAGTTCAGAGAGCTAATGCCTATCTGCAAGCGGGTGCCGATTGTGTCTATCCTATTGGCTTCCTTGAGCGCTCCACGATTACTGATCTTGTCAGGGCCATCAATGGACCCATCAACATTCTTGGTAGCTCTCCTGACCTCCCACTTCCAGTGCTTGCGCAACTCGGGGTTGCCCGCGTCAGCCTTGCCAGCAGGTTGATGCTCTCAATACTCGGGCATATGCGCACAATTGCGCGTGAGTTGCTTGAGCATGGCACCTATACGAGCCTGCATGCCGAGGCTCTCTCAAGCACGGAGTTCAAGGCGCTTTTCTCTTAAATCGCTACAAGGCCTGGCACTCGATGATTGTGATCTCGGGGCGGCAGTCGAAGCGTACCTGGGGCTTGACCATGCCCAGGCCGCGATTGGTGTACTGGAGCATGGAGCCGACCGAGTAGAGGCCGGAGACGTACTTGTGTCCCAGGGGCGGCGTTCTGGGAGTGCCCACAAGAGGAATCCGCACCTGCCCGCCATGAGTATGGCCGGAGAGCTGGAGATCGAAGCGTCCTGTTTTCGTAGCGACATCGGCAAAGTCAGGCTCATGCGCGAGCAGGATGGCGGACCCTTCCGAAGGAAGGCGCTTGACCAGGCCCGCGATGGTATCGCTGTACTCCCAGACCGAGTTGATGTATGAGGGATCGGGCCAGAGATCCTCAATGCCAACGATATGCAGCATCTCACCATTCCCACGCTTGATGGTGTGGAACTCATTGGTAAGATCGTTGATGCTAAGCGGTTTGATGAGGGTACCAAGCCAGTCTGTGCCACTCCAGGCATCGTGGTTGCCATAGATGGAGAAGATGCCATCGCGGGCGTGGAGGTCTCCCAGGGCCGCCAGGGGGCGCGCCGCCCAGGGATAGTAGCGCGTGACAAAATCGCCAGTGATCACGATCAGGTCAGGATGTTGCGCGTTGACCTGTTTGACAATGTCGCTTAGGCGCTTAAAATCCATCCAGGTATCATCGATGTGAATGTCGCTGAGCTGAGCGATGCGATAGCCATGGAAGGCGGGCGATAGGCGTGGTAAGCGGAGTGAGAGCTGGGTACAATCTATATTTGCTGGCTCAATATGTGTGCTGTAGAAGGAGGTGCCAGTCCCGAGAAGGACAGTGCCAGCGACAGTCCCGCCAGCTACTTTGAGAAATTGACGCTTATGCATATATAGTAAGCTCACTTCACATAAATTCGGGGCGTTGATGAGAGTTCTTATGCGGTTAGATAATGCTTAAATCTCTATTTCTCTTGTATTCTACCACGGCTATGTGTGTCTAGTAGGCTGTATAGTAAGTTTGGCATAATGCCAGGTGATACATTCGCTGAAAAAGTTCATCAAATGTGAACATTCGCTTGTCCTGAAAGATGGAAGATGCATGCGCAAAAAACTTTTCTGGCTCTTGTCCTCAACCTGGCGAAATGTCAGGTTGAGGACATCTGCCTTAATGATCGAGAAAATCGTATTTGATACTCGTCGCCAGGGTCTGTAGATTCCGAATGCGGAGATCTTGCATTCCGGCGTCTGATTGCTGCTGGGTGAGATATCCTCCATGCACCAGGACATCATGGCCCCTCTGTTCAGCTTCAAGCAAAATCGTGCGCAATTGTGCAGCAGAAATGCCCTGTTGCTCTGCCAGCGCAATGAGCTGAACACCTGCTTGCAGCTTCGTTTTGATTTGCGCCTTGCTCATATGCAACTCCTGGGACACATACTGTTCCACTGCATCATAATACGCCTGAGGATCGCCTGGCCCCGATTTTGTAGGTTCAGCAGTAGGCGTCGAAACTACGCTCGTCTGAGGAGGAGATGCTTGCGATGCTATAACCTGCCAGAGGAGGATAGTGCCCCCTACCAGGAGCAAGAAACCTCCCAGCAGTACTACCAAAAGCAAACGCCTTCTCTCTAGTTGAGGCTTGGATTGATTTTGTACGTGCTCTGTATCGTATTTCAGATGTCCCATGTTTGTTTGCCTTTCACCCAAAACGCCGCAGGATGCCCCTGCCCTTTCAGGCATGGGGAGGAATGCGGCGTTCCTTTGTCGGTGGCTTGGGTGGAATACGCCGTAGACATGCTCTCATCTGCTCATGTATTGTTGACAGTCAGATGAAAACTATGGTATAATTTAGCATATGCAAACGGTATTAACAGCGAAACTCAAATTAAACACAACGCCCGAGCAATTCAAGGCATTACGTACAACGCAACTGGCGTATCGGGATTCTCTCAACTATGTGAGCCAGTACGCCTTTGCGCATGGCAAGATGAGCAATGCTGTTCGTTTGCAAGATGCCACCTACGAAGAGATCCGCCTCCGTTTTCATCTGCCTTCGCAAATGGCCTGTTCTGTTCCTCGCCAAGTTGGTGCCTCGTATAAAACCCTCTGGACAAAGGTCAAGAACAATGCTGTTCATCGTAAGGAAGGGAAGACCAAGAAACGCTACAAAGGGCTTGATAAGGCTCCCAAGTTCATCTCCCCCACGTTGACCTATCAGTACAAGAAAGACTACACCTTCAAGAAAGAGCAGCAGGTGAGCATCCTGACCCTTGAGGGACGTGTTATCGTGCCCTATACTGGCTACAATAAGCATGTGGCATTGATCCAGCGTGGAGCGGAGATTGGTGCATCGAAACTCTGGTATGACAAGCCCAAGAAACAATTTTACCTCCTTGTCTCTCTTGCAATTGAGACGGCTGATCCTACACCTGAAACACACAAGCAGGTCGCCGGAGTGGATGTGGGGATGCGATACCTTGCCGTCACGGCGACGATGCAAGGGGATTGCACCTTCCATTCAGGCAAACAGATTGTCCCCAAGGCAAACCACTACGCACGACTGAGAAAACGTCTGCAAAAGAAAGGCACTCGTTCAGCGACAAGAAGGCTCGTTGCCATCAGTGGACGAGAGAGACGGTTGAAGCAGAATACCAATCATGTCGTGAGTAAGCGGATTGTCCTACAGCACCCTCAAAGCTTGATTGGACTGGAGCATCTGACAGACATTCGAGAGCGTACCAAACGACGCAAAGGCAAAAATGCAAAACAGCGAAAAGCCAATCGTACCTTCTCCAAATGGTCCTTCGCTGAGTTGCATAGCATGATTGCCTATAAAGCGCTCTTACATCGAAGTATGGCGATCAAGGTCGATGCCAACTATACCTCGCAAGCGTGCCCCAAATGTGGGCACACCTGCAAAGAGAATAGACCTCACAAGGGCCTGCTCTTCGTCTGTCAGAATTGTCAGTACACGCTCCATGCCGATCTGGTTGGTGCAAGAAACATTGCGATGCGAACGCTTCTTATCCGGCAAGACTGGAGAGGAACGGGCCTCTTGTCAGTACGCGCCTTCTGTGTCGGACGATGAAGCCAAAGCCGCACGCCTGAAAAGGTATGCTGAATTGCGGTGGAGTTCAGACACAACTCCAAGCCCTCGGCTTTAGCCGTAGGGTACTGACTGTCTTAATTAGTATAGGCATTTATTATTTGAAAACTGAGGAATGAACTCTTTCTCTTCGACTTGATAGGCCTCTTATTCACCTGGTGTTGCTTTCTATTCGTAGCGCAACGCCTCAGCTGGAGGGATACGCGAGGCCCGGCGCGCCGGGAGTGCGCTACAGACGACGGTGATAAGGTAGCTCCCCAAGAAGATCAGAGCGACTGTTCCCACGGGGAAAGGGAAGTCCTGATATAGTTGGTGAGCAATGTGAGCAGTGAGCCATACGGCCAGACCAGTTCCGGTTGCCAGACTAACGGTAATGATAAAACTTGACTCGACGACGAATAAGCTAAGAATGCGCGTGCGTGTGAAGCCCAGGGCACGCAACATGCCAATCTGTTGGCGGCGTTCAACCACTGTTCGGCTAACAATGACGCTGATGGAGAGCGCTCCGAAGAGCAGCCCGCTGGCCAGGTAGCCTACCAGGAACAGCGTTAGATCCGCCGTCAGCGCGTTTGCATCGGCGGCATCAAGCGAGACAAATTGAATACCATAACGAGCAGTGTGAAGCACTTGCTCCAGATGGTTCGTCGCCTGACCTGCTTGTACCCCTAGCTGTAATCTGAGGTAATAGTATGTGACGAAAGAAGATAGTTGCGGCGTGATTTGATGTGCCGTTCTGGTTGAGAGGAGGATATTCGACCAGTGGACATTGGCAGGGAGTAGCCCAATGATCGTCAGGCGATGATAGGGAGCCGAGCGCGCCGAGCTCTCTGGAACCTCTACGGTAAAAGGCGTAAATCCATTGGAGGTTGGCAAACCTTTCAGACTACTATCGTAGCGCATTACGGCATCTCCTGGATGATTTTTGACAGCATCCCAGACCTGCCTGGCAGAGGTATATCCCTGGGCGCTGGCAAACATGGGTATGGTGGATGTTGCTAAGAAAGTATCATCGGCTACAAGCGGGCCACCTAACGGCGCAGTGCCAGTCTGTTGTACTGACTGCCCTGGCAGTGAGATCCGGACTGGTTGAGGTGCTGAACCATCCTGATTGACAGGATCGTAGAGCGGATGCATCTGGGAGACTGTGGCGATATCTTGCGGGAGCGTGCTGGGCAAGTGTTGGATGGGTGCCCCCAACTGCTGCTGTTCATCCGGCGTCAGCTTGACTTCCAACTGGAAATTCCCGCTGGTTACCTGTACTTGCCCCTGTTGCGCTTGTCCTAGATTGTTCGTCAGGAGCAGCATGATGAGGAAGATGATGCTACTTAAGAGAGTGACAGTGATCTGGGCACGAAAACGAAAGGTTAATGGATATGCCACACACATGCGACTGAGAGGGGCGAGGCTGCGCGAGCGTCTCAACAGGAAAGAGAGCAAGGCCGCCATAAGATCCAGGTTAGTCATCACCACGACCACACAGCCCCCGATTTGTAACAGAAGACTCAGGAGGATCGGTTCCAGCCCTACGGTCGTGTTGTCAAATGTGGTATTCGGCAATGAGGCCAGAGCTGAGAACAGCGCATTGCTGCCCACCTGCATCCCGTATACCATCCAACTCACTCCTATCCAACTCCATCCCAGTCGTTGGGAGAGTGCTCGCAACAATTGTCCACTCCTTAAGCCCTGACCTGCCCAGGCCACGAGAAGACCGCCACTTGTGAGAAGCAAAACGATCCCTGCCTCATACATCCACACAGGACCAGACATGAGTAACACAAGGCCACAGAACAAGCAGAGAGGACCACGCTGAAATGCTCCCCAGAATAGCTTCCCCACTCTCTCAAGAGAGTGCGTGAAGCGCCGAGCCAACTTTTTCGAGTGAGGCTGAACAGAAGAGGCATCGCGCGATTGCTGCCAGAGCGCGGGGAGCTTGCCAGAGAGTGAGGAATGGGCGACTACAGAGTCATCCAGATTACGGATTGCTGCGACAATATTCAGCCGGCTGATCCAAAAAGCGGCCAGACTCGCGACGCCTACTGTTGCGATCACGCTCAGACAGCCGGCACTGAGCAGGCTTTGCCAGCTTACCTGGAGATAAAGTGGCACATGGAAGGCACTGGAAGCGATGACATCTGGCCCCAAATTGACTGTCGGCAGTTGTCCCAGTGCCCACAATTCCAACGCCACAGTCCCCAAACCCAGTGGCACACCAAGCAGTGCAGCCAGCACACCATATCCGCACGCTTCCATGAGAAAGAGCTGGATCAGATGTCGCCTTTGCAAACCAAGCGCTCTACTGATTCCCAACTCGCCCCTGCGTTCAGTGGCGAGCAGTAGGCAAAGCAGGACCAGGAAAACCATTCCAGCACCAATGAGTAGCCAGGTAAAAGCGGGGAGAAGCAGCATGTATTCCCGGCCTGCAGGCGAATTGTCTAGTGCGAGACCAGAGGAGAAAGGCACTTCATTCAGTGCTCCTACGATTGCTGAGCGTAACGGGTGAATTTGTGTGATATCAAATTGTGTCGTTCCCGGAATATGGATGTGGGGATCAAGAGGGGCGACCTGAAAGATCTGCTGTAAAAGATTCAGAATCACCTGGCTCGATCCCTGAGTCATGTTACTGATACAAAGCACATTGGGCGCGATGGAATGGTGTAATCCCTGTTCGTACATCTGTTGAAATGTGGCCAGAGGAAGCAGGATTTCAGGAAAGGGAGCATTACTCAGCAGCTCACCCGAGGTCACAACGATATCTGTTGAGAGAATATGGCTGACCTTGCTAGAAAGCTCGCCGACTTCTGTTTGGATGCTTAAAGTGTCCCCAGGGCGCACATCCATGATTTTTGCCACCGTGGCACTCACCATGATTTCATTAGCCCGCAGGTCCGCGAAATGAACGATGTTTCCGTGTGTATCGGTTACTGGTCCGTAGACCTGATCGAAGGCAGGTGGCAGACCGTAGATATCCAGACGGGTCTGGGTGCGCAAGGTTCGCTCATTTGCCACATCTGCACCGTGCCGGAGCAGCAGAACACCAGCAGTCACCCGGACCCCTGGTTGCTGCTTGAGACGGGCGCTGGATGTCGCAAACTGGTCAACGGAGAAATGGCCGCTCACCGCTTCGTCGACCTGTCCCATTTGTGCCAGTCGATACATTTTCTCTGAGCCGGTAAAGCTATCAGAGAGGCCCAATGAGGCAGTAATAAAGATGGTAGAGAGTATCAGTCCACACAACAGAATCACACTCTGGCTGGGACGGCGGACCATGTTGCGCAGGCTCATGCGTAAGAACACTGGGTGGCTCAGTCCCACGACCAGCAGGAGACACCCAGATGTTGCCAGGAGGAGTGCCAGGGCTATGGCGTCAGGGGCAAGACCAGAAAAGAGCATGCTCATAGCTGCACCTGCTTTCTGTCAGTGGTCTCTCCATTCCTCAGATGGGCGTCCACGGGTTGATCCGTTTCGATTAGCCCGTCGCGCATCGTAATCAGACGCCCGGCTTGTTGGGCAATATCTGGCGCATGTGTGACCCAGACAAAGGTCAAACCCTCTTCCCGGTTCAGATGTAACATCAGGTCAAGAATCTCCTGACTCGTCTGACTATCAAGCGCCCCTGTTGGTTCATCCGCCCAGACCAATGAGGGGTGTGTTGCTAGGGCGCGCGCAATGGCGAAGCGCTGGCGTTGTCCTCCGCTCAACTCTGCTGGACGATGGTGGGCGCGATCACGCATGCCCACACGCTCAATACTTGCCCACGCCCGCTTACGCGCCTCGCGCGCGGAGATGCCACTCACTAGCATGGGTAACTCGACATTTTCGACTCCGTTTAACACCGGGAGCAAGTTATATGCCTGGAAGATAAAGCCCATCTCGCGCGCGCGGAAGGCCGTCAGTTTGCGATCCGAGAGACCACGCAGATCCCGGCCTGCAATCTTGACTGTGCCGGATGAAATGCTATCCAGCCCGCTCAGACAATTGAGTAAGGTGGTCTTTCCACAGCCGCTGGGACCCATGATTGCCACCACTTCTCCAGGCTCAATGCGCAGGGTAATATCGCGTAGCGCCTGGACTGTGGTTTCGCCGAGACAATACTCCTTCGAAACACTGCTTGCCTCAATCAGTGCCTTGCTGGAAACTATGTGTGGTGATGCCACCTGGTGAGATGTTTCCATTTTGCCCATTCCTAATCCTATCCTTTGTTGTGAGAAGGCGAGAAACACTGCCTACGAACTTCTTGTTCCTTGCCATCACCATACCCTCTGACCATTGATCTCCACATCGTGCGTTTGGGCAGGCAGCAGCTGTTTTTCGGGAAGCTGCGCGATCTGCCCAAAAGGGCAGAAAGAAGAGGAGTCTCTGCCCGTTCGGGTCGTGTCTGAATGGACGCTCTCTTCCGGCGGCTGAGTGTGTTATACTTGCGATAATCAACAGGTATCCTTCGAGGGAAGGACGTTCAAGAGTGTTTCCCGCATTGGGAAGGAGCAGTGCATGCCTGTATCATCGCCACTTCGCGCTCTCCTGCTCGTTTGGATAGGCATCGTGTATCTCTGGGGGCTGGAGGAGTTGAACCGGTTCGTGCTACCTGTGTGTGTGACGTCCGATCAAAGCTGCCAGTTCTCCCTCACCTTTTCTGCGTTCGATGTTCCAGGGACGACCACATTCACGCTCTTGTTGCTATTGCTTGGAACCACGCTCTGGTTTAGTCTTTCAGGCAAACTGACTCGGCACCCCCTGTTCGCGTGTATGCTCGCACAGATCATCCTCATCTTTGCTGTGTATCTGCTGGCCCAGCAGGAGCCACTCACACTCAGTTTGGCCCTGGCTCTCGCGCTGGAGATCATCACGCTTCCCAGGCTTTCCTCTGCTCAGGTGCTGCCGCTTGCTCTGGGGAGTTATCTCCTTCTTAGCATGGGAATGTTGGCTGCGCAACGAATCACTCTAGGCCCAGGGATGAAATGGCTGTGGATCGACTTGCTCCAGAATATCCCGGTGTACCTGGCCCAATTACTGTTCCTTACTGGCTATTTGCTGCTCTATAGGCAACTGGCTCGCTCTCACCAGCACCTCCAGGTCGCCTCGACCCAGATTGAAGAATTGACGCGCGTTACGGAACGCCAGCGCCTGGCACGAGATTTACACGACACGCTGGCCCAGGGACTTGCGGGGCTGGTCATGCAGCTCGAAGTGGTCAACTCGCATCTCCAGCGAAACCGAGTCGAACGTGGACAGGAACTTGTTCAGGAAGCGCTCTCTGGTGCTCGCTCAACGCTGATCAGCGCACGACAAGCCATTGATGATCTGCGTGAGGAAAGGAGTGCTGAAGGGAGGCTGATCGAGCGTATGCAAGAGGAGATGCGCCGCCTTACCAACACCACAGGTATAGTCTGCCAGGCGAACCTGAGAGACTTTGCTGCCTTACCCCCAGTGTTTGCTGAACCTGTCTCACGCTTCATCATGGAAGGACTCCAGAACATTGCCCGTCATGCGCATGCACAGCAAGTGTGGATCGAAGTAAGGCGAGAAAAAGCTCACTACATCTTCATGGTGCGTGATGATGGCCGGGGCTTTGACCCGGAGACTCTGTTGCTCACACCTGGTCACGGCAACAGCGGGACTGGTCACTATGGATTGCTTGGCTTACGCGAACAGGCAGGGCTTGTTGGAGGGCAGCTTGACATTCAGAGTGCGTTAGGGCAGGGCACCACCCTCTTGTTACGCCTGGTTTTTGAGGGAGGAGTAACACATGGAGATGACAGACAAACCGCTTCGTATCCTGGTAGCTGACGATCACCTGGTGGTGCGCAAGGGCCTGCGCCTGCTCTTAGAGGAGATGGGAGAGGGTTTTGTTCTGGTTGGTGAAGCAGTGGATGGGAAAGAGGCCATCCGCCTTACCGACGAATTGCAGCCAGACGTGGTCTTGATGGATATCCGTATGCCAGGAATGGATGGGTTGGAAGCGATCGAGCAGATTCACTGGTCCTGGCCTCATGTGGCGGTAGTCATCCTCACGACCTATACTGATGACGAAGCACTATTGCGTGGCCTCCAGGCCGGAGCCTGTGGCTATTTACTCAAGGAAACGAGCGCAGAAACCCTTTTTCATGCCATTCGTACGGCGGCACGGGGAGAATTTCTCCTTCAACCAGAAATCATGGCACGTATCCTTGCTCAGACCCATCGTTCGGTGCCAAACTCTTCTCCAGGGGCTCCTTCAGGTAATTCCACTGTGGAACTGACAGAGCGTGAACGAGCCATTCTCATCGCGGTTGCCCACGGTGAACGCAGCAAAGAAATTGCCCAACACTTAGGCGTTTCTGAACGCACAGTGAAAGCGCATCTCACCAACATCTATACCAAGTTGAATGTTGACTCCCGTGCCTCGGCAGTTGCCAGCGCACTTGAACGCGGCTTGCTCTGAGAACAACTGCAGGCATGATATTTGGAGACAAATAAAGCTCGTCTTTTCATCTACGCACAACGCGCCTGGGTGAATTAGGCCATAACGTTAGCCTCTTTGTAGGAGGAGAGTGTGATGGATCGCGAAAACGATATGCCACGGAGAAATGAGCGTGAGCGATATGCGTTGGGATACAGTGATAAGGTACTGGAATGGCTGCGTCGACGCAGTGTGAAGACGCATGCCACCTTCCTGCTGCCCCATCTGCATTCGGGGATGCGAGTACTGGACTGTGGCTGTGGACCGGGATCGCTCACACTGGACCTGGCGCGGCTGGTCACGCCGGGAAGTGTGATCGGTCTGGATATTGAGGGTGCGCAGTTTGCCTATGCCCAGGAGTTGGCTAGAACAGAAGGAATCGAAAACGTTAGCTTCGAGGTTGGATCAGCCTATGAGTTGCCCTTTGAAGATGAAAGTTTCGACCTTGTGTTCGCACACGCCACGCTCTTCCACCTGAGCGATCCCGGGCGCGCCCTGCGCGAGTTCCAGCGCGTGCTCAAAATTGGCGGGCTGATAGCTGTGAGGGATACGGATTACAGTACCTGGCAACTGGAACCGGAGACCCCACTTTTAGCTCAGATGCGTGAGCTTATCCTGAAGTATATGCAAACGCGCGGTGCGAGTCCAACCTATGCGCGCCGTATGCGCTCATACCTTGTAGATGCAGGTTTTACCAGGACCGAGGCCTACGCAAGCTGTGTCTCTAACGGCACCCCCGAGCGCGTACGAACATCCGCCTCTACCTATCTGGGATACCTGCAAGCTCCGGATATTCTTATAGCCATAAAAGAGCAGGATGAGAGAAGCGTAGGAAGCATAAGTAGCGACGAATTAGAGGCAATACGTGCCGAAGTCCACGCCTGGAGTGAGCGCCCCGACGCCTTTGAACTACTCATATGGCGCGAGGGCCTCGCCTGGCGCGACAAGTAGTGGGACGACGCTACTAAAGTACGCGTCTACATATCATGGCGTGATATGTAGACGCGTACTTTAGTAGCGTCGGGCAGGTGGCACATTCGTCACGGAAACTGGGTCTGGGACGTGTTCGGCAGTTGGCCCTGGGGCAGAGTTGCTGGGGGGGGCGAAGAAGGTGTGTCCTGCCCCTGAGCTGGTGCCTGGTTCTGTTGCTGTTGATTGGTGGATTGGTTTTGCGATTGATCCTGGCCCTGGTTCTGGGGCTGATATTGGGGCTGATATTGATCGCTGGTACTGACGGCGCTGGCGGCGTCAATGATACCGGTCCCCATTTCGTTATTGGAGATGGGCGAGGCCTTGTAGTCCAGGGTCGCGCTGTAGTAGGTGCTGTTGGAATCTGTAGGCAGGGGCGGAGTCGCGTTAGGATCAGCGAACTTGCTCACCGATTGATGGAGCCACGAGACCAGCTCGGTAGGCGTCATATCGGGATGGGCCGCCAGGGCCAGCGCGGCTACACCAGCCACCTGGGGCGCGGCGGTTGAAGTTCCTTGCAGGTAGGCATAGCAGTTATTGCAGCTCTGCCCATTGCTATCGGTTCCATAGGCACCGAAGACGCCGGAGTTGTCGCTGGCACCAATAAGCGAGGAGCTGGCCTCCAGACGGCTGCACTCTTTGGAGATGCAGTCGCTTGAGGGAACATTGTAGTTGCGCGCCCCACCGGGAGCCGAGAGGTCTATGCGAGGCCCATAGTTGCTGTAGTAGGCAAGCTGTTCACGTTTTGAGGAACCATACTGACCGTACCTGGTTGTGCTGGTGTCGCCCGTTCCTGTAGCGCGATTGACCGCGCTCACGGCCACGACCCCTGGAACGCCTGCGGGAACCATGCGTGTGCCACGCAGGTCGGCGCGGCTCTCGCCATCACCACTGGGGAGACTACCAGCGCTGATAACGCGCCCATTCCGGTCGAGCTGGACGTGATCGTTGCCAGCGGCGGCAATGACGGTGGTACCATTCTGCTTGAGATAGTCAACCATACGTGCGAAGGCATCCCAGGTGGCCTCATCGTTGCCAATGTCTTCCTGGTTGCCGCAGCGAGCGGAGCCGGAGATAACGCCATCGGCGCAGATGTAGGTTCCCATAGACATATTGATGATCTGGGCGCCGACGCTATTAGCGTAATACATGCCGTCGAGCAGCCAGCTTAGTGCGCCGCTGCCGCAGGCGTTGAGCACGCGAACGTTGATAAGCGTCGTACTGGGCGCGATACCGCTGATCTGGGGACCATCCTTGCCCGCGATATGCGTGGCGGTCCAGGTACCGTGTCCGTCGAAGTCTTCCAGGCTGCTGGGATCATCGGTCTTGTTACAAGAGGAAGAGGTCTCAACAAAGGAGCGGCTATGATCGCGGTCATAGTTCATGCCCACGGCCTCGTGAGTTGAGAGCAAGCCTGTGTCGAGATTGGCGACACGCACTTTGGCTGAGCCCTGTGTTTTCTGCCAGGCCTGGGGAATATTCATGAGGGCCAGGTCCCACTGGAGGGGGCAGGCTTTCTGTGTGGTCGCGCACCCTTGAGAGGTAGTTGAGCTGTCGGTGCTAGATAGAGATTCGTTACGCGTAAAGGTGGTGGGTTTCTCGTCGGGCATGGCCAGAGTAAAGGTGTCGCGAGCGATGCTCTTTACTCCAGGTAGAGTGGCTAGGTCATCCCGGTTACTTGAGCGTACAACCAGCATGTTCGCCTTGCTCAGGTCACGCAGAATTTTATGGCCATGATTGAGAAGCTGTTGGGTATCGATACGAAGTTTGGGTTGGAAGACGACGATATAATTATCCTCACTCTGGCGGAACTCCGCGCGCGAGATAAAGGTTGGTGCGAACACAATGACCACACCGAACACAAGTAGGGCTATGAGTGCCGGGAGAGCCAGGCGATGCCGAAAAATACGCATTACTTTGATCCTTTCGTCCAATTGCTCCCCATTATTGGCGAAAGGTGCTATCCAGGCAATAGCTTGAAGTTACAGTCTGGTTACGGTTCAGTTGCATTTCACAATACTTTATACATTCTAAATACACTGATAAGATATTGGTATAGTTGGCGGGCAATTGCTCGCCAACTATACCAATATCTTATTCCTCTTCTTTTTCGGAGACGCCAGCCTGGGCGAAGGTGGCCATCTCGTTATGGGTGTGGAGCGCGGCCTCAAGGATGTGCATGGCGAGCACCGCGCCTGTGCCCTCGCCGAGGCGCATATTTAGATTGAGGAGGGGTTGAAGCTGAAGATGCTCAAGGATCAGGCGGTGGCCGGGTTCAACCGAGGTGTGGCCGGCAAAGAGATAGTTGCGGATAGCGGGATTGAGTGCGCAGGCGGCAAGAGCGGCCGAGCCAGAGATAAAGCCATCTATCAAGACGGGAATGCGGCGCGCGGCGGCGGCGATAATAACGCCGGTAAGGCCCGCGATCTCCAGGCCGCCAACCTTAGCCAGGACATCCAGGGCATCGTTAGGATCAGGCTGGTTAAGCTCAAGTGCGCGCTCGAGCACGCGAACCTTGTGCTGGCGCTGTTCGGTGTTGATGCCAGTGCCATGTCCGGTGAGGGCATCAACGGGTTGGCGCAGGAGCGCGGCGCTGATAGCACTGGCGGCGGTAGTATTACCGATGCCCATTTCGCCAATCGCGATGAGATGGCAGCCCTTCTCAGCGGTGGCATCCAGAACCTCAAAGCCGACCTGGATGGCCTCAAATAGTTGCTCACGGGTCAGGGCAGGCCTCTCGGCCATATTGGCACTGCCCAGGGCTACCTTGCGCGAAATAAGCTGGGGATGCGCCAGGGGAGCGGCAACGCCGATATCGACAATGACGACCTCGGCCTGGGCCTGGCGCGCCAGGGCATTGATGGCCGCGCCTCCAGCGAGAAAGTTCAACACCATCTGAGGTGTCACCTCGGCGGGATAGGCGCTGACGCCCTCACGCGTTACCCCATGGTCGCCAGCCATCACGATCACGCTCTTCTGCTGGATGTGTGGTAG
Organism: Ktedonobacter racemifer DSM 44963; assembly: GCF_000178855.1. Lineage (GTDB taxonomy): Bacteria > Chloroflexota > Ktedonobacteria > Ktedonobacterales > Ktedonobacteraceae > Ktedonobacter > Ktedonobacter racemifer. The sequence continues at coordinate 1,257,690 of NZ_ADVG01000004.1, read as the reverse complement.
GGAGGTGCCTTGAATGCCAGCCAGGCGAATGGCGATCTCTTCGAGGCGACCAAGGCTCCCCGCTGGCTTAGTAAGCTGCTGCTGGTGCTGCGCAGCCTGTTGCATGGCCTCTTTATCGAGCGGCTGCACCAGCGCGAGCCGCTCCTGAATCTGCTCTATAGACATAGAAAATCCTCTCGTAATGCCTCGTAAGGACGAAATAGGTGTCTGTGACACTCCGCATGGGCTAAAGCCCAGCAGCTTCTGACACGGCTCCGTAAGCGCCTCCGTGAGACATGTCCCGTAGGGACTACTCAAAATGGAGGCGTAGTGTGGTAGCCATATCTGAGAGGCGCGCACCCATCCGGCGCAATCCCCCCTGGGCGGTGCCAGGCCCGTTGGCGTGATCCCCTTGCCTTGCTTGAGCAAGAGATGGTTGCCCTTCGCGTTCGGCATCCTGAGAGATCCCAACACCTGGGTCTTTCGACCCCCTCATCGCACATCGCGAACGAGCATGAGGCTTTTCCTTCAACGGTTCTTGGGAGCGCTCGATCAAGCGCTGCCCGATTCTCAGACTGGCATTGCGGTCGGCATGGTCGCGCATCTGGCATTGTGGGCACAGGCAAAGCGCCGCGCCGGGCGTGTATCCCTCAACCGGCTCGCCCTCATTGTAGCGAATGACGGGCGCGTGACAGCGATGGCATTGCCGGCTCGTATTGCGCGGATTGACGCGGCACGTGATGATACCACGTGCATTCCACGCCTTGTACTTCGCGTACTTGAAGATGCGCCCTGCGCATCCAGTAGGCGCGTTTCATGTTGCTGCGGCGCGAATACGTGCCTCTTTCCGGGCGCAGGTTGCCTAGATGCTCGAAGACCAGTATGCTTGCTTGCTGCTCGATGGCGAACTGGACAATGCGGGCGCTCACCTGGTGCGCGATGTGCTCATCGACGTGCCTGATCTTGCGCCACAGATCAGCATTGTCCTGTTCCCCTTGGGCAATGATGCCAGTCTGAGATCGGTTGTGCGCAATGCGTCCGAGCAGTCGCGCGCCTTGTGCCCGATACCGCTGTGCCATTTCCAATGAAGGACGTAGACAGGATGGTGCCTTCGACTGCCTGGACGGTACACACGGCTACATGCTGGTCGAGGTTCAAATCGACTGCGCAGATACGTCTCTCTTTGGATGCTATCTGTTCAACAACGTTGGCGGGGGCCTCCAACGTTTTCTCGATGGGAGTATGCAACCACCAGCGGTTGCCCTTGCGAACCAGTTGCGGGCTCCCTAGTGCGTACCCCTCGGGAAGATCGCGAGAAAGCGCACCAATTTTGAGCCAGGACCAGCACGAGCCGGTCCACACTCTGAGCATGATGGAGTGCTGAGAGCGTTCTTTCCACAAGCCCGCGTAGAAGGAGACCGACTTGTTCCAGGTGCGCGGCGGGACCGGTGGCCGCTCCCTGAACGGCTGCTTCTGCTTGCCCTTTTTGCATGGTTTGGCCTCGTGCTTCTCTTTGCGTGCTCGCCACGTTTTGAGCGAGGAGAAAAATGCACGAGCAGAGCCAAGGGCCGCATTGATGGCGGCGCGCCGGAACATCGCGGGGATATCCGGGGCGATGTCGGAGAGTGGCAGAATGGGATGGGGACCCTTCTCCGTCGCATGGGTGAGTTTCTCCAGGGCGGTGAGGGCCTCCTTGTTCTTGAGAGAGAGGATGCCCTCATGGGCCTGGATGACCTCAAAGTAGAAGGCCACGACACGATTGTAGAGCGCCTGATGCTCCGCGAAGGAGTGGGCTGACTGTGGCGGATACTGCAACGCTTGTCTGATTGTTTTCGTGGCTTTTGCCATTTTTAGTACGTTTCTCTCAAACAAATATATTGTGTCTCTTTTAGAGTATACGACAATGTATTGGAGTTGTCAAACATATGTTCTATATTGTGCTCTGCAAGGGCTAAAGCCTGGGCACGCCTCACTGCCGCCGTTGAAACGGCGCAGCTTGCGGCGGGCTAAAGCCCGTTGTGTCAACCAGAAGCTGGATGCTTCCTGCACCGTGTCATTATAGCGCATAAAAGAGAACTATTTGCATAGACTTCGCCTGGTAAGGCCTTCGCGCCTGCGGCGCTCAGGGGGTAAGGGTGTGTGGTGGCGGAATGGCGCAGCCATTCCGCCACCACACACCCTTACCCAAGCCGAGGAAGGCGCCAGAGGAAATATGCATGAAGAAAGAGACAGGGGCATTGAGTGTATTGCGCCTGCTTGGATTGAGGCCACACATACAGCCATTTTCATGTTATAGTGTCTTGTACACAAGAGCTTATTTTAGTGTATGAGTGAGTGTTTTATTTTTTGAGGAGGCAATAGTGGTGCGACCATTGCCATTGGAGGCCTATCGCCTGGCGGAGAAGTATCGCCTAGGTGTGCCTCAGCTTTGTTTCCAGCGTGGGGACGTGCGTCGAACGCTTCTGAGCCTGTTATTTGCGTTGCCAGCTCTCTATGGTGGGTATCAGCTTGTCCTATACACCAGCCCGTTGTTATTTTACTATTTTGGTGACCACCAGGGCAGTCTCTACGTGCTGGGACCTTTTAGGCGCTTCGACGCGGTTTTTGAGCGTGATGGAAGTGTGATTGATTTGGAGTTATGGGCGCGCTCGCACTGGAGTTACATATTTCTGCTGGTGCTGGGGGCGCTGCTTGTTGTGAGCGCAGGCGTTCTGCTGATGAATGTGATCAATCGCCTGGTCAAGCAGGAGCGAGCCTATATCTGTGCGGAGGGCTTTCTCTTGCTCAGGGGGCGCGAGAAGGTAGAGGCTGCACTCCGCTGGGAGCAGATACGTGAATTGCGCTACCAGGTCGAAGAGCTTTACAGACACTATCGCATCCCGCCAGCCAAAAGCGCCTATGTAGTAGCCACCAGCGGCAAAATGCTGCGTGTACCCATCACCGCGCTGGCAAGGATAATCAACGAACGGCTGAATGATACTTCGGCATTAGCAACACCTGGAGATAATGCCTAAACACAAGCGCCACGTTAATGACCCTGCTAGGAAACGCATCACACTCGGTAGGGAGGGACCCGGTTTACCGCGTCCGAAGGCGATTATGAATTTTAACAACCAAGGTAGATAACTTTTTCGCGCTATGCAGTTTCCCGATTTTGAAAGTTAAAATTCATAATCGCCTGTGGGCGCAGTCCGAACCGTTCCTCTGCTCCGTTTTGCGTGATGGGTTATCTCTTTCTCGGCAAAAACAGGCTTACGCCGCACTGCCATGAATGGCATTCGGACGCGTTGAAGCTGGTCCCTACCGAGGGAGAGCGCGTTTCCCAATTTCCTAGCAGAGTCATAAATCGGGCACCTATGATGTTTTACGTTATCTAGGGCTTACCACTGGTTCCAGTGCAGGATTTTGCTTAGTGGCTCGCGGGGGGCGGGCTTAAAGTCGGTGCCGAGGGTATAGGCGACGGGTAAGAGTGCGGCCTGCGTGATTTTGTTGTAGGGGATATCGAGGATGTCGGCGGCCTCTTTCTCATAGGTAAGATGGAGGGTGGTCCAGGAACTGCCCAGGCCACGGGCGCGCGCGGCGAGCATAAAGCTCCAGGCGGCGGGCAGGATTGACCCCCAGATGCTGGCCTGGATGCCGCTAGGTAGATTCTCGGTGCGGCCACGGAAGCAGGGGATGAGCATGACGGGAACCTCGTGCATATGCTCGGCCAGGTAGTCCGCCGAGTTGCCGACGCGCTCCTGCACGCGACCGCGCTCGGGATTTTTAGCGAAGGCCGTACCTGACGTGGCGGCAGTGGCCTGGCGATAGTCCTTGTAGCTGCGGCGATAAAGTTCTGCCAGGGCGGCCTTCTTCTGCGCATCATCTACCACGACGAAGTGCCAGGACTGCATATTGCTGCCAGTTGGTGCTTGGAGTGCGATCTCCAGGCATTCTTGCAGAATCTCTGGCTCAATGGGGCGTGAGAAATCGAGCCGCTTACGTACTGAGCGTGTGGTGGTGAGTAGCTGGTCGGACGAGAGGTCGAGTAATGACATATTCTACTCCTTCTGACGAGAAATAAAATGGATCCTTCTTGCATAGCATACTACATTGTTCAGCGTGAGTGCTGAGGCGGAGCCACCGATTCTCGTATCACCAGTTCTGTGCCTATCAGCCGGGTCATATAAGGGGCCTCGGGATTATTTGCCCGTTCGATTAACGTATGTAGGGCGATAGTTCCCATCGCAGTAGTATTGACGCGGATCGTCGTGAGAGCCGGGGTGACGTGTTGTCCCAGTTCGATGTCATCGAAGCCAATCAGTGAGACATCGCCTGGTATCCGGCAGCCAGCCTCGCGTAGGGCTTTCATCGCGCCAATGGCCGTAATATCGTCTGCGCAGAAGATCGCACTGAAGGCAACCTCACGCTCGAGCAAGCGTTTGCAGGCTGCATACCCTCCCTCCATCGTAAGATTACCAGCCTCTACAAGATCAAAGTTGATGGGCAAGTTGCGGCCGAGGAAGGCCATACAGTAGCACATCCAGCGTTGTTGAATGGAGTAAATTTGTTGTGCAGGCGCGGGTCCGGGAAGTGTTGGGCCGCCAATAAAAGCGATCTGCTGGTGTCCCCGTTCAAAGAGATGATCCATAGCCAGTCGGGCACCCTGGAGATTATCGGGTAGGATCGTATCAATTGGCGTGGGCAAGTCCGCGACATAGTTGTCTACCTGGACGACCGGTGTATGTGTGGCATGAATGGCCGCGATGGTCTGGGCATTGGCCTGTCCAACCAGGATGATGCCTCCCAGGCGCATCTCATACAGAACGGTTGTCAGCAGGGCTGGGTTGAGGTAAATATCGGTGATGGTGCGGTAGGTGATTTTAATATTTGAGGGCCGGGAGGCGCTTTCAACGCCGTGAAATATCGGCGCCCAGTAGGGGTCCATCGTGGCAGGAGTTGGCTCAATGCTTGAGCAATAGAGAAAGCCTACCTCTTTCAATATCCTGTTTTGTGTACGCGGTAAGATTGCCTGTCCCCCTGTGTTCCGGTAGTAGCCCAGTTCGGCCGCTACCTTGAGGACACGTTGCCGAATCTCTTCACTGACGTTGCTGTGGTTGTTGAAGACCCTTGATACAGTTCCCACGGACACTTCAGCCAGTTTAGCGACATCCCTGGCGGTTACTGAGCTTGTCACATTCTCCTACTTTCCGGCAAAAATGATGCGCAATAAGTTCATGAAAGTATGATAAGCAAATTTCACCTCAAAGTCAATGCATGAACATAGTGTTTTGCTATTTGAGTCCAAAACGTATTTTTACCATGGATAGAGGAAGTGAATGTAGCAGATTTTAGATTTTAAATAAAATGGCTTTGGAAGCAGCATGGTGCTATGTATATTACTATATTTGAGAAGGGTTAATATTGACAAGAGCGTAAAAATGATACATAGTTATTTCATCATTAATATAGCGCAAGAGGTTCATTGGCGTTTTGTCTACTCTGTTTAGCTGAGCGTATTTCTCAGTCGCTTCAGGAGGTGTCTGGTGGCACACACTAATTTGCTGACGCGCAAGAGCAGAACCACGATGGCATGCCTCTCTCTGCTCATGCTGCTCTCTCTCTTGTTTGTTGCTTGTGGTGGTAGCACCACAAGCAAAAGCAACAAAAGCACATCCTTGACGATGCTGGCGAATGCTGGTGGAGATTACACACGGAACTTCAATCCCTACTCATCCAGCGTGATCAGTGGCACACCGGGTATGATCTATGAGACATTGTTGTATTTTAATCGCCTCAATGGCGACATTAAATCCTGGCTGGCCCAGAGCTATGACCTTGCCAGCGATGCTACGAGCATTACCTTCCACCTGCGCAAAGATATAAAGTGGTCGGATGGTCAGCCCTTTACCAGCGACGATGTCGTATTTACCTTCAATCTGATCAAGCAGAATCCCTCGATTGATGTCAGTGGTATCTCGCCTCGCTTCAAAGATGTTGTCGCGCCCGATAGTAGCACCGTGAAGGTAACCTTGAACGCTCCCTACTATCCGATTATCTGGTACTTAGGTGGCCAGACCTATATTCTACCCAAGCATGTCTGGTCCGCTGTGAAGGGAGATCCAGCGCAATATGCCGATCCTAATCCCGTTGGCACCGGTCCCTTTGTGCTGAAATCCTTCACGCCTCAGTTGGTGACCCTGAGCAAGAATTCCAGGTTCTGGCAACCTGGTAAACCCGAGGTAAGCGAACTAAAGATTCCGGCCTATAACTCCAATACCAGTGCCGAACTGGCTCTTCAAAAGGGCGAGATCGACTGGACCAACCTCTATATTCCTGATATTGAGAAAACATACATCAAGCTCGATCCAGTGCATAATCATTACTGGTTCCCCTCCAGCGACGTGGTCATGCTCTTCATGAACATCACAAAGTACCCCTTCAACCAGCTCCCGGTGCGCCAGGCGATCAGCGATGCTATCAATCGCGACCAGTTGAATAAAGTTGGCGAGAGTGGCTATGAGCCTGCCGCCAGTCCGACGCTGATCCTTCCCGCCAATAAAGACTATACGGCGCCTGAGTATGGCGGGCTGTCCTTTTCGGTGGATGCCGCGAAGGCACAACAGCTATTGGAGAGCGCGGGCTTTAGTAAGGGTGGAGACGGCATCTATGCCGATAAACAGGGGAAGAAGCTGACCTTTAACCTCAATGTCGTCAGTGGCTATACCGATTGGATTACCGATTGTCAGCTTATAGCGAGTGATTTGCAGGCTATTGGCATTAAGGTGACGGTCAATACCATCGCCTTTGATGCATACTACGATGCCTTGCAGAAGGGGAACTATGATCTGGCGATGCTCTGGACCAATCCCGGCCCGACCCCCTACTACATCTTTGATGGTTTGCTCAGGAGCACTAATAGCGCGCCCAATGGCCAGGCCGCACCCTCGAACTATGAGCGCTGGAACGATCCCAATACGGATAAACTGCTGGATCAATATGCCTCATCGACCGATCCCAACGCGCAGAAACAGGCCATTCAGGCCTTGCAGAAGATCATGGTTGAGCAACTGCCCAGCATTCCCCTGACCAATGAGCCGTACTGGTATCAATACAGTACTAAGAAGTTCACGGGCTGGCCTGACGCGCAGCATCCCTATGCGGCCCCTGGCACGGCCACCTATCCAGATATCGAGTATGTCGTGCTTAATCTGCACCAGGTTGAGTAGGCATTTCGAGCTTATGGACGCTATACCAATATAGCGTCTACATACCGGGTTGGGTCGCTGATGGCCGCTCAGCCCGGTCCCCTATTGGTAGTGTTCTCTGCATGTGACAAGGCTTTTTGTACGGTGATTTTTTCATCTAGAAGGGGGCAGGCATGCGCCATATGCTTCGCCGTATTATCTTCTACATCCTGGCCCTGTGGGCATCGGTCACGCTTAATTTTCTCATTCCACATCTCTCGCCAGGCAATCCAGCCAGCGCTATGATGTCACGTATGCGTGGTAAGTTGTCGCCGCAGGCCCAGCACGCATTGGAGATCTCTCTAGGCGTCAACCATGACTCGCTCTGGTCGCAGTACGGACAATACATAAACAATTTGATGCATGGAAATCTAGGGACGTCCATTACCTACCTGCCGACTCCAGTCTCTGAGGTAATCATGCAAGAGTTGCCCTGGACGCTGGTCCTGGTGGGGACGGCCCTCGTCATCAGCTTTGTTATTGGTACATTACTGGGCATCATCGTTGTTTGGCGGCGTGGTTCACTGATGGACGTGGTACTCTCGCCCTTTTTTACTTTTATCTCGGCAATCCCCTATTTCTGGCTGGCACTGGTGCTGCTCTATGTACTTGGCTCCCAGCTAAACTGGTTTCCCATTCATGGCGGCTATGACTCGGATGTAGCCGATCCGGGCTGGAACCTCGATTTTATCCTGAGCGCGGCCTGGTACGCCGTTCTTCCCGCCTTGACGATTATTATTGGCTCGCTGGCTGGCTGGCTGCTGGGTATGCGTAATGCCATGGTTACGACGCTGGCCGAGGACTATGTGCTGATGGCGGAGGCCAAAGGTCTCTCGCCCTGGCGGGTCATGTTCTCTTATGCCGCCCGCAACGCCATTTTACCCAACATTACTGCCTTTGCGCTCTCGCTGGGATTTGTCGTTAGCGGCTCGCTCTTGACCGAGATTGTCTTCTCCTATCCTGGAATTGGCTTTGCCATCTTGCAGGCGGTCGATAACCTGGATTACGCGCTCTTGCAGGGAATTTTCCTGGTAATTACGGTGGCCGTGCTGGCGGCGAATCTCATGGCGGACGCGCTCTATGTTGTGCTCGACCCGCGTGTGCGCATAAGTAGAAGCTAGAGAGGGAAATGTATATGCAGGTAACAACGAGTGAAACAGCGACCGGACTCTCGGCTCGAAGCTTGCGCTTGAGTGACCTCTGGCGCCTTCTGACGCAGAATCGCAAGGTAAGTTTTGGCCTGATTGTGTTGGGTTTCTTCTTACTCCTGGCGATTGTGGGACCTCTCATTGTGCCGCAGGATCCCAATGCCTTTAGCCCGGATCGCCTGACACCGCCTTCAGCTTCCCACTGGCTGGGAACAACCCAGACAGGACAGGATGTGTTGGCACAGGTGATTGTCGGGACGCGTATCTCCGTCTTCATGGGCATAGCCATTGGTGTTATGACCATGCTTATTTCTATCGTGATTGGGCTGGCCTCAGGCTATTATGGTGGTTGGGTAGATGAAATTCTCTCAATGATCACGAATATCTTTCTCGTGCTCCCTACCCTGCCCCTGGCGATTCTGCTGGCGGCTTTTATTGCCTATAAAGGACCATTGACCATCGTTATCGTGCTCACGGTTACCGGCTGGTCCTGGGGGGCACGTGTCCTGCGCGCTCAGACGCTCTCTATGCGCAGTCGTGAGTGTATAGAATCAGCGCGTGCCAGTGGTGAGAGCGACTGGCGCATTATTTTTTATGAGATCTTGCCTAATGAGATCGCCATTGTGGCCGCGCAGCTGTTGGGTACCATTATCTACGCTATTCTTGCGGAGACCGGTCTGGAGTTCCTGGGCCTGGGCGATATCACGGCTGTGAGCTGGGGAACGATGCTCTACTGGGCTGGGAACAACGATGCTCTGTTACTGGGTGCATGGTGGTGGTTTCTGCCGCCGGGCCTCTGTATCGCCCTGCTGGGTGCGGGCCTCACCTTTATCAACTTTGGTATTGACGAGATCGCCAATCCACGCCTGCGAGGCAAAAGAAAACAGAAGAGGCTGGAAAACGATAAGAGGCCTGCCACGCCGCCCGAGTTCAATGAGGCACAAATTCCAGTTGAGCAGGCATAGCATGCTTTGGTAAAGCGTGGTGATGAGCATATGAAAAGGCCTTGCCACCTCGCGGCAAGGCCTGAAAGAGAAGAAATGCTAGTTTATAAGCTAGAAATCACAAACTAGAAGGCTCCAGTTCCATTGGGTGTACCCAGGCCAGTGGGTCCATCGTAACCAGTACCGGCTGTGCAAAGGTAGGAACCGCCGCAGCTGCCATTGCTGCCACTGGTCACATCAAAGAGATTACCCGTATGACTATAGAGAGAAGAAGCGGCGTTGACGCTGCTGGCATTACCAGCCAGAGCATAAACGCTAGCGATAATGGGCGAAGAAACGCTGGTGCCGCCGAAAACGAGCCAGCCGCCGACATTCCCATAGGTGTCGTAGACTGAGACGCCCGTGTTTGGATCGGCAACCGCCGATACATCGGCGATGGTGCGCCTGGAGCAGCCAGTATCTTTCTGCCAGCTTGGCTTGGAGATGTAGGCGCTGCATCCGCTGCCTGCGCCATTCCAGGCCGTTTCGGACCAGCCACGGCTATTGCTGCTCTTGCTGAGCGAGGTACCACCAACCGCAACAACGGTGTTGTAGGCCGCGGGAACCTGTGCACCATAGCCGCTATCACCAGAGCTGGCGGTAATAATGTGTCCAGGATGGTTGTAAAATGAGGCGTAGGCGGTTTCGCCGCTGGACTCGCTGCCACCGTAGCTGTTGCTGACGGTGTTAGCGCCCAGATTCACAGCTGTGTTGACTGCTGTGCCCAGGTTGGTGAAAGAAGCGGAGCTGGCTTCAACCAACAGGATGTGGCAGTTGGGGCAGATGGCGCTAACCATGTCCAGGTCGAGAGAGATCTCCTCAGCCCAGCCGCTATTAGCACGTGGGTATTTTGTGCCGCCAGTTTGGTTGACCTTCCTGAAGCAGCCATTAGCTGTGGTACAGGCGGGGAGACCAAACTGTGAGCGATAGACGGCCAGGTCTGACTCTGCGTTAGGATCGTCGTAAGCATCGACGATGGCGACGGTCTGCCCGCTGCCCGCGCTGGCGGATGGCAGCTTGTACGCCGACTGAAGATCGGCAGGATTGTAACCAGAGGGACTACTAGCATTGGGCTTCACGCCGCTGGTGTTGGCATCAATCTGGATGGCGTTACATTGCGCGAGGTCAACCACTTTAATACCACAAACACTATGGAAGCGAAGTTTGGATGGGTGCTGCTGAGCAAATACGTTAGTAGAGTTAAAGCTGAGCAACATGAAGGAAAGTAGGGTTGCGATGCTGAAGAGACTGATAAGCCTTTTCAATGTGCCTTCCTTTCGCTAAGGTCTTATTCCGAAACCCAATGTCACTTGCGCGCCTAGCGCTCAGGGCTTCGGATAAGAAGTAATGCGAATTCCTCTTTCAGCAAGAGAGCTTTTCTGTGGGTGAGCAGCTTTCTTGCCTGCGAAACGCCCTTTTTCGCGCGAAGAATGCATCAAACACAACGCAAAGAGGTTCTTTAGAAGAAATGGCACATAAAAGTCGCGAGGTGACTTCCATGCCTGGCACAAACATTTCCTCTCCTGAAAAAAGGCACAAAATATTCGATGCGGTAATTGCGACATTACCATAAAGAATTGTGTCTTAGATAGAAGTATAAATATATATTGATTATTGTCAAGCAAAAAGTGTTAAAGGAATTAACTTAATCCTAATCTTTTTTAACAGATGCAAGAAGTCGTCATGTAGTTTATGAGGGCTTACGTACAATACGTAAGCCCTCATAAACTACATGAGCAAGTATGTGCTAGACACTCCAGTCCAGTTTGCGGTTGACGAACCAGAAGGCAATAACGGTGAGACCAGCCATGACGCCTATATCGATGAGGAGCTGGTTGGTGATAGGTCCCAGCAAGACCTGGCGTAGGGCCGAGGCCGCGTAAGTCGCCGGACTAAAGCGGCCAATGAAGATCAGGAAGGGCGGCAGATGATCGGGCGGAATCATCACAGGGCCAAGGGCGACCAGTACCAGTGTCAGGATATAGCCTAAGGCGTCAGCGGTCTCAGGTGTGCGTATACGTGCTCCAATGATCGCGCCTATGGCGGAGAAGGGCAGCGTGCATAGAGGCAGCACAATGAGCAGTAAGGGACTGATTTGGAGATGCACACCCAGAATAAGCGTTCCACCGATGACTGTCACCAGGAGTGAGGGGAGCGAGAGAAGGAGAAAGGCCGCCAGGAGCGCTAGAATCAGGACATAGCGCCGGATGGGCAAGGTCGCGAAGTAGTCGAGCGTCCCATGCTCGCGTATAAATAGGACATGCATCTTGACGTTATTCATATTATTGAAGAGGGTAGCCAGAACGATATTGCCAACCAGGACATAGCTCAACGAGAGTGGGCCTGAATCGCGGGCAAAGGTGCCGAGGGCTGTAATACTGAGTAACGGTGAGATCATGCCCAGGACGAGCAGTGAGCGCCAGGACCAGCGCCAGTTGGTTAGCTCGATCAAGAATACATCGAGAAATTGCGTCAGCAGTGAAGGCGCGCGGCGCTCACCGGGTAGCGTTTGTGGTAGCTGGATGTTTTGTGACATAGTGCAGGTAAATATCCTCCAGTGTCGCGGAATACAGGTGGAAGTCGTCAATAGTATGCAGGGGAAGGGCATCAATGACCGCGCCAGCCTCGTGACGCTCTAAGAGCACGAGCCAGCGCCCAGGCGCGAGCTCGTTGTATTGCAGGTGTGCTGGCAGTGGTGGCGGAGACTCAGCCGGAAAGAAGAGCTCCAGGCGCATCTTCTCGCCGACCTCGCGCTTAAGCTCAGCCAGGGGACCCATAGCCACGAAACTGCCCTGGCGCATGATGCCTACGCGTTGCACGATCTTCTCAGCCTCGATGGCATCGTGTGTGATAAAGATAATTGTCGTGCCATACGCGCTATTCAGGTGGCGCAGCACATCCCAGACCAGCTTGCGCTTCTGGGGATCGAGATCGTTTGTAGGTTCGTCGAGGATTAGAATGGGCGGACACGCGGCGGTGGCGACGGCGAGGCGCAGGATACGCTTCTGGCCGCCTGAGAGCCTGGGGCTATATTTATCGCGTAACTCCTCGACTTGCCAGAGCTTGAGCAGATCGTCGCGTTCACGACGCGCATCTGATCGGCTCATCCCTCGCAAGTGGGCCGTAAAGTAGAGGGCCTCGCTCACACTCATATTATTGAGCGCCTCGCTATCCTGGGGCATATAGCCAACATATTGCGCAATGAGATAGGGATGCTGACGAATATCCCTGCCATAGAGTGTGATCTGGCCCGAGGTGCTGCGTTGCAGGTTAACCATCTGGCGTACCAGCGTCGTCTTGCCAGCACCGTTACTGCCTAGAATACCAAAGATCTCACCTTGCTCAATCGCCAGGTTAATATCCTTATTCGCTGGCTGCTCCTGCCCCGGATACTGCTTGACCAGGTCATGAACAACATACACTGAATCACTCATATAGATTACTTTCATTCGTAATGGCCGACATTATTATTACACGCGGGACTGATGGCGCATGACGCGTAGGGCTTTCCAGAAGATACATGCAGAGAATGCCACTGTCAAGCGGGGCAGGTATATTTGTATATTGGCCGCAAAAAGCCTTTGACATTCAGGTCAAGCCTGGCTGGCTGGATCCCCTGAGCGCCGCAGGCGTGAAGGCATAAACAGTCAGCAAGATACTATGAGCAAACTCACAGAAAATTTATGAAGTGACGCATTGAGGCGCGTGAACGTTTAGTACATACTATGTATTAGTGATTCATTATGTTTCTTTGAGTACTTTTTCCTCTTATCGTTCGTGTTGATACCTGAAGGTTTTCTGATCCTACTGGTTGTTTATTGGGGAGTATGAAATGACAAATTTAAATTATGGTGGCTCTAATGCCAAGCATGCTATATATGTTCTTTTGATCGCTTTTACTGTTGCTGTGTTGTTTGGTTCTCTTTTGTTCTTCTTCTAATCACTACTCAGCGCCTGCGACACTGGGCAGATGTATATGAAGTGGAGGGATGGCAATGTCGAGACATTGCCATCCCTCCACTTCATATGCTAAATGAGCTATGAAGTAGCGCTGACAGTTTTTGTCTGTGTTCTTCTTTCTTCTCAAATACATCTATTCCTTGACAAAGCATTTTCTGAGATGTTAAAACATATATAAAAAATAAGTATTAACATACATTGCTATTGGTTATAATAGATGAAAGGATGTACCTATGGAGAAAGTACGACGCCTACTGTGGAACGTAGGCCTGGTGCCAAATAAGGAGACGTTTATTTTTGTAGGTATTGCCCTGGTAAGTTGTTTAGCGACTCTTGTCTGTGGAATTCTACTCGCTATCACACACGATCTCTTATTTGGAAGCTTGATTGTATTGGTATCGCTTCCAGCGTTTATTATCTCGTTTGGAGGCTCTTACCGTCTCATGAACTGGACTCTCTCGAGCAAAGAAGAGCGCGCAAACATAGAGAAAGAAATGGCTGTGCAGCTTTTGCGTAGCTGGAATCAGGCTCAGGCAGAGAAAGAGGATACACCAGAGCGAGAGTGATAAGGGGATAAAGACATAGGGAGAGCTATGTTGATTGGCTAAAAAAACCTGCCTTAAAGGTCAGTTGCGTAGAGGAGAGGCGAGGGAAGATTGGGGCCGAAGCAAGGCACGAGGCGCCCTGTTATGCTTATCAACTAGAAAGGGGCGTTCAGAGTTCTCCAACCGAGATACCTGTTCTAGCTATGCATCTTTGGGGCGAAGCGTGAGGCCGTACCAGGTAGGATGCTTGTCACTGCTGGAGTGGTAGCCTCGCTGTGTAAGTTCAACGCGAAACTGGCCAAGCAGTGCCGGATGTGGTTCGCCCTGCCATACTCGTTTGTAGTATGCGCGGAAATTAGCGAAGAGCTGGGCATCCTCAATGCTTTGTTGTTCTTCCAATATGCAGCATTCTTGCAAGAATTGCTCTACAACATTTGCAAATGTAGAGGGTGTCTTTGGTAACTGATCTATATCCATGTGATTTATCACTATATTCATCAATGTCTCTCTCTTGTTCAGTTGATAAGGCTGAACTACAAGTAGCTAAAAGCAAGCTATTACTATTCATTGTACCTGAGTGTAAGCTTTTCTTCACTACCGGGCATGGATAGGAGCCTTACCGTTCTCTGTTTGCTCAGGCGAATAATTCTCAGCTTGATACAAAGGAACCTGATACTTTACGCTTAGACAAGAGAAAACACTGGTAAGCAAGCATAAAACAGATGCACTGGCATTTAGTTTGCTCCTCACAGAATAGCCTCTGTTACAAGAAACGAGCCAGAAAGCCCCCGTCTTTTAAGCGGGGGATGAATGGCGAGTCCTTGTTTTGGGGTGGGTTGGGTTGATACGTTGGATCGTCCCACAGAAGAAACGCATCAACGGCACGCCGTACCAATTCCGCAACCGGAACACCCTCTTTCTCAGCTTGCTCATGTCATTTCTGGTGTTGTTTCTCGTTCAGATACATAGTTGTACGTTTCAATTCTTTCACCTCTTGCATACATCAATATTTTAATGTACCATATACCACAGCAAGAGGGAAGGAGCAAGAGTGAGAGAATGCTGATCTACGAGTACAAACTGGATGGCACACAGGCCCAATATCGCGCCATTGATGAAGCCATACGGGTGACCCAGTTCATCCGTAACAAGTGCCTGCGCCTCTGGATGGATACTCGTGGCATTAACAGGAACGATCTGCAATGCTTTTGCTCCCAACTTGCCCAAGAGTACGACTTTGCCATCCTGCTTAATTCTCAGGCCCGGCAAGCCGCTGCTGATCGCGCATGGGCTGCTATCTCCCGCTTCTATGACAACTGCCGCAACCAGAAACCCGGCAAGAAAGGCTATCCCCAATTTCAGCACGATTGCCGCAGTGTGGAGTACAAACAGACTGGCTGGCGGCTTGAGCCAGATGGTAGACATCTCACCTTCACCGATGGCTGTGGCATCGGTCGTTTGCGTCTGATCGGGAGTCGTGATCTTGCTACTCGTCCCCTACCTGCTATCAATCGCGTTCGTCTCATCCGGCGTGCCGATGGCTACTATGCTCAATGTGCTATACAAGCTGAACGACACATTGAGCATGTACCAACAGGCAAGCATACCGGCATTGATCTCGGACTCAAAGCGTTCTTGACCGATGCAGAGGGCAACACCGTCGCCAACCCGCGCCATCTGAGAAAGGCCGAACGCAAGCTCAAGCGGTTGCATCGTCGCCTGTCTCGCACACAGAAGACATCTCAGCATCGCAAGAAGGCAAGAAAGAAGCTTGCCAAAGGCTATCTCAAGGTTCAGAGGCAGCGTGAAGATTTCGCCAGAAAGACGGCGAACGCGCTGATCACATCTCACGATCTGATTGCTTATGAGCACCTGAGAATCGCCAATCTGGTGAAGAACCGCAAACTGGCAAAGTCGATCAGTGATGCCGCCTGGGGCCGCTTCATTGGGTGGCTCACCTACTATGGGCATATTCACAACATCCCCGTCATCGCCGTCGAGCCAGCGTTCACGAGCCAGGATTGTAGCGCCTGTGGGGCACGGGTCAAGAAGTCACTCAGTGTGAGGACCCACATCTGTCCTTCCTTTGGCGTGGTGCTTGACCGCGATCACAATGGGGCGCGCAACATTTTAGCAAAGGCCTATCGTACTGTCGGGCAGACAGGAACGGGTGAGGCGCAAGCCACACCGAACGCTTCTGGACAGAACGCCTCTACGCGTTCTGGTCGCAAGGCCAGAACGGGCAAGCGGGCTGGATGAAAGAAGAATCCCCCTTGCTTTAGCAGGAGGAGTGTCAATAGAGTATACGTTGTGGCGTGCTACAAGGCTTCTCTGACCGCACTCAATACTCCCCTTTTTTAGGGTGTGTACTCTTCTCCTAATTGCATTTCCGCTTTTTGTGCTGAATAGCATATGCATTTAAGGATTTGATAAGATGTATGGCGGCAGTGCTCGCCCTACTCGGTGCGATTGCTAACTTCCCCATCAAGAGCGTGCGCTAAACATTTATCATTCTCATAAGAAGAGTGTGGGGCAAGGTGATTCCACGCCCCTTGCCCCCACACTCTTCTTGGCATCTACCAGTGACTTCTTGCCACTACGCCTCATTCTCCCCAAGTGTCGTAGGCGCTGAGAATACTTTATAGATAACAAACGACAGGTGGCTGAGAGGTGGTATGCTGTGTAAGGATGAACGCATGTGCTAGATACCCCAGAGAAAATGTATTAGTGAGAAGCGGCGATTCATCCACGAAGCTGAAGACTTCGCGGTTTTCTCGCCACACCGTATAAATGTCATGTGTATGTTTTCTCGAAGGGGTCTAGGGGCAGCGCCCCTGGCGGGGTTTGGGGTTTCCCTCTTGCCGCTGTAGACAGCAGAAACAACTTACACATAGGGCTAATGAGAAGAGGAGGAAAACATTGGAGTATCGCAAGTTGGGACGGACGGGACTCAAGGTCTCGCAGCTCTGCCTGGGAACCATGCAGTGGGGCTATACAGCCGATGAGCAGGCGGCCTTTGCTGTGATGGATGCCTTTGTGGAACAGGGCGGCAACTTTATGGATACGGCGGACTTCTATGCGCGCTGGGTAGATGAGAAACTGGGTGGTATCTCGGAGACAATTATTGGACGCTGGCTTAAGGCGCGTGACAATCGGGGGCAGGTCGTGATCGCTACCAAGGTCTATCAGCCTATGGGGCCTGGACCCAACGAGCGTGGCCTCTCGCGTCAACACATCATTCAGGGAGTTGAGGCCTCGCTACGCCGTCTGCAAACGGATTATATTGACCTCTACCAGGCCCATGCCTTCGATGACGAGACGCCCATCGACGAGACCCTGCGCGCCTTTGATGACCTCCAACGCGCTGGCAAGGTCCGCTATGTAGGCGCGGCCAACTATCCCGCCTGGCGTTTAATGGAGGTGCTCTGGAAGGCCGATGTTGGGCATACGACGCGCTATGACTCATTGCAGCCACATTATAATTTGGTGCATCGCGCCGAGTTCGAGAGCGAACTTAAGCAGATCTGTGAGCGTTACCAGATCGGGGTAATTCCCTATAGCTCGCTGGCGGGCGGCTTTCTGAGCGGTAAATATCGGCGCGGCGAGCAGGCTCCTGGGAGTCAGCGCGCGGAGAGTATCCTCAAGCGCTATGATAATGCTCGTGCCTGGAAGACCCTTGAGAGCGTGCAACGTATCGCTCATACCCATGAAACGACCTCTTCCGCAATCTCCCTGGCCTGGCTTCTGGCTCAACCAGTGATTACCGCGCCCATCACCGGAGCTAACTCCGTCGAGCAACTACGCGCCAGTCTTGCTGCCACTGAGATAAAGCTCGCGCAGCAGGAGTTAAGCGAGCTGAGTGAAGTTTCGGCCTGGTAGTGTGATGGCTTAAAAAACGAGTGCGAAAGGACGTATTTATTTATGGACGCTCCCAGATTTCAAGAGATAATTTCTTCAGAGGAAGAACTGCGTGAGCTGCTCGGTTTTCCGAGTGAGCTTGTTGTGCGTAAGCAGCTCTCAGCTTTGGATGAGCACTGCTATAACTTTATCGCTCACTCTCCCTTTCTGCTGCTTGGAACGGCGAGTGCTGATGGACACTATGATGTCTCGCCGCGTGGTGATGCTCCCGGTTTCGTCCAGGTGTTGGATGAGAAGACGCTGCTCATTCCTGAGCGCCCTGGGAATCGCAGGCTCGATTCCTTGCGCAACATTCTCCAGACCTCGGCGGTCGGCCTGCTCTTCCTGATCCCGGGCGTTGAGGAGATACTGCGCGTGAATGGGCGCGCGCAGATCATTCGTGATCGCGCCCTACTCGAACGGATGGAGGCCCAGGGGAAGCTTCCGCTTGTCGCCATCGCGCTTGAGGTCGAGGAGTGCTTCATGCACTGTGCCAAAGCGGCCAAACGCTCACACCTCTGGGATCCTACAACCTGGCCTGAACGCACGGTTATTCCCTCCCTGGGACGAATCCTGGTAGAGCAGATCCATCCCGCGAACACCTCTGTTGCAGACATGGATGCCTATCTGGAGGAAAGCTACCGCAAGCGCCTCTATTAGCAGCATATTGCCAAATGTAGGGTTCATGCTTGTATGGACTCAAATCGCAGAGGCAGAGCGCAGAGGACGGAGTCAGAGCTTGCTCTGCCCGTACAAGAATTCGAGGAATTTCTGCACGGCCCGGGGAAGGCGCTTCTGGCGTGGGTAGGTGAGGTAGAGAGAGCGCTCAAGCGTGAAATCCGTGAGCTCGATATGTTTGAGTAGCCCCGCCTGTAGTTCAAGCTGGATGGTGTGGAGCGAGACGAAGGAGATGCCCAGTCCGGCGATGACGGCCTTCTTGATAGCCTCGGTGCTGCCCAACTCCATGAAGGGGCGTATGGCGGGGAGCTCGCGACTCGCCAGGGCCTGCTCAAAGACTTCGCGTGTCCCCGAACCCTGTTCGCGCAACAGAAAAGGGTGACCCTCCGCGAGTATCTCTTCTAGACATATGTTTTCTCGGCGCGCAAGTTGATGGTCATTGCCCACGATCAGCACAAGCTCATCACGCTGCCAGACCTCGTGGTGAAGGTCGGCATGGGTGACAGGTCCCTCTACGAGGCCCACCTCTACCTCGTTGGCCAGCAGGCGTTCCTGAATGTCGTCGGCGTTGGCGATCTCCAGGGAGAGCTCTATCTTAGGATAGTGCGAGCGATAGTATCCCAGGATAGCGGGCAGGAGATAAATTCCTATAGTCGTGATAGCGCCGATGGAGAGGTGGCCCTTCTCCAGTTCGTGCATCTCCTCCAATTGTGTCTCGGCCTCGTCTACCAGGGCGAAGATACGCCGAGCATAGTCATAGAGCACCTCACCCGCCTCGGTGAGGTAAACCTGGCGCCCAAGCTGCTTGAAGAGGGGTTGCCCCACTGCGCGCTCCAGTTCGCGTATCTGCTTGGAGACAGCGGGCTGGCTGATGAGGAGCTCCTCAGCTGCCTGGGTAAAGTGGCGCCTCTCGGCGACCTTCGCGAAGATAAGAAGGTGGTGCAGGTTCATGCTTATTCCTCTTCATAACTTTAAGTTATAGCATTAGTATAAAGCATGTATGGGATTTATGCTGCCGCTTCCCTTAGACTTGAGATCAGAGCAAAGATCTCAACCACCGTGTATACGTATACGTCTCGGCGCATACATGATAAAGGGAGGCATATGTCAATGCAGGAAACCGAAGTTCGTGAATTGGAGATAAAGCAGAAGTCAACCAGGCGGGAAATAGCCTCCGGACAGCGTTTAGAGCGTCCAAAATGGCCGCCATTTCTCCTGGGCCTGGGACTGACGGTTATCCTGGGTGTGATCGCTATGTTTCTGGCCCCTTTGCCGGGGCTGACGATCATGGGGAGCCTGACTGTGGCGCTACTGCTGGGCCTGCTCTGGCGCGGAACTATTGGTTTGCCCAGGGCATATACCAGTGGTGTACGCTTCTCGTCGCAGAAGCTATTGCGCTACGGCATTATCCTGACAGGCGTGCGACTAAACTTTGGCCTGCTGATTTCGGGCGGGGTGCGCATTCTCATCCTGGACCTGGTGATGATCTTGGTAGGTGTCGGTGTGCTGCCCTGGTTAGCGCATAGGCTTGGTCTCTCGAAGCGCCTGGCTTTCCTGATCTGCGTTGGGCAGTCGATCTGTGGCGCCTCGGCGGTTGGCGCGCTGGCCGCCGTTATGCCGGATGTCGATGAAGACGATGCCTCACTGGCGGTAGCCATCTGTGGCTTGATTGGAACGGTCGGCGTACTGCTCTATGCCTTTGGTGGCCATCTCATTGGCCTTACCTCGACACAATATGGTTTGCTGGCAGGCTCGACGCTGCACGAAATCGCCCAAGTGGTTGCTGCCGGCCCTGCGGGCGGTCCGGGCGCGGCGGACATCGCCATGTTGACCAAGCTGACGCGTGTGGTGTTGCTAGCCCCGGTGGCGGTGGTTGCGACATTCCTCTTCTCCTGGCGCGCCAGTAGGCAGGCTGGCGTGAGCAATAGCCTCAACCTGAAGAAGATTCCTTTACCCTGGTTTGTGCTGGGCTTCTTGCTGGTTGGTGTGATCAATTCGCTGGGTTTCTTCTCTAAAGATATCGCAGCCTTACTGGTGCAGGCCAGCACCTTTCTCATGGTGGCCGCGATGGCCGCAATGGGCCTGATGGTGGACTTCGCTGTGTTGCGCAGGCGAGGGCTGCGCGCTCTAGGTGTCTCGCTCCTTCTTCTGGCAATTTTTATCGTGCTCAGTTCAGCTATCATTTTCCTGGGATAACATTCGTTACAGCCAATATGATGTAGGTTGCGTGCGATTGGCTGTAGCAAAAGCGCACCTGGACGGCTACCATTATCTTTGACATATGCAAATTAGAATGGAGTCATAACTGGATGGATACGGCAGACCAGGCGCGCGCGGCGCAACAAGAGCCTTCAACAGATTTTTCTCGGCAGGACGAGAGTACAGTGGGGAAGGTAGCTTCTCCCACCCGGCGTTCGCCGCTGATTGTGGTTGTGGCACTCTTCTATATTCTGCTCTGGGGTTCGGCCTTTATCGCTACCAAGGTTGGCGTGACCTATAGTCCGCCACTTACCCTGCTCTCAGTACGCTTCCTGACGGCTGCGTTGCTAATGGCGCTTCTGGCCTGGGTTTATCGTGTGCCCTGGCCGCGTGGCTGGGCTGCCTGGGGCCGCCTCTCTATCTTTGGCCTGCTCAATTGCGCCGTATACCTGGGCTGCAATTACGAGGCGCTGCGCTCCCTCTCGGCAGGTATGGGTTCGATTATCGCGGCGACAAACCCGTTGTTGCTGACCCTGGTGGCGCCCTTTGTGCTGCGGGAGCGCTTGACATGGTGGCGTGTCCTGGGACTTCTCCTGGGCTTTGGCGGCGTCCTCTTTGTCATGGGAGCCAGGCTAAATGGGCATGGACAGCTCGATACCGCGAGCGGAATGCTCATCTCCTTTATCGGCGTCATTGGACTGGTTGCGGCTACGCTTTTCTACAAGCGCTATCCACCACGTGAGCACGCCTTCGTCGTCAACACCGTGCAACTAGGGGCTGCTGGCCTGGCGCTGGCGCTGCCAGCTCTGCTCTTTGAGCATCCCGAGCAGTTTTCCCTGAACGCGCCACTGATCGAGTCTTTCCTCTACCTTGTGCTGGTAATCAGTATTGGGGCCTCGCTACTCTGGTTCTGGCTGCTGCGGCGAGGTGAGGCCAGCGTGGTCAGCGCCTACTACTTCTTGACGCCTATCGCAGGCCTGGCCCTGGCGGCCCTCCTGCTGGGCGAACCCTTCACCCTGCGCGACGCTCTGGGTCTGGTCGCGGTCGCCGCCGGCATCGCCCTGATCAACCGCCCGGTACGCGCACGTAACTAAACATAGGCGCCACGTTCACGGCGCCTATATTGCATGAAAAAACATTGATCACATGTATCAGAGGTTACTCTGCCAGCAGATGGCGCTTGGTGAGGTCTAGCATCTGAGCCTCGAACTCCGCGAGCAGGGTAGCTTTGCGCTCGGTGGGCAGGAAGCTGTAGCGTATCCCATTTAATAGGAGCGTATTGATGGTCGCCACTTCAAGCTGGAAGGCGCTGTGGAGCAGGCCTATCTCGTGGTTAAGCGTCGTATTAAAGAGTGGTGGATCGTCGGTATTGACCGTTACGGGGATGCCTGCGTCCATCAATTTGAGCAGGGGATGGTGTGCGTAATCGGGATAGACGCCCAGGCAGATATTGCTGGTTGGATTGACCTCCAGGGGGATCTGGTGCTCGGCGAGGTAGGTCAGCAGGCTCTCATCCTCGGCTGAGCGTACACCATGCCCAATGCGTTCCGCACCCAGGACCTTCACCGCGCCCCAGACGCTCTCGGGACCTGCGATCTCGCCCGCGTGAGGATCGCTATGCAGGCCAGCCGCGCGTGCCTCGTCGAACCAGCGCTCGAACCACTCAGGAGGATGACCAACCTCGTTGCCGCCCAGGCCCAGGGCCACAACCCCGTCGCGCATCCCTTCCTTAGCTACCTTGACGGTGTAGTCAGCACGCTCAGAAACGCCTGGCTTATTGCACATATTGCGCACGATATCAAAGACCCAGTTGATCTCGACGCCAAAATCCTGGCGCGCCCGCTCCCGGCCGCGTGTCAGGCCCGCGAAATAGATATCGAAGGGCACTCCCAGGGTAAAGGCATGTGTGCAGGGCGAAAAGGTCGCCTCGGCATAGCGCACGTTCTGCTGCGCCATCGTCTCTCCGAACTCATAAGCAATCAGCTCATAGTCCTCGGCCTGCTTCAGACAGCTCGAAATAGCCAGGTAAATCTCAATAAAGTGCTTGAAATCACGATACTGGAACCACTGCTGAAGCTCCTCCACGCTCTTACCCGGCAAGGATGCTCCATTGCGCTGCGCCAGCTTTAACAGCGTATCGGGACGGACTGCGCCCTCCAGGTGAACATGGAGTTCCGCCTTTGGTGCCTCCCGTAAATACTGCTCTATCGACATACATCTCTCCCAATGCTGAATAAACATAGTCTCTTCTATCTGCATACAGTGTATGAGGTTCTAGCGGGAGATGCAAATTGTAGGGTCGAGATGAAGCCATCAGTTGTAGCGACTGTTCCGCGAGCGAGGGCATAGCCAAGTCGACCCAATTGCACCACTTCAAAGTCTTGCGAGAAGCTGGTGTGACCAATACGACGCCCAGGGGACGAGGCTCTTTATCACCCTGCGTCGCGAGGACCTGCAAGCGCACTTCCCTAGCCTGCTGGACGCGGTTCTGCATGCTTACCACGCGACGATGGCGATAGAAGAGTGAGCGTGTTCTCGTCTATTCAGAAGGGCCGCCCGCTACTGGCATATTAAGAGAGCTTAGCGCTCACTTTGTCGCTCAGCCCAACTGGACCGATCATGTAGAGCGTGATGGCAAATTAATCGCCGGTCAAAATCCTCAGTCGAGTAAGTAGCATTGCGCATGCTGTCGTTGATGTTCTGAACAGATAAAGTAACTTCTGCTAGCAGGCTGGAGCTTCTTGCTCTTTTAACCAGATTACTCGTAAACTGTAGCAGCGTCGAGCGCCATCCTAGTCGCCCTCTCCCTTGTGTTTTTTCTTATTCCCGTTGCCATCACCATTGTTATTGCCACCTCCACTGGTTTGGGTTGGAGGCGGTGTGACAGATTTCGTCGGTGTGGGCGTGGGTGGGGGAGACGCGGGGGTGGCGCTCCAGGTGCCGGTGTCGCAGATGGTGCTCTGGGTCTGGGGGCAGTAGCTGCCGGAGAGATGCCCATCAGGGTAGACCTGGCCCTTGAAGAGGAGCGTTCCGCTGTTGCTGGCGACGTTGAACTGGAGAGTGTGATCGATAGCGGTTGTGCCCTCAATATGCAGGGAGCCGGGTTGGCCTGCCATGAACAGGGTTCCGTTGAAGCTAGCGTCGTGTTGCTGGACCTGACCCAGGGTAAGTGCAGTGTGATGGATAGATGTTTTGGGGGTCATTATCCCGGTGTAGTAACTGGCGAGAGCGCTGTACATCGAGGGCGCGGTAGTAGGTGTGATGGTTTGCGCGTGTGTGTCCCTAGCCGTTGCCTGCTGGGCTGTGGCGTAGATCATGGTGCCCAGGATGAGCGCCAGGACTACGACCAGGGTCAGGGCTGCCAGGCCACGATGCACATTCCATGGCCGCTCCTGGCTGGTTTTTGCCTGTGAGGATCGCTGTAGGGTGTGTGCTTGCGTGGCGACGCGCGAAATCGAGGAGTTTGCAGGTGTGCCTAACATAATGGCTTCAGGCACGGACCGTTTACGCGTGGGTCGTTCGCCGATAGGTAGGGGGGTGTGGAGTGCCTGCCAGAAGTCACTGACGGAGGCGAAACGATGCTGTGGTTCCATGGCCATGGCGCATTCGATGGCCTCCGCTATGTGCTCAGGGAGGTTGGACGCCAGTTGCAAGACTGGTACGAGCGGATCAGCCTGGTGGATGCTAATATGGGCGAGGCGTGTCAGGGCGTCGGCGGGTACCTCGCCTGTCAGGAGGGTATAGTAGGTGGCGCCCAGGCTATAGATGTCTGTCTGAGGACAGGTGCCGGTCATATATTGTTCAGGCGCGCTGTAGCCGGCGGAGCAGACGCGGTGAATGCTGGTCGTGCTATCCTGTTCGTATACCTTGGCGATGCCGAAATCGACCAGGACTGCTCCCTGGCCCGATGCTGGCATGATAATATTGGCGGGTTTGATATCACGATGAACGATGGATGATGTTTGCCGGTGTAAATAGATAATGGCATCGACAATCGGTGTCATCATGGAGAAAACCTGCGCGGGCTTGAAGCGTTTCTCAGGCTGTTGCCTGCGCAGGCGCTCCAGGTTGGGTCCAGCGATATAGTTCATTAAAATACCAGCGCGCATGCGCTGTGGATCTTCGACGATGCCGTAGAAGCGCGGAATGGCGTGGTGGTCGAGTTGCTTGAGTAGTTCGGCCTCAAACTGCACGCTTTTCCATTCCGTTTTCTGGCGGATGGATACCTCTTTGAGCGCATAGACCTGGCCGTTGCCTTGCATATCTCGGACGCGATAGACAGACCCAAAGCCACCCTCTCCCAGCACTTCATCTACCATATAGCGCTCATAAAGGATATTTTCGGCTGGGAGATCAACGTACACAGTGGCTTGTCCTTTCCCTTGCGTGACTTCTCGTGCCTGCAGCACTCGCCGGGGTTGTGAGTGTAGAGCATGCTGGGAGCCTGCGGCTCCCAGCATGCTCTACACTCACAACCTGAAATACCTTGCATTAACAGCGCGCCTAACTTGTTGGCAGGAGGCCATGCGAGCATGGCTCCTATAGACTATTACGGCCGATAGGAGCGAAAGAGATTCATTTTTGCGCCTCTTCCTCAAGCCAGCCATGCTCTTCGCGGAAATTCAGGCCCTGGTTAGCGGCCTCGGCGACGCTTAGGTAGGGCAGGAGATGTCCGATCAGAGGCCGGTTCTCTTTGTAGCGCTGGAGATTATTCCAGGCGCACTCGTGCATAGCCTGGAGAGCGGCTCGTGGCTCTCCCAGGCGTTCCTCCAGGTAATCATGGATGTATACAGCGCGCTCTTGCTCGCTGGCTGAGAGGCGCTGGCGACCCAGGAGGTGCGAGAGGACAAAGAGGTCCGCATCCTGTACCAGGCCCAGGTGCTCGCCCTGGAGCAGCAGGCGCAGGTTACGGGCCAGCCTGCTATCGAGAACGGCAACGTTGATCTCCGTATCTACCGATAAGCCTACTTATCGCTTATGAAGAGAGGAGACACTGGCGAGGATCTTGACCCTATGTAGAAAATATAAAGTGTTTCAACGCTGGCCCACCAGGACTGGAGTCAAATGGGGAGCGAACTTAAAGGTGCGATGCAAAATACACTCTCCATCTTTTTTCGACTTGGGTATGAAGATGCGAAATGGGCTGCTCCCTGGATTGGTGAGATCGATCCCTACCAGGTCAAGCATGTCAGTGATACCAGAGACACACAAGATCTTCGATCTTTGCCAAATTTTCCTGAGCAATATGAGGTGTGGACAAAGAAACTCACTAGCCTAAAATTACGTGAAGCATATATACAGCTTGAGAAACGGGCGAAGATACAAACAGTTGCAATTTCCTTCTATCCCTCAACAGCTAATGCTATTGAACAGATTAAAGAGCGGTACGCATATATCTTGCTTACTCCTAAAGACCAGATACAAACGAAGACCGTCAGCGCTCCCAGCAGCAGGCTGAGCAGAACGCGAAAGGTATCCTAAATTGTTTGGAATCGTTTCGTGAACGAAATTACTCTCCATGTCGAAAATATTTATGAAAAGCGCATAGGATTGACAACTGAAAGGAACTCAAATGCAATCTGAGACGAATTACTCTCCTGATCAATGGTGGGCGGAAGGAGATGCGCCAGTCCGCACAAAATCTCGCGTTACCTATCTCATCGATGGCCGTGCAGCACTGTTAACAATGTGCCGCCACTTTGTAAAGGCCCAGCACTATATCTATCTCGCCAACTGGGGTATGACACCTGCGATGGAGCTTGTGCGAGGCACCGATCACCTGGGGAAACCAGGAACACAAAACACTCTGGTTGAAGAGTTACGAGCCGAAGGCTTTTCAGAAGCGGATATTGCCTTCTGGATGGGAACACAATCACTGTCAGTAGAAAATGTCCTTGCCTATGCAGTACAGAAAGGTGTTGAGGTCAAAGTGTTGCTCTGGAAATGTAGCAATCTTTTCTCACACTACGAGCCAGAAGCAGCCTATCAACAACTTACCCAAAGAGGTATCACCTGTATCCTTGACGATAGCGCACAAGGTATCCTCCACCATCCCATTGAATCGCTCCATCAAAAAAATTCAATAGTTGACGGCACCCATGCTTTCGCCGGAGGAGTCGATCCACTTATCGAAAAAGCGGGAGACTATGATCGTTGGGATACGCCAGAACATCCTTTCACAACACCGCTACGGCGCAACCAGCAGGGAACTACTCCGCATCCGTGGCATGACGCGCACGCACTCATTGAAGGGCCAGCCGCTGCCGACGTTGAGACCAATTTTCGTCAACGCTGGAATGATGTGGTAGAACTCCATAGGCTGAATCAGTCACTCCTCGTTCCAGAGCATTCACTACCACCTGAAGTGGACTCCGCCAGTATTTTGCAAGTTGTACGCACTATTCCACAGCATACTTATCGCTTCCCTCCTCCCATTATCCGTGGCATCGCCCAGGTGTACCAAAAGGCTACCAGGAATATTCAACGCTTCATCTACCTGGAAAATCAATACTTTTGGCTCCATGCTTTCTACGGCATCGATATCCCATTTGCTGGCACTGATAGCCCAGAGATGGAACAAAACATTCGCAATCTGAGCACGGCCCTGAGACATGGCGCTGCAATGGCGCTGATCTTACCTGATCATCCCAATGTTGGGCGTGCCTTTACCGATGCTGGATTAGCACAACTGCGTGCTGAAGCCCCGGAAGCAGTTGAAGAGGGAAGGCTGGAACCCTTCTGCCTGGGAACTTTTACACGTGAGCAAGGTCGTGAACATTATCGCCCAATTTATGTCCATGCCAAAGTCGTAGTAGTAGACGACCGCTGGTGTACCATTGGTTCAGGTAATTTGAATAATAGGGGAATGGCAGATGATACTGAATTAAATATTGCGGTACTTGACGCCGATCTCGCACAAGCTTTGCGCATTTCTCTTCAGGCTGAACATCTGGGACTTGTGCCGGGTGATGATCTTCTTGCACTTTCACGACTAATTGGAAAACAATATCAATCAACAGATGAGCGTACACACGCAGAGCAGTTGCTCCATTCCCTGAAAGGGATACTTGGTGATCCACTCGTAGCCATGCGCCTAATGCATGAGCGGGCCTGGGAAAATCTTCGACGTTACCAGGCGAACCAGCCCTTGATTGGTCACCTCCTCCCCTATCTGACACAAGAAGAAGCACAGTATCAAGGATTACCATTTCGTGAAGAGCATGGTTGGCTTGAAGAACCGGAAAATTGACTGGAATCTCTTATTGATCTCAGCAGAACTAGCTAAACAAAGAGAGGTCCGGAGTACACTGGTGGTATGAGCAAACACGAACCACTCGTCCACGATTGGCGCGAATGGCGAAGACGACGTGCCTGGTACCTCTATGAACAAGGTTGGCAACAAAAGGATATTGCTCACGCTCTTGGAGTGAGCAAAGGAGCCGTCAGGCCATGCGAAAACTGAACGGACAAACGGCACGCCGCGGCCTGGAACTGCATTTTCCTCGGTATCACTACCAGCACCAGCCGGACCAAGAAGCCTTTCAACGCGCTCTGGTGACACTTCTGGGCCAGGTTCCTCTGGAGACCGATATCGAGGCGTTGGTGCAATACTGGCCCTATTTTATGAGCGGAGTATTGGCTGCATCGGTGTCCTGAAAGATTGGCTTGTCCGAGCGGTTGCTGCCAGTCTGGCAGAGGGATTGGACAAGCTTATATTGGAACGCATCCAGGAATGCGCGTTGCCTTTGGCGCAGTATGAAAGCATGGCGATGGAAGCAACAGCGGGTGAGCAAGAGTTACATTACACTGCCAGCCGTCGGCAATATCTTTAGAAATTGCTGGGGATGGGTGATCTGGCTGAAACGTCCACCCCGCCTGTTCCTCACCCAACCCCACAGCCTCATGTGGGAGAGCAACGCCCAGTGCGCCATGAGGTGGGAGCACCAAAGAACGAGAATATCACAGGGCATTGCCCCTTCTCGGGCGAATACATAGCCATTACGCCATCTGAATTACAGCAAGCAGGGGTGGCAAAAGTTCAGTGTCCCGAATGTGGTGCGATTTGGACAGCGCGTATCAAAGGCGAGAGCGTTTTCTTCCCATCACATCAGACGATTACCAGAAGACGTGCGCAGACCATTGAGCGCTGAATCAAACAAAGTAGAGGGTGGGTGCTCATCCAGGCCAAGAAGTAGAAGGTAATGAGAACCACCATATCAAATGGAACCATATCTTGTCCATCGCGTTTTTGAATCATATCATGTCCATTTTGGTCAAGATCATTGGCAAATCACAGATACTTCGCTATCCGTCACTTTGGGCATTGGACCCCGTTGTCGCAGGCGCTTGCCTTCCAAGACCTGTGGCAAGAGGTCGTCAATCACACAGAAACATGTGATAATCAAGTCGTCCAGGTTCATGAGTCTCCTCCTCGAAAGCTTTGTCATCTCTTTGAGGAGGGTAGACCTCATGAACCTTCTTTGGCAAGCCAAAAACTTGCACATCGAGTTAGTTACACACCTTTTTAGAACAGAGAAAGGTAAGCTCGGCAAACTCTCTGCCCTTCATGGGTCGGTCTCGTCCGTGGCTAATTCCTACTTAGCTCGCTGCGGCACGAGTCGCCCCGATAGATCTTCGACGTCACGGGTTCCCTCGTGATATTCAGCGTCAGTGTTGACACTCCAGGGGTCCAGATTTGCGTTGACAGCGATATTGCGTGCAGCACACAGCGCACTCATCATCGAATGGTCCTGGTTGTTGTAATGGTGCATGCCATTGCGTCCGACCAGTTGCAGATTGGGGGCATGCGCCTCCAGGTAATCACGGATGGTACGTACGTGCGTCTTATACTCATCATTGTAGACAGGATAAGCCTTTGGCTGGCGCACGACAAATCCTCCAAGGATCTCTTCGGGCTTGCACATTTTGAGCTTGAGTAGATCCTTACCACCGAGCTTCACCAGATCCTCGTCGCTCGAGGTCCACAAACCATCACCCTCAAAGCAGAAGTATTCCAGACCCAGGCAGGTTTTACTGGCGTCGGGCACCATGTCGGGACTCCAGTTTTTGAAGTTCTGAATACGCCCGGCTACAATATCGGGATCGTGCAGATAGATCCAGTTATCAGGAAACATTTCCGCCCGGTCGACAATCAATGCTACCGTTAAAAAATCTCGATACTTCAATTTATCGGCTGCCTGACGAATATGAGCGGGCAGCGGGGGATCAAAGGCATAAACTAGCTCGCGCATCGGCAGCGTCGAAATATAGTGCGAGCCATGTTCCATCATCGTGTTGCCCTTGGTATCGCAGCTGATGACGCCTGTGACCTGTTTGCCATCGTGCTGAATGCTGACGATCTCTTTGCCCATCTTCACCGGATAACCATGCTTTCCAATGATCGATGCTGTCCGTTCCCACAGTTCGCCTGGACCACGGCGTGGATAGCGGAACTCATCAATCAGGGTTTTGATCACCTCACCGCCTTTTTTGGTCTTCTTGTTGGGCAGCAAGGCGTTTTTGATGGCGGACGACAGACTCAGCCCTTTGATGCGTTGAGCAGCCCAGTCGGCGGACAATTCTGTGGTACTGATCCCCCAGACCTTTTCAGTATAGGTTTTGAAGAAAATCTGGAACAGGCGTTTGCCGAACTGGTTGGTCACCCATTCCTCAAGGTTTCTGGGATTGCGAGTGGGAGCGAGGCGCGCTTTGATATAACTGCTGATGCAACGGATGGTTTCGATGGGTCCCAGACCAAAAAGCGCATTGGCGGCCTTGAGAGGATAATCGAAATATTTCCCTTTGTAGACGATGCGGGAGAGGCGGGGGCGAACGAGGAGATCCTTGCCCATAATCTCGGTCCACAAATTTTCGATCTCGGTACTCTTGGAGAAAAATCGATGGCCGCCGATATCAAAACGATAGCCGTCGTGTTCGACGGTGCGTGAGATACCGCCGACGTAGCAGGGATCCTTTTCTAA
Source organism: Ktedonobacter racemifer DSM 44963 (assembly GCF_000178855.1). Classification (GTDB taxonomy): domain Bacteria; phylum Chloroflexota; class Ktedonobacteria; order Ktedonobacterales; family Ktedonobacteraceae; genus Ktedonobacter; species Ktedonobacter racemifer. The sequence continues at coordinate 1,227,095 of NZ_ADVG01000004.1, read as the reverse complement.
GACTGTAACACCTACCTGTTGATGTACTACCAGCTCATAGGCAGCCGTTAAGCCAGCAGGGCCTGCTCCCATAATTACTACGTGTTTCTGGGCCTGTTCCGCGGAGGAGGATGCATCTTGCATCTGGGGCGAAGCTGAATCACCAGCGTACGAAGAGATCAAGGACATAATCAAGCCTCTCTAACAATTTAGATCACATAATCAGTCACATCGAATAAGGACAGTGCCTATGAATACTATGTTCCTTTTTTCGTTGATGGCACTATTAAACGTAAGGCTGTATAATTCTACAAGTCCTGGCTTTGTTGAGGAACACAGCACTGAATACATTCAAGCAACTTCTGAGAGGTATATGTTTCTCACTGAGATGCGACATGCAGCAGAAGTCATACAGATGTACTTAGCTAAGCTCCGGTATATTATAGGTGATATACATAGTTCACAGTCAATATATAGGACTTCTGACCAGGATCTGGGAATTCTTGTGAGAAACAAAGGCTCCAGAAAATGAGATTTCTGGAGCCCGCAAACTTCTATGCATCAATGGACGATGTTCGACTTAGCGGAAACGCTTCGGGCTTCTTTTTATCGAGAAAAGCCGGCTTTCTTTCTTCCGCGGAGGAACGATAAGAGTTGATAGATGCCCAAACCAAAAGACCCCCAAACGACAAGAGTGATCAATGGGTCAAAGATAACGTGTATACGCGGATATTCACTTTCAGAGTAACTACCGAGCGTGGTGATGATCACCGCGTAGACAACAGTAAGCACGAGTAACCCCATTGTCTGAACACCAAAAGCATGTCGTGTCTTTCGATAGCAGCAGAGGGTAAGCCAGATGAGCGCACAGAGCGGGAAAAGAATATTTGTGGTAGAAAGGCGTAGCTGTATCAACAAAAGAGGATTGATGATGTTTACAAATTTTCCAGGCGCTATATGGGGAATACTAGGTGCAGGGTAGTAATATAAAGATGTAAAAAAGAGAGGAACGGATTTCATCAGAAATTCTACTGGGTGGTGGAGAATAATATTTTTTGCCCAATCAGCAGAGGCTTGAGCGTAATGGTCACCAATACCCGGAGCATGACTAGCGATGTAGAAAGGACTGGCGTGACCCTGGCGAAGATAGTCGTCATAGATATGGCTCAAGTATGGGTTGTACGGCGTTTCATCTTGCATTCGATATTGTAGTACTTTCCCTATGAGATTCATATTCGTGACTGTTGAGAGGCTGGCAACATTATTTATCCTGGCATTGGCATAGATATAGCCTCCAATGAGAAGGTACATGACCGCCAACGAGCTTATCACCGGCAGGGCGATCGTTCGCCTGGGCAGCTTTTTCCAGGTAAAGACAATGAGAATGAGAAAAAGCAAACAGGGGAAAAGCACCCATTCAGGGCGGGCAAAGAGGAGGAATAAGAGGCAACCGGAGCTTATCCAGAGAAAGAGCGGGCGAAGGGTTTTGAGAAAGACAATAGCGTTGAGCATAACCGTCGTGAGAAGCCAGAGGGAAAGTCCTTCCGCCATGATGAGCTTCGCGCTGTACAGAAGAAAAATATTGGTCCCAACCAGCAAACCAACAAGAAATGCAATCCATGGCCGCCGAGTTATCAGAAGGGTAAGCAGGTAGATCTCGGCCACTGCGCAGATGAAGAGTATCCCCTGGACGATGCTGACTGCCATTAAATTCCCCTGGTGGGTAAAGGCATAAACTCCTAAGATAAAGATCGAATAAGTCGGGAGACGAAAATAGTTCACTGGATTACCCGTTGTTTGCAGTTGATGTACGGCTCCAAGATAGCCATATGTATCTGGCCCAAATTCAACAAAAGGGGCATTCAGGTAATAGATGCCCACGACACCAATAATGATAAGAAGAAGAAAAGCGCCTAAATAATAGGAAAGCCGAGTCTCCACTCCGGCTTGTTTTTCTGAAAGCATCTTAACGTTCCCTTTTTCTAAAATATCTGTAGGAGAAGTTTCATTCCAGTTTAAAACTCCGTTCTCGCTGATTTATGAAACTATCCATTCATAAAAACGATTTAAACATATCCATGGCTCGCACAACGTATTTCATAGCCAAAGGTCCTGTTTATAGCGTAGAGAAACAGAGAAACTCGGCAACTCCAAAATAGCTCTGCCAGTGTGAGTGTAAATCCTTTTTCTCGGCTGCCGATAATAGAAAAAGAAGGTAACTAACCCGATGTGCAAGTTTTTTGCTAGGCGATTAACCCAGCGAATTGAAGGGACGGACGGTCATGTTGCTGATTGAGAAACAGGCAAAGCGCGTGCATGATAACCACACGCAGAAGACGACTGCGCCGGTGCCAGAGATCTCTGGCCCACATGCGCTTCCAATCGCCGTAATCAATCAGCTGAGCAAAGACCGTCTCGATCCGATAGCGTACCCGACCGTGGACACGGCTCTCATAGGCTTTCGCCTTGGGCGACTGCGGCTTTTTGAAGGGCGCCTGCAAGAAAATGCCTTGCACGCGTAGACGCTGCTGAACCTCAGGCAGCCAATAATTGCGGTCGCCCAAGAGCAAGCCACTGGTCCCTTCAACCAGTTCTTCGACGACCGCTCCCTCATGTTCATTGGCCGGAGCCAGTTCCATCTGGGTAATCAACCCTTGCCAGCACATGCGAGCATGCAAGCGAAACCATAAAAGCGTTGTTTTTGCACCGGGTCCCAGCCATAGCGAGCCTGCCCACGGAAGATCCGGCAGCGCGTCGCTCGTGCAAAGCGGCAGACCGGATGCCACAGCTATCCACGATGGCTGTCTGTTCGTCGGCCAGAATCAGTTGGTCGCGCAAGAGCATCCACAAGCGTTCTTTGACTGCCCACAAGTTGGCCAGCGGGATCAAACTCATCGACCAATTGGATTGGCTCAAAAGTATGACCAACACCACTGGGGTCTTGCACGTTCTTGTGGGAACCTATGAACTCCTGGCCATGCGAAAACTGAACGGACAAACGGCACGCCGCGGCCTGGAACTGCATTTTCCTCGGTATCACTACCAGCACCAGCCGGACCAAGAAGCCTTTCAACGCGCTCTGGTGACACTTCTGGGCCAGGTTCCTCTGGAGACCGATATCGAGGCGTTGGTGCAATACTGGCCCTATTTTTATGAGCGGAGTATTGGCTGCATCGGTGTCCTGAAAGATTGGCTTGTCCGAGCGGTTGCTGCCAGTCTGGCAGAGGGATTGGACAAGCTTATATTGGAACGCATCCAGGAATGCGCGTTGCCTTTGGCGCAGTGTGAAAGCATGGCGATGGAAGCAACAGCGGGTGAGCAAGAGTTACATTACACTGCCAGCCGTCGGCAATATCTTTGGAAATTGCTGGGGATGGGTGATCTGGCTGAAACGTCCACCCTGCCTGTTCCTCACCCAACCCCACAGCCTCATGTGGGAGAGCAACGCCCAGTGCGCCATGAGGTGGGAGCACCAAAGAACGAATGTATCTGTTATGAGAGGAGGAAAAAGTACCACGCTGGATACCAGAGGAGGTTGAATACCTCAAAGAAAACTTGCTCACCGCTAGTAAGGATGAACTTATGGAACACCTGGATACAAGAACCTGGCAAGCCATTAGAAATAGAGGGTATGTGCTAGGGATTGTACGGAACAGGCACGATTTTAGTAAGAAGTACACGCCTCATGACGCAAATTTTTGTGTTAGAGACTATCAATTCATCTGGGAGAAGGGACTTTCTATGACTTCAACAAGCACCGAGTGGGGGCTTGTATATCGTCGCGCATCCCACGATTGTTGAGATTGGCGGACCCTACAGTTGACCAGAGGTCGTCGATGATGGCTACCTTGGCGTGTACGTAGATGGGGCGGTAATGTGTCTTACCATCAATCTGACCACTACTGCCGAGGCAGAAGGCCTCAAAACGCCCCTCCTCAAAGGCCCGGGGCGCCTCAGCGTGTAAGCGCTGTAGACCGGCGTCGCTGAAGGCGCGTCCAACATTGGGATGGTCGGGCAGGATGATACTGGCGAAGGCCCCACGCAGGAGCGCAGCCCCCAGGGTGCGTAGGTTTGTCTCCATGTCCGGACTGTCGGAACCCATCAGGGGCAGGTCGACGCCGATAAAGGCGCGCAGCCAGAGATACTGATTCTCCAGATAGGCGAAGCGCTGAATATTGCCCAGGGCCTTAGCGTAGACCTGCGCGATGTCTTGCAGACCGGGATCGGGATCAAAATCGTAAGTATGCTGTGGAATCGTGCGCACGACCTGGATCGTCTGCGTCCCCTGTACAGGTGAAGGCAAGGGGCGTTCTGGAATAGTAAAGCTGGTATCCAGGCGCTGGCGAGCGACGACATCGTTCCAGCGCTGGCGGAAGTTAAGCTCTACATCCCCGGCGGCGCAGCCTTCAATGAGGGAGTGGACATCGTGCCAGGGATGTGGCGTCTTCTGCTATTCGTTGCGCCTGAGAGGAGTATTGAAGGCGTGCATGGGCGTGTCCCAGCGGTCATAATCACCCTGTTTCTCAATCAGAAGATCCACGCCACCCACAAAGGCATGTGTACCATCGATGACCGCCGTCTTCTGATGCAGCGACTCTACGGGATGGTGAACCAGGCCGCGCGCTATCATCCAGGATGCAATGTACTCCAACCGCTTCAAGCTCCTGTTTTGTCTCAAGCGGCTGGTAGTGTGAAAAAGCCTTCTGGCTGTGCCAGAGGAGCACTTTTATCTCCACTCCCTTGCTGCGCGCGTAGCCCAGCACGGCCTGAACCGAGAGATTATGCGTCAGCCAGAACTGGATATAGGCCTCAGAGAAACCCTCGACGCGCAGTCCCTCAATCAATGCTGTCCGCTGGGGGCTGCCATCGGGTCCGCCGAGATAGTCATCGCCTCGCACCAGCTCCATTTTAGCCGTCATACCCCAGTTGGCTAAATAGATGTATTTCTGTGCTTTGATACAGTGGCGACATATGGTCCACATTGCCTGCCAGCCGTCTACCAGGTAGGTCACATGCGAATCGTTAGCACGGACAGGCGTACTGCCCTGTGTCCACCAGTCCCGTTGTTGGGTATTGATATTTGCTTCTTGCGTCATAATTGCCACCTTCCACAAGCGTTTTGTCAGCATATATTACGCGTGTGCTAGACATAACTATATCTTTATTACTTTTCAGGCAGAGATTTAGTTGTATATTTGTATCTGTAAAACATTGACAAAGCGTTAACACATCGATTACAACAAATGGAGTGTGACTAAACTAATTGGTGGCAGCAGTGATGGAGAAAAATAATTTCATGAGTACAAATACAGGTATGCAGAGCGCTTTCAATGAGCCGGAGCGTCCACAGTTTCACTTTACGCCACAGGCGAACTGGATGAACGATCCCAATGGTCTGCTCTATTACCAGGGTGAGTATCACCTCTTTTATCAGCATCATCCTGGTAGTATCAGCTCGGGACCGATGCACTGGGGGCATGCCGTGAGCCATAACCTGGTACATTGGACACATCTCCCCATCGCGCTTTATCCCGATGAACAGGGGGATGCCTGGTCGGGGAGTGCTGTGGTTGACGCGAACAATACCAGTGGTTTTTTTCCTGGTGGTTCAGGGCTGGCCGCTCTCTATACGGGTGCTCATACGGTGCCACAGCAGCAGTGCCTTGCCTATAGTAGTGATCGTGGTAGAACCTGGACGAAGTATAAGTACAATCCTGTCATCGCGAATCCAGGTGTGAATGATTTTCGCGATCCCAGGGTCTTCTGGTACGAGCCAGAGCAACGCTGGTTTATGATAGTCGCGGGCGGCCAGGTTCGTTTCTACTCCTCGCCCGATTTAAAGAGCTGGCGACTGGAGAGCCAGTTAGATGACCATACCGAGTGTCCCGACCTCTTTCCACTGGCGATAGATGGTGATCCCAACAAGCAGAAATGGGTACTTAGCCTCGGCGGGCGTTTCTACTATGTTGGTAGCTTTGATGGTCATATCTTCAGCAAAGAGTCTGATCTGTTGACGACTGATTATGGGTCAGACTTTTACGCGGCCCAGTCCTGGAGCGACATTCCCGCTAGCGACGGGCGGCGTATCTGGCTTGGGTGGATGACAGACTTAAGCTATGCTCCGGTTATCCCAGCTACGTCCTGGCGCGGAACTATGTCTGTCGCGCGCAGTCTGGGGCTGAAAACGATCCCGCAGGGCTTGCGGCTCGTGCAAATGCCCATACGAGAGTTGGAGCAACTGCGGAGCGAACAAGTACATCTGGATCGTAGCGAGCTCACGCCGGGAACAAACCTGCTTGCAGACATGAGGAGTGATACGCTGGATATTGTGGCCTCATTCCAGCCTGGGAGTGGCAGAGAGTTTGGCTTCAAGCTGCGCGTAGGCGGGGAAGAGCAGACCCTCGTCGGTTATGACACGCGGACCTCCAGGTTCTTTGTTGATCGTACTCAATCCGGTCGTAGCGATTTCAATAACAGGTTCGCGGCCCGGCACGAGACTTCCCTGCTGTTGAAGAACAACATGCTTACGCTGCGTATTCTGCTGGATCGTACCTCCATCGAGGTCTTTGCTAATGATGGAGAGGTCGTGATTAGTGACCTGATCTTTCCCAATGTCTCCAGCCAGGGCATCGAACTCTATACTAGCGGTGGCGAGACGATACTCCATTCCCTGGATCTGTATCACATGAGCTCCGCCTGGAAACGATAATTGCAAAGTATAATAGGGAGATACATACCAGGTATTGACAACGTGTGCGAAAGTAAGTGAGAATAAGTAGATGTACGCAGTCGTACCGTTTGCCAAGCAGGTGGATGTCAGCGTGAAAACAGTGCAGCGCTGGGATCGAGAAGGCAGGCTCAAAGCCAAAGGAACGCTTTCTGGGCGTCGCTCCTCTCATGAGGTCGATCTGACCACGGCGCTCAACCTTCCGAAGCTGCCAGCCGCTCGCTGAACGATCGCCACTTGCCGGGTGTCGAGTCCTGCTCGACCGGAATTCCCGCAAAGCGGGAGAATAGGCGCTCAAGGATGAAAACCGCACACAAGATTCGGATGAACCCCACCCCTGAACAGGTGGAGTATCTCAAACGAGCCTGTGGCACGAGGCGATTTATCTACAACTGGGGACGGGAGCAGTGGGAAAAGCAATATCAGGCGTACAAAGCCGAGCAGGAAAGCGTTCCCGAAGAGCAGCGCGTGCTCAAACCGCCACATGCCCTCGCACTCAAGAAGCAATTCAACCAGATCCGGGAGCAGGAGTATCCGTGGACCTATCAGGTGACGAAGTGTGTGGTGGAGGGTGCGTTCGATGACCTCAAAAACGCCTATGACAACTTCTTTGCGGGCCGAGCGAACTACCCGCAGTACAAGAAAAAGGGGAAGTCGCACGAGTCGTTCTATCTCTCCAACGATAAATTCACCTTGGGAAGCCATTGGATCTCGATTCCCGGACTTGGCCGCTTCATCCTCGATCAGCGCCAAACGAAGAAGGACCGAGGCAAGCTCTTACGCAGACTGGGAACGGTGAACGTCGCCGAAAAACTGCGCTTCGTCGAAAAGGGGAAAGCCACCACTCCCACGAAGAAGCGCAACCAGCGCAAGCACGTCGTGTGCGAACGGGTCAAGATCCTGGGGGCGACGGTCTGCTGTGAAGCGGGCCACTGGTACGTCTCCATCCAAGGAGACATCGCACGGGAGCGCCCCACAACGCCCGAAGCAGTGGTGGGGGTGGATGTGGGCGTAAAGCAAGCTGCTGTGGTGAGCGATGGGCGCAGGCTTGAGAACCAAAGGCCTTTAGCGCTCCATCTCAAGAAACTCGGCAAGCTGCAACGCCAACTCAGTAAAAAACAGAAGACGAAAGACCCGCAAACCAGGCGAACCGTGTTCAGTAAGAATTACGAGAAGCAACGACTCAAGGTCGCACGCAAGCATCAGCAGATCGCCAACATCCGGCGGGATGTGCAGCACAAGTTCACGAGCGAACTGGCGCGAACCTGTGGGGCCATCGGCATCGAAGACCTCAACATCCTGGGGATGATGGCCAACCGGAAGCTCTCGCGTGCCGTGGCCGATGCCGCGATGGGGCAACTGTTGCAGTTCCTCAAGACCAAAGTGGCCAACGCCGGGGGAGAGCTCTTCATCGCCTCTCGCTGGTTTCCTTCCACCAAACGCTGTTCGTGCTGTGGGCAGGTCAAAAAGCGCATGCCGCTCAAACACCGCACCTATGAGTGCGTGGCCTGTGGGCTGGTGATCGACCGGGATCTCAATGCCGCCTTGAATCTCCTGTGGTTCGCAACACAACAGCTTCGCCAGCTTCACGCGTAAAGCTGGCCGTCCTGGAGAGTGGCTACCGCCGGACGTAAAATGCCTGGGGAGTTGATGTGAGACCAAAACGGGAGGGCCGATCCAAAGGTTCCCGTGCGCTGGCTATCGACGATGAAGCAGGAAGAACTGACCGTTCGGGGGTGTTTACACACGTTCGAGTATGAGAAAGGTAGCAGGTGCGCGATTAAGTGATCTGTTCACGAACTTCAGGAGCAAAAATATTATGCGTAGGTTGATTACTTGTGTTGGTGAATGCTTGATTGACTTTATGCCCTTGAGAGAGGGTCAGCATAGTCTGGGCTATGGCGTCGATTTTCGCATGTATGCGGGCGGCTCTATCTTTAACGTCGCGGTAGCTCTGGCGCGCCTGGAGCAGCTCACGGCCTTCGCTTGCAAAGGTGCAGATGACTATTTTGGACAGTATTTACGCACATATATGCAGCGCGAGCAGATCGACACGCGTTTTCTCGTCGAGGCGCCTGGTACGCACACGACGCTGGCCTTTGTCGCCGAGCAAGACGGCCATCCCGTCTTTAGCTTTTATGGTGAGGGCGCGGCGGACGCGCTTCTCATGGCGAATGAAATTCCTGAAGCACTGTACACTGAGACACGTATCTTGCACTTTGGTTCCATTAGCTTGCTGCGTGGTAGTACGCCTCGGGCCGTGTTGCACATACTGGAGCGACTACACGGGAAGGCGTTGCTTTCCTTTGATCCTAATTTACGCCCCAGCCTGGTGCAGGATGAGCAGGCGTATCGCGAACTACTCAGGCGGGCCTTCTCCCTGGCGGATATCGTCAAATGCAGCGATGCCGACCTGGAGTGGATCTATCCCGGGCTCGGCAATGAAGAGGCGCTCGCCGAACTGTTGCGGCAGGGACCCGCGCTCGTCGTTATCACCCGGGGAGGGCAGGGAGCTATGGGGGCGCGCATAGATGGCCCGGTTGTGCAAGTCCCCGTATTTCCAGTAGAGATCGCGGATACCGTGGGCGCGGGCGACTCCTTCTGCGCGGGCCTGCTGGCGCGACTAAGCGAGCTTGGAATCGACGAGCGCGGCCGCCTGGAGAGCCTCACCCCGGAACAGTTGAGCCAGGTTTTGCGCTTCGCCTCAGGCGTATCTGCTCTCAACTGCTCCAGGCCAGGAGCTAATCCACCCCACCGCGCGGAAGTCGAAGCCTTTTTGAGTAAGGCTTAACGATGCGAGCGATGGCGAAGAGCGAAATGGCCGAGACCACAAAGGTCAAGGCATCAAAAGAAGTAACAAGGCTCTAGAGCAAGAACTTGTGCAGAGAAAGACATTCTTGTTCTAGAGCCTTGTTATGTTGTAGGAATGAAGAATACCAGAGAATTAGCGCTCAGTGTGCTCGCGCCCTCCTCCAAAGAGGCGGCTGATAATATTGCCAGCCTGCCCAATAATATTGCCAGAGCGCTTGTGCGCCTGGTCTTGCACCACGTTCAGCGCTCCGCTTGCCATGTCTTTGGCCCGCTGTTCGAATTGTTGCCCACCTGGAACCTTCTTCGCGAAGTCGCCAATGACCTTGTCAATTCGCTCTTCTGCCACTTTGCGCGCGGAGTCTATCTGCTCATCAAACTGTCCCGGCTGCTCATTTTCGGGCTGATGTGGATCTGTCATATGTATGTTCTCCTGCGAGAGGGCCTGTATGGATTTCCTGATTTACGCTGGTCGTTTACAGTTCTATTATAGACAGATGCTTATGCTTGACCTTTCGCGCCTGCGGAGTTCAAAAATAAAGTCGAGGGGATGTGCGAGCGTGCGCTCGCACATCCCCTCGACTTTATTTTTACCCTATGAATTACTGGTTGCTACTTGGAGTGATGGCTGTTCTATACCAAGCTGGTGGAGTTGTGGGTGGATCAGGTTGGCTTGTACCAGGAGATCGCGGTTGCTGAGAACGCGCTCAGGCGTACCGTCGGTCAGGATGCGTCGCTCCTCGCCGAGGACGATGACGCGCTCGGAGATGATGGGTACAATATCTAGCTCGTGTGTAGAGGTAATGATTGTCTTGCCTGCCTGACCCAACTTGCGGATGAGGTTTACCAGGACCCACTTGGTACGGGGATCGAGGGCCGCCGTAGGCTCATCAAGCAGGATGACATCGGGGCGGAGGGAAAGTACAGAGGCAATGGCGGCACGCTTCTTCTCACCACCGGATAGCTCGAAGGGGGCGCGCCTGGCAAGGTGCGTGATCTCCATTTGCTCCAACGCCTCGTCGCAGCGCTCGCGTACCTCCGCGGACGAGAGGCCCAGCTGAAGCGGGCCAAAGGCGATGTCATCATAGACCGTCGCGCTAAAGAGCTGGATATCCGGGTCTTGAAAGACCAGGCCAACCTCGCGGTGAAAGGTAAAGGCCTCCTCGCCCGCCGCTACCGCCTTAATATCACGTTCCAGCATACGCATTGTACCAGACGTGGGAGCGTAGATACCGTCCATGAGCTTGAGCAGGGTCGATTTGCCGCTACCGTTGGCTCCCAGGAGCGCTACCTGTTCGCCAGGGTAGATGTCCAGGTCTACGCCAGCCAGGGCCATGCGCTGGCTGTGATATTTGTAGCATACATCGCGTAAGTGAAAGAGTGGCTGCTGACGCGGCTGATCAGGCGAAATGCTCATAATATGTATCCTCCTACGAAAAAGATAATCAACGCCAGGCCGGTTGCCAGCGAGAGCGCCATCCAATCATCAGCGCTCATGCGATAGTCCTGATGCGTGTGGATGGTTCCTGTGAAGCCGCGTGCCATCATTGCGGCATAGACATCATTGCTCATACGAAACGAGCGATTCATCAAGACACCCATAGAAGCGCTAATCCATTTGCGCTGTTCATTCCCACTCAAGTGGCCTACGGTGCGGCTCTTGCGTGCCTCAAACATGCCATTAGCGGTGTGGAGAAAGAGAAAGATATAGCGATAGGTCATGGAGAGCAGCAGGGTAAAGACCTGGGGTACACGCAGGACCTGCAAGCTTTTTAGAATATCGGCCCAGGCCGTGGTGAGAATCAGGAGCACCGCCAGCGAGACGGAGACGCCCACACGCGCGATAAAGATCAAGCCATTCAGGATGCTGGCGTATGTTGGACCAAAGTGCCAGGCTCCCAGGGGAAGATCGAAGAGGCGTGGCCCGTTGGGTACCAGGAAGATCGCTGGGAGAATCACAATTCCCGCGAAGAAGGGAATGCCCAGCCAGACGCGGCGCACAAAGAAGTCGAAGGGGACCTGGCTACCCCGCGCCACCAGGAGTAGCACGAGGTAGAAGGCCAGTAACATGAAGAGCGAGTGCGATAGGCTAGCCGCCAGCACTGTTACCAGGAACATGCCCAGCTTGGCGCGTGGATCAAGCTTCTGGAGCCAGCCGGCCTTATGTGCATGCTCCTCCGTGAAGACGGCTCGCTCAATGGCCTCGGAGATGCCGCCAATGGTCTTCTCGATCCAGCCAAATTGTCGCCTGTGCTCTTTGTTGGTTGATTGATTGGTATGTGAAAGCATATATTCTTTCTATCTGGCGATTACTTGCTATCAAAGGCCAATTCTTTGTTATGCTCGGTAGTTGTAACTGGTTGGGGTTCTCTCACAGGCGCAGGTTCATTGCCGCGTAGTCGCTTTAGGAGCGTGAGGAGACCAAAGACCGCCCCTCCTAAGACCAGAATGCCAACGATCCCTGAAAACTCGTAGCCAATTGCCTGGTGCCATAGCGGCGCATTATCACCATTGAAGAATGGAAGCGGCAGGTTATAGCCAGAGAATGGCGCGCTAAAGATACCAGAGAACTCTTGCAACCCCTTTGGGACGTAGTGGAAGGCTTGCTGGACATCCTGGGTGCTTCCCTCGCCAAAGGCAAAGCCAGGTGCAATCAGGCCGACGGGCGCGATGATGGCGATAGCCAGGAAGGCAGTTCCTACCTTGCGAATCGAGCGTGGAAGCAGGAACCAGGCCAGGGGGACCATTACCAGGGCCAGGATCAGCACTATCAGCAGCATTACTCCGACATCCGTCCAGTTGACGCTGCTCCAGTCCGCGCCAAAGAGGTGATTGATACTTCCTCCGCCTGTGATAAAGCCCGCGATAAAGAGAATTACAGCGATACCTACAAGCGCGGCTGTATAGAGCTGCCACTGTGGCATCTTTGCTGGTTCGCCTTCCTCGACTGTCTTCCCAGCGACTATGGCACGTAGCGAAGTCAGGTAGTAAGGATGGTTACGCTGGATGTAGGCCAGGCCTAGCGCGGTCACCAGGGCTTCAACGAGCGAGGCCCCAAAGGCATGTGAGAGCAGCATGGCCGGAATGGCGGCCTCAAGTCCATAGGGACTGTAGAGCGGCCTGCCTCCATCTGAGAAGAGCAGAGGTTGTACGCCCAGTTCAACGCCGACAGCCAGGGCCGCCACTGTAATGCCAATGTAAGAGCCAATGCCTGCGGCCCAGACGCGCCTGGTCGAGAGTAGCGGCGAGCGACCAGCGATCAGGCGATAGGCGAAGTAGCCCACGAAGGGCAAGATAATCCCCATATTGAGGCAATTGGTAAAGATGGCCAGGATGCCGCCATCACCAAAGAAGAGGGCCTGAATGATCAAGGCGATGCTGACCCCAATAATAGCGGCCCAGGGACCCAGAACAATCGCGATCAGCGTTCCACCAACGGCGTGGGCCGTGGTGCCACCCGGCACGGGAATGTTAAACATCATAATGGTAAAAGAGAACGCCGCAAAGATCGAGAGCAGCGGAATGGTGCGATTATTGAGTACAGAACGCACACGTTGGGCGGCAATGGCCCAGCCCGGCACGGTGATAACACCTGTACCAAGCGAAAAGACGGGGCTGAGATAGCCATCAGGAATGTGCATAGAGACCTCCGAATCCTTTACTTAAAAAAAAGCTCATCTAAGATACCCATGTTACGGAGGATGAGTAATGGAAATTGGAAACTTTTGACAAACATTACTTATTGCAAATGTTTCGCAATAAGCAGTGTACACGCTGGAAGCGTTGAATGTCCAGTGCTCAATAGCTTGATTTTATAATGGTAGATAGTGTAAGTTATATTTATGTAAACTAAGATGTATTTAGTAATATTGGAAGCAAAAATAGTGCCTGCTAGCTTCGTCGTAATGGAAAACGTAAATGATCATACAGGTTAGGCATTGTGGGGGTGCGCAGAGCGCACCCCCACAATGCCTAACCTGTATGATCCCAAATTAGGGGTGTTCTATATATTAGAAGCCTGAGAAGTAAATTGAAAACCGGGCTATCTAAGATCTTCAAAAGGGCGTGAGCAGAAGTAGGCGTTGAGGAGATGTGCGCCTTGCAGGTGGGCCTTGCTTAGATCAACGTCGTTCAAAATGGCGTCCTTGAAGACGGCCCCGCAGAAGATGGCCTGTTCCAGATTGGCGCCCGCGAGGATAGTTCCGCGCAAATCCGCATCGCTCACATCGGCGTTTGCCAGGAGCGCGTTGCGCAGGTCGGTATCGCTCAAGATAGCGGCACGTAAGTTTGCCTTCTGGAAATTGGCGCTATTGAGGCGGGCACGGTGGAAGTTTGCGCCGCCGCAATCGGCCTCGATAAAGAGCGATTCTCTGAGGTCGGCCTCGCTTAGGTTGGCTTCATGTAGGTAGACACCGCTCAGGTTGATATGCGCTAGGGACCAGCCACGCAGGTTGGCCCCCGCCAGGTTGGGGCGAATTTCATGATGAAGCTGCCGCCAGAGATTCCATGCCTCTACGCCTTGCTTCAGCAGTTCAAGGTGATTCGGGTTTGCCATTTTTAGACCTCAACTTTGCTTTCTTCGGCTAGAGAGAGCAATTTGCTTCCAGGATGAAAGGCTCGTCAGGGAGCCTGCCAGGAGCGTGCAGGCGCGAGTTCCTGCATCTTGGGAGCACGCGTGAGTATGGTTTACAAGAGCGTTCCCTGTGGAATGTTGGGATTATAGAAACCGATGTGTATATTCATGACGGTTTCTGGTATGTGACAGGGTATATGTGTGAGTGCGTCATAGGCGCCGTGTCGCAACAAAATATCTCTGGCTTCATGGACGCGCTCGGGAGGCTGAACGACTACAATAATGCGATTCTTTTTGAGCAACTCTTTCTGGTAATAGCAACGCTCGTCCTGGCTGAGTGGAGTGAAGGCAAGGGTGTCTAACAGATCCTGGATGGTAATGGTGCTAAGCTTGATGGGCGTACCTACGCCATCTCGGGCGATGAACATGGCGGCATTACACCGTGTCCAGTTATGAAATTCTGCCACACAAAGCTGCTCTACGGCCTGGGTTGCCCTGTGTATATCCGTAAAAATACCAACGACGATGGAGCTTGTGATCGTTTTCATAAGTGCCTCCAGATGATGCAGCAATGTGCACGCTTCAATTTGAAGCATGCTCTGCCATTGTACTTAACCATTATACTTAAAACACACGCTAATGCACTACAAGTACCACTAACAGCCTGGAAAAATAATGCTTCTTTCAGTTATAAACTCGTACCTGTTGTTTTGCCTATGCTTATCACGCCTTACTATAAAGAAAGGTGACTCACCAATACAACAATACCTGTATTGTCCTGTTCAGGGCTTGTGACTACGCATTTTGTGAGAGGGAGAGGTGGCGAATGGCGTTCCTGGCGATGCTAGTGATAGTTGCACTGGCCTCAAATTGAGAGCGCATCTTTTGCAGCCAGAGCTGCTCCTGCCAGGGAGTGGATGCAGTAAGGGTGGCGAACAGGTTCTCGCTGGCGGCCCGACGCGCCAGGTTGTAGCGGATGGCGTCGAGAAGGTAGGTCTGCTCATGAGCAGTAAGGGTGCGCGCTCTCAGGTACCCTTTGATAACAGCCTGAATGAGGGCTGGCTCGGCCTCCAGCGAGGGCAGTTGAGGCTTGCCCAGGTGGCAATACATGAGCAGATAGCCGAGATCAAGGATTAGTGGACCGAGTCCCGCGCCATCCCAGTCGATAAAGGCCAGCGTTTGAGCGGTGGTGCGTATGGCATTGTGGGGCCAGCAGTCTCCATGGAGCAGGCCCTGTGGCAGATCATGGGTTTGCTGTATGCGTTGGAGTGAGGCGAGAAACTCGCTGCCCATGTTTTGTAGCTCTTGAGGCAGAGGCGTCAGGGCTTGCTCCAATTGTTTCATGTGCTCTGGTATCACCAGCGTAGGATGCAGGCGCGAGAGTGGGAGCATGGCGCTATCTACAGCGGGCAGCTTATGAAGGCGCGAGAGTTGAGCGCCCATGGCAGAGAGCGTTTCTGGGGCGAAGTCTGCCATCTGACCCTCGATAAAGGAGACAAGGATAGCTGTCCATTGTCCAGCATGAGCGATAATCTCTCCCTGGCGTGTGTATTGTACTCTGGGCGCAGGATACTGTTGTTGGTGGAGATATGAAAGCACGGCTACCTGTCCTATTAACCATGGCGTGGCATCGTAGCCGAAGGCGCGCAAGAGAAAGCCATTGTTATCAGGCGAGCTGACCTGGTAGATGCCTCGGTCCTCAAACCAGTAGTGGGCCACATCGTGCAGTGTGATATCACCTCCTAGATCGTAGTTCTCCCTTACCA
Organism: Ktedonobacter racemifer DSM 44963; assembly: GCF_000178855.1. Lineage (GTDB taxonomy): Bacteria > Chloroflexota > Ktedonobacteria > Ktedonobacterales > Ktedonobacteraceae > Ktedonobacter > Ktedonobacter racemifer. The sequence continues at coordinate 1,211,242 of NZ_ADVG01000004.1, read as the reverse complement.
ACTGGCTCAGTTGGTTTCTTTGCTCCTCTGGCTGCATGTTCTGCTTCCTCCTTGTGCTGGCGTTTTCATTTATCTACGAATGCTGCTTCTGGGTAGTTCGATATGCGCGTGGACTCATGCCGAAGTGTTGTTGAAATTGGCGACTAAAGTAGAAGGCGGAGTGGAAGCCAGTTTCGTCGGCGATGGTGGCAATGCTGTCGCTGGTGAAGGTCAGCAGGCGTGCCGCATGCATCAGGCGCAGCCCTACAAGTGTATTGATGAGTGAATCGCCTACCTCTTGTTTGAAGAGATGCGCCAACCTGGAGGGGGAGAGTGCGACCTCCTGGGCGAGGGTTGCCACGGTATGCCGGGCGTTCAGGTTTTTACTGATGATGTCCAGGACCTGCTGTACACGTGGATCAAGGAGGTGCTGTCTCTCCTGTTCTGTCTCTAGCGTAGTGAGCAGGAGTAGCTCTTCCAGCCGATTGAGGGCTAATTCGCGCCGTAGGAGGGCGTGGGCGCTGGCTGTCTGATGAGCTTGCTCCAGGAGTGAGGCGTTACTATCAGTATGTAATTGGAGAAAGGCCTGGTAGGCTCTCTCCTGACTGTGTGATGTGCGGAGGGCTGCTTTGAAGAGGCCGGGTTGCAGCTCGGGTAGATTCCACCAGCTAAACCAGTCGATGCGCGGTTGGAAGTGTGCCCAGAAGAAGTCCCACAGGCCGTCCAGTGGCACGGAGTAGTCATGAGGCGTGCCAGGTTTGAGCAGAATAATATCACCTGGCCTGGCCGAGATCGTTTCGCCGTATAGACGGTAGCGTCCCTCTCCCTCCAGCGTATAGGTTATCAGCCAGTTGCCCGAGCCGTGGGAGCGTTGTACCGCGTACCCATACTGTTCCCTAAAATGTCCACTGACAAAAATGTCTGAGGGTGGGGAGGGTGTCTCATAATATGGCATAGCAGTATTGTACATATTTTTGACTGTCGCGTCTATTCTTCTTCTGCGCTTTATTGGGTAGTATTCTTCTTAGGACTCATGCCTATGTGCGAGTGATTCGCTTGACCTCTCGCGCCTGCGGCGCTCGCTATGTTCATGTGTGGTGTGGATTGGCAGCCTGCGGCTGCCAATCCACACCACACATGAACATAGAATTAGAAGGAAGGATGACTAGATTATGGCAACAGCGGCTACGCATTTGACACCCGACCAGCTTGCAAGCTTTCATGAGCAGGGCTACCTGGTCTTACCTGGAGTCTTTAACCAGGACGAGGTGCAGGCATTGATTGACAATTTTATGGACATTCACGCACAGGGTCCCGTACCCGGCTTTTTTGAGCCAGTGGCGCCTGAGCAGAGTGGTGGCGACATTCTCAAGCAGTATCCGCGTATCATGCATCCTCATCGCTTTAACGAAGTGGCGCGACGCTACCTGCTGGATCAACGCCTGGCTGTTATCTTACAGGACCTCTTTGACGAGGAGCCATTGGCGGCACAGAGTATGCTCTACTTCAAGCCAGCAGGCGGGCGTGGACAGGCTCTACACCAGGATAATTTCTACCTGCGCGTCGAGCCTGGGACCTGTATCGCGGCATGGGTCGCGCTTGATCCTGCGGATCGTGCCAATGGCGGCCTGGAAGTGGTACCCGGGACACATAAGATGGATATCTTCTGCCCGGAGGAGGCGGATGCCAGCGTCTCCTTTACACGCGATTTTGTGCCGATCCCCGAGGGGCTAGAGGCGGTTCCGGTCAATCTAGCTTCTGGCGATGTCCTCTTCTTCAATGGCAGCTTAGTGCATGGATCGCAGCCGAACTCGACTCGCGACCACTTCCGGCGTTCCTTCATCTGTCACTACATTGGCCGCTCATCCGAGCGCATGTCGCGCTGGTATCGCCCCATCCTGACCATGCAGGGCGCAGAGGTCACAATCGATGAGAACACTGGCGGCGGCCCATGTGGAGTTGAGATCGGCGGCCCGCATTAGAGAGAGGACACGACGCTACTAAAGTACGCGTCTACATATCATGGTACGACCTGCTCCATATCATGATATGTAGACGCGTACTTTAGTAGCGTCGTCCCGCGTTACTGTGTAAAGCGTTCGACACCGAAGGGTTGGAGGAGGGAGGGCATTTGACCTGTCAGGATCAGCTCGGAAATTAGCTTGCCCGTTATTGCGCTCAATTCGAAGCCCACGCCATTATGGCCGGTTGCCAGGGTGACATTGTGCCAGCCGGGGGCGGGTCCCAGGATAGGACGGTTATCGGGTGTGCCTGGGCGCAGGCCCGCCCACATTCTGGCAATGAAGGCCTGCTCTAGCGAAGGTGCGACGCGAATGGCGCTATTGAGTAGCGACGCGATGGCGCCAGCGGTCAGGCGCTTGTCGAATCCTGCCTTTTCGACTGTTGCGCCTACAAATATGGTATTGTCAGGCTTGGGAATCAGGTAGATGCCCTCGCCAGAGAGGATATGGGTCAGGGGAGGCTCGGGCTGATGCAGGGCCAGGATCTGCCCCCGTGTCGGCGTGACGGGGAGATCAAAGCCTAGCCAATCGCCACAGCGTCCCGACCAGGCTCCGGCTGCGACAACCAGGTGCTGGCAGGGCAGGATATCTCCGGTTGAGGTGCGGACAGCAGTAACCATATAGTCCTCGCGTTCGATGCCGATTACCTCGCAGCGTTCAATGAAGCGCACTCCTATGGCACGTGCTGCGCCTGCGTACGCCCGGGTAACGCCCGCGGGTTTCATCGAGCCCTCGTGGGGCGCGTAGACGGCTGCACATGTCTCCGCTCCGAGTAAGGGCTCAATTCCTCGCGCTTCGTCTCCATTGAGCCAGCGCACCTCCTGTTGCAGATTTTGCCAGTCGTTAAAGCGCTCGCGTAAGCGCTGTGCCTCCTCCTCGCTATTGGCGATGCGCAGTGAGCCCGGGCGATGATATTCCGTCTGAACGCCGCTGGTTGCCTGGATTTGTGGTAGCAGCTCAAGGTTGAGTTTGCGCCCGGCGATGAGCAGGTCGGTAAAGGCATCTCCCTGGCGCATCCCTCCAATGGGCGCTAGCATACCAGCGGCGGCACTTGAAGACTCGGAAGCGATCTCTTCGCGCTCTATGACTGTCACTCTGGCCCCCGCTTGTTGCAAATGATAAGCAATAGAGCAGCCTGTAACTCCCCCTCCCATAATGATGGTGTCTGCGTTGCTTGTAATGGTCATTTACAGAATCCTCCTTTGTATGTCATGACCTTCACCCAGTATTGTCGCAAGCCGATATTCCTGGCTTGCGCGAATCCCCATATTCTTTACTTCTGTTCTTTAAAGCATACATACAAGCATAACGCTTATACAAGCTCAAGTATTCTGGTTAATGGTATAAAGTAGTCGTGATCGAGAAGGCTGTAGGTATTTTTTTACTATGCCACTCCATCCGAATATAGTGCGTATACTTTTCCCTGGCGGGGTTGTTGCTCTTTTAATCAGGGGCGAGGTGTGTTATCATTCCTCCTTAAGGTGTGTGCTAATACATCGATTTTTGTAAATTTGTGTCTTGTTAACGTCTTCCTATAGTACATCAGGTTGTCTTATTTGAGAGAGCTATTTGTTCCTGAATCGGGTGGGCAGAAGAGTGCTGCGTGGAAACGTAACTGTTGACGCAAAGCACAAGAGAAAGGTGCATGTACATCATGAACTCGCAGAAGAACGCTTCTCTTCGGCGCCTTCGCCCCAAAAAGTTTATAATCGTGCTTATGTGTATGTTGCTGCTCACCCTCATTATCTCTGCCTGCGGTGGCAACAGTAGCACAACCTCAAATGAACAGCTGGCCAAGGTGACACCCAATGTACCCGCGCCCAAGGATCTCCAGACCGCAGGTACGCTCACTATTGGCACTGATCCAACCTATTTCCCTATGGAGTATGTCGATCAAACGAGCAATCAATATACTGGCTTCGATATCGACCTCTCCCAGGCCCTGGCCGCGCATATGGGGGTGAAGGTAAACGTTGTTAAGACGAGCTTCGATACCATCTTTGACGATCTGAATAATAAGCGCTTCGATATTATCGTGTCGAGCGTCTACATGAGCCCTAAACGTTTGCCTAAATTTGATTTCGTCGAGTATATGCAGGCTGGTTCGGCGCTTCTCGTCCAGAACGGCAATCCCAAGAATGTTAAAGGTGTTGATGACCTATGTGGCCTGAATGTCAGTGTACAGAACGGTACCAGCCAGCAGGAGAAGTTAACCACGACCTCAAAGGCCTGCGAGGCCAAAGGGAAGTCTGCGATTAAGGTAATGGTACTGGGTACGGAGACCGATGTTATTCAGGCGCTGGTTGACCGCCGTGTGGATGCGACCTTCCAGGGATCGCTCTCCGCTGGTTACTATAACAGGCTCCATCCTGAGCAGTTCGCGTACGGTGGTCCCGTGATCGAGGCCGCTCCCAGTGGGATAGTCATCCGCAAGGGAGACGCGGAGATGCAGAATGCGGTGCAGAAGGCGTTTCAGGCGCTGAAAGCTGATGGCACTTACGATAAGCTCTTTACAAAGTGGGGCTTTACCAATGATGAGAAAATATAATTGATGTGTTTTGTCTGGCACTCCTGGCGTACGCCAGGAGTGCCAGACAAAACACATCAGCCTACGTTATCAGGAGGGCGTTCATGTTTAACTGGGATCTTGTCTGGTTCTACCTTTTCCAGGACCCCAACCTCTATTTCCTAAAGGCGGCCTGGCTCGTGCTATGGGTCTCCGTCGTGGCTCAGACCCTGGGTGTCATCCTGGGCTTATTCCTGGCCCTGATGCAGATGTCGAAGTGGCCGGCGCTGCAATGGATCGCACGAGCATACCTCTGGTTCTTCCGTGGCAGCCCGCTGCTGGTGCAGGTGCTGCTCCTGTGGACCGGTCTACCGAAGATCGTTCCTGGCCTCTTGCTCCCCGATTTTGCCTGTATACTGGTGGCCTTCTCGCTGAATGAAGGCGCATATATGTCCGAAATTATTCGCGCGGCTATTGGCGCGGTTGATCCCGGCCAGATGGAGGCCTCTAAGGCGCTGGGTATGCGCTACTGGGTAGCGATGCGGCGTATTATTCTTCCTCAGGCCGCGCGCGTGGTTATTCCTCCCCTGGGCAACGAATTCAACAACATGCTCAAGACGACCTCTATCGCGACCGTTATCGGTATGCTTGAGCTGACTGGCACCGCGCGTACCTTTGGCGCGCCAACCTTCAATATCTTCGAGCTCCTCATCGTAGCGACCGTCTACTACCTGATCCTGACCACCATCTGGGATGTGATCCAGCGCTGGATTGAGCGCCGCCTGGATCCTGATCGCAAGCCAGCAATCAGTGTCAACAAGAGCTTCGGCCAGCGCCTCCTTGGTTTTGGTAGTGGCCGTGATCGTGAATTTGCTAGATAAGGAGGGATGCATTAATGGAAGATGTACAGCAGACAGCAGCCTCAGAGGCGCAGACAGCAACGCACATGGTGCGTACCGAACAACTGGTGAAGTGCTTTGGTAGCAACGTTGTGCTTGACGGCGTCGATTTTACCGTTGATCGCGGACAGGTGGTTGTCGTCATCGGCCCCAGCGGCTCAGGTAAGACGACCTTGCTGCGTTGTTTGAACCATCTTGAGAAGATTGATGGTGGGCGTATCTATATCGATGGGCAGCTTGTTGGCTATCGCGAGAAGAATGGGAAGCTGATTGAGGATAGTGAGGCCAATATCGCGCTTATGCGCTCGCAGGTTGGCTTTGTCTTTCAGCGTTTTAATCTCTTTGCGCATAAGACCGCCCTACAAAACATTATCGAGGCGCCTATCCAGGTTCAGCACCGCCCGAAGGACGAAGTAATCGAGCAGGCCCATGAACTATTGCGCAAAGTTGGTTTGTCAGAGAAGGCTGATGCCTATCCACACCGGCTCTCTGGTGGTCAGCAGCAACGCGTGGCGATCGCGCGTGCGCTGGCGATGAACCCTAAATTGATGCTCTTTGACGAAGCGACCTCGGCCCTGGATCCCGAGCTAGTGGGCGAGGTACTGGCCGTTATGCGCCAACTGGCCGAAGAGGGCATGACCATGGTCGTCGTGACTCACGAGATGGGCTTTGCCCGCGATGTCGCGGATCACGTGGTCTTTATGGACAAGGCCCAGATTGTGGAGCAAGGTCCCCCTCAACAAATCTTCAACGATACACAGAACGAGCGTACGCGCAAATTCCTCGGACGTGTGCTTGGTTAAATAAAGAGCAAGAAAAAAAGCGGCTCACACGAGCCGCTTTTTTTCTTGCTCTTTATCGGGTATGCTGAAGAAAGGTATAGTGACAACAGGGAGGAGAAGGCTAGGTATGACCATTAAGTTATATGGCACCAACTGGTGCAGTGATTGTAAGCGGAGCAAGAAGTTCCTGGGCGAACAGCGTGTGCGCTATGACTACATCGACATTGAAGAGGATGAGCAGGCGCAGGCGTATGTGCGTGAGCTGCAAAAGGGCGGGATGTCGATCCCAACCATCGTGTTTGATGACCAGGGTGTGCTCATAGAGCCATCAAACGCGGAGCTTGCCGAGAAGTTGGGCCTGGATATCAAGGCACAGTGTACCTTCTATGATCTCATCGTCGTCGGTGGTGGCCCCACGGCTCTTACCGCTGCGATTTATATTGCTCGTGATGGCTATGATGTGCTGGTGATTGAGCGTTCGAGCCTGGGTGGGCAGGCGGGCATTACTGAGCGCCTGGACAACTATCCCGGCTTTCCCCACGGTGTAACGGGTGGCGAGTTCGCCGAGCGCGTGATCGAGCAGGCAAAGCGCTTCGACGTCGAGATGATCTCGGCTCAGAACGTGGTGCGTGTGGGCAACGATCTCGACGCGCACTTCGTTGAGAGCGAGGATGGGACCCGCTATCGCTGTAATGCCATCTTGCTTGCTACAGGTTCAAGCTATAAGCGCCTGGATGTGCCCGGCGAAAGTGAGTATATTGGCGCGGGCATCCATTTCTGTGCCACCTGCGATGGGCCCTTCTATAAGGGGCAGGATGTTGTGGTGGTGGGCAGTGGCAATAGTGCCGTAGAGGAGGCCGTCTTCTTGACGCGCTTTAGCCCCCAGGTGACCATCCTCGCACGAGGAGAGCGCCTCTCTGCCAGCAAGCTCGCGATTGATAAAGCGCTCTCGACCCCCGAGATTAAGGTACGCTATAACACCGAGATTGTGGAGTTTAAGGGGGAGAATAATCGCATCACGACGCTTGTAGTCAAAGACACGCAGAGTGGGAAGCAAGAGGAATTGCATCCCGCCGCGGCCTTTATCTTTATTGGCCTCCAGCCCAATAGCGAGCCATTTCGCGCCACCGTCGCCTCCAATGCCCAGGGCTTTATACGGACAGGCGCGGATTTCCAGACGAACATCGAGGGCATTTTCGCCGCGGGCGACGTACGCGCCGGAAGCACCAAGCAACTGGTCAGCGCGGCCGGTGAGGGGGCCGCCGCCGCCATCGCGATCCGCGAGCACCTCAGCACACACCACGCCGGTGCCTGACCCTGTATTGGCGCATCTTATGTAGGGTCCATGCTTGCATGGACTAAAAACGCACGCAGGGCAGAGCTTGCTCGGTTGTGAAAGAAGGCCGAGCAAGCTCTGCCCCTACGAATCGGAGAGACACAGGTATGAGTGGTATCGATGCGTATAAATGCATTTTACCAGGTGGGCGAGAGGTGCTTATACGCTCAGGCATATGTGCGGATGCCGACCGGGTCTTCGCGCTTGTCAGGGCCTCGGTCCTTGAGGAGCAGGTGCACGACTTGAACACGCTGGAGGATCTGCCCACCAGGGAGCATGAGCGCAAGTGGGTGGAGATGCTGGAGCAGGCGCCAGAGAAGGTTTTGTTGCTGGCGGAGAGCCAGGGGGAGGTGGTCGGCTTTGTCAGTTTCAACAACGGGCATCTCAAGCGCCTGTCTCACCAGGGCGAGATAAGTATCTCGGTCAAGCAGGAGTGGCGCGACCAGGGCCTGGGGCGCCAGCTTTTTCTGGCGCTCTTCGCCTGGGCCGAGAAACACCCACGTATCGAGAAGCTGTCTTTGCAGGTCGTGGCCACTAATATGCGTGCTATCCACCTCTATCAGGCTCTGGGCTTTGTCGAGGAGGGGCGCCTGCGACGGCAGGTAAAGATCGCTGAAGGTCAGTATATCGATCTTGTATTTATGGGTAAGTGGTTGAACAGGGATGTGAACTACCACTGAGCTGAAGACGCAGTGGCTTCTTCGGAAGTCACTGAAGACGCAGACCAGGAGCTTCTTCGGAAGCTTGAGTTCACCAGACTCGTTTCCAGAAATGGGAACAGCGTTCGATTGGTCATGACACCTGCGGTTGACGCATCAGACCGCTGCTCTGTCGCTGAGGGTTAAGTAGGCTTGAGGAAAGGGCCGGTGCTCTCAGCGCAAAAAGCCTTTTGAACACTGTCGAGATGAAGCCGGATTCCCTTCGTGGTCACAGCGAAGGGATACGCACCACCCGGCGCTTGCCGGAGCATTTTCCGAAAGGAGTTTTCTATGAACGTCGTCTACGTCCTCTCGTCGGAGAGAACACCATTAATGCCCTGTCAACCTGCCATTGCGAGGTTGTTGCTGAAACAAGGAAAAGCAAAGGTGAGGCATCGAACGCCCTTTACGATTCAGCTTCTCGCACAGCCAGAGCACGTGTACACACAACTGCTGACCCATGGCGTTGATACGGGAAGTTCCATAATCGGATCAGCCGTGGCTAATGAGCATGGACACGTCGTGTATCTTTCGGAAGTCGAGATACGCAATGATATTGCAAACACTATGAAGGAACGAGCGAGAGCACGCCGCAATCGTCGTCAACGCAAGACACGCTATCGCCCTGCTCGCTGGCTCAATCGCAAGAAATCGATCAAAACTGGACGCTTCTCGCCCACCATGAGAAGCAAGATTGATACTCATCTGCGAGAAATTCGCTTTATACGGTCATTGCTGCCCATCACGTCTACGATACTAGAAACAGGCTCATTTGATCCTCATGCACTCAGAAATCCTGAAGTCCTGCAAAAGAAGTGGCTCTACCAGAGGGGCATCAACTACGGTTTTGCCAATACCAAAGCCTATGTGCTCACACGAGACGGCTACCTCTGTCAGCAGTGCAAAGGGAAGTCAAAGGACCGACGGCTTGAAGTTCACCACATCATCTTCAGAAGTCGAAATGGAAGCGATGAGGAAGCGAATTTACTCACTCTCTGCAAAACTTGTCATGATGGACTCCATGCAGGCACCATCACCCTGAAACTCACAGGCAAGAAAAAGGGAACCTTGCAACATGCGACCCAGATGAATAGCATCCGCACTCAGTTACTCAAGCGTGTTGAGGCAGAGGAAACCTGGGGCTTTGTCACCAAAGAGCATCGTCTTCTGGTAGGACTCCCCAAAGAGCATATCTTTGATGCAGCCGTGATTGCAACACGAGGAGTGAAGCCAACCTTCTATACCACGAGCGTGCTCTCAAAACGCTGTGTGTCAGATGGAGATTACAAACAAACGAAAGGAAAACACGGTCAACAACGAGTGAACACAGGCAAGATCATGGGATTTCGCAAGTTTGATAAGGTGTACTATTTGGGGAAGGAGTACTTTATCAAGGGGAGAATGTCTACCGGCTACGCGATCCTCATGGACATTGACGGCAACAAAATTGAGTTCAAACCACTTCCCAAGTTTGACAAAATGAAGAGAGTAAGTGCACGTTCATCATGGATGATGAAACAAAGAACCACGCCAAATTCCTCATTCTCTATCACCTCATCTTTGTCTGCAAGTGCAGGAAAAAACGTTTGATGCGCTCTGGAGATGAGACAAAAAGGATATTCGAGGTCATTGCAACACAATCAGACGTTTCCTTTGAGACGATGGAGGTGGACAAGGATCATATTCACTGCCTAGTAAAAAGCGAACCGAGGATAGCACCACTCGCGATAGTACGAAGGTTAAAGCAAGAATCGACTCTTCAGCTTTGGCAGATGTACGAAGATGAATTGAGAAGACACTTTTGGAAGGAAAGGACATTCTGGAGCGATGGATACTTCTGCCGTACCGTTGGCGATGCAAGTCAGGGAACAAGACGCCAGTACATTGAGGATCAAGGGTGAGGTGCGGCAATTCATCCACGAAGCTGAAGACTTCGCGGTTTTCTTGCCGCCTTTCCTATAAAATAGAAATAAAGCAGCAGGCGAGGGGGAGGGAGGGCAACATTGGCTTATGGTCTGAATACAGAAATCACATCCTGGTTCTCGGCATTGCGGGCTTCTGGGCGCACAGTCTTGCGCATTGATCGCTCACAGATAATGGCGATTCAGGCCTTGTATAGTACGCTGGGTTTCGTTATTCCACTGGCGCTGGGTGTGGCGACTGGACATGTCATAGAGGGCGTCTCTATTGCGGGCGGCGCGGCTAGCCTTGGCTCCGTAGCGCTGGATGCCTCTTCGTCGGCGCGCACGCGCACCATGTTTCTGGCATGTGTGGGGATCGCGGTCTCTGCCTTTGTGGGCAGCGTCACGAGCCAGATTGACTGGCTGGCGATCCTGGTGATTGGTATCTGGGGCTTTGGCGCAGGTATGCTTGTGGCGCTCAATCGCTTCGCCATGATTATTGGCCTGCAATCCACGGTGGCCTTGATCATTCTTGCCCATTTTAAACTTGATCCGCTTCAGGCTGCGCTCCAGGCTTTATTGATGTTTATCGGGGCTTTATTTCAAGCTGGTTTAGGCCTGTTAGCGGCTCGCTGGCAGCGTACTAAATTTGAGCGCCTTGCGCTGGCTGCGGCATACCGGCGGCTTGCTGCTTATGCGAGTGATCCCGGTGGCACATTTCCCCAGACCCGAGATGCCCTATCAAATGCTCAGACAATCCTGGCGGAGAGCAATATACCAGAGAGAGAAGGCAACGTTCTCTATGGGCTGCTGGAAGCGGCGGAGCGTATCCGCTTATATTGTTTTGCCTTGCAGCAGTTACGGAAGAGCATAGGCGAAGATGATGAGAGGCGCGCCCACTGTTTATCATACCTGGACCAGGTGCTGGAAGCAACAGCAGAAGAACTGGATAATATCGCCGATGAGCTCGATCCGCGAAAGGGCTTTGTACGTTTTCGCAAGCCACAGCAACAGTTGAAGGAGGCTCTGACGGCCTTACGGCAGGAACCAGGAGCCTTCCGCGACGAGGCAAGCATGCAACAGATACTTGAGTACAGTGGTGCTTTGCGTGATCAGTTGCATGCCACGAAGAAGCTGGCGAAGTCTTTGCGATATAAGCAACTTCATCCGCCCAAGGGATTACTGGGAAGCTTCCGCAATCGACGCTCTAACCGCCTCCAATGGCGTAATGCCCTGGTAATGCTGCGAGCTAATCTCTCCCTGGAGTCTGCAATCTTTCGGCATGCTATCCGCCTGGGCGTTACTCTGGCCCTGGCGACCGCGCTCTACCGTATTGGTCCCTGGCCCATTGAGCGTGGTTACTGGATACCATTGACGGCTCTCCTTGTGCTCAAGCCCGATTTTAGCACGACCTTTACGCGGGGACTGGCTCGTACCCTGGGGACTATGCTGGGGGCTGCGTTGACATCATTACTGATAGCATTGATGGCGCCAGCCAATGAAATTTTGGTGCTTGTCGATGCAGTAGTAGCCTACCTGGCCTTTACCTTTCTCTATGCCAATTATGCCATCTTCTCAGCCTTTGTCACCATGGAGATCGTCTTCCTCTTGTCCTTTGTGATTCCCCAGCCATTGATAACCGCTCTAGATCGCGCCATCGATACGCTTATGGGAGGGATACTGGCGTTAATTGCCTACGCTGTCTGGCCTACCTGGCAACTCAAACAGGTTCCACTGGATCTCGCGGCCCACCTGGATTCACTTTGTTCTTATGGCTCTGCTGTGCTTACGGCGTATGTAAACACAAGTACCTATGATCCAGCACAGTTCCATGAGTTGTTGCAGCAGGCTCGCCTGGCGCGTTCCAATGCTGACGCATCCATCAGACGCTCTCTCGAAGAGCCAGTCTCCCATCATTTTGATCCCGATCTGGCCCAAAGCTTGCTTGAAGCGGAGGACACAATAGTTCAAAGCCTGCTTGCCCTGGAGGCGCATCTCTTAGCGCATCCGGTGAATCACAAATTGCGAGAGATGGTCTCGTTCAAGCAGGAGTATGAGGAGGCGCTCCATCTGCTTGCGGAAGCGATACGAGAGCAGAGGCCAGTAAAGCAATTGCCGCCAATCAAGGAGACTCTGCATGATCTGGATGACGCAGTAAAGGCGCGTGCTTATGCGGAGTGCCCGGATATACGGGCTATTATTGCCGAACTCAGGCGTATTGTGGATACTATAACGCTTATGGCGCAACTTCTCGCGGAGAGAGAGAAGTTGCGCCATAAGCGTTATAGTGAGTGATGCTACTGGTTTGCGGCCTTGAGAGGCTCGACTACCTCGGAGACGAGGCGGCGAACGATGCCCTCGGGGAAGGGAGGACGCAAGTTCAGGATAAAGTGGTTCGCGCCTGCGTCGATGAACTGCTGCGTCAGCTCACGCGTCTGGGCCAGGTCGTTGGGCGTAATGGGAATCTGGATCGAGCGCGAGATCGTATTGGGATCGCGACCGATGGCGGCGCAGTGCTCATCCAGGACCGCGCTCTTATGCTTAAAGTCGTCGATAGAGCCACCCGCCATATTCCAGATGTCGGCGTACTGGGCCACGATGCGTAGCGTGAGCTTTTCGCCACTCCCGCCGATAACGAAGGGAGGATAGGGCTTCTGCACTGGCTTGGGTTCGCAGTAGGCCTCTTTGATCTGGTAATAGCGTCCCTCAAAGGTGGGAGCCTCCTCGGTCCACATCTGACGAATGACCTCGCAGGCCTCGCCAAAGCGGCGAATGCGCTCACCCGTCGTATAGAGAGGAATACCATAGGAGCTATGCTCGCGCTCATTCCAGCCCGCACCAATGCCAAAGTCCAGGCGGCCATTGGAGATCACATCCACGGTCGCTCCAATGTTGGCGAGCACGGCGGGATGGCGATAGGTATTGCCGGTGACCATCAGACCGATACGAATACGTTTGGTCAGCGCAGCAAAGGCGGAGAGGAGCGACCAGCCCTCCAGGCAGGGACCTTTATAGTCGCCCACGATAGGCATAAAGTGATCGAAGAGCCAGGCATGTTCGAGGGCTGGCTCGGCATCCGCCGCCAACCATATGGCCAGCATATCCTCATAGGTCGTGTGCTGCGGGGCAGTCTTGATGCCAAAGCTTAAGGGCTTTTTTGCTGTCATGTTGTTCCCTTTCACCAGTCAAATAGTTTGCACGTAACTCTTTAGTATATCTCAGGGGAGCTGTTTATGACTTCTCCCCACCTGTGGTGGCTCGTTGGTGGTAATGGGATGTATGCGACCGTTGCGAACGCAACGGTCGCATACATCCCATTACCCAGAGAAGGTTGTAAGCATGCACAAAAGTTTTATGTCAAGGAAACTTATTGTTGTCTACCTTGGTTGATGGCGTCAAACTCTTCCTGGGTGAGCTTGATGGTTGCGCCCAGGACGTTCTCCTCAAGGTGCTTGATGGAGGAGGTACCTGGGATGGGCAGCAGCGTGGGTGAACGATGTAGGAGCCAGGCCAGCGCGATCTGGCTGGGCTGCGCGTTATGCTTTTTGGCTACCTGCTCAAGCGTGCTTCCGGGACGCGCCAGCGCTCCTGTGGAGAGCGGATTCCAGGGGATGAAGCCAATACCCTGGCGCGCGCAGATATCAATCATCTCCTCGGATTGCTGAGCAGTCATGCGTTCAGACTCACGTTTGGAGAGGTTATAGTGGTTCTGAACTGTGACGATGGGGACAATCTTCTGCGCCCGTGCCAGCTCATCAATCGTCACATTGGAGAGGCCGACGTGGCGAATCTTGCCCTCTTTTTGCAGCTTCGCGATCTCGCCCACGGAGTCCTCGAAGGGTACCTTGGGGTCTGGGCGATGGAACTGATAGATATCGATGTGGTCTACACGCAGGCGACGCAGGCTTCCCTCAAGGGCCTCGCGCAGGTGTTCTGGTCGCCCATCCAGGGGCCACTGGCCCGGGCCAGTGCGCAGCAAGCCGCCTTTGGTGGCGATGACAAGCCCCTCGGGATAGGGATGGAGGGCCTCAGCGATCAGCTCTTCGCTCACATTGGGTCCATAAGAGTCGGCGGTATCGATCAGGTTGATACCAAGCTCCAGCGTGCGCCGCAGCAGCGCGATAGCCTCCTGCTTGTTTGCGGGCGGGCCCCAGATGCCCTCGCCGGTAATGCGCATCGCGCCAAAACCGAGACGATAGACCTTAAGGTCGCCACCCAGCGTTAGAGTCCCACTGGCCTGGGCTGGTTTCTGCTGAATATTCTGCATAATGATTTTCTCCTTCTCTTTTGGCTTTACACTGGTTATTAAACACCTCGAAGAGGAGAGATATTCCAAAACCTCAAGCTTTAATGCCTTTTCATAGTTGAGTTGCATCCGCTTGCAGCGCGGCATTACATAAGATTATTGATAGTGGCAAAAAAGGGTGTTCTTCGTCTTGCCTGTATGCTGGTACGGATCTCCTTTAGTCGTGAATTCTCCGTAATTTATCCCCGCCTAAAGTCCCGCTCACAACACGCCTACAGACGCATGGAAAATCGCGGTTTTCAATTTATGCTTAGAGCACGATAACTGTTCAAGCACTTCTAGCTGTTGATACAAACATTTCGAAAGGATCTCGCACATGACAACCAGCACGAATCTTACAGGTGACCAGGCGCAGAAGCCAGAATCCCGCGCAGTAATAGACGTTCAGGAGATAAGGAAGAGCCTCCCCCTTGGTCGCGAGCGAATTGAAATTTTAAAGGGGATTAGTTTCCAGGTGATGAGCGGCGAGTTTGTCTCGATTGTCGGTCCCTCAGGCTCGGGGAAGAGCACACTGCTGGGCATTATTGCCGGGCTGGATAATCCAAGTTCAGGCAAGGTCTTGATCGATGGCGTAGATATCACGCGTATGACGGAGGGTAAACTGGCGGTCGTACGTAATGGCAAAATTGGCATGGTCTTCCAGGCCTTTAACCTGATTCCAACGCTGACGGCGCAGGAGAACGTCGAAGTACCCCTCTACGTGGGCAAGCACAAAGGCTCTCCCTCCGTGCGCGCGAAAGAATTGTTGGACCTGGTTGGCCTCTCGCATCGCCTCGACCATCGTCCAAGCCAGCTCTCGGGTGGTGAGCAGCAGCGTGTGGCGATCGCGCGTGCCCTATCGACCGATCCCGCCTTTGTGATCGCGGATGAGCCGACAGGCAATCTGGATGCGCGTAATGGTGAAAACGTGCTTAAGTTGATTTCTGACCTGCGCGCTCAGACAGGGAAGACCTTTATCATCGCCACACATGATCCCGTGGTGGCATCGCGCGCCGACCGGGCCATTCGTATCGTAGACGGCAACACGGCTGAAATCGATCGCACTAACGATAAGATTACGCAATAACTACCTTTCGGAAACCTGAGCGCGAAGCGCTAGCCGCGAGAGCGGCGTTGGTTTCCGCATAAGATCTAAATATCACTTCCAGGGAAGGGAGATCTCTATCATGAAAGCCTCACTCTACCTTAACTATACAACCCGTTCGCTGGTCCGTGGAGGCCAGCGAACACTGCTGGCAGTGTTCTGCGTGGCGGTTGGTGTAATGTCGATTGTCGCGCTGCAACTCGTTGGCTTTATGCTTCAGGACTCGGTGATCTCTAATGTACGCGATATTAATGGAGGTGATGTCTCGGTATCCGCGCTGGGTGCGCCTCTCCACACCAGTGACCTTACTTTTTTTGACCAGCTCAAGAGTAACGGTACTATCACTGAATATACCCCTATAAGCGTGACTAATGGCGGCCTGAAGGCGGTAACACCCTCCTATGAGTACTTCCAGGTTGAGGCGGTTGATCCATCACACTATCCCCTGGTCACTCCTCCGACCTTTATGACGCCAGCCAATGGCACGATTGAGAATCTGTTGACTAATAACCAGGTCGTGGTCACGCAAAGTTTCCTGGATCGTTATGGCAAGAAGGTTGGCGATAGCTTTACGGTCTACACTAAGACGAGTAGCGGCACGGGGCGTACGCTTGCTGTTACCCTGGTAGGTGTGATCGCCAATTCTGGTAGCTTTGCCCAGGCCGGCAATCTTCTGCTCATCTCCTCGCAGGACTATGAGGCCGCGGCTTCAGGCAGCGAGATGACGTATAGTGTGATCGATATGACAACTGCGAGCACGGCTCAGGCGAAAACCGCAGCCAAGTCCATCAGTAAACAGTTTCCTCTCGCTGCGACGCAGACGGTTGTCGATGTCCTCAAAACGCAGCAGGCTAATGTCGATAACATTAGTAATTTTCTGGAGATCGCAGGCCTGTTGGCACTGCTCGTAGGCGGTGTCGGCATCGTCAACACCATGCAGGTTCTGCTCTCGCGCCGTAAGACAGAGATCGCCATGCTGAAAACGGCGGGCTATCATCGCAAGGATCTCTATATGCTCTTCGGTCTGGAGGCGGGTCTGCTTGGTCTGCTCGGCGGTATCGTTGGCGCCCTGGCGGCTATAGGTGTGAGTTATATCGTGCGCCTGTTCATGATCAATCTGGGAACTACCATGCTCTTTGAGCTGAACCCCTGGATTATCGCGGGCGGCATCCTTGTCGGCTTCTGTAGCGCCTTGATCTTTGGTCTCTTGCCTATCGTCCAGGCAGCGAATGTACGCCCGCTCAGTGTGATTCGTGAGATGCCCGAGCACCGGAGCGTAAGTAGCACCAGCCTGACCATCGTGCTTATGGCCTTGTTCTCGTTCCTGTTCTGTGCCATGGCTGTGGTGCTCCTCAAGAATAATATTCTCCTGGGAGTTGGCGTGGTCTACGGCACCTTTGCCTTCCTGCTTGTGTTGAGCGCACTCTTCAGCCTGGTTATGTTTGTCGTAAGCAAGCTACCGGTGCCTGAGCGCTTTAGTCTGAGTTATGCCACGCTGGTCCTGGCGGGACTGGTCGTCTCTGTTCTGCTCTACCTGTGGATCCCGGTGTTTGGTCTGCTACTCCTGCTCCTGGTCCTGATCGGAGTTGCTTTCTCCATCGCGCCGCGCTCGTGGAAGGTCAGCCTGAAGATGGCCTTGCGCAACATTGGGCGTAGGATCTCGCGTACCACCATGACGGCGATTGCGCTCTTTGTGGGCATCTTCTCCATCGGCTTAGTGTTGGCTTTGGGTCAGGATCTCCAGGCGCGTATCGGCCAGGCCTTCTCGCAGCAAGAGTTTAATATTATCGCCGTTACCTCGGGTGACGATTCGACCGCCTTGAGAAGCCAGATCACGACCATCCCAGGTCTTAAGCATTCTAGCCAGGACATCTTTACATCAACGATCCCGGTAGCTATCAATGACACGCCCCTGCAACAGGTGCTGGCTGGCAATTCTCATAGCCAGGAGGCGCTCAGTTTTATGGGCTCGCTTGAAGGGTATAACCTTATAGCTACTACGCCCTCGCTTACTATCACCCAGGGGCGTAATTTAAATGCCAGTGATATAGGTACAAATAACATCGTAGTGATTGACCAGCTCAGCAGCACTGGTTCGGATGGCACGAACCTGAAGCCTGGCGATACTGTGACCTTTATGAGCGTGGATGGAAAGACCTCTCAAAAGGCTACGGTTGTCGGCATCTATACGGGTGCGGTGAGTGTGAGCCATGTGGGGATGGTGATTGCGCCAGAGGGTTTTGTTAATACGCTGAGTCCCGCGAAAGTGGGGGCGGCAAGTGTGACCTATATGAAGATCGATCCCGCCCAGGTGAATCACGCGCTCGATGCCATTGGTAATATTGCTCCCAATGCGACGGTCCAGAACGTGGCTGATGTTATCACAGGCTTTACCCAGCAGCTAGCCAGTTTCCTGGATGTCCTGGTCGCTATCGCCTCGCTCTCCATGCTGGCGGGTGTGATTATCATCGCGAACTCTGTCACGCTGGCGATGCTTGAGCGCAGACGCGAGCTGGGCATCCTGAAATCGGTCGGCTATACCAGCGGTATCGTGATGCGCGAAGTTTTGATCGAGAATGGTATCGTCGCGGCGATAGGCGCGATCGTGGCCATGATTCTGGCGGCTGTGGGTGTCGCCTTGCTGGGTAGCTTGCTCTTCAACCTTACGTTGAGCATCACGCCCTGGGTAGTGGGGAGTCTGGTGGGTGGTACAGTCCTGCTGGCGATGCTGGTCGCGGCCCTGGTCGCCTGGGGCGCGGTACGAGTTCGACCCCTGGCAGTCTTGCGTTACGAGTAATGTTAAGAGCACTCCTGCCTATGGCACACATAAGTATTAGGAGTGGTACATGCATGGTTGGCAATTGCCAACCATGCATGTACCACTCCTAATGCCTTTTTAAGCGAGCTTGCGAGCCAAGACGAACACGCTCTTTATCCATAATTGTGCATTTTATCCATTAAAATATGGTATACTAATGATATATTGGGCCTCTGCATGGGAGAAAAGCCGTGAGAATGCCAAAACTAGTATCACCTTTTAAGCGTTTGCAGGGTAAAATGACCATCTTCTATATGATAAACGCGGTTCTAGCTTTTTTGGTGGTTGAGATCATCCTTGTTGGGGGCGCGCTCCTTATCTCCGTACCCAACCTTCCCCTCTTTGCTAGCGGTGTGCTCACACAAGAGGTGCCGCAGGCTACGACCTATTTTGTACATGGCAGCCCCGACGGGGAGGCATTGGCGCGCTGGCTAACTATTCTTGACAAGGAATTTCCAAGCAAACAGGGACCATTTAGCTTTGCCCGTCCTCTCTTACTTGCTGTGGTTGATATCCAGGGACACGTGCTGGCCTCATCTGGCCGATATCCTCTTGTCGTAGGAACACAATTTCCGGATCAGCTCTCCTCTCGGGATCGCGCCAACTGGCGTATCGCCCGGGCAGATGTGCGAGGGGCTGAGAACAAGTTTACTCCTGAGGGTGATGGGTCCTTGTTGGGAATGGCGGCTATTACTGATCAGCATCATGTTGATGGCGTGCTTGTTGTGAAGGTTGTCGCGCCAGATAATTGGCAGTTGGCGCTCAATTTTCTCCAGTTTCTTGCCCTTAGTGTGGTTATCATTACCCTCTATGCGGCTGTGGCTGGAGGTATTTCCGGGTATGTGACTGCGCGTGGTTTGACGCGGAGGCTGCAAGGTCTGGTGCGTGCGGCGGAGCGCTGGAGCCGGGGCGATTTTTCATCCTATGTTCATGATTCTTCGGAAGATGAATTGGGGCAGGCCACCCAGCAGTTCAACCACATGGCGGGCCAGCTCAGGCAATTGCTACAAGTTCGTCAGAAGGTCGCGACGCTGGAGGAGCGTAATCGCCTGGCCCGAGACTTACATGATAGCGTCAAGCAACAGGTCTTTGCGGCAGCTATGCAAATAGGTGCCGTCCGTTTTCTCCTCAGGCAGGATATAGATGCTGCCGAAAAGCGCTTGCTCGAAGCGGAGAAGCTTGTGCGCCAGGCTCAGCAGGAGTTAACGTCGTTGATTCGTGAGCTGCGCCCGGCCGCGCTAGAGGGGAAGGGCCTGGTTGCAGCCATACGTGAACTCACAACGCAATGGACGCAGCAGACCGGCATCGTGGCTAATGTACGCATTGGAGAGATGCAGATCCTCGCGCTTACTGTGGAAGAGGCGCTCTTCCGCGTCACACAGGAGGCTCTGGCGAATGTAGCGCGCCATAGTCATGCCACACTCGTTCAGGTCTCCCTGGAGGTCGAGGATGACCTGGTAACGCTTACCGTGAGAGATAACGGTCAGGGGTTTGCTGTTGGTGAGGAGCATCATCCGGGTATAGGTTTGTCTTCCATGCAAGAGCGCATGCGGCACCTGGGTGGCGATGTCCAGGTTGAGAGTGTTGCCGCGAAAGGAGTGTGCATTGTCGCGCGTTGTAAACGCTTACTACAAGATGCTCACATAGAGCCAGCTGAAGATTCTGCAGAACATGCCAGCGGCGGGATTGCAAAGGGCGGCTAGCCCTGAGCAGAGGACAGGGGTCTCCGAAGCGGGATTGCAAAGGGCGGCCAGTAAACCTTACAAGCGAGGTGCATACATGCCAAATGAGATCACGCTGATCATCGCCGATGATCATGCGCTAGTCCGCCAGGGAATACGTGTATTTTTAGAGTTGCAGCCTGATCTGGTGGTGCTCGAGGAGGCCTCCTCGGGCGAAGAAGCCGTACGCCTGGCGGGAGAGCTTGCCCCCGATGTTGTACTGATGGATCTGATCATGCCTGGGATAGGAGGCGTCGAAGCGACCAGGCAGGTCAAGCAGGTCAGTCCTCGCTCACAGGTTATCGTTCTGACCTCCTATCACGAGGACGAATATATTTTTCCCGCTCTGCGTGCCGGGGCGCTCTCTTACGTGCTAAAAGATGTTGGTCCAGAGGAACTGGCCGACACGGTGCGCAAGGCGGCGCGTGGAGAATCGGTCTTGCACCCGCGCGTGGCCGCGCGTGTCGTCGAGGAGCTACGTGGCAACCGACGCGATGCGCCCAACCCCTTTACACAGTTGAGTGATCGTGAGCTAGATGTCCTACGCCTCATCGCGGATGGATGCTCGAACAGCGAGATTGCGCAGAAGCTCATTATCAGCGAGAAGACGGTCAAGGGGCATGTCAGCAATATTCTTGGCAAGCTGCACATGGTAGACCGTACTCAGGCGGCAGTCTTTGCCTGGCAACAGGGGCTGGCCATGCGGCATGATCCATAAAGACAAACAATCATTCATGCATATTAAACGCTTATAGATATATAAAAGAATATGATTTATATGAGTAAGTATAATTAGATTTAGAGCAAGTAATGCTCGAGAGGTGCTGCAAGCACATACAAAATACAGCTTTTTATCCGGGCTACATTCAAAAATCCTGGATATGATAGGAAAGGAACACACACATGGAGTGGGTAAAAAATCTTTTCTCTCGTAACTATGCCAGCGAGGAGACCTTTACGCAGGATCCTCAGATGAGAGAACTAGATGAGGTGGAGTTGGAAGGTGTGGAAGGCGGCCTTGGAGGCGACCTGTTTGGATCACTCCCCATTTTTTCTCTCTTAGGATCTCTTCTCAGTGGCACCTTGGGCGGTGGTCAGCAGCAGTAAATGCCATTACAGTAGTAAGCACCAAAAAAACAAGTGGCCAACGAACGCATTGTTCGGAAGGCCACTTGTTTTTTGTCTACTTTATGCTTCCCAAAAGAGGCCATAGGCTGTTTAGTTAGGATTGGGCTTCTATGACCAGCGCTCCCAATGGACCACTTCATCAAAGGGCTTGCGACCGTTCTTTTTGGTAGCCTGGGGATGCTCCTGCGGCGCTGGATAGCCGATTGGTAGCCTGGGGATGCTCCTGCGGCGCTGGATAGCCGAAGGAGAGAACTATGTGAAATTCCAGGTCAGTGGGAACATGTAGCGCTTCTTTAGCTTTCTCTGGGTAATGCATCCAGGTAATGCATGAACCAATGCCGAGATCCCACGCGGCCAGTTGCAAATAGGCAGCGGCCTGTCCGAGATCAAAGTCGGCAGAGCCAGTCTTCGACGAGGCGACGAGTGCGATAGCAAAGGCGGCATGAGGCACATGTGCTGTATACTTGCCACCTTCGGCCAGTTGTTTGAGTATCTCGCGATCCCGAACCACGATAAACTGCCATGGTTGAGTGTTATTTGAGCTTTGCGCTCGCCGACCCGCGTTCAATATCGTCCGGATATCCTCTTCTGATACCGCTTGCTGGCTGTACTGACGTGTTGCGCGCTGTGTACGAATAAGTTCTGCTACCTGTGCTTTGCCTTTTATTTCTTGCATAATACCTTTTCCTTTTATCATTAATGAAAAACTGAGTGGTTACAATAGAATTATATTGATTGTAAAGGGAAAGGGCGCGCGTTTTATTGCGCTTCTACCACGGAAATTTGCTCTTTGGCGTCGTTAGTGATGTGAAGCTCTTGTGACTCTCTTAAGGGATGGGTGTTCTCTGGAGAGGGCAAAACATACATTGAAGGAGATGAATTGCTGGAAAGAAAGAAGAAACCACGCTCTTTACGCAATGTTGATGGGGATTGCCCGAAGGCGGCTTTACACGCTTCAGTCAACTGGCGAGCTGAACCAAAGCCACTCAGATAAGAGACTTCTTCCATGCTTAGTGTTGTGCTAAAGAGAAGCTGCAATGCATGATTCAAACGCTGCTGGCGCAAATAGTGACCGGGCGTTATGCCCACCTCCTGTTTAAAGCGACGTGAGAAGTGAAACAGGCTTAGACCAACATGTTGCGCCGTACATTCTAGTGAGAGCGAAGAACAGGTATGCGACTCCTTCAAAAGTTGGGTAGCATGGAGCATCTCACTACTTATACGTTCTTGAGGTAATGGCTGCGTAGCAATTGAAGGAACGGGCGGCGTTGGTTGAACCGCGAGGCGCAGAAATTCGGCTAATGCAAGATGGAGAAGCAGGGAGATGATATAGTCGGGGGTCTGATTGCAGCTACGAACCTCTTGTAGAAGATGATGGAGCGCATTCTGTAGTTGAGGGGGAGAAGGGAGAATGGCGGCATGTGGAATCTGCAATGGGCAGCCTCCATAGAGTTCTTCCCATACACGTTCGACCATAGACGATGGAAAGAGCGCGAAAATAGTTTCCAGCTCGCCTGAGGTGCGATGCGCATGCATAATTCTGGGGCTCGTCCAGACAACATGTAGAGGAGGCACAGGACGCCAGCTCCCATCAAGATAGATCTCCTGCATACCCTGGCAGACTATCTCCAGGGTATACATATCATCGAGGTGCATCCCCGTGAGTTTCTCTCTTGCAGTTAAAGGTTCATAGCCGATCAGACTCTGTGAATTGCGCCAGAGTATATCAGAACATGTACTAAGAGAATAAATCGGGATATTGATTGAGTCCAGCAGCATAATAGAGATCTTTCTATGCAAGAATCGCTGTGGTAAAGATGCGCTTATTTTATCACGAAATCCTGCCTGCGGCGCTCTGGAGTAAGGGTATGTGTGCGGAAAATTAGGTAAAGCCTAATTTTCCGCACACATACCCTTACTCAATGGCTCGCGTAGCGAGCCGAGGCCGGTTACAGAAAACCGAGCGAGAAAGCCCCGGTCATTGATGCCGGGGATGAATAGCTCTTCCTTTTTGGGGAGGCTGGGATGGGAGGTAGCCGCGTGTGATGTTTGTTCCTCCTTCTTTTTTCCTCCCCTCTTGACATACCGCTTTTTCGAAGTAGAATACCCTCATAGCACCCCAAGAAAGGTCAACCAGCCTAGATGAAGCGAGCCAAAACGTCGACATTTCTCCTCGAATTGCCCCTCCAGGTCGACTGGAGCAGTGAACGACAGCTGCGTGCACATCTGGAAGCCGCACGCTGTCTGTATAATGCGCTGCTCTCTGAAGGCAACACACGGCTCCAGCAGATGAGGAATGACCCCGCCTGGACCAGTGCACGCGCCATCCCTCGCTCCAGACGAGAGGAACGAGCACGGGCCTTTTCTCACCTGCGCAAAAAACATCACTTTTCCGAATACGAACTGCATGCCTATGCCAAGACGGCCCGCGTCTGCTGGCTTGCTGACCACATTGATGCTACGATGGCGCAAACCCTGGCCACACGCGCCTATCAAGCCGTCAACCGTGTCTGTCTCGGCAAAGCCAAACGCGTGCGCTTCCGCAGCAAAGGGCGTGGCATCGATAGCGTGGAGGGCAAGCGCAACGACGTGGGGTTGCGCTTTGTGCTTGACCCCAACGCAGGCGATGGTGGCTTTCTCATCTGGAACCAGCAGGTCATTCCTGCCATCATCGACTGGTGTGACCCGGTGGTGCAACATGGGTTGCGCCACACGATCAAGTATGTGCGCCTGCTCCGTCGCAAAGTGTCCTCGCCGCAGGCTCAGGGAGCAGACGTGTCAGGCAACCGATATTACGTGCAACTCATCTTGGAGGGGCATGCCTTCGTCAAAAAAAAGCATGAGCAGATGGAAACCCAGACTATTGGCCTTGATATCGGCCCCCAGACGCTCGCCATTGTCCCGCGTGAGGGGAGAGCCGCTCTGGTGACCTTCTGTGAGCAACTTGCCCCCAATGCCCGCAAGAAACGACGCCTCCAGCGTCAAATGGAGCGACAACGCCGTGCCGACAATCCCGAGCACTATGATGAGTTGGGACGCGTGAAGAAATCTGGCAAGAAGCGCTTGCGGTGGAACGAGAGTCAGCGGTACAAGACCACGCGTAGGCAGCATGCCACTGCGGAGAGAAAACTGGCCGCCCACCGCAAGAGCCTGCATGGCAAGCTTGCCCACGACATCGTCAAGGTGGGAAACACGATCACCTTAGAAAAAACGTCGTTTGTGGCATGGCAGAAGCAGTATGGGAGAAGCATCGGACTTCGCGCCCCAGGGATGTTTGTAGCACATCTGGCTCGCATAGTTGCAAAAACTGGCGGCACCCTGAGCGAAGTTTCTGCCTTCAAGACCCGACTCTCCCAATATTGTCATGCCTGCGGAGCCTACGTCAAGAAGCTCAGATCTCAGCGCTGGCACCACTGTTCCTGTGGCTGTGGACCGGTGCAACGCGATCTGTACTCGGCCTTCGCGGCTTTCTCACCTGGAACGCGAAGAGACCATCCCCTCTGTCACCCAGTCAGACTGGGAAGGTGCGGAGCCGCGCCTGCAAGCCGTGATGGAGGGTCTGCACCAACGTGCGAATGAAGGGCATATCTTGCCCCCAAGCATGGGCGTGGTGGCTTCTAGCAAAGCTGCCCGTGCGAGAGCGCGTCGGCTCGAAAGTCCTGCCTATCCCCACCAAGAGCCGCTCTCCCTTTCGGGGGAGAGCGGAAGCGTTGGGTGAGCAACAGGAACCCCCGCGCATTCATGCCGGGGAGGTCTCAGGAGAGAAGTATTGGATGTTCCCTAACTTATTGGTCTAGATGACTTGACAACGTAACCTTGTTTTGGCTATGCTTAGCATAGATCTTATGCATGAGATCTACGCGATGACTGGCAAGAAAGCCATAGTTGCAGGCGTGTTGCCTGTATCGCGTTCTCGGGATATGTAGACCGCCCAATGGTGGTACGGACCTGAAAGTATTGTTGCGCGCATTCATGCAAGGAGAGCTGTTATGTTGCGTTACCGTCGTCTTATCATGCTTATGTCCTTAGCCCTCTTTCTTGTTGGGAGTAGCATCGCCGCTATTTCGTTCTTTCATGGATCTTCCCAGGCTCATGCCGCTGGAAACAACCTCGTTAGTAATCCCGGTTTTGAAACAGGCAACCTTAATAGCTGGAGCTGTGATCCAGGGGATGTAGTGACCTCGAATCCTGTACATAGTGGATCTTACGCGGGCCAGCTTACCCCCAGCAGTTCTACCACCGGTCAGTGTACTCAGACGATTAGTGTGCAGCCCAATACCGCATACACGCTCAGCGCGTATGTAAATGGTCCTTATGCCTATATTGGGGCCAATGGCTACAGTAATAACTGGACCAGCAGCAGCAGCTATACCCTGCTGTCGTATTCATTTACCACAGGTGCTTCAGCTACCAGCGTAACAATCTACCTGCATGGCTGGTATGCACAGGGAAATGTCTATGTAGACGATGTGACGCTCAGCGGCCCAGGGGGATCTAGCACGCCTACTCCAACACCAACGACGCCTACTCCGACTAAGACCCCAACCTCTACCCCAACGCCCAGCCCAACCACGACGCCCACGCCCACACCGACCCCATGTCCCACCTGTGGAGGTAACCTCCCTAAACATATCCTGACTGGCTACTGGCAGGACTTCGTTAATGGAGCTACGCCTCTACGCTTAAGCAATGTCAATGCAAACTATGACTTGATCGCCGTGGCCTTCGCCAATGCGGATACGTCGAAGACGGGTGGAGTAACGTTTAGCATCGATTCAGGCCTCTCCAGCGCGCTTGGTGGCTATAGCGATGCGCAGTTTACCAGCGATATCGCGACGCTCCACTCCAGGGGGAAAAAGGTCATTATCTCTGTGGGTGGGCAGAACGGAACGGTCACGGTCAACGATGCGACGAGCGCGACCAATTTCACCAACAGCGTCTATAGCCTGATCCAGCAGTATGGTTTCGATGGCGTAGATATCGATTTTGAAAATGGGCTTAATGCGACCTATATGGCGAGCGCGTTGCGTCAACTCTCCACCAAGGTTGGCTCAAGCCTCATTATCACCCTGGCCCCTCAGACGATTGATATGCAATCCACGAGCGGGACCTACTTCCAGCTGGCCCTCAACATCAAAGATATCCTTACCGTCGTCAATACACAGTACTATAACTCCGGTTCTATGCTGGGTTGCGATGGCAATGTGTACTCCCAGGGAAACGTGAACTTCCTGACCGCCCTGGCCTGCATCCAGCTCCAGGGAGGATTGCGCGCTGACCAGGTCGGCTTTGGTCTGCCCGCCTCAAGCTCGGCGGCGGGTAGCGGCTATATCTCACCCTCGGTGGTCAATGCCGCGCTCGATTGCCTGGCTTACGGCACAAATTGCGGCTCCTTTAAGCCCGCTACGACCTACCCAAGCATTCGCGGCGCAATGACATGGTCGATAAGCTGGGATGCCTCCAATAGCTACAATTTCGCCAATACCGTCAAACCGCACCTCAATTCTCTGCCATAGCACAAGAACCTATGGGTTTCACCAATAGATGTGAAGCCCATAGGTTCCCTGTTTTGTTTCTTGTCAGCTTGAGCAATTGCTTTGTTGCCTGTATACTGCTGGGAGAGTTTTGCTGAGAAAAACCAGTAGAAAAGAGAAGCCAGATGCAGGCAGAAGATTTTGTTCGCGAGGTTCGAAACACACAGTTCGAGTTTCTTTCCCCACAACTACTCCAATTGGTTGTCTACAAAGAAGAAATTTTTCCCAATACCGAAGAGAGAGGGGATCAAAATGCGGATTTCCGTTTGTCGGTCCTGAAAGCATTGCATAAAATCCTCTCTCAAGAAGATCGGCCCCTCGTCCGCTTTCTCCTGAAACAAGAAATTGCTTTTCATGAAAACGCCTGGAGTATTTACGAGAGCATCCGTTTGTGTGGTTTTCTCCTCTCTCTTCTTGCCCAGGTAGAGGATGTCGGTCTGTTGTGGGAGGCCAAAACCACGAGCTTTGATACCATGTGCGGTTTTGATGTCGAGTTTCTGGTCGGTGCTGGTGTGGCTCCCACAGTAAGCTATCTTCAATCCATCCAGGAGGAATGGTCGCCGGACGCGCTGGAATATATCGAAAAATGCCAGAGAACAGGGAGCGGCTTCCAGAACCTGGAGCGTTACCGTGAGGAGACACACAGGTTTTTTAATAGGATCGGCTCCTAAAAAAGAAAGGGCATGTATGTCCGTGCTGGCATGGATTTCGAGTGCTGCGACTTCCCCACGCATGGGTGTCGACCTCTGAGCCGAAGAGTCCATGCCAGCTTATGGTTCATAGGCAACTTTGATATTGGTGGCGAATTGGTTTCTTTAGCCCAAACTGTTAGATGTTGTCACTCGTCGCAAGCTCAATTTTTGAGTTCGCCACCAATATCAACTTTGCTAAGTGATATGACAAAGGTTTCTTTACAATGCATTTTTCTCTTGAGTATAGGTGTCTGGAATAAAAATTTCCATAAAGCGCTCAGGACGTTGAGGAGCAGTAAACCCAACTTTCTGATATAAGCCCTGGGCATCCGCTGTCAGCAGCAGCCATCTACGTAAACCTTGCACGTCAGGGTGAGCGCGAATGACGTTGAGAAGCCAGATACTCAATCCTTGTCCACGAAACGCTTCTAAGATAAACACATCATCGAGATAGGCAAACGTTGCGTAATCCGTCACGAGTCGTGCAAAGCCTACTTGCCGATTGTCTCGATAGATACCGAAAACAAGGGAATGCTCCAAAGCCCGCTTGACCCTCTCCAGGGAGATATCTTTTGCCCAGTAAGAGGTGGTGAGAAAATGAGAGATCATCTCAAGATCGAGCTTTGTCTGATCCGTACTGATAACATAGTCTCCACGTCGCCATTCATGCTCCATATTAGTGTCTACCGTTCTTAAAAAGAATGTTCATCAGAATATACAAATAGCTTTTCAGTCTATCACAAGAGCAGCAAGATTACAGAGAACGGCCCAGAAAGCCCCACTTTTTCTAAGGCTGAAAATTACCCACAAATTACAAACGGAGGTGAAAAGCGAGATGGACGCCCTCAAGCAAGGTTTGCACATGGAGCCAGCCTTTCCAAAGGGTTTTCCAGCCAGGAGAGCCATCGCTGCGACGAGCCAGGAAGCCACCCAGGCGTGCAACCTCCGTCCAAAACGTGCTCAGCGTCATGAGGGAAGCATCCTGCTTCGCGCATGCCGCCACCACCGCCAGAAGTTCAGGCTCAATGACTTGGGCGGCAGGACGCTCCGGTTCTTGACGAGAAAGCGAACGCAGTTGCAACAAGCGCACCGCCATGGGCGACAAGAGTCCCAGCAGGCGCATCAAGCGCTCAGCACTTTGGACCTGACGCTCCTCAATGCGACACCCTGTTTTGAGGCATTGATGATAGTCTTCCACGATCCATCGATGTGCATACCAAGAGACGCGTTCCCATGCTTCTTGCAAGGTGGATGTTGGAACCGAGGTCAACAGAATCCATTCGACAGGCTCTTCTCCTTGTGGTCTCAAGCCATCTTCTTCCCAGACGCGAATCACCCACAGGCTTCTCTGCTCGTGCAGCGCCTTGGGCTCATTACGAGGGGACAAGAGGGTCATGAGTCCAAAGGAGAGCGAGCGTTGGGTCTGACGTGCTTTGCGTCCATGGCTTGCGGGGCGTTGAAAGGGGCGCGTGGCTTGACATGGCCGCGCTCTGCTCTGCGAGAGCAAGTAACCAATCTGCTCATCGGTTGGCTGGACTCTTCGCTCTTGGGTCGCACGAATCAAAAACTCCACTTGACTCTGGTGACAGGCCCGCGCAGAAGTCAAAGAAATCGGCCCCTCGATCTCCCACATGGACCCAATCAGAACCCTTCTCAGCGCTTCCGATCTGAGTGACCATGCGCGTCCAGACATCCGTTTCTTTGGGACGTTTTCTTCTTTGGGCTCTGGTTTCTCCTCTGGGAGCCGGGATGCGCACAAAAGGCTCTTGCTTTGCGCACCCCAGGACCTCTCGGCTCTCAGGCACCACGGCCAACACCGTTTGCAGCAGCAATCCTCGTCCCTTTTCATCGCCGATTTGCCCGATGCCAGACATCTTGTGTCGATGCGTCAAATCCAGTTCCGTCGTATCCTGGATCAGCAGGATGACGGAACGCTCTTGCATCTCTCTGCGCGTCTGCAACCAGTGGGGCTGCATCAGAGCAGCAAACGTGACATCCGGCTCGTCAAGGAAACGGTACAACGCTTTTCCCTCTTTCCAGATGTGCTGTTGTTTGGGCAAAGAGGCCGAGACATCCCTTACCATGGCGCTGGCAGCTTTCACTGCTCGCCTTGTTCGACGGACATCGTGCAAGAGCACTTGTCCAAACGTTTCTTCCGCCCAGTGCTTTGGGCTCAGCAGGAGGTCTGTTTCCATTCCATATTGTATCATTTTGTTAAATGCGGGTAATTTTCAGCTTTTTCTAAGGCGGGGATGAATGGGCGTTCCTTTCGGGCTGGTTGGGTGAAGGGGAAGCATCACTCTTCTTTCGTACTGTGTTCTCCACAGGATGAAGAAAGATCATGTCTTCTCTTGTCTCACGCTTGCGCGCGAAACTCCTTTCAGTCAGAGCGCCGGATCCGGTATCCTCCTCTTCGACCTAACGTAATCGCACGGAGTTGCTTCTCACGAATCCATTTCCGAACGGTACGTCGTCGAGTGACCGGAAGAAGCCTGCCCAACTGGAATAGCGGTGTAGGCATGTGAATGTGTAGAAAGACACGAGGGACGGGCAGCCGTCCCGTCTCTTTCTGAAGAGATATTCTGCATCGGAAGGCAAAGCACGTCATGAAGCGAGCAAAGACACCGACCTTTCTTCTCGAACTCCCTCTCCAGGTCGATTGGAGCCAGGAACGCCATGTACGTGCGCACCTGGAAGCGGCTCGGTGCCTCTACAACGCTCTGCTTGCTGAAGTCATGAAGCGGCTCCGGTGCATGCGCAATGATCCTGCTTGGAACAAGGCGCGGGCTCTCCCACGCTCGCACAAACAGAAACGCGCTCAGGCTTTTTCTGCCTTACGCACAAAATACCACTTCTCAGAATATGAGATGCACGAGTATGCCACGTCTGCCCGTGTCTGCTGGATCGCTGATCACATCGATAGCACAATGGCTCAGACTCTCGCTACACGCGCCTATCAAGCTGCGAATCGGGTCTGCGTAGGCAAGGCCAAACGGGTGCGGTTTCGGAGTAAAGGCAGAGGCATCGATAGCGTGGAGGGCAAGCGCAACGACGCCGGCATGCGCTTCGTGCTGGACCCCAATGCGGGAGACGGTGGCTTCCTGATCTGGAACCAAGAGGTCATTCCGGCGATCATCGACTGGCACGATCCCGTGATCCAGCATGGTATGCGCCACAAGATCAAATATGTCCGCCTGGTCCGCCGCAAGGCTTCCTCGCCCTCCGCTCAAGGGGCCGATCACGATGGCAATCACTATGCGCGTCCAGCTCATCTTAGAGGGTCACGCACTCATCAAGAAAAAGCACGAGCAGACCGGAACCGACACGATTGGTCTGGATATCGGCCCCTCCAGCCTTGCCATTGTGCCGCGCGAGGGCAAAGCCGATCTGGTCACGTTCTGCGAGGAATTAACCCAGAACGCCCGAAAAAAGCGGCGCATCCAACGGAAAATGGACCGGCAACGCCGTGCCAACAATCCAGAAAACTACGATGAGCAAGGCCGGGTGAAGTCGGGCAAACGCCTGCGTTGGAAGGAGAGCAAGCGGTACCAGGCGACCAGGCGACAACACGCCAATGCTGAGCGCAGACTCGCCGCACACCGCAAGAGTCTGCATGGCAATCTGGCTCATCGCATCGCTTCGGTGGGGAACACGATCACCATAGAGAAAACCTCGTTCAAAGGATGGCAGAAGCAGTATGGTCGGAGCATCGGACTTCGCGCCCCAGGGATCTTTCTAGCGCATTTGACTCGCATAGTTGCAAAAACTGGCGGCACCCTGCACGAAGCCTCAGCCTACCAGACCAGACTCTCTCAGTACTGCCATCAGTGTGGGCAGTATCACAAGAAGCCAAGATCAGAGCGCTGGCACCAATGTCCTTGCAGATTCGGGCCGGTGCAGCGTGATCTCTACTCGGCATTCTTGCTTTCCTACCTGGAACCGCAGCAAACGATCCCCTCTCTCACCCAGCCTGTCTGGGAAGGTGCGGAGCCGCGCCTGCAAGCCGTGATGGAGGAGCTTCAACAACGTGCGAATGAGGGGCAGCCCTTGCCCCGAAGCATGGGCTTAGTGGCTCGACGCAAAAGCGGAGCTGCCCGTGCCGGAGCGCGTCGGCTGAAAAGTCCTGCCTATCTCCACCAAGAGCCGGTTTCTCCTTCGGGAGAGGCCGGAAACGGTGGGTGAGGAACAGGAACCTCCGTGCATGTATGCCGGAGAGGCCTCAGATACGAGAGGATATCGGTTCAAATCTCACTGGATCCTACATGCTTTTTGGTGAACAGGCCATTTACATTTCTTGTCCCGTTGGTGCGACCTGGCTGGTGCGTGTCAGGGGCTTACGCGAAAGGTTTGCCCCGCCCAGGGCGATAACGCAGCCACCTGCAAGCACAATGATGCCTCCAACCAGTTGCAGCGGCGAGAGGCTGTCTCCCAGGAGAAGCATGGCGAAGAGTGTGGAAAAGATAGGTGTGCTCTGCATCGTCGTTGCCGACTCCCAGGCTTGCAGGTACTTGAGTCCCTCTTGCTGGGTCACATAGCCAATGCAGAAATTGGAAATAATGTAAATAGGCAGCAGCCAGAGAAGGAATGGTGGCAGATATGTTGGCCACGCTGTGGGTTGGAATGAGAGGAATGGGAGAATCATCAGGGCGCTGAGCAGTAACTTCCAGACCGTCAGCGGCAGTGAATCTATTTTACCTGTCAGCGCCTTTGCCGGGAGAATCGCGTAGCCAAAGCCAATAGCCCCTAAAATAACCAGTACATCCCCCAGGTTAAAGGCGCTCAAGATCGACGTTTGCGTAGTCTTCATAACGACAAAGAGGCTGCCAAGCAGGAGCAACAGCATTCCCCCCACCTGCTTCCAGTTCAGGCGCTCGCGCAGGAAGAGTACCGCGAATAAGACAGACGAGATGCCCTGCATCTGCATGAGAAAGCCAGCCTTGATGGCGCTAGTCAAGGCGAGTCCATAGAGCACACAGCAGGCAGGCAGGGTTGTGCCAAAGACCACCAGCAACAGTAAATTCAGCCAGTCACGTCGCTCCAAGTGTTTAAAGAGAGCGATCCTGCGTACCAGGAGAAAAATAAGCAGCAAGCCGCCCCCCACCGCGAAATTTAAGAACGTTACCAGCAACGGATTAAGTACGGAAGAGGCCATTTTGCCCAGAACCGCGCCCAGACCAAACATACACGCCGTAGCGAGCGTCAACAGAAATCCCTTTATTTTCACCATCGTATCCTTTCTCTTCTCTCCTTGTAGAGTAAGTCATACGTATGACTTTGTCAATAGAGAAAAAATCGGTATAAAGAGTGTGGTATCAGGCTGGCTGCGCCAGCCTGATACCACACTCTTTATACCGAGGCGAGCTTGCGAGCTGAGGGAGGCGCGAGAGGTAGTTGGTTCTGAGGGAACTTTGCGCTACAATGAGCACATCTTAAAGTAAGAGAAGGGGTATTATGGTACGAGGAAAAGAGAGCAGGAGTATTACCAGCGTCGATGTCGCGCGTAAAGCGGGTGTCTCGCAATCGACCGTCTCGCTTGTCTTCGCGGGCAAAGCATCGGGGCGCGTCTCTCCTCAGACGCAGCAGGAAGTCTTGCGTATAGCCGAGGAGATGGGATATCGCCCCAACACGGTGGCGCGCACTCTGCGCCTTGGACATACCAACATTATCGCGTTTGTTATTCCAGATGTGAGCAATCCCTTCTTTGCCGCCGTGTTGAAAGGGGCCGAGCAGACCGCAAGGTTGCATGACTATACTGTAATCCTGGTCAGTACAGGTGAGGACCAGGAGTGGCAGCGTGTCGTGATGGACGCTCTGACCACGCATTCTATTGAAGGCTTTGTCTTATGCGCGGTTCGCCCGCCTGGCGATATGGATATCGCCATCTTGCGTTCACGTGCCGTTATTGTGGATGAAACCTGGACTGGCCTCTCTTCGCTGAGCCTGGACATCGTTGGCGGGACGCAGGCGGCTATGCGCCATCTGTTTGGGCTTGGTCATCGCCAGGTTGCGCACCTGGCGGCAGATGTCGATGTGGAGACCTTTCGCCAGCGCCAGCGCACCTATGAGCAGGAATTGGCGCTCCGTGGTCTTGTCCTGGAGGCACGCTATACCGCACGTGCGGCTCTCAATCCTGCGTCGGCCCTTCAGGCGGCTCGCAAGCTGCTGCATCTCTCCGAGCCACCCACGGCGATTTTTTGTGACGATGACCTGCTGGCGATTGGAGCCTATAAAGCGGCGGCTGAGCTAGGGTGGGAGGTGCCACGCCAGCTCTCAATTGTCGGCTTTGGCGATGGTCTCATCGCGCAAACCCTCGCGCCAGAGCTTACAACGGTCGCCATCCCCACAGCTGCGCTGGGAAAGCGCGCGATAGAAGTCTTACTCGCCGATTTCGAAGTTTTAGAACAGCCGCATAGCGAGGTTATTTCCCTGGAACTGCGCGTTCGTGGCTCGACCACAGCGGTTGCAGGTAATGCATAGAGGGTATCCAACTGACGCTGCCCAAGCACGCGTCTACATATGACGTCGCATATGTAAACGCGTACTTAAGCAGCGTCATGCCATCTACAAGTTACAAAATGTTCATAGAGAAAGTAATACCACGGCCAGAGGTCAGCAGAAGGGATTGTAGGATAGATGTTTGGCAGTTACATCAAGAGAAGTACGGTTTCTACATGAAATATAGTTTGAAGAAAGTACCTGTTCTCATGACTTTCTTACTATTTGCAAAGGGAAAATTGCGCTTCTTCTGCACCGTAAAATGAAAAAAAATACATCTAGCTAATGGCTGACATTCTCAAGATGAGAATGTCGCGACTGCTCTGATATGGCTTTGCAGGCTGATCAAAAAGCGTAAATTCTCTAAAAATATGAAATAGCTTGTTACTGTTTAAACCTTTTATGATCTTTGAATGAATATAAAAGAGGAATATTCATTTTTCTTTAATGGACTAATATATACAAATATGTTACATTCATTTTAGCAGGTGAGACGGCGTTGTTTGCGCCTGGCGGCGCTTTTTGTTGTGTCTGGCTGTTTAACGGGGTAGAGATAGCCTGCTACATGTCATACTTGGCTTGAAGCAAGGGTATTTGATGTATCGAAGTAGTGTCGAACAGTTTTGGTTAGAGGGTTTGGCATGGGTAAGGAACACATTGATGCAAGTGTCGGGTTGCGTTTTAGTCTGACCTTATTTGAGCGCTATCGAAAGAATGGTGTGCTCCGGGCGGAATTACAGCATGTTCCTGGTGTACGTGGTCGGTGTAAGGGGTATATTCAACTGGTTGAGGGGAAGGTCACCTCTTCTTATGTTGAGGACAGGGAGGGTCGGCGTCACTCGATCTCGGCTACTATCCTGGCTGCCGTGGATGACGAGCGCGGACCCTTTGATTGGCAACTTGCACCCCTGCCAGCGCCGCCTTCGACGGCGAAAGCCGTGCATACCTTTGAGCATGCCACATATAACACGCCTGTGCCGAAAGTGATTGCGCCATTGGATCTTGAACTCTTGCGAGGGTGGTCCGCGAAGCAGAAGTTAATGCTTTCGACCGTCTATGAGGCGATTGACAGCCGCAAGGATATTGAGTCCTTGAAGAAGGAGGTTCCTTTACAGGCCAATGTCACCGAAGAGGCGCTACGTGTGCTTCTCTCCCTGGGGGTTATTGCGATTAACTAATCCTGTATTAAGTAAGGCTTACACCACACAATAGCACACTATTTCAAGCCAGTTATAAAGCCAATTGACAGCAAAGCTCGACTGAGACATTAATACTATCAATGCCTCAGTCGAGCTCAATTTATATGATTGTGCTAGCTTAATTCGTTCTACCTACCTTTTCGGGACTTACGCCACTCCCGCAATTGCCCACGCTTATCCTTGCTTGTGTGATGTATCTTCAAGGCATCTACAGGTGAGAAACGTACATACAAATCTCTGTTATCTTGTTCCGCCAAACGCACATACGTATTAATCATTTCGAGCGTTTCGTGTCCAAGCCAGCCTTGCAAAACTGTACTAGGCACTCCATTTTTAATAGCGTTAACCGCAAACCAATGTCTGCATGTATGTGGACTTACTCTCTTATCATCAATACCGGCTATCTTTTTTAGTCTGGTAAAAATGCACTCAGCAGCAGACCTTCTGAGAGGAGCACCCCAGGCGTTGAGAAACACATACTCATCATGGTTAGTCGTGCCGCCACGCCAGTAACGAATATACGTATCTAGATGCTGGCGTGCTATCTTCCCAAAAGGTATCTTGCGTTCCTTAGCACCTTTCCCTCTCACATAAATCATCCCCATATCCCACTCAATATCACCAAACAATAAACCACATGCCTCAGAAACTCTAATACCTGTAGAAAGAAGCAGCCAGAGAAATGCCCTATCACGAGAAGACAACGCTTTACGCTCATCAGGAGTCAATGACTTGCCTTTAGGTGCACGATCACAAGCAGCATCTAATCTCACTAGCTCATCTTCTGTAAAGACACGAATAAGCGCTTTTTCTGTCTTGACTGGTTTTAGATTTTCAGCAGGATTTTCCTTAAGATGCTTGTGAGCTACCAACCACTTAAAGAATACAACTACATCACGGTAGTACGTTTGTATTGAGCGACTACTATAAGGACGACCAAACTTACTTGTAGCCTCCCGCAGATGTGAGAGCCAGAGAATAATGTCTACCTCCTCTATCTCCTCAAGATAAACACGGTTTAAAGTTTCCTTCATATAGCGGATGAATACATTCCCTACCGCAATTTGATAATCTTTATGTGTCGCCCCAGAATTTCCCGAAGCATGTTGAGCACTTAGAAAAATCCTGAGCGCATCATCTAATGTAAGCGTTGCCCTTGACACCTCTTTTGCTTCTTGAATATCTTGTTGAAGACTAGCAGCATTATCCTCTTGCTTGCGACGCTTAGAATATTTCATAACACACCTCCTTTATGCGACCTGAGAAGATTCTTTAACAACACTAAGAAGCACACGCCGCTTCTTGACTTCTTTCTCAAAATCTCGCTCTTTTTCGTCGTAGTACTCCTCCACATGGTTGAAGGCAAAAGACACCGTATCCGAGAGATCAGAGAAGACATCCCGTTCCTCATGCGAGGGTTGCCGCCAGGCTTCCAACGTGATGAGCAAGCCCGCTATTTGTGCGATTAGGCGCAGCATGTTCTTCTCCCGCTTGCGTTGGCGAATGTATGGTTTGAGTGTGAAGGACTCAGGCACCACCGGGTGAGCAGCCGCCACGATGCGACGACCAGGCCGACGCCCTTTCTTCTTCTCTGTAGAGAAGGGCCGGGCCTCCAGCTCCTCATCAACCAACTGGAGCGGCTCTTCCCGTTCCCATTCCTCACGTTCATAGTCCGACTCCTCCAGCTCCTCACTCTGTTGAAATGCGCCCTGGATGACTTCCCAATCAGGATGCACCGGCCAGCGCGAGCGGTTGGTATCCTCCGTTGCAATGACATAGCGCAGCCAGCCATCAGGAAGGCCATCTTCACCACCGTCAACGTGCCCAACGGCATACGCCCACAGGCCCGGCAGATGCTCTTCCAGGTCAAAGGCATCATCGATCCCGTGAAAGTCCTCGCCTTTCATTTCATTGAGCGCAGGCCGCTTAAACCGCATTTCGACGCGCCATACCTCCTCTTCCCCGTCCCACAATGGCTCGCCCGTTTCTGCATCTTTCGCCACGCGCCACAGGTCGTAGAACCACTCCTTCTCCTTGGACTTGTATTTAATCTCATGCTGTTTGTTGTAGAGCAGCGCCGAAACATGCCCATTGCGAGCACCAAACGGGAGGCCCGTGATGCGCCCCCACCGTTGCTTAATGCCATCAGGCCCATCAATCATGCCATCCTCGGAGAGTGGCCGCTCTTCAGTGAGTTGCGCACGGGTCACAAAATTGCGTTTCACGTCTGTAAGCGTCCCCAGGTGCAACCCGACCACATCAGCCGCCAGGTCGCAGGCCGAGACTTGCAGCTTGATACGTTGCCCAAAGATGGTGACCAGGAAGCCAAACACCTCATGCACGACCTTGCCCAGGTCGCGCACACTCCACAGGTACTCAGAGGAGCACCGCACCTGCGCGATCAGTTGCATCTTGGAGCTCCGATTGACCGCCAGGGTGAGCAGCTTGTTTTTCAAGATCCACTGAAAGCCCTCACCGCCCTTGGCCGTCATCAGCAACGGAGCTCCACAGAAGACGAAGCGAGACTCCGCAGGCTCTTCATCATCTTGTGCTTTTTCCTTCAGAGCCTTTAGCTCCTCAAGAAGCTCACCATCGAGACTTCCTTTGATCACTTGGAAATCTGCCCTGGTTTGGTATATATTAAGCACAAGCGTATCCACAAAGGCCCCAAGCACTTTTACAGTTTTGTTCATAGTCGCCTCCTTTCCGATCTAAAGGAAGAAAAAAGAAATGCGCACCTTGCCAACCGCTAAAAGCGTAATATTCATTGCTCTTATAGAAATCACCTTTCTACTTGGCATTTTCATCAGTTTTTTCCCCCACTTACATAGGTCATCTCCACAGGAGATAATATTCCTGGCGCTCATAATGGAGTGTTTGTGTCATTTATGTCTTTTTGCTGGCATAGGAATACAAAAACTAACTATAAATGCACTGACCAAAGCCAACAAAAACAATCAGTAAAAGGAGAACAAGAACATGCGAGTCAATTTCAAGATCACACGGATGGGTGTTATCAGAGAAATTTTCGCCCTCGCCCTTTTCACCACTGTAGCCGTAATAGGATTTGGCTCGTCTCCACTGAAAGCAGTTATTCTCATCATATGTATGGAAGTTATCGTTCATCTCGTTAGCTTCCTCCAAGCACGAGCAATGAACTATCAATATCAACTAGCTAGAAAGAGAAAGAAAAATAACCAACCAACCATGTAGATTGCGCGGTACGGTTTACTTACGGTACCGCGCCCGCCGCATGTCCTCACTCATGAACCGGAAAGCCAACCATTCCGTCCTCCATAAGCTGCACCGCACGATAGCGCCAGATATCCGTCGTCCCAAGCAAATGAGCCGCAGCACGAGCAACCTTTACCAACCCATGCGCCACCATCACCACCTCAATCGCCTCATATGGTTGTTCAGCTTCAACAATGTCCGTGACGGTTGGGAAGTAGTCCGGCCAGCGCGACCAGAGCGCCACATCATAGCGAGCCATAGACAAACCTCCTTGCTTGCAATGGCAGAAGAGCACCACGTGCCACTGTATTCGTGATGCGCGAAGCTAGCTTGTAGGCTGAGAAGAAGTGTGAGAAAATGAGCGCCAAAAGTTCATCAATGAATTGAGAAAGATTTTTAGGCCGATGTTCATGAAGAAAGCAACGGACATCCTTTTTTGGATTGGAATGTTTTTTAGTACGGCATCTGTGATCTTTTGGCTTTGTTATTTTATTTTCCGAAATCAGGCCCTTTATGAAATTGTTGTAGGATGTATGTGTATTTTTTTCCCTGTATACGTTATTCATCTGTTTATGAGTAAGAGATCGAAAAAATGAGCAAGGGCAATCGCACGCATTGCTCAGAAAGAGGCGCCCAATATGTTGGAAATGTGCCACTAAAGAGTATTGGTGCCAGAGAGTGAGCCGGCCAAGCGTGTGCTCTTCTGTCATAGAGTCCCTCCTTCCTGAATGCGTCGCCATAACTCACGCGCCTCCAGGCCGTGATACAGGCGCAGAAAATCAAAGACCGAGCCGCCACGCTGCCAGGCATGGCAGTACCAGCAACAGAGATCGGAGCCTTTGGGCTGATAGACCCATAAGGAGCGCCGTGTGTCCTTGCCATCCGAGTGATGCCAGCCAAACGGGCAGAACCCCAACCCTTTGGCGTTCAGGTCCACATAGCGCCCTATAATGCTCACTGAGTCCTGTTGCGCACACCACTGTTGAATCGTCATGCGTGAACTCGGGCGGGTCAGTACCGCAGCGTTTTTTTGAAGGGTATTTTTCTTGGTCGCGTCTCCAGCGTGTTCGCGTTCAGGAGAGGTGATCGCCGCGGGCGGCGTCACCCGTTGAACCGTCGAGAGCCAGGCGAGAGAGGCCCCAACGTCCGAGGCCACCGGGACCAGGCGACGGAACCCCTCAGAGCGATCCAGGAGCACAAAGGGATAGCGTTCGCCTGTCAGGCGATGCACTCCCAGAGGCAGGCGCACCAGAGAGCCAGGCCCGGCCAGCGCGTCATCCTGTTTGGGAAAGAACTCCATCCCCTCGGGACAGTACGGCAAGAGCCAGCGCCGGAGCTGGAGGGGAGACACCCGCGAGGCCAGGAACACCCACAGGTGCCCCCCACGCCTGGAGGCCTCCAGGGAGGAAGCTATCCCATCAATGGCAAGCCGTTCTTGCACCCCGACCAGGTCGACCAGGCCACCCCGTTTATCCGAGTCAAGGACCGCGAACCGGCAGCTGCCTTGCTCATCAATGACATAGGTTCCAAGCGTGACCTGCCCGGCCAGGTGCGCCGCCACCAGGTCATAGGTCATAGCGCGACCTGCCCGCAGATACCCGCCATCTTCCCGCTGGACAGCATAGTCATTGCGCCGCCCGATGCACGTCTTGACCAGGACCGCCAGGTCATCACGCGAGAAAGCCACCGCATCACCTCCTTTCTCAGGCAAAACAACCCATAAGCAAAAGTAATAAGTGCCAAGCGATGAAATAAGCAGAAATGCCTTGAAAGTGCCTTTTTGAGCTCCAAATATACCGTTTAATCGCACTGAGCCGTTCATACGGACGCCCGGCCATCCAGACGTAAAATCACCTTGCTCATTTCGTTTGTGAACTCTCTTACCCGTTTTAGCGATATGCCTTCCCACCGCACCGCAAGCCACGTTATTTACTATTGATCTTTGAGAGAATATCATTATTGATAACCTTTTTGTTATGCCTCAACAATCACCAGAAAGGCGCTCCCAGAGGGAGAATGAGCGCCCCGCAACCAGACACACCAGGCCGAACCGTTGGCGCGTGGCGCTCAAAGAGAAACTGTTACTTATCCAGGCGATGGAAGCGCACCCGTTGACGCTCAGGCGCTTGCTCCTCAGCGCTCAAGGTCTGAAACTCACCTGTAATCGGCAGGTCAGCACCAGGCGCAGGCAACGCACCACCAGGCGCACCACCCGACATTTCCAACAGGCGCGTGAAAGCCTGTTTCTTGATCTGGGCGAGGAAATCCGCATCAGCGCGTTCTTGCTCGACTTTGATCTCCATCATCTTGATTTTGCTATCAGCCTCAGCCTCCAGCAGCTTGCGCTTGCCCTCGGCCTCGGCCAGCTCTGTATAGAGCTTGCCCTTCTCATGTTCCGCCCGAGCCATGAGCCGTACATCATGCTCATCGACCTGGCCGAGAAAGAAGGCCGTTCCGGCATCACCCAGGATGAAACCAATCACACGCGAGGCCACGAAGAGGTACATAATCCCCATGTTGGGGTCATGGGTCGACTGGACGATACTCAAGAGGAACGAGGTTTGCCCAATGATGTTAATGAGCGCGAAGGTGAGCCAGAGGCCCGTACCAATCTTGACCGCTCGTTCTTGCGAAGGGTCCGCATGGCCGTAAATCTCTCGCTGTTCGGCCACCTTTTGCCGTATGATCCCCAGGCCGAAGGTGGTAAACATCATGGCCAGTTCAATGAAGAGCGCACCGCCCCAGATGATGGTCTGCCCATTCTGATCACCAGGTGCAACCAGATGCGTGAGAATGTAGGCCACTTCCGCAGCCGTCAGCAGGACAAAGGCAATCGGCCCGAGCAGGAGCCAGGCACGCAGACCCAGGAGCATCACCCGCTCATGGAAGGGCTTGCCCACGCGAGCCTTCTCAATACGTTCCATCCGACGCCGTTTCATCATGTCTTCATAGGTGAGCTTGTCGCCCTGGGTCTCGTTAGGGTAGGAAGTCATTTCTTCTTGTTGCATTGCGTTCACTCCTTGCACGCATGTGTAAAACCAACAAAGAAAGGTGAGCCAGCCGGAGGCAGGCCCACCAGAAACGCGCTACTCGTCCTCGTCCGCAGGGACACCCAGGTCCTTGAGGTTCGTGACCTGGGTACGAATCTGCATGATCTTGCGCCCATCCTTGAGCGTGCGCTCACCCGCCGTCTGCGCGGAAACGGTCACCTTGACCTTATGCCCGATCAGGTCCGCACCTTCGAGGTCATCATACTGGGGATCATCACCACGAAGCTGACAGGACCAGACACGTCCAAAGCGCATGTCATTAATTTCCATCGAGAGGAAACGCCATCCTTCACCTTTACGAGCACCTTCTTCAATCACACCAGAAAGAGGGCGTTTGTTCAGAACGATACCGGTTAAAATCGCAGCCATAGTGTTTTCTCCTTTTCGCAACTAACGAAACTGTTTTCGATGACGAGAACACCAGGTGACAGGAGCGTGGCCCGCAGGCATCCCACCCAGGCACCCAGGACAGACCGCACTACAGAGACAAGAGCTACAGTGAAACAATCCGACAGAGCCAACAACCTTGATCCACTGGTGACGATGAGCACTAGCTCCCACACCTGCACGCCGAGAGCGAACCAGCATCACGCCACCTCCATACGACCAGACCGCAGCGCGGCCACCATCGCCTTAACCGCAGAGACATACGCCGGGACATTGTTTTCCGAGCCAGGAGCATAGACCGGGATAATCGCGTCAACGGTGGTCAGACCACGAGGTAAGTACTCCGACTTGAGCAAGCGGAACCAATCCAGGTAACCCGCCTCCCAGGAGGAGTAGGCACGGAATCGACCAAGACAAGAGGGATAGCCAGGCGTGCAGATAATATTGCCAAGCGACTTGGTCGCGTGAGCAGCACCATAGAGGCCGAACGTACTTTCATGCCAGAAGAAGGCGAGAGCAAAGGCCGGATCAATGCCGTACATGCCACCATCTTCATAGAGCGCCTTACCAGTACCAGCCGCAGGAGAACCATAATGCGTAAGCACCTGGTCAATGAAAGCCGCCGAGATGCTAGGAGTACCAAGAATGTTCGCAGCATCGGACGACGTACGAACCACGCCAGCATTGCCACTCGCCTCAACACGCTTGACCAGAGGAGCAGAGGAGTACCAGGCCAGGCCAACCGTAAAAGCGCCAATGATAAGCAACAACCCGAACAGGCTTATGAATCGAGACATATCGCACCTTCCTTGATGCACAAGTTGACAGGCCAGGCCCGATATGTCTAAATGAAATCGAGCCTAGCAACAATCGACTGCAAACGCTCAAACCGTTGGGCTAAGGTGCCAGCCTTAGCTCAACACCACACTAGCGTACAGAGACATGCCCGCGAGAACAGCGATACATTGTCCGACCTAAAGGCGACTTCCCAACCTCAAGCGCAGTCTGCCCACACTTGCTACAAGTCACCCGTTTGATAAATTGCACATCCGTGTTCATTTTCTTGCCCATGACACCTCCAGGCTAGAAAGGTAGTAGAGGGAGATGAACGCTCAGAGCCACATGAAAGACCCAATGCCCAGCCAGGACCAACGGCCCCCAAGACGCGAGCACCAGGCCCATCAATGCAGCCCCGGCCACTATCAGCAAAACATTTTCCCGATCAAGCTTCACTAGGCGCCTCCTACTTTTAGTAACTTTGCTAACTTCAATAACTTCAATAAGATTATACATAGGCAAAATTCTTTTTGTCAAGGAAAAATTAGGTAAATTTGAAAAGTTATCAAAGTTGGCTTATAATTTGACAAAGGTATCCAATCAAAAGGAAGGAAGAACAGTCATGGTAAAAAAGGGAGAAGCGACTCACTACACCGCAGCACAAACTAAGGAAAAACTAGGAATAACAGACGGGCAACTTTATAACTACGTCAACAACGGAAC
Source organism: Ktedonobacter racemifer DSM 44963 (assembly GCF_000178855.1). Taxonomy (GTDB): domain Bacteria; phylum Chloroflexota; class Ktedonobacteria; order Ktedonobacterales; family Ktedonobacteraceae; genus Ktedonobacter; species Ktedonobacter racemifer. The sequence goes on along the minus strand of NZ_ADVG01000004.1, from coordinate 1,167,972 downwards.
TTTGGCGCGCGTTATCCCTCCAGGGAAAAAACAGGGTGTATATCGTCGTGAGGATGTGGACCAGCTCGCCAGAGAACTAAATGCTTTTCTCTTGCACAGAAAGAGGAATACTACCCAATTCCTACAGGTGACAAATGAAGAGGAAATGAGGGAGTGTATGGAGATCAGTCAGGCCCTTTTTAGTGTCGGTAGAGAAACCGTAAAGGACCGCATGAAGCTTCTCCAAAAAAATCCTTACACCTATCATATGCTGAGAGACGACACCCAGATCATCGGCTACACTGCTACAATGCCGTTGAAGAATGGAAGGTTGGAAAAGGTTCTAAGCCAAACAATCCCAGTGAAAATAGGAGAGGATGATATAGCAGAGGATGTCGATGGTAACACAATTGACCTATACCTCCATGCCATAGGCGTAAAACCTGGCTACAGTATGGTGGAAAAACATTCCTATGGAGCTAGGTTAGTCAGTGGTATCATCGAATTGATTTTAGACTTTGGTAAGAGAGGCATCACCATTAACACCATTGCAGCTAGAAGTAACATGCCGGATGGAATCAGACTCATGAGACACGCAGGATTTACTGAGATAGAACCTCTTACACCCGAACGCCGCACGTTTGTTATTGATGTGAAAGAGTCTGGTATACCATTTATCATCCAGTACAAAGAGGCTTTAGCTAAGTGGCAAGAAGAACACAAATAGATAGTTTATGGTATCATAGGATAGAAAAGAAACAGGCACCTAGCGAAAGGTAGACTTCCTATGCCTACACCTGAAGAGCGAATAGGGACGGTTGAATTCGACCTTAGACAATTTAAAACGGAGACTATCAAAGCCTACAGTGATATGGCTTATGAAATGGTAATCATTAAGGGACTGGGAGAAGATTCAATCAAGCGCCTGGCGACGTTAACGGGGCGTGTCGAAAACATAGAAAATCAACTTGAAGCTATGAGAACAGAGAACAATCAACGTTTTGATACCATTGAAAGTATGCTTGCTCAGATCCTTAATCGACTCCCAGAAAAGTAGCAAAGTTTTCGAAGTTATCAAATATATCGAACTTATTGCACTAACTTCTCAAGGGCAATGTCGCAACCAAGCCACCCTTGAGAAGTTACTTTTATAGCGACATCACAGTACAAAACCACTCATATTGTCCAAACTTAATCATTAAAAGCCTCTACAAAAAAAGCAGAAAGCAACCCGCTTTAGAAGCCAAACTAAACAAGCACTCAAATAAAAATTCTCAACAATAATCCTGTATTATCTCCACTTTTTTTCTCCAACAGTCAATTGTTTGAGTTGACGAAGCAGTGCATCAAAGCCGATGCATTGCTTTTTGTGTGCTCAAAGCCAGGTGGATGCATCATAACGGGAAACATGTAGGCGCGTACGTAAGTAGCTTACGTACGCGCCTACACGTTCACTTGGAGTGGGGAAATGACGTTGTTCGCTGTGACCATCCCTGGCTGGGCATAGGCATGGGGGGAGGTGTAGGCGAAGGCAGATGGGCACGGTTGATGGTTTGGCCTTGCAAGGCTGCGATCAAGGGATCGATCTTGGTATGGCTCAGAGGAAGGGTTGGAGTCTTCCGCTGTGCCTCAGCCTGTTGGATCGCGCTTACGTAGTGCGTTATCGCCTGCTCAACATGCTGAAGCTCTCTCTCCGCCTGCACAGCTCTTTGCAGGCGCACCAGCAGCACGTTAAGCGCACGGGCGATCTGCCAGAGAACGTTATCCTTGTTGAGAGGGGCGCGCGCGCTTAAATTTCCATTGGCGACGGAGACGTGAGTATCCAGAATCTGCTGTATGCCTTCCTCTAGATCGTCCTTCTGGTCCGCTAACTCGTGCTCCAATTTCGCGATCAGTTCGGCTCGCCCTGCGCGCTTAATCGCGGTTGTCATGGTGGTAGAGAGAATATACGCCGCACCCGCGACCAGTAGGAGCGTTCCTACCGGGCGTGCCGCAATGATGAGGAGACGATCATGGATATCCTGTTGTAGCACTGCTGTATGTGGCATGTAGAGTAGTGTTGCCAGCGTACAGCCCACACCTGCGACAAAGACGACGAAGATACTGCGACTGGGCAATAGCGAGACCGCGAGCAGTTCGACGATCACATACATATCGTAGCCCTGAAGGGTCGTCTCATCAAAGGGGACGCTGGAGAAGAGCGCGGCGGTAAGTACCGTAAAACTACCAATTGTCACAAGGAGACCCGCCGTCAGCGACATCCCCCTACGGTTCAGTACCAAAGCGATGATGCAGGTGATGCTAAGCACTATATCCAGCCAGAAGTAGGATGGATAGGGAGCTATGTAGCAAGCTGGCAAGAGAAAGATGACCATGATCGTGAAAAAGAAGAGGATATTGCTGGTCATCTGCGATTTGCGCACGTTTTCGCGCCTGGCAAAGTCGGCGTCAGGGGGAGCATCAGGAATAGAGGTCAGCTCGTTCCAGCGTTGGGTCAGGCTGCTTTTCTTTTTCACATCTGGTTCAATTAGATCGGAAGGAGACCAGCGACCCTGAGGGGACTGACTATTAGTGGACATCGACACAAAGAACCTCCTCATCATCATCAACAAGCAATAGAGCAGAAAAAACAAGCTTCAAAATGCTCGCGCCACTTCCACGAAGCAGCATTTTGTGTGCGATAAAGCCCTGAAAAGCTCTATATCTAAAAATTTGCACTATGTATGTGCGATACCAACTTTACGCGTTGGACTTTTCAACCTGCCAGACTTTCTTACATCTCTGCCTTTCCTCCATAACAACCACACTATTTAAATGCATAAATTTGGTGCTCGTATGTTGTGCAAAAGCAGCCAGATGTGTTTTGGAGATGTGTGCGCAAAGTCATTTCAGGCGAAACAGTAGCTTTTCCTTTCGTTTTCCTCTGGATGCGCTGGATAAGCTGTCTTATACCATCAACAAAGAAGGTATCGTATGGTCTCTTTGTGACAAGAAATGGCAAAAACTAGCCTGCTCCTGATCGCTTCTCTTTCGTCTTCATATCAGCAGTAAAGGTAATTGTATGGAAAAGCTTATGTTAGTGATCTTACCTCCTTAGGAATATGTTATTATGATATTGCCATATTTGTAGTATAAGATAGCATATGTAAGTATATTTTGCTATAAAAATTTAGTTAAAATATGTTTGCATCTTTGCAGATTCTTATATGCAAAGATGTATGTTAACTGTTTGCTTTGTTACAGCGGCAGTACACAAGAAAAGTAGTAGTCGTCAAGTAGTAGTCGTTATGACTTGTAACCAGGAAGGATATCTAAAGCTTGAGTACCACTTTGTCCAACGCACCCGGAAATGCGATTGCTATTGTTGGTATGGGTTGTCGCTTTCCTGGAGCGCCCAACCTCGATGCATTCTGGAATTTAATGGCTGAGGGTGGAGATGCGATTACAGAGGTACCACGTGATCGGTATGACGTGGATGCTGTGTACGATTCGCGTCCCGCGACGCCGGGGAAAGTGATGAGCCGCTTTGGTGGTTTTTTAGCCCAGGTAGATCAGTTTGACGCCTCGTTTTTTGGTCTCTCTCCACGTGAAGTTTCGCGTATGGACCCCCAGCATCGTTTATTGCTCGAGGTGGCATGGGAGGCGATAGAGAATGCTGGCCTGGTGCCGGGAAAGCTGCGTGACGAGATTGCTGGAGTCTTTATTGGTGTGATTACTAGCGATTATTGGGATAGGCAGTTCCGCAATCCAACCGATCTCGATGTCTATAGCACGGCGGGGAATGCACGCAGCGGTGCCGCTGGCCGTATTTCATATGCTCTCGGTCTGCAAGGCGTGAGTGTGGCCCTCGATGCCGCCTGCTCCTCCTCGCTGGTCGCGGTCCACCTGGCATGTCAGAGCTTACGTACAGGTGCCTGCACTATGGCCCTGGCCGGAGGCGTCAACATTATCCTGAATCCCGATCATACCATTGGTTTCTCGCAAGGGCGCATGATGGCTCCCGATGGACATTGTAAGGCGTTCGATGCCAGGGCCGATGGCTATGTGCGTAGCGAGGGGGCCGGTGTGGTAGCCTTGAAGACGCTTGAGAAGGCCCTGGCGGATGGTGATCAGATTCACGCCGTCATCCGTGGTAGTTCTTCTAATAATGATGGACATTGTGACCTGTTTATGGCGCCAAGCGTACAGGGACAGCAGGCCGGTCTGCGCCTGGCGTACAAGGACGCGGGTCTCGATCCGCTACAGGTGCAGTATGTCGAGGCACATGGCACGGGCACCCAGGCTGGCGACCCGGTTGAGATCAATGCATTGGGCAGCGTCCTTTGCGCTGGTCGCTCACCTGCCAGGCCGCTGCTGGTAGGTTCAGTGAAAACCAATATCGGTCACACTGAGGGGGCCGCTGGTCTCGCGGGCCTGATCAAGGTCGTACTTTGCCTTAAGCACAAGATGATCCCGCCCAACCTGCATTTTCAAGAACCCAGCCCAAAAATTCCCTGGGATGATTACGCGTTGAAGGTGCCGACGGAGCTGACGCCCTGGCCCGAGAGCGAGGGTCCACGCCTGGCGGGTGTGAGCAGTTTCGGTATCGCCGGAACAAATGTGCATGTGATTTTGGAGGAGGCTCCTGTCCGCGAGCCTGTCATACTAGCGGCGGATGCTGAGCCGACCAGCTATCTTCTGCCCCTTTCAGCGCAGAATACGCAGGCGCTACAAGATCTGGCGGCGAAGTATCTTCAGCATCTCGAGGATGAGGTATACGCGGACCAGGCCTTGCGTGACATCTGCTATACAGCCAGCGAGCATCGTTCACACTTTGAGCAACGATTGGCAATCGTTGACCACTCGCGCCAGGATATGTGCCAGAAGCTTGAGGCGTTTGCGCGCGGCGAGACGGGTCTGGAGATTATGAGTGGGCGTAAGCGCAACGATCAGCGGCCCAGAGTAGCCTGGATCTTTCCCGGCCAGGGTTCGCAGTGGTTGGGAATGGGGCGCGATCTGCTGGAGCGCGAAGCGGTCTTTCGAGCCATGATTGAGGAGTGCGACCGGGTTATGCGTACCTATGTCGATTGGTCTTTGCTGGAACAATTGCAGGCAGACGAGGCGCATTCCCGACTCGATGAGATCAACGTGGTGCAGCCGACACTCTTCGCCATCGAAGTGGCCCTGGCAGCCCTCTGGCGCTCATGGGGAATCGAACCGGATGTTGTTGTTGGTCACTCAATGGGCGAGGTGGGGGCCGCGTATGTAGCGGGCGCGCTGAGTCTGGAGGATGCGGCCTGGATTATCTGTGCGCGTAGTCAACTATTATTACGCGTCAGTGGCAAGGGGGCGATGGCCGCCGTAGAACTCTCAATGGGCCAGGCGCAGGCCTTCGTGCGCGATTACCAGGGACGCGTCTCCGTCGCGGTAAGCAATAGTCCTCACTCAACGGTTCTCTCGGGAGACCCCCAGGCGCTGACCGAGATTCTGGCTCTGCTGGAGCGCAATGGTATCTTTGGGCGCCTCGTGCGCGTGGACGTGGCTTCGCATAGCCCTCAGATGGACCCCTTACACGATGACCTGCTGGCCTTGATGCAGCGTGTGCAGCCTCGCCCGGCCCAGATACCTATGTTCTCGACCGTTAGCGGTGCCTATCTTCAGGGCGCTGAATTGGTGGCCCCCTACTGGGTGGATAACCTGCGCCAGCCCGTGCTGTTCTTGCAAGCCACCAGGGCATTGTTGGCGGAGGGTATTGATGTCTTTATGGAGATGAGTCCGCACCCGATCCTGGTTGGAGCCATCAGGCAGACACTGGAGGAGTACGAAATGCCCGGTCTAGCCCTGGCTTCGCTGCGACGTGAGGAAGATGGTCGCGCGGCCCTGTTAGGAACCCTGGGAATATTGTATACCTATGGGTATGATCCTGATTGGGCCAGATTGTTTCCCATAAGCGTTCAGCATGTTGCTCTTCCAACCTACCCCTGGCAGCGCCAGCGCTACTGGAACTCCAATGCCGAACACTACTTCTATGGCTCGCCAGTTCAGCATCAGGGCATCGGGAACGCAACGGCTCATGCGATACTGGGACTGAGCACACAGTCGGCGCTTCACCCTGACACCTATTTCTGGACCACCCAGATTGGCCCGGACATCCTCCCCTACCTGGGAGAGCATCGGGTCTATGATGTACCAGTGCTACCGGGGGCGGCCTATATTGAACTGTCCCTGGCGGCGGCCACAGAGATCTTTGGTCCCCAGCAGTTCCTGGTGGAGGCGTTGGAACTAAAGCAGGCGCTCTTCTTCCCCAAAGGCGTGCCCCCCTTCACGCTCCAGCTTATTATGGCCCCCGAACAACAGTCGGGATACATGGAGCTACGTTTCTTCAGTGCTCAGGCGGGACAGAGCAGTGAGGCGCGCACCTGGAGTGAGCACGCCAGGGTTACCGTGCATCGCATAGAGGAGGCACTAGCCCCTGAAAGTGTGATGCATCCAATTCCCGAAGAGGCGCAGCGTGATTGGACCTTAGCCATGGAGGCGCCGATCTACTATCAGGGATTGCGTAACCGTGGCATTCAACACGGTGAGCCTTTCCAGAGCGTGACGCATGTCTGGCGACGCCCTGGCGAGGTTATGGCGCACCTCTCGCTGCCAGAAGATGTGGTCTACGATATGGCTGGTTACCAGCTTCACCCGGCGCTGATGGACTCAATTCTCCAGGCGATCACGCCCTTCCTACCAGAGGAGAATGATGATAGCTATGTCCCGGTCGAAGCCAGGCGTATCAAGTATTACCAGCGGCCCGTTTCTGGGACCAGCTTGTGGTCGCATGCGCTTGTAGATATGGAGAAGAATCGCGATCCCCGTATGCTGGAGGGAGATATCTTCCTGCTGGATGAGCAGGGCCAGGTCTTACTGGAGGTGCTGGGTTTCCGCTTGCAGTCGCTGGACAGCGGTTCGCAGGATCTCATGCGCCAGCGCCTCAACCAGTTGCTCTACACTATTGAATGGGAAGAGCAGGCTCTGAACGCCGTGCAACAGCCAGCACAGCCGCGCACCTGGCTACTTTTTGGCCAGCCAGAAGGACCAGGACAATCGCTGGCTGAGCGCCTGCGAGCCTCTGGAGCGCGTTGCCTCACTGTTACTCCTGGTGATTCCTATAGCCAGATAGATATGGGGCATTACGAGCTGGCAGCGACCTCGGCGGCTGACTTCCACCAGCTCTTTCACGAGGTTTATGATGCATATGGTACTCATGTGCTTGGCATCGTCTATCTCTGGGGTTTGGGAACGAAATCAGCCAGTGAAGAGCTGGCGGCTCAGGCCTTCTATACCGACATGGAGCGATCCAGTCTCGGCCTGCTGCACCTGGTTCAGGCAGTTAACGCCACGAAAGGCGAGCACTCTACGCGCCTCTGGATCGTCACGAGCGGCGTTCAGGGAATAGAGGCACGCGACACCTCAAGCGCGCTGGTGCAGAGCCAGCTCTGGGGCCTGGGGCGCGTCATCGTCTACGAGCACGAGGACCTGCGAAGTACGCTCATAGACCTTGCCGCCACAGCCGACGAGCACACCATTGAGGCGCTCTTCCACGAAATCTGGTCAGATGCCGACGCAGACGAGGTGGCCTTGCGCGGCGAGAGGCGCTACCTGGCGCGCCTAGCGCATGCCACCCTGGCGGAGCCGGAAACGGCGAATCAATCACACTTCCACGCTGATGGGACTTACCTGGTGACGGGAGGCCTGGGTGGCGTCGGCCTGCGGAGCGCGCAGTGGATGGTCGAGCAGGGAGCGCGCCATCTCGTCCTTATGGGAAGGCGTGCTCCTGGCGAAGAGGCCAGTGCGGCCATTCAAGCTATGGAGAGTCAGGGTGCCAGTGTGCGGGTTATGCAGGTGAACGTAGCCCTGGAAGAGCAAGTGGCGAGCGCCCTCAGCGAGGTACGCCAGACTATGCCACCCCTGCGTGGCGTCTTCCACTCCGCCGTTGTGCTGGATGACAGCATTCTTCTGCAACTGGATCAGGAGCGCTTCCTGGGCGTGATGCCTCCCAAGGTTGATGGCGCCTGGAACCTGCATCGCCTGACGTTGGAAGACCCGCTGGACTACTTTGTCCTCTTCTCCTCGGCAGCCTCGCTTATCGGTTCGCCGGGACAGGGCAACTATGCCGCGGCGAACGCCTTCCTTGATACGCTGGCCTTTTACCGCAGGCGGCAGGGGTATCCCGCGCTCTGTATCAACTGGGGGCGTTGGGGCGAGATCGGCCAGGCGACAAAGGGTGATCGAGGAGAGCGCCTGGACTTTCGTGGCTTTGCCAGCATGAAGCCAAAGGAGGGGCTAGCAGTCCTGGGGAGCCTGCTGCGCCAGAGTCCACCGCAGGTCGGCGTCATGTCCTTTGACTTGCCCAGGTGGAGTCAGTTTTATCCTGATCTCCGCAATTCCTCACTCTTCACGCGCCTGGTCGCAGAAGCCCAGGCCCAGGAAGCCAGCGGAATCCAGAACGCAGGCGTGACGCGCGCGGTACTGACCGATCTCAATGACGAGGAGCGTCGGGAGACGCTCAGCCAGTACCTCAGCGCGCAGATCGCCCGTGTGCTGGGCCACACCTCGCTCAAGCTTGACGCGCAGCAGCAACTCAACCGCCTGGGCATCGACTCGCTCATGTCCGTCGAACTCAAGAATCGCATCAATTCCGACCTGAAGATAACCGTGCCAGTCACCACCTTCCTGCAAGGTGTGACCTTCGAACAACTTATCACCCAGGTCAGCGAACAGCTGTAGGGGTCATGCTTTTCACCCGGATGTGGCGAAGAGGCCTCGCAAGCTCTGCCCCTACTTAGGGGTAATAGTGTGTGGTGGTGGCGTGGCAGAGCCACGCCACCACCACACACTATTACCCAGCGAGCCACGTAGTGGCGAGAAGTCACTGGAGTGTGATCGATAGTGTTTCAAAGCCCAGGAAGGTTGGATTCTTGCGCCAGTGGGCCTTCTGGCTGGCGAGACGCAGATTGGGGTAGCGCTCAATCACGATAGGCAGCGTGATCTGGGTCTCCAGGCGCGCCAGGGGCGCGCCGAGGCAGTAGTGGCCTCCCAGGCCAAAGGCGATATGTTTGTTCTCCTGGCGCTGGATATCGAAGTGATCGGGATTGGCAAACTGTGATGGATCACGGTTGGCCATGCCAAGGACCAGCATAACGCTCTGATCGGGTCCGATGTGCTGGCCCACGATCTCGATGGCCTCTTTGGTATGGCGTCCCGTAATCTGCGAGGGGCTTTCAAAGCGCAGGATCTCCTCAACTGCCGCGTTAATCAGTCCTGGCTGCTGGCGGAGCAGGGCTATTTGCTCAGGATGGGTAAGGAGTGCCCAGAGGCCATTCCCCATCAGATTGGTCGTGGTTTCATTGCCAGCCGCCAGCAGAAGATAGACGTTCGCGATCAATTCATCCTCTGAGAGCTTATCGCCCTGGGACTCGGCATTGATGAGCGCGCTTAAGAGATCGTCTTTCGGCTGGCGGCGGCGCTCCTCCAGGTGTGGGCGAATAAAGGCGTTAAACTCAATGGCCGCGCTCGCCATGCGGAAAAACACCTCCAGCGTATCCGTGGACTTGCCCAGGAAATCCGCTCCGGCGTCGCTCCACTGTTTGATCTGTCCCAATGCCTCATAGGGAATGCCGATCAGGGCCGCGATTACCATAATGGGTAGGGGGATGGCGAAGTTACGAATGAAATCTGGTTGCTCCTGTTGCTCCATCTGGCCCAGCAGGTCATGCGATAGGCGCTCAATTAAGGGGCGCTGATGCTCAATCATACGCGGAGTAAAGGCATGATTGACCAACATGCGCAGGCGTGCGTGATCGGGATCGTCGCGCGACATCATAATCTTGTTTGCCTGCCTGAGCAGGGGATTATCATCGTTGAGCGAGGCGCGTATCTCCTCGGGAAGTTGTTTCAGGACGGAGGGGAGCTGTTCATTGGAGAGGCGTGGATCGCGGAGCGCGGCCCTGGTCTCACTATAGCGGGTAACGATCCAGCGCTGTAATCGCTCACTCCAGAGAATGGGTTGCCTATCCTGTAAGTGGCGATAAATTGAGTAGCGCCTATCCAATGCCTCGTCATCGAGGAGAAATAAGCGTTCATAATCGCTTAAAACGTCTATCGTCATTGAGTCTACCTCATTTCTAAAAGAAGGGGCGAAGGGGTTTATAAATATACGTTTACAAACTCCTCCTCCTCTCTTTTATAGGCGTACGACGGCGCTGGTATCTACCTCGGCAAAGGAGGCGTAGCCGCTGAGGGCCAGGGTGAGGTCCAGGTCGGCAAGCAGGTTGGCCAGTAGTTCGCGAACACCTTGCTCGCCATTCAGGGCCAATGCCCACATGTAGGGACGCCCGAGGAGGACGGCCTGTGCTCCCAGAGCGACAGCTTTAAGCACATCTGATGCCTGCCGGATGCCGCTATCGAGGAGGATGGGAACTTCTCCCCGTACCGCCTCGGAGATGGCGGGGAGCGCGTCGAGCGAGGCAATGGCACCCTCTACCTGGCGGCCACCGTGATTGGAAACGATCACACCATCCATGCCGGAATCGATGGCCTTGCGCGCGTCATCGGGATGGAGAATGCCCTTGAGCAGGATGGGAAGCTTCGTCTGCTGGCGCAGGGTAGCCAGGTCCTGCCAGGTCAGCGAGGGATTGGTGAAAATAGCGAGGAAGCGCTGAATGGCCTCCTGGGGATTGACCTCGGGCGGCTGTGAGAGGCCCTTGCGGAAGGCAGGATCGCTCAGATAGTTGCCAATGCCCTGGCCCAGGATAAAGGGGAGATAGGCGTTTTGAATATCAGAGGGGCGCCAGGCCAGGAGATATGTGTCAAGCGTAACTACAATAGCCTCGCACCCGGCTCGTTCCGCTCGTTGAACAATGCTCTGGTTGAATTCCGGGTCCTTGCTCCAGTAGAGCTGAAACCAGCGTGGCGCATCGCCCATCGCCTGTGCCACTTGTTCGAGCGGCGTCGAGGAGGCTGTACTGAAGATAAAGGGCAGGCCAACCGAGGCTGCCGCGCGTGCGGTCCCTGTTTCGGCTTCCGTATGGACAATCGACTGGACACCGATAGGCGCGAGCAAGACTGGAACTGGATAGCGCTTATTGAAAAGTTGGATGCTTAGATCGCGCTCCGCCACATTGCGCAACATGCGAGGAACGATGCGCCAGCGCTGAAAGGCTGCCAGATTGGCACGCATGCTATCCGCCATACCATTGAGATAGCCACTGGCCTCGGGCGTCATTGCCCTATTCGCGGCCTGCTCCAGGGCTTCGGGATTGACTGGTAGACTGGGGCGTTGACCTTGCAGGCCAGCCATATAGACCTGAAACTGGCGCTGTAGCCCATATGAAGAGGGAGGGGGTAGAGAACTCATGTCGTTATCCTTTCTCTGTGCGGTTAGCGGTGTCGCCACTACTCTAAGTATGCCTTATAGAAGTATGCCTTATAGCTACCTCATCACACAAGAAAAAAGGGCGAAAATAATAGTAGGAGAGGGTCGAGCACTGCCCGACCCTCTCCTACTATTACAAGTATGAGTGTAAGATTAGCCGTTCCAGCGGCCCTGGAAGACGAAGTCTTTCTGCTCTTTACGGACGCGAGGAGCCAGTTCGCGCTCGCGGAAGTCGTCAGATAGGTCGTCGGCGTGACCGGGGTAGCCGATTGTGATCATGGTCAGGGGGACATAGCCCTCGGGAATGTTGAGTTCTTCGCGAGCCTTGCTGGCGTCGAAGCCGCCCATCTGGTGCGTGGCTAGTCCAAGATCAACGGCCTGCGTCACCAGGGCTCCGGCGGCCATGCCAACATCATAGAAGCTGACCATCTCTCTGCCAGGAGCCTCATAGAGTTTGGCCACGACGAGGACCAGGACGGGGGCCTTTTGCGCCCACATCGCATTACGCTCAAAGAGAATCGAGGTCAGGCGGGCGTGCTCCTCTGGCTGTTCATTAGTTGCGTAGATGAAATGCCAGGGCTGCATGTTGTTGGCGGAAGCGGCCCAGCGCGCGGCCTCAAAGAGGCTATCGAGCTTTTCCTGTTCGACTGGGCGACTGGAGAAGGCACGAGGACTCCAGCGATGACGAATCAAATCATGGATGGGATGCAGATTGTCAGCGGGTTTATAGTGGGTTGTTGTTGTCAATATTCTATTCCCCATTGCCTATATTTGAGTATATAGGTTACTTATTATTAGTTGCTTGTGTTATTTCACCATAAACCCGCCAGGTTGTCAAGCCCTTTAGTTGGATTGCGGCCCTCAAGAGTAAGGGGCATGAAAGTAAAAAACGGGATTTGTCTGTTTTTTTACTTTCATGCCCCTTACTCTTTAATTACACAGTTTCGGGTTGGGTGACGATGCTTTCCTTGCGCTCAAGAGGGAGGGAGAAGCAGAAGGTTGCGCCCTGGCCCTCTTCGCTCTCGACCCAGATGCGACCCTCATGTTGCCTGATAATTTCTGAGGCGATATGCAAGCCGAGTCCCAGGCCGGGGATTGAACGTTGCTCGGGATGTTCCTGGCGAAAGAAAGGCGTGAAAATTTTCTCCTGGACATCTTTAGCAATGCCTGGGCCAAAGTCCTGTACGCAGAGCGTTACATCCTGATCTGAGAGGAAGATCTTGACAACGATACGTGTACTGTTACTGGCATATTTCATGGCGTTGGTTAGGAAGTTGGTGATGACCTGGCCCAGGCGCATGCGATCACCCCAGATCGTAGCGTTGCTCTCGCCCTCCACCTCAAGCGTAAATTGCTCATTGACTGCCTGTAGATCTTCCACGATCTCTTTTACCAGTTCATCGAAGGGGAAAAACTCCTCGGAGATCGAGAGCATTCCGCCTGAGATGCGTGTGACATCGAGGAGGTCATCGAGCAGGCTGGTGAGCTTGGAGACCTGGGCGTTCATGCGGTTCACTAGTTGCAGGGCTTGATCGTCTTCTGAACGCTTGTAGCGCTTGCTGAGCAGTTGCGCATAGCCCTTGATGCTGGTGAGCGGTGTTTTTACTTCATGAACCACCATGCTCATGAACTCATTTTTGCGTTTCTCCAGTTCCTGGGCCGCCATCTGCTCACTGATCAGCTTCTCGCGCTCAATCTCAGCCTTTTTACGCTCGATGGCATAGCGAATGATGCGATTCAGTAGCTCACCTTGCAAATGGCCCTTGTCGATGTAGTCATCCGCCCCAGCCTGTAGGGCCTGAATATCGATCTCGCCTTCAGTCGCGCCTGTGAGGAGAACGATGGGACGTACATATCCGTGTTCGCGGGCCTCTGTCAGCAGTTCAATACCATTGTGAGCACCCAGGCGATAGTCAAGCATACAGAGATCATGTTGGTCATCTTCAAGCATGCGCGTTAAGCCATGGGTATACGAGGTCTCCCATTCAAGCTCATAGCGCACTCCCGAGATGCGCGAGAGGTGCTTGCGGAGGAGGATAAAATCCTCCTCGTCATCCTCAATGAGCAGAATTCTGATTATTGGTATTGTCATGCGCTTTGTTCTTTTCTTCAGGGGGTAGAGTGACAATCTCAAACCAATATTTTCCCAGCATCTGCATTACTTCAATCAGGTTTTCAAAGGTAACTGGCTTGGTAATGAAGGAGTTTACTCCGAGTTTGTAAGAGCGATAGATATCCTCTTCCGCCTTTGAGGTAGTAAAGACCACAACGGGGATATCACACAGTTCCTCGTGGGATTTCAGCTCTTTAAGTGCCTCGCGCCCGTCCATGCGGGGCATATTGAGGTCAAGCAGGATGACTCCCGGGCGTGGCGCTTTGGCTGGATCTGTAAATTCGCCTCTGCGTAAGAGGTAATCGAGCAGCTCTTCGCCATTATGGACTGTATAGAGAGGATTGAGTAGTTTGCCTTTTTCCAGGGCTTTCTGGGCCAATAAAATATCATCATCATCATCATCAGCCATCAAAATGACAAGGGTCTCTTTATTCGTCATGCGTGTACTCCTGTTGTGTTGCGTGAGAAATAGGGAGGGTTACAACGAAGGTTGAACCTTCGCCAAGGGTGCTGGAGGCATTGATAGTGCCCTCGTGGCGCTCGACAATTTTGCGCACCATGGCCAGGCCAATACCTGTTCCTTCATACTGCCCTTTGCCATGCAGGCGCTGAAAGACAATAAAGATGCGGTCCAGGTACTTCTCGTCGAAGCCAATGCCGTTATCCTTGATAGTAAGCTGGCAATACGCGGGAGTGGGATTCTCCGCCTGCTCTTCTTCTGTCGCGGGAAGAAGTTCAGCCGACACGGTAATTACAGGTGGAATGTCGCGTCGGTGGAATTTAAGCCCATTTCCGATTAAATTCTGTAGCATCTGACGCATTTGTACAGGATCGGCCTGGATGGTGGGTAACTGGCCGATCTCGACTGTTCCCTGTGTGGTCTGGATTTGTACCTCTAAATCATCTACAACTTCCTGGGCAATCTGGTTTAAGTCAATAGTAGAGAATGGAAGTGCCTTCGTTGTCACGCGTGAGAAGGTAAGCAGATCATTGATCAAGACCTGCATACGCGCGGCGGCCTGGCGCATGCGATCCAGGTACATTTTGCCTGAACCCAATTCCTTACCATGGTCCTCTTCCAGGAGATTACCAAAGGATTGGATTTTGCGCAATGGCTCTTGTAGGTCATGGGAGGCGACGTAGGCGAACTCCTGTAACTCCTGGTTACTGCGCTGCAACTCTTTATTGGTCTGGTTCAGAGCTTCTGTTCGCTGATCGACGCGGTCCTCCAGCATGCTGGCGAAGTCCTGTAACTCCTGGGTCACGCGTACCAGTTGTTGTTCAGTTTCTTTGCGTTCGGTAATATCAATATTAATGCCAACCATATCCTGGGGATGGCCCTGGTCGTCGTAGGAGATGATTTCGCCCATACCACGCAACCAGTGAGTCGCACCATCAGGCCAGATGACACGAAACTCTATATTGTATGGAGATCCACTCGCTATCGCTTGCTGCAAGTTCTCTTCAACTGCCGCGATATCATCGGGGTGGATGTACTGTGCCCAGTTCTCATACTTGCCCTCAAAGCCGCCAGGGGGCAAACCATAGAGCGTCTCTAGCTCTGGCGTCCAGACGATCCTATTGCTGAGAAGATTCCACTCGAAGGTGCCGATGCGCCCAACGCGCTGGGCCAGGTGCAGGCGCTGCTCACTTTTCTTAATGTTTTCGCGCGCGTGCACCTTTTCGCTGACATCGACTGCATGCACAAGAATACCATCAATCTTGCCCAGGGCGTCACGGGTAGGCTGGTAGACAAAATCAAAATAACTTTCCTGACCGCCGTTATAAACGAGTACTTCTTTGCCAATATATGGTTTTCCAGTGGTATACACAGTGTCGAGTAGCTCAAAGAAATGTGGATCATAGTCTGATAAAGCTTCGCGTACAGATTTATGCAGGATGTCGCGATTTTCTACCAGGCGGCGATAGTGTTCATTGGCAAACTCGAACGTATGCTGTGGCCCATGAAGTAGACAGATAAAGGCCGGGGCCTGGTTAAAGAGTTCATAGAGGCGTTGACGCTCGGCCTCAGCCTTTGCGGCCATCTGACGTGTGGCTTCTTGCTGCTCATAGAGCGCCTCTTCCAGGCGTTTGCGCTCGGTAATATCCTCGACGACGGAGATAAAATATTGCGCTGTTTTGGTTTTATCCCGAGCCAGGGAGACCGTAAGGTGTGCCCATATGAGAGAGCCATCTTTACGGAAATAGCGCTTATCCATGGCATACGTTTCGATCTCGCCAGCTACTAATTGCTGAGCGGAGGCCCGGCCGATATCTAGATCGTCGGGGTGGGTAATATCCTGGAAGTTCATGCTGCGAAGCTCTAAGCGTGTATAGCCCAGGGTATCGCATAGTTTCTGGTTGACCTGTAGCCACTGCCCATCAAAGGAGACGAGAGCCATTCCGACTGCGGCCTGGTCGAAGACGCCCTGAAAGCGACGTTCAGCCTGGCGTACATTGTTTTGGAGTTGTGAAATAGAGCCTGGATCTTCTTGCGAGGAAGTATGCATATTTTGTGTCATGCGTCGATTTATTCTCCCTTTCCCTATGTTTTCTATAAGGATGAGATGGGCACTCTGGCGTCTTCGTAGACGGCTGGTGCTGAAAAAGATGGGAAATGGCCTGATAGGATTTTCTTATAGGCGGTGTCTGGGACACATATTTATTAACACGTAAGGGAAGCGTAAATAGATGAGGCTGGGGAAAGAACCTTACTTTGGGTTATGAATGTGTATGACTATGCTAGCAGAAGGTGAGTGGTTTTGGCAAGAAACAGTACATATGTTCAGGTTTTTTAGTTTTGAGCTTGAGGCGTGGCAACAGGTGTCGCGCCCTTCAGGGGACGCCGCCAGAAGAGGAGAAACAGCGCGAGAAGCGTCACAAGCAGGAGACCGCCCCAGCCAAGAAGGGCGATTTCTTCAAGACCGTTCTCGCGCTTCTCTACTTCGCGCAGGGAGCGACCAGCCAGCACGAAGCCCGCTCCCCCTTTTATCTGGGTGACGACGATGGCGCTGCGGACACCGGCTTGTGGCTGCCAGGAGATACGATCCTCTCCCTGCTGCTTTACACTCTCAAATATGCCTGAGGGAATAGTAGGCGTCCCGCCATTGAGTTCCGCGGAGGAGGCAAGGGGCTTGCCGTCGCGATCAAAGACGATAAGGTAGGGTGCCAGGCTAGTAGCGATATCGACCTTCTCCGTAGGCACCACCTGTTGTGGAGAGGCTCCATTTGCCAGGCGTGTCGCTGCATCCTCGGCCATCTGGATCTGCGGATCATCCGCGCCAAGGCGCTCGACCTGTTGAGCCAGACCGTACATGATGACAAAGAGGCCAGAGATAATAATAGCAGTTAGCAGCCAATATTTCAGGATAGTTTTGAGCATCGAGATTCCCTCCTTGAAGCACGTTCAGGTTCGCTCCTATTTCTTGCCATAACAAGCATAGCGCCTTCCCGTGCGGCTGGCTATGTTCTGAGTGCTTCTCTCAAGGTGCGTGTGTGCAGGAGGCCAGTTTGTCAGGCATTGACGTCTGAGTTGTGTTGCCCGACGCTGCTAAAGCACGCGTCTACATATCATGGCGCGATTGCTTCGTCCCATGATATGTAGACGCGTGCTTTAGCAGCGTCGGTAGGATACAATCTGGTTAAAGAAATTATATAGAAAGCAATCAATCAAGGGTATGCGAAAAATCTCTTTCTGGAAGCAATCCTGGCCGCGCCTGTTGTTATGGAGTCATGCCATAGCGGTAGCGGGCTTTTATATGATTAACTGGTGGCGCACAAGGCCGCGCGAGAGCGACCGGGTGGAGAGTCTCTCGGTTGCTGCGCGCCCGCTTGTGAGCGATCTTCCGCTGGTCTCCATCATTGTCCCGGCGCGCGACGAGGAGCATAATATCCAGCGCTGTGTGGAGTCCCTGCTGGGGCAGGATTATGGCGATTTCGAGGTCATTGTTGTCAACGATGACTCACAGGACAGGACGAGCGAGATTCTGCAAACTATGCAGCGGCAGCACCCACACGGCAATTTACTACGCGTGGTTGAGGTAAAGGAACTCCCCACGGGTTGGGCGGGGAAGCCACACGCGATGCATCAGGGAGCGCTGGCTGCGCGTGGCGCGTGGCTGGTCTTCTCCGATGCTGATACCTGTCACGCGCCACAGGCGCTGCGTTCTGCCTTTGCGCGGGCTCAGGAGGAGGGTGCGGATCTCTTTAGCATGGGCGCGGAGCAGGAGCTGCCTACCTTCTGGGAAAGGGTGCTGATTCCTATCGCCTATATGGGTATTAGCATGCTCTATCCGCCGCGACAGGTCAATGATCCCAACAACTCGCTGGCTATCGCTGCCGGTCAGTTTATGCTCATTCGCCGCGAGGTCTATGAGCACATTGGCGGCTATGCCGCGCCGCGCTTACGGGCGACTGTACTCGATGACCTTGACCTTGCGCGTACCGTCAAAGCCCAGGGTTACCGCACAAGCTTTCTAGATGGGCGCGGACTGGTCTTTGTGCGTATGTACCGCAACTTTGGCGAGATCTGGCGCGGCTGGCTCAAGAACGCCTATCTCGGCAATCGTGGCGGTTTACCCTTCTTATTAGCACAGCTTGTAGGCCTCTTTAACATCTGCATTGTGCCTTTCTTGCTGCCGCTACTCTTACTTGTACGGATCAACGGTCTGAGCAAGAGGGACATTACGCGGGCGACAGTCCTGGAGCTATGGGGGCTGCTCTCGTACCGTCTCTGGCTCAATCGGATGCTAGGCTTACCGCGCTGGCAGGCCCTGACCCATCCGTTGGGCGCGGCAGTCTTCGAGGGTATCCTGGCTCGCTCAGCCTGGCTTGTGCTCTCGCGCAAAGGCGTGCAGTGGCGCGGGCGCACCTATCACGGGGCCGAGGAATAAAAGCGGCTCTGGTTATTGTGTGGCTGGCACAGTGCGTGCCTGAAGCTTTGCTATAAGGGCCCCAGCCAGCAACACAAATGGCAGATAGAGAACTGCCTGGATCGTTATAATTATCTCAGTTATAAGGGTAGGGAGAATCACAGGTGAATCAGGAACAATCTGCTTGGGTGAGATCATCCATATGATCAACCCAATCACGACCACGCCGATTAGCCAGGCTATCACATCAGCCAGAAACAACGCCAGCATACCCTTTCTGGCGGTGGGTCGCTGCCCACGGCTGACGATGCTCTGCCACATGCCGACTGAGACAATGCTCCAAATGAGTGGGAAGCCGCAAATTGGCAAAAGATCGTTGGAGAATATATTCCACAAGTAGTGTGTCAGATAATATCGCAAAAAATGTGGAGGGATAGACATGGAGTGGAGCGCTTGCCAGAAAGATCCCCCACCGCTGAGTATGTAATTGAAAGACCCCCACGAACCAGTCGCTACAGGCAGGGGAGGAGGAAAGAAGAAGGTCACGAAAAGTACTATGATGCCAACTCCCCACGACCAGGGGCTGATCCCCAGACGTCTCTGCGCAGAATATGCATTGTCCATACGTTTGTTCCCCTCTTAACAAGAATTTATAATTTTCTGTTATTGTTCTCCAGAGGTGGGCGGTTGAAAAACGCCTCTCATCTGTCTACAGAGGGTAGTATAGTTGAGCATACGGGAGAAAACATGGGGCATATGCCCCATCGCTCTCTCGTGTGTCGCTCAAGGCTTCAAACAACGAGTTTGGAGCGATGCAGAGATGCAAATTGTGGCAGAGCCTTATTCTACTGTTTGCGCAAGGTATTTCTCGGCGATCTGGCGTGCGGCGACCTCGATTGCGTCACGTAGCTCGCGGGGTTCAAGCACAAGTGCCTGGGTGCCAAAGGCGAGTACGTAGGGGACCGCGCTCTCGATAGAGTTCATTTTGACCTCCACAACGATGCTGCCGTCATGGCGGGAGTCCAGAATGGTATAGCGTCCCTCAAGCTTGTGGCGGCCCTGGGCGTCGATGTGCAGAATGACATCGATGGGGGCCTGTATGGCATCGATAGTGGTATGCTCCTCTTCCCAGTAGCTTTGCAGATCGAAGTTATGGTGAGTATACGTGGCCTCATTCAGGACACGCATATTCTCGATATTGGCTACGCGGAAGGTCTGGTACGCACTACAGGTGTGGCAATACGCGACGAGATACCAGATGCCGGTACGAATATGTTTAAGCGACAGGCCCTTGAAGACCAGGCCGATGGGATCAAGCCGACGCCATTTGATGCCAGGCTTATCAACGCACGAGACGCAGGGATAGAGAATCTCAACCTGGTAGGCCTCTAGCACAGCGGAACGAATGCGTTCCAGATAGGTTGTGTGCTGTGTCTTCCCATAGCGCCAGGCGGTGGTATCAAAGAAGATACGCTCACGCGCGGCACGTACGTTGTCGCGATACTCCTCCGGCAGCGTGGCCTCAAGTTTGATGAGCGCGCGCTGTAGTCCGTCGTCCCCCGCGAAGAGACTATAGTTGCCCGCGATGTCTGTGCTTAAAATAAGCGAGACCGCCTCTTCACGTGTGAAGACGGTCGAATCGAATTGATAGTTCGCCGGTAGATAGTAGCCGCCGCCGGGGCCGTAGTCCATTGAGATTGGTACATGAGCCAGTGAGAGCGAGGTTATATCCCGGTAGATGGTGCGTGTGGATGTCCCTAGAATCTCGGCCAGTCTCCTGGCTGTCATTTTTCCACGTGCTTGCAGGAGCAGTGTAATAGCCACGAGACGCTCGGTTTTTTGCATAGTTGTATTGTGGCATGAAGCTGTGCCAAAAGGCAAGGTATTGTGGGCGCAAAAGTTTTGTATGGCAAAACTTTTTGCGCCTGCGGCGGTAAGAAAAGGAAGAATTTGGGGATACCCCAAACCCCGCCAGAGGCCCTGCTCCTGGACCCCGTTTGCGCACAGCACACATATTTTTTTACTCGCGGGCGGTGGTGATGCGGAGGATTTCGGGGGCTTTCTGGAGCATGCGTTGGGCGGCCAGGTGGGTGGTTATAAAGTAGAGCAGCCAGCCGTAGACGAGGGAGGCCGGAATAGAGAGGCTCCAGAGCCAGAGTATATGGAAGAAGGCGGGCAGGAGGAGGGCGGCGGCCACCGGTGCCAGGAGCACCAGCATCAGCAAGAAGAGGGCCGAGGTCTGAATCAGGCGCAGGCAGCCATTCTCTTGCGAGGTCGTGGTGGCGCTGGCCTGGTAGCCTTGTTGCTCCTGGGGCATACGGCTGGGAAAATAGACGGAAGAGAGGTTGCCACAGCCCAGAACAATCCCCAGACCAGCTAGCCCAATAGTCAGCGCAGGCAGCACATACTCCCAACTG
The DNA here is from genome assembly GCF_000178855.1 of Ktedonobacter racemifer DSM 44963. GTDB lineage: Bacteria > Chloroflexota > Ktedonobacteria > Ktedonobacterales > Ktedonobacteraceae > Ktedonobacter > Ktedonobacter racemifer. The sequence goes on along the minus strand of NZ_ADVG01000004.1, from coordinate 1,147,191 downwards.
TGCGCGACATACGCTCCCAGCAAGATTACTATGAGCAGGTTGAGGGTGCCTAGCACAAAGGCAATCAGGTTCTTGCCAAAGAGCAGTTGCTGAGGTTTGATAGGAAAGATAAAGAGCAGGGCCAGGCTCTGGCGCTCAAGGCCAAGCGCGTTATGCGAAAAGCTAGTGACGAAGAAGAGCGCGTAAAAGGGAACGGCCAGCACGGCCCAGGAGGATTGCAGGCCATCGCCAAAGCGCGTGGGACTAAAAAGCGTAATCACGATTAGCACCACCATCGAGATCAGGGATTGAAGGATGAGGCGCAGGAGCATGGGATCGCGTCGGTAGTACTTCAAGTCCTTGAGTGCAATGGCCCTGGTCTGCTCCGGCAGCCAGTGCGTCAGGCGTGAGCGCGTCGTGGGAGTGGCGGTGGCGAGGTTACGCTGGCTAGCATGTGCGCGGCGTACACGGATGCCTCCAGCGCCCTCGGTAGCGGTAAGTGCGCGTTCGACGACAATCTGCCAGAGATAGAGGACGAGCAGGGTGAATGCTAGCAGCGGAAGCAGCCAGGCAAAGCTCAAAAGCCAGTTACCACGTGTGGCCTGTAAGATCACCTGGGCCGCCATGCCAGGTGGCAGCCATTGCAGGTAACGCGAGAAGGCCTGGTCATAGAGGGCGTGAACCAGTTGGCGTGCGCCCAGGCCGCGAAAGACCAGTTGCTGGATGAGATAGCACGAGGAGGAGAAGAGGCCAATCAGCAGGATGCTGACGTCGCGGAAGCGACGGCTCTGCATTACGCGCCCCAGGAGGGCCAGTACAAGCTGACTACACCCGATAAGCTGGGCGAAGAAGATAAGCATGGTCACGCTCGACATAAGGACCACGAGAGGCGAGCTGGCCCAGCCAATGATGACCGCGAGGCAAAGCAGGAGCATACCCAGAGTGGGAACATCAAACAAGGTTGAGAGCAACAGGCTGAGCATTAATTCTTCGCGACTAAGCGGAAATAGGACTAATTTAGCGACATTCAGCCCTTCATTGACGTTATACTCGAAAAGTGGTAATGTTAGCCACAAAATGAATAAGCCGCTTAAGACAAGGGTTAGGACTTCAGCATTGGCTGGCGCTGGCAAGAAGCGATACGCGAGGTATGTTGCAATAGCAATGCCTAGTGAGAGCGGCACGATGATGAGAAGGGAGAGCACCAGGCCGGTAATCTGCCTGGCCTGGCGGGCGGTAAACATACGCGAGAACATTTTCCAACGCAGCCAGAAGAGCCAACGTACTCTATCTCCACGAATCTGCATAACAGACCAGTTTCTCGATTGAATTGGGTATCCAATCGCCTTTCTTGACGTTAATATAAAGCAATAAAGCAGGGATGTCGCCAAAACAGATACGTGCCAGCAAGCTTTTCCGTTACGTCCATTGCTTCCATACAATGCTCATTTAGAACTATACCAATTTTCTTATATAGGCGACAAATGGCTGTGTATGTACGATAATGGGTTGGCTGGTAGGCACGAATTATATGCTTCTGCTTGTACAGGCATAGCCAACGAAAGCCAGCGTGCAGCCATGAGGCGCACGCAACCTCATGTCGCTCTTTTTTATACCTCCTCAAATCTCATCTAAAGACTGACACCCCCTTGTCAGCCATTGCAGGCTAGACTTTTAAGAGAAGGGATGGATGTGCGTAGCGGTTAGGCGTGTCTAGAAAGGACCTGCTTGCAATGCCATTAGAAAAAAAGCAAAAAGTGTTCTCATCGTATGTTGAATCATTTAAGTTTAATTGGCGTATCTTTACTCGTATTCTAGGCTTATTGCGCCCTCACTGGTTCTGGTCCATTACTACTCTCGTATGTGTCGCATTGGCAACTGGCGCCTCACTGGTGGTGCCACAGTTGTTGCAGTGGGTGATCGATGTCGGAGTGCGGAATGGCAACCTTACTGATCTGATCATTGCCGCAGTAGCGATTTTAGGGGCCAGCACATTGCGTGGTCTCTTCTCATATGGACAGGGCTATCTCTCTCAGGCCGTCTCGAACCAGGTCGCGTATGACCTGCGTAACATGATGTATGACCACCTTCAGGGTCTGAGCTTCGCCTATCACGACGACTCGGAGACGGGACAGTTGATGTCGCGTATGACGGTGGATATTGAAGCGGTGCGTAACTTCCTCCCTTTTGGTTTGATGCGCGCCGCCCTGGCTCTCGTCACGTTTGTCACGGTGGCGGTGATTCTCTTCTCGCTGGACTGGGCTCTGGCGCTGGTAACCCTGATCTGCGTGCCCTTCCTGGCGATCTTTACCTCACAGGTGGCGATCCGTATTCGCCCGATCTGGCTGGCCGTCCAGAATGAGAACGGCGAACTCAGCACCATCATGCAGGAGAGCCTGAGTGGTGTGCGCGTGGTCAAGTCCTTCGCGCGCGAAGAGTTCGAAATGGAGAAGTTCGACAAGCAAAATCAGCATCTGCGTGACTATAGCCTGAAGGCCATGCGCTTCATGGCCTGGAATCAGCCTCTGCTGGTGTTTGTACTGAACGTCGTGACCGTGCTGGTGCTCTGGGTCGGTGGTATCGCGGTTATTCAACATCACCTGAGCCTGGGAACGATGGTCGCGGTGACGCAGTACGCGCTCTTGCTGGCGACGCCCGTGCGTACCTTTGGTTTTATGGTGAACTGGTTTATGCGCGGTCTCTCGGGCGGTGAGCGCATCTTCTCCGTATTGGATACTAAGTCGACGGTGACCGATGCTCCCAATGCCAAGGAACTGAAGAATATCGAGGGTCATGTGCGCTTTGAGCATGTGGACTTCTCCTATGCCCGTGGTCGTCAGATTCTCCAAGATGTGAATATTGATGCGCAGCCGGGCCAGGTTGTGGCCCTGCTGGGTGTGACGGGTAGCGGTAAGAGTACGTTGCTGCACCTGCTGCCGCGTTTCTATGATGTCACCGATGGCGCGATCACGGTTGATGGACTGGATGTACGCGAGGTCACGCAGAGTACGCTGCGTCGCAATATTGGCCTGGTCTTGCAGGATGTCTTCCTCTTTAACGCGACGATTCGCGATAACATCGGCTATGGCGTAGAGCATGCCACCGAGGAGCAGATTATCGCGGCGGCCAAAGTGGCGCGTATCCATGAATTTATCCTGAGCCTGCCAGATGGCTATGATACCTGGGTTGGTGAGCGTGGTGTCACCCTCTCGGGCGGCCAGAAGCAGCGTATCGCCATCGCTCGTACCCTCTTGCTGAATCCGCGCATCCTGGTCCTGGACGACTCGACCTCCAGCGTGGATATGGAGACGGAGTACCTGATCCAGCAGGCGCTGGAAGCGGTCATGAAGGGGCGCACCTCCTTTGTAGTGGCCTCGCGCCTGCGTACTGTCAAAAATGCCGACCAGATCCTGGTGATCGAGGATGGGCATATCGTCGAGCGCGGCACGCACGATACCCTGGTGACGCAGGATGGCCCCTATGCCCACCTGTATGATCTACAGCTCCGTGAGCAGGAGGAGTTCGAAGCCCGCTTGCTCGCGCAGCAGGTGGACGAGGACCTGCGCAAGAGCTCTAAAGGGAAGAAAGAGGCGTGCGAGGAGGAGGAGCAGTATCCTCACCTGGATGCCGAGAACGTTGAGAAAAGGGAGGCGATGCGGTGATTTTGCGCAAGAGTAAACCCAAGTCCGACTTGTATGATAAGCTCTCAGCTCGCCGTACCTGGAGCGAGAATAGCCTGGCGGGTTCGGATGAAGATATCGAGGGTAAATTTGATTGGAAGCTGATTGGTCGCTTTGGTCCCTATGTTGGTCAATATAAGACCGCGACCATTCTAAGCTGTGTCCTGGTGCTGCTGTATACTGCCTTCAACCTGGCAAACCCCTACCTGATTGGCGTAGCAATCGATAGCTATATCAGTCATGGCGACCTGGTTGGCCTGGCCTGGATCAGTGGAGTACTCCTGATCGTAAATGTGGGGATGTGGCAGTCGCAGTATTGGCAGATCTGGAGCATGTCCTGGGCCGGCCAGCGTATCCTGTATAAAATCAGTGCCGACATGTTCGAGCACCTGCAGAGGCTCTCGCTGAGCTTCTATGACCACACGCAGATCGGGCGTGTCATGTCGCGTCTGCAAAGCGACATCGATGTCATGGAATCCATGCTTAGCTCGGGCCTGCTCTCCATGCTGGGTTCGCTGGTGGCCCTGGTGGGTATTATCGGAACCATGCTGGCGCTGAGCGTACGCCTGGCCCTGCTGACCTTTACCGTACTGCCAATCATGGTCATCATCGCCATCTTCTGGCAGCGTTACGCGCAGCGCTCTTTCCGTCGCACGCGTGCTGCCATCTCGCTGGTAAACGCGACCTTGCAGGAGAACATCTCCGGCATGCGCGTTATCCAGAGCCTGGCGCGTGAGGATCGTAACCGCGACGAGTTCGATGAATTGAATCGTTACAACCTGGATACCAACCTGGAGTCGAGCCAGATAGCGGCGCTTGTCCTGCCCCTGGTTGAGGTCGTAGCGGCGGTGGCGACGGCCCTGGCGGTGGTCTACGGCGGCTGGCTGGTCGCGCATGGGCAGCTCCAGGTTGGCGTACTGGTTGCCTTTACGCTCTACATCAACCGCTTCTTCGATCCCATTCGTGACCTGAGTATGTTGTATACCCAGTTGCAGCGCTCGGGCGTTGCTGCTGAGCGTATCTTCCAGATTCTGGATGTACCAATTTCCATTCAGGACCGGGAAAATGCCTATGTTATGCCAGAGGTCGTGGGCAACGTTGAGTTCAAGAACGTAGTCTTTGGCTACAAAAAAGAGCACCCCGTGCTGCGTGGGCTGAATCTCACGGCCCAGGCGGGCCAGACCATCGCCATTGTGGGACCAACGGGTGCGGGTAAGAGCACGATCATCAGCCTCCTGCCACGCTTCTACGAGGTACTGGATGGTGCCTTGCTCATTGACGGACATGATATTCGCGAGGTGAAGCAGCAGTCCTTGCGCAGGCAGATCGGTATTGTGTTGCAGGAACCCTTCCTCTTCACGGGCACCATTCGCGAGAACATTCGCTATGGACGCCTGGACGCCAGCGACGCCGAGGTGGAGGAGGCCGCGAAGGTCGTGGGTGTGCATGATCTGATCATTGGCATGCCCGATGGCTATGATACCGTCATTCGCGAGCGTGGGCGCAACCTGAGCGTGGGCCAGCGCCAGTTGATCTCCTTCGCGCGCGCCTTGCTGGCCGATCCTCGCATTCTGGTGCTCGACGAGGCCACGGCCAGTATTGATACCTTCACAGAGGTATTGGTGCAGGAGGGCTTGCGCCGCCTGCTGTATGGACGTACCGCCTTCGTCATCGCGCACCGTCTCTCGACCATCAAGAACGCGGACAAGATCATTGTCTTGCAGAAGGGCGAGATCATGGAGCAGGGTACGCACGATGAGCTGTTGAAGGCCGATGGCGCCTATGCCTCGCTCTACGCGATGGGTTTCCGCCACACGGATGTGAAGGAGACGCTGCCCGAAGCCGTCTAAACGCCGTATCACACCAAAACAGGCCCGCGAAACACGACATGCTGTTTCGCGGGCCTGTTTGTTGCGGGAACAACGCTTGTGATAGATGGGGGTGGACTCGTCGTATAAAAGGTGAGAGCTTTCAGTATGGTAAGATGAAAAGCAAACGTTGCGGCAATTTCCTATGAACTGCCGAGGATTGAAACGTAGAGTAAGACGACAAGCGAAAAATTTTAGTGTACACTGGAGGGTGAGTAGATCGCCCTCCAATTTTTTGTGCCGCTTGCTGTAGATGTTCTTCGCTGGAAAGGAGTGAAGCGATATGTGTAGCCAGTACCAATCTGGTCAACTCCCTGTTGGTCAAACCGGGCCATTGCCAATAGTCAGAGCGATCAAAGCGCCGCTCTTGCCTCGGCGGATGGAGACGCATGCGTTGCCGACGCCGTATGTGGAAGACCATGGGCACTATAGCACGTTCGTCCTTGCGCGTGAGGAGTTAAGCGGGCAGGTCGCGTCCCATGTGCATTTTGAGCAGGTATTGCTCAAGCGGGTAAAGCTGAACGAGAGCCAGTTCGATCTTGCGCGCCTGGAGGATTGCCGCCTGGAGGCATGTGAAATGGCGAGCGCCCGCTGGTCGCAGGTCAGTATGGACCGGGTCGAGTTTCGTTCATGCCTTCTGACTGGCTTCCAGGCCAATGAATCGCGCTTCCAGGACGTAGTATTCCAGGGCTGTACCTTGAACCTGGCGCAGTTCCGTTTTAGTAAGTTTCGCTCGGTCCGCTTTGAAGAGTGTGATCTTAGCGACGTGGATTTTCAGGCCTCGGACCTGGCAGGTGCGATATTCGAGCGCTGCCGTCTCAAGCATGTGCAGTTCTCGGGTACCAGGCTCAAGGGCGCGAACCTGGCGGGCTGTGAGATCGAGGGCGTGCATATTGGACCGACCGAGTTGCAAGGCCTGGTCATAGATCCCGTGCAGGCGGTGGCGCTGATTCAAGCATTAGGTGTCGTCATTGAGTGGCCATATGCTCAATCGCAGACAGATGAATTGTCATGATGGCAGAAGCGCATAGTGTGGCTCTAGCTTGTAAGCGTTTGTGCGTCTATTTGTTACTGTACAAATGTATATAAGCTAGAGCCGTGAGAGTGCTTCCTTATGCTGATCGTTTGAAGCAGCAGGAGAAAATTTTCTTTCATTTATTGAATGCATCACACGACAACTAAAGAATTTGAAAACCTTCTCGCCGGACGCGGCAACCAGTTAAGCTGAAGGATCGGTGATCGCTGTCGCTTCCTTGCCCATCGCCTTGACGCGTGTGGATCAACACTCTACAATACCTATCAGGCAGTTTGCTCATTACAATCAAGCTAACTACTCGTGAAGTGCCTTCCACGCTTGCATATTAAAGCGGGAGGGAGGGCAGAGACGATTGTTCAGATAGGGTGCTGACAGTTGCAACACATGTTGATTTTTCGTATACTTCAGGTATCGAGGTCAACGCATCGATGGCCCAGCAGCGAATCGTCTCGCGGGGTCAGAAACCAGGAGGACGCAGGTGGTCAAAACGCAAATGCTCTCGTTCCCCATCCGCGTGCCCGATGGCATGCAAGCTCAGGCCCTGCGGCTCCTCGATGCCAGCCGCCTCGCCATCAACCAGATCATCACCACGCTCTGGCCCCAGCTCGATGCCTTTGCTGGCGAGAGGGCCGGTCCTGCCTGGAAGCAGGTCGAGCGCCACCTGCTCACCCGCTCTGGTCACGGCAACCGCCAGGAGCGCTGCGAGATGGAGCAGGCGGGCCGCATCCTGCGCGCCCAGGCCAGCCGCAAGCGCGTCTTCGAGGCGATCGTGCCCCTGCTCTCCGAGGGCTTGATCATCCCCGCCCAAGGCAAGCGGCCCGCCAGAAAAGATCACCGGCAGATCAACGAGCAGGTTCGCACCTTGCGCGCACAGCTGCAGGATGCCGGGGAGGATGCTGAGGCGTTTGTGGCCATGACCAATCTCATGGCACAGGCCTGCAACTGGTACCTGCAAACCGGAGCGTTCCCCAGCACCTATGAAGCCCTTCAACCCGTGCCCGTCCTCTCGGTCGGTCACCTGACCTTCGCCGGAGACGACGGCATGAAGGCCGGTCAGACCTATCGGGCACGCATCGAGCTGGCCCCAGGCTGCGATCTCGAGAGCAGGCAAGAGCGACAACTCGCATCGCTCTCGCTGCGACTGCGCACCCCCGATGACCAGGGGAAATGGAGCTGGGGAGCCTGGAGCCAGGCCATCGCGCTGCCCCCCGCCGTCTGCGCGTCCCTCGCGCAAGGGGCTCTCCCCCAGGCGCCAACGTTGAGAGAGATCCGGGGCGACGATGGCAGCCGCGTGGCCGTGCTCGATCTCACCCTGGAGGTACCGGCCAGGTACGTCTCTCCGCTCGAGCAAGAGACGCGCGTGCTGGGCTGGGACTGGGGCGTGCGCTCGCTGATCACGGTCTCGATCCTGCAACGACCGGAGGAGGGCGACGAGGAGCGGTCCCGGCAGGTGAGCCGTCCGGTCTTCCTGGATACGGGCGGCATCGATGGCAGGCAGGCGCGCTTGCGAAGGGAGATTGATCGGCTCAAGGCCTGCCGCGATCGCTACGGACAGTTCGTCAAGGAGGCCCAGGCCGCCCACCAGGAGCATGGGGTCCCGCTCCCCGCGCATCTTGCGGGCTGGCAGCAGCGCGTCCGGGAGTACGATGCGCGCATCAGCCAGTGCTGGAAGAGCTACGAGCGGAGAAACCGCGAACTGGCGCACCTGGCCTCGAACCTGTTGATCCTGCTGGCGCTGCTCTCCGACTGCCGGCTCATCTGTGGAGAAGACCTCAGGACGCTCAAGACGCAGGGGCGTGGCCGTGGGGTGCGGGGACGCTTCCGCAACTGGCGCAACAATACCACGGTGCGAGGTGAGCTCTGGCGCGTCCTCAAGTACAAGTGCCACCTGTTGGGCATCCGGGCGCGGCAGGTGGAAGCGCGTGGCACGACCCATACCTGCCCTCGCTGTGGTGAGCCGGCCAAAACGTACGCCTCTGCGGCACCAGAGGACCGCACACAGGCCATCTCGTGGGGGCCGATGCTCTGCTGCTCGAACCCCGAGTGCCTGTGGAAGGGGGCGAGGGATTACGCGGCGTCGCTCAATATCGCCCGGCTGGGCATGGCCTTTCTCCTCACCTATCAGCAAACCAGGCGGTACGAGTCGTACCGCGTGACTTCTTCGGAGGTCAACTCCTGCTTGTATAGCGGGCAGGAGGCGACGCTGCTGTTGCCGTCGCAGGGGATCACACCCCGCCCGCGAGAGGGCAAACATGTGTACTATGCCGGATGGTCCTACACCATCGCACTGCGCACCTCTCAGCCCAGAGAGGTGCTTGCCATCCTTTCGACGTCTCATCTGAGGAAGGACGTGCTCTCAAGTGCGTGAACATCGCATAGTATCATGTTTTTGCAACGGTAAAGGATGCATTGTGGCAAATCTTATCGGGAAGCAGTTGGGGAACTATACCCTGACGCAATTGCTAGGGCAAGGCGGCTTCGCTGAGGTCTACCTCGGCGAGCATGTCTACCTCAAGACGTCCGCCGCCATCAAGGTCCTACACGCCCAGCTTTCGGGCCAGGACGACACCGAGAGCTTTCAGCGCGAGGCCCAGACGGTCGCGCGCCTAGTCCATCCCAACATCATTCGCGTGCTGGATTTTGGCATTGCCGAGCAGGTTCCCTTTCTGGTCATGGACTACGCCTCGAAGGGCACGCTCCGCCAGCGCTACCCACGAGGCACGCGTCTCCCTCTGACCACCATTCTGCCCTATGTTCAACAGGCCACATCCGCCCTGCAATATGCCCATGACGAGCGCCTGATCCATCGTGATATCAAGCCCGAGAATATGCTGCTGGGGCAGCAAGGAGACGTCTTGCTCAGCGACTTCGGCATCGCCCTGGTCTCGCAAAGCTCGCGCAACCAGAACACGCAGGATGTCGTCGGGACCGTCGCCTACATGTCGCCTGAGCAGATTCAGGGCAAGCCGCGACCAGCCAGCGATCAATACTCGCTCGCCATCGTTGTCTACGAGTGGCTGACTGGCGAGCGCCCGTTTAATGGCACCTTCACCGAACTGTGCACGCAACACATGTTCGCGACCCTCCCGCCTTTGCGCGAGAAGGTCGCCAACATCTCGCCTCACGTCGAGGAGGTCATTACGACCGCTTTGGCGAAGGACTACCATCAGCGCTTCGGTAGCGTCAAAGCCTTCGCCAACGCGCTTGAGCAGGCCAGCCAGGGACAGCCCCCCACTAGCGTCTCCTCGCCCGATCATCCTACTCTTCTCGCACAACCCAACCAACCATACATAGCCGCTCAATCGGGCCAGCACGTGCCCTACCAGGTAAGAGCTACTATGCCACCCTCCGCGCAGCTACAGAACGTCACACCTCCGGCGGCCTTCATGCCGCCCAACAACCTTCGTCCGCAGGGACCCGGAGCACAAGGGCAACCTAACAACCCCTACGCCCACCAGGCACAGGGAGCCAAACACCAGCAGGTACAAGAGTCACGTCCGAGCGCATGGGGCCTCACAAGCAGGCAACTCGTGGCGATGCTGATCGGAGCGCCCCTCTGCGCAATTATGGGATATGTCGTATCCAAGACACCTCGGTCGCTAAGTACCTTCGTTTTCGCCTTCTCCTTCGCTCTGGTCTATTTCTTTGGGACGAAGTACGGCCCCTGGGTTGGCATGGTGACCTCGCTCGCCGCCGCGATTGTGGAATACTTTTTTATCTTCATCTTATATCCACACCTCTCCCTCTATGAGTTTTGCATGTTCTACATGCTCTTAGGCTTTGTCGCCTCACTGGCCTTCCTGAGAACACGCGGCCACTATCGCAGCGTTGGTCCTATCGCCTTTGCTGTGGGCACAAGCTTCGCGGGCCTGGCACTCTTTGTTGTTGGTACAAACTTTGCGGCCCAGGTGCACGAAAATATTCTTCTGGGTTACCCTCGGCTAAACAGCAACATCCTATTCCTGATAGGACAAGTCGTTAGAAATGTCACTGCGCAAGTCACCCACATTACGGGATATGTCAGAAGCGGCCTCATTGGCCTGGTGCTGCTTGTCATGGCACTGCTGATCTCCAACCTGTTCGGCAAGCCGAGCAACGCACGGTAGTCGCGCTATAAGCGGCGTGAGATGAGGGATCTCACGCCGCTTATAGCCCTGGCCTGATTTGGCGTCAAAGATGAGAGAGTTCCAGCCACTCACAACCATGATCGCCATCAACGCGACCATGATCGCCACCACGCCAACCACGCCCCGTAGCTTGGCACCGCGCCCGAAGATGATCAGCACAAGCGCGAGCAGTATCAAGCCCAGTCCGACCATACCTACATCCACAAGGCTGAAGAGAGGGCCTGCCTCACAAAGAGATAGCGCGGCTCGATGATGGAGAGGCTGTTAGCGCTGTCTGCCAGGACGATCCTTCGTCTATCGGGCGACACAGCAGTAAGAACACGTACATCCCGAGGGCGATCCCAACAACGACACCGATATGGACAGCGGTCGTCGCGACGAGAAAGGCACTCGTCGAGAGCATGAGTGCCAGCGCTGTCTGAAGTACCGCGTCGGCGAGAGAGGCAATGCCGATGATGAGCGTCACATTGGAGATTCTCTTGACAAACCGAGGATTGGCCATGGCTGTTTCGACCTGCCCTGCGTATCTCGTGTGTTTCATAGAGCGCCGTATGAAGAGCAAAACGAGGGGTGTGCCTCTGACTACCGAGCCGAGGCACACCAGCCCGACTGCGCCGCCCAGCACCGCATGATGGAGCTTGAGCGGCAGCGCGCCTATGTTGAAGAAGATCGCAATGGCAAGGGCGATGCCGTAGATCGCGACACCGAGCAGCCCGAAGAGATCGATCCGCCGCAACCAGAGTGAGGAACCCAGCGTCCATACAACTGGAACGAACCTGGCGAGAGCCAGCGCCTCTGTGTCGCTCGTCACCGAGGAACGGATGGCGAAGTAGATGATCAGAGGGGCGAGGTGGCTGATCGCCAGGCTCGCAAACTGGTGCCATTTTCCCCGCTAAGGATTGGTAGACCTGACGGAAGCCCTTTGTTTCTCCGCTAAGTGTTGATGAGTGGCCCTGGTATGTATCTCCTTTCCCATCAGAGGCGTAGACCTATGGTAAGACCTTTGACAGGATGCCTCAATCGAGGTAGAATAGGCTCAAAGATAAATAAAGGGTAAGGCACCCCTGGCTCTGTCCCGCGTGCTTCACGAAAGTTCACGAAAGACATACCGGGGGTGTTATGCTACCACGACTCTCAAGACTCTTACAACTATCAGGAATCCCCAGGATGCGAGGGCGTGAGGCCCTTGTTCTTGCATTTCTCATAGACGCGCTCGGCACCGGACTCTACCAGCCCTTCTCACTGCTGTACTTCCAGAAGATTGCGCAACTCGACCTTCCGGCCATCGGAGTCGCGCTCACCGTCGCCACCATCCTAACCTTGCCAATGAACCCAATCACTGGCAGCCTTGTAGACCGCTTCGGGGCCAGGCGGCTTGTTGTGGTGAGCCAGCTTCTTCAGGTGATAGGCTTCCTGGGCTACCTCTTCGTTCGTACCATCCCTCTGCTATTTGCAATGGCATTTCTTGTCACGGCCGGCAATCGCATCTTCTACGCGTCCGCCACTACGCTGATCGCCGAAGTCGCGGGCCACGATGAGCGAGACCGCTGGTTTGGATTCGTGGGGGTGACACAGAACATCGGGCTGATCGTGGGCGGCCTGCTGGCGGGCCTCATTGTGACGTTTGGCGGCTCCAATGGCTATCGAGCGCTCATCCTAGCGAACGTATGTAGCTTCCTCCTGATGGCTCTCGCGCTCTGCTGGCGTAGAGCTGCTCATCAGCCCAACGGCCAGGTTGAAGACCTGTCCAGGGATCGGGTTGAGGGTCTGCCCGATGATTCGCTACGTGGGCGTGCTCTCGCTGACGGGCGGGTTGGATATCGCGTCGTCCTGGCGGATCGTCCGTTCCTTGTACTGGTTGCGTGCAACGTGGTCTTCGCACTTTGCCCCCTGATGATGTCGCTTGGGCTGCCGATCTACGCGACGGAGACCCTGAAGCTTTCAACGGCGACAGTGGGCGCACTGTTCGCCTTCAACAGTCTGCTGGTGATCTGCACGCAGACGGTGACGGTGCGGCTCCTGGAGTCCTTTCGTCGCACACGCTCCCTGCTCGTTGCCTGCCTGCTATGGATCGTGGGTTGCCTGTTATTTGCGCTGGCCCCACTGATCCCGAGCGTCCTGCTCATCCCCTCCTTGTTTGGCGCGGTCGCCATCTATACCTTCGCGGGCATGATCGCCGGCAGCATATCGGCGGCTCTGGCAGCGACCAGCAGTCCCGTTCATACGCTTGGGCGTTACATGGCTCTCTTTGAGCTTGCCTGGGGAATCGCTGGTGCCATCGCTCCGGCAATGTTCGCGTGGCTCAACGCCGCCGGCCCATCGCGCACGTGGATAGCGCTAATGGGACCGGTGCTTATCGTTGGTCCGCTTCTGCTCTGGCTCGAAGCGCATCTTTCGGTGCGTGCTCTCTATGCTCGCCGCCCGGTTGAGATGCGTTCCGGCAAGCAAGTCGCCCGGCGCTCGGAGTAACATGGGAATACTTCGGTTAGAATCGAAGTATGAATGACACAAAAACAGAGGTAAATATTGCTGCGGTTGCAGAACTCCTCGCAGATTCTTCGCGTGCTGCCATGCTCGATGCCTTATTGGGGAAACAGGCTTTACCTGCCGATGAACTCGCCTATTGTGCAGTAACTTCCCACAGACAGCAAGCTCTCACCTGGCAAAGTTGGTCGCAGGTGGATTACTTACCCTGACAACCCAGGGAAGGCATCGCTATTATGCGCTCGCGAGTGCAGAAGTTGCCCATGCACTTGAAGTCCTTGCAACTCTCGCTCCTCCTGCTCCAATTCGCACGTTGCGAGAATCGATTGCCGTCGAACAGCTCCGTTTTGCACGCACATGCTACGATCACCTTGCAGGCAAACTTGGGGTTGAATTGACTCAGGTACTGGTCGATTCTTATCTGTTAACGAGAGATGACCGAAACTATGGTGTGACGAAGGAGGGTTCGCGCTTTCTCACTCATTTCGGGCTTGATCTTGAGAGGCTTCAACACCAACGGCGAAGCTTCGCTCGGCAGTGTTTAGATTGGAGTGAACGCCGTTACCACCTGGCTGGAGGATTAGGTACAGCCTTCGTTGAGCAGTTGTTTCAACGAGGATGGATCCAGCGGACCGTTTCAAGCCGGGCCGTTCAGGTAACAGACAGCGGTCGAGAGGGGTTTCAGAAGGAATTCGGCCTCCGTGTGTAATGGGCAAAAAGCACTGCTGCATGCTAAGTAAAAAAGCTTTTCAGGAGAGAATAACATCGCAGGTGATCACAGCTCTTCATGGAAGTTTGCCATTCTTGGTTTTTTCTTGTCAGCATCATGCTGCTCCCGATCGGTCAATCCTTTCCTCGATTTCTTGACCGATGCTCTAGCCATTGATGGCTTACAACCAGATGTCGGTCATGAAGTGCTCTGGGTATTACGCGACTGTCTCTCTGGGGAAGTCCTCCTCGCACGAAGCCTGCTCAGCGCCTGTGAAGTAGAACTCGCCAGCCTGCTCCGCGAGGTACAACAGGCGCTTGACGTTCCCATTCGTGAGGTGATCTCGGATGGATAGGTGTTTTGAGCTTGAGGCAAGTGCGTCTATTTGCTACTGTACAAACGTATATAAGCTAGAGCCTTGAGCATATTTCCTCCCGCAATCCGCTTGTAGAGCAGGCCACATCACCAATTCCGCAAGCCAGGGCTTGCTGCTGAGAAGAAGGACTGAGAAGTAAGCCCGTGTATTCGCCTCCACCGGTCTGCGTGGGGGATGTAGCAGAAAGCGAGGTATCCTGAACCGTAGGAGATGAGCTATATGGTGGAGCAGGTGTATGAGCAGTGAGGAGCATCCCCACGATCACGAGCAGAACAATACCTCCCCATCGTGTGAGTATGACGTACGGTCTTCCTGTCATCAGGGATAGTAAGGCGCGAATAAACAGGTGAGACATCAGGTGGCTCCTTCCTCGTTGTCGATCTCTCTGTGTCAGAGGTAAGTGTACTCAAAGAGGATGGTGAATGGGAAGAGGAAAACCACCCAATAGTGGGCGAAGTTCTTCCCAGTTTCGGGCGAAGTCGAGGAAATGAGTGTATTATCCATGCCTGTGCTCTCATTGAAGAGGGGGGCTTCGACAGTGAAAGGCCTCTGGGAGTGCGCTCGTGCCTGTTGAAGAGAAAATCTTTATGCATTTTTAATGTAGTGCAGCAGGTGAGCATGCTACAGTACTCCAAGAAAGCAAACATACAAAGAAAGCAGGATGCTCACATGTCTTTCTTCAAGATATTTTCACGGAAGACGTTATCACAGGTTCAAACAGATAGAAGGGGAAAGGCACCCTCAATGGCCCAGAGACAATCAGGATCACAACCAATCGGGGAGCATGGGAATGCTCCCTATCTCTTACCCCGAAACGATGAAGAAATCAATCGATTGGATTTCCAGCATTATATTTTGCGCGCCACGCTCAAAGGCAATGCCCTGGCTCCGTTGCAGCATCCAACTAGCATTTTAGACGTTGGATGTGGAACAGGGCGCTGGTGTCAGGAAATGGCTGTTACGTATCCTCAAGCAACCGTGGTGGGTTTTGATCTGGTTTCTCCCCTCGCCTTGCTACGAAGTCCACAATTTCCTGATACGTGCCGCTTTGTGCAAGGCAACGTTCTTGAGGGGCTGCCCTTTGCGCCGCAGAGCTTTGATTATGTGCATCAACGGCTCCTGGTCTTTGCCCTTCCCACCCAACGTTGGCCAGGCGAAATCCAGGAACTGGTCAAGGTGACTCGCCCCGGCGGCTGGGTGGAAATCGTGGAAGTGGATATCACCTTTGAGCAGATGGGACCAGCCAGTACGCAACTTGCGACCTGGATCACGGAGGCGAGCCGCCAGAAAGGCATTGATCCTTCGATGGCTCGTCGTGCTCAGACGCTCCTCAAAGTTGCAGGCCTTACTAATATTGTGTATCAACAGGTTCCCAATCCTGTTGGCAGTTGGGGAGGGCGCATCGGCACCATGGCGGCGACAGGCGTCCAGGCCATCAATAAAGCGATGCGCCAGCAAGTGCTGTCTCAGCTCGGCGTCTCGCCAGTACAATATGATCAGGCCCTGGCAACCTCTCTGGAAGAATATGATAGCTATAAGAGCTATTCCAACACGTTTATTGCCTGCGGGCAACGGCCACTGTAGTTACGTTTGAAGTTCTCCTCTTCTGCAAGAGGAGAACTTCAAGCCCTCTCCTGTTCTCACCTCACTGTCAACACTCTTCGATTATGCTTCAACCTGCGAGATGATCGAGAGCGCGCCTCTTTTTTCACTGTTCTCTCTTCAAGTTCGCTGGCTTGTTTCGTCTGGGAGCACATTGGAACCCTCCTGAATATCAGGCCATTATCATGTTTTGTGTATGCCAATCGGCCGTCTCTCCATAGAGAGATGTTGAGTCTATTTTTACACGTTCCTCTGAGGTCGAAACGTCTCATGGATGGGCATAGATAGTCCTATGAAGAGGACGAACGATTTCACCGATATCTCATTGTATAGCTTGCTTGTTTCTCGAAGATAGCACATCATTTCACTAGACTGGCTTTCGGTGAGAGCAGGTACGCAGTTTCGCCACCAGGGATGGGGACACGTGAAAGGGAGATGGACCGCACTATGTCGAATATAAAGCCGACCAAGGGTCTCACGCCTGCGTCGAGTGAGACGCTCGTCACACTTCTTGAGACGCTTCCTGGGGCCTTGTTTGTCATCGACGACGCCGAGATGACTGTGTATGCCAATGCGAGCGCGCAGAGCATCCTAGGCGCCACACAAGAGGAAGTATGTGGCCAGCCATTGTGGGGCTGCGCTCCACAGTTGGTGAGCACAGCGCTCTACCAGGCTGTGCTCAAGGCCAGACAGACGCGAAAACTGACCGAAGTGGAATATCGTTCCCCGGTTACCCAGACCTGGTTCCATGCACAGATCATGCCCACCGGAGTGGGCCTCGCGGTCTTTTTCCAGGAAAACACGGAACCAAAGCGGTTCAAGGATGCCCTTCGTCAGAGTGAACAGAAGTATCTGAACCTGCTGGAGAGCATCTCTGACCGGGTGGCGGTCTTGACCCCTGAGGGGCTGGCCCTGGAAATCAGTCAACGCCCCTTAGCGGACGCACATCTCCGGCGAGAAGAGGTGGTCGGCAAACCATTCATCGAAATCCCTTGGTGGTCGTATGCTCCAGCTGTCCAGCGGCAATTACACACTGCGATTGAACAGGCCAGCCGGGGAAAAATCGTGTATTTTGAGGCCAGGATACGCCCACAAGAGGGGTGGTATCTGGACCTTGCAGTGACGATTACCCCGCATCTGGATGCTGACAGACACGTCGAGTACCTCATCTACGCAGGCCGGGATATCACTGCGCGCAAGTGCGCCGAAGCGGAAATCCATGCCCTGGTCGATGCCATCCCCCAGCTGGTCTGGACCGCGCGACCGGACGGCTCTCATGACTCGTTTAATCAGCGCTGGCGCGACTATACCGGGCTGAGCATCGAAGAAGCCCAGGGAGAGGGATGGTTGCAGTGTCTTCATCCTGAGGACCGGCAACGCGTCCGCTCCATCTGGCAGTGCGCCGTCCAGACCGGAGGGGCGTATGAAACGGAACTGCGCCTGCGTCATGGCACGACCGGGGAGTATCGTTGGTTCTTAGCCCGCGCCATGCCAGTGCGTGATGAAACCGGCCAAATCATGAAGTGGTTTGGCACCTGCACCGACATTGAGGACCAGAAACGAACTGAGCAGCAACTCAAAGAGAGCCAGGAGCATTTTCGTGTGCTGGCCGAAACGGTGCCTCAACTGGTGTGGACGACCCAACCGGATGGCCGTGTTGATTACGTCAATCGCCGCTATTGTCAGTATACGCATGCTGCTTTTGAGCAACTCCAAGATTATGGATGGCGTCAGTTCTTGCACCCTGAGGATGCTGAATATATTGTGGCTCTTCGGCAGCATACACTCCAAACAGGTGAACCCTATGAGATCGAATATCGTTTCAGGAATGGCAACACAGGGAGCTATCGCTGGTTCCTCACGCGCGCCATGCCGATACGTGATGAAACAGGCCAGGTCGTCAAGTGGTTTGGCACCTGCACCGATATTGAGGACCAGAAACGGACGGAGGAGGCCTTGCGCCAGAGCCAGGAGCGCGTAAGCACCCTGATGAACTCCAACATTATCGGGATCAATATCGCCGAGGGTGAGCAGATTGTGGACGCGAACGACACCTTTCTGCGCATGACCGGCTATACACGCGAAGACCTGCATGCGGGGAACATAAACTGGTTGCACATGACGCCTCCAGAATATCTGGCTCGGACCCTGCAGGCCCATGAGGAACTTGATACCCAGCAGTCAATGACGCCCTATGAGAAAGAGTACGTGTGTAAAGATGGCAGTCGCCTTCCCGTGGTCGTAGGACGCGTCACATTACAAGCCAATCCGTCCCAAGCAATCGCTATTGTGCTGGATAATTCGGCCCGCAAGGAGCTGGAACAACGCAAGGATGACTTTATCAGCATGGCCAGCCATGAGCTCAAGACGCCGCTCACCGCCTTAAAGATGCAGACCCAACTGGCGAGAAAGCGACTGGAACGGCAATCCCCTCATGAGGCAGCCACAGTGCTTTCCAAGGTGGAGAGGCCCGTCAAGCAGCTTGAACGCCTGATCGGAGAGTTACTCGATGTGTCTAAGATCCAGGCAGGCAGGTTGGAATATCAGCAGGAGACGGTCGACCTGGACACGTTGCTCCATGAGGTGGCCGATACCATGCAGCATGCCCATCCCAGCCATCGCATCCTGGTGCGTGGCGTGGTGCAGGCCAGCCTGCTAGCGGATCGAGACCGGCTGGGACAGGTTTTCACCAACCTGCTCAGCAATGCCATCAAGTATTCTCCCGGCGCAGAGACCGTCGAGATGGATCTCTCCGCCTCCGAAGATGCGGTCACGATCCGTGTGCACGATCATGGCCTGGGCATCCCGCGAGAGCAGCGCGACAAAATCTTTGACCGATTCTATCGCGTCGCTGGTCCCAAGCAGAAAGCGATCCCCGGCCTGGGCATGGGGCTCTACATTGTGGCCGAGATCATCAAGGGCCATGGGGGAACCATCACAGTGGACAGCAAAGTCGGGAAAGGATCGACCTTTACGGTTACCCTTCCCAAAATGAGGGATGCCTGACCGTGGAAAGCGCGCTACGCAAAGCACGCCATGCACGTTACGAGTAAACGCCCTGAAAGCGTGATGTCGCAGCGCGACATCACGCTTTCAGGGCGTTTACAAAAAGTTGGGCTTGAAAGCCCCCGCGATTCCATCCGGGGGATGAAAAGCCGTTCCTTGTTTGGGGGGTAGGTGGGGGAGCAATCGAGGATGATTTCTCCAAACTTGACAGGAGTTGCTGGCTGTAGTACACTTGTTCTAACTTGCCGTAATCGGCACCGCGCTCTCGTCGGTGGCCGACATTCCCAGCAACGGGACTGATGCGGGGGTGAGTTGGACGAGAGAACCTCGTCTTCCCCCTGTAGGAACGCGAGACTGGACGATGCGGCGAAAACGGTGCTGATCAGGCCGGGATGCGATCGTTTTGCGCAGATGGCAGGGGACGTGAGCTTTTGCATGTGCACCCCATGCAAAAAGACAGAGAGAGGCTGAGCAACCCATGAAGCGAGCCCGCGACCCCAACGTTTCTCCTCGAAGTGCCCCTGCACGTGGACTGGAGCCAGGAGCAGCGCTTGCGCGCTCACTTGGAGGCTGCTCGGCAGCTGTATAACGCGCTGCTTGGAGAAGCCAACAAGCGACTCAGGCGGATGCGTAACGATCCTGCCTGGAGCAAAGCCTGTGCCATTCCTCGTACTCACAGGCAAGAACGAACTCAGGCGTTTTCTCATGTGCGCACAAAGCATCACTTTTCGGAGTACGCCCTGCATGAGTACGCCAAACGTGCTCGTGCCTCCTGGATCGCTGATCACATTGACAGTACCATGGCCCAAACACTGGCAAGCCGGGCGTATCACGCGGTAGAGTAGCGTCTGTGTGGGCAAAGCCAAACGAGTCCGCTTTCGCAGTCAAGGGCGCGGCATCGATAGCGTCGAGGGCAAGCGCAACGATGTTGGCCTGCGCTTTCTCCTTGACCCAGGTGTGGGCGATGGAGGCTTTCTCCTCTGGAATACAGAAGTGATCCCGGCGATCATCGACTGGCGTGATCCTGTTGTCCAGCATGGTCTGCACCACCCCATCAAGTATGTGCGCCTGGTCCGCCGCAAAGCCTCCTCTCCACGAGCACAGGGCGCTGACCATGACGGCAACCGCTATGTCGTGCAACTGGTCGCGAGAGGGTCATGCGTTCGTCAAGCCCAAGCACATGGAGGGAAGAACCGATACGATTGGTTTGGATATTGGCCCCTCCACGCTGGCGATTGTCCCGCGCGATGGCGACGCCGATCTTGTGGCGTTCTGTGAGGGGCTGGTTCCTGATGCTCAACAAAAGCGGCGCTTGCAACGCAGGATGGAACGACAGCGCCGTGCAAACAATCCAGGAAACTACGACGAGATGGGACGCATCAAGAAACAGGGCAAAGCACGCTTGCCCTGGAAAGGGAGCAAGAGGTATCAAGCAACCAGGAGACAGCATGCCAACCTGGAGCGCAGACTCGCCGCGCACCGCAAAAGTCTCCATGGCAACCTCGCGCATCGCATTGCCCAGGTGGGTAATACCATCACCATCGAAAAAACCTCGTTCAAAGGATGGCAGAAGCAGTATGGCAAGAGTATTGGACTTCGCGCTCCAGGGCTGTTTCTAGCGCATTTGGTCCGCATAGTTGCAAAAACTGGCGGCACCCTGGGCGAAGTTTCTGCTTTCAAGACCAAACTGAGTCAGTATTGCCATCACTGTGGGCGGTATGTGAAGAAACCGAGATCACAACGCTGGCACCACTGCCCTTGCGGCTTAGGGCCGGTGCAACGCGATTTGTACTCGGCCTTTTTGCTGGCCCACCTGGAACCGGAACACACCATCCCCTCTGTCACCCAGCACGTCTGGGAAGGTGCGGAGCCGCGCCTGCGAGCCGTGATGGAGGGGCTGCAACAACGTGCGAATGAGGGGCAAGTGCTGCCCCGAAGCATGGGCTTGCTGGCTTCTGGGAAAGCTGTCCGTGCCGGAGCGCGTCGGCTCGAAAGTCCTGCTTATCCCCACCAAGAGCCTTGTTCTCCGTCAGGTGAGCAAGGAAACGGTGGGTGAGCAACAGGAACCCCCGCGCATTCATGCCGGGGAGGTTTCAGCACTTGGTCCTGGTAATGAACATGAAGCATAAGCTGGACGTAATGACCCGCACAAGGCAGATCTGCCACAAGACGGATGTAGTAGCTACTGAGGTGCGTAGCAACCTCGATGTACAGAGGACATGCCCACTCTTCCATCATTGCAACCATATCAAGACGCACAATATCGCCCTTGGATAAGGATTCGATGTTTGGGTAGACCGACATCAATGATTGTGCATGAACATTGATGGCATCATCGATGAGCCAGACAGGCACTTCTTGCTCCAAGCCAATCTGTACAGAGATCAGGAATTACCAAGAGATACATGGCTGGCGAAACCGATAGCCCACGCCGGTGATTGTTTCAAGATACGTAGGATGCCTGGGATCGTCCTCCAACTTGAGGCGTAAGGTATGAAGATAGACGCGAATGTAGTCGACTTCCTCGTGGTATCCCTTGCCCCAAACAGCGTGTAATAATGACCGATGAGAGAGCACCTTCCCCCCTTCGCGCATAAGTGTGAACAGCAGTGTACATTCGATGGGCGTCAGACGCAGCATCTGCTCACGAACGACGACACACCGTTCTTTGCACAGCAAGCGAATCTGCTGATCCTCGCTTTCAAGTACAGAACACGGGCCAACCCGTCTTGAGACATCACACGAGGACGCCAGAGACGCTCGATAGCGCCTGGCATGCCCGTATAAGCGGGCATGCAGTTCCTGTTTGCCACAGGAAAAGAAGACATAATCGTCGGCACCAGCATCAAGCATGCTAACAATATGCGCTTCCTCCTCCTTCCCGGAACAGATCACCAGCGGTGTGCGAGGCGTCATCTGACGAATATGTCGGACCTCACGTGAGCATGTGCAGCAGGCAAGCCAGACATCGTGTTGCATCAGCCGCACCGTCATGGCGGAGGCACTACTCCCTAGATGCACCAGATGCGTGACCTTGAACTGGCCTCCTCGCAGTTGTGGTCGAAGCATGCGCGCTTCATCCCGAGTCCCGAGGAGGAGGATGTGAGGAGGGTGCAACAACACGGTTCCTCTGGTATATTCTGCGTTCATGGCTTCTTGTTTCTCTCCTTTGTTCAGTGAGGCCGTCTGTCGGAATTGAGATGAGAAAACTTCTGTGTCCACGATGGGAAGATCATAGGGCGACACGCTCAGGAGGCTCTCAACTGCCAGGTCATCAGGTTGCGCTTCTGGAGGATCTGGATGAAGCGCTCGACCTCACCCAGCGGCAACCGCAACACGTTCGCAATGTCCTGGGGAGTACGCTGCCCATTACTGAGCAAAAAGACGTGGCGTACGCGCAGTGGCAGCATAGCCAGAGGCGCTTGCTCAACAGGAACGGCCTGGAGAGGAACATGGACAGGCGCTTCCGTGGTGCTGATGGTAGCCGTGATCGCCGAGACGGGCGCTGTTTCTGCCTCATGGTCGTGCTGGTGTGCGTGAACCTGCCAGGGAAGAGCGCTGACCCCGTTTAGAACCTGGAAGGCTTCACCCTGTTGCATGAGCACGCGTCCGCTCGTACGCAGGCACAGCTGGCAGCGCGTGATCCTTCCCTGCTCAAAGGACAACTCGGCGACGATCTCTTGCCCTTCTGAGCGTTCGGCAACAGGCACAGATGGAGGAAGGATGGCAGAAAGGGAGAGGGTTGCTTGCGCAGTGCGCATCTGCTCAAGTAAGGCGACGAGTGGCAGGTGAAAGACCTGTGCGGTCTGTGTCGTGTGTCTGGGCTGCATGGTGTCTCTCCTTGTTCTTGGTGTGATGGTTTCTCTGGGCTGATCTCTTGTTTTTTCTTCGTGTTTGGCTGCTCTTTCTCGCGTTGCTGTGTTCCCTCCTACGTGATGAGAAGGGAACATGGCTGGGAGCATGGTCGGAGGAATCGAGGGATTGGGTGCTCCACCTGCATGGTGGGGATCGTTCGTGGTACGCGTCCCGATGGCTTGTAGCCCCAGATGGTGCAGAGGTGCCAGTACCCACGAAAGGTGGGTTCGAGGAGCTCCAATTGCATCTCGTGATAGACCTGTTGATAGGCCTCGCGAGCAAGAGGCCTATCATGACGGGTGCAGAGTGGCGCCACGAGCTGAAAGAAGTCATCGGCCTGCTCACGGAGCGTGCCATGAAAGGGTGTTCCGGCAGAGAAGTCGAGCAGACTCTCTTGTTGCTCAACAGCGACAAAGCCTCTCTTCTCCATCCGGGCGGGGAGCAGTTCAGGTCGAGAGAGACGCATTGTTCGTGCTCCTGGGAGCGATGGACGAGCCGCCGCTCGCAACCTGTCCACCTGGTGCCAGTAGGAGGCACACAGCGTGCCAGCAGCAGCGCTGGTACTCGCTCCTTGCACACATTCCAGCAGGCGCAAGACCCCACCTGGTCGAAGGAGCCGAAAACAGTCGTCAAGCAACAACGGCCACACGTACTCAGGCAGGGTCGTATGGAGGAAACGTCCGCTGATAAGGTCCATACTCTCGGCAGGGAAGGGAAGAGGTCGGGTAAGTGGACACACCTGAAGAGAGACATTGCGGCATCCCTGGACGGCGGCAAAGAAGGTAGCCTGTCTGGCATAGATCGCCTGCGAGGTGACGCCGATGATCTCCGTAGGTGGCCCCAAGGAGGCCAACTGTCGCAGCCACTCGCCGTGAGGGTCTGTGCCGAGTTCCAGCACGCGCTTCATCTGGAAGGCCTCGCCTTGCTCGGGAAGCGGCGTACGAAAATGCTGCACGAGCATACGAGCCTGCTGGCAGCGCCGCCGCCATTCCAGAGGATGCACCGGCGACACCAACACCTCCCCATCAAGGACCAAAGGATCCGAGGGGGTATAGAAGGGATAGAGCGCTCCCTCATGTGCATGAGGGGCCTGGCATCCCACGTCCTCACGCATCTGTGGCATGAGGATGTGGGACGGCTTGTCATGTGCCGGGTGCTCGTTCTTTTCTTCAAAGAAGAGCAGGCCTTGTGGTGATGGAAGGTGAATGCTCTGTTGCAGGCTCATTGCACGCCTCCCGGTTTGTAGGCATGGATACGAGAGAGGATCCAGTGCCCCTTGAAGGTGGGGCTACTCATCTCTGCTCGCATCTGCTCAAAGATCTCTTCAAACCTCGCCGTGGTCAGGTCGGTGGTCTGGTAGAACACTGGGGCAAGCTGGCAAAAGAAGGATTCGGCATTGGTGCGCATACTGGCTTGATAGAGCGTGCCCGCCGAAAAGTCGAGCATCATCCGTTGTTCTTCAATGCCACAGTACCCAACGTTGTGCAGGAGTTCGAAGAGGCGTGTGTGTTGCAAAGGTGAACTGGCAAGCTCTGAACCCTCGTGGCATTCTTCGTGCTGAGAGGGGCGTATTTGTGTGCGCACGGCAAGGGCCTGCTCATAATAATGAGTCAGCGCTTCACAGGCGGGGCTATTTGAGAAGGCTGCGATGCATTCCGTGAGGCGGAGGAGACCTCCAGGGCGTAGGACACGCCAACACTCCCGGAGCAGTCGGGGCCAGCCTGCCTGGGTGAGAAAGGTGCGTAAGAAGTGACCGTTGATAAGCGTGGAGAAGTTGGCAGGGCAGCACAGCTCCCTGGCAAAATCCATCTGGAGAAATTGGACACGTGTCTGGGTCTGCATCTGGCGAAAGGTGTTGGCCTGCCGGACGTAAGGGGCAAGGGCCGAGATGCCAAAGACCAGGCAGAAAGGATCGTCAAAGGCCACATCACAGGCCCATGTCCCTCCTGGCCCACACCCAAGATCCAGGATGAGGTGAGGCGAGGTGGATGTGGTGATGCCTAGCTCTTCCAGTTCGGGTAAGGGTTCCTTGAGGGCTGAGGCGAGCATATGATATTGCGTGATCACACGAGCTTGCTCGGCGGAGGCCAGTGGATCAAGCAACAGAGGTCCATGCGTGCTGGTTTCTGCATAAATACGATGGGAGGCGTGAAACATCTTTCCCTTCCTCTTCTCCTTTCTACTCTCAACCTGACAAAACGACAAGCGTATCTCACTTTTCACATCAATCTTGTTGATGCTGCGTATAGTCATACTCTGCCCACGTTTCCTCACGAGGGATATCTGAGAGGGGAACAGCGCCATGATTCTCGTGTGGTGATTGCGCTTCCTCTGGTGCTTCACTGGGCTGGTCATGTTGCTTGATGGGCGCCCCATAATAGTGTGCTTTGTGTGCTTGCAGGTGGGCGATGAGATGGTCTTTGCCGTCGGTGGCGTGCTCCCAGTGGTGGGCAAACCAGGCAGTGAGGTGTTCCAGGAGCAAGAGGGTAGGGAGCCTGGCAGCAAGCAGACGCTGTTCTTGGGAACATTGCAGCAGGAGGGTGCGTTCCTCTCGCTCTAAGAGTCCTCGAAAACGCTTGAGCGCGATGTCCTCGTGGGTAAGGTGGGCACGATGCACTACGTTGAGTTCGGCGTTGGTGAGGAGCCCTGCGCGGGTGAGATCGGATGAGCCGCTGATGGCAGTCTCTGGTGCGATGCGCGCGCTATCCTGGTCGGCGTAGAAGAGAAAGCAGCGGGCGTGAAGGTGGGTGTGCTCAGCAAGGCGGACCTCCACGTGCTCCTGCTGCAAGAAGGCGATCAGGGCTTCGATCAGCGCGAGTGGTTCTTCTTGAGAGGCTTGGGAGCGCTCGGCGCCTGATGGATCGTGCGTGCGTGTGACGTGTGTGTCCTCCAGAGGCTCATCATCAATGGTGGTGAGGGCTGCTGGATGAAGGAGGAGGCGAAGGTTCCCTAGCTGTTGGAGATCGTCACGCACAAGTGCCCATCCTTCAGGAGTGAGACGTGTGGTACAGATATCAAGAGCTCGACCAGCGTGCTGAGCCAGGAGATGATGTAAGGTTTCGTTGAGCGTGGCATGGTGGTTGTCAAGCAGCAGAGGGCGCGCCATGTTGGGAGGCTGGATGGTGTTCATGGTGAGAGATGATCATCCTTTCAGTATTGATGGTTGTCACTATGGTCAAAATGGGTATGGGAGTGTTTCTGTGCACACCAGTTCATCAGGGCAAATGCCTGGCACACGCAGAGGCCCAATCTGAAAGCCGTTTGGGCAGGGGGTGAAGGTGTGATGGGGAAGATGGGGATGCTGGGCAAGCCAGGTTTGGGCGCGAAACTGTGCCTCCAGTTCGTCACGAGCATAGACAAAGTGGTAGGCATTTGTACCCTCTCTTTCTCCACCTTCCTGTTGTTGTGCTGAGGCTGAGGCTCGAAGAAGCCAGAGGGTCAAATATTCTTCCCAGAGCACAATGTCAATGTTCTCCAGGGTCAGTGTGAGCTTGGTGCGATTGGAGAGTCCGTGAAGGATCTTTTCGGCATCCCGGCTATGGATGGGACGCAGAAGTAACGCCTGGTAGACAATACCGGTTTCTACTCCTGCGGCCCGTGCCAGATCGGGCACATCGAAGGGAAAAAGGGTTCGTATCTGCTCTAACGTTGGTTTTTTCTTTCTTTCATGCATTGTTTTACCTGCTACTTTTAGTGGACGTTGCGGTCCCGAAGAGGCTTGATTAGCTATTGCTTTTGTCGATGGGTAAAGTATAGCACATTTTATCATATTTTTAAATATGATAATAACTTTCCATTTTAATAAAGGTGATAAGAAAATACACTAGTCGCATGAAAGATATGTTTCCGCTTCCTACTCTCCCCGGTTACGTTGATATAAAAGAAGCTGCCCGTATTCTAGGCGTGGCTGAAAGTAGCATCTATCGCTATGTTCAGTCAGGGCGTCTCTCTGCTTTCCAAGCCGGCAGGAACATTATGATTGAAGCAAAGTCGCTTGAACAATTTAAGCCTACAGTCACTGGTCGTCCTCGTAAGCGGAACGCACTTTGGCGTACCTCCCCAGATGCAAATGCTTTTCTCGTTACATACATACGAGTTAATGTGAAAGAGCACAAGCAGGAGTTATTAAAACAAATACTGAGTTCATTTAGACAAAATGAACGCTTTCTCTTTCCTGGCACTGTTGTTCGCTACATTAGTCTTGATGAAACCTCTCCTCTTTCGGTAACCATTCAATTTGTATGGAAGCGAACTGATATGCCTACTCAAGATGCACAAGAACAGGAGTTGGCGGCTTTCAGAGCAGAACTCGGCGAGGTGCTTGATTGGAATTCTGCTCAGTATTTCAATGGAACTGTGTTAATCCATACGTAGTCAATAAAAATATCTGTACTTTTAGACACTTGATAATCCTTCCGCAGGCTAACTAAACGCTCTCGTATTTTTAGGTAGAGTTCCTTTAATTGATGGATGCTTATAAAATCCCCTTGCGCGTTAAGAAAACGTTAGCTGGAAAACTTTTCATTTTGTCTGATGCAGCCTGAATTTACTCAATTATTGGTTATTCTCGCACTGTCGAAAGGGATAAATTGGATGACAAACAGCGCGTATAATGGCTGGACGCCGCTGAGAAATGCACTCAGAAAGCTCGATCTTACTGACACCCTGGCTGTTATCCGTCCCTACGCTGCCTTTAGAACTTTGCCCGTAAAGACTCCTTTTCCAACAAATATGGAGGTGCATTCACAAGTATATTCTGACGAGCACCTCATCCTACCCTGGGAAATGGAGATTCTTGCTCGAGAAGCGATTATTGTCTGTGACTCTCAACCAAGTACGCGCTATACCGCTCGTAAATGGGATACTTTTACAAGCTTGATAAATAAATTGAGAGCGTTAGGAGATTATATCTCCCAGTCTAGGGCAGATGATAGGAGTGTTTTGCGTGAAGTCACTATCCGAATTCCTCATCTGCAATTCAAATATCAGACGGAGCTTCCCAGCAAGGCGAGTATCATCCGCTACAGTCGTATTTTGGCAGTATGTCAAGTCCTGTGTAAAAGGACAAGGTCTGGCTGAGCTTGCGATGCTGGTGGCATCGTGAGCTTGTGGAATGTCAGGCCGCGAATGACGGCATAGAACAGCAGCAGACAGCTCCCCTCATTGCGAAAAGCGGCAGCCATCTTGTGCGAACGACGTTTGACTTCCCCAAAGAGCCGCTCACTGACATTGTTGGTGCGAATGGTCTTCCAGTGCGCCTTCGGAAAAGCGTAAAAGGTGAGACAGGCCTCCAGATCCCGCTGCAGACACTCCACCGCGGTGGGATACACCTTCTGATACTTTTCCATGAAGGCTGCTACGGCTTGATCGGCCTGCTGTCGGCTTTCTTGATAAAAGAGGGCTTTGAGCTCAGGTTCAATCTGTTCTCGCTGCTTGCTGGGAACGTAGCTGAGCACATTCTCCATCTTGTGCATGACACAGCGCTGCCTCTGAGAAGTAGGGAAGTGCTTGGTAATGGCGTTAAGCATGGCCCGGTTGCCATCACTGATCCAGAGCCCGATCTCCTTGACTCCTCGTGCTTTGAGATTCTCCATGAGATCCTCCCACGCCTGCTGATTCTCCCGATCCCCCACGCCAAAGGCCAGCACTTCGCGCTCTCCTGTGGTGGTAATGCCTACTACCGCTAAGATCGGCATCTTGCAGCCCTCACCCTGGTATATGACGGTGAAGTAGGTTCCATCGGCAAAGGTATACACATAGCGCTCGGCCAAGGGGCGCACTTTCCACTGCTCGTACTCCTCCTGCAGGGTATGGAACACCCGCGAGACTGTTGAGGCACTGGGATGCGAGCCCGTCAGTGTTTCGATCACCGCTCCCACTTGAGCCATGCTCACCCCCTTGATGAACATGTCTTGCATGGCACCATCCAGCTCGTCGCGACGGCGATGGTAGCTCTCAAACAACTGCGTGTGATACCCTCCTCGCGTGCGAGGAACGGGCACATTGGCGATTGCTCCCACAGTAGTGTCCAGATGGCGACTATAGTGTCCATTGCGTTGATCTCGACGATGTTGGCTGCGCTCATATGGCTTGGCCCCAATGAAGGCTGTCACTTCCTCCTCTAACACGCTGATGAATGCGATGCGAACGGCGTACTGGAGCCGCTCCTTCACCAGCTGCTCAAAGGCCTCTTGACGTGTGATGATGTCTTCGATAGAGTGATTCTGAAGTGTCATGGCTATCCTCCTGGTTCAGGTTCACTACGTTTTCCAGTTCAGGATACCAGACCTTTTTTTTACACACCACTCAGGATACTGCCCGTATTTTCGGGCATAGCGCGGTTGCGCCGATAGTAAAAACAAAAACTGGCCTATCTCCAAAGCAGATTGTTACGATTGGTGCTGGATTATGGACTCAATATGCTAGCCAATATTTTGCAATGTACTACCCACCTGATAGCTTGTCCCTACCGGGCGTCACCCATGCCGACTACGACCAGTTTATGAAGCTGTATTCTTTGTCTATGAAAGAGATGAAGCAGCGCTTAGCGGCTGAACGTAAACTTGATGATACGTTCATGTATCAGTTCCACGCTCTTCAGAGCCATCCGTTAATTTTTACAGCATTGAACGGGCGACAGGCGCATATTTGTCCTGTGCCTACGCTGCTTTTCTGGCGTATCACCTCGGGTTTATTCTACGATCTTATACGAGAACGAGGCTTCGATCAGGCCTTTGGTGCATCATTCCAAGACTATGTTGGTGATATGCTTGAGAAGACATTGAAGGGAACATCGACGACAATCTACCCTGAAGAGGCCAACTCTGGACCCAAACGTGCCGATTGGATTATTGACCAGCCCAGCGCTTTTATGCTTGTTGAGTGCAAAACAAAACGTATGACCATCGGTGCTCGGACTACTATTCAAGATGATAGTGAGCTACATGCCCAGTTAGAGGTGGTTGGTGATGCAGTCGCGCAATCCTACCAAGCCCTTGAAGCATACAAAAATCGTAAGTACAAGCTGCAGCAGTATCCCTACGATCCGGCAAAACAGCCATTTGTTTGCGTGGTTACCTTAGAAAATTGGCACTTAATGGGCCCTCAGCTTGAAGCGCTCCGGGGTGTTGTCAAGGAAAGGTTATTGCAGGTGAGGCTTGACCCTGACCTAATGCAGCAAGCTCCGTTTATTGTATGTTCGGTGAATGAGCTGGAGGAGCTTGCATATCTGCTGAAGACGCACGAATTAGCAGATATGGTACGACGCTACTGGGATGATCCAGAAATGCCTACCTGGGCGTTCATCAGTTACCTCCGGCACCGGTATAAAAACGAGCTTGAGCAGTATTACTATGTGTTTGCTGATGAACTTGAAGATGTCTTTACTTTTAAAGTAATTCCACAGCAAGGTGCGAGCTAAAATCTCGCCTGGCATCACAGTATCGTTGTCACTGATTACTTGAATCATTAGCTAGGACTTTCACTTCTCGTGCAAGCTACAGTTGCCGTAGCGAAATTCTAGATGTTAAGGCTTTTATCCCACGCTGCACGAGCACATCAGTATGTTAGTAAAAAACTCGGTAGCACTGGCTGCCGAGGCTGTGGCTTAGTCCTCCTCTGGGCGAAGTAATAATCGGGGTACGTTGCCGATGCATCTTCCAACCCACGACTTGCGCAACGAGATTGTTGAAGAGCTAATGCTGAGTTGAGGAACAAAAGTCGTGCAGAACTGGATGCCTGGCGCGTGAGAAATGGTAAAACCAACGAGATAGGGTGCAAAAAAGGTAGAAGTGAGGCAGAAGTGAGGAACAACCAGGAAAAGAAGGCAGGAAGCGCTCTTCGGAGAAGCAAGCTTGTCCGAGGAAAAGGAAGCCAACGACTGTCAACAGGCTGCTAAGGGGACTCACGCCAATAACATGACCGGTAGAACGCGCGCGTGCCGCATGGCATGGGTAGATGGCGGCAAAAGTTGGTCAGGTTATTGGCGTGAGTCCCCTTAGCCGGGACCAAACCGAGCGAAGCGGCAAAGCTGTCTGGAACCCCGAACAGTCTGATCGTCACTTGCCCAGTTGTTGAAACGCGAGCATTGCGAGCCAGCCGCTCTTGCCAGGAGAGACGATAATGCGCTCGCTGCGGGCGCGACAGGATCACGTTCGCGGTGCCTGGCGAAACGGCGGCAGGAGGCGGTAGGCTCACCTCGATGCGTTGGTGTCGTACGAGCTGCATACAGGCTCGTCGGTGCTCTCTTCGGCTCCAACCTCGCCAGAGCAGCGGAGCTGAACCAACGGCGAGCGGATGCAGGAGCACGCTGACCTGGCGCGGCTTCTTGGTAGCACTGCCCTGCCATTGGCACTGCTCGCGCAGGGGACAGGGACGACAACTCCGGATGCTGGCCGTATACACCACGCGCAGGCTGCCATCGGCTTCTTGACGCGTTCCTGGACACGAAGCTCCTGGCTTGCTGGACACTGGAGAGTTCCATCTGGTCGGAGGGTGAAATCGTGGCCCGAGAAGCGGCCAGCCTTCCATGCTGAGCCCACCTCCGGAGGGGCATAGCCAGAGGCAGGTACTGTGTGTGGTGGAGGAGGTGGGAGAGCCGAAGCCAACTCGGTTGTACGCAGTGGCTGTGACTTGAGCTGATGCCCCAATTCCAGACGGAGGTTCCACACCCATTGGGAGACCAGTTGCCAGCATTCCTGGCCCCAGGCGGCGTGCGAGCACCACCGGTCGGGATCTTGTTCCTCGTCTTCGTCTGCTAATGTCGGCTCAAAAGCGCCACGATGCAGATACAGTTCGACGACATCGCAGGCGGTAAAGGCGGATTGTGGCAGGTTCGTGAAGAAGAGTTCGTAGACAATCCCCGCGCGGTGACGCCCACTGGGCTCTTCTTTTTGCCTGCGGGATGCGTGGCCACGACCACTCGGTAGGGCGTTCCCTCGGGTCCCACCGGAATCTCCGGGCAATCATAGAGGCTGCGCACCATCTGACTTTCGGGACGCTGCTGGAAGTGGTCGGGGGCAAGTGCAACTGTGCCTGAATCAGCGGATGCTCAAGCAAGCTGTACTCTTTGCCCCGGGTCACAAAAGCGAAGCCAGCGAGATCGGAGAGCACCGCGCCCAGGCCATATTGCCCATCAAGCCGCAGCAGTGCGGGTCCTGGTGGGAGCTGGTATGCTGCGAGATATCGACGAATGGCCACAAGAGCCTTGCGCAGTTCTTCTCGGTATCGCCCATTGCCGCGGTTGCCAAAACTGCCGAGCCACTGATAACTATGCGCCTGCAAAACCGTTGTCCGTGTCCTGACCACTTCCCCCCGCTTGCGACCTCGGTAGCCAGGAGCACAGACTTCATCCAATCGGCGAAAGGCCGGAGGCAAGTTTTCCCCCTGAGGTAAGGCGCGTTGGCGAGCGGCTTCACGCGTCCCGTCGATGTCAAACACCACCCAAGTGTTTCCCGCTCGATCCACCAGTCCTCCGGTTTGCTTGTCGTGTGCAAGGGGACGACCGAGCAAATCATCGAGAAAGAGCGCGCACAGAGCTTCGACAGGTTCCTCAGTCAGCACTGCCAAAAAACGCGAAAGCGCCGACCGAGAGGGCAGCCGATCACGCTCAAACAAGGCCATGAACGGCACCGCAAAGGGCTGGAGCCGCTCGTAAAACTCCTCCAGGGTGCGTTCTCCGCTGATGGCGTAGCCGAAGAGAATGGCAAGAAAGTCGATCACGTCGTAGCGCCCGCAGCGCCGTCTGGCAAAGCGTACTCCTTCGTTGATCTTGCTCAGGACACTGTGCGTGCGAAGATAGCTACTGATCATCCCGACTTCGCCAAACCAGCAAGGGGTCGAGGGGTTGGACTCCGATGTCGTTTGGATTTTCACCGAACCATCGGCGATACTGGTCATATATGCCTCCTTAAGAGAAAGTGTTTGCTTTTCTCTTCTCAAAGAGGCACATGTTTATCTGTGTTCGCTACGGGTTAGGCTGCTCGTTGCGCATCGCGTGGGTTACAAGAGACGACCAGAGGCACTCTCAATTGCCAGTTACGTAGCAGTGTCAATGACGAGCAACTCGCCGACTTGGTCATTAACCTGCGCGCCGATACTCGTCTGTGCCAGGTCCAAGAACAACGGGAGCCAGAGGAGTCCCAGATTATTTGCTCTCTGGGCTTGTTTGGTGTTATAGGTAGCTATTCATACCATGGGGCAGCTATTGCCGCGCCTTCACGCGAGCCTGGCGTATAGGCGACAACCGCGCTTTCGTGTTCGTTGATCCGCACGACCCAGACATCATCGGAAAGGGCGCGTAGCTTCTCCGCGCTCAGGATGGGGACGCGTTCAGGCAAGCGCCCATAGAACTCACATGCCGCCTGAATAACTTCCATTGGAGGTTGTGTCGTTTGACGTCGAAAGAGAGCAAGTAGGCTCATGATGTTTCCTTTCGCTTGTAAACAAGAGAAGGTAACACCAAGGAACGTCCTTGATCGTTGAGCCGCAATGATCTATAACTTGATGTTCCTGGCCTGACTGATAAGCCCTAACTTGATACTTCCTTCCCCGCTCCAAACCGGCCCATTCCGGCTTTGCTCTCTACCTGGATACGAGTATGAGGGACCAAGTCTCAATCGCAGTGGAGACCGGTATTTCTCCACTCATCATACTAAACGAACGTAGCGGGACGCAGGTCACAGACTAAGTGTATATTACACACTTTAACACAATGTTCAATTCAAAAGGCGTGTAGATGGAGGGTTCGCTCGCGGGGGCCATCCAGTTCGACCAGGATCACGCTCTGCCAGGTGCCGAGCATAAGCTGGCGATCCGAGTAAGGCACCACGAGACCGGGGCCAATAATCGAAGAGAGCAAGTGATCGGGGGTATGGTCTGGGTCGTGCGGATGACGATAAGAGAGATGCGGAAGCATATGGCGCAGGGCATCGAGCAGATCCAGGTCAGTTCCCGGGTCCAGGTCCGCGGTGGTTAAAGCGCAGGTAGTATTGGCCACAAAGATCGAACAAAGTCCATCCTCCGGGCCTTCCTGGCTCAGATATTGCTCAACGGTATCAGTGATATCAACTACCTGATCTTTCTGCTGGGTTCTTACGATAACAGTCCTCATATTTATGCCTCCAGGAGATGATTGCTTGCTGTAGCCAGTCATAGCACGCCCTTCGTAGGCAAAAGGTTTTACACAATGAAAGTCGTGTGTTTGCCCAAAGGGACAGGAGCATTCCATTGAATTGCCTCTACAGGCCAATTCAACGATCCAACCTTTTCCTGGAGAAGATTCGGTAATACCCCTGCTTTATGAAAGCAAAAGAGTTATGAAAAATGTTCTCAAGCAAAATTACTGATGGGGTAAATCTCGTTGCGCAATCCGTGGGCCTTGCGGAGTTTCATGCACACAGGACTTGCGGATCTACGGGATACATGCCTTCTTCCGCCTTCCGCTTTCTTCGAGCATGCTCTTGTCCACCTTTGCCTTTCGGCTCCGGGTAAGCTCTTGTCCTAGAGGTCTTCACTCTCTTCCTCTTCCGTATCATACGGAGATTTCATATGCACCGACGCGGCGCACACTGGTAATCCAGTGTTTGGCGCGCTTCCAGTTGGTTTTCAGTCGCTTGAGGGCGCGGCGCACGCTCTCGTCGGAAATGGGTACCGCGATGATGCTCTGCTCCAAGCAGACCTGGGCCACCAGTTCCAGCGTCCAGGTGCCACGGTCTTTGCCGAAGTCGCGTGGGCTGCGATGCAGCAGGTCTTGCAAGCGCTCCAGCCCTTCTTCTGTGAATGAGGTGCGCAGGCGATGGGGACGCGAAGATCCTCGGCGCAGCACGTCCAGACCGGTGGCATTGAAGCCATGGATCACGTTGCGCACCACCTGGTCGTCGCAGCCCACCTGGCGAGCGATCTGCGGCACGCGCTCTCTGCGGGCGGAGGCTGACAGCATTTGGCAACGACGGAGGACAAAGGCATCCGACGAACGCAGTCCCGCCTGGATCTGGC
Source organism: Ktedonobacter racemifer DSM 44963 (assembly GCF_000178855.1). Taxonomy (GTDB): domain Bacteria; phylum Chloroflexota; class Ktedonobacteria; order Ktedonobacterales; family Ktedonobacteraceae; genus Ktedonobacter; species Ktedonobacter racemifer. Next base: position 1,112,475 of record NZ_ADVG01000004.1, on the reverse strand, counting down.
GCTGTTCGTCTTCGCTCAGGAGTCGGATAAAAATGGGGGATCTCATGCCCTCTAGTATACCACATTGTCTATTCTCTTTCGTGGGAATGCACTAGCCAGCGTTCATGTCTCCAGAGTTATTGACCTGAGCATGAGGATCTAAAGTGAAGAACGATGCGGGCCGATGAATGGAGGCATGAGCAAGAAAGAACCCCTTCCAAAAGATTGGCGCGAAGGCCGACGACTGCGTGCCTGGCAACTGTATCAGCAAGGCTGGAAACAGAAAGACATCGCCGAGGCCTTGGGAGTCACTGAAGGTGCAGTAAGTCAATGGATGCATCGGGCGAAGCAAGATGGTCCTGATGGGCTGCGCCACCAGCCGCCTCCAGGTCCCCAACCCAAACTGACTGAGGAACAACGTGCCCAGTTGCCTGATCTGCTGGCCAAAGGATCCGAGCACTATGGATTTCGCGGTGAAGCCTGGACCACGGCTCGGGTGGCAGTGCTGATCAAGCAGCAGTTTGGCGTCGGGTATCATCCAGCCCATTGTCGTCGCTTCCTTCGAGCAGCCCGCGTACAGTGTGCAAAAACCGATTGAACTGGCTACCCAAAGGAATGAAGAGGCCATCAAGGCATGGAAAGAAGAGCGCTGGCCCGCCCTCAAAAAAAGCAGAGCAGGAAAAGCGGCAGATCGTTTTTGTAGACGAGTCGGGCTTTTATCTGTTGCCGATGGCGGTGCGCACCTATGCTCCTGTAGGCCAAACGCCGGTCCTGCGCGTGCCGCTGACGTATGACCACATCTCGGTTATTGGGGCGTCCTTACCTCTGGGGTCTGGCGCTCGCTGGGGAGCAAGGCGTGGAGGAGGTCTTGCAAAACTTTCTCGCCGATCTCGACCTGACCTTAGCTTTGAGCGGTCACACCGCGTATAGCGCACTCGATCCCTCAGCGCTCATCAAGGAGTCAGCGTAGCAATGCTGGAGCAATGAAGAAAGGAAGTTCCCTATGGAGAATCAGCGTCGTACCCGTGTCTCGAATGTGCTGGTTATCGGCACGGGCTGCGCCGGGCTGCGCTCAGCCATTGCAGCCCATATGGCAGGATGCGATGTCATAGTTATCGGCAAGAGGCCATGGAAAGATGCCCACTCGCGTCTCGCTGCTGGAAGGATCAATGCCGCCCTGGCACAGTCGACCCTCAGGACAGCTGGCAGCAGCACTTCGCCGATACCCTGAGGGAGGGCTGCTTCCTCGTGGATCCCCATACGGTGGAGATTATGGCCCGAGAGGCTCCTGCCGCCATCCTCGAACTGGCAGACTGGGGTTGCCCATTCACCAGGACTCCCGATGGGAAGCTGGACCAGCGGTTCGTCGGGGCACACAAGTACCGGCGCACCTGCTACGCTGGGGACTATACCGGGCGCGCAGTGCTCTTCACCCTGGCTGACAAGGTCGCCCAGTTGGATATTCCCATCAACGACACCCAGAACGTCTCTCAGTTGCTGGTCCATGACGGCGTTTGCTTCGGGGCAGTGGCGTTCGACCTGTATACTGGTGAGCAGACCGTCTATGAAGCCGATGCGGTGGTGCTCGCCACCGGAGGCGCCACTCGTCTGTGGCGACGGAGCTCGTCTCGCCGGGACGAAAACACAGGCGACGGCATGTATCTGGCCCTGCGTGCCGGCTGCACTCTGGGCAATATGGAACTGGTCCAGTTCCACCCAACCGGGATGACCTGGCCAGAGGATGCGGCTGGGACACTCGCCACGGAAGCGATACGCGGTGAAGGCGGTCGGCTCTTCAACAACAAGCATGAACGGTTTATGAAGCGTTATGATCCCGAACGTATGGAGTTATCCTCGCGTGACCGTGTAGCCATGGCGAACTACACCGAGATTATGGAGGGTCGCGGTGGTCCACACGGCGGCGTCTTCTTGGACATCACCAATCGCAGCAAAGACTACATCATCGCGAAACTGCCCCGTATGTACAAGCAGTTTATGGAGTTGGAGCTGCTGGACATCTCGAAGGAGCCGATGGAGGTTGCACCTACGGCGCATTACACAATGGGAGGGATCCAGGTTGACCCGGAGACGCATGCAACCGAGGTGGCTGGGCTCTATGCGGTTGGTGAAGTGACCAATGGCTTGCATGGCGCGAACCGGCTGGGCGGGAACTCGCTGACCGAAACCGTTGTGTTCGGACGACGTGCGGGTGAAGCCGCGGCGAAATACTCCCGGGCCCGCGAGACACAAGTCCGTTCAAAGGCGACTGTAGATGCAGCTATGGACGATATGAAGAGCTTGCTGCATGAGGGAGAAGAGCTGGCGCTGTCACTCCAGCGAGAGCTGCGCACTACGATGTGGGAATGTGCTGGTGTGGTGCGCAACCAGGAGCGTCTGCAGCTGGGCCTTGACAGGATCGCGAAGCTGGAGAGTGCCCTGCCCACGGTGGATGTCCGCCCCAGTGCGGAGGGCTACATGGACCTGGTACGTGCGCACGAGTTGCGTGCCGGGCTGCTGGTGGCAAGGGCAACGCTCCTGAGCGCCATCGAGCGAAAGGAGAGCCGGGGAGCGCATCAGCGCTCGGACTATCCTCAGCAAGATCCTAAGCTCAAGGTCAATTTCACCGTTACCCTCAAGAACGGCAAGCCTGTCATGTCGAGCGTTCCCGTCCCGGAGGTGCCTGATTACCTGAAGCAATGGGAGCATGCAGGAACAGAGGTAGAAGCAGCTGAAGGACGGCTGCTTGAGTAGGAGATGGCAACGACAATACAGTCTCTCAGGCGATTGCAACAAAGGCGACGGTCTGATCAAGTAGAAAATGGATTTGGAACTGGGGCGCGACTCCTCCGTCGCCTTTGGCAATCCCGACTTGGTGAAGTATGCCGAGAGCTTTGGGGCCAAAGGATATATGATTCAACGGACAGAAGACTTGCTTCCGACGCTCCCACAGGCGCTCTCGGAGGAGACGGTTTCGATCATTGCCTGTCCGGTGGACTATACGGAGAATACCCTCTTGACAGACAAGCTGGGAGAACTCACCGAGCCGCTCTAATGTGCTCGCCGGTGATCTCTCTATGGAAATGCTGGAATGTGGTGGATGCGGGCTTCTTTCTGGTGAGAAGCTCTCCCATGAAACCGTAAGCCGGGATCTCGACAGTGTGGACCTTCCTGATGAGACGCCGCGAATCTACGAACGTGGGCTGCGGCCCTGTTTGACAAGCTGAAAGCGCTTGCGATACGTTACCAGTTGTGAAATGGGGGAATCTGGTCCCGGGAGAAAGGAAAAAGCGCCAGCATGGGAAGGTGGATGAGGCTGTCGGGCATCGTGGCAAACAAGAAAGAGAGGGAAAGGCATCATGACAGGTCGTCCAAAACAGAAGCCGCTGCTTTCACTCAAGAGCTGGTTGTTCACCCCTGGAACCAAATCAGACCGCTTCGCGCGTGCGGCAGAGGCGCATGCTGACGCCTTGGTCATTGACTTGGAAGACGCCGTGGCTCCGTCGGCCAAAAGCGAAGCCCGTGCCGCAGCGATCGCCTATCTCAACACGCTTCCCGAGGATCGTCTTCCCTGTGCGCTGCGGATCAATTCCCCGCAGACAAAGGTTGGCCTCGACGACCTCCAGGCGCTTCTGGATGCGCGAGCTGAACCGGATTACCTCGTCATCCCGAAATGTGATTCGGCAGGAATAATCAGCCTCGTCGGGAACCTGCTCACGGAAGCGGAAAAATCGACGGAAATCATTGCCTTGATTGAAACGGTCGAAGCCGTCGCTGCTCTGGAGGAGATAGCGAGCCATCACCCGAGGCCCGCTGCGTTTCTCTTCGGGGCTGCCGATATGGCGGCCGACCTCGGTGCGGAAGCGGCCTGGGAACCGCTGCTCTTCACACGCTCGCGTCTCATTCAGGTCGGGGCCATGGCGGGGATCGTCACCCTGGATTCGCCCTACTTCAATCTTTCTGATGAGCCTGGTTTGCGGCAAGAAACGAAGGCGGCAGCCAATCTTGGCTTCCATGGCAAATGTGCGATCCATCCGGGACAAATCCCAACTATTAATGAGGTATTGACCCCGACCGAACAAGAAGTGGAGTGGGCGCGGCGCGTGCTTGAGGTGAATCGCCAGGGAGTCGGCTCGGTCGATCATCAGATGGTTGATGAAGCCATTGCACGCAGGGCGAGGCGCATTCTTGCACGAGTCAGAGGAAGATCCTCCTAGCCATCACGTGCGGCCATACCATTGTTTGCAGAGCAGAGAACTGAGGAGAAGCATTGCCATGGAACAGCCACTGTCGGCCTATCGAGAGATTGGCCCGAAGCGCTACCGGGAAACCAATGGGTTGTATTATGAAGACTTTGAAGTAGGTGACACGTTTGAACACCGTCCCGGTCGCACCATCACCGATGTTGACAACATCTGGATGACCTTACTCACCATGAACGTGCAGCCCGTTCATTTCGATGCCGCGTACGCAGCGCAAACCGAGTGGAAAAAGATGCTGGTCGATAGTACCCTGACACTCGCACTGCTCACGGGAATGAGTGTGCGGACGGTGAGCGCCAAGGTGGTTGCCAACCTGGGATGGGACAAGGTCAAAGCCACGCACCCCGTCTTTGCGGGAGATACGCTGTATGCGGAATCCACCGTGCTGTTCAAGCGTGAATCGAAAAGCCGACCGACGCAGGGCATCGTCACAGTCAAAACGCGCGGGGTGAATCAGGATGGCATTGAAGTGATGCGTTTTGAGCGCACGATGCTGATTTACAAACGGGGGCACTCGCCGGAAGCCGCCGCAAACTACTAGCGAGGGAGGGATACCTCAGCCAGAGTTGCGAGCAAGAGGAGGGTCATGATGTACGAAGATCTCTATCGCACGAAGCTCACGGATGCTGAGACGGCAGTCTCCCAGATTGCCAGTGGAAGTCGTGTGGCTCTGGGTATGGCCATGTCGCAGCCTCCTGCTTTGCTGCAAGCGCTGGCAGACCGGGCCAGCGCGGGAAAAGTTGACGACATCAAACTGTATTACTACCATTCAGAAGACGCTCTCCAACGAACCTTGCTGCGGTATGAGCTCATGGGGAGAATCAAACCGTTTTGCCTGTTCCTGGCTGCGGCGGAACGCGAACTGATCAAGCAGGGAGAGCAGGACGGGGGGCGCAAGGTGGTCTTTTTCGTGCCAAATCATTTTAGCCAGGCCATTCGGATCTTCGCGGAGCACATTCCCGTCGAGACCTTTCTGGTGACCGTCTCGCCGATGGATCGCAACGGGTACTTTACCTTCGGAACCAATAATGACTACACGGCGACCGTCGCCCGGCAGGCCAGGAGGCTGATTGTTGAGGTCAATCGACACATGCCTCGGGTGTTCGGACGATCCCTTCTGCATGTCTGCGAAGTGGATGCCATTATCGAGCATGATGCGCCGCTGCCAGTGCTTGCCTCCAAGTCAATCACCGCCGAGGAGCAAGAGATCAGTACGCGCATCGCGGAGCTGGTGCCAGAGCGGGCCTGTCTCCAAATGGGCGTTGGTGGGCTCCCGAATGCCGTTTGCTCCGCGCTCCTCGATCGCCAGGACTTGGGAATCCACACGGAACTTCTGTCTACCGGCTTAGGCAATCTCATCAAGCATGGTGTGGTCACGAATCGCTGGAAAAACAGGAATTCAGGCAAAAGCGTCTTTACGTTTGCGATGGGTGACCAGGATTTCTATGATGTCCTTCACGATAATCCTGCCATCGAGAGCCATCCGGTAGATTATGTGAACGATCCAGTCGTTATCGCACAGAACGACCGGGTGGTCTCGGTGAACGCAACCATTGAGATGGATCTGACCGGAGCCTGCAATTCTGAGTACCTGAAAGGGCATCAGTACAGTGCGACTGGTGGTCAACTTGACTTCGTCAGAGGCGCCTATGCCTCACGAGGCGGGGTGTCGATCATCGCGTTTGCCTCTACCGTGGGCAACGGCAAGATCAGCAAGATTGTCCCACAGCTTGCCGGTCCGGTCACGACCCCGCGGACGGACGTCCAGTATGTGGTCACGGAACGAGGCGTGGCGAACCTGAAAGGCCTGTCTTCGACCGAGCGGGCCCACACACTGATCGGTCTGGCCCATCCGGCGTTTCAAGAACAATTGACTGCCGCTGCGAAAGAGATGCACCTCATCTAGTTCCCCACCAGGAATGTGAAACATGAGAGATAAGAGGAGAGAAAAGGAGCGATTCACACGGTGGCCAAAAAGAATGTAGCAGCAGTGCTTGTGGAGACACTCGCAGCGGCGGGAGGCGAGAGAATCTATGGAGTTCCGGGCGACTCACTCAATGGCATCACGGACTCGGTTCGCACGCAAGAACGACTCAGTTGGGTTTTGACACGACATGAAGAGGCGGCGGCGTTCGCGGCTGGGCGGAAGCGCACCTCACCGGACGACTAGCGGTTTGCGCTGGCAGCTGTGGCCCGGGCAATTGGCATTTAATCAACGGACTCTACGACTGTCATCGCAGCCGCGTGCCCGTCCTTGCCATCGCCGCGCAGATTCCCAGCAATGAAATCGGGAGTGGGTATTTCCAGGAGACACATCCGGAGCATCTCTTCGCCCAGTGCAGTGATTCCTGTGAACTGGTCTCCCAGTCCGAACAGATGCCCCGTGTCCTGGAGATCGCCATGCAAACGGCAATCTCGCGGCGTGGGGTCGCGGTCGTGGTGCTGCCTGGAGACGTTGCTTTACGTGAGGCGGTCGAGCAGGGGCCACGCTTGCGCTTTCCACCGCCGCACCCACGCCTCTGTCCCTCTGATGAGGAGATCGCAACCCTGGCACAGGTGCTCAATACCTCACAGAACGTTACTATCCTGGCTGGAGCAGGGTGTGCCGATGCGCATGCGGAGTTGATCGAATTGGCAAGCAAGTTACAGGCCCCGATCGTGCATGCCATGCGCGGCAAGGAATGCATCGAGTACGACAACCCCTTTGATGTAGGCATGACGGGTCTGCTCGGATTTTCCTCCGGTTATTTTGAACTCAGAGGCTACTTTGAATCTCAGCGTCAGAAAATGTCCTCTGGGAATGAGAGAGATTGTGCTTGAGCATTCGTCATGACCTTGGAATGGATGAGCTCTATCTCGACCACTTGGCCACGGATGGTGGGTAAGCTGGTTGCTTCATAATGAAGACGCTGCTGGCCAATGGCGAAATGGGTAAAGAAGAAGCCAATGCTCGCTATCGGCTTCTTTGCACCAGGCGCATAATATTTCTCAAGACGTTTCTGATGAACGAGACATCTGCCGGGCAGTGCGACTCTGAACCAGATCGACGGATCAGCTACGACTACTTTGCATGGAGACGATCAGATGCGGCTCCTGTCACGCTTGCAGGCTATTCGCGAAAAAGATTATGCTTGGACCAGCAGTCTACCTGTCCGAGGTATGCATCCTGGTCAGAACGGATGCTGCCGATCCGGGAGCATGTCTGACAGCCCATGTGAGCGCCAGCAGGAGCACTGGAGAGGGCGTCGTATTATTTAGTCGTATTATTTAGTCGTATTATTTAGTCGTATTATTTAGTCGTATTATTTAGTCGTATTATTTATATGTAGAAACAAAACGTTGTTCCCAAAAGACTGACTGGTTGGAAAGGAGCGTGTCCTTTGGCTCATTTACTAAAAAAAGAGAGGGATCCGGGAAGATTACGCAAGTTGCTGGAAGGACCCGAGCCGGTGTTGGCGCCCGGTGCATATGACTGTCTTTCCGCCCTGCTCATTGAACAGGCGGGCTTCGATGTCGTGTATATGACGGACTACGGCACGGCGGCCTCGTACCTGGGCTGCCCGGATGTCGGGATCGTGTCGTCCACCGAGGAGGTCAGCCAGGCGCACCGCATTGTGCAAGCGGTGAATGTGCCCGTCATTGCCGACGCGGACACCGGCTACGGCAACGCGCTCAACGTGATTCACACGGTCAACGAACTGGAGCAAGCCGGCGTGTCGGCCATGCAGATCGAGGACCAGGTGTCGCCCAAACGCTGCGGGCACATGGAGGACAAGGCCGTCATCGAAACGGAGGAAATGGTGGAGAAGATCCGCGCCATCGTCGAGAGCCGGCGCTCGAAGGACTTCCTGATCATCGCCCGCACGGATGCCCGAGCGGTGGAGGGCTTGGATAGCGCCCTGGAGCGAGCTCGCAGCTACCGCGATGCCGGCGCGGACGTGCTCTTCATCGAAGCGCCTCAGAGCGAGGAGGAAGTTGTCGCCATCGCCAAAGCGTTCCCGAATGTGCCCCGGCTCTTGAACTGCCTGGAGGATGGCAAGACCCCGCTTCTCACCTACGCCCGCTTGAAGGAACTGGGCTTCCGTTTAATCATCTACCCCCTCAGCACCCTGTTTACGGCCACTCGTGCCATGAAGGAGAGCCTGGCCCAGATTCGGGCGCAGGGGACGCCCATCCCTGTCCTGGATCGGATGGTCTCGTTCCAGGAGTTCACGGACATCGTTGGCTTGCCGGAGATCCAGGAGATCCGCTCGCGGTTCGCGCCAGGGCATTTCGCCCCAGCGGGTTGGTGACGGTCAAGCGAGCGAAGGAGCTGATCCATCCGAAGCGGCTCGCCAGGATCGGCTGCCCGTTGTGCGCGAGGGCTTCGTCTCACTCGCGCGCGATCACGCGCTCTCACCCCCGGGGTTCCGGTGGCTGCTGCCGGACCGGCCAGGGAGGGGAGCCAGTCTGAAAGGGAGATGATACTCATATGGCTGAGACACTTACCACCAAGCTTCTCAAGACACACCAGGCTGGTGGCTCGCTCACTCCAGGCGAGGACGTCCAACTGCGCATGGACCAGGTGTTGCTGGAGGATGCCACCGGCACCATGGCCTGCCTCCAGTTTGAAACGCTCGGCCTGGACCGCGTGCGGGTCCCTTTTGCCATTCAATACGTGGATCATAATGTGCTGCAAATTGACTCGAAGAATCAGGACGATCACCACTATCTCCAAAGCGTCTGCGCCCACTACGGACTGATCTACTCCCCTCCTGGCAACGGCATCAGTCACTACCTGCACCTGGAGCGCTTTGCCCATCCTGGCCAGTTGTTGGTGGGGGCGGATAGCCACACGACCATGGCTGGTGCCATAGGGATGCTTGCCATCGGCGCGGGCGGGCTGGATGTGGCGCTGTGTCTGAGCGGTCAGCCTTTCAACGTTCCCGCTCCCCGCGTCATCGGCGTGGAACTGCGTGGAAAACTCAGCCCCTGGGTCCAGGCCAAGGATATTGTGCTGGAAATCTTGCGGCGACGGAGTGTACGGGGGGGCGTCGGCTCGATCTTCGAGTTCTTTGGCGAGGGCGTGGCCACCCTGAATGTGACACAGCGCGGGACGATCTGCAACATGATTATGGAGACCGGGGCGACCACTGGCGTATTTCCGTCGGACGAGCAGACCCGCGCCTGGATGAGCGCGCAGCACCGTGCCTCCCAGTGGCTCCCGCTTGCGGCCGACTCCGGCGCTTCCTATGATGAGGTGGAAGTGATCGATCTGAGCAGCCTGGAGCCACTGATTGCCAAACCGTCGAGCCCTGATAAGGTCGTGCCTGTGCGCGAGGTCGCGGGCCTCGCGGTGGGGCAGGTGTGTGTCGGCAGTTCCGTCAACTCAGGCTATGAGGACCTGGCCCTCGTCGGCGCTGTCTTGCACGAGAAAGTTGTCAATCCCCACCTGGTGATGACCGTCACCCCTGGTTCGCGCCAGATCGAGGACCGTCTCATCCGTTCGGGAACCTACCTGGACCTGGTGCAGGCTGGCGCGCGCATGCTTGAGCCGGTGTGCGGCCCCTGCGCGGGGTTCGGACAGGCTCCGGGTTCGGGGGTGGTCTCGGTGCGCACCTTCAACCGGAATTTCCCTGGGCGTTCGGGGACCGATCACGACCAGGTCTACCTCGCCAGTCCAGCCACAGCCGTCGCGACCGCGCTGCGTGGCGTGATTACTGATCCTCGTGACCTGGGCACGGAACCTCCACTGCCACCCGCGCCCGCTCCCGACGTCAGCGTTGATGACAAGCACTTTCTGTATCCACTCGCCCCCGCCGAGGCAGCGCAGGTTAAAGTGTTCCATGGCCCGAATATCCTCCCTCCACCACCCCAGACTCCCCTGACGCAGCAATTGGTTGGACGCGTGCTGATCGTGGTTGGTGATGACATTTCGACCGGCGACCTCGCACCCGAGGGGGTGGCCATTTTCGATTTATATTCGAACGTCAAGGCAATGGCTTTCTTCGTCTTTCGGCGACTCGATCCCCAGTTCGCGGCGCGTGCGCGGGAATGGGGCGGAGGGTTCATCGTCGGCGGCCAGAACTACGGCCAGGGCTCCAGCCGGGAGCATGCCGTCCTGGCGCCCAAGTTCCTCGGGGTCCTGGCGGTCATCGCCAAGTCGTTCGCCCGCATCCACCGCCGCAATCTGATCGCCCAAGGTTTGGTTCCGCTTACGTTCGCCAACGAGGCTGACTACGACCGGGTACGACTGGGAGATCAGTGGGAGTTCGTCGAGCTCCATGGTGTCCTGGAGAGGGGTGAGGGCGAATGCCGCGCGCGAATTGCCGGGAGCGGCGAGGAGCTACGGTTGCGGACAAGCTTCACACCGTGGGAACGGCAGGTTCTCCTGGCAGGTGGCCTCCTGGCCTACACTCGCGCGAGCGAGAAGGTGAATCGATGAGCGTGAGCCTCGATCGCAGCAGCGTTGGGGACCAGGATGGATACGACAAGGATCCGTGAAAAAGGAGGCCATTTCCTGGCTGTTGTCTCCTTTGGGACAAGCCGTTTCCTTCCTGATCTCCACCTTCAATATGTAGGAGTAGAGTAATAAGGAGGAGAAGTGAAAGGAAGAACAGGATCATGACACAACAGCATCCAACTCCCCATGTTCCACAATACCGCCCGTGGAAGGTAGCCGTTCCTTTGCCTGGTGATGCGGATCTCTCTCCGGAGACGAAGGAGCTGCTCTCCCAAGGGGCTCCAATCCATGTCTTGCGCATGTTTGCAGGTGCGCAAGACATGTACCCAGGTATTGTCGCACTGATTAAGGGGATCTTTACCTCTGCGGGGGTGGATCCGAAACTCCGAGAGATCATCATTCTCCGTACCGCGTATCTGACCAACTGTGCGTACGAATGGGAGGCGAACGTGGTGTTTGCCAGAAATGTGGGGCTGACCGACGAGCAGATAGCCTTGCTCTGCACCGATGGCCCAGTCACTGGCCTGGATTCGGTGAGCAATCTCATCAGCCGTGCAACCGATGAGATTACTCAGCAGGCGGCTATCAGCGATGAAGCCCTTTCGCAACTTTTGGAGCAGTTTGGGCCGTCCATCACCACGAAATATATCATTGCCATCTCATGGTTTAACATGCTCAGCCGTTTCCTTCTTTCAACACGCGTTCCACGCGAAACCGACAGTGCCGTGTTGGAGGGTCGGACTTCACCGCTCTAAGAGACTGTCTTAAGAAGAGCGTTTAGCATCGGAAAGGAGCCAAGCGCGAAAGCATGAGCCGAATGGAGGCAATCTGGATGAACATACTGGCTACTGCGGCCATATGCCTGCGGCGACTCCGTGACGAGGGCCTCCCAGTGACCGCTGCCTGGTCAGTACCCGAAGCCGCTGAGCACATGCTGGCTGTCTCGGTTGCCCGAGATTGGCCGCAACGAACCGAACGGTCGGCTGACAACCTGGCTCGGCGCATCGCGGAGATCGTCAAGGCAATGCACGGTGGACAGCGGATCACGCGAGTGATGGTCTGCGACGATGACATCGACGTGACTGACATGCGTGACCTTATGTGGGCGTGGAACAGCCGGTGCCATCCGGCCAACGGGCACTTCGTCCTCGCAGATCAGCCAGTGAATCCCATCGAATCGATGTACGCTGCCGCCAAGTTGAGCTTCCACGGTGATAAGACGCTGGTCGGCCCGATCGAGGTTTTGAATTGCCTGCTGCCCACCAAGGGAGATGACCTGCTGCTCGTCGCCGACTTCGCAACCAACTTTCCTAAGGATCTCCAAGAACGTGTCATTGTCCTCTGGGATTCCTAATGAAGATGTCAGGCGTCCCGAGTGTCGGGCGGTTGTACATGACAAAATTCAGTGTCGCCTTCCTCACCTGCTTTCTGTCGCAAATGGCAAATTTCCAAGGAGAACAATTCAAAAAATACGACACGGAGCAATATCAAAAATGCGACACCGAATTTTATCATGTACACATATACGGAGCGAAGAAACCAGTTGACGCGAGGGCAGAGGAGAGCAGAGCATAATATGGCCTGCAAACAGGTGTTCACAGCATTTCATGTACCCATTATGACATGCTAGCGAGGTTTCAAAGGGGGAGGAAGATATGAGTTTCATTCATCACGACCGCAATATCGAACAGATGCTGATTCCCATCACGGTGATTCGAGGGGGAACCAGCCGAGGCTTCTACTTCGAGGGCAAGAACGTGCCGCCGCAAGGAAAGGGATTGGAGGAGTTTCTCCTGGCGGTGCGCGGATCACCAGATCCGATGGGTATGGACGGGCTCGGCGGGGACACCATCCAGCAGTCCAAAGTGGCCATTGTTTCGCCCTCATCACGCCCGGACGCCGATGTCGACTACACCTTCATCCAGATCTTCCCTGATCAACCCGCGGGCCTGAGCTACAAGATGAACTGCGGGAATATCTCTGCGGGCGTTCCGGTGTTTGCTCTGATGAAGAACATGATCCCGAACGTTCCTGACGGAAGAGTGACCGTCTGGGTATTCTCGACAAACACCGGAAAGATAATGTATATGACCCTTGATGTACTCAACGGTGAGGCGCGCGTCGCTGGTGAAACGACCGTTGGAGGTGTTCCGGGGACGGGGGCTGAGATCCTGCTTGATTTTCGCGACCTGGCGGGTGGGTTCACCGGAAAGCTGTTCCCGACCGGCAATCTCGTCGATACGCTTGTCATGGATGACGGCAGTTCCATTGACGTCACGATCGTCGATATAGCGAACCTCTGCGCGTTTTTCGATCCCAAATCGTTTGGCATCGGCTACACAGGACTGGAGTTGCCGAGTCCCGATGGAACCATCACTGCGCCGTCCGGCATGGCACAACGAATCACAGAACTGCGTCTGAAGGTTGCCAGGCTGATCGGCTGGACCCAGTACACCCAGGAAACGGTCCGTCAGTCGGCGCTCCCGTTCGCGGTATCCGTCACTCCTCCAGGCGACTACACGGATATGAATGGCAAGACGGTCCATGCGAAGGACATCGATCTCGTCGCACGTTTTTATATTGAGTCCATATTGCACACTGCCGCTCCCTGCACCGGCTCGAGTTGCCCGGCCGCGGCGGCCGCGATTCCCGGCACCGTTCCCAACAGGATCCTGGCCGCAGAGGATCTGAAGGCCGGAAAGGGAGGTGCCCTCACATTCGGGCACCCGAGCGGCACGTTCTCGGTGAGAACGGAACCGGTCGTGGCGACATGCCCCAACGAAATTACGTTCAAAGAACTCGCGTATTCCCGCACAGCCAGGATCATCTGCGACGGCACCATCTACATTAAGAACGAGCGGCCACCCAGTTACTCCGCGTGGAAAGAGGTCGATGAGATCACGGCGGGGTCATTCTTCCTCGAAGGCGACTCGGTGAGCATCCAGAAGTAGGAGTTCATCACTGATGACACACCAAAACACCCAAACACGCCCACAAGCCCAGGCATCCTCCCCGTCTCAGACTCAGGTGCAAGCCCTGGCCCGCTATGCCGCCCGCGCCAGCTTCGACGATCTCTCGCCCGCCGCGCGCCAGCAGTTGCCGATCCACATTCTGGACTCCCTCGGCTGCTGCATCGCCGCTCTAGGCGCCGACCCGGTGAATGCGTGCCGCCAGCAGGTCGCCGACTTTGGGGGAAGCGGCCCCTGTGCGTTGATCGGCGGCGGCAAAGCGAACCCGGTCTACGCGGCTTTCTGGCACACCGCCCTGGTGCGCTACGTTGATTTCATGGACAACTTCCTGGCTCCCACCGAGACCTGCCATACCGCCGACAATTTCGGGGTGGCGCTGACCGCCGCCGAGTATGCAGGCGGCAGCGGACGAGACCTGATGCTGGGGGTAGCGCTGGCCTACACGGTGCAGTCGCGCCTGGTGGATCACGCTAACTTCATGACGCGCGGCTTCGACCACACCACACAACTGGCCTTCTCACACAATGCCGCCGCCGGTCGGCTGCTGGGTCTGAGCGAAGAGCAGATCGCCAATGCCATCGCGATGGCCGCCAGCAGTGACGCCTCGTTTGCCGTCATCCGAGCCAAGCCGCTGTCACAGTGGAAAGGCCTGGCCTCGGCGCAATCAGCGCTCGGGGCCATGAACACGCTGTTTCTGGCTCGTCGCGGGGTGCAGGGACCGCTGCAGGTGATCGAGGGCCCCAATGGCATCGACCACCTGCTGGGCATGCAAGTCCGCATCGAGTGGGACAAGCAAGGCTACGAGGGGGTCGTGGAGAGTACCATCAAGAAATACAACGCGGAGATCCATACACAATCGGCCATTTACTGCACGATCGAGCTGGTCAGGCAACACAAGATCGACCACAGTAAGGTGGTCTCGATCGAGGCAGAGGTCCCGCAAATCACCTACGATTTCACCGGAGGCGGTCGCTACGGCATGGATAAAGTGGTGCGGACGAAGGAGCAGGCGGATCACAGCCTGCCGTACCTGCTGGCCGTAGCCTTGCTGGACGAGGACGTCATGCCGGCGCAATTTACCCCGGAGCGTATCGCGAGAGCCGACGTGCAGGCCCTCCTCAAAAAGGTCGTGGTCCGACCGAACCAGGACTACACGGAGCAGTACCCGCGTGAGATGCCCGCGAAGATCACCGTTCGCCTGCAGAATGGGACCGTCATCGAGCACGAGGTGCAAGACTATCCAGGTCTGCCATCGCATCCATTGAGTTGGCAGGACGAGGTCGAGAAGTTCGACCGCCTGACAGCTTCGCGCATCGACGAGACACTTTGCCAGGAGATCAAGGAGGCGGTGCGCACCCTCGAAGGCATCCAGGTCAAGGACCTGATGGAGTTGCTTGGTCACGTGCAGGTGTCGCAACGAGATGGTGAGGGAGGCCTCGGAGAACCTCTGGAACGGTAAACAACGAGGAGTCGCCTTCGTTGTACTCAAAGGTCGATGATGCCAGATTCACGTCTCACGTCATTGCCTGATGTGGCAGAGATGGGTCTGGCCGAGGCTCATGATTAGTCAAGCTTTGTATACTGAAGGTGTTGCACCTGGACACGCTTGTCCCTTGTGACACTCCGCATCGGTTGAAACCGAGCAGCTTCTGCCACTCTTCCGTAGTCGGCATTCTGAGTAGGTGAGGCGTAGCCTCTACTCGGTTTGACTGCCGTAGTGGGGGAGGAATAGCTCAGGGTCGCTCGTCCATCCAGAGCGTTCCCTGTTGCGCGGTGCCATGCGCGTTGCGTTCTCCATACCTAGCCTCAGAGATGGATGGTCCCTTTTGACGTCTGGCGTCTTGGGAGAGAGCAACACCTGTCTCTTTCGAGACTCTGCCTGCACGTCGCACAGCAGTATGAGGCTTTTCTTTGAAGGGGTCTCCATAGCGCTCAAGCAAGCGCTGACCGATCTTGAGACTGGCATTGCGGTCGGCGTGTCCGCGCATCTGGCACTGTGGGCAGACGACCAAAGCAGCGCCGGGAGTATAGCCCGATTCTGGCTGTCCCTGCTTGTAGCGAATGACAGCGGCGTGGCAGCGATGACAGTGTCTGCTGCTATTGCGCGGATTGACCCGGCTGGTGATGATGCCACTTGCATTCCACGCCTTATATTTGCTGTAGCGGAAAATGCGCCCTTTCATCCAGTAGGCTCGCTTTGTATTGCCACGACGCGAATACTTCCCCTTTTCTGGCTGGAGATTGCCCAGGTGCTCAAAGACCAGGATGCTGGCCTGATGTTCCTTGGCGAACTGGACAATGCGAGCGCTGACCAGGTGCGCGATGTGTTCATCAAGATGGCGGATTTTGCGCCAGAGGTCGGCATTGTCCTGTTCATTCTCCGCCAGGATGCCAGTCTGTGATCGGTTGCGTGCAATGCGTCCAAGCAGCAACTTCCTAAAGCCCGCTATCTCTGTGCCATTTCCGATGAAGGAGGTGGCCAGGATGGTGCCTTCAACTGTCTGGACGCTGCATACGGCTATGTGCTGGTCGAGATTGAGATCGACCGCACAGATGCGGGTCTGTGGATTGGTCGTGATCTGCTGCTCAACGTTGGTGGGAGCAGCGAAGGTCTTTTCGATGGGAGTATGCAGCCACCACTGCTTTCCCCTGCGAACCAGGGAAGGGCTCCCCATCTGGAAACCTTCGGGGAGATCGCGTGAGAGCAGACCAACCTTGAGCCAGGACCAGCACGTCCCGGTCCAGACCTTGAGCAGGATGCAGTGATCACTGCGCTCTTTCCACTGGCTCGCGTAGAAGGGAACCGACTTGTTCCAGCTACGTGGTGGGACCGGTGGTCGCTCTCGGAACGGCTTCGACTTTTTGCCCTTGCGGGGCTTCTTTAATTCGTGTTTCTCCTTGCGCGCTCGCCATTTTTTGAGTGAGGAAAAGAAGGAGCGAGCAGAACCAAGCGCCGCATTGATGGGGGCACGGCGAAACATGGCCGGGATATCTAGGGCGATGTCTGTGAGCGGCATGATGGGCGCCGGGTTTGCCTCTGTCGCATGGGTGAGCCTTTCCAGCGCCGTGAGGGCCTCTTTGTTGGTGAGAGCCAGGAGGCCTTCATGAGCCTGGATACACTCGAAGTAGAAGGCGACGACACGGTTGAAGAGGGCCTGATTGGCCGCAAAGACTTCAGCATGCTGCGGCTGGTAGTGCAATGCCGATCGTATCGTGCTGGTCGCCTTGGCCATGTCTGCTTCCTCCTTGCCCCGTGTGCTACTCCTGATATCGAGTATAGCATGCCTAGAACATCTTTTCAACAAGCAAGGGCTCAAGCCCGGACACACCTTACCCCGCTCTCAAGAGACGGGGCTTGCGGTGGGCTCAAGCCCAAAATGTCAGGAGAAAACGATGACATCACCGATCCACGTAGAGGGCTTCGCGGGAAGCCTGCGCAAACAATCGTATAACAGGGCTCTTTTGCGCGCAGCTCTGGAGTTGTTGCCGGAGGGAATGGAACTGGAGATCGTCGAACTCGATGAGCTGCCGCTGTGAAGCTGTGATCGGGAGCATCCCCCACCGGAAGCCGTCCGCGTCTTTTGCCAGCACATTCGGCAGGCGGATGCCCTCTTGATCGCCACGCCCGAATACAATTATTCGTTCAGCGAGGTACTCAAGAATGCGATTGACTGGGCCTCGCGTCCCCCTGGTCACGAGGCCATGCAAGGCAAGCCCACGGCCATCATGGGCTGTTCGCCCGGTCGTTTCGGCACCGTGCGCGCGCAATTGGCCTTGCGCTAGACGCTGCTCTATCTGAACATGCCAGCGGTGATGCAGCCGGAAGTCATGGTCACGAACGCCGCCGAGCGCTTCGACGAGGAAGGACAGCTCCGCGACGAGCGCACCCGCAAGCAAGTCACGGAGCTGTTCGTCGCGTTGAAAGAGCTCATGGACATCACTCGCCAGAGTGAAAAAGAGGAGCTGGCACCCATGATCTGA
This sequence comes from Ktedonobacter racemifer DSM 44963, assembly GCF_000178855.1. Lineage (GTDB taxonomy): Bacteria > Chloroflexota > Ktedonobacteria > Ktedonobacterales > Ktedonobacteraceae > Ktedonobacter > Ktedonobacter racemifer. The sequence continues at coordinate 1,094,845 of NZ_ADVG01000004.1, read as the reverse complement.
TCCCCAGACGGTGCCAGATCCCCTCTGAGCGCCAAAACGGCTCTGTTTTCTTTCATCTTCATTGTTGAGGTTGGCCCACTTTTATGGAGTCCCCGAAGATGGGGACTACCGGTATATTCTACAGGTTACGCACCTTGTTCAAGCCGAGCAAAGTATACGATGACAAAAGTGCGAAACACACGTGCTGCTCCTGTCAAATAACGTTTTTTGATCTGTGTCAGGCCAATAGTACGCTGGCAGTGCATGTTTGTAACATGGAGTGGCACAACATTCACTCCTGTGATACTACGCAGAGCAAGTGCAGGGATAAAAGCAACTCCAAGCCCTGCTGCCACCAGACCACGTACAATTGTAAGGTCGTCAACCTCAAAGGTGGATTTGGGCTTGAAACCGGCTTGCAAACAGAAGCGGTCTGTCATCTCTCGCAAACCAGAGTTGGGTTTCAGGTTGATGAAATCTTCTTCTTTGACTGTGGGCAGATCAATGCTGCCTTGCGCGGCAAGGCGATGATCAGACGGCACCACAAGGAAGATCTCCTCGGTCAGCAGTGGAATCCATTCCATGTCCGGTTGCTCAGGACTGGGAGACGAAATACAGAAGTCAATCTCGCCTTGTTCAAGCTGACTGAGCATTACTTGAGCCGGGTTTTGAAAGAGGTGAAATTGAATAGAAGGATGTTCCTGACGAAAGGCTCTGAGCAGTTCAGGTATCAGTTGGGCACCGACAGTATACAAGACTGAGAGCCGGACAAGTCCCTTTTCTATTCCCGCCAGATCTGCTACTGCATACTGCCCTTGCTCTATTTCAGCTAATGCCCGTTCTATATGCTGGAGAAAGACTCGCCCCAATGAGGTGAGGTAAATGTTCCTTCCCTGCCGATCAAACAGAGGGACGCCAATCTCCTCTTCTAATCGCGCAATTGCCCTGCTTAATGAAGGCTGTGCAACAAACAGTTCCTTTGCTGCCTGCGTCATGTGCTCTAGACGCGCAACGGTTTGAAAATATTTGAGCTGTTGCAATTCCAAAATCGGTTTTCTTTCCTCCATTTAATAGCCTGGATGCATAGAAGTGGTAGCAAATTATATATTGGACATCATGAATAAGTCAAGGGTAAGATGAGCATAGCTTCGAAATGTTGACAGAAGCCTAAAAAGCACAACATTTCATTGGGATGTTGGAGTTCAATTTCAATAGTCGCAATTGGGATATCTCCCAAAAAAGGATTCGTTTTCCATGGAATTTATCGAAAAAGGCACCCCTGAGTTTCGCAGAGTTAATCTCTGTCTTTTTCTCGGGGGGCTGGTTACCTTTGCTACGATGTATTGTGTGCAGCCATTGTTGCCGCTTTATGCTCACGATTTTCGTGTAAGTCCGTCAATGGCGAGCCTGATCCTCTCTCTTACCACAGCGCTTCTGGCTGTGATGATAACCTTTGCATCCTCTCTCTCGAATGCGTGGGGGCGCAAAAGCATCATGGGGATCTCTCTTTTTACGACCTCTCTCATGACGATGGTGAGTTCATTCAGCCCGAACTTCACTCTGCTGCTGATCTGCCGAACGCTGGAGGGAATTGCGCTGGCCGGTATTCCTGCTATCGCGATGGTCTATTTAGGCGAAGAGGTCCATTCCAGGCATCTGGGAACCGCCATGGGCCTGTATATTGGTGGTAGTGCTTTTGGTGGCATGATAGGGCGCGTCGCTACGGGAGTTCTGACGGATCTTTTTTCCTGGCGTGTTGCTCTTTGTTGCATTGGCCTGATGGGGATCGTCTGTTCCTGGTATTTTTGGAGGTTTCTTCCATCCTCTAAGCATTTTGTTGTGCAGCCCTTCGGCGCAAAACAGCACGTCCTCGGACTGGGCCAACAACTGAAGAAGCCTGGCCTGCTCTGTCTCTATAGTATTGCCTTTTTGCTCATGGGAAGCTTTGTCACCTTATATAGCTACAGTGGCTATCAGCTTCTCGCGCCGCCTTACAATCTGAGCCAGGGACTGATTGGTTGGCTCTTTGCCATTTACCTCGTTGGTTCTCTTGGCTCGGCCTGGCTCAGCAGGCTTGCCGATCGCTGGTCGAGGCAATATGTCCTCTTGTTTGGCATTGGCCTGATGCTGATTGGTACACTGATGACACTGAATACCAGCCTGCTCCTCAAATTGCTTGGTGTAGCGGTCGTCACTTTCAGCTTCTTTGGGAGTCATGCCATCGCGAGCAGTTGGGTGAGTATACAGGCGGGGAACGGAAAGGCACATGCTTCCGCGCTGTATCTGTTTTTCTACTATGTCGGCTCCAGTATAGGCAATACATCTGGAGGCTTCTTCTGGAGCATGAGCGGTTGGCCCGGGGTAATCGGGATGATCAGTACATTTTTACTGATCTGTCTGGTGCTGGGGCTTGTCTTACCGATCATATCACTATGCCGTGCAGAAAATCCCAGTAGAGAGTAATAGTGCCGGGTGTGTCCGAGGTAGCGTGCGAATTGACCTGAAGGCGCGCACCTTCAGGTCGTGTGCCACGACGTCGAAGCTATGCTGTACGTCGCGTGCATACATGAGCTGGAACATGGGCGCAAAGAGACCCAAAAACGTCTCACGGGCAAAATATTCGGTGGTCTGGCATCGATGGGCTTGGGTTCCTGAAGGCGTTCACCACGCAGAGACCAGACAGACGAGCGTGTCTTCTACAGCGCTTTCCAGGGTGGAGGGACCCGTCATGCAGCTCGAACACCTGGTCGAAGAGTTACTGGATGTCTCCAAGATCCAGGCAGGCAGGTTGGAGTACCTGCAGGAGACGGTCGATCTCGACGCGTTGCTCTATGAGGTGGTCGACACCACGCAGCAGACACAAACGACGCATACTATCGTGGTGCGTGGCACGGTACCCTGCTCACTGGTTGGGGATAAAGATCGACTCGGGCAGGTCTTCATCAACCTGATCAGCAATGCCATCAAGTACTCTCCTGATGCAGAGACGGTCGAGATTGACCTGAGCGCCTCCCCTGAGATGGCGACAATTCGCGTACGCGATCATGGCCTTGGCATCCCGCAGGAGCAGCGCGACAAAATCTTTGAGCGCTTCTATCGCGTCTCTGGTCCAAGCCAGAAGGTCATTCCCGGCCTGGGGATGGCCTTGTATATTGTGGCGGAGATCGTCAGGCATCACGGAGGAACCCTGACGGTGGAGAGCGAAGTCAGCAAAGGCTCGACCTTTCAGGTGACCCTTCCCCTCAAGAGGGATGGCTGACCAGGGAACGGCCACCACGCGCGTCATGTGAGACGATGATGGCGGCAGAAGCTGTTTCGACACGGATTTCGCCGCCATCACTGACCAGCTTCCTGCGGACAACCCTCGCTCGTCACGAGCCGCTGAATACAGGCAGCTTTTCGGTGCATCATGGGCCTCTCGTTTGCATTCTCGCCTTCCCTGGCCTTTCGTACCGCGTGCCTCAAGCGCTCGCGGCGGTCATCTACAACGGGAGGAACTACCGCAAAGAGCGAAAAGACGAAGCCGCGCTGAGAGAATGGCTTGAGTGCTAGAAAGAAGGTGGAAATGGGGAAGCGCATTGTAGTTGTCGACGACGACCAGGCTTTACGGCTTATACAAGAATTGTTGGAAGATGAAGCATATGCGGTAGACACCGCAATCGATGGTTTAGACGCCTTAGGCCAACTGGACCATCAACGGAATGTGTACGATATGATCTTGCTTGATTTAACGATGCTGCGTCTCAATGGATTGCAATTCTTGCACAAGGTACAAGAGCAAGACCCGGCCCTCTTGCACTCGATCATTGCCATCAGTGTCGATGAGGAAGCTCTCCGGCAAGCTACTGGTAGAGGAATTTGCGGCGCTCTTAAGAAACCGTTTGATATGGAAGTGTTGCTTGCGCTGGTTGTACGAGCGAGGTGCTGAAGCTAAGAGAAATCGATGGCCCAATCTTTTTGACCACTGCAATAGCGGTAGTTTGTGGACTCGGGAAAGCATGCCTGATTTCGGGTATCTATCCTGAGCAATTTGAGCTCAAGTTGTCACGATCTGGTGAGTTTAAAACAAGCCGAAATCCGAAGTCAACAAAGTACCGGTAGTGCTCAATTCCTCAAAGGCGGTAAGAAAAGAGACGGTGCAGGTGGCGTCGCGTTTTGGGCGGCCGTCCCCAGATCCACGGTTTGGCACGGTGATTGAGTTGCGCCGTGGCGACGCTCATCGCTCGCTCGATCTCATGAGCATTGGCAAAACTCTGGCCAGCGAAGGCATCGCGTCGGAAGAGGCGCCACCACCCTTCTTGCAGATTGAGCCAACAGGCGCCTTTGGGAATGAAGATGTGCTGGATGCGCGGATGGTCCACCAGCCAGGTGCGGGTTTCCAGACTATTGTGACTGGAGAGATTGTCCGTGATGATAAAGATGTCCCCTGTCGGATTATCCGCCTCGATGTCTTTGAGCAGCTCAATGTAGTTCTTGGAATTACGCGCAGCCGCACAGCGCGTGATCTCCTTGCCATCGCGGACCCGCAGCGCTCCATAGATCCACACCTTGTCATCCCCACGACTGTATTCCAGGGGAGCTTTGATGCGGTGCCCATCCGCTGACCAGCCAGGCGCTGGCGCGAAGGTACGCGGGGTCACCGGTCCTAACTCGTCAGTGCAGATGGTCGTCGACCCGTCGGGTGGCTCGGTGTAGTGGGTGACGACCGCAGTTCTTTTGGGGCAAAGTCTTTGTCATCACTGGTTCCCCAACTATGGCGATTGCGCCAGCGTACCCCTTCACGCAGGTAGATCCGTCGGATCTGGCTCCGCTCCACCTGGATACCCGCGGCATGGGCCGCCTCCGTGAGAGCATCCAAGCTCCATTGCGCTGAACCTTCTTCCTCGCGGGCCTGCAGGCTCCCATCGGCATACCGCTCTAACCTCCCTGGAGGTGGTCGCTTCACCAGGGCCAGAATCCGGCTGCGCTCCTGCTCGGTCAAGCGCGGTTTACGTCCCGCTCCTTCCCGCATTCCCAGGCCGTTGATCCCTTGCGCATTGAAGCGGTTCAGGTGGATGCGCACGGTTCTCGGATGGCATGAGAGCGTGGTGGCGATCTCTTGCGGCGTCTTGCCTGCCCAGCTCTCCACCACCATCTGGGCATGAAACTTCCAATCAGCAGGTGCGTGGTGACTCCTGGCCAGTTTGCGCACCTGGCGTTCTTCCTGGGCATCCTGCGCCGCTCGGGCTTGCACGTGTTTGGGCATAGCTCTGCTCCTCTCTTGGTGACTTGCTTTCTCTCTTTTAGCGTATCACCAATGAGGAATTGAGCAGTAGATCAGAGGAACACGGAACACGCAAACGAGCACTGGCAACCTAGTGCTGCGTTCCTCATTGGTATGAATAAAACGCTGAATCAAGGTTTAGAACCAATGCAGGCATATTTTATCCATAGACTCTGCCTGGCAGTAATGATAGCGCCAATGAGGAACGCAGCACTAGCCCAGTGCTCGTTTGCGTGTTGCATCTAAGCGCAATGTTGATGTTTATTCATTCCGCTCTGCAAGCGCCATCATGCACTACAATGTGACAGCTTATTTGACAGCTTACAGGGTGGAATTCTTGGATAGAATGGACGTATCAGGATGGAACGGATAGGGGAATTGAGCTCAATACAGGTGCGTCCATTTGCTACTGTACAAACGTATATAAGCTAGAGCCTTTATATATAGCAATAGTATGCTTGCTGAGCGTTTTAGTCCACGCAAGCATGGACCCTACATGGGTGTTTGTACTCAGGGGTGAATGTTGGGTGGAGTAGACGACAGGAGATAAAGGATATGCGCAAAGTATGGATTCATCTGCTTGGTGTCTGTATGGTTGCAGCCCTTTTGCTTACAGCATGTAACTCATCTAGCTATGGTGGTTCAGATGTTCCGGGTGTGACCTCAAGTCCTGATAATACAGGTTCAAACTCCGGTTCGAGCAGCGGTGGTGCGCCGAACTGGGGCGTGCAAAGCAAGACCTCTGGCTGCCAGGTCCAGGGGCCGCTTCAGGATAAAGCCTGTTCGCCAGGTGCCATCTTCCCCAACGTGACGAAGACGGATATCTGCCGCTCGGGCTATGCCTCCTCGGTGCGTAACGTGCCAACAAGCGAGAAGAATCAGGTCTACCAGGAGTATGGCATTACGCATCACTCGACGGGCGAGTACGAGGTCGACCACCTGGTAAGCCTTGAACTGGGTGGCTCTAATGACATCTCCAATCTCTGGCCCGAGGCTGCCAGCCCTAAGCCGGGCTTCCATGAGAAAGACAAGGTTGAGAACTACCTGCACGACCAGGTGTGCTCTGGCGCGATCAGCCTGAAAGACGCCCAGATTGAGATCGCGACCAACTGGCTCGACGTCTATAACAAAATGGGCGGTAATTAATAAGCCTGCCTGCCGGGAATATAACATAAGGTCCATGCCTAGGCATGGACCTTATGTTATATTGGTAGGGTCCATGCTTGCATGGACTTTCAACGCCCAGGTAAGCGGATAGCCAGAAGAAGGAGCAAAATTATGGAGCAAGCGCGACCCAATATTTTGCGGCCTAATATTTTGTATATGCACTCGCATGATACCGGTCGCTATATTCAACCGTATGGGCATGCTCTGCCCACGCCACACCTGCAACGCTTGGCGGAGCAGGGGGTGCTGTTTCGCCAGGCCTTCTCTGCCTCTTCTACCTGCTCTCCCAGCCGCGCCGCTCTACTTACCGGACAGAGTCCTCATTCGGCGGGTATGCTTGGCCTAGCTCATCGCGGCTTCTCACTCTATGATTATCAACAGCACCTGGCGAACGTTTTGCGCCCGGTGGGCTACTCCTCGCTGTTGCTCGGTATGCAACATGAGGCGCGCGATCCTGCTCTGCTTGGCTACGATGAGATAGTAGAAGTCGCCAGTGCAAACACGAAAGATGTTGTTCCCAGGGCGGTTCAACTCTTGAAGAAAGGTCTGCCTCAACCCTGTTTTCTCTCCATTGGTTTTTCGGAGACGCATCGCCCCTTCCATGAGTCGCTCACTGCACAGGACGAAAAGTATATGCTACCACCCGCGCCACTGCCTGATACGCCTGAAGTCAGGCGCGACATGGCGGCCTTTAAGGCCAGTGTGCAAAAGCTTGATGAAGCCGTTGGCGTGGTTCTGGCGGCGTTGGAGGAGAGTGGCCTGGCGGAGCACACGCTTGTAATCTGCACTACCGATCACGGCCTCGCTTTTCCCAGAATGAAGTGCAACCTGACCGATCATGGCATCGGGGTGATGCTCTTGATGCGCGGCCCAGGTGGCTTTCGTGGCGGGAAGGTCTGTGATGCCCTGGTCTCGCATATCGATATCTATCCAACGCTCTGCGAGTTGCTGCATGTGCCCAGGCCTGAGTGGGTGCAGGGGCGCTCCCTCTTGCCCTTGATACGCGAGGAGCGTGAGCAGATCAACGAGGCGATCTTCGCCGAGGTGAGCTATCACGCCGCCTACGAGCCACAGCGGGCCGTACGCACGCAGCGCTGGAAGTATATCCGCTATTTTGATACGCACCATCGCAGGCCGGTCCTGCCCAATTGTGATGATAGCCCCACCAAGGATCTCCTGATGCGTTCTGGCTGGGGAGAGGCGACCAGGCGCGATGAAGAGCTCTATGACCTGCTCTTCGACCCAAATGAAGGCTGTAACCGCATCGATGACCCTGAGTTATCCACAATCGCCGACGCCATGCGCCAGCGTTTAATGCAATGGATGCGGGCCACACACGATCCCTTACTGCATGGAGCCATCCCTTTGCCCGCAGGTGCGCTAGTCAACAGCCCCGACCAAACCTCACCTGAGGAGCCTGCACCGCTTATTGAATAGACAAAAAGTAACAGACAGAGAGAAGGAGCAGCCTCGCGAGGTTGCTCCTTCTCTCTGTCTGTTTTTTCTCGTGGATTGACGAGGCGTTATTAGTAGCGGCGAGCCGTACCACGGGAGACGAGGCGCAAGAGGGCGATCAGCACACAAGCGCCGATGAAGGCGATGATAATTGTGCCGATGAGACCGCTCGAACCCAGGCCCACCAGGCTGGCCAGGAAGCCACCGATGAAGGCGCCGATCAGACCGACGACGATGTCACCGACGATACCATAGCCCCCACCACGCATCACAACGCTGGCCAGGAAACCGGCGATCAAGCCGACGAGCAGCCACCATACGATGCTGGTAAGGTCAAGGGCCGCAAGTACGAGAGTAGCCTGTGTAAACATAACTCTAGATCCTCCATTTCCCTGCTTTGAAAGAGTGACTTAATTGATACCTTTTGTGAATAACCATTGCTGTATTATTTACATTTTCTAGTACGGGTCGGCGATAGAAAAAGTTTCAGCATCATAACCGATTATAGAGGAATTTATTATATTCTAAAGCGGCGTTAAGCTTTTTAAGGAATAAATTATAAACACAATTTATGGAGCGGCTAGCTTCACCAGCCACTCCATAAATTGTGTTTATAATTTATTTCCACCTGGGCAAAGTTGATGCCGATACAGATGTTGTCCGACGCGTGCCCTGCGCCCTGAAGGGCACAGGGCACGCGTCGGACAACTTACTCTAGCGTGTAAGTTGTTCACGTTGCAGGTGGGTGTAGAAGGTATATTTGTGGCCACAGTACATGGAGGTAGCGTACTCAAGAGGCTGCTTGCGCTCGGTATAGGTTGTGCGGCGGGTGTAGAGGACGGGGCTGCCCACGGCGATTTTTAAGACTTTGGCCTCCTCTGGCCCAACCAGGCCCGCCTCAAGCTCTTGATCGGCCTCCATGGGGGGCTGACCATATTTTGTTTCTAGCAGGTAGTAGAGCGAGTGCTGGTTGAGGTCCTCTTCAAGCAGTCGTTCGCAGCCCATAAAGTGAATAAATGAGGTCTCCAGAGCCAGCGGATCGCCATCGGCCAGGCGTAGGCGGTGCAGGCGAAAGACCTTGTCGCCTGGTTTAATATGCAGGCGTTCAGCCACTGTTTCGTCAACTGGCCACATCTTCGCCGAGAGGACGTGGGCGCTGGGACGTTGTCCGCGCGCGTGCATGTCCTCGCTAAAGCCGGTTAGCTGCGTCAGGTGCTGCGTAATACGGTGGTGGCTCACAAAGGTGCCGCGCCCCTGCTCACGGTAAAAGAGTCCTTCATTGACCAGTTCAGTGATGGCCTGGCGCGCTGTCATGCGACTGATACCATATTGTTCGCTTAGCTCGCGTTCCGAGGGAATAAGGTTCCCTGGCTGCCACTCACCGTTGCGGATCTTTTCGCGCATAATCTCTTTTAACTGATAATAGCGCGGTAAAGGACTATTTCTAGAAATAATACTCATGCAAACATCTTCCCAATGTAAGAACACCACTGTTAAGGTGTGGTTTGGAGCGTTACGATTGGGAGGGCACAATAGAACGTTGACCCTTTGCCCTCCTTGCTTTCAACCCAGATGCGTCCACCGTGCCTGGAAATTACCTCTTTGACCAGGTAGAGGCCAATACCGAAGCCGCTCTGGCTCTGATCAACGTTGCGCGCGCGGTAGAAGCGCTTGAAGATCAGTGGGATTTCATCGTTGGCGATGCCAATGCCTTGATCCCTGACCCAGAAAACAACTTCCTGATCTCCCTCTTGCTCTCTATTGTAACGCAAACCAACCTCAATTTCACTGCCTGGCGCGCTATATTTTATCGCGTTGCCAATAAGATTGTTGAGCGCCTGGATTAAGCGCTCTTCATCCACCAGGGCCAGCAGGCGGTCGCTGGCACTGAGACCACGCAGTATGAAGTGAAGTTGATGCTGGCGAGCCGCCACCTGCTGACCCTGAAACACATTGGTGATGATGGGTAGCAGGTCATATGCCTGGCGTTGAAGGGTGAAGCGGGATTGCTCAATCCGCGAGATATCGAGCATCTCTTCGATCAAGTGGGTAAGATGCTGGCTCTGTTCCGCGATGCTGCTCAGGGCATATTTCGTTGTGCCATCAAAGGCGGTTTCTTGTTGGGCCCTCATCTGGAGGATCTCCGCAAAGCCCTGAATGACCGTGATTGGTGTGCGTAGCTCATGATTGGCGATAGAGAAGAACTCATTTTTATGCTGTTCGAAGGTCTTCTGGGCCGTGACGTCCTGCAGGACGACGACCGCGCCCTTCATAATACCATCTTCTGTGTAGAAGGGCGCGCAGGAAGCCAGCGTAATCAGACGACTTCCCTCTGCATGCACAACGATAGCCTCTTTGCCTTTAATGGTTTCGCCACAGAGCGCTCGCACCACGATAACCGTCCAGGGCGTGAGCATTTGCCCACCCACGCGCAGATCCTCGTTCTTCATTTGCCGCCGATAATGGTGCAATGGCTGATCAATAACATCCTGTGACTCTAAACCGAGGATGTTGGCGGCGGCCTCATTCGCGTAACTTATGGTCGCGTTGGCTGCCTCAACAATCAGGATGCCTTCAGGGAGCTGATCTAAAACGGCCTGGAGATAGGACTGTTCGCGTTCGACAGAGGTATGGATGCGCGCATGCGCCATAGCCGAGGCGATATACGCGCTGCATCCGCGTAAGATGCGGATCTCAGGTCCTGCGGGATCGATGGGGGTCTGGAAGAGTACACAGAGCGCCCCCTCAAAGCGATTGCTATGCCAGAGGGGCAGGTAGGCATAGCCCAGTATCCCGGCGGTCACGAATGGGTTCCTGGCGGGCACACGCTCCTGAGCGGCGGCTAGTTGGAGATCAGTAATGAATACAGGCTCACGCTGCTGGAGAATTGAGGAAGTAAGGGGGAGATCCTGGCTCTCGAAGGGCAGGTAGTCAACGCCTAGCAGATGATGCTCGGCCAGGGCGTCTTGGTGCGAGGACAGGCAGCGTAGCGCGCGGTGCGTGGTGTCGCTGACAAAGAGACTGGCCTTGAGGGGGCGGATATGGTGCGCAATCGCATGAATAGCCGTCTGAGCCACGGTTTCGATTTCGAGGGAGTTGCGCAGGCTGCGCGCGATGTGTTCTATGACTGCCACCGCCTGGTGCTCTATTTTGGCTAAATCGCTCTTTGTGCTGAGAGTCGCACCAGCTTTCTGGCGTGCCAGGACCTGCTCAGTTACTTCCGTAATGCTCTGAATAATATGCGTGATATTCTGCTGATCATCAAAGACCGGTTGGAGGGTCCAGCTCCAATAAGAAACGCCTTCGCCGCTGTGGAAACAAAACTCAGGGTTCTGATAGGCCTGGCCGCTGGCTTTGACCTGCTGAAAGATGGTGAGAAGCTGCGCGCTCTGGGGATGATATACCCAATCGGCAACAGTCTGATCGGGCCGGAGCTTATGCGCCGGTTGAGTCGCAAAGTGGGTATCAAAAAAGCCCAGGAAACGCGAATTGGCCTCAAGCAAACGAAAATCGGCGGCATCATAAATAGCCATACCTACTGGAGTATGCTCTAACATTGTCTCCGCATAGTGATATGGCCTGGTATTCATAAGGGAACTCATAAGCGCACCTGCTTAAAATTGCTGCGGCAACTGCTCAGGACTTCTCGCCACTACGTGGCTCGCAGGGTTATGGGATGTGGGAAAAAATGTCTTCGGCATTTTTCCCACATCCCATAACCCTGCTCAGCGTCGCAGACGCTGCGAGTATCTCTTGGAGAGAGGATCTGAGTAGCTACTTTCTGCGTTCTACTTCAGGACTTTTTTAAAAACATATGTATGGTGGATGAGAGGCAACAGAAATACGCAATTATTGTAATCTAAACCGTAATTAGGATACGTGTCAAGAGGTTAAGCTATATTGCGGTACTAAAGTCAGCATATTATAATTGTTTTGGAGAGAGGTTATTTTTGATACTTTAAGGAAGTAGGACTCTATGTCGGAGCAATGGGAAGCTATTGAAGCTAAGAGAGAAGAACAGGTTGGTGAGAGCACATATTTTATAGATGCCGATAATTTCGGTGAGGTCGCGCGCCTGTGTAAACAGCATCGCCTGTTGGCGAATGGCATGGGAGGTGCCCTGCCAGAGATAAGCGACTTTTCCTATATTCAAGATGTGCTTGATATCGCGTGTGGCGCCGGAGGATGGGCCGTTGATATCGCGCTTGCGCACCCGACTGTCCAGGTGACGGGCGTTGATATCAACCCGGGAATGCTAGAATATGCGCGCTCACAGGCTCAGGAAGAGGATGTACAGAATCTGCACTTGCACCTCATGGACGTAACCAGGCCATTGGATTTTTTCCACAATACATTCGACCTTGTCAATGCGAGGTTGCTCTCTAGTTTTATGCCAACGAGCAAATGGCCCACCTTTTTGCGGGAATGCGCGCGTATCACGCGACCGGGCGGAGCTATTCGCGTCGTAGAAGCGGAGGCGCCGCTCACCAATAGTGCTGCCTGTGAACAGTTGAACGCCTTGATTGCCCAGAGCCTGAAGGCGGGGGGACTTGGTTTTTCACCTGATGGGCGCCACCTCGGCCTTATACCAGTGATGAAGCGCCTGTTGCAGGACGCGGGTTGTTGCAATGTGCGTCTCTTCAGCTATGCTATTGATTGTTCGGCAAACAGTCTTGAGCATGTGCGAGCCTATCAGAATGGGCAGACGGTCTATAAACTGGTGCAGCCATACCTGCTCCAGTTAGGACTGGCGACGCAGCAAGAGCTAGACCGCCTCTATCACCTGGCACTGGAAGACATGAACTCGCCGGACTTCTGCGCCCTCTGGACCTTTGTGACCGTGCTTGGCGAAGTTCCCGATCCAAATAAGGCTTGATCTAAGGGAGATCTGTACTAGAAGGCTTGTTTCAATATTAACGTATAAGAAGGTAGCCTTCTCTCCCTAAATCATGCACGAGGTCGTTGATCGATGACACGCCGGGCCTTTAGTTCAAAGCGCGGCAACGTCTGCGGCTCAACGGCCTCTATAGGGATGCGCAGGCTGAAGGCAAGCCGTAGATTCTCCTGAAGGCGCGGAACAAGCTCTGCGGGACACTCAACTCTGAGTGTGATTTCATCCATCCCGCCATCACGAGTAACGAGCACCTGGTACTCCGCAATCTCAGGGAAGCGATGCAGTACATCTGCCAGGGCCGAGGGATATAGATTGACCCCGCGTACGATAAGCATATCATCCACGCGTCCGAGAATACCTCCCTTCAGCAGGAGAGAGCCTCGTCCACAGGCGCAGGCATAGCCCCCATGCTCAACCAGGTCGCCCGTGCGATAGCGCAAGGCGGGACTGCCCCAGCGCCCCAGGTTGGTCAGTACCAGCTCGCCCTTCTCGCCCTCCGTAACTGCCTGTCCAGAATGGGGCTGAACGATCTCGGCAATGAACTCCTCTTCATTGATATGGATGCCGGTATGTGCGCTACAGGTGAAGCCATAGGCTCCTATTTCGGTCATACCTGCATGATCGAAGGTCTCCGCGCCCCAGGCCTCCTCAATCCGTTTGCGTGTTGCGGGAATTGAGGCACCTGGCTCGCCTGCGTGAATGGTCAGGCGGATGCGGCTCTTATGTAAAGGAATATGCTGCTCGCGAGCGATCTCGGCCAGGTGCAGGGCATAGCTTGGTGTGCAGACCAGGACTGTCGCGCCCACATCCTGAAGGGCCTGCAATCGCTGTAGCGAGGTCATGCCACCGCCAGGCACAGTCAATGTGCCTATGCGTTTAGCCCCCTCATAAGCTGACCAGAAGCCAATAAAAGGGCCAAAGCCAAAGGCCAGAAAGAGAATGTCCTCCTTCGTCACGCCTGCCGCCCTATACACAGTCTCCCAGCACTTTGCCCACCAGTCCCAGTTCTCCTGTGTATCAAGAATCTTCAATGGGTGACCTGTAGTACCTGAGGTCTGGTGCAGGCGTATATAGGCCGATGGCGCATAAGTCAGATTGCTCCCAAAGGGGGGATACTCCTCTTGATCGGCCACCAACTCGCGCTTGATAGTAAAAGGGAGCCATGCCAGGTTGGCTATAGATTGAATATCATCAATATTAAGCCCGGCGGAGGCGAACTTGCGCTCATAGAAGCGGTTATGAGTGGAGATACGGCGTAGCCCCTCCTGGAGCCGTTGTAGTTGATGAGCAGCGATCTGCGCCCTCGTGGCGCCTTCCAGGTCCATCATGGTCCCGTCATCCTCTCTGAACGTACACGTTCATGCGGATAATTTCTACTCCACTTATTGATTGCTATTCAGTAAGAAACTGGTTGAGGGCGCGCCGGATGTATACGGGCGTGACCTGTTTGCGGTAGTTGATAGTAAGGTCGGCATTATCGAGTGGCTTGGCGAGCCTGGTGGCCTCTTGGGCGACATGTTCAATGAGATTGACGCTGAGGCGCTGACCATGTAGGAGCGCCGCGGCTTTCTCTGCTACAATCGGATACGAGGCGACTGCTCCAAGTACGATGCGCGCTTCTTGTATGGTGCCATCGTGCTCTTGACGCAGAGCGATGGCCACACCCAGTAGGGGGAAATCGAATGAACCACGACGCCGTAGCTTGAGGTAGGTACTCTTCCAGCCCTCAGCAGGCGGGAGATAGATCTCGCGCAGTATCTCATCAGGCTCGTGGGTATAGGGATGCATGCCATCGTCGCGATAAAGTTCCTGGATTGGTAACATGCGTTCTCCACGTGCGCTAACGAGTCGCACCTGGGCCTTCAGGCTGAGTAGTACAGGTGCGGTATCGGCGGAGGAGATGGCCCAGCAGCGTGGACTGCCCGGCGCGACCAGACAGATCTCGCCATCTTTCTTCATGCAATAGCCAATGGAGTGGCGCCAGAACTCGCTCTGATTGTAATAGTTGCAGCGTGTATCAAGCAGGATATTGCCGCCAAGCGTACCCATAGCGCGTAATTGAGGCGTCGAGACCGAGCTAGCCGCGCTGGCCAGGGCAGAGTAAGCACTCTGGATGTCGGATCGCTCGGAGAGCCTGGCGAGTGTCACGCCCGCGCCAATGTGCATCCCACTCTCGGGCGAGCCTGTGATAGGGCTTAGCTCAGGAAGATTGCCGATGCCAATGAGGACCTGCGGGGTAAACTGGCGGCGTTTCATATTTGGGAAGAGGTCGGTACCGCCCGCGACCAGCATCGCCTGCTCGCCCTCCTCACTGAGCATATGCGCGGCCTCAGCAAGTGTGGAGGGTGCCAGGTAACGAAATGGGGGAAGGCGAAGCATCAGGCATCTCCTCCTTTCATCAACGTAGCTCGCTGATTGCTCTTATAGCCATAACGTGATGCAGGCTCAATAACTTTTGCCTGCTCGTCGGGCTGCCATTGAATGAGGCGGGTGGGCCAGGGATTGGGGATGGTAATTGGTTGTACTGTACGCGCCTGGACACGTTTACCAGAGATAGCCTTGAGGGCCTGAAGAATCTTATCTGGCGTGATGGGCGTCTCATCAATGCGGACGCCTACGGCGTCGTAAACGGCGTTGGCTATGGCTGGAATCACGGGATTGAGCGGCCCCTGCCCCGCCTCCTTGGCTCCGAAGGGCCCCTCCGGGTCGGCCTCTTCGATAAGAATCGTCTCAATCTCGGGTGTATCCAGGGTTGTAGGGAGCTTATAGTCGAGCAGAGAGGGAAGCTTATGGCGACCCTTGCGAAAAGTTTGCTGCTCCATCACGGCCTCGCCATGGCCCATATATGCCCCGCCCTCGACCTGGCCCGCCACAAGCAGGGGATTGATAGCCTGCCCAACATCATGGGCCAGCCAGAGCTTCTCAACGGTCAGCTCGCCAGTCTCTATGTCGACTGCCACCTGGGCCGCGCAGGCCGAGTAGGAGTAGGCTGGTGATGGGCCGACGCCCGCGCCCTTATAATCGCCGTGAATGCCCTCGGGGGGCGCGTATGTTCCAGCCGCGACCAGCGCGCCAAACTTCGTCTCGGCAAGTTGGACTGCCAGGACGAAAGGTAGCGAACGACCAGGATCATCCTCGTCGTAGAGAGCGTTTTCTGCTGCGAGCAGGCGTTCAGCCGGAACAGCCAGGCGTGTGGCTGCGACCTCAAAAAGCTGCTCCTTGAGCTTGCGCGCCGCGCTGATGGCAGCGTTGCCCGCCATGAAGGTCACACGACTGGAGTAGGAACCCAAATCAACGGGAGTAAGTGCGGTGTCAGCGGTCTCCACGTGGATATGCTCTGGTGTGATGCCCAGTTCCTCGGCGACGATATAGGCCAGAATCGATGTCGAGCCCTGCCCGATATCCGTTGAGCCGCAGTAGATGGTCACGCCGCCGCCACGGTCCAGGCGAATCTGCACCGCGGAGTGCGGCATATCGTTCCAGTAAATAGGTTTACCTGCGCCACATATGTAGGAGGCGGCGGCGATACCCAGGCCCCGGCGAAGTGGACCCACCACAGACGGTTGATTTGGAGTACTCTGGCGCATTCCATACCAGTGGGAGCGCTCGGTGACAACGTCCAGGCACTTATCCAGGGCGCAACTGGTTACACGTAGCCCATTGATGGTGCGGGTATAGGGCTGTATCAGGTTATGTTTACGCAGGGCAAGAGGATCTATGTTGAGATCGTATGCCAGCTTGTCCAGGTGGACCTCCAGGGCATAGCGTGGCTGGGTCGTGCCATGTCCACGCTTGGGACCACAGGGAGGCTTATTGGTAAAGACACGCATACCCTCGAACTTATAGGACGGCAACTTGTAGGTGACAGTCTGGAGCACACCAGTATAATAGGTGGTCGCGATGCCATAGGAGCCATATGCCCCTCCATCCAGGAAGGAGCGGAAGTGCATAGCTGTTAGCGTACCATCCTGCTTTACGCCCGTCTTAATCCACATCTTGACGGGATGGCGTCCCCGGTGCAGCAGGAAGACCTCCTCACGTGTGCAGGTAATCTTTACGGGTCGTCCAGTGCGTCGTGAGAGTTCGGCGGCACAGATCTCGTGTGAAAAAGGATCAGACTTGCCACCAAAGCCGCCACCCACATTGGGGACGATCACACGCACATGCGATTGAGGCAGGCTCAGGACCTTGCTCAACTCGCGATGTACATAGTGAGGCGTTTGAGTTGAGCTCCAGAGGGTGAGTTTTCCGCCTATGGGGTCGCTGGGATTAGGTTCCCAGTTCGCCACGCAGGCGTGTTCCTCGATTGGTGCGTGTGTATTGCCCTCGTAGTAGAACCAGTCCTCGCGCATGTAGTCGGCCTCAGCGAAGCCTGCCTCCACATCTCCAAATTCATAGGCGACGGCCTTGTGGATATTGCCGATGCGTGCCTCCTCATTGATCTTGACATCGGGTTGGTCCAGGGCTTCGTCGATGCTCATTAAGGCGGGCAGCACCTCGTACTCAACCTCGATCAGCTTCAGGGCCTGCTCAAGGGTCTCGGGATCGAGCGCAGCCACAGCAGCCACGGGATCGCCGACATAGCGTACTTTATCGCGCGCCAGGGCGTACTCGTCTTGGCTGGAGGGGAGGATACCGAACTTGTGTGGTAGGTCTGAGCCTGTGAGGATGGCGACCACGCCTGGAAGATCGAGGGCGCGGCGTGTATCAATGGCGAGAATATTGGCGTGGGGATGAGGGGAGCGCAGCAGCGCGCCATAGAGCATGCGTGGTAGTGAGATATCGTCTGCATACAGGGCGCGACCAGTAACCTTGGGGTAGGCATCGACTTTAGGTCTGGACGTACCGATTATACTATAGGGGTGAGGCTGCCTGTTGTCCAATTGCTGTTCTTTCATTGTCGTTTGCCTCCTATCCCGTTCGGCGATGAAGCTGGCACGGCAGTCTCCTGTTTTTCTCCCTTTCCTCGCTCAGCCGCCTTTTCCAATGCCTCATAGATCTTGGTATAGCCAGTACAACGACAGAGATTGCCGGCCAGGCCCTCCTTCATCTGTGTGCGGGTAGGCTGAGGAATTTTTGCCAGCAGGGCCGCACCCGCCAGGAGCATTCCGGGAGTGCAATAGCCACACTGGGCCGCGCCCAGTTCTGCAAAGGCCTCCTGTAGGGGGTGAAGTTGACCATGGTGTTCCAGGCCCTCAATAGTCGTAATAGCGCGGCCCTGTATGGCCAGGGGAAGCACCAGGCAGGAGAGAACAGGTTCACCATCCAGCAGGATTGTGCAGGCACCACATTCGCCTAGTTCACAGCCATGTTTGGTACCAGTCAGCCCGAGATCTTCGCGTAATACCTCCAGGAGTGTATGATGGGGGAGGACCGCAACCTCTCTCTCTTCTCCATTGACTGTGAGCGTAATGAGCGTTCTTTGCATAGTCGGTGCTCGCTCCTTTCGGCGCGCCGATGCGCCAGTGAGATTACCACTACAAATAGTCAGGAGCTGTGAAGCGTGAGGCAAAATCAATAATCTACAAAAGCAAGTATATGTTCAGATGTGAGTATATACAAGTGTAACATGGTACTTATTATCACCACTTTACTTTCAAAGCACTTTTGGAGTTGTAGTAGCAAGCGCAGGTTATAGCAAGAGGTGAGGAAATTAGGAAGAGGTGAATAGTCTACAGACTATTCACCTCTTTAGCGCTTCCGGGAGGCCTCGTTCGACCCCGTGAGAGTGTATTCAGACGTTTCAACGTACTGTGTTTAATCACGTCTTGCCTGGCGCGTCGAGCGCGTCCACTTGTGCGCGCTGTAGGCCAGAATAGTCGCGATCCCAAAGAGCAGCAGGGCGTTGGCAGGATGCAACGCGGTAAGGGCCGTTACCTTAAAGAGGCGCAGGAAAGAGACCAGCCCTACCTGAAACACCACGTCTACAATGAGCAAGAGATGCAATAGGATAATTCGGCGTGGAAAGCGGCCCAGGAAGAGCAGGATCAGCATCAGGATGGAGAAGTTTCCTAGTTCCCAGCCTAGATTTGAGTGATCCTTTAACCAACTCACATTGGTGAAGATGCCCATGCCAGCCAGGTAAGCCTGGATAAGCACGCCAAGCGCAAAGAGCCACGCGACGATAACATATATTACCTGGAAAATGCGAGTCACAGCTCCATAGGTATGGGTGACTGGCGGTTTAATCACCCTCTGTTCACGATTCTCGATCATTTGACGATGACCTCCAGTTGCATCCCCCCGTGTATGGTGCAGTAGAGGTGAAAGGTGCCAGCAGTAGTAAAAGGACCAATGGACGTCGAACTATTGCCACTAACCTGAAGATTTTTGACTGTGGGCGCGCCCGCTTCGGTAGAAGGCTTGGCCGTGTCGTTGTCCCAGGTCCCATTGGCGATAGTATGCGGCGTCAAGGTGTCGGCTACAAGGGTGATACTATCACCCTTCTTGATGGTGATTGATGACTGCACAAAAGAGTTATCGCTCATATGAACGGTATTGGGCGTGTCATTCGCGGTGCTACTACTACAGGCAATAATGCTTAACAAGAGCAAACTACATATAGACAATAGGATAGTGCATTTGCGAAACATGTGGTTACCCCTTCAATTGCTATCTTTGTCTCGCGGTTTATCCGCGCTATCCTATCTACGGATATGGTTTGGGGATCGCTATCACCCTGCAAGGGTGATTAAGAGGATGATTGAAGGAGGGTGCTGACAGTTGCAACACATGTTGATTTTTCGTATACTTCAGGTATCGAGGTCAACGCATCGATGGCCCAGCAGCGAATCGTCTCGCGGGGTCAGAAACCAGGAGGACGCAGGTGGTCAAAACGCAAACGCTCTCGTTCCCCATCCGCGTGCCCGATGGCATGCAAGCTCAGGCCCTGCGGCTCCTCGATGCCAGCCGCCTCGCCATCAACCAGATCATCACCACGCTCTGGCCCCAGCTCGATGCCTTTGCTGGCGAGAGGGCCGGTCCTGCCTGGAAGCAGGTCGAGCGCCACCTGCTCATCCGCTCTGGTCACGGCAACCGCCAGGAGCGCTGCGAGATGGAGCAGGCGGGCCGCATCCTGCGCGCCCAGGCCAGCCGCAAGCGCGTCTTCGAGGCGATCGTGCCCCTGCTCTCCGAGGGCTTGATCATCCCCGCCCAAGGCAAGCGGCCCGCCAGAAAAGATCACCGGCAGATCAACGAGCAGGTTCGCACCTCGCGCGCACAGCTGCAGGATGCCGGGGAGGATGCTGAGGCGTTTGTGGCCATGACCAATCTCATGGCACAGGCCTGCAACTGGTACTTGCAAACCGGAGCGTTCC
The DNA here is from genome assembly GCF_000178855.1 of Ktedonobacter racemifer DSM 44963. Taxonomy (GTDB): domain Bacteria; phylum Chloroflexota; class Ktedonobacteria; order Ktedonobacterales; family Ktedonobacteraceae; genus Ktedonobacter; species Ktedonobacter racemifer. The sequence continues at coordinate 1,074,771 of NZ_ADVG01000004.1, read as the reverse complement.
CCAGCACCTATGAAGCCCTTCAACCCGTGCCCGTCCTCTCGGTCGGTCACCTGACCTTCGCCGGAGACGACGGCATGAAGGCAGAGCAGACCTATCGGGCACGCATCGAGCTGGCCCCGGGCTGCGATCTCGAGAGCAGGCAAGAGCGACAACTCGCATCGCTCTCCCTGCGACTGCGCACCCCCGATGACCAGGGGAAATGGAGCTGGGGAGCCTGGAGCCAGGCCATCGCGCTGCCCCCCGCCGTCTGCGCGTCCCTCGCGCAAGGGGCTCTCCCCCAGGCGCCAACGTTGAGAGAGATCCGGGGCGACGATGGCAGCCGCGTGGCCGTGCTCGATCTCACCCTGGAGGTACCGGCCAGGTACGTCTCTCCGCTCGAGCAGGAGACGCGCGTGCTGGGCTGGGACTGGGGCGTGCGCTCGCTGATCACCGTCTCGATCCTGCAACGACCGGAGGAGGGCGACGAGGAGCGGTCCCGGCAGGTGAGCCGTCCGGTCTTCCTGGATACGGGCGGCATCGATGGCAGGCAGGCGCGCTTGCGAAGGGAGATTGATCGGCTCAAGGCCTGCCGCGATCGCTACGGACAGTTCGTCAAGGAGGCCCAGGCCGCCCACCAGGAGCATGGGGTCCCACTCCCCGCGCATCTTGCGGGCTGGCAGCAGCGGGTCCGGGAGTACGATGCGCGCATCAGCCAGTGCTGGAAGAGCTACGAGCGGAGAAACCGCGAACTGGCGCACCTGGCCTCGAACCTGTTGATCCTGCTGGCGCTGCTCTCCGACTGCCGGCTCATCTGCGGAGAAGACCTCAGGACGCTCAAGACGCAGGGGCGTGGCCGTGGGGTGCGGGGACGCTTCCGCAACTGGCGCAACAATACCACGGTGCGAGGTGAGCTCTGGCGCGTCCTCAAATACAAGTGCCACCTGTTGGGCATCCGGGCGCGGCAGGTGGAAGCGCGTGGCACGACCCATACCTGCCCTCGCTGTGGTGAGCCGGCCAAGACGTACGCCTCTGCGGCACCAGAGGACCGCACACAGGCCATCTCGTGGGGGCCGATGCTCTGCTGCTCGAACCCCGAGTGCCTGTGGAAGGGGGCGAGGGATTACGCGGCGTCGCTCAATATCGCCCGGCTGGGCATGGCCTTTCTCCTCACCTATCAGCAAACCAGGCGGTACGAGTCGTACCGCGTGACTTCTTTGGAGGTCAACTCCTGCTTGTATAGCGGGCAGGAGGCGACGCTGCTGTTGCCGTCGCAGGGGATCACACCCCGCCCGCGAGAGGGCAAACATGTGTACTATGCCGGATGGTCCTACACCATCGCACTGCGCACCTCTCAGCCCAGAGAGGTGCTTGCCATCCTTTCGACGTCTCATCTGAGGAAGGACGTGCTCTCAAGTGCGTGAACATCGCATAGTATCATGTTTTGCAACGGTAGGAAAATTGATCAGAGTAGATGCAAGCGTTTTGCGGCATCGTAGGCATCTTTACGGCTGGACACATTGAGTTTGTGATAGATACTCCTGATCTGGGTCTTGATGGTATTGACTGAGACGATCAGCTCGCTTGCGATCTCTGGACGAGAACGACCAGCCGCAAGCAGGCGCAGGACACGCACTTCCTGAGGACTAAGCAGGTCTTCGCCAGGAACGGTATCGGGTCCGGAGAAGTGGCGGATGAGTTCGTGGGCATAGACACGCAGAGAGTTGTCAGAGATATCACGGATGGTCGTGCGCAAGAGAATACACATTGGCTCACCCTTATCGAGAAAGAGACGTTGATATCCCTCAGGATGTGCCTTCTCAAGCGCGAGGAGGAGAAGGCGTCGAGCATTGAGCAAGGCGCTCTCATCCTCACGCTCAGTAGCATGGGCCAGGACCATTAGTGTGAGGCACTCTAATTCGCTATTCACCCGGCCTTGCTCGCGGGCCTGGGGAAGCAGTGATGAGAGTACAGATAGTGCCTTGGCTGTATACTCTTGCGCGATAAGCAGGCGTGCCGTGACCAGTGTCTCCCGCTCGCGGAGTAGGTAGGTCAAGGACTCTTCATGGCAAGGAAGGTTGGCAGACCAGCGCCGCGCGGTCGCCAGGTTGCCATGTACGAGTGCTACGCTAGCCTGCTCCAGTAGCAGTTCACGGCGCAGACCCGCTCTTTGTACATGTGTCAGAAGGGAGGACGCATTCCGTGCATACTCCTGCTGTCCAGTTATACGGGCTAGCAAGAACAAGGCCCGGATTTTAAGCTCTTCCGTTTTGCGATGCTGACCTATAGAGAGAGCCTCGCGTGCCTGCTGTTCCGCGCATTCCAACATATTCCACTCGTAGGAGAGATGTGCCAGCCCGAGCAGCGCGCCCCCTTTATCATCGAGCCAGTATTCCTTCATATTCTGGCTCTCCATCTCTGCGAGGATCTGTTTATAGAACGTACTTGCCTGGTGGAGTTGGCCGCGCCAGTGGCTCATTTCAGCCTGGGCGGCGATCGACGCGAGCATGGGAGAGGTCGAACCACAGGATGTGAGAAGCTGGCGAGCCTGGATACAGGCCTCCCAGGCCTTGTCGAAGCGCCCAGCCCACAGGTCCTCCAGGCTCACATTCAACAGGCTCATACCGCGCCATTGCACTTCATGGTCCGCGAGATGAACCAGGGATTCTCGTGCCAGGCGGAACGACTCGGCATACTCTTCCTGCCAGAGTGCGACGAGCGCACGGAACGCCAGGATCTGAGCAAGGCGCTTCACATTGCCCTCATCGTGCCAGTAACGTTCCGCAAGGCGCAGGGGGACCTCGATGCGTGCCTTCGTAAGCGGAGCATAGCGATCCTGCGTAAAAAGCAGCGCTACAGCGTACAGGAAGCCCAGACCAGGTTGGGCTTCCATAGCCTCTGGTGGCAGCGTTCTCAGCCAGCGCCAGAGCGTCTGGTGCTCGAAGTAATCACCCCAGGGTTCCACGAGGCGTATGATGAGGTTCGCCATGTTGGTAAAGTCATGGGCACGCATAGCAGTTTCAATCGCCTCCGGCAGCATATGCTTACGCTCAAACCATGCGCTGGCACGCTTCAGGCACGCATAAATCTCTTCCTCGCCAAGGCGTCTCTGGGCCTCGTGCTGCATAGCTTCAGCAAAGAGAGCGTGATAGCGATACCAGACTTGCGCGCCGTCGAGAGGCTGCAGAAACATGTTTGCGCGCTCCATATGCTCAAGCGCTGCAGCACTATCAGTCCGACCAGTTACTGCGTCGCAGAGGGAGGATGTCAGACCATCGAGCAGACTTGTCTGAAGCAAGAATGTCTGGAGGTGTTCAGGCTGTTCACGTAGGATCTCGTCGACCAGGTATTCTTGTATGTGGCGATGACGACCAGAGAGGTCTGCGATAATCTGTTCAGCTTCGGGCGTGTTTTCATGCCCGCGTAAGGCCAATGAAGCCAACTGGATACCAGCTGGCCAGCCCTCAGCGCGTTCGTAGAGGTGCTGAACGATTTTATCGGGTAGCGGATGATCAAGCGAGTTTCTGAGAAAGAGTCGCGTCTCCTCAAGAGTAAAACGAAGGTCAGCGCTACGCAACTCATAGAGATCATCGCTGGCACGCAGGCGCGCCAATGGTAAGGGAGGATCGCTTCTAGTCAAGAGGATCAGGCGCAGGCCAGATGAGTGAAGCTGAAACAGCCTCGCCAGAGCTTTATGTATCTCTGGTGTCACGATGACGTGATAGTCTTCTAACACCACCATACCCACCTGGGTGTAGCTGCTCAGGTCATTGAGGAAGGAGGAGACAACCATATCCTGCAAGCGCTCGGGTTGCAACCGAAGCGGCGACTGTAATAGCGCCAGCGTGGTTCGCCCCACACCTGGGTAGAGTTCCTGGCAGGCGGTAATGAAGTAGCGCCAGAAACGAATGGGATCGTTATCACCTTCATCGAGTGCTAGCCAGGCCACAGCGGGTGATGCCTGGCATGTGTTGCGATGGGTCGCCCACGCACTGGCCAGCGTAGTTTTCCCATACCCGGCGGGGGCAGAGACAACGGTCAGCCTGCGTTCGGAGGCGGCGTCCAGGCATGCCTGAAGCGCTTCGCGTTGCACCAGTGATGGGCGCAAACGTGGTAGTTGGAGTTTGGGGGCCAGCACTGGTGGCAGTGACAGTGCCTCACTACTCACAAGAATTGCTCCTTCGTCAAATCTATCGTGACAATACCTTTCCTCAGATTACAATGTTTGTGAGTCCAACGCAATGCCTGTACTTATTCAGTACGCCTAAAAACCTTTCTCTATCATCTGCCTCTTAGGGAAATCTCCTGAGGGTTTATCGGTGAGGAAAAGGTTATCTCATGAGTGCGACTATGCGAGTATAGTTTTGCTGGCTATAGGGATACCGTACTTTTTCGTCAACATCGCATGGTAGGCCATAGGCATGATGCTAGCTTGTCTGTAGTGGTGCGTAGGCTCGGGTAGTAGCGCGGGGCACAATTTGTACTGGCAGCAGTTCGGAGCCTATGGCGTCCTCATGTTGCAGTTGAGCCAGGAGCTTGCGCATGCCGCTTCGGCCTAAATTGCGCAGGCCAATATGGACTGTCGTGAGGGCGGGCACAACCACCTGGGCCATGGGTAGGTCACCAAAGCCACAGACGGAGAAGTCTTCTGGCACGCGCCAGCCGAGGCTGTTAAGTCCTCGAAGAACGCCAAAGGCCGTCTCGTCGTTGGCGGCGAAAATCGCGCTGGGACGCTGAGGCTCAGGCAACTGGGCCAGGTTGCGCACCGCCTGTTCGCCTCCCTCGCGGTCAAAGCCTCCCGCCAGGATAAGCGTGTGATCAACATCCAGGCCTGCCTCAATGAGCGCGGCCATATAGCCTTGTAGACGCATATTGGCCACAATCAGGTTGGAGGGGCCGCCTATAAACGCGATTCGCCGATGTCCCAGCTCCAATAGATAGCGTGTCATGGCACGCGCTCCGCTAGCATTATCAACCTGGATAGCGGGTACCTGAAGTGTATGTTGAGCCAGGGTTACTATTGCTGCCCCGCGCTCACGCATAGTTTGCACTATGGTATTGAGACGCTCAGTATGGCCAGGTTCATTGAGGCCGCTTCCCGCGAAGATGACACCATCGGCGCGGTAGTCCTGGAGCATCTGGAGATAGTGTAGCTCGCGCTCACCTTTGCGCTCAGTATTGCAGACGATAGTGAGATAGCCGCAATCGTTCGCCACCTCTTCGACACCGCGTGTAATCTCAGCGAAATAGGGATCGGCGTTATCGCCCACAAGGACTGCGACCAGGTTACTGCGTTGAGCACGCAGGCTACGTGCCAGAGAGTTAGGTGCATAATGTAACTCCTGGGCGGCCTGCAGCACTTTGCCGCGTGTCTCCTCGCTGACGGGATAGGAGGCGTTACTTAAAACACGACTGGCGCTGGCCACCGAGACCCCGGCGTGCCTGGCCACATCCACAATTGAGACTAACTGTTTCCCCATCGCTCTAACTCTCTACTCCCCATTGCGCACATATGCAAGCTGTATTAGTAATGGATTACTATGCAAGTATTCCTGAGTCCCCCACTTTTGTCAAGTGGAAGACAGGGATGCTCAAAAGTTCTTTTTGAGCATCCGCTTTCGTGCTTGCTGCGCTCAAGGGTAAGGAGGGATGAGCAGGAAGGGCATGACATGGATAACTTTTGAGAAGCCCGCGTGAAGGAGAAAAGACATTGACAAAAATACTCCGGGGTGTTTATAGTTAGTAACAGTAAACGTTTACTATAAAATGGACCTGAACTTAGTCATATTTTGGGAATAAGAGCTTATAAAGCCCTTCTCTTTTATCCTGAACATGAGAGCGAGAGGATAACGTTTTCTCGATGGCGAGATAGTGTGGCATAGCCGCGAAAGGAATGGACAATGGCAACACGTAGAATTGGCATCATTATGAATGGTGTTACCGGGCGCATGGGCATGAATCAGCACTTGATCCGCTCGATTATCGCCATTCGTGAGCAGGGAGGCGTCAAACTGCCTGATGGCGATGTATTAATGCCCGATCCTATTCTGGTTGGGCGCAATGCGCAAAAGATAGAGGCTCTGGCGCGAGCGCACGGCATCACACGCTGGAGCACCGACCTGGAGAGTTGTTTGCGCAACCAGGAAGACGAGATTTACTTTGATGCCCAGACGACGAAGCAGCGTTATGAGAGCGTCAGTGCCGCCATTCGTGCCGGGAAACATATCTACTGCGAGAAACCGACCGCGACCGATACGCAGGAAGCCCTCGCGTTGGCAGTCCAGGCGCGCCAGGCGGGGATCAAACATGGTGTGGTACAGGATAAGCTCTTTTTGCCAGGCCTCTTAAAGCTCAAACGTGTGATCGATAGTGGTTTCTTTGGGCGTATCCTCTCGGTGCGCGGCGAGTTTGGCTACTGGGTCTTTGAGGGCGATTGGCAGCCTGGGCAGAGACCATCCTGGAACTATCGCCAGGAGGATGGGGGTGGCATCATTGTAGACATGGTCTGTCACTGGCGCTATGTCCTGGCGAACCTCTTTGGTGAGGTTCAGGCCCTCTCCTGCCTGGGAGCTACGCATATTCCTGAGCGCGTCGATGAGCAGGGCCAGCCCTATGCCAGTACCGCTGATGACGCCGCTTATGCCACCTTTGAGCTAGCTGGTGGTATTATAGCTCATTTTAACTCATCCTGGTGCGTTCGTGTGTATCGCGATGAACTGCTTTCGATCCAGGTTGATGGCACACATGGCAGCGCGGTCGCTGGCTTGCGCGAGTGCAAGGTGCAGAGCCGCGTGAACACGCCAAAAGCGGTCTGGAATCCTGACATTCCAAACCCCATTGATTTCTATGCCAACTGGCAGGACGTGCCAGATAATGCCATATTTGAGAACGCCTTCAAGGTCCAGTGGGAAATGTTCCTCAAGCATGTCGCCTGTGATACCCCCTTCCCGTGGGATTTGCTGGCAGGCGCTCGAGGCGTGCAGGTAGCCGAACTGGGGCTACGCTCCTGGCAGGAGAGACGCTGGGTAGACGTTCCCGACCTGGCTGCTGAACTGAGTTAGGTGAGGAGTGAAGCACACATGACCTATCAGATACGTCTGCCACGCGTTAACCATACGCTGGAAACATACACCCTTTCAGAGGTCTCACCATATTCCCTGACAAGCGCGCCAGCGCGCCAGCGCAAGGCCTACGCAGCTGCGCACGTGGTTGCCGACCCCTTCGCCGATAATACTCCTGGCGCCGGAGCGACATTGGATTGGGATGCGACCCTGGCCTATCGCCGCTATCTCTGGGGCCTGGGCTTCTCAGTCGCAGAAGCCATGGATACGGCACAGCGCGGCATGGGTTTGGATTGGATGGTATCTCAAGAGTTGATACGCCGCTCGCTGACTGAGGCGCGGTCCTATGGGGGTGAGATCGCCTGTGGCGCAGGTACAGATCACCTACTGCCCAGGCCGGGCCTGACCCTCGCCGATGTCATAGAGGCCTATCAGGAGCAGTGTGCCTTTATCGAGGGGCAGGGTGGACGCATCATTCTGATGGCGAGCCGCGCCCTTGCTGCCTGTGCGCGTGCGCCAGAGGATTATGTCTACGTCTACGATGCCATTCTCTCGCAGGTAAGCCAACCCGTTATTCTGCACTGGCTTGGCGAGATGTTTGATCCCGCTCTTGCCTCCTATTGGGGGCATGCTGAGCATGGTGCGGCGATGGAGGCCTGCCTCGACCTCATTCAGCGCCACGTGAGCAAGATTGGCGGCATCAAGATCTCACTCTTAGATGCTGAGCGCGAAGTCGAGATGCGGCGTCGCCTGCCGGAGGGAGTGCGCATGTATACCGGCGACGACTTCAATTTTGCCCGCCTCATTCGTGGAGATGAACAGGGCTATAGTCACGCCTTGCTGGGGATCTTTGACGCCATCGCGCCCGCCGCCGCTGCTGCTTTTCAAGCGTTAGATGCCCAGGAATGGGAGCGCTATGGAGCCATCCTGGCACCCACGGTGCCGCTCTCGCGTCATATCTTCCAGGCTCCTACCTACTACTACAAAACAGGCGTCGTCTTTATGGCATACCTGAATGGGCACCAGGAGCATTTTCGCCTGGTAGCAGGCCTGGAGAGCGCGCGCTCGCTTGTGCACCTATCCGACCTGTTTATCCTGGCGGATAAGGCGGGCCTGCTTGTAGATCCTGCTATGGCCTGTGAACGCATGCGGCGTGTGCTGGCTGTGGCTGGCATGGCCTAGAGAGGAAGAAGCATGCACGACGACATATTTACAAATCTCTCAAATCTCTCAAATCTCTCAAATCTCTCAAATCTCTCAAATCTCTCAAATCTCTCAAATCTCTCGCGCTTGAGCTTGAATCAGATGACCACTAAGCCCTGGAGCGTACGCGAGGCCGTTGAGGGCTGCGTCCGCGTTGGTATCCCCTCGATTGGTCTCTGGCGCGACAAGGTGGCTGAGGCTGGGCTACAGGAGAGTGTGCGCCTTGTACGTGACGCGGGTCTCAAGGTATCCAGCCTCTGCCGTGGCGGCTGGTTTTGTGCCGCGAGTGCGCGGGAGCGCCAGGAGCGTCTCGATGATAATCGGCGCGCCATAGAAGAGGCAGCAGTGCTGGGAACAGAGACGCTGGTGTTGGTGTGCGGCCCCGCCGCGGATCGGGATCTGCTTGCGGCGCGTGCCTATGTCGAAGAGTCGATAAGCATCTTACTGCCATATGCACAAGAGCACGGCGTAAAGCTAGGTATCGAGCCACTACATCCCATGTACGCGGGCGATCGCTCAGTGATCGTCAGCCTGGGCGAGGCAAATCGGCTTGTGCGGCGCCTGGCGCATCCAGGTGTTGGCGTCATCATTGATGCCTATCATGTATGGTGGGACCCCGAATTGGAAGAACAGGTTGCCGCAGCGAGTGGCCACATCCTGGGCTTCCATGTGTGTGACTGGCTTGTACCCACGCCCGATATGTTGAATGGCCGGGGCATGATGGGCTATGGCGTCATCGACCTGCGCCGCCTGCGGCGTCTGGTGGAGGCCGCAGGCTATAGCGGCCCCATTGAAGTGGAGATCTTCAATCAAGCGCTCTGGGAGCTACCAGGCATGGAGGTCCTACACTTGATGAGCGAGCGCTACAAGCAATGTGTCTAGCATAAAAGTATAGTCAAACAACTGCCTGGAGCTTGAAATGCCAGGCAGTTGTCTTGTTTAAGAGCGTGTAGCAAGCGTTTAGCCAGCATCCTGAATGGAGGCTTCGGGTGGCGAGGTTGTTGCCACGCCGGGTAGGCGTTCGGCGGCAAAGCCAATGGCCAGGGCGATAACGCCGAGTAAGAGATGGAGGATATGATCCTCCAGATTGGCATGCATAATGCCCAGCAGGCGACCATCGAAGTAGAGAACGGGATAGGCCAGGCCGAGAAGCCCTACCAGGAGATAGATCACGCCTATCGTACGGTTAAAGGTCCTGGACCACGTGGGACCCATAATAGCCACGACCATAGCTACCACTCCGGTCAGGAAGTGCACCATATTGTGTACAACATCGACATCGAAGATGAGCATGTGTCCTGTTTGCATATCTGCGGAGTACGCAATACCAATGGTGCCTACGATGAGGAATATAATCGCGATAGCCAGGGTAAAGTAGCGATTGACTGTCCAGGGCATTTCCACGCCTCCTTTTGTGGCAACTGAGCAGGCAGACCATAGAAGAGGTGTACAAATTTATTTTAATATGTGTTAATGGATAAAGCAAGCATGGATATCTAATCTTTCGCGCCTACGGCGTGCAGGGAGAAAGAGGTGTATGCATGGGAAATTGGGCATTGCCCAATTTCCCATGCATACACCTCTTTCTCGAATGCTTCAATTATCAGGTTTGTGTAAAAGGGCGTTAAGAACCCTGAACCTGGACAGTCTGCGTGGCTGGGTCGCTTTTCTGGCCGAAAGTATCGGTGACCACGAGTTTTACTGTATAGGTTCCGCCTTTACTATAGCTGTGTGAATTTGAAGTACAGTTATAAGAGCTAGTATCGTCCTCGACTGTGCCATCGCCAAAGTCCCAGGTGCAGCTAGCAATTGATGTGCTTTCACCGATATTTGAGGTATCGACGCGGAAGTAAACATACGTGTAAAAGGAGTTATCTGTCGTGAAGGTGACGACCGGTTTGGGTGGATAGGTAGTGACAGACATTTTATCCTGGCTTATATGTCCTAGCGGATCGGTCACGGTCACTGTGACGTTGTGTGAGCCTACGCTTGTAAAGACAAAGTTGACGTGCTGGCCCTCTTTATTTACGACATTGGTTCCACTGCTACTGGTGTTTGAGGTATCGCTGGTGTTCGCGGAGGGCGTATCGTCGAAGGCCCAGGTGTATTTCAAATCGCGTCCGGTACCCTGGGCGCTAAATTGAATTTCGTCTTGCGTATGGTAGGTTTGCGCCGTCAATTGATTGATGTGCACGACAGGCTGGGGGTATCCCAGTTCCAATCCTCGCTGGCCTGACCAGGAGAGCCAGATCAAGCTGGCAGCCAGGATCGCAATGATCACCAGAATGGTGAGTACCAGCGCAATGCGTCGCCGTGTGCTCAATCCCGCTGGCAGTGGATAAAAGCCTGAATTTGTGGGTGTAAATGTAGGGATGGTGGTACCAGGCTGCATTATGCGTTCCCTCCCTGAATATTTGATTCTGTAAACGGCTGTGATGCTTCGACTGGCGGTGTCGTCGGAGGTTGAGGTTGTACCCCTGTTTGGGGTTGGAGTGAAGCAAAGTAGGGCAATAGCGGGTCGTGGGCCAGGGCCGCTGCTGCCGAACTTACAAGCAAGATACCAGGTAGAGCAATCAATAAGAGCGTCATAACATTGCGGAAATTCTCGCTCTGCTCGCGGGTAAGCGCCTGAGCCTGTTGGACCAGCATCAATCCAACGAAGAGAGAGAGAATACCCAGCACAATCGCCACAATCAGCGCTGTATAGAGCAGTACATAGGCGCTACTCCGCTTCATCTGTCGAGGGCGCCCCAGGAGCAGATCAAAGAAGATATAGAGCGGGGTAAAGAGGAGCGCGACTGGTTTAACCAGGAGGCCAAGCACTCTACTTATGACCGAGCGTAAGCCGCTATTCTGATAGGCTCCACCGAGCGCCCCCAGGAGCACCCCGCTGACCAGGCCCCAGAGCAACACATCTCCTGCCTGTGTCCCAATAGAGATGGTGCCTGGGTTGGCTATATTGGCTGTAGAGAACTGGGTTACGCTATTGGTATTGATCGCGGTGAAGAGCAGCAGCAAGGCGGTAAAGGGGAGCGAGATAAGAGCGCCCTGGATGGCACCGGGGCCGATACCACGCACGCGTGAAATTGCCGCGCTTGCCCGTCCGCCCAGGAAGAGCGCCACGATAGGCACCAGCAGGAGCGCGAAGACCCAGGGGTGGGCTTGAATTCCCATGCCAAGCTGTTTCCATATCTGGTAGGAGCCCGGCTCTATACCAGGGTAGCCATCTTGTCCCTTAGCGTGCTGGACAACAAGAGGAATACCACAGGCATAGGCGAGAAGGCCAACGGCTCGCATCAGTCCCTGGACAAAAACAGCTACTGCCTGAAGCGGGCCGATGTTGGGGTCCGCGATGCGGCCCGGGTTAAAAATCACGTCGGGAATGGAATTATTGGCAGGATAATGGCTGATCTGTGAATACAAACTATAGCCAAAGATCATAGCCAGAGAGAGCCCCAGCAGGAGTGCGCTCAGCCCACCAGCGATGATGCCAGTTAGCTGGGGATGTCTCTGGGTATACAGATAGCGATGCAGGTGATGGCGCATCTGTCCCTGCCCTAGCTTGATTGCAGCGCCCACAAGGCCAAAAACTGCTCCCCACAACAGACCATACAGGAGCAGAGTTGTACTATCAATGGAAATTGTGGAGATGCTCTGTTGTGTCGCAGAGGTGCTGCCCACCGGGGGGATGTTTCCGTTGACCTGGGTTGCGAGCAGGAAGAGCAGGAAGGTATAGGGAATAGCGATGGCCATGCCCCGTACCAGGGAGGCGCCGCGTCTATTGCGGAAGTCTGTGCTAGCTGCGATATAACCTCCCAATGCCAGGAGTAGAGCCTGGAGTAGCAGGAGGCCATGGAAGGGCGAGGTCATCGTCTCAGTATAGGTAGTAACCGTCCCGTTCGAACCGCCAGGAAAGGTATCTTGCAGAGTGGTCTGCGCGTTTTGAGAGATTAGAAATAGCTCAGCAGAATCGCGAAAAGGACTCTGTAGAGGCAGGAACTGGAGCAGATTGCCAGCGGTAAGCTCCCCAGCGTTTGCTATGTGGGTGTCGCTAGAAGCAACATAGTACTGTCGGGAAATGTTTTCCGGTACAGCATTGCTTAGCAGGCTGATAATGCAGAAAAAGCAGAGCATGCCAAGCAGAGTTGAGACCAGCGCGCCCAGGATGATCCCGAAAATAGCATTGTTTGCCAGGTAGGGTTGAAAGAGACGAATAGTAAACTTTTGTGCCCAGTTGGGTCGCTCTGGCAGCACGATAACCACAGGCTGCCGGGGCTGGGCTGGCGCTCCAGGCTGTGCTGGATAGGGAGACGGGGCATAGTTGGCACCCGAAGCCGCCTGCGGAGGAAGCGCCGGCTGAATGCCAGACTGAAAATAATTGGGATTGCTCTGAGCCTGCGGTACAGGAGGATAGGCACCCGAAAACCCGCCCGGCATTGTTGGCACGGATGGATGTGAGGGGTGGGGGCCGCTTGTCAAAGGCTGGGATGAGGCAGGCGTAACCTGTGGAGAAGGTGTATTGATCGGCCCGGTCTCGTTGATTGCAGGCGTATCCTCAACAGGAGACTGAGCCTGAATAGTGGTTGCCTGTGTTGATTGGCTGGAAACCTCGTTTTCAGCTTTGCCGGCGTCAGGTTGAGTATTGACGCTTACCGTCTTATCATCTTCTACTTCCTGTTTCGAGGTAGGTCCTGGTGTAGGTAATCGCGTTCCACAATAATTGCAGAATAATCCATCTGATAGCGTTTCTCTGCCACAATTGGGACAAAACATAGCAATAATACCACCTTACATTCCTAATGTTTTTGCATGTAAGTACTATATTGAAAGCAATGCATCTAAGCGCCCTAATTATAACAGAGCCGTTGGGGTCAATCAAGGAAAAAAAGGTGTTTGCTGTATAAAGTGTCAGTACCCTACGGCGAAAGCCGAGGGCTTGGAGTTGTGTCTGAACTCCACCGCAATTCAGCATACCGTTTCAGGCGTGCGGCTTTGGCTTCATCGTCCGACACAGAAGGCGCGTACTGACAAGAGGCCCGTTCCTATCCAGTCTTGCCGGATAAGAAGCGTTCGCATCGCAATGTTTCTTGCACCAACCAGATCGGCATGGAGCGTGTACTGACAATTCTGACAGACGAAGAGCAATCCTTTGTTGGGTCTATTCTCTTTGCAGGTGTGCCCACATTTGGGGCACGCTTGCGAGGTAGAGTTGGCATCGACCTTGATTGCCATACTTCGATGTAAGAGCGCTTTATAGGCAATCATGCTATGCAACTCAGCGAAGGACCATTTGGAGAAGGTACGATTGGCTTTTCGCTGTTTTGCATTTTTGCCTTTGCGTCGTTTGGTACGTTCTCGAATGTCTGTCAGATGCTCCAGTCCAATCAAGCTTTGAGGGTGCTGTAGGACAATCCGCTTACTCACGACATGATTGGTATTCTGCTTCAACCGTCTCTCTCGTCCACTGATGGCAACGAGCCTTCTTGTCGCTGAACGAGTGCCTTTCTTTTGCAGACGTTTTCTCAGTCGTGCGTAGTGGTTTGCCTTGGGGACAATCTGTTTGCCTGAATGGAAGGTGCAATCCCCTTGCATCATCGCCGTGACGGCAAGGTATCGCATCCCCACATCCACTCCGGCGACCTGCTTGTGCGTTTCAGGTGTAGGATCAGCCGTCTCAATTGCAAGAGAGACAAGGAGGTAAAATTGTTTCTTGGGCTTGTCATACCAGAGTTTCGATGCACCAATCTCCGCTCCACGCTGGATCAATGCAACATGCTTATTGTAGCCAGTATAGGGCACGATAACACGTCCCTCAAGGGTCAGGATGCTCACCTGCTGCTCTTTCTTGAAGGTGTAGTCTTTCTTGTACTGATAGGTCAACGTGGGGGAGATGAACTTGGGAGCCTTATCAAGCCCTTTGTAGCGTTTCTTGGTCTTCCCTTCCTTACGATGAACAGCATTGTTCTTGACCTTTGTCCAGAGGGTTTTATACGAGGCACCAACTTGGCGAGGAACAGAACAGGCCATTTGCGAAGGCAGATGAAAACGGAGGCGGATCTCTTCGTAGGTGGCATCTTGCAAACGAACAGCATTGCTCATCTTGCCATGCGCAAAGGCGTACTGGCTCACATAGTTGAGAGAATCCCGATACGCCAGTTGCGTTGTACGTAATGCCTTGAATTGCTCGGGCGTTGTATTTAATTTGAGTTTCGCTGTTAATACCGTTTGCATACGCTAAATTATACCATAGTTTTCATCTGACTGTCAACAATACATGAGCAGATGAGAGAATGTCTACGGCGTATTCCACCCAAGCCACCTCCAAAGGAACGCCGCATTCCTCCCCATGCCTGAAAGGGCAGGAGCATCCTGCGGCGTTTTGGGTGAAATAACTCACATATTTGTCTTTACAAGCAAGCAAGGCCAACTGAGAAGGTAGGGTATCGTGGTCGTCGCCGACGCGACGACCACGATACCCTACCTTCTCACGAAGCGCCACAGGCGCTGAGAAGTATCGTATAATCAATAAAAAAGCAAAGAGAGGAATAGCACCTATGTTACATAAAGTAGAGCACGGGAGCATCTTCCCACGTGAAGACGGGAAAATCATCGACGAGCATTTTGGTGCTTTACACAGCAAGCATGATGGATTTAGCCTGGCGCATATGTTGGCGCCCGCGGCCTGGCGTGAGCCAGCCCAGGTAGCGGACTTCGACGAAGTCGTCATCGTCGTGCGAGGTGTGCTCGCGATCGAGGCCGAGGGAGAGCACCTGGAGGTTGCGCCCGGCGAGACCTGCCTGATCGAGCGTGGTACACGCGTCACCTATAGTAACGCCAGCCAGGACCAGGAGTGTGAATACTGGTCGCTCTGCATGCCCGCCTTCCGCCCCGAGCGCACGAAAATGGATAGCTAGCAGAGAAATGAGGCACTTTAAGCTGTAGAAAGTGCCTCGCTTTACCGGTTGACCACAACGACCTGGAAAGATCGAAGCGGGACATGTTTGCCTTCCACATCAACCACGTGCGGCAACAATGATTTGTTGATCAGGAGCACGCTGCTTTTGGATGCGAGCGCGACAACGTCTTGTGATGTTGAGCTTGTCTTATAGAGAGGTGTTCCAGCGGGGAAATGTTCCTTGATGGCATTGGCGCTCCCATACCAGGGGCCCGGTGTTGCTGGGTTAGCGTACCACAGATCGTCATAACCCCATGCTAGCGCGACACTTACTCCCGAATTAATAAACTGGAGCAAGGTGTAGGTTTTGAGGGCGTTATTATAGTCTGGATTATTCTCTGTTGCGAAAGGGATCGCATACCATTCGGCCCACCAGATAGGGAGGGTCGTCGCCCCAGGATATGTATGGGGATCAAGCGAGCGAATCCACTGTACGACGTCAGCGAATTTCTCTGTGGCGGTAAAGGGGTCGGTAAGATTGGTCTGATCTTTATTAACATTGCCGCCATCAATGGTAAGGAAATCACCACCAAGCTTCTCAGCGAGCCATGTTGCGACGACATTAAGGCTTCTCCGGTCAAGTGCCCCATACTGATCTTTGACGTTTGAACGATCAGGGGCGTTGGTTGAGGCCCAGCTATCCATCACCACATAGGGGCCACCAACCTTCACTTGTGGAGGGTCTATGCCCTGTCCCTGAGCAACTTGTTTCAAGGTTGTGTAGACCTGGTTATACATGTAGGTATAGCCATGACGCGCGTTATCCCCTGTGGGATCTCCCTGTGACTTCCCGCCATCCCAATTATTGGTTATTGGATTGTAATAGCCTTTAAGCTCATTCCAGACCTGAAAATAGCGTACATTGTAGGGTGGCGCCATATAGCGTTCCGCGATTCTTTGTACAAGGTGTAACCAGTCAGACATATGGTTATCTAAGACGCGTGCATCATACGTAATGTCGGCGAAGTCATCATTTTTGGTAAGGCGTGTCGTTGAGCCATCGGCATTCAGGCGACCTTTCATCCACCATGGCGCCTCACACAGAGTAATCACGGGTGTAGTCCCGGTATCGAGCGCGATTTGCAGTTTCTTATCCAGTGTGCTCCAGTTTGTGGGTTCTGGCTGCGCTGGATCTGGCCAGGGATCATCCGCTCCCCAACCCATGATGTGAATGTTCGTGAAAGAGCTGCTCTGCGCTAATAAGTGCTTGATCTGTGAGGCCTGCTCAGAGGATTGTGGATAGATAAGGTTCGTGTCAACATCGCTCATGCCCAGGGTAAAGGCGCTAGTGTGCTGAGATGTTGTTGCGATATGCAGAGTCGTATCGGGTGGCATATCTGGTGTAGGGGCTAGAGAGGAGAAGGCCATCTGTTCATCAGAGGTAAAGAGGAGCAGAAAACTGCTTAAAGCTGCAAGCGCAACCCCCGAAACTTGCCTACGGTTATACTGCTTTTCCCTACTCATCTCGTGTTAACCTTCTAAAAAACTAAGTTTTCTGGCTACCTTTTCCTTCTAACCACATTATAATGTTTTCTGCATAAAAAATGTATAGCGATATGTTCCTGCCTTCTATGCTCTAAAATCCGTTTTAAGTTTGCTAGGCACGCAAGCAAAAAAGGAACCAATCAGAATTTGTTTGCAATCAAATGTTGTCTTGTTCTGAGACCTCTTGCTTTACAACTTCTTTAGTGAGACGCTTCTTTCTCAAAACATTTTTTGCCGCAGGGTCCTGAACTATAGCTTTATGAGGATTGGTGTGTGGAATTATTGTTCTGGTAGAAAGAGTTTTTTCTTTTTTCTGCGACTCCTTGGAAGGCTCTGGTTTTGCTGTAGTAATGACTGACTCTTTCTCTTCCTGGTCCTCTTGTTTTTTCTCTGAAGTTGAAGAATCGGCTGGTGGTTCTGCAATAATGGCTGGCTCTTTCTCCTCTTGCTCCATCTGTTCTTTCTTTGAGGCTAGAGTATCGGCTGGTGTTAGATCAGACTCAGGCACCTGTATCGATGTAACGTTGACAGTTTCTTTCTCCTCAATGGCCTGTTCTTCGTCAGAGGAAGAGGATGAAATACCTGGGACAGGAGCAATATCTTGTTCCTCGATGATATCTTCTAGTGTTTGTTCAGGTATCAGATCAGGCTCAGGTGCCTGTACCGATGGAATGTTGACAGTTTCTTTCTCCTCAATGGCTTGTTCTTCATCAGCAGAAGGGGATGAAATACCTGGGATAGGGGCAATGTCTTGTTCCTCAATGATATCTTCTAGCGTTGGTGAAGTGATAAGAGAGGTTTCTTGCTCCTCAATGGTTTGCTCTTCGTCAGTAGAAGAGGGTGAACTATCTGAGCTAAGGGCAATGTCTTGTTCCTCGATACTGTCTTTTTGTGTTATTGAGGAGATAAGAGAGGTTTCTTGCTCCTCAATGATGTCTTCTGCTTGGAGTGCGCTGATGTTTAGCTGTTGTGTTTCTTGTTCCCCTAAAGGTTGTTTATGAGTGATTGGCTTCGCTTGAGGTACAGGGGAATAAGCAATACTAATACTGGGAACATGCGCTGTTGCCTTCTCTTCAATTGCCCTGGTATCTTCCTGCTCTTCAATTGCCTTCTGATTAAGTTGGGTTTGATGAGGGCTTGTATCTTTGATGGCAGCCATAAAAATGGTATCGCGATCCACAATATCCTTTTGTTGAGGAGCCATGCGTGTAAGCCTGGGTAACTGCATGGTCTTAGCCTCGGTAAGGTTTAGAGTTGGCATGCGAATAGTGTTTTGAAGATCAATAAACTTGAGACGGTCGGAAAATGCTGGATGAAGCATTGCCAGTTGTATAATTGAGCAGCCAAGGCATAGAAGCAGCAAGGTTCCCATGATCCCCGAGGGAGACCAGTGTCCAGAATACATGAAAAGCCCAGCGATGATAGCCCCCAAAGAAAGGCTGATAGCAACGGCCAATGTCAATTCTGCAACAATGTAATTCAGTCTGAAAAAGCGGACTATTGCCATTCCTGGGCAGAAAAATAGGAAGCTAAATACAACAAATGGTTGAAGCGTTGTCCCTGGTAATGCAAAGGTAATGAGACCAGCGACAAGTGCTGCCAGGACGAGGCAAATTGGCCATAACCAGGATTGGCGCATAATTATTCTCCTTTGGCAGCGGAAACAAGCTGATAGATTTGTATATCGTTATTACGATACACCAGATTGAAATCGCCAGACAGTGCTACCGTGTTTTCAAAACTATCCAATTTACCTGCTGGCAGGCCTGACATCGCATTAAACCAGGTCTTTTGGCTGCGTGAAAATAGGATATATGCCTGGGAATGCGGTTGGCTCTGCATAAAGCGTATCACTGTATTAACAGTATTTGTGTCAACTGCATTGATGAGTGTATCATCATCGGCCAGGGTCACAAGTTGAAATTTCTCAAAGTCTTTGACTTGCCAGGGAGTACCCAGCCAGCCCGCGACAAAGAGTGAGTGGGGAGCAGCGATATCATAGAGATGAAAGACGCCATTCACCTCGTCATAGGTCTTGTAATCTGTATTCTCATTACCATAGCGTGTAAAGAGAAAACCACTAAGGAGCACAAACAAAAGCATCGCTATTAAGATCCCTTGAAGTTGAGGGAAATTTCTGATTGTCTTATTTGTTAACAACGCATTATTATTGAAGCGTCTACTTACACGTGCAAACCAGGAAATGTTCTTGAGATCTGCCAGTGAAGGCACATCAAAAAAGATAGAGGCCGCGAAGAAGGACATGCCAACTAGCATAAAAAGATAGCAGCGTAGCAACATTTCACCACCATATGGTTGTATGACAAGTAAAATAATTGGTACGATTGCTAAAATTGCGGCGTTCGCATCTTTATGCCCTTTTATCAAACGGAAGGTCCCTCCAAAGAGGGCCAGTAACCAGAGAAGGAAGGTCATAATAATACGCATGCGTGCTATGAAGGAATGTTCAGGATTACCGCTCAAACGGTTTGAGACGTTCGACGAGAATATGCCCATGATCTTTGTCAGCCCACCGAAAGCTTGATCCATGTGGCCTGCTAAATAGGGACGCGCCATAAAAATAAGCCAGGCAGCAATCATAGCTGCGAGTGCTAGAGGTAGCCACCAGACTTTGGGTGAACAGCGGCTGAAGAGCACTAGTGCGGTGACACTGGCTAGAATGAAGAAAGGCGTCAGCTGATGTCCAAAGACGCTAAAGCCAAACACAGTCAGCAGGCTAGCTAATAGCGCATAGCGTTGTAGAGGTAAGGTTGGAATAGAAGCGGTTGCGCTAGGAGCAGTAAGCCATGCATAAAATTGCGATACAAAGCGAATGCGTCCCAAGCGAGCAGGAAGTGCGGATATGCGTCTTTCAGGTGGAGATTTAAACCAGGTAACCAGGATTGCGATAATGACCAGGTAGAGAAAAAGATTGAGACCTTGTGGTGAGAAATAATCTTGCCCAATCCAGTTGCTGATAGCGAATATCCACATGGACAACCATACCAGGCGTTTGTTGGAGGTAAACGTGGTAAAGATCATATAAAGGGGACCCATGTAGATGATGTTGTAGAAAAGTGGTGCCCAGTTAGCGTAGGCCAGAACGCTCTGATAACCCGCGATCCGGGTAACGAAAGCACTAAAGACGAAGAAACCGGGCCAGCTAAAATAGGCATCGAGACTTGGGTCAACTGTTCCCGTACGCATAATGTATTCTGTATAGCCATTATGGCGGTAAACAATATCAAAACGTGGCTCCTGCTCAATAAAGATATGGATAGTAAAAAGCATAAATAGCAGGAGAGCGAAATGAAGCAATATAATTGGTGTACGAAGCTTTGGTCTTTGTAGCGTTAAGGTGAAACTGACCATCATTAGTGCCAGACCAATGAAAAGAGAAGGCGGCATGATAGAAACGAGTCCCAGGTCATTCATCTTACGGACATCCATGGCACTCAAGGAAAAATACCAGAGCAGAAATGCTCCGATTGGAAGGAGGATGCATACCAGCTCTAAGAATGCTGCCATGTTTCCTCTCTCTTGTGATTGCTCTATGCTTAGCGCTTTATTCATTGCTCTCTGTTTCTCGTTCTTGCTTTAGGCGGTTTTTTTAGTCGCAATGGTGGCTACGAACTTCGCTACTATGACCTATGGCCCTAATATTTTTTCCCTGGAAGTTTGCTCTTTCTGTGGAGGCCCAGGATACGACTCAATTGTCGGAGGGGTGTTAGGGCTGGTTGCATTTCCTATTTTTGACCAGGAGTCATGCCTCGCTTGAACTACAGGATCGTTTTGGGGTGTAGCAACAGTTTCTTCCCCGTGGAGGCTCACACCCCGCATCTGAAGTGTTGGCGCATCCGCGATGGAAGTATCGATGTTTCGTTCTAGTTTTGGCGTCTTCGGTATGTTGCGGGCTGGTATCCCTGAAGACCTTGAAGCTGTCTTGATGCGCTTCAGTTTGACTGTTGGTTGCTCATCACTGGAAATCCTTTGCAACTGGACCGTCGGGGCATCAGTCAGGACTAGGCTTTTAATAAAGTCGGTAGAGCTGCTCAAGCTCATAACTACATTTAATCTCTGCGTTGGAGTCTCAATCACTGTGCCCCAATCATCTATAAATGTTCCTGGACGAATAGCTTGCATAATCATTGTATCTGTATCAGCGATACTACTGATGGTATTGGCATCAGGATCGACGCCGAGCATTGTTCTGATGACGAGGCGAGACATGAAAAGAGCTTCAACCCCCAGAGCTATAACCCAAGCCAGGCAGAAGCCTGATAGGCCGCCAAGTTTGGCTCCAATGGCAGCTAGTACCAATTCCATCACACTACCCAGGATTATGGGAAGCATCGCGCTGGTAATCTCATCTTTAATTCGACGAATAGCGATGAAGTGATCTTTAATGATGAGCGGGAATGCGCCAATGCAAAGGAGGCGCAATGGCCAGGCTGCCTGAGTGGCATAGCTTGGACCAAAAAAGCGTAATACAGGCTCAGCAGCAACTGCAACAATAATGCAAGCAATTAAGCCGATAAGCGATGCCAGGAGAACTGTTAATTTCGTCTTTTGTGATAAGGTATTAGCTTGGGCGGCATTGGTGGCATGAAGAACTGTGGTCAGCGAGAGCGAGATGGAAAATACGAAATTGGCCATCATAGATGCCACATAAAACCAGGCATTCATAGAAGCTGAAAGCAGGATGGTGACCATCAAGGGCAAGACTTGTACGGGTGCGGAAAGAATAAGATTGAGGATATGATGTTGAATTGCAGATGCTCCCAGGTTGCGTAGCAGTGTCCGACTTGGCAGTATACTATGAAGTCGTTTGCGCATTTTCCATAGAGCCAGAATGAAGAGGGGAATGAGTGAGATAATGTTGCCCAGCGTCCAGGTGGCGTAAATGGACATACCAATGGTATCTGAGAACCAGGTACCTAACAGATAAAGGGCCACAAGTTTGGCTGCCGAGAAAATAGCATTGCGCCAGAATTGTAGCCCTCCTTTCAGCAATCCAATTACTGCCTGATCAACGAGAACGGTAATCGACGTGATGCAGATGCTGATAGCGAATGCGGCTATATTTGTTCCATTCGCCCCCAACGGATTGAGTTCTCGTGAAAGTAAGGGTGCTAGCATTGCAAAGATGGCGCCTGCAATAAGACTAATGCCTCCTACAATCAGGAGCGCAGTACTAATAAGAGATCCCTCTTTGCCTTTATTGCGTGGTAGTTCAGTGATAATAAGAGTTGTTAAGCCAAACATGCAGAATGCAGAGAGCAACATCATGGCAGAGGTAGCAGCGGAAGCCAGGCCGACAGCTTGAGGCTTAAATAAGCGAGCTGCCACCCACCAGTAGGCAAAGCCAAGACCTGAAGTGACAACCATGGTGCCAATCAGTGACCCTGTATTAAAAAGAAGAGTACTATTCCTCTTGATCCAGCCAAAAAGAGACGTTATCACAAAATATAACTCCACGCATGAGCACTTATTTTTGCTTGACCTGTGTTTATACTTTAACGCTAGTTTTGCTCTATTGCGTAAATATAGGTACTAAGGTATAGTATCAGGCTCATCGATTGAGGAAGCCAAAAGCGCATTGGCTGTTTTGGGTTGGAACCGAGTTGTAGGCTTACTCTCATTTCTTTGAGAGAAAAAGCGACCTACCAGGTAGCCAAAAGTAGTAACGGCCAGGCCAATGATTATGGCACAAACGCGCTCCAGATGGCCTAACCTTTTTTTTCTCAGTGCCAAGCCTAAATTGCGCATTACACCTTGAGGGAGTGTGCGCAGTGTATAGACACTTTCGGATGAGAGGGTGTCTTTGGCGCCTACAAAACGGGCCACAAAGGCTTTAGAAATACCTTCAGCATAACAGCGGGCCCAGAAATAGTACCAGTTGGCACGTGAGGTTGGTACACGGTGGTAGACATTGGCATGTGGTTCGTAGAGAAAAAAGCGTTCGGGCCAATGCTGACGCGCACGTATACAAAATTCTGTCTCCTCACAACCTACAGGCCGTGTTCCGATGCGTCCTATGCCGCTACGAAAGCCGCCGATTGTTTCGAAGACCTCTCGCCGTATGCACATGTTGGCCCCGATTGGGTTGCGCACAGGTGCCGTTTCCAGTGGGAGGCCGCGATAGGTACAACCAACAACCCAGTAAAATTCCTCGGGAAACCAGGCGGGCTCTTGAGCCATCCATTGAGGCGTTACAGCTCCACCTACTCCCATAACATATGAACTGCTCAGAGCCTCTTCTAAGGACTGCAACCAGGATTGGCTTGCAATAGCATCGTCATCAAGGAAGGCGATATAATCCCCTTGAGCGATACTTACACCTGTATTGCGTGCGCCTGAAAGGCCACGCTCCTCCTGGTTTTCCAGTACTCGTACACCCTGTAGATGTTTTTGGGCAAGCGTAAGCAGAGTTGGATTATGATCGACCACAACTATTATTTCATGCGGAGGCTGTGTTTGTTGTTGGACAGACGCCACAGCTTCTTGTAAATCGTTCCAACGCTCTTGGGTATAAGCGCAGATAATTACTGAAGCATGTGTTGTGGTTTTGGGTGAGTACTCTACTCGCTGGTCACCGTGCATGGATGATGTGCTGAATACCATTTCTGTCTTTCTTACCAACTATCAAAAGTGCCTAATAATAAATTGTTGCTATATGCCAATTCCCTCTGTAGTTGGGATCTCGATCTCAGTGTGTTGAATATGTCGCCTGGGCGAGCGTTTTGTCAACCCAGATTGTTTGTTTCGAGAAAGAAACTCTTTCAGAATTGTTTTAAGAACACGCCAGCCGTCAGGGAAAGTACGCAAATTACTTTCGCCATGGATACGCTGATGTTCGATGCTTGGGACTTCCACAATGCGATAGTGCGCTTTGTGCATACGCAGGCAAAGTTGTGCCTCAATCTCAAAACCTGTACAGTCTAATTCGACGCTCTCCAGGCAATAACGCCAAAACGCATTATAACCGTAACATAGATCACTAAAGCGACGGCCGTAAAGAATATTCGTGAATTGACATAATCCAAAGTTGCCTATAGCACGTAACCAGGTGAGATCATGACTACCCCCACCTTTAAGGAATCGCGAACCTTTGGCAAAGTCATAATCATTCATTAGTGCCTCGACGAAGAGTGTAATTTCAGCTGGATGGGCTGATCCATCTGCGTCGAGCATGACAATAATATCACCAGTGCAGGCTGCGAAACCTGCACGCATCGCATCTCCTTTGCCACGACCTTGTTGAGTCAAGATACGAATATCTGGACGCAGTTCACGAGCAACTGCGATAGTGTTGTCAGTAGAATGTCCATCGACAAGAACAACTTCGGTGACGATGGTTGGTATCTCTGGAAGGATATGAGGCAGATTAAGAGCTTCATTGCGTGTTGGAATTACTACACTGACACTTGGATATGTATGTACTTCCATTTGCACTTTCCTATGAAATATTTAAATATTCAAACAAAATAACGTAATGCTTTTAAGTATTCTTTTCCCTATAGAACGTAAGCTTTGCGGGAATAAGAGTTAGATCATAAAACCTATACCTGACAAAAAGGTTGGTTATTTTTTAACATTCCTAACTCCCATTGACGATAGTTATCCCTAACCACATGTTTCATTACCTTTAACCTCTTTTGCTGTCAAGCACAGCTAGATCAGCTCATTTGGTTAGCTGGTAGCTTGTTGATAAATTGTAAAGAGTTTGTCAGCACATTCATCCCATGTTGGCAATGAGAAGTTTACTGGAAGAATGGGATGATGTATCTGCTTGAGCACGGCTTGCGCAATTTGTTCACTATCACTTTTAAGCGGGATCGCACATACAAGCCGTTGCTCAGCAAACTCATGAAGGGCAGAGGTGTCGGTAACAAGTACGGGACGGCGGAGTGCCAGTGCTTCCATAACGACTATACCCTGTGATTCATACTCACTGAGCAAGGTAACAACTGAGGCCTGTGAGAGCAATTGCATCATAGTTTGCCGCTCATGTGGAGGGATGGAGCGAATTTCCACGTGATCCGCCACACCATATTTCTGAGCTAGTTCGCGCAAGGCTGTTTCATAAGGTCCACTACCCAAAATCAGGACGTGAGCATCAGGACAGCGCTCACGAATAAAAGGAAGTGCGGCAATAAGTTTGTGATGTCCTTTATACCGTTCTAGCCGACCAACCGAAACAATCAAAGAGCCTGTAGAAGGCGGAGGAGTAAGTAGCTCTGGATCGTGGCTAAGTGGAATAAACCCATTGGGAGCAAGCGAAAATTGATCTTCTGGCAGGTGGAGCGTGTCTCGAAAGTATTCTTTTTCAAAGCGAGACACGGCAATCAGTCTGGATGCGCCAGCTAGCAATGGACGTAGACTATGCCACTGGACGCTTCGTAGCATATTACGTATGTGCGATGTATGCCCACCAGTGTGGAAGGTAACAACGTAAGGAATATGCATTTGTTTAGCGGCAAGCATTGCCAGAATCGGCACAAAGGTATGGCTACCCTGACAATGAACGAGATCCCAGTTGCTTTTTTTTATATAAGAACGTATTTCGGAGGTGTAGTAGTAGTCACGCTGTGCTGGCCAGGCACGTACACGTATTACACGCATTCCTTCAACGGTTTCCTCGTGTGGCAAGCGATCATAATCATCGGGGTTGGCAATTGTAGTCAAAATCGTAACATGAATGCCGCGCTCGGCAAGACGTGGACCAACCTCGTGAACATGAGTCTCTGTTCCCCCTACATATGGAAAATATCGAGGAGTGACCATTAGAACTTTTAACGGATGTGCTACATTTTTCATAGATGTATCTCAAAATGTTTTTTTGCTGCTAATTGGTAGAATATATCCCTGGCTATCACTTGAAAGAACCAGAAGCAAAAGGTCTGATAGGTGTCTGAGTTATACAATAGCGAACATGATGAAAAGTATACATGGGCCAGTTTGAATGCGCAAATTCACTGTGCGCTATAGGTGAAACTGGCTACCTCTAGCCCAGGAGTGTTACACATGCCTATTTAAAGGCGTACATATATAAGTTAGTGTCATGCATTGGTGTAATTCAATTCACTGGCGTGGACACTTCAAGTGGCTAGAGAGGACTTGCATCCTCAACGATAGAGGCCACAGTATACAGCGGGGTTTTTATGAACACTCAAAACAAGCGTATTCCAGGCTTTCTTGCGTGCTTGCCCTTATTTTTCGTGCTTTTTGTTTCTTGCTCTTCAATTCCATCGCAAGTTCAGTTTCCAGCCTCTAACGCATCTCCAGATGCTAAAAATAGTAATCCTTCTAGCGTTCCCTGCAAAAAAGATGGGATGAGCGAAGGGGAGGAGAGCAATGCAATAGTAGTAACTATCGATCCTTCCTGTCAGATTGGTGAAAGTCATTTTACCACTGGCATAACCCAAACAGATAACTCGCTTCTTTCCTCATGGGGATCCAATGATCTTGAGGCTGTTAATCAGGCGAAGGCCCTTGCCAAGGGCAATATAGCATTTCAGAATACTCATATTATGGGATGGGGTTTGCCCGATCCATGGCCTAATCCTTCTGATCCTGAGCCAACCAATTGGAGCCTACTTGATCAGCGTTTGCAGACCATGGTAGAAACTGGCAGTACACCTGTTCTTACCCTTTGTGAGGCTCCCTGGTGGATGAAAGGGAGAAATGTGGGACGAAAGCCAGCTCAGACGCTTACCGCAGCGGATGAATGGTCTACCATCGCATATGAGTCGCGTATCCTCGATAATAAGATGGGTTCCTGGTTACACCTTGTCCAGCGAGTTGCGGAACGCTATATGGTTCCACCATATAATGTCCGGTATTTCCAGGTCTGGAATGAGATGAAAGGTTATTATGATCCCGCGATTAATAACTTTGATTATACGACCAGTTCTGGGAACCCTAATGGTTCGTATGCCAATCATGGTTATACCTACATGTATAATCAGGTGTATAATACGCTGTTGCAGGTTGCGAAGGCGCATGGAATAGATCCTAAGACCATCAACATAGGCGGTCCATATATCTTTATGGATACCTGGTCCACACCTAAGCATGCAAGTGATCCCTCCCGATTCTCCAAGGTTTATGGAACCATCGATCAGCGCTCACTCGATGTTATTCAATATTGGCTTCAGCATAAGGATGGCGCTGGCTTTATTACAATAGATGGTTCTGTTGAGAATCGTGATACAGGTTTGCTAGCGACAGATCCATTTACGGCTGGCGGTGTCTTTGCTGATCTCGTTACCTGGATACGTTCACTTGACCCTACGCTTTATCCAGGCTCCACTACCTTGCCAATCTGGATGGCTGAATGGTTCGCCGCACCACGTCAATATCTTTCTGGCGGTCCTGCTGATGCAGCGTTCGACAACGCTGTAAAGGCTAGTACGACGATGAAATTCATTAAAGCAGGTGGTTCAGTTGCCTTGAGTTGGGGTGCTTCAGGTGATGGGTCTACCGATCTTGGTCTTTGGACGAGTCCCTCGTATCCAGGTGGAGGGCAGGCTCACCCCTGGTTCTACACCCTTAAGAGCCTCAAAAATGATTTTGGATCTGGCGAAAAACTTTACAGCGCCGATATTACAGGTTCCAGTGGCGTCGAAGCTTTGGCTACGCAAAGTCATGTCATGCTGGTGAATAAGTCCACTACAACGCTCGTGGTATGGATCAATGGCAGTATAAAAGTCTCTCTTGCGCCACATGAGGTAAAGGTTGTGTCCTACGAGGGAAAGGAATAGTTGTTGTTTGCGCCAAAAATTGCTGGAATAGCATTGGAAGCAGCAAGAGAGTTAATAGCACTATCTAAAGTGGGGTCGGCAATTGTAGCATATATCTTATAATTGTCGACCCTTTTTTGTTAGGGAGTTGAGAGCTGAGATTCCAAGATGGATGCCTTTTCTTCTTGACTCTGCACTACGAAGGTTTTTAGGTGTTCGGCAAGCAAGCTCACATGGTCTGTAACGCATGCTAAATGGGCACCTGGAATAATGACGAGAGGAGCATTTTGTTCAAATGCCTGCCACTTAGCCCTGTTATGCAGATCCTCCTCGACCCAAATAAACTTAGCAGGTTGCGGATCAAAATGTGGTTTGTAATTGCAGGCGAGCCAGGTGAAAACGCCAATATAGTCGTTATAGAGGGCTTCTAAGGGAGGGAATAGTGCTTCAAGCCGTGGTTCAAGCTTCAATAATTGCGAGAAGCCAACAAGATGCTTGTTGTTGGGTGGAAGGAGCTTGCGGTATATGTGTCTTAACACGTGTCGCAGTTGTATAAAGACATCGCGTTGGCGTGTTGAGGTCAGGCCAACGAGAGGACCAAAGGTACGTAACATAGTGTGAATTGTTTTGGGAACAGAAGAAAGCGTAGAAGGAGTAATAAGGACAAGGAGTTTTACCTCTTCGCCTTGTACCTGTAGTTGGCGTGCGACCTCGCCGGCTACGAGTGCACCATTGCAGTAGCCACCCAATAGATAAGGGCCTTCAGGCTGAAGCACTTTTAAGGCTTGGAGATGTGCAGTGGCCATCTCCTCGAAAGTTAGAGGTTTCTGAGGGCCATTGAAGTTATACGGATCAAGCGCATAGAAGGGATACTCGCGGCCCAGGGAACGTGCCAGGGTGTAGCAATAAAATGGTCCTCCTGTCCAGTCACCATGAAACATAATAAATGGTTGCTGGTTTTTTCCCACTTGAATAATATGAATGGGGACTTGCAGATTCTCTTGCGAGAGCTCTGAATGTTGTATTCTTTTCTCCATACGAACACTTTCTCACTAGGATTCGATATTTTCTAAAGCAATAAACTATACATAACTCGCTATTTAACCAGAAGCTGTACCTTTGTATATGTTTATATTTATATCATTCATACTATTGAGTGCTGAGAGCGATCCCCATAGGGATGACTTTTTTCCCATCGGTACCAGCCGGACTATTTTCTCACTTCCGGGACGCATGTGGAAGTAGTTCTCTTCTGGTAGGTACTGGTTTGCTCGTATAGCGACGGATTGGGCGAATTGCTCGGTCTTTATGTGCAGTTCGTAAGAGCCATCTTCCAGAGGGCGAGCGTGGGCTTGTAGACCGACTGACTGCTCGCGGGTGTTGGGCAGGCCCTGGTGGGGGAAGTAGAAGGCTTCTCCAAGTACCTGGCCTGTCTCCTGGGCGCTTAGGGTGGCAACCACGAGATCCTGTCCCGGTGGACCAAAGCGGAAGGCGTAGGTCAGGTCCAGGAAATGCCCGAAGAGCTTCTCAGCGTGCAGTTCTTGCGCACTACATGCAGGCAGCAGGATTTCAGCGTTTGCTGTCTCCAGGAGTGTGCCTGGCAGGCGATAGCGTGTGAGCTGTACCACGGCAGGAATGTTGTATTCAGTGTCGTTGACGAGGTGCAGACTCAGCCCACTCAAGCCCTCGTCCGTGAAGAAGCAGGTGGTGGGAGCCAGTATGCGACGCAGGTAGTAGTAGGGCGCCTTGGGATAGCCCGTGGAGTCTACTACGCCCCAGCCTGCTCCTGGCCAGAGGTCGCGATAGAACCAGATCAGCCCCCCCTGACAGGAGGAGCGCTGGCGCCTCCATTCAGCGAAGACGGAGGCCATGACCTCACCTGTGGTGACGCGCCCCAGCGCCAGGTAGCGCTGCATGTCCGCGTAGCGCAGTTTCATAGGCTCAACGCGGAAGAGCTTCTCCAGGTAGTAGTCGCGGATATCGTCGAAGTCCCAGCCGGGACCATTGTCTCGTGGCACACGCGCCTTCCACCTGGGATGATGGACGGGCGACTGATTGGGCTTTAAGAACAGGTCAAGCGTCTGGTCTTCAGGGATATTGGCGAAGGAGAGACACTCGGTGGCGAAGCGTACCCCGCTCTGGCGTGCATCCTCCAGCGGCCGCAGGTAGGCTCCTACACCTTGATAGTTTGAGGTCCCCGCATTGACCTGAAACGGGAGCGCGCCACCATTTGGCGTTGATGACCAGTAGGGGGCATCTGTATAGCTCTGGCAGAGTTCTGGCAGGAGCTGGTCGAAGAAGGCGTTGCTCCAGCGCTCCTCGGGCAGGCCTAGCATGGCGACCTGTTGCGCGATCTCGCTGTTGCCGCATAAGAGTACGAGGGATGCATGCCGTTGCAGGCGTTGTAGCACCTGCTTGCACTCAGCCTGCACGTTGGCGAGGAAGTCCTCCTGCGTGACTGGATACTCCATGTTGGCGAACATAAAATCCTGCCAGACCAGGATGCCCAGCTCGTCGCAGAGGGTATAGAAGGCCTCGTCCTCATAGACCATCGTGCCACCGACGCGGATCATGTTCATTCCGGCATTTTTAATGGTCAGCAGCGCCTCGCGATACTCCTGTGGGGACGCTGTGAGGGTCACCATGTTGAGAGGCGTCCAGCAGGCACCGCGACAAAAGATGGTTGCACCATTGACGTGGAGGCTGAAACCTTCTTGTGCAGTACAGAGTTCAAGCGTGCGGAAGGCCAGCGAACCGCAATCTATCTCCACCACTGTGTCTGGATAATAAAGCTGAATACTGGCGGGATAGCGTGGCTGCTGCCCATGGGTATGTGGCCACCATAGGGCGACATCGTTGAGCCGGGCCTCGCCTGTCAGGGCAAAGGTGGATGGCGTATCGGTCTGCACCTGTAAGGCTACAGTGGTCTCGCCAAGCCGCAGCGTGACGCGGCTTGGTACATCTCCATCCAGGCTCCTGGCCCGGAGGTCAAGGCTCACTACACCCGTATTTTCTTGCACCTTCGGGCGGATGTGCAGGTGTTCTATGACGAGGGTCGAGCGCTCCACCAGGGAGATTGGTCGCCAGGGACCAACCGCCTGAACGGGAGGCGACCAGCCAGGAATTTTACCCAGCAGCGTCGTGCGAAACCAGCGTAGCTGTTGCTGCTCAACCAGGTTGGTACGCCAGCGTGGACGTGGGCGCTTTTGTGCCAGCAGAGCCGCGAGGGAGTGGAAATGGAGATGGAGTTCGTTTCGCTCAGTGAGGAGCGGCGTCACGTCGACCTCATAGGCCCGGAACATGTTCTCGGCCTGGAGTATGAGCTTGCCATTCAGCCAGACATCTGCGACCGTCGCCAGACCTTCGAACGCGAGAGTGTAATGTTTTCCCTCCATGCTGGCGGGCGCCGCGAAGGTGCAGCGATACCACCAGTCATGCTCGTCGGCGTTCGGAGGTGCGTTGAAGTCCCAGGGCTGATGGCGTTGTAGCGCCTGCATGACCGTGCCGGGTACCGAGGCCGCAAGCCAGCGCGTGGTCTCTGATGCCAATTGCTCCGGGTTTTGGTAGCTGCCTGGAGCAACTGAGATGAGTTCCCAGCCATCATGCAGCGAGATCTGCCGATGCGTAGACGCCTGATAAGTGGGATGCATAGCCTTGCCTCTTTCTTCCTATGCCAGATTGGCGAGAATATGCTGCATGGCTTGATCCCAGTGCATCGCCATCTCCTCAAAGTAGGGGAGATGGTCCAGGGGTTTCTTGTTTCTGACCACGCGCGCGGCCCTCAGCAGGAAGACCTGAGTGCCGCTGGAGATAGCCTCCAGGTGTGCCGCAGCCTCTTTGAAATGGGCGCCCTGGTAGTCTGCCAGCCATTGAAGGAAGAGACTGGCATAGGCATAACAGGCGCCATACTGTCGCAGGGTCGCAAAGGCATATTGGTGATAGGCTTGCAGGTCAGGGAGCGCTGCCAGATGCGCCTGGAAGTGCTGGCTATAGGTCGTGAAGGGATTGGCTGATGGGATACGTCGACTATAGCCGCGTAATAGCTCAAGCGCTAACATGGACAATTCTTGATCCGCGTGGCGCTGTAAACGGTCAAATTTGGCAAACTCGACGTAGGGAGGGAGAACCACCGTCCTACCCACCTGTGCATCTGGATGAAAGATGCCATCGAAATCCTCGCCTTGCAAGCTATAATAGCCGCTGTTGTGGAAGTAATGGAGTTCACGCACCTCAGGATCAATAGATTGAACGCCAATCGTGGTCTTCTCATGCATGCGATGATAATTTGTATCGCTCACATCTGGCAGATAGAAGGCATCGACCTCTACAAGTGCCAGGCGATCTCGGCTTGCCTGCTCACAGATCTGCGGCAAAAGCGCGTTCCAGATATTCAATTCCTGGACATCGATGCCATAGAGTAAGAAGAGATCATGAATGGGGAACTTGAAAAACGTCCACTGATCTCCCTCAAAATCGATGGAGAGCGTAAAGGCGAAGCAGGCCAGGGGATTGACATGCAGAGTATGCAAAATTTCAATCCATAGATCTACATAGCAATTGGACTGTGGCCAGTGATTGGTGCTGCTATGGAGCCAGTGCGGCGTATAGTTCTCAACATCGATACTCGTCACAAGATGTTTCATATGGCCAACCTTTTTCGCACTTCAACGGGCCATTCAGCGGTATCCAGCCCATGCTTGCGGAAGAGGGCCAGGGCGATGCGTTCAAGGCCAAAGCCGATGCACGAGGTATGCGCGATCTCGCCGCTAGCGGTATAAATGCCAAACTTGCTCGCGAAGTGGTCCTGGTGATAATTGCAGGAGGAGATGGCGGTCAGATGCTCGCTTGAATTGATGGGTGAGAGAAGCTCGAATTTTAGCTGTTGCTCCTGCTGGCTGGCTGCGAGCAGGCGTCCGCCGGGACCGAAGAAGGGATCATTGGCGGGTGCGACTACTGGCTCCAGGCCCAGTGAACGCAGGAACGCGTCGCCTCGTTTAATCCACTCGCCATGCCACTGCTCAACCGTGTGGGCGTCCGCGATGCGAATGAACTCGTGCTGGCGGAAGGACTGCATGCGGGCGGGATCGGGCGAAGGCTCGTGGCGGAAGCAGAAGCAGCAGACGTCAACCAGGCGTCCATCTTCCGGAAGCGTGCCTGCGAGGGTAGGATAGACTGGATAGCAGGCGGCTGGGATCAAGACATCCTGCGTTGAGGGGAGGGATTGGCTCCAGTCCTGGCCCTCTTCCATCGCGTTCAGCAACTGTTGATGCTCGCGATGCTTGCCAGTGAAGGAGTGAACCGAGCCCAGCAACTGAGGGAAAGACTTCATATAGCCTGTCTGTTCAACGGTTACCCGGTTCATGACGGGTGGGAAGCGCATAATATCCGCGCTCATCTCGCGCCCGATATCGGTCAGTAGCTCGTCAATACGGCAAATAACATTCTCCATCACGCCGCTTTTGCCATAGATGCCCTGCACGCCAGAAGGAATAAGCAGGCCATGGGCAATTAACTGGTCAAGAAACGTGCTTTCGTGGGCTGAAAACTCTTGCGCCATCTTCTTCTATCTACTTTCTATGCTTCTTCTTTATGAACGAGCAGTAGGGCAGCATTGGTGGTATTGAGGCGATCATTGCTGATCATAAGGCTGGCGGAGTAGGCATCGCGCAAGTGGCGCCCAATGCTAAAGGGGGAGTCTTCTTTATAGCCGGCCATGCCGCAAATATAGAGAGCCTGTTGCACCACCTGTATCACAAGTTGTGAGGCAAGAGTTTTGACGTTGTTCTGTCGGATGCTATAGCCCATGTCGGAGGCTTTCTCCGCCGCGTGCTCGGGATCGCGCAGGATATCTTCGTACTCCTGTACCGCGGTAGCGAGCGTAGAGCGCATCAATTGCAGGTTACTATTGGCCTCAACCAGTCGCCCATCGCCTGGCAGGGAGGTGGTTCTGAGCTGGCGAGCTTTGGATTGCATAAACTTGCGTGCACGCGCAAAGGCATCGATGGCGATACCTTGCCAGCAGGCAGCCCACAGCAGGTGCGAGAAGGGAACCATCGTCAGGGGAGCAATATCCGCGAAAGATGTGCTCAAAACCTGTTCCGCAGGGAAGGTAGAGGTGATATTAAAGCCCGGGCTACAGGTGCCGCGCATGCCAAATGTGTTCCAGGTTCCAGTCTGCTCTAGCTGGGTCGTGGGGCGGGTGAGTAGTACAAAGACCTGGTCGCCAGGAGCCGCTTCAGGTGAGCGGCGGGCCGTTACCAGGTAGCCATCCGCATATAAGCCATAGGAGACCGTGGTGGCTTTTTTGAAGAGACGGCAGCCTTCTCCATCCTGCTCGACCGCGGCAACACTGCTGCGAATATCACCGCCCACGCCTACCTCGGAGGTGGCTGATGCCAGGAGAAGCTGGTGCTCGGCGATCTCGCGTAGATACTGCTGAAAGAAGGGGGAGTTTTGTTCATGGTGGACCAGGCAGGCTACTTGAATCTGATGCATAGCCCAGATCATTGCCGTTGAGGCACAGTATTGCGAGAGGGTTTGGGCGATTGCAATCAAGTCGCTAAAACTACATTCGTCACCGCCATATTGGCGAGGAATATAGAGCGAGAGGAGACGTGCCTGGCGTAGCGCGTCTATAGCTTCGTGAGGAAAACGCGCCTCGCCATCCACACTGGCCGCTGCCGGTTGAGCGATTGTTTTGCCGATAAGACGTACTTTTTGGATCAGGTCATCTCGATTTGAAATAACCTCGGCAACAGAATGAATAGTTTCCATTAAAGAGGTAAGTCTCCTTTGTTGTGCTTAGGAAGCATAAAGACATGGATATTGTAGTTTGAGTAAACGCAAAGAGCGGAATAAAATGGGATATATAGATCTAGAATAGGAATTTTTATTTATCAATACATGGCTCCTTAAGGGAGCCCTGTAGCTGTGCACTGTTTTTGAGACTAATGGATACCAATGCTGTAAGACATATGCCGTACTTTATCTA
Organism: Ktedonobacter racemifer DSM 44963; assembly: GCF_000178855.1. GTDB lineage: Bacteria > Chloroflexota > Ktedonobacteria > Ktedonobacterales > Ktedonobacteraceae > Ktedonobacter > Ktedonobacter racemifer. The sequence continues at coordinate 1,040,355 of NZ_ADVG01000004.1, read as the reverse complement.
TCGCACTATAATATAGCCCATCTGTTTCGTCAACAGAGAAAAATCGCCAGCAAGGGCTTCAGAGGCTGCACTGTACCACTATGGCAAGGCAATGTCCTTTTACCCTTTGGTCCCACCCGGTATATTCGATCTCGAGAAAAGAGAAAAGATTGACATGTACAATTGAAGACTTTTATAATGGGCAATATTCGAAGAAGTCGTCATAGCGATCGAAAAATAGCAAATATATGCATGCATCACCATATCGGGTGGGTATAGATCTCGTACCTGTAAAACATATCCAAGAATCTATTGAACGCTTTGGCAAAATCTACCTAAACCGTCTGTTTACTGAAGAAGAACAGGCCTATTGTTGCAGCCATACCAGTTCTCAAGCGGTTGCTCAGAGCTTCGCCGTGCGCTTCGCGGCGAAGGAGGCAACGGTGAAGATCCTGCGCCCTGAACCTTTTTGGGGCGGTTGGCGTGAGATCGAAGTCAGACGCGCTCCGGATGGAGCCTGCGATATTGTTCTCCATCGTACAGCTGCTGAACTGGCGGAGCAACGGGGAATTTATGCTCTTTCTCTCAGTATGAGCCATGAAATAGAGTATGCTACAGCTATCGTGATTGCCGACCTTGTATCCAGCTAAACGTTGGATGCTCCTGTATATATATCGTTTTTATCTTTCTTTATTTCTCTCATAGAAGGGACTTAGAACAAAAATGAATGAACGTATTCGAACTATCTTACGTGAGAATGCGCGTTTACCAATCAATGTAGACACGCTGAGCGACGATGCGAATCTCTATGATGCCGGACTCTCTTCTCATGCAAGCGTGAATGTCATGCTCGCCCTGGAAGATGAATTTGAAGTAGAGTTTCCCGCTCGCTTTCTCAATCGTGCCTCTTTCTCCAGCATCGCTAATATTCAGCATGCACTCAGTGAACTGGTCGGCGATTCCAGCTTAGTTGGTAACGATTAGTGTATCTTAAACGTTTGGTGTGAGTTAGAAAAGGCTTGAAAAAGAAGAGTTCCAGGCCGTACAGTGAGCTTACCAAACCAATTCGTAAGAAAAGGAACTCGCTGATGATGGACCTGGAGACCTTCATAACAACACTGTACGTCATGGTCGATAATTTTGCCAGTCGAAGCCGGGAACAGAGAAGCCCAGACCTGGCCCCCAAACGTCCTTGAGCCGAAGTGAGGTGATCACCCTGGCTTTGTTTGGGCAATGGGTGCAATTTCCCAGCGAACGCGCCTTTTACCGTTACGCGGAGTATCACTTGCGCAAGGCGTTTCCCCAGTTGCCCAATCGCAGCCAATTCAATCGGCTGCAACGAAGCTATCGCGACGAGATCACGGCCTTTGCCCTGTTTGTGGTGCAGTTGTTGCGAGCACAAGACACGGCGTATGAAGTACTCGATAGCACCGCTGCTCCCACGCGTGATGCCAAACGCCGTGGCCTGGGCTGGCTGGCTGGTCAGGCGGATATTGGTTGGAGTAATCGCGTTGGTTGGTACGAAGGCTTCCATTTGCTGCTCAGCGTGACAGAGCAGGGAGTGATCACCGGCTTTGGGTTTGGCAGCGCGAGTACGCATGATCAGCATCTGGCAATGACATTGTTTGCTGCACGACATACCCTTTCGCCCCAGTTGCCGAGCGCTGGCCGGCCTGCTCGCGGATCGTATGTCGCGGATAAAGGGTTCGCGGAGAGCGGCCCAGGTGCACCTTCCAAGAGCGCTATCAGGTGGATCTGATTACTCCACCGCATCAGAGCAGCAAGCAGCACTGGCCCAAAGCCTTGCGCCGTTGGCTTGCTCATCTGCGGCAAATTATTGAGACGGTCAATGACAAGCTCTTGAACACCTTCCGCTTGGCGCGCGAACGGCCCCATGATCTGACTGGTTTTCAAGCTTGTTTGGCTGCGAAAGTAGCCTTGCACAATTTTTGTATCTGGTTCAACTTGCAACGCGATGAGGCTCCTTTAGCGTTTGCTGAGCTACTTGCATGGTGAACAACCTATCGGAATTCACACCAAACGTTTAAGAATAGAGCGCTGGCGGATGCCAATGCTCTATTCTCATATTCTTTACAGAGAACGCGGCGAGAAAGCCCCGGTCATTGATGCCGGGGATGAATCGCTGCCTCTGCTGGATGAGAGGAAAGAGAGCAGGGTCAGATACCTAGAACTTGCGTTCTTCCCGTTCCTCTGGTACAATAGACGTCAGTGGATCGAGATCACGTGTATGTTCGAAGAAGGGGCCACAATGCCGAAGAAGTGTCAGGGACAACACAAACAGAAGGAACAGCAGGAGAAGCGACCGGCGACGCCCACCTTTCTGCTGGAACTGCCCCTGGCCGTTGATGCAGGGCAAGCCGCCCGCCTGCGCGCTCATCTGGAAGCCGCTCGTCAGCTCTACAACGCTATCCTCTCCCAAGGACAACAGCGCCTGCGCCGCATGCGGTCTGACCCCGCCTGGCAAGAGGCCCGCGCCCTTCCTCGCACCCACAAAGCGGAACGAGCGGCAGCCTTCTCCGCCTTGCGCAAGGCGCATGGCTTCTCCGAAGCCGCCCTGCATGAAGCCGTCAAGGGGCTGCGCGTGGGTTGGATTGCCGAACACATCGAGGCCGTGCTCGCCCAAACCCTGGCCACTCGCGCCTACCGTGCTCTCAATCGCGTCTGTCTGGGCAAGGGGAAACGGTTGCGTTTCAAGAGCCGAGGACGTGGCCTCTCCAGCATCGAGAACAAGCGCAACGATACCAGTCTCCGCTTTGTCCTGCAGCCCGCCTCTGAAGGCAACGCCGGCTATCTGCTCTGGAACGGAGACCAGATGCCCGCCCTCATCAATTGGAAGGATGAGGTGGTGACCCATGGCTTGAGGCACCGCATCAAGTACGCCCGCCTCATCCAACGTCCCGCCAGCAGCCCCAGAGCGGCCGGAGCCGATGCACAGGGCTCTCGCTACGTCGTGCAGTTGGCCCTGGAGGGCAAGCCCCACCACAAACCCAAGCACACGATTGGCCAGGGCATCGTTGGGGCTGACCTGGGACCCTCGACCCTGGCGCTCGTTCCCCAGCAAGGGGAGGCGAGCTTGCAGGTGTTCTGCGCGGAACTGGCTCCTGAGGCCTGTGCCATTCGCCGTTTGCAGCGGCAGATGGATCGGCAGCGGCGAGCGGGCAATCCAGAGCACTACGACGAGAAGGGGCGCGTTAAGAAACAGGGGAAGAAGCGTCTGCCCTGGAAGAACAGCAAGCGCTACCAAGCCACCCGGCGACGCAAGGCGACCAGAGAGCGCAAGCTGGCGGCGCACCGCAAGAGCCTACATGGGCGCAAGGTGCACGAGGTGGTCGCGCTGGGCAGGACCATCATCCTCGAAAAGGTCTCCTACAAAGCATGGCAGAAACGTTTCGGCAAGAGTGTGGGACTGCGAGCACCAGGGATGTTTGTGGAACTCCTGAGACGCACCGTTGCAAGCACGGGCGGCACCCTGGTCGAGGTTCCCACACGCACAACGGCGCTGAGCCAATGGTGCCACGGCTGTGGCAGACGGGTCAAGAAGCCGCTTTCTCAGCGCTGGCATCACTGCGAATGCGGCGTAGGACCGGTGCAACGCGACCTGTATTCGGCCTTCCTTGCCGCCTATCTCGATCCAGCAGAACCCACTCCCTCGTGTGTCCGGCACCAAGCGTATTGGGAGGGTGCGGAAGCGCGCCTGCGGGCAGCACACGAGCGTCTAGCACAACGCGCGAGAGAGGGGCAGTCCTTGCCCCGAAGCTTTGGCATCCCCAGAGCTGGAGCGCGTCTGCCCAAAAGTCCAGGGGAACCACCACAAGAGCCAGCTTTCCTGCATCAGTGGGAAGGACTGGAAGCGTGGAACGAATCCCTGGAACCCCCAGCGCTTTAGCGCGGGGAGCTTCAGCTCTGACTTTATCTCCCTTGTCTACACATAGCGCTTCAGCCAGTGTAGCAGGCGTTCGTAGTAGTCTTTGATATGCTTGCGCTCGCTTAGTCCATGGCCCTCTCGGGGATAGATAACGCATTCGACAGGCACGCCGCGCTCGCGTAGGGCGCGGTAGAAGGCGTAGGCTTGTGCTACGGGAACGGCTGGATCGGCGTCGCCATGCAGGATGAGCGAGGGGGTCTCAATACGCCCGGCGAAGGCCAGGGGCGAGTTCCGCAGATAGGCCTCGGGATTCTCCAGGGGATTCTGCATAAGCAGGCGCGTATCGGCATCGGGAATATTTGAGCCTGCATGCATGCCGATCCAATCAATGATAGCTGCGCCGATAAGAGCTGCTTTGAAGCGCTTTGGCTCCTGCGTAATCGCCCAGCCACTCAAGAAGCCACCATTACTCCAACCACCAATGGCGACGCGTTCGCCATCCACTAGCTTCTGCTCTACGAGATAGTCGATTCCATGCAGAATATCCTGAAAATCTTTGCCGCCCATATCGCCCAGGACGGCATCCGCGAAGGTGACTCCATGTCCCCAGCTGCCGCGCATGTTAGGTTGCAGGATCGCGAAGCCTGCCGCCGCCAGGAATTGCACGAAGGGTGACCAGCTATGTTGGCGTGCCCAGGATGGACCGCCATGTACCTCAACATAGAGAGGGGGCAAACTATCTCCGCTCCAGTGCGGAGGCGGCGTATAGATGGCATCGATCAGCCAGCCATCGACGCTGGGATAGCGGATCTCCTGACTGGGCGACAGGGCCAGCGTCTCTTCCTGGAGCTTATTGACGTGGGTCAGACGTCTCCAGGCCAACTGGGCTGTCTCCTGAGCAATGTCCGCTAGCCAGACTTCATAGGGCTGAGTCGAAGAGGAGCGTACAGAGACCAGGTGTTTGAGATCGGCGCTCACGCCTGGAAAGCCGATGCTGAGATCAAGGATACACTCCCGGTTCTCGCGCTCTAGCAGGGTAATGGCGCCATCCTGCTCATTGATCAGTCCAAGCTGGGCGTTGGCTCCATACCAGCCTGCATAGAGCAACTGCTCGCCCTCGGGGAGCCAGCGGCACCAGCCTGGACTACAATCGATGCCCGGCGTGAGGTTGCGCGCCTCACCTCCCGCGACGTTGATGACAAAGATATCTCCCCCGCCGCGACAGGGATCGCTCCATTCGCCCGAGATATACGCCAGACGTGTACCATCAGGCGACCAGGCAAGGCCACTAGCCTGGCGCGCCAGTTTGGTTAGCTGTCGCACCGCGCCCCCCTGTATGGAGACGATGCCTATCTGTCCTCGGTACCAATCGGTATCATCTGGGCCAGTAGAATAATAAATAGCCACGTGCTTACCATCAGGCGACCAGGCATACTCCCAGACCGTAATATTCTCCTGAGTAAGAGGACGAGGAGTGTCGCCGTGGCGATGAACGGCCCAGAGACGCTGATGTGATGCGGGCGCCAGGACCAGTGGATCCTTGTCAGGCTCTTGACCAGTACGCGCGAGAAAGCCAATATGTGAGCCATCAGGCGACCAGATTGGCTCCTCCAATCCTCGTGACATGCTACAGATACGCCGGGCTTTGCTCTTCCCATCAAGGGCGCGCACGAAGAGCTGTGGGAGCTCTGGCTCGCCATCAAGGGCCATGAAGGCCAGTTCTTTGCCATCAGGCGACCAGCTGGCTCCCCACTCGCTCTTGTTGTTTCCACCAAAGGGGACTGGTTCACCGCCCTGCGTATCAACCAGCCAGATGCGCCCGCTCCTTTTCTGCTGCTCTCCTTCAAATGACCAGAGCGTATAGGCTACCTGGCGCCCATCGGGTGAGATCGCTGGTGTTGCGGGAAAGTAGGTGGCAAAGAGGGTCTCACTCTGGACGGGTATGCGCGGAATAAAACTTTCATGCTTGTTGGTATCCCTGACCACGAAGGACCTCTTTTCTAGAAAAGAAAAACGATATTTATCAATATACTTTGCCACTATATCATACTTTACGGCCTGGGGTGCTATTGGCCAGCGAATACATGTGCTATGAAACTTTCTTTTTATTAAACTAAAAATTATATTTTTGCATTTTCTATGGACATAGATATTCTGTATCAGATACAATGGCGGCCGAGAACCCTTTCACACCTGTGGTGCCAATAGGGGCCTGAAGATGAGCTTGTGAGGAATTTACGACAGTATCTGGTCAGCGATAGCAGAACCAGGCATCTGAAGATGAGCTTGTGAGGAATTTGTGACAGTATCGGATCAAGAGCGGCAAAAACAGAAGCAAGCAATGCAACGCGAGAAGAATGTGGTCGCACTCTCCTCGGTAGGAGCAGCCATAGGCTTGACGGCTTTGAAACTGGTCGTTGGCTTATTGACTGGTAGCCTGGGCATTCTGGCTGAGGCGGCGCACTCTGGACTAGACTTGATCGCTGCGCTGATGACGTTTTTCGCCGTTCGCTTTGCCTCGCGTCCAGCCGACGAGTCGCATCACTATGGGCATGAAAAGATTGAGAATCTCTCAGCGTTTCTAGAGGCGGTCCTATTGCTCGTAACGGCGCTCTGGATCATTTATGAGGCCGTACGTCGTTTGCTGTACCACGAAGGGCATGTTGAAATTAGCATCTGGGCTTTTGTGGTGATGGGCATCTCCATTGTGGTTGATTTCACACGCTCACGCGTCCTGTTGCGCGTAGCCCGCAAAGTGGGTAGCCAGGCCCTGGAGGCCGATGCCTTACACTTCAGCACCGATATCTGGAGTTCGGCGGTAGTGATTATTGGCCTGTTTATCGTGCTTGTCGCAAATGCGTTGCATCTCCCTGCATGGCTGACTCAGGCTGATGCGGTAGCCGCCCTGGTCGTCTCATTTATTGTCATCTGGGTGAGCGTGCAACTGGCGAAAGAAACACTTGATGCCCTGCTGGACAAGGCTCCGCACGCGCTTATTTTGCCGATCACCGGGCATGTGCGAACTCTACCTGAGGTGCTAGAAATCCGTCGCTTACGCGTACGCCAAGCTGGCAACACGTACTTCATCGAGATCACCATCGCCGTCGCGCGCACCCTGACTTTTGAGCAGACGCACATGGTAAGCGAGCAGGTTGAGGATGCGGTGAGCCAGGCTGTACATGAGCAGGCTGAGCAAGCGGAGGCCGATATTGTCGTGCATGCAGAGCCGATGCGTTCGCCAGGTGAGACAATTGCCGAACGCCTGTATCGCCTGGCGGAGAGCCAGGGCGTGCATATCCATGATATTCACCTGCGCGCCGTGGGTAGTCGCCTGGAAGCCGATGTCGACCTGGAGGTCCCCACAGACCTGTCACTGCAGGAGGCCCATGCTCAGGCGTCACACTTTGAGCAGACCATTGTCGCCTCTGAACCACAGATCCAGCGCGTGACCACGCATTTAGAAGCGCCAGAGACCCATGTCGCCGTGCGCAATGAGGTCACGGCAACATATCCTCAACTGGTAGACGCGATCCGCCAGCGGGTAGATGAAAAAGTGGGTAGGGAACGGGCGCATGATATTCACCTCTATTGCGCTCAGGATGAGGGGGGGCGGGCGCGGGAAGGCATAACCCTCGAGGATATGTCTCAACTCGACCTGACGTTCCACCTGATTTTTCAAGCGCATGCCCCTGTAAGCCAGGTACATATCCAGGCCGAAGAGGTCAAGCGTGATCTGCGGCAGCGCTTTCCATGCTTAGATACGATTACGCTCCACATGGAGCCTCCCGAAGAAGATGGGGGCGTCAACTAGCGAAATTGTGCCTGTGTGAAGCATTTACTGGCATGCAGTCGCGCACTGCTGACACATGTTGGCACAGGCATGCATCTGGGCATCTTCCTGGAACTGCTGACAGGTCTGGGTGCACCGGTGGCAAGCCTCAGCACAGAGATCGCGTGCACGCTCCTGAAGCGGCGACTGGCGTAGCGTGAGATCCTGCGTAAGCTGGCAGATTTGCGAGCAGTCGATTAGCGCCTGTACACAATCGCCTTGCAGGAGGCGTCCTCCCTTGTGGAGGCAATAGTGCAAAGTTTGCTCACAGACAGCATGGCAGTAGTTGCAGGCTTGTGTGTATTGCTGCAAGTGACTCTCGATAATAGGTTCATGCATAACAGTTTTCCTTTCATCAGTAAAGGTCGAAATATTAGCAGTACACGCTTGCTGATGCGAAATCGTAACACACAGAGGTAGACAATATTCACACAGCCCGTATACTGGAATACAATAGAGAGGCAACTCGCTATATTGAGGAGGAGAGACAGCTTATGCGCTCGACTGAAGAGAACAGACCCTTAAATCCCGACCTTACAGATCCAGCGCGACGAGATCTGCCTGAAGGTATAGTAGTAGCCCCCCGCTGGGCCGCAATCCTTGGCTCTCTGGTGCTAGGTGTGCTTTATTTCTTCCTACCCGCGAAATTGCGCCTGGGTCCTGATTGGCTTTTGTTGGCGATTGAGATTGTAGCATTATGCCCAGTGATCATTGCGCGTTTGCTTGGACGGCGCCTCCCTCATTTCACGACCCGCCTGCTGGCATTACTTACGCTGGGAGTGGTGACGGTGGCCCTGGCTATTGGTGTCTTGTTGCTTATTGTGACTCTACCAGCGGATAAGCATGCCCAGGCCCTCTTCTCATCAGCCATTGTGCTATGGTTGTTTAACATTCTTGTTTTCTCACTCTGGTACTGGGAGGTGGATGGAGGAGGGCCTATCAAGCGTCACCAGGCCGGTCACAAGGCTGTTGATTGGCAATTTCCTCAACAAATAGGTGGAAATGATGGCAGTTGGGCGCCTCACTATCTTGATTATCTCTTTGTGGCTTTTACCACGGCAACTGCGCTCAGCCCCACCGATACGATGCCCCTGACGCGCCGTATTAAAGCCTTAATGATGGCCCAGGCCCTGATCGCCATGTCATTGATCGTTATTGTAGCGGCCCGAGCGATTAACATGCTTTAGGGCAAGTCAGAACATTATCATATTTATATTTGAGTGTGATGGCTAACCACGTTCGCACCACGATATACTGCGTCCGGAACAATATGCCTACCAATAGTACCGATTTCTCGCATTGTTTGACAGTACAACACAGCTGTGGGATAATGCACTTCGCTCCAACACATGGTAAACAGCGACAATCACCGACCTGATCGGTGCTCCTGTCCGATTTACCCGGCGTCTGTACCTCGCTTTTGAAGCGCAGGTGAACAGATGCCCAGGTGCCACGCTAAGGTGGCTCGCCACGGGTACTTTTCCCCGCTGCATCACACGTTCCTTCACATGATGAATGGACGTGGTTTTGTGCTGTCTCCATCTGGGGACGAGCTGGGGAGCCGACTGGGTTTTGCGCGACTGCAAACGAGTTTTCAGTCATCTCAAAAAGAGGTCGGAAAAGTACTTGACAAAGCGCAAAGCATATGCGATACTGACACAGTCAACGGCGAGCACGAACACCGCGAACGCCGGAGCGACACCAAGAATACAAGCGCAAGCCCACGGGTTTGCCGGGTTGCGGTTCAACAAGCAAAAGAAGAACGAACCAGAAGCACCCTGAACAACTGAAGAGTGGAATGCAGAAGTACAACGGAACTTCGTTGAGTAAGCTTGTCTTGCTTACGGAGAACACCGTTCCTGTCAATTCTGCGAACAAGCAATTTGAAGTAACGACAACGTGCTTCTAGCCTGGACGCAAACTTACAATGCTTACTACATCGCTGTGTAGCAGTGGTGTGGAAGATACATTCACAACTTGAATGGCGAGTTTGATCCTGGCTCAGGATAAACGCTGGCGGCGTGCCTAACACATGCAAGTCGAACGCCCTCTCGCAAGAGAGGGAGTGGCGGACGGGTGAGTAACACATGGGTACCTGCCCCGAGGTGAGGAATACCGGCGAGAAATCGCCGACAATACCGCATACGTTCCTCCGGGAACAAAGCTCGCAAGGGCGCCTTGGGATGGGCCTGTGGCCGATTAGCTTGTTGGTGAGGTAAGAGCTCACCAAGGCCACGATCGGTAGCTGGTCTGAGAGGATGGTCAGCCACACTGGGATTGAGAACGGCCCAGACTCCTACGGGGGGCAGCAGTGAGGAATTTTCGTCAATGGGGGCAACCCTGAACGAGCAACGCCGCGTGCAGGAGGACGCTTTTCGGAGTGTAAACTGCTTTTCTTGGGGACGAGTAAGGACGGTACCCAAGGAATAAGCCCCGGCTAACTACGTGCCAGCAGCCGCGGTAATACGTAGGGGGCAAGCGTTGTCCGGAGTTATTGGGCGTAAAGCGCACGCAGGCGGTTTCGTACGTCCGGAGTGACAGTTCCCGGCTCAACTGGGAAAGGTCTTCGGAAACGGCGAGACTTGAGGGCTTCAGAGGGACACGGAATTCCGGGTGGAGTGGTGAAATGCGTAGAGATCCGGAGGAACACCAATGGCGAAGGCAGTGTCCTGGGAAGCATCTGACGCTCAGGTGCGAAAGCTAGGGGAGCGAACAGGATTAGATACCCTGGTAGTCCTAGCCGTAAACGATGACCACTAGGTGTGGGAGGTATCGACCCCTTCCGTGCCGTCGCAAACGCAGTAAGTGGTCCGCCTGGGGAGTACGGTCGCAAGATTAAAACTCAAAGGAATTGACGGGGACCCGCACAAGCAGCGGAGCGTGTGGTTTAATTCGATGCAACGCGAAGAACCTTACCAAGTCTTGACATGCAGATGCACCAGCGGTAATGCGCTGTCCCTTCGGGGCGTTTGCACAGGTGCTGCATGGCTGTCGTCAGCTCGTGTCGTGAGATGTTGGGTTAAGTCCCGCAACGAGCGCAACCCCTACTGCCTATTACAACTTCTAGGCGGAACTGCCCTCACGGGAGGAAGGCGGGGATGACGTCAAGTCAGCACGGCCCTTACGACTTGGGCGACACACACGCTACAATGGCCAGAAACAAAGGGATGCCAACCCGCGAGGGGGAGCCAAGCTCAAAAACCTGGTCTCAGTTCAGATTGCAGGCTGAAACTCGCCTGCATGAAGGTGGAGTTGCTAGTAACCGTAGGTCAGCACACTACGGTGAATACGTTCCCGGGTCTTGTACACACCGCCCGTCACACCACGAAAGTCGGCAACACCTGAAGCCGCCAGGCTAACTCTTCGGAGAGGCAGGCGTCGAGGGTGGGGTTGGTGATTGGGGTGAAGTCGTAACAAGGTAGCTGTACCGGAAGGTGCGGCTGGATCACCTCCTTTCTAGGGAGTCATCAGTGCTCACTGTAGCACTGCACTCTCAGGTCGAACAGGAACGACCTGTCCGTTGTCCCCTGCTTCCACTCTTCAGCGGTTCGGCCGCTGGTTTTGACCAGTACCGAGACCCGCATAGTACCTGAACAACCAAAGAAGTATTCCTTCAATTTTGCTGAGCGAGCACGTTGGCATGCAAGTGTTCAACCGTGACGGAAGTCATGTTCAGCTCGTGACAGTGAAGAAAGAAGACCGAGATCCCATACAACAAGGGTAACAGACCAACAAGAAGAAGCAGACAAGGCAGAACAAGCGAAACAGAGTACGAGGTGGATGCCTTGGCGCTGAAGACCGATGAAGGACGCGGAGACCGGCGAAACGTTCAGGGGGAGCTGCATCCAAGCGATGAGCCCTGAGATTCCGAATGGGGCAACCCCTCCAGAGTGATGTCTGGAGACCTATCGCTGAACACATAGGCGATATGGAGGATCGTGGGTGAACTGAAACATCTCAGTAGCCTGCGTAAGAGAAATCAACCGAGATTCCCGTAGTAGTGGCGAGCGAACCGGGAAGAGCCCAAACCATCTATTCCTCGTGAATAGGCGGGGTTGTAGGACTTCTATCAGCAGACGTTTTCTTACTCGAAGGCATTGGAACGTGCCACCAGAGGGGGTGAGAGTCCCGTAGAGGACGAGAGAACGACTGTGAGAAGTATCCTGAGTACCACGAGACACGTGCAATCTTGTGGGAAGCTGGGGGGACCACCCTCCAAGGCTAAAGAACTTCAGCGACCGATAGCGAACAAGTACCGTGAGGGAAAGGTGAAAAGTACCCCGAGAGGGGGATGAAAGAGTCCCTGAAACCACGTACTCACAAGCAGTCAGAGGCCACTGTTCCGTTGCGGAACCAAGGGCTGATGGCGTGCCTTTTGTAGAATGATCCGGCGAGTGCATCGCACGTTGCAGGTTAACCAGCGCTAAAGCTGGGGAGCCAGAGGGCAACCGAGTCTGAAACAGGCGTACTGTGTAGCGGCGATGCGACCCGAAACCGTGTGAGCTACCCATGAGCAGAGTGAAGCGGATGTAACAGTCCGTCGAGGCTCGAACCCACCAGTGTTGCAAAACTGGGGGATGACTTGTGGGTAGGGGTGAAATGCTAATCGAACACGGAGATAGCTGGTTCTCCCCGAAATGTATTGAGGTACAGCCACCTGAAACGACTATCCTGGAGGTAGAGCACTAGATAGGCTAGGGGCCCTGTGCGGGTTACCAACCCTACTTAAACTCCGAATGCCAGGACAGGATCCAGGTGAGTGAGACGGCGGGGGCTAAGCTTCGTCGTCAAAAGGGAAACAGCCCAGACCATCGGCTAAGGTCTCCAAATCGATGCTCAGTGTCAAAGGGGGTCAATGCGCCCAAACAGCCAGGATGTTGGCTTAGAAGCAGCCATCATTTAAAGAGTGCGTAATAGCTCACTGGTCGAGTGCAATGGCACCGACAACGTATCGAGGCTTAAGCATCGTACCGAAGCCGTGGATCTCTACCTTGTGTAGAGATGGTAGGGGAGCGTTCTCGACGCCTGAGAAGCCAGACCGTAAGGACTGGTGGAGGTAAGAGAAGTGAGAATGCCGGAATGAGTAGCGCAATGTCTGCGAGAACCAGACACACCGAATGCCTGAGGGTTCCTGGGCAACGTCAATCGTCCCAGGGTGAGTCGGGCCCTAAGCCGAGGGCGTCATGCCGTAGGCGATGGAAAGCAGGTCAGAGAATCCTGCACCGGAACGTTTCGTTATGAGCAATGGGGGGACGCGGTAGGGAAGGTGAGCCGATCGAATGGACAGGATCGGTGCCTCTGTTGAAGCGCGTGACCGAGGAAAATCCCGGACACAGTATGCGTAACACTGAGGCCGAGCGCCCGCGAGGGTGCGGAAGTCATTGGTCCCCAGGCCGTCAAGAAAAGCCTCTCGCCAGAAATTGTTCCGCCCGTACCGCAAACCGACACTGGTAGGCAGGGGGAAATCTCCCCAGGTGATCGAGCGACCCTCTGTTAAGGAACTCGGCAAATTAACCCCGTACCTTTGGAAGAAGGGGTGCCTGCGTAGCTGCCTCCCTCGGGAGGTGGTGAGAAGGTTGCAAGAAATCGGCTCAAGCGACTGTTTACCAAAAACACAGGTCTCTGCGAACGCGAAAGCGGAAGTATAGGGGCTGACTCCTGCCCAGTGCCGGAAGGTTACGAGGAGTGGTGTGCGTAGCCACGAATCTAAGCCCCGGTGAACGGCGGCCGTAACTATAACGGTCCTAAGGTAGCGAAATTCCTTGTCGGGTAAGTTCCGACCCGCACGAAAGGAGTAACGACTTGAGCGCTGTCTCGACAGAGGACTCGGCGAAATTGAAGTACCCGTGAAGATACGGGTTACCCACGACAGGACAAAAAGACCCCGTGGAGCTTTACTACAGTTTGGCCTGGAAACGAAGTATGGTGTGCGTAGCATAGGTGGGAGCCGGAGAACTCATCCTTGTGGGGGTGAGGGAGGCAGCAGTGAAATACCACTCTCACCATGGTTTGTGTCTCACACGTCACCGTGAACCGGGACGTGAACAGGGCCAGATGGGTAGTTTGACTGGGGCGGTCGCCTCCCAAAGAGTAACGGAGGCGCCCAAAGGTTCCCTCAGGGTGGATGGACATCACCCTTTGTAGAGTGTAAAGGCACAAGGGAGCTTGACTGTGAGGCTGACACGCCGAGCAGGGACGAAAGTCGGGCTTAGTGATCCCACATTCCCGTGTGGAAGGAGTGTGGCTCAACGGATAAAAGCTACCCCGGGGATAACAGGCTTATCTTGCCCAAGAGTTCACATCGACGGCAAGGTTTGGCACCTCGATGTCGGCTCGTCGCATCCTGGGGCTGGAGTAGGTCCCAAGGGTTGGGCTGTTCGCCCATGAAAGCGGCACGCGAGCTGGGTTCAGAACGTCGCGAGACAGTTCGGTCTCTATCCGTCGTGGGCGTCGGAAAAGTGAGGGGAGTCATCTTCAGTACGAGAGGACCGAGATGGCTTGACCGCTAGTGCGCCAGTTGGGGGGCCTCCTCCAGAGCTGGGTAGCTACGTCAAGAAGGGATAAGCGCTGAAAGCATCTAAGCGCGAAGCCGACCCGAAGATAACTTTTCCCACTCTCTTCGAAGAGTCAAGATCCCAGGAAGAAGACCTGGTGGATAGGCTGCGCGTGGACGCCTGGTAACAGGTGGAGCGGAGCAGTACTAATGATCGTACGGCTTGTTTCCCAGTGTGTTTCTTCATGAGTGGTGTGCGTCTCCTGTTGTGTGTGAGAGCGGTCTTTGATCGGACCTGAGCACGAGCGAGAGGGCTTGGCGGCACGGGGAGCATGAGCGGGCCAGCGTGGCTCAGCAAAATTGAGGGAATACTTCTTTGGCAGGTAACAGACATAAAAGAAGAGCCGGTAATTATTTAAGCTTCGCTCAAATAATTACCGGCTCTTCTTTTATCAAACACGCGCAAAGTTGACGATGAGAAGAGTTTGCTTGCAACGCTCGTCTACGCGCTTTGCTCCTGGAAACGGAAGAGGCGCAAGGCCAGGAAAAAGCAGATCAGGCCATACCCAAGCAGGCCAAGGATATTGAACTGCACGTCGGAGAAGCCTTTTCCAAAGATCATGACTCCGTTTAGCCCATCAATGGCCCAGGCTGTAATGCCAATTCTGGCTATCTGCTGCATCCATTGCGGTTCCGACCAGAGCGGCCACCAGGAGCCGCCAATGGCGGATGTTACCAGCGTAGTCAGCGTGACAATGGGTGTGAGCTGTCTCCTCGATTTGACGATTGAGACGAGTAACATGCCGAGACCTGTGGTCGCGAAACTGGTGCTGACCAGCAGGAGCGCGATGGCCTGCCAGGAGCCAATGTTGAGCTTGAACACATAATAGCCAATTGTAAAGAGTATGCTCAATTGCAGGAGCGTGAGCAGGAACTGGGCGATAAGCTTGCCCCCAAGCAGGGCATACCTGGGAACCGGGGCAATCAGCAGACGGCGAAATGTTCCCTCCTCCTTCTCCTGGAGAATGGTGGACGCGGCCGAGTTGAGACCAAACAGCGCGAAGAGTACCGCGAAGCCCGGCAGCAACTGGTCGAAGTTGTTGCTTCTGGGTGCGCTCCCCGTTGTAAGCATCTGCACCAGGCTTATATTTTTACTTGTCTGGCTGGCTTCCCCAACCGTTTTACTGATGGCTTCAGGTTTGATAGTTGCATAATTACAGGTATTTGCTGGCTGCTGGCAGACAGCTTGCACCTGCTGAACGGCGGCGCTCCCCGCGTAGAGGGCGTCGATCTGGCGATTGATGACGCCAGTGACGAGCTGTTGCGTGAAGGTACTGCGTTCATCTCTGCTGTTAGGGCGGGTGTAGAACTGAATGACGTTGTTCGGCGTCTGGCCTTTGCTGGCGGCATCCTGGAGCTTCTGCGAGGCCCCCATGGGGATTATGATGCCTGCGACCGCTTTTTCGTCCTTCACCTGCTGTAAGACTTGCTGAGAAGTGCTATATCCCTTCACATTAAGTTTGAAGCTGCTATTGGTTCCTTGCAAGGTTTTGACAATAGTATCCCCTACGCGCCCACTGTCCTGGTTGTTGACGGCAACCATAAACTCTACCGATGCATTGTTGCTGAAGGCGCTGCCGAAGGCACTGCCCATAATGCTGATCAGCAAAAGCGGGACGAGAAGTAGCAGAATGAGCGAGTGTTTATCTTTAATGACCTGCAAGAGATCTTTTTTCGCGATATGCCAGAGAGTTCTCATAGGATTGTTCTTTCAGTCTAGTCCCGTAGCGTTTTGCCTGTAAGTTGGATAAAAAGTTCTTGTAGTCCTCGTGGTCGTTGGATGGTACGTTCTGGTTCTAGTCGGGCAAGTAGCTGGGGTAATGTGCCTATAGCGATGATGCTCCCTTCGTTCATGATCGCGATACGCTGGCAGAGGCGCTCTGCCTCTTCCATATAGTGCGTTGTGTAGAGAATGGTTGTTCCCTGGTCGCGCAGGCGCTCGATGGTTGCAAAGATGTGCTCGCGCGATTGCGGATCTACTCCGACGGTTGGCTCGTCCATGAGCAGGAAGGATGGACTGTGCATCAAGGCAATGGCTATATTGAGTCGGCGCTGCATGCCACCAGAGAAATGCTTCGGTGCATCTTTGCGCCGCTCGTAGAGTCCCACAAAGTTGAGGACCTCTTCGGCGCGCTTCTTACGTTGCTGGCCAGGAATGCCATACATTTTGGCAAAAAAGGTCAGGTTCTCCAGGGCGCTTAAATCACTATATAGTGCAAGCTCCTGTGGTACGACACCGATGTGATATTTGACGGCTCTGGCTTTCTTTTTGACGGAGAGATTGCGAATGTAGGTATCGCCAGCGGTGGGACGTAGGTAGCTACACATCATATTGATGACGGTACTTTTGCCCGCGCCATTGGGTCCAAGGAGGCCGAAGATCTCCCCCCTGTTGATGCCAAAAGTGACGCCCTTGACCGCTTCCAGCTTGCCGTAACGCTTCGCCAGGTTTTGTACCTCGACCTCGGCCACGCTTTTCCTGTAAATGGTATTAGGCAGCCGCTCATTTAGCTTTAAGGTAGCATCAAACATTGTTTTACTCCTTAAGATGTTTTCACGATTTTCGACCCAGGATGCTCCACGTCTTGAGACTGAGGAGGAATGGGCACCCCTTTTGGCGGCATGAGAGGAGTAGGGCTTTCTTCGCCATTTGCCTGTATTGACATAGTTCTTCCTTTCTGCTATCTTTGTTTGTAAGCTAAAGACACTCCGGTTTACTGGAGAGATACAGCTAACGCTCAAAGTAATTCCCCAACTGAGTGGCCGGGTGGGTTCCAGACAAGAAAGCCATGTCTGGGAAAAACACTCATGGTCGATCAACGCTCTTGTTCTGGCACGTCTGGGGCAAGACGGGGTCCTTGCCAAGGTCCTCTGATGTGTCGGTCTGCGAAGCCAATGCTGGAGACTCGAAAGGGACTTCAGAGTTGCGGTGGAGACTAGACACGAGCCTCCAACATTTAGGCGGAGGTGCTTGACATTCCCTCCCACTTACCACTTACTGCGAAAACATTCGATTATGCTATGGGTACTTTATTGACTTCTCGCGCCTGCGGCGTCATCTTCTTGAGTGTTGGTGGACTATGGCAGCTTACGGCTGCCATAGTCCGTCAATGCCCAACAGGAATTGTTCAGGGAGAGCAATGACCACGCTGTCAGCGCACCCTCGGCACAGTGTTTAATAAGAGATACGGTGGTTAGCTTACAGCCTCTGCTGCCAGCTTATCCGCCTGTCCAGACTCGATCTTCTCTTTGATATTCTGCTGGTTCTCTATGGTGTGAGCGTTCATGCGGTCAAGTACGACGGGCAGGGGATCGGGATATTTGGGATCGAGCTCGAAGTCCTGGATCCAGGTCATCTTTGTACCCTCTGGCGCGGCCTCGCAGGTCCACTTCAAGTGCATGTACGCGAAGGGATAGAGTGGCTCCTCGCGCTCAGCGGTGGCGACCATTTGCTGGTGGTCTAACAGGCGCTGAGAGCGCCAGGTGTTGCCCTCGGCATTGGTGAGCTGGAAGATCAGGCGGGTATAGCGGCCTTCGCTCTCGCGATTAAGGATCTTCGCGCCGTGGTACTCATTGAAGAGAATGGGCCAGCGCTCGATGTCATTGGTGATGTCGAAGACGGTCTGTGGGTCTTTGCGAATGATGATGCTATTTTGAATACGTGGCATGGTTGTTATCCTCCAAAATATATTTATGACTATTAACTGAAACTAGGAAACGGCTACCTGTTTGTCCATGAGGGCTTGCAGGAATTGTTCAACGTCGCTAAAGGTCTGTAATTTGCCCAGGGCGGCGTCGTCAATCGTCAGGGGGAGGCGCTTTTCAAGCGCGACCGCCATCTCGACGATTTCGGTGGAGTCCATATCCAGGTCATCTTTCAGCCGGGTTGTGGGCGTCACCTTGCTAATATCAATGTGCAGGTCCTGCATGACATGAAGAAGTTCCGCACGAATATTCATAGTTTCTATCCTTTTTCTCGTTAGTAATTTGTTTACAAAGTAAAAAGGGAATTGTGTGGGGACACCCCACGCCCCGGCAGGAGGGTCTCCCTCCTGCACCTCCCTTTTACTATGAAGCGATCACAGTGGCGATGGCCATGCCTGCGTCGTGCGAGATGCTGAGCATCAGGTGGGTGTATCCCAGGCACTCGAATGCGGCCTGCGCACGCCCGTGAAGCCTGATATATGGCTCGCCATATGTCCCATTCAGGATCTCGATCTCATTCAGGCCTACCAGTTGCCCCTGACTAGCCAGAATCTTTTTAACGGCCTCTTTGGCGCCAAAGCGGCCTGCCAGCGAGCGCCAGCGATAACCGTTGGCATTCTGGCAGGAGCGGCGCTCCTGGTCAGTGAAGATCCTGACCAGTATGCGCTCGCCCCAGCGGTCGTAGATATCCTGCATGCGTTGTATATGCATCAGATCTACGCCAAGAGCCTGTATGGTTGGCAGAAGCTCGAGCGACTGTATGGGCGATTGGATATTTGGTATCTGACTCAGGCCACGGTTGTCGGCCAGGCGCTCACTACCATACATGCGTTCACTCCTCCAAATCCGCGTGAAACGACGAGGGTGTTCTGGAAAGATTCCAGTTTCTGGGCGTTGCCGCGCACGAAGTTCAGGTCAAAGCCGGGTGCTGGCTGATCCAGGTTGGCAGTGGGCGGAAGCTCCTTCTTTGCCATGGCGCGTAGGGCCAGGGCTACATCTGCCGGGGCTGCCGCGCCAAGCATATGACCGATGGCGGACTTGGGAGCCGTAACCGGAACATCCTGGCTGCGTGTACCAAAGGTATCCTTGAAGGCGTAGACCTCGGTCATATCCTCCACTGGAATGCCGGAACCATGAGCGAAGATGGCGTCGACTTGCTCGGTCGCCAGGTTCGCGTGGCGCAGGCTCTTCTGGATGGTCTTAGCCAGGATATAGCCATGCGGCTCCACTGTGTAGAGCGGGATATAGCCATCGCTGCCTACTGCCCAGCCCTTGAGTTCGCCATGGATGGTCGCCCCACGGCGCTGTGCATGCTCCAGCTCTTCCAGAATCAGGAAGGAGCTACCTTCGCCAAGGACGGTTCCAGTATGTTTGCGCTCAAAGGGACGATAGGCCGCGTCTGGTTGCTTGTTACCATGGCGCGTGAGATAGCCCGCGGTCTGGCAGCAGAGCCAGGCGTATGGTGAGAGCGGCGCCTCGGTGCCGCCCGCGATAACCACGTCGGCCTGGCCACGGCGAATGACGTCTGCGCCATGAATCAGCGCGTAGGCGCCGCTGGCGCGGTCAGAGACAAAGGTACGCGCCGGGCCTTTGATGCCCAGGTTGATGCAGATATTGCCCTGGGGCGCCGCGGGGAACCAGGCCGTGGCCTGGTAGGGGCTGACCTCGCGTGCGCCATCGCGCCACAACTCGCGCAGTTCGCGCTCGGCGAACTCCCAGCCGCCGAGGACGTTGCCGACCATGACAGCGACGCGCTCCGGGCGGACGCCGTTCTCGGCATCCACGCTCAGGCGAGCGTCCGCCAGGGCCTGGTTGACCGTGGCGAGGGCCAAGTGCGTAAAGCGGTCCGTGCGTTTGACGGTGCGCGCTGGCAGCTCCTGTTGCGCGTCAAAGGTATTGGCCTGGCCCGCGACCTGACACTGGTAACGCGCGGGATCGAAGCGGTCAATGGTTTGTGTGCAGGCCTCTCCCGAACGAGCGCGCTCCCATAGCTCGTCCATGCCTATTCCCGCGGGTGTGATACACCCGATACCTGTGATGACAACCTTTTTCATTACTTCTCTCCTGGTGCTGCTCTCAGAACCATTGATGCGTGTAACCCGGCGAAGCCGCTGGCATTGGTGAGGATGACATCACCATTCCAGGGGCGTCCCTGGTTGGGCACGTAGTCAAGGTCGCAGAGGGGATCGCGCTCTTCATAATTGATGGTAGGATGAATATAGTGGTGCTCCAGGCTCAGGGCGCAGGTGACGATCTCCATGGCGCTGGCCGCTGAAAGAGCATGTCCCTGCATGGACTTGGTGCCATTGACCGGAATCTTGTATGCGTGATCGCCCAGGGCCATTTTGATCGCACTCGTCTCGCAGCTATCGTTCTGCGTCGTCGAGCTGGCGTGCGCGTTGACATAATCGATCTCTGTTGGCTGGATGCCGCTCTGCTCAATCGCGCTGTTGATGGCGCGGGCGAGGTCATCTCCATCGGAGAGTAGGTCGGTCATATGCAAGGCGTTGGAGGTGTTGGCGAAGCCTGTGATCTCGGCGTAGATATGCGCTCCACGACGTTTAGCGTGCTCCAACTCTTCCAGAACCAGGACGCCGCAGCCCTCGGCGAGCACGAAGCCATCGCGCTTGCCATCGAAGGGGCGGGAGGCGTGCTGTGGCTGGTCGTTATGGCGCTGCGAGAGGCAGTGAATGATCTCAAAGGAGGCGATGGTTACTGGCGTAATCGGCGCCTCGCTGGCACCCGTGAGCATGATGTCCGCGTCGCCATTCTGAATGGTCTCAAAGGCATAGCCAATGGCGTCGAGTCCGCCAATGCAGCCGGTCGAGAGCGTCACGCAGGGACCTTGCAGGCCCATAAGCGCGGATATCAGAATACCCGGTGTGTTCGACATTGAGGCCAGGAAGAGGTTGGGACTGACCTTGCTGGGATCGATCTCTTCGCGTCCCAGGTTGGTGACCTTGATAAACTCTGACTCCATCTGGCGTGTGCCACAGATAGCGGTTGAGAGGGCGACGCCGGCCCGGTCGCTGTCGATGGACTTCACATCAAGTTTGGCATCCGCGACAGCTTGCATAGCTCCCGCGATCGCGAACTGGATAAAGCGGTCCAGGTTCTGCACCTCGCGGGGAAGCCCAAGCTGCGCGGGATCGAAGTTATCGACCTCGGAGACAACCTGCGAGGCGAAATCAAATTTCTCAAACAACTGACAACTGGTTACCTGTGAGAGGTGTTTTGTCGCGCTGCGACCGGCAGATAATCCCTGCCAGTACTGTTCTTTGCCGATACCAAGCGGACTAACAACACCTAATCCTGTCAAGACAACTTTGCGCATTTCTTTTACCTCGAAGCTAAGAGTAAGGGGAGTGGCCCTATTCTCAGTTCTTTTATCTGTTCAAAACCAGTGGCTCGTAACCATGTATGGAACTGGGTCGTGGTGAACACGCCGCCTTCCTGGGAATTAAGGAAGAGACTCAGGCCAATCATCAAGGCCGCCGCTGGCCCGGTTCGCTCATCATTGGGCATGACATCGGCGAGGAGTAGCTTCCCATCTGGTTGGAGCAGGCGATAGCATTCGCGTAAGAGGGCCTGGCTCTTGCGCGCTCCCTTAAAGCGGCATACGTGACCAACGATAACCAGGCTAAAGCTCTCGGAAGGCAGCGAGCGTAGCTCCAACTGTGTGGGTTGAAGAAGGATACGCTCTTGCAGACCAAACCGGGTGACCTGTTCATGTAGGTCCGGGAGGAGACCTGGCTCGTCGCGCGCGATGATCTCGACCTGTGGATGGCGTAACG
This sequence comes from Ktedonobacter racemifer DSM 44963, assembly GCF_000178855.1. Taxonomy (GTDB): domain Bacteria; phylum Chloroflexota; class Ktedonobacteria; order Ktedonobacterales; family Ktedonobacteraceae; genus Ktedonobacter; species Ktedonobacter racemifer. The sequence continues at coordinate 1,018,609 of NZ_ADVG01000004.1, read as the reverse complement.
CCGTGGCAATGCTCCAGGCCCCGCTGCCCGCGCTGACATCGAGCACACGCCCTTGTAGCTCGGTATCTAGCTGTGAGGCGGCCTGCCAGGCCGCCGGAAAGACCAGCGGGAAGAGGTGTGTGAACATGCCAGGGTCTTGCTCACGGCCCTCGGGTGAACCCCAGTCTCGCCGCAACTGCTTCTTGCCTGTGCGCATGACCTCGGTGAGGTTGCCCCAGGTATCCCATTGCTCCATAACCGCGCTCAGGTGGGAGCCGATATAGCCCGGCTGCCCCTCTACCAGGTAGACTGCCGCGAGTGCGCTTAAGCTGTAGGCCTCGCGCTTCCGCTGGAGAAGCTCGAGTCCCACCAGGGCATCGAGCAAGATCTGTAGCGCCTGGACGTTGCAGCCTGCGACCGTTGCCAGCGCGGAGCAGGTGTGTGCTCCTCCCGCGATGTGCGTAAAGAGCTTGAGCTCAATTGCTGTATCAAGGACCCTGGCTCGAGCAAAGCCGAAGTTGATGTCTAAGAGTGGCGCGGCAATCGGTACCTGTAGGTAGGGCGCGAGCAACTCTTGATTGGGAATTTGCAGTACCATAATTCCTCTTTTACACAATCGCTACAGCACGAACCCAGGAGGCGCCAGCATCGCGAAGCGCGATGGGAAAGCAGGCAACCTGGAAGCCATGAGATTTCGGCAGGAGGTGCAGATTCGCTAGCCGCTCCATGTGGAAGTATTCGCGCTCTCGCCCATACATGTGTGTGGGCCAGAGCTTCTCCGAATCCTCGGTCGCGAGATAGGACTGAACCATCTCCATGAAGGGGAGATCGAAGCCGTTGGTATCGATGCCAATGACTTTGATGCCTTTCTCCACAAGCCAGCGAGTTGCCTCCAGCGTCATTCCCGGGTGAGCCGAGAAATACTCTGGTCGAGGCCACAATTTATCGGAATCCGTGCGTATGAGAACAATATCCTTGGGTTGTAGTTCATAGTTGGCGCGCACTAGGGCTTCTTGCAGATCGGCGACCGTAATGGCGGATCTGGGGTCCTTGTGCGAGAGATCCAGCACAACGCCATGCCCAAAGCAGTATTCAAGCGGGACCTCGTGAATACGGCGGGCCGGCTTCCCTTCACATTCGGGACCGAAGTGATAGGGTGCGTCAAAGTGCGCTCCACAATGCACCGAGACCGTGTAGACCTCGTTGCTGAGAAACTTGCCATCAGGAAAGCTGTGGCGATTCGCCTTATGGCGCAGGCGCAGGTAGCGCCGGAAGCCATTGAGCCTCTTGCGCAGGGACGCCTTCTTGGGGAAGAAGAGCGCGCGCCAGATCTGGTCACCGCCCGTGGTGTGATCGGTCGTGCGTATCCCTTCAAAGTTTGGATCGCGTGGATGGGGCTCAATAGGCAAGCTTAAGTCAATAATCTGCGGCATAATGTAGCTTTCAAACAATGCAAACAATGTGAAGGCATAGCCAGTGGGTAGCCATAGACGCTTCTGGTACGGATAAAAGTGTTGCCTTTCGGAAAACCTGAGCGCGAAGCGCTAGCCGCGAGAGCGGCGTTGGTTTTCGAATAAGATCTAATGGATGAATAATTGTATGGGTCTGGGAGGCCTCCCCCTTAGAGAAGAGGAGAGGAGGAGGCCTGGTTAGTTATATATAGCTTGACTGTTAAGGCCAGGAACTAGCGACGATGACCAGCGGTCTCCTCATACTGGTATGGCTCCTCGGTCAGGAAGTAGTTGCGGATGGGCGGGCGCTCCGTGGGAGCGACAACCAGGAAGCGGCAGGTCTCATCACTACCGGTAATGAAGCCATGAGGCTCGTTGCGAGGGATGAAGATAACATCGCCAGCGTTGAGCTTCACGTCGCGCTTCTCCTGCGGCAACTGAAGCGTCATCGAACCCTCGAGGATGAAAATTTCATGCTCCCACTCATGGTAGTGAGGAGGGGTCGAGCCATTGGGCATGACCTCGAAGAGGCTAAGGACGAAGCGGTCCGCGCCATCGGTAGTGTCAATGAGGCGCTTAATGGTGGCCTGCTTGGCACCTGGCTCGCGAACGATATCGGTTGGGACATCCTGAGAACGAAGGTGTTTCATTGTAGTAATCCTTTCTTGAATGCATACCGTCTACTAGTATTTAAGGACTAAGAACTAAGAGCATACTAGATCCGATTTGATCTGATCTCGCGTCACGCGCTTCTTATGCCCTGTTGAGTTAAGTATAGAGTACGGTAGAAAATAAATATTTAATTGCCTCATAACTAGTTATGAGTAGCTTGCACTAACAAATTACTGGAAAGAAAGAGATAAAGTTTCATGACTTTCGTCCATGTTCGCTAATGCCTGTGTACGCTACTTGCGTACACAGGCTGTGTAGGGGCAGAGCTTGCTCGGCCTCCGAGCGCAGTGATCTTCCCACGCGCCGGGTGTCGGCCTGCGTGTCGGGCGAGTCCATGCCAGCATGGACCCTACAATTTTGGCGCAGGTCGCAGCAAGCGCGGTTGGATGTGCTCTTGCCAGCCGCCGAGGGCTGTGATACGGGTGGGAATCGTACCAATCACGGGGGCGCGTAGCAGCAGGCGGGCGATTGGCGGTAGTTGGAAAGGCGTGCGTGCATTGAGAGATTTGACGATCTGTTGCTGGATCAGACCAACCCAGCCCTGGGCGATGCGTGTACGTAGCTCGCGTCGGCGCTGTACGGCGGCCAGATCGCTCTCGCTGAGTGTTTGGTCTAGCAAGGGCCTGGTGAGCAGATTGGCGGCGGCAATCGCGTCCTGAATGGCCAGGTTGATGCCGACGGAGCCGATGGGCGACATGACGTGGGCCGCGTCCCCGATGAGCAAGAGGCCCGGGCGATGCCAGCGCTCCAGGCGGCTGGATTCAATCGAGAGCAGCGAGACCTGCTTCCAACTATCCAGGTGCTCAACGCGATCAGCGAACCAGGGAACGCAGCTCTCCACCTCCCGCTGAAGCGCATCAATGCCTGCCTGTCTCACCTGTTGATAGGTCCCTTTGCTAATGGCGCAACCAACCTGCCATTTATCGCCGCGATCCAGGAGGATGATAAACATGCCGGGCGCGAAATGCAGTTCGACTGCTTCAGAGTGTGGATCGCTCTCATGGCGTGGGAGATGGAACCAGAGAAAGTCCAGTGGCGGCGATAGCGTAATGGGCGCCATATGTGCGAGACGCCGCGTCCAGGAGAAGCGTCCATCCGCGCCGATGGTCAGCGCGGCCTGTACCTCCACCTCACCCTCGGGCGTGCGATAGCGTACGCCACGGATGTTTCCCTCCTCTTCCAGCAGGCGCTCGACACGCGCCCCCATCACGAGCTGGAAGTGAGGATATTGCCTGGCCTCTTCCACCAGGAAATTGAGAAACCTGACCTGAGAGAGCTTCATAATATAGGGGTAGGGTGATTTCAGGCGACGGAAATCGTCAAAGGTAAGCTGCCTCTCTCCCATATGGAACTGGACGTTATAGGCCCTGGTATGGGGGAGTTGGAGCAGGCGCTCGGCGAGGCCGAGCTTTTGCATCTCTTCCAGAATAGATGGATGAATGGTATCGCCACGAAACTCGCGCGCAAAGTCTTTATGCGCCTCAAGTAGTATGGTAGGCACCCCTTGACGCGCGAGTAGCAGGGCGAGAAAGGCTCCAGCTGGCCCCGCCCCCACGATACAGCAGGTCGTCTTCTTAACCTCATGTATGTTCTCCTGCTGCGCGAAAAACTCCTGAACCTGTGGCCGCTCCGGCAACGCTTTACTCATCGAAAATTACCCTTTCCAATTGTTACCTGTATTGCTCTTATATTTCAGTATAGATAGCAATCACAAAGCGATCACACTTAGTAACAAAAATGTGCACTAAAAGTTGTGATATATGCCTATATAGAGTTAAAAGTGAAGAGTTACAATAGAAATAAGAACGCTTTGAGATACGCAAAAAATATTAAAAATGAGTAAAGACTCTCGTATAACTTTGCTCTACTTTTAATAGTTTTCGTTGAGAAAAGGGACGTTATGCGCCTATTTGCAGCCAGGTGGTTACGAGGGTTAGGGATTGTGCTCTTATGCCTCGTAAGCATTTTTATTACTGGCCAGGTATTTCTCCGTATCAGGCGCAGGCTTCACCCGGAACCCATGCCTCCTGAGATCGCGCCATACCTGGATGCCCCGCTCAGGCGCAAGCTCTTTGGCTCCCCGGAGCACATCGTAGAGCGCGCGGGCGTGGCGCTGGGTATGCGCGTCCTGGAGATCGGGCCGGGGCCGGGACTCTTCACGACCGTCCTGGCACGTCGTGTGGCTGCGGGCAAAAGCTCTGGCAGCGTCACGTGTGTGGAGGTGCAATCGAAGATGATTGAGCTGCTGCGCCAGCGCCTGGAGCGGGAAGAGGTGGGCAATGTGGAGATCATTCAAGCGGATGGTTGCCATATGCCTTTGCCCGAGGGGAGCTTTGACATGATCTTCCTGGTGACGGTCGTAGGCGAGCTTCCGTATCCAGTGGCGTTCTTACGCGAGTGTGCGCGTGTGCTCAAAGTGGGAGGCGTGCTATCGGTCACAGAGCAACTCTGCGACCCTGATTTCTGCCTGCCTGGTATGGTGCGCAGGTGCGCCGAAGCGGCCGGGCTGGAGGATGCCGGATATGTAGGCATCCCCTGGTGGTCTTATACCGCGAGCTATCGCAAAACTGTCTCTAATAGTGTTGTCTCTTCCCTATAAGGGAATACGGTGTTTCTACACTTTAAGAGGTGTGTTCATCAAAGAAAGGGGAGGTGCAGGAGGGTCTCCCTCCTGCCGGGGCGTGGGGTGTCCCCACAAAATTCCCCCCTCCTTACTTTGGAAGCAAACCGCTAAGTAGTACCTGGAAAGGATATACAATCTTATGTCCAAAGAGCAGAGCGAGCAACTGGTAAAACGTTTCTTCGAAGATGTCTTCAGCAAGGGTGACCGCGCGGTCGCCAATGAGATCCTGGCTTCGGACTTTGCCTTTTATGGTCCCCCCGATGGCATTCGTGGTGCTGAGGGTTTCCTGGGCTTCAGCAGTGAGATTCGTAGCGCCTTGAACGTCCAGTTCAAGATTGAGGTCATTATCGCCGACGACGAGAAGGTCGCCGCCTATGCCATCATGAGCGGTGTCCACCAGCGTGATTTCCACGATATTCCTGCCAGCGGTGTGCGCTTCGCCCTCCCACGTATCGACAACTTCGTCATTTATGACGGCCAGATCCATGAAGTGCGCACCACTTTTGATCACCGCGTCCTACTTGCGCAACTGGGTTCACCCGAAGAGGATGCCGACGATCACCTGACACACGTCGCGGCCCGCTCACAGCGTGCCTAACTATCTTCCCTTTTTCTGACTACAAATAGTAAATGACAGCGCTGTCACTCTGTAAGCAGTCTATGCGCTGACGGCGCTGTCATTCATAGGATCAAAGCCAGGAGGGAGTTGACAACGTTGTCAGCTCCCTCCTGGCTTTCCTGAACCATTGGGACCAAGAAAACCAAAGACATCTCCGCGCCTGACCTCCAGACTGATGTTATTGACTGCCGTGAGCGAGCCAAAGGTGCGCGTAGCTGATGGGTACGAATGACGTACTCGCTTGCGCCAATGTATGATGCTTCGTGCATTGTTCTCTGCTCCTTTGAAGCTTGTAGTAGGTTTCGCTCTGGAGTATAGCTGAGGAAGGGCTTTGCCGGGATCAGCGAGAAAGCGGAGATTGACTCAACGTTTTGTGGAGATAATGCGGTACTTTTGTCGTGGTGCTGTCTCAGGCCTCTATGGCAGGTATGAGCGATTTGTGTCCCGATCTTGGACTTACCCATGTTGACCAGTCCCCGCCTGGGCACCCTGGCGGCCCTGCATGCGTACCAGGCGCGGCAGGAGCAGGCAACCAGCAATCGTGAGCCAGAGCACGACGCCCGTCGCGAAGAAGCGCCCCAACAGTAGCGAGGCACCCCAGCCGCTGATGGGCGCCAGGAGTGCGCCAAGCAAGGTCATGCGCCACCAGCCAAAGTCGCGGTGGCGCTGTCCCGGCTGGGCGAGCCATGTCAACAGCCCCAGCAGTGCCCCCAGCAGGAGCCAGCCAAGTGTGAGCGATAGTTCTATCATCTGCAATCTCTCTTTCTTATTGTCCGGAGTGAAGGGATGTGGATTATGGAAATGCCGGGGCATTTCCATAATCCACATCCCTTCACCCAATTTATCCTGCCTGGAAGACCTGACTGATCAGGTTGAAGAGCTTTGAGCCATCGCCGATGGTCTGGAAGAAGTTGAGGTTGGAGCGTACTTCAACATGATCAAAGATATGGAATTCGACGTAGTTGTGTGAGTGATGCAGGCGCGTGAGATCCCGGTCGAAGGCGCGGGTCTCGGTGAAGGGCAGAAAGGCGTCGTTGCGGTCATGCAGCAGGTACACGGGCGCGTGAATCTCTTTGATGATCTGGCTAGTTGAGAGGCCCTGGAGCTGCGCGTGCATCGCGGGCGTTAGCGCGGCCATATTCTGTGCGACATGGTTCGGCGCTGTACCACTGAGAAGCTGATAGGCGGCGCGTCCCTCTGACGAGAGCTGATCCTGTTCTCCTTGTGAGAGTGGTGAGCCATCCTGGCTGAGGGCCTGGCGAATGAGTTCTTGCTCATAGACGGGAAGCTGTTCGGTGGTCACGTTGGCAAGCACCTGTAGCGCGTAGGCAGTTGGTTGCCAGGACTCGGTCTTGCCATCGTAGGAGATGGCGCGGCGCCCAAAGGTCTCAAGCAGGGTTTCAGCGTTATAGTAGCCGCCAAAGGCGGTGACATAGGCCACCTGGTCGCGAATATGGGGGTCCGCCGCCGCGTGCGTTATCAGTGGCACACCCGCACTAAAGGCGATCATGCCCGTGCGCTGGCCCTGTAAGGCGGGGAGGGCTTGCAGGTATTGATAGGCTTGCACCACGTCCGCGCTATCCTCTATAGAGACGTCATCCTGCAAGAGGGTCGAGGTAGTCATTGCCACGACAACGATGCCTGAGCGTGCCAGCGTCTGCTCAAGATTGATCAACTGTGGCACCTGGCGCTGGTCTCCCACTCCGGGTAAGAGCAGCACGCCCTGGCGCTCGCCATGGATAAGCGGAACCATGTCAGGCGTAAAGATATCCAGGTAGAGCATGCCATGCGAGGCTGGAAGCGCTTTTTGCGTATGCGTGATTGGTTCGCCCGCTAGTGTGAGCGGTAGCGGCTCTGAAGCCGTGAGCAGCGATGGAAGAATAAAGGTTGCGCGCAGAGTCGCCTGGCCCCAGGGGAGGAGCGAGGTGTATATGCCGCTAAGGAAAAGCAGCGCCAGCAAGAAACGTGCCATGAGAGAACCTATGGCACCGCGCCTCTGAGATTTGCCTTTCGCTATAGGTGTGGTCGCGAGAGTTTGCTCTCCCTCAGCGCCTTGCCCTGAGGGGTAATTATTCTGTGCCTCGGTTTGCATGCTAGCTTTCCCTCTTTTATTATGTATAATCCCGTACATGCATTGTGTTGCCAGTAGTATAGATGCTTTTCCTCTTAGTTAAAAGGGTTATTTGACCCATAAAAAGAGTATATTGTATGAGGTCGTGATGCCGGTTAGCAGCCGTAGGCTGCTAACCGGCATCACGACCTCATACAAACCAATACTTGTCGCAACTTTGTCGCAATTTATGGGTATATACTCTGTAGGGCCTGTATGCTATTTTCATGTCCAGTTGGCAAAGCTATAATAGAGCACATGTATAGAGGGGATGACGCACCTGTTATGGAGAAGATACTACTGGTTGAAGACGAGAACGACCTGGCAAAGATTGTTATGCGCGAGTTGAGGGGCGCGGGATACGAGGTATTTCATGCTGAGGATGGCCTGAAGGCGCTGGATCTGCATGAGCGCCACCAGCCAGATGTGGTCTTACTGGATTGGATGCTGCCCCGACTCAATGGACTGGAGGTGCTGCGGCGCTTGCGTCAGAGCTCAGCGACCCCCGTGTTAATGCTGACGGCTCGCAGTGAGGAGGCGGATCGCGTCATAGGACTGGAGATCGGGGCCGACGACTATCTGACCAAGCCTTTTAGTATGCGCGAGCTTGTAGCGCGTGTGCGTGCCCTGCTCAGGCGCGCCGAATTGATTAAGTTGACTATTAGCGCGGACCGCCGTGTGGCGAGCGAGGAGCTATGCCTGGGCAACCTGCGCCTCAATCCTCAAACGCACGAGGTAACCCTCGACGGTGCGCTGCTGGATTTGAGTCCTACTGAATTCGCGCTGCTGCAACTGCTTTTGCGCAGCCCCGGGCGTGCCTTTAGCCGCTCCTATCTTATTGAAACGCTCTGGAGTGGCACCTACATCGGTGGTGACCGTTCGGTTGATAACGTCGTCTTGCGCTTGCGCAAAAAGCTGGGCAAGCTGGGCGATTCCATTGAGACGATCTGGGGCATCGGCTACCGCCTGCACAATGGAGCATCAGGTAAAGTGTAGGGTCCACGCTTGCTTGGACTTTTGTCGGGGGAGAGAAATGCTTGACTTCCTGGACAAGGCCATGCCAGCATGACCCCTACAGAGCGGGCAGAGTAAAATGGTCAGGAGCCTGGAGTTTGTGGCCTGGAGACATATGATATGGGAAATACATTGATCAGGAAGATGCGCGAGTTCTGGTTTCAGACGCGTGGCTGGCAGGCCTTGCTCGAGATGGTACTCATTCAGGCAGTGGTGATCATTACCTGGTGGCTGTTTTTTCGTGCGCGGATGGCGGACGAACCTAGAAGCTTAATGAATAATACAGTCACATTTTTCCTGTTTTATTGCCCCGTAAGTGTGTTCTGGAGTACCATGCGCTGGCGTACGTCAAAAGTGCGTCCCTGGCGCAGACAGGTGGGTGTCGAATTTCTCATGGCGGCCTGTGTGCTTGTGATTTTCCTGCTTGAGATGGTTTTTTTGGTCTGGACCCCTTTCCCTTCATTATCGGGTCTGAACGCGATCATTTGGTCTGACTATGCGGATCGCTTTCGATCCACTGATGTAGCGCATGCTCCGGCAACTTCGCTTATTATTGATGTCTTCCTCTCTTTCTGTAGCGCCGGTTTCTTCCTGTTCCTGCGAGCAGCGATTCGTGTGCTCCAGGCCTGGAATCGCTTGCGTAAGCAGCATTTGAGCTGGGCGCTTACCCATGCGATTATGATGATTCCCATGTTTGGAGTGGGAGTGCTCTCGCTTTTTATTTTATTCGCGAGTGCTTTCTCTTACTCAAAACCAGAGAACCTGCCGCTCTACCTGTTCTTGAACCTGTTCCTTTCAGGGGCCGCGATCGCGGCGATTCTGGTCTTTGTGTTACCCCCTGTCTTACTTTTCTCGAACTTCTTCGCGCGCCGTATTACGCAGCGCATAGAGACGCTTGTGAGCGCGGCCAGTGCCATGCGCGCGGGCAATTATAGCATTCGCATTCCGGTACAGGGCGAGGATGAGGTGGCGCGGCTACAGAACGACTTTAACGCCATGGCCGCCCACCTGGAAGAGACGCTGCATGAGCTTCAGGAGGAGCGCGACAACGTTGCGCAACTGCTCAATGAGCGCCGGGAGCTGGTTGCCAGCGTCTCGCATGAGCTACGTACTCCTGTGGCGACGATGCGTGGCTATCTTGAGTCGACCCTGGCCAACTGGAATGAGGTTCCTCCCACCATGTTGCGCCAGGATCTGAACGTTATCAACCAGCAGACGGTACGTTTGCAGGGGCTGATTGATGACCTCTTTGCCCTGGCGCGGGCCGAGGTTGGCAAATTGAAGTTGCGCTGTGCTCCCAGTCATGTGGATGTGTTAATACAGCGCCTGGTGGATGTGTTGGCGCCCCTGGCCTGGCGTGGTAGTCGTGTTGAGATCATCGCCGATGTCGCGGCGAACCTGCCGCAGGCTCTGGTTGACGAGGCCCGGCTGGAGCAAATTCTGCAAAACCTCCTCAACAATGGAGTACGACATACACCACCAGGAGGTATTATTTCTGTTAGTGCGCAGGCAGATCTGGCACATGAAGAGATAGTGCTGCAAATCAAAGATACGGGTGAGGGTATCCCCGCAGAAGAACTGTCTCATATCTGGGAGCGCTTCTACCGTACGGAGAAGTCGCGCGAGCAACCTGCCTCTGGGACCGGCCTGGGACTGGCGATTGTCAAGGAGATGACGGAGGCTATGGGGGGAAGTGTGGAAGTTGAGAGTGAGGTGGGGTTGGGGACCTGCTTTACCCTGCGTTTTCCCCTGGCGGTGCAAGATGTCGCGCAAGATATTACCGCTAAGATGCCTATTACGAAACTGCTGGAACAGCGGCAGCAGCACTAGACGAGCATAGGAGTTATGCCCGGCCGGTGCGCTGCATCTGCCCCAAAGTGGTAAGCAAGCAAGATACGGATACGTTGTCTCGATGTTGGATTACGCCTCTATCTATAGGAGCGTTTCGTTTCCGCTCCTGTTGTTACTATATCCCCTGCCCAGAAAAGATGTGTTTAATTTTATCTATTCTATAAAGAGAGGGAGGTGATGAGGACAGCCTGAGACTGTCCTCATCACCTCCCTCTCTTTATAGATAAAGTGCTTTTCAAGTATGGGCGTATGATGGGCTTAAGTATAGTAATTATCCAGTAGTATCGTACCATGCTTGACTGTTATGCTTCATCATTTAGGAATAGGCACGAGAGAGGTAAAGTAGAGATATGTTAGATACGTCTGTTTCGGTCTCACAGACATCATGTTGTATTGTTGGTGGGGGGCCTGCCGGTGCTATGCTTGGTTTGCTGCTGGCTCGGCAGAATATTCCTGTTATGTTGCTTGAATCGCATATGGATTTTGACCGGGATTTTCGTGGCGATACCGTATTTCCCTCGGTCCTGGATGTGGTGTATGAGCTTGGCTTGATTGAGAAACTGATGAAGATTCCGCATACCAAGATTTCAAAGCTGAGTATGCAGACGCCGAAGGGGGTAATCTCTCTAGCAGATTATTCGCGCCTGCGGGTTCGCTTTCCGCATGCGACGATTCTGCCTCAGCCTAACTTTATCTCGATGCTGATAGAGGAGGCCAAGCAGTATCCGCACTTCCAGGTCTTGATGGGCGCCCAGGTTGATGGCCTGTTGCTGGAGAATGGCAAGGTATGTGGGGTGCGTTATCGTGGTCAGAGTGGACGTGGTGAGATACAGGCGCAACTGGTTGTCGGCGCGGATGGTCGTTTCTCACGTGTACGCAAGATGGCGGGCCTGGAGCCTCAGTTCGCGGAACCCACTATGGATATTCTCTGGACGCGCCTCTCGCGCAAACCATCCGATCCTGAGCTGGCGACGGTCATCCAGTCAGATAAAGGAATTCTCTCGGTCTCGCCGCGCCCAGATATCTGGCAGCTTGGCTATCCTATTCCCAAGGGGAGCTATGCTCGTGTGCATGAGCGGGGTCTGGAGGCGTTGCGTCGCTCGATTGCCAGTATCGAGCCACTGTTTGAAGAGCGCGTCAATGAGATTAAGGATTGGAAGCAGGTCTCGGTCTTCTCTATCCAGACTTATTGCCTCAAGCGCTGGTATGCGCCGGGCGTGCTGCTGATTGGAGATTCCGCGCATGCCATGTCTCCCATTGCAGGCGCGGGCATCAATCTCGCGGTCCAGGATGCGGTGACCGCCTCGAATATCCTGGGTGATAAGCTGAAAGCTAAGGATGTGCAGCTAGCGGATATGGAGCAGATTCAGCGTGCTCGCATGCTATCGGTCAAGCTGATTCAAAATCACCAGCAGAAGTTGCAAAAGCGCCTGGTGAAGCCCCTGGAGAAGGAGGGGACGCCACTCAGCCTTCCGCTGATGATGCGCGTCTTCTTTAGCATTCCCTTCTTGCGCGATATTCCTATGCGCGTCCTGTTATTTGGTTTGCGCCCTGTGCACATCAAAGCCTGACCTTTCGCGCCTGCGGCGCTCAGGGTATGGAATGAGGATGTGGTTGACGAGCTTCGCCCGTCAACCACATCCTCATTCCATACCCTGACTTACTATTCTGTTATGGCTTCGACCAGGTGTTGGGGGAGAAAGGGTTCGCTGGCCTCGGCTGTGATGTCTGGCAATTGGAGGACCTGTAAAAAGGCTTCGACGACTGTGGAATCAAACTGGGAGTCCGCGCAGCACTTGAGTTCCGCGCAAGCCTCTTCATGGCTGATGGGTTTGCGGTAGACGCGCCCTGAGATCATGGTGTCATAGGCGTCGACAACCGAGAGGATACGCGCGGCCAGTGGAATCTGCTCGCCGGCCAGGCCACCGGGGTAGCCCTGGCCATCCCAGCGCTCATGATGCGCGCCAATGATATAGGCGACAATGGCGAAGGTCCCGCCGGCGCGTGAGAGGATCTGTCTGCCAGTGTCCGGATGGCGTCGAATAACCTCCCATTCATCTGTGTTCAGCGGCCCTGGCTTGTGTAGAATGCTATCTGGAACGGCGACCTTGCCGATATCATGGAACATGGCGGCGAGGCGCACGTTATGGATTTCCTCCGATCCACAGCGTAAACGACGGGCGACGGCCTCCGAGAGGTTAACCATGCGTTGCGCGTGCTCATATGTCTCTTTGTCATAGGCTTGCATGGCGGCCAGGAGGGCGCGTGCCGTGCAGATCTCCTCAGAGGAGAAACTGCCCAATCCCGAGACGGTAATGATCTGGTGGGCGCGCTCTTCTGCGAAGACAATGCAGACACGATTGCGACCGCTATGCTTGGCGCGGTACATCGCGCGGTCGGCCTGCTCAAGCAAGGCTTCGCGTGTCTCGCCATGATAGGGATAGATGGAGATACCGATACTCGCCGTAATGGTTAGCTCAACCGGTGTTGCGTTCTCGTCGATATCCCAGATGAAGGGTTTTGCCATGATCTTGTGACGAATTTTTTCAGCGACCTGAACGGCCTCAGAGACATTACTGTGACGCAGTATGACCGCAAACTCTTCGCCGCCGTAGCGACCCACAAAGTTTGTTATGCCAACGGTGTCTTGCAGGCGTATGCCAACCTCGTGCAGGACAGCGTCGCCTGCCGGGTGCCCCCAGCTGTCATTGATCAGCTTGAAGCGGTCTAAATCCACGAAGAGGAGGGCCATGGATTCCCGCGTTTCGCTGGCCTCGCGTAGAGCTGTGTCAATGTATGCGATGACTGCCCGGTGGTTTGGCAGGTTGGTGATGGGATCGGTTACTGCAGCGCGGGCGTTTTCACGATAAAGCTGATCCACGGCTGTGAGAAGCTCCTGCTGCTGGGCAACGAGAATCTGTTGTTCGTGATATGCCTCCTCTAGCTGGTTGCGTAGTGCCTGCTCACGTGTATTGACTTTGCGCAGTGTCGTCAGCAGAGTATGTTTCCGTGGTATCTCGGCACAGAGCCAACCAATGACAATAGCGATGAGGGTAAAGGTGACGACGGTAAAATTCCAGCGCATTTGTGAAAAGATTGTAGGTGCCCAGGAATGGCCAATAACCTCTACGATGCCAATCAGCATTGTGATAATGCCGAAGCATGAAATAGCTACAATCCAGGCACCCTCACGTCCGCTAATACGGGCCTCTAAGCGTGAATGGCGAGAACGATTTTTTAAGTGCACAATATAACGAATGACCATGGCGAAGACCTGGATGGCAGCCAAAAGCCAGATAATTGTAGTAATAGCACGTAGGAAAAGGTAGAAAGGGAGACCGTGCTGTGTGCTGATTGGATTAAAATCAGATATTCCCGTTAGAAGCAGGTCCATCAAGAGAACAAAAGCCGCAGTTATCCCTACCTGAACCAGTAAACTCATATAGGGAATGCCCTGGCGGTTGATGCGCGTTAGCCTTTCGGGTAACATCCCATCGCGGGCGGCCATAAACAGGAGACGTGAGGACATCGTGATGAACAGCACAGTCTTTCCGGTCGTACCGATAAGAAAGAAAATGAGAACAACTTTACTTATCGCTAGCCCGAAGGTGTTTTGAATCGCAGCAATACCTGTTTGTATAGGGACAGGATTGTTTTGTTGGCCGAAGAATAAGAGAATACCTAGTGTTGAGAACAGGTAGAACGAGAGGATGATGGCATAGCTCCTCCAGATAAAATTACCCACGTTGCGGCCTCTATCAGGATGCTGATTTTTCACCTCGCTCGTCATGATGTATGGAGCTTCGCCTCCCAGCAGACCCCAAATGGCGATACTAAAAAATTCCATATGCTGCGGTCCTGGCAATATGGTAGCTGAACTTGTCGCCGGGGCATGCCCATTGAGGACCCAGAGATAGCCTGCCAGCCCCAGGAGAAGAATCTGAAGCATATTGAGGATGAGAATACCTGCGAGAATATACTTGAGTTTACCTAGAGGAATAAAGATGAGTCCCAACACAATGGCTGTGAGGCATAGCAAACCCTCTAGCTCCTCAACAGGTGTAGTAAATAGAGGTAAAGCAAATATTTGGAATATTACCAGACTACTTATGAGGGAGGCAATAGTGGCGAAGAGTCCCGCGAGCCAGAAGAAAAGCCCCGTAATTGATCCCCATTGTGGTCCTCCCAGAGCCGTAATCCAGCGATACTGTCCTCCATAACTGGCAACGCGTAGCGAAAGCCAGCGTGAGATAATGATGATAGGAAGGACAATAAGGAAGGCCAGGAGCCAGTAGATGAGTGCACCGTACCCTACACCGCCTGCTATGCTAACGGGTGTAAACATCAGGACGGTGAGCAAGGAGAACACCAGCAGGTCTCTTTTAGTAAGCGTTTTTGGGAGCTGGCGCAAGGCATGAACAGGCTGGGTGGCTTTCAGAGGAACGTTTGCATCGATATCCAGGCGCCTCAGAAAGGGATCCTGGTCTGTGTGGCGCTCAGGTGTAGGATTGTTATGCGGTTGAGCCGGAGTAGGGCTGGTTTCCATTGGTGGCACTCCTTATATACGCGCACCTTCTTATAGTCTTGATTGTTGATTCTACCTGCTCACTGTGTCGCTATGTTTTATTCCAGTGTAGGCCCATCTGTATAGGGACTAAAGTCCTTAATTTTTATTGCTGGTAGCAATAAAGAGAGAGCGAGTGACGAGGACCCGGGTGGGAATTCGCCCACCCGGGTCCTCGTCACTCGCTCTCTCTTTATTTACTTCTTTTTGGCGTTGAAGACGCCATAGGGGAGTGTTAGTTTGCCTTCAATGACCTGGCCTTCAGCATCCTGCACAAAGTTGATGCGTATGCCTGATAGACCTTTGACGTGGAATTCTGTCTCTTTATAGGGTAGGAGCTCGTAGTCGGGTTGACCGAGAATGGTTGCCTGGAGCGTCTGTTCGCCCTTGAGGACGACGACCATAATTGTATCAAGTACCTCATATTCACCGATAAATTGCTCCAAAAAGCTCTTCTCGGTGAGCTGCTTGTTGATGCTGCGTTTGAAGACGATATCGCTGGCGGTGGGCTCTAGCGGAACGATGAGGGTATCAATATCACCACGGACATTGCCCTGGAACGAGGCCTTGAGGTTGATATCGAAACGCTCGATCTCCAGGGAGAAGATATCGTAATGGTAATGCTTGAGCGGCGCTTTCATCTGGTTAAACTCGGCGTATAGCTCTTCGCCTTCCAGAGTTACTTCAAATGTGCCATAGCCTGGATGCGTATAGGTTCCCACATACGCTTCAAGCTGGTGTGATGGTTGAGTGTCTGGTATGCGCTCGCCTGCGTCCTGCTCCTGGCCTTGCTGCTCCGCTGCTTTGAATTCTTCACGAGTTTTCTGCGCGCGCGCGTGCCAGTCCACTCTCTCCAGGCCCACCAGGTACTCAAATGCCGCGTAGGTCAGGAGAGTTGGTACAGGGGAGCCACTCATATTTGTCAGCACGGCGATACCAATATTCTGGCCGGGGAAGAGCGAAACGAGGGAGCTAAAGCCGTCAATATTGCCGCCGTGATGGATCATGGGGTAGCCACGATAGGGCTGTACAAACCAGCCCAGCGCGTAGCTGGCAAAGGGGCGTTCGGGATAGTTGTCCACGCCCGGGATGACCATCTGAGGGGAATGTAGCTGTGTTACCTGACTCTCAGAGAGGATGCGCTGGTCGTTGTGAAGCCCCTTGTTCAGGTGTAGTTGAAGCCAGTTGCTTAGCTCTTCGATATTAGAGACGATGGCTCCCGCGGGTCCAATGGCACCCTGCGCCCCGTAGAAAGCCATCTCATTGACCTCGCCCTTGCTTTCCTTGTAAGGATGGGAGAAGTTTCCAGCCTGCTCGCTCGTCTCCACAATAGAGAAATTACTCTGGCGCATGCCGAGCGGCTCGAAGATGCGTACACGTACAAACTCTTCCCAGGTCTGGCCGGTAATCTGCTCAATCAGGTAGCCTGCGGCCATGTACATCAGGTTCTGGTACTGCCAGAGAGTACGAAAGTCTTTGGTCGGTTCCAGATAGGGCAGGCGCTCAAAAAGTTCTTTTCGGCTGGCGGTTGAGTTATACCATGCCAGGTCATGGCGCGGCAGGCCGGAGCGATGCGAGACCAGATCGCGAGCCGTCAGGCGCTCGCTGGCAAAGGGATCCACCAGGCGAAAGGTAGGGATGTAGGTGCGAATCGGTGTATCCCAATCCAGGCGTCCCTCATCGGCCAGGATCGCGAGAGACGCTGTCGTGAAGGCCTTGCTACATGAGGCAATGGGGAAGAGCGTCTGAGGTGTGACATCCAGGTCATGTTTTGTATCGCGCTTGCCGAAGCCTTGCTGGAAAATAACCTGCCCATCTTTGACAATCGCGATAGCTGTTCCCTGGACCTGCCATTCCTTCAGCATCTGGTGGACAAAGGTGGTGAACTCTTCCAGGCGAGGGGTCGTTGCAGTCGATGGATTTTCGGACACAGTATATCCTTTCTCTGCTAGCGCCGCTTCAAACATGCGACGAATGTGTGTACTGAAAACAAGTACGCATCTTGTCGCTGATCAGTTGCAAGACAGACGGGGTGCTGTAGGCGCGAATGCAGATTTTGAGGTATACTGTGCGTAACAACGTTTGTCTATAAGGTGAACACCGCTGTCAAGAACCCCCACATTGAATGTGTCTGTCTTTTACCCACATTTTACAATCAGATTTTGTGGAACAGCACAGGAGGCTAACTCCCCCTGTTGAGTGTTTCACAAACACATGAAAAGCGATTGGCCTGTGAAGCCCCTCCAAAAAGATGTGGGTAAGAATCAGCATTGAATGTGGGGGCTTGCTCAAACGGCTAGAGCAAAGCAATTCTTGGACTAGTGGGCTTTGTTTTTCGGAACAGACAGCAGCGTGAGGGGCTACAAGGATGTCCACGGACGCCACCCTAATCCGTACCACTCCTAGCCACGCCGAAGCTGATGCTACGGATACAATCGTAGCTACGCCTCTCATGCCACCACGAAGGGTCATATTCACCCTGGCTTGACCAGGAGAAGGGCAATCCCTTATGCGAATACCTGTTGTCGATACACGTGGGATCGCGCTCATGCCTTGCACACCGGCGAAAGCACGCCACTTGCTCAAAAGCGGTAACGCACGACCCAAGCGCAATAAGCTCGGTCTGTTTTACGTCCAACTGAGTTACGAACAGGAACCAGACAACCAATCCCTCGTCGCAGGCATCGATCCTGGGTCGAAGTTTGAAGGGGTGAGCGTGGTAGGCACCAAAGACACCGTGATCAACCTGATGGTGGAAGCACCCGATCATGTCAAAGGTGCGGTTGAGGCCAGGCGCACTATGCGCAGGGCCAGACGGCAGCGCAAGTGGCGCAGGCCCAAGCGCTTTCACAACCGTCTCAACCGCACGCAGCGCATTCCCCCCTCAACGAGAAGTCGATGGGAAGCCAAAGCCAGGATTGTTGCGCACTTGCGGACCATCCTTCCATTCACGGATGTGGCGGTAGAAGATGTGCAGGCGGTCACACGCAAGGGCAAAGGGGGCACGTGGAACGGCTCATTTAGTCCTGTCCAAGTGGGGAAGGAGCATCTCTACCAACTCTTGCGAGAGATGGGACTCACCCTACATCTGCGTGAGGGCTGGCAGACGAAGGAGCTTCGAGAGCAGCATGGCCTCAAAAAGACGAAGAGCAAATCGAAGCAGTCCTTTGAGTCGCATGCAGTGGATAGTTGGGTGCTGGCAGCCTCGATCAGTGGGGCAGAGCACCCCACCTGCACCCGTCTGTGGTACATGGTACCAGCCATCTTGCATCGTCGCCAACTCCATCGTTTGCAAGCGTCAAAGGGAGGGGTGCGCAAGCCCTATGGGGGAACCCGCTCATTGGGCGTGAAACGGGGAACCCTTGTCGAGCACAAGAAATACGGACGCTGTACCGTCGGCGGAGTTGACCGCAAGCGAAACACCATCAGCTTGCACGAATACAGAACGAACACACGACTCACGCAAGCAGCGAAAGTGGAGACCTGTCGAGTCTTGACCTGGCTGTCTTGGCGCTCCTGGTTGATCAGAGGAAAGCACACGTCGTCAAAGGGCAAGGGAAGCCCCCTTCCTAGCCCCAACGAAGGAACGCCTGTTTCCTCCCCTGGCTGAAGCACAGGGGTCTCCACAGGCGGAGATCCGATGAGTACACGTAGCCCCTGCTAACCCGCAGGTAACTTTCAGTTTTGCAACCCGGATTCTTTCACGGGTGAAGATTGGCCGCGAGCGGCAATGGCCGGTCGCGGTCTTTGTGCGCGCGCTCCTCCTGCTCTGAATGAGGTTTTGCTCTTTATTCAGAGTTTTTGTTGGAGGAGAAGTTTGCGCGATGTACTTCAAGAATGTCTTTCGTCAGCCTGCTACCCGGGGAATACCGGCGGCCTATATGCAGGCGACCCTGCTCAGCTATGGCTTATTCGACGAGATTGTTTCAGGCTTTCCAGTCGTTGGCCTGCCCCTCTTGCGTGATCGCCTGGGACTCAGTTATGAACAGATTGGCCTGTTGTTTGCCGTTGGCAGTTGTTCAGCTATGGTTCTGGAGCCGATTATCAATGTGCTCAGCGACCGCCACTCCAAGCGCTGGTGGATTTTAGGCGGGCTGCTGTGCCTGATCCTGTGCTTTGTCGTGGCGGCTTTTGTTTCCAGCTATAGTGTTCTGCTGGTGGTGTTTGCGCTCTATTATCCCGCCGTAGGAACCGCTGTGGGGTTGGCGGAGGCCACGCTAATCGATAGTGACCCGGCCAGGAGTGTAGCGATAATGACACGCTGGACCCTGCTTGCCAGCGTTGGAGATATCCTGGCGCCGCTCCTGGTAACGGCCCTGGTGAGCTTGCAGCAGGGCTGGCCCGAGATCTGCTGGCTCGCGGCCGGTTTATGGGCGCTTCTATTCCTGCTTACGGTCGCGCAGCCATTTCCCAGGTGCGAAGCTGTGGGAATAAAAGCTGAAGGGTCATTCGTTAGCAGTGATGATACAGCTCGCGCCGAGCCTGGCGTCATCCCAGAAGAAGGCCGTGTAAGTACCTGGAGTGCTTTGAGCCAGGCTATGCGCAATCCTGCTCTACTGCGCTGGGGGCTGCTCGCGTTAATTCCAGATATGGTGGATGAGGTCTTGCTTGGCTTTGCAGCGCTCTACCTGCGCGATACGCTCCATGCCAGCGAGGCAACCATTGGTTGGCTGCTTACAAGTACATTCTTGAGCAGCCTGTGTGGTCTGGCGCTGCTGGATCGTCAGCCGTGGCTACGCCGGGTCGCCAGCCAGGTGCCGCATCGCGTGCTGGCTGGGATGGCTGTAGTTGTCCTGGCAGGCATGCTCTTGCTGTTGACGACGCATACCACCTGGTTGGCGGGCCTGGCCCTGGGTATAGTCGGGCTAGGGGCTGCAGGCTGGTATCCCATTGCTCAGGCTCAGACTTATGCGCAGTTGCCGGGACGTTCCAGCCTGGTCCGAGCTATTACTGGCCTTGGAGAGCCTTTTAAGGCCGCCCTGCCCGCTATTGTAGGTCTGCTGGCGGCACGCTTTGGCCTGCTTGCTGGCCTGGCCCTCCTGGGGAGCGCGCCGGTGCTCCTGCTGCTGGCATTAATCGGCTATGCACCTGTAAAGGAGCCGCAGAAGTAATGGTTACGATAAAGGAGTAGAAAGATGAGTTTCTCTATTGAAACCTTGAAAGAGCACACAAAAGAGCGTTTGACGAATGAGGTGATTGCCTGGTTTACAACGGTGCGACCCGATGGACGCCCGCATAGCGTGCCTGTCTGGTTCCTCTGGGAGGGCGAATCAGTCCTCATCTTTAGCAAGAATAACCAGAAGATCCGCAACCTTGCCCAGAATCCTAATATCGTGTTAGCCCTGGACAATACCGATGACGGCGGTGATGTGATTATCCTTGAAGGCCGGGCGCGTGTGCTCTCAAGCGAGGAAGAGCGGTCCGACACTACCCTGCCCGCCTATAAGGCGAAATATGGTGCTGAAATGCAGGAAATAGGTTTCACCCCCGAGTCGATGGGGAAGGAGTATAACCAGGCCATTCGCGTGACCATCGACCGCTTCACCAGCCAGTAGGCAACCTCTTTTGCACCTGCGTTGTTTCTCGCCGGGTAAGGGTGTGTTGAAGGATGGCGGCCCAAGGTCGCCATCCTTCAACACACCCTTTTATCGGCGGTAGCGTGTTAGCAGACGTGGGGGATGAATCAGGAAGCGGTCGGAGACCCAGGGGGCGCGGGGCGCGTCGGTGAGTTCCGCCAGGGCCAGAAGGGGCGTATCGTAGTTGACGCGCCAGCCAGAGAAGTCGCGCCAGGCCTGCTCGCGGTCTGGCTTCATAGGCACGCCTTCCGCGGCGAGTTCGTCGTAGGCGAGGTCAAACTCTACCCGCGAAATACTGATGGGATCTGTTGGGTCCGGATTTGGATCAAAGGGCATTTTGAAGAAGCTTGAGACATAGCGCAGGCAGAGATAGCCAGCGCGGATACAGAGATCCGCCTGAGGATCATGGGGAATATCTAAAGCCGCATTGATCAGTGAGGCGGTATCCAGGATGGCGCCCGCAGCAGTAACCCATGAGCGCTGTGGTTGAGGCGAGCGGAAGAAGGTGAGTGAACCCAGCGAGGTGTGACTCTCTTCGATTTCGGCAAACCATTTCTCCCAGCTACGCCAGATCTCTGTGAGTTTTTCCAGGCCACCAATGCGGTAGTAGCGTTTGATCATCTCGACCGCTGAAGGTGGCGAGCCAGCACGTGTCTCCAGTAATGTCACGGCCTCTTCACGACGCGAGAACGATGTATAGATGGTTGGTAGATAGGAAATTAATAATGCAACGAGTAGCAAGCCTATAGCGGCCTCCGAAAAGGTCAGGAGTGTCGCGGGAAAGGTATCGACAAAGGCTATCCCTAGGGTGAAGAGCGAGGAGCCACTGATCTTGAATGCCTGGTAGAGGGAACCGTCGGTGAGCCCCCAGAACATGGCGGTATATCCCAACTGGATGCAGAGAAGCCAGGCGGTCAAAAGGGCTAACAGGCTAATGGGCGCGTACAGCTCCATAATTTGATCGCGTTGCTCATAGGTGGTGGTACGCCGTTTGCGCAATTCAAAAAACATGCGTACGACGAGAAAGACGTTGCGGCTGAACACATCGGAGACGCTACGTGGTAGCACAAAGGTGCGTATCGCGGAAAGCGCCGCGGCAATGACGCTCGTTGCTCCTAGTAGAAAGACCAGGATGCGCAATAGAAGCCAGAGTATATCATACATACAGGGACTACTCCGTATTTTACACTGATTATTATGCCCTGGTTGGCATTGTCTCTATTTTACCAGGGAAGCGGTCTGAGTGCAGGCTGTTTGCCACGAATGTGCTGTGGCAGATTGATTACAACGATGCCCGGGCGGAACAGGAGTTTGGCCTTCAGGCGTAACACGGTCTGGTTATGCAGAAAATACTCCCACCAGTGTGCGACGACGAACTCGGGCAGAATCACGGAGAGTGTTTCATCGGGATGGCGCTTGCGCATCATATCGATATAGGCCAGCAGGGGGCGGAAGAGTGAGCGATAGGGAGATTCGATCAGCAGCAGGTGCGTCTCCTCGTCCTCACCAATATACTGCTGCCACTTCATCCAGTCCTGGCGTATCTTGAGTGCGCTCTCCTCATTGACGACGATATGAACGGCTGTCACGTGGCGTGTAATGGAGCGCGCATAGGAGAGACTTTGAATGGTGACGCGGTCAAGCCGGTCAATGGGAATGATGACGCGGTGCTTGATTTGCTGTGGTTGAGCAGGGACGTCGGTGGTGCGCTCGCTTTCAAACACGCGGTAGTGGTGCTCGATGCCCAGGAACATCAGCACCAGCTATTGAAGTTGCACCATACCATACTTTCCTATCTGAGCTCCGTTCCATCCTAGCTTCATGACCTGACCTGTCTAGACTATGGGGAGCGGTCCAAGTGGGGCCGTTCCCTTTCTTTGTCTGCTTGCCTTGCCCTCTCTTCCCCTCCCCACCTCTCCCTAACTAAGTAAGTATATACTTAGGTCCAACCAGGACACCGATTAACGGGATTGGTTATTTAGGCTATCCTTGTTAAACGGTAGGGGTGGGGTAAAGAGGGGGGATAGTTGGGGAGGGTTAGGGGGTAAATTTAGAAAAGTCCCTATAGAGAGCTAGTAAGGAAAGTTTCCGAAAAAAGGGCCTTAACTATCCCCACCCTCCCCCCTTTTCTGTTTGGGGATTTTTGCAGCTATTACCCGTTCTGCTTAGTGACATGAAATTGGTCGAATAAGTGATAATTATCCCGCTGGGTTATGTTATAATGAATATAGACAGTTTGATTCCCCAGCCCTTGGTCTTCATTCTGTTGCGCTCATATACAATCCCTCTCAGGGTTCTCGGTCACCTTTTCTTTTCCTTTGAAGTCGCGGGCCATGCTTGCCGGTTCGGTCCGTGGCTTTATTTCTTCCCCTTTTCCATCGTTTATTTGTCGTACCCTTATATTGTTCAGCTTAGTTAGTAGGAGGTTTCGTGATGGCTGTCAACCAGCTTGACCGAATTGGTGAATTCATGACCTTGCGGGAAGCCGCTCGGGTTAAGGGTTCGACGCCCAACGCGCTCTATAGGTGGCTTTGCAGTAAAAACATTCCCCACTCGAAAGTAGGGCGGGCTATCGTAGTACGTTTCTCGGATATCATTGCTTACACCCCGAGGGGACACAAGGGGTAAGCCCGCACGGCAAGCAGCGGGAGAGGATAAATACACTGTTAGGAACAGAAAAGATGAATACGAAAGTACAAAAAAGCATCCTGACCCAAGTGACAGGTTGCTCTGAATTGATGGATTTTAGTGCGGATGACGGTGGCAACGCCGACACTTTTGAGGTTCTGTATGGCAGTGACTTCCTGCATGTGCCTGAGCTTGGTTGGTTACACTACAACGGTAAGTTCTGGGAACAAGACAGGGCAGCGCTTGTCAGGGCCGTTGAGGACACCCTGGTACAGCGGCGACTAGAGGCTGTTCGCTGCGACAAAGAAAAAATTGTGGGCGTAACCAAGCGGGATGTGTTCAGGATAGACGGGGCTACAAAGCTTCTTGAGTCCCGGCTGAATGCGGATATAGAGGACTTTGACAATAACCCCGACCTGCTAAACGTTGCCAATGGTGTTGTTGAGCTAAGCACGGGAGACCTGGCCCCCCATGACCCCTCACAACGATTCACTTATGCTCTTGCAACCGACTACGACCCTATGGCAGATAGTTCGGAGTGGGAGGCGTTCCTCAGTCAAGCGGTAACACCAGACGGACAAGAAGAGGACAAGGAGCTTTTAAACTTCATTCAGCAGGCCGTGGGGTATTCCGTAACGGGCCACACCAGAGAAGAGCGGCTGTTCTACGTCTATGGTCCAACGCGATCAGGCAAGGGCACGTTCACGGAGTCTCTAATGACGTTGGTACCGAGGCCACTAAGCATGGAGGTTGATTTTAATACCTTCACTGCACGTCGAGACGGTAACGATCAAAATTTCGACCTGGCAGATATGAAGCCCAGCCGACTGATTTTTGCTAGCGAGTCAAACAAGTACCAGTCCCTTAACCCTGGCAAGATCAAACAGCTAACGGGCGGAAACTGGGTACAGGCGGCATTCAAGCACAAACAGCGCTTCTCGTATCGCCCACAGTACGCCGTCTGGTTGTCCAGCAATCATAAGGTCATGGGAGATCCTGAAGACGACGCTTTATGGTACCGGGTCCTTGTAGTTGAGTTTCCGAACAGCCACAAGGGTAAAGAGGACACCTCACTCAAGGCACGTCTCAAGCAACCCGAAGCTCAACGCGGCATACTCAAGTGGGTGGTCGATGGGGCTTTCAACTGGTATGCAACCGAGCGGCTACAGGTGCCGGAGGGTGTTAAGCTGGCTACACAGGCCCATAGAGACGACCTAGACAACATAGCCCTCTGGATAAATGATGAGGTTATCGAGGAAGATGGGGCCTTTGCTTCAAGTGCTGAGCTTTACCAGTCCTACAAGCCATGGTGTGAAGACAACGGCGTTGAGCCAAAGAAGAGTCGGGAGCTAGGCTTGGCACTCAAAAAGCGGGGGTACGAGGACAGCAAGGACTATATCCTCCTTGAGAACGGCAAACGCAAGCAGGTGCGGGGCTGGCGCGGTGTGCGCGTTGAGACTTCCCGCAACTTTAACCACATGCCAGCCACGAAGTAAGACGCAAGACGCATGAGACAGAAACTTCTGACTTTTTCTCTTTGTAGCTCTTATAGGGAGATTCTCAGTTTTTTCTGTCTTATCTGTCTTATGTCTTATGTCTTAGTGGAGAATACCGATTAACAGGAGTCGATAGAGTAGCCTGTAATCTAGCACAATCAGGTTAATCGGTTCTATTAGGGGCGCGGTGGGGTGGTAACTTCCCCGGAATTTAGCTACACCACCTACACCACCTACACCAACCTCACGTTAATCGGTCTAGTCAGTCCATATAAAGAAAGGCAGGCAGCCATGCTTGTATTGCAGCTTCTAACCCTTATCGGCCTGATCGGGGTTGGGGTGGTCCGGGTGCGGAGGGCTACCAGATGAATGCGCACAAATTAGAGAGGCTCGTCAATCAGATCAGGGAGCGTGAGGGGCGGCTTGAGGGGGAGTCAGTTGATGGGTTTATGAAGAGGACGTGGCGGCTTGCCCTGGCAGAGTATGAGACCAACCGGGAGGAGTTACCCCTCGTCAAGGCACTTCAGGAGAGGTCGGAGCGGATTCTGGAGAGAGATAGACAGATAACCTTTAGCTTGAGCGAAAGCGAGAGCAAACCAACTAACCAGTAAGAAAGTAGAACAAACGAAGTGAAAGAAGCAAATGCGGCATTGCGACGGCTTGAAGAGCTGTTCCGCGACCATTCAGAGGTTGATACCGCTAGCCTGGTAGTCCAGTGGGCAGACGAGTTTAGGACCGAATACGAGAACCGGATCAAACGGTCCCAGGAAGCCGCCCGAGCGCAAGCAAGCATGCAGTATTACGGGCTAACTGAGACTCAGTGGCGTAAGGAAGCAAGCGGTACCATCTCCCGTTACAACGTAGCAACGCACCGGATCAAGCCAGAGGACTTCCCGGCCTTCTGCAAGAGCCGCAACCTGAACGAGAAGAAGCTCCTGGCAGTTGCAGTAGGGGACGAGGGGATGTATGAGGGGTACACACGCGCCCCTATGAACGGGTTCATGCTAGGCCATGAGTACCACCCCAAGAACGAGGACGCCCTCCCGCCCCTTCCCAAGCGCCCCCGTGTACGCCTCTTCCCTGAGCCGAAACCAGAGGGCAAACAGTACGGGACCAGTCAGCCCTTCGGGGAAGGAGCCCGATCATGAAACAGCTACCAACCTGCGACCTTTGTAACGACCCCCTGAACCCAGCAAGAGGCAGCCATACATTCCAGACCGATATTGCTGAGCTTACAATCCACAAAGAGTGCGCACTGCAACTCATGGTCGGAGTCTGGGACGAGATGGAGAGTCGTCATGCGAGAGGTGAGCTATACGCCGAACCGCTTGCACCCCCGCAAGAAGCCCCGGCACCCGTTCAGAAGGGCGTTCAGGAAGCAACAGGCACGAGCTACCTAGATGAGTTGCTAGCCAGTGCCGCTTATAAGGCCGACCCGCTCACGAGTAAAAGATCAAAACTAGCTACTAAGCTTTCCCCTGGAGGGTCCCACTCCGAAGGGTCCTTCCCCGCAACCCTCCTGGCCTGGTCCATGAATGACGAGGGAGAGTGGGAGCAGACACCGATACCAACGTTCGTTCAGAAGTCCCGTCTCCCACAGACTCAAGAACTTATATGGAAGCACACCCAAACAGCAGAAAGTGAAACCGAAGAATAATGGCAACCTCAACAGTACAGAAGCGCTTCATACGCGTCCCCGCCAACCAAGCCCCCAAAGTCCAGGCAGTTGTAGCCGACATCCAGCAGGCCATCGCGCCCTACAAGCCCGTCCGGCACCTGTCCGATGACAGCTCTACCCTGATCTACGAATTTCAACTCTCATCGGCGCAGGACACCACTCTCCAGGCTTCAATGGCCGGATGGGCCGCTCGGCTGGGTGTGGCCCTCTTGGACACCGAAGTAATCACGGTCACAGCAGGCCACTAGGAGTAGACCACTTGTCCAATAAATTCTTCAATCTCGGTATAGACCAGTACACCCGGATGTCCCGTCCTATGCAGCCAAATCCGCCCTCGCCTCCTGGATGCCACCATTGTCCACACAGACTCACATCCGGCTACTCAGACTCCACCTGTCTCCAATGTGGTAGACCTCACTGTGCCGACTGTCGCGAGCTGTTCGGCGAGATCTGTCCGATCAAGGAAGATTGGAATACGAACGGAGGTCTCCCCATCGGCCCTAAAGCCGACTGGGATAGGACCCGAGCAGGCTAGCAGGCTATGCACCCACCGGGGGGGTTCCTGGTGGGTGTGCCTATCTTAGAACCAAGCGACCGATTAACCGGGTGGGGCCTGGGACTGCATGGGAGGGGAGTCAAGTCTAGTCTAATCAGTCGGGGTAGTCGGAGAGGGGCGCTCACCCGTCATGCCCGTCATGCCCGGAAAGGTTTGAGAGGGGGGCCGTACTTTTTGAGAGAGGGGTCGTACTTAGAGAGAGGTACCTCGTTTGCCGACCGAGCGATCTTAGCGCGGCCCGATGGGTCCCTTCCGCCCCGGACGCCGCCCGCCGCCGCCCGACACCGACCGAGCAGTGATACCAACCGACCAGGAGCCGGACGCGATAAGCTCTACCATTGGGTGCCTGCCCTGCCTATGCCCTACCCAGTTAATCGGTCTCGTGCTCTCCCCTACATACAGACATGAGTATTTCGAGTCCTATCAAGTCAGGTCAGGTCTATCTCTATCGTATGTTCGTATGTATGCACCCCTTGACAAGGTGAGGACCGGGTGTGTATGCTCTCCAATGACCGATTAGCACACTATTCAGACATTCAGAAAGGGGTGCCCAAATGACCAGTCAAGCCGCTCGTAGCCTGCTCTTAGTGAACCCGAATGATGCCAACCTCATTAATACATGGTTACACGACAAGGCCCAAACGACCCAGCGTGCCTATAGACGGTTCGCATATGAGTACCTGACCGCGCTTGGCAAGCCGTTTCAGATGATCGCGCCACTTGAGCTTAAGCAGTACGCGATGTCTCTTGAGGGTGATGCGGGTACTGTTGCATACCGGGTCAATGCTCTCAAGTCCCTGTACAGCTACGCTACCAAGCTGGGCTACATTCAGGTCAACTTGGGTGAGCTATTAGAGGCCCCGAAGGTACGCCAGAAGCTAGCTGAGAGGATACTGGAAGAGGATGAGATGCTTCGCCTGGTTGCTGGCGAGACTAACCCCCGTAACCATGCCACTCTCCGACTGATGTACCATGCCGGACTGCGTGTATCCGAGATCGTGAGCCTCAAGTGGGAGAACATCCACAAGACAAAGAGCGGGGGCGCTACGCTCGACGTGTGGGGCAAGGGTGAGGAGCAGCGATACGTGCCTATTAGCCCATCCATGCTAGAGGAACTAGAGGCGCTTCCGGGGCGGCTCCCTTTGCTAACGCGCAGCACAGTGGGCAATGATCGTTACGTATTCCAGGGGCGCAAAAGCAAGGGCGGCTCGATACCCCTGGATACCCGGCACGTACACCGAATCGTGCAAGAGGCAGCTAAGCGAGTAGGCATAGAGGACAACGTCTCGCCTCACTGGTTCCGGCATGCCAACGCCTCTCACTCCCTCGATAACGGGGCACCTATCAGCGTGGTACAGCAGTCCCTTGGTCATAAGTCCCTGGCTACCACAATGAAGTACCTACACGTCAAGGCAGACACCGGGACCTCTCAGTACCTAAAAGCCTGAGATATGCCCCCTAAATAGCCGAATATCGAAACACAACCGTATCGAAATGCCATCGGAATACCGCCCGGTGGCTATCTTTTTGTCTTTGAATGGGCCTGTTAAGCGGTCTCGGCCTGTCCCGTCCCTGGTCCCCCACATGGTACAGTGCCAGAATGAGAGCCGGGGAATGTATCCGTTGCGGATATATCACCAGGGCACTCACTTGTGCTCATGCGCTCATTATCACTGCTCACCTGCTCATTCCTGGCTCACCGGCTCCTGCTCAGTGCTCATTTTTTGGCGCATGTGCTCATTCCTACTGCTCACCTGCTCATTTTGGTGCTCACTAAAATGGGCGATACTTAGCTTGTCTAACTATCGCTCACTTTTTTGGTCACACGTTTTGGCGCATGATCATTTTTTTGGCGCTCACTGATCATTGGTCCACCTTTAGCGTTGCGAAAGCAAGGTTTGAGCCGCTCACCTGATCCACCGATCCATGCTCATTGAGCCACTGATCCATCCATTGAGCCATCCAGGTTACTCACCCACTCACCCACTCGTCACGACTGTTGTGAGTATGCCGGGGTTGTTCCTCCCCTATCACCAGGACAGTCTCGGCTACTCTACTCCCCACACCGACCCCCGATAGGATAGACCAGAGACCACCGATTAACATGGCCCTATCCACTACCCCTAGCCTCTCCCTACCACCCACCTGGTTAGACGGTCTAGTCCCTTTGCTTACGCGCCAGCACAGCTCCCTGCTTGCCAGGCCCCTCCACACCACCCAGTTAATCGGTCCTCCTCCCCCTCCCGTTCCACAGGCCATGATAAGCAGGCATACAGCTACCATCGTTCCAGGACGTGATTCTGAGGGCCTGAAATTGGGGCGGTCAATTAGTCGTCTAGTTTGGTCTGTCCTACCTGTTGCTTATCTTAGAGTGAAAGAACGGCACTCTAGGGTGATTAGCGGAATAGTTTGGTGCCAACGGCTAATCCTCACTATCGTCACCAAGCGGGCGGCGTTGCTTTTTCCTTGCCTCTACCCATGCATTTAGATCAGCTTTGGTCACACGATACCCACGCTTGCCTATTGTGAAAGCAACCAAGCCCTCTTTTTCTATCCAATTCCTGACTGTACGCTCGCTCACCTTCATTTGCCTTGCGACATCTTGGACGGTGAGAATATCGTCTTCCATCGGCTTTACTCCTGTGTTTATGCCCATTGTACCACTATTCGTCAATAACCCGTTGCGCTTGTACAGTTCCGATCATAAGTGAATAAACGGCACTGGATTGCAAATAGCGGAAATATCTGGTACTCTTGTCTTGAACGTTGTTTTTGTAGCGAGCAGAGAGGAGGTCAGGCAAGCAGTGATAAAGATAACGACGAAGGACGCGCAGGCCGGGTATGATGAGGGCCGGATACAACCGAGCAGTGATCGACCCCTCAATGACCTGGAACTAGCTAAGCTCATCAATGACATGTACACACGAGAGGATGTAGACGACTACCAGGAACTACGGAATATTGGCTTCATTCTTGGCGTTCTAGGAGTGATAGTGTTGTTCGACGTTAGAGGATAAGCAAACAGGCAGTAAAAGCGCCCACAGGGAGGGAAGGAACCATGAGCACGAGACGAATTATCAGTGCAGACGTAAAGCTCGTTGAGGACTTCACGTACGATCAGGAACAGTTGCCCATTGATAAGCCCATTGCTCAGTACATCCGGCAGTCATCCGTTGCTCAGAAAAGGAATAATCGACAGTCAACCGCAATGCAAGATGAGGATTTAAAGGCGCGGCTGTTGAAGCAGGGCTGGAAGGATGAGCTTATCCTCAAGTTCGACCAGGACCAGGGAACATCAGGACAGAAACGGATTGACGAACGCATAGACATGAACAGGCTATTCGCTGGGATCAAACGGGGTGAGATAAAGGCGGTTGCTTGCTATGACCCCTCTCGACTCTTCCGAGACCTGACCAGGGTGCAGTCTGCTACTTTTGTTGATCTCTGTACCAAGCACAAGGTACCTGTTCTCACCTGGACGCGCATTTATTGGTGTGGGAAGAGAGAGGATTCTACGGCCCTGTTTGACAAGCTCGAAGAGGCAGCTAACTACATTGATGAGGTTATCAAGGGCAAGCTTCTCCCGGCAAAACTAAGGGCCATTGAAGAGGATATGTCCTACGGGGGCCACGCGGTACCGATGGGGTATGTTGTGTTCACTGAGACAGGCAACGACGAGGACCGTCCGAGAAAGCACTACAAGATTTACGAGCCGCATGCAAAACTGGTCCGGTGGCTGTTCAAGCGCTTTCGAGAGCTAGACGGCAACTTAGCACGCTTGGGTAGGGAGTTGCGAGATTCGGGCTTCAAGTTTCCTGCCTTTACCAGGGTAGAGAAAATACCGCATGTTGGCTTACGATGGGACGGGAGTGGCTACCCCCTGCGGACGCGACCGGGTATTATCGGGATACTTACCAACCGTGCGTACATAGGCTGGTACCTGTTCAGCAAAACGCTTGAGGACGGCACAGAAGTCACGAAGATTATTAGCAAGCAGGCCCATGACCCTATTGTCCCGATGGGTGACTTTATGTATGCCTACTCTCGCCTGTCTAGCACGACACTGGACGGAGAACCGAATGAGGACAGGCCCAAAGTAGAGCAACGCTATGGGGTGGCCTGTGACGCGCTCCTGGAAGGGGTGTTAGAGTCTAACGGAAATCCGGTGTATGTCATGGCCGTAAAAGATGCCTACGTGGCAAGGACCCATGCAAGCGGGTGGAAAACAACCGAGCTTAGTGTACAGGTAAAAACGCTTGATAAGGTGGCTAGTGAGGCCCTCATAGCTTTCCTTGCTTCACTGGAATTAAAGCACCAAGCAGGCATAGAGGACAAGCTATACAAGCAAGCAAAAAGCATACAGGAACACAAGGAACAAGAAATAGTCAGTCTGGACGAACAGCTAGAAAACGTTGAAAAGGCCATACGAGAGGCTGAGCTAGAAAAAAAGGTAGCGAAACAAGAGGAATACGAGCAGGGTGTAAGGGAAGCTATCAAGGACCTCAAGAGACTAAATGCGGCTAAGGCGGCAATAGAGGCGAAGTTAAATCAAGCAGACACAGAAGCCCATGAGCTTGAAGAGTGCGAGAACCTCATAGAGTGCGCGGTTAATGACTGGTGTGGTATGAAGTTTGAGAGCCAGAAGAGACTCGTCAAGCTAGTTACAGGGCGGGCTAATATTGTTGAGGTTTCCCCACACTTTCTCAAGTTGGAGCTAATCATGAAAGCGCCCCTGAGTGGGATCCTGACTGGTTTTATCTACCGGAGTGTAGGGTGTCGCCCCGATTGGACAAGTGAAGAGGGTGCGATCATTCGAGAGATGTACCCAACTGAGGACCGAGCGGCAATCCTTGAGGCACTGCCAGAGAGAACTTGGCACAGCATCAGGAGCCGAGCCAGCATCATGCGGCCTGCTGTACTACGACACGTAAAGCTCAGCACAACTGCTATCCCGGAGTCCCTCTCATATTCTGATGTGGCCCTGATGGAAGAGCTGGGCATAACCGATACGAACATACCATACTGGACGGCACAGTCTGAGCAGATTTGCGAGCGCTTTGGCGTGCTTGTTTCACCGGGATTTATCAAGCGGGTCGTAAAGTCCCCTTGGTGCAAAGAAGATACCTCGTCAGTACCAGCAGGGGGATCAGCAGGACGACGATCCAGGCCCCTTCCAGGAACTTCATGGAGGCGATAATCAAGGCAACAATCGCGGTAGTAGTGGCGCCAAGACCATTGATCGTGATGCTCCTGCGCCAGTTCTTAACGGTCCCACGCAGGCGCCACCAGTGCATGACCATGCCCGCCTGTGAGAGGGTGAAGGCGATAAAGACGCCGACCGCGAAGAGGTTGATCAGGGCATTGGTGCTGCCGTTAAAGGCTACGAGCAGGATACAGGACATGACAGCGAGGGCGATGATGCCGACCGAGAACGCCAGGCGGTCCCCCCGGAACGAGAACTGTCGGGGGAGGAAGCCATCGTGCGCGAGGAGCGAGGCCAGGCGTGGGAAGTCGGCATAGCTTGTTTCTGCTGAGAGGGCCAGAATACCCAGCACTGCGAGCTGAAAAATGGGAAAGAGGACGATAAACGGGCCAGAATTGCTGTAAACCTTCAGGGCGATCTGGGCCACCACGGTGGGGTTGCCGGAGGGATGGGCCTCAATGCCATAGGTCATTGCCAGCAGTGTAATGCCCAGGAAGAGTGTTCCCAGAATAAAGGCCATGATAGTCAGGGTCGTCGAGGCATTACGTGTCTCTGGCTTCTTAAAGATAGGGACGCCGTTGGAGATCGCCTCTACTCCCGTCATCGCTGAACAGCCAGTCGCGAAGGCGCGCAACACAAGTAAGACCGTGAGCGGCTCGAAAACCGTTCCTTGCATCGGCGCGAAGGTGCCAATGATGGGTTGGTGACCAGTGACATATGCCTTGAAGAGGCCAACGCCGATGAGCAGGGCGGCGTTGATGACAAAGAAGTAGGTCGGGAAGGCGAAGATAGAGCCAGATTCGCGCACGCCTCGCAGGTTAAGCAGTGTGATGAGCACCACAAGCGCGACGTCGAGCAGCACAATCGAGCCGTGTAGCTCTGGAAAAAGCGAGACCATATTCAGGACGCCAGCCGAGATACAGACGGCGACGTTGAGCACATAGTCGATGAGGAGCGCGGCAGCGGCAACTAGCCCGGGAAGCTTGCCCAGATTCTCGCGCGCCACGGTATAGGAGCCGCCACCATTGGGATAGGCGGGAATAGTCTGGCGGTATGAAATGGTGACGATGCAGAGAAGCAGGATAATGACCAGGCTGATAGGTAGGGTCAGGCCCAGGTGAGCAGGTCCGGCGGCCGCCAGATTGATCAATATGGCCTCGGTGGCGAAGGCAACTGAGGAGATGGCGTCAGATGAGAGGAGAGGCAGGGCTTTAAATTTGCTCAGGCGTTCATGCTCCGCCTTAGCGCTGGCCAGGAGGACTCCAATCAGGGCGCGTTTGGCCCAGTAGGCCGCTTGGGACAGGCGACCCTCGGGAATCTCCGCAGCCTCGGTGGCCTCTAGCATACCACTGCCGACGCGACGTAGAGGGGGATTCTCTGGACGAATAATAACATAGCGCATATCGCCCAGGCGCCCGCCTCGTCGCTCCTCGCCTACAGGCGTCTGCAGATCGTAGTCATCTGCTTGTATCTCCGCACCGTCTTTACCGATGTATGTCGCCCTATTGAAGAGTTTATCGGGGTTATCCATATGTCAGCTCAAGCTTTCTCTAGCTCAAAAAAACGTTTGTGACACTCGCCTGGGAGGTGCTCTCAGCGTCTACAACGCTTTGCTGGGATCAGGTGTGGCGAGAAAACCTGAGTAGCTACCTCGTTGATTACGCTGAATATAGCATACGCGACCGCTCATAGAAAGAGATTTAGCGCCAGCGACCAGAAGCTTGAGCAAAATTTTAGAGGGGAAAAGTGTTTTGAGTATTGTGATGGTCTGGCTCCGCCAGACCATCACAATACTCAAAACACAGATCATTAGCG
Organism: Ktedonobacter racemifer DSM 44963; assembly: GCF_000178855.1. Taxonomy (GTDB): domain Bacteria; phylum Chloroflexota; class Ktedonobacteria; order Ktedonobacterales; family Ktedonobacteraceae; genus Ktedonobacter; species Ktedonobacter racemifer. Next base: position 984,774 of record NZ_ADVG01000004.1, on the reverse strand, counting down.
CTTCGCGGCTCGCCTGGATCTGTCGGGATCTGGTGTGAGCATAGACATCTCTGGCTGGGGCGGAGCATTGGTATGCGGTGGAACCTGCAAGGGGGGTGGGGGCGTGATTGGTGGTAGTTGGGTTCCGGGCGCGTCGCCGATAATATCCGCTAGAGTTTTGAATTGATCGTATCCCTGACGGTTCTGCGTGCTGCCCCACATTTTCTCGCTCAAGGCCTGAACGGCGGGCTTGATGCGTTCATGTAGTCCGGCTTCGTCGACGGCTCCCCCCAACCTATCATTCCATTCGGCGAAAATGGCGCCTTCAAGTTGTGGGTCTCCTGGTGCATAGTTAAGTTTTGGGTTGCTCAGGTCAAAGATGTATGGCTCCCACTTGTTGTAGAGCAATTGGGTATCCAGGTAGTCGTGATAGTAGGTGACGCCAGGCACGATATAGAGATTCTGATCGTTGGCGTTAATGATACGAAAGCCCATCTTTTTCATATCAATGGGGTTCGACCACTGGTTATTCCAGACCTCCAGCGTGGCATCACTATCGACCGGGACCGAGCTTTTCATCTCTGAGAGGCTGCCCCAGATGCGAGCCTTCTTGCCATGCTGTTTCAAGTAGGCGATATAGTGATTGATGTAGCGCCGGTAGTTATCGGCGTCGCTCACCGCATACTCGTCGACGCCGATATGAAACTCATCGGTATCAAACCAGGGCAGGAACTCGCCCCAGACGGAGTCCATAAAGGTATAGGTTTTGGGATTGCTTAAATCCAGGAAGTCTTTATCATATTTGCTGCTCGCCAGGTCAGGCCGGTACTTAGTGAAAGCCAGGGCATGCGCTGGCGCATCGATCTCAGGTGTGATCGTCACGCCATAGGCACGGGCCAGGTCCTGTAGCTCGCGCATATCTTGCTTGCTATAGGCCCCATCGGTTGCCGCCAGCCCCTGAAACTTGTCACTCTTGAGGCGAAAGGCGGAGTACTTTGCTTCCCACCCATCCTCACTGCCAACACCTGACTGGTTATCGTTGAGGTGCAGGTGAAAATCATCCATTTTGTACCAGGCGAGCAGCTTCACATAGTCCTTGAGGATGTTTAAGGGTACGAATTTGCGTCCAACGTCCAGCATAAAGCCGCGCATAGGATAACTGGAATAATCCCTGGCCAGACCCCTGGGGATGTGAGATTTGGCGTCATCTTGCGTAAGGATCTGGAGCAGGCTCCGTGTGCCATAGAAGGCGCCCTTGCTGGTGCGGGCATCGATGATGACGCTGTCCTCGATTGTGAGCAGGTAGCCCTCATCGCCGATGGCGCGGTCGGTGGCCCCCAGCGTCAGGAAGAGATCGCCCGGACTGGCATTAGGAGCTGTAGAAATAGAGGTATTGCGCTTTGTGACGGTGCGCAGGTCATTTTGAAAGGTGCTGGCCGCCTCTTTCAACTGTGTTTCATAGCGTTTATCAATAACAATATGCGCCAGGACTGGTAGTTCGAATTCCCCCACACTACCCCGCCACTCGCGCAAACTGGGAATGACTTTAGGCGCGGGATTAATCATAACAGTGGCCTGCCTAGCTGTAGGTGCCTGTGGATTAAAAAATATGGCCAGGAGGACGCCCAGTAGACAGAAGAGTAGGACGATCCCGCTTGTTAGTAAGAACCGTTTGCGCTTCAACTATCATCTCCTAAAAATAGAGTATATTTGCGCAAGAAATTTTTACTTCCTCTTATCAGGAGCTATGCGCATCAGATGTAGTATAAGAGTGGTAAAATGGGATGTCAATTTCAGGGCGTTTCACCCTATATTAGTCCTGGCTATTTGGTAACAGCCATTTTCCAGCTAGTTGATTGTTCTTCTGGAGGGGCGTCGAGCCTCTGTCAAAAAGAAGATGAAACCGGAACATGATTTTTCCCTCTAGCAACGAGTTTTGCGCAAAGGTGGACTATGATTATTGCGCCCGCAAATCCTTGAGCAGGGATGAGTAGCGTTGACGATTGAGCGGCAATTCGACCTCGCAGTGGCAGTGGCTTGAATAGATCATTGCATTCGCCAGTTCCAGTTCCTGGCATGCCTGTACACCATCGGCATAGTCGCTATTCCCGTGGAGAAGAGCGTCGTGGAAGTCGCGATAGACGGCTATGTGATTGCCTTGCCCTTGTTCCAACGTAATGGCATGTGGATGATGTACAGGTTGGGCATAGGGATCGTGGCTGGTAAGCGCATATTCGCTCATGTCGAGGTCTAGCGTGCGGGCCAGCAGCTTGCCACGACCAATTTCCAGCGAGCCGCGGGTCCCTATGATCTTCAGATGCTCAGGATCATCGGCCTCCGCTGAGCTGATGTGCACCATTCCTAAAGCTCTATCCTGCCATTCTAGCATCGCCTGGACTGTATCCTCAGTTTCGATCTGGTGCAGCAAGTTACGCGTCCAGGCAAAGACGCGCCTGGGGGAGCCGAGCAAATGGCAAAGCAGGTCGAGATTATGCGATGCCTGGTTGGTGACAATTCCTCCTCCTTCTCCTGACCAGGTCGCTCGCCAGGGTGCCATTTGATAGTAGAAGGATGGCCGTGTCCACACCGCCATCAACTCGACGCGCTGGATCTTGCCCAGAAAACCCTCTTGCAGCATCTTGCGCGCGGCCATGATCTCGGGACGATAGCGTTGCTGAAATACGACGCCAAGCACACGTTTGTACCGATGCGCGGTCGCGATCATCTCGTCGGCCTCCGCCACCTGAAGCGCCATGGGTTTCTCAACCAGCACATGACAGCCTGCTCGCAAACTCTCTATGACCATGGAGGCATGCAGAAAAGGAGGAGTAAGAATGACGACAACGTCTGGTTGCATCTCGGCCAGCATCTGCCGGTAATCCGCATAAAAGGCGCATTGCAATTCGTCAGCGCGCTGCTGACCTATTGTCGTATTGATATCTGACGCGGCGACAAGATCAACTATTGGTAACGCCAGGGCCGGTCGGTGGCCATTCAAAATGCCCGCACCTACGCCAATGATGGCGTGCCGCAAACGCCGTGCCTGCGATGCTTCCACTACGTTATCTGCCTTTCTTGCATGAAAGAAGCTCTCTAGAGAGCTTCTCCCTTGTCTCTGACCTCTTAGTTTCTCTCGATTGAGGGGGTAAATAGAAGATACAGAGAAATCTCGATATATTGTGTTAGTTGAGCGCTACTTCCGCCTCTTGTAGCATCTGGTACAGGGCGGCAAAGGACTCACGAGTGGCCTGCTCACGTCCACCGTTAGGGTGAATATAGTGGGTTTCAAGCGAAATAGTCCCGGTGTATCCATCCTCAGCAAGCGCACGGAATTGGCCTACATAATCGATGGAGCCAGTGCCCATCTTGACGAAGCGTCTCTGCTGGGGCGCATCCGGGGGATAGATAGCATCTTTCACATGTATATGCAGAACACGTCCTCGCACATGCTGGTAGCCAGCTGGAAAAGGGCTTGAGCCAACATACGCCTCGTTGCCGGGATCCCAAATGACACCGAATGTGTCTGCGGGAAGGCGCTGAAGCAGCCAGCCAGCTTCCTCCCCTGTCGCAATATTACAGGCATGTTCATTCTCTAGTACAAGCTTCAAACCAGCTTCTTCTGTGAGACGAGCAGCCTCAGCAATCACTTCCAGGAGAACTGGACGTATAGTTGTCGGATCGGGTATGCGCAGGAAGGAGAAGGTTCGTACCAGTGGAGCCCCAAATAAGGTGGCGACCTCAAATGAACGCTGCAATAAATCCCATTCTCGCGCCTGCTCCTTCGTGCGGGCTGTAAGCGCTAGCTCGCTCCAGAGGGGGCATTTCAGGAAAGGTGAAGCAATTGAGCATACACGAAAGCCTTGATCGCGCAAGAGAGATTGAATGCGCATCAAGCTGGCAGTATCATGGAAAACTATATCTTTGCCCTCAACCTTGCGTAGTTCGACCATATCGACCCGGAGATCGCGACAAACGTGAAGCGCCTGCTTAAGATCCTGCGAAATCTCATCTGTGACAATACTTAGCCGCAAAAGTAACTCCTCTCTTTCAATACTCATGCTAGAATATCACATCGCCCAATGAACGACTGCCGAAATCTGTCCTATCGAAGTGTAGTGCCCAGTTCCTCGCGATAGGCCAGGTCAAAGGCCATTTCAGGCGCGCCATCTCAATCAGCATATGACCAGTAGAGCGCCAGGCATCCTCCTCACTTGTCTCTCTCATCTGCTGTTTTGTCCGGGAGCACAAACAGGTCATCAACGACGACCATCTTGCCAGTGCGCATTGACTCATTGGAAGCGATGCCAACCAGGATTGAAGCGGCACCATCGATATGCGAGGCGGCTCGATTGAAGGCATCAGCTGGCGGAGTGGGCGAGAAGAGTTGCTCTAGCAAAATGGGATCGGCGCCGCCATGTCCTCCATCTCCCGTTGGAACTTCAACATCGTATGGGAGAGCGAACATTGGGTACACACGGATGCGTGCGGATTTGAAAGGCCCTTTGCTGGCGTTCATTCTGGCCTCTCCATTCCCTTGGAGATGATTGACATTCTCGACAATATCCATCTCAATCCGGCCCCTGGTGCCAGTAATTGCCACGCGTAGACCTTCCCAGGGCGCGTAGGTAACTAGTACACGTTGGCAGAAATAACCCACCAGTTTACGCAGTTAAAGCCTTTCCTTGATATGTCCATTTGAAGGGTTTGGCCATCGTTCGGTTATAGTACTCGATAAAAGCCAGAACCCTGTTTTGCAAATCTTCAACTGAGAGAAAGGAGCCACGTTTGAGTAACTTGCGTACGAGAATGCTGAGCCAGATCTCAATCTGATTGAGCCAGGAACTATGCTTCGGAGTGTAATGGAACACCACCCGATGCGTCGGCTCACTCAAAAAGGCAGCGCGGCTAGGCATGGAAGCCAGAATGCCAGATTTCCCTTTGATACCCAGATCTTCCTCGATCCCGCTGAGTTCAGCGACGAGGCGGACCAGTGCCTCAGATTGATGGATATTGAGATGGTCACAGACAAAATGCCAGCGGGAAGCTTGAGGGTCAGTAGCAATGACCGCCCGTACATGGGTCAAAAAGTCTTCCTCCGTCCGTGTTGGCCCGCAGAAAGGGGCCACGATCTCGCCGGTGACCACATCACGACTGGCAATGAAGGCTCGTGTTCCGTGACGAATGTACTCAAACTCGCGACGCTCGACTTTTCCGGGAACCAATGGCAATCCCGGGTGCTTGCGCTCAAGCGCTTGGACGCCGGTCAGTTCATCGGTGCTCATCGTCCGCTCTCCAGCTTTGGCCAGTTCTGGTGCCTGCGCATACACCTGGCAGATCATCCCGATGGTCTCTTCGCGCTGCGGATCATCTGGGGGAGTCAACCAGTAGCGAATCAAGTGCGGCTTGAGATCCCCTTTTTGAGCAGGCGAGCCGCATGTCGTGGGGAAATTTGCTTCACAATCCCACGACGCATGATTTCGTCGGCGATTTCTCGTCCTGTCCAGTGACTGATCGGACGCTCTTTTGGTTGTTCGCAAGCCATCGCCACGATTTGGCAGGTTTGTTCGGCGCTGATCTCTGATGGACGCCCTGGCCGTGGAACATCGCAGAGTCGCTCCTCAACGGACAGTTCTGCCAGGGGGACCCCTTGCAAGCTGAGCCAGCGCATCCTCCATGCTCGAACACGATCCACCCCCAGCCCTATCTCTCGGGCAATCTCGCTATTGCTTTTGCCCACAGCGGCAGCCAGCACTATTCGTCCTCGGAGCGCCACTTGTTGCGCGGTACTATGCCGATGAACCAATTTTTCCAATGCCCTGCGTTCCTCTTCACTCAAGCCCAGCGGAGCTGCCTTGGGACCTCTCATTGTTTGTCTCCTCTTTTCCATTCTCCTTTCTATTTTACTACCATTTTATTTCTGCCGTCATGTACTAGGCAGTAGGACAGCAGCACGCCATTGCGATAACGTACTGTCACACACATGGTATCTTCAATCGTAATCGGCTCTCCAAATACATTACGATCTCGTAAATAGCCCGTCTCGTTTTCAGCAGCCAGGTAGAGGCCACGAAACATCTCATTGTTCTCCAACGTCAGCGCAAAAGGGTCGTTGTCAGCCTCTGGGACGCCAGTGTAGCGCTCGTACGCATACTGTTCGCCGCGGGCTTCGGCGTTTTTCTTGCCATAGAAGCTGAGATCGCCCAACGCAAAGACCTGGTGAGGGTATGAAGCAATCCACCAGTTGACAAGGTCAAAATGGTGTGTAGCCTTATGAACAAGCAGACCGCCACTGTGCTGTTTTTCGCGATGCCAGCGGCGAAAGTAATCTGCGCCATGATTGGTATCCAGTATCCAGGAGAAATCGACTGCCAGCGGTTTCCCCACCGCACCCTGCATCACCAATTCGCGAAAGCGCGTATAGGCCGGGGCATAGCGATAATTAAAACTCACTCGTAGTGAGCGGCCTGGCGGGTATGACCCCGCTAGACCTGATCGGTTGCGGTAGCGATACCAGTACAGCGGCTAACAAAACCCTTCAACTCTCTTTCTGGGGGCCCGCGTCACGCAATAAGTTAACCCAGAACGCGATCAAAGCTTTTCAGCAAGCACACTCCAACATTACCATTCATTCCTGGTTCGCCGACTTTAGCGTCTATTTCAACAAGTTGAATACCCAGATTGCCAGCGGCGGCATCCCGGACCTGATTCAGATGGACATGTCATACGTCGCGCGATACGTCCAGGAACATGAATTGCTGGATCTAACGCCATTCGTCAATGACAAGACCATCGACCTCTCTGATTTTGATCAGAGTATGTTGAAGAACAGTGAAGACAACGGCGTGTTGTATGGTATTTCGATGGGTGGCAACTACGAGTGCATGATTTACGACGCCACGCTCATTCAGGAAGCGGGGCTTGGCACGCCTCCCACAAGTTGGACATGGAACGAATTCGCAACGTACGCAGGTAATATCTCCAGTGCCCTTAAATCTAAGGGCGTCTATGGGTCTCCCGATGCCAGTGGAGCGATAGATATGTTTGAAATTTGGGTGCGCCAGCGAGGCAAGGAACTATGGACGACGGATGGCAAAGTCATGTTTACCGTCGATGATATCGCCTCCTGGTTTAGCTATTGGGACGGCATGCGTAAATCTGGTGCCTGCGCTCCCGCTCAAATTCAGGCGACGGTTACTGGCAGTGGACCTTCTACCTCCCTGCTCGCCGCTGGCAAAACGGCCTTCGCGACGGGACATTCAAACCAATTCGGCAGCTTTCAAGCCCTGACGAAGCAATGATCTATCCTTTGCTCTGGTTGTTCAGCTCTTCGTTTAAACCAGAGGATCTGATTTTCTCAAGCCCAGGCCTGGTGCCGACGCAGTGGACACTAGGGAACTATGGCGAGGGCTGGAATGCCCTTGACTACCCTTTCACCCGCTTCTTTCTCAGTTCCCTGGTAGTCTGCTTTGGCGCGGTCGTTGGTAATATCTTTTCCTGTTCGCTGGCTGCCTATGCCTTTGCCCGCCTGCGTTTCAAATATAAACCCTTCTGGTTTGTTTTGATGCTGGGAGGAATCTTGCTGCCAGCGCACGTACTCATTGTGCCACAATATATTCTCTTCAAAGAACTGGGATGGATAGGTACGTTTCTTCCATTGGTCGCGCCCAAGCTTTTCGCCACAGATACATTTTTTATCTTCCTGATGATCCAGTTTATTCGTGGTATTCCGACAGAACTGGATGATGCTGCCAGGATAGATGGCTGTAGCCACTTTAGCTTCTACTGGCGCATCATCCTGCCGTTAGCGCTGCCCGCGCTGGTGACTACAGCCATCTTTACATATATCTGGACATGGAACGACTTTTTTAGCCAATTGATCTACCTCAGTGACGAAGCAACGTTCACTATTCCAGTTGCACTGAGTCAATTTGTGGATAGTACAGGAAATTCAGCCTATGGGCAACTTTTTGCCATGTCTGTGCTATCTCTGTTACCCATTTTCGGCTTCTTCCTGATTTTCCAGCGTCTCTTAATCCAGGGAGTAAACACGACAGGACTGAAAGGATAACAGTGTACCATCCTCTCTTATCTGGCGAGATTTGTCGCCAGGATGCCGTACGTTTTATACTGGAGAGAGCGCATTCTATGCCCTGCTAAGTTTATGGTTTGACTCTACCTGTATGCGTTTCCAGCAATAGAGCGTTATGGAAGTTGAGAGGAAATATGGAAGATGCTGACCATGTGCCGGGGCAGGCTCCTGGCCCTATGTTTGACCAGCATAAGCATAGACATATGTCCGATACCCATGAGCATGAGAAGCATGAAGCGCATGAGCATCACGACTACGACCATGCACATGCACATGAGCATGAGAAGCATGAAGCGCATAGGCATCACGACTACGACCATGCACATGCACATGAGCATGATCACGAGCATGGTCATGGTCGCTGGGGCTGGTTGTTGGAAGCGCTGCCCTTCGTGCATGGCCACAGTCATGCGGAGGCATCTGTGGATGCCGCGTTGGAGAGTAGTGACCGGGGTATCTGGGCGCTGAAGATCTCTTTATTAGGCCTGGGGGTCACGGCGCTCTTTCAGCTTGTGATTGCCATGCTGAGTGGAAGCGTCGGCCTGCTCGCGGATACCATTCATAATTTCTCGGATGCCCTGACGGCGGTGCCGCTCTGGATCGCCTTTGCGTTCAGTTGGCGCGCGGCGAATCGGCGCTACACGTATGGCTATGGCCGACTTGAGGACCTGGCCGGGGTGGTAATCGTGCTGATGATCTTCCTGAGCGCGCTCCTGGCAGGCTATGAAAGTATCACGAAGTTTCTGCACCCTGAGCCGCTGCATTATGCCTGGTGGGTCATGCTGGCGGCTATTGTCGGCTTCGCGGGGAACGAGGGTGTGGCCATCTTTCGCATTCGCGTTGGTAAAGAGATCGGCTCAGCCGCCCTGGTGGCGGATGGCAAACACGCTCAGGCGGACGGCCTGACCTCGCTCGCAGTTCTCATCGGTGCCGTTGGCTCTCTGCTAGGTTTCCCCCTGGTGGACCCGGCCATTGGCCTGCTAATCACGCTGGCGATTCTCTTTATTGTCAAGGATACGGCCCTGGTGATGTGGCATCGCCTGATGGACGCGGTTGACCCGCAGGTAGTAGATAGCCTGGAGCGGGCGGCGCGAGCGATTCCTGGCGTACTCGATGTACCAGAGCTGCGTGCGCGCTGGCTAGGACGTGCTCTGGAGGCCGATATGCGCATTGAGGTCGATGAGAATTTGAGTATTCGCCAGAGCCATGATATCGCCGAGGAGGTGCGGCATGCGCTCTTTCACACACAACCGCGCCTGGCAACTGTGCAGATCCATGTCGATCCACATGGCACGGCGGAGTACGACCCGCATAGCCTGACCAGGCATCATATGCGACCTCCTAGAAGCCAGGCCGATTAGAGTGGGTTGTGATCTAGATTGCCATCGAGGGCACGATCGATGTTGACGCAGGCGGTGATCATGGCCAGGTGCGTAAAGGCCTGGGGATAATTGCCCAGGGCCTCGCCGACCAGGCCGACCTCCTCGGCGAAGAGTCCAACGTGATTGCTAAAGGAGAGCATTTTCTCCAGCAGGAGTCTGCCCTCGCGTGGACAGCCTGAGCGGGCCAGATTCTCCGCCAGCCAGAAGCTACAGGCGCCGAAGGTCCCCTCAATGCTTTCGATGCCATCGCTGGCGGCACATTGTGGGTCATAGCGGCTCACGAGTGCGCTTTTGGCGAGATCACGCTGTATGCGGCGGATAGTTGAGAGCATGCGTGGCTCATTGGCGCCTGTGAACTTGACGAGGCCCATAAGGAGCAGGCTGGCGTCGATGGCTTCGCCGCCATAGTATTGCACAAAGCTCTGGTCTTTATCGCTCCAGCCTTCCTCCATGATCTGTTGATAGATCTGGGTGCTTGTCTGCATCCATTCGGCATAGGGGGCGGGCAGGCCCCGGTGCCTGGCGAGGCGCAGCGCGCGGTCGAAGGCCACCCAGCTCATCAGGCGCGAGTGGACGAAGTGTTTGGGACCACCGCGCACCTCCCAGATACCTTCATCCGGCTCTTGCCAGTGGTCCTCAAGCCAGTGCAGCAGGCTACGCATATGCTCCCAGAGATCGTATGAGATATCCTCGTGACGGTTATAGATATAGATCGCGTCCAACATCTCGCCATACACGTCGAGCTGTGTCTGGGTATAGGCGCCATTGCCGATGCGGACGGGTGCGCTGGCCCTATAACCCTCTAAATGGGGCAGAATCTTTTCGCTGAGGTTATGCTCACCATCGATGCCGTACATAGGCTGGAGCGAGCCGCAATCTGGTAGCTCGTGGCAGCGCTCGTCCAGCCAGTTCATAAACTGCTCTGCCTCCTGGGTAAAGCCCAGAGTGAGCAGGCTATAGAGGCTAAAGGCGGCATCGCGCAGCCAGGTAAAGCGATAATCCCAGTTGCGTGTGCCGCCTATAGACTCGGGCAGGCTGGTGGTGGGTGCGGCCACAATCGCCCCGGTGGGGGCATATGTCAGCAATTTTAGCAGCAAGGCCGAGCGCTCGACATACTCGCGCCAGCGCCCGCGATACTGGCATTTCTTGAGCCATTGGCGCCAGAAGGTCATGGTGCTATGAAACATCTCCTGGTAGCCCTCTTCGCAGAGGGGATCAGGAGCCTGCGCACCCGCGGTGGTGCTCTCCAACATAAAGTGTAGTGACTCACCCTCATGTAAGACAAAATGCGTCTGCACACCTCCCTGATCATCTGGATAGAGCGCGATATTGGTAGAGAGCCCAAGGTGGAGACCCTGGCTGTGGAAGACGGCTCCCTGCTCCGTCAGATGGGTATCATGTTCGTCCTGAGCATAGTTGAAGGCTGGACGACAGGTCAGGTGAAACTCCATGCTCCCCCTGGCGACCTCAACTGAGCGAATGATGTGGTGGGGTAGGGTATGGGAATCGTCATCATCTTTGATGGGCATGAAATCAGTAATCTCACCAATACCATCAACGCAGAGAAAACGCGTGAGTAAAACATTGGTTTCGGGCAGGTACATCTGCGAACTGCGCAAATCGTTCGTTGGCGTGGGCGCGATCTGAAAGAAGCCGCCTTTATTTGCGTCCAGGAGCGCTCCAAAGACGCTCGGCGCGTCGAAGCGCGGCAGGCAGCACCAGTCAATCGAGCCATTCTTCCCAACCAGGGCCACCGTATGCAGGTCACCGATAATGGCATAATCTTCGATGGGTAAATATCTTGCGTGTAGCTCCAGCATGCCTCGTCTCCAATCTCCTGCAAGGATTCTGCGCTCTAAGCGCCTGTAAACACTACCTGATTACAATGTATCCGCATCCACAAATGCTATGTTCTTTTCTTTGCCTCCTTACCATAGGCGCTACGTTTACGGCGCGCAAGGCGATAATGCACTTTCATAAATAAAGTTGGATTAACATGAGTGCTAGAAGCGCACAGCAGGCTGATTTCATAACCCGTCTTAATTTAAGAAACAGCATAATTGGTGCATCCGGCAAATCAGCAGGAAATGTGTAGGGGCCATGCTTGCATGGCCTTCCTCTCGCAGCGTGAGCACTTCTCCTGGGGAAAAGGGTCCAAGCCAGCTTGGACTCTACAGCTTGCCGGCCGAGGGGGGCATTTGGGGGTGGGCATAAGCCGATGGTAGTGATAAGAGAAGGAGAGCGAGGGAGATCGGGGGTAAAACGGCATGAATTGCTAGATGTAGTTCGGTTTGTGTGTAACCTCCCTCGCTATGGGATTGAGTATAGCAGATACTCGAAAATACTTCATTAACAGCTTTTAAGAAACGGCTCCAGGAGCACTAGTGGGTCAACCCGCAATTGAGGTGCCATGAGCGAGTGCGGCTGCTGAACCACCCAGGCAACAAAATTGGAGTGGGGGTTCGCTTTATTCTCCCTGGTCAATAAGGAGCCAGGTGCGCGTTGTCTGCTGGTACTTCCATCCATGTGCCTGCAAGACCCGACGGATCGTTCTTGGGCTGATGTCTAAAAATCCTTTGGCATGCAAGGACCTTTGCAAAAAGGGAAGTGACCAGACAATACATTGATCGACGTCCCAGGTGGGACGACGCTGTATTTCTTGGAGGATCTGTTCGTGATCCTGACTGGTATAGGTCGGCTTGCGGCCACGACCAGGAGCAATCGAGAGGGCTTCTACCCCGCGATGATGAAAGCGTTCGACCAATTGTGAGACCCCATCCTGGCTCATGCCTGCCTACCTCCCAGCTTCTGCAAACGTGCATCCATCCGCAACAGCTAAGAGCGCTTTTGCTTTTTTTGCCGTACTCACTCGCTCACTGATGGATGTAGCTTTTCGGGAAAGCTCTTCACGCTCTTGTGGTGTAAGTTGACGCAATGGTCTTTTTTGCGGAAATCCCATGGTGATTTGCCTCCTTGCAACTCCTGCTTCTTTGAGTGTACCATCTCTTTCCCTTTCAGAATAATAAGCTTGTCAGAAGGTGATAGAGGTGATAGATTCAAAGTGTGGAGGGAACCAAGCATGAGTAAAATACAAAAAGATCCATTACGTGAATTGTCTCAGCAAGAAGAGCAAGCCTTACAAAAGCTTGCCAAATCCACCAGTGAACGCATGGATATCATCAAGCGAGCGAACGCGTTGTTATCTGTCAGAGCGGGAAAATCCTATACCGAGGCTGCGATAGTCGCAGGATACAAAAGCAATGATACCATTAGTCGATTGGTGAGTCGCTTCAACCAACACGGCCTCCTCGCCCTTTCCATTGCGACAGGTCGTGGTTGCAAGCCGACCTACACGAGTGCGCAGCAAACACGCATTCTCGCCGAAGTGCAGCGCAAGCCTGATCACCAGGAAGATCAAACGGGCATCTGGTCTCTGATGACCCTGCGCCGAGCATTGCGCAAAACGGATCTGCCTCATGTTAGTGCTGAAACCATTCGTCAGGTGCTGCATGAGTCTGGCTACAGCTATCAGCGCACGCGCACCTGGTGCCGTACAGGCTACGCCCTACGCAAGCGGAAAAGTGGCACCGTGACTGTGTATGATCCAGAAACGCCGAAAAAAAAGACTAATTGAGCTGGCGTGCGAGCAGGCAGAGGCGGCTGGGATCGTGCAGTTGAATGAAGATGAAGCCGGGCCCTATCAGGCCATCCCCCAACCAGGGGCATCGTGGCAACCGGAAGGCTACCCAGCCACTCAACCACATGAGTATGAGCGGGGTGGTACCGCAAAACTCCTCACCCTCTTCCGTCCGTCCACTGGCCATGTGCGCGCCAAAGGAGTGATCTCGGCCACCAATGCCGTGCTGCATCCCTGGCTTCAAGAACAATTAAGCGCAGTGCTTACCGAGATCGAGAAGCAACAGCCCGCAGAGACCTTGCCTCCCGAAGAGGAGCGACCGCTGTATGCCCGTTGGGAAACCTGGTTGGGTCATCCGCCTGGCCGAACGCTCCCCCCTTTGCGTATTCTTCTGGTGCTGGATAATCTGGCGGGACATCTCTCCTCTGATCTGGTTCTCTGGTTTTTTGATCACGGGGTGATGCCGCTCTATACGCCGATTGGTGGGTCCTGGTTGAACATGGCAGAGTCGGTCCAACGCATTCTTGTCCGCCGGGCACTCAGTGGACAATATCCTCAGAATGCTCAAGAAGTGATTGACTGGCTGGAACAAACCGTGGCTGGCTGGAACCAAACTCCAACGCCCTTTGTCTGGAATGGCAAGCGACGCCGACGCCGCGAACGTGCCTACTTACGTCGCTTAGGTGGTTCAGCAGCCGCACTCGCTCATGGCACCTCAATTGCGAGTTGACCCACTAGCTTCTCTTGCGAATGGGGTTGAAGCATTTGATGAGGTGTTTCCTTACACAAATGTCGTGCCTACTCCTCACTTTTGTTTGACCTTTCTGTAATATTCCAGAGGAGCAGAGATTCAGTTGGTGTAATTGAGCAAAAAGTGGCTCAATTCACAGCTTCGTTGTTAGAAATGTGCGATCCTTTGATGACATTTTGGGCTTGAGCCCACCGCAAGCCCCGTCTCTTGAGAGCGGGGTAAGGTGTGTCCGGGCTTGAGCCCTTGCTTGTTGAAAAGATGTTCTAGGCATGCTATACTCAGTATCAGGAGGAGCACACGGGGCAAGGAGGAAGCAGACATGGCCAAGGCGACCAGCACGATACGATCGGCATTGCACTACCAGCCGCAGCATGCTGAAGTCTTTGCGGCCAATCAGGCCCTCTTCAACCGTGTCGTCGCCTTCTACTTCGAGTGTATCCAGGCTCATGAAGGCCTCCTGGCTCTCACAAACAAAGAGGCGCTCACGGCGCTGGAAAGGCTCACCCATGCGACAGAGGCAAACCCGGCGCCCATCATGCCGCTCACAGACATCGCCCCAGATATCCCGGCCATGTTTCGCCGTGCCGCCATCAATGCGGCGCTTGGTTCTGCTCGCTCCTTCTTTTCCTCGCTCAAAAAATGGCGAGCGCGCAAGGAGAAACACGAATTAAAGAAGCCTCGCAAGGGCAAAAAGTCGAAGCCGTTCCGAGAGCGACCACCGGTCCCACCACGTAGTTGGAACAAGTCGGTTCCCTTCTACGCGAGCCAGTGGAAAGAGCGCTGTGATCACTGCATCCTGCGGCATCGGTCTGGACCGGGACGTGTTGGTCCTGGCTCAAGGTTGGTCTGCTCTCACGCGATCTCCCCGAAGGTTTCCAGATGGGGAGCCCTTCCCTGGTTCGCAGGGGAAAGCAGTGGTGGCTGCATACTCCCATCGAAAAGACCTTCGCTGCTCCCGCCAACGTTGAGCAGCAGATCACGACCAATCCACAGACCCACATCTGTGCGGTCGATCTCAATCTCGACCAGCACATAGCCGTATGCAGCGTCCAGACAGTTGAAGGCACCATCCTGGCCACCTCTTTCATCGGAAATGGCACAGAGATAGCGGGCTTTAGGAAGTTGCTGCTTGGACGCATTGCACGCAACCGATCACAGACTGGCATCCTGGCGGAGAATGAACAGGACAATGCCGACCTCTGGCGCAAAATCCGCCATCTTGATGAACACATCGCGCACCTGGTCAGCGGTCGCATTGTCCAGTTCGCCAAGGAACATCAGGCCAGCATCCTGGTCTTTGAGCACCTGGGCAATCTCCAGCCAGAAAAGGGGAAGTATTCGCGTCGTGGCAATACGAAGCGAGCCTACTGGATGAAAGGGCGCATTTTCCGCTACAGCAAATATAAGGCGTGGAATGCAAGTGGCATCATCACCAGCCGGGTCAATCCGCGCAATAGCAGCAGACACTGTCATCGCTGCCACGCCGCTGTCATTCGCTACAATCAGGGACAGCCAGAATCGGGCTATACTCCCGGCGCTGCTCTGGTCGTCTGCCCACAGTGCCAGATGCGCGGACACGCCGACCGCAATGCCAGTCTCAAGATCGGTCAGCGCTTGCTTGAGCGCTATGGAGAACCCTTCAAAGAAAAGCCTCATACTGCTGTGCGACGTGCAGGCAGAGTCTCGAAAGAGACAGGTGTTGCTCTCTCCCAAGACGCCAAACGTCAAAAGGGACCATCCATCTCTGAGGCGAGGCATGGAGAACGCAACGTGCATGGCACCGCGCAACAGGGAACGCTCTGGATGGACGAGCGACCCTGAGCTATTCCTCCCCCACTACGGCAGTCACACCGAGTAGAGGCTACGCCTCACCTACTCAGAATGCCGACTACGGAAGAGTGGCAGAAGCTGCTCGGTTTCAACCGATGCGGAGTGTCACTACATACGAAGAGCTTATCTGAAAACCGGCTGATACGAGGAGCCTGGCGTCTTTCCGTTTTCGGATAAGCTCAAGGAGATTCAGAATGCGCGATAAACCATCACCAGATTCCTCTCAGCTCTCTTTTTTCAAGAGACTTCAGGTGCTTGCAGACAAAGGGGCAAAAGTTTTTTCCATCGCTTTTCTCGCTTTGAGTGCGATTGCATTCATTGTGGCAACGCTAGTTGTGTCCAATGATTACGACCCTCTTACAGTGCATGTAGATTCTCCTGCTCTCCTTAGAATTGCTCTTTTCTGCCCTCTGGTGATAGCAGTTGGCATGGTGCTTGTTCTGGGTAGGCGGCGTTTCTCGGTCTTACGTCTGAATTACTGGCAAATTTTTCTGATTGTCCTTGGTGCTGGTCTCGGTCTGTATTTAAGTTACCAGCACATTCTCTACCATCGGGTCTGTTGCGATATTGTCTATACGGAAGCCCGGGGATATCCATTGGGGGCCTCGATATTTTCCTGGGAGCCAACTCACAGCCCGCCCTATAGCTGGGATGAGATGGATGCACTGATAGGACAGCACTCTGGTCAGGTTGCTCAGGATATCGACTGGCCTACTATCTTTGCTAATGGTATGTTCTATGCCAATGCCACCCTCATCCTGGTTGTCACGCTCCGCTGCATGCTGTACCTTCCTGGACGATTCATCGGCAGGAAGAAAGCTCGCGCGAGCTTGCAGCGTACCTGAGCAGGATGAGGGAGATTCTAGAACAATGTATGTTACATATGGAGGCATGTTTTTACACGGCTTTACAAATTTAGGGCTGTTCTGAGCTTAAACAGGCAAGCGGTAAGGGTGTCAAGCTGGGCCTTAAAGGGTTGGTTTGCCCGTGAACTTGCAAAACGAGGCGCGCAGGTGAGAGGAATCGATCTTGCTGAAAATTTGCTTACATTAGCTCGCCAGTATGAGGAGCAGGAACCACAAGGAATTGTCTATCAGCAGGATGATGCTCAAAGTGCTCATTTACTCCCCAACGGTACTTTTGACGGGGTCGTATGTGTGCTCGCTCTTATGGATATTCCTGATCTCCAAGCCGTCTTTCAAACGGCAAGACGGATTCTCAAACCTGGAGGATGGCTGATTTTTGCCGTTACCCATCCTTGTTTTGAGGCACCCCATGCCCAATGGTTCACCACTAACGACGGTCAGATTGGACGTTTCGTGAGAGGTTACTTCCAAGAAGGGAACTGGAAGTCTGAGCGAGGTGGGGTACGTAGCCGTGTAGGGGCGTATCATCGCATACTTAGCACGTATCTCAATACGCTTGTTGCTGCCAATTTTACCCTTGAACGGATGATAGAGCCAATGGCAACTGGTGAACGTGCTGAGCAAGTGCCAGGGAATCGAGAAGTTCCTTCACTCCTCTTCATGCGTGCACAATCTCCTCTAATTTTTCTCCAAACTCTCGATGATCGCGTACAATTCGAACTTATTTTCAGGAAAAATTTTCCTTGAAACGTTGTCTTCTACGTATGGTTTACGTTCGAGGGATGAGTACGTTACAGGGAAGCTACCAGTGAGGCTTTTTAATTGGCAGTGTTTGATAATTGTCTATGGAGGTATCCATTTTGTATAAGCAACCATCACAAAGTATCATCATCTCTTGCATATCTCAAGCAGATAGAGTATACTTGGATGTATGAAGTTATCGAGTTATGCCAAGAAGATTGGGATCAGTTATAACAGCGCCTGGCGTATGTGGAAACGCGGCCAGATTCCCGGCTATCAATTGCCCACCGGCACCGTGATCATTGATCCGCCGGAGCTTCGCTCGGTTCCGGTCCACGCCGTCGCTGTGTATGCTCGTGTTTCAAGCAGCGAAAACAAAGACAACCTGGAAAGGCAAGCCGAGCGGCTGGTGACCTGGTGCAATGCCCAAGGCTGGTCGGTCAGCAAAGTCGTCAAAGAGTGCGGCAGTGGCATCAACGATCAGCGGCCCAAGTTTCTGGCGCTGCTGGCAGATCTCAAAATCGGGCAGATCGTGGTTGAACACAAAGATCGCGCTTCTCGCTTTGGCGTGGCCTATATTCAGACCTTGTTGGCTATGCAAGGACGGAAACTGGTCATCGTCAACACCGCTGATACCGCCGAAGATGATCTCATGGGCGATTTTATCAGCATCATTCCCTCGTTTTGCGCTCGTCTTTATGGTCGCAGACGAGCCAAACGCAAGACGGAACAAGTGCTAGCGGCTTTGCAGCAGAATGGACCCGCCCGTGAGCAAGAAGCCCCAAAAAGCCTCGCTTGATGAGAAAAAAAAGCGCAAGCGCAAAAAGAAGACGAAGCAGACCATCACTCGAGCGGTGACCCATATCCGTCTCATTGAGGCCAATCCTGGCAAACTTGAGGCGCTCGATCAGCTTGTGGCGGTTTACTTGCCGCTGTGCCAACAGTACACCACCCTGTTTTGCGAGGCCGAGACAAGCCCGGACAAGTACCAAGAAACCGTCTTCAAAACCGATCTTTCCGACCGCTTGCATCGAGTGGCAATACAGCAAGCCGCAGGCATTGCCAAAAGCGTTCGCACGAATCGAGCGAACGCCTATCAGGCGTACCTGGAAGATGTGGCTGATTATGCTCAGGCCAAGGCTCAGGCGGAAGGCCGGATGTCCGCCTTCAAACGCCGCGAACCGACCTGGACCGAATGGGATCTCCCTGTGCTGCGTGTGCCAGTCATCCAAGCCAATGTCAACGTGGTGGTGCTCGAGAAGTCGGAGGACTCCACGTTCGACTACTGGCTGCGCGTGTCCACCTTAGATGTCGGGAATCCGCTTCGAGTCCCAGTCAAACTCGCCTCCTATCACAAACGAGCACTCGAAGGCCGCACGCTCAATGCATCCACAACACTTCACAAGCGCAATGGAGTCTGGTGGCTGACGCTCTCCTTTGACGAGGACGTTCCTCTTCAAACCAAGCCTGACGCCCCTACAGTAGGCGTCGATGTGGGCATTGCCCATTTCCTCACGACCTCCACCAATAAAGCGTATGGCAGTTTTCATGGCAAGATGGCCCGACAGCACAAGCACGATCGGGAAAAGCGTCGCCGCAAGGCGAAACTGCGAGCCTGTCTGGAAAAGAAAGGCGTCCCAAAGGGCAAGCTTCCTTCGACAAGTTCTGAAACGTCGCAACGCTTGAGCCGTCACGTCAAGCAAGAGATCAACCGGGCGGTCAATGCGTTGGTCAAAGATCATCGAGATGCCAGACTCATTTATGAGGACCTCAATGTGGCCTCGATGCGCTTCAAAGCAAGGGTGATGAACAGTTATCTGTATGCTTCTCACCTGGGGCATATCCCAGAGCAGCTGGCCTGGGCCGCCGCCAAACAGGGCATGGCAGCCCACACGGTCCGAGCCGCCTATTCCTCTCAGGAATGCCCCCGCTGCCATTATGTCGATCGCGCTAATCGGCCGAACCAGAAAACCTTCAAGTGCCTGGTCTGTGGTTACGCAGACCAGGCCGACCGCAAAGCCGCACAGACGCTCGCGGGACGCTGGGGGGATCGGAAACTGGCGGCATGTCGCTCGACCTCGGAGGTCAAGGCGCTCCTCATGACGCGGCATGAAGCGTGGAAACAGCAGAATCAGCAGAGGATCCAGGATGCCGGGCCTCCCGTCCAGTTGAGCTTCTGGGATCCCCCAGAGATGTTCCTGGAATCATCTCACGAGTGAACATCTCTCAGTAGAGAGAGGTGCATAGGATGCTCGTAGTGCATCCTCCCGCCTAGTCCGCTGTTTGGTAAACAGGCGTAGGTTAAAGTGAGAAGGATAATCATTGCAATAGATGGTTATGCTTTGATCAACTATTAAATGGGTAATTCAGAGGAGAAGCCAGGAAGAGCCAGTGCTTCGTTTGTGCTTTGGGGGAGTATTTTTATTGTGGCAAGTGTTGTTGCTTTTACTTATGGATTATTTTGGCTTAATTTGACATATATTCCAACTCATCGAGATGCTTCGGAAGATTTACCAGCAATATTAGTGCTTAGTAATCCTATATGCATCGAATTTATTGGATTTGTGGTTGGGATTATATTTGTCACAATTGGTCTTTCAAAAAGACGTAGCTATGAGCCATAGATAAGAGTCCACTATCATGCTGCCAGTTTTCATGGAGGTCTCAAAGAGAAGGCGTACTCCTTCTCTTGTCCAAATCCATTGGGATGACATGATCGAGCGAAAAATGTCGTTGGACTCGGTTGTTCACCTAAGTGAGAGAGGTGTCTCCTTGCTTGTTTTCAGAAGCCCCCTCATTATGAACACCAAGCGAAGGAACGAAGAACCTAACCACGAGACAACAGTGCTTGCTTGACAGGTTTTATCTGCTCTCTATATACTTGGTTTACTTTACTTCAATAAAGGATTCTTCCAGGCATGTCACCTCCAATGTTGCTGTCTATCTGACAATTTGATTACATCCACATGTGTAAGGACTTTCTTCATTCAAGAGCCATTTCCTTTTCTCTTGGCTTCTGTTGTTGCGTGTCGTCCGTCATGTGGAGTCTATTCGCATATGGCAAATGAGTGGAGAACATGTATGAAATCTTTTCTCAAGAAACTGCAAGCTCAATACAGGCGAAATTGCCATCTCACATCACTCGCTGGTTGTGTCCTGGGTGTTGTTTTCCTTCTGACGGGAACAGGGATACTATATCAAGCATTGGCCTCAGCGCGAGATAGACGACGATATGCTGCCCCTGGCAAGTTCGTTGGCGTTGGCGGACATCGCTTACATGTCCTCTGTAGCGGAGAAGAAAGCCCTACCGTCATTCTCGATGCAGGACTGAGTGGTTCATTGCTGGATTGGAGTCTGATTCAGCCTGAAGTCTCAACGTTTGCACGGATCTGTAGCTATGATCGAGCTAGCTGTGGCTGGAGAGATGAAGGTTGCTTGAATAATTTTCATATATACTTTGTGCTCTCCAAAAGAGCGCTGGCACACATGTGCCAGCGCTCTTTTGGAGAGCAAACGCTTTTTCCTGGTCTATGTTAGCGCGTAGCTTCTTGCACGCGCTCAAGCCATTCATTCACCAGGGCGTTGAAAAGCTGGCTCTGTTCAATCTGCGCGTTGTGTCCAGCGCGGTCCAATACGGCAAAAGTGCCGCGTGGGTAGTTGTCCAGGATGCGCCAGGCACCATGGTAGCCAACTGAGGCATCCTGCCTGCCCGTAAAAATCACGGTTGGCTTTGTGAATGGTTGCGGCAACTGATTCACCTCGAACGAGAAGCGGTAGCGCTGCCGGATTTTCTGCAAAAACTCCCGATCAGCCACGCGCAGACCAGGCAGGATCTCGTCACGAAAGCGTTGCCAGTTATACTCATCCTGTACTACCGCCATCGGACCGAATTCTTCTGCTTCTGCTGGAGCAAGTGTGGCAAGGAACTCAGGATTGGAGACAATTGTCGTATGTGAGGGTAGGTCACCCGGGACACGTCCCTCGACGACCGCTGGGCATATCAAGGCCAGCCCCGCCAATTGTTCAAACTTGCGTAAAACCACACCTTGACTAAGATAACCCCCGTAGGACTCGCCCACCAGCAAGAAACGCTGCCCGGGAATAAGCGCATCGATGAAGCCCAGAACAAGGTCGAGCATATCATCGCTGCTATTGACGGATGCCTTCCCTGGTGTGTGCCCCATGCCAGGTAGGTCGAGGTAGATCCGACGCCAGCCAGTCTTCTGCGCAAATAATGGCTCCATACAGCCGGTCATCAAGCGGTGATCGGGCGTAAATCCATGGATGAGGATAACCGGCGTTCCCTGACCATATTCTTCATAGTAAATAGGGGTATCATGAACCAGACATTCCATAAATTCAGAAGGCTCCTTATTAACAAGCGAACAGTATATTTTGCATTTATCTTAACAGTAAATAAGGCTGAAATTATTCCTGATTAGTAAGAATTCTTTAATTGATGATTGCAAGACTTGTAATTTTACTATCGGTTCGTTATAATTATATCGAGCCGTAATAAAAAGAGGGGGTAGCGATGTCGCACGAGAACGATCAGACGGAGCAGTTAGGAGAGCAGGAGGCTGCTCACACTGGCAAGAAGGGCGGTGTCTCTGAAGCCCGCAGGTCAAATCCGGCGTATGAGCTGTTTGTCCTGGGTGAGCTGATGCAAGGTCCCCACCATGGATATAAGCTGAACGAGATTATCAACCGCATTCTGGGGCCGCAGCGCCAGTTAAGCTGGGGAACGCTGTACCCGCTCATCAAGCGCCTGGAGCAGGAGGGGTTGATTACTATCTTTGTGGAGCAACAGAGTGAGTTTGCCCAGGAAGAGCGCCGGGAGCGGGGACAGCCTCGCCGCGCCTACACGATTACTGACGCGGGACGCGAGCGCTTCTTTGAGCTGATGCACCAGCCACAGGGGTATGCTTATCACCCTGAACTGTTTGCCGTTCAGTTGTCAAAGTTTAACCTGCTTACGCCTCAAGAGCGTCTAAGTGTGCTTGAGCGCTATCGCACCTACCTGGAGACGTTTCGCGATCATTATCGCAAGGGGCAGCTACGTGTAAAACTAAACCCTCAGCTAAACGAGGGTGAACGTATCTTTGTTCTACAGCTCGTCGACTATAATCTGCACATGTTAAACGCTGAGATTGCCTGGTTTGAACGGGCGATAGCCGAGATAGAGAGGGCTGAGTAGACATTGGATGTCTCACAGACCCCGCAAATAAAGGAGTTGAAGGATGGATACCTTGATGCTGGCGCGCTGGCAATCGGGCCTGACGCTTGTATCCCATTTTCTTTTTGTGCCGTTAACGCTGGGCCTCGTCTTTATGGTGGCGCTGATGGAGACGCTCTACGTCATGCGTGGAGATGAGACCTACAGGCGCATGGCCCGCTTCTGGGGCCAGTTATATATTATCAACTACGCTATGGGATTCCTGACTGGCCTGGTCCAGGAGTTCCAGTTTGGTTTGAGCTGGTCCGCTTTCTCCAGCTATGTGGGAAACGTCTTCGGCGCGCCGCTGGCAATTGAAACGCTGCTGGCTTTCTTTCTGGATGCCACCTTCTTTGGTTTCTGGCTCGCGAGCTGGGATATCGTGCCGAAGAAGGTGCATCTTGCCTTCATCTGGATCGTGACGCTCGGCGTCTACCTCTCGGCGGTCTTTATCCTGATCGCCAACGGCTTTATGCAGGAGCCTGTAGGCTACGAGATCCACAATGGGCAACTGGTCCTGACCAACATCTCGGCTCTGGTCACGAATCCTAACTTCTTGATCGCCCTGGAGCATGTGACGGCGGGTAGTCTGCTGACTGGCGCCTTCTTCGTCAGCGGCGTCAGTGCTTTTAACCTGCTTAGGCGGACGACAGAACATATCGTCTTCCGTAACTCATTGCGCTTGAGCATGATTATCGCCTTCCTGAGCAGCCTGGCTGTGATCCTGGTAGGTGGAGCACAGATTCAAAATGTTGGTAAAGTCCAGCCTATGAAAGAGGCGGCGATGTTTGGGAAGGTGGGAGACGCTGCTGCCTTACAGGCGCAATTCGTCAAGTTGTATGGTCCGGGCAACTATATCCCTTTGATGCCGGTAATTGTAAACACTTTTCATCTCATGGTCATTCTGGCTGTGTTATTGTTGATAGCCTCCCTTATCGGCCTGTTGCTTCTCTGGAAGGATGCGATTGTGCGTCAGCGCTGGTTCCTGCGTCTCTTGTTGCCATTGATCGCCTTCCCCTATCTGGCGAATATCAGCGGCTGGCTAACGCGAGAGATGGGGCGCCAACCCTGGGTCGTGCAAGGTTTATTGAAGACGAGCGACGCACTCTCACCCTCACTTAATGTATCGATGGTCTTCACCTCGCTGCTGGCCTTTACCCTGATCTACGCGACCCTGGCAGTGATTGATGTCTACTTGCTATGTAAGTATGGCCGCCTGGGCCTACCTGATTCTCCTGATACGAGGGAACAAGAGGCATCGAACGAGGAAGCAGAGAATGTCTTCGCGCTTCAGTAGCGCTATTGCTGAAAGAGGTTAGGCTTTTATGAATCTGCAGATACTCTGGTATGGCCTGGTTGGCCTACTACTGGCTGGATACTTTATTCTGGAAGGCTACGATTATGGTATCGGTATCCTCCTGCCTTTCCTGAGCAAGGACGACCGAGAGCGCAGAATGCTCCTAAACGCGATGGGTCCCTTCTGGCTAGGGAATGAGACCTGGCTGGTGGCGGCGTTTGGCGCTATGTTCGCGGCTTTCCCCAGGTGGTATGGTACCTTCCTGAGTAGCATGTATGGCTTTGTGCTGCTGCTGATCTTCTCCCTGATCCTGCGCGGGGCGGCGCTGGAGTTTCGCAGTCACCGGACCGGTAAGCGCTGGCGTGGTTTCTGGGACCTGGTTATCTGCGGCGGCAGTATCGTGCCCGGCCTGGTCTGGGGTGTGATCGCGGCCGCGCTTGTGCAGGGACTTCCCCTGGATGCCCAACTGCGTTTTGTGGGCACCCCCTGGCAGTTGTTGACGCCCCTGGCCTTGTTATGGGGCCTCACTTTTATCGTCCTCTTCGCGCTCCAAGGCGCGCTTTTCCTCCGCCTGCGCGTAGATGCGGCTATTACGATGCGTGTTGAGAGGGCGGCGCGGAGGATCTGGATTCCGGCGCTGTTTCTGGTTGTGTTGCTGGCTATTGGTGGCGCTTTCGTCTCTCAGGCCATGCTGCGCCTGCTGGCCGTGCCCTGGATCGCTCCCCTGAGTATGCTTGTGCCCCTGCTGCTCTTTATTGCGGGCCAGTTGATCCAGCGCCAGCGCTGGTGGTGGGCGCTCATAGCGACGAGTCTCTCCATGCTCTGTGGCGTATGCACGCTGGCCATGAGCCTCTTCCCGCACCTCCTGGTCTCAAGCCTTCAGCCCGCCTGGAGCCTGACGGTTGAGCGCGCGGCGGCGGCTCCCTCCAGCCTGGTCCTGCTCACCTGGGTTGCCTTAATCTTCCTGCCCATCATCATCGCCTACCAGGCCCTGGGCTACTGGATCTTCCGCAAACGCCTCCACATGGAGAGCCGTCTGCATTATTAAGAAAAGCTACTAAGTCAAATGAAGGTGTTGGTGTGCCAACATTGCGAAAATTTCGTCAATGACCAAATGTTGTCATATATTGAGGTTCGGCATTTTAGAAGCAAAGAGTCATTCTATGCGGTGAAAGGAATTTCTAGCATGAACGGTGTCAACTCGTTATCAACGGCAACAGGCAGCAAACAGAGCCTGGCTCTACGCCTCTCCAACTGGGCGGGAGTAATTGCACCCATCCTTTTTATATTCGTCTTCTCGCTTGATGGCTTTGTGAAGCCAGATTACTCGGTTATGAGTCAGCCGATCAGCTACCTTGAAATTGGGTGGAATGGCTGGATTCAGAGCATCAATTTCATTGTTCTGGGTTTGCTACTCATGCTCTTTGCTCTCGGTTTCTTCCAGGGGATGAACCTTCTGATCAAGAGAACACCATTGCTTGCTAGTACGGCCTTGCTCTTGCTCGTCGGTTTGACGTTTATCAATGATGGTGTGTTTGTACCGGCTGCCCCTGGAGAGTCACAGAACGTTGCTCACTCAGTGCTGCATTCAATTGGTTTCGAGGTGATCTTCTTCGCGTTGCCCCTTGCATACCTCATCATTGGTTGGCAGCTCAGGAAGACTGCTGGCAGGCGTGTCTATGGCTGGTACTCGATCATCGCTAGCGTTATCACCATCATTCCTGCTCTCTTCGTTCTCATCTCTTCCTTTTCCGCTCCTTCAACGCAGGCTTCGCCATCTGCCGGTCTCATCAATCGCATCTTTGTGGTCGAGGCCCTTGTATGGTATGTAGTGATGGGAATTCGCTTGCTCACTACTCGAAGCGCTAAATGACTGGAAATTGGGCATAGCATTTCGTGATTCGCATTCATAATCCTTGTGCGGTTTCGCGGGCGGTCTGGAGGAAGTTGTGTAGCAGGGGTGATGTATTGTCTGGGAGCCAGGCCAGGGCGAGATCGAAGGTTGGGGCGGCTCCCTGGAGGGGGCGGTAGGCGACATCCAGACTGCGCAAAAGGCGGGATGAGGCGGGAACGATAGAGACGCCAAAGCCCGCCGCTACCAGGCTGATGATTGATTCCCAGCCCAGAGCCTCCTGTCCCAGGCGCATTGAGAAGCCTGCCTGCTGGCAGAGGCTGATGATCTGGTCGAAGAGGCCGATGTTCCAGGCGCGGGGATACAGTACAAACAGTTCATCTCTGAGCTGGGCAAGATCGATGCTTTCCTGGCTTGCCAGAGGGTGGTTGGCGGGCAGGACGGCAACCAGTTGCTCACGGCTAATTACCTCTAGCTTGAGGGTGGTGTCGAGAATTGGCGGATGGATGAAGCCTACCTCGATCAGGCCTTCGCGTAGTGCCTGCACCTGGTCGGTGGTGACCAGGTTCTGCAACTTTGTTGTGATCAGGGGGTAGCGTTCGCGGAAGGCTTTTAAGATGATAGGGAGGATCTCAGCCATGGCTGTGCCCACAAAACCGATATCCAGTTGCCCCAGGAGGCCATTATGGGCCTGGTGCGCGGCCTCAATGGCTCGCTCGGTCTGGGCGATGACCTTCCTGGCCTCCACCAGAAAAGCCTTGCCCGCGGGGGTCAGTTGTACACTGCGCTTGGTGCGGATCAAGAGCGGTATGCCCAGCTCGCTCTCCAGGCTCTGGATCTGCTGGCTGAGTGGCGGCTGCGCCATATGCAGGATCTCAGCTGCGCGGCTGAAGTGTAGCTCTTCCGCGACAACTATAAAGTAGCGTAAGTGTCGTAGCTCCATGCGTATTATATCTCCTGCATATAAATATAACACAACTTATATATTGGACAGATAAGTTATTTTCTCTTATGCTAAGCCTATCGGTTTTGTGTCTACCCGAGACTTCTCGCCACTATGTGGCTCGCAGGATAAGAGGATGTGGTGGAACGGCCTGTGGACGTTCCCCACCACATCCTCTTATCCTGTGGGGTGTCGCAGACGCTGAGCACAAAACCGATGATTGTATCATTTATTTGAGGAGGGAAATATATGAATCAGCAGGCTCGGAGAATCATTATTACTGGTGGTAATAGCGGCATGGGGCGTGCGATGGCGGAGCGCTTTGCCCGGGAGGGGGCGCAGGTCGCAATTATTGGGCGCGACCGTAACACGCTGCGCGCCACGGCTGAAGAGCTTGGCTCCCAGGTCTCCTGGTACCAGGCGGATGTAAGCCAGCGCGAGCAGGTGCAGTCTACTGTGACGGCCATCGTAGAGCAGTGGGGCCAGGTAGACGTATTAATCAATGCGGCGGGCTTTGTGCGTGGCGCTACGACCGATATGCCGCTTGACGAGGCCGAGCGTGAGTGGGACGCGGTCATTGACGCGAATCTAAAGGGCAGCTTTCTCATGACCGTTGCTGTAGGCCCCTATCTGGTGCGGCCCGGTGGGCGTATCATCTATATCAGCTCCATTGCCGCTTTCACTGGTGGCAGTCGGGCTGGCTCAACCGCCTATGCCGCGTCCAAGGCGGGTTTGCACGGCCTGACCTATGGCTTCGCGCGTGAGCTGAGTTCGCAATCGATCACAGTCAACGCCGTAGCCCCTGGCTATATCGCTGATACTGGCTTTACTGGCGCCTGGACCGATGAGAAAATCAATGGCATCATCAAGGAGACGCCAGCCGGGCGAGGTGGTCATGTCGATGACGTGGTCGCCGCGGTCCACTACCTGGCCTCGCCCGAGGCCTCATTTGTCACCGGTGAGGTACTAAACGTGAATGGTGGCTGGCTCTTTGGACGCTAAATGCAATAGATAACAGAAGGGTCATGCCAGATGCCGCCTGGCATGACCCTTCTGTTATCTATTGCATTTTATCCTTTGAGTGTTGCAGCCTGTTCTGGTGTGGCGCTGGGGAGGCTGAGTTTCTGGTTGCGGGTCATGCGCCAGAAGAAGCTGCCCGCGATAGCCAGGTAGACAACAAAGCCTACAATTTGCAGGATGCTCGTGTTCTCGGTATAGCCTGTGAAGATGTGCAACAAGCTACCAATAATGCTTTTATTCTCGCTGAGCCAATCGATGCTACTGGTATCCCAGACTTGTGTGGTTCCGAAGGTGATCCAGCCGGCGTCCTGGGCGCCCTGAATAAAGTTGCTAAACAAACCAGCCGCCATGACTAGCAGGAGGATACCCATGACGCGGAAGAAGATGCGGTAGTTCAGGCGATAGCCAAACCGATAGATGAGCACGCCCAGGGCGATGGCGACCAGGACTCCCAATAATGCTCCAAGGAGGAGGATCTGTGTATCAGCCTGGAAGGCGAAGGCCAGGGTAAAGATCGCCGTTTCGATGCCCTCGCGCCCCACGGTGCTAAAGGCGAGCAGGCCCAGGGCGAAGCCGGAGCTTGCCGCGCTGGCCTGGCCCGCCAATTCTTGCTTAAGGGTGCGGCTATGGTGCTGGACCCAGAACGTCATCCATGTAATAATGACGACGGCAATGAAATAGGTAACGGTTTTGAAGATGCTGAGGAAGTCAGGGCTGAAGAGGCTACTGACGGTCTTGAGCAGGGCCGCAACCGTGAACGAGCAGAGCAGGGCCAGGCCCACGCCAAGCCAGACGGAGGTATTATAGCGCGTCATTTTGAGCTGGCGCAGCGAGGTGAGCAGAATACTCACGATCATGCTGGCCTCCAGCCCCTCGCGCAGGAACAGGACAAACGTTGGTAAGAAATTTGCGAGCATTACTACGGATTACTCCTTCTCCAGGGTCTTAAGCAAAGAGCGTCTCTCCAATGAAGCCTCCCGGTTGCGTCCCTGGAGGGCAGGCAAAAATCGCGCTCCCATTATGTGTGATGTATTCGTTGAGCAGGTCCCGCTGCCCTAGCTTCTGTTGCAGGGGGATAAATTGCTTGCGCGGGTCGCGCTGGAAGGCGATGAAGAAGAGGCCGGCGTCCAATTCGCCCGTCACTTTATCCATGCCATCCGTGAATGAGTAGCCACGGCGCAGGATGCGGATGTTGTCATCCTCTCGTGCCAGGCGAATATGTGCATTGGTAGCGATGATGGAGGTCCCATCCGGGTGCTTGGCGGTCAAATCGACGGCATCAAACTCCTGTTTGCCGGTCAGGGGCGCCCCCGAGACCTTCCTCCGGCCGAATACCTTCTCCTGGTCGGCCAGAAAGTCGCGGTCCCATGACTCGAGGTGCATACGAATGCGGCGCGCGACCAGGTAGGAGCCGCCATGCATCCAGGAGGCGGCCTCGTTGCCAGCCCAGACGTGTTGATCCATGAGTGAGGGATCTTCAACCTTCAGATTATTGGTGCCATCCTTGAAGCCCATCAAGTTGCGTGGCGTTTCCTGCTGGGTGCTGGTGCTGGCGGTGCGGTTAAAGCCTAGCTGCGACCAGCGGATAGTTGCCAGTCCGCGAGCCTGGCGGGCCAGGTTACGCACGGCATGGAAGGCGACCAGGGGATTATCTGAACAGGCCTGCACACAGAGATCACCTCCCGAGCGAGTGGGATCGAGAGCGTCTCCTGGCAACGAGGGGAGATCCACCAGGGCTTCCGGCCTGCGTGCAGCGAGTCCATAGCGGTCTTTCCCATCTTTGGTGAAGAGGGTTGGGCCAAAGCCAAAGGTGATGGTCAGGTTGGCGGCTGGTAGTCCCAGGGCCTCACCAGTATCGGGAGGTGGGGCATGATCTGGAAACGCGCCCTCGCCAATAGGCTTGCCCGAGGTCATAGCCGCCGCCGCCACGGTCCAGATGCGCAGGAGACTGGCGACCTCGTTGCTATCCTGGGTCGTCAGGTTAAAGGCGGCGAAGTGGAGATGATCCTGTTGAGGTGTTGTAATTCCTGCCTGTTTCTCTCCATAAAAGGAGATGATGTCGTTGTTACTCGTCTGTTGCATAGCTTGCTGTCCTTGCGTGTGAGCTAGCGCATAGCCGCCTCCTCCACCCAGGACCAGGCCTGCTCCAGCCGCGCTGGCGGAGATCAGCATATTGCGCCGATTAAATTTTTGGCCAGTCTTCTCACTCATGTACTTCTACCATCTCTCTTTACTTCTCGCTTAGTTTGCTGTTTTGGGAAGGGAGACTGCGACTTTGGAAAGGGATTCGCCTGCATCGTCAATGCTCTGGGCAATTGCGCGCTTATCTCCGTCCTTGAGAGTGGCGTAGTCCATGAACCCCTTATCGGTGCGGAATGGTTTGAGTACGTCCTGCACTTTCTGGAATTTGCCAGCGATATCCTGTTGCAGGCCAGGATTTTTCTCGCTCAGGTAGTCTTTGAAGCTGTTGAAGGCTACCTGCGAACCCTCGACATTGGCCGCCAGGTCATACAGGTCGGTATGCGAGTAGCGATCCTCTTCACCAGTGATTTTGGTATGCGAGGCCTCGCTCAGCAGGGAAACCGCGCCATCAATAATATCGGTTGGTACCAGTTTAATCCCATCCAAATTCTGGCGCAAGTCTTTGACGTTCTTCAGCAACTGGTCGGTATATGTTTTGAGGCTCGTAGTCTTTCCATCAACCCATAGCGCCTTCTCGATACGATGGAAACCGGTCCACTGCTCATTGGGGACATCACCCTCGCGGGCATCGATACCGGGATCGAGATTGCCAAAACTTGAGGCGATGGGTTCGATACGCTCATAATACTCACGCGTCGGCGCGTAGAGTGCCTTTGCTTTATTGAGGTCGCCCGCGTTAATGGCATCGTTGAACTGCTGCGTACTTGTAACTAGACCATCTGTCTGCTGGATAACGTATTGTCGGTATGTCTTGACTGCGCTCTTAACTTTAGCGTTCTGCGCATTGTCGGACTGGGTGTTGTTTGTGGAGGTCGCCTTATCGGTGCCAGTAAAGGCACCTTCCATGCCCTTGCTGACATAGAGTTCATCGTAGAGCTTGTAAGAGCGCTGTTGCGGCGTAATGGTGAAGGTCTTCTTTTCGCCTGGCTGCATCGTGGTTTCGGCGACCAGCCCCTTAATCTCGACGATATGTACATTGGTGCCTTTATTCACAAAGGTTACTTGGACGGGCTGATTGGCTGAAACATTGATAGTTTTGGGGTCGAAATAGTTATCGTAGGCATTGATCGTGACCGCGTTCTTATTGCTCGTCTTGCTGTTGTTGCTCGCCGCGCCACAGGCCGTGAGCAATACCAGTGGCAAGCCGCACATAAGTAAGGTAAAGAGAAGCATACGCTGCCTGGCTAACATCATTTTGAAAAACCTCTTCAATACATTTTGCCGAGGAGTCCAGCGTTAGAAATATCCGACTCAATGGACTTGATATTAGGTCACCCTAATATCTGAGTTCACGAGTCGGATATTAGCACAGGGCTGTAATGAAAGTCAAGAGTAGGTTTATTGCTGCGATGCAGCGCCCCCGCCCAGAGTCCCCGTACCATTATATGTAGATGTGTGCGCTTGCCCCCGAATGGGGGTTAGCAGCGTCGGCCCCCTCGGGCTGTGCGCGCTGATCCAGAGGGTATGGCTGTTCTGGCGTGGCTGCGGTCAGTTGTTGGAGGGAGACAAGCACATCATGCAGGCTCTCTTTAAGCGTTGGATCGACGAGAGCAGGTCTGGCGTTGCGGGTCGCGGTTTCCACATCACGCAGGATCCATCCGATCTGGCTGGCAAAGCGTTTGAGCTGTTCCGCCTGTTGCTGAGTCTGCTTGCTGGGAATCTGTACCGCCAGGGCGGTCGCGCTATCGCAGACGCGCTGGTTGTAGCTGACCAGGGTGTAGAAGAGTTCTACATCTTCCTGGTGGGTCTTAGGCTCGCTCAGCATGCGCTGTAAGGCAGCGGCGGCGTTGACATTCTCCAGGTGAGCGGCCATGCTGGCCTGGCGAACCGCTTCACGCTCGCCTTTCTTCTCGCCATGCGTGATATAGGCCGCCAGGACGCTGGCGATATAGGCGCGGTTAGCGGCGATGGTGCGACCCAGTTGCTCTGGTATGCGTTCGCGCTCCCACTGAGGCCAGAAGAGGTAGCCAGCCAGGATGCCCATGCCACCACCCAGCAGGGTGTTGCCGATGCGGATAAGGGCCACCGGCCAGTCGTTTGGCGTGCCCAGGTCGATCATGACGACGACAAGTATGGTGAGGAATTGGATGAAAAGCACGTGATTACCATTCTGGTGCGCAAAGCAGAAGAAGGCCACGGCGGCCAGGGCCAACATGAGTAGGACCGGGTTGTGCATGGTAGTTAGGGCGATGCCCAGGATCCCGCCAAGCACCGTGCCACCCATACGCTGAAAGCCGCGCTCGCGTGTCGAGCCATAGTCGGGCTTGAGAATGAAGAGAATCGTCAGGGCAATCCAATAGCCATAGGGGATGTGCAGGAACTTGGCGATAGCGACCGCGAGCGCGCTGATGGTGCCCAGGCGGAGCGCATGGCGGAAAGTCAGCGAATGTGGCGTCAGGTTGGCCCTAAAGAGTGTGTACTTCTCGTGCACGCTTGCCTTCCATGAGCAAAGGTGCGGATGAGCCTCCTGTGGCGTGTTTGCATCCCTATGCAGTTCGATATGCCCGGTCTGTGTCAGCGTCCCCTGAACCTCGCGGATCAGACGCGCCATGCGTTTGAGCAGGTTGGCCAAGTTGCGCGTATTGATGAGCGCCTGGTAGTCATTAAGGAGTGTGGGTAGGGCTTCGCGTAGCGCCTGTTCTTGTGTTGCTAAGGCGACCAGTAGCTTTTCCGGGTTTGTGTCCTGAAGCTTCTGTTGTTCATCAATGATAGTATGTGCTAGCTTATCAAGTAGGGTCGAGCATGCTTCGAGGGTCTGGGTAAACTCCGGGCGCTCTACCAGGGAGCTGTGCTGCTCACTGACCAGGCGCAACTCTTCTGCCAGGGCGATGATGGTCTCTACCAGCTTATCCGCTTGTAGCGAGAGCATGAGTAAGCGCTGGGGAATGGGGTTGGCGTCCGCGCGCTGGGTGCGCCTGGCGACAACGATCTGATGTACCTTAGTCCGTGCCTCCAAAAGGCGTGTACGCTCGGCTTTGACCACCATACTCCAGTGCTGGTTTATCTGTACATGGCATACCTTGCGCAGTAAGTTGCTCAGAGCCAGGTAATAGTCGCCTACGGCCTGCCGGGGGGGCTGGAAGGGGCGCAATGGCCAGAGCCAGAGCGAGACACCTAGCGACCATGCACTGCCAACAATGAAGACCAGGACGCGTAGCCAGGCATCCGCCAGGCCTGAGGGTTGCCCCATCAGGAGAATAAAGATACCGATCACGGAGAAACTGACTTTGCTGGTCAGGTTGCCATAGACGCCCAGCATGCTGCCGCCAAAGGCCCAGACAAACATGAGCAGCGTCACCAGCCAGGGATTAGCGCCAACAATGGTCGCGATAAAGGCCGTAATAGTCATAAACACAGCCGCGCTTCCCATCGCCAGGGCGCGATCGCGATAGGCGCCACCGACATCGGCCAGAGCCACGTAGAGCGCGCTCAAAAAGGCCATAATTCCAAGCGAGAGGTGACCAGTGATAGCCCCAATAATAATAGGTGTAATATTGATAACGGACATACGGATGCCGTTCTGGAGCGCGGCTTTATCAAAAATGAAGGTGGCACGCATATGCTGTAAACTGGCATTCCATGCCTGCCGGGCCTGCCGTTGCATTGAGGAAAAAGGCAGATAATTAGTCATCTTCTAGTCATCTTCTTATAACTTTATTGAGTAGATTATAGAAATTTCCAACAACATGAGGGCACCAGCGCCTATGCCTATAAAGAGGCAGGTTAAAGACAGGTCAAAAAAAGGGGCTAGCCTGTGGGCCTTTCAGCATTGAAAGACGGAAGCGGGTCGAGCACACTAAGTTCTCGCGTCTGTGGAGATGGGTGTATCATTTGATTCCTCGTTGCTTCGTCGTTTCCTATTATAGCACATCTGCTCTTCGCGTTTCATCCCTTCGCGCCTGCGAAGCGCCGCCAGGTTATCGATGACCAGGACCCGCATATGGGGAGAGGATATCAAGAGGTCGCTCAGTTCCTGCCAGCCCCGGTCATCGGGTTTCCAGGTATTGGTCACCAGGGCGTTGTCTGGCAAGGCTAGCTCGGAATGGGCCGCCAGGAAACGTACGCTGAGGGAGCGCAGACGCTCGGCGGAGGCATCGAGAGCCAGGCAGAGAACATGTTGGGGCGCGCTCCGCATCTCGTCCATACCCGCGAACGCGCTTGGCCCCAGTGCCATATTAAGCAGTAATTGATAGGCCAGCGAGGACTTACCGCTGCGCGCTGCCTGTCAGGAGAGTTAGACCGGGAGGTAGCAGGTGAGGAATGGGCCAGGGAGCGGGTTCGGCCTGCTCCTTCCCCAAATCGCTTAAAGAAGTGAGGGCCATATGCGGGCGGACGAAAGCAAAATCGATGGTCATATCTCCTCCTGATTCTGCACAACTACCACAACCTACAACCATAGATCCAGGCGAACAGGCGCACCAAACGGGAGAAATACTGCATCATTACCAACACATACAGTGACAGTTTACTGTGTAATTTATGCATTTATTAAGAAAAGATGCAATTATAGAATATTATAAATATTTTTATGTATTCAATATAATTAATGCGTAGATATTAATAACTATATTTAAAAAGAGCTTTAAGATTCCTTGACGTATTCATATAGAAAATATTATTCTTGTATTAGAAGATATGAAGTTGGTTAGCTGTATCATTTAGTTTTCCGGTCGTGCTAGCGTCTCAGAAAAGGATGCAGAACCATGGTGCTTTCAGCTCTCGCTGCGCTCAGTAACTCAGATCTCACCACGTTTTTTCTTGCTATTAGTTTGCTCCTTCTTTTCGCTCATCTCTTCGGGTATGTCTTTCAACGACTCCATATGCCGAAAGTCATTGGGGAGATTGCTGGGGGGCTCCTCTTAGGACCCACGCTTTTCGGATGGCTGGCTCCTCATCTCTCAACAATCATCTTTGGTTCTTTTGCAGCTGAAGACCAGATCTTCTCCAGTTTCTCCTGGCTCGGCCTGGTTATGCTCATGTTCATTTCTGGCTTCGAACTACAGAAATCCTTTCGCAAGGATGATAGGAAACTGATTCTGGCTCTTCTGCTTGGGGGAACGGTTGTGTCGTTTGCCGCTGGATGGATAGCGCCTGATTTCTATCCGGTCACTGCCCTTATCGGAACCGACAGAAATTTCCTTGCTTTGAGAATTATTATCGGATGTGCGGTAGCCGTAACCTCTATTCCGGTGATCTCTAAAATATTCCTGGACCTGCATATTGCTCAGACGCGCTTTGCCAAAATCATTATCGCAGTTGCCACCATTGAGGATGTTGTCTTGTGGGTAGCCATTGCCATTGCGACTGCGCTGGTGAGCACCCAACCATCCTCTCCACTCGCCATCCCAGTCACGCTGCTGTTCATAGCGGCTTTTTTCCTGATCGCCCTGCTTCTGTTGCCTCCTCTTCTTCGCTTGCTTCAACGTCTTCACCTCCCCGGCCTTGCGCACACCTCGTCGGCGGGATATGCCCTGTTGCTGTGCCTCTCTCTGGCTGCACTCGCTAACTTGTTGAATATCAACGTTGTCTTTGGGGCATTACTGGCGGGTATTGTGCTGGAAATGGTCTCAAATGGCCGGTTTGAAAAGGTCAAGGCCTCTATCAAAGATGTGGCATTGGGGGTCTTTGTGCCTCTCTACTTCGCACTTGTTGGCTTCAAGCTCGATTTAGTGCATCACTTTGATGTGGGCTTTTTCCTCTTGTTTTTGCTTTTTGCCACCTTCTTCAAAATGCTGGGAACCATCCTGGCAGCCCGGCTCGTTGGCGAAAACTGGTTATCAAGCCTGAATGTAGGGGCGGCGATGAACACGAGGGGAGGGCCCGGTATCGTACTGGCGACGGTCGCGTATGGTCTGGGTATTATCAGCGAGAGCTTTTTCGCGACACTGGTCATGGTGGCCATCATCACTTCGCTGATGGCTGGCTACTGGTTCAGATTGATCTTGAACAAACAATGGGAACTCCTCCCCGATCTGCCCGAGGCCGATGACCGTGAAGAAATGCTGCCAGTGGCAGGACCAGCGATACAGGAACAGGTTGAGTAGGCCTGTTTAGGTTGAGTTACCATCAATATAAGGGATTCGTGTCACCTGTATTAATCACACTGGTAGAGCCAGTGAAGCCACTGGCTCTTGTGTCACGTCAAAAATGAAAAGGAAAGATATGTCTCAGGATAAAGAGCAAATTAAGCCATATAAGCCAGAAGAGCCTGTCGATGAGACAACTCGCAAGCGCGCCGCACAAAAAAAGGCCTCCGAGGAATTAGAGGATGAGGAGCCTATCAGCCGCGAGCAGGCCGAAAAGGAGATGCGCGAGGCCATCCAGCGCGTGAAACGCGATCAGAAGCCAAAGCAATAGATTGTTAAAGAGTGGGGCGAAACACCATGCGCCGCTGACGCGGCGCATGGTGTTTCGCCCCACTCTTCGATACCATTTTAGTAGCTTTTTTCAGCATCAGTTCAGCTCTTCCTCAGCGCGCTCTTAGCTTGATTGTTTATAATACAGCGCATAATGAAGAAAGGTGAGAGAGTGTCTATTCCTAATACAAGCTGTGCTTGCTTATCTGCCATAAATTTGTAAGATGGTCTATAGAGAAACTTTTGCAGTTTGCCTGGTAATGCTAAGATCTGAGATTCCTTGACCAGCCAGGATGGCAGACATGCCAGGCTGGTCTCTCCTAGAGGAGCTCGTTATGTTTACCGCTTTGTTGCTCCTGTTTTTTGTGATCATGATGGTTGTGTTCTTCGCGCGTGCGCTTTCCCAGCAGCGTTGGTCTCAGCGTACGCCCGATGGCTATCCTGATATGTCACAGATGCAACAACAGCAGATGCCGCCGCAGGCAGCTCCGTATAGCGATCCCTACAGCGACACTGGATACTATCAACCGGGCCAGGAACAGGCCGCGCCTCCACCCAAGGAGGCCGATACCTACGACCAGGGCTATGCCTCGGGCTACACAGCGCGACCAGAGCCGGGAACGACGCCTCGCGCCGACGAGGAAGGAGATATCTACAAGGCTCGTTCGCAGCCAGAGCCACGCGGAAACTATGATTCCAGCTACTATCGCCCTGGCGCAAATGATGCGACAAGATCGCCAGAGCGGCATATAGATGCAGATGCTCCGCCGCCTCGGCGCCAGGAGCCGCGCCAACCTTCTAATCAAGGTCCCTATCCCCCTCAGTGGCCAGACTATGGCGCGCAGCAGCCGCCAATGCAGCAATATCAGCAGCCGGGCTATAATCAGCAGGTGCCGCCAATGCAGTACCCGCAGCAACCTGGTGGATATGGGCAACAGCTTCCGCCACAGTATCAGCAGCCATTCTATGGCCCCTATCCTTCCCAGCAGCGCAGTGGCATGAATCCCTGGGTGGTAGGTGGCCTGGGCGCCCTGATGGGCTATGGTCTGGGGCATATGTTTGGCGAGGATCAGGGCCGTGATATGGGACCCACGGGAGGAGACTTTGGAGGCGGAGGAGACTTTGGAGGCGGAGGAGACTTTGGAGGCGGAGACTTTGGAGGCGGAGACTCAGGAGGCGGAGGAGACTTTGGAGGAGGAGACTCAGGAGGCGGCGACTTCTAGGTTACAGCTTTGCCAACTTACCAGAAGTAGTTTTGATGTGGCGGAGAAAGGCCGCAGGCCTTTCTCCGCCACATCTCTTACCCCCGAAGCGTCGTAGACGCTGAGAACACTTGATAAAGAAAGATTGAGTAAAGAGAACGTATGCTCCAGACCTTCATTGAATGGCTCAAGTTGTTTTACGATCAGTACGGTTACTTGATCGTCTTTCTCAGCACGCTCTCTGAAAACACAGCCCTGCTAGGCCTGGTCATGCCGGGCAACTCGCTGGCCCTGCTGGGCGCGTTTTACGCCCGCCTGGGTACACTCAATCTGGGCCTGGTGATTCTCTTCGCGACCCTGGGAACGGTCGCCGGTTATCATATAGACTATCTCCTGGGACGCTTCGCGCTTGGGGGTCCGTTACAACGTTTTAGTGCCACGCGCCTGGGCATACGAATGCGTTTTGGCGCACGTATGCGCCTCGCGCGCCTCATGCTCCACAAACACGGGGGCAAGGCGATCATTCTCTCACATGTCGCGGGCCATTTGCGCTCATTTGTCGCGATCAGCGCTGGCCTGACGCGCATGCGCTATACACGCTTCCTCTTCTTCGAAGTCATCGCCGCCCTGCTCTGGAACACCATTTACAGCCTGGTAGGCTACTTTATCGCGGTCGAGATCGATACGCTTGAGGCCATCTTCCAACGCATGGGGCTGGTAATTATCGCCCTGGCCCTGGTGCTCTTCGGTGTCTGGTATATGTGGAGACGTCGCAAGCGCCAACAGCGTCATCAGCGCCGCCTCGCGCGGTTACAGGCCAGAATGCAGGCTTGATCGCATCCTAGCCTTTCTCTTGTATAATGGGGGAGCAACTATAAGCGA
Source organism: Ktedonobacter racemifer DSM 44963 (assembly GCF_000178855.1). Taxonomy (GTDB): domain Bacteria; phylum Chloroflexota; class Ktedonobacteria; order Ktedonobacterales; family Ktedonobacteraceae; genus Ktedonobacter; species Ktedonobacter racemifer. Next base: position 946,530 of record NZ_ADVG01000004.1, on the reverse strand, counting down.
CCTCTACAATGTTTCAAGTGGGGTGCTTATGGCGCAACAAAAGGAGAGTTGAGAAAATACTATGGAGTTTGGTGTAATTGTTCCCCAGGGCTGGAAGATGGATCTTGTGGATATCGCTGATCCTGTTGAGGCATATGAGGCGATGACACGCGTGGCGCAGGAGGCCGAGAAGCTGAATTTTGATTCGGTCTGGCTGTACGATCATTTTCATACCGTTCCCACGCCGACACAAGAAGTTACATTTGAATGCTGGACCAGCATGGCGGCCCTGGCCCGCGATACCAAGCGTGTGCGCCTCGGGCAGATTGTGACCTGTAATAGCTATCGCAATCCCGCCTTGCTGGCCAAGATGGCCAGTACGGTGGATGTGATGAGTCACGGTCGTCTCGTGCTGGGTATTGGCGCGGGCTGGTACGAGCACGAGTATAACGCCTATGGCTATCCCTATCCCTCGGCCCCTGATCGCCTGCGTATGCTACGCGAGGCGCTTCAGATTATCCATGCCATGTGGAGCCAGGAAGAGGCCCATTTCGAGGGCAAATATTACCAGGTGCGCGGCGCGATCAACCAACCCAAGGGCGTCCAGAAGCCGCACATTCCCATCCTCGTCGGTGGTGGCGGCGAGAAAGTTACCCTCAAACTGGTCGCGCAGTATGCCGATGCCTGTAATGTGGGTGGCACAATTGAGAATATCAGGCATAAGCTTGAGGTACTCAAAGGACACTGTGACGCCCTGGGCCGCGATTATAACAGCATCAAGCGCACGGCGATTGTTGATGACTGTGCTATCGCGCACACCGACGAAGAGGCCGTGGCGAAACTGCCTGCGAATATGCGCGCCAATATCGACGAGGTCCGCAAGCGTGCGCTCATCGGCATGCCCGATATGATCCGCGAGCGCATCGCCGAGTACGAGGCGGCAGGCATCCAGGAGCTCATTATCCGCTTCTCCGATGCCACAAAGATCGAGCCTCTACATCTCTTCGCTGAAACCTGCATGCGCTAGCTCTGGTGGCTTGCAAGCTTGCTTCTGGGTAAAGTGTATGCGGGGAGAAAACGGGCAAAGCCCGTTTTCTCCCCGCATACACTTTACCCCTTGAGCGCCGCAGGCGCGAAAGCCCACTTGACAAAGCGCAAATTGTCGGGTACGCTCCGTATAATAGATGATATAAGGAACAAGACGAAGAACGAGGAAAGTAAGAGACATCGCGATTACAGAGAGCTGGCGGTCGCTGCGAGCCAGCATCAAGGTGTCGTCTGAAGCTCCCTTGTGAGTCGTAGTGGTGAAAGCTTCTCCTGGACAGAGGGGTGAGTAGTTGCTGCCGGTTGCCCCCGTTAGCGGGCCGGGTACATCTATACCCTTAAAGGCCGTCGTCGCGAGGCGACGGTGAAGCATGGTGGTACCGCGAAAGTGGCCCTGAGCGCACTTTTCGCCCTGCGTGGGCGGAGGGTGCTTTTTTCTTGCCCTCCGCGTCGAGTCTCGCTGTTCGTTAGCTATATGACCCGTCAGCAGGAGGAGTTTATGTCACAGACACATGTCCCGCAGCCAGGTGCAGGTGAAGCGCTGCACCTGGTGCGGCCACCCGGCTATGATTTCGCCAGCTTCGAGGCGAAGTGGCGCACGCGCTGGGAGGAGCAGAGGCTGTACCAGGTAGATTTACAGCGGGCCAAAAAACCTTATTACAATTTGATGATGTTCCCGTATCCGTCGGCCGAGGGCCTGCATGTGGGGAATATGTATTCCTATGTCGGGACGGATATCCAGGGGCGCTACAAGGCTATGCAGGGCTATGATGTCTTTGAGCCTATCGGCTTTGATGCCTTTGGCATTCATAGCGAGAACTTCGCGATCAAGCAGGGCGTGCATCCGCGCATCCTGACGAAGCATAATATTGAGCACTTTCGCGAACAGCAGTTAAAGCGCATCGGTAACCGCTTCGACTGGTCACACGAGGTGGATACGACCGCGCCAGAGTATTATCGCTGGACGCAATGGATCTTCCTGCAACTCTTCAAAGCCGGGCTGGCCGAGCGCAAGTCCGCCAGCGTCAACTGGTGCCCCAAAGATAAGACGGTCCTGGCGGATGAGCAGGTCATCAATGGGCACTGTGAGCGCTGTGACTCTGTTGTGGAGCGCCGCTGGCTGGAACAGTGGTTTCTGAAGACAACGAAGTACGCGCAGAGGCTGCTGGACGACCTGGAAGGCCTGGACTGGTCCGAGCGCGTCAAAAACCTGCAACGCAACTGGATTGGCCGCTCCGAAGGCCTGAAATTTACCTTGCAAGTTGTTAGCGAGCATGAGACATCAGGAGAGGCACAACCTGGACAGGATATAGCTATCCAGGCTTATACGACGCGGCCTGACACCATCTTTGGCGTCACCTTTGTCGCGCTCTCCGCCCGCCATCCAGCAATAGAAGCGATCACAGTCCAGGAGCGGCGCGCAGTGGTTCAGGCCTTTCAGGAGCGCATGAGCAAGTTAGCGGTCGATGCCGAACGTGGCGCAAGCGGCGTCTTTACTGGAGCCTATGCCCGGCATCCCCTGACCGGCGAGCGCCTGCCCATCTGGATCGCGGACTATGTCCTGGAGGGGCATGGCACGGGCGCAATTATGGGTGTGCCTGCACATGACCAGACAGACATGCTCTTCGCACGCTCTGTGGGGCTGCCTGTGCGCTTCGTCGTGCGGCCCGTTGATGACATCGCTGGACAGAATGAGCAAGAGGCCAATGAAGAGGATGGCATCCTGTATGAATCGGGCGAGTTTACAGGCATGACGAGCGCCGAGGCAAGAGAGGCCATAATCGCCTGGTTCGCGGAGCGTGGTCTGGGCGAGCGCAGCGTCTCCTATCGCCTGCGCGACTGGCTGATCAGTCGCCAGCGCTACTGGGGGCCGCCCATTCCTATCATTTACTGTCCCGAGCACGGCGCCGTCCCGGTGCCGGAGGATCAACTGCCAGTTGTGCTGCCAGATGTTGAGAACTGGCGTCCCACGGGGACTGGTGCCTCGCCTCTGGCTGCCATTGAGGAGTTTATCAACACGACCTGTCCAATTTGTGGTCAGCCAGCGCGGCGCGAGACGGACGTCAATGATAACTTCCTGGACTCCTCCTGGTACTTTATGCGCTACATCTCAAGCGACGATGCTACGCAGGCCTGGGACCCGGTCCTGGCGCGCAAGTGGCTGCCAGTGGATATGTACATCGGGGGCGCGGAGCATAGTGTGCTGCACCTGATGTATGCACGCTTTATTACCAAGGCCCTGCACGACCTGAGCCTGCTGGAGATCAATGAGCCGTTCAAGCGCTTCCGCGCCAATGGCATGATTACCAGGGATGGCGCGAAGATCTCCAAATCCAGGGGAAACATCATCAACCCCGACGATTATATCGAGCGCTTTGGCGCAGATGTCTTCCGCGTCTACCTACTGTTCATGGGACCCTATGAGGGTGGTGGCGACTTCAGTGACCGGGGGATCAGCGGCGTGGTGCGCTTCCTGGAGCGCGCCTGGCGCCTGGTCGGGCGGTATGCCCAGCACGCTCCACAAGCTCCTTCGTCGCTAGAGGCCATACGTGCCATGCACATAACAATCAAGCGCGTCAGCGAGGACACGGCCAGCCTCAAGTACAATACCGCCATCGCGGCCATTATGGAGTATGTTAACGGTATCATTGAGCGGCGTGCTGCATCAAAGGCTGAGGTGGAGACGCTGCTGGTATTGCTGGCCCCCTACGCTCCCTATATGGCAGAAGAGCTGTGGGAGCAGATGGGGAAAAGTGGCTCAGTTCATCGCGCCTCCTGGCCCGAGTACGATCCCGAGGCCACACAGGCCCAGCGTGTGACTATTGCCGTGCAGGTCAATGGTCGCCTGCGCGACACAATCGAGGTCTCTGCCAGCGCCAGCGCCGAAGAGATCCAGCGCCAGGCCCATGCCAGCGAGCGCGTGCAGCATTTTATTGAAGGGCGAAGCGTTAAGCGCGTCGTATACGTGCCAGGCCGCCTGGTAAATATCGTGATTGGCTAAGAATGTAGCCACGTACGCCAGTAGCAGGCCTGCCCGCTACCGGCGTACGTGGCTACTGGGCAATGCAGACATGAAGGAACTGATATGCGATTTTCTGATACAAAGGTTTACTCGTCCTTGCAAGATATCCTTCAGAGGACATGGAAGACAGATATGCAATCGATCACACCTCTCGGGGAGGGGTTTATGGAAAGACATATGGTGTGACTTTTCAACGTCCTCCGTATCGTGCCGTGATTAAGTTGCAGAAATATCCGTGTATGGCGGAGCAGGAGTCTCGCCAATTAGCCCAATTGCGCGCCTATCTTCCAGCTTTAGTACCCCAGGTCTACGCGTGTTAGTTAAAGGGGAATTTTATATGAATATTACTTTTCAATAAGCTGAAGATGTTATCCACACAGCAAAGAATGCAGCCCAACGGGGAGATGAGAGAGTTGCCCTGGCGATAGTAGACACAGGTGGTAACCTGGTAGCTTACCAGCTACCGTCTGCTGCGGGTACACGGTATTAGAGCGGAACAAAAAAAGAAGGGAGAGGCTGTTGCCAAATTCTCCCTTCCGAGTGAGTAGTGAGCGAATAGTTTTTGTCTGCTCCTACACGTTGGTGCAAGGTTTGTCGTTGGAGATGTAGATGTTGCTCCAGCTATCGGGCGCGGGCATGAAGGGCGCGTTGATGTCGTAGCCCTTGACGCAAGGTTTGAGCGCCTTGCCGGTCTCCATCTGGTAGAGAGGAATCCAGCCCGCATCATTGACCACCTGCTGCTCAGCCTGGTTGTAGAGCTTGAGGCGCGTCGTGATATCCATCTCACCATCCGCCTGGCGCATCAGGTCGAGGGCCTTCTTCTGATCGGCTATATCTTTGGCGTGATTGTTGCCATAGTTATAGTTGTCGAAGGAGGACTCGGGCGCGAAGAGCGTCGTGAGCCAGTTCTGCGGATCAGGATAGTCGGCCTTCCAATAGGAGCTCCACATCTGCAAACCATTGGGATTATTGGTCGTCGAGTCAAGCTCTGAGAAGAGTTTGTTGACATCGACAGTATCAATCTTCACCTGGACGCCGAGCACTTCCTGCCACATCTGCTGGACGGCGACGGCCTGGTTGGTGTCGTCCTGCGAGGTCGCATAGATGGTCAGGGTGATGGGTGGCAGGCTGGAGAGTGTCAGACCCTCTTCCTTGAGACCTTCAGCAAAGAGCTGTTTGGCTTTGGCCTGGTCGCCCTTTGTGCTGGTGACGCCAGCTGGACCCGTAAGGTCTGGATTATGACCCGGCATACCAGGTGGAACGATGTTGTTCGTTGGGATGGCACTGCCGCGTAGCACTTTGTCCGCGATCTGGTCTTTGTTGATGGCTAGATCGAAGGCCTGGCGAATCTTAATGTTGTTAAAGGGTTTGGCCAGGTAGTTCATGGCGTAGTACTGCACGCCCAGGATCGGTACCAGGTGGAACTGGTTGTTTGGCAGGTTACGCGCCGAGGCGAGCTTGGCGGTCGCGATCTTGGCGTAGCTGACCTGGTTGGTCTCATAGACCTTGTAGATCGTCTCCGAGTCCTTATAGTAGGCCATGATGACCTTCTTCAACGCTGGCTTAGGGCCATAGTAGTAAGGGTTGGGCGTAAAGGTCATCTGGCGGCCCTGATCGTACTTGCTCATGATGAAGGGACCGGCCCCGGCGCCCTCACCCAGGTGATCGACGAAGTTCTTGCCGTACTTGTCGACGAGCTTCTTGTTCACGGGATACGAGGTGACATAGGTCATCGTCTGCAAGAAGTAGGCGGCCTTCTGCTTGGTGATGATCTTGACTGTATCTGGCGTGGGAGCCAGCAGGCTATCATCGACCAGGGTCTTGACCGCGCCCGTCTGGAGCTTGTCGGCATCCTTAATCAGGCCCAGATAGACCATGGCATAGGGCGACTTGAGCGCTGGCTCAAGCGCGCGATTGATGCTATACACGATATCCTGCGAGGTCAGGGGAGAGCCATCGCTGAACTTGAGATTGGGACGTAGCTTAAAGGTCCAGGTCAACCCATCAGCCGAAACGCTGTGCGACTGAGCAAGCTGGTCAATGAGCTGCTGCTTTTCGTTTAACTGGACGAGACCGGTATATATCAGAGTAGGTCCAATAGGGCCACTGGCAAAGGCGGGGTCCATATCGCTAAGATCGGGTGTCCCGGCCACAGGATAGACAAATACCTGTTTATCGTCGGGGGCTTTCGATGAGCCTGTCGTCGAACCCGGATTGCTACCACAGGCCGCGAGCAGGACCGCCAGGGTCGCCATCACGACGAGCATCACAGAAGTGGCAAATCGTTTGCCTTGCTTATACACGCTTTTCCTCCACAGATTAGGTTGCTTGTCTTCTATAAGTATTGACGCCTGTCTATTTATTCCCGAAACCGGCGTCTATTTTTTAGAAAGTTGATATGTTAAGTCATCTATACCAATCTGGTAGCAGTATCTCACGAAGTGGAGAAGCTGTCAAGCGGAGATATAGGGAGCGATAGATCTTATATAGATACGTTTTTAGTATAAATAAAAAATAAAAATATGCCGTTGTGCACGTATACGTGCACAACGGCATATTATTTCTATTTTTTATTTATACAAGCACTTTGTGTTGCAGGTTCCACATTTGCCAGTAGAGGCCTTCGTTCTGCATGAGTTGGCGCTCGCTGCCGCGTTCGGCGATCTCGCCATCGCGCAGGACCAGGATCTCATTGGCCATGTCGAGGTCAACGAGGCGGTGGGTGATGAGAATGGTGGTGTGCCCCTGGATAAGGGTGCGCAGGGTGCGCAGGATCTCGCGTTCGGTCAGGCTATCCAGGTTGGTGGTTGGCTCATCGAGAATGAGGATGGGCGCGTCTTTGAGCAGGGCGCGGGCGATGGCGATGCGCTGGCGCTCGCCGCCACTCAGGAACAGGCCCTGTTCCCCAACCTGGGTATCATAGCCCTGGGGCAGAGACTCGATAAAGTCGTGAATCTGGGCCTGTTTGGCCGCCGTGATGATGGCCTCGCGCTCGGCATCGTGGTTGGCGATACGCAGATTCTCGTAGATGCTGGTATTGAAGAGGTGGGTATCCTGGGCCACGACGCTCATCAGGAGATGGATATCCTCCTGGCGATACCCTTGTAGCTCCTGACCGCCCAACAGAATCTGGCCCTGGCGATGCTCCCAGAAGCGCAGGAGCAGGCGCGCGATGGTCGACTTGCCTGCGCCGCTGGAGCCCACGATGGCCACACAAGAGTTCTCGGGAACGCGGAAGCTGAGGTCGTGTAAGACAGGTGGCTGATCAGGAGTATAGCGGAAGGCCAGGTCGCGAAACTCGATGTCATAGCGCTGGGGCAGGGGGGGGACCTCTTTGGGGTCCTCTACCTCGCTGCGGGTATCGATGATCTCAAAGAGTCTGCGCGCAGCCTGCGTGGTGCTGCCCAGTTGCTGGAAGGCGGCGGGAAGAGGCTGCGCGGCCTCAAAGCTGGAGAGGACCGTCAGGACCAGCATTGCCAGCAGGACGCCAGGGAGGCGACCCGAGGTCACCAGGGGAATTGCCAGCAGGAGCGTCAGCCAGGTCGCGAGATTGGTAAAGAGGTTGGTCAGGGCACTCTGGATGCCGGTAATATTGGCCATCTGGCGTTGCAGGCGTTGCAGGGTTGTGCTCAAAGAGCTCAGGCGCCTGGCCTGGTGCTCCTCCTGGCCGAAGGCGACGATATCGGGCATGCCCTGGATATTATTGACCACCTCGGTCTTGAGTTGCGCGTTGAGCGTGACCAGGCGCTCGCCAATTGTGTGACTCAGGACATGTGTGAGCAGGGGGACGCCAACGGTCGCCAGCAGGAAAGTCACGATAAAGACGACGCCGATCAGGGGATCGAACGCGCCCAGGAAGAGCCAGACGCTGATGGCGACCACCAGGGCCACCATAGGAGGCGAGATCACGCGAATATAGACGTTCTGGAGAGCGTCTACGTCAGAGATGATGCGGCTCAACAGGTCGCCGCTGCTTAGACCCGTGCCATCTCCGCGTGCGAAGCTAAGCAGGCGTGCCGGCGCCAGGGGTTCGATGGCGTTATAGAGCCAGACGCGAATCCGTGAGAGCAGGCGGAAGACCACCTCGTGCGAGACCAGGCGGTCGAGATAGCGGAAGACGCCGCGCCCAATGCCGAAGGCGCGCACGCCCACGATGGCGATGCTCAGGGCAGAGACCGCGGGATGCAGCGCCGCCGCAGAGATGAGATAGGCTGAGGTCGCCAGTAGCGCGATACCACAGCCAATGGTCAAAAAGCCAAGCAGGACCGCCAGGGCCATCAAGCCTCTGAGGGGTTTCGCCAGTTTAAGCAGGCGCAGAAAGGTCGCTGTCGTGCTCTCGTTCATGCCTCTACCTCCTTCTCGTCGCGCCTATAGGCGGCCAGTAACTCTCTGTAGAGGCCATTCTGCTCTACAAGTTCATGGTGTGTGCCCTCTTCCACGAGGCGACCCTCATCCAGGACGAGGATGCGGTTGGCCTGGCGCACGGTATTCAGGCGGTGCGCGATAATAAAGAGGATATGATCTTGGGTCAGCGCACTCAGCTCGTCGAGGATGCGCTCTTCATGCTGGCTATCCAGGTTGGCAGTGGCCTCGTCGAGCAGCAGAATGGGGGCTTGCTTGAGGAAGGCGCGTGCCAGGCTCAGGCGCTGTATCTGCCCGCCGCTCAGGCGCGCGCCACGCTCACCAATGGGCGTCTCATAGCCCTGGGGCAGACCCTGAATGAAATCATGGATACCGGCCTGTTTCGCGGCCTGGATCACCTCTTCCATGCTGGCATCCTGGCGGCCAAAGCGGATGTTTTCGGCGATGCTGGCGTCGAAGAGGTAGGGACGCTGGGGAATCCAGGCTACCTGCCGTCGCCATTGCTGGACTGAGAAGCGCTCCAGCGGCGTCTCATTGACAAGAATCTGACCGCTCTCTAGCTCCATAAAGCGCAAGAGGAGCGAGGCCAGTGTGCTCTTGCCCGCGCCACTGGGTCCCACAATGGCGATCTTCTGGCCGCGCCTGGCTGTGAAGGAGACGTCCACGAGCGCGCGGCGTGGCTCCTCGCCCTCCTGGCGATAGGAGAAGCTGACATCCTCGAAGCGCAAAGTCTCGGGTGAGGGCAATGGCTCAGTAGTGGCTGGCTTCTGCTCCGGCAGGGGCGTATCAAGGATATCGAAGATGCGCTCAGCCGCCGCCGTGCTATTCATGCTGGCGTGGAAGCGTGTGCCAATCGTGCGCAAGGGCTGGAAGTACTCGGGGGCCAGCAACAGGATCAGGAAGGCCTTATCAAAGGGCATCAGACCGTACAGGAGGCGCAGACCGATCTCGACCGCCACCAGGGCTACGCTAATCGTCGCGCCCAGTTCCATCACAAAGGCCGAGAGGAAGGCGATACGCAATACCTTCATTGTCATCACGCGGTAGCGCTCGCTGATACGCTCGATGATCTCGCTCTGGGCGCGACTGCGATCAAAAAGTTTTAGCGTAGTCAGGCCCTGCAAGACATCCAGGAAATGCGCGCTCATCTGGTTCATGAGGCGCCACTGCTTCTTTGTCATGGCGTCTGCGGCTTTGCCAATCAAAATCATAAAGATGGGCAGGACGGGGAGCGTGACCAGGAGAACAATGCCCGAAAGAAAGTCGCAGGCAAAGACCGTGATCAGAATGATGACTGGCACCAGCATGGTAATGATCATCTGGGGCAGTAGCTGGCTAAAGAAGGCGTCCAGGGCCTCAATGCCCTCAGTCAGCGTGTTAGCCATCTCGCCGCTGCGCTCACCCGAGGTGTAGGCGGGCCCAAGCGCGAAGAGGCGCTTCATCACTCGCTCGCGGATAGAAGTCTTAGCCTTACTGGCCGTATACCCTGCGATGAATTCGCCGAACCAGGGCAAAAGCGCGCGCCCAAGCATCACTGCGGCCAGGACGAGCAAGAGGCTGGTTACCTGCGCGAGGGTCTGCTTATCGAGAAAGATATGTTGAATGACCTGCGTAATGCCATAGGATTGCGCCACGATGAGCAGCCCGGTCAGGAGGGCGATACCAATTGTACAGGCCAGATAGAGCTGTACCTGCGGCGTATAGCGAAAGAGACGTCTATATATTTTCATAATCCCTACCCCGGGTTTGTAGTATCAAATCTGAAAAAAAGCCTACTTATATTATGATATACATCAAAGGGGCGAATGAGTTACAGCAACAGGAAAAAATAAGGGAAGGGACTCGCCGGTCCCTTCCCGTGTCACAGCAGTGTGTAAGGAAGAAATGCGCTTCATGCGTAAGGCATGCGACATCGCATGCAATCTTTATAGATGCTCAAACGTGATTGATTAGTGATGGCTCAGGGTGTGAACGCTGACGCGTTTGCGGAAGACCCAGTAGTTCCAGGCCTGGTAGGCCAGAACAAAAGGCACACAGGTAAGCGCGATCCAGCTCATCACCGTGAGTGTATAGGGACTCGACGACGCATTGATGATGTTCAGGTTCCAGGCCGGGTTCAGGCTGGAGATCAGTACGTTCGGGAAGATGGCCATCGCGACTGTCAGCGTGGTCAGCAGGACCGTGACTGAGGTCAGGATAAAGGCCATTCCACTACGGCGCAGCAGGACCATGACTGGGATCAGCAAGAGCGCCAGGCCACCTACGATAGGCGTGAGCACACGTAGATCGCTACCGAAGTTATGAACTATAGGCGAGGCCATGTACAGGCCACCAATAAAGATCGCGGCCAGGATCACCGTGGGGAGCCAGAGCAGGAGAGCCGCCTTGAAGGAGCGCTCCATCAGCTTATGTTCAGTCTTCAAGCTCAGGAAGACCGCCCCATGCAGGGCGAACATGAGTGTAAAGGCCAGGCCCGCGATGATGGCTTTGGGATTGAAGAGCTGCCATGGCGTACCCACATAGTGCATATGCGCGTCGATAGGCACACCCAGCAGCATGTTGGCGACCACGATGCCCCACAGGAAGCCGGGAAGCGTGCTGCCCACGAAGGCCAGCCAGTCCCAGGTCCGCCGCCAGCGTGGCGAGTTGTGCTTGCCTCGGAATTCGAAGGCCGCACCACGTACGATCAGGGACAGCAGAAGCAGGATAAAGACCAGGTAGAAGCCGCTGAAGAGCGTCGCATACCAGTTGGGGAAGGCCGCCAGCATCGCGCCACCCGCGGTAATCAGCCAGACCTCATTCGCGTCCCAGAAGGGGCCAACCGAACTAAGAATCGTGCTCCGCTCGACATTGTTCCTGCCCAGGAAGGGCAGGAGCATGCCGACACCGAAGTCAAAGCCCTCAAGCAGGAAGAATCCCGCGAAGAGCACCATAATCAGCACAAACCAGGTAATTTGTAAGCTCATAACAGTTCCCCTTAGTACGCGCCCTGGAGCACGTTCTCTTCTTCGGATGCCGCCTTCTCTGCCTCAAGCGTAGGCACATCCTGCTTCGCTGTACGTACGAGCAGCCAGCCATCGACCACGGCCAGGGCCGCGTAGACCGCGATAAACGCGCTTAGCGAGAAGAGGATCATCCCGGCGCTCACATTAGGCGAGACGCCCGCATCTGTCTTGAGGACGCCGAAGACCAGCCAGGGTTGACGACCCATCTCTGTCAGAATCCAGCCCATCGTATTCGCGACAAAAGGGATAGCAATTGAGGCGACCATTAGCATCATCAGCTTGGGATACTGAGTGAAGCGCCGCTTGTTCAGCAGGAACAGGCCCAGGCCCGCGATTGCGACCATGGCCATACCAGCACCAACCATCACGCGGAAGCTCCAGTAGGTGATGAAGACAGGCGGGATATAGTTGCCGGGACCATACTGCTTCACGTATTCGGCCTGAAGCTGGTTGAGGCCTTGGACCTTGCCATCAAATGAGTTGTAGCTCATGAAGCTGAGTCCGGCAGGGATATCAATCGAGAAGAGATCCTTGTGCTCCTGCGTATTCGCCACTTTAAAGAGCGAGAGGGGAGCGGGATCTTCGGTATTCCACAGGGCCTCAGCGGCGGCCATTTTCATAGGACTATGTACCGTGCTGTATTGACCCTGGATGTGACCAAAGAGGGAGACCGCGATACCACCGATCAAGGCCATCGTCAGGCCGATACGCGCTGAACGGGTAAAGAACTCGGTGTTGTGCTCATCACGCTTCTTCAGCAAACGGTAGGCACTGATACCAGCGACGAAGAAGGCGCCAGTGACTAGGCCACCCGCGACCACGTGTGGGAACTGTACCCAGAGGCGGCCATTGGTGATCAGCGCGAAGAAGTTCGTCATCTCAGCCCGGCCATTACGAATGACGAAACCGGTAGGCTGCTGCATAAAGGCATTCGCCGAGAGAATCCAGAAGGCCGAGAGGTGAGATGCCAGGGCGACCAGGTAGATGGCGGCCAGGTGTATCTTCTTCGGCAGGCGATCCCAGCCAAAGACCCAGATGCCCAGGAAGGTTGACTCCATAAAGAAGGCCAGCAGGGCCTCAACCGCCAGGGGCGCGCCAAAGACGTCACCTACGAAGCGTGAGTATTCAGACCAGTTCATACCAAACTGGAACTCCTGCACCAGGCCAGTCACAACGCCCATAGCGAAGTTGATCAGGAACATCTTACCCCAGAACTTAGTCATGTTCCGGTAGACCTCTTTGCCCGTATGGACATAGAGGGTTTCCATGATCACGAGTAGAATCGAGAGCCCCAGCGTCAGTGGGACGAAGAGGAAGTGGTAAATGATTGTACTAGCAAATTGTAGCCTTGCTAGAAGTAGCGCATCCATTATTTTTTTTGCTCCTTACACTTTATCGCAATTAAAGAATAGCATTGGTGCAGGGGAAGAACCTCATGTGAACGCAGGATATTAGCCGCTTCAAATACCGTATTTCTGTATCCAGTTTTTCCCTGATAGACCAGGTTCTTTCTCCTGTCTGGATCAGGTGTAACCTCAGTGAAAACCGCAAAAGGAGCAGGAGGTAGGGTGGAATCCTACACAACCACGTTTAAGTAAGCTTGAATATACTGGAACTCTGGCTATACACGTTACCCCGACATCAGATTCATGGCCGAAACACCCTAAGGTGTAATGCATACACTTACTCATATCGACCCTGGGATAAAGAAGGACAGGTAGGGAGTACCGGAGTCCAGAGGAGCTTATGGGGCCTCTCTCCAGGGACAAGAAGAAGGTCCTGCTAGCCTTCAGTAAAGCAGAGTGCTGGCGGATTACGAGTAGTAGATGGAGGCAAACCAGACACAGAGAGGATCAAGCAAGACGATGTATAGCAGTAGCACCGAAGAATTTGAGATCCAGTTTCACCCCGAACGCGGCATAGTTGAGATCTACAATACCGAAACGCAGAGCCACCTCGAACTCACTATCGAAGGAGCCGTAAAAATGCTCCAAACCATGCTCAAACGTCACGAAGAGAAGCAAAAATAACCATAGAGTAAGCAAATGAGCCAGATTTTGGCGCGGTACCGCGCCAAAATCTGGCTCATTTGCTTACTCGCTATAATCTCTCTCTATAAATTAACTGCTCCGCAGTATGGATGAAAGAAGGGACTGGAGCCTCTTCGCTCATCGATGCTGCGGAGCAGTTTCTTTTGCTACATTGCCGTATCCTCCTTTGCCGGTGGATTGGATTGTATATATCAAGGCGAGTGGCTAGGGCTGGATAAACATTCTCGCCGAAATGTCCTTGCTCCTGGATAATAAATACTATACCGCCCCTTTGTGAAGAGACTATGATAGAAGTTTCAGAAAACTGTGATGAAAATGTAAACTGTGGATTAAGAGATGGAACAAACAACCGGGGGCATTCGTGACAGGAATGTGCTAAATCATGCTTGTCGTTGAGGAAACGGCTTATGTCTTCAGAGCAGTCGAGCAATCGGGCCATAGTCAATATACGCGATATACGCGAGACGTTACAAAGAGTTACGGGTAAGCCCACGAATATATCTCAGGGGGAGCGCCTCGGGTCCCTGGTGGGTGGAGGTCTGCTGACCCTCTTTGGCCTGACGAAGGGTAGCCTTGCCAGCCTCTTGCTGGGGGGAGCTCTGCTCTATCGAGGAGCAACAGGCCATAGCGTGCTTTATGACAGGCTACACGTCAATCGGGCGGAGCATCCCTTCCCCTCAAGTAATGTCAGTAAGCTGCCAGGTAGAGCAGGTTTTCGTGTGCATAGAGCCATGACCATTCAAGCCAGCCCCGAGCAACTATACGATACCTGGCGCGATGTGGAGCGTGCGCCTGCCTATATGCCTATGGTGCAGGAAGTACGTAAAACTGGCGAGAAGAGTTCGCACTGGCTGGCCAAGAGACCGCAGGGGCAGCGCCTGGAGTGGGACATTGAGATTGTCAGGGAGGAGCCAGGAAGGCTGATCGAGTGGCGGGTACTCAATAATCCCATGCTCGAGGATAGTGGGCGTGTGCGCTTCATCGCTGCCCCTGGAGGGCGCGGCACCATTGCGATCTTGGAGATGGATTTCGCGCACCATCGCAAGCTCCAAACTGCCCTTGAGATGCCGTTGCTGGGTCGGGCCACTGATATCATGCTTGAGACGCAGGCAGCCGAGATCCTGCACCGCTTTAAATCTCTGGTGGAGGCTGGAGAGGTCCCTACTATAAAGGGGCAGCCAACAGGGAAGCAGGCAGAGGAAGGAGTACGGGTATGAAGGCGCTATGCTGGTTTGGAGCACATGATGTGCGGGTAGAGAATGTACCCGATCCCGAAATTCTTAACCCGCGTGATGCCATTGTCAAGGTTACGACCTCGGCCATTTGTGGTTCAGACCTGCACCTCTATGATGGGTATATTCCGACCATGAAGAAGGGGGATATTCTGGGGCATGAGTTCATGGGCGAGGTCGAAGAGGTGAGCAACCTCAAAAAGGGCGACCGTGTCGTCGTTCCCTTTACTATTGCCTGTGGCAACTGCATGTTCTGCAAGCGCGACATGTGGTCGCTCTGCGACAACTCCAATCCCAATGCCTGGCTGGCTGAGAGCCTCTATGGCTACTCTGGCTCGGGCCTCTATGGCTACTCGCATCTTTATGGTGGGTATGCCGGAGGCCAGGCTCAGTATGTGCGTGTTCCCTACGCCGATATTGGCCCCATCAAGGTTCCCGAAGGCATGAGCGATGAACAGGTGCTCTTCCTCTCGGACATCTTCCCCACGGGCTATATGGCGGCCGAGAACTGTGGCATCCAGCGTGGAGACACGGTCGCGGTCTGGGGTTGTGGTCCGGTGGGTCAGTTCGCCATCAAGAGCGCCTATATGCTGGGTGCGGAGGGCGTCATCGCCATTGACCGCATTCCCGAGCGTTTGCGCATGGCCCAGGAGCATGGGCGTGCCGAGATCATCAACTACGAGAAAGAGGGCGACGTGGTGGAGATGCTCAAGCAGATGACGGGCGGCGTAGGACCCGATGCCTGCATCGACGCTGTGGGCCTGGAGGCGCATGGAACTAGTGTTGGTGCTATCACCGATACCATCAAGCAAAAGACGCGCCTGAGCACGGATCGCCCCCATGTCCTGCGCCAGGCGATTCAGGCCTGCCGTAAAGGAGGCACTGTCTCGCTACCGGGCGTCTATGGCGGCTTTGTGGATAAGATGTCCATGGGCGCCGCCTTCGCCAAGGCCCTGACCTTTAAGATGGGTCAAACTCATGTGCATCGCTGTCTGCGCCCGCTGCTGAAGCGTATCCAGGAGGCGAGATCGACCCCAGTTTTGTCATCACGCATAAAGTCTCCCTCGACGAGGTACCTCACGCCTATGACGTGTTCAAGCACAAGCAGGACTCCTGTATCAAGGTGGTGATCAAACCCTGGGAGGCGTAATCACTTACATTATGCAGGCCGACGCTGTGAAAGTACGCGTCGGCCCGATTTGTATGAAGCGTGCGAAAATGGTCTTTATTCCCAGGTAATTTTCTTGATGACTGACTTCCCGTCTTGAAAGGCTGGTCCTTCAATACCGATACTCCAGGAGACCTTTGGCGTAATCACAATGTATGTGCCGGGTCCCCGAAAACCCTCCTCAAGTTGCAGAATCTCAGCCTCACCATGAAGCTTGATTGAGCGTGGCTCAAGGGGTTCGAGTGAGTGCAGTTCATCAATAAGCAGCGACACCTTGCTATGCCCGGCGGCGATATTTTTATATTTGCGTGTACGTTCCAGGAAATAACCGCCAATGTAGAAGCGCCCGTTCTCAAAGGCGAAGCCGACCGCATCCGCATCGGGCTGACCATTGACGGCCACCGTTGCCAGTCTGGCCAGGGGTTGTGTGCGCAAAAACGCGAGCTCTTGTTCTGAAAACATTTCTTTCCTCTTTCTCTGAATGTTTCTAATACGAATCTTTCTTCAGCACGGTTTTTTAACAATCGACCACAGAAGGAATTTTTATCTTTTAAGCGAGAAGGCGAAGATGAGGCTTGCAATGAGGACTAGAGCCATCACAATTCCCGAGCCAAGCCAATCCAGCTTCAGAACCATCAAGACTATCGCGCCCAATGCAACCAGGCCTGGAACGGGCACATAAGCCCGCAGCACGGGGTCAGCGATAACTTTTCTCAGAGAGGCTGAGATCTCGCCCTCAGGTGCGGCTTTCGCTGCCACATGGATCGCCTTCATACGAGGGCCGTTAATCACAGGACTCAGGATACCCAGGAGAATGAGCAAGCCCAGCGAAAGGTCTATCCAGGCATGGTTCAATCCCCATACCGAAAACGTCAACACGAGGCCGCTGACCAGAATGAGCACAGCGGAGACTGGTAAAATCAGGTCAATCACGCGACCGAGCGTGAGCCATTCATGGACCTGGGTGGTCACCTTGGCGGCCTGTAGGCGAGATGTGATGATTAACTCCAGGCTGATAGCGATAAAGAGGCCAATCACACCTACAATGTGTAGTAAAAGCGTATAAGGATAGAGTGTCATGATGTATATTCCCCCTCACTGAGTGGTATTCTATTACCTTTGTTTTTTTATTTACCTTTGGTAATATAAAGCGATACTTTGTTCAGGCCTAGCACCTTCGCAGCGGACCTACAGAGAAGCTATATGCCCGGAAGGGGCGCTGAACCAGCGGTGTTTACCTCATGTTCCCAGGCTAGCAGCATATCCTGGAATGCTCGTTCGAATAACCGCGTCGCCTGCGCTTGCCCGCCGCTAATGCGGTCTGCCATCGTGAGAGTTACCAGCCCGTGAGCGGTCCCCCACATGATATTCACCTGATCTGCCAGGTGCTCGGTTGACAAGTGACGAGACTCAAGCACGTCTTTGACCGTTTGTGCCACCACATCTTCTATCTGTAGCCCTTCCTTCTCGGGCTCTGAGATGCTGAAGGTGACACCGTCCAGCCCATACATCAGGCGATACAACTCAGGATAGCGCCAGGCGAATCCCAGGTAGCCGCGAGCGACGAGCCGCATCGCCTCCACTGGATCGTGGCCTTGTGCTCGGGCCAGCTTTAAGTCGGCCTCCAACAGGCGGAAGCCCTCATGCACAAGCTCTAATAAGAGCACATCTTTGTTTGCAAAATGGGCATAAATGGCAGGATGGCTATACTCAATGCGATTCGAGATCTTACGCATCGTCACATTGCGCCACCCCTCCGCGAGAGCGATTTCGCGCGCCGCATCTAGAATGCTTTGCTTGAGATCCTGTTGCTCTTTCGCCCGTCTTTCTTTCCTTCCCATATGCTCTTACCCTAGTTAATTTTTTTACCTTTGGTAATCATAAATATACCAGCAATCAAATGCTATGTCAAGCCATTTTTACCCCAAAATCAGGACTTTCCAATTCTCGTGAGAATTGGAAAGGATGCACGTTTTCACGAGCACCTTCGCACCAGCGGCGCTCGGGGTAAGGGGGTGTGGGTGGAAAACGGCAAAGCCGTTTTCCACCCACACCCCCTTACCCCGAGGTGAGCGTAGCGAGTCGAGGCAAGAACTGGAAAGCTCTGCAATCTGCGGGTGACTCTCTTTACAGCATATGTCTGATGTGGGCAAAATTGGAGTGAGAAGTTGTCCCAAATGAGATGGTTCAACCCTCTTTATTTATGGCAACACTTGCTCTCATGAGTCGACGAAAGGCAGAAAACATCGTGGAGTCCTTTGAAACTTACCGGACACACCTCTTTTCTATCGCCTACCGCATGCTTGGTAGTGCGATGGATGCTGAGGATATGGTGCAGGAAACGTACCTGCGCTATCAGTCTACACCTCCAGAAACTATTCACTCGCTTAAAGCGTATCTCACCACGATCCTCACGCGCTTATGTATGGATCAACTTCAGCTAGCGCGCAGGAAGCGAGAACTATATGTAGGCCCCTGGTTACCGGAGCCAATCCTGACAACCGAGATGGATGAAACGGACGACCCGGAGAAGCGCGTCGATATGCAGGAGTCGATCTCGCTGGCGTTCCTGGTCTTGCTGGAGCAACTTCAACCATTCGAGCGCGCGGTCTTCCTGCTACGCGAAATCTTTGGCTATGAATTTCCCGAGATCGCCACGATGCTTGACAAGAGCGAGGCGGCCTGTCGCCGCTCCTTCAGTCGAGCCAGGCTCCATCTACGTACGCATCGGCCGCGCTTCCCGGCCTCTCCTCGGCTCCACCAGCAGCTACTCAACGGTTTTCAGCGAGCAATAAGTGCAGGGGAGATGACCCCACTCATGAATATGTTGGCTGAAGATGTCACCTTCTGGGCAGATGGCGGCGGCAAGGTCAAGGGTGCAGCGACTCACGAGCTTGTTGGACGTGTCGCGGTAGCTCGTTTCTTGCTGGGGACAAGGCGTTTCTGGCCCGAGGGCTATAGTCCTGGAGTAGAAGAGGTCAATGGTCAGGTAGCCTTGATTGTCCGCGTAGGCGAAAAAGCCTTCTCCGTTATGACTATTGAAGTGGAGCAAGGGCGTATTCAGGCGATTCGCATTATTGCCAACCCGGAAAAACTCGCCCGGGTGTAATGAATAAGGAAGTAGGGTAAGGCTGGTGGCGTGCGCCACCAGCCTTACCCTACTTCCTTATTCATTACGTATACGTAATCGTAAGTCAAAATAGTAGATGGAGTATTATTACTTCAGATATATCATGATGTATTGGTAAGATAAGCTTAACAATAACGCTTGACTTTGGCGAGCATTTCGTCCATATCAAAGGGCTTGGCCAGGAAATCATCGGCGCCGGCGGCCAGCGCCTGGGAACGGGCCTGGGGATGGGCCGAGATCATCATCAAAGGGATATGATTGGTGGACTGGTTCTCTTTGAGATGGCGCGCGAGATGGCGACCATCCTGTCCTGAGAGCAGCATGTCGAGAATGATGAAGTCTGGTTGCGCCTGAAGGCAGATTTGAGCTAAGTTCGCGTTTTCTGGAAGCTGATTGATGTTCGAGACGAGATATCCAGCATCTTCTAGTAGTAGCTGGATCACCTCAACAATATCCGGGTCGTCATCGATTACGAGCACCCTGGATTTAGTGGTTGTCATGACTGGTCTCCTTGGCAATGGCTGTATGGGGCTGAAGTGGGAGTGAGAAACTAAACGTAGAGCCCTGTCCCTTTTGACTCTCCACCCAGATATGGCCCTGGTGGCGCTGGATGATCTCGTGTGCGAGGTAGAGTCCTATGCCCAGGCCAGGAAATGTTTGTTCGAGTGGCTCATCCACGCGATAAAAACGCTCGAAGAGCCGGGAAAAGTGCTCTGAGTCGATGCCGATGCCATAATCCTGAATATGAATTAAGGCTGCTTGATCGCTATGACAGATCTCAATACATACCTGTTTTCTGCCTGGAGAGTACTTGATAGCGTTGCTTACCAGGTGATGGATTACCTGTCCAATGCGCTCACAGTCACCTGTAATGGTGAGTTTTTCGACGCCTTTGAGCTGAAGCTTATGCGTCGCAGTGGTGGCCTGCTGGCTCTCCAACTCCTCCCTTACAACCTCAACAAGATCAAACACCTTTGGACGCAGGTTGAGCATACCCAGATCCAGTTGAGAGATACTCAGTATCTCATTGATGAGGTCTGTCAGTTTATCAAGCTGATAGTTCATCTTGGCGAGAAAATAGAGTGATTGTTTCTCATCAGAGCGCTGAAAGTGTTTTTGCAGCAACTGGGTATAGCCTTTGATGCTGGTAACCGGTGTTTTCAACTCATGGCTGACCATACTGATAAAGTTGTCTTTGAGTTGCTCCAGGCGCTTCCTTTCACTAATATCGATGAAGACAACGACGCCTGCGATAATCTCGTTCTGTGTATTCAAGATGGGCGCAGAACTTACACTCATGATACCACGCGTGCCATCGCCGCGTAGAAAAGTGATCTCTTCCTCCCGTACAGACTCGCCCTGGCGGATTGAGCGTGCAAGCGGCCATTCATACCCGGCATAAGGTGTGCCATCAGAATGAAAGCCTTTATAGCGGTCGTATTTGTCAACCTCGTTGGCTTCAGGAAAAGAGTGATGCCAGATCTGCCTTACCTGGTCGTTACTAAGCAAGAGCTTGCCTGAGGGAGCCTCGGCGATCATAACACCCGCGGGCATTTGTTGAAGGACTGTAAGCAGGTGTGTATGCGCCAGGTCTGACTCCTCAACGAGACGTTGCTGCTCGATTTCTGCATCTTTGAGCGTCGTAATATCACGCAGGCTACAAATAAGCGCGGCTACCTGGGGATCAGCCAGTTTATTGACGGCACGTAGTTCGAGCCAGCGCCAGGAGCCATCTTTGTGACGATACCTTTGTGTCGTAAAGAGTTTTTGCCTGGTGTGAGCCTGTAAGCTTGCTATGTTCTCAGAGGCCTCGGATTGATCGAGGGGGTGAACCCATGAGAGCATGGCTTGTCCAGATATCTCTTCAGGCAGGTAGCCTAGCACATGTGTCAGTGCGGGGCTGGCATACAGAATAGTACCTTGATCATCAAGTAGAAGCGAAACCTCATGACTATGCTCGATAAGCGCACGCAAACGTGCCTCCCGTTGGGTAGGGGAGGAATTGCGTTCGGGGGAAGAGTCTTGAGGCTTATCTTGTATTGACATCATAGATACCTTTGTATAAATAAAGCAAAGAGACAGCGGAAAGTGGTCACTTCGCACCATCCTGGCCTTTAAGATCTTATTCCGAAACCCAACCCCCCATTCGGAGGGGCAAGCGTCACTTGCGTGACTAGCGCTTCCCCCATTCGGGGACACGCGGGGACCACCTAAAGGTGGCACGGCAAGCGCGCTCAGGGTTTTCGGAGAAGAAGTAAACAGAAAATCCCTGGTACCCATAATACGGTTTACAAAGATAAAAAGAGACACCTTGCTACTGTTGGGTGCTGTGATGGCAGCAGGGTGGCTATAATGGATCCCATAATTAAGACAAAATTGTGAGGGAGCAGAAAAGGTTAATGCATCCAAACCTCAACAAGGGAAGAGAGAGGTTTGGATGCATTAACCTTTTCTGCTCTTTTCTCTCAACTCCAGCAGATCAGCTTTTTTTCTGCAACACAACCGTAAGAGGAGCATGTGCTGGCACAGTTTCTGACCAGACAATCACCACCCCCAGAAGGACCCAGAAAAAGCCCCAGAGATCGACGAGTGGAGCGAAAATCAGATGCCTTTTTCTCAGGAAGAAAGGAACCTGGATAAGGACCAGTTGGGCGATGAAGTACAGACCAACGAGGAGAGGGACCCATGCTTGCCAGCCAGGCAACTTCTTTCTCAACAATGCCGCTATTCCCAGGACGACCATGCCGAGCGCGATCAGGATGCCACCAGGTGGCGTCAACACCTGCCCTGCCCCAGAGTTGGGGAGAAACAGGTAGCAGATCATCCCGCTCGCCTGACTGAGAGCGCCAAGGATGGTAACGCCAGCTCCAGCAATTGCCAGCCATCCAGGAAAAACAAACCGACGGGCGATGATTCCTATGGGTCCGCCAATGAGCGCCAGATTAGCGATAGCCCAGATCAAGCGGGCGACAGCGTGGACCGGGCTCGTGGGATCCGACCACCACAGGTCAAGTGGCGTATCTGCTAATTGAAGGATTCCGCCGATCAGGCAGAGCAACCCGATCAGACGAAAACGCGGTAAAACAGACATGGAATAATCCTTTCTGCTCCGATAAATGTAGTAAAACGTATGCAAGCACAGCCTTACTGCATCGTTCGTTGTTGTTACTTCATCCGTAGGTGCCTCAATGCCTGGGCATTTTTGGTCTTACCCCGCGTCCATAACCAAGTTAACGTCCGCGTCCGAGCCAGTACCGCTGACGACTTGATCAACCAACCCGATCAAGTGAAGGGCTTCGCGCAGAATGTTCAGAGATGCGTTATAATCTCTATCCTGATTGAATTGGTAATAGGCGCATTTCTGGTTTTGGCAGAGAAAAACGCGGTCAGACAACGCCATGTCTTCCCACTTCCAACGGCAACAATGGCAGGTCTTACTGGAGGGAAAGAAGCGCCCCACCTTCATGACCTGTCCCCCGCGCTGCTCAACTTTGCTGGTGAGCAGGTTCAAGAGCTTGCCGAGCGAGGCATCAGAGAACGAGCGAGCGAGCTTGCGATTTTTGAGCAATCCCTTGAGATTGAGGTCTTCAATCCCAATGATCCCATAACAGTCAGCGAGCCTGGTGGTCAGCTTGTGGAGCACATCCTCTCGCATGCAAGTGATACGGTAGTGCAAGCGTGCGACCTGCCGACGGGCTTTCTCCCGATTCGCGGGATCCCTGTTTCCTGCGATGCAGCCGCTTATTCGCTTGACGGAGCTTCCCCAGTGCCGTTTTGAGAAATGCTTGGTTTTCGTATTCCTCTCCGGTGCTCAAGGTGACCAATCGGTTCAAGCCCACATCGATGCCAATGGCTGCAGGTCGCTTTGTTGATTGCTTCTCTGGAACTTCTACGGTGATCGCGATGAACCACCAATCCGCTGTGCGCGTCACCCGTGCCCCGGTGATTTTCCCCTGGAATCTCAGATTCTCCGCCATATTCACCCATCCGAGTTTGGGGATCCACACTCGGTGGTCCCCTCGTTCCATCTGATCATTCGCGAGATAAAAGCTCGGTTTACTCCGCTTTTTGCTCTTGAATTTGGGACGGCGAGCCTTGCCCTCGAAGAACGCCGTAAAGGCTTTGCCCAGGTCCAGAATAGGCTGATCCGAAGCATTCTTCGTGACTTCCCACGTCCAGGGGAATTGCTCCCGCCTGATCTCGTTGAATTGCTTCTTGAGCTTCAAAGCGGTCGGTTTCTCTCCGGCTGCATATTGCCGATTCCATTCAGCCAATGCCCAGTTCCAGACGAACCGGCTGGTTCCCGCTGCCTTCGCGAAGTAATTAGCTTGCTCAGGTGTAGGATTCAGCCGAATCTTGTGCGCACGAATCATCGACAGTTTCCCTTACAATAGATCAAAGCGCATGATGCATGTCTATATTAGAACATTACTTCTCCAGTGTCAAGGGAAGAGAAATGTATGTCTTTTGCCACCATTTGATGGTGTTCTCCTCTCTTCTTGAAAACTGTCGCATTCTCTTTTCAGCTCTTTGTCCACATTCTGCGTTGATCTAGCTTAGGAACACGCAGCCTGCGTCTTCTCAAAGCCTCCATTTCCCATGTTGGCGTCTCTCTCATCCAGCACAATTTCATACACCGCCGTTTTCTCGCCAGGATATTTGCGGTCGAAGACGATCCCGAAGAAACGACCCACGATGCCGATACGCAACACGCCTCGCGCGCGCCTGGCCTCCTCGGCATACAGGCGGCGCACGGTGCCTTCAATCGCCGGACCAAGCGCGTCCCCTTTGCGGTTGCCAGGCGCGAGGGTGACATGTGGATTATGGGCGAGGCGCTTGACCTTCCAGGTATCCGCTGCCGTCATAAAGTAGAGTTTGCTATTCGATGCGACCGTGCCTACCGGGGTGCCGACGCCTGCGCCGTTGCGGCGGAAGCTGGTCAGCAGGGTCATATGACCTTTTCCAGGGGCAGTCAGGTACTCTCGCGTGGTATGAGTCGTTTTTTCGCTCATGATCTATCTCTCTTTCTTGTGATCGTCTGCTCGGAGTTTTCTGCTCGTTTCCAGGAAACTCCGAGCAAACATGTCTCTATGCCAGGGATTGCAGCCAGGTCGCAATGGCTGCGCCGATTTCACCAGGCGAATCTTCTTGCAAGTAATGGCTGCCTTTGACGGTCACTTCTGCCTGCGCCCGCCATGTGCGACAGAACTCCCGCGCTGCCCGCGTAGCCGTTCCCGGATTATTGTTGATGTATAACTTCGGGACATCGCTTTGGGCCAGCCACTCCCCATACGCCGTGACCAGTTCAATCATGTCTGCACGCTCATCATCAATGGGTGCCTGACGGGGCCAGCTCAGCATGGAACGACGCCCCTCACCTGCTTCAATAAAAGGGCGGCGATATTCCGCCAGTTCTTCCTCACTCAGTTCGCGTAACACGACGTGCGGCAGCAGGTGTTCGATGAACACATTGTCTTCGAGTACCATGCGCTCGCCCGCGTTGGAACGCAAGGCTTTCCAGATGTCACGAGTGAACTCCGGCCAGGTTGCCCAACTGTACGGTCTGGCGATCAGTTCCATATACACCAGGCCCTTGACCGCCTGACAATGACGATTTGCCCAGTCAAAGCCGAGGGCCGATCCCCAATCATGGAGAACAAATGTGATGTTCTCGCGCACCTCAAGCGTCTCAAGCAACTGATCCAGGTAGCTGCGGTGCTCAAAGAACCCATAGGAGCCAGGGCCACTGTTGTGCAGCTTGTCGGAATCGCCCATGCCAATCAGGTCCGGAGCAAGGCAGCGTCCCAGCCCTTGCAGGTAGGGAATAATATTGCGCCAGACATAGGAGGAGGCGGGATTGCCATGCAGGAAGACAATCGGATCACCCTCACCATCTTCGATATAGGCCATCTGGTATCCCAGCACTGTTTGAGAGCGTTTCTCATACGGAAAGGCAGCACTAATCATGCCTGATTCTCCTTCTTTTCAGTAGATGCAGCCTGCAAACCAGGGAGGAGAGATAACTCAATCATCACCGCGTAAGCCGCTATGGTTTTCACTATTTGCCCCTTGCGCGAACAAGTTTCTGCGAAGGTCGTCATCAATGTATCTCCTTGTTTCCAGATGTTGTTCGAGAGTGAGAAAACTTCTCGTCAGGTATACTTATCGTGCATTCGTCCTGTTGACCAGTTGAAACATTCATTGCTCTCACAGAGAGAACCTCTTTTCGTTCCCTTCTCAGGAAGGGCGAGCGCGATAAGGTTCTCTCTTGTGTGCTCCCATAGACTCCTTCTCCATATGTGTGTGAATGCTCACTAACATACTATAGCCAGAGATGGAGAGCTTGTCAAGGGAGGCAGTGCATCCAATCTCACGCACGGATACCATGATCTTCCATGTTGTCACTCAACTGCCAATACTCGATGTTGTTTTGCTCGCAGTACCACTCTCCCCAGGCGTGAATCTGGTAGACAATAGGTTCCAGGCTTCGCCCCGACTCGGTGAGTGAGTATTCCACCTTTGGGGGGACCTGAGCATAGATCTGCCGGTGAATGATTCCTGCCTGCTCTAACTCACGCAATTGGAGGGTGAGCATTTGTTGGGTCGCTGCAGGAATGAGCCTGCGTAACTCTCCGAAGCGTTTGGTTCCGTTGAGCAAACAATAGACAATCTGCAATTTCCATTTTCCTCCAACGATCGAAAGCGTCACTTCGACTGGACACCCTGCCGCTTTTTGCTGCTGTTTCATGATATGCACCTTTCCATAGTATGATTTTCTAGACTACCTCAAATTATTTTGCGTACTTGTTTCTTTCACTGTTATCCTGTATTTTGATTGTAGCAGGACGTGGGGAGCATAACAAGCGAAGCCAGCTTGGGCTGGAGCAAGAAGATCACCTTCTCTCAAGAAGAACAAGCATAGAAAGGACTGGTAGTATGTACAATACCTACCCAGCGAGCTTCACTCGCATGACGCGTCTGTTAGCGGGAGTCAGTATCCTCCCTGCGCTTTTTCGAACTTTGTCTTTGAGGAGAAAAACAGATGTCTCATACTACACTTGCGTCGCTCCCGGCAACGCCGCGCAGACGCTTGCCCCCTGGACCGCCATGGCCTACGGCGGCCTGGAATACCGTCAGATTTGCGCGCCAGACCCTAAGCTTCTTACAGGAACTGCACGAGCGCTACGGCGATCTCGTGACGCTGCCAACGGTCCTGGGTCCCTGGACGCTGGTCTTTCATCCTGATGGCGTGCGCCATGTCGTTCAGGAGAATCACTTCAACTATCGCAAAGGGGGGATTTCCAATCAAGCGCTTCGCCTGACTCTGGGCAATGGTCTGCTCACCAACAATGGAGACTCCTGGCTGCACCAGCGTCGCCTGATCCAGCCGGTCTTTCATCGAAAGCAGATCGTCGCCATAGGCCAGCTGATGGCCGAGAGCGCCCTGGCCTGGACTGAGGAAGCCAGCATCAACGCGGGACAGCCCCTCGATCTGTTCCAGGAGATGAGTAGCCTGACCTTGAACATTGCGTGCAAAGCGCTCTTTGGCGCAGATATGCTCGCGCACAAGGAGCGCGTGTTGCAGGCGTCTACCACGATCAATCATTTGGAAGCACAAGCCTTTTATGTGCCGGGGCTTTTATCGCTACCGACGCCTCAGCGCCGTCGCCTGTATGAGGCCCGCAACACCCTCTACACCGTCGTTGACGCTCTGATCTCCAAACGTCATCAAGCATCGACGGAGAGCGATCTGCTGACCCTGCTCCTGGACGCGCGGGATGAAGAGACAGGCGAGAGCATGACGGATCAGCAGGTGCGGGATGAGGTCCTGACACTCATGGTGGCTGGTCATGAGACCACGTCCAACGCGCTCTGTTGGGCACTTCTGCTTGTGGCGCAATACCCAGACATCGAAAGTAGGCTCAGAGAGGAGTACACCCGCGTCCTGAATGGGCGCGCTCCGCAGATGGGGGATCTGCCCCAGCTTCCACTGACGCGCATGGTGCTTGAGGAGTCCATGCGCCTCTATCCACCGGCATGGGCCTTTGCCCGCCAGGCCATCGCCGAGGATGAAATTGATGGCTATCGCATTGCCAAAGGGGCGTATGTCCTGATGTTTCCCGCGACGACTCACCGGCATCCTGACTTCTGGGAGCGACCTGATGTCTTCGACCCCGAGCGCTTCTCCCCCGAGTGTTCAGCCGGGCGTCATCGCTTTGCCTACTTCCCCTTTGGGGGAGGGCCGCGCGTGTGTATCGGCAACCAGTTTGCCCTCACCGAAGCACTGCTCATCCTGGCGACGATCCTGTCCCGGTATCAGTTGCGCCTCCTGCCCGAGACCAATGTGATCCCAGAGCCGCTGATCACCCTGCGACCACGGGGCAAGCTGTTGATGACGGCCCATTGGCATGAAGAGCTGGCTTAGCAAAAATGAGGCGAAAATGATTGCTTGAGTATATGTTATAGTAGAATAAACCAAAATTTGGGGAGAAGCCTATGGATAAGCATCAGATTGTTCGCAAGGCGAAGAATGATAAAATTCGCCTGGTACGTTTCCTGTATTGCGATAATGGGGGAATTATTCGTGGCAAGGCCACACATGTGGATAAGCTGGAGAGCCGTATGCGTGAGGGTATTGGGCAGACGCTGGCTATGCAGGCCTTTACGGGAGTAGAGCAACTGGCCCCCGTCGAGGGTATGGGGCCGGTTGGGGAGTTCCGCCTGGTGCCAGATCTGGAGACCTTTGTCACGCTTCCCTACGCTCCACACACAGCCTCCATGATGTGCGATATGATCCGCACAGATGGCGTTCCCTGGGAAGCCTGCCCACGTACCTTCTTGAATCGCATAAGTGCTCGCCTGGCCGCGCATGGCATGCGTGCCGAGGCCGCTATTGAGCACGAATTTTACCTGGCGCGCAAAGATGAGCAGACGGGGCAGTTTCTTCCCGCCGACAGCAGCCTCTGTTATAGCAGCATCGGCCTCGATGAACAGGCACATGTGATCGATGCCATTCTCGCCGCCTTGGAGGCGCAGGGAATCTCCATCGAGCTATTTCACACGGAACTTGGACCCGCGCAACAAGAGCTCTCAATCCAGCACGCCAATGTGCTCAGAGCTGCGGACAACGTCTGCCTGGTTCGCGAGACGGTCAGGAGCGTGGCGCGCGACTATGGTCTGTACGCGACCTTTGCCCCCAAGCCATTTCTCGATCAAGCGGGCAGCGGCGCGCATATCCACATGAGCCTCTGGGGGACCGAGCGTGGCGAGCAGGCCGGGAAAAACCTCTTCTTTGAAGAGGGCCAGCGCGGCGGCTTTAGCCAGCTTGGCAGATATTTTGTGGGTGGCGTCTTAAAGCATATTCGCGGACTGGTCGCGCTCACCTGTGGTAGCCCCAACTCCTACAGGCGCCTATTGCCGCATTACTGGAGTTCGGCCTATAGTGTCTATGGCTATGATAATCGCGAAGGCGCGATCCGCATCCCCTCGCTCTTCAGCGGACGCGAAGCCAGTTCCGCCAATATCGAGCTGAAATGTGCCGATCATAGCGGTAACCCCTACCTGGCATTGGGCGCGCTGCTAGCAGCAGGCCTCGACGGTATCGAGAAGCGTATCGAGCCAGGGGAGCCACAAGAGATTGATCCTGGCAATTATAGCGACGAAGAGCGCGCCCGCCTGGGCATCCAGCGCCTGCCAACCACCCTCAGCGAGGCTCTGGACGAATTGGAGCGCGATACCGTTCTCACCGAAGCCCTGGGGCCCCTGCTGGCAACCTCCTACATCGCCGTCAAGCGCAACGAAATCGAATTCTTTAAAGAGAAGACTCCCGAAGAAGAGACCGCGCAACACTTCTACAAATATTAAACATGGTGTGTGACAGATACCGGGCTGCCCACAAGCAGCCCGGTATCTGTCACACACCATTGTTTTACAGTCGCAAAGACGGGCCAGAAAACTACGGAGTTGGAGTGGGGAACGGAGGCACCAAAGTCGGGAAAGGCGAAGGTGTCTTCTGGGGTTTTGGTGTTGATATTGGCGTCGGTGTTAATGTCGGTGTTGGTGTTGGGGTCGGGGTGTTATTACCGCCACCCGGTTTGTTTCCACCATTGCCATTAGTGTTGGTGGGCGCGGTTGGGGCGATATCTCTCCCGCGCAGGGTCGGGGCCTGGCCATTGATAACCCAGTCGCAGATACCCGCCCCCGCCAGGCCATCCTGCGCCGAAAGGTTGCAGGTATAGGTCACGCCACCTGGCTTGGAGAATGTGGTCGGCCCGTTCATGCCATCCGTCGCCGGGTCGAGGCGAGAGGTGTGGCAGGCAATGTGGACATTCATCGCGTCGTTAATGTCGGCGCAGGGACGCCCAGAGACAAACTCCATCACAGCATGCCAGATGGGAGCAGCTCCGGTAATACCAACCACTCCATCCGCCATGACGTCACCATTGGCATTCCCCGCCCAGACTCCAACCGTGGCTCTGGGGGTATAGCCAATCGTCCAGTTATCCTGGAAGGAATCAGTGGTACCAGTTTTCGCGCCTACCTGGTAGGTATCACAGCTAATGTATGTCTTGAGAGATGCCTGGCAGCTTGGATCCCAGTCATAGAACGAGAGATCATGGTCGCCAGGGAACTCAGGCTGGCGTGATGGTTCATCACTCAGGACCGACGTGAGGAGGTAGTTGACCTGACTGGAAAAGACACGTGTGCCTTTGGCCTTAGATGGATCATAATGGAAGAGATGATTGCCATAGTTATCCCAGACATCGAGAATATTCTGGTAAGGCACATGCACTCCATCGTTGGCGAAGGTCTGGTAGGCGCTGGTCATTTCCAGGGGCGGGACATCCACTGTACCCAGTACTGGCGTCAGGTGAAAACAATTCATGGCATCCGTGCAGCCCTTCTTCTGCATAGCTTGATTAAGGCTGGTAATGCCCATCAGGCGCGCGTTGTTAAAGACATTGTCGGTGCCAGCAAAGGTCATTGCCTTCACCGCGGGAATGTTGTATGAGTTCGCCAGCGCTGCCCGAATAGTCGAGCGCGGCCCGGAGACGCCATTGGGTTTCCCACCGTAGTCATTAGGTGTATAGGTTTGGGCTTTGTCACCTTCTCCATCCAGGGCTCCAGCAGATCCTCCATTGGGGAAATAGGTGCGGATATCAGGCAGGACGATGCCCGGATTCCACCCCATCTGGAAGGCCGTGGCATAGACGATTGGTTTAAAGGTTGAGCCAGGACCACGACCACGCGTGGCAACATTGACGCTACCAGCCACACGCTTGTTCTTTGGGTCCTTGTAATAGTCAACGCTACCACTCATTCCCAGTACTTCGCCTGTCTTTGAGTTCAGGACTACGACCGCGGCATCATTCACTCTCAGATCGCGGTTTAGCACAGCCGTTGTTCCAGCGTAGCTACCGAACTTCTGATAGGTTGGCTGCGTAATAAAGTATTTCGAGGCATCCTGAATGTACTGCTGAATGTTCATATCCAGGGTGGTGCGAATATTAAAGCCGCCCGAGAGGAAGGCCCGGACTCCCATTTGATCGTCACCATTGCCAAGCATATGTTCCATCTGAATCGTGACCCAATCGGTGAAGTGGGGAGCCTTTTTGATCACGCTATATGGCGTAAATTTCCAGGTAGCCGTCAATTTCTCGGCTTGCTGGATCATATCGTCGTCGATGGGTTTGCCATCGACACGCTTGCCATCCGCCTTCATCTTTTGGAGCACATAATCCTGGCGGCTGAGCGCGTTCTGGCGCGTGGTATCGCTGATTGATGGGTCAAAAATGGTTGGATTATTAGGAATTCCAGCCAACAGCGAGGCGCGAGCCAGACCTACAAGCGGATTGGGCTTGCCAGTTTTGGGATCAAGATCGAGCTTAGCAATCGCGGGCTTACAGTTAAAGTTCTTATCACAATCGGGCTGCAAGCCAAATAAATCGCGAACCGCGGCCTCAACGCCGAGATCCTGAATCCCATAGGGGACACTATTAAAATAGATCTCCAGAATCTTCCACTTGGGGTACTGTTGTGTCATGCCCAGGGCCAGGGTAGCCTCGACGAGTTTGCGCGTATAGGTACTCTGATTCTGCTGCGACAGGTTTTTAATGACCTGCTGCGTAATGGTACTACCACCGCCATTACCAGAAGTGGCGGCACGCAGAATGCCTTGTGGATCGATACCAGCGTTACTCCAGAAGGTACGATCCTCGGCAGAAACCTGGGCGTCCTGTAATACCTGGGGAATATCTTTATAAGAGACGGGAGTCGAGCGGCCAGAACTTCCCGCATCCTGATTGTAGCTCTCAGCAATCAATGCCAAGTTGCGGTCGTAGATGCGCGTTGTTTGCGCGCTCGTCTTATTCGCAATGCTGGCGACCTTGCCTGCTTGTTGTTGATAATAGCTCACAGCAAAGAAGCCAGTGATAGATGAGGCCACAACACCCACCACTAATACTGCCAGAGCTACACGATTGAAGATCCTGCGGAAGCGAGATTGGGGACGCCCACGCCCACGGCGCCGGTTAGTGATCAAAGGTGAGATAAGGGGTGAGTTCAAAGCGCGCTTCCAGGGAGTAGCCTGCTCCAGGGTCGGTTGCTGAGCGATGGGGTTGTCGCCGTAAGGATATGGCCCCTGATAGTTTCCCATAGGTGGCGGCGCAGTCTGCGTATAATTATTGTAATTATTGCGCCCCAAAGCGGCCATCTTCCCAGAAACCTGGCGCATAACTTGCATCGCATTCGGCATCCAGCCCTGTTGTTGAGGGGGTAAAGGCCTCATAGGAGGCCGTGCAGATTGTGGAGAGAACTGCTGGGGCCTCTGTGGTTGTTGTGGGATCTGTGGCTGGAACTGTTGGGGTTGGGAAGGCGGAAACTGTGGAGGTTGACCAGGGCCGGCAGGCCGTTGTGAAAATGGGCGTGAAGCAGGTGTGCCAGCAGGAAAAGTAGGTGGTTGCTGCTCGACATTTTTTTGCTGATAGTTGCTGAGTAATCCTCCCGTTTTTTTTGCCGGTTTGCCGTTCTGCGCCGTGTTCGCTGGCGCGCCTGGCTGATTCCAGTTATTACTCATATGCCTCCTTATACGTTTTCATGGTCAGCAGCAGGTTGCTCCTTTATTACGCATATGAGAGAGCCTGGCTGATTCCGGGTTAGGAAATGGGCACTCAGTGACAAGAGTCACTTTTTCCTCTTCACAAGCGTATGTTGCGACTGACCTCTCTGTTTTTTTGGCTCCTCTATGCAAAAAACATCGGCAACGATAAGATTGCCGGAAAATTCACGTTCTCTGTTTGCACTTGCTATACATCCTGTATAGGTTAACATACACACTAATCTATCTGCTAATTGCTTGCATAAATGGGCTAGGGAGACCAGGCTAATGGTTTAGTCTATGCGGGTGATGTGCGGCAAATGAAAGTGAAAATGTGCAAAGATCTCGGGACTATTTTACCTAATTAAAGCGGCCTCTATGCTATAATTAGAGCATCAAAATAGATGTACTTCAATTAAAAAAGGATCCTCTTCGCGCACTTCGATTCCCAACGAGCTTGCTGTAAATGATGGCTTTAAGGATGAGCCGCGTATCATTATTTCGCGAAAGGTAGGGAAACTTGCTATGGCGACATCTGCAATGGGAAATGAAGGCAATCAGCTCCGCTCGGAGCGTATTGCCGGGGGAATTTTACCGCGTGTGCTCAATTCATTTGATATGGTGGCAATTTTTGTAGCGATTGTGCTTTTTGCCAGCAACGGCGCGGTTGTCGCGGGTGGGGCGGGACCCTCCGCGTATGTGTACTGGATTCTGGGCTTTATAACCTTTCTTATTCCGGGAGCGATTGTCACGGGTCAGTTAGGTCTGATGTTTCCGGGCGAAGGCTCAATCTATGTCTGGACGCACAAGGCGTTTGGCTCTTTTATGGGTTTCTTCGCGGGCTTTTGTGCCTGGTGGCCGGGTATTCTGGTAATGATCGCCACCAGTGATACCGTGGTCTCGCTCTTGCAGCAGATCAACGCCTCCTGGCTGACTGAGCCATGGCAGCAAGGCGTCGTCATCCTGGCTGTGCTCGCCTTTTCGCTTGTGCTCTCTGTTCTGCGCTTCCGGGTGACGCAGAATCTGGTCAACGTGATCTTTGTGGCCTATGGTGGCGCGATCCTGCTTGTGGGCCTGGCTGGCTTGCTGGCCCTCTTTGGTGGCCATTCCGCCCATGTTGACTATGCAGCGCATAACTGGTTGCCTGTTCCCGCGACCTATACCTTCTATGGCACCGTTATCCTGGCCCTGCTAGGTATCGAGGTCCCACTCAATATGGGAGTCGAGATCACCAATACGCGCTCGATTACCCGGTATCTCCTCTGGGGTTCAGCCGTCGTCATAGCTGGCTACCTACTTACAACCTTTGGTGTGATGCAGGCGGTGACCCCGGTAAGCGCCCAGGGGAGCCCTTCAGCGATTGCCCAGGCCGTGACCTCTGGCTTTGGTGGCGCGGGTAGCGTGCTAGGTTTGCTGGTCAACATCATCTTTATCGGCTTCTTCCTTTTCAACACAACGGTGTATAACTACTCATTCGGGCGTCTGCTCTTCGTCTCGGGCCTGGATCGTCGCATGCCGGCTATCATCAGCAAGGTGAATGCCAACAAGGTGCCCTGGGTGGCTGTGCTGGTGCAGACCATTATCGCCGCCGCCTTTACGGTCATCGCCTTTATTCTGGTTCCGTATGCCTTAAATGCTGGCCTCAAGCCCGCCGACCTTTCAACCATCATCTATGACATTCTGCAAGCGGCGGTAACCGTTATCTGGTGTGTCTCGATGGTCATTCTATTTGTGGATGTGATTGTGATTCGCCACAAATACCAGGATGCCTTCACACGGGTAAAACTGGCCCCCACCTGGGTTTTCTACCTGTGCGCCGTCTTTGGCCTGATCGCCAGTGCCGTAGGCGTGTATGTCACATTCACAGGCCCCTGGACATCGCTTGTTACCAGCACTCAGTGGTTGCTCTGGATTGGAGGCATTGGCTTGCTCTCCCTGATCGTAGGTGTATTGCTCTACTTCGTAGGTCAGTTCACCGTTGGTCGCCAGCAGGCCGACGACCAGGAAATTATCGCCGAAGTCACCGGCTCAGCAGAGTAGCTGCATCAAGTAGCCGCGTACGCCAGTAGCGGGCGCCCGTACACAGCGCCCGCTACTGGCGTACGCGGCTACTTGGGGTGTTGTTTAGGTTGTGCTGAGGGCGAGGGCCTGGTGGTGCTGGGTGAGGTACTCCTCTTTCCAGGGAATGGGAAGCACCTTCCAGTGCTGGCCCGCGTCGGCTGAGCGGTAGAGGCCACGGTTGCAGAGCGCATAGAAGACGCCGGGTTCGGCCTCGTGACTTGCCAGGACGGGCACGACCGTTCCTTCTATATCGGGGAGTCCATCCGAGATGCGTCTCCAGGGCTGGCTTGCTTGCTTCAGGTAGATGGCGGACTGGGCCTCTTCGCGCTGGTGATGGGCGGCATAGGGTCCCGGAGAGGCGGAGACCACAATGGTATCTGGATTGCCGGGATCAACGGCCAAGCCCCAGAGATAGTGCTGCTCCAGGCCCTCGTCGGGTCGCTGCCAGCTTTGCCCGCCATCATAACTCTCATTATAGCCTCGCCCCGGCGAGGAGAAGCCATCGCCCGCAGCCGAGTACAGACAGTCGGGTGCCTGAGGATGCATCACCAAGGTATGGGTATCAATGGGCGCATCGGGGACGCGATCCTCCCAGGTCTCGCCACCGTCCAGGCTGCGCACAAGTGCGCCGGCTTCGATGGCCGCGAAGAGGCGCCCCGGCACCCTGGGATCCGGTGTAATCCAGCGCACATGGCTGGTGTAGGGGCGAGGTGGAAAGCGCCAGGAGGGCGCGGAAGGCAACTCGCGCAAGGCCTTCAGCTCGCGCCAGTTCTGCCCACCATCCTCTGAGCGATAGATAGTGCTTGGCTCAGAGCCAGCATACACCACTCCATAGCCTTGGTTCTGCTCGGTCAAGCTGATCGCGAGCGAGGTGATATGTGGTTGAGTGATGCCATTATTCTCGTAAGGCTCCA
The DNA here is from genome assembly GCF_000178855.1 of Ktedonobacter racemifer DSM 44963. Taxonomy (GTDB): domain Bacteria; phylum Chloroflexota; class Ktedonobacteria; order Ktedonobacterales; family Ktedonobacteraceae; genus Ktedonobacter; species Ktedonobacter racemifer. The sequence continues at coordinate 911,466 of NZ_ADVG01000004.1, read as the reverse complement.
TCGCAGCTCCGGCATCGCCAACAGGTTGCCAGGAGCGCCCCGCGTCTTCACTTCGCCAGAGTCCTCGCCCAAAGGTGCCACAATATACAATCTCAGACCTAAAAGGATCGACTGCCAGGCAGGTCGGTTGCAAGCCCTCCAGAAACGTATGGGCCTGCCAGCCTTCGCCCGCCTGCTCAACGACGACCAGTTCTCTCTGCATAGCGAGATACATCTTCATTGCGCGTCCCTTTCCTGTGAAAAGATCTTGCACAGCTCTCAGACTCTCTAAAAATATTCTACGCATACAGACCTGGTACCGTTACGGAGAAAGCCGATTTTCTAGTTTCATATTAAGAATTTTATTTTGCCGGTTGCTCTCTCGCTAGGGAAATGGTCATTGTGTTCATGGCTGTTTTTGATGCAGGATAAGACCAGCTAAATGGGCGTATGTGCAACCACTATATTTTCACCTGTTTGGCCTTGCTTACTCATCGGCAATTTCGGGATGCATTTGGAGGAGTTTGTGTAGCCAGTGGAGCTGGAGGAAGGGTTTCAGGGGGAGATGCTGGGGAAGGTCCGCTCGGAAGATGGCCTTGCCTCCTCTAGCGAGATATTGTTCGAGCGTTACACTGCTTGTGGTGATGTAGGCGATGTCGGTTGGGCTGAGAAGTAGAAGGGCCTTTGCCTCGTTTTGCGGTTGTGGTTCATCATATGCATGAGCCAAATACATGGGTGTGATGGTCCCATTGTCACGACTGGTGACCAGAATGGGGGCGACCCCATCAGTAGCTTGCATGGGCCAGGTGCCTGGATGGGCAATCTCTGGGTCTGTGCTGTCTACCCAGTATGTTGCGGGTGCCTCGCGTGGAATGATGCGTAGCGAAGCCTCCTCATACGCCTCGCGGGCCGCGCACTCCCAGCCTGTTTCTTGACCTTCGCGGTGGCCGCCGAGCCTAAAGACAGCGAGGGCCTGTCCAGACTTTGTTGGCCCTACCAAGAAGGGGAAATAACCAGCTACATTCACATATACGCCTGCGGTAATAATTTGGGTAGTATGCTGCATATACTCTGCCTCATATTGATTTATTTCAGTGTATGATAGAGACTATGCTTGAGACAATAGTAAATTATGTTTTCTGGGGAGATAGATATGGAGCAGTTTACAGAGGCAGGGATGCTGGCCCTGTTGGGATCGGGTGAGTACCTGGATGTGATGAATGAGGTGGATGCCTATCTGCTGGAGGCGCGAGGCGGAGCTGTGAAAGAGAGCCGGGTTGCGCTCTTGCCTACGGCCAGCGGCCTGGAGGCCAATGGCCCCAACTATTGGAATGGCCTGGGGAGCTCGCATTTTCGGCGCCTGGGCGTCAAAGAGGTGCGGGCGACGCGCATTATTGACCATCAGAGCGCGAATGATCCTGAGCAGGTCGCGCTGCTTGAGGAGAGCAACCTGGTTTATTTCTCGGGTGGTGATCCGCAGCATGTAATTGAGTCGATGCGGGATTCAGAGGCCTGGCGGCGTATTGAGGCGGCGTATCGTGGGGGGATGTCGCTGGCGGGCTGTAGCGCGGGCGCTATGGCCGTGGGAGGCTTTACCCTGGCGATTCGCGATATCCGCGCTGGCCAGGAGCCGCGTTGGACCAGGGCTCTTGGGCTTGTGTCGCATATTGTGGTCTTCCCACATTTTGATCGCATGCGCCACTGGATGGGCGAAGAGCTGCAGAAGAGGATTATCGCGAGCGCGCCTGAAGGGTGTGTACTTGTAGGCATCGACGAGAACACTGCCCTGGTGCGCACCTATGAGCCACGGGATGGTAGTATTGCGACCTGGCGTGTCATGGGCCAGCAGAGCGTGACGCTTTTCGCAGCTAATGCGGAACCAAGCGTCTTCCAGGCGGGCGCGGAAATCGAATTGTAGGGTCCAAGCAAGCTTGGACTCTCTCCCCTATGTATCCGTTGTGCAGGTGCGCTACGTATAATGCTTGTAAACCGGTCGTGTGCCTACCTGTTGTTTATGTAGTAGTAAGGGGAAATTAATATGCAAACTCGCCGCTTTGGCAAAACCGATATGCAGATCACTCCGATTGGTATTGGAGCGTGGGCCATGGGTGGAGGCGGTTGGGACGCCGGCTGGGGTTCTCAGGATGATCAGGAGTCTATCGCGACCATTAAGCGTGGCCTGGACCTGGGCATTAACTGGATCGATACTGCTGCCGTGTATGGCTTGGGTCATTCGGAGGAGGTCGTTGGGAAGGCCATCAAAGGTCGTGAGAGGCCACTTATCTTTACCAAGTGTTCCCTGGTCTGGGATGAGAAGCGCCAGATAAGCAATAGCCTGAAGGCGGGCTCCATCAAACGCGAGGCCGAGGCCAGTCTTAAGCGCCTGGGCGTTGATTATATCGACCTCTACCAGATTCACTGGCCCAATCCCGAACCCGATATTGAGGAGGGATGGAGCGCGCTGGCCAAGCTGAAACGCGAGGGCAAGGTACGCCACATCAGTGTCTCAAACTTCAATGTCGAGCAGATGCAGCGTGCCGAGCGTATTGCCCCTGTGGAGACGTTGCAGCCGCCCTATTCGTTGATTAATCCCGATGTGGAGAAGGAAATTCTCCCCTATTGTGAGAAGAACGATATAGGCGTGATTGTCTACTCGCCCATGGCCTCGGGCCTTCTAACTGGTCGCATGACGAAGGAGCGCATCGAGCAGATGCCTGACGACGACTGGCGCAAGAATGCCGACAACTTTAAAGAGCCTGCTCTCTCACGCAACCTGGAGCTGGCGCACATGTTACAGGAAATTGGCCAGGCGCATAACGTCACCGCGGGCGTGGTCGCCGTGGCCTGGACGCTGCGCAATCCAGCAGTCACAGCCGCCATCGTCGGCTCGCGCCGCCCCTCGCAGATCGAGGACATGGTCGCCGCGGCTGAATATCGCCTGAGCGATAGCGAACTGCACGATCTCGAAAAATTCATGCTGGCCCACCGCTAGCGAAAGCAATGTATCCCACCAGTAGCCGCGTACGCCAGTAGCAGGTTCGCTATTGGCGTACGCGGCTACTGTTACATTGTTGGCTGGTTGAGATAGAGTGTCTTGTTGTGCTTGAAATTATAGAGCGCCAGGACGGGGCGCTTTCCTGTCTGGCTGCGCTGGATGGCCTCGCGCCGCGCCTCCTCCAGGCGAGGACAGATCAGGGTCACATCCAGATAGCAGCAGAGTGTATTTGGATTGATCCAGGTTCCCAACCAGGTATCAGGCTCGCGCAGGTAGCCCTCATTCGTTTGAATAAAGTTATGTAAACCCTCGGCGATATTGGCCTCGGGATTGAGAATGAGCGTCTTATCCGGATATTTTGGCAGACCCCAGGCATCGATAGGGTCTAAGAACTGGTAGCTGGAGAGTTGAGAGGTCACGCCCCCATATTTAAGCGTAGCAATCGCGACATCGAGAACGAACTTCTCGAATTGATACTGTTCCAACCAGGTAGCAAAGTACATAGCTATTTGTCCTCGCACGCAAAGTTTCAGTCTATATCACGTTTGAGGACGACACTTTTTACTAGGCAAGGCGTGTTTTCTGGGAATGATGGCATAGAGAAGCAGGGGAGCGCTGTTCGTCTCCCCCGCTAGGCGAGAGGAAGCTACCTATCTGACCTATCTAAAAAAGGGCGATCATTAGGGGGTGATTGGTAGGGCGAGAGTTCAGATGTCGCGCGGCGCTCATAGAGCCTCTGCTTCTCATAGTTGAGTTCATTGTAAAGCTGGTTCTCTTCACGGGTCAGCCCATCAATGCGATGCAGGACTCGAAAGAACTCATTAGTATTATGGAAGGCCGTCATGCGATCCTGGTAGAAGAGAATCTCGTCATCAATCGCGTCGATACGTTCTGTCAGGTCTTCAATTTTCTGCTGAATGTGTGCGCTCTCAACATCGCGTGGATGAAGATCAAAGTATCCCATAGGTCAGCTCCGTCTGCTAAGCAGGACATGTCTACATCAAATTAGTATACCTAAGAGGGTGAGGTTATAGTTGATCAAAGCATAACCATCTATTGCAATGATTATCCTTCTCACTTTAACCTACGCCTGTTTACCAAACAGCGGACTAGGCGGGAGGATGCACTACGAGCATCCTATGCACCTCTCTCTACTGAGAGATGTTCACTCGTGAGATGATTCCAGGAACATCTCTGGGGGATCCCAGAAGCTCAACTGGACGGGAGGCCCGGCATCCTGGATCCTCTGCTGATTCTGCTGTTTCCACGCTTCATGCCGCGTCATGAGGAGCGCCTTGACCTCCGAGGTCGAGCGACATGCCGCCAGTTTCCGATCCCCCCAGCGTCCCGCGAGCGTCTGTGCGGCTTTGCGGTCGGCCTGGTCTGCGTAACCACAGACCAGGCACTTGAAGGTTTTCTGGTTCGGCCGATTAGCGCGATCGACATAATGGCAGCGGGGGCATTCCTGAGAGGAATAGGCGGCTCGGACCGTGTGGGCTGCCATGCCCTGTTTGGCGGCGGCCCAGGCCAGCTGCTCTGGGATATGCCCCAGGTGAGAAGCATACAGATAACTGTTCATCACCCTTGCTTTGAAGCGCATCGAGGCCACATTGAGGTCCTCATAAATGAGTCTGGCATCTCGATGATCTTTGACCAACGCATTGACCGCCCGGTTGATCTCTTGCTTGACGTGACGGCTCAAGCGTTGCGACGTTTCAGAACTTGTCGAAGGAAGCTTGCCCTTTGGGACGCCTTTCTTTTCCAGACAGGCTCGCAGTTTCGCCTTGCGGCGACGCTTTTCCCGATCGTGCTTGTGCTGTCGGGCCATCTTGCCATGAAAACTGCCATACGCTTTATTGGTGGAGGTCGTGAGGAAATGGGCAATGCCCACATCGACGCCTACTGTAGGGGCGTCAGGCTTGGTTTGAAGAGGAACGTCCTCGTCAAAGGAGAGCGTCAGCCACCAGACTCCATTGCGCTTGTGAAGTGTTGTGGATGCATTGAGCGTGCGGCCTTCGAGTGCTCGTTTGTGATAGGAGGCGAGTTTGACTGGGACTCGAAGCGGATTCCCGACATCTAAGGTGGACACGCGCAGCCAGTAGTCGAACGTGGAGTCCTCCGACTTCTCGAGCACCACCACGTTGACATTGGCTTGGATGACTGGCACACGCAGCACAGGGAGGTCCCATTCGGTCCAGGTCGGTTCGCGGCGTTTGAAGGCGGACATCCGGCCTTCCGCCTGAGCTTTGGCCTGAGCGTAATCAGCCACATCTTCCAGGTACGCCTGATAGGCGTTCGCTCGATTCGTGCGAACGCTTTTGGCAATGCCTGCGGCTTGCTGTATTGCCACTCGATGCAAGCGGTCGGAAAGATCGGTTTTGAAGACGGTTTCTTGGTACTTGTCCGGGCTTGTCTCGGCCTCGCAAAACAGGGTGGTGTACTGTTGGCACAGCGGCAAGTAAACCGCCACAAGCTGATCGAGCGCCTCAAGTTTGCCAGGATTGGCCTCAATGAGACGGATATGGGTCACCGCTCGAGTGATGGTCTGCTTCGTCTTCTTTTTGCGCTTGCGCTTTTTTTTCTCATCAAGCGAGGCTTTTTGGGGCTTCTTGCTCACGGGCGGGTCCATTCTGCTGCAAAGCCGCTAGCACTTGTTCCGTCTTGCGTTTGGCTTGTCTGCGACCATAAAGACGAGCGCAAAACGAGGGAATGATGCTGATAAAATCGCCCATGAGATCATCTTCGGCGGTATCAGCGGTGTTGACGATGACCAGTTTCCGTCCTTGCATAGCCAACAAGGTCTGAATATAGGCCACGCCAAAGCGAGAAGCGCGATCTTTGTGTTCAACCACGATCTGCCCGATTTTGGGATCTGCCAGCAGCGCCAGAAACTTGGGCCGCTGATCGTTGATGCCACTGCCGCACTCTTTGACGACTTTGCTGACCGACCAGCCTTGGGCATTGCACCAGGTCACCAGCCGCTCGGCTTGCCTTTCCAGGTTGTCTTTGTTTTCGCTGCTTGAAACACGAGCATACACAGCGACGGCGTGGACCGGAACCGAGCGAAGCTCCGGCGGATCAATGATCACGGTGCCGGTGGGCAATTGATAGCCGGGAATCTGGCCGCGTTTCCACATACGCCAGGCGCTGTTATAACTGATCCCAATCTTCTTGGCATAACTCGATAACTTCATACATCCAAGTATACTCTATCTGCTTGAGATATGCAAGAGATGATGATACTTTGTGATGGTTGCTTATACAAAATGGATACCCTACGGCTAAAGCCGAGAGCTTGTGTCTGAACTCCACCGCAACTCAGCATACCTTTTCAGGCGTGCTGCTTTGGCTTCATCGTCCGACACATCAGGGCGTACTGACAAGACGCCCGTTCCTATCCAGTCTTGCCGGATAAGAAGCGTTCTCATGGCAATATTCCTCGCGCCAACCAGATCGGCATGGAGGGTATACTGACAATTCTGACAGACAAAGAGCAATCCCTTGTGAGGACGATTCTCCTTGCAGGTGTGCCCACATTTGGGGCAGGCCTGAGAGGTAGAGTTGGCATCCACCTTGATTGCCATACTTCGATGCAAGAGCGCTTTATAGGCGATCATCGCGTGCAGCTCACCAAAAGCCCATTTGGAGAAGGTACGATTGGCTTTTCGCTGTTTCGCACTGGCTTTTTTGCCTTTCCGTCGTTTGGTCTGCTCACGAATGTCTGTCAGATGCTCCAGTCCAATCAAGCTTTGTGGGTGCTCTAGGACGATCCGCTTACTCACAACATGATTGGCGTTTGCTTTCAACCGTCTCTCTCGTCCACTGATGGCGACGAGCCTTCTCGTCGCGGAACGAGTGCCTTTTTTTTGCAGACGCTTTCTCAGTCGTGCATAGTGGTGAGACTTGGCAATAGGAGAGATGTCAGCATGGAAGGTACAATCGCCTTGCATCGTCGCCGTGACGGCGAGATATCGCATCCCCACATCCACGCCAACGATCTGCTTGTGCGTTTCAGGGGTAGGATCAGACGTCTCCACTTCCAAGGTGACGAGCAGGTAAAACTGTTTCTTGGGCTTGTCATACCAAAGTTTCGATGCACCTATCTCCGCACCATGCTGGATCAAGGCGACGTGTGCATCGTAGCCAGTATAAGGCACAACGATACATCCCTCAAGAGTGAGGATACTTACGTGCTGCTCTTTTTTGAAAGTATAGTCCTTCTTATACTGGTAGGTCAACGTGGGAGAGAGAAACGTAGGAGCTTGATCAAGCCCTTTGTGTCGCTTCTTGGTCTTGCCTTCCTTACGCATGGCAGCATTGTTCTTCACCTTTGTCCAGAGGGCTTTATAGGTAGCACCAACTTGGCGAGGAACGGAACAGGCCATTTGTGAGGGGAGATGAAAACGGAGGCGAATCTCATCATAGGTTCCCTCTTGCAAGCGAACAGCATTGCTGATCTTGCCATGTTCAAAGGCATACGTACTGACATAGTTGAGAGCATCACGATATGCCAGTTGCATCGTGCGTAATGCCTTGAACTGCTCGGGCGTTGCATTCAATTTGAGTTTTGCTGTTAGTACCGTTTTCATACTGTACAGTCTATCATATTTTTCAACAGCCTGTCAATAGAGAAGTAGTAGATGAAAGAATGTCTACGGCGTATCCCACCCAAGCTACCTACAAAGGAACGCCGCATTCCTCCCCATGCCTGAAAGGGCAGGGCATCCTGCGGCGTTTTCGGTGAATGCATGTCGGCTTGATTTTCAAGTTTTCTCCCAACCCAGGTGCTGGCATCTAGGTTGGGAGAAAAGATATTATCCCACGGCTTCATGTACAGACACCTGGGGTGCTTCTCTCCTCTCGGTTTGCTTGAGCTTGAGATAGCGTGCACTCATGATACCGACAAACCCCATCGCACCAGCACTTACGAGCAGATGAGCCACCCGAACGAGCCAGTGTAAATCGCCAATGAGGAGCGTAAACTGGTTCATGCCAAAGGTTGGTATGATGAGCGCGTAGATGATGCCCAGTGCTCCCGCTATCCTCATGCCTCTGGTGAAGAGCAGTATAATACTCAGAGCCAGCATAGCCAGAGCGACGGTGAGACCGAACAACATATGCGCATCGAGGAAGCTTATATTGGCAAACCAGTGCAGAAGTCCCAACACCAGGGCTATCGCACCTGCAATATTGCTTATCCAGTGAAGGATGCGAACTGTTTTCAGCAAGAAAAACCTACTCTTTCTTTATTGTTACTACGTGATTTAAGAGGGGTAAAAATATTTTAGAGTACATTGGCTGATATGGATATTTCATGATAATCTATGGGCATGAAGTTAAGTCAGTATGCCAAAAAAGCTGGAGTCACCTATAAAACCGCCTGGCGGTGGTATAAAGCCGGGACGCTCGATGCCTACCAAACGCCCGCAGGGACGGTGATCGTGCGCGATCCGGTGGCGGAGAAGCCAGAGACGGGGCGCATCGCCTTGTATGCGCGCGTGTCCTCTGCTGCTCAAAAAAGCGATCTCGAGCGCCAGGTGCAACGCCTGCGCGACTACGCGGCGGCCTGTGGCTACCCAGTGGCCAAAGAAGTCGTCGAAATTGCATCGGGCCTCAACGACAACCGCCCGAAATTCCTCAAGCTGCTGGCCGACCCAAGTATTGGCACCATTCTTGTCGAACACCGCGATCGTGGCACCCGTTTTGGGTGGAGGCATCTCACAACGCTGCTCCAAGCCCAGGGACGCCGCATCGAAGCCATCTTTCCCCATGAGACGCAGGACGATCTCGTCGATGACGTTGTCAGCCTCATTACCAGTATGGCGGCCCGGATGTACGGCAGGCGCGGCTCTCGGCACAGAGCCGAACGAATCAAGCAGTGCGTGGAATCTCTCATGAAAGAGGAGCGGACCGAGGAGTGCGTTTGATGAGGCGTTCTTAAGATGCAGGCAGGACCGGATCGATGCTGATTACACGCGGCTATCGCACGCAATTAGATCTCAATCACCAACAAATCACCCTCTGCAAACAGCATGCAGGCGCAGCGCGCTGGTCCTGGAATTGGGGGCTCAGACGCAAGCAAGAGGTCTATCAGCAGGAGAAACGCTGGATCAGTGCGATGGAACTGCACCGGGAATTGAACACGCTCAAGCAAACCGAGATTCCCTGGATGTACGAGGTGTCAAAAGCCGCGCCGCAGGAGGCGTTACGCGATCTGGATCAAGCCTACAGGAACTTTTTCCGCCGCTGTGACCTCAAGAAAGAAGGCAAGTGGAGGGGCAAGCCGGGGTTCCCCAAGCCGAAGACCAAACGGAAAGGAGTGGGCAGTTTCCGGCTGACAGGCAGTATTCATATTTACGAGCAAGCCATTGAACTGCCGCGCTTCGGACGGCTGCGCCTGCACGAGTGTGGCTATTTGCCTACCGGCGGCGTCGCTGTGCTCTCGGCCACGGTCAGTGAAAAGGCAGGGCGCTGGTTTGTCTCGGTGCAGGTGAGTGAGCAGGTGCCCGATCCCCCACAGGCAGCTGGTCCGCCGATCGGCGTAGATACCGGGATCAAAACCCTGGCCCAATGCTCCGATGGGCGTGCCATTGCCAACCCCAAAGCCCTCACATCCGAACTCAAGCGGATCAAGCAGCTGCATCGCTGGCTCTCCCGGAAACAGAAAGGGAGCAAGAACCGCGCCAAAGCCCGTCAAAAAGTAGCGCGCAAGTATGTCCGCGTCGCTTATGTGCGCGAGGATGCCCTCCACAAAGGCACAAGCCAGCTCACCCGCGCCCAACTTCCTCCAGAAGAACGTGAAATCCGCAAAGCTGAGATTGCTGCTACGTTGCCAGAGCCGAAAGCCAAGGTGAAGCCAAAGCGTGGCAAGCGATCAAAAAAGGAGTCGCCCCCTGAACCCCTGCCGAAAACCATTGCGAACAAGGTCAAAGCCAAGCAGATGAAAAAACTGCTGCTCCAGGCTTGCATCTTGGATGCCCAGAGGCGTCCTGCCGTGGTCGTGCTTGAAGATCTCCATGTGGCAGGGATGCGCACAGAACCACAAGCTGGCTCTGGCAATCAGCGATGTCGGATTAGGCGAGTTCAAGCGGCAAATGGGCTACAAAACGTTCTGGCAAGGAGAAAACCTGCTGTAGGCAGATCGCTGGTTTGCTTCCACCAAACTGTGCTCTGGCTGCAACCATATCAAAGAAGAGATAGACCTTTCAGAGCGCATCTATGTCTGCGAGCATCCGGCCTGTGGGCTGGTGATCGATCGTGACCTCAATGCCGCGCTGAACCTGGCAGCGCTGGCGATCTTGTATCTGAGCGGCCAGCCAGGTCCCTACCGGGAGTTCCTCGGGAAGGGTGAAACGCCTGTCGGAGAGGGCAGCTCTGGCTGATCCGTCGTGAGATGGTTCAGTGAAACTGCCCTCGGTGAAGCAGGAACCGATCCGGGTGAATGTGGCTTGTCCATATTTGTCCAAGTGTCGGAGAACGGTTAAGAGCCTTCTGAAACAGGTACGCTTGCACCTGTATGCTCTTCTAGCGCGGCCATAAGTGCTAAGACGATATCCTCTCGCCAGGGGCGAGCCACCAGTTGTACACCTACTGGCAGACCAGCACTGCCCATCTCAACGGTGCGGGCTGCACGCTCAACGCTGTCTTTCCCAATGCTTCGCTCGCTCTCCTCACCTGGGCGCACGCGAGTAATGGGTGCTACGCCAGCGGGCAGGCCAAGCAAGTTATAGAGGATAGCATAGCTGCCAGCATTGGTCACATTTAAAGTGCCACTGCTGCCGTGCGTCAGGGCTGGAAGTGCATGGGGCGGGCAGAGAAGAGCATCAAAATGTTCGGCATCGAGTGCGGTGAGGAAGTGCTGACGATATTGATTGCGCTCTCCCACCAGGTGCCAGTACTGCTCGACCGACAATCTCCCACGAATATGTTGCAAGGAAGATGCCATGTGAACCTGCCCACGTCGCTTGAGCAGGCCTACCAGTGGCGCGCGAACGATCCCTGGCAGACTGCTTACACGCATATTAAAACTGATGCGACGATCGCGTGTATCGCGTCCGAGATTGCGTTTATGGGTCGCAAAACCATCCGCGCCAACCAGGCCAACATAGATCTGTATCGCTTCAGCAACATCGGGCGGGTTCCAGGATTCAACGATAGCGCCACGTGCGCGCAAGACCTGCGCCGCCTCCTCAACAGCGCGGCGCACAGATGGCGCAACCGAAAAAACGCCATTATTGGTATACATACCGATACGCAGGCCGCGAAGAGAGACGGCGGTGGGGTCAGGCCAGGGAACCGGCGGCACCGATGGATCAAGAGCATTCAGGCCAGGGGCCGCCAGAATGTTCATTGCCAGGCGAAGATCTTCAACGCTGCGGGCTATGGGAGCTGGTTGAGCGATAATGGCTTCCTGTCCAGCAACATAGGCATGGTGAGCTGTATCGAGATGGGTCAATCTTCTGGCAGTGGGAAGTAGGCTGTATAGACCACAGAAGTGCGCAGGCACACGAATACTGCCACCGAAATCGCCTCCTAGCCCGAGAGGAGAGCCACCAGCGGCAATAATGGCGGCCTCTCCCCCACTGCTTCCACCAGGGGTACGTGCCAGGTCCCAGGGATTATTTGTACGACCATAGACCGGATTATCAGATTCGTGGTACATCAGTAGTTGGGAGACATTCGTCTTCCCCAGCACAATGGCTCCAGCCTGGCGAAGCCGTTGCACTAGGGGGCCTTCATGCTCCATTGGTCGCGATCTCTGACTCATAATACCCACTGTTGTAGGTGTTCCAGAGACCATAAATTGCTCTTTGAGGGTGATGGGTACGCCATGGAGCGGACCAACAGATGTTCCTTGTGCAAGCATACTATCGGCTTTGCGAGCCTCGGCCCGTGCCTGTGCAAAGAGTGGTACGACGACGGCGTTCAGGAGAGGGTTGACGGTTTCGATCTGACGAATATGTGCTTCAACGACCTCCTCTGAGGAAAGGTGCCCTTCCGCAATACTGTGTGCCAGTTCTGAGGCACTCAGGTGGGTGAGATGCGCCACTTCATCTTTCTGATCATGCTTCTTTATCATAGTAAACTTTTTCTTTCATGCAAATCGCTCTCAGGCTGGGAGCAGAGTTTCGACCTCATGGGGATGTACCTCTTAGTTGCCTGGAAGGAGTATAAATTGCAAGGGGGTGAGTTGACATCACCTGTTGTGATGGTTGTGAGTGGGTGAGGGAAAAGCGAGGAGATCAGAGCAGAGACAGGTTTCGTGCTACCTCGCTGGCCTCGACACGGTTGTGGACATTGAGCCTGCGATAGAGGCTCTGGACGTGGGTTTTCACCGTATTCACCGAGATCACTAGTTCGCGAGCAATCTCTAGATTGGATAGCCCCGCGACCAGCAGACGCAAGACCCGTTGCTCCTGTTCACTGAGGGGCTCCAGCAGCAAGGTGTCCTTCTTGCTATGCAGGATGCCGTTGTCTGGTTGCTGCGTACCGGGTTCGTGGGCAAATGCGCGTAAAAGGGTGCGTACGTAGGCGACCTGGGAGGTCTCTCGCAGTTCTGGTAGCAGCATTTTCAGCAGGGTTTCCACTACCCGGCCTTCATCTAGAAAGAGGCGTTGATAACCCTCATCTTGTGCCATCGTTACCACTGACAGCATAAGTTGTTTTGCCTCAAGCAGCCGAGCCTGGCTGAAATAGGCCAGAGCCTCAAGCAGGAGTATTTCCAGTGTCGAGCGTAAGCGCTGCTGCGTTTGCGCCAGCGTTTTCCAGGGACCTAGAATGTGTAGGGCCTCTTCACTCTCGCCTTGCGCAATATGGAGACGCGCGAGTAGCAGGGCTTCTTCCTGCTGTCTTAAGAGTGGCAAATCCTTTTTCTGTTTGTGCGCAAAGGCATCAAAAGCGTGCTCTCTGGCTTGATACCATTTTGCTACAGAAGGAAGTGCTCCCTCTATGAGCTGAAGGCGAGCCTGACAGGCCCGTATCGCTCTCAGAGGCCAGGCAAAGCGGGCATGCATCTCCCATCTTAAAAGCATATTATGAGCCTGATCTTTCTCTCCAGAGATATACAGGAGACGAGCCTGGATCAATGAAGCAGATGCCAGCACGTGAACCTCATCCTCCTGATTGGCTCTTAAAGCCAGTGCTTGAGAGACATAGCTCCTGGCAGTTTCTCTCTCATTCCATTCATAGGCCAGCGCGGCAAGGTTATGATAGGCCCACGAAACGAAGAATGGTTCTGAACCCCCTGTCTTCAACAATAACTGTTGTCGGATGCTCTCCTGGTCTTCATCAATGAGAGCCAGGGCTTGATGATAGTACTGAGAGGCTTTCTGTAGTTCGCTTTTCTCCCTGCACACCTCTCCCAACAGGAGCGACGCGGCAAACACCATGGAAAGCAAATTGAGGCGTTTCGATTCTCTGTATACTTCCAGGAAGCGCTGCCAGGCCACATCCATCTCACCTGCCAGGAATGCTTCTAATCCTTTAGCTAACATATTGTCAGGATACATCAGACTGTGTTTGGAAAGGATTGGTTGGGCCTGGTGAGCCAACATAAACGCGCTGGCGAGGTCACCTTGAAAAAAGGCAAGCTCAGCGTGAAGTTGCAGCGCTTCCCCCAATTTCTCCCATGCTTCCTTTGCCTCAAAGCCCTGTTCCGCCCATTGAAGGAGCTGATCGACACGTTCCCAGGCGCCAGGCGAACGCTGATCAGTGGCAAATGTCAGAGCGAGCACATACAGGAAACAGAGTTCCGGGTCAGCCTGCACGATCTGCTCAGGCATCTGTCTCAGCCAACGATACAATGTGTGACACTCATTGCGAAAGCCATGCAGGATCACAAAACGTTCGATCAATGTTGCTACGCGAAGAAAATCTTCACCGGCAAGCGCAGCTTCAATCGCTTCCGGAAGCATCTGCTGTTGCTCATACCACTGACTGGCTTTGTTGCTCAGTGAACGTACGGTGGCAGTTCCCAGGCGACGTCGAGCTTCGTGTTGCATCGCCTGCGCCCACAGCATGTGATAGCGATACCATTGCTGCTTCTCATCCAGGGGTTGCAGGAAGAGATTGGCCCGTTCCACCTGTTCAAGCAGGCGGTCGCTATCCTCTCTGCCCGTGATGGCATCGCAAAGCGAGGCGCTCAAGCGGTGGAGTCCGCTGGTCTGTAGCAAGAAGTCTTGCAGCTCTGACGGCAGACTCGCGAGAACTTCTTCGCGCAGGTAGTTGAGCAAAAGGCGCTGGCTGCCACTCAACGTTTGCACATAGGCGGAAGGATCAGTGTGTTTTTGCAGAACGAGTGCAGCCAGTTGCAGGCCTGCAATCCAGCCCTCGGTGCGGGTTTTCAGTAGCGTGATATCGTCCTCCGAGAGGATGAGTCCCATGCTCTGAGTGAGAAAGAGGTGCGTTTCTTCCTGCGTGAAGCGTAGATCAGTATCGCGTACCTCGCCCAAAAGCCCGCGCACACGGAAGCGAGAGAGGGGAAGGTCGGGATCTATGCGGCTAGCTAGCACCAGGTGCACATGAGATGGTAGATGCTCCAGCCAGAAGGTCAGGGACTGGTGAATGGTTGGCTCATCGATGACGTGATAATCATCCAGGATCAGCAGGATGGGCGAGGTCTCTGCATGTGCCTCAGCCAATTCATTGAGCAGGGCTGTCAAGCAGGTAGAAAGAGGCTCCAGTGTAGGCGTTTGCAGCAGGGCCAGCGCACGCGCCCCAATCTCTGGTCGACATCTGCGAAGTGCCATGATTATCGAGAGCCAGAAGCGCCTCAGGTCATTGTCTAGCGCCTCCAGAGAGAGCCATGCAATCGATTGGGGATACCTACGCGCCCATGCTGAGAGCAGCGTCGTCTTGCCCCAGCCAGCGGAGGCGGAGAGCAAGGTGAGTGGGTGAGAGAGGGCTCCATCCAAAACCGAGAGCAACCGCTCCCGTACAACGGGCATGGTGGGCGAACCTGGGGGAGAGAACCTGGTCACTACCATCGTAGCTCTGAGTTCACTGCCCGGCTGTAGAGTGCTGGAAGGGCTTGCTTTATTGGCGTGCGTTGTCGGCAAGGAGACAGGAGAGGCAGACGCGTGCGAAGGTGCTAATGACAGATCCTGATTGAACTCATGAAGGGCCTGTGCCACCTCCTCTAAACGCGCAAATGTCACGGTCGCACTTTGTCCAAGATAGCGTTTCCTGGTCTGCCCCGAGCTTGTGTGGTAGGCATACCAGTAGCTGGTCCCGCGTGGCCGAGCCTCTTTTAGTACGCTCAGATGACCATGTTGCCCCTGGAAGGAGAAGGAGGAATGGGTCGTCAACCAGGTGTGCCACGCTTCCTCATTTTCTGGCGTCATCGGTTGTGGTGAATGGTCAGGGGTATGCAGAACATACAGGTGATGCTCGGCAGACCAGAGAAGTATATGCGCAGGTGGTTTTGGCATAGGCTCCTTGTACACAACAGGTTTCATCCCCAACACCCCAACATGGATGAGTATAGCAAAAACGTGGCTGGCAAGCAAGCCTTCTCGCAAACTGTCAATCTGATCCTGTGGAGAGCGTTCTCTGACTGGCGAGACTGGTTTCTCCAAACAAGAGGCGTCGCCAATTGATAGATTCAAAGAGGTGGCTGTGAGCAATGGTTTAATGAGTTAGTATGCTAAGGCGCCGTCGCGCGCTCAAGCTGAATGAGATAGGTCAATGCCTCCTCGCGTGAGTTACCGCACATCTCCTCGGAGGGGCGGAGCAGGCGGCAGACCTGGGGGCGCTCTGGCTTGCCAAAAATCTGGCAGCGATTATCCTGGGTAAGCTGTACACAACGTACGCCCGCGGGTTTACCCTGTGGCATACCAGGGATAGGTGTGCTGATAGAGGGTGCGATACAGCATGCCCCACACCCGGCGCGACATTCCAAATCGCTCACTCTTCCTTTCATGGTACAGCAGATCCAGTAGTGCTTCTGAAGCTCCCCGCGCTAAAGCGACGGGGGTTCCAGGGGGTCGGCCCACGCTTCCCGTCCTTCTCGCTTCAGCAAGAAAGCTGGCTCTAGTGGTGGTCCCCCTGAACTTTCGGGCAGACGCGCTCTCGCACGGGTCAAACCCATGCTTCGGGGCAAGGTCTGCCCCTCTTTCGCGCGTTGTGTGAGACGCTCGTGTGCTGCCCGCAGGCGCGCTTCCGCACCTTCCCAATACTCCTGGTATCGGGCACACGAGGGAATGGGGTCTGCTGGATCAAGGTAAGCAGCCAGAAACGCCGAATACAGGTCGCGTTGCACGGGACCCACGCCACACTCGCACTGATGCCAACGCTGCGAAAGCGGCTTCTTGAGCTTCTTGCCACAGCCATGACACCACTGGCTCAGCGCGGTGGTGCGTGTGGGGACGCGCCACCAGGGTGCCGCCCGTACTCTCAACGGTGCGCCTCAACAGTTCCACAAACATCCCTGGTGCTCGCAGTCCCACACTCTTCCCAAACTGCCTCTGCCATGCCTTGTAGGAAATCTTTTCGATGATGATGGTGGTGCCCAGCTTCACTACCTGATGCACTTTGTGCCCATGCAGGCTCTTGCGATGCGCTACGAGTTTGCGCTCTTTGCTCGCCTTGCGTTGCCGGGTGGCCTGGTAGCGCTTACTCTGCTTCCAGTGCAGCTTTTTCTTGCCTTGTTTTTTGATGCGCCCCTTCTCGTCGTAGTTCTCAGGATTGGCCGCCCTTCGTTGCCGCTCCATCTGCCGTTGCAAGCGACGAATGGCACAGGCCTCAGGCGCCAGTTGTGCACAGAACACCTCCAAGCTTGCCTCTCCTTCCTGGGGAAAGAGGGCCAGGGTGGAGGGACCAAGGTCACCGCCAACAATACTCGTGCCAACCGTGTGTTTTTTCTTCTGGTGGGGCTTGCCCTCCAAGGCCAGTTGCACGACATAGCGATACCCCTCTTCATCAGCGCCCGCCGCTCTAGGGCTGCTGGCAGGACGCTGGATGAGGCGGGCAAACTTGATGCGGTGCCTGAGCCCATGGGTCACGACTTCATCCTTCCAATCGATGAGGGCGGGCAGCGGGTCTCCGTTCCAGAGCAGATACCCGGCGTTTCCCTCCTCGGGTGGTTGCAGGACGAAGCGCAGGCTGGTATCGTTGCGCTTATTCTCGAGACTGGAGAAGCCGCGTCCTCGGCTCTTGAAACGCACCCGCCTGGCTTGGCCCAGGCAGACGCGATTGAGGGCACGATAGGCGCGAGTGGCCAGGGTTTGGGCCAGCACGGCCTCGATGTGCTCGGCAATCCAGCCCACGCGCAGCCCCTTGACGGCTTCATGCAGGGCGGCTTCGGAGAAGCCATACGTTTTGCGCAAGGCGGAGAAGGCGGCGGCTCGTTCCGCTTTGTGGGTGCGAGGAAGGGCACGGGCCTCTTGCCAGGCGGGGTCAGATCGCATGCGGCGCAGGCGCTTTTGTCCTTGGGAGAGGATGGCGTTGTAGAGTTGACGAGCGGCTTCCAGATGGGAGCGCAGGCGGGCGGCTTGCCCTGGATCGACGGCCAGAGGCAGTTCGAGCAGAAAGGTGGGGGTCGCAGGTCGCTTCTCCTGCTGTTCCTTCTTCTTGCATTGTCCCTGACACTTCTTCGGCATTGTGGCCCCTTCTTCGAACACACACGTGATCTCGATCCACTGACGTCTATTGTACCAGAGGAACGGGAAGAACGCTAGTTCTAGGTATCTGACCCTGCTCTCTTTCCTCTCATCCAGCAGAGACGGCGATTCATCCCCGGCATCAATGACCGGGGCTTTCTCGCCGCGTTCTCTGTAAACTCCCATTCGGGGGCACGGTGGCGCACCTACTCTCATTGGGAAAGGGGGTAGCCTGTTTTTTCGTGAGGTATTTTCGCATTAGTATAACACATGGTTCCTCTACATGAGAGGAATTATTTTGAGCCACTGCATCCGGACTGGCCTACCTGAATGTCTATTTCATGAGAAGGAAAATACCATATATAAGCTCTATGTTCTACAATAGTAAAGAGGCTAATCGGGAAATTGAGCTTGTTATAAAAGCAAATAGCAAATGGAGGGCGAACTTTGCAGACTATGCCGGGACAATGCGCGATTCTAGGATCAGGTGAGACGACTGTGGTTGGACGCCGCGTGCTGAGTCAGATGCTACCTCGCTTAGAAGAACCGCGCACCATCGCGGTTTTAGATACGCCAGCTGGTTTTCAGCCCAACCGTGTGCTGGTCGCGGAGAAGATTGTACGGTTTCTGCGGGAGCGCCTGGGTGAGTTTCGCCCCCAGCCGCAACGAATTGAGACGCGTCAGGAGGAGCAGGAGAGCGAGACCGGGACCGCCATGCTAGCCGCCATCACACATGCGCGCGCCATCCTTGCCGGGCCAGGCAGCCCAACGTATATGATACGCGAACTACAGGGAACGACCTATTTTGATGCCATCCGCCAGGCACATGCTAACGGTACCGCGCTCTATGTTTCCAGCGCGGCCTCTATCGCGATGAGTTCTTATAGTCTTCCAGTCTATGAGATTTTCAAGGTTGGCGATGAGCCGAGCTGGTATCAGGGGCTGGATTTCTTCAAACCCTTTGGGATGAACCTGGCGATTGTGCCGCACTGGAACAATAATGAGGGTGGGGCCGACCTGGATACAAGCTTCTGCTATATGGGGCGCGAGCGCTTCAGCAAGATGCTCAAGCAGTTGCCAGAGGACGTGGTTGTATTAGGTATCGATGAGCATACCGCCTGTATTCTGGACTTTGCCACGGGCGAGATCGCCGTTGAGGGCAAGGGAGGCGTCCATATTATCCGCGAGGGCCAGATGGTGGAGTTCCAGGCGGGCGAGAGCTTTCCCTTAACGTTGCTGGGAGCGGAAGCGATCGAGCAGGGGCAGCAGGCGCTCTCTATGGTTGACAATCCGATCGATATTGAGACGTTGCTTGCGCCGGGCGAGACCCTTGATCCACGCATTGAGGAGCAGAATCTGGCGGGAGCGCTGCCCTCGCCACTTATTGATGCCCTGGTGACCATTCGCACAGACCTGCGTGCCGCGAAGCAGTGGCCCTTTGCCGACCGCCTGCGCGACACGCTCAGCACCTATGGCATCGTGATTGAAGACACTCCCCAGGGCTCCCAATGGCGTATAGAGGAAGAAGAGTGAACTACCACTGAGCTGAAGACGCAGCGGCTTCTTCGGAAATCGTCGGGTCTGCGGTTTGGGAGCTTTTTAGGAAGCTCAAGTTCACCAGACTCCTCATCAGAAATGATGAGACCGTTTGAAAGGTCATGACACCTGCGGTTGACGCATCAGACCGCTGCTCTGTCGCCTGGGTTTAAGTAGGGCTGAGGAAAGGCCCGGTGATCCAGGTGCAAAAAGCCTTTTGAACACTGTCGAGATGAGGTCGGATTCCCTGCATGGTCACAGTGCAGGGATACGCATCACCCGGCGCTTGCCGGAGTATTTTTCCGAAAGGAATCGTCTGAACATGGTCTATGTCGTATCAGCAGATAGGACGCCGCTTATGCCTTGCTCTGCTGCGATTGCCCGTTTGTTGCTCAAAGAGGGAAAGGCCAAAGTCGTCCGCAGAACCCCTTTTACGATCAAGTTGTCCGCACAGCCAGAGCGTACCTACACCCAACCCTTGACCTTGGGAGTGGATACCGGGAGTGCGGTGATTGGTTCGGCTGTCGCGAGTGAACAGGGCAGCATCTTGTATCTTTCTGAAGTGGAAGTGCGCAATGATATTGCCACGACGATGAAAGAACGAGCCACCCATCGTCGAGATCGCCGCAACCGAAAGACACGCTATCGGCCTGCACGCTGGTTACATCGGAGGAATTCCATCAAGACTGGGCGATTCTCCCCAACCATGAGAAGCAAGATCGACGCCCATCTGCGAGAAATCCACTTTGCGCACTCCTTGTTGCCAATCTCGTCCATTGTGCTGGAAACAGGAACCTTTGACCCGCATGCGCTCAAAAACCCGGAGGTGCTGCGAAAGAAGTGGCTCTATCAGAAGGGCATCAATTACGGTTTTGCCAATACCAAAGCCTATGTGCTCACACGGGATGGCTACACCTGTCAACACTGCCAGGGGAAATCCAAGGATCAACGGCTCGAGGTGCATCACATCATCTTTCGTAGCCAACACGGAAGCGATGAGGAAAGCAATCTCTTGACGCTCTGCAAGACCTGTCATGATGCCCTTCACGCGGGAATGATTACGCTCAAACACACCGGGAAGAAAAAAGGGGATTTGCTGCACGCGACCCAGATGAATAGCATCCGCGTGCAATTGTTGAAACAGGTTGAGGCGGAAGAAACCTGGGGCTTCGTGACGAAAGAACATCGATTGCTTGCGGGTTTGCCCAAAGAACATTGTTTTGACGCGGCCATGATTGCGACACGCGGAAATCGGCCTGTTTTCCAGATACAAACGGTGTTTGTCAAGAAATGCATTCCAGATGGAGAGTATCAGCAAACCAAAGGAAAGCGAAGCGAGCAACGGATCCCGACAGGAAAAATCCAAGGATGCGCGCAAATGCGACAAAGTGCGTTATCGAGGTCAGGAATACTTTATCAAAGGGCGTATGTCTACTGGTTATGCTATTTTGATGATGATAGACGGGAAAAAGGTCGATTTGAAACCCATTCCCAAGTTTGAGAAGATGAAGAGAGTGAGTGCGCGATCCTCATGGATGACCTGTCAAAGCATCATGCCAGGTTCCTCAAGCTCTCTCATCTGATGTTCGTGTGCAAATACCGGAAAAAGCTGCTTCTCTTCTCTGGAAATGAGGTAAAACAAGTATTCGAGGAAATTGCAGCGAAAGCCAGGGATAGGAGTAAGGAGCGGCGTTCATCCACGAGGCTGAAGACCTCGTGGTTTTCTCGCCGCTCCCCGTATAAATAAGTGATAGAAGAGGCTGCTCGCGCATGCGCGAGCAGCCTCTTCTATCACTTATGTGGGGCAGCACGGCAAAGGTCGTAGGGAACACGCTTAGTAGGTAGAGTGTGTGTCAGATTGCGAATCTCTCAGGAGGAGCAGCAGATGCAATTGCGTCCCTTCTGTTTGGCCCGGTACATGGCGCGGTCGGCTTGCTCTATGAGAGCGTCGCGTGTGGTACCATGCCTGGGATATGCGGCTATGCCGATGCTGGCGGTCACTGAAATCTCGTATGTGTTATCACGAACACTGCAGAGGAAGGGACGTTCTGCGAGGATGGTGCAGAGTTGTCTGGCTCTCTTCCTGGTTGTGGGCAGATCACTATTGGTGCAAATCAGGGCGAACTCTTCTCCCCCATAGCGGCCGATGACGTCTTCCTGGTGCAGATTGGCATGTAAGCGTTGGGCAACCTCGTAGAGAATGGTATCGCCTGCTCGATGCCCCCATTGATCGTTTACGCTTTTAAAATGATCGAGGTCAATAAACATGATTATGAAGGAGCTATGCTCTGCTTGCGCCCGTGCGAGAGTCGCGTCAATATAGCTCATCACGGCCCGGTGATTGGGAAGCTCAGTCACGGGATCAATAGTTGCCGCAAATGCCTGTTCGCGATAGAGTTTCTCTAGCTCTAGCAAGAGTACGCCCTGTTGTTGATAAGCCTCCTGCAATTGTTCGCGCAGTGTCTTCTCGCTCCTGGTCACGCGCTTCTGGTCGCTTAACAGGACGCTCAGGCGGGGCATCTCACCACAGAGCCAGCCGAGAATCAGCATGATGAATACGACCATCAGAATGATGCTTCCCCAGTGCTCATTTGAGAGTCCAGCGACCCAGGATTGTGTGAGTGTCGCCCAGATAGCTACTAGCGTGGCACCTGTTCCCAGGAGTGCGATTGCTGTAAGCACCAGGCGTTTATAGTTGGCTGCGGACGCTATATTCTTGCCTTTTGCTCTATTGAAACTTAGTATTATGGGCAGGGTGAAGAATAGCGATGTGGAGCATAACAAGAGGACAAATGAGCTTGCCAACATGATTTCATGTGTAGTTCGCTCGATCTCTATGGCGTTATTGCCGCTTTCAAAGAGTGAGGGGATGAATATAAAGCCTATAACCATGACC
This sequence comes from Ktedonobacter racemifer DSM 44963, assembly GCF_000178855.1. GTDB lineage: Bacteria > Chloroflexota > Ktedonobacteria > Ktedonobacterales > Ktedonobacteraceae > Ktedonobacter > Ktedonobacter racemifer. The sequence continues at coordinate 889,463 of NZ_ADVG01000004.1, read as the reverse complement.
ACCAGGATAGTGAAGGCCTGGACCAGCATTGTAAAGACAGGGACCCCCGCAGCGTTTATGCGTGCAAAGGCAGGAGGCAGGCGGTGATGTTGAGCCAGGGTGATAAGTAGGCGCGAAAAAAGCACCATAAAGATGACTGCCTGGAAGATATCAGCAAGGCCCAGCACGAGAGTGGCGGGAAATGTTACCACTGGTCCGAAGGCGTTTATCCAGAGTTCAATCGCAGCCTGAGTTTCATTTCTTGACACAACAGGTGTCCACGCGGCGGCACCGACCAGGGCCAGCAGATAGAGGAAAGGTATGATGGCAGCGCCCCACCAGATGTATTTGGAGGCTCGGCGTAGGCCCGCCTGGCCCTCATGTACCTCGCTGCCCATAAAGAGGGGATGATTTAGGCCAAGGAAGGCTAGAATCGTGAAGCTATAGAATAGAGGTTGCTCATGCCACAAGAGTGGCTGAGTTGCCGGGTGGTTCCAGGGAAGGAGCCATAGCACGCCATGCTGTAGCCTCCACAGCGCGCTAGCACCCAGGATGATATAGAGTGCGCCGTAGCCGAGACAGGCAATAAAGAGGAGGTGCTTTAAACGCGCCAGTGGGAGACAACTGATGGCCGTTGCCAGAAAGAGCATAAGAATCATGAGCAGGCCCTGTTGAGAAGAGGTATAGAGCCAGGCTGGTTTGAGCATGCGGAAGTAGATAATCGCCTCCTGAAGCGAGGTCGAAGTATAGAGCATGCTTGTAAGCCAGATACTAAAGGTAATCGTAAAGCCAAGGACGGGGTTGAAGACGCTCTTGAGCCACACATAGGGGCTTCCCTGTCCCGGCAGGTGCCGCGCCAGCCAGTAGAAGACGACTGCCCCTGGCAAGAAGAAGGTGCAAGTGCCTATAAGCCAGTAGAGTAAGGCGAATGGCCCGGCCAACTGCATCAGCATCGCAAACGATAGGACAATGATATCGAAAATAAGGAAGACGACTAGGTCACGAGTACCTAATGTCCTGGGAAGCGACTGAATGTCAGGGAGCGTCGCAGTGATCCTGGGTATTTTAGCTTCGAATATATATTGCGCCGTTTGGGGAGAGTTCCGCTCCGGCTGCTCTGGTGGAGGGATTGCCATAATATCTCTTTCTTAGCAAGCTAGCATATAGCTGAGACGCGCTTTAGGTTATGAGAGCAAGATGACAAATCTATTCTCCTTCTAGTATATTTACCCACAGCTACAGAGACCCATTGAAATGCTGAGTAAAATGGCTCGGAGCATGCCCTTGAAGCGCCTTAGAAGGTGTTGTACGTATAACATACAAATACACTAACGCAGACTCCTACAAAGTAGTAGCGGGCCGAAGCAACATGCTTCGGCCCGCTACTGGTGTACGCGGCTACCTGGTTAGCTATACTGTTTCGTGTTAGCGCAAGGGGTCGCGTCAGAGATGTAGATATTGCCCCAATCGTCGGGGGGAGTGAAGTTCTGTGGATTATCAACTACACCAGCCACGCAGGGTTTGCGCACCAGCGTCGAGATGCTCTGGTAGACAGGAATCCAGGCGACATCGTTGATGAGCGCCTGCTCAGCCTGGTTGTACTGTTTCAGGCGTGCCTGCTGATCCGCATTGACGTCGGCCTGCTCCATCAGGAGCTGGTTTGCCTGCTGATCCGTGGCGAGAGGCGTGGTGTTCTGCCCATAGTTGAAGGCGTTTTTGGGCGAGCCCTTATCGAAGATCAGGGTCAGCCAGTCCTGGGGATCGGGATAATCCGAGCTCCAGTCGAGCGCCCACATCTGCATGCCTTTGGGATTGTTCACTGTGCTATTGCGGTCATCAAGCAGCTTGTTGAAGTCTTCGTCCTGGATCTTGACGGTGACGCCAAGGTTCTTCTGCCACATCTGCTGGACAGCGGCAAACATGTTACGCCAGTCAGTTAGACCCAGGGTGGAGACGGTAAAGGTAATCTGGGGGAAGGTAGAGACGGTAAGGCTCTCCTCTTTTAAGCCCTCGGCAAAAAGCTGCTTGGCCAGTTCCACATTACCTTTGGTGCTGGTAACGCCATGCGTAGCCGTCAGGTTCTCATTGTAACCCGGCATGCCCTGAGGAACAATATGATTCGATGGGATGGCGGTGTCTTTGAAGACGTTATGCGCGATGGCGTCCTTGTCGATTGAGAGCGCAAAGGCCTGGCGAATCTTCAGATTGTCAAATGGTTTTGCCAGGTAATTCATGGTAAAGTATTCGACATCGAGCTGAGGGATGCTATGATATTGCCCGTCGGGCAATTGTTTGGCGCTGGCAATTTCTGTAGAAGACACGCTGGAAGAGTCTACCTGGTTCGCCTGGTAGGCGCGATAGACGGTATCTGCCTGCTTGTAGAAGACCATGACAACCTTTTTGAGTTTGGGTTTGGGGCCGTAGTAGTTGGGATTGGGTACAAATTCAATGTCTTTGTTAGGAGTGTAGCTGGCGACTTTAAAGGGGCCATCTCCGCCGATGCCCTCGCTCAGATGAGCGGCAAAGTTATTGCCATACTTCTGGATCATGCTCTTCTCAACCACAAACGAGGTTTGATAGGTCAGGATCTGCAAGAAATAAGCGGCTTTGCTTTTGGCAATGAGGACCACCGTCTGGGAATCGGGCGTCAAAATACTATCATTGATGAGCGATGGTACGGCGCCGCTGAAGCGCTTATCCGCGTCCTTGAGCAGGCCGAGGTACACGGGCGAGACAGGTGACTTGAGATCGGGTGCCAGGGCCCGATCCAGGCTATAGGCCACGTCTGCCGAGGTCAGGGGTGTGCCATCACTGAACTTGAGGCCAGGTTTGAGCTTAAAGGTCCAGGTGACGCCATCAGCAGCCAGTGAATGTGAGGCCGCGAGTTGGTCCTGTACCTGGAGCTTGTCATCGAGCTCAACTAGGCCAGTAAAGACCATATTGACGGCATTGATGGCCGCCGATTCGGTCGCGAGCGCGGGATCGAAGGTCTGCAATTCCGAGCGACCTTCAACGGGTTTGACCAGGATCTGCTGGTCATCCGGGGCCTTGCCGCTGCTGGTTGAGGTGTTGTTGCCACCGCCACAGGCTGCGACAAAGAGCATCAGGATGCCCATGAAGAGAGGGAGTAAACGACGGGTTGTGATGCGTGTACGTGGTCGGGTGTCTGGTGTGTGTAGTTGCATTAGGTCTCCTTGCTACCAGATAGTGAGAGTACCACAAATAAACGATGCGGTGCAGTACGACTCTCTTGTACGTCAGGCACATATTCTGGAAAGAGAGAGAAGGCGCCAATGGCTACTGAGCGCCATCTACACCAATGGAGAAGGCGCTTTGGCCAGAGTTAGCGAGGATAAAGTAGAGAACTCATCCATCAGCTTCTCCAGCGAAAAATTCGGGATAGTAACAGATACTACGTCAGCATCGGCAGAAATATCACACATATGCAAGAAATTGTTTTTTTCTTACCAGTCGTATTCTGCAAACATAGAGCATTTATGTTTCATAAATATAAATATAAACATGAAATGCAGGTTAAAGTATTACACTCTATTGTGAGGTTCGCGTGTCAAAGAGTGTGGGTGGGTTGGCTTCGCCAACCCACCCACACTCTTTGACACAGTTTTTTCTTCATGGGCGCCATGTTTACGGCGTGGCGTTGCGGGCGGTGAGGGTGAAGAGTTTGGGGATGCCGATATCGTCGAGTTTGGGATTGGGTTCCTCGTCCAGGGAGGAAATGATGAGATCAGAGGTGGCGACGGCGGTAACGACCTCGCCGAGGGTCCATTGACGCTGGTACACTATGGGAGCATTTTCCTGTTCCCCTGTGGGGAGATGCTTGCTCAGGGCCACGGGTTTGGTGATAAGCGCTTTGTCGAAGTAGTTGCCCTTGACTTTATGTTTGGCACCTTTGGAGATAATCAGCTTGGTCGAGATGGGGTGGAAGTCCTGGAGCAGGAGCAGACCACCAGGGCGGAGCAGGCGCTTGATAATGCTGAAGAGGGGTTCCAGGTCCACGAAGTAGTGGAGCACACCCAGTTCCAGGAGCACCAGGTCATAGCTGGCATCTAACTCGCTCTCTGGCAGGCTTAACACATCGGAGACAATATAGCGCAAATCGACTCCGGCGGCCTGGGCCACGTCGCGGGCATAGCGTGCATTCCCCTCGGAGATATCGACGACGGTAGCCCGGGCGCCGAGCTGGGCCAGGGCGATGGCCTTGGCTCCATGCGAACCTAGCAGGTTGATAATCTTCTTTCCCTGTACCTCTGGCAGATGGTGTACGAGCGAGCCCAGGCGTCCACGAGGATCTTTCAGAATGCGTTGCGCGGCCTCCTGGGGTGAGCCAAAGCGTGCCAGCCAGGCGTCGTAGGTGTCCTGGTTCCAGGCCTGCATGTTTAACCGATTGTTTTGCTCTTGTAAGCGCTGCCAGTAGGCCTTGATGACACGTACTAACTCATCCTCGGGGGAAAGCGTGCGCACGTAATAGTCTGGCGCCTTGACCCAGAAGTGGCGTCCAGCATGTTCGATGCGTAGGCGGTCGGGATCGGTCGCCACGACCGTATTGTACTGACAGGAGAGCGTCACACGGAACGGCTGTTTGCGGAAGGAGAAGCGAGCCGTATTCCCTTCGTGGGTGATGGAGCCTGAGGGCAGGAGCTCGTGCGCGTGCGCGAAGAGGTCCCATTGGATGGAGATATCTATAGTACGGGGAACCTCTTCGAGGGCGCCCTGAGCATAGAGGGCGGCGCGGTTCAAAATGGTATAGTCAATACGCCTCTCTTCAAGTGTTGTTACGAGCTCGGTAAGCGTCTCCCACCAGTTCGCGGCCATAGAATATTGCCGTTCTCCCTTCGCCATGTTTGTATGTTCACTACTATAGCAGGCATCGCCCATGATGGCAAACTCCATCATATTTGCAGGCAAGACCTTCCAATTCTCTGATACTTATCGCGGCCCGCTACGTGAGCCTTGAGGTAAGGGTGTGAAGGCTTCTCTAATCCACTACCCATGAGCAAAAGGTCACACTATGGGAAGCTGAACTGCAAGCAGGTGCTTCTGAACCTTTCCCAGGGCGTTGCGTGGGAGCGCATCGACAAAGACCACGCGGCGTGGTTTCTTATAGCTGGCGAGACGCTCGCGACAGTAGGTGATAAGCTCAGCAGTTTGAGGCACCTGTCCCTTTTTAGGGACAACTACCGCGACGACCTGCTCACCCATGTCGCTATCGGGTAGGCCAATTACCGCGACCTCGGCGATGCTGGGATGCGTCTCCAACACATCTTCGACCTCGCGGGGATAGATATTGTAGCCGCCGCTGATAATCAACTCGCGTGCGCGGCCCGTAATCGTGTAATACCCATCCTCGCTACACCAACCCAGGTCGCCCGTCTTAAACCAGCCATCCTCAGCAAAGGCCTCAGCAGTGGCGTCGGGCCGGTTCCAGTAGCCCGCGAAGACGTGGGGGCCGCGTACCTCGATCTCTCCTATCTCGCCAGCAGGCAAGGGCTGGTGTGTACCTACATTGACGACCCTCGCCTCCTGACTGGGGAAGGGCATACCAACAGTACCAGCACGTCGTTCGCCCTCGTAGGGATTGGTCATGTTCATAATTGTCTCGGTCATGCCTCAGAATTTCACACCAAAACTTATTGAAGAAATACGGGCGGCTCTCCCAGAATTGAAGCGCATTCTCATGAAAGAGTAGGCAGATGATGATGTTGGCTCTCCCTTCCTGGGAGGGCCTTTTCATCCCTTGCTGTTGTACTGCATATGACCATCCACCCTGAGAAAAAATTTCATGAAGGTGGGCATGCTACTTCTTCTGCTACCTGTGCTCATCTAAGCGAGCAACGAGCAAGTGCTTCTGTACCTTCCCCAAGGCATTGCGTGGGAGCGCGTCAATAAAGATGACGCGTCGGGGTTTCTTGTAGCTGGCGAGCCGTTCACGACAGTAGGCTATGATGTCGTTGGCATCGCGAGGCTGGTTGGGCCTAGGGACGATGACAGCGACAACTTGCTCGCCCAGATCCAGATCGGGGAGCCCGATGACGGCGACCTCACCAACGCCTGGGTGGGTCGCTAAGACGTCTTCGACCTCGCGTGGATAGATATTGTAGCCCCCGCTAATAATCAGCTCGCGGGCACGACCAGTAATGGTGAAATAGCCGTCAGCAGACCGCCAGCCCAGATCCCCCGTCTTAAACCAGCCATCCTCGCTCAAGGCTTCGGCGGTCGCTTCGGGACGGTTCCAATACCCTACGAAGACGTGAGGGCCACGGACCTCAATCTCCCCAATCTCGCCCGCAGGGAGCACCTGGCGCGTTTGTGTGTCCACGATGCGCGCCTCCTGGCCTGGAAAGGGCAGGCCAACCGTTCCTGCACGTCTCTCGCCATCATAGGGGACGGAAAGATTCATGCCCGTTTCCGTCATGCCGTATCGCTCAAGGATGAATTGTCCAAAAGTACGTGCGAAGTCGTTGAAGAGGTGTGGGCTGAGCGGTGCGGAGCCGGAGACGAAGAGGCGTGGATGGGGCACTGGTCCCCCCTGACGTTCGGCCTCAGCCAGCAGGCGTGAGTACATGGTAGGAACGCCAAAGAACAGGCTGATGCTTGGGTCATGGCGCAGGCTTGAGAGCACGCTTGCGGCATCAAACTTCCGCCGCAGGGTCACTCGCGCCCCCGTGTAGAGCGTGCCGTGCATCCCGACCATCAGGCCATGAGTATGGAAGAGCGGGAGTGTGAGCAAGAGATGATCCTGTTCGCTCCAGTGCCAGGCCTGAGTAAGCGCCTGAATATTAGCGAGGAGATTGCGCTGAAGCAGGAGCGCCCCTTTGGCTCGTCCCGTCGTGCCAGAGGTGTAGCCAATGACTGCGGGAGCGTCCGGTGATGGCATGGTCAACTCGTGCGTGCCACCCTGCTTGTCGCCAGCGTCCAGAAACTCGCTCCAAGAAAGTGAAGCGCTGTTCTCCTCATGAACGTCCTCGCCGACGATGATAAGCGTTTCGAGGTCCGGCAGGTCCAGGCGCGACAGCTCGGTCCGCCCGGCAGGTCCAGTGACGCAAAAGCGCACTCCCGCATCGCTCATGATATGGCTCAGTTCAACCTGCCGGTACTGGGTGTTGACCAGCACCACGATCCCCCCAGCGAGGTGCGTTCCCAGGTATGTGACGACAAAGTCCGGACAGTTCTCCAGAAAGAGTGCCACCCGGTCACCTTCGTGCAACCCATGCACCAGCAGCGCCTGCGCGAAGGATGTTACCTGTGAGGCAAGTTGCCCGTAGGAGATGGTTTGCCCTTCAAAGAGGAGAACGGGTCGTTCCGCCCCTCTGTCCGCATGCTGAAATACTGCCTCAACGATTGAATCCATGTCGTACCTCACTCATCATTCACTGTGCTTGCGTGACGATCAACGCCTCATTCTCATGCTCACTACCAATCCTCCCTTTTTATATCACTTCTCGCGTCAAAACGTCATCCTGAAATGGGCATAACCAAAAATGGGAGAACAGAGAAGCGTCACAGAACGCCAGCAGGTTCTCAGATCGAGAGGAAAGCAACCATACGATCACTACCCACTATCCAATTTTTACCCAGCTTGAATTTTTTTCCTATTTGCCTGCTTGAGATGGGGAGGTAAAAGAGGAGAGGCCCAGGGAATGGCCGTTCCTTCGACCACCTTCCTTCACCTCCTATTTCAAGGTGAGAAATGGCTCCCCAGGCGGAGTGAGCGCAAGGGATTAGCCGCCGACATTCGCGCTTTTTCGCGACAATACGGCACAACAACTGTCAGAACTACCGTCAGAGCAAATAGGCCTGAAACGGCATCTAATCAGCGTTTAGGCGGAATATCTTTTGTATATATCTTCAATGAAATATGTATAAAAGAGACGGTATTATACAGCGTTGCTGAAGCTTTGTCTAGCAAGCTTGTTTCGCGTTCACAACCGTTCATCAAAGCCTCTTTTTACCGCCAACGTTCACAGCATTAGGTGTCAATTTGATGTCAAATATACAGAGGGCTGAGCGCCGTTCCTAGCGGTGCTCAGCTTTTTGTGGAGAGGGAGGATCTGATGTATTTTAGGCTCACCCGCTATCCCTATGAAAATGGGGAGCCCGCTAATTGCGTGAACCATTTTCATTCCCTTCTCCGACGCGCAACGTCATGGTCCTTTTGATGCTGAGACTGGAAAGCATGAGCAACTGGGCAAACGAACCCCGAAAAGCTTCGTTCAACGCATCAGCAAAAGGTCTACCTTTTGCTGAAGAGTCTACCATTCCAGCGCGCATGAAAGGTCTACTCGCTGCTGAAAGATCTACTATCATCTCGAAACGTCTACATTCTTCAGAAAGGCCTACCTTTGGCGTGAAGTTGACCCGTTTCTGTAGATGCTCTACAGAAACGGGTCAACTTCACAAATTCCTTCGCAGATAGAAGGGACCTGTAGCCGCGAACCAGATTGATTAGGTTCGCGGCATATTTGAATTCGTCTATTCAAAACAGGGATCATTTTTGGTGTTTACATCAATACTTAGATGCGCAAATGACAAGAGAATAAAGAACAAGCATGCAGCAATTACTGAAACATCTGGGGGCCAGCCCAAGGGAATGGCTCAGAGCAGGCAGAAGAAAAACTTGAATTGTATAGGAATCAAAGGATGCGGCTTTAGCGTTCCACCGAATATTCGCGGCAATGACGATCCTATTTTTCACCAGGTGATCACGGTAGCAAATGCCCAGGGGATCGCCGAAAAGGACCTCTTTACGGGCATGAAAGAAAGGCGGTACCTGGCTCAAGGTGAGCGGCTTGAACCACTGATGGTCGAAGCGTCTCAGTTAGCGCTCCAACGGGCGCAGGTGGCTCCAGAAGAGATTGATCGGCTCTATGGATATGCATCCGTACCAGAGTTTTACACGCCCAATAGTCTCTATCTGGTGCATCAAGGCGTCCAGCTTCCCGAACACACCCTGGTTGTGCCAATTAATAACGAATTTAGTACCTTTTTGCTTGGCGTGCTTGAAGCATGTGCTGCCATTACAGCGGGACGGAGCAAGTACGCTTTGGTTACCTGCGGTACGAACTGGATGCACTATATGGATTACACGCAAGGGCACGCGCTCAGTGTTGGCGATGGTGCGGGTGCGGCTGTAGTTGGTCCAGAGGCGGATTTTGAACTGATTGACTACGCAACACAAACACTGAGTTCCCAATATGGCGCGATGACGATGCAAGCACGCGATACCCCGCGTGCGACGTACAAGATCACGGAAGATACAGGGATTTACTCCTTCCAAGTATCTGCAATGGAAGGGATACCCACGATGGTGCGAACCTTGCTCAGCAAACATGGGTTGACGGGGGAGAACATCGCCCTCATTACCCATCAAGCATCGCGAGTTTTGATGGATCACTGGGCAGAGCGTCTTCAGCCCAAACAATATCTGGACACCCTGGAACAGTTTGGGAACCTGACGCTGGCCTCCTATCCTGTCACCCTTGCCTACCATTATTTGAATATCACGGTTGACTATCTGGTGCTCGCGGCAGTTGGCGTGGGCTATCATCAAACAGCACTGCTTCTAAAGCGGCACAGTCATTAAGAGTGTCATAGTGCGTTGTCATTTTTGAGCAGCTTGCGAAAAAATCGCTTGGCCGTTTTTGCGTTGCGTTGGCTTTGTATCAGGATGTCGAGCACATTGCGGCATTGCATGGGACCAACACCGCAATGTGCTCCGCGTTTTAGCTGCCTACCTCGATCTAGCAGATCCCTTTCCCTCGTGTGCTAGATCCAGCGGTATTGGGAGGGGGCAGAAGCGCGCTTCCGGACGCGGCATGCCGCGTCCTTGGGACGTACCCTGCGGGTAGCACATGAGCGCACACACCAACGCGCGAAAGAGAGGCAAGCTCTGCCCCGAAGATTTGGCATTTCCGAAGCCGGAGCGCGCCTACCCGAAATTCCGAGCTAACTACCATTAGAGTGGGCTGTCCTCATCAGCGGGGAACGGCTCAAAGCGTGGACAGAACGTTTAGTACCCCCGCTGCTTTAGCACGGGGAACTTTCAGAAGGCTTGCACCATATCCATGTAGCTAAGAGAAGAGGTAGGTCTACTTTTTCGCTTATAGTGTGATAAATAAAGGTATTAATTCATTAATACTGTTGAGTATACTGCATTGTATAAACTCATCTTTTGTGAATTTTATCGCCCAAAAGTAGTACCATCCAGCTATATTGCGGATGGCATGAGCTAAAGACTATTTCAAGAGCTGTATACTATCCATAGTTTCAAGAACGCCTATGTAGTGGGAACGTTCTTGAACGTTTGGGAAAGGTCGCTTCCCATAATACCCATCGCGGCGACATGTGGGCGGTCGCTATGATGCCTTGTTATGGGAAGGTTGGTCGACCCGAACTTGAGAATGGTGGTCCATCTCTCAAGATAGCGGATCACTCGTTTTTCATAGTTTATCAAGGAGGATTTGTTTCCATGTTCGACGAGAAGAATCCCATGTTCCAGGAGTTGACCGATGAGGATCTCGACCAGGTCGCTGGCGGCGCTGGCGTGTTTGGCGGTCTCGTGGGCTCGGTCTTGAATACGGTCAACGGCACGGTTTCGAACGCCACGACGACGGCGACCTCGACAAGCCTTCCTCATGCCACTGGTGGCGTGAACGTTGACGCGCAGACTCCTGTTGGTAGCGTGAACCTGAGTCTGGGCACTGATCTCGGCCTCTAGCAGCGTATAGATCGATGGAACGCAGGTAAAACGTCTAGACGTTTTCTATTTGTTACGTTACATGATCTCTGAAATGCTGCTCTACTCGTAGTCACTGGGAAATGCATTACGAGCAGAGTTCTCCAGCCGGTTGGTAAGATGTTTGACGCACTTGCCAACTGGCCCTTATTTTACCATTTTTTCTATTCTATGACTTCTTTAAATCGTTCGATCTTTCGTGAAGATGCGTATAAGCGGCATCTTCAAGTGTGGATTTTTGCCTGGCTGCTTTTGTTCCTTTTCCTGGGAGCAGGTCTCCTTGCGTAGAGAACGCAGGTCCCGGTTTTCGTGGGAGGACAGGGGATTGTGACGCGACAAAACTCCACACATGGAGAGAATATTGTCGCTGTGCTCTTTGTGCCGGCGAGACAACAAGAGCAGATACATCCTGGTCAACCTGTCGAATTAGTACTACAGTTGGAGTTAGGAAGTATTGAGAGCCAAACGGCGTTTGTAATGGTAAACTTGAGCGACCGCCTGATGGTGCCGCCGAAAGAGAGACCAGGCCACCACCTGAGCATGTTGAACGATCTGTTGCCACACCAGCGACCAGACAAGGCGAAGCACTTCTGGAAGGGTGTAAGGGATCAATGGACAACCAATCCTCTCTGGCACTTGAACTGCTGCAAACTGCTTGGGCTGGACTGCTGTTCCCACGCTTTTTTTTCCCGGGCGGTATTGGCCTGTTCGACCATCATTGTTGCACACAATTGGGCCACAAGCGAGAGCGTGACATGCCGGTACCACCCGGTCCAGGAAGGCACTTCGTACTGATCGAGTCCACACTCGCCTTTCGCTCGCTCGATGGCTTCTTCGACCTTCCAGCGCTGGCCGGCTACGTCCACGATCTGTTGTAGCGTGGTCTGTTTTGGGGCACACACCCGATGATAGACGACCTCAGTGGGATCGGTGAGGCTACGTCGCACCACGATCCAGGCTTGCCAGCCATCGGGAACCTCTGCATCCATTTTTCGCCAGGCCCATTCAAACCACCGAGGTCCCTTCGATCCCCATCCGGCTGAGAGTCGATACCAACGCCCAGAATGCTTGCGCGCGAACCACTCATCCACCCCAACGGAGGCGAAGCCTTCATCCAATCCCATCCGGATCTGATTCTGAGGTGGGACAGCCAGCACGTAAGGAATGTGGTGCTCGGTGAGAAAGCGCCGCAGGTGATAATCGGCTCCATACACGCTGTCAGCAGTTACCCAGGCGCAGGGCAGGTGATGGGCAAGCATCCGTTCGAGCATGCGGCGAGCCAGGACAAGCTTGGTGGCAAACTCCATCTCCTCTGGCACACCTGCTTCCTCACAGCGGTGGCGATCATCAGTCCATTCGTGAGGTAAATAGATCTCCCGATCCATCAACACCTGCCCCTTGGGACTCGCGTAGGCTAGGAAGACGCCGATCTGGCAGTTGCCAATCTTGCCCACCGTCCCGCTGTATTGAGGAGCGACTCCGACCGACTTGGTGCCCTTTTTCACAAAGCCCGTTTCATCAATGACGACCACGGCGGTGCAATCAGCGAGTTTCTCTCGCACCAGGTCCAGCAGGTCGTCGCGAACCGCATCAGCATCCCAGTGTGCCCGACTGAGCAGTTCCTGGTAGCCGTAGGGATTGGCTTCTCCTGCTGCTTCTGCCAGTTGCCAGCCATTTTTGCGCTCAATGGGACGCAACAACCCTTGCAGATACGCCCGCGCACGCTGGCGCTGTTCGGAGCGGGCAAAGCGCCCTGCGATACGTGCATGCACTTCATCGAGGCATCCTGCCCACCGCACTGCGGCCTCTTCCTCCTCTTTGATTTCCTGGTGGTTCATGATCCTGCTTCTTTCGCTGGGTGATTGGTTGCTCTCTTTCTATACTAGCACCTAACTCCAACTGTAGTACTAGTGCTCCGTTCGTTAAATGCGGTAAGAAAAGAGCCGCCGATAGTGGCGACGAGTCTTGGGAGGCCGTCCCCAAACCCAGGGCTTGGCTCGGTGGTTGAGTTGCGCGGTCGCCACGCGCCTGGCCAGATCAATCTCGCTCGGGTTGGCAAAGCTCTGGCCGGCGAAGGCATCGCGGCGGAAGAGCCGCCACCAGCCTTCTTGCAGGTTGAGCCAGCACGCTCCTTTGGGAATGAAGACGTGGTGGATGCGGGGATGTTCTGCCAGCCAGGTGCGGGTTTCCAGGCTGTTGTGGCTGCTCAGATTATCTGTGATAATGAAAATGTCGCCCGTTGGATTGTCGGCTTCGATCAGTTTGAGCAACTCGATATAATTCGTCGAGTTGCGCGCGGGCGCACAGCGGGTGAGTTCTTTGCCATCGCGCACACGCAACGCCCCATAGATCCAGGTTTTCTCCAGTCCTCGGCTGTACTCCAGAGGCGCTTTGATCCGGTGCCCATTCGGCGACCAGCCAGGTGCTGGGGGAAAGCTGCGGGGCAAGACCGGCCCTAATTCGTCGGTACAGATGGTCGTCGAGCCTGCGGGTGGGTCGGTGTAGTGGCTGACGACCGCTACCCTTTTGGGACGCGCGTCTTTTTCATCGCTGGTCCCCCAACTGTGGGTCCGACGCCACCGCACCCCTTCGCGCAGCAAGATCGTACGGATCTGGCTGCGTTTCACGGCAATCCCGGCTTCCTTGGCTGCCTGGGCCAGTGCATCCAGGCTCCACTGCGCGGCTTTTTGCTCCTCTCTGGCCTCCAGGCTTCCGTCAGTGTACCTGACCAACCGCCCGGGAGGCGGCTGTCATCTTCTGTCGTCAAGCGACGAGGACAGCCGGCTTTGGGTCGATCACCCAGCCCCTCAATCCCCCCTGTCTCAAAGCGGTGCAACCGACGGCGCACGGTCTGCGCGTCACAGTGCAGGGCCTGCGCAATGGCTTCCACGCGTTCTCCATCCCAGCTGCGCACGACCATCTGTGCATGCAGGATCCAATCCGCTGGTCCATGCCGGCTGGCGGCCAGTTTGCGCACTCGCCTCTCTTCGCGTTCATCTTGCGCTGCTCGCGCTCGCAGGATCTTCGGCATCTCTCGCGCTCCTTTCTCTTTTCCACCTTCCTCTCTTCTGATTCTATCACCACTTCACGAACAGAGCACTAGGTTCTGTCAGAACTGAGAGGAAGACTTGTCGTGGAGCTTGTTTGCAAGGTATGCTGAGGACAATGACTCACCTGAGAAGGAGCTATTCATGAACTGTCCACATTGTATCTCAGCTGCCACCAACGAGCAAACACAAAAGACCACACTTGGCTATCGCATGTTCCGTTGTTCAGTTTGCAAGCACCGCTTCAATGAACGTACAGGAACGCCGTTCAATTTCCTGGAATATCCCACTGACATCATTCTCCTAGTCGTCTTGTGGCGGCTCCGATACAAGCTGAGTCTGCGGGATCTCGCGGAAATGTTTCTGGAGCGCGGCTGGGAGTTCACGCACGAGGCAGTTCGAGAGTGGGAAAGGCGGTTTGCACCGCTCATTACAAAGCAATTGCGAACCAAACGGCGCGGGCAAGCGGGATCATTGTGGTATGTAGATGAGACGTATATTAAGGTGCATGGAAAGTGGTGTTATCTCTATCGAGCCATTGATGCTGGTGGCAATCTGGTGGATTCACGGTTGAGCGAAAAACGGGATATGGAAGCCGCCCAGCAGTTTTTCAAGCAAGCCCTCGCCGTTGTCGGCCATGCTCCAGAACGGGTAACGGCGGACGGTCACACCTCTTACCCGCGAGCAGTGCGTGAAACGCTGGGGTACGATGTCCAACATCGGACAAACAAGTACCTCAACAATCGCTTAGAGCAAGACCATGGAGGAATCAAGCAAAGGTATTATCCTATGCACGGTTTCGGGAACTTCAACTCGGCATCTCGTTTCTGCTGTGCCTTTGACGAATTGCGCCATTATCTCCGTCCTCGTTCTACCACAGGAGAACTGTCTTCACTTTCAGAACAGCGACGAGTTCTCCTTGATCGGCTTGAAACCTTAAAGGCATTGATGCAAGTAACCCTCTAGTGAGAGAGTAAATAGCTCAGTATTCTGCTGAGCTTTTGTGCTCTCAGTTCTGACAGAACCCTTGCTGTGGCCTTGTGTCGAGAAGGCCTGGTAGTAGTTTACTGTAAAAGGTAAGGATCAACGATGGAAGAAGAATGAGATCGTCGTCGTGGAGATGGTGGCGTTTCTTGTTCGAGAGTACGGTAGACTTTGCTCGAACTGACCCCGACGAGCTGGGCAATCTGCGCTTTGTGGCAGCCTTGCCGATACAGTTTCCAGATCCGCTTATGAAGTTTTACTTGTTGACGATGACGCGCCTGTCGCTCTTGTGCGACTTTTTCAGGGACGGCCGTCCCCTCAGTTGGACGTGTTTTGCCTGTGCTACCTGGTATTGCCTTTTTGAGCGCAGGTTCTTGCTTGCGAAAGAACTTCTCCAGAGCTTCAGCAAAGTTCTTCTGTAAGTGAAAACGATCTACGACCTGGTTGGCCTGAGGAGCGCCGTCTGTGGCAGCTTCACGAAAGATTTTGCCGCGATCTCGTGAGACCAGATCGATTTCTGGATGCGTGCGCAACCATGCTGTACTTGTTTCGACGGAACGCTCTGCTAACAACTGCACAACTCGTCGCTTTTCCAGGTCCACGAGAATGGTTCCATAGCGCTGGCCTTTCTTCCACGCCCATTCGTCTATTCCCACCTTCGCTACCTCGCCTTCACTGGGCAAGGGAAGCTGCAAGACGCGACGGATGATGGTTTTGGCGGTGGTGGGCATGCTAAGGGACGAGGCGATCCGCGCTGCATCAGTTCCATTGGTGGTCACTCCTAGTGCTTGAAGAGCCTTGACGAGGCGATCCGTCATTCGTGCGTATCGCTGGACCAACTCTGGGAAGCGCTCAGCAAAGATGTGTTGGGAACAGGATGTCTCACGACAGATCCACTTGCGCACCCGTAACTTGAGCACAAGGCATCGCCCGCCAAAGGCGACATCGGCAATGGTGCGCACATAGCGACTATGGACCCGAGAGCCCGGCGTCCCACATCGTGAGCAAAGAGCACTTGGCGAGGTGGCTTGAAGATGGGTAGTGGTAAAAACGAGAATGATGAAAACATGGTGGTCCAGGGGATCACGAGGTTATTCTTAAATAAACGCATCATTTACCGAAATTGGGCCAGATCCATTATTCGGCTCTCCCCCGCTGTTCTCACCAGTATATCCTCCTGAAGGAATCACTCCTCAGGGGCTACACTCAAACCATGATATGAGCCATTATTCGGGTGAGTCATGTTGTGAAGATTCGAACACCCGCTTTCCGTCTGAAGCGAGCATTCTGACCTGGTAAATGACCTACCAAGTGAGCAGGGTTGGCCCTCAAATGTAAGCATTTGCCCTGAATGTTGAGCAGCACAACCATTGACAGCCGGGGAAAACGCTCCAGAAGCGGAGCGTTGCGCATCGTTTTTGTAAATTCGGGAGTTCAGCTCGAAGTCGCATTTTGCGCCAAACCTGTAAATCCCATCTTGATCCTGGTAAGTATCTAGCAGTGTCAAAAGAAACCACCCTTGACCCACATGAAGAGAAGCAGTACCATAGCTTCAAAAAACGGATCATCATAGCTCTCCCCGACAAAAAGGTTCCTGATCTTCTCAGTCGGATGCATATGATGCACCAGATACAGGAGTCCTTTTGATGTCTGCTTTGCCCGAAGATTTTCTCCAATTTATGCGCGATGTTTACGGAACAGAGGCGGCCAATGCCTGGTTGCAACGGCTCCCCTCTTTTTTAGAGGAATGCGCGGAGCGCTGGCAACTCACGATCTTGCCCCCGTTTGAAAATCTCTCGCTTCACTATGTGGCACCGGCTGTACGTGCGGATGGCACACCAGTTATTCTGAAGACGTGCGAGTTTTCCGATGAATTTGAACATGGGCTGGCCGCGCTACGTCTTTTCAATGGACGAGGCATCGCTCGTCTCCTGGAGTATGACGAGGAACAAAAGGTGATGCTGTTGGAGCGTTTGCAACCGGGAACCATGCTTGAGTCACTGGTGCCGGAGCAGGATGAGCGAGCTACATCCATTCTGGCCGGGATCATGCGTCAACTTTGGAGACCGGCACCTACAGAGCACACCTTTCCGACGGTCGAGCAATTGGGACAAGGCTTGACGCAGCTCCGCGCACATTACGCTGGCGGCTATGGTCCGTTTCCGCCGCGCCTGGTCGACGAGGCGATGGATCTCTTCGCGATATTAAGCGCCTCAGTTCCTCAGACCATGCTGCTGCACGGCGATCTCCATCACCATAATGTCTTGCGTTCGGGTGATACGTGGCTGGCTATTGATCCGAAAGGTGTAGTTGGTGATCCTGGGTATGAGGTGGGAGCCTCGTTCTATAACCCTATGCCTCGCCTCCTTGAGGTACCCAACCTGGAGCAGATGCTCGCCCGGCGCGTCGCTCAACTAAGCGAGGAACTGGGAATGGAGCGAGCGCGCATACGCGGATGGGGATTGGCACAATGTGTGCGCAATGCGTGGAGCATGGTGGCGAATAACCAGTTGAGCAAGGACCCGCACGGAATAATACTTCGATGTGCGGACATTCTTTCGCATCTCACCGTTTGATGCGGGGCGCTCTCTGGTTTGTGCTCCTGTTCGCCGTGAATTTACACACGTTGAGTGCAATGAACCGCTTCTGGAGCGTTTTCCCCGGCTGTCAATGGTTGTGCTACTCAACATTCAGGGCAAATGCTTACATTTGAGGGCCAACCCTGCTCACTTGGTAGGTCATTTACCATGACCTTTGGAGGCATCGCGTCGTTTTTGGCCTTTCCAGTTTTCCTCCGCGCAAAGAGAATGGACTGGTATCTTCTCGCGCGCCTCGCGAGAGGAACAGAACGATTGAAAGGAGTTCTTAGGATGAACGAACCCATCACAACACTCGACCTCCGACACAGCGGACCAGACGGAGTGGTCACGCCATGGGAGGAGACGCGTCGGGTGCTGGAAACAGCCGACCTGTTCTGGCTCTCAACCGTGCGGGCCGACGGTCGCCCTCACGTTACGCCGTGCGTGGCCGTGTGGCACGACGGGGCCATCCACTTTACCGCTGAAGAAACCGCACAGAAGACGGTCAACCTGCGTGGAAACCCGCATGTCATTCTGACGACCGGCTACAACCAGAGAGGGGGGCTCACTGTGGTGGTTGAGGGCGACGCCGTGCGGATCACCGACCAGGACACCCTCGAACGCTTAGCCTCGGTGTGGGCGACCAAGTGGGAGGGAAGCTGGCCATACCAGGTACGCAACGGGTATTTTTACCTCTACGATGAAGACGAACAACGAGTTCTCGTAGATTCGAACCTCGTGTTCTCCGTCAAACCCGGGAAGGTCTTCGCATTCGGCAGAGGTCAGACCCGCCACCAGTTCTAACTACTCGCGTCGCGTCGCGACGCGACATCACCATAGGAGATAGTGAGCCCATGAGAAAACTGATCGTCCTCACTTTCCTCACCCTTGACGGCGTCATGCAGTCAGACGATGGCCCGGAGGTAGACCCCAGCGGCGGCTTCACGTATGGCGGGTGGTCTACGCCGTACTTTGACGACTTTCTGGAGCAGACTCTGGCCGAGCACCAGAGCGCACCGTTTGACTTCGTGTTAGGCCGAAAGACCTATGAACAATTTGCGGCCTTCTGGCCGTACCAGACCAGTGAGACCTTCCCCTTGGCGCAGCGAATCAATCACGCCAGGAAATATGTCGCCTCAACCACTCTGCAGAAGCTCGACTGGAACAATTCGACGCTTCTGCAGGGCGATGTGGTCCAGGCGATCCAACAGCTCAAGCAGCAAGATGGGCCGGTTTTACAAGTCAGCGGCAGCAGTCACTTCCTCCAGACACTGCTCTCGCATGATCTGGTAGACGAGCTGTACTTGTACATCTGCCCGATCACGCTGGGTATAGGCAAGCGAGTGTTTGGCGAAGGCACCATTCCGGCAGCCTTCAGCTTGCGCGACGTGAAAGCGTCGCCGCGCGGTGTCGTCATCGCTACCTATGAGCGGACGGGCGACGTGCAAACCGGTTAGCGTGCCACGAGGTTACGAAGTCATACAGGTGACTCATGCTCCTTTTACTCTCCA
The DNA here is from genome assembly GCF_000178855.1 of Ktedonobacter racemifer DSM 44963. Classification (GTDB taxonomy): domain Bacteria; phylum Chloroflexota; class Ktedonobacteria; order Ktedonobacterales; family Ktedonobacteraceae; genus Ktedonobacter; species Ktedonobacter racemifer. The sequence goes on along the minus strand of NZ_ADVG01000004.1, from coordinate 870,610 downwards.
GAGGCATCGGATGGTAAAGAACACCCTCCTGCCTGTTAGTGGGCATGACGTCGCGTGTCAGCGCAGCGCCTCCATCTTCCCCAAACGGAGCACGCGCTCACGATTGTATCGGTGGAGAAACAGGTCGAGGCATGCCTGATGCATCACGGGCGATTTGGAGAACGACAGCGTTTTGCGAACAAAGCGGGCCAAACGCTGTCGCAGCGTATTGTTCCACCGTTCGACATGGGCCGTTTCTCCTGTGTCTTTTCCCACAGCACTGTGCTGCTCTTCTGGAATCACCGCGCGATAGGCCGCCCAAAAATCGGTGAAACAGTGACTTGCACGATACGACAGAGGGATGGTCTCCCACAACCGACGACACGTTGCCTCGCTGCGATCCCCTATCGTGTAGGCGACCACCTGTCGCGTTTTGCGGCACAACGCAATCCAGATCCAGGCTGGGTTTGTCTTCTTCAACACAAAGGACCACAGCTCATCCAATTCTAGTACGGTTGCCTCTTGATCGTTGGCATCAGGTTCCATCAACGTTTCATCCAACGCCGGAAGCGTGGCAGCCTTTTTTTATCCAGGTGATGACCGTCTGACGGGACACCCCAAAGGTTCGCTCCAACCCACGTAAACTGCTGCGTTCTTCATAGGCGCGAAGAATCTCTTCTCGGCGTTCGGCTGAGTAGGCGTGAGGAGCGGGATGTTCTCGGCTTTGTCGCTGACATGATCGGCAGAGATATTTCTGTTTCCCGTTGGGCGCTCGCCCATTTCGCACGAGTTTCTCACTTTGACAATGCGGGCACTGGAGCGTAATCGTGACCATACAACCCTCTCTGGACAGAATCGTTCTCGTACTGTATCACATCATTCCCATTCTGACCACTACCCACGCGTCTACAAATGATAGTACGACATGCTCTGTGACATGATGTGTAAGCGCGTGCTTTAGCAGTGCAGCGCCCCACTGATCTGCTCCTTTTATTGTACGCCAAAATCCGGAGGTAAGGGGGTGTGGGTGGAAAGCGGCAGAGCTCGCGAGCCTGAAATAGGTCACATGACCCACACACATTTCGTTAATTTTGTTTTAGAATATAGAGATATGAATATTTGCTGCGAGGAATAGAAATAGGAATATATGCATGAAAACGGATGTTCTTTACTGTCTTCAATGTGGGGCCGCGAATGATGTAGGTCAAGTTGCCTGCTTTGCCTGTGATCAACCTTTGACTGATACTGTGGAGAATGAGCAGCCCTTCTTAATTCACGAGCGCTATCGCCTGCTCTCCCAGCTTGGAACTGGCGGCTTTGGTGCTGTGTATAAAGTTGCCGATACTCATTCTAATAACGCAATTCTGGCCCTGAAACAAATTAATCTGCGTGGCCTCTCTTCTCAGCAGGTTATTGAGGCGACGGATGCCTTTAATCGCGAAGTAGCGCTCCTCTCTACTCTCAAGCATTCCAATCTTCCTCGCGTCTACCACCATTTCACCGATCCCGAGCACTGGTATCTCACCATGGATTTTATCGATGGCGAGACGTTGGAAGCCTACCTCGAACGCAAGGACGCCACGCGCTCACCCACTTCCATGGAGCCTTTGTTGCCACTGCCTGAGCTTCTCGATATTGCGCTTCAGTTATGTACAGTCCTTCACTATTTACATACGCGTCAGCCGGCTATTATTTTTCGCGACCTCAAGCCCGCGAATATCATGCTGACGACGAGGCGTAAGCTCTATCTCATTGATTTCGGCATCGCGCGGCATTTTAAGCCCGGCCAGACCAGGGATACCATTCCCTTTGGCTCGCCAGGCTATGCCGCCCCTGAGCAGTACGGGAAGGCGCAGACCTCGCCATGCTCGGACGTTTATAGCCTGGGTGCGCTCCTGCACTATCTCCTCTCCGGCATAGATCCCGCCGACAACCCTTTCAACTTTTCTCCCCTGCGTCTTACGGCCCTGCCTGGCGCGACCCAACTTGAAGACCTGGTCATGTCTATGGTCTCGCTTCACCCAGAGCGGCGTCCCGCATCGATCACACTTGTTGAAGGTGTATTGCGCGAGATTGCCAGCCTTCAACCCACAATTCAGCCGCCCCGACAACCTATCTTTATTCCTCCTATGGCTTCTCCTCCGGGTTCGGTTCCAATGCCGGGTATGGGACAGGTTCAAGTACAGGCACCTCAGTTGCAACCGCAGCCAAAACCAGCTAAGCGCCTTACGCGCCGTTCGATTCTTGGTGTTGCCGTCGCGGGTACGGCTGTCGTTGTTCTGGGGGCAAACCTTTCCAAGGGATTACTTCCGCACAGGCCGCAGCCGCAGAGTGTTATGCCTGATATGCAACAAAGTTCATCTAAAGACACTCAAGTACGCTTCGCGTCCTTTGCCTCTAGTGGGAAAAATGCGGCTATAGTATACAACGATAGTTTTGACGTTCTCGCGATTGACAAAGCCTCCAGTACTCCTACCACGCCGTATCAGTTGCAGTATGCGCCCTATGACTTCTCTCTTTCTCCCGATGGGACACATATGCTTATCTCGGACATGGCCGGTTATCTTAGCGCCTGGGATGTTTCAACGAATACACTGCTCTTCTCTTACCCGGTCTTTAATGCAAAAGGCGCTCCCCTTACATTCCTTCTAGCCTGGTCTCCCGACAATCGCTATTTTGTCGGCGCTCGTGGTAGTAGTCTGGAGGGTTTTCAAAATGAGGTAACCGTTTATGAGGCATCCGATCATGGTAAAGTTGTGCGTTCCTATTCAGGTGTTCAAAGGCATATAACTTCGCTGACCTGGTCTCCCAATGGAGCATATATCGCTGCTATTGGTGAGGATCAGTTGTATGTCTGGGATGCACAGAAGGCGGGCGACCCGCTGATGAGCACATCAGGGTCTTCTGTGTTAGCATCTGGCCATCTTAAAGCCTGGTCGCCTGATAGCACCAAACTTGCCTGCTATGATTCCGGGGGAAACATACAGATCTGGTCGCTGCAAGATGGCAAGCTACAGCAACAGGGGGGTATGTCGACACAGGGAAGGATTGAAGACCTGGTCTGGTCCCCTGATGGGAAGTATCTTGTCTCTGCTAATCCATCCTTACTTACACTTTGGGACGCGCAGAGGGGAGCAATGCTTGACCAGAAAGCAATGGGGCAATTTACTGTCGCCATCTACTGGCCTAAGGATTCTCAGGAGATTATCATCCTGGACTCGGCGAAGGTGGCCTCGCCTATCGATATCATTGAAGGGCCACATTTCGGTTAATGTTTTCACTCATGAGTGGCAAATGCGACACCTTCTTTATAGTGAGGCTCGACCTCGTCAGGGTGTGACGAGGTCGAGAAATGGGGAATAGGGAGGGCCTTAGAAATGCCATCCTGAATCTAGTAGCGAGGTTGGGCCGAACTCTCCAGGCGCTCGCGCATCTGGTCGAAGGTCGTACCATCAATCTCGCCCCGCGCATACCGCCGGCGCAAGATCTCCATCGCGTTCGGCTCTACAGGCATCTCGAAATGTCTGTGCTTGGTCCTCCAGCCGAACCAGCGGGAGGCTCCCCAACAGAAGAACGCCACAATTCCTATCCACAATAACGGAAACACAGGCCAGAAGCCAGAACCCCAGTGCATATACAATCTCCTTTATCTTCTTAACTTTATAGTTCCTGTAGATAGAGAAAGTATAGTGTTGGAAGATGACTGGGATGTGAATTCTGGCACCCTCTTTTGTCATTGATTTGTCATAAAAGCCTTGCTCTTGTGATTTAGGTGCAATCATGCTTCTTTCTGATGAGATTCAGCACGAGAATAGACGTAGTATATAACAGATAACCTAGTTTTTTTAATAAATAGAGCCTCTCTAAGCATGCGGAGCACATTCATGAGTAGGGGACAAATATTTTTAAAAGGATGAGAAATGGATATTGAGGCAAATAAAGACCTTGTGAAACGTTACCTGGAGATGTGGAACACTGGAAATGTGGATTTGGCCAATGAAGTGTTAGCCTCGGACTGGGTTGATTATGCGCATCCAGAGGTGAAAGGTCCTGAGAGCGTCAAGCAATCGTTGTCTCAGGTGCGGGCCGCCTTCCCCGATTTTCGGATTACGATCAAGAGTATTGTGAGCGAGGGTGATATGGTGGCGCTCCGTGTCACTATCCAGAGAACCCACCAAGGCAAAGAGATTATCTCAGGCGTGATGTGGTTTGTACGTATTACCGATGGCAAGATGGCGGAGATGTGGACTGGCTCCGAGACCTCAAGATAAGTGTTTTTTTGCGGTATAATGCCTGTAAGCCTGGCACGAGGAGATGGACAGGCTTGCCGATTTATGTATGGATACATATTTGCGAGCAGTAACGAAGGAGTGAGCAATGATGCAAACACGAGCGGCTGTCTTGTATGAGGCGGGGAAGCCTGTCGTTATTGAGGAGATTACGCTGGACGCGCCACGCCAGGGCGAGATCCTGGTGCGCATGGAGGCGGCGGGCGTCTGCCATAGCGACCTGCATGTGCGCGATGGCAGCCTGCCGGAGCCGATGCCGATCGTGCTGGGACATGAGGGCACGGGCGTCATCGCCGAAGTTGGGCCGGGCGTGACGGGTTTCGAGGTCGGGGACCGCGTGGTCCTGACCTGGGTCCCTTCCTGTGGGCAGTGCTATTTCTGCCAGCGTGGTCAGACGCATCTCTGTACGACTGCCGGTGCCATGGGAGTGCAGGGGACGCTACGCGATGGCACCAGCCGCATGCACCTTGGTGATAAGAACCTGCACCACTTTCTCGCGGTCTCGTGCTTTAGTGAGTATGTGGTTGTTCCCCAGGAGGGGGCGGCGAAGATTCCCGCCGACGTACCTATGGAGGTCGCGGCGGTCCTAGGTTGCGCCGTGCTGACCGGCGTAGGGGCCGTTGAGCGCACGGCCGGCGTGCGTCCAGGCGAGAGTGTGGCCGTGATTGGCTGCGGCGGCGTAGGTTTGAACGTGATCCAGGCGGCCAGTCTCTCAGGTGCATATCCCATCATCGCCGTCGATATCAACCCCGAGAAGTTAAAGATGGCGCAGAGCTTTGGCGCATCGCACACCATCAACTCGCGTGAGCAGGAGGCTCTGCGCGAGGTCCGGCGTATTACACAGCTTGGTGTGGACTGGGCTTTCGAGGTTCTGGGGAACCCACGCACGATAGAGCAGGCCTGGAGTCTGATTCGCGCCGGCGGTACAGCGGTCGTAGTTGGCCTCGCGCCACGAACGTCAACGATCACACTACCCGCCTTTGAATTTATCATTGAGAAGAGCATTCGTGGCTGCTTCTATGGTTCCTCACGCTTCCACGCCGACGTCCCCGCACTACTCAAGCGCATCCAGGCTGGCCGTATGCGTATCGAAGGTATGGTCAGTCACACTGCTCCCCTCGATGAGCTGGAGACGGCCTTTGAGCGTATGCGTCGTGGCGATGGCGCACGTACTATTATTCGTTTCCCCAGCGCGTAATCTACGCATTATTCAGAGCGCTACTGACGTACGCGCCTACGCAGGGGTACTACATCTGGCCTAGAGGCGTAGGCGCGTACGTCAGTAGCGTTCTAATCATCCTCGATCTCGAAGCGTCCATTTTTTTTGGCCAGGCGGATGCGGTAGATTGCGCTGACGAATGAGGTAGCTTGTGAATCGACCTTACGCATCTGGTGAACCGATTGGCCACTGGCTATGAGGGTCATTTCACGTTGCATCAGCAGGTTCGCAGCCTGTGCCGCCTCTTCTCCCTCAAGCTCTTCAAAGGTGCCCCAGGCCATGACGCTGCGCCAGTTGGCGAGGTTCTTCACATGATCTACTTCAAAGCAGACTTCGGGATGGGCTCTCAGCACCTGAAGCTTCACTCCTTCGAGCGAGCAGCCATAAATACACTCGCCGTCATAGACATAATTGATGGGGTAGACATAGGTCTTGCCCTCCGCATGACAGCCAAGGCGCCCGATCATCTCTGTGTATAGCATTTCCTCGATTTGCGTGTTACTGAGTTTGCCAAGCATACCTTCGCTCCCCTCCCTCTAGAGAACGTTCACTTTACTTTTAGTGTTGCGCTTCACGACAAACAGAGGTATAACGATTGGGCATTGAAGGCGATATCTGTATTGTTTAATATCTTGTCTGGACCACTGTGACCTGGGCGTAACGGCGCTTCAAGGCTCCACTCAGGAGTACGGCATTCAAGATGACTGCGCCGATAACGAGCGGGATATCGCAGAAGATGCCAATCCCTAAGGTGAGTATGGCGAGGCCGATCAACACAGGCCAGTAAACGACGAAGCTACAGACGAGCAGGACGATGCCGGTAGTGGTTTCGCCTGCCATGAGCCAGCCGACCCCATAGATGCCAAGAAAGAAATTGAGCAGGACCTCTACGATGACGGGCGTGTTACTCGTCTGCGCATTATTGACGACGGTAACATTTGTCATTTGCTGGTAGGGTGGAGGATATTGAGGCTGGCCATAGGCATAGCTCTGCTGCTGACCCATATAGCCTGCTTGCGCTGAATTGTAGCCGGGTGCGGCATAGCCTTGCTGTGGTGCGGCATAGCCTTGCTGTGGATATGAATATCCTGTCGCAGGAGGAGCATTATTGGGTTGTTGTGGTGCATAATCAGGAGCCTGGGGATATGAGTTTGGCATGGGGAAGGAGGCACCGCAGTTGGGGCATATTGCTGCATTATAGGGGGCAACTATGCCACAGCTTGCACAATTCATCAGAAATTCTCTCTTTCATTAGCGGAAGTTATTAAGAATAATTGAGCTTATTAAAGTGGCTTGCGAATTGTAGCATATAAACGCATCTATTGCAACAAATTTGAAACAAATTTATAGTTACTTGCATTCAGGACCTTTTCAAGAAGCCTTCGCGCCTGCGGTGCTCAGGGGTAAGGGATGTGGTGGCTGGTTGGCCAGCCACCACATCCCTTACCCAGAGGCGAGCTTGCGAGCCGAGGTAGGGAGATAGAACCCGGGACCTAGCGTACTGTGATAATCGCGTTGCAGATGTCTGCAAGCGTGAGGAGTCCGCAGGTCAGACCATAGTTGTCCTGAACAATCGCGAGTTGTACAGGTCGATCTGAGGGAGATTCCAGCAGGCTCAGAGCATTGATCACATGCATTTTCTGCCTCAATTGAGGAATTGGTTGAATGGGTGAGAGCAGGGAGAAGGGTTGATTGGGTTGTGCCTGGCACATCCAGCGGTAGAAGTCCTGGAGATGGAGCACCCTATGACTGTGTCCAGTGTCTCTTCATAGATGACTATGCGTGTATAGTTGAAGCGTAGAAAGGCCTCTTTAACCTCCTCAAAAGAACTTATTAAGGGGAGCGCAGCGATTTCATCACGATGGCGCATAACATGGCGTAGCGTCTTATACCTCAAGGTGAGGAGATGATAGATGAGCTGATCTTCTTTGAGGACAAAGGCCTCTCTCTGGTGGTGCTGGTATGGTTCGCGTACTACATGCGCAGCAGAAGAACCGGATGGCAACTGTTGCAGTGTCTCAACGACCTCCTGATCAGTTGGCCAGCGGGTGAATAGCTCGCCAAAGCGACGTATACTTTTGCTTACAGGCTGCATCAGTGTAAGGTACCAGTGAAATGGGCGGGCGATAAACCAGATCGTTTGCTCGCTGCGTAGCAGGGCATACGACTTAGGGATAATATTGCCGAGAAACATGTAAATAAAAAATAGCAATTTGGCGAAGGCGAAGAGGAGCGAGAATGACTGTGGAAAGTACCGAGTAATACTCGTATATGTTGAGGGAAAAGAAAAAGAGCCACAAATCTGTGGCTCTTTGCAAGTGATGTGTTAAAGTATACCTGATTTTGGTGTAAAAGTCAAGGATGTTTTTGGAAAAATGGAAAAATGGAAAATTTTGTATGTGCAGAGATAAGCGTGTTTGCCTCTTGCTGGATACAAGCATGCCAGGGAAGAGAAAAATTTAATGGAGTTACAGGAAAATCAAATGGTATCAGAAACTGCTATTGCGCAGCTCAAGATTGATGGCCAGCCCAGAATTATTGTGCTCACAGGCATCATGGCTGCGGGCAAGTCGACTGTGGCCCGCCTCCTGGCGCAGCGCTTTGCGCGTGGCGTCTATATTGAGGCAGATGCCTTGCAACGCATGATTGTCTCGGGAGGGCAATGGGTAGTGGAGCCAGGAGAGCCACAGGGCGCAGCTAAAGCTCAATTGCTCCTGCGCCTCAAAAATGTATGCCTACTTGCTCGTTCCTTCTATGAAGCAGGTTTTACCGTTGTGATGGAGGACATTATTCTGGGAGAGCGCTGGGAGCAGCTACAAGAGGAGTTAAGCGGCCTGCCCTTCTCGCTAGTAGTGCTGGCGCCACGGTTGGATGTAGTCGTGCAGCAGCGGGATAAGCATCGTGGAAAGAGTCCTCAGGGTGAAGCCTGGGCTACCTATCTTAATCAAAGCTTACGTGAAACTATGGCAGACGCTGGCCTCTGGCTTGATTCAAGCGAGCAGACGCCGTCGCAAACAGTGGAGCAGATTCTTCAGCAACTTGGCCTTGCAACCGTATGAATATTACCTTACTTTTGCGCAAAAAAAGAGAATGACCACAAATTTGTGGTCATTCGCAAGTGACAGATTAAATATTAACATATTTACGGCTAAAAGTCAAGGTTTTTTAACTGCCAATTTTTGACTGCAAAATTGGCTTGCGTAAAAGTCAGCCATCGCTCGTCTCCTGAAGCGTATGGTTAATAGTCTATGTTGGAGAGGGTAAAGAACTTAGCTCCAAACGTACGCGCATCAGAAGTTGTCCTAGCTTATTCTGTCCGCTGCCATCGCTGCCACACCCCCAATAATAATCGCTAGGCGCGTTCTCGATCAATTCTTCGGAGCCGGTCGCGAGGAGAAGTTTGCGCAACTGGGTGTGTAACTCGAACTTGCGGCGAACCGCTTTAAGCATAATTTCGTCCTTCACCTGTTCCCAATCGGGGCGCAGGGGATGTTGGCGGCTGCGCCCCAGGTCGGCTGCCTGCTTGGGTGTGAAGGCGATACGAATTTTATTCGCGTAGGGTGTGCCCGCGAACTTCTGAGCCTGGAAGTAGTGCTCTACAGTTGGCCACCAGGCCCCATCCAGGTCGATGCCGTGCCGGGAGAAATTGGAGAAACAGCCATAGGGTTCTTCGCGTGCCGTGTAAAAATAAATAGTCATAGACGTAGGACCTCCTGTCCCTGGATCTGCCGTCAGGATAGCAGCCTTTGCCAGGAAAAAGATAATGCCGTTTGCGGCTTGAGAGTACTCTCTATAAATATAAATCGCATAGGACGCCAAAATGTAGCACCGTTTTTTTATCACTCACACTTGCTCGATAAACGCCCTCAATACTCAGGTGTAACGCTCATCTGTATATCACAATGAAAAACTGAGAGCCTTCAGAAAGGAACTATGGTAAGCGTTATGCAGCCCTCAAACTACGCGCGTCGCCAGGAGCGCTTGAACCGTTTGGCAGAGATTTACCGTTTGTATGCTGCCGACCTGCAACGCTCTATCTACAGCAAAGTCGGCGATCATGCCCTGGCTGAGGACCTGGCCGGCACGGTCTTTCTCAAAGCACTACGCTGGCTCAAGGAAGATCAGAGCCTTGAAAGTGCTCGCGGCTGGCTCTATGCAACGGCCCGGACAACAATTGTTGACTATTGGCAGACGCAGAGTCCATACGAAATGCGTTCGTTGAGTGACCTGGAGGCGCAGTCTCTTTTTCGCGAGAACACGAATTTTATCGATCAGCAGACCGAAGTGCGCGTGCAGCACCTTCTCAGCTTGTTGTCAGAACGCGATCGCAGCATTTTGACCTTGCACTATCTTCAGGGATATAGCGCGGCTGAGATCGCCGAGGCATTGGGAACCAACGCGGGTCACATTCGCGTGTTGCAATTGCGAGCACTGAGGCGTGCGGCACAGGTCGAGACAAGGGAAAGGAACAGGGATACTATGCAAGAACAAGAATCGTCATTTGACGCATTCGCCAGATCCATGACACTGGAGAGCCAGCGTGTACTAGATCTCGCTCGCGAAGAGATGCTTACCCTTTCACACTGGTGGATTGGCACAGAACATCTGCTGTGGGGCCTGGCGAGCGAGGGTAGCCTGGCTTCATTTCTTACACCGCTGGGTATTACGCCTCAACGTATTCATGCTGGTATCGTTTTTATCTTTGATCGCCAGGCACAGCACAGCAAGTTGATTCCTGGAGAGCCACCTGCCACGAATGTATCCGCGGACGCGCTCACGTTGTTGACTCCTCGCGCTAAACAGGTCATTATTCTGGCAGGGGAAGAGATGAAGAATCAGGGCGAGAAGAGCATACGCCCGACCCATCTTTTGCTGGGTTTGATGAATGAAGGCGAGGGGATTGGCGCGGGCCTGCTTCGCTCGTTAGGCATCAGTCTCTTGCAGGCGCGTACCGCGCTCATACCACCTACCGCTCACCAGACATGCTCCTTCTGTGGGCGTAGCGGTTCCCAGATTGCTCATCTCTTCCCATCTGAGATTGGTATCGCTGAAGGCAGTTCACCCACTACTTTTATCTGCGATCACTGTGTGCAGCGTTTCCACGCCATGCTTGGAACAGTCTAGAAGGGTCATCACTAGGGAAGGCTATTTATAGAGCGCGGCCCTCATCGGCGGCAGTGTGTTTATACATTGTTTATGCCAGTGGGGGCCGCGTTTATGCGTTGTTTATGCCTTCCTGGCTATACTTACCAGCACAGGCGTAGAGTATAGTTTATCGTCAAGGAAGGCAGGCGCGCCTGTACGCTGTGTACACAACCACAACCCGTTAGCTCAAAAGCAATTGTGCTCATATAAAAGAACGACTTGAACTGGTAGCACAAGGTGGTGCCAGCAGACCATTCAAGAAAGGGGTTGGGTAAAATTACTCTCTCTATGACAAACACATCAACTACTCTGCAATCTGAGTCGGGCCTGGGGACGCCTGCCATTGAATTGCGCAATGTGACCAAGCGCTTTCAGACGCCAAATGGGCAGGCATATACCGCTTTACGCGACCTCTCCCTCAGTGTAAAGCCCGGCGAGTTCTGTGCTGTTGTTGGTCCCACTGGTTGCGGTAAATCGACGACCCTGGGTCTGATCTCTGGCCTGGAGAAGCCAAGCATTGGCGAGGTCGAGGTGATGGGCAATCCCGTCCAGGGCATCGACCCTCGCATCGGCTATGTCTTCCAGTCGGACGCGGTCTTCCCATGGAAAAACGTGTTGCGCAACGTCGTGACTGGCCCTCTCTTCCGTGGTGTTCCCAAGGCAGAGGCCTTTGAGCGTGCGCGCGACTGGATCGCCCGCGTCGGCCTCTCTGGTTTTGAGGACCGCTATCCCCATCAGCTTTCAGGCGGTATGCGTAAACGCGTAGCCCTGGCCCAGACCCTTATTAACGAGCCACAGATTATTTTGATGGACGAGCCATTCAGCGCCCTGGACGTGCAGACGCGCATCCTGATGGAGGATGAGCTACTGAGCCTCTGGTCCGCCACATCGGCCTCCGTCGTTTTTGTCACCCATGACCTGGAAGAGGCCATCTCCCTGGCCGATAAGGTCTGTGTGCTGACCGCTGGCCCCGCAACCGTCAAAGGTATCTACACCATAGACTTGCCGCGCCCGCGCAACCTGACGGAGATACGCTTTGATCCGCATTTTGTCCATCTGTATAAAGAAATCTGGGAAGCTCTTCGCAACGAGGTGGTCATTAGCTATGAAAGAAATAAGCAGAAAGCCTGAGATGGCAGTAAATGAGGCTGAAGTCAGCATAGTGACGAAAGCACGCCAGGCCAGGACTCGTCAGCGCATCATCGTTAACACCTTGCGCATTGGCTTGTTGATTGTGCTCGTCGGTGGTTGGGAGCTGCTCTCGCGCCTAGGCATTATCGATTCCTTCTTCTGGGGACAGCCCTCGGGTATCTGGGCACAGCTCGTCACCTGGGTAACCCAGGGGACCGCGCAGGGGCCATTGTGGGTCCAGATCAGCGCCACGCTTGAGGAGACCTTCATCGGCTTTGTGATTGGCGTCGTCCTGGGCGTTATCTCCGGTGTCGTCCTGGGGCGCAACTACTTTCTGGCCGATATTCTCAGCCCCTATATTAAGGCCGCCAACGCCATTCCGCGTGTCGTGCTTGGCTCAATCTTTGCCATTGGTCTGGGCCTGGGCATCCAATCCAAGATTGCCCTTGCCGTCGTGCTCGTCTTCTTTATTGTCTTTTTCAATGCCTTCCAGGGCGTTCGTGAGGTAGATCGTAACCTGATCGCGAACGCTCGCCTGCTTGGTGCGAGCAGCCGGAAGGTCTCGACTGAAGTTATCATTCCTTCGGCGCTGACCTGGATTATTGCCAGCTTACATACCAGTTTCAGCTTCGCGTTGGTAGGTGCTGTAGTTGGTGAGTTTATCGGTTCGACTGAGGGCCTGGGCCTGATGATCGAGTCCGCGCAGGCGAACTTTAACGCCAATGGTGTCTTCGCGGCGATGGCGATTCTCGCGGCCGTGGCCCTGATCATGGAGTTCCTGGTGACATCGCTAGAGAATCGCTTGATTACCTGGCGACCAAACACGGTGAAGGATGTCACTATCTAAACCGTGATGTATGAAGTGCATACGTTAAGATGCGCAAAGGAGCGCTATCTTTGCACGTATATTTATCAAAGATGAAAGAGGAGAAACCCTATGAAAACATGGAAGCGTAGCGTCTGGGCCAGCTTAATGCTGGGCATGACCCTGGCTCTCGTTCTCAGCGCCTGCGGCGGCGATAGCGGCAGTGCCAGCAGCGGCGGCAAGACGCATCTCTCAATCATGGTTGGTGGCCTGAGTAAGCAGATTTATTTGCCAAACATGCTTGCCAAGCGCCTGGGGTATTTTGATCAAGCCGGCCTGGATGTGACCCTGATCGACGAGGCGTCTGGCCAGTCTTCCGAGAACCAGGTGCTCGCGGGCCAGGTAGACGCCGGTTCGGGCTCGTATGATCACACCATTGATCTACAGGCCGCTGGCAAGGGCATGGAGAGCGTAGTACAGCTCGACGTTGCTCCTGGCGAGGCCGAGGTTGTCTCCGCTAAAGAAGCGGGTCAGATCAAGACCATCGCCGATCTCAAAGGCAAGAACCTGGGTGTGACTGAGCTGGGCTCAGGTACGCAGAACCTGACAATTGCGCTGCTGGCCAAGGCTGGTATCTCGCAGGACCAGGTGCACTTCGTCCCCGTGGGTGCAGGCGATACCTTTATCGCGGCGATGCAGCAAGGGCGTATCGATGCTGGTATGACTACCGAGCCGACCATCTCGCGTCTGACCACCAAGGGCATTGGTAACGTCCTGGTGGACTTGCGCACACCTGAGTCGACCTCTGCTGCCCTGGGTGGTCCTTATCCCTTCATTTGCGTCTTCATGAAGACAGAGTATGTCAACAGCCACAAGGACACTGTCCAGAAGCTGGTCAACGCGTACGTGAAGACCATGAAGTGGATTCACACGCATAGTGCGGAGGAGATCACTGCGCAGATGCCCGCTGACTACTATGCTGGCGACAAAGCTCTTTACATCACGGCACTGAAGAATCAGTACGCGATTTACAGTCCTGACGGCAAGATGCCCCAGGGAGGTCCCGAAGCAGTGCTCAACGTAGAGAATCAGACCAAGCCTGCCGTTAAAAGCAAGACGATTGATCTGAGCAAGACCTACACCAACGAGTTCACCGACAAAGCCAACAGCTAAACGTCATTTCTCCCAATAATCCGTAAACCTTATCCCCAACGAGCAGGGAGCCAGCCACGCGGCTGGCTCCCTGCTCGTAAATTTTTTTGGATCATACTCCACTGGATGTACGGTTCTTGAATGAAGAAGACAAACCGGCCAAATTGTACTTGACAGCTATCGAAGGTGATCGGCCCTTGACACTTTTTGTCAGGGATTGTTGCTATACTGAGCGCAGGTTTCGTGTTCTGGCAGCAAAGGAGAACAGCTCTGAAATTTGATCGCTTACTTGCTCTTGTTTTTCTGTTACAACGTTACCCACACCTCACAGCCAGGGAATTGGCAGAGCGACTACAGGTCTCAGAGCGGACGCTGTACCGCGATATCAATGATCTCAGTCTTGCTGGTGTTCCTATCTATGGAGAAGGAGGACCGAGAGGAGGTTATACCCTCCTGCCAGATTATCGTCTCCATATAGCCGGACTGAACGAGGAGGAATTAAGCACGCTTTTTTTCTCTGAAGGCCAAAGACCGTTGAGCGATCTTGATCTGCATACGACACGAGAGGTGGCCCTTGCCAAAGTCTTGAGCACGCTTTCTGAGCGAGACAAAAGGCGTGCCGTGGAGATACAGGAACGCTTGCATGTAGACCCAACAGGATGGAATTTTCCGGTTGATCAGGTGCCTCATTTGCGAGCTGTTCAGGATGCTGTCTGGCAGAATCGCCGCCTCTCTCTGGTCTATCGGCAGGAAAGCGGGAACATTATGACACCCCTGGTCAGTCCATTGGGACTCGTCGTGAAAGCTGGCATCTGGTACCTTGTTGGAGCCACACACGAAACTATCCGCTCTTTCAGAATTGCTCGTATCCAACAGGTTGAAGTGCTGCTGGAGACGTTCAACCGTCCAGAGGGATTTCATCTCGCTCAGTACTGGGCAGAATGGTGTGCTCGTTTCCTGCCATCTTACCCGGTCACACTACGCATTTCGCGAGATGCGGTTCCTCGCCTTCTCCAGCTTTTTGGGGAAGCTCTCAGCGACCGCCTTTTGCGCTCAGAACCAGATGCCTCTGGATGGAGAACGGTTTCCCTGGTCTTTGAAACGATGGAGACAGCCCGCACGGCTTTACTGGGCCTGGGTCCCATGGCTGAAGTGGTGGAACCGCGAGAACTCCGAGCGAGCGTCATGGAATGGGCAGCGGGCCTCCTGGCCTGCTACAGCAACGAGGCGCAGAACCAGGTTGATCTCAATTGATATTGTAAAGAGTGAAAGGATATAGGTAATGGTCCTAGAATCCGTCTCCTATTGGCAACGTACTTCTCCGCGTTTCTCTCTCCCCACTGATCTGCCGCCAGTGGCAGATGTCGCCATTATTGGTGGAGGACTCTTAGGCGCCGCGACCTGTTATTGGTTAGCACGAGCGGGCGTTCATGCTGTCCTGCTCGAACGCACAGCACTTGCGGATGGTGCGACAGGGCGCAATGGTGGTTTTGTTCGGGCTGGTACCGCCGGGTCTTATCCTGAAGCCATTGCTCGCCTTGGACAGCAAACCGCCCGTGCCGTGATGGACATCACGTATGAGAACCGCGTCTTGCTCCGCCAGGTGGTACAGGAGGAAGAGATCGCGTGTGACTATCGGGAGCCGGGTGCGCTCCAGTTGGCTCTAACCGAAGCCCAGAGTGAGGAACAACGCCAGGAAGTGGACCTATTACGGGCAGAAGGATTTTCCGCAGAGTGGCTTGGGCGAGCACAGGTGCAAGCGATGATCAACACACTACTTGCTCCCGAGATTCTTGGCGGGCGTTTTCTGCCAGAACAGGGCCTCCTCCACTCTGCGCGGCTCGTGCAGGGCCTGGTCCAGGCAGCGTTGCGCCATGGCGCCCAAGCCTATCAGGCAGAAGTTCATAAGATCGAACAGGATGGAGCACATGTCCGCCTGCGAACTTCGCAGGGGAGCCTGGTTGCACAAAGGGTTATCGTTGCAATCAATGCCTGGACGAGTACCTTATTGCCAGAACTGACGAAGGTCATTGTCCCGGTTCTGGAGCAGATGCAAGCCTATGAGGCACTTGATCCCATTTTTTCGATGGCACTCAGTGTCCACATGAATACTGGAGAATACATGCAGCAAACTCCTTCTGGCAATATTCTGATTGGAGGGTGCGGGTCTGTTGCCCCAAACGCAGGGGTTGGGGTCTGGGAAAGTGTGCCAACAATCCCAGTACAAAAGGCGATTGAGCAGGTGTTGCCACGGATCTTCCCATTGCTTGCCCCTCAACTGCGTGTGGTACAGCGCTGGGCAGGAATCCTGGGATGTACGCAGGATATGCATCCGATTGTTGATGTCGCGCCAACATTTCCACAGGTCTTCTTCGTTGGCGGTTTTACTGGTCACGGGATGCCATTCGGTCTCCGCTTCGGGCAACTTTTAGCCACAGCGGCAATGGATGGGTTCCTTCCCTCTGCTCTTCAGCCGTTTCGGCTGGATCGTCCTTCGCTGGACAGGTGAGAACATTGTGTTGCGTGAGTCCATGCCAGCATGGGCCCTACAACTGGGCGGATATATGATTTATCTAACCGCGCCAGAAGATCCCTGTTTTGAAACATGGGGATGAATGGCGCGCTCCTTTCTTGGGGTGGATAGGGCAGTGCAAATTGTTGCATTTTTACGCCGTAACTGCTATAATGTAACGTATGAAACAGAAACGCGCTTTCAAGTACCGTGTGTATCGTGCGACCCGTTTTGCTCCAAACCATGATAAATGGGGGACGAGCAGCGGTGTTTTTTTTGAAAGACACTGACAACTGTTTCTCTGACGAGAGGCGCAATTCCTCTCTCATTCGATAGGAATGGATAGCATCATCCCCACTGTAGCGACTGGCCCTCAATCAGTGAAGCGGGATGAAACGGGGGATGCCTCATAAACCTGATATGAGGACACCTTCTAGCTGGCTACTACGGTGAGAAGCCTGTCTAACAAGGCAGATAAAACGAATGCATGACTGAACCATCGTTACGGAAAACTGGCTTACGCAGGATAACAAGCCAGCCCAAAACGGGAACGAGTCGAGTACACAATGGAGATGGTACAGCTCCATTGCCTATCTGTCAGGACTCCGGTGGAGAATGCACACCTACGGTAGCGCAAAACAGAGCAACGGAACGGAGTAACCGCGTGTTTGCTCTCATGGGGGTCGATACCATGAGCAGGTGCCAACCGCAAGCAGCACGACGGAAGGATTGTCCAAGAAGCGAATGCCTCTCGGAAAGCGAGAGGATAGGCTGACGTGGACACAGTTGTATGGAAAGTAGAAGATCAAGTACGATAGCAAATAGGAAAGCACCCAGGATCAAGAAGAAAATTGACCCTGAGAGTGAGGCTTGGAACAAGTTGCCCTGGCGCAAGTTTGAGCAGCATGTCTACCGCATCCAAAAGAGAATCTACCGAGCCAGTCAACGTGGCAATCAACGTGCAGTCCAAAAACTTCAAAAGCTCTTGATGAAATCGGAAGCAGCAAGGCTTCTTGCTGTACGCCGCGTCTCACAGGATAACCAGGGCAAGAAAACAGCGGGGGTTGATGGAGTGAAGAACTTGAAACCTCAACAGAGGCGACAGGTGGCATCGCTCATTCATCCCAAACAATGGCCGCAGAAAGTAAAACCAGTCCGAAGGGTATTTATCCCCAAGCCTGGAAAAAACGAACAACGGCCTTTAGGGATTCCTACGATGTATGAGCGCGGACGACAATGTCTTGTGAAATCCGCGCTCGAACCAGAATGGGAAGCTCGCTTTGAGGTGAACAGCTATGGTTTTCGCCCTGGACGATCCTGTCACGATGCTATCGCAGCAATCTTTCTGGATATCGGAAAAAAGGCAAAATATGTCCTTGACGCTGACATCCGGGGCTGTTTCGATAACATTGACCAGACAGCACTCTTGAAAAAACTTCAGACCTATCCACGTCTGAGACAGGCCGTCCAGGCCTGGCTCAAATCGGGAGTCATGACAGAGGGGGAATTCACACCTACAACCAGCGGAACCCCGCAGGGTGGCGTTGTCTCTCCTTTACTCATGAATATAGCGTTGTACGGGCTGGAAGAGGCTCTCAAAGGCGTAAAGAGGACCACAAGGGATAAACCCCAAATGGTACGATACGCCGATGATCTAGTGGTCTTTCATTCAACGCTAGAAACCATCCTTGAAGTGAAAACAAGAATCAATGACTGGTTAAGGGACATGGGACTGGAACTGAAGCCAAGTAAAACGAGAATAAGCCACACGCTCACACCCTATGAAGGAAATGTGGGATTCGAGTTTCTAGGATTTTCCATCCGGCAATATCCGGTAGGAAAGAACCGTACAGGGACAAACTCACAAGGCACTCCGCTTGGCTTCAAAACGATCATCAAACCGAGCAAAGAAGCCGTCAAACGACACATAGCCCAGATGAAGCAGCAAATCAACAAACGGAGATCAGCGCCGCAAGGCCAACTGATTAAGGAACTTTCTGCCATCATCAGGGGATGGTCCAACTACTACAGAACAGTCTGCTCCAAGGCTGAGTACAGTAGATGTGACTACATTCTTCAGCAACAGCTATGGTCGTGGGCAATTCGTAGGCACCCAAACAAAAACAGACATTGGATTAGGCAAAGGTACTGGAAGAGAGGCGAAGGCCAATACAGCATCTTTGCAACCTCCGAAGATTATGACCTGAGAAGGCATGATGCGACGAAGATCCAACGACATGTCAAAGTAAAAGGTGCTGCCAGCCCCTATGACGGAAACCTCATGTATTGGAGCCAACGACTGAAAAACCACCCAACAACGAGAGGAACACTGGCGATGCTGCTTCTGAAGCAGCAAGGCAAGTGTAGATGGTGCGATTTGCAGTTCCGCGAAGGAGATCAAATCGAGATAGACCACATCACTCCTAAAAGTGAGGGAGGAGGAGAGGAACTGAGTAACAAGTGTGCTCTCCACCGACATTGCCACGACCAAAGACATGGTACCCATAACAAGGGCCATATGATTGAGGAGCCGAGTGAAGAGAAATCTTCATGCTCGGTTTTGCAGACGAGCGGATGGGGCGACCCATGCGCTTAGTTTATCCCACGCCAGAACAACAGCAGATCCTTGCTCAAACCTTTGGATGCTGTCGCTTCGTCTATAACTGGGCATTGCGCAAGAAAACCGATGCCTATTACAACGACCATCAGCGACTCTATTACAAAGAGTTAAGTATCCTGTTAACTGACTTGAAAAAGCAAGAAGAGACGCACTGGTTGAACGAGGTTTCCAGTGTGCCCTTGCAGCAGGCTCTTCGCCACCTGGACAAAGCGTTTCTCAACTTCTTTGAAGGTCGTGCCAAATACCCGACCTTCCACAAAAAGCGAAATACCCAATCCGCCACGTATACAGCCAATGCTTTCACCTGGCGCAATGGCTCTCTTACGCTTGCCAAGATGAGCGAGCCTCTCCAGATCGTGTGGTCGCGTCCTCTGCCAAACGAGGCCATTCCTTCAAGCGTCACTATCACCAAAGATTGCGCTGATCGCTACTTCATCAGTCTCCTTGTGGAAGAGGAAATTGCCCATCTGCCTTGCAATGAGAAGGCGATTGGTGCTGATCTTGGCTTGAAGTCCTTTGTGGTTCTCTCGACGGGTGAAGTGGTAGGCAATCCCAGATTCTTTCACAAGGACGAAAAGAACCTGGCGAAAGCTCAACGCCGCCATGCCAAGAAGAAAAAGGGCTCGAAAAATCGAGACAAGGCGCGTCTCAAGGTCGCATGCATTCATGCTCGTATCGCTGATCGTCGCCGTGACGCGCCTGCACAAGCTCTCTACCCGCCTGATTCGTGAAAACCAAACGATGTGCGTGGAGAGTTTGCAGGTCAAAAATATGGTCAAGCACCCAACTCTGAGCAAAGCGATCAGCGATGTGGGATGGAGTGAGTTTGTGTCTCAGCTCGAATACAAGGCAGACTGGTATGGTCGAAACCTTGTCAAGATCGACAAGTGGTATCCCTCCAGTAAACGGTGTTTCGAGTGTGGTCATAT
This sequence comes from Ktedonobacter racemifer DSM 44963, assembly GCF_000178855.1. Lineage (GTDB taxonomy): Bacteria > Chloroflexota > Ktedonobacteria > Ktedonobacterales > Ktedonobacteraceae > Ktedonobacter > Ktedonobacter racemifer. Next base: position 850,829 of record NZ_ADVG01000004.1, on the reverse strand, counting down.
TCTCACCTCCTTACCGCTTGATATCCGCCAATGGGATTGTCCTGAATGTGGTATCCATCATGACCGCGATATCAACGCTGCCAAGAATATTGTGACCGTGGGGCTCACGGTCCTCGCCTGTGGAGAGTCCATAAGACCAGGACGGGTTTCGTCTCGTTCAGGCAAGACTCAGCGAAGCAGGAAACCCTAGAGGCGACTCTAGGAATCCCCTGGCTTTAGCCATGGGGAGGATGTCAATTGCTGGTTGGGGCGACGAAGCGATAGCCGACGCCAGGCTCGGTGAGGAGGTAGCGCGGGTTGGCTGAGTCGGTCTCCAGTTTATGGCGCAAGCGGTTGATATAGACACGAAGATATTCGGCCTCATCGCCATATTCTGGCCCCCAGATACTCTGGAGGAGCATGCGATGCGTAAGCACCTTGCCTGCGTTGGTGACCAGTTGCTTCAGCAGCGCGAACTCGGTTGGCGAGAGGCGAATCTCTTCACCCCGCAAGCGTACGACATGTCCCGCCAGGTCGACCTCGAGCTCGCCAAAGTGTTTGGCGTTGCTGACAGCTGGCAGTGATCCTGTCTCTTCCCAATTTGTGCGGCGCAAGGCAGCACGTACGCGGGCTAGAAGCTCCTCCACTCCAAAGGGTTTGGTCAGGTAGTCGTCCGCGCCAAGGTCGAGCGTCGCCACTTTGTCGCGCTCTGAATCCAGCGCGGTGAGAATGATGATAGGTACGGTAGAGCTTTGGCGCACGCGCTGGCAGACCTCCAGCCCATCCATACGTGGCATCATGACGTCCAGGATAAGCAGGTGGGGGGCTTCCTGTTGCCAGAGGGCCATGGCTTCGAGACCATTGCTGGCTTCCAGGACTTCAAAGCCACGTGCGCGCAGATTACGGCTCACAAAGTCTCGTAACGCCTCCTCATCCTCGGCAAGCAGAATACGTTTTAGGGTAGCTGGCATAAGTTTTCCCCTTTGTTCAGATATGTTGATAATTGTAGATCCTGTACTACTTATGTGAGCCTTCTCTCGCCGGAAGGGGGGAGTGGAAGGGCGAACGAGATCGTTGTTCCCTGTTCAGCGCTTTCGGCCCAGATAGATGTTCCATGAGCTTCGATAAAGGCTTTGCAGATAGCCAGGCCAAGCCCGGTGCCTCCTGAATGGCGTTGCCGACCGTGTTGGGCGCGGTAGAAACGTTCAAATACATGTGGTAACTCGGTTGGTGCGATGCCAGGGCCGTTGTCTGTGACGGCGACAATGACCGCGTTTTCCTGTAGCTTTGCTGAGATATGTATCTCGCCCTCGCCATAGGCCAGGGCATTCATGACGAGGTTGCGCAGCACAACCTCTATGCGTCCACTATCTATATCTACGAGAGGCAGGTCATCAGGGATACGCGTGGTTACCATCACATCCGGATGCTCGGTCTCCGCGATGGTGTGTGTCACTATTTCCTGTAGCCTTGCCGGAGCGCGCTTGAGTAGTAGGAGTCCTGCCTCCTGACGGGAGAGGTCCAGCAGGTTGCTTACAAGTTGTGCCATGTAGTCAGCCTTGCTACTGATGGTTTGCAGGAAGTGGCGCTGGTCTTCAATGGGCCAGGTAACGTCTTCCTGCAGGAGGGTAGAGGCGTAGCCTTTGATGGCCGCCAGAGGCGTGCGCAATTCATGCCCTACCGCGCCCAGGAGTGTTGTCTTAAACTCATCTACCTCACGCTCGCGAGTTACATCACGTAACAGCAGGCCCCGTCCGATAGTTCGCCCCGCCTCGTCACCCACATCAAAGAAACGCAGGTGGATGACCTGGCGTTGTGCGTGTGGCTCAAGCTCAATGAGGAGTTCAGGCTTTTCGGCGGAAGTGGCCTGGAGCATCTTTCGCGCGCACTCCTCTGGCTCCATAGCTGATCGGGAAAGCGCCTCGTAGAGGACCTGTATAGGATGACGTTCAAGTTCTGTAATGGGTAGGCCGGTGATGGAGCTGGCGCCCGGGTTGGCGTAGAGTACGGTTCCATCGATACCTGTCAGCACCAGGCCATCGCTCATGCTCTCCATAATTGCCTCTAGCTTTTGTTTCTCCTCCGATGCCTGTTGATAGAGCTGGGCATTCTCACGCGCTACCTCCCGCAACCGTTCATCGCTGCGCTCATAGAGGACAGCGTGCTCCCAGGCCAGGGTGGCATAGTTGGCGAATGTCAGGAGGAGATCAATCTCCTTCTGGTTAAAGGGTTGGGGTTGAGTGCGATGGACCAACAGCACCACGCCGCCTGCGTGGCGGCTGATGATGGGGACAGCCAGCACCGAGCGGAAGCCCTCGTCATATGAGAGCGAAGGCGCTGGCTCTGTGCTGAGTAACTTTTGCACAGGCTGGCCAGAGTGGAGTGCCAGGACCGCTGAGGAGCTTATATTTTCGGGCGCCAGGGAGAGGGCATAGTTATAGCGCCGGTTATGCCCATCGCTCACTAGCACGTGCAAGACCCCTTGCTCGTCTGGCAGCAGTACCGCAGCGGCCTGTACATCTACCAGGCGGCGAACCTCGCGAATAATTTTCCCTACCACCGCCTGTGGTTCTAAGGAGCCCACGACGACGCTTGAGGTCTCAAGCAGTGTCTGGAGCTCGCCCAGCTTGGCCAGGCCATCGCGCTCCAGGCGGATGAGTGAGCGTGCCAGGTAGCCAACTTCGTCCGCGCGCCTGGCGAGTTGCGTAGCATGGGATGGGATAGATTGTTCCGAGGAGGGCAGAGCCTGGTGCTGTATCGCCAGGGTATGTAGAGGGCGAATAACGCGCCCATGTAGCAGGAGCCAGAACAGCAGGCCGCCGACAGTGAAGATGAGCGCGACCGTAAGAAGCCAGAGATGCAATTGGGTCACGACGTGGAGAGCTTCGGCGGCAGGACGCTGAACAACCACGGCCCAGCCAATATCAGGAACTGGGACTGAGCTAAAGAGCCAGCTCTGCCCATCAAGCCCTGTTCCAAGTTGTGAGTTCCCTTGATGCTGTAGGGCCAGGTCCGCGCCTGGCAGTTCATCAAGGACAGTTTGCAGGAGACGCGAGTGATCGGGAGTCGCTACCAGCTCGCCACGGGCGTCGATAATGCTAATTTGGAGTTGATGCTGCTGGAGCTGTTGCGCTTTAACGACGGCTTGCAAGGGATCGCTCAACTCGAAGAGCGAGAGGCTGGCGGCAATGATCGCGACAAGCGTGCCATGCTTATTAGTTATAGGAGCGGCGATGATGACACCTGCATTAAAGGTTGTTTCAACGGCGATGCCTACCTCTATGACAGGGTTAGCTGTATTACGTACGCGTGGGACCACATCTGGCGGCGAAAACTCGACCGCCATATCGGATTTCAATTGTGGATAAGAGCTTTGAATGAGGCCGAGTGGGTCAAGCCAGTATACATGGTCTACGTCGTTACGCGCAGCCTGATAGGTTTGAAAGAGCTGCATAATGGCCTGGGAGTTCCTGGCCTGCATGGCCTGATATCCAAGCGTGCTCAGTGAAACTTCAGAATCGCGTAAATGAAGATTTGTCTCAAGCGCAATGTCTTGAGCCAGGGCCTGGTCAGAAGCCTGAACGGCTTCGCGCTGTTGTTGCTCAATAACAGTGTTTATTCCTGCTCCCCCGACGAGAACTACAATGACAAAAAGTAAATAGACGCTTACTAATTGGTAGAGCAGCGAATGACGTAAAAGTGGAGGCATACCTGGCACTCCTCACCGAGTTTTGGCTGAAGCCCCGCATAGTAGCGAGTCATCAGTGTATAACGCGCCTCTACTTTGAGACATTTAAATATATTATATCCTACAAATGGGGAAAGCTAACAAGCAATGCATAGAAATAGTAGCAAATATGTCTGTTTGCTTATGTCCGCTACTAGATAATAGAGCATCTTTTTGCTTCTTATTGTAGACAATGTAATGAAAGAATGCGATAGGATATTCTATTAAAGTGTATGGGTTTTATTTTTTATATTTTTTGTGTGAGAGATTATGCAAACCCATGACGTATATATACTATACTGCGTTACTAGAGTCCCCCTTTTTAAGGATATGAAAAGGTGTGAACAAGAACGCTTGGTTTTTCCTGGTATATGGCTGACGTAAGGTTGTAAAAGCTAATTTAAGCGATGATATGCAGCAATCTTTGCTATTTCAACACAAAGTGGTCATTGCATACTGTCCCAAGGAGAATGTACTCAATGCGATCTGGCAAAAAACGCGTGTCACTCTTTTTGCCATTGCTCCTGACCCTGCTCGCCGTGCTTGTCGCGGCATGTGGTGGCAATTCAGGAGGCAGTGGCTCAACTGGCAGCAAACTCTCTGATGACAAGCAGATCTATGTGGATGCTTCACAGACGGCTGGTCTAGCGGATCTCGCGACGCTTGATCCGGCGCTCTCGACTGACGCTCCCTCGATCAGCGCGATTGACCTGATGTTCACAGGCCTTGTTCAGCTCGACGACAATCTGAAGGTCTATCCCGAACTGGCTCAGTCCTGGACCACCTCCAAAGATGGCCTGACCTGGACTTTCAAACTGCGTCCTGGCATTAAGTTCAGCGATGGCAACCCCATCACCGCTGATGACGTGATCTTTAGCATTGACCGCGCCCTCAAGCCTGAACTGAAGTCGACTGTGGCCCCAGGTTACCTGGCGCTTGTTAAAGATTCGGATAAGCGCTTCGCGGGCAAGATTCCCACGCTGATCAATGATAGCCTCTTCGCCCCCGATCCTTCGACGGTCAAGATTGTGACCAGTCAGAACGGTCAGTACTTCCTGGATGCGCTCACTTACTCGACCTCCTATGTCGTGGAGAAGAGCTTTGTGCAGAAGTATGGCGATACCAATTTCCTGAAACACCTGAGCGAGGGTGGCGGCTCGGGCCCCTTCAAACTGGATCAGTATAATTCTGGCAAGTTTGTTAGCTTTGTACCCAATACCAACTACTGGGGTGGCAAACCACAGTTGAAGAAAATCGTTTACCCGTTCTACAAAGATCCCCAGACGGCCTACAAAGCCTTCCAGACCAACCAACTGGACCTGGCTAATGTGCCACCTACCAACCTGGATCAGGCGCGTGCCCTGTCTAACAACCAGTATCGCCAGGTGCCTCAGCTGACCATCGACTACTTCGCGATGAACTACCTGGCCAAGCCCTTCAACAATATTAAGATCCGCCAGGCCTTTGCTCTTGCCGTTGATAAGAGCGCCATCGAAAAGAGCATCTACAAGGGTGCGCGCCTTGCCACCAACCACATCGTGCCTCAGGGCATGCCTGGTTACAACCCCAACCTCAAAGGTCCGGCTGGCGTGACCAGCGTCAAGGGCGACAAGGCCCTGGCTAAGCAGCTCTTCCAGCAAGGTATGCAGGAGGCGGGCTACACCTCCTCTAACTTCCCCGCTGTCACGCTGACGCTTGCCACCAGTGGCTCATCTGCTGCCAAGAACCTTGCTGAGTTCGCGCAGCAGCAGTGGAAAGATGCCCTGGGTGTCACGGTTAACATCAATGATGAGGACTTCAACAAACGCCTGGATGATGTCTCCAACACCGTAGGCAATGGCAAACTGCAGATGTGGTTTGCTGCCTGGGGCGCGGACTATCCTGATCCTGAGGACTGGACGACCCTGCTCTTTGGTGCTGGTTCATCCAACAACTCGCAGAACTACGGGATGGGTAATTCGAAGACGGTTGCCACGCAGAAGCAGATGCAGGACCTGATGCTGAAAGCGGATGTCAACCAGAATAACACCCAGCGTCTCGCTCAGTACAACCAGATCGAGCAGCAGATGGTTGATGATGTCGCCTGGGCTCCCGTCGATCAGCGTACTTTGAGCTATGTTCTCAAGACTTGTGTCAAGGGTGTCGTGGACAACGCGCAGGATCTGATTCCTCCTGGCGACTGGGCCAACATCTACAAAACCAGCGATTCCTCCTGCGCCAACACGAGCGCTTACTAATCTCGTGTAGCGAAGAGGGTATGTGACAACTAGTCACATGTGCTTCACAATAAAGAAAGAGGAGAGGATGCAATTTGCATCCTCTCCTCTTTCTTTATTGTGAAATAGTGCTCTGTAAAATGAGCTTATGATGCAGATGTGCACGAGCTTTCTGGATGCGAACATCGCTCGTATCTAAAGTATTTAAGCATGAAATTGTTAAAAAATGGAAGTACAGATCTTCAAACACATTAATAGTTGTTGATAAGATGGTTTGATTACATAGCTGCTTGATATTATATTACCTTTATATTTCATATCATAGATAACTTGATGGAAGACAACGCTGGGTAAGTTATTAAAGAGCATGAAATTTGATTTTTGGGGATTTGTGCGAGAGATTATACAAACTCATGGCGTATATATAATACGCTGTGTTAGTGTAGTATCCATTTCTAAGGATATGGAAAGGTGGGGGCAAGAAAGACGGATTTTCTTGTCTTTGTTTGTCTCGCATAGTGGCAGCGGTATTTACATGTTTGTAGTAGAGAAGGGGTCCAGTGGTGAGCTGGTTTATAGCCGGGAAAAGATGGTTTAAGCGGCGATAATACTCTTCACTATCTCAGCAAATCATAGTCCTTGTATGCTTTTCTAAGGAGAATGTACTTAATGCAGTCTGGCAAAAAACGTAGGATACTCTTTTTGCCATTGCTTCTGACCCTGCTCGCCGTGCTCGTTGCAGCATGTGGCGGCAATTCAGGAGGTAATGGTAGCTCATCTGGTAGCAAACTATCCGACGACAAACAGATCTATGTAACCCCCTTGAGCGGTCTATCAGATCTCGCGACGCTTGATCCCGCGCTCTCAACCGACTCGCCTTCGATCAGCGCTATTAATCTGATGTTTACGGGCCTGGTCCAGCTCGACGACAACCTGAAGGTGTATCCCGAACTGGCTCAGTCCTGGACCACTTCCAGTGATGGCCTGACCTGGACCTTCAAACTGCGTCCGGGAATCAAATTCAACGATGGCAACCCCATCACCGCGGATGACGTCATCTTCAGCATTGACCGCGCCCTCAAGCCTGAGTTGAAGTCGACGGTGGCTCCGGCCTACTTGAGCCTGGTGAAAGACTCGGATAAGCGCTTTGCAGGCAAGGTTCCCACGCTGATTAACGATAGCCTCTTTGCCCCTGATCCCTCGACGGTCAAAATTGTGACCAGTCAGAATGCGCAGTACTTCCTCGACGCGCTGACCTATCCAACCGCTTATGTCGTGGAAAAGAGCTTCGTTCAGAAGTACGGTGATACCGATTTCCTGAAGCACCTGAGCGAGGGTAGCTGTTCTGGTCCCTACCAGCTGGAAAAGTACACCTCCGGCAAACAGGTCAGCTTTGTTCCCAGTAACAACTACTGGGCTGGTAAGGCCCAGATGAAGAAGGTTGTATTCGCCTTCTACAAAGATCCGCAGACGGCTTACAAAGCTTACAAGACCAATCAGCTGGACAATGCCGGTGTGCCAACCGCCAACCTGGATGAGGCGCGTGCCCTGCCTAATAAGCAGTACCGCCAGGTGCCTCAGTTGACCATCGACTACTTCGCGATGAACTACCTGTCCAAGCCCTTCGACAACATTAAGATCCGCCAGGCCTTTGCTCTCGCCGTTGACAAGAGCGCCATCGAGAAGAGCATCTACAAGGGTCAGCGCCTGGCAACCAACCACATCGTGCCTCAGGGCATGCCTGGTTATAATCCCGACCTCAAAGGTCCTGCAGGTGTGACCAGCACCAAGGGTGATAAGACCCTGGCCAAGCAGCTCTTCCAGGAGGGCATGCAGGAAGCCCATTATACCCTTGCAAACTTCCCCGCCATCTCAGTAACGGTTGCCAGTGGTGGTTCACAGTCGGCGAAGAACCTCTTCACCTTCGCGCAGCAGCAGTGGAAAGACACTCTGGGCGTTAACGTAACCATCAACGATGAGGACTTCAACAAACGCCTGGATGATGTCTCTAATACCGTAGGCAATGGCAAATTGCAGATGTGGTTTGCGGCCTGGGGCGCGGACTATCCCGATCCCGAGGACTGGACGACCCTGCTCTTTGGTGCTGGTGCATCCAATAACTCGCTCAACTATGGTCTGGGTACTTCCAAGACCGTTGCGACTCAGAAGCAGATGCAGGACCTGATGCTGAAAGCTGACGTTAACCAGAACGCCACCGAGCGTATTGCTCAGTACAATCAGATCGAGCAGCAGATGGTTGACGATGTGGCCTGGATGCCCGTCGATCAGCGTACCCTGAGCTATGTACTCAAGCCCTGTGTCCAGGGTATCGTGGACAACGCGCAGGGTATGACTCCTCCTCAGGACTGGCTGAAGATCTACAAGTCCAGCGATTCCCCCTGCGCTAACACGAGCGCATACTAAGCTCGTATCGCAAAGAGGGTATGTGACGACTTCAATCACATGCGCTTGACAGAAGAGGAGAGGAGAGGATGCAAGTTGTATCCTCTCCTCTCCTCTTTATTGTGAAATAGTGCTCTGTAAAATGAGCTTGTGATGCAGGTTTGTATGAGCTTTCTGGATGCGAACATCGCTCGCATTTAAAGTATTTAAGCATGAAATTGTTAAAAAAAGGAAGTACAGATCTACAAACACACTAATATTGGTTAATAAGATGGTTTGATTACATAGGTGCTTGATATTATATTACCTTTATATTTTATATCGTAGATAACTTGATGGAAGACAAAGCTAGGTAAGTTATTAAAGCGCATGAAATTTGATTTTTTGGGATTTATGCGAGAGATTACACAAACTCGTGGCGTATATATAATACGCTGTGTAAATGCAGTATCCATTTCTAAGGATATGGAAATGGTGGGGGGTAAGAAAGACGGATTTTCTTGCCTTTGTTTATCTTGCATAGTAGCAGCGGTATTTACTTATTTGTAGTAGAGAAGAGGTCCAGTGGTGAGCTGGTTTATAGCCGGGAAAAGATAATTTAAGCGGCGATAATACTCTTCACTATCTCAGCAAATCATGGCCCTTGTATGCTTTTCTAAGGAGAATGTACTTGATGCAGTCTGGCAAGAAACGTGTGACAATCTTTTTGCCGTTGCTCCTGACCCTGCTTGCCGTGCTCGTTGCAGCATGCGGTGGCAGTTCGGGTGGTAACACAACTGGTGGCAAACTATCTGATGACAAGCAGGTCTATGTCATCCCTTTGAGTGGTCTATCGGATGTCGCGACGCTTGATCCCGCGCTTTCGACCGACTCGGCTTCTATCACTGCTCTTGACATGATGTTCACGGGCCTCGTCCAGCTCGACGACAACCTGAAAGTCTATCCCGAACTGGCTCAGTCCTGGAAACAGTCTAGCGATGGCTTGACCTGGACCTTCACCCTGCGTCCTAATCTCAAGTTCAGCGATGGCAACCCCATCACCGCGGATGACGTGGTCTATAGCATTGACCGTGCTCTCAAGCCTGAGTTGAAGTCGACGGTTGCGCCTTCCTATCTGGGGCTTATTAAAGACTCGGACAAGCGTTTTGCGGGCAAGGTCCCCACACTGATTGGCGATAGCATCTTTGCTGTCGATCCCACAACAGTGAAGATTGTGGCCAAAAGCAATGCCCAGTACTTCTTGCAGGCGCTGACCTACTCGACCTCCTATGTCGTAGAGAAAAGCTTTGTAGAGAAGTATGGCGATACCGATTTCCTGAAGCACCTGAGCGAGGGTGGTTGCTCTGGCCCCTTCAAACTGGACCAGCACCTCAATGGTAAGTATGTTAGCTTTGTACCCAATTCTAACTACTGGGGTAGCAAGCCACAGCTGAAGAAAGTAGTGTACGCGTTCTACAAAGATCCACAGACGGCCTACAAAGCTTACAAGACTAATCAGCTGGACCAGGCTGGAGTGCCAACCGCCAACCTGGATGAGGCACGTGCTCTGGCCAACAAGCAGTTCCGCCAGGCCCCTCAGCTGGCTATCGACTACTTTACCATGAACTGGCTGACCAAGCCTTTCAACAACGTCAAGATCCGCCAGGCCTTTGCGCTCTCCTTCGACAAGAGTGCGATTGAGAAGAGCATTACCAAGGGCGTGCGTTTGGCGACTAACCATATTGTGCCCCAGGGTATGCCTGGCTATAATCCCAATCTGAAGGCTGCTGGTGGCGTGACCAGCACCAAGGGTGATAAGACCCTGGCCAAGCAGCTCTTCCAGGAAGGTATGCAAGAGGAAGGCTACACAACCGCCAACTTCCCCGCCATTACCTTGACGGTGGCAACTGGTGGTTCACAGACCTCCAAGAACCTCTACGAGTTCGCGCAGCAGCAGTGGAAAGATACTCTGGGCGTTAACGTAACCATCAACGACGAGGACTTCAACAAGCGCCTCGCCGATGAGTCCGGTACCGTCGGCAATGACAAATTGCAGATGTGGGCCGCTGCCTGGATCGCTGACTATCCCGATCCTCAGGACTGGCTGACCCTGCTCTTTGGTAAGGGGTCGTCCAACAACGAGAACAACTACGGTATGGGTAAAGCAAAGGATCTCAGTGTCCAGCAGCAGACTCAGGACCTCATGTTGAAGGCTGATGTCAATCAGAATGCCACTGAGCGTATCGCCCAGTATAACCAGATTGAGCAGCAACTTGTCGATGATGCGGCCTGGATTCCTTTTGATCAGCGCACCACAGTCTATGTCCTTAAGACATGTGTCCAGGGTGTTGTGGATAACGCTCAGGATTTGACTCCTCCTGGAGACTGGGCTAAGATCTACAAGTCCAGCGATCCTGCCTGCGCCAACACAAACACGTACAAATAAGCTCGTGTAGTGTAGAGGGTGTGTGATAACCATTCACGTGTGCTCGACAAAAGGGGAGGAGAGGGTGCAATTTGCATCCTCTCCTCCCCTTTGTTATATGAAATAGTTCTATGCAAAAAGAATTTGAGGGGTGTGCTGAATTTTTGTGTGTGAATTTGCGTATGAGAATTTGTATACGTAGAAAGAGAACCCACAAAGCATAAGATGTGTGCGATGGGTTCTCTTTGCAAGTCTATATCACCAGAAAGGCTTTTCCTGCTCTGCTGAGTAGTTGCTGGTTAAACGGTGCGGCGTGAACGGCCAGCCACGAAGAGATTGTACAGGGCCACGATGACGGCAATCACCAGCAGCAGGTGAATCAGGCCACCTGCGATGTGCAAGACGAAACCAAGCAGCCACAGAACAAAGAGAATGACCACGATGGCCCAGAGAATGCTACCAATCATGATGTTACCCCTTTCGACTTATCCGAGGAATTTCGCGAGAAGGCGAATATATGCTGGCCTCTCAAATATTTCTCGGATTACAAATGTAATCATAGATGATAGTTGATCAAAGCATAACCATCTATTGCAATGATTATCCTTCTCACTTTAACCTACGCCTGTTTACCAAACAGCGGACTAGGCGGGAGGATGCACTACGAGCATCCTATGCACCTCTCTCTACTGAGAGATGCTCACTCGTGAGATGATTCCAGGAACATCTCTGGGGGATCCCAGAAGCTCAACTGGACGGGAGGCCCGGCATCCTGGATCCTCTGCTGATTCTGCTGTTTCCACGCTTCATGCCGCGTCATGAGGAGCGCCTTGACCTCCGAGGTCGAGCGACATGCCGCCAGTTTCCGATCCCCCCAGCGTCCCGCGAGCGTCTGTGCGGCTTTGCGGTCGGCCTGGTCTGCGTAACCACAGACCAGGCACTTGAAGGTTTTCTGGTTCGGCCGATTAGCGCGATCGACATAATGGCAGCGGGGGCATTCCTGAGAGGAATAGGCGGCTCGGACCGTGTGGGCTGCCATGCCCTGTTTGGCGGCGGCCCAGGCCAGCTGCTCTGGGATATGCCCCAGGTGAGAAGCATACAGATAACTGTTCATCACCCTTGCTTTGAAGCGCATCGAGGCCACATTGAGGTCCTCATAAATGAGTCTGGCATCTCGATGATCTTTGACCAACGCATTGACCGCCCGGTTGATCTCTTGCTTGACGTGACGGCTCAAGCGTTGCGACGTTTCAGAACTTGTCGAAGGAAGCTTGCCCTTTGGGACGCCTTTCTTTTCCAGACAGGCTCGCAGTTTCGCCTTGCGGCGACGCTTTTCCCGATCGTGCTTGTGCTGTCGGGCCATCTTGCCATGAAAACTGCCATACTCTTTATTGGTGGAGGTCGTGAGGAAATGGGCAATGCCCACATCGACGCCTACTGTAGGGGCGTCAGGCTTGGTTTGAAGAGGAACGTCCTCGTCAAAGGAGAGCGTCAGCCACCAGACTCCATTGCGCTTGTGAAGTGTTGTGGACGCATTGAGCGTGCGGCCTTCGAGTGCTCGTTTGTGATAGGAGGCGAGTTTGACTGGGACTCGAAGCGGATTCCCGACATCTAAGGTGGACACGCGCAGCCAGTAGTCGAACGTGGAGTCCTCCGACTTCTCGACCACCACCACGTTGACATTGGCTTGGATGACTGGCACACGCAGCACAGGGAGATCCCATTCGGTCCAGGTCGGTTCGCGGCGTTTGAAGGCGGTCATCCGGCCTTCCGCCTGAGCCTTGGCCTGAGCGTAATCAGCCACATCTTCCAGGTACGCCTGATAGGCGTTCGCTCGATTCGTGCGAACGCTTTTGGCAATGCCTGCGGCTTGCTGTATTGCCACTCGATGCAAGCGGTCGGAAAGATCGGTTTTGAAGACGGTTTCTTGGTACTTGTCCGGGCTTGTCTCGGCCTCGCAAAACAGGGTGGTGTACTGTTGGCACAGCGGCAAGTAAACCGCCACAAGCTGATCGAGCGCCTCAAGTTTGCCAGGATTGGCCTCAATGAGACGGATATGGGTCACCGCTCGAGTGATGGTCTGCTTCGTCTTCTTTTTGCGCTTGCGCTTTTTTTTCTCATCAAGCGAGGCTTTTTGGGGCTTCTTGCTCACAGGCGGGTCCATTCTGCTGCAAAGCCGCTAGCACTTGTTCCGTCTTGCGTTTGGCTTGTCTGCGACCATAAAGACGAGCGCAAAACGAGGTAATGATGCTGATAAAATCGCCCATGAGATCATCTTCGGCGGTATCAGCGGTGTTGACGATGACCAGTTTCCGTCCTTGCATAGCCAACAAGGTCTGAATATAGGCCACGCCAAAGCGAGAAGCGCGATCTTTGTGTTCAACCACGATCTGCCCGATTTTGGGATCTGCCAGCAGCGCCAGAAACTTGGGCCGCTGATCGTTGATGCCACTGCCGCACTCTTTGACGACTTTGCTGACCGACCAGCCTTGGGCATTGCACCAGGTCACCAGCCGCTCGGCTTGCCTTTCCAGGTTGTCTTTGTTTTCGCTGCTTGAAACACGAGCATACACAGCGACGGCGTGGACCGGAACCGAGCGAAGCTCTGGCGGATCAATGATCACGGTGCCGGTGGGCAATTGATAGCCGGGAATCTGGCCGCGTTTCCACATACGCCAGGCGCTGTTATAACTGATCCCAATCTTCTTGGCATAACTCGATAACTTCATACATCCAAGTATACTCTATCTGCTTGAGATATGCAAGAGATGATGATACTTTGTGATGGTTGCCTATACAAAATGGATACCTTGTAATAGATGATGCAACTCTTTCTACTATGGACACGAGTTACCTATCCGATACGATGCATGAATGCCTGAGTATCTGTTTAGAAAAGGATAAGTTTTAGCTTAAAAGTAGGGCTGGGTGAGGGTAAAGAGCTGTGCCCTTGGCTTCGCCAGCGGCGGCAGCTCAGGAATCCTTGTCTTTCCTGACATCCCGTTATGACTGCAGCTCTTGGAAGGTTTGGAAGATTGCCTCCATGGTCCTCTCGTTGGTATAAAACTGCTCCGGTGGCGTGTTAAACGCGATCCGGTAGGGATGAAAATGGGCGACCTCTGCCTTTACGGCTGCTACTTGGGAGCGTGGAATATCAACAATGGCAGTTGACCACGTGAGTTGATTGATGGTTATTTTGTTTTCACGCTCTATCTTGCCCCGCTGAACCAGGAGATCCTGTTGAAGCAACGTATCTGGAGACTCTTGCCCATTTGCCATCGGACTCACGATAAAGGAAATCATGCTTGTCGCTGAAGGGACAAACTCTACTTGTTGGAGGTAGATGCCACTGAGATTGATCCGTTTTAGTCCAGTCAGAAAACGTGGAAGGTAAACTGGCAGTAATCTCTGAAAAATGACTACATCGTACGTCAGTAGCTGTTTGCGGTCGCGACAACCCATATCACATCAGGGGTAGAGCAAGCCGGTACCTGGTGAGACTTGTTTTTTTATTGATACTACTATGAATAATAGAGAGCAGATATGCCGCGCGCGCTGGCCTTCTTCTCTTTTTATAGCCGAACGTTTCCCTCTTGCTCATTGTCCTCTAGCCAGGGAGAGAAGTAGTAATGAAGACGCTCTCAGCATCTCAACCCAACAAACCCCTGCCAGGCTCCAGACCTGAGATTCCCCTACTCCCTGCTGTGCTGAGCAGGAGGGACCTTGTTGTTCTTCTCCTCCTGGCTGTCATGGTCTTTTCTAATATTGCTTATATCCACCCCGCCGGTCCATCCGCGATTTCCTACTGGCTATTGGGAGGAGCAAGCTTCTTGCTTCCCTGTACCATCATCACCCGGTGGCTTGCGCTGCGCTTACCTGGACAGGGCAGCCTCTATGCCTGGGTCAGCAGTGTCTTTGGCTCGACTCCAGGCTTTATAGTGACCTTTGGCACCTGGGTTGCTGGTCTTTTACTGACGGCTACCTATATTGAAGAGGTGGCTGACTATCTGCACCTCTTATACCCGGCGTACCTCAGTACATCCACTCAATATGCCTTCGCCATGTTTCTTCTTTTCTGCCTGGCGGTGGGTATTAGTTGCCTCCCGCTCGCACGCTTAAAATACGTCTTATTCGTAAGCTGCCTGCTCTATTGCCTGCTCTATCTCTTACTCGGCGCGGGAGCGCTCGAATGGCTCCTGCAAGGGCACCAGAGCGCTGCCTCCTTTATACGCCCCGTAAACTGGTATGCCATCTTCCCGAACAATGCGTCCTATTTTAGTACCATCATTTTCGCCTTACTTGGCGTCAATTATCCTCTTTTCCTGGGGAGGGAACTGCGTGAAGGACAGGCTGGTTTGCGACACGCGTCAACCTATGTCTGGTGGGGAGCGGGCCTCATACTGCTGTTCTACCTTCTTGGTACCTGGAGCCTTGTGGTAGTGCTACCAGCCACGCCCGAAACAGAAACGTTGACCGCATTTCGTGCAAGCACCATGCTCTTTGGCTCGTTTGGTGGTTCCCTCTTTGCCCTCGCCCTGGCCTGCTCAGATGTGATACTGCTGGTTGTCTATCTACTGCTCTTTTCGCGTTTATTGGTGACGCTGGCTCAACACCATCGCCTTCCTGCTTCTTTTGCGCGTCCTAATCGTTGGGGTGTTCCTCTCGTCTCTCTGCTCATAGATGCATTGGCTGTTGCGGTGACTTCTGCCGTCCTCTTTGTCCTCTTCCCTCTACTGCATGTATACGAGCTAAATTCAGCAGTGACGAGGTATAATAACTACGAGCTTTCCCTGGCGGTAGCGATTATCCTGCTCCTCACGTCGACGATCATTCTGTTTGTCCTGCCCTTCTTTATCCGCTCTTATGGATCTCAACAGGGCGCTTCTCCTGGGCTACGGTGGCGAAAACATTTTCCCTTTTTCTTTATCGCGCTCACTGGAATAAGTACGTCGGTAATCGCTATCTGGGCGACGCTCTCGACATCCTGGGTTGCCTCAATGCCCAACCGGAGTTGGGAAAATACGCTCCTCATGAGTGTTGCGGTAACACTTGTCGTGGGCTGGCTCGGAGGAGAATATCCCCGGCTATGGGCCTTGCTGAGTGATCAACAATTTGAGACGGAAAAAGAAAGAATGTTACGCGAGCAACTTCAGGAAGCGTATCAGCAACAAGAGGTCTTGCTCATGGAAGTGGACCGTCTGTATCGAGAACAAGCTCGTGCCGCGACAACTGATCCGGTCACAGAACTCCCGAATCATAGGGCAATCATGAGCACGCTCAATGTTGTGTTTACTGAATGTCGTCAGAGAACATGTGCGATCCTCTTTGTCGACGTGGATCGCTTTAAACGGATCAATGATCGCTGGGGACACCAGGTTGGCGATTGTATCCTGCATGAAGTGGGGCAGCGCCTGCGAGCCTCCCTTCGGGCAGATGATACGGTCGGGCGCTACGGTGGAGAGGAGTTCGCGGTTATTTTACGGGACACCAACCTGGACCTGGCAATGAGCGTCGCAGAAAGGCTTCGTCGCGCTCTGGAAGAGCGGCCATGTTGCTGGCAGACCGAGGGGGAGAGGCACGAGACGCATGTCACTATCAGCGTGGGGATCGCTCTCTATCCCGATCATGCCTCGACTCCAGATCAGCTCATGAAACGCGCGGACCTGGCTATGTATCGAGCCAAGCAGGCTGGTCGAAATTGTGTCTGTATCGCAACCGCATAGACGATGACCGTCTGGAAACCGTGGAGCTCATACAGTGCTCGCACGCTAGATCTCCGTTATGTTATCAGGTGGGAACGCGAGAAGGTCTCACCTCTACCATAGGCTTGACTGCGTACCTTTCTGTAACGCGCGAAGAGTGAGGCTTCTTCCCCTGGATGCAGTTGGAAATAAAATAGACGGCTGCCCGCTTTGAGAGATATACTTCACTATAAAATAATTTTTGCTTATGTGTAGGAGCGTTTCGCTCTTTGCAAGAGATAGGGAGGATGTATTTTGCAGACGAATAATCAATCTGCTCGTGTCTCAGTATCTACGTGGAGCCTGCATCGTACTCTTGGCGGTCCGGCTTTTTATGGTGTTGGCGATCCGCTGCCAGCCGATACTCACAACAAGGGGGCGTATTCGCTGTTAGCATTGCCTGAGCGCCTGGTGGTGGCGGGTATCTCTACTATGGAGATTTGTCATTTTCATTTGCCCACTCTCGATCCAGGGTATCTCGGAGAACTGCGAGCGGCATTGGAGGCTGCACAGGTAGAACTCTTCTCGTTACTGGTAGATGACGGCGATATTACGCATCCTACGAATGGGGAGCGTGACCTGGCATGGATACGTCAGTGGTTGGACGTGGCTCAAGCACTGGGGGCACGCTGTATGCGTGTGATCGCTGGAAAATCCGCCCCCTCGCCTCAAGCGCTAGAACGAAGCTACCAGGCCTTGAGCATATTGGCGGCTGAGGCCAGGGAAAGGGATGTACGCTTGATGACTGAGAACTGGTTCGCGCTCCTTTCAACTCCCCAGTCGGTTCAGGCCCTGTTCGAGCGCCTGAATGGCGAGGTCGGACTCTGTCTCGATTTTGGTAACTGGAAGGGTCATGAGAAATATGCAGCCCTTGAAGAGATTGCTCCCCTGGCTGAGTCCTGCCATGCGAAGGCTTCTTTTGACTCACCCTATGTCCTGGACCAGGAAGACTATCTACGTTGTCTAGACATTACGCGCCTGGCCAACTTCTCTGGCCCCTATACCTTGATTTATGATGGTCCAGATCAAGACGAGTGGAAGGGGCTAGCCAACGAACTGGCTGTTGCGCAACAGTACGTGCAATAAGCACAAAAAAATGATCTAGTAGAGGGGAGGTACAGGAGGAAGACTCCCCTCTATTAGCAATCTTATAAGTTCGCTTAAGTTCACTTGCTCTATTTGCTGCTCTACGCGGTCGAGCGTGGTGAATGCTGCTTCATGAAATGTCCTTCGTTTACATGGTTCCCTGGAATGCTTAACGCGCGAAGGTAACGAGTCCCAGGATACCTAGCACGTAGCAGATGAGCACCAGGAGAGAATCGATGCCCATATGTAGTATCTGACGCTTAGGTCGGAAAATCAACCCATAGATATAGATGATGGTAAGTACGCCACCGAGCGCGGCCAGGTAGAGATCGGCCTTCTGTGCCTTTGGCAGCACGGCTTCGCCTGAGAGCAGAGTTGCGAGCAGGAAGAGGACTGGGAGGAAGGCATTGCCACCAAAGATATCGCTAAAAGCCAGGTTATAGGCCTTCAATTTGATCGAAGCCAGACCCGTTGAGATCTCTGGCAAAGCGGTTGCCAGCGCCAGAATAGTGCTACCAAAGACGACCCCGCTCATGCCAATTTGATTAGCGATCTCATTGCCACTCTCCTCAAGTGCTACACCTGCAACCAGCGTAAAGAGGGCCGCGGCCAGAAAGACAAGTACGATATGTACTGTGTTCCAGTGTTGTATCTTCTTTTTCTTTCTATCGCTGCGCTCTCCATGCAGCACCTCCTCGGGAACACCTTTCTCCTGCCAGGGGAGATCCTTGCGTGCCTTCCCGATCAGCCAGACACCGACAATCCAGGTAATAGTAATGAGGAGCGTCGCTGGCGTAATGCGTAGGAAGACGAGCGAAGAGGGGAGCTGAGTACCCATAATTGTCAGGAGAAGCACGGCAATGACCAGGCCACCTTCCAGGACCAGTTGGAGAGAGGCGGCATAATAGCTCAGCGCATCCTTTCGCCACAGGCCCACAACATCAAATAGGACCAGCACCACCGTCTGAATAGCGATTCCGCCCAGGATGTTACCAACCGCGATCTCCAGATTATGTGAAAGGGCCGCACTGGCCGTAATCGCGATCTCTGGCAGGTTTGTCGTAATGGCCAGGAAGAGCATGCCTCCCAGAGCCTGCCCCAGCTTAAAGCGATCATCCATCTCATCGGTCGTGCTTGAGAGGTAGATACCAGCCAGCCAGACGACGGCGACTGCGGCCACAAAAATTAGTATTAATATGAGAAGTGGCAATGAATGCAGCATGGTTCCCTCCTCTTGGTAGCGCGATATATTGTGTGCCTGTCTGTAACTGAACACGTATCGCTTGAGCAAAAGGAGGCAGGCGCATTGAGATAAGGGTGAGACATAGTTTTGCGAGCAGTCGCCTAACCCGTTCAGTGGCAAACAAAGAGGAACAGTGACAGAAAAAAGAGGAAGAGATCGTCTTCTGTCCTCGTCCTTGCATTTTTATTGTTTTTGGCTTATATTTGACTGAAGCAAGTAATTAATTGCTATAAGCAAGGAAGAGAGAACAGAGATGGTGGATAATTTGGAGACCAGGATTCGCGAGGTACGACGCTTTAACCGCTTCTTCACCCGGCAGATAGGCGTATTGCGCGAGGGCCTGTTGCATAGCCCCTACTCCTTGACTGAGTCACGTGTGATCTTTGACCTGGCTCAGGGGCATGCTCTGACGGCATCTGACCTGTGTCGTGAGTTGGGACTGGACGCTGGCTACTTGAGTCGTCTCCTCAATCGCCTGGAGCAGCAGGGACTGCTAGAGAAGGTGCGCTCGGAGTCCGACGGACGCCAGCGCCTCCTGCGCCTAACCGCTGAGGGAAAGCAAGCCTTCTCCGTGCTGGATCAGCGTTCACGCGACGAAGTCAGCGAAATGCTTGGTGAGTTAAGCGAGGGCGAGCAGAAACGCCTGTTGAGCGCTATGGAGGGCATTGAGCATATTTTTAACAAGAGCCTGAAATACTCTGAACCCTTCTTTTTACGTTCACATGAGCCAGGCGATATGGGCTGGGTAACGCACCGGCATGGTGTGCTCTATACCCAGGAATATGGCTGGGATGAGCGCTTCGAGGCCCTGGTGGCCCAGATTGTCGCAGATTTTATCAACAACTATCAGCCAGAATGGGAGCGCTGCTGGATTGCCGAGATGCAAGGCGAGATTGTGGGTTCAGTATTTGTCGTGCGGGCCAACGAGGATGAGGCCAAATTACGCCTGCTGCTGGTTGAACCGAAGGCACGCGGCCTGGGACTCGGCACGCGCCTGGTAGAAGAGTGTATTCGCTTCGCGCGCCGTAGGGGCTATAAAAAGCTCAAGCTCTGGACGAATAGCATTCTTGTGGAGGCGCGCCACATTTACACCAAAACTGGCTTCCAGCTCGTGGAGCAGGAGCCTCACCACAGCTTCGGCCACGACCTCGTAGGCGAAACCTGGGAACTATTATTATAAGAGATACTACCTTTTACTGATGACTCGGTATTCAACTTGTTCCAGGTAGACAATGTGGCTGCTCTATGCAGCCTATTTCGGGTAGATAATGTGGTGGCCCTATTCGAGTCAGTCATGTGGTGGTCCTGGCAGCCACAGGCTGCCAGGACCACCACATCATCTACTCCTGCGAGCGCCGCAGGCGCGAGGAGTGAGAAAGAATAGGAATTATTTCTACCTTTGCTGGGCTTGTTACCCCTGGAGTGATACACTATCAAAATAAACTCACATGTAACGCAAGAGATAAAGAGGTAGTTTCTTCATGGAAGAGCAAGCGAGCACAATGCATGTTCCAGCTCCTGAACCGGTTCAGCAGGAGATCGCTGACCAGGAGATAGTTGGGGTAGTCGAGACGACTGAGGCTGCTCCAACGCCAAGTAAACGAGGCCAACTCGTCAGGTCGGCGACGGTTGTTATGCTGGGAAACCTGGGGAGCAGCGTGCTGGGTCAGCTACGCCAGAGTGTTCTGGCGGGCCTGGGGACACCCATTATAGGGCCCTTCGCTACCGCCCTGACGCCCCTTCAAACCTTTCTAGATCTCCTGGCCAATGGCACCGTCAGTGGCGCGCTCATTCCCACTTTTACGGACTACGCCGATGAGGAGAGGCACCAGGAACTGAGGCGCGTGGTCTATAGCCTGGTGAATCTGTTGATTCTTATTTCACTATTTGTCAATGCGCTCTTTATCTTTGTCGCGCCCTGGTTTGTGGGATCTATTCTGGCTGGCGATTTTAATCCAGGCGAGAAGGCGCTCACCATTACTTTCTCGCAGGTCATTATCTGTGCCTTGACCATTATGGGACCCTTCGCTGTCTTGCAGGCTGTGCTCTATGCGCGCAAGGAGTTTGGCTTCGCGGCCTTTGCCTCGGGCGCGCTGCACCTGGGAATCATCGCTGGTGCCATCGTGACTGGTTGGCTTGGTGCCACCCACTTTGGCCAACTGGGCCTGGCCTTTGGCGTCATTCTAGGTGGCCTGGCGCAGGTTGCGTTGCTGGTACCTGGACTGAAACGCCAGCGCCTGCCATATATGTTCGTGCTGGATATGAAGCATCCCGCGATCCGGCGTATCTTCAAGCTGTATGCCCCTCTCGCTGTGAGCTATATCGTCAGTATGTTCTTCGTCTTCCTCGATCTCAGTCTGATGACACGCACCCCTGGTGACCATGCGGCTAATCTGACGGCTGCTAAATTCGCCACGGCCTTAATCCAATTCCCTGGTGGCCTTGTGGCAGCAGCGCTCTCCTTCGCCATCCTGCCCACGCTCTCGCGTTACGCCACCGAGAAAGAGGACGCTCAGTTCAAAGAGACATTGACTATGGGCCTGCGCCTGGGCCTGCTCCTGATGATCCCAGCCATGGCGGGACTGATCATCCTGCGCTATCCAATCGTCTCTCTGCTCTTCCATCATGGGCTCTTTAAGCCCAGCGATGCCGACCTGGCGGCGGTCGCCCTGCAAAATTACGCTTATCAGCTTCCCTTCCTGGTTGTGGACCAGTTGATTATGTTCGCCTTTTATGCGCGCAAGAATACCATTGTCCCCGTCATTGTGGGCTTCGTCTGCTATGGCCTCTACGCTCTGGTCGCTCTGCCCTTCTATCGCACGATTGGCATGCCCGCGCTGGTCTTCGCCAACACTGTACAGAACTCGATGCATGGCATTCTCCTCTTCGCCCTGTTCTACAAATTTTTTGGCTCGCTGCATTTCCGCTCCTCGCTCCCGGCGCTCCTCAAGATTATTATTGCGACCGTGGCGATGGCGGTGGTCGCCTGGACCTTGCAATACTGGATGGGCCACTATGACTTCTTCTCCCTGCACACGCTGCGCGGTCAGCTCTTAACGACGCTCATTGCAGGCGCCGCCGCCGTGATCGTCTTCTTTGGTGGTATTCTATTGATGAAGGTGGAGGAGATCTCCCTGCTGAAGCAGGCGGTTATGGCGAAGCTGGGTAAGAAATAATAACCAGAACGAAAACAAGGATTGAGCTAAGGCATGGAGCGTCAAGAAGTCGAGCTCTATCTCCAGGAGTTGGGAGATGAGCTAGAGCGGCGCGGCTTTCAGGAGCCGGTGCGTATTATGATCGTGGGCGGCGTCTATATGCTCATGATGGTCGGCAACCGCGAGTCGACCCAGGATATCGACGTCGTCTTGATGGACCTGCCCGATACCACGAATCGGGATACGGCCACCAAAGAGACAAAGCTCTTTCAAACGGCGGTGCGCGCGGTCGCCCGCCGTTTGAAGATCAAGCAGCATTGGCTCAATGATGATGCGGCCCTCTTTGTGCGCGGCTTCGCCCCTGAACCTCAGGCCCGCCACTGGAAAACCTTTGGCAAGCTCTCAGTCTATCTTCCCTCCAAGGCCTGCATCCTCGCCCTGAAGCTGATCTCTTTCCGCGAGAAGGATCGTAGCGACGTTGAAGCCCTCTCCCAACAACTCGGAGTCCGTACGCGCGATGAAGCCCAGGCTCTCGTAGATACCTTTATCGCCAAGCGCTGGCAAGAAGAATACTTCCTCGAAGACACCCTCGACGAGTTATTTTTTGAGTAAGTGTGTGATGTGTATTTTTTGAACGCGTACGCGTTCAAAAAATACACATCACACACTCCTACCTCTTCTTGTTTCTTCCTTCTTCATGGTATAATTTGGTTGACAGCGAAAGAGGCTGCAAGCAGAAGAGGATAGTATCATGCAAACATGCACACAGCTACAGACCATGGCTGTCGCCTTTCGGCAGATCTGTGAGGATACCGACAAAACACCGTGGGTCCCGCTAGGCGATTTTATGAACGATTTCTTTGAAAACTTCGCGGACCGCCGCGAGGATCTAGTCAAAGATCCTATCGAGGTATCGGCGAACCTGGCGCCCGAGTTGCAGCGCTGGGCAGTCTTTTGCGCGGCCTCGGTGGAGTACCTGTGTGCGAAATATGAGCTTCCCTGTCCCACCTGGGTGCATGAGGCCGCCTACGCTCCCCTTGCGGACGCCTGGTTCTTCTCTCCGGCTGCCGAGCGCAACCCGCGCGTGCGCGAACGCTATGAGCGCGAAACTCCCGAGGAGTTCAAGCGGCACAAC
The DNA here is from genome assembly GCF_000178855.1 of Ktedonobacter racemifer DSM 44963. Taxonomy (GTDB): domain Bacteria; phylum Chloroflexota; class Ktedonobacteria; order Ktedonobacterales; family Ktedonobacteraceae; genus Ktedonobacter; species Ktedonobacter racemifer. The sequence continues at coordinate 827,740 of NZ_ADVG01000004.1, read as the reverse complement.
ATCTACTGTGGCAACAAGGTCTATGTGAGCAAGCGCGAGGCCGCCGCTGAGTTACGATTGAAGCTATCAGCCTAGTGTTACAATAAGAAGAGCAGTTCTATCAATGAAGCGGAGAGATGAGGTATGTTCCTCATCTCTCCGCTTTTATATATGCTCATACTTTTCTCAGTGTTTCTCGCGCCTGCGCCCTCCACGCCTCCTCACCAGGGGAACTAGCCCGTCTTTCCTTGAGGTTGAATAGACTTTTCTCTAACTCTGGTGTATAGTTCGTCGTATAAATGAAGGTATCATACCTCGATGCATGGGAACATCACAAGGAAGGAATCCTCCATGGCGAGCAAATCTGATAATCTAGGGTTTTCTCAGGGAGCAAGCGGGATAGTGGTGCGCACTGCGAGCTCCCTCCGTTTTGATTGGATTATGGTCATTGTCTCCGTCTGGTGGCTGGGCGGTCTCTTTATCGATGGGTGGGCGCACAGCAATATTCCGCAGCTAGAGACCTTCTTTACCCCCTGGCATGCTGTCTTCTATTCGGGATATCTGGCGGTGGCTTTCACTCTGCTCGCTCAGGTATTTCTCACCGTACGCCAGTCGCCCCTTACAAGTGGCCAGGGTACACCTGCCTTCGGATCGCTGCTGAGTATGACCCTGAAAGATCGAAACTGGCTGCGCGCCATTCCAAAGGGGTATGATCTCACGCTGCTGGGTCTGGTGGTTTTTGGTATTTGCGGCATTGGCGATATGACCTGGCACATTTTTCTGGGGATTGAGCGCAGCACCGAGGCTCTGCTTAGCCCGACACACCTGGGCCTGGCGTTGGGCATTGCTCTCGCCTTGACTGGTCCATTGCGTGCCGCCTGGCGTCGCTCTGGGGTTGCCCCTTCCTGGCGCCAACTGGGACCCGTCATTTTCTCCCTGACTTTTACCTTCTCGCTTTTAACCTTTTTTACTTCGTACGCCTCGCCATTGATCTCACCCTGGCCGCTGCTTACTGTTACGCGTTCGGCCACAGATGGCATTACCGCTATCCTGCTGAATACTGCTATTATGATGGGCTGCGTGCTCTTGATTCTGCGCCGCTGGCGGCTGCCCTTTGGCACCTTCGCCTTCATGCTCGGCTTAAACGGCGTGCTGATGCTGGCTTTTCATCCTCGTGCGGCATTGATTGCTGTTCCCACGGCGCTTCTGGGTGGACTCGCGGCAGATCTTGTCTATCGCTTCTTGCAGCCATCATCGGACCAGCCGGAGCGCGTGCGTTTGTTCGCTTTCCTGGTACCATTGATGTTCTATATCCTGTACTTCATTGATCTCTCTATTGTGGGACCAATCACGTACGAGAGCGGCATTCAGTGGTCCGCGCCCTTCTGGGCCGGAGCACCTGTGATCGCTGGCTTCGTTGGCCTCCTGCTAAGCTTTGTCCTGCTGCCACCTCAGGGGGCTCCTGAGGAAGAGTAATATGCGCACGTCCCATCCTCTTGCGTCTATGTGGTAAGCTAGAGCAAGCGCAAGGGGGTGATGACTACGCAATGGTATCCAATTGATCGTGACTCGCTGGAGCGCGATTGTACGATCGAGTTTTTTATTGCTGGTGGACCTGGAGGGCAGCATCGCAACAAGGTTGAGAGCGGTGTGCGTCTGATCCATCGTCCCAGTGGCCAGGTGGTCACTGCGACCGAGCGGCGTTCACAATATGCCAACCGCGAAATGGCTTTTGAACGGATGGCGGCACGCCTGGAACGACTCCAGCATGTCGATGCTCCACGTGTACCAACAAGGCCTGGCATGGCAAGCCGTGAGCGACGGCTCCAATCCAAACGCCATACCTCGCTGACTAAACGACGCAGAACGACGGCTATTCATCGTGATGAATAGCCGCAATTTTTTTACGAAGTAATTTAGTTTACTTTTCTTCTTCAGCCAGTATATCGGCAATGTGTTGGAGGAGGCGGCTCCAGCCTTTGCTCATCATCTGGTAGCCCAAATGCTGGAGTGGATGGTTGGGATCAAATCCAGCGTGTTCCAGGTAAAGGTGTGTCCCCTCTCCTTCAGGTTCGAGGCGCCAGGTTACAGTTGAGTTTAGCCCGTTCTCCTTACCTCGATCAACCCAACTAAAGCTCAGCCAACGCTCAGGCTCGAACCCTAGAACCTCACAGTATACCGTGCCACCAAACTTCACGTTAGGAATGGGTACGTTTTGAAAGGTAAAATGGTGTCCTACCTGCAACTGGAAGTCATTAGGCATCAGCCAGCGTGCAATTAGCTCTGACATGGTAAGCGCCTTCCAGACCTGGGCTAGTGTGTAGGGGAGAAATTGGTCGCAATAAATAGTAAGAGTCTCAGTCATGGTTTTCCTCTGCAAGTAGTTGCTCTAAACTGGCGATACGCTCTTTCCAGAACCGCTCATAGGGCAACAGCCACTCCTGAATTTCTTGAAATGGCGCCCCCTGTAGAGAGTAGTAGCGCTGCCGCCCCTGTTTATGCTCGCTAACCAGTCCCACATCTCGTAATACTTTTAAGTGCTCCGAGATGCTTGGTCGCTGCATAGCAAAGTGGTCCGCCAGTTGCTGAACGGGTTGGGGTCCCTCATCACGCAGCAGGCGCAGCAGTTCCCGCCGCGTCTGGTTGGCTAGAGCAGCGAAGACCATGTCGATGGAATCAAGCATGCATTGTATCCTTCTTTATGCCCTGGATGATGCGTAGGAACTATCCTACGCATGTGACCCAGGCATATTATACGTAGGAAATATCCTACCTGTCAAGACTATAATCTTATTCCGAAACCCAACGTCACTCACGTGACTAGCGCTTCGCGCTCAGGGTTTCGGATCAGAAGTATTTTCGATAGATAAGAATAAGCATCGAGCCAACGAGCAGTAACGCGCCCAGAATACCAAAGACGCCCAGCTCTTCGCGGAAGATAAGCCAGGCCAGGAGCGCGGCGGTCAGTGCCTCGCAGAGCGTTATGATGCTTGCCATCGTCGCGGAGATCGAGCGCATGCCAGCCTGGAAGAGGGCATAAGCCAGGGCGGTAGGCACACATCCCAGGTAGAGTAGCAGGAGCCAATCATTGAGTGGATAGGTAGTCACCAGCGGCGTCGAGGTGGTAAAGAGTAGAAGCAGAAGCGCGCCGGTCCCGAAGGCCACAAAGTTAATCTGGACCGAGTGATAACCAGTGCTAAAGAGGCGCCCTAGCAGGATAAAGAAAGCGTAACCAGCAGCGGCCAGCAAGGCTAGCCCGATTCCCAACAAAGACACGCTCGCCTGCTGTGGATGGGAACTTGCCGCCACTAGAAGCACTGTTCCGCCAAGGGCCAGGACCAGCGCCAGCAGCGTTGAGCGCGTCAGGTGCTCGCGAATCAAGAAGGTCGAGCAGAGGGCAACGATGACCGGGGCTACACAGAGCGCGATCAGTGTGGAAATGGTGACGCCAGTATAGGCGATGGCCGCGCTATAGCTTACCTGGTACAGTGCCTGCACGCCCCCCATCAGGATCATGATCAGCAGGTCACGTGGTTTAATTTGCCAGAGGCGGCGCCCCAGTAGCTTGCCACAGGCAACGAGAAAGAGTGGCGTGGCGATAGCCAGGCGAAAAAAGGCGAGTGAAAGTGCATTGGTGGCTGTATGAGCATAGATCGCCTGATTGGCGACCCCGACCGTCCCCCAGGCAATAGAAGCGCTGAGAATAAACCAGAAGTCGCGGCGAAAAGAATTGCGCGAAAGCATAGAGCATCCCTTCCTCAAAAACAATCTTACTTCTGATCCGAAACCCTGAGCGCGCTTGCCGTGCCACCTTCAGGTGGTCCCCGCGTGTCCCCGGATGGGGAAATGGGGGAAGCGCTAGTCACCCCCATTCAGGGGCAGGCGCGAGTGACGTTGGGTTTCGGAATAAGATCTTAGAGTTGAAAAATGGCGTGTGAGGGCAGGATGAAGGCGTGTAGAGAGAGGCGCAAGGCCTTATGAGAAGGATGCGCTTATCAAGAAGGTTTTATAGAGCGACGCCGCGTTACCTGCCCTGGTGGGAAGGGACCACGGGTGGGGGCAAAATAGAGTAAGAGCTATAAAAGACGCGATCAACCACGGTGAGAGTATCCTTCTCTGTATAGATCAATAACATGTAACGCAACTATATTGTATCACCTACGAGTCAGCTTTGCGTACGTAGACAAAGTCATGCGTGAAATAGAGCTGCTCCCCTCTGTCGTTTGTACGAAGATTGGTGTAAGTGACAAGCCAGCTCATATCGGCTTCATCGTGTTTGATAGTGTTGACCCTGTTTTCCTCGTCAGCGATAACGAGGATGTCCTTGAGCTTGAGTTGATGAATGCTCTTCCAATCATAGCGATAGGTAGAGAAGAGCGCAGGCTGTTGCTCATCCCTCTTGCGTGGCATATGGTTCTCCCCTCTGTGTAGAGTCTCATATGTGCTAGACGCTTTTTCAGTATCAGAGTAACTTACTAGGGAGAAAAGGGAGATATGCACATGGCATTATTTAATTGTTGCCAGGCTGTGAAGGATCACGGTAGGATTGAATAATCTCCTGGGTGTGCTCACCCAGCAGCGGCGGTGGGCTGGTGATTTCGGCGGGTGTGAGGCTGTAGTTGACTGCTGGCCCGACCAGGCGTACATCGCCAGCGGTTGGGTGAGCCAGGCTCACGACCTGTTGCGAGTGCATAACCTGGGGATCTTGAAAGACCTGGTCCATGCGGTTGACTGGCCCGACAGCGATACCCGCCTGGGCTAAAAGTGGCTCCCAGGTAGCGACGCTCTCCGCCTGGAGTGCATCCTCGATTAAGGATATCAGGGCCTCGCGATTCTTTACGCGCTCAGCATTGGTGCGAAAGCGCTCGTCAGAGGCCCATTCAGGGTGTGCCAGGGCCTGGCAGAGCTTCTGGAAGAGCTTATCATTGGCCGCGCCAATCACGATATAGCCATCGGCGGCACGAAAAGCCTGGTAGGGAACAATGGAGCCATGCGCGCTGCCTTGGGGCTGTGGTACTTCACCTGAGACGAGATAATTGCTTGCCGCGTTGATCAGTGCCGCCAGCTCCGCACTTAGCAGCGAGACATCGAGGCGCTGCCCCTGCCCACTGCGCTCCCGGTGGTAGAGCGCTGTTTGAATCGCTGAGAAGGCGTAGAGTCCGGTGATCACATCCGTGAGAGCCACACCCGTCTTGACGGGTTCACCCTCCGGCGTTCCAGTAATCCCCATCAATCCACCCATTGCCGAGACAATCACATCATAGCCCGCGCGATCTTTATAGGGGCCACTGCGCCCATAACCAGAGATGGAGCAGTAGATCAGGCGTGGATGGCGCTCGCGCCAGTCCTCATAGCCCAGGCCAAAGCGCTCCATGATGCCTGAGCGAAAGTTCTCAATCATCACATCGCTCTCTGCCACCAACCGGTGTACCACTTTCAGGTCATCTTCATTGTTCAGGTCGAGGCAGACGCTCTTCTTATTGCGGTTGACACTCAAAAAGTAGGCGCTCTCACCCCCGACAAAAGGGGGTCCCCAACTCCGTGTATCATCGCCCTTCCCCGGCTGCTCAATTTTGATGATCTCGGCCCCCAGATCCCCCAATAGCATTGTGCAGTAGGGTCCAGCAACGACCCGCGTAAAATCAACGACCCGAATTCCTGAAAGCACACCCATTGTGTTTTCCTCCATCTGGCATAGTGTACTTTGCATTATATGCCAGAGGAAGCTCGTGAAACCAGGCGGATGGGTGTCAGCTTGCGAGATATATTTTGTCGTTAACGTTCTGTCATTAGAACCTCCAGCAGGAAGAGGCGATGGCAAAGAAGGTCGAGAGCATATCCAAGCAGGTTGACAAGCGCCTGCTCTCCGACATGCGCTAGAAGTAGTATTACAAGCAGCGGGATGAAACGCCATCCCGCTGTTTTTCGAATCGTTTCCTTGACAATCGCCGTTATTAGTTTGTATAGTTGATGTGTGCTGAAAAAAGATTGACTCTCAATGGCACACGTATGCACGATCAAGAAAAGGAGAGAAAGTATGCGCTTTCCACATTGCCTTGCGCGGTACCTCTACCCGGTCGTGCTCTTCATCCCCTCACATCGTCATACACCCACTCACTCCCGGCCCAAGGGATCATTGCGCCCATTTGCAGGCCAGGTGTCTCCGTTACTCAGCAGTAATCGCTAGCTTTTTTCACCTTCGTACTGTAAATCTCAAGCATTTACCCTTACGGGCTTCCTGCAGGGCTTTTTGGTCCTGGTTCTATCATGCTGTCCCCACGTTATGTATTACAGAGGAGAATTTCATGCAAGAAGATATTCATCACTCATATCGTCGCGATTTAGGCGCCGGGCTGGTACTTCGCTGGTCCACAGTTGAGGATACGGAGCGTATCGCGATGCTGTATGGGATGGTTCATCGCGATAAAGCTGATGCTCCACTCAATACAGGTGCTATGAGGAGTATTCGCACGTACATGAGTGGTCATTATCCCCTGATGGGACCCAATGATTTTGGTATCGTCGAGGATACAAGTAGAGATGGAAATCCCGTTGTTGCCACGACCTGTTTCTGGAAGCATATCTGGACGTATGAAGGTATTCCTTTTAATGTTGGCCGTCCTGAGTGTGTGGCAACCGATCCCACCTATCGCCATCGCGGGCTTGTGCGTGCGCTCTTTGAGATGTTTCATGCGCGCAGCGAGGCTGAAGGAGACCTGGTCCAGGCCATTACTGGGATTGCTTATTTCTACCGCCAGTTTGGCTATGAATATGCGCTCGAATTAGAGGATAGGCGCGCCACTCCAATCGTGTTAATCCCAGAGGCCAGGGAGGGTGAGCCTGAGCCATTCACCTTGCACGCCGCTACAGCCGAAGATATTCCCCTGATCGAGGCACTCTATAACCGGCGCCAGGCCAGTAGCCTGGTTTCGGACAGCACGCGCACATTGTGGCTCTATGAGATTGAAACCTGGAAAAAGCATCCCCAACTGAGGCATACCTTTAACTTCCAGATCATAGTGAACGTTTCGGGAGAGGCAGTAGGTTTCGTGGCATGTGATGCCTCTCGCCGGGGCAAGGTGTTGGGCATCTGGCTGTTGGAGTTTGTCCCTGGGATAAATATGCAGAGCGCTATGCCCTCTCTGTTGCGTGCTCTACGTAGCTATGGCCTCGCCATGGAAACGAGCCGCCCTGATACCCCTGCTTTGCAGGAGATCAGCTTCTCGCTTGGCACGACCCACCCGGTTCATGGCGTGTTGGGCGAGGTATTGGACCATCCCACCGAGCCTCCCTATGCCTGGTATATCCGCGTAAAGGACCTGCCAGCCTTTCTCATGCATATCGCACCCGCGCTTGAGAAGCGCCTGGCAGCTTCACCCGTCGCGGGTTATACAGGCGATCTCAAGCTTGATTTCTACCGTGATGGCCTGTGCATGCGCTTTGAGCAGGGGCGTCTCGTTGCCGTGGAGCCCTGGCGCACGCCGCTCTATGGCGCCGACCCGAGCGCCAGTTTCCCGCCACTGGTCTTCTTACAGGTCCTCTTTGGCCATCGCAGCATTGAGGAACTTCGCCATGTGTTTCCCGATATCTGGGTAAGCAATGAAGCCAGGCTGCTACTCAGGGCGCTCTTTCCCACGCGACCATCCTTTGTCTTCGGCTGGAATTAAAAATTGTGGATAAAGGGTGTGACCGACGCTGCTAAAGTACGCGTCTACATATGATGGGACCATCATATGTAGACGCGTACTTTAGCAGCGTCGGTCCACTTATACTCTCAGGGCATTTTTCACATAGTCGAGGGCGAACTCGCCGAAGAGGCTGTTGGCCCAGGCAAACCAGGAGCGGGTATAGCGCTGGGGCTTGTCCGGGTGGAAGCTCTCGTGCATATAGTTGGTCTCGGCGGTGGTGTTGACCAACATGCGAATGATCTCTTCTTGCTCGGCTGGATCGTTACTGGTGAGGCCCTGGATACTGAGGGAGATGTGCCAGATATAGCCCCTGGGTGTGTGGGGGCTGCCGACGCCACTGGCATGTTTGCCTGTAAAGTAGTATGGATTATCAGGACTGAGCACGAAGCGGCGTGTGTTCTGGTAGAGCGTGTCATCGACAGGCCGATAGCCGAGGTAGGGAATAGCGAGCAGGCTGGGAACGTTGGCGTCATCCATCAGGTTATAATTGCCGTAACCATCAGTCTCATAGGCATAGATGCGCCCGTGGCGTGGATGCTCAACGATGCCATACGTCTGAATGCCGAAGTCAATCTCCTGGCGCAGTGCCTCGGCTGCCTGGGCCAGCTTCTCGTCCTGGTAGACCTCGCGCGCGATCTCGCAGGTATACCCCAGGACGACCACGGCAAACATATTGGCGGGAATCAAATACCCAAATCTACAGGCATCATCGCTAGGTCTGAAGCCCGACCAGACCATGCCGGTAAAGTTGGTGCGTGTACCGTGTCCCTGGAAGGGTAGGGTATCGGATGGCAGTAACGGATCGGGGCGCTCAAAGGAATAGGTTGAGTGTGTATCATGTTGTTGCTCAATGCGCATAATTTCAATAATCTTGCGCAACATGGCATGGACGGTCTCATTAAAATTGCTGGTATCGCCTGTATGGCGCCAGTAACTATAGCAGAGTTTAATGGGGTAGCAGAGCGAGTCAAGCTCATACTTGCGCTCCCAGACCCAGGGGCCTGCGGGCGGAGTATCGCCTTTATGGCCCTGGCCGTTTGCTTCACGATTAAAGGCATTAGCATAGGGGTCGCGTAAAATATATTGTGCCTGGCGCTGTATCAGTCCACGCAACATGCGTTGTAGAGCCGCGTCCTCTCTTGCCAGGGGGATATAAGGGTTGACCTGGGCTGAGGAGTCGCGCAACCACATCGCGGGAATATCGCCCGTCAGCACAAAGGTCGTGTCATCGTCGAGTAACTCAACAGTGGTCTCCAGAGTGTTTGGATAGCACTGTGTGAACATATCGCGCAATTGGGGAAAACTGACAAGCTGCTGTTTTACATCTTCGGTCAGGGCTGCGATTGCTGGATAATGGTACACGTTTCGTGGATTTCCTTCCTGATAGAGTGCATGTGGACGCGAAAGGGAGTACAGGAGCCGCAAGCACGTCCCTGTACTCCCGAGAGTTAATTATTAAAAATTTCCCAAAACCTTTCCACGCTAAGGATTGTCTAGCCGCGCGTGGTGCAGCAATTGATGATCTTCAGGTCTCTTATTAGCTCCCATAGACCTCCAGTTCATAGATGCGAGCCGCGACGGTATTGGGATCGCTCTGCGGATTGGTAATATTCAACTTTACGTAGCGCGCAGTCGTGGTGCTGATAGGGTGGGTAGTAATGCTGGAAGTGTTACCAGTCACGTTGACGACCGTGCTCCAGTTGGAGCCATCCGTACTAAGCTGAAGGTTAAAGTCGCGCGTGTTCCAGGCGGTATTCTCGCCACCTGCCCCGGCGTGCTTCACGGTAAAACTGCTAATAGCATAGTTGGCTCCCAGATCAACGCGTAGCCAGTACAGACCACTAGTTGCTCCGGCGCACCACTTGCTATCATTGGTTACACTCCCATCGACCGCTTTATTGGGCGTCTCTGACGAGGTGCAGGAGTTATTAGCGGTAGCCGTTTTATTGAGCGCGACATTGCTGGTGGCGCTTGTAGCGTATACCTCTAGCTCGTAGATGCGAGCCGCGATATAGTTAGGATCGCTCTGTGGATTGGTAATGTTCAACTTCACATAGCGCGCGGTTGTCGTGCTGATGGAATGCGTCGTGATGCTGGCCGTATTCCCGGTTACATTGACGACTGTGCTCCAGTTAGAGCCATCGCTGCTCAGTTGAATGTTGAAGTCGCGTGTGTTCCAGGCGGTATTCTCGCCGCCCGCTCCCGCGTGCTTCACAGTAAAACTGCTGATGACATAGCTGGCTGCCAGGTCGAGGCGTAGCCAATACTGGCCGCCAGTTCCACCCGAGCACCACTTGCTGTCATTTGTCACACTGCCATCAACGGCCTTGTTAGGTGTCTCCGATGAGCTACAAGAGCTGTCGGTAGTGGCGGTTTTATTGAGCGCGACATTGCTGGTGCCACTACTGGTACTGAATGGGATGGCGGCGTTGAGTGCATCCTGTGCCGAGCTCTGGCGCGCGGCATCGGCGCTATCAAAGGGTCCGTACCACATCAGGCCCAACTGGTTGGAGCCATTGCGATCATTATTCCAGATCGAGTCCACGTTTTGCGTAATAAAGTTCTTGTATGCTTGCTTGTTGTCACTGCTGTAGAGATAGCCCAGGTTGCGCATAAAGATGCCTTTGAACTGTGGACCATCGCCACCACAACTTGAAGGCTCACAAGACTCCTTCAGTATACCATTATTCACCAATGTCCCTGTTGCCGCATCGGCGATGGCTTCGGCCTTGCTGAGATAGGACGAGTCATTGGTGATTTTATACATATCGGTTAAGCCACCCAGGATCACGCCTTGATTATAGGTCCAGGTCGTCTGCCCATTATTGTGACATGAACTATCCAGGCCATCATTGACCAGGTTGGAACTGTTAATCATGCCACTGTTGTTGAACCAGCTCCACTCGCGATTGGCCCAGTCAATGTAGCTGCCGCTGCCGCTATCGCCAGAGGTGCGCTGGTGTAGTTTTGTGGCGAGCGCAAGAAACAGCTCATTGGGAATAGCGTTCTTGTAGGTGCGATCCTTACTCCACCACACACCGCCTCCGCAGGTGCTATCCCAGCCACCAGCCATGTTGGAAAAGATGGTTTTGGCCATGCTTAGATAGCTGCTATTACCGGTAAGGTCATAGGCCTTGACCCAGGTTAAGCCCCACCAGCCTTCATCATCATAGTAATTGTTGAGGAAGTTACCGCTCGAGTTTTTACTATAGGTCGTCGCGATATCGCCCGTATAGGCCGTTGAACCTGTGTTTGATGAGTAGCCGATGATAGCTCCCAGCGCGTTGGCCGAATTCCACCAACCAGTGCCATTGAAGAGGCCATTTGAACTGTTATACCAACTCTGAAGCGTAGCCGCACTGCTATTGGCATATGAGCGGTAGTCACCAGCCGCCCTGGCCTGGTGTGTATCGAGAGCTACTCCCAGGCTCGCGCTAAGAAGACAGAAGAGCACTATTATACCTATGACCAGGCCGCGAAAGCGTTGCGTGAACATACCAACCTCCTTGTTGTCATCCAAAGAACACCAATCGTCCTGGGCGCTCATATTACAACCAGTAGCCGCGTACGTAAGTAGCGGACTTACGTACGCGGCTACTAGAATTTACTGGTTTGATTTAATTATGTCGTTGATCTGCTGCACCATTTGCTGGGTGCCGCTCTCAAGAGGCTTTTTGCCAAGCAGGATGTCGTTCCAGTTGGCGGTGATGACATCGGTAGCCTTGGATGACCAGGGCGCGACAAATCGGATGCCCACTTTATCAGGTGTGTTCAGGGTGTAGTTTACCGAGTCGGCGACCGAACTCAGGTCATCCTTCTTCAGTGTATCAAAGTAGGGTGTCGAAGAAGGGACATAGGCCGCGGGCGCGACAGGCGAGCCTGGCAGGACCGTCTCCCAGGCTTTGGAGGCCAGGAACTGCATGACCTTCCAGGTCGCGTCGGGATTCTTTATATATGTGGGTGAGGCGATGCCGACCGCATCATAGACCTGCACATTCTTCTTTACCTGGGGCAGGGGCGCGAAGCCATACTTGAAGCCAGGCTTGGACTGCAAGAAGCCAGCCGCCAGCCACTGACCATTGTAGAACATCGGGATCTTACCGGCGACAAAGCTATCTTGTGCGGTATCGGTGTTGTATCCAGGAGGCGTGACAGAGCCGTTCTGGACTGCGCCAGCGAACATTTTGGCGCAGTTGATAAACTCGGGGCTGACGGTCACGCTGCTGGGATTGAGAAGCTTATCTTCGAAGGAGGTGCCACCAGCGGAGACGGCGCAGTTGTTGGTCAGGAAGGGATCATCTGGCGTGTTCCACAGGCCATAACGCGAGACCTTGCCGCCGTCCTTTTGTGTCAAGACCTGGGCGTCGTGCAACATCTCGTCATAGGTCCAACCGATTTTTGGCAGGGGGAGACCAGCCTGCTTGAACAGGTCCTCATTGTACCAGATGCCATAGGTGTTCATCAGGGTGGGCAGACCATAGAGCTTGTCGCTGGTCTTCCAGTTTGCCAGCGAGTTAGGCGCGAACTTGTTGATATCGAAGTTGCCAGAGCTCTGCTGGGCCTGGCTGCTCCAATCATAGAGGAGGCCCTGCGCCCCATACTGCTGCTCGGTATCATTGCCAGCCCAGAAGATATCGGGAAGCTTCTTAGCCAGTACCAGCGAGCTAAGCTTCTGACCATAGTCACTATTAGGCGAGGGGATGCGCTGAACCTTGATATCCGGGTTCTGCTTCATAAACTCTGCCATTGCCTGGTCGATCAGCTTGTTGGTGTCAACCGTCTCCCAGGTCATGAAGGTTACAGTCTTGGGGCCGCTGCCGGTATCGCTACCGCCACATGCCGCGATGCTCAGTGATGTGAGCAGCAACAGGAGCAAGACGATCGATGTCTTGAAGATCCTTTTCTTAGTCATTGTGATGCAAACTCCTTTAAATTGAGAAAAATAGAAAAATATCCAGAAGATCTATCACTCGTAATGACAACGTTGTCTTCGCCTCGACGCGAAAGAGCCGGGTACGCTGAATGCTTTTAGTGAAGCAGTTTACTTATCGCGGGCAGAGCTTCCCAGTGCCCCCAGACCTTGCATAAAGTAGCGCTGAGCGACGAAGAAGATGATCAATGGCGGCAACATGTAGAGCAAGTTAGACGCCATATACAGATTCCACTTTGTCGTTGCGACGCCCGCGAAGGCCCCGGAGAGGGTTGCCATACCCAGCGACAATGTCCATTTGTCATCGGAGTAGAGATAGACCAGGGGATTGAGATAGTCGTTCCATGAGGATGTGAAGGCCATAATGATCATCGTGATCCAGACCGGGCGTGTGAGCGGGACCATAATTTGAGTAAAGATGGTCCAGTGATTCGCACCATCCAGGCGTGCGGCCTCGTCGAGCGAGGTGGGAATGCTCATATAATACTGGCGTGCCAGGAAGATGAAGAGCGGATTACCCAGGCATGATGGCACGATGAGTGGTAGCCAGGTATCATACCAGCCGATGTCGGAATACATATGGAAGAGTGGAATCAGGCCCACAATGCCAGGCAACATCATACTTCCCACAAACAGGTAGAACCAGAGTTTGCGTCCAGGGAAGTGAATGCGTGAGAGACCATAGCCCACGAGCATGGAACTGATGACTGAGCCAGAGGTGCTCAACACACTCACGACAACGGTGTTAGAGAAGAGGCGAGCAAAGTTGATGCTCTCTGGTCCCAGGATAAAGTTCTCAAAGTGGAACTCTTTGGGCCAGAACTCGGGTGGGATGTGATAGATATCGTTATTGCTCTTTAAAGCGACAGTAATCATCCATAGCAATGGAAGAAGCATCGCGGCTGAGAGGCCAATGACGACGATGTACCAGATGATATTGCCACTTATCTTGTCATACCTGACCTCCCGTTTGGCCTCGGGGGTCACATGATCGTTTCTATTGATGCTCAAGCTCATACATTCAACCCCTTTTTGAGCGTAAAAAGCCTCTTACAATGTGTGCAGTGCATGTGTATACATTGCTAAATGTGTGTACAATCCGTGATTGTTTGCGCTTTTAGAGAGAGCGCTTTTAATCTACGCTATTTTCTTCATACACCCACATTGATGAAAAGCGGAAAGTGAAGATCGTTACAAGCATGATGAAGAAGAACAGTATCCAGACCTCTGCTGTGGCATAGCCAACCTGCGGGAATTGGCTGATACTACCGAAGCCAGTGTGATAGATATGTACCATCAGTACTTCGGTTGAGAAGCCGGGACCGGGAAGGATGCTGAACTGGTTGAACGCCTGTAACGCGCCAAAGATTTGCAGAATGAGCTGTAAGAAGATGATGGGACTGATCATAGGGAGGGTTGTATGCCAGAAGAGCTTGATTGAACCCGCGCCATCGATCTTTGCCGCCTCGTAAATCTCCTTGGGAACCGCCTGGAGGCCAGCAAGAAAGATAATCATCGTGCTGCCAATGCCCCAGAGGCCGACAATTACGATGGAGGGAAGCGCCATGGTGTAGCTGGAGAGCCAGGTGCTCGTGGGCAAGTGCAGAAAGCTCAAAACCTGGTTTGCCAGGCCGATTTGCGGATTGTAGATAAACTTCCACAGCGTCAAGGTCGCGACCGCGGGAAGAATGGCAGGCAGATACATGGCCGTGCGAAATAGCTTGATGCCCGGCAGGTTACGGTTGAGCAGTACTGCTAGTAACAGGCCCAAAATCAGCGACGAGGGAACGCTCAGCAGGGCGAAGAGGCCCGTGGCTTTAAGCGTGGGAATGAACGATGGGTCTTTGGTAAAGATATAGATATAGTTTTTCAGGCCGACGAAAACCGGGTTTGTGACGCCATCCCACTTTGTCAATGAATAGTACACTGAAGTCACGAGTGGGTACAGGACAAAGACCGCGAAACCAATGATAGCGGGGAGAATAAAGAGATAACCCGCCAGAGTCTCTCTCCCATTCCAGCGTCTACGACGTAGAGCGCTTTGCCTGCCTCCCTGCTTCTGTGGAGCTTTCTTTGCTTGTTGCTGCGTCGCAATAGCATCGTCTCGCACGCCTGCTGTTTCCTGGTGAACGCTCATATCCAAGTTGATCACCTCTTTGAATCAGCGCAATAACAATTCTAAATCACAACACTACAGGTGTATCATGCATTGATCACCCTGATACTTTACAATCTTATGCCATTCTGGTTTAATAGTAATGACAACGATGTCATCAAGCGTTTATACGCTCTACTACATGTTTGACAACGATGTCATTACTGTACCATGCAAATGACATCGTTGTCAAGAGGTTGAAGAAGAAATTTTAGGTTATACTTATAGATAAAAAGCGGATCCGGAGGATTTGCGGTGAGTAACGAGCAGACAGAACTCTCTCTGTCAGAGAAACAACTGGCGAGCCAGGAAGGCACCAACCTCCCTCTCACTTCTTTAGAGCCTCTGCATACTGAGGGAAATAAGTTGCGGCCAACCATGCAAGACGTGGCGGAGATGGCGGGTGTCAGCCTCAAGACCGTTTCGCGTGTGGTGAATAAGGAGGCGAGTGTAACCCAGGCCACGCGGGAGCGGGTCGAGGCCGTCATCAAATCGCTTGGTTTCAGGCGCAACGACCTGGCACGTAACCTGCGCCAGGGCCAGACCTCCTCTACCATTGGCCTGGTCATCGAAGATATCGCCAACCCCTTCTATTCCCAGCTTGCGCAGGGTGTTGAGTATGTCGCGAGGCGTTATAATCATATGCTTATCCTCAGTAACTCGGAAGAGAATTCGCAGCGTGAGCGCGAGCAGGTGAGTGCGCTCTCTCATCGCCGGGTTGCAGGCTTGCTAATCGTTCCTGCTGGCTCCGACCACTCCTACCTGAAGAGCGAAATGGAGCGAGGGACACCGGTGATTTTTGTGGACCGTCCACCGGCGAATCTGGATGTGGATATGATCTTGCTGGACAGCTATGGGGGCTCCTATACGGCTGTGAAGCATCTCTTGTGCCAGGGGCATCGGCGTATTGGCCTGATCTGTGGTGATCCATCCGTCTATACAGGCTCAGGGCGCGTCGCGGCCTATCGTACTGCGCTGGCTGACTGGGGAATTATCCTTGAAGACGACCTGCTCTGCTTTGGCTGCGATGACGCTGAGAAGGCGGCGGCGGCAACACAGCGCCTGTTGAGCCTTCCGCATCCACCAACCGCGGTCTTTACTACCAGTAACCGTATTAGCGTCGCGGTGCTGCGTGCCCTGCGTGGCGTCACGCGTCGCCTGGCGTTTGTCGGCTTCGACGATTTCGAGCTAGCGGATATGTTGCCAACGCCAGTTACGGTGATCGCACATGATGCCGCGGAGATGGGGCGCCAGGCGGCAGAGCTGCTCTTCGCGCGTATCCAGGGCGACGAGCGCCCAACCCAGCGCGTGATCATTCCCACCAGGCTTATCATGCGTGGCTCCGGCGAAATTCCTCCTGAAGGCTAGCTCCTGAGCTTTAGGAAGGCGAAGGCAGGACGAGAGTATACTTGATACTTGCCTCCATGGAGGAGGAGGCGCGGCGGATATAGGCAGGATCCTGGTAGAGCTTGCTGAGCATGATCGCGCCCTCCATGGTGGCGATACAGGTTGTGATCCAGGTCTCTATATCGATGTCTGCGCGTAACTCCTGGCGCTCGATCCCTCGTATAATGATGCGCCGTAGCGTCTCCTGGAGCTTGTCCATGGCCTGGCGCGCCCGCGTACGTAAGATGGGGTTGGTATCATCCACCTCTACAGCCAAGTTTAGAATGGGGCAGCCTCCCTCCACTGGTGGATCTTCGATGATACCCTGAAAATACTTCAACAGGGCCAACAGGCGGTCAAGGGCATGTTTTTTCCCCAGAAGTGCCTGCCGCATGCTCTGTTCCAGCAGGGATAGGGAGTACTCGAAGGCTTCGAGTGCCAGTTGTTCTTTGTTGGAGAAGTGGTTATAGATGCCACCCTTTTCGAGACCGGTTGCGCGCATCAGGTCTGTAAGCGAGGAACCGACGTAGCCCTGTTGATTAAAAACGGGGGCCGCGCGGGCGAGGATCATTTTGCGCGTCTCACTCCCTTTACTCATTGTTTGCTCCTTCCTGGCATGTTCCTCACAGCCCTGGCAGCGTATCTGAACGTAGCAGGCCGTCAAAGAATTGCTTGACTAATGCTTGCTTCGCATTCTTGCCCAGGCGCGCGAGAAAGATATTAGCTGGGTGCATGCGAATATTTGGTTCAGAGGTCAGATATTCTGTGAAGCCATAGGCCGCGCAGAAGCGTTCCAGCATCTCGCGGTACCCGAAAGGCTCCAGCCCCAGGCTAGCCATATCCCAGTGCCAGTAGAGCCCCATCCCAAGTACGATGACTTCCTCATAGGCTGTCTCCGCAAAGACGAGCTGCATTAGCTGATGTGCGATGCCAAGCTGCCGCCAGTTGGAGCTGACCTCCAGGCCGATCTCATAGGCGGCCTCCAGATTTTGCCACCAGACGTCAACTGGGCAGAGGGCAATGTGTCCAACAATGGTGCCAGCCGGTGTATAGGCGATGGTGAGCATTGTATCCTCCCGCTCCGCGATCTGCAAGAGGA
The DNA here is from genome assembly GCF_000178855.1 of Ktedonobacter racemifer DSM 44963. GTDB lineage: Bacteria > Chloroflexota > Ktedonobacteria > Ktedonobacterales > Ktedonobacteraceae > Ktedonobacter > Ktedonobacter racemifer. The sequence continues at coordinate 810,503 of NZ_ADVG01000004.1, read as the reverse complement.
GCGCATGTTCATGCTCCGGCAGGCGCGTAAAGGCACGCATGCCACTATCCGGCTCAAGCTCTTGGATAAAGAGGGGCGAGCAGTGGGAGCGCAGGTAAATTGGCCCGGCAGCGGTCATGATTGTTTTTTGATGGGGCGAGGGAGATAGAACAGTGTTGCGCACAATTTTCTCCTTTATCGTGACTGCCATAGGCGGGAGAAGACTGGCAATAATCAGACCGATCGGTTTGTTTTTATGCCAAATTTTTAAGACCAATCGGTCTCAAGCCAAGTATACCTTGCGTACTTTTCTTCTGTCAAGAGTCTTCTGAAACTGCAATCAGGAACGACCTTATCCTCTTTTGACAGTACCATTAGAGGGTAATGACCATTACCATAAAGTGAAAGGATACTTTCTATGTCGGAGCAAATGCAAAAGCAGGATCTGCGAGAGCATATTCAGCGGGGCTATGGACAGTTGGTGGAGCTTGTAAGCTCTTTGAGTGAGGAGCAAGCGACAACGCCAGGAGTAAACGGGGCCTGGTCCGTTAAGGATAACCTGGCTCATCTTACGGTCTGGCAAAATTATACGCTAGCTTCGCTGCGAGTGATACCTACTGGTCAGAAACCGGACGCGCTCGCCCCTGGTTTGGAGACGGAGGATGAGATCAACGAACATTTCTATCAGCAGAACAAGGATCGCTCTCTGAAGGAGGTGCTCGCCAATCTACAGGAGGGATACCATGGCGTGCTCGACGCGCTTGAGGGCTTGAGTGAGCAGTCCTTAAACGAGCCTTTCCCCTGGCGCAAACAAGGCAATGTAGTCTGGGAGTCCATCGCTGGCAATACCTATGAGCACTATGAAGAGCATCGTGCCAATGTCTTACACTGGCTGGCCAGCGCCTCAACGAATTAAATCGCCCCGTATCAAGCTACTTCGGGTAGTAGATGTGGTGCGTGCTGGCGGCCACAGGCCGCCAGCACGCACCACATCTACTATCTAGGCGAGCGCCACAGGCGCGAGTTGCAGATTACAGGCCCTGCCAGTTGTACGTAGTATCGGGAGTGATGCCTGGAGAGTTGTAGGCCAGGGTAATCAAAGCGTGAGCGTTCAGGGGGACCGAGTTGATATCGCCGTTATATTGTTTGCCGTTTACGTAGACGATCCAGCCGCTGGTCTGGCTGAGCTGGGCGGGATACTGCAATTCGGGGAAGCGCCCATGCCAGATCTGGAAGAAGTCGCCCAATGCATACGTCTTGGTCTTTGGCGACTCAATATGAAGGATGCCCGAAGTATCGTGGGTATGGAGCCAGTAAATACAGGAGTTGTCGCTGGCAATGCCAATAGATTGAGGAACTTGGACCTGCTGCCCATTGATATAGATGGATAGATGGGCATGGATATGGTAGTCGAGCTGTTCGTTGCCCTGGCAAGCGATCCCATTAACGGAGGGATACAAGGGGTTGTCGCTGGTATTCGTATTGCTGGCAGCGGTTGCTGTTGCGGAGGTGCTGGAGGAGTTGGCGGCCTGGGCAGGCTTCCATAATGTCCAGGTGACGCCACCAATTGCCAGGAGGGCCACAACAATAACAGCGGCAATGATAATGTTCCGGTTGCGCCTGGCGCGTAGTTGCTTCTCTCTCTCGAGGCGCTGTCTCTCACGGCGCTCTTGCTGACGCTGGCTCTTTGTAGGGAGGTGGGTGGTTTGTTTCGGCATGTACTTCTCTCGTCCTCATGCAATACTTGTGAGTATTTCCTGTCTAAATATCTTCATACTTACAAGCTACAACGTTATATACTTCCGATAGTATATAGCATATGTAAACCCATGTTTACGTCTACTTCTTCTGGAAAAATCCCGGGCGCGTTCGCGCCTGGGATTTTTCCAGAAGAAGTAATTAGCTTTCCGATAAAAAAGAGCAACTGTGGCGTTTACTTCTCATACAACAATCCCTGTAGAAAATCACAGACGCTGGATTTTTCCGTGGCCGGTTTCATTCACGCCTGTATCGAAAGGCATCTATGCAAGATAAGCATCATGTATTCGACCCATCACAGTCGATGGGAGAGAGAAAGCAGCCGATTTCTCTTGTGGCTCAGCTTTTGCAAGCAACGGTTACCATGCATCACGTAGATGAAGTGTTGCTCTGGTTGTCGGACAAGATTGGACAGTATTTAGGCATACCTGTGGTCCAGTTCTGGACAATGCAATTGGATCGTAGTGGAGAGTTGCATGCTGAGGTGCGTGCGAGCGCGAGCCAGCTCCCATCTTTACCGCAACAGGCGACAATAAATCAGTATATGGTATCTGTGGTAGATCGTCTCTTGCTGGAGCAACATGGTATAGCATCTCTCCCTGTTGCAGATGTTTTTTCTCCTGTACTGGCCTCCTTCTTGACCCGCTATGGCTTACAATATTGGGCTGGATATTTTTTGCAGCATGAGATGCTGCTCCCTCCCGCGAGGAGCGATTCGGAGGTAAAGCAGAGTCCCACGCCTCTTACTGTAATTGTTTCATTCTTCTCACAATCTTCTCTCTCGAAAGAGCAGGAGCGCGCCATCGCCTTTATTTTAGAGCAGGCCTTGCGTATTTTGATCAATCGCCGCTTTCTTGCCGCTCCTGATGCTCTCTTGTCGCCAACTCCCGATAAGCAGTCAAGGAAGTCTTTTTCAGGTCTGACGCTCGCAGATATTGTGCCCCGACGCGCACAAGACCTGGAGGCGTTTCAGGCGGATAACCCATTCGCGAACGCAGCGATCCTTGCGGACAAGAACGCCAGGCGTCTCTATGCGGCAATTGATGGGCGCAAGACTATGGCCGACCTCATGAAAGGCCTCGCTTTTGGACCACAAGAGGGTGCTGAGGCATTTCGCTATTTACTCAATCAGCAGAAAATTCAGCTCTCAACGCTGGACGAAAAGCCTCTCGAGAGTTTTTCTATTATCGATTCACTGTTCTAGAAACGCGAAAAACATGTTAGTCAAGGGAAATAGTATATGATCAGTCAAATTGCAAATTTGATGTCTATTCCAATTGGCAGGTAGAACCCCGCTAACCGGTGGCTGAGCACAGGACCCCCTTGCGTAGCCGAACCAGCGGCCGAAGGCGAGCAGGCTCGGCTACAGAAAGCGGCTCACGTGCCTGTTTCTTTCGCCGTCCTCGTTGCTTGGGTTCAACCCATGCAGGAGGAGCCACTTTGTAGTGCAAGAGTTCGCTTATGCTCCAGATATGATCAGTCAGCCCAGCCGCCATGGCAGGCGTGCAGGCTCTGCCCTCATGGACTGGCTTGCCGAGCTCATGATGCGGCCAACAGAAGTTATAGGTCGTCCCAAGCAGGTACATTCCCGTTTCCAGTGGACGCAGGTGGCGAGCGCTTTGACGACATTTGCGCGTCAAGGTGGCAAGCCGCTGGCGCATGGTGGCATTCAAGCGCTCAATAAAAGCCGTGTTGAGCACATTGCCTCCTTGTGACTGCTGGAGGAGCCGCTCGGCCTCCTCTTGTGAGCCATGCGACATCTTACGCGTGACCTCGACCACCCGTTTCTTCTGCGTCCGCTTGATGACCGTCCCAATATGCAACTCTGACCAAACGACCAAGCGAGCGCGTCCTCGCCCTGGCATCGCTTTCACCTTTTCACGAAAGGCTCGCTTGATACTGCCCGGATACGCGCACCAGCCATCAGTCAAGACCAGCAGCGCTTTCAAGGGCTCTGCACAGCGTCGTACCTGTTGCAAGAGCCGATCAGCCAGGGCGCGATCACGGGTACGTGAGACGGTCCCGGCCACCCACAGACGTGTCTTGACCATGATGGCCAGACCCATCCAAGCGACCATCTTGCAGCCTTTGACGCGGATCTCATCGGCCTGCACATGTTGCAGATCCAATTGGGCGGTCTCAACGATGTCTTGATGGACCTGTTGGCAATGGATTCCGGCTCGATCTCGCCAACTGGCCACGGTGCGTTCATCGAGGCCGAAGGCATGAACGATGGCTTGAAGCGGACAGCCATACGAGAGCAGCGTCACCACAATGACAATGAGCTCGGTTGGCTTGCGCAGTCCCTCAAGCATGGTTCCTCGGCGCGCGCTGAAGGTTTTGCGACAACGCGTACAGCGATAGCGCTCTCGCTTGCGATCATGAATGACGATGTTGCCTGCCCCGATTTGCCCTCTTGCGCAACACATCGAATGAGGGCAAAATTGTTTCGATGGCTCCATTGAGGGAAATATGGTCTTTTGCATATCCATATCTTGTCAATGGAGCCTAATTTTTGCAAGCCTCTCCCACTTTCACCAGTTAATGGAGTCCTACCAATTGGCACTGTCTGCTTCATTATTTCTTTGAGAGCTTTTTACGTCTACAGGCTCTCTCGTAGTGATATGCTCTTTGTGCTGGGGCTTGCTATGGCCTCTATTTCTTTGGCCACATTTGTGGGTACCGTTGGCGAGGCGCATATTGGGGGCAACACATTCGCGACGGATTGGGCGAGATCGTTTGGCGCGTGTGGTGGGGGTCTCTTTATCTTTCTAAGTTCTCTGGTGAAGTCCCATGACCAGATGCAGCAGCTTAAACGTTGGCAGGTAGTTGAGATGGCGCTCTTCCTTATTGTGATACTTTTAACGCCATTCTACCCATCGGTTCCCGGACCCCAGGTATCCCTGGCGCTCAATGCCTGCCGCATGATTATCTATACCTGCGCTTTCGTCCGGTATGCCACACTTTATGTGTCAAAATCTACCCGTTTTAGCTTGATCATGAGCCTTGGTTTTCTGGTGTTGGTGATTGGCTATGCATTCAACATTCCGGGCGTACTTCAATCAAAGCTCGGCTTTATGACGATTATCGCGGCATCGGTGCGTATCATTGCATATGTAACTCTCTTAGTGGCCTATTCAATCGGGTGAGTGAAAAGAAAGAAAAGGGGATACCCCTTCGACCCCACCAGGGGGATTCCCCCTGGACCCCTTTTTCCGGAGGTTGAGTGGAAAGAAAGAAAAAGGGGACCCAGAGGGCTTCCCCCCCCTGGATCCCCTTTTTCCGGTTTGGCTGCTGTTGGTGAGAATGCCTGTGTAGTAGAGAATGATCTAGGAAATGAGGGGAGACATATGTGTAGAAATATCAAGGCGCTCTTTAACTTTGAGCCGCCGGCGACTGAAGAAGAAATTCGCCAGGCGGCTTTACAATTTGTGCGCAAGGTTAGCGGTTATAATAAGCCATCGCAGGCCAATGAAGCTGCCTTCAATGCCGCCGTGGCTGAGATAGCAGCCATCACCAGTACGCTCCTTGATTCATTGGAGACACACGCTTCACCAAAGAATCGCGAGGAAGAGGCCGCTAAAGCGCGCGCGCGCCGTGCATAATCAATTTGCCTAGGGTCGCGCCATCAGGGTGCGACCCAAACCTGGATGGTGCCGTCTCCTCCACCAGAGGCGATGTGCTTGCCACTGGGCGACCAGGCCAGAACCTGTGTGGGGGCCGCATGGGAAAAGGTGAAGAGCCTGAGGTTTGTCTTGGTATCCCATACCTCGGCCTTTGCATTCTTACCGCTATAGGCGAAACGTGTCCCATTGGGTGACCAGGCGACGACGGAGATGGGAGCAGCATAACGATAGCTGAGCACCTCCCGGTTGGTCGCCGTGTCCCACATCTGTACCATCCCATCGTCTCTGCCGCAGCCAACACGTGAGCTATTGAGGATACTCGCTGAAAAGCTTGATCCAAGAGACAAAGACGAATAGACCCTTGGCGACCAGTCAACGCTTGTAACCCTTGCTGGATACCCTTGATGGCGCGTAATGTTTGTTCCTGTGAAGGCATCCCAGACCTGTACCGAACGATCATCGCCACCGGAGACGATGCGGTAATCACGTCCAGGGGCCGGCGAAGCCTCATCGGGGAACCAGGCCAACATGTTGACACTGCCAGCATGCCCTTGATAGATAGTAATGAGTCGACCCGTCATCGCATCCCACACATGTACTCTGCCGTCACTTGCGGCGGACGCGAGAAAGAATTGCCCAGGCGACCAGGCAATAGCATTGACTGTGTTCCCCAGATGTCCACGATAGGAGGCTATCAGGCGATTAGTGGCGAAATCCCAGACCTGGATATGTGCATCAGCTCCAACCATGGCAATTCGCGTTCTATCAGGCGACCAGGCAACGAGATCGATGACATTGGAATGATTATTGTAAATATTAATCGTGGAACCTGTCATGGCATTCCAGATGTGGACAGTCTTCTCATGGCTGGCGGAAACAATGCGTGTACCATCGGGTGACCACGAGAGAGAGCGTACGCCCTGGAGATGCCCGCGATAGTTGCAGAGAACCGTTCCTATAGGCTCGACTGGTCTGGCTGGTCTCTGAGGAGGCAGGATGGAAGGAGGCGGGGGCGTCGTATTTTTTACCACGGCGGGAACGGGTTCCTCGAAAAAAGGGGGGGGCGCAACTGCCTGGCTCTTGCCGCCCTCCAGACTTCCCTGCTCAGGAGCGAAAGCCCCATACTGGCTGGTAGGAGTAAGTGCCTGGTAGCGACTGGCTTGTTCCAGGGTGAGTGCAAACTCTCGTACACTGCGGAAGCGCTTCTCCGGGATCTTCTCCAACACCTTCATGACGACCTGCTCGACGGCCGGGGCAATGGTAGGTACCTTTTTGCGTAATGGGGGTGGCGGGGCAATAAGGTGCTGTGAGAGCACTTCTGTTGGCGAACCATTGAATGGGCGTTCGCCGGTGATCCACTCGTAAGTGATGATGCCCAAAGCATATTGATCACTGGCTTGTAGCGGATGACCTTGTAGTTGTTCCGGCGCCATGTATACCAGGGTTCCTGCCACATCCTCTATATTTTCGTCTTTAAATGTCTTTATCATCATCGCAATACCAAAGTCGCTCAGAAGGACTTCATTGCGTCTCCCCAGCAGCATATTCTCTGGCTTTACATCGCGGTGAATCAACTTTTCATCGTGCGCATATTGTAAGGCTTCGGCTATCTGTTTCACATAAGCAACCACGGTTGGCAGTGGGAGAGGGATGCCTTTGGCATGCCGTTGACGAAGTGTGCCATTGGGCGCGTATTCCATGACGAGAAAGGGCGTATTGCCTTCTATACCAAAGTCCAGGACGCGCACGATATTTGGGTGCACCAGGCGCGCGATGGTGCGAGCCTCGGTGCGAAACCACTCGACCGGGTCGCTTGTCAGTTGTGTATCGAGCACTTTGATCGCGGCCTGTGTGCCGAGATAGATGTGCTCTCCTAGATAAACCTGGGCAAAGGCTCCATCTCCTACAAGACGTGTGAGTTGGTAATTGCCGAGCTGCTGCCCAATATAATCAGTCATGTTACATGCGCTCCCTGGAAATACCTATAGCCCCTATTGCTCTTTACTACTAACGGTTAGCATATCATAAAGCGCGCCAAAATAGAATGCTCGCTCCTTTGTTATTTTAAGGTTGTACCTTGGCTTGCTGATAAGGTAAGGCAACAGAAAAGGTCGAGCCTTCTCCTTTGCGGCTCTCCATTCGCATTTGTCCCTGGTGCCGCGCGACAATTTCGCTGGAGATATATAAACCGATACCTAGCCCTGGAAAGGTTTGCTCTTCGGGGCCCGTGACGCGATAGAAGCGCTCAAAGATTCTCTTATGGTGGGCTATGTCGATGCCGATGCCAAAATCTTGAATATGGATGAGGGCGTGCGTCTACATATAACGATCATTATATGTAGACGCACGCCCTGCCGTGCCACCTTCAGGTGGTGCCCTTTGTGGGTATTTAGCAGCGTGGAATCACGCCGTTTTGTGTCTCTACTCTCTCAAGAGAGTTGGATAGAGCGAGTGCATATTTTATTCCTCTTCCTCATGCCATGTAAAGGTAACTGCCGCGCCAGCAGGCAGTGTATATGAAAAGGTTTTGTGACCTACTTGAACCTGGAAAGTTGTTGCTCCAGCACTACTCGCGTTATGGTTGTAGACAACCAGCACGCGCGTGCCATCCCGGTTAAGAAACGCTACGTTCTCAAGGTTGCTACTGCTGGTGGTTGAGGCGATACGCCAGGCGCCAGCAGTGACAAATTTGCTGAAATGTCCCAGGCCATAATAGTCAGAGTTCTTGGTCACGCTTCCATCCGCGGCAATTGAGATGACGCCCCGGCATGTACCACATGATCCAGCTGTATCCAGGTGCGGATTACCGTTGGGATCAAGTGCCAGGCCCCAACGTACAACCGTTTTCGCACCATGGGTCGTTGAGCCAATTCCCAGTTCCATGACATCTTGAAGAGTCGCGGCGAAGGTGGGATTACTGTTGTTCTCCCACTGTCCTCCCGAACACTCGGTTTCGTAGATATCCTTCTGGCCGTAGAACTGGTCTTGCGCGCTGGGATCTCCACCATAGCAGTGGAATGCGATCCCATCCACGTACTTGCCAGCGGAGCTATTCAGGATGGCGCTGGGATATTCTGGCGTGTCCCAGTTGTGGTCAAAGGCCAGAATTTTGGTCTGAACATGACTCTGCTGGAAAGCACTTGCCAGGTTCGTGATGAAGTCCGCTTCATTGCCAATGGTCGTGTCGTTAGCGGTCTGGCTGGTTGCGGGCAGGAGCATAGTTGGCATATAGTTGCCGTTCTGCGGCTCGTTCTGTGGCGTGATCGCATAGATTGGAATGCCTTCGCGCTCATAGGCTTTGATGAAGGCAACGAAGTACTGCGCATAGGCCTGGTAATACTTCGGGTTTAGATATCCCTGGTTGATACTGGCGACGCCGGAGCCGCCATAGGAGAACTGGTTGAGCCCCGAACCCTGTACGTTGTCATCGACGGTAATGACGCCGCTCGCTGAGATAATATCGACGCGATCAGGGTTAATACCGTTCCAGTGCGCGCTGCTGTTCTGCTGGCCAGTGACCCGAACCTTCAGTGTATGCTGGCCCGCGCTCAGGACCGGACTGGTGTAGACCAGTGTGTTACCGGCATTGGTGGGCGCGTAGAAGTCAACCATCGTCTCGGAACCTCCATCAATGGAGAAGGCGCCGATGCCATGGTCTGTGCCGACGACACCATAGAACTTGATCTGTGTGCCATTAAAGGTAATGGACACATAGTCATTGGGCGTATTATCCCAGCTATTGCTCCCATCATAGAAGCCCTGATTTCCCCCATCGCAGTTGGTGCAATGGCCCCAACTATTTCCGGGTAGCTTCATCCACGCGGGCGGCGACCAGGGGGTTGCCATAATTTTGAGCTGGGGATTAATGCGCAGAGCCTCTTTCAAGAGTGAGGTAATGTGATAGCGATCATCCTGTGCAATCGAGAAATGGCTGAGCGTGGGATCTGTCTGCCCTGCAGGCATATCATCGTAGGTGTATTCTCCAACCCAATTCTTGCTTGCATCCAGGGGTGGTGCCAAATCAGATGATCCCATAGGCTGGCGCAAATAACTTAGTCCAATATCCTGGTGGGGATCAAAGAGCGTGCGCATTACCTGCTTTTGGTCAATATTGGACTGTGAGAGAACGACTGCCGACGATGCAGTCAGGGATGCGCCGAAACCGGTCATGCTCTGGTATTTTTGGTCTGTGTTGACGGTGATCGTAGGGGTATTGGGATCGGCGTGATTAGAGAAAGAAATAGCTGGCTGTTCTTTGAGCAGGTTGCCCTGATCAGGTGTTGTCAACCAGGCACGCGCATCCTGACTATCGGCGTATGCCCGCGAGGGATAACTGGCCGCGAGTGAGGCCACACTCAAAATAAACAGAGCGATGATGAGTGGGGAAGCAATTTTCTGTGTCAAGCGAGACATAGCATCCTCCTTGAAGAACGTCTCCTGGGGAGTGAGAGAGAGCATCCACGCATCTCTCGGTCATCTCTTTACTACAAAAGACATGATTTTTGCTGCTATATTGTTCTGGCGCACTACCTCCATAAAAAGAGTAATGTGTTTCGTATATAGAAAGAAAACACATCTGTATTTACTATTGTGTTTATGGGAGTGTAGCCGAATGAATATATTTTATCACCAAGAATAGTATATTTCCATTTATGAATAAAGATGGTCGTCCTGTTGCTTAACGTTTCGCGTCTGCGGCTCTCAAATACATAGAGAGTGTGGGCGTGTATGGCGGATGCTCGCTATACACGCCCACACTCTCTATGTATTGATTGATAGCTTAAGGACAGGTATTGACCAGGGGCGAAGCCGGGGTGGAGGGAGAGTCGGTCTCACGCCGGATGACAGGGGCGACTTTGGTGCCGAAAAGCTCGATGGCGTGCAGGATCTGGCGATGAGGCATTGCGTTAACACTGGCCTGCATAAGGAAGCGATGGTGTCCAAAGATAGCATGCTGTGCGAGGATCTTGTCGATGACTTCCTCTGGGCTGCCAACCACCAGGGCGCCTCGCGGCGAGCAGGCCGAATCGTATTCCCTCCGACCCATCCTGGGCCAGCGGCGCTCCACTGCCAGCTTGTTCATCATGGCGATATAGTATTGGGAGTGCTCATCTCTCGCCGCCTGCGAGGTATCGGCGATATAGCCATGCGAGTTGATGCCTACGGGCAAGGTGCTTGCGTCGTGTCCAGCGCGCTGGGCTGCGTCACGGTAGAGCTTGATGAGTGGTGCGAAACGTGCTGGTTCTCCTCCGATGATTGCCAGCGCCAGGGGCAGTCCAAGGGTTCCCGCGCGCACGACTGAGGCGGGGGTGCCGCCAACGGCAATCCAGACCGGCAATGGCTCTTGCTGCGGGCGTGGATAAACGCCGAGTCCATCCAGGGCGGGACGGTGCTTTCCAGACCAGGTGACATACTCTTCCTGGCGGAGGCGGAGCAGGAGATCAAGCTTCTCAGCGAAGAGCTCCTCGTAGTCATCGAGGTCATAGCCAAAGAGCGGGAACGATTCGATGAAAGAGCCGCGACCAGCCATGATCTCTGCGCGCCCCCCCGAGAGCAGATCGAGCGTCGCAAAGCTCTGGAATACGCGAACGGGATCATCTGAACTCAAGACCGTGACGGCGCTCGTCAGGCGAATCTTCTTTGTGCGCTCAGCGGCGGCAGCCAGCACGATCGCGGGCGTCGAGACAGCGTATTCAGGGCGGTGGTGCTCGCCAACTCCGAATACGTCGAGTCCGACCTGGTCGGCTAGCTCAATCTCCTCAATAAGGTTGCGTAAGCGTTGTGCCGGGCTTATCTTCTCCTCTGTTTGGGAGGTCGACGCAATATCGGCGAATGTATAGAAACCTAGTTCCATCAGAGCTCCTTGTGGGGCGATGCGTGGCGGAAATGCGCATAGTCCAGAATCTGTTAGCAGCATGCAGCCAGTTGAGTAGCATTTTCTTCTTTGCTAACTATTTGTTTGTTACTTACTTACTAATAATAGTATACGCCCAAAGGATCGTTGCGTCAAGCCTGTTTGGCTGTAGCGTCTACGGCGTTCAGGGTAGTGAGCTGAGACATTAAAAGGACTCTGGCCTTGTATATGTTAGTGTCTATGGTTTATTTGTATCGTTGTATGTGAGCATGCGATACTTGTCTGTAGACACATCAAAGGAAGGACGTAGAGATATGACAGATCATATTCAGTTTAACGGGCTTGGTATGGGGCTAGGCAATCTCTCCCGGCTCTCCAAAGCCAAAACGCGCTCAATCAGCGCCGAGAACTTCACTGGAGAGAAGGGCAAGGGGGGAATGGCGACCGAGGGAACGGGAGCTGCCAGCGCGCGTGATCTGGGTCAGGGATGGAAGGTCTCACCCTCAATTGCTATCCCGCCACGGAGCAGCGTGACGCTGGCTGAGATTGAGGGGCCAGGAGCCATCCAGCATATGTGGATGACAACCTTTCCGGGGAACTGGCGTAGCCTGGTCTTGCGCGCTTATTGGGATGGCGAGGAGAATCCCTCTATCGAGACTCCTTATGGCGACTTCTTTGCCAGTGGTTGGTGCGAACCTTGCCAGATTAACTCGCTGCCTCTCGCGGTAAACTCTTCGGGTGGCATGAACTCCTACTGGGAGATGCCTTTTCGTGCATCAGCGCGGATTACGCTTGAGAACCTGAGTGAAAGGGAGGTCGTTCTCTACTACCAGATCACTTATACTCTGACTGAGGTTCCCGAGGATGCAGCCTATTTTCATGCGCAATGGCGGAGAAGCAATCCTCTACCTTATAAGGAAGTGCATACGTTGCTGGACAATGTTCGGGGAATGGGTCACTATGTTGGTACCTATATTGCCTGGCAGAGCAATAATGCTGGCTGGTGGGGTGAAGGGGAGATGAAATTCTACCTGGATGGCGATAAGGATTTTCCTACTATCTGCGGAACTGGAACGGAAGACTACTTTGGCGGGGCCTGGTGTTTCCTGCGCCCCAGAAATGACTACGTGGTCTTCGATGGAGAGACACTGGGGCGCAGCTTTTTGGAATCGAAAGTAGATGCGCGCTCGACGGAGTATGGCACGTATTCTACGCCTTTCCAGGGCCTGCCCCAGGTCATACAGCCAGATGGTGTCTATCGTAGTCAGCAGCGGTTTGGCATGTACCGCTGGCATATTATGGACCCCATTCGCTTTGAAGAGGATCTGCATGTAACCATTCAGGGCTTAAGCTGGCGTCGTGGCGGGCGTTACTTGCCGCTACAGGATGATATTGCCTCAGTGGCCTACTGGTATCAAACGGAGCCGCATGTGCCTCATCCCGCTCTACCTGGAAGCGACGCTCTAGAGGTCATTTAACCCGCTGTGTAACTTCTGTACTCGACTTCTCGCGCCTGTGGCGCTCGTCCTGGTATGAGGGGTGGTGTGTGCTGGCAGCGCTAGCACACACCACCCCTCATACCATACCTCTGTGAGCCTGGTGGCGCGGAGGCCTGAAAGGAAGCAACCAAAGAGGGCTATACGGCTTCCCTATGAGGATATTCTCATAGTATTCTCATTTTTGGCTCATATAGTGAGGGATAATTGCAGTCCCTTTTAAACAAGCAAGAAAACTCAGCTTGCGGAACAGTTGTTTACCCTTTCATAAGATCCTCATGTCTTAACTGATCGGAGTCTCTTTGATGAAATCGACACATACACCATCATCTATAGCTGATAAATCTACGCTTCATATGTCTACTAGCCGGTCCGATACCCCTGCACTGTCAGGTGATAGGCCTTCACCCATTCGTGGGTGGATGCTTTTCCCTCAACGTTTGTTTCTGGGGGCGACCTTTGTGTATGCTGGTGTGCAAAAGCTCACGGATCCCCAGTTTTTTCACAAGGGGACGCCGGGTTATATTGGTAATCAAATTATCGGTTTTGCGCAGGGCTCGCCGTTGCATTTTATCCTGGTCAAAGTGGCGGTTTCGCATGCCGTATTATTTGGCTGGGCGGTCGCTTTAGGTGAGCTGGCCATTGGCCTGGGTACGCTGGTGGGATTATTCTTCCGTCCTGCATCTTTCTTCGGAATAGTCTTGAGTATTCTGTTCTTGTTAACGGCAAGCTGGCATGTCTATCCCTACTTTTACGGTGCGGACATCGTCTTTGCCTGGAGCTGGCTGACACTTTTTCTTGTGGGACCCGTTGGCACGGGACTTCCCACTCTCGACGGTTGGCTGCAGCGTGTGTTTTTCCCTCAAGGCGCAACCAGGCGAGGTCTGATTGTGCGTACCCTGGGTGTCCTGATTCTTGGCATGAATACCTGGCGTTCGGCAGAGCCAGAGACGTTTCGCAGAGGATCACAGCGGCGTTTTTCGGCATCGCAGCAGCAGCGTGAGAAGCGGCGTACCTTTCTGCAGGGCCTGGCTGTGGGGGGCGTAAGTATGGCTGGCCTGGCGTTTCTGGGTTCGGTGCTGCATGTTTTTGGTAGACCAGACACAACGACTGCGAGTGGTGGAACTGCTGGCGCGGGAAAAGCTGCTTCTGGTACGTCCATAGCCCAGGTCAAGGCGGTGCCTGTCAATAGCGCCGTGAATTTTACGATCCCCAGCACTGGTGATCCTGGTGTGCTCATTCACCTGTCAGAGGAGCAATTTGTGGCCTTCGATACGACCTGTACGCATGCAGGTTGTGAGGTAGGTTATGATCCAGGCAGCAAACTGCTGATTTGTCCATGTCATGGGGCACAGTTTGATCCAGCCCACCAGGCCGCAGTCATGCAGGGACCTGCCCAGCTGCCGCTAACAGCCGTCAAGATCCATGTTGATGCGGCAAGCGGCGCTATTATTCTCGATTAGACGGTGCCAGCAGATAAAATCGCCCAGAAGTAATTTGCACACGGTATTAATTGTGCTAGGATAGTTCGAGAATAGAGAAAACTATCTTTACGGAGAGTAATTTTATGGCACAATTGCCCGAAAAGCCTACATTGAGCGATCTACAAAGCTATGTTGCCGCCGTCTGCCAGGAGCGTGGCTGGACGAAGGATAGTCCCTCGGAGAAGTTTGTGCTGTTTATCGAGGAGGTCGGTGAGCTGGCCAAGGCTATGCGTAATGCGGCGGGATTATATGAAGAGAAGGCAAAGCAGCGCGATATTGACCTGGAAGAGGAGTTTGCCGATGTCCTGAGCTATATACTGGACCTGGCAAATACCTTTAATATTGACCTGGAGAAAGCTTTCCGGGCGAAGGAGCAGGTCAACGAGACTAGAGTCTGGGAATAGCGCCTGCCCATAGAGAGTATGTATGCGCCCCTGGTAGCCTATGGCTACCAGGGGCGCATACATACTCTCTATGACCAAGCTCTTTATGGAACTCCTCTCTTCTCCTCGGCGTGATGTTTCTATGATTTGTGTTGTCATAGAATTTTGGTCGAAGAGAGGGAAAGAAGAGATGTCGCAACGAGAAGGCAAGCAAACTACAGGCGGAGAAAAAGAGCGTGCGTTTCTTATAGCTGTTGATACAGGCAATGAAGAGCAGCTCTTGAGTGTTGAAGATTCTTTGCAAGAGCTGGCAACGCTGGCGCAAACGGCTGGTGCAGAACCTGTGGGTATGATGACGCAGAAATTGGAGCATCCTGATTCGGCGACTTATATAGGAAAGGGCAAACTTGAGGAACTCAAGGCGTTAGAGGGGCAGTTGGCATTCGATGTTGTTGTGGTCGACGATGAGCTTCGTCCGGCCCAGCAGCATAACCTGGAAGATCAATTACATGCCCGTGTGATTGATCGAACAGAGCTTATCCTGGATATCTTCGCGCAGCATGCACGCACACGCGAGGGCCTGCTCCAGGTCGAACTGGCACAGTTGGCCTATCGCTTACCTCGCCTGAGTGAGCATGCTATTAACTTTTCTCGCGTAGGTGGTGGAACGCTAGGGGGTGCGATAGGTGTGCGTGGTCCCGGTGAAACAAAGCTGGAGATAGATCGGCGGCGTATTCGACGCCGTATGAGTGAGATCAAACGTGAGCTTGAAGCGGTGCGCCAGCATCGCCAGGTGAGCCGCCAGCAGCGCGCTTCACATGCGCTACCAGTCGTGGCCGTGATTGGTTATACTAACGCGGGGAAATCAACCCTCTTTAATGCCCTGACCGACGCGAATGCGCTCGTCGAGAATAAGCTCTTCGCGACTCTCGATCCGACGACGCGTCAGCTGACGTTGCCAAATAACCAGGAAGCCTTGCTCACTGATACCGTTGGTTTCATCCAGAAACTGCCTACAGACCTGGTCGCAGCTTTCCGCGCCACGCTCGAAGAGGTGACGGATGCCGATATCTTGCTAGAAGTCGTTGATATCAGCCATCCTAATATGCATGAGCAGCATGAGGAGGTGCTGCGTACACTCAAAGATTTGCATGCCGAGCATTTACCACGTATCACAGCCTTGAATAAAATAGACTTGCTAGGTAAAACACCGCAGGTTGATACGTCATTTTTCCCCGATGCGGTAGCCATCTCAGCCTTACAACGGCAAGGATTGGATACGTTATGCGAGAAGATGTCCCAGGTGCTGGCAGTAAATATGGTGCCGATCTGTGTGACTGTGCCGTATGACAGAGGGGAATTAGTTGATCTCTTCCACCGTAAGGGGCATATTGAGCAGGAGCTACATGAGGAAGAGGGGACGCTGATTGTGGGGCGCCTCCCATACAGCCTGCGTGGACAATATCTGCCCTACCTTTGCGCGGTTCCTGCTCATGTCCATGTGTAGTGAAGCTGCTCTCCAATAGAGGCACGCATTTGTTGATGAGCCATTGTCTCGCCAGGTACTGCGGTAGAGGGATCATCAAGCATATTGCTCAGCGAGATCTCGCTCTCGTCCTCGAGAGGCGTGTCCAGGCTGAGTGCATGTTGCTGGTGTTGCAACAAGCTCACGTGTGGTCTCGATATCCATTCCCATGGCTTGCGCAAGCTCCTGAATATCAGGTTCACGCCCCAGCTCCTGGAATAAGAGGTGTATCTATCTCAGTTTCAACTGGAAGCTGGTTATTATCTTGTTCCTCCTCCCCCTCTTCCAAAAACCACTCTTCTGGCGAGTCACTGGTTGGCCTCTCATCCTGAGGCGTAATGGTGGAATATGAGAGAGGAGATATCTGTGTCTGCTGTGTTTGTTCTGAAACATGAGGTATCCATTTTGTATAAGCAACCATCACAAAGTATCATCATCTCTTGCATATCTCAAGCAGATAGAGTAAACTTGGATGTATGAAGTTATCGAGTTATGCCAAGAAGATTGGGATCAGTTATAACAGCGCCTGGCGTATGTGGAAACGCGGCCAGATTCCCGGCTATCAATTGCCCACCGGCACCGTGATCATTGATCCGCCAGAGCTTCGCTCGGTTCCGGTCCACGCCGTCGCTGTGTATGCTCGTGTTTCAAGCAGCGAAAACAAAGACAACCTGGAAAGGCAAGCCGAGCGGCTGGTGACCTGGTGCAATGCCCAAGGCTGGTCGGTCAGCAAAGTCGTCAAAGAGTGCGGCAGTGGCATCAACGATCAGCGGCCCAAGTTTCTGGCGCTGCTGGCAGATCCCAAAATCGGGCAGATCGTGGTTGAACACAAAGATCGCGCTTCTCGCTTTGGCGTGGCCTATATTCAGACCTTGTTGGCTATGCAAGGACGGAAACTGGTCATCGTCAACACCGCTGATACCGCCGAAGATGATCTCATGGGCGATTTTATCAGCATCATTCCCTCGTTTTGCGCTCGTCTTTATGGTCGCAGACGAGCCAAACGCAAGACGGAACAAGTGCTAGCGGCTTTGCAGCAGAATGGACCCGCCCGTGAGCAAGAAGCCCCAAAAAGCCTCGCTTGATGAGAAAAAAAAGCGCAAGCGCAAAAAGAAGACGAAGCAGACCATCACTCGAGCGGTGACCCATATCCGTCTCATTGAGGCCAATCCTGGCAAACTTGAGGCGCTCGATCAGCTTGTGGCGGTTTACTTGCCGCTGTGCCAACAGTACACCACCCTGTTTTGCGAGGCCGAGACAAGCCCGGACAAGTACCAAGAAACCGTCTTCAAAACCGATCTTTCCGACCGCTTGCATCGAGTGGCAATACAGCAAGCCGCAGGCATTGCCAAAAGCGTTCGCACGAATCGAGCGAACGCCTATCAGGCATACCTGGAAGATGTGGCTGATTACGCTCAGGCCAAGGCCAAAGCTCAGGCGGAAGGCCGGATGTCCGCCTTCAAACGCCGCGAACCGACCTGGACCGAATGGGATCTCCCTGTGCTGCGTGTGCCAGTCATCCAAGCCAATGTCAACGTGGTGGTGGTCGAGAAGTCGGAGGACTCCACGTTCGACTACTGGCTGCGCGTGTCCACCTTAGATGTCGGGAATCCGCTTCGAGTCCCAGTCAAACTCGCCTCCTATCACAAACGAGCACTCGAAGGCCGCACGCTCAATGCATCCACAACACTTCACAAGCGCAATGGAGTCTGGTGGCTGACGCTCTCCTTTGACGAGGACGTTCCTCTTCAAACCAAGCCTGATGCCCCTACAGTAGGCGTCGATGTGGGCATTGCCCATTTCCTCACGACCTCCACCAATAAAGAGTATGGCAGTTTTCATGGCAAGATGGCCCGACAGCACAAGCACGATCGGGAAAAGCGTCGCCGCAAGGCGAAACTGCGAGCCTGTCTGGAAAAGAAAGGCGTCCCAAAGGGCAAGCTTCCTTCGACAAGTTCTGAAACGTCGCAACGCTTGAGCCGTCACGTCAAGCAAGAGATCAACCGGGCGGTCAATGCGTTGGTCAAAGATCATCGAGATGCCAGACTCATTTATGAGGACCTCAATGTGGCCTCGATGCGCTTCAAAGCAAGGGTGATGAACAGTTATCTGTATGCTTCTCACCTGGGGCATATCCCAGAGCAGCTGGCCTGGGCCGCCGCCAAACAGGGCATGGCAGCCCACACGGTCCGAGCCGCCTATTCCTCTCAGGAATGCCCCCGCTGCCATTATGTCGATCGCGCTAATCGGCCGAACCAGAAAACCTTCAAGTGCCTGGTCTGTGGTTACGCAGACCAGGCCGACCGCAAAGCCGCACAGACGCTCGCGGGACGCTGGGGGGATCGGAAACTGGCGGCATGTCGCTCGACCTCGGAGGTCAAGGCGCTCCTCATGACGCGGCATGAAGCGTGGAAACAGCAGAATCAGCAGAGGATCCAGGATGCCGGGCCTCCCGTCCAGTTGAGCTTCTGGGATCCCCCAGAGATGTTCCTGGAATCATCTCACGAGTGAGCATCTCTCAGTAGAGAGAGGTGCATAGGATGCTCGTAGTGCATCCTCCCGCCTAGTCCGCTGTTTGGTAAACAGGCGTAGGTTAAAGTGAGAAGGATAATCATTGCAATAGATGGTTATGCTTTGATCAACTATGACATTGAATCTCCTTGAAAATCATCAAAATTCTTCATGGTAAGAAGGTGTTGCGCCAGTAGAAAAGCGAACGCATAAAAAATGCAAAGAACGAGTGTCCAGGAGCTCTTCTCGCTAAGACGAAGAGCTCCTAGAAGCGCTGCTTAACAGCTATGATGGGGCGATATATTCAGTCAAATGTTCAGTGGTAAAAGGGAGGCAGATATGAAAACGTTCTATATATATAGTTTATTCCATATCTGCAACTCTTTTTTTGTATGAGATCGCATTGAGCAGGTTTTGCATAACTTGATCTCGAATGCCTTGAAATACAGCCCGGCTGATGCGGAGGTCAAGGTAGAGGTAACGCGCTGCCAGCAGGGGAAGCGCAACGAGGTGGTTGTAGCAGTACATGACAAGGGCCGGGAATCTCTCAAGAAGATCAAACGCACCTCTTCGAGCGCTTTGATCGTGCCCATCATGAGCGCGATAAAGTAGAGGGATTGGGCTTAGGGCTCTATATCACTCATGCCATTATCTCCCAGCATAGAGGCCGAATCTGGGTTGAAAGTCAACCGGGTCAGGGGAGTAGCTTTTATTTCTCGCTCCCTTATTAGTGGCGTGAACTTTCTCCTGGCTGTGCTATACTGTTTGTATCACTCTTTGGCGCAAAAGAAAGCAAAAGTGGCATGCCATCCTTCGATTCCGAACAGCTAGAATCGCATAACAACCAATCCCCCCAACCCAAACGCGAGTATATCCAGGGAACTGTCGAGCGTGTGACGTACCACGCGGAAGACTCAGGCTATACCGTCGCGCGCTTTCACGTTCCTGGACGGCGTGACCTGGTGACGGTCGTTGGTCGCTTTCCTGCGATCGCCGCCGGACAGAGCCTGCGCCTTACCGGTTTCTGGCGCGAGCATCCCAAGTATGGCGAGCAATTTCAGGCGCTCTCCGCCCAGGAGACGAAGCCCGCTACCCTGACCGGCATTGAAAAATACCTGGGGAGTGGACTTATCAAGGGGATTGGACCCGTGACGGCGAAACGCATTGTGGCCCACTTTCAGCTTGATACATTGGAGATAATTGAGCAAGCATCAGCGCGTCTGGTGGAGGTGCCTGGGATTGGGGCCTCGCGCGCGCAGAAGATCGCCAGCGCCTGGGCGGCACAAAAAGCCATTAAAGAGGTCATGATCTTCCTCCAGGGGCATGGCGTCTCCCCCACCTATGCCGTGAAAATCTATAAGCAGTACGGCGACGAGGCCATCGAGATCGTTTCCAGGAATCCCTATCAACTTGCCACTGATATTTATGGCATAGGTTTTATAACCGCCGATACCATTGCGCGCAACCTGGGAATCGCTCCTGACGCGGATTTTCGTTACCAGGCGGGAATCCTGCATATTCTCGGCCAGGCCTCGGACGAGGGGCATTGTTTTCTGCCAGAAACGGTCCTTGTCGAGCGCAGTGTAGAACAACTGGCCCTGCCTGAGTTTCCCGTTGCCGCCGAGCGCATCCTCGCCCTGCTTGGGAGCATGGTGGAGGCGCAGGAGCTTATCGCCCAGGCGGGCTATGAGGACCTGGCGCAGGAGCGCATCTATTACTCACCAGCCTTTTACCATACTGAGACTGCCCTGGCGCGGCGTCTCTCCGCCTTTGTGCGTCATCCAGTGGAGGTGGACCAGGTGCGTGTCCAGCGCTGGATCGAGGGATATACGCAGAAGAAAGGCATCGAGCTTTCAGAGGAGCAGCGTCATGCGGTGGAACTGGCCGCCTCCTCACGCCTGCTCGTTCTAACCGGCGGGCCTGGCTGTGGCAAGACGTTTACCACGCGCACCATTGTGGCCCTGTGGAAGGCCATGGGGAAGTCGCTGCTACTGGCTGCCCCCACGGGACGCGCGGCCCAGCGCCTCGCGGAGGTCAGTGGGCACGAGGCGAAGACTGTGCATCGCCTGCTCGCGTTTGATCCTAAGACGATGGGCTTTCGCCATAATGAGGAGAATCCTCTGGTGGTAGATGTCCTGGTCGTAGACGAGGTCTCGATGCTGGACCTCTTCCTCGCTCACTCGCTTTTCAAGGCCCTGCCGCCTCATGCCCAGATCTTGCTGGTAGGAGACAGTGACCAGTTACCAAGCGTGGGGCCAGGCATGGTGCTCTACGATATGATTGCCTCACGCCAGGTGCCAGTGGTGCGCCTGACCTCGGTCTTCCGCCAGGCGGCGGAGAGCCATATCATTATGAATGCGCATCGTATCAACGCTGGCCAGTTCCCTCAACTCACCCCTACAACCAGGTTTAGCGCTTCAGACTGCTTATGGCTGGAGGCGGCGGAGCCTGAGTTGGGAGCGGAAGGCATCGCGCACCTGGTGCAGCAGTACCTGCCCGCGCACGGAATCGATCCGGTACGCGAGGTCCAGATACTCTCGCCCTCTACGCGGGGCGATGTCGGTACCCGCCAACTCAACGCCTTTTTGCAGGAACTGCTCAACCCACGTCGGCACGGAGTTGCAGAGCTTGCACGTGGTAGTGGCTGTCTGCGTGTGGGAGATCGCGTCATCCAGCAGGTCAATGACTACCAGCGCGAGGTCTTTAATGGCGACCTGGGCACGATTAAGGCCATTGATGTGGAGGAGCAAGAACTGGTGGTGCAGTTTGCCGAGCGTGAGGTGCATTATGACTATGCAGACCTGGGCGAACTCTCCCTGGCCTGGGCCATAACCATTCATAAATCGCAGGGCAGTGAATATCCAGTCGTTATCCTGCCCCTCTTTACGCAGCACTATATGCTCTTAAGTCGTAACCTGCTCTACACCGGCCTGACACGCGCACAGAGGCGTGCTATTCTTGTTGGCCCTACAAAGGCGATTGGTATGGCCGTCAATCGCATCCTGGATCGTAAGCGCTACACTGCTCTCGCGGATCGCCTCAAAGGAATGCCAGAGACCACGTTCGAGGCATCATAAAACAGGGCTGCACTCAAGCATATGGTAGTTTTGGAGGCTTTGATGTAATGTCTCAAGGTAGGAGTTACAAGGAGGCAGAAGCGATCTTCTAGCCTAGAGGGAGCTCACGACAGATTAAGAGCACAGAGCGAATCGTGCCATCATCCTGGTAGAGGGGAGTCCCCAGCACATGCACAAAATGAGTTTTTTTATCAAAAGTGCGGATAAACACATCCATTGCTCTGGGTCCCGTCAACACTTCGCCACGAAAGACATGGCTTTGCGGCCAACGTGTATCAGGTAAGAGACGCCCTTGCTCGTCATAGATTTCAAAGAGCGGGCCATTTTGCCATGCCTGCTCAAGGGGAAGGCCTTCTGGCAGGGATAGTAAATGATAAGCCTCCCGGTTCATATGACATAGCCCATTATCCTCGACGATAAATATGGCATCTTTCAGTGTGTTCAGGAGCACATCCCGTTGTTGATCAGTGGCGGGTTCTCTCA
The DNA here is from genome assembly GCF_000178855.1 of Ktedonobacter racemifer DSM 44963. Taxonomy (GTDB): domain Bacteria; phylum Chloroflexota; class Ktedonobacteria; order Ktedonobacterales; family Ktedonobacteraceae; genus Ktedonobacter; species Ktedonobacter racemifer. The sequence continues at coordinate 788,327 of NZ_ADVG01000004.1, read as the reverse complement.
CACGTTGCTCCCTTCTACTACACACGCACACAACTATGTCTCGCTTAGAGCACGAAGCTTGGAGGCCAAAAAGTTTCGCTATGACCATGTTTAGGTACAATGTAACATGTAATACGCCTACACATACGTTACATATACAATAATCGACAGTTATTAAGCATAAGAGAGGGTATTGGATGCTATTTTTCGGGATGGATATCGCGGTCTCCTCCACAAGCAAAAGAGCCGGGGTATCCCGGCTCTTTTGCTTGTATGGGTTTGTCTATGCTTGACAACAAAATTATACGTTGATGTCCCAGATGGTTTGTCCACTCTCCATAATATCGTTGTCAAACAGGAAGGTGAATTGTTTCTGGTTGGCGGGCACCTGATAGACGAGGTCACCTCTGATTTTATCACCGGTGGCAACCTTGCCATCAGGTGGCTGGGAAACGCTAGAGCTCAGGAAGGCGTTCTTGGCCTCGGTTCCATCAGCCTCTCTTAGTTTAAAGTTGAGCAGGCTACTGATGATCTGCTCTTTAGCGCTAATATTGTGTGTCGTGACATTGATGATAATAAAAATATTGCCATTGTCGGGCTTGAGAAAGTCCTCGCCGTTAGAGGTCTTCACAGAATTAACGGTGACCTCCCATGTATCGCCCGTTTTGACAGTCTGGCCTACCGTATAATGTTTTCCGTTCCCTGATGACTGATTTGTATCGGGTGTGCTTCCAGTATTCGTATTGTTGTTGCTGCTAGTGACAGTACTGGTAGCGCTTGTGATAGTGTTAGAGGCGCGGAACGCGAATGCGCTGATGACGCCGCACGCTACCAGTACGAGTAGTAGGACAACGCCTCCAATCGCCAGTCCCTTGCCAAGACCGCTCTTCTTTGGCGGTTGCTGAGGATAAGGTGGATAACCTGGCTGTGGGGCATAGGGCGAATAGGGTGCCTGCACCTCTGGCTGAGGATAGGGTGGATAGGGCTCATGTTGTTCAGACTGTGGCGAATACGATGAATAGGGTGCCTGCGGATCAGGCTGTGGGGGATAAGGCGCGTAAGGTGCCTGAGGTGGATAATCAGGCTGTGAGCCCTGATAGGGCGGTTGATAGGGTTGTTGTGGGTATTGTGGATAATCGCTCAAGAGAATTAGCCCTCCATAGTATGAATGTGGTCTCTAGAGGTATAAACGAACCAGCCTACCAATTGTACAACGTGGGTTCTACTTGTTTATAGGTAATAGCTATGAAAAGCAATGTTTAGTACCCAACCTTGCTTTTCATGGCGTCGAAACAAGCCAGAACCTGACCCATTTTTTGCCTGATTTCGCGAATATATTTTATACTTGCCTTAGGTAAGAGGGAGTTCAAGATTGTAGGCTTCCTTCAAGTCGTATATCGTCCTACTGGAGGGAGAAAGAAATTATATGTCTTCTGTATCTCTTAATGATGAGCAGCTTCGTCGCGAGGCTGAGACTCGCGCTTTTGTCGATCACGAATTGCAGCAGCGCTTCGCGCCGGAAGATGACGCTTTGCGTAATTCACTCCTGCGTGCGCAGGGCGCAGGGGTTCCCGCGGGGCAGGTTTCGCCCCTGCAAGGGAAGCTGTTACAGGTCCTGGCGCTGACCTGTGGCGCGCGTCGCATCCTCGAAATTGGATCGATGGCGGGATATTCAGGAATCTGGCTGGCGCGTGCGCTTCCCGCGGGAGGAAAGCTGATCTCGTTGGAGGTCAATGACAAGCATGCTGAGCTGGCGCGTGCGAATCTGGCAGAAGCGGGTCTGGCAGAACGGGCAGAGGTACGTGTAGGGTCTGCTCTTGAGCTTTTGCCAGCGCTGGTCTCCGAGGCGCCCTTCGACCTGATATTTATCGACGCGGATAAGCGCAATAATCCACAGTACCTGGAATGGGCGCTCAAATTGAGCCGCCATGGCTCCTTGATTGTGGCAGACAATATTGTGCGCAATGGGCAGGCTTTTCAGGCATCGCCTCCTGATGAGAGCGCCGCTGGTGCTGCGGCCTACAATCGTATGATTCTTGAACATCCACAGTTAGTGAGCGTGGCCTTCCCCCATGACGATGTCAATAACGGTATTGACGGTTTCTCTATCTCTGTAGTGCAAAGCAAGGACGCTTGAGGCTATACAAGGTACAGCTACGCCTCCATTTTATACTGATATTGCCCGCCTCAGATAGACAGTAAATATGTGCAAGTGCTTTTCAGTAGCTGAGAAATGGAGGTGTTTCAATGCAGTGTAAAGAGAGACTGGAGAGCTATCTTCAGGAACAGCATGTGCCTTTTCATGAGCAGCAGCACGAGCGGGTCTTGAGCGCTCAGCAGATTGCGGAGTGCGAGCACATTTCGAGTAAGAAGGTTGCCAAGGAGGTCATTGCCTTTGCCGATGGTAAGATGATCGAACTGTCACTTCCTGCTTCATGTTATGTGGATCTTGAAAAAATTCGCGCAGCGCTGGGGGCTAAAGAGGTGCTCCTGGCACAGGAGAAAGAGCTGGCCGATGCCTTTCCAGATTGTGAAGTTGGCGCTATGCCTCCCTTTGGGAATCTCTACGGCTTACCCGTCTATGTCGAGAAGAGCCTGACAACACAGGAGGAGATTACCTTTCCCATCGGGACACATACAGAAACCATGAGCGTGCGCTATGCTGACTTTGCGAACCTGGTACACCCTCATGTCATGGAGTTTGCGCGCTCTAGCTCGGCAGTCTAGTAGTCAGTAATAGAGAGTGTGGTGGTGGGCTGGTATAACCAGCCCACCACCACACTCATGCTTTTTATGCCCGCATAGAGGACATGCTACCAGTTAGGGCCATAGCCGGGGTAGCCGTTATTCCCACCAGGATAAGGGTAACCGCCACCGGGGTAGCCCGGATAGCCAGTGTTGCCACCATTCGTAGATCCGCTGGTATTGGGGTTACAGTTGTTATAGCGATATCCGCGATGATAGCAAGGAGGATTGGTATTGCCGCCAGTGTTACCACCGGTATTGGTGCTACCGCTGCCGCTGGTATCTCCACCAGTGTTACCACCAGTATTGGTGCTACCGCTGCCACTGGTGTCGCCACCAGTAGTCGTGCCAGTGCTGCCGCCGCTGGTTGTGCTACCACTCTTAGCTGCGAGATCGCGAGCGATATTCCAGGCGTCGGGGGTACCCATGCCAGTGGCCATGTCGTAGCCCTGCTTGGCATTGTAGTACAGGTTATTGCCGCTGGTGACGTCGTGGTAGGGGGCATACTGCTGCTGATTTTTGTACAGGCTATACAGCGCCTCGTGCCCACTGCCCAGGGTTGGCTTATTCTGAGCTTGTAGGTACTGGTTGACGTTGGTAGCGATACCAGCCCAGAGAGGGGCCGCAGCACTGGTACCACCAACAATGTCCCAGTGACCCTGAATGTAGAGTGAGTAGCCGCTATTAATATCGGCGTCTGCCGATACATCGGGCACAGCACGTTTAGCATTCGACTGCACACCATCCTGGTAGGCTGGACGGCTGAAGTGCTGGCTGATACCGCCACCACCACCGCCGATGCGCTGACCGCTTGGAGAGCTCCACGCCGACTCGCTGGCATAGGTGTTATCGCTATTGATGCTCAGTTTAGTACCACCCACACCCACGACATGGGGATCGCCGGCGGGATAATCGACGTTGAGCTGTTTGTCGTCACAGCCATAGGCCCCAGAGTCGCCTGAAGCAGCGAAGAAGGCCTGTCCCTGGGCCACGCCCTGTTTGAAGACGTTGTCCATGGCGTCGACGAGGGCTGTGCCGGTATCGCGCTCACACTGACCCCAGCTAATGCTAATCACCTTGGCGCTATTGTCGCTGACAATGCGGTTATAGATATCCAGGGCACCATTCGCGCTGTTAGGACCAATGTAAACCTTCTGCGTCGCCTGGGGCGCGATAGCCGAGAGGACCTCCATATCCAATTCAACCTCGAGTGCGCCGCTGCCCGCCGTATTTCTGGCGCCATCAATCAGCACATTTGAATATTTGGTTGAACCAAGATTGTAATGCTGAAGGTATGTATTCACATTGCTGGGAGTGTAGCCATCCAGCTCGAAGAGCGCCACTGTCTGACCCTTCCCATTGTAACCTGCGTTCAAGAGTGGGTTAACATTATATGCCGCACGCAGCTCGGTTGGCGTATAGCCACCAACGGGACCGCTGCCAGGGACGGTGCTGGCACGAGGCGCGAACTGGGCGAAGTGACGATAATGGGCGATAGAGTCCAGGCCCGAGACGTGCAGGATCACGTCACCCAGCTCAGCAGGCACTGATGGCTCATCTGTAGGTGCATAGACTACCTGCCCATCGATCTGGTAATCCGAGATCGAGACAGCGAAGGCCTTCTCTGCATTCTCCATGCTTCCGCTCATGCTGATCAGCTGATGATTGGAAGAAACGTTGTCTATGCTTAAACCATTAGCCCGCAAATAATCGCTTACGCGCTCAATAGTCTGTTCATCGGGTGCGAAATGTTCCGTAAAGTATTCTGGCGTAATATAACGGTGATACAAGGACGAATGGGGATCATTCTGTGCGGCTATCAGTGCATCCAACTGTGCCTCATTACGCAGGCGAAGTGAGACTGCAAGGTGCATGCTTTGATGACTATCCGCGGCGTGCATTGGCTTATACTGCTTCAGCACTGGAGCAATATGTCCCCGCATCGTATAACGGGGCGCAGACTTGGCATGAGCTGCTGTTCTCTGGGCCGCAATCATGGCGGTAACCAGTAGGAGCAGCATCATGAATGTAGCTGGGAAAGTCCATTTCCATGAAGTCGACTTCGTGTTCCTCCTCCGCATAGTGCCTCGCTTCCTAACCATAAACAGACTTCAAGAGGTCGCAACACAACGTTTCTACACACACCGGCCAGCCAGAAGGGCTGGCTCAAGAGCATATGTTTCTTATAGCTGTGCCTTGTCTACAGGATACATTGATATATCTTGATACACAATGAAATAAAAAAATAACAGCACAAAAGTACTAATAGAAATTTTTGCATGCCTGAGAGTGTGAATGTAAATCTTGCTTCTGCCCAGAATATAAGGTATGCTTACATTGTTATTTTGGTACGTTGGTAAAAAGATGGCAAAAGGAGAATCGTATGGAGCAGGCAGACAAAAGGCATGGTAATCAGGATATCGTGGTAGAGCGTGTGCAAACAGGTATGCGCATGGAGAAGCGTATGGTGAAGGTTCTCAAAGGGCTTGCGGAGTATCTGGATATGTCACTTGGTGATCTTATGGAGGGCATTGTCCTGCACGCCTTTGCTGGTGAGGCACCCTTTGGTCCACAAACCCAGGCGCAGATTCAACGCTTGAAGGAGGTCTACGGCATGGAGTATGGAGCCGATGCCAGCCACCACCTGCGCGAGGAATAAGACCAGACACAAATAGTGAAATTCACAAAGTATGTAGGGTCCGTGCATGCACGGACCCTACATACTTTGTGAATTTCACTATTTAGCGCTCAAAGCGCTTATCGGGCCGTCTCTTAATATCAGGTTCAGGTGGGGTGATGACAGTATGGGGAGTGGGCTCCTCTTTCGGCATGAGCGATGGACCCTGTCCCATTGTCGAAGTCTGTTCTGTTAACCCTGCTCCACGTTCCATACGTGGTTCCTGGGAGAGCGAGACCTGGCTTTCACCCTCCAGACTCTTTGGCTGGTTCAGGAAGCGCTCGCTTAGCATACGGCGCATCTCTTCACCTTTCCTTGGGGCGACGAGCAGACCTACACCAACGCCAACGAGAATGCCATTCATGAACTTACCCACAATAATGCCCCTTTCTCTAAGTATTACCTGCCAATGCTCCACGCAAGCTCTTTCTATAAAGACCTCCTTCTCATGGAGCCCTCACTTCAAGTGACACGTAGAGAAAGCGGGAAAAGTTCTATGACTTCTCGCCACTACGTGGCTCGCAGGGTTAGAGTGTGTGGGGTGGAAATGCCGCAGGCATTTCCACCCCACACACTCTAACCCTGCAAAGCGTCGCAGATGCTGAGATCGTCTTCTGAAGAGCGGAGCGGCGTAGTTACGCTCTGATTGAGAGGTAAAGGCCCCTTTATATCTTCAGTTTATAGGCCTTTTTGGCCAAGTCATAGGCCAGGTCTACTATCATTTCAGCGGCGTCCTCTTCATCAATGATGCCTCGTACCACCAGACCAGCCAGCCAATCCGCGCTGGCGCGCCGCCACAAGTCATGGCGCGCTGGAATAGAGGGATAGGCACGGGTATCGTCATTAAAGCCCACCGTATTGTAGATGCCAGCCGTCTCTATAACGTTATCGAAGAAGCGGCGGATACCATTCAGGCTATCAAAAAACCACCAGGGAGGCCCCAGGTGCAGGGCTGGATAGTGCCCTGCCAGCGGCGCGAGTTCCCGGCTATACGTGCTCTCATCGAGATTGAAGACAATCAAGGTCAGGTCGCGCTCGCGTCCAAAGGCGTCGAGCAGGGGCTTAAAGTTATGCGTAAACTCGCTCGCCGTCGGAATGTCAGCGCCCATATCGGCTCCAAAACGCTCATGAAGCAGAGCGTTATGGTTACGATAGCTGCCGAGGTGCAGTTGCATGACGAGACCATCTTCGACACTCATGCGAGCCATTTCAATGAGCATATGGCCCGTAAAGCGGCGTGCGTCATCAGCCGAGGCCTCACCCTGTAAGGCGCGCTGGAAGATACGCTCGGCCTCGGCCTCACTCAGGCGTTCGGTATAGGTAGAGGTTGCACCGTGGTCTGTGGCGGTAGCCCCCATCTCCTTAAAGAAGCGCCGCCGCTGCTCAAGCGCGGCGATGTAGGAGCGATAGCCGCTAATCTCGCTAGCCGAGACCTCGCCCAGGCGTTCTATACTGGCCGCGAAGTGCTGGTTATCGATATTGACCACCGCATCAGGGCGGAAGGTAGGGATGACGCGTCCGCTCCAGTCAGACTGGCGAATGGCTCGGTGATGATCCAGGGTATCCGTAGCGGCGTCGGTGGTCGCGAGCACTTCAATGTGAAAGCTCTCAAACATCTGGCGCGGCTGAAAGACTGGACTATGCAGCTTCTCTTCAAGGAGATCATAGATTTTTTGCGCATTGGCGGAGTTCATTTTCTCCTCAATGCCAAAGATATTGCGTAGCTCGTCGCGCAGCCAGAGGCTGGAGGGCGTGCCACGGAAGAGATGCCAGTGGTCGCAGACGGTCTGCCAGATCTGGCGATGATCGGGCGGGGTGAAGTGGCTTTCTTGTGCCTTGGGAGTTATACCCAGCTCCTCTAGCGAAATACCCTGGGAGTAGAGCATACGGAAAATATAGTGATCGGGGATAATCAGGAGGTCGACAGGGCTCCCCCAGCTATAGCTGCTTGCGGCAAGCATCGCTGGATTGACATGGCCATGAACGCAGACAAGTGGCAGATCCTTGACCTGTGTATGTAAATTCAAAGCAACCCGGCGTTGCGCAGGATCAGGCAAGAAGAAGCGTTCTTCCTGGAGTTGCATCATTGTTTCTCCTTCTTTACGACATTCTCTAGAAATTTGGACTCACCGTTTTACAGTTTTACAGCTTTACAGTTTCCAGGAAAACACATATTTCGCCAATGTGCAAGCCGCACTGCATTGCGAAGTGGTCTGTTTACTACATACAGAAGCGAAAGAACTTGTAGGGGTCCATGCAGATCGCGAGGCCTCCATGCTACAATAGCAGTATTGAGGACGGAAAAGGAGATATGACCGTACGTGACTACTACACAGAAGCTTCCTAATTGGGATATGACCGTGATCTATCCTGGCCTGCAAGCGCCTGAGTTTGAGCAGGGCTTTGCCGCAGGGATACGCGAGATCGATGAGCTGGCCGCGCTCTTCGATCAGTACCAGGTGGCCGAACGCCCGGCGCTGGTGGTAGATGATGCCCTGGCGCAGGTCTTTGAGGCCGTGCTGGCGCGCTACAACGAGGTGCTGGAGCGTAGCGAGACCCTATTTACCTACATCAATTGTTTTGTAGATACCAATTCGGAGGATACGCTGGCTCAGGCGAAGCTGAGTGAGCTGATGAACGCCTATGTGCGCCTCTCGCAGTTGGGGACGCGCTTCACGGCCTGGATTGGCTCGCTGGATGTGGAGGCACTACTCGCCAAATCCGAGCAGGCGCGTCAACACGCGCATCTCTTGCGCCGCGCCCAGATTCAGGCGCGCCACCTGATGTCGCCCGCCGAGGAGATGCTGGCCTCTGAGCTGAATGTGAGTAGTGGCCTGGCCTGGAGCCGCCTGCATGGCAACCTGACCTCGCAGCTCAAGGTAACGCTGGAGCTAGAGGGCGAGACGAAAGAGTATCCCATGAGTACCGTGCGTAACATGTCATACTCTCCGGATCGCGAGGTGCGCAGACGCGCCCACGAGGCCGAGCTGGCTGCCTGGAAGAGTGTGTCTGTTCCCCTGGCGGCCTCGCTGAATAGCATCAAGAACGAGACAAATGTGCTGGCGGATAAGCGTGGCTGGTCCTCCGCGCTGGAGGCGACGCTCTTCCTGAATAGCATCGATCAGCAGACGCTGGACGCCATGCTGGAGGCGGCTCGTGAGTCCTTTCCAGATATGCGGCGCTACCTGAAGGCCAAGGCGCGTGCCCTGGGCCTGGAGAAGCTGAGCTGGTATGATCTGAACGCGCCCATCAGCAAGAGCGAGAAGAACTGGTCGTATGAGGCGGCGAGCCGCTTCATTGTCGAGCAGTTTGGCAGCTTCTCGGAGCGGCTGGCGGACCTGGCGCGGAGCGCGTTCAACGAGAACTGGATCGATGCCGGGCCGCGTCCAGGCAAGGTCGATGGAGCCTACTGTGCCGGGCTGCGGCGTGGAGAGTCGCGCATCCTGGCGAACTACTCTCCCTCCTACGAGAGCATGAGCACGCTGGCACACGAGCTGGGCCATGCCTATCATAATCTGAATATGCGTGAGCGCACGGCTCTACAGAGCGGCTCGCCCATGACTCTGGCGGAGACAGCCAGCATCTTCTGTGAGACTATTATCCGCAACGCCGCGCTCAAGGACGCCAATAAGCAGGAGCAGATGGCTATTCTCTCCTCGTCGCTCCAAAGCTCGTTCATGGTCGTAGTAGACATCACCAGCCGCTTCCTCTTTGAGCAGGGCGTCTTTGAGAAGCGTAAGCAGCGTGAACTCTCGGTGGATGAGCTGAACAACTTGATGCTGGATTCCCAGCGCCAGACCTATGGTGATGGCCTGGATGAGGCCGTGCTGCATCCCTACATGTGGGCGGTCAAGGGGCACTATTATAGCAGCGATTTCCCCTACTATAACTACCCCTACATGTTTGGCCTGCTCTTCGGCCTGGGTCTCTACGCACGCTACCAGCAAGATCCCGAAGCCTTCAAGCAGGGCTATGACGAGTTGCTCTCCTCAACCGGCATAGCGAACGCAACCGAGCTGGCAGCTCGCTTTGGCATTGATATCCGCTCCAAAGACTTCTGGCGCTCCAGCCTGGCCATTGTACGCCAGGACATCGAGCGCCTCGAAGAGCTAGTTGATACCCTCTAGTCTTGAGTAAGGTGGGAGTGTGGTGCTGGTTAGCAGCCTATAGGCTGCTAACCAGCACCACACTCCCATATGCTCCCTATCCTTGAGCACCACACGTCCTTACCCTATGCGAAGCACCGCAGGTAGTGAGGAGGAAGGTGGATATGCGCTGGGTGTGGACAGGTGCTACAATACTCTCATCCCCATTGTTCCATTTTTAGAAGGAGAGAGAGTTCGTGTCAACAACAACAGCATTGCCGCATTGGGACATGACGGTGGTCTATCCCGGGTTGGACTCGTCGGAGTTCGCTCAGGGGCTGAGCCAGGTCTTACAACATATTGATGAGCTAGCGAGCTTCTTTGCTGAGAAGCAGGTGCAGGCCTTACCGGCCGCTCCGGTGCTCGATGACGCCTTTGTGCGTGACTTTGAGCAGGTCGTAGCGCGCTACAATGCCATGAGCGACGAGGTACGTACCATCTCTGTCTATATCAGTAGCTTCGTCAATACCAACTCGCAAGACGACCTGGCCCAGGCGAAATATAGCGAGTTGCAGCGCGGCCTGACGTTGTTGGCGCAACAGGCTACCCGTTTCACGGCCTGGATTGGCTCGCTCGACGTTGAGGCGCTAATTGAGCGCTCGCAGGTAGCCCGAGATCACGCCTTCCCGCTGCGTAAAGCATATAAGCAGGCACGCCACCTGATGTCGCCCGTTGAGGAGGAGCTGGCCTCTGAACTCAATGTCAGTAGCGGCTCGGCCTGGACCAAATTGCATGGCAATATTTCTTCCCAACTTAATGTGCCGCTGAAGATCGATGGCGAGACGAAGAGCTATCCCATGAGTGCCATTCGTAACATGGCCTTTAGCGAGGAACGCGACCTGCGCAGGCTTGCCTACGAGGCCGAACTGGCCGCCTGGAAGAGCAACGCGGTCCCCCTGGCCGCGGCGCTTAACAGCATCAAGAACGAGGTCAACGTGATCTCGCGCCGTCGCCAGTGGGAGTCGCCGCTGGAGGCTTCGCTCTTTGATAGTAGCATTGATCGTGAGACGCTTGACGCCATGCTCTCGGCGGCGCGTGCCTCTTTTCCCGATTGGCGACGCTATCTGCGTACCAAGGCGCGCCTGCTGGGCCTGGAGAAACTGGCCTGGTACGACCTCTTCGCTCCAGTGGCACGGGAGAGCAAGGTCTGGGAGTTCGCCGAGGCCAGCAACTTTATCATTGAGCAGTTTGGGAGCTACTCGCAGCGCCTCTCGGACTACGCGGCGCGTGCCTTCCGCGAGCGCTGGATCGATGCCGAGCCTCGGCCTGGCAAGCGTGATGGCGCGTATTGTGCCTCCCTGCGCGCTGATGAGTCACGTATCCTGGCTAACTTCAAACCAGCCTTTGCTGGCATGAGCACGCTGGCGCACGAGTTGGGACATGGCTACCACAACCTGAACATGCTCAAGCGTACAGCCTTGCAGCGCCGACACCCCATGACCCTGGCGGAGACGGCCAGCATCTTCTGCGAGACTATCATTCGCCACGCCGCCCTGGGCCAGGTCGAACCCTCCGAGCAGATCGCCATTCTGGAGGCCTCGCTTCAGGGCTCATGCCAGGTTGTGGTAGATATTACCAGTCGCTTCCTCTTCGAGCAGAACGTCTTCGAGAAGCGTCAGCGTCGCGAACTCTCAGTCGATGAGCTAAACGAGCTGATGCTGGATTCGCAGCGCCAGACCTATGGCGCTGGCCTGGATGAAGCCATGCTGCACCCCTATATGTGGGCGGTTAAGGGCCATTACTACAACACGGGTCGCTCCTACTATAACTACCCCTACATGTTTGGCCTGCTCTTCGGCCTGGGCCTCTATGCGCGCTATCAGCAGCAGCCGGAGGAGTTCAAGCAGAGCTATGACGACCTGCTCTCCTCAACCGGCATGGCCAGCGCCGCCGAGCTAGCCCAGCGCTTCGGCATCGATATCCGCAGTGAGTCCTTCTGGCGCTCCAGCCTCGACATCACCCGCCAGGATATCGACCTCTTCGAACAACTGGCAGCGCAACGATAAGATCTAATTAATTCCCCTGGTAAGTGGTGTAGTGCAGATTGGCAGTCACCTGCACTGCACCACTTACCAGGGCGAGCGTCGTAGGCGCGAGTGCTCAAGCCAAAACTTTATTAGATATAATCCTTGATACCGGCTTTGAAGCTTTCCTGGTCGTTATTCTCGATGCCGTAGAGAGCCTCCTGGAGAGCGAAGGTACTGGTGTAGAAGCGGGTGCGTGGTAGCAAGGTATCGATATCGGGATAGATACGTTTAAAGCGCTTGGCGAAGTCTTCCCCATAACCAACTGAACAGGTCAGAGCGGCAATATCGACGGCTGGATCGCCCAGGCTGATCGAGCTAAAGTCGATAATGCCTGTGATGCGCTGATCCCGTTGGTCGTAGAGGATATTGCTGCACCCAAAATCGCCGTGGATTAGGACTGGTTGGTAGTCCTGGTTGCGAGCGTCGCCCAGGAAAGCCTCAAAAGCGTGAACCACCTCATCGCGAGCGTCGACGCGCATAAAGGGAAAGAGTCGCTCGCGGAAGCGCCGGTAGAGGTCTGCCCAGACCTCGTTGCCCTCAGGCGTGGGCAGATCGAGTCCCAGCTCGGCTGCTGAGAGGCTATGAAGCTGGCGCAGAAAGCCAGCAACCTGCTCGGCGAGATGCTGTACAGTTGCCTCATCAAGGGCCTGGAGTGTTTCTGGCCAGAGAGGCTCACCAGGGATCATCTTATAACCGCTGAAGACGCGACCAACCTGAGTGCGCTCGCGACTGTGATAGATAGGATTTGGGATAGGGAGTGTGAGATGTCCCTGCAAGGCACGTAAATGAGCGCTCTCAGCCTCAAGCTGGGGGATGGCGCTCGCATATTTGGGGAAGCGAAAGACCAGCTCACCATTGATGATCAGGATATCGTTAAACTGCCCGTTTGTATTGAGCTGAGTCTGCTGAATATTTAATTGCGGATACTCTTCACGAATAACCTCAATATAGTTCTCCTGCTTCTGCATAATTCTCCCTTAATTATTCTTTCGTTAAATTTATGATATCTCAGAAATTGATGTTTGTACAACTGCTGCCCGAACTAAGAGTGGTATGCCCTGTTTTGGCGAAAGTGGCACTTTCTTTAGAGCCACATCGCGCGCGATAATACTGAGCAGGACTACAGTGTATTGCCATATGAAGAACAGGAGCAGAATATGCCAGAGAAGCAGGCTTTTACCTTAGCAGATATATTTGCCGCGCGTGAGCAGGCGGGGAAGCTCTATCACGAGTTTCTGCGTGTACCTTCGATGAGCGTGGGCCTCTACCAGTTGGAGGCGGGCGCGAGCGATCCCCAACAACCGCATACTGAGGATGAACTGTATTATATCGTTCAGGGGCGTGGTCAACTTCAGGTAGCGCAGGAGCAGATCGCGGTCGAGCCAGGCTCGCTGATCTTTGTTCCCGCCAACATGGAGCACCATTTTTATTCGATCATGGAGGCTCTGAGCGTGCTTGTCTTCTTCGCGCCAGCGGAATATTCCCAACGTGGTTAAAGAGGCGTTCAAAGCAGGCCAGTAACGGAAGCGTAATCGTTTCCGTTACTGGCCTTCTCGATTTCTTCACATCTGCGCCCAGGGCGATATTTTTTCACCGCGCATGAATTGTGTCAGGAACTTCTCCGCTGGATGTGAGACTTTCTGAATAGCCTCGATGACAGCCTGGTGGTCGTAGTCGACGAAGCGTTGCTGGAGCTGGTAGCTATTTGCATTGGTATTGAGCAGCGCATAGCTGGCTTGTAGCGAGGGGATGATTGGATTGCTCACACTGCCAAGGTTTAGCACATGTACGTTTCCTACGCGACGCTCCAGGGGGAAGTGTGTATGTCCAACAATTACCAGGTCAGCCTTTGCCGGGGCGAGAGCCTTGCGCAACTCTTCCTCACTCAAGGTTGGATGAATGCCTGGACCGTCATCCAGGCCCGGCGCAGCGTGTACGCCCAACACACGTGTGCCATTCGGCAGGGTCAGGCCAACCTCTAGCGGGAGTTCGGCCAGCCAATCCCACCAGCCTCGTGCTTGAATAAAACCCTGAGTCCAGGCAAAGTTAGCCGAGAGTTCGGCCAACCTGGCAACCAGGTGGGGCTGAGTCTGCGCCTCTTCAAGGGTAGGTCCAGGTCGCTCGCCAGTAACGATGTAGCGATCAGTATTGCCACGCGTAAAGCTGGCGTTGGGCAAGGCTGTGACCTGTTCGAGCACGCCTACAGGATCGTGACCAAGCGCCGAGAAGTCACCCAGGATCCAGTAACCATCGACGCCTCCCTGCTTCTGAATATCCGCTAGAACCGCATCCAACGCGATGGAATTGCCATGAATGTCAGACAAGATAGCGAGCCGCATGCTGTGTCCTTTCGACAGTAATGTTATCAGAAATATGGAGATCATTAAAGAGTATAGTTGATATGTGCAGCTTTGTCACATTCTGAACCAGAAACGTGTTTATATACGACCTTATGGAAGTACTACTATTCCTCTGGGGGTGAAGAGCCCCACATGGTGAATGCCAGGAGCGCTATCCACCAGACGTAAGGGGACCTGTGCTGTCCCTAACCACTTTTTCAAGCGCTGCGGGTCTCTGGGTGTGATTTCCAGCCAGGCAATGCCCTGAGGTTCCATTGCATGCTGAACAGGCAGGTTACCTGGATAGTATGAGGGATTATCCCACTGCATAAAGAAAGGTAGCCAGCCCTCCACAAGTGAGAGCGATAGGCCAGCCGCCTTCCAGGTGAGGAGTGTTCCATCGGGGCGCAGCCTTGAGCGGCTCTCTGGAGTCAGACCTCGCTCTCTGGTGATCTCTTCTAGTATTACAACGAGACTTTACCAACGCAGCCCCTGCAAGTGGGCAAGAAGCCGCTTCCGATGAGAGCAATAGGCGGCGTAGTTGTGGCGTTGCTGATAAGAGATCAACGTCAGGACTGCAGGCACATCCAGCACAGGTTGGGGCAAGACAACCTGCAAGAGCAAGCGTACCTGAGCGACGCTCAGTGGCAGAGAGGCATGCGCGTCCAAGCTGGGCACCTCATCTGGGGTGGGCAAGGGACGCGTAGTCGCCGGGCGCAGGATCCCCCTCTCTCTGGTTCAGGTGTTGTTGCCACCGAACCAGGAAATGATGGGCGAGAATGACCATGGTCATGTGATGGTGCCACCCGCGCCAGAATCGCAGCTCGTAGTGGTCCATGCCCAGTTCCCCCTTGCATTCGGCAAAACAGGTCTCGATGGGCCAGCGCATCCCACTCACGCGCACAAACGTGGCAAGCGGCGTCTCTGGAGGAGCATTGCTCAGATAAAATTTCCATTCCGGCTCCTCTGCCGAACCGCTCACTTTGCGCCGGATCACGACCCAGATTTCTGGGCCTGGCAGGCGATCAAGCGGCAGGATAGCGCGAAGGACGAGAAAATCGGCAACCAGCGGGCCTTTGTGTCCCTCTAGCAATCTAAACCGTTGCCAGCGCGAGGCGGGCCACTGTTTGGCCAGTTCCTCCACGGTCACTTTGGCGGGGGAGTCGGGATGCAGGCGGGCGCGTCGGGGAGCAGGTCCTTTGCGTGAAGAGACCTGAGGCCGAACCCAACTGCTCGGAAGCGCTCGCTTCGTTTGCCCGTCCGTTTCCAGGAGCGGCCAGACCTTGGTGTCTCGCGGGATCTCGGCCAGATACCACAAGCCCACCGCATCCAGCCGTTGCAGGAAAGCAGGGGAGTCGCCGTACCCTTCGTCACAGGCGACCCACTGGGCTTGGAGACGACCCGAAGCCCTGATGCCCTCGACCAGCTGCGCCGCTAACTCATGCTTCGTTTGAAAGGTGATCTCATCGGGAATCTGGCAGTCCTGCCACCGCGTTTGGTGGTCCTCAGCGAACCAGGGTTCCGGCAGGTAGAGACGCCGGTCAAGTAAGGTGGCTCCCTTGCGACTGGCATAGCCTACAAAGACGCCGGCCTGGCAATTGTCCTTTTTGCCGGTGTGCCCGCACCATTGAGGCGCCACGCCTGCTGAGTGATCCCCATGTTTGGGAAAGTCCGAGCCATCCACGATGAGCACCCCATCCGCTTCGCCGAGCGTCTCGTTCACCAAGCGCTGGTGTTCGGCCAACAGCGCGTCATCGTCCCACTTGCCCTCTCCAATGAATTGTTGGAGCGCGCGCACGTGCCGTTCCGCATGTGGCCCCACCCCTAACAGGCGCAGGGCCATCGCTTCGACATTCTTCCGGGGAACATTCGTGGTGAGCAGCCCGCGCAAGTACAGCGCCGCCCACTCGCGCTGCTCACGTCGGTAGAACAACGGAGCGAAGTGCTGGTGGTAAGCCACCAGCACTTCGGCCAGAGAAGCTACCTCTTCCGGAGTCCATTCCTGCACCGCCAATTGGCCCGTAAGAAGCGGCTGATCGGCGGTGACATCGAGCATAAAAGACATCGGATTTCACCTCCAGGAACAAACTTCCTTTCAGTATACCCTAAAAAGTCTCGTTGTAATACTAGGGTATCTGTACGCAAGGACCAGCGCACCAGCCGATTCCCTTGCTGAATTTGTTGCAATGATGCTGACCCGTATGGATTGCGCAGGGCTTCTTCTCTGTCCACAATACCCAGGATCTCAAAATAGGCGTCACCTAGAGGAACAATACGGTTTGCTGTTCCCAAACCGGGATGACGCCCGCCATCGAGCACAGTGAAGCCTCGTGCTTCTATCTGCCTTGTTGCCGCGTCTAGATCCTGTACAGTATCTTAAAATGATGACGAATATGCCTAGAAGCCATCCGTTCAGACGGCCAGCCGTCTCGGGAGAACTGCGGCTCCCGCTACTCCTCGCCCCACTTGCAAAGGGTCGGAGCTACTTTTGCGTAAGATGTTGTAGGATCCGTTGATATCGGCATGAATGAGGCGTCCATCCCTGGCACGATACCAACTGCGAGCCACACGCTTGCCTGAAAACACTGGCTTCTCAGCCGTGTTGGCTTCATACGTTGGGATGGGGTCACCGTCCAGAAAACTGGCCTTGCTGGTGTAGCTTTCTTCTTGAAGGATGACCCTGATCCCAACCAGGTGCGCTTTGTAGGTCAACTGCTCAATGAAACGAGCATGGGGAAGCTGCACAAACTGCTGGTTGTTCCTGCGTCCCATACTCACCTCTTGTTTCCACAAGGGATTCTTGCCAATCACCAACGTCCCGATGCCTTCGCTGACCAGCAGATCAATGATCCGACGGCTGGCCGTGTGCAGATAGGCATCCACACGGCGATTGCGCTTCGTCGTCACACGATCCAACTGGCGCGAGGTGTATCGGTTCTCATGCGCGAGGCGTTGCTGCTGCTTGGCGCGCTCTTTGTTGTTAAAACTAAGCATGAGTGTCACCACTCCTACTCGTCTTCAAAACCGTGCTTGACAGTTTCCCGTCACACGGCTCCTCAGTAACATGGCCTTTGTCGTAGGTACCGTTGGCCTTTTTCGAGTGGCGCTCGTCGTGGCAATGACGATGGAGAGCGAACTTGTTGCTCAATTCCTCTCCGCCTCCTTCACTTTTCGGGGTAATGTGATCGATCTCTATGAGGTCTTCATCTTTGAAGTACAGTCCACACCAACGGCATTTTCCCTCTTGCTTCTGTAAAAGTTTTGCTTTAACTCCGTTAAGAAGCGGGTGTTTCTTGAGTCGCTGGCTCCAGTAAAGAAGATTTCCGTCATATGGGCTGGCAGTTCCTTTCACTTTTACATGACGCCGGATGTATGTTTGTTGGTGGTTTCGTAGTTGTAGGTCGGGGGTTCGGAAGATCCATCCCTTTCCTTCATCCACTTTCCAATACTTTTGCATAATCCAGTGTCGATTTTTGTTTGGGTGCCTGCGATTCGCCCATCTTTCCAGTTGTCGAAAAAGTACCATGTCGCAGTGCTTGAATGCCCTTCTTGCACAGATGCTTCGGTAGTAGTTTGCCCATCCGTAAATGACCGGGTTCAACTCTTTAATGAGCTTTTCCTGTTTCATGCTCCGGTGCTCTGCTACCAGACGATGCGTTTCTTTCACATGGTGCGCAATCGCTTCCTTACTGGGTCTGATGAGTGTCTTGAAGCCAAGTGGTTGACCATTAGGCCGCTTTCCGGTGTGTGTTTTCCCCATCGGATACTGGCGTATGGTGAAACCAAGGAAATCAAATCCCGTTTTTCCCTGATATTCCATCAAGGTGTGCATGATCCGTGTCTTGCTCGGCTTGAGTTCTAGTCCAATGCGCTGTAACCATTCCGAAAGGATTTCTTTTGCTTTTTCGACGCCTTCGAGCTTGGGATGGAAAACCACCAGATCATCGGCGTAGCGGACAAATTTGGGTCGTCCCTCCTTCCACCGGTAGGCCGCTATCAAGTCCGTTTCCATACCATGAAGCGCGATATTCATAAGTAATGGTGAGATGACTCCCCCCTGCGGGGTTCCTTTCCGGGTCTCGTCAAATATGCCATTATCAATGATTCCCGCTTTGAGCCAAGCTTTCACAAGCAGCCTTACTGCGGGATAGGTGTCGAGTTTGGCGAGAAGTGCCTGATGATCAATATGATCAAATGCTCCTTTAATATCGGCATCCAGGACATACTTTGCCTGTGTGCAGATATTGGTGTGAATGGTTTGAATTGCATCATGACAGGAACGTCCAGGGCGGAAACCAAAGCTATTGGGTTCAAATTTGGCTTCCCATTGTGGCTCTAAAGCGAACTTTACGAGGCACTGGTGCGAGCGATCTCGCATGATGGGAATCCCCAAGGGTCTTTTCTCATCCTTTCCAGGCTTGGGAATATAGATCCTTCGCACTGGTTGGGGTTTGTATTGAGACCATTGCTTGGGGTGGATTTGTTCAGCCAGAGTGAAACGCTGGGCCGGTTTGACTGATTTTACTCCGTCAATGCCTGCTGTGCGTTTTCCCTGGTTGTCTTGGGTCACTCGTCGAACCGCTAAAAGCCTTGTCGCTCTGGATTTCATCAGAAGTTTCTGTAGTTTGTGGACTGCTCTTGTGTTGCCACGGCTCTCGGCTTTGAAGATGCGCTTTTGTAGGCGGTAAACATGCTGCTCAAGCTTGCGCCAGGGCAGCTTGTTCCAACTTTCACTCTCAGGGTCAGGTGGTAGCTTGATCTTGGGTGCCTTCGTTTTCACCATACTACTCGTTTCTCTTCATTCCATGTTACCGTGCCTACGTCAGCATATCCTGGGCATTACCCCAGGCATTGGCTTTTTAGGCAATCCTTCTCGGAGGCAGCTTGCGGATGGTTTCCTGCTCATCGTATCGACCTCCAATGAGAGCGTACCTTCGAGTTACTCCGTTCCGATTATCTGTTTTGCGCTGCCGTAGGTTTGTGCTATCCACCGGGTACGCTAGTGAGTGAGGCAGGGTATCACTACACTACCCTTTCACTTTCTCCATTGTTTCGCAGATTGGTACCTTACCTTTTGGTCAAGTCTATCAGCCTGTTTGACTTGTTCAACCTAACGATGGTTCCGTTGCACATTCGCGTTATTCATTCTGTTGAATGAACTGCTAACCATAGCCGCCTGACTCGGAGATGGGTCTGCTTCAGACTAGCAGTTTCCTCTCCTGGATACCCGCTTTACGGATTGAGGACCAGTCGCTACCGTAGGGCATCGTCTTTCCGTGCTCACTTCACAGGTGAGGAATTGCACCTCACGTCAGATAATCAGTTATCAAGACATTGATCAATGTCTTGCCAGCCTTCCCCTTACTTATCCAGCAAGTTTCGGCTGAACGGATCGCACGTAGCACTGATTGAGGCTTTTGAGGGGTTTGCCACTCACCAGGCGAGGCACCAAGCCGGGCTTGTCGCTGGTGATGGCTGCGAGCACATTGACGCCCACATCCACGGCTGCCCGAAGCTGTGGGTTGACCGCAGCCGGTTGGAGCTCCTGCTCATAGACGACCTCCACCATGTAGCCATCAGCGCGTGGAACGATGCGAACCTGCCGGATGGCTTCCCAGGTGATCTGGGTCGCGATCTCGATGGGCAATCCTGATGGGATCAGCTTGCCCGTGCGCTTGAATACCCTCTTGCCCAGGGCTTTTTTCTCGTAGATGAGCATGAAGCGGCCCTTGGTCTTGTCTTGATAGCCAGGGATCTTGGGGCGTCCTGTGAAGGCGGAGGGATCTTCGCGATAGGCCTCCATCACGCGCAAAAAAGCTGACCCAGTTGTGGTGGAGCTGAATGAGGATGGCATTACTGACTTTGCGAGGGAGGGCACAATAGGCCTCATGCTGTTTCAAGCGATGGAAGATGGCAGCGTAGGGCAGATAGGTTCCCTCGTGAATGAAGGCTTGCCGGACGTGGTAATTGGCCTGATTATAGAGGTTCTTGGAGGCAAAAGCTGCCCGATCAATGATGGCAAAGCGTGCATCCTGATGACGAATGAGATGTCGTTCGACCAACTGCACCTGGTGCCTCCTCCTTTTCCAACAACACGTCCTTCGTGTCGGTGAACCTCTCTTGGCGTTTCATACAAGAACATTCTTTCTAACAAAACTCTACCAGAGACGTCTCCATTTGTCAATATCCGGTATGATTCCTTGGAAACGTTTATCACACCATAAATTATTTGCGAGAGGGTCAGCATAGTCAGGCTCCTTCGGATAGATGAATTTAGAGACAGTGTATCACCCTTTGTTGCTGACCCCTGGAATAACTGGCCAGGTGCAGGTGTTACCACAAGGAGGATGGAAGCTGTTTACGACTAGTGAGAAAAAGAATCACACCTGTCAGAAAGCAGCATCATCTTACCGGCTCTTGCTACATAGGTACATCACACACTTTATACAAGGAAAACGGCCAACAGATGAAAGTTCTCTATACAGCTGAAGCAACAGTACACGGTGGACGAGAGGGAGAGGCCCGCTCTTCAGATGGCAACCTGGTCGTGAAGTTAAGCCCGCCAAAAGAGATGGGAGGGTCAGGTGAAGGCACGAATCCCGAACAACTCTTTGCCGTCGGCTACGCAGCCTGCTTCCAGTCGGCTCTAATGCGAGTTGCACAACGTGAAAAGGTGGATGCAAGTCAATCTTCCATCACTTCCCGAGTGGGCATCGGGCCGAACGGGCAGGGTGGGTTTGGACTCGAAGTCGAACTGCGTGTCTCTCTCCCTGGAGTAGATGCAGCCACCGGCGAGAAACTCCTTGAACTTGCCCATCAGGTCTGCCCCTATTCCAACGCCACGCGCGGCAATATTCCTGTCAAACTCACGCTTGAGGAGCAATAGATGACAACCCTCTCATAGAATCTTGAGTACGAACGGAGCGGAAGACAACATGAAAGTTTTCGTGTTGTCTTCCGCTCCGTTCGTTAGAAATCTGCCTTTACCCATCAGGAAACAACTACCTGTCAAAATTGTCAGGTCCTATCCAGGAGAAATAGACAGCGACAAGCCAGTGTAAACAACTTATAATATGCAAGAAATTAAACAAGCCTATTCGCTTGTTTTGCTCCCATTCTGATACTAGAAGGATACAAAAGTTTGACAGAAAAACAAGAACCAACCCTGTTAGAGTGGGCCGGTGGGCTGCCAGCTTTAACGCGTATGACGCGCATTTTTTACGAGAAGTATGTACCGCAAGATGCGCTCCTGGCTCCCCTTTTCGCAGACATGGCACCAGATCACCCTGAACGTGTAGCTGCCTGGCTCGGCGAAGTTTTTGGAGGGCCAAAGACCTACACTGAACACTATGGTGGCTACCCGCGTATGGTCTCCCAGCATATAGGGAAGGGACTCACTGAGGCTCAGAGGGCTCGCTGGGCCTACTTGATCTGCCAAGCTGCCGATGAGGCCGGTTTGCCAACCGATCCGGAGTTCCGCTCAGCCTTTGTCTCCTACATTGAGTGGGGATCACGGCTGGCCGTAGAAAACTCGACCCCAGGCGCACATCCTCCGCTTCACATGCCCGTACCCCGCTGGGACTGGGGCACAGCAGGCCCTCCAGGTATACATTTTGTATAAGCAACCATCACAAAGTATCATCATCTCTTGCATATCTCAAGCAGATAGAGTATACTTGGATGTATGAAGTTATCGAGTTATGCCAAGAAGATTGGGATCAGTTATAACAGCGCCTGGCGTATGTGGAAACGCGGCCAGATTCCCGGCTATCAATTGCCCACCGGCACCGTGATCATTGATCCGCCAGAGCTTCGCTCGGTTCCGGTCCACGCCGTCGCTGTGTATGCTCGTGTTTCAAGCAGCGAAAACAAAGACAACCTGGAAAGGCAAGCCGAGCGGCTGGTGACCTGGTGCAATGCCCAAGGCTGGTCGGTCAGCAAAGTCGTCAAAGAGTGCGGCAGTGGCATCAACGATCAGCGGCCCAAGTTTCTGGCGCTGCTGGCAGATCCCAAAATCGGGCAGATCGTGGTTGAACACAAAGATCGCGCTTCTCGCTTTGGCGTGGCCTATATTCAGACCTTGTTGGCTATGCAAGGACGGAAACTGGTCATCGTCAACACCGCTGATACCGCCGACGATGATCTCATGGGCGATTTTATCAGCATCATTCCCTCGTTTTGCGCTCGTCTTTATGGTCGCAGACAAGCCAAACGCAAGACGGAACAAGTGCTAGCGGCTTTGCAGCAGAATGGACCCGCCTGTGAGCAAGAAGCCCCAAAAAGCCTCGCTTGATGAGAAAAAAAAGCGCAAGCGCAAAAAGAAGACGAAGCAGACCATCACTCGAGCGGTGACCCATATCCGTCTCATTGAGGCCAATCCTGGCAAACTTGAGGCGCTCGATCAGCTTGTGGCGGTTTACTTGCCGCTGTGCCAACAGTACACCACCCTGTTTTGCGAGGCCGAGACAAGCCCGGACAAGTACCAAGAAACCGTCTTCAAAACCGATCTTTCCGACCGCTTGCATCGAGTGGCAATACAGCAAGCCGCAGGCATTGCCAAAAGCGTTCGCACGAATCGAGCGAACGCCTATCAGGCGTACCTGGAAGATGTGGCTGATTATGCTCAGGCCAAAGCTCAGGCGGAAGGCCGGATGTCCGCCTTCAAACGCCGCGAACCGACCTGGACCGAATGGGATCTCCCTGTGCTGCGTGTGCCAGTCATCCAAGCCAATGTCAACGTGGTGGTGCTCGAGAAGTCGGAGGACTCCACGTTCGACTACTGGCTGCGCGTGTCCACCTTAGATGTCGGGAATCCGCTTCGAGTCCCAGTCAAACTCGCCTCCTATCACAAACGAGCACTCGAAGGCCGCACGCTCAATGCATCCACAACGCTTCACAAGCGCAATGGAGTCTGGTGGCTGACGCTCTCCTTTGAGGAGGACGTTCCTCTTCAAACCAAGCCTGACGCCCCTACAGTAGGCGTCGATGTGGGCATTGCCCATTTCCTCACGACCTCCACCAATAAAGCGTATGGCAGTTTTCATGGCAAGATGGCCCGACAGCACAAGCACGATCGGGAAAAGCGTCGCCGCAAGGCGAAACTGCGAGCCTGTCTGGAAAAGAAAGGCGTCCCAAAGGGCAAGCTTCCTTCGACAAGTTCTGAAACGTCGCAACGCTTGAGCCGTCACGTCAAGCAAGAGATCAACCGGGCGGTCAATGAGTTGGTCAAAGATCATCGAGATGCCAGACTCATTTATGAGGACCTCAATGTGGCCTCGATGCGCTTCAAAGCAAGGGTGATGAACAGTTATCTGTATGCTTCTCACCTGGGGCATATCCCAGAGCAGCTGGCCTGGGCCGCCGCCAAACAGGGCATGGCAGCCCACACGGTCCGAGCCGCCTATTCCTCTCAGGAATGCCCCCGCTGCCATTATGTCGATCGCGCTAATCGGCCGAACCAGAAAACCTTCAAGTGCCTGGTCTGTGGTTACGCAGACCAGGCCGACCGCAAAGCCGCACAGACGCTCGCGGGACGCTGGGGGGATCGGAAACTGGCGGCATGTCGCTCGACCTCGGAGGTCAAGGCGCTCCTCATGACGCGGCATGAAGCGTGGAAACAGCAGAATCAGCAGAGGATCCAGGATGCCGGGCCTCCCGTCCAGTTGAGCTTCTGGGATCCCCCAGAGATGTTCCTGGAATCATCTCACGAGTGAGCATCTCTCAGTAGAGAGAGGTGCATAGGATGCTCGTAGTGCATCCTCCCGCCTAGTCCGCTGTTTGGTAAACAGGCGTAGGTTAAAGTGAGAAGGATAATCATTGCAATAGATGGTTATGCTTTGATCAACTATTAGAGTCTCCGCCTTGGCCGAGCAGCTCGTAGAGCAAGAGAGCGTCGCCCTTCCCGCAGCCGATGAACCAGTGCATTTCTCAGAGCATATTGGGGTCACTAGATTACCGCGGGTAAAACATACGCTAAGAACGAATGAGTTACCGCTGCCCATTCACCCGGAGAGGGCGGAGCTGTCCGCTCGGGGGAATCTGTCTGGGATTCCACTGAAAGTCTCCGGTGAGATTAATGTGTTCCCATCCGAGCGGGGAGAGATGCTGAAGATGATCGTCGCTGATGATGACTCCGTCGCGCTTCAACTGCTCCACGGCGGCGGCGAGATACACAGTATTCCACAAGATAATCGCCGCGACTACTAAATTGAGACCGCTGGCGCGATATTGTTGATCCTGATAGGATCGATCGCGGATCTCTCCCAGTTGGTGGTGACACACCGCGCGTGCGAGGGCGTTGCGCGCTTCCCCTTTGTTGAGTCCCACCTGCACACGTCGGCGTAGCGGCGGGCTCTGAACCCATTTCAAGGCGAAGATACTGCGCTCGATCCGCCCGAACTCGCGCAGTGCCCATGCCAGCCCATTTTGTCGTGGGTAGGACGCCAGTTTGTTCAGGATCAGGGAGGCGGTGACCGTTCCCTTGCGCAGGGAACTGGTGAGGCGCAGCAGATCGTCCCAATGGGCTTCAATCTGCTTCACATTGATCGTGCCGCTCAAGAGCGGTTGCAGAGTCGGATAGCACTCCGGTTTGTTAAAGGTGAAGATCAGTTTCCCACCCAGATCCCGAATGCGTGGCGCAAACTCGAAGCCCAGGAGGCGCATGATTCCAAAAACCTGGTCCGTATAACCCCAGGTGTCTGTGTAATGTTCGCGGATGGCCAGATCGGTTTCGTGATAGAGCAGCCCATCCACCATATGAGGCGCATCGCGAGCGGTGGCGCTAATGACTTTCACCCGATAGGGGCCGTATTGATCTGACAGATGGGTATAAAAACTGACCCCAGGCTCGGTTCCATAGCGCAGGTTCACGGTGGCACCAGGGGTGCGTCTGCCACTCACTGGAAAGCGTTGTCCATCGGAGGAAGACGTCGTCCCATCGCCCCAATACGCCGCGAAGGGATGCTGGTGCTGAAAGTTCACGATTTCCGCCAAGGCTTTGGTGTAGGTTTCATCACGCATACACCAGTCCTCGACCCAACTGATCCGAGCAAACGTCATTCCCACGCACGCCTCGGCCATCTTCGCCGGTCCCAGGTTGAGCGCTTCGCCCAGGAGCGCCGCGAGTAGCGCGGTCTGGTCTTTGGCTAGCTCACCGGTTTGCAGGTGCGTAAAATGGCGCAAGAACGGTGCCCAGGCATCCACTTCCAGCAGGAGATCAGGCAGTTTGATCCGCGGGAGGAGGTCATACGCCTGCCGCGCCAGTCCATCCACTTCACCGGGCACAGCTTTGGACAGGGGGGTGATCACCAGTTTGTCCTTGGCCAGGCAGACATCGGGCAACGCACCAGTCACCACAAGCTGTTCCACCGTGCGCAGGTGGGTATTGAGTTCTGCCTGGCGTTCTGCGAGATAGGTCGGCCAATCACGCTCGATGGTGATCTCGGTGGTCCCTTCCTGTTGGTGTCGTTGCCACTCGGCATCGGGAAGCAGATAGTCTTCCAGGGCTTTGTACTGCCGGCTGCGCGTGATCGTGCGCTCTGGAAAGGGAAACAAAGCGCGGACCGTCCCGCTCAATGCCTCGGCGCGGCAGGCTCTCGCTGCGTACCTTGCCCCGCGCTTTGGGTGCGAGTCTACCATCAAAGCCGTGGCGGCGGCCTGGCCCCTCGGGAAACGTGAGGCGGCGCCCCTCCCGCTCTGGCAGAGCCAAAAGCGTGGGAGGCTGACCACCTCGGCCATGCGGCAAATGATTGATATCCTGGTGCGCGATGCCTCCACACGAGGGCTGATACCAGCCCAGGCCAGCGCCCACACGCTGCGGCACACCTTCACCCACAATTATTTGACTCAGCATCCTGGAGACATCGTCGGGCTTGCGACGCTCCTGGGGCATACATCTCTCGACACCACGAGGATCTACAGCCAACCCACGGTGGAGCAGTTGACCATGCGCGTCGAAGGGCTACGACAAAATGCCTACGGGGAGTGAACGGCTGTCTGGCGCAGAGACCCAGGCGGCTCTTGCTCTTGGCTAAACGGCTTAGCGTAGTCAACCGGAGCATATTTTCTCGCTCTCGATCCTTAGCGTATGTTTTACCCGCGGTAATCTAGTGACCCCATATTCAGCCACTATTTCGCCCAAAGGATCGACAATCAATGAAATGGGCATTCGACTTGTGGTCATACGAGGATGTCAAAAAACACGCCTCTGCCATTCTGCACCGCCTGCAAAGCGGGTCAATGCCGTGTGATGGTGCTTGGTCACAAGAAAAACTCGATCTCTTCCAACGCTGGATTACTTCTGGTATGTCACAATAGTCGCAGAAGCGCTCTGCATCAATGTCAAAAGCAGCAGAGGGGTATGACTTGAGGCAGGGCTAGGATCCTTGCCAAACTTCTCGCCATCCCTTGCATTCTGTAGATTCCGGCCTTTTACCAAAATTTACAGGTACTCAATGGTTCTGTCAAAACAACGGATTGGTCAAGGGACAGGCGTGAAGGCAGACGCCCCCAAAGAAACTTTTATGGGCAAAACACAGCTAAAAGTGCTATAATAAAGGCAGAAAGATAGAAGAAAAAAGATTTAAATGAAGGGCAATGAAGCCGAGCGAGGAACGATGGCGTTGCTGAAAGGATTTATACTATGTACGCCTCAAAAAACATACCTCGCGTACAAACTATGGATGGTATTCCCGCAGCGGAAGATCCTCTACCCCGGGTGGTAATTATTGGCGCAGGCTTTGCAGGCCTTAAGGCTGCGCTGCACCTGCGCAATGCTCCTGTTCATCTGACTGTGATTGATCGTACAAATCACCATCTCTTCCAACCTCTCCTCTACCAGGTTGCGACCGCGACGCTCTCCCCTGGCGAGATCAGCTCTCCCATTCGGCATGTGCTCAAGCGGCAGCGCAATGCTGAGGTGATCATGGCTGAGGTTACAGGTGTCGACACAGTCCAGAAGCGTGTTTTGCTTGGTGAGCGGAGCGTGCCGTATGATTACCTTGTCGTGGCAACGGGGGCGCGTGAGAAGTACTTTGAGCATGATGAATGGAAGCCGTTGGCTCCTGGCTTAAAGTCAATTGAGGACGCGCGTGCCATTCGCCACAAGCTCTTACACGCCTTTGAGACGGCTGAGCAGGAGCGCGATGTTGAGCGACAGAAAGAGCTTCTGACCTTTGTGATTGTGGGCGCTGGTCCGACTGGTGTCGAGATGGCAGGAGCTATCGCCGAGGTTGCGCGCAAGGTGCTAACGTCGGAGTTCCGCCACATTGACCCTTCGCTGGCGCGTATCGTCCTAATAGAGGCACATGAGTGGGTGCTGAGCGCTTTTCCAGAGAAACTCTCACATCGTGCCGAGCGCGAGTTGCGCCGTCTAGGTGTAGAGATTTGTACGAAGACCTTTGTGACACAAATTGATGAGCGGGGTGTCGTTGCCAATGGTGAGCGTATCCAGGCCTGCACGGTGTTCTGGACGGCGGGTGTTCAGGCTTCGCCCGCCGCGAACTGGCTGGACGTAGAGGCGGATGGCGCGGGTCGTGTGCCTGTAGCAGAAGATTTAAGCGTGCCAGGTTTAGAGAATGTCTTTGTGATTGGCGATACCGCGGCCTGTACATGGCGAGGTCGCCTCTTGCCGGGTGTGGCTCCAGTTGCCATGCAGCAGGGAGTGTATGTGGCGCGGCTCATCGCTGCCAGAGTGGCTGGTCGAGCTATGCAGCCCTTCCATTATGTGGATAAGGGTAACCTGGCGACCATTGGGCGCGGCTTTGCTGTCTTGCAAATGGGTCGTCTCAAGCTCTGGGGTTTTCCTGCCTGGGTGTTATGGCTGCTCATCCACATCTACTACTTGATTGGTTTCGAGAACCGCATCCTGGTCCTGATGCAGTGGGCCTGGGCTTATATCACGTTCCGGCGCGGCGTACGCCTGATCACCCAGGTTGAGCCTCTGGCCTCCTAAGTAGTTACCTTTAACCTAAAAAGCGGAGTGGCGCGGGATTGTCCCGCGCCACTCCGCTTTTTAGGTTAAAGGCTTAATTCCTGACGGGTTCGCCGGTGTTGGGATCGAGGATCAGACGGTGATCATCGTTTCCACCGTGGGAGAAGTTGAACATGTTCTGCATGCTGCCAGCGATGGCATCGGAAGACTGATCGCCGATGCGACCCGTGTTCCAGTTGTCTTCGATGAAGCGTAGGACAGAGCTCTGATCGGTGATGGCATGGTCGACATAGTTCTGCTTGGCGTAGGGTGAGATGACCATCAGGGGCAGGCGAGGACCGTAACCGCAGCGGCCAGAGTAGGTGCCAGCCTTGGGTGTGCCACAGGCACCGGTGCCGGTCAGGGCATCGTTAGGATCGTTCGACTGCATCAGGACGGGAGGCATGACATGGTCGTACCAGCCATCGGAGTCATCATACGAGATCACGACAGCGGTGCTGTTCCAGTCGCGGCTGCGCTGCAAGCGGTTGATGGTGTCAACCAGGAAGTGCTGCTCATCCAGAGGGTTGGAGTAGCCAGCGTGACCGTCCTGGTAAGCAGGGGCCTTCAGGAAGCTGACGGCAGGCATGTTGCCAGCGCCGATGGAGCTCCAGAAGTCGGTCATATCATACTGGTGGTTGGCCTGGTCGGTCTTACCAATCATCTTCGCCGAGCTAGGCGCCAGGTGATGGGGATTGGCGGTCGACTGGTAGTACTGGAAGGGCTGATGGTGAGGGATATAATCGGTGACGGTTGAGCCAGCGATATTCTTGTGGTTCGAGCCGCAGACGGCTTTACCATTGGTGGTAGCCGTTGGGCGGAAGCCACCCTCGAACCAGCCCCAGGTGACGTTCTTGCTGTTGAGCAGATCGCCAATGTTTTTGCCCGTTAGAGCACCATTGGTAGAGTTAGAGCAATCGTCATAGGTAGGATCGAAGTCGTTGAGTACGGAGCCATTGGAGATCATGGGATGGCCAGGGGATGCGAGAGTGCTAGGGGTGGCGCCGTGGGTCTGGCCCGAGATCAGATTCAGCGCGCCAGGGGTCGAGGGACCAAAGGTGGTGCCGAACGAGTTGTCGTTCATGGCATAGTTCTGAGCGTAGTTCCAGAGGCCCGTGACCGTGTTGCCATCATAGTAGTCCATCACGATAGACTTGTCTGGGCAACTGCCGCCGCTGGCGGACTCTACAAACTTATCGACCAGGCCATGATCATAGGCCTTCTGCTCGTCGGTGTAGGCATGATCCTGGTCGCAGGTGACGGCCTGAGAGCGGGCCAGGCGAGTTGGATTAGCCGAGTTTGGATTATTGGTCAGCAGAGCATCAGTGAGACCATTGACCGAGGGGGTACCTGGGAGCGCTTTGAATGTTGGCTCGCCCGCGCTGTTTTTGGCATTTGGATAGGTGCCAAAATAGTGGTCAAAAGAGACATTTTCCTGAAAGATAACAACAACGTGTTTGATTGGCGTCTGGGTTTTTGGCCCTGACTGCCAGTCTGGGGTGTTATCGGTCGGCGCGGCAAGCGCCGAACGTGCGACATTGAAGGACGCGAAGAGCACGCCTAGAAGTGCCACAACACCTAGAACAGCGAATAATTTACGCGATTTCTTCATACAGGTAGCGTCAACTCCTTTTCCGGATTTTTCCATAAGAGGTTGATTGAATTAAAATTGCCAATATTATATGCTCTGCGTCTTGATTGTATCGCTCCTATGTTAAGGTTTTGCTAAGTAAGCGTTAAAAGGTGCGAAATATTCTTTCTTAACGGCGAATGAGCGCGGGTGTGATCTGTTTGAGGGTTGGGGCGCCGCAGAGGGCCATCGCTAGCTCCAGCTCGTTGCGGAGGAGTTCCAGGACGTGGCGCACGCCCTCCTGGCCATTGACGGCCAGGCCCCAGAGAACTGGACGCCCAACGAGGACGGCGTGTGCACCTAGCGCCAGAGTCTTGATGACATCGGTACCCCGGCGAATGCCGCCATCAAAATAGATCTCGCAGCGTCCACTGCTTGCCTCTACTACCTCGGGGAGCGCCTCCAGGCTGGTAATGGCTCCGTCCAGTTGCCGCCCTCCGTGATTTGAGACGACGATGCCATCGGCACCATGCTCCAGGGCCAGAATGGTGTCTTCCGCTGTCAGGACGCCCTTGACCAGGATGGGGAGCGAGGTGAGCGATTTGAGCCAGGCCAGGTCTCTCCAGGTCAGCGAGGGCTTGAGTTTGGTGACGTCTGGTACATCGAAATTGGCCGATGCAGGCAGATGAAAGGCGTTGCGCAGGTCGCGCTCGCGGTTGCCGAAGCGCGGGACATCGACGGTCAGGACGATGGCTTTATATCCAGCTTGCTCGGCTCGCTGGACCACGTCGATCGTGATATTGTTGTCGTCAAAGACATACAGTTGGAACCAGAGTGGCCCACTGGCGGCTGCGGCCACATCTTCTAGCCTGCGGGAGGAGACTGAGGAGGCGGTCAGCAAGGTACCTGCCTGGCCCACGCCGCGAGCGGTCTCGCACTCGCCCTCGGGATGGGCAAAGCCGTGTTGAGCCGTGGGGGCGACCAGGATAGGCATAGAGACGGGGCAGCCCAGCACGCTTGTCGAGGTATCACAGGTGGTAACGTCTACGAGCATACGTGGCCGTAAACGAATATGGTCAAAAATGGCGCGGTTGGCGTGTAGCGTGATCTCGTCGCCGCTACCGCCCGCGTAGTAGTCCCAGTGAGCGGCGTTCATACGCACCTGGGCCGGGGCTTCGTAGTCCATTACGTTAAAATATTGCATGCAGTGCCTCCTACATTATTTCTCGCGCCTGCGGCGCTCGCCTGGTAGATGGTATGGGGCGCCAGGGTAGCCATAGGCTACCCTGGCGCCCCATACCATCTACCACAAATAATTAGCACACGGAGTCAGCTAAAATTAGCTTAGACCATTATGTAGGAGAAAGCAAGGTAGAAGCAAAAGGGGGAGGTTACGCAAAGGTAGTCGCCCCCTTTGGGTGAAGTATCCAGTTTTTAGCGTTCGGGGATATTAAGAGCATTCGCTACATCGTGGAGGACCTGGGTCTCCTGTGGGCTGATGTTCTGGCCAGCGACATTGCCCTTTTCGGTTGCGGCATTGGCGACATCCTGACCGACCTCTAGCAGCCAGAGCTTGAAGGACTGCGCTTCTTGAGGTGTACCCTTCGTTTGCAGAATACTAGATACCTGGCGACACTCCTCAATGCTTTGATCTCTCAAGCGCTGAGCATTGGACTGACTGAGGGCACTGCGCGCGGTATTAGTCCAGCTCTCGATCTGGTCACGACCAATGCCTTTAGGCATAATGTCTTGCACGAGCTGGCTGTCACGATGGCGATCAGCCGCCTGGCGCATGCTATTGACGATGGCCGTGCCCTCTTTGATGGAACCCACCAATCCGCTGGGGGATGCGGCTGCGACCGCGCCACCAACGCTCAGGGGTGCGTGACAGATAAGTTTCCATTCTTCGGTTGTAAAGTCAGACCTTGAAGTCATGATATGTATCCTTTCTTCTCTGGACTTCTCAGCGCCTGCGGCGCTTCGCGGGGTTAGGGAGTGTGGTGTGGGCGTCGCGAACGCGACGCCCACACCACACTCCCTAACCCGATTTTGAGGGTTAACCGAGTGCGCGATTGTATGGCGCAAAGTCCTGAATAGTTTTGTTCTCAATGCCAGTATACATAACGGGAAAATATTGGTTTCGTGCTCTGGACCGACGCTGCTGAAGCACGCGTCTACATATAATGGTACGAGGCATATCGCGCCATTATACGTAAACGCGTGCTTCAGCAGCGTCGAGCTATTATATTTACTGACGGATGGCTGCTTCTTGCCCTACATAGTGTTGCAGGTGTTGAACGACGTAGCGTCCGATGATATCGCTTTCGATGTTGAGTAGCATGCCAGGTCGCGCCTCGCCCAGGTTGGTGTGCTCCTGAGTGTAGGGGATGAGGGCGAAGGTAAAGTGGTCGGCCAGGACGTCGATGATGGTCAGGCTGACGCCATTTAGGGCGATAAAGCCCTTGGGGATGATATATGAGCGTAGTTCTGAGGGCAGGGCTACCTCGACCTGGAGGGCCATGCCATCCTGGGCGACGTTAAGGATGGGTGCAGTGGCCTCGATATGCCCCTGGACCATGTGTCCGCCGATGCGGCCCTGATTAGGGAGCGAGCGCTCCAGGTTGACCTTATCCCCAGGCTTAAGCGAACCCAGGCGCGTGCGGCGCAGGGTTTCGGGCATGGTGTCGACGTAGAACCAATCGGGTCCCATCTCGGTTACAGTCAGGCAGGTCCCGTCGACGGCTATGCTGTCCTTGATCTCCAGATCCGCCAGGACGAGCGAGGCGGAGATGGTGAGGCCACGCTCACCACAGGCTTTGAGGATCCCTAATTCTTCAACAATTCCAGAAAACATACTGCTTTCTCGCTTTCTTTGCTTTCTTTTAATTATGTGTATGCAATTGTTGCAGGCTGCGAGCCATCTCGACTGCGGCCCGGGCGCATTCTGTGGCGCGTTCGATGCGCTCTTCGGCCTGTTGCTGGCTCTCGGCGCAGATGACGCCGAAGATGATGGGGATGCCGCTCTCCAGAGCGAGGCGCTGGATGCCCTGTGCCGCGGCATCACTGACGACAACGTCATGGCGTGTGGCCCCCTTCATGATGCAGCCAATGCAGAGCAGGGCGTCGTAGTGCGCACTGGCGAGCATGCCATGGGCGAGGGTTGCCAGTTCAAACGCTCCAGGAACGCTACGGGCCTGGATGTGTTCGGGTGCGACGCCCAGGCGGATCAGTTCAGCGGTGGCCCGCTCAAGCATGGCGCCCGTGATGGCCCAGTTGTAGCGTGCAACGACGATACCGATGTGTAGATCTCGCCCATCCAGGTTGGGTTCGGGGAGGTGAATAGAGAGGTTTGGCGTTGTCATCATAGGATTGTTCCTTCCTGATTGGCATCATGCGATGTGCTGAGCTGTAAGAGATGACCCAGACGTTGCTGCTTGGTGGCGAGATAGCTCTGGTTTTCGGGTGTAGGTTCGATCTCCAGGGAGACACGCTCAACCTGGATTCCGCCTTCGTTCAGGGCCTGAATTTTGCGCGGATTGTTGGTCAGCAGGCGCACATGGGTCAGCGAGAGGTCGCGCAGGATAGCGAGCGCGCTATCATAGCGGCGCGCATCCACGGGATAGCCAAGCAGCTCATTGGCGCTAATCGTATCGTAGCCCTGGTCCTGCAAGGCGTAGGCCTGGATCTTGGCGCTCAGTCCAATGCCGCGCCCCTCCTGGGGCAGGTAGATGAGGATACCACGTCCCGCTTCGGCTATGCGCTGGAGGGAGGTATGGAGCTGGGCCTGGCAATCGCAACGCTGTGAGCCAAAGATGTCGCCGGTGGTACAGGCCGAATGCAGGCGTAATAGCGGTGGTTCCTGCCTGTCTGTTGCAAGGTCGCCGAGGATGAAGGTCAGGCAGTGCTGATCGCTGGCGATCTCCAGGTAGTCGCGCAGGAGAAAGTTGCTGTTCCCGATAGGGAGGCGGGTCGTGGCGATGAGGCGGACCTGCTCTTGTGAGCGATAGCGGGCGATAGCGTCCACGGTCACAATACCGATTCCCCACTGGCGCGCCAGGGCGTGCAATTCTTCGCCACGGGCCGCCTCACCCTCGTCGTTGAGCACTTCACAGATCACCGCTGCTGGCTCCAGACCTGCCAGGCGTGCCAGGTCAACCGAGGCTTCGGTATGCCCACGCCGCTCAAGTGTACCTTGGGGCCTGGCCATGAGTGGAAAGACATGTCCAGGTCGTGCCAGGTCGGAGGGCTGTGTAGCGGGATTGACCAGGGCGCGAATGGTTGTGGCGCGGTCGTGTGCCGAGATGCCAGTAGTCGTGCCAGAGCGTGCATCAACGGAGGATGTAAAGGCGGTCCCCTGTAGTGGCTGGTCTGACTGATCGAGCATGGGGAGCTTCAACGCGGCGAGTCGTTCCGCGCTGAGGGAGGTGCAGATTAGCCCGCGTGCCGAACGCAGCATAAAGTTAATGGCCTCGGGCGTGACAAATTGCGCTGCCAGGCAGAGATCGGCCTCATTCTCGCGCTCCTCGTCGTCACAGATGAGGACCATATTACCCGCGCGCATGGCCTCAATCGCCTCCGGCACGCTGATATAGTGTGTTTGTGGTCCCGCCTCTAATTCTTGAGCATGGATATTCAAGCCAAGAGTTTGCATAGCGCTTTCTCCTTGCGATTCCAAACAAGCAAGAATATCCTCGGAGGCAGAACATGGGGAAAGCAGTGTGAGTAACAGACATGGACGAGGAGACGAGCGCATCATAAGTAGCTCCGTACCTGATGCCCTTTAGGGTAGCAAGTAGCAGGCCTTAGTAGCGCTGAGAGAGGCCATGGCACGTATACGTAGACGGGTTTCTAAGCAGTGCGCAGCAGCATTGAACTATATGGCCCGACGCTGCCAAAGCACGCGTCTACATATGATGATACCATCATGTGTAGACGCGTGCTTTGGCAGCGTCGGGCCACACATTGGCACCATCATGTACGCGCATAGCGCTCATGTGGTTATTTCGTCTTCTCCCATCCAGACTATACTGTCGGCCCTGGAGTTTCACCAGATCCACCGTGGAACACGGGTCGCGGACTGTAACCGCCGGTCGGGAATTGCAGAGTTGCCTTCTCCTTAGAAAATGGCAATCTCTCCTCACCCTGCCCCGAAGACATTCAATTGTAAGAAAAACTTCTATTAAGAAAATAATACAAAATGTATCGAATGTCAAATCAAGGTATGCGCATCACAGGATTTTCAGTTTATCTGCCTTGGCTCTCAAACTCATCGGGTTAAGGGGTGTGGTGGCTGGTTGGCTGGCGGAGCCAGCCAACCAGCCACCACACCCCTTAACCCCTGAGCGCCGCGGGCGCGAAGGGAGCATACTAAGCAACCAGGTTGATGGAGGTGATGCCTGTGGTGGTGCCGATGAAGATCTGCTGGCCGCTGATGGTTGGCGTGGCGAAGCGTGTCGTCGCATCAATGGCTAGAGAGGCACGAGTGGAGCCATTAGCGCCGTTGAGCGCATAGAGTGTGCCCTGGGGGGCTAAGGTGTAGACTGTGTGACCGGCGATGATGGGCGAGCCATTGATCTGTGAAGGAGCCTTCCAGCCGGGGGTAATGCTGCCATCCGTATTGACAGTGATTTGCTGAACGCCATCGACGCAGGGAAGAAAGACCTGGCTCCCATCAGTGGCGGCGCCGCCGAAGGAGCGGCAGACGGTCTGCTCATTAAGCTGTCCTCCCACGCCACCTAGCGCGCGCGCGCGTACAACGTAGCCCTGACCGGACTTGCCCGCGCTAAAGATCAGGCCATTGGAGAGCAGGACGGGACTCATTGAGCCAAGATCGGCATCGGTAGAGTTATCCTGTGCCCACTGCTGGGGTGCGAAGCCTTCCTCAAGCTCAAGCTCAGGCGAGAGACGTAAGACGGAATCGGTATGGTCCCAATCTCCACCTGTAGATTCACCATTACCGACCGCAACATAAAGTTTCTGGTCGGCGTCGATAACTGGACCTGGAGGCGCCCAGATGCCTCCCTCGCGGTTGGTTGGTACCTGGTAGACGAGGAGCTTTCCCTGGCCATCGGTGCGTGAACCAATCACGGTCCCATGGTAGTTGCCACAGTCTCCAGCCAGGCCACCAAGCGCTACGTAGACCGTATTATTGGCGAGGGCGAGCGCCGCCCGCTGCTGGTGTGAAACTACCTCGATGCCAGGGGGGTCAATGTCGCGCCTGACCTTTACCTGGCCCGATTGGACATCGACGCCCACCAGGATATGAGCTGGTCCCTGGCTAATCTCCGCAACCGCGAAGACCAATCTGGTCGCGGGATCATAGACCGGCGTACCGGTAATTCCAAGAGGATCAATATTGCCACATGGCAGGTTGCTACGTGCGGCAGGCGTACCCACATGCCGTTGCCATTGTATTTGCCCTGTTTTAGCGTCCAGGGCGTAGAGCGTGTCATTCTCGGTTGCCACTATGACATGGCTGCCAATTACCAGTGGCTCGGCATACACTGCGCCATCCAGCTTAAGGTTCCAGGCCTTACTGAGGCTGCGTGGATCAGGTGTGTTTGCTAGATAGCCGCTACGCGCATCATCATGATGATACATGGTCCAATCCGTGCTACCAGAGGTGGCTATACTGGTTGGGAGGGTCGTGGGATGCGGATTATGAATGGGAGGCTTCCTGCTAATGGATGGCTGTGATCCATTTGTTGCGCAGGCCCCAAGTATAAGAGCCAGGCAACAGAGGAGTGAGAGCAACGAGATATGTTTTCCAGGCATGGTTTTCCTTTTCAAGAGTCCATGCCAGCATGGACCCTACAAAACGACGATTTACAGAGATAGTAATCAATATAATACACGTTTGATGTGTACCTGTTTTTCGAAAGTGCGCTACTGTCGATGTCTACACTGGTTGGCATGGTGTACATGAGAGACACCTTTCTTAATTTCAATAAGAAATTTATATAAATTTGTGATATAATAGGAGCATGGGAGATCATTTTTCTGCTGCTGACTTGAATGTCAGTGATTTGACGACCATCATTGAAGAATTTACGACGATCTTTATTCGATTACCCTCGGTGGAACGACTGAGTTTCACCACTCTTTCAGTGTTGCATACGCTCTCTCGCAAAGGCTCCATGCGGCTGACCGAGTTGACTGCAACAGAACAAATGACGCAACCGGCTATTACGCAAATGGTGAGACGGCTCGAACACGACGGATTGGTCGAACGCCGAGCAGATCCCCGCGATGCCCGTGCGGTGCTGCTACAACTCACCACACGCGGAGCACAGATCATCGAAGTACGCCACGCCGCGCGTGTGAAGCAACTTACCAGCTTGCTCGACCAATTGCCCCAAGAAGAACGTGGGGCAATTGCAGCCGCCTTGCCAGCTCTGGCCCATACGATCGAATTAGGAAGAAAGGCCGAGCTACCATTGCACCCCCTTCCTTCCGCCAGCGGCGAACAGCACGCGGAACGCGCAAAAGAAAAGGAGTGAACTATGCCTGGAAGCCAGGAAGGAGCCTCTCTGGCAGGCTCCTCGTTTCCACTTCAACCCACACCAATCCACGTCTCGGACGAACAACTCTCGGACCTTCGCGCACGGCTGAAGCGCACCAGATGGCCTTTGGGTGTTGGTAATGACGACTGGTATTATGGTGTTGGTCGAAGCTACCTTGAGGAACTTGTTGACTACTGGCTTAATGCCTACGACTGGCGCAAAGCGGAGGCAGCAATTAACCGCTACGAACATTACCAGGTGAACGTCGATGGCGTTCCTGTGCATTTCATGCGCAAACCTGGTGTCGGCCCGAACCCAGTTCCACTTATCTTGTCTCATGGTTGGCCGTGGACTTTTTGGCATTGGTCCAAGGTCATTGATCCGCTTGCGAACCCCGGTGCATTCGGTGGCGACCCTGCCGAAGCGTTTGATGTCATCGTACCCTCACTTCCCGGTTTCGGCTTCTCGACGCCCCTGCCAAACAACCCGGATATGAATTTCTGGAAGGTTGCTGATCTCTGGCACACCCTTATGACGGGCATACTTGGCTACGAAAAGTACGCTGCTGGTGGATGTGATGTCGGGGCACTGGTGACTGGCCAGCTTGGGCATAAATACGCCAACGAACTGTACGCGATCCATATTGGCTCTGCACAAAAGTTAAGTTTGTTCAATGGGGATCGTGCATGGGATCTCAGCGGCGGGCATCCCATTCCAGAGAGCGTTCCTGAGCACATCCGGACCGGGATCGTATCGCTCGATCGCCGTTTCGCTGCCCATCTAGCTGTGCATGTTCTCGATTCGAGTACCCTCGCATATGGACTCAGCGACTCCCCAGTGGGGATGCTCGCCTGGATTCTAGAACGATGGGCGAAATGGAGCGATAACGATGGCAATGTTGAGCACACCTTCTCGAAAGACGATATCCTCACGCACGCCATGATTTTCTGGGTTAATAATGCCATCGAAACCTCCATGCGCATGTACGCGAATGCAAACCGCTATCCGTGGGTACCCGTCCATGACCGCTGGCCAGTCGTCGAAGCTCCCACCGGTATCACGTTTGTGGCCTATGAGAACCCGCCTGGTGTTTCTACGGAGAACCGTGTGCAGCATTTCCTAAGCAGCGATCGGGCATCCTGGTACAACCACGTGAACGTCACTCTTCACGATCGCGGTGGTCACTTCATCCCCTGGGAAATCCCGGACGGTTGGATTGACGACTTGCGCCGCACCTTCCGTTATTACCGATAGTCCAACGAGGAGGAATAGCTTAAAGATCTAATCTGCTGGACTTTTCTGCTCAAGATACCTACACCTTACCCAAAAAAGTGCGGTTGTAGTGGTTATGCTCACTCAACGTGTAGGCACGTACGTCAGTAGCGCACTGCCCACCCATCGGTTATCGTGCCATATTTGCGTACGCGCCTATTCAAAGGCTGCTGCTTGAGATATGGCGATACGATGTGACATACTGTTAAGTGATCCAGCCAGAAAAAATGGAAAAAAAGTAACAAGGGGGTTACTCTATGCGCGTCGGAATAGGCTTACCTGGCGGTGTGCCGGGCACCGATGGACACCTCATGGTAGAATGGGCGCGCCAGGCAGAATATGGCCCTTTCTCCAGCCTGGGTGTCATTGATCGCGTCGTCTACGATAGCTATGATCCTCTTACCGCGCTTACTGCCGCCGCCGCTGTGACACGGCGTCTCCAGCTTGTTAGCATGATCATTATCGCTCCCCTGCGCAATCCTATGCTCCTCGCCAAGCAAGTGACCAGCATTGATGCCCTCTCGGATGGCCGCCTCGTCTTGGGTGTGGCCGTTGGCGCACGCCAGGACGATTACGATGCCGTTGGCATTGAGTACCAGGAGCGTGGCCGCAGTTTTACCGAGATGCTGGGAATGCTGCGCGATCTGTGGGATGATCCAGCCTTTGGTCCGGTGAAACGGCGCGCGGGTGGGCCCCCGCTGCTGATAGGGGGACAGAGCGACCAGGTTTTCTCCCGCATAGCGCGCTATGGGGAGGGCTATGTGCATGGTGGAGGTCCACCTAAGACCTTTGCGCGTGCGGCTGCCAAGGCCCTTGCCGCCTGGAGCGACATGGGGCGTCCAGGTAGGCCGCAACTGCGCGCCCAGGCCTATTTCGCCCTTGGTGAAGAAGAGAAGCTACATGGCATGAGTTATCTGCGCGACTACTATGCCTTTACAGGTCCCTTTGCCCAGAAGATCGCCGAAGGATTGCTGACTACTCCCCAGGCCATTGCACAATACCTGCGGGGCTACGCTGAGGCGGGCTGCGACGAGGTCATTCTCTTCCCCACCGTCCCGCGTATCGAGCAGGTCGAGCGCCTGGCAAAGGTGCTACAAGGTCTGGGTTACTCCAATGGGCATACCGTCGCGAGAAAGGGTGAGAGGGGTGGCTGGTGAAGATAGTTATCCTGGGTGGAGGGCCAGCTGGCCTCTACTGTGGTCTCCTGCTCAAGAAGACACATCCCGATTATGATATCACTATTCTTGAGCGCAACCAGCCCGATGTGACCTATGGCTGGGGCGTCGTCTTCTCGGATCGGACGTTGTCATCCTTCCAGCATGCCGATTACCCTACCTACGAACAGCTCACCAGTGGCTTTGTGATTTGGGACGCAATTGATGTCTACTACCGTGGAGAGACCATCCGCTGTGGTGGTCACGTTATCGCCAGCGTCTCGCGCGTCTTCCTGCTCGACATCCTGCGTCAGCGCTGTGCCGAACTGGGCGTGAACCTGCGCTTCGGCTACCCGGTACAGGATCTGGAGCAGCTTGGTCCCTATGATCTTCTGATCGCGGCCGATGGGATCAATAGCGTCGTGCGTCAGGCCTACGCCGAGCATTTCAAGCCGAAAATAGAGCCAGGCAAGGCGCGCTATATCTGGCTCGGCGTCGATAAGGTGCTCGACGCCTTCACCTTTATCTTTCAAGAAAATGAACACGGCCTCTTCCAGGTCCATGCCTATCCCTCCAGCGGCTCCTCAAGCACCTTTATTGTTGAGTGCACCGAGCAAACCTGGCTGAGCGCGGGCCTGGACCAGGCGAGTGAGGAGGAGAGCCTGGCCTATTGTGAGCGGCTCTTTGCCGACTTCTTACAGGGCGCGCCCCTGCTCTCCAACAAGTCGCGCTGGATCAATTTTCCCACGCTCAAGACGCGGCACTGGCACCACAAGAACATCGTGCTGCTTGGAGACGCCGCACATACGGCGCATTTCTCCATCGGCTCAGGCACCAAGCTTGCCATGGAGGACGCTATCAAGCTCGCCGAGGCCCTGGCGGGTGCAAGTGACCTGGAGAGCGCGCTCAATACCTACGAGCTTGAGCGCAAGCCAGTCGTGGAGCTATTCCAGCGGGCGGCCCAGGAGAGCCGCGTCTATTTCGAGACCTTGAGTCGCTACCTGGACCTTGATCCTATGACCTTCGCCTTCCAACTGCTGACACGTAGCGGACGCGTGACCTATGATGATTTGCGTCTGCGTGACACCCATTTTGGTGATGCCATCGCGCGTCACTGGGCCTCTCAAGCTCAGCATACCGTATTGGGTGATTCCGTCTGCCCTTCTCAGGGGGTAGAGCCGTTGGTCGCGCCTCCTCCGCTCTTCACGCCTTTTAAGGTGCGTGACCTGCTGCTGACTAACCGCGTTGTTGCTCAGCCAGGAGCGCCAGAAGAGGCTGAGGCGGGTTGTCCTGCTCCCGCGTATGCTGAGCGCCTGGAGAGGGCCATTGCCAGCGGTACGGGCCTGGTCATGAGCGAGATGGTGGCTGTGGAGGCTGCCGGGCGCATTCATCCCGGCAGCCTGGGGCTCTATCAGCGCGAGCATCTGGAGGCCTGGCGAGCCATCGTCTCAGCCGTGCATGTGCGCCCTGGCGCGAAGATCGGCCTGCAACTTGGGCATGCGGGGCGGCGTGGCGCGACCTATCCTCGCTCGCAGGGCCTGGATAGACCTCTCAGTGAGTGTGCCTGGCCACTTATCTCGGCCTCGCCCATCCCCTATACGGCGCGCAGTCAGGTACCCGAAGAGATGCAGCGGGAGAGCATGCAGCGCGTTTGCCAGGCCTTTGTCGCTGCGACCCACATGGCGCAGGAGGCTGGCTTTGACTTGCTAACCCTCAATTATGCCCATGGCTATCTGCTTGCAAGCTTTCTCACGCCGCTTACTAATAAACGTGAAGATATATATGGCGGCTCACTTGAGAGGCGAATGCGCTACCCCCTGGAGCTCTTTGAGACCGTGCGCCAGGCCTGGCCCGCTAAGAAGCCCCTGGCCGTCTCGCTCAGCGTGAGCGATTGCCAGAAAGGCGGGATAGAGGTGGACGAGGCCATCCAGGTCGCGCGCCTCCTGCGCGAGCAGGGCTGTGATCTCCTTATCGTCGAGGCAGGGCAGACCACGCCAGCCAGCGAGCTTACCTATGGCTGTGGCTTCCTCACCGCGCTCAGCGACCGTGTGCGCAACGAGGCGGGCATCCCCACCCTCGTCGGTGGCTACCTGACCACCAGCAACGAAATCAACACCGTCCTGGCAGCCGGTCGCGCTGACCTCTGCCTCTGGCACAGCGAATGAATAGAAACGTGAGGACGAACTATGACACAAGAGCAATATTTGCCGTTGGCGGGGAGACGCGCCATCGTCACAGGCGCGGGTCGGGGGATTGGACGCAGCATCGCCCTGGCGCTGGCGGAGGCTGGGGCTACCGTTGGCGTAACGGCGCGCTCGGCTGAAGAGCTAGAGCAGCTCGTAAGCGAGATCAAGGCGAAGGGGCGTGAGAGCCTGGCTGTGTGCTGTGATGTGACCGATCCCGAGCAGGTGCGCAGCATGGCGCAAACGCTCCAGGCAGGCCTGGGTGGTGTCGATATCCTGGTCAATAACGCGGGGAACGCGGGCAGCCATAAGTTTGTGGATCATCCCGATGAACTCTGGCATCGTATGCTGACCATTAACCTGACCAGCGTCTACTACGTCTGCAAGGCCCTGACGCCGACCTTTATTGAGCAGCGTGGAGGGCGCATCATCAACATCGCCTCTATCGCCTCGCGTGTGGGGGATCGCTATATTGCTGCCTACACGGCCTCCAAGCATGGCGTGCTCGGTCTGACGCGCGCCCTGGCTGCTGAACTGCTTCCTTATAATGTGACAGTAAACGCCATCTGTCCTGGCTACGTTGATACGCCCATGACGGATGGCAATGTGCGCAATATGATGACCCTGACTGGCAAGAGTGAGGAGCAGGTCCGTGACTTCCTGGCTAAGACAAGCCCCCAGAAGCGCCTGATCGCACCAGAGGAGGTAGCGGGCCTGGCGGTCTACCTCGCTCAGGACATCGCCAAAGGCGTCACAGGCCAGGCCATCAACCTCGATGGCGGCGGTGTCATGTCATGATAAAGGTAAAGAAGTGCTGGTTGCTGGCTGGCAAAGCCAGCCAGCAACCAGCACTTCTTTACCTTTATCTACAACAAGCAAAGGATCTTTATGAATTACGACTTTCTTTATGAGGTAGGCGAGGACGGGATTGCTCACATTACGCTTAATCGGCCCGAGGTCATGAATGCCCTGACCTTTGATATCTATGCGCAGTTACGCGACCTCTTTGCCGGGCTACGCGGCGATGACGAGGTGCGTGTAGTAGTGCTGACAGGTGCGGGCGAGCATTTCTGCTCCGGCGGGGATGTGCATGGAATTATTGGTGAGCTATTTAAGCGCGACATGAAGGGGCATCTGGAGTTCACGCGCATGACAGGCGCGGTCGTGCAGCATATGCGCCTCCTCGACAAGCCTATTATTGCGTCCCTCAATGGCATGACGGCGGGCGCGGGCGCAGTCTTGGCCCTGGCCTCAGACCTGCGCCTCGCCTCGGAGAAGGCACGCATCGCCTTTCTCTTCTCGCGTGTGGGTCTGACAGGCGCAGACATGGGGGCGGCGCACATGCTGCCGCGCGTTATTGGTATGGGGCGCGCCACCGAACTCTTGATGCTCGGCGATACCATCGATGCCACGACCGCCGAGCGCTACGGGCTTGTAAATCGCGTCGTTCCACACGAGGAGCTACGGGAGGCCACCCTGCAATGGGCGCGCAAGCTGGCTCAGGGTCCGGGTTTCGCTCTCTCCATGACTAAACACATGCTCAACGCCGAACAGCACATGGACATCGTCTCCGCGCTGGAGGCCGAGGCCCAGGCTCAG
This sequence comes from Ktedonobacter racemifer DSM 44963, assembly GCF_000178855.1. Lineage (GTDB taxonomy): Bacteria > Chloroflexota > Ktedonobacteria > Ktedonobacterales > Ktedonobacteraceae > Ktedonobacter > Ktedonobacter racemifer. The sequence continues at coordinate 745,166 of NZ_ADVG01000004.1, read as the reverse complement.
GCCTTGATGCTCATGGGCGAGGACCATCGCCTCTTCTACGAAGCGGCCAAAGATAAACAGAAGCCAAAGTTCACCGACCGCTAGAGTGAAGGCCGCGCCTACATATAATGGTACGGGAACCTCGTACCATTATATGTAGGCGCGTGCTTTAGCAGCGCAGCCCCCCCGCAGCGTCATCTCACTACTTATTTGCCTTTACCGAAGATGCCCAGGAATTTTTTTCGCGTTTTCCTTTTCTTGGGTCTGCTAAGGGGCAGCAAAGGTTTTTTCTTCAATTTACTCAATGGATTCTTTAATTTGCTCTGGCGTTTAGGGAATAGGCCCATAACTTGCTCCTTCATCTACGTGGCTGACACATCTTCTTCTGGTCTCTCTCATCAGAGAAGTAAGAGCTATCAGATATAAGTATACAAACAAGCAATAATACTGAGCCTTGCCCTTTATGCTATGTAAGCGCGAGGCCTGAACCCTTTATAGATATTGAGCAGCGCGGCGACTGCTGCACTCCTAAAAGAAGTTGACGTTATCGGGTGCCTGTATACTAGTCATGTCTAAAGAGTGTCAGGTAAGTAGGGGGTGTGTTATGAAAGATGGCTTATACGTTTACGGCATCATTAAGGAAGCGGGTCCCCAGGAATTTGGTGAGATCGGCATCGGGAACAACGCGCATGCCAGGGTATTTGCTCTAGGTCATCAAGGGCTGGCTGCTATAGTCTCTCATAGCCCCTGGCGCGTCTATGAGTCTCTCTCTAGAGAAGAGGTCATCAAAGACCTGGCCATTCATCAACTGGTTACTGAGAAAGTGATGCAGCGGTTTACGATTGCGCCAGTTAAATTTGGCACACTGCTCGAGAGTGAGGATGAGGTACGCGCGTTTCTGACCAACGACGCTAATCTGTTGGCTGGCCTATTAGACGAGATTGCAGGGAAGATCGAGTTAGACCTCGTCGCCTGGTGGGAGCTTGCGAAAATAATTGCCACCCTTCCGGGTCGCAATGTTGAGGTTCGGGAGCAACAGCGCAAACTGGCGCTCAAAGGCGAGAATGTAAGCCTTGAAGATAAAATTCTCCTGGGTCAGTGTATCGAACGCGCGCTTAAAGAGGAGAAGGAGAAATGCTTGCAGGTCATAACTCAGACTCTTGGCAAAGTAGTGCTGGACACCTCTCTCCATGATCTGGCCAATGATGAGATGATCATCAATGCCGGCTTTTTACTTGAGAAGTCTAAAGAAGAGCTGTTTCATGCGACTGTGGAGGCCCTGGATCAGACTCTGGAGGGGAATATCAATTTTCGCATTGTGGGTCCCTTACCTCTCTACAGTTTCTCTACCATTGTCTTTCACAAAATTGACGTGGCCGAAGTTGAAGATGCCAGGAAAGAATTAGGTATCTCTGGTGAGCTAACAGAGCAAGCCGTGCGCAATGCATACCGCCAGCGAGCCTGCCTCTTAGCGATCCGCGAATTTCTAGCCAGCCAGGAAGAAGATGTCGAAAAATTATTTGTCACCAGGGAACACTTTATAGCAGCCATGAAAGAATAGTCGAGTAGTATGATGTGCTGGCTACTGGCGGCCGCCAGTAGCCAGCACATCATACTACTCGAAATAAGTTGCGTATGGACCCTACGACCAGATCGCCAGGTTCTGGAAACTGGCCTCTACGGGCCCATTCTGCGCATCCGCTAAAAAACCAATATGGCCACTGTGGTAGGTTGTGTCCTGTACCGTGGTTTGAAGGACGCCATTGATGTAGAGGTCAAAGGAGCTATTGTGGGCGTAGAGGCCCAGGCTATTGCTCGTTCCTGTCCCCGTTTTGATATCTGATGACCTATTGTTTACAAGCACGCGAGCATGAGCGCGTGTATTATCGGTATAAACGATGAGCTGGTAGCTGCCATTTAGGTTGATCTGGAAGGCATAGCATACGCCCTCTCCCTGCTGCTCATCAAAGATTACACCGCCGGTATCCCCTTTCAGCATGCGCAAATCGACCTGGAGCTTGAAATTGGCCTCGTTCGTCGCGCCTGCGGTACAGGTTGTGAAGTTGCCCAGCGTCGACTGGCTGACGTGATAGGCTTGCTGTTGAAAGGCACATTTACCCGCTCCATCCTTGCTTATCTCCCAGTTGAAGGCGGCTCCATTATCTGCAAGCGAACTGCTAAGCGAGGGTTTGACGTTAGTTGTGAAAGTCGCCGCTGGATTTGCTTGAATGACGTTCGGCGACTGTGTGCTCGGCTGATTATATATAAGGAAATAGCCCAGCACGCCAATGATGCTTAGTCCAATCAGGAAACCCAGCAGGAGGGGCATAAGTGTGCCTGAGCCTGAACGCTTGTGTCTCGGCGCGACAGGCTGAAAGGCTGCGCTCACCTGGCTGCGAGGCTCAACATTTTGCCAGGTATTCTCTTCGGGCCCAGCAGGCTGGCGTCTATGCATAGGTACAGTTTGTTCGCCTGTATGATAGAGCTTCACGGACCTTTGAGCCTGGACCGCGATGGCGTCTGAGTTGGGGGCGTGCGCCAGGGCGCTCTTCAAGGCCCATGCGAAGTCAGTCACATCTGGATAGCGCTCACCCGGCTCTTTGCGCAAAGCACGTAGTAATACGTTATCCGCTGCCTGAGGCAGGTTAGGATTAAGCGTGCTGGGTAGAGGTGGCGTGACGTGAGTATGCTGGTAGGCGAGCTGGGCCTTGCCGCCACGGAAGGGTATGCGGCCCGTGAGTAGCTCATAGGCCATGACTGCGAGCGCGTACTGGTCGCTGGCGAAGACCGGGTGACCTTGAAGCAGTTCTGGCGCCATATAGGGTGGCGTGCCTCGAATCTGTGTGCTGGTCGTCATCATAGTTGCCAGCCTGGCGATGCCGAAATCCGAGAGAAAAATATCCGGCAGCCCCACGACCTCAGTATCCTGAACGCGAATTAGAAAGTTAGAGGGCTTCACATCGCGGTGAATAATCTCGCGATCATGGGCATGTTGCAGCGCGCTCGCGGCTTGTGTTACCAGGTGGGAAACCTCGTGTGGCGGTCTGGGCACCGTACCCCGCTCGCGCCACCACTGCTCAAGGGTCCCATCCTCAAAATACGGCATCACCATGTATGCCAGCAGCATCCGTCTCTGCATCTGCTGCCCCGAATCGAAGAGTTGTACAATATAGCGATGGTTCAGGCGTGCGATGGCCTGAAGTTCGCGCTTGAAGAGCTGGATATTCCTCTCCACATCCTGTTGCAGAGAGGTGTCAATTTTAAGCACCTTAATCGCGACATAGCGTGGTACACGTGGATCTTCAGCCAGGTACACCTCGCCCATGCCGCCATTCCCCAATACATGCAGCAGCCTGTAGTGTCCAAGCGTAGAGCCTTCCAGTTGCATCCTCGTATCCTTTACGCCCGCTATGTAGATTTGTAGAGATAGCCCATTCTATAACATGCCTACTATTGTATGACGCGAAAGGATGCCGTTCTTCAAAAGGTGTTTTTTGGGTTCGTAATTAGATGATGTGGTGCACCGTGGCAGCCTGATGGCTGCCACGGTGCACCACATCATCTAATTAACCACCAATGGGCATGCCAAGCTGTTGGGCCAGGTTCAGGCCGTCCTGGGAACTCCACAGCTCGACGATCTTGCCATCGGCGATGCGCAGGAAGTCCGCGCCTGTCAACACAATCTCTTTGCCTGTGGGGGGAAAGCCTGCGAACATGCCTTTATGCCTGCCGCGCCTGGCGAAGCGGAAGGCGACGATATCGCCCTCGCCAATCATATGTATGACTGTATGCGTGGCATCGGGAAAACCACTGCGAAAAGTAGCGATGTTCTCTTTGACGCCTTCGGGACCTGGCGCCTGGTGTGGGCGTGTGTGATCCACAAAATCTGGAGCCAGGACTTCTTCTGCGATATCCAGGTTGCCTGTATCCCACATCTCCAGATACCTCTGGACAACGGCTTTATTGGCTTCAATACTCATCAGAGTCTCCTTCTCTCTCGGCCCGACGCGTCGGGCAGCAGCTTTTTGCATACCATTGTGTACGCAGCCGCTCTATCCACTGCTTCTTATACTTCCAACCACAGCAAATAGTTTCTACACCAGGAAAGAGAAGGTTCCAGTAGCGGGCTAATATCGCACAAACACGCGTTTCTCGATCCCATCGATGCGTACATAACCACCGCTGGGTACCATGAACTGGGGATCAGTATGGCCAAAGTCCATATTGAAGATGACTGGCATGGAAGGATGGTATTCTTGCAGAGCCTTCAATATAGCCTCTTCTTGCTCTCGATTGTATGTGTATTTCTGCTCGGTAGAGAGCTGACGATCAAAATTCCAGGTCTTGGGACGTCCCATAAGCAGTGCGGAGAACTGCTGTAGCAGCCCACGCTCGCCCATGCCAATAAGAACGCGGTAGACATATTCTGCCGAAGGCATCTCCTCGGAGGTCTCCAGGAAGAGCACGCAATCTTTATAGCGCTCAAGTGGCTGGAGGTAGCGGTGTGCGCGCAGGTGATAGTCGACAATCTCCAGGCAGCCACCCCAGGCTGTGCCTTCGATGATGCTGCCCGCGTTGTGCCATTTCCAGCCAGGATTGCTGAACATAGGTACGCGCAGACGTAGCTTCTCCGGCTCTCCCCAGTTATAGTTCTCGTCGGACCACTCTGACGCGGGCATGATCTCAAACTCGCCATCCTGGAAGAGGGCGTGGCGCAGCGACTCCACCGTATATTCATCCATCGCATAGTAGCGACCAAACTGTGTCATGATCGCGCCTCCATAGAAGGAGACGATGCCCAGGTTCCAGAGATACATGTGCAGATTCGTGGCGTCGCTATAGCCCAGAAAGGGTTTGGGATGAGCGCGCAACACCTCTGGGTCCAGGTGTTTTAACACCTTGATCTGGTCATCGCCACCAATCGAGCAGATAACAGCCTTGATCTCGGGATCTGCGAAGGCCGCCATGATATCGCGCGCGCGCGCCTCTGGAGATGTGTTCATCTTGCGAGTGCAGGAATATTCCACGGGTATCAGGCCAAAGTTCTCGCGCAAACGTTGCAGACCCAGGTCAAAGACCTCGGGAAAGATCTCGGGCAGGCCCGCCGAGGGCGAGAGTATGGCCACCTTGTCTCCGGGCTGTAACTTTACGGGATAGATAAATTGCTTGTTCTGCATATGTTATTAACAGACCTCCTTGCGTCTCAACTATAAGTTCTTAGTGTAGCATGCGTGGGCAAGCGAGCATGAGCTATATGGCTCTGATACGCTGTTGAGGTATTTTTCCCTGTTATACCGGAGTTAATTTCTTAGGCGGCGTGACGTGTAGTGAGTAGGGCCATAGCAACGTTAGAAAGGAAGATGATAGTATGGCAGAGAGTAGTTCCCCATTAACAGGTCAAGTGCAAGATACTATTCGTGATTGTTTACGGTGTCACACAGCATGTATGGAATCTGCAGTGATTGCTAAGCAGAAGCAAGCCGCACATGGCAACGTGATGCTTGACTGTTCAGAACTGGCCCTGGTCACAGCTCATATGTTGCTACGTGATTCTCCATTAGCTGGTTATGCCTGCCAGGCGTGCTCATCCGCCTGCGCACATTGCGCTGATGTCGCGAGCCGGATTGGAGATACCGACTGTGCTAATGCCTGCCGTGCCTGTGAGAATGCCTGTACTCAACTGGTCAAGATGGTACCCTTCTAGGGTCTCTACCCTAAAGGATACAGGGTACACGGCTACTTACACGATTGGACGAGATAGAGTAAGGCCGAAGCCTCACTCTATCTCGTCCTTTAGCCATAGGTAGCGCATCTCCGCGCTCTGTTCCAGGACCTCTTCGAGACACCCGCAGACCTCGACGTGACCCTCCTTGAGTACGATGACCTGATCGGCGCGTTGTAGTATGGTCCGACGATGCGAGACGACCAGGCAGGTGTGCTGCTCTTCGCTGAAGAGGCGCTCCCAGAGCCGCGCTTCGGTAGCGACATCTAGAGCGCTGGAGAGGTCGTCGAAGACCAGCAGCTGGGCGGGACGTACCAACATGCGTGCCGCTGCGCTCCGCTGGACCTGGCCCCCGGAGAGCTTGACGCCTTTGACGCCAACAACCGTCTCCAGCCCAGCCTCAAGTTGTATCACATCCTCCTCCATAACTGCATTTCGTATAGCCTTATGTAGTTGCTCCTCGCCTACGGGCAGGCCAAGCAGGATATTCTCGCGCAGGGTATCGCTGAAGAGGTGTGGTACCTGTGGTGTGTAGGCACAGCGTGGCGGGACAAAGAAGCTGGCGGGCTCGGCGACTTGGACGCCGTTCCAGGTGATCTCTGCCTCTGCTTCTGCTGGTAGGAGACCCAGTAGTGTACGAAGCAGCGTTGTCTTGCCCGAGCCAATGCGACCTGTAATCACAGTGAGCGTACCGCGTTTGATCTCCAGGTGAATGCCAGTAATGCCGCGCCCGGTGTCGGGATAGTGATAGGAGAGGTTGCGTGCCTGTAAGGTGTGGAGTTCCGAGAAGGCGTCCAGGGCTGGCAGGGTAATTTGAGGCAAGGGACGCTGAAGGTAGAGTTCGGCGGGCGCGACCAACGCTGTGTCGGACGCGCCTTGGAGTAGCGCACGCAGGCGGGTAAGCGAGACGTGTGTCTGCGTGACCTGTGCCAGCAGGGTACCGATGCTTTGTACAAAATTTGTAATGTTGCTCAGGAAGGAGATGAAGAGCGCGATATCGCCCACGCTGAGATGCTCGCTGCCCCGCGCGATGGCGGCCATGATCAGGATGGCGCCGATGCCAATCCCAACCGTGTTGCCAAAGAGCGAGTTCAGGGCCGCGCTCAACACACTATCCTGAACCATCGCGTCATGGCGGCGCTTATTGAGACCAGAGAAGTGCTCGGCTACACGCTCTTCGGCTCCCGCAACCTGGATGGCCTGCACCGAGCCGAAGATCTCACCGATGGCTCCCGTTACCTCAGCCGTAGCGGCTCGGCTGGCGACCCGGTACTTCTCCAGGCGTTTCTTCATGCTCTGGGCTACGATGACGACGCAGAGCAGTGGCAGAAAGACAAAGAGCGTAATTCGCACACTGGCATGTAACATGATAACCAGGGCGATGCTGGTAAAGCAGGTCAGCGCAAAAACATTTAGCAGTCGACTAAACAATTGAGCAAAGATCTCGATATCGTCACGGAAGCCGCTGATGGCCTCGCCTGTAGAGCCTGGAAGAGGCCTGGCTCCGGGTCGTTCCAGGATGCGTTTGAGTATATTGTGGCGTAGGGTTTGCGTGGTCTTAAAGAGCGCGGTAACAAGGGCGCGATTACCAAGAGAACCCAGAATCGCTCGCATCAGGGCTGCCAGGATAAATGCGAAAGGGAGTAGCCAGAGAGCCAGGTCTGGCCCGCTTTGCTGCTGCAATCTATTGAAGAAGACCTGGAGCAACAGGCTAAAGGTCAGGCGCCCTGCTAGAAAGAAGGAGAGCGGCAGCAGCTCGCCGCAGGCATAGCGCCATGGTTGCTGGCGCAACAGGAGCCAGAGTATGTGCGGCAGATTGAGCGTCTGTCTTGCCGGAATCTGTGTCGTAGTCATGCCAGGGCCTCCTCCAGACCTAGATGCAGTAACTGAGCGAAGCGTGAGTCGCGATCATGTGCCAGCTCAGCACGTTTGCCATGTTCCACAATGCGCCCCTGTTCGAGAATCAAAATCTCGTCGGCGCGCTGGACTGTCGAGAGGCGGTGCGCGATGATGAGTACTGTGCGCCCGCTGAGAAGGCGATCCAGGGCGCGCTCCATCAGGCGCTCGGTCGCCGGGTCCAGGCGCGCCGAGGCCTCGTCGAGAATAATCAACCCCGGTTTATGCAGGAAGATACGCGTCAGGGCTAGCAATTGTGCCTCGCCAGCCGAGAGTCCGCTTCCATCCTGACCAATAATGGTATCCAGGCCCGCTGAGAGCGAGTCGCACCAGCTTTTCAGGCCAACCTGCTCGATCTGTTCCAAGATATATGCGTCGCTAAGAGTGCGATCAAAGAAGGTCAGGTTATCGCGTACCGAGGCGTGAAAGAGCTGTACATCCTGCGTCACAAGCCCGACATGGCGGCGTAAGTCACGCAGATAAGGCTCCACTAGTGGAACTCCGCCCAGGCAAATGCATCCCTCCTGTGGATCATAGAGCCGGGCGAGTAGGCGCGCCAGTGTGGTCTTGCCGCTACCGGTGCGGCCTAGCAGGCCGATGACTGTCCCAGGCTCCATGTGAAAGCTGATGTCGTGTAGTACCTTCTGCTCGGGTGTATAGCCGAACGATACCTGCTCAAAGTCGATGGCAAGCGCTCCCCCTGGCAGAGGTGTGCCGTGCCCATCTGGAAGGAGGGTGCGGGTTTGTAGAAGTTCCTCAATGCGCTGGATGCAGGCCTCGGCCTGTTGTAGATCCTGCATGTGGGTCTGGATCGTGTCAAGCGGCTGAGATAGCAGGTCGGTATAGCGAAAGATGGCGTAGATCGTGCCTACAGCGATCAGCTTCGTGCTCCACAGGTAGACGCCGATAAATAGCGAGAGGCTGGTACCGCAGACGAAGAGGAAGAGCACAGTAACATCCAGGTTGTTCGTGGTGATAAGTGTCCGCCGTTGGATGGGAAACCAGGCGCGAATGACCTGATAGAAGCGCAGCATCACATAGGGCACGGCGCCATTGCCGCGTAAATCCTCACTGCCCGAGAGATGCTCGCTCAGAAAGCCGAAGAAGAGCGCGCTCTGCTGGCGATTCTGCTTCCACAGGGGCAGCACGCGACGGCGTATAAGGGTGATCACCACCAGCATTGTAGCGGAGAAGGCTACCATTAAGATACCAAGCAGCCAGTGGATAGTGAAGAAGATGCCGAGAATGCCTGCCAGCAAGAGTAGGTTGATTAGTAGCTCGACAAAGAACTGCGAAAAGAAATTGGAGAGCGCATCCACATCACCATCGATGCGCTCGATCAGCTCACCGGAGCTACGCGTCTTATGAAACGAGAGGTCGAGCGCGAGGCAGTGGCGCACCAGGTCGGTCCTGAGACGGTTGGTTGCCGTCCAGGCTATGGTGCCGCTCAGATAGGTGCTCAATATGGCCACACCCTGTGTAAGGAGCGCAATGACGATATAGGCGCAGCCAGCGAAGAGCAGCACCGTGATATCGCCGCCCGCGATAAAGGTATTGATGAAATATTCAATGATCTTAGGGCTACTCAACTGCAGCCCGATATCTACCAGTAAGATACATGTCAGAGCGAAGATTTTTGGCCCCTGTGGCCTAAGATAGACAGAGAGTAGCGCCAGGTAGCGCCGGACAGGGAAGCGCACCATCAACTCCTTTCACAGCAAAAAGAGACAACGAGGTCCCACGGGACTCAACTACGTGAGATGCTCCAAAGAAGGAAAGTACAAAGTTCAAACTATGAGGAACGCGAAAAAAGCGCGCAAAGGCTATTATAACATATGAATTTTTCGGTTATAATGAAATAGTGAAAATAACCTGCGCTACTTACGTACGCGCCTACGCTCCCCAGGCAGAGTACAAATACCCAGCGTAGGCGCGTACGTAAGTAGCGCAGGGTTGGGAAGGAACTCCGTATGACAGACAAGAAAGAATATACCAGCCCTCGTATCGCCTCGCTTAAAGAGGCGCTTTCCTCTGGCGATAACGCCGCTTTAGAAAGTTTCTGGCAAGAGATTGCCGAGCATGGCGCGCCACTGATGGAGCGCATTGAGGATGATCCCGAGCATTACCTGGTGACCTTCCTCTGGCGCGACGAGGGGGATACGCAGAATGTGGTGGTCTTCTCCGGCCCGGCGGGCTTTACCGATCCCGCCAAAAACCAGATGCAGCGCCTGCTGGAAAGCGACTTGTGGTATCGCTCCTATCGCGTGCGCTCGAATTTGCGCCAGACCTATATGCTCTCGCACAACGATCCCTTGACCGATCTCGATTGGAAGGCTGACCTTGGCACACGTCTCGTGGCCGACCCACTCAATCCGCAGATCTTTGCCTTTCCTAAAGACGAGGATAGTCAGAATGATCACGGTTTTACGATTTCTGTGCTGGAACTACCAGAAGCGCCGCCCCAGCCTTACATTACCCCACGCCCCGACGTTCCCAAAGGTCGAGTAGAGAAGCATCGCGTGCACAGCGAGATTCTCAATAATGAGCGCCGCGTGTATATCTATACTCCGCCCGGTTATGACTCTGAAAGTGAGCCATATGCTCTGCTTCTGCTCTTCGACGGCCCGGCCTATATTGAGATGGTGCCCACGCCAACCATCCTCGATAATCTCATAAGTGAGGGCAAAATTCCGCCCATGATCGCAGTGCTTCCCGATAGCCTGGACGGAGAGACGCGTAGTCGTGAGCTACCCTGCCACCAGCCCTTCGTCGACTTTCTGAAGCAGGAGCTTTTGCCCTGGGTACGCGAGCGCTATCATATTACGGACGATCCAGCGCGCAGCATTGTTGGCGGTTCCAGCTATGGCGGCCTGGCCTCCTCCTTCGTGGGATTGCGCGCCTCGGAGTACTTTGGCAATGTTCTCTCACAATCTGGCTCCTACTGGTGGGAGTCGGACCCTGAAGATGGCATTCCACAGGAATCGCTCACACAGCAGTTTATTGAGAGTCCGCGCCTCCCTGTGCGCTTTTACATGGAGGTTGGCTTGCAAGAGAGGAACGCTTCTGATACCAGTATGATCATCACCAACCGTCACCTGCGCGATATCCTGCGTCTCAAAGGCTACGAGGTCCACTACACCGAGTTCAACGGTGGACACGACTACCTCTGTTGGCGTGGCACTCTCTCAGACGGCCTGACCACGCTGGCTGGCCAGTTTATATCAAAACTGTGAAGAACCAAATAGATACATGACGATGGATAATTCTCTGATTATGGTGTGGCTCGCTACGTCGCGTAGCTCATGGAGTGCCTTATAGGTTGGAGCATGGATTATAGGCTGCTGGTAGTTAAATTCAGCAGCCCAATCGGTAGCGACCTGTGCGAGATGGTCGTTGCTCAGCCAGGCAAAAAGCGTGACGAAGGTTTCTGTAAGAAGTGTGAGCGATTCCGTTTTGCCATCATACCAGAGTTCCTTTTCAGGTTAAGTATTTTGTAACCAGCGATCAAGGAAGGCGTAGGCTTCGGCTTTGACATTAGAGGGGAAGCTGTGCCCAGCAGGGAAGATGAGGGTCTGGAAGTGGTCGGGCACACCTGCCTGAGAGTAGGCTTGCTGGGCGTGTTTGGCCAGGACCCGCACTCCATCTATAGGGAAAAGGGGATCGTGCTCGCCTGCTGTAAGCATGAAGGGGCGCGGGGCCAGGGAGGCTACAAGGGCGTCCATGTCGCCTATTTCGAGCATGCCGGGGATGTAGGCAGCGAAATTATGATTGATATTGTCGCGTAGGATGGTGCGCAGCAGGCCAAAGCCACAGGAGGAGACGGCGGCGCGTACCCGTTCGTCGTACCAGGTAAGCCAGAGTGTCTCCTGTCCACCGAGCGAGTGGCCGATAGCACCCAGGTGTGAGCGATTTACGTCTGGCAGGGAAGAGAGGAGATCGAGGCCGCAGGAGAGATCATGAAGATACTTTGCCTGTAAGTTTGAGCCGGAGAGGAGGCGTTTGGTGAACTCGAAGCGTTCATAATTCATGCCGTTGAGCGCGTAGTGCGCCTGGCGCTCTTCCTCTGAGGGCCGACGATCCTCGAAGCACAATTGATCAGGGCAGAGTACAACATAGCCGCGGCGGCAGAGTTCCCGGCCGTAGAAATACATGGGATCACCAGCTACTCCAGCTGGCTCGGACTTTCCCAGTTCGAACTGGCCTGCGTGCTGATGAATAGCCAGGATTGCGGGCCAACCACCTTGAGGAGCATCTCCTTTGGGTATGAGAAGCCATGCGGGCACGCGCTCGCTGTGTTCTACCATGTAGGTCAGGGCTATACGTGTGTAGTCGCCCTCGTCTATGGAACTACTAAAGACTGGCTCGAGGGGTACATGCTCCGGAAAGCGTCCCAACCGTGTTAGTAGGGCCTGACGTAACTCGATACTGGACATGACTTCTCTCCTCTCAATATCTCTGCTTGTTTACCAGGCCGTGGAGCCGCCGTCGACGACGATGGTCTGGCCGGTCATATAGGCTGCGGCGGGCGAGGCAAGCAGAACGATCACACCTTTGATGTCGTCGGGTGTGCCGAAGCGCGCCAGGGGGATGCCCTCCTGCATCTGTTCGCCGAACTTGGCGAGCAGGCCTTGCGACATACGCGTGGGGAACCAGCCAGGTGCGATACCGTTGACGGTAATGCCATATTGCGCCCAGCTTGTGGCCAGGTCGCGTGTCATATTGATGATGGCTGCCTTGCTGGCGTGGTAGCCTGCTGCGCGCATGTACTTGGGGTGTCCGCCGGTCAGTCCGGCCACGGAGGCGATGTTGATGATGGTGCCGCCTTTGCCACGCGCGATCATGCTTTTTCCTACAAGCTGGCTCATCAGAAAGGTGCCCTTGATATTGACATCAATCACATGCTGGAACTTGTCCAGGGGCATCTCCTCGGCGGGCGCGCCCCAGGTGGCACCGCTGTTATTGACCAGGATATCGATGGCGCCAAAGTGTTCCTGGGTGGCGACGACGACGCGCTCGACATCCTCCGGTTTGGTGATGTCGCATTCGAGGGCCAGGGCCTTGCCGCCTTTGGCTGTAATCTCGCGTGCGACCTCCTCGCAGGCGGCGAGCTTGCGCGAGCAGAGCACGACGTTGGCCCCTACCTCTGAGAGCGCCTGCGCGAAATATTCTCCCAGTCCCCGGCCCCCACCGGTGATGATGGCTGTCTTGCCATCCAGGCGAAATAGATCCAATACACTCATGCTAACGTCTCCATTCTTATTTGTTCGCTTCTCAACGCTGAGTTGGCTAGACTACTCGCGCCTGCGGCGCTCGCTTGGGTAGGGAGTGTGGCGCTGGTTTGCAGCCATAGGCTGCAAACCAGCGCCACACTCCCTACCCAGGCAAAAGTAAGCCATGCATGGTGCTGACTATGTTGTTTGTGCTGAATCTATCATACGACATCCAGGGCCACTATGGCACACACCCTCTCTTCAAGTTTGCGACGCTCAGGGATAAAAAATGTAGGTGGTTGGCGTGCGCATGCGCACGCCAACCACCTACATTTTTTATCCCTCACACTTTGAAGTGTCTGCCCTGGGCGTTGATGCGAATGAATGGATATTGAGTTTGTGTCTCAGTGATAGCGCCATAGAGGTGAGGGCGACGGAAGGTATTGCCCAGAGCTTCGCGTAGGCGGAAGTCACGCAGGGCTTCCAGGTCAAAACTTGCTATGTAGATGCCTTCGCCCTCACCAGCCTCGATCAAGAGCATATCCCGTGATCCCTGTGGACCATAAGCGATCCCATCGAAGGCAATCGAGTGGCCGTTCTGCTGAGGCGCGGCATAGTTAGCCATTGCGACACCAACCATATTTTCGTAGGCCCGAGTGCGAAATTGTGCCAGCCGGTTAATCTCCAGCTCACAGGCGTTGGGTACCAGGATAATCTCGGCCCCTTGTAGCATAAGTAGGCGTGCGGTCTCAGGAAATTCGCGGTCATAGCAGACCATGGCTCCCACTTGAACAGGGCCTTGAGCTGTGTCCAGCGAACAGACTTCAACGGTATCGCCGGGCGTCAGGGCTGCTTCGTTCCAGCTAAAGGCACAGGTATGCATTTTGGCATAGGTCAGAACGATCTCGCCATGGCGGTCGATTAAGGAGACGCTGTTGCGTGGTGCGCCAGGCCATGCCTCCAGGTAGGTAAGGGCAATGGCCATCTGGAGTTCACGTGCGAGCTGCTGAAAGTGGCGAATAAAGGAGCTATCGCGAGCAATGGCCTGCCCCTGCCAGACGATGTCCGGGTCGGGCATGCCACGAGCGGCGAACTCTTCGCGGTTCTGCCATTTCTCTGGCGCTTTCCACAGATCATCTTCAGGTGTGTCCGCTCCCTCAGGAAGAGGCTGGGCGGATGAATAGCCTACATTCCACATCTCAGGGAAGAGTGCGATGTCTGCACCCATGGTTTGTGCCCGGCGACAAAATAGCTCACCTTTCACAAGATTGGCCGCCTGGTCCCTGTCACATGAATTCATCTGGAGCAGGGCGATATGAAGTTGTTGCATTGTAATATGCACCTTTCTTGTAGTCATTAATTGATGTGAATTGTTAATGGGGGTGTTGATAGAGGTGAGAATGGGTGGCCCACGAGGGAGGTAGACTTTGGAGAAGTAAAAGACACAATGATATATGCGACAGATTGCGAAATATGCTCTATCTGCCTGGAGGAGAGTGCTAGAAGATGTGCTGGCTAGCGCGTGTCAGCGTCAATAGTGTGCAATCATTGCAGCCTCTGTCTGTAGTGAAATTTGTCTGTGAGCTTAGAGTAGCATCATGCTCATGGTACTGTCAAGCAACATAACTTTACCAATGTGTTGGGTGTGTGAGGGATGCTGGCAGTCTCGTTTCGCTGTTGCCCTTTGCTGAATCGAGTTGGGATTGAATGAGAAAGATACTTTCGGTGAGGTTAGCGCCTCTGAGATCGGCATCTCGAAAGTCGGCTCCGATCAGGTCGGCCAGTCGCAGGTCGGCGTCTCTAAGGTCAGCTCCAATAAGATATGCTCCACGCAAGTTGGCGCCTCGAAGATCGGAGCCTCTAAGTTTGGCTCCGATCAGGTCAGCCCCTCTGAGTTCTTTCTTCTTATGCTTGAATTCAGCCCGCACTAGTTCGCTCGCGCGTAGCAGCAGGTTATTGATCTCTTGTCGATGTGCCGCCACGTCCAGACTTATAAGGGCATCGGGGCTGTTGTGCGTGAGGCGTTCGGTTTCTTCCAGCGCGAGGTTAAGTTCCTGGTGGAGCGGGTGAGCCGGTTGCAGTGTCAGAGCTTCGCTTAGATACCAGAGTAGCTCATGCAGGTCTCGCATGACTGGGAAGACTGCGAACATCTGTTTGGCACTTTGTGGTGCCTGTCGCCAATCCCGGCCACCGAAGGTAACCTGGGAGACCTTTTGCCCGGCGCCGAAGCAGTCATAGACGGTACAGCCCCGAAAGCCCTGCTGTCTGAGGCGCGTGTGAATGCCGCAGCGAAAGTTCGCTTGCAGATTGGGACAGGCCTGCCCAGCAGGCTTGTTGATGGCGAAATCCACCGAGGCTGAGAAGGCTGGCACGACACAGCATAGCCCGAAGCAGCGCTCACAGTCAGCTCGTAGGTCGAGGCGCCTTCCTGCAACAGTAAGCTCTCTCTGTTCACGTTTTTTAGTCAATGTGCGCGCCATCCTGTCTTATGCCTATGCATTCATTGAGGGTTATAGTTTTTCCATGTGTTATTGTAACAGAATCTTCGCGCCTGCGGCGCTTCATGGGAAAGGTGTGTGGGTGGAAAACGGCGAAGCCGTTTTCCACCCACACACCTTTCCCATGAGGTGAGCTTAGCGAGCCGAGGCAAGAGCTGAAAAGCCCTGTATTAAAAAGCCTCACTTGAAGTAATATTTAAAAGAAAGTTATAATACATTCATTAATCAACGTTGTGAATTAGAGTCAGAGAGGCCTCTATGCACAAAGAGCTTGTGAATCCGCCTGAACTGGCGCAGCCAAGCGGGTTTAGTCATGGCGTCATCTCCTCGGGTGGGAAACTCCTTTTTCTGGCCGGGCAAACGGCCAGTGATCCAGAGGGCCAGATCATCGCTCCAGGCGATATCGTGGCCCAGTATGAGCAAGTGTTGCGTAACCTCAAGACTGTGGTGGAGTCGGCGGGTGGAAGCATGCCGCAGATTGTAAAGATGACTATTTTTGTGCGCGACCGCGATCTCTACCGCCTGCACCTCAAGGCCCTGGGCCGAGTCCATCGCTCCTTCTTTGGCCGCTACTATCCCGCGACCGCCCTGCTAGAAGTCTCGCGTTTCTTTCAAGACGAAGCCCTGATCGAGATCGAAGGCATCGCAGTCCTCGAAGCATAACGTCCAAAGGAGCATCTATTATGGATTTTTCACTAAATCAGGAGCAGCAGCGGGTACAGGAGGCGGCGCGCCGCTTCGCCCAGGAAGAGGTGGCGCCCGTGGCACGGGCCGCCGATGAGACGGGCGAGTTTCCTATGCATCTTGTAAAACGCATGGGGGAACTGGGTTTCCTGGCGGGACCGGTGGGGCGGGAGTATGGCGGCGCGGGCCTGGATTTTGTGAGCTACGCCCTGCTCTGTGAAGAACTGGGGCGCGTGGACGCCTCAGTGCGCGGCTTTTTGACGGTTCATGCCGGGCTGGTCGCGCTCTGCATTCAGAATTGGGGCAGCGAAGAGCAGAAGCGGCGCATCCTGCCACGCCTCGCCAGCGGGGAATCCATTGGCTGCTATGCCCTGACAGAGATCAACGCCGGGTCGGATGCCGCGAGTATGGAGACTACGGCACGCGAGGAGGAGGATAGCTATGTCCTCAATGGCGAGAAGATCTGGATCACCAACGGCCTGAGCGCCACCACCACAATTGTCTTTGCCACTCTGGATCGCGGACTGCGCCACAAGGGCATCTGCGCCTTTCTGCTGGAGGGCAATCCCCCAGGCTGTCAGCGTGATCCCATGCCAAACAAAGAGCTAGGTCATCGCGCCTCTGAACATGCCCGTATCACTTTTAAGGAATGTCGCGTTCCCAGGTCGGCGCTGCTGGGCGAAGCTGGCCAGGGCTTTGCCATTGCTATGTCGGCCCTGGAGTGTGGACGCATAGGAGTGGCTTCGGGCGCGGTCGGCATTGCTCAGGCCTGCCTCGATGCCTGTGTGGATTATACCCGGCAGCGCCGCCAGTTTGGGCAGCGCCTGGCCGACTTCCAGATGCTTCAGGGGACGCTGGCCGACATGGCGGCGGATATCGAGGCGGCCCGCCTGCTGACCTACCGCGCGGCCTGGACTAAGGATCGTGACCTGCCCGCGACACGTGCGACCTCCATCGCCAAGCTCTTCGCCACCGAGGCCGCGATGCGTGCCGCCTCTGAGGCCGTGCTCCTACATGGTAATCGTGGCTACTCCAATGAATACCCCGTCGAACGTCACTACCGCGATATCAAGGGCCTACAAATCTATGAGGGAACCAGCCATATTCAGCGCGTGATTATCGCCCGCGACCTGGTCGGGCGCGAGCGATAGCCGTCATCCAGGAGGCTGCTCCTGGTATTTCGCTCTCTCGGGCAAAAGGAGATCTGTACTAGATGGAAGCTAGCTCTTGAAAATGTAGTCAAATATGTGTAAAATATGTATATGTATACATCTGGCGAATTCGGCAAAAGGATCCATGTTTCGGTGAAAACGCTGCAACGATGAGACAGACAAGGAGTGCTCAGAGCACACCGAACACCCACCAACAGGCGCTATTACACGGCAGCGGACCTCGAAGCGATCCTGCCACAAGCCGCAAGAACAGGACGAAGAACCCTTGCCTCCTACCGCGTTTCCAGCATCGCCCAAAAGCCGGATCTGGAAAACCAACAACGCTTGCTCGAAGCCTTCTGCACTGCTTGCGGTTTTGTTGTTGATGAATGGATGAGCGAAATTGGTGGGGGCTCAATTTCAAGCGGAAACAGTTCTTGCGACTCATCGATGCCGTGATTGCAGGAGACGTTTCAACGCTCGTTCTTGCTCACAAGGACCGTTTTGCTCGCTTCGGCTAGAGTCTGCTCGCTCACCTGTGTGAAACCCATGAGTGCGAACTCATCGTCATGAACACTGAACAGCTTTCTCTGGAACAAGAACTGGTTCAGGATCTGATCACCCTTACGCACTGCTTTCGCTCATGCTTGTATGGATGACGAAACTATCGAAAAGCCTTAGAGAAGGCGCTGAAAGATGAAAACCGCAAACAAAATTCGGATGAACCCGACGTCTGAACAGGTGGAGTATCTCAAACGCGCCTGCGGCACCAGACGTTTCATCTACAACTGGGGACGGGAGCAGTGGGAACGCCAGCATCAGGCCTATAAAGCAGAGCAGGAAACGGTGCCTGAGGCTGAGCGCCAGCTTTCCCCCCCCAACGCGCTCGCTCTCAAAAAACAGTTTCATGCCATTCGAGAAGAAGCCTATCCTTGGACGTATGAGGTGACCAAATGTGTGGTGGAGGGAGCCTTTGACGATCTGGGGAGGGCCTATGCGAACTTCTTTGCGGGACGGGCTAGGTATCCCAAGTACAAGAAAAAGGGCAAGTCGCATGAGTCCTTCTACCTTTCCAATGACAAATTCACGATAGGCAGTCATTGGATCGCCATTCCGGGATTGGGCCGTTTCATCCTGGACCAGCGTCAAACGCAGAAAGATCGAGGCAAGCTGAGGAGAAAGCTGGAAACGGTCAATCTCGCAGAAAAGCTGCGCTTTGTCGAGAAAGCTCAGGCCTCGTCTCCGACGAAGAAGCGGAAGTGGCGCAAACAGGTGATCTGCGATCAGGTCCAGATTGAAGGCGCCACCGTCTCTTGTGAGGCAGGACGGTGGTATGTGAGTATTCAGGTCGAGATCAAGAAAGCTCTTCCTCAAACTCCTGAACCGGTGGTGGGGGTGGACGTCGGCTTGAAGACAGCTGCCGTGGTTTCCGATGGGCGCAGGCTTGAGAACCAAAAGCCCCTGGCACTCCATCTCAAAAAACTCCGCAAGCTGCAACGCAAGCTCAGCAAAAAGCAAAAAACTAAAGATCCAGAAACGGGCAGAACCGTTTTCAGTCAGCACGCTCAGAAGCAACGAGTGAAGGTAGCACGCAAGCATCAACAGATCGCTGCTATCAGACGCGACGTGCAGCACAAGTTCACCACGCAACTGGCTCAGACGGCTGGAACCATTGGGATCGAAGACCTCAATCTGTTAGGGATGATGGCCAACCGGAGACTCGCGCGTGCCGTTGCCGACGCAGCCATGGGGCAACTCTTGCAGTTCTTGAAGATGAAAGTCGCAAGCGCAGGCGGTCAGGTCTTCATCGCCTCTCGCTGGTTTCCCTCAACCAAACGCTGCTCTGGCTGTGGGCACGTCAAAAAGCGCATGCCACTCAAGCATCGGACCTATCATTGCTTGGTGTGTGGGTTGGTCATCGATCGAGATCTCAATGCTGCTCTGAATCTGGCACAGTTTGCACGCGATATGCTTCGCCACCTTCTTGCGTAAAGGTGGCCGTCCTGGGTAGTGGCTACGACCGATGACGTTAAAGCGCCTGTGGAGCGGATGTGAGACCGAAACGGGAGGGCTGATTCAAAGGTTCCCGTGCCATGGCAATCGGCAATGAAGCAGGAACAACTGACCGCTCAGGGGCGTCTTGCACACCTTTGAGTATGAGAAAGGTAGCAGGGACATCTATATGGCCTACGCGGACTACTGGAATCCCAAAAACGAGACACGCCCACGCGAGGAGTTGCAGGCGCTCCAGCTTGTGAAGCTGCGTCGCCTCTGCGAATGGGCCTACACCAAGGCTCCCTTTCACAAACGGCGCTTCGAGGCCGCGAACTTTCATCCTGAACAGCTCAAGACGCTCGATGACATCCGACGCATCCCCATGATGACGCGCGAGGAGTGGATGGCCTCGCAGGTTGAACGCCCCCTCTTTGGTGATATGCTGGCGAGCGAGCAGCGCAACGCCATTCGCTATCACCTGACCTCTGGCACCTCGGGTCGCGTGCCGCTGCGCGTGCTGGATAGCATGAAGGACTGGGATTGGATCGGGGAGATGTGGTGCTATGGTTTGTGGGGCTTTGGGGTGCGCCCGGAGGACACAGTGTATTTCGCCTTTGGTTATGGCTCTTTTATCGGCTTCTGGGGTGCGCACTATGCCTGTGAGAAGCTTGGCGCGCTGGTTATTCCGGGAGGCGCGCAGGCGACCGAGGCGCGTATCAAGCAGGTCGTTGAGATGGGAGCCACCACCGTCTGTTCCACGCCGACCTATGCCCTGCACATGTGGCAGAAGGCCAGCGAGATGGGCATCGATCTTGCCCGCGAGAGCAAGGTCAACAAGCTGATCCTCTCTGGCGAACCCGCAGGCTCAATTCCCGCGGTCAAGCAGCAGTTGGAGACGGCCTGGGGCGCGAAATGCGGCGATACGGCGGGTATGACCGAGGTGGGAACCATCATGATCTTTGAGTGTGCGCACCAGCCTGGCGGGACGCATATCATTGAGGATCACTTCATCGAAGAGGTGCTTGATCCTCATACGGGCGAGCCTGTAGGCTATGGCGAACTGGGCGAGCGCGTCGTCACCTCATTTGGGCGCGGCTTCATCCCTGCCATTCGCTACCGTACCAAAGACATGGTGATGAAGGTTCCTGCCAGCCTGTGTGGCTGTGGGCGTACCTATGATATCTACGAGGGCGGCATTCGCGGGCGTTGGGACGATATGAAGCTTATTCGCGGCACCAATGTCTATCCCCGCGCCGTGGAAGCGATTGTACGCGAATACGACGCCATCGACGAGTTCCAGATCTACATCTGGCGCAAGGACGAGATTCAGGACGAAATCACCATCAGGCTGGAGATCAAGCCTGGACGCGAGAGCGAGTGGGAGAACTTGCAGCCGAGCCTGGCGCGTGATCTCTCCAATGCCCACGAGGGGCTACGCTTCAACCTGGAGCGCATGGAGTACGGCCAGCTCCCCCACTTTGAACTCAAGGCCCGGCGTCTCATCGATAGTCGTCCCGTCGCACAATACGGTTAGCTGCTAGCAGAAGAGGAGAACAAGCATGACCACATCCACAGTATCTGAAGACCTGCTGGGGCAGCCCCTCAGCCCGGCAGAGCAAGAACTTCTCGGCGCCTACGAAACTCTCAAGCAGCTCGCCAGCCGGGATGATCTCCCGCCCTGCGCCAACAGCAATATCCGTAAGGCCCTCGCCGCGCTCTGGCAAGCCACCAACGACCTCAACCTGCAATACGAACAACTTTATGATCTAGGCGTGTAATAAATCCAGTGAAGCAAAAAGAGGTTGGGCAAAAGCCCAACCTCTTTTTGCTTCACTGGATTTGAAATCTAGCGGTTGGTTGCCTGCTCGAAACGGCGACCAACGATGTCCCAGTTGACCACATTCCACCACGCGCTCAGATACTCGGGGCGGCGGTTCTGGTACTTCAGGTAGTAGGCATGCTCCCACACGTCGTTGCCGAGCAGGGGAACATTGCTGTCCAGCAGGGGGCTATCCTGGTTGGGGGTGCTGGTAACTTCGAGCTGACCATTCTTGTTCAGCACGAGCCAGGCCCAGCCAGAGCCGAAGCGCTTGGCACCGGCATCATTAAAAGCAGCCTTGAAGGCATCAAATGAGCCAAAGGTGCTGGTAATGGCCTGGGCCAGGGTGCCGGTAGGCTCCTTGCTGCCACCAGGGGTCATGGTCTCCCAGAAGAGGGTGTGATTCGCGTGCCCGCCACCGTTGTTACGGACGGCGGTGCGCTTGGCCTCGGGAACCTCGTTGAGGCGGGCGAGAACCTGCTCAACGGCCAGGCTGGCGAACTCGTGCCCTTCGAGGGCCGCGTTCAGGTTGCTGACGTAGGTGGCATGATGCTTATCATGGTGAATCTGCATCGTCTGGGTATCGATGTATGGCTCCAGAGCCTGGTAATCGTAGGGGAGAGGTGGAAGTTGAAATGCCATAACATTACTCCTTTGTTCTCTATCCATGTATTTTTAAAGCGGAAACATGGTTTATCAACACTTCTTCGCGAAGCGAAAGTGCATGTCGAGTCGGGGTAGGTGTGAGGTCAAGGGGCCAGCACTAGCGACCCCCTCGACCTCACACCTACCCTAAACGTCCACCTTCTTCACGAAGAACGCGATCAACTGGTGACATTATATCGCGTTTTGCATATACATTGCCATGGCTGAAAGAACAGGAGAGCCTGTTCTTTTGGCCATTGTATTTATGCCCCGTGATTATTACAGGAAGTGCCCAGTGTGGCTTGCTGTTACCTGGGCGACTTGTTCGGGGGTGCCTTCGGCGATGATGTAGCCGCCGTTGTGGCCACCTTCGGGACCCATGTCGATGAGCCAGTCGGCATTCCTGATGATATCCATGTTGTGCTCAATGACGATGATGGTGTTACCGAGCTCGACCAGGCGGTGCAATACATCAAGTAGGCGCTGTACATCGGCGAAGTGCAGGCCAGTGGTGGGCTCGTCCAGGATATAGAGTGTGCGCCCGGTGGAGACGCGGCTGAGCTCTTTGGCGAGTTTGATGCGCTGGGCCTCCCCGCCACTGAAGGTCGTGGCGCTCTGACCCAGTTTGATGTAATCCAGGCCCACATCGTGCAGTGTCTGGAGCACACGTGCGATCTTGGGAACATTGGCGAAGAAGGCCAGTGCCTCCTGGACGTCCAGGTTAAGGACCTCGTGAATGTTCTTGCCCTGGTAGCTCACCGCCAGCGTCTCGCTGTTGAAGCGTTTTCCATTGCATTCTTTGCAGGGCACCCAGACATCAGCCAGGAAGTGCATCTCCACCACGTGCTGTCCATGACCCTTGCAGCTCTCGCAACGCCCACCCTCGACATTGAAGCTGAAGCGGTCGGCCTTGTAGCCGCGTTCTCGCGCCAACTCGGTCCTGGCGAAGAGGGCGCGAATATCGTCGAAGATGCCAACATAGGTGGCGGGATTAGAGCGCGGTGTGCGCCCAATAGGCTCCTGCGTAATGTTGATGACCTTGTTCAGGCGCTCAATGCCCTCCAACGAGGCAAAGGGTCCCGCAGGCTCCTGTGTATTGTGTAGCGCCTGCATCAGCGCGGGATAGAGCGTGCCATTGACCAGGCTACTCTTGCCACTGCCGCTGACACCCGTGACGCAGGTCAGCAGGCCAAGTGGGAAGCGTCCATCCACGTTCTTCAGGTTATGCAAAGTGGTGTTCTTGATCGTAAGCCAGCCCTGCGCGGGAGCGCGCCTGTTTTTTCCACGAGGTGAGGTGATACGCAGCCGGTTGCTCAGATAGCGCCCGGTGAGCGAGGTCTCGTGAGTTGCGACGCGTTCAGGAGTATCGGCGACCACGACCTCGCCACCCAGGATACCGGCGCCAGGACCCATATCAATCAGCCAGTCCGCGCTGCGCATGGTCTCCTCATCATGCTCGACAACCAGGACTGTGTTGCCCATGTCGCGTAGCTGGAGTAGGGTGTTGAGCAGGGTATGCTGATCGCGGGCGTGGAGTCCTATGGATGGCTCATCCAGGACATAGAGGACGCCGACCAGACCACAACTCAACTGGCTTGCCAGGCGAATACGTTGTCCCTCGCCGCCGGAGAGCGTGGGCGCGGATCGGTTGAGCGTCAGGTAGTGCAGGCCTACGTTGAGCATAAACTGAACGCGCTGGCGGGTCTCCTTAAGAATCTCGCTCGCGATTAGCAGTGGCTCTTCGTCGAGGGTCTCATAGAGTTCGTTGAGCCAAGAGAACAGTTGGTCGATGGTCATCTCACCGATCTCGCTGATGTTGCGCCCGGCGAGGGTGACACTTCGCACTTCGGATGAGAGGCGCGTCCCCTCGCAGGCGGGACAGGCCTGCTGGCTCATATAGCTGGTGTACCAGTTCTTCATGTTCTCCGAGCTGGTCTGGCGGAAGCGGCGATTGAGTTCCTCAATGATGCCGGGATAGCTCTCAACGCGGTTATGGGTCCAGCTTCCATTGTTATTTGCCTGCGAGAAGGAGAGATTGAACTCAATCTCCTCAGCGCCCGATCCATAGATGAGCACATTGCGGAAGTGCTGAGGCAGCTCTCGCCAGGGAAGCTCTAAATCAATCTGATAGTGCTCCGCTAGCGACATCAAGACGGAGGTCGTATAGTTGACGCCCTTCTTACGCACGTTGCCGAACCAGCGCAGCGCACCATCCAGCAACGAGAGGTTAGGGTCCTCAATCAGCAAGGCTGGATCGACCTCCAGGCTTGTCCCCAGGCCATTGCAGGCCTGGCACATACCAAAGGGCGAGTTGGGGCTAAAGTGTGAGGAGAGCAGTTCAGGGAAGGGTGCGCCGCAGTGGCCACAGCGTCGCTGCTCGCTCAAGATCGCCTCATTGCCATGATAGAGATCGACGACCAACGAACCTGCACCCAGTTGCATCGCGCGCTTGACGGCGGCCAGCAGACGCTCATGCCAGGTATCATCCTGGGAAGCGGGAACGCTCTCGCGCATGATCAGCAGCTCGATGATATGTGACTCATGCTCCTCCAGATGGATATCGGCGAGCGCGACCTCGGGTGCTCCATCGACGCGGGCGTGCGTATAGCCATCACGCATGGCTTGCTGAATGAGGATATTGTGACTATCTACCACTGAGGCAAGCAGGCGAAAGGGCGTCCCAGCTGGGAGCGCGGCGATGCGGTGCGCGATCTCGTTGGGTAGATGTGATTGAACGACTGTGCCACACTTTGCGCAGTGCTGGATGCCGATGCGTGAGTAGAGCAGGCGCAGATAGTTAATGACCTCCGTAATGGTCCCAACGTTTGAGCGTGGATTCTTGCTCACCGTCTTCTGTTCGATAGCCACAGCTGGACTGAGGCCATAGATGAAGTCGACCTTGGGCTTCTCGACCTTATCCAGGTAGTGGCGTACAAAGGGCGAGAGGCTCTCCACATAGCGGCGCTGCCCCTCGGCGTAGATGGTATCGAAGGCCAGCGAAGACTTACCGCTACCGCTCACACCTGTCAGCACGACGAACTTGTTGCGCGGAATTGCCACATCAATGTTCTTGAGATTGTGCTGCTGCGCACCCCGAACAAAGATTTGCTCCGGCTCGACATGTACCTCCAGGCTCTCCTCCACATAAGCCTGGCGTTTCTGACTGGCTTGCCCCTTGAGACCGGGATTCAAGCCCATAAGCAGCTCGATGTGGGGATGGAGCTGCACCCCTCCAGCCTGTGATTCATATAGCCTTGAATCTTTGCCTCTGGGCATATCTTTCAACTTCATATCAGTATCTAATTGTTGAACGTCGTGCATATGTCGGGCTACCTCCTTAGTGCCCTGGTGGAGACAACGCGTCCTCAGGGTCTCTATTGTCAGGTGTATAGCTAAGCGTAAGATGATGGCGTAGGATTAGGGGAAATGCCTGGCCATGAAGGCCACGCAACTGTGAGAAGTATACAAGGGGTAACCTGACATCTTCTGTCAGGAAAGGGGTAATGTGTATGTGATGCGATGCCGAGCGGTGATCAAGGGCCACAGCCCGGCATCGCATCACATACATAAACTTTTGTCAGAGGGCGGGGCATTTTTGCTAGAAGAGCGATATAAGGAGTGAACTCTACGGAGAGTACGGGTTGTACAGGAGTCAAGATGTCGCGATTAATTGACCAGGATCACTATGAAGAAGACGCGGGAGGGCAGCAGGCCAGTATTTCTGAACTCTATCAAAGATATGCTCCAGCTCTGTTGCTGTATCTGCGTCGTCACTGCGCATCGATAGAGGATGCGGAGGATCTGTTACTAGAAATTTTTGCCGCCGCCCTGACCGAGAAGCGTTTACTGGCGCTGCCGGAATTGACGCAGCGTTTATGGCTCTGGCGCGTGGCCAGAAATAAGCTCATAGACACCTATCGGCAGCAGGGGCGGCGTCTCACAATCTCTCTGGAGAACACAATGGTGGATGTGTTGATGAGTGATGAAGTGGCGCCGGAGCAGCTTATCGTGCGCCAGGAAGAACATGCGTGCCTGCACCTGGCGATCCAGCACCTCTCGCCTGTACAGCAGCAGGTATTGAACCTGCGTTTTGCACAAAACCTGCGCTGTGGGCAAATTGGTCCACAGATGGGCAAAAGCGAGAAGGCCATTCGATCGCTGCTTTCGCGCACCCTCAATCACTTGCGCAACATCTATGGAACCGGGCGGGAGGACTGAAGCGATGGCTAAGCACGAGGATTCTATGCATACCAACGATTTCTATGTGCCAGAACAGGTAGACGAGCAACTGGAGGCTATCCTACATACAGGCCAGGCCAGCCCACGAGACCTGCGTTTGCTTGAAGGACTACTATCTGAGCTTTCCATGCAGCAGGAGCAGGCCAGCGCCACGGATGAAGCAGGCCAGCGTGTATTAACGCGTGTCTACTTTCGCTTGCAGCATATGGAAGAGATGCAGCGCCTCAAGGAGCGTCACGCGTCACCTTCTGCCTATCCCGAGAGGACCCTGGAGAAAAGAGGATCAGCACGCATGAAAGACGTGTTAATAAATACGGGACCCGAAAACAATGATGCCCTGCCGCCGGGCCAGGCACGACAACATAATCAGGCAGGAGCACCGTCAAAGAGACGAGGCCGCAATCTCTTTGCCCTGCTGGCGGCAGTTGTACTCATAGGTATAGTCGTAGGCTCATTCGCAATTTTCGCGCAGCTAAACCATGCCCAACCGGGAAATCTTCTCGGCAATCAGCAGAAGCCGACAAAGGCAACAGCCACGGCAGCCGTAGCCCTGCCGAGTTCCCTCTATGTGACTCAAGGAAATGCGATAATTAAACTCGATAAGCACAGTGGGAAAGTCCTCTGGACCTTTCATATACCGGGCGTACCGGGAATACAGAGTTTCAGGTATGACACCTTCACAACTTTACCAGGATTAAGTATCAATACTGATACTACGATCTACTTTTTTTATTCGTTACCTCAAGTCAGTAGCAAGAACATTAATGGTTTTGTCTCACATGTATATGCTATCGATGCTAGAGATGGACATCAGAGCTGGAGCTATGCTCAACAGGGCGATTTAATGCGGGGGCAGCCTGTAGTCTCGGGGAAGATTCTGTATATGGCGTTGAATACCGGGGCAACAGTGGAAAGGAGCAATGGTTCGGAGCAGATAACAATGGGGACAGGTGGCTATCTGCTCGCACTGGACGCGCAGACTGGTCGCACACTCTGGCGTACCCCTCTCAAAGGAGCTACGGATGGCAATCTAACCGTTGCGAATGACCTGGTTCATGTTAATGTAGCCCAGTTTAAAGAAAATGGCGGTTCAATTCGTGGTATTCAGGCCATTCATGCTCAAAACGGAGCGCCAGCCTGGTGGGCCTCGACCGAGAATGGTACGGCCCAATCGCGACCATTAGTTACGCAATCCTTTGTCTATACCTTCACACAGGAAATTGCTAATAACCAGAATACCTCATATGTGAACGCCTTTGATGCGCAAACGGGCACCTCACGCTGGAAATCGGCTCCTATCTCTGACGTGTCGATATCAGGAGTAACGCCAATTATGGCGAATAACAAGATCTACTTCTGTGCTAGCTTTGGTGGTGAAGCGACCATGGTCGGAAAGATATTTGCCCTGGACCCTCTCACCGGGCGGCAACTTGAGGTGCATGGTCTCCCTTTAGAGCTTTATAAGATGCGTTTTGCTGATGGTCACATCTATATCAGCTATGCTACCCATAACGGTACCAGTATTGATACCTATGGGAACTCTGGCCTGCTGGCCCTGGATATGGCGACCTACAAGCAGCTCTGGATCTACCAACGGCAATTCTTTCCCTATGATTACCTCTCCGACAATAGTGTGCTATATGTGGCGGTACAAAACCAGGTAGAGGCCGTAAATCCGAATACAGGCAAGTCGATCTGGCTGCAAGATATAACCAGTGAGTTGCATCCCAACTAGTTGAACTGCTCTTCACGGAAAAGGAGACGTTCTCAGCATCTTCAGTGCTGAGAACGTCTCCTTTTCCGTGAAGAGCTACCTAACTACTACGCAGTGAATTTGAATGACTTTAGCATGACCTGGAAGGCCTGCTCGTCGTACACTTTCTGATCGTCACCATAGAGGATGGTGAACTCTTTATCTTTATGCTTGACGGTGAGAACATTTATCTTCTCAGTGGCGCCATCGTTTTGCATCTCACCGGTGAAGCCCTTCTGATGCCAGGTCTCACCGCCAACCTGTACCGTTGCTGGCACGGTGGTTTCCTTATAGTTCTTAGTGGCAGACTTCAAGGTTTTCAAGTAAGTAGAGAGATAAATCTCATAGAACTGATCTGAAGCCTGAAGGCTAGTGCTCATGGGGAGAGCTGTAACGTTGAAGGAGCCATCAGGTAGGCTGGCGACTTGAACATTACCATTGCTGTTCTGCTCAATCCAACCCTTGGGATGATCAAATGTGTAGCCGTTGCCTTTGTAGGTCGCCACGTCGGGCGTGGGCGTGGGAGTGGGTGGCTTGGGTGTGCTTGCGGCGGTGGTGCCGCTATTTGTGGAACCGCAGGCTACTACAAAGAGAGCCAGCATCAGCAGGACAATCAGAAATGGAGTCTTTGAACCCACATTCCGCAGGGTAATTGACAGAAAAACGGAAATTGGATAAGGTAGTCTCAGCACACGCAAGGAGCAGACTCTCGATGCAGCAGGCTGAAGATTACCAGAACGAACGTTTGGATCATCTGGGAATTGTCGCAGGTATTTGCCAGGAAATAGGGCTGGCAGCCTGGTTGGACGCGCGGGCTCCTACCCAACAGCGCACGGTGAGTTACGGAACGGCCACAGTTGCCATGATCCTCAACGGATTGGGCTTTTCCAATCGACAGCTCTACCTGGTTCCTCAATTTTTTGAGCACAAGCCAGTCGCCCACCTTTTGGGGGCAGACATCAGCGCGGACATGCTCAATGACGATTGCCTGGGCCGAACCCTTGATTGGCTCTACGAGCAGGATGTGACCACCTTGTTTGCTGGCATCGCCCATCAAGCCCGTCACCGTTTTGGGGTGAAAGCCAGGCATCTGCATGTGGATACGACCTCCTTCTCGGTCAATGGAACCTACGGCAACGAGAACGAGCAAGTCATTGCCATCACCCATGGCTACTCGCGTGACCATCGCGAAGATCTCAAGCAGTGGATGCTGGCTCTTGCTACCACGCATCAGGGGGATATCCCTCTCTTTTTGCAGCCCCTTTCGGGCAACAGCAGCGATAAAGGGAGCCTGATTCAGGTCATTGCTGATCTGCATACTCAATTGCAGCAGCAGGAGCCGCAAGAGACGCCCATCTACGTGGCTGATAGTGGCCTCTACAGTGCGCACAACATGCACCTGCTCAATCAAGCCAACGTGCAGTGGATTAGTCGGGTTCCTGAAACCAGCAAAGAGGCCAAAGCGGCACTCAGAGAGGCTGAGGAGGCGTGGACGCCGAGCGCTGATGGTCAACGGCAGATGGTACGCTTGCAGATGGAGTTGGAGCAAGGACCAGAACGCTGGATCGTCGTTCGAAGCGCCGATGGCATCAAGCGTGCGTTGCAGACGGCTCGCAAGCAGGCCGATAAGCAACTGGAAACCTGGAGCAAGAAACTGTGGCATGTGAGTACCAAGTCGTTTGCTTGCCAAGAAGACGCACAACAGGCCTGGCAAGCCAGCCTCAAAGGGATCCCTGAGTGGTTGGACGTCTCGATGGACATCACGAGCCAGGCGGTCTTTCTTGGGCGAGGCCGTCCAGCTCGTGATGCCGAACCAACGGGACGGCGCTGGAGTGTTACGGGCAGGGTCAGCCTCAATGAAAGCAAGCTGTTGGCGTACGCAGAGCGTAAAGCCTGTGCGCATTGTTGCCAGCAATATGATGGATGATGCTCAGGTCTCCAACGAGGAGGTGATCAGCCTGTACCTGGAGCAGGGCAGCGTGGAACGAGGGTTTCGTTTCCTCAAAGATCCCTTGTTCCTGGCCTCCTCGGTCTTTGTGAAAAAAACGGAACGGATTGTGGCGTTGAGCTTGATCATGGTGCTCGCGTTGTTGGTGTACCGTCTGGCAGAACATCGTTTGCGTGAGCAATTGGCAGCAACGGGGCAAACCATTCCCAATCAAGTCAACAAGCCCACCGACCGACCGACGATGCGCTGGGTCTTCCAATGCTTTGAAGGCGTTGAATTGTTGCACATCCGCACGACAACCCGCACGCAGTCGGTCGTTCTGCACCTTCAGCCGCTGCATCGACAGATCCTTTCTTTGCTGGGGCCAGCTTCTCAACAATTCTATTTTTTCTCAGATTAAAACTGCGGAATGTGGGTTTGAAATACGCTGAGATTTCATTGTTACGCTTCCTTGCTTGCCAGAGTTTATATTGATGAGTATATATTTGCTTTTCTGAAAGCTTAAAGTTATTTAAATTCCTTACTTAGAAGGGTTTATATTTTATGAGTCAGCAACCAGGGCGTTATTATGCACCGCCTCCTCCACCCCCGCCTTCTACTTTGTCCAATCGAGTTACTAATTGGTATAAGAGACAGCGATTAAGAGCCAAAGTTGGATTTGGCTGCCTGGCTATTTTTAGCGTCTTGCTTCTCTGTACATGTTCGTTGTCGGCTATTGGGAGCGCTCTCCCTCCATCTAAAGCCGATCAAGCTGCGGCCTCGACCCCCAAGAGCCAGGTGACGGTGCAGCCAATAGGAGCGCAACTTAAGGCTACACCTTCTCCTACACGGCAGGTCGCAACGCCGACCCCGACACCAAAGCCACCGACGCCGACTCCCACGCCAAAGCCACCGGTCCCAACGCCTACTCCGGCTCCAAAGCCACCAGTGTCGGTGCCTACTACAGCGCCACCCTCGCCTCCTTCAACGGGTGTGAATGGAAATCCCTGGGGCTACGACTTTGTGCCAGGAAGCTTGATTTATGCACCTCCGGCAGATTTCTGCGGCTATTTTAGCTGCATTGGCAGCTTCTGGTCGGGCAGAGGCTATGTGATGGAGTGCAACGATGGAACGTACTCCAAATCTGGAGGTATCAGAGGGGGCTGCTCCTATCACGGCGGCAATCTGAGACCCTTGTACGCGCATTAATTTCTCATTTTCAAACTAGCCTGTAAGCCACTCAGAATAGCGGCTTACAGGCTAATTTTATTAAATAAGACAGAGCGTGACATATTTTCCTGTTACAATAGAGAGCAAGAATATGAATGTTTGGGAAGGAGGGATGAGAAGCTATGCGTGCTGACCGCTTGCTCTCTATTTTGTTGCTCTTGCAGGTGCATAGCCGTTTAACCTCGCGGGAGCTGGCACGGCGCCTGGAGGTCTCGGAGCGGACGATTCATCGCGATATGGAGGCCCTGGGTGTGGCGGGTATTCCCGTGGTGGCGGAGCGGGGCAATGGGGGTGGCTGGGGACTGCTGGAGGAGTATCGTACTAATCTGACGGGCTTGAACGAGGCCGAGATCCAGGCGCTCTTCTTTATTAAGCCTGACCGTCTGTTGAATGATCTGGGGTTGCGTAAGGCCTCGGAGGCGGCTTTGATCAAGCTGCTGGCGGCTGTACCCTCCGCGCAGCGGCGTGACGCGGAGTATGCGCGCCAGCGTATTTATGTGGATACCGCCGGGTGGAATACGAGCGAGGGCGAGAGCCTGCCATATCTCGCGATTGTGCAGGCGGCGGTCTGGCAGGAGAAGCGGTTGCATATCGGTTATCTGCGTAATGAGGAGTTAGTCGAGCGCGTGCTTGATCCGCTGGGGCTGGTCGCCAAGGGGAATATCTGGTATCTCATCGCCGCCGTCGAGGAGCAGTTGCGTAGTTATCGTGTCTCACGTATCGCCAGTGCCGAGCTGCTGGAGAAGCCATGCCAGCGTCCCACTGATTTCGACCTGGCGAGCTACTGGCGGCAGTCAATGCGCTCCTTTAAAGCTAATCTGCCGCGCTATACAGTGCGTGTGCGTGTGCCAGAGGAGTTAGTCCACGGGCTGTATCATGCCAGCCGGGCCATGAAGATTGAGCAGGTGGGCGAGGCCGATGAGCAGGGATGCGTGGAGCTGTTGCTGCATTTTGAGATGCGCGAGGATGCCTGTGGCTATGTGCTCAGCTTCGGACCACGTGTGGAAATCCTGGAGCCGCCGGAGCTGCGCGAACAGGTTTATGAGCTGGCAAGAAGCTACGTGGAGCACTGGAACCAGCAAAGCAGGACAAACCTAACATAGACACCACATTTATGGGATGAAAGAAGCCTCTATAAAAATGTGAATCACACCCTGCCTGGACTTACGCGCGCGGAGGGGATAAATCGCGGTGGGTGAGCAGAGGCCATGCAAGCATGGCCCCTACAAAGTTTTTAGGGTTAGTGGGTGGCCATGACGACGGGCGGCTCGCCGTCGGCGACCTCGGCTGGTTTACGGCGCTCGATAGCGGTCAGGAGCGAGACGATGGTCCCAATGGCAGCGAAGATAGCGGAGATGAGCCAGGTCAGGCGGAAGGTATCGATAGCGCCCGCCTTGAACTCGCGGGTAATGCTGTCGTTGAGTGACTTCAGTTCAGGCTTGAGGGCCTGGCCTGCGGGACCGGGAATCTGGTCGGCCAGCTTTGTCAGGTCGAATGAGTTTTGATTGGCCGACGAGGAGGCCGCGGCCTCGCCAGAGGTGGTACTGCTGGCGGTGCTCTTCTTCAGACCTGTGACGATACCGTCGCGCAACTGTGGAGGGAGCTTGTTATCCTGGTTCACAATCTGGATGGAGTTCTGTTGTGCCTGGTTAATGTTGGGTGTGATCTGATTAGTGAAGACGGCGATCAGGATGGCGATACCCAGCGCGAAGCCGATCTGGCGGAAGGTATTGAAGATACCACTGCCCACACCCAGCTTGGCGCGTGGGACGTCTGAGAGGGCGAAGGCGGGGAAATTCTGAAAGCAGAGGCCCATGCCTATGCCCAGGATCGCCAGGCGCCAGGCCATATCAGGGTAGGAGGTATCCACACTGGTGAAGAAGGTAAGCATAAAGCCAACCGCCAGCGCCGCTAAGCCCACTGTCCCCATAATGCGGGGATTAAGGAAGAGACTGAAGGCGCCCGAGAGCGCCGAGACGACAAAGGCGGTCAGAGGAATGGGCAGGATGGCATAGGCAGCATTGAGCTGATCATAGCCCTGGGCATTGATGTAGTAGAGCACGGTCATCAGGAACGCGCCCTGGATGGCGATACCGAAGAGGAACATCGAAATGTTCGAGGCGGTAAAGCTGCGAATCTTGAAGAGGCTGAAGTCGACAATCGGGTCCTTCTGTCTTGCCTCAATGAAGACGAAGAGGACCAGGCAGACTACCATTGTGGCGAAGAGGCCCAGAATCGTGGGCGAATTCCAACCCCAGGTGTTGCCCTGCATAATCGCCAGGACCAGGCAGAACATGGAGATGCTCAGGGTCAGCAGACCAGGGAGATCAATGCCCTTGCTCGCACTTGGCTGGCGTGTCTCAGGTACGAAGAGCGCGACCATGATCAGGCCGATAATACAGAATGGGAGATTGACATAGAAGATGGCGCGCCAATCAAAGTTCTGTACCAGGAAGCCGCCCAGAACCGGGCCGATGGCCGAGGCGATACCCGACGAGGCACCCCACACACCAATGGCTGCACCACGCTTCTGGGGCGGGAAGATGGAGATGATAATTGCCAGGCTAATCGGATTGAGGGCTGCCGCGCCGATGGCCTGGAAGGCCCGGGCCGCGATAAGCACTTCAATCGAGGGCGCAATCGCGCAGAGCAGCGAACCCAGGCTGAAGACCACCATACCGATCATAAAGGTCAATTTACGCCCAAACTGATCGGCGAAGCGGCCAATACTGACCAGCAGCACGGCAAACACCAGGCTATAGGCGTTCAACACCCAGGTCGCCGTCGTCAGGTCGGTATTGAGCTTGGTGACAATGTCCGAGAGCGCGATATTAACGATGGTTACATCCAGGAGGGACATAAAAAAGCCAAACATGAGCGCCGTCAGGGCGAGCCAGGGATTGGCTACCTTGCCATTGCGCAGCGTGAAGGTTGTTTGTTCCCACTGCCCAGGTGTTGCATTTGGGCTTGAGGAATTCTCTGCCGCTGACATAAATGTTACTCCTTAACATGATAGGTAAAAGTTTGTGTTCATTGGAGACTTCTTATTATTGCGTGGCTCGCAGGAGTCAGGATATGCGGTGCTGGGCTGGCTCCGCCAGCCCAGCACCGCATATCCTGACTCTTTTCAGGTGTAGTAGGCACTGAGAAAGTCTCATCGTGTGGCAAGCTGTGGCTAACAGGCTCTAGGTATGTAGCCTGCTCTTAAAGCATCGTTGTGTCCCGAGCGCGGGCCAGTTCTCGTTCGCGCAGGTGTTGTGCCCAGGTATACTCAAGTTGCCAGTGCGCAATGAGATGATCAACGCCTTCGAAGATATCGTCACGCAAGGGCTGGCTCCAGCCATAGCTCGCATCACCAGAGCTATGTTGATGGAGATCCTCACGCTCATTCTGCAGGTGCAAGATGTGCGCCTGGCAGTAATTGAGGTAGTGATCGATCAGGTAGAGACGTTCTGAGGGAGCCAGGAACGAGAGAAATGGCATCTTTTGCTGAAAAACCTTCTGGTACTCGCCAGGATTAGAGGTTGTATCCAGCATTAAGAGGCGAAAGCGCTCCCGCCCTTTATCCGTGATTTGGTAGGAGCGATAAGGTCGATTGCCGTGCTCATTCTCTTGTTCTTCTGCTACAAGCAAGCCATTTTCTTCCAGCCTGGCCAGGAGAGGATAGAGGCGCCCATTGCTGAACTTGGCATAGGGACCAATCATGTCGTTAATAATTTTGGCGATCAGGTAGCCATGCGCGGGCTGATAGAGCAGATGGGCCAGAATGAGCAGTTCGTACATATCGCCCCCTTTCCTAGATTTTTCAAGTGCTTTATTTAGAGAGAGCTGTCTATATAACCCGTCATAGAGACATGTCTCTATGACCTATTGTACCCACTAAAATGAAAGAAGTCAATGAGGAAGTAGGCGCGTATGCCAGGAGCGGGCTCGCTCCTGGCATACGCGCCTACTTCGGGGATCGCGCAGCGCAGCCCACAGACATTGTCCTCACTTATGCATGCGCCGAGAGGAAGCTGCGGATGGTGCTTGTCACCAGTTCATGATCCTCGGCCTGGGGCAGCCCGGAGACGGTAATCGTGCCGATGATGCCCACATGTTTGATGATCAGGGGGAAGGCCCCACCATGTGCGGCATACTCGCTCTCTGAGATCAGATATTTCTCCTCGATACGCTTGCCCTGGCTACGCAGGTACGACCCGACATAGAAAGAGCTATGTCCGAAGCGCGTCACGACGCGATTCTTGCGCAGAATCCACTCGTTGTTGTCGCTGGCCGTCCCCTCCATCGAGAGATGGAAGAGTTGCTGGCCGTTGCGCACGATATCAATGGCGACGGACTTCCCTTTGTGCTTTGCAGCCTCGTAGAGGGCCAGGCCAAGTTTAAGCGCGGTCTCATTTGTGAAGCTGGTAAACTGGAGTTCCTCTTCCTGCTGGCGTAGTTCGCGCAGCAGGGCTTCATAGTTTTGTTCGGTCATGTTTCTTTCCTTGTTAGAGGGTGATGATGCGGGACTGGTGAGCACTTTTCTGGGCGGCTTCGATGACGCGTAGCGCTTCTACGACCTCGCGTGGGTTGACTGGTGGCTGTGTGCCTTCGCGCAAGGCATCGCGCAAGCGGGCGTAGAAGAGAGGATAGCTACCAGGCTCGCTCTCGACCTGGCCATCGAGGCTTACACCGTTGATCTCGCTAACGATGTGGCCCCAGCGCTCGCGAGGTTCCTGGCCCCATGCAGGCGTATTGGTGGGTGTTTTGCCAGCCTTTAAATCGTCTTCCTGTGGATCAAGGCCCCATTTCTCAAAGGTTCCTAGCAGGCCGCGTACCAGGAAGCGTGGGCCAGAGAGGCGCGCGACCTGGCTGACCCAGAGATGGGCAATGACGCCAGTAGAGAAGCGGAGCGCGACGAAGCTATCATCGTCGGCCTGGGCATGTTCGCGGCGCTTGAACATCTCGGCATAGACACTCTCAGGCTTGCCGAAGAGGAAGAGCGCCTGGTCTATGAGGTGACTTCCCAGGTCGAAGAGCTGGCCACCCGCATCTGCCGGATCAGCCGATTCTTTCCAGTTGCCAACTTTGGGCTGCAGGCGATAGCGCTCGAAGCGCGATTCAAAGCGCGTCACAGGACCCAGGGTATTGGCTTTGAGCAGTTTGCGGATAGTGAGAAAGTCATTATCCCAGCGCCGGTTCTGGAAGACGGTAAGCAGCTTGCCTGTCTCTTTACTGGTCGCGATCAACTGTTCGGCGTCGGTGACCGTGGCTGCCATGGGTTTATCGATGACAACATTCAGCCCGGCGCGCAGGGCCTCCAGTCCCAGAGGAACATGGGCGCGATTGGCTGTGGCGATAACGACCAGGTCATACTCGCTGGCATCGCTCCATAAATCCTGGACGTGAGAGTAGATATGGGCCTGGGGATACTTTTCCCTGGCCTGCTGCTGGCGATCAGGATTACTGGTGACTATGGCTGTGAGGCGCATGCCAGGCGTACTGGCGATCAGGGGCGCGTGAAAGACAGAGCCAGCCAGGCCGAAACCCACGACGGCGACGCGTACAGGCTCGGCTGACTGAGAGGACGACGAAGGCATATCTATACTCCTTGTTATTGCTTGCTAGTCAGGCTCTCTCTCATTATCCGCATTCGGCAAGCGACTTGCAAGAGTAATACATATGGGAGAGTGGCGGGGCAATGCCACAAGCATTGCCCCGCCACTCTCCCATATTTCTGCTTCCCTTCTTAAGAGGCGATTTTAAATCTAACGAGGCCCATCTGTTCTAGCTCTATCAACAACTGGCGCACGCCGAGAATGGAGTTACCGGTCAGGCGCGCTAAATCGACGATGGTGCGTTGCTCATCGAGCAAAAAGTAAAGGTGGCGCTGAGAGCGGGTCAAGGGATAGCGACCAATGAGCGAGATAGCGTCTGGGCCTTGCAGGAGGCGGTAGGGAACAAGCGTTGTTTCCTGCCCGGCAGGCGCCTGCTGAGCATCCCATGAACTATAGGCTGGTGATTTTGGGGAGTTGGTCGGCGGAGAGTTTAGAACAGACGCGTTCTGGAAAGGGAGCAGCGTATTGGGCGCGAATGGCCCTTTATTTGTGTGTGCAGGAGGGATGTTTGGTGTATAGGATCCCGGTGGGAGGGTATTTGATCGTGGCTGTATGCTCGCGGGAGGTATGGGGGTCTGGGGAGGCATAACGATAGGATCTGAGGTTGGCTGACTTCTTTGAGGAAAGGTGCCCTCCATTTCCATAGGCGAGGTGAGGGCAAATGTATATCTGCACTGGCCCCATGCAAGCAGCCAGTTTAAAGCCTCCTCGCCGGTGCGTGTTCCCACGCTTACCTCGACTATTCCTCCATGAAGCAAAATAACGCGCCCTTTTTCTTTCACGCCAGCTTTGCTGCGCTCTAAATCAAGGACACCACTGCGCTGCTCGTCAGCGAGATTTTGTAAAAAAGTCTCTAACTTTGTTGCCCATCCTTGTTGCGGTTCTTGTTCGGGCATGCTGTACCTCACTGTTTCTTACCCGTGATTGACATTCCTCCAACTATCTTGTAAATGAGCACGGCGACTCTGTCCTCTGCCGAATTACGAGACAATGCGGTCTTTGGAGGAAAAATAGTAGTGTAAATTATGTTTTGCTAATCTTTTATGGGAAAAGTAGTTTTAGCAACTAGACAATTATCACCAGCATAGTAAATATAAGGTGAAGGTACAATGTTTGTCAATGTTTTTTCTATTAAAAAAGCACTTGTTAGTTTGAAGTTACCACTCATCCTGGACGGGAGTAAAATTTACTTCGACGCGTGCGCGGTCGCCCCGATGAAAGGTTCGCGAATACTCGTCCTAACTGGAGCAGTCAATAAATTGTAGGGTCCAAGCCAGCTTGAACCCTACAACAGTCATCAAATGTGATCCAGTCGGCCAATCCGTGGGGCAATAGCAGAGTTGAGTTGTAGGAGGATCAGTAGCACAATGCTGATATATGTATTGATGATGCTAAAGAGCATGGTGACGGCGTAGAGCACCTGGTAGAAGACTATGCGTCGCTCGGTGGCGGAGCGTATTTCGGTGGTCACTTCGTCTTTCAGTAATCCTGCACGCCGGGCATAGCGCCAGCTGGCGAACAGGATGCCTCCCAGCAAGAGCAGGTGAAGCCAGTATATGCCCAGGGCGACGCGATAGGTGGTGACGACTCCCCACGGCTAAAGCCGGGGGCTTCTCAGCAAGCCGAAGCTTCCTGATGGCTCCGTCCGAGCCAAAACGTGTTTGCTCTCTTGTGTGAAAGGCGGCTTGTGAGCTCTTAAAGACCTTTCGAGAGGTACAGGAACACATGTACGCAAGCATTTTTACCATAGGACGCGAATTTACCTACGAACCCAGGAAACACTTTTCATTTGTGTATGTACAAAAACACTTGTTCTAGTATATCGGAGAAGAGTGAGTATGTCAATACGGGTGTATCCCCCACAACCCTATCCACCAGAAAAGGACTCGCTTGTATCCCCATGCCTGAAGGCAGGGGTCTTACGCTCGGTCTGATAAGTCGTTTGCCTTTCCTGAGACAAGTGTGAAACCGAAGGGAGCGCGTAGCCGCGCGCCGCTTTCTCAGGAGAGCCTTCGCGCCTGTGGCGCTCAAGGGTAAGGGATGTGCGTGCAAAAGAGAATCGGAAATTCTTGCCAAGGAGAGGATGAAAACACTAGCAGAAATGAAAAGAATGTGTTATACTAAACGAACACTGTATGGTGCTTTGTTGCTCTAAGTAAACTGACTGAGGTGATGGTGCGCAATACAGAAGTTCAACTATTCGATCCGTATAAGCGGATAATGAGAAAGAGAGTTCCCTTTGACTGACCAGACACTGTATTGTCGCGATTGTAACCAGGAATTTACCTTCACTGTCGGTGAGCAAGAATTTTATGCGAGTCGTGGACTGACGAATGCCCCAAGTCGTTGCCCCGAGTGCCGTGCTGCCCGCAAGCAGGC
Organism: Ktedonobacter racemifer DSM 44963; assembly: GCF_000178855.1. Taxonomy (GTDB): domain Bacteria; phylum Chloroflexota; class Ktedonobacteria; order Ktedonobacterales; family Ktedonobacteraceae; genus Ktedonobacter; species Ktedonobacter racemifer. Next base: position 706,439 of record NZ_ADVG01000004.1, on the reverse strand, counting down.
AAATGGAGGCTCACGTGGTGGCTACCAGCGCGAGGCACGTCAAATGTACACGGCTACTTGCGCGAGTTGTGGAAATGAAGCCACTGTTCCTTTTCAGCCACGAGATGATCGCCCCGTCTATTGCCGGGATTGTTATCAGCCCCGTGAGACATCGTATTCCAACAACAACAACCGATCAAGCTGGTAATACCGAAGTGCCATATTATTGTCAACCCAGACTGACCATTTGAAGTTGCGGTGAAACAGTTTAGCCGTAGCGTGTAAAATGCAGGCATCCTGGTTGAGGCTTGTTGTCGTTACTATGAGAAATCCCAGAATCGACGGAAGCGCAACGCCTAAGGCAGAAGCGATCACGCTTCTAGCCACAAGTCGGTTGAATATTATGGCTATATTCTAAAAAGAGGGTGTACTTCTCTAGTAGAAGTACACCCTCTTTTTAGAATATAGCTATACACATCCTCCAGCAAAAAATCTTTGTTCTTTTAGTTTCTTCTTATGCAGCGCAAAGCCTGGTAACACAATTTCGTGCTGATTACGCTCGCTATCTGTGTGATGCCTGCTCCGATTTTCATATGCAAACGTATGCAAGCACACGTTCACACCGAATTTCGTTGTTCCTGTTTCATCCGTAGGTGCCTCCGGGCCGAAGCCCTTTGGTCTTACCCCGCGTCCGCAGGCAAGTTTGCGTCTTCGTCCGAGCCAGTACCGGAGACGGCTTGATCCATGAGCCCGATCAAGCGAAGGGTTTCCCGTAACACATTCTGACCTGCGTTGTGATCTCGATCCTGCGAAAACTGATCATACGGACAAGCAGGATTCTGACACACAAAGATGCGATCCTTGAGCGTCATCGCTTCCCACGTCCAACCGCAGCAATGACAGGTCTTGACTTCCAGGAAAGAAACGGTCCACCTTGATCACCTGTCCCCCACGTTGCGCCACTTTTGCCTCGAGCAGACGTCTGAGGGTGCCGAGCGAGGCATCGGCGAACGAGCGAGCGAGACGGCGATTCTTGAGGAGTCCCTTGAGGTGGAGATCTTCCACCCCGATGATCCCGTAACTGTCGGCCAGCCTGGTTGTGAGCTTCTGAAGGACATCCTGGCGCAGGCAGGTGATGCGATAATGCAGACGGGCGACCTGTCGGCGCGCTTTCTCCCGATTCTTTGATCCCAGTTTTCGGCGATGCAGCCGTTTGTTGGCCTGACGCAATTTCTTGAGGGCGGTTTTGAGGAAGGCTTGGTTTTCGACTCCCTCTCCCGTACTCAAGGTGGCCAGGCGGTTCAGCCCCACATCGATACCCACGGCGGCTGGTTTCTTCACCGCGATGCTATCAGGGATCTCGACCTGGATGGACACAAACCACCAATCTGCTTGACGAGTAAGACGTGCGCCTGTGACTTTGCCCTGCAAGCGCAGCTTCTCAGCCAGATTGACCCATCCGAGCTTGGGGTTGGGTAGGCCGCGGGCGAGGTATTGCCTTGTGGCAGCCCTTTTCCCTCGGCCCCCCACCGAACCGGACATGCCCGTTTCCGTAGCATCCGGCTCTCCAGCTTCTGGGAGTTTTCAGGTTTGGCTCTTCGCATTTCGCGTCCCTTGCCTTTCCGCTCCCATATAACCTGTTGCCCTTCCCCATGTCTCGGACATTACTCCAAGCCTTTGAGGTAGGGTAAGAGGCCAAGTCCCGATTACTCGGGAGCATCAACCCCTCCCCTCCGAACTTAACGTGCACCCTTTCGATGCATGAAGCTCTCCAGAGGCCCGTGTCTTTTCAACACCGCTCCCATAGCGGTCTTATGACACATCCATGTCAACCGCCACTTTTGAGTCTGGCCTCCTGCGACCCTTTGTCTCCCACATGGGGAAACTCCTATGGCCGCTCCGTTACCCTGCTCCTTACGGAGTTTAGGCAATCCCTCAGTTCCATCAAATGTCTCAGTCTGTACGTAGGTGCCCATTTCGTCATTTCCCTCTCCGTGAGGGCTGGCTCCAACGAGAGCTTGCAGAGAAAATAGTACCGTTCCCCTGCACGTTGGACACAGGCGATTATCCCGTTCCTGTGGGCTGCCGCATTTCCGCCGTGACTTGGATTCAGCCAATCAAGACTTCACCATATACAGCTTCACTTGACTTCCCTCTGGCTCCTGGGACTGGAGCTTCACCAGCATTTTGCACGACATGCTATTTTCCCCTCACGCCTTTCGGGTGAAGGTGTCCCCGCTCTCGTAAGAGAGCGAGTAAGTCGCTGTGTTACTCACCTTGCTCTAGTGAGCTTACCCCGACGGGTAAGAGAGACATTTGTGACACAAAGGCGCACTACTATGGCAACTCCGTCGCCATGAGACTCGCGTCTTTTAGGCGATCCCGCTTTTGCGCAAAGAGAACGTTGAGTGTGTTTAGGTGCCCGTATGTTTCCTATCGGGTTCATTACCCGCTGCTCACTGGAGAGAGTGTTTCCATCATCTGGATCCCCTATGATGTATTCTCAGTGTCATCCCTTTGGGCATGGTGGGATGGATGCGCATTTCATCGCACGGAAACGTAGGTTCAACAATTGGCCAGTTTCGCCTCTCCCCCTAGCGGGGCTTCATGCACACAGGACTTGCGAGACTCTATCATACATGCCTTCTGATATTTCTCGCTTTATGAGCATGCTACAGTCGCCTTTGGGTTTCCCCTCCGGGTTAGCTCTTGTCCTAGAGGTTTTCACTCTCGACCTCTCCTGTCTGTGACAGGTATTACTCTCTGCACCGACACGGCGCACGATCCACATGCGATGATCCCCCAACTCGAATTGATCGTTGGCAAGGTAAAAGGAGGGTTTGCTTTTTTTCTTGCGCTTGAACTTGGGGCGTCTGGCTTTGCCTTCAAAAAACGCGATGAAGGCTTTTCCCAGATCGAGAAAGGGCTGATCTGAGGCGTTCTTCGTCACCTCCCATGTCCAGGGGAATTGAGAGCGCCGGAGCTCGTTGAATTGCTTCTTGAGTTTCAAGGCGGTGGGTTTTTCTCCGGCCTCATACTGCCGATTCCACTCAGCAAGCGCCCAATTCCACACAAACCGGCTGGTTCCTGCGGCTCTTGCAAAGTAATTGGCTTGCTCAGGCGTGGGATGCAGTCTGATCTTGTGTGTCTTGATCATCCTTGATATCCTTTCCCAGAGCTGCTGCTCGAATCAGGTTTTTGTGCAAACGCAGGCCAGGAAGCCGTGCCGAGAACCCAGTCACAATGGCGATCACATCCCGCACCAGTTCTTCTTCAAGGGAGCACGTTTCGCCAGTGATCACCCTGATGTGGGTTCCATACCGCAGACAGACGCAATCACCAATCCCGGCTCTCAAGAAATCAACCCGCGATACTGCAAGGAGTGTTCATGCGTGTAGTAGCACCGATTTGTTGGGCGATGATACGCGGGAAAGATGCTTTTCCGATCCCATTATTGCAGGGTGTTGACTGATGGTCCAATCAGTTTCCTAAATTCTTTTGTTTGAAACATACGTTCCATACATGCATTTTAACCTATTTTCCTCGCTTTTTCAATACTGTTGAAATCTCTTTTCGTGCAATCATCGAAGACCTGCAACAAGCTAGCCCACAGACCCATAGCAATGGGCCAACCTTAGCCTCACACCCTACTTCTTCGGAGACTTCTCGTTGAACAGCCTGATCAAGTGTCTCTCCGGCTTCTTGTCCGCCTGTTGGGAAACTATACAAGATTCCTTGCTCAAAAGGAGAGTTGAGCAGGGTGAAAATATGTGATAAACTTACAAATTGTAAGGTCGCAAGAGAGCGCTTATGGAAAGTGCTGACCAATAATGATATAGAACGCGGCATTGTAGGCCGCGGGAGGATTTGTAATGCCACAGTTTGATTTTACTGCGCTCCGCGAGGGCAAGACCACCTACGCGGACATGGTTGCCGAGGTTAGCTATAAGGATCTGCAAAACTATATCGAGCAGGCCTTTGAGACCGTTGAGACCATCCTCAAGGACACGACGGATGCCGCGGTGAATTTTGTTCCTAATGATCCCAAGGCGACTGAGGACGGTGAACGTGGCTGGACCATCAGTCACATCGTGGCGCATTTGACTGCAGGCTTTGAAGAGAATGCTTCGGCCTCCTCTATTCTTGCGCGCGGCCTGGCTCTTGAGGCACGCCTGCACGCTGAGACCCCCTGGGAAACCCTGAAGACCGCGGACCAGGTGCGCGCCCGCCTCAATGAGAGCCGCCGCATGAGCCTGGCTTATCTCTCCGCCTGGCCTGACCAGCCCAATCTGGCAACGACCATCACGCGTATCCCCGCCTTTGGCCCAATGAATGCCATTGGTGTTGGTATGCTTGGCTTCTTCCACGCACAGATGCACTATGAGCAACTGCGTGAAACGCTGAAGCGGGCTGCCGAAAGCGTGAACGCATAAGTTATAGTAGATGGTGTGAAATGCCTGCGCATTTTACACCATCTACTATAATCCCATGAAGCACATGTTATAAGGAGCGTAACAGTTATGGTACAGACGCAAGATGTGTCTTTCTCCTCGGGGAAGCGCCAGGTACAGGGTTACCTGGCGCGACCGGAGGGCGAGGGTCCTTTTCCCGGCGTGATTGTGATCCATGAGATCTTTGGCATGAATGAGAACATTCGGGATATTGCGCGCCGCTTCGCGGATGTGGGATATGCCGCCCTGGCCGTGGATCTGTTCTCCGGGCGCAATCGCACGGTGTGTATGTTCCGCTTTATGGGGCAGATGTTTCTCAAGTCGCTCAACAATGAGAGCCTGAACGATTTAAAGGGCTCGCTTACCTACCTGACGGAGCAGCCGGGGATAGATGACTCACGCGTGGGCGCGATTGGTTTCTGCATGGGTGGTGGTTTTGCGATTGCCTGGGCCTGCACCGATGAGCGCCTCAAGGTCGTCGCTCCCTTTTATGCCGCCAATCCCAGGCCCCTGGACGCAGTCAAGCGTGCCTGTCCAGTGGTGGGCTCCTATCCAGAAAAGGACTTTACAGCTTCTCAGGGACACAAGCTTGAGCAAGCCCTGGAGCAGTATACCATTCCCCATGATATCAAAATCTATCCCGAGGCAAAGCACTCCTTCTTTAATGACCAGGGGCGTATGTATCACGCCGAGGCGTCCGAGGATGCCTGGCAGAGGGTGATGACGTTCTTTGAAGCGCAGATTGGGCCAGTCTCCGTATAGATATTAATTGATATTGAAGTTTCACTGATAGTTGAGAAAGAGATCATTATGACACAGACGCCTCTGACTTTTATGGCTGTTCATGCTCATCCCGATGATGAGGTATTTGGCACGGGCGGCACATTTGCTATGCTCGCGGCCCGGGGTGTGCGCACCGCCCTGGTAACGTCAAACCTGGGCGAAGAGGGCGAGATCGTTGATCCCGAACTGGATGAGGCCGCGAAGCAGGCGATGTTCCCGCGCCTGGCTGAGGTGCGTCGGCAGGAGCTTCAGGGCGCGGTTGAGGCTCTCAATATTCAGGAACTGCGCCTGCTCGGCTATCGCGATTCGGGCATGGCTGGCCGTCCTTCTAATAATCATCCTGATTGTTTCCATCGAGCTGTGTTTGACGAGGCCGTCGGGCGCTTGGTGGCGATTATTCGTGAGCTGAAGCCGCAGGTGATCGCGACCTACGATGCCTTTGGTGGCTATGGTCATCCCGATCACTTGCAGGCGCATCGCGTGGCCCTGGCGGCCTTCGATGCCGCGGCCGATCCTCGTTGTTATCCCGATATCCCTGGTGCCTGGCAGTCCTTGAAGCTCTACTACACAGCGATGTCGCGCTCGATGATCCAGCAGGCGGTGAAGCAGATGCGCGAGAGTGGCGCCGATGGCCCCTGGAATAATCCAGAGATGAATATGGACCGTATGGGCACGCCAGATGAACTTATCTCTACCTGTGTTGATGTGCGCCCACATATCGAACAGAAGATTCAAGCCTTACGTGCGCATAGAACGCAGATCGCGCCCGATAACTTCTTCTTTACCCTGCCTCCAGAGCAGCGTGAACTTGCTCTGGGGTATGAATACTTCACCCTGGCGCGTGATCTAACGGATCGCCGTCCTGGTCTCTATGAGCAGGATATGTTCACAGGCATTCTCTAACTTTATCCATGCTTACTCCTTCTGAAAAACAATGCCTTTTCCTCGCGGTGAGGCATTAAGGCGATGAACTGTTTTACGGGAGAAACAGTGATGCAGTTTCTCCACCAGCACCACTAGCAGTGTCGCTGGTGGAGAAACATCTAACCGGAATGATCTATCTTTTGCTCTTACCGATACGCCTCCGCCTGCAAATTGAACAGCTCGGCGTAGCGGCCATCAAGCGCGAGCAGCTCAGCGTGTGAGCCGCTTTCTTTGAGCACGCCCTCCTCGATCACAAAGATACGATCGGCCAGGCGCACGGTGCTGAAACGGTGGCTGATGAAAATGGCTGTCTTCCCCTCGGTCAGCAGGCGGAACTTGGTGAAGATCTCATACTCGGCATGGGCGTCGAGCGAGCTGGTTGGCTCGTCGAGGACAAGAATCGGCGCATTGCGCATAAAGGCACGTGCCAGAGCCACCTTCTGCCATTCGCCCCCGCTGAGCTGAGTACCATCCTTAAACCAGCGACCCAACATGGTCGCGTAGCCATCGTGCAGTTTTGTAATGACCGCATTAGCCCCACTCTTGCCTGCGGCCCGCTCCACCAGTTCCAAATTCTCAATTTCATCGATCTGGCCCACGCCGATATTCTCGCGCGCGCTCATATAATATGTTACATAATCCTGGAAGATCACACCCACCACGCTCCGCAGCTCTTCAATATCGTACTCGCGGATATCGCGCCCGCCAATCAAGATTTGACCCGCGTCCGGATCGTAGAGGCGCGTCAGCAGCTTCACTAGCGTGGTCTTACCAGCTCCGTTTCGCCCTACTAGCGCGATAGCCTCGCCAGCCTTGATGGCAAAGCTGACATTTTTTAAGGCAGCCTCGGTCTCAGGATCTTTGCCAGGATAGGTGAAGCTGACATTGCGGAACTCCACAGCCAGCCCGGGCGAGTTGGAATCGCGCTGCAAGGCATTTGGTTGGGCAGGTGAGACAATGCGCGGCTGATATTCCAAGAATTGGTAGAGGGTGTCCACAAAAAGATTGCTCTCATAGATCCCTGAGAGATCGCCGAGAATCCCCTGGAAGCTTGAACCAACCTGTATGATCGCTTGCGTATACATGGTCAGGCTACCAATGCTGATCGCACCGATCACTGCCCGCAAGGCCACATAGATATAGATGGCCGAATTTGCCACGGCTGAGAGACTGCTCCAGGCAAAACTGGCCAGATAGCGCCGCACAACGATGCGTTTATCTTCTTGGTACAACGTCTCAGCCAGATCTTTAAATTGATTAATGAAAAAGTGTCCCAGGCTGAAGAGCTTGATCTCTTTATTATAGGTGTCAGTAGTCATCAGGCGGTTCAAGTACATCATGCGCCGCCGCTCTGGTGACTGACGACGCATCTTTTTATAGCCCCGCCAACCATAGCGCGTGCTGGAAATAAAAGAGGGAATCGGCATAAGCAGGGCAATCACCGCCAGCCACCAGGTTAGGTTGAGCAGCAGGAAGAGCATAGAGAAGAGCGTCACCAGCGTCTTGGCGAAATCGAAAAGCTGCGAGATTATCGACATCGGCTTATAGCTCGATTCGTCGGAGGCATTGCGCAGCTTATCATAAAATTCCGCATCCTCAAAAAAGGCCAGGTCAAGTGTATTGGCTTTCTCCAGGATCATTGCCTGCACGCGATTGCTCACGCGCTCCTGCAAAAGCTGTTGCGCAATATTGCTCAAGGTACTCAAAAGGTTCTGCCCCAAACCCACGACCATCTGTGCCCCCACAAAAAACCAGACCATGCCCAGCGTGTGCGTGCGACTAAACGCGGCAGTGATCACACTATCGACCACGCCCCGCGTAATCCAGACGCTCAACGCAGGCAAAAAGCCACTGGCAAAGCTGATCAGCGCCATAATGATCGTGAGCAAAGGGCTGGTAGACCATACCAGACGAATCACTCTCGGCAATTGCGTAAAGGCTAGAAAAACTCTGCTTAACTGAAATGTATCGTCGTTTTGCTCTTTGGGTTGCTTCCCTTTTGGTGTTTGGGGAGGCTGCCGTCCGTTCCCATTACTCGACATGGACAAGGGTGCCTTTCTCGCTGGAGGTAATCACAATGCATTGCTCTCCTATTAATGGGGTTTGAGTACGAATGAAGTGGGAAAGCGAAAAGGGCAGTTGTGTAGCATCGGTATTCTGCATAGGTTGCATCCTTTGTAGATCTACTCTTACTCATCGGATCTCCACAGGCGTTCCTTAGTTGGGGCTAGGAAGAGTGGCTTCCCTTGCCCTTTGACGATGTGCGCTTTCCTCTGAGCAACCAGGAGCGCCAAGACAGCCAGGTCAAGACTCGACAGGTCTCCACTTTCGCTGCTTGGGTGAGTCGTGTGTTCGTTCTGTATTCGTGCAAGCTGATGGTGTTTCGCTTGCGGTCAACTCCGCCGACGGTACAGCGTCCGTATTTCTTGTGCTCGACAAGGGTTCCCCGTTTCACGCCCAATGAGCGGGTTCCCCCATAGGGCTTGCGCACGCCTCCCTTTGACGCTTGCAAACGATGGAGTTGGCGACGATGCAAGATGGCTGGCACCATGTACCACAGACGGGTGCAGGTGGGGTGCTCCGCCCCACTGATCGATGCTGCGAGCACCCAACTATCCACCGCATGCGACTCAAAGGACTGCTTCGACTTGCTCTTCGTCTTTTTGAGGCCATGCTGCTCTCGAAGTTCCTTCGTCTGCCAGCCCTCGCGCAGATGCAGGGTGAGTCCCATCGCTCGCAAGAGTCGGTAGAGATGCTCCTTCCCCACTTGGACAGGACTAAAGGAGCCGTTCCATGTGCCCCCTTTGCCCTTGCGTGTCACCGCCTGCACATCTTCTACCACCACATCCGTGAATGGAAGGATGGTCCGCAAGTGCGCAACAATCCTGGCTTTGGCTTCCCATCGACTTCTCGTTGAGGGGGGAATGCGCTGCATGCGGTTGAGACGGTTGTGAAAGCGCTTGGGCCTGCGCCACTTGCGCTGCCGTCTGGCCCTGCGCATCGTGCGCCTGGTCTGAACCGCACCTTTGACATGATCGGGTGCTTCCACCATCAAGTTGAGCACGGTGTCTTTGGTGCCAACCACGCTCAAACCCTCAAACTTCGACCCAGGATCGACCCCTGCGACGAGGGATTGGTTGTCTGGTTCCTGTTCGTAGCTCAGTTGGACGTAAAACAGCCCGAGCTTGTTGCGCTTGGGTCGTGCGTTGCCGCTTTTGAGCAAGTGGCGTGCTTTGGCTGGTGTGCATGGCATGAGCGCCATCCCGCGTATATCGACAACAGGTATTCGCATAAGGGATTGCCCTTCTCCTGGTCCAGGCCAGGGTGATATGACCCTTCGTGGTGGCATGAGAGGCGTAGCTACGAGTGTATCCGTAGCATCAGCTTCGGCGTGGCTAGGAGTGGTACGGATTAGGGTGGCGTCCGTGGACATCCTTGTGGCCCCTCACGCTGCTGTCTGTTCCGAAAAACAAAGCCCACTAGTCCAAGAATCGCGTTGCTCTAGCCGTTTGAGCAAGCCCCCACATTCAATGTGGGGGTTCTTGACTTCTCTTGAAAGCTCTTACCTTCTGTCTAAGCATACGGTAGACTGGAGCATATCGCAACTTTTTAGCTGATGAGTTAATTAGAAGTTAATTGGAGAATGGAGAACGATGACACACGTTATGGATCTAGGGGCTTTGCAGGCTGAGGGACTGAAATATTGGAAATGAGTTGGTTTCTATGAGTATGGTTGGCGAGCGTACGCTCGCCAACCATACTCATAGAAACCAGACACAACTTTTTTATTTAGGCGTGCATGTGTTCGTGTGAGTGACTGTGGCTATGCGCCATACCCGAAGGGGCTGAACTGGTGGTGAGCAGGGTGCGGCGTTGCTCCAATGGCGCGCTCATCTGCTGCTCAAGCCAGGCGATGAGTTCAGATAGACCAGTCCCGACTTGCATGTTGGTGAAGATAAAGGGGCGCTCGCCACGCTGCTTGGTGGCGTCGCGACGCATGACCTCAAGCGAGGCCCCGACAAAGGGAGCAAGGTCTATTTTATTGATAACAAGGAGATCCGAGCGGCAGATGCCGGGTCCGCCCTTGCGTGGAATCTTGTCGCCGCCTGAGACATCGATGACATAGATGGAGACATCGACCAGTTCGGGGCTGAAGGCCGCGGCCAGGTTATCGCCACCGCTCTCGACGAAGATCAGTTCCAGCCCTGGCAGGGACTCCTCCAACTCTTCAATAGCCTCCAGATTCATCGAGGCATCCTCACGGATGGCGGCATGGGGGCAGCCCCCGGTTTCGACGCCGCGCACGCGCTCGGGTGGCAGTGTACCCTGGCGCAGAAGGAACTCGGCATCCTCTTTGGTGTAGATATCATTGGTGACGACGGCCAGGTTGTGACGCGGCCAGAGCATTTTGCTGAGGCGGTCTATGAGCGCGGTTTTGCCGCAGCCAACTGGCCCGGCAATACCGATGCGAAAGGCGCGAGGGTTTGTGGTTTGTGACATGGTGCCACTTCCTTTCTTAACGCTTCAGGTTATCTATTTCCATTGTAATCCTGGTGTTATAGAAATTAAAACAGGAAGTAGCGCTGGGCCATAGGGAGCTCGGTCGCGGGTTCGCAGGTGAGGAGTTCTCCGTCGGCGCGTACTTCGTAGGTTTCGGGATCGACCTCGATGGTGGGCATGGCGGCGTTGTGGAGCATGTCGGCCTTGCCAATGGTCCGGCAGTTCTGGACCGCGACAGCTTGTTTGCGCAGGCCGAGCTTGTGAGGCAGGTCTGCCTCGATGGCGGCCTGAGAGGTAAAGGTCAGGCTGGTAGCGGCGGTGGCTCCGCCGAAGGAGCCGAACATGGGTCGATACATGACAGGTTGCGGCGTCGGAATCGAGGCGTTGGCGTCGCCCATCGCACCCCAGGCGATAAAGCCGCCCTTGATGATCAGTTCAGGCTTGACGCCAAAGAAGGCGGGCCTCCAGAGCACGAGGTCTGCCAGCTTACCCGCCTCGATGGAGCCAACATGCCTGGCGATGCCATGCGTGATGGCCGGGTTGATGGTGTACTTGGCGACATAGCGCTTGACGCGGAAGTTGTCGTTGCGCTCCGAGTCCTCTAGCAGATGTCCGCGCTGCTGCTTCATCTTATGTGCCGTCTGCCAGGTGCGCAGGATGACTTCGCCCACGCGCCCCATGGCCTGGGAGTCGCTAGAGATCATGCTGAAGACTCCCAGGTCGTGCAGAATGTCCTCGGCGGCGATGGTCTCAGGCCGTATGCGGCTCTCGGCGAAGGCCACATCTTCGGGAACCTGGGGATTCAAGTGGTGGCAGACCATGAGCATATCCAGGTGTTCCGCGATAGTATTAACCGTGTAGGGGCGCGTCGGGTTTGTGGAAGAGGGCAATATATAGGGATACGAGGCGATGCGGATGATGTCAGGGGCATGTCCACCGCCCGCGCCCTCGGTGTGATAGGTATGGATGGCGCGCCCGGCGATGGCGGCGATGGTATTCTCGACGAAGCCAGCCTCGTTGATGGTATCGGTATGGATCGCGACCTGGATATCATACTGATCGGCGACGCGCAGGCAGGTATCGATGGTGGCGGGCGTCGTTCCCCAGTCCTCGTGCAGTTTGAGACCACAGGCCCCGGCCCGGATCTGCTCGCTGAGCGGCTCCGTCGTCGATGTGTTGCCCTTGCCGAGAAAGCCCAGGTTGACCGGCCAGGCCTCTGCCGCCTGGAGCATACGTGCCAGGTTCCAGGCCCCCGGCGTACAAGTTGTAGCGTTTGTGCCAGTCGCGGGACCAGTGCCGCCACCAAGCATGGTCGTGATGCCGCTGGAGATAGCCTCGTAGATCTGCTGGGGCGCGATAAAGTGGATATGGCTATCGATACCACCCGCTGTGACGAGCATATTCTCGCCCGCGATAACCTCGGTTGAGGCGCCAACGACCAGCTCGGGATCGACCCCGGCCATAGTATCGGGATTTCCGGCCTTGCCGACCTTGACAATGCGCCCATCTTTGACGCCGATATCACCTTTGACGATGCCCCAGTGGTCGATGATCAGGGCGTTAGTGATGACCAGGTCTAGCGTGCCATTGACTCCTTCACGCGTGGCGCGGCTACTCTGGCCCATGCCATCGCGGATAACCTTGCCTCCGCCGAAGGTAATCTCGTCGCCATAGGTGGTGAAATCTTGCTCTACCTCGATGACCAGGTCGGTATCGGCCAGGCGCACGCGGTCGCCCACGGTTGGGCCATAGAGGTCGACATAGGTCTGGCGTGGAATGTGCAGACTCATAGGGCGCTCTCTCCTTTCTCTGTAGGTGCTTCTGGGGCCAGGGGACCATTGACACGCCCAGAGTGTCCATATACAATGCGTGCCCCGGCGAAGGGGACAAGCGTGACAACCTTTTCGTCGCCTGGCTCGAAGCGTACCGCTGTGCCTGCGGGAATATTCAGGCGCATGCCATAGGCCGTGGCTCGCTCAAACTGGAGGGCGGAGTTGACCTCGTAGAAATGGAAGTGGCTACCGACCTGGACGGGGCGGTCGCCTGTATGCGTTACCTGGAGGTCGACGATAGTGCGCCCTGCATTAGCCAGAATATCGCCTGCCTCGTCGTCAAGAAAATATTCACCCGGTTTCATGTGTACTCTACTCCTGAATGGGGTCGTGAAGCGTCACCAGTTTGGTGCCGTCGGGGAAGGTAGCCTCGACCTGGACGTCAGTAATCATCTCCGCGATGCCATCCATCACATCTTCGCGGCGCAGAATGGTTGTTCCAAACGTCATAATCTCGGCGACGCTACGACCGTCGCGTGCCGCCTCCATAATCTCAGCCGTCAGAATAGCCATAGCCTCGGGATAGTTTAGCTTGAGGCCGCGCTGCTGGCGTTTGCGTGCCAGCTCGGCGGCTACAAAAATCAAGAGTTTCTCCTGTTCGCGTTGCGTTAGTTGCAAGATAAGCTCCTTTTCTACTTAATAGGTTTTGCGTGGCATGGTGGCGCTTCTGCCGTAGAGGGCGGTGCGTGCCTTGTACCAGAAGTTTGGTAGCTGCTGTTGGAGGGTGCGGCCCTGCTTGCTAAGTGCGCGAATGACCAGGCCATGCGCGGGGAGCGTGCTTACGCCCCAGAGCGTCTCTTGAGAGCTGATTTCCTGGGCCATTTCTGCCAGTTCGCGCTCCAGTTGTGTCCAGCGACTGGCGTCAAGGTCCACACGGCAGATATAAAAGGTACAGAAATGGGTGTAGGGTCCCAGGCGTGTGGACGAGGTAAGGGGTCGCAGAGCTGGTTCCAGATGGGAGCGCTCGCAGGCTATCAGGCGTTCGGGTGCGTAAATATCCAGGTCCAGGAAGAGCTGTTGATAGGCGAAGTGCTCCTCGCTGCGTCCAGGCGCTACGATCTCCCAATAGAAGAGGCCCGCGTCCTGGGCCAGCTCGATGCGTGTTACTTGTTGATAGCGAGAGCCAGCAAAAGGTATCAGGGGATCGGGCAGGTATTCGAGCAGGGCATGCTCGCCGACTCGAAGCAGGGTGTTCTGGCGAGCCAGGGGATCACCGGGACGACTGCGATAGAGGCGTGTGGCGCTCGTCGAGGTAAGCTGCGCATAGGCGCCCGCCTCCAGGGTTGCGTGTAGCTCCAACTGATCGCCGCCCAGGACCCCACCCGAGAGATTGTGCAGGTGGACTAGCGCGCCACCCTCCGGCAGAGGAAAGGCGCGAATCACGCGTAGCGGCGGGCGCTGTTGCTCAACGCGTAGGCGCGTTCCTGTGTGGGCCTCGGAGTGCGTGAAGCGCAGATGAAGCGCTCCCCGCACGTCTGGTCTAAACTGAGCAGGTTCCGGCCGAGTGTGATTGATTTGATTTTCAGACTCTGTATGAAGCATAGTAGCCAAAGCAATCCAGGCAAATAGAGAGAACTCTCGTTGAGACGCGGTACGCTCCGCCTGAGGCAAGACCCACACGATCTTCCTCACTTCCTCCACGCGATGAACGGCGGTTGATCTGGACGCTCACGGGCGTCTATAGCAGGCAGGCATGAGGTTGGTAGGCTCTGCAATGAGCTATCTTCGGCACTGATTTTCGAATCGATCACACTTACAGGTATATCGAGGTGTGATCGATAGCTTTTTTAGCTGATAAAGAGCCGGGTGGTAAGGGTTGGATGGCGCATGCTCGCCAGATCCAGCAGGAAGGTAAAGCTAGCCACCTCATCCAGGGAGGTGTGAGCGATACGTTCTCCAACCTCGACCAGGATGGGCTTGAGATGCCAGATAATGCTGCTGGCCTGATTCTGCCCAACGGGTAGCAGGCGTTGGCAGGCATAGACCAGGCTGGTCAGGGTTTGTTGTAGGTAGGCCAGCACCAGGGTTCCTTCCTCTATCTCCAGCATACCACCAGCCAGGCCAAATGCTGTGCAGTAATGGGCTTCGCTCTGAGCTGACTTTGCCAGGCGTAGCGCCTGCGCCAGGAGTTCGCCCCGATCGCTTTCCTGAGCTAGTAACTGGACGAGCTGGAGGAAGCGCCGTCCCAGAGTGATGCTGGCAGTACGGGCCTCGCGCGCGCTTTTGAAAGCACTTAGACGCGTATTGAGTACTTGCCAGGAAGGTGCGAAATCAGCAGGCGAGAGCTTGCTAAGGCAGCAAGCTTCGCGGCAGAAGACGCCCTCCAGCGGCCCACTCTCTTGCATATAGTCAGAGAAGAAAGTGAAAAGCTGTTCGCTGGTGAGATGTCCATCGTCGGCGAGCGTCTCCAGGCCATAGGAGTGCGCGGTACTGCCGATGGGAAGGGCGCTATCGGCTAGCTGTAGTAGTTGTAGGAGCTGAAGATCCTGGCTATGCACCAAGCGCGACCTACTTTCTTTCTAAATTATCAGGGGTTAAGGAGAGTGTACTGTGTAGAATGCCTAAATACAAGGAAAGAGTACTAGCGGACAATTACATCGGCTTCTGCCCCAAAGTGATGAACGAGGTCAGCGCGTGAAAGAAAAAGAATTGAAACGTTTCTCTTTACTCAACGATTTACAGGTGAGGTCTTAAATAAAGCAGACGTAAAGGAGCAGGACATAGTTGTGGGAACAGCGAATGATATTTGAGGAATCACCCATTGCGGATCTCTACGAGCGCTTTGCACCGACTGTGCTTAAGTATATTCGTCGTAATGTCGTCACAAGGGAGCAGGCCGAGGATGTGTTGCTGGATGTGTTTGTGGCGGCTTTAGAGAAGCAAGACTTTGCGCGCCTGGGTGAGCAACAACAACTGGCCTGGCTACGGCGGGTTGCGCATAACAAATTTATTGACACTCAACGGCGTGCGCTTCGGCATCCTCTACTTCCGCTAGAGATGGTTGAAGGCATGCTTACTGATGATGAACTTGCTCCTGAGCAGGTTGTGTTGCGCCAGGAGGCGCATGAGCTTCTAAAAATACGCCTGGCTGCCCTTCCAGTGGCCCAGCGTGAGGTATTACGCCTGCGCTTCGCGGGTGGCCTGCGTTGTGCGGAAATTGGCCAAAGGATCAACAAGAGCGAGGGCGCGGTGCGCATTATACTCTCGCGTACGCTCAATCTCCTTCGTAGCATCTACACAAAAAATAGTGAGGAGGCAGGCAATGAATAGACGTGAAGAACTGTTTCGGCCAGAGGAGGTCGATGAGCGTGTGGATGAACTTGCCTGGGGGCCGCGCCAGCAGGCTGGAGCGCCTGCCAATGCCGCGCTCGTGAAAGACCTCTATCGCGTTCACGAGGAGGAGCAAGAAGAGAACGCGATATTGGAAACAGTGCGAGCTCGCCTGGCGAAGCATGTCGAAGGGCAAGCCCACTCAGAATCTGAGGGAGATGTCGTCATTCAAGATACTCAATTAGTAATATCCAGGCTGCCTCTTAAGCGAGAGGTACCTGCACGGCGTCCTTTCACGCGCTTCGCGACGCTTGTGGCCTCGCTTCTCTTTGTCATCGTGCTTGTAGGAAGTATGCTGGCCATTTTCACGCTTGCACCTGCACATCAGCCTGCTAACCTGTCTTCCAGAAGCATCTATGTTGGTGGCGCTGGTATCATCTATCGCGCGGACGCGCAGACCGGGAAAATCCAATGGAGCTATCCGCTGACGATTTTGAAGCTGAAAGATAGCGAGTCATCACAGAGTGTTACGCATTTAATCGTAGCGGATAATAACGTCTATGTGCTAATGGATGATCCTGTACATGCAAAAATCCAGTATCCTGGCCCTGATCATATTGTGCTGGCCCTGGATGCAAAGACTGGTAAGAAGCGCTGGTCCTATGAAGCCAATAACGCGGAAGAGAGTGGTATTCGTGACCTGGCTCTGGTGGATGGAACGCTCTATGCGACTGTGATAAACGCCAATTCCACCAAGATCTATGCTTTTAATCCTGTCAATGGCACAAAACGGGAAGTATATCGTATTGATAAAGGGTCAGGCTCCTATATCACGGGCGAGAACAACATCCTCTACATAGCTGCTGCTGATGGCCTACGCGCGATCAATTCAACAGACGGGACACAACTCTGGTATGTACCCAGTCCAGATACTAATCCAGACTTGGTCTGGAGTCGCCCTCATGTCCATAATGGTGTGCTCTCTATCACCCTATCTAATAATGAAAAAGGCTATGTATACGCCTTCAACGCGAAGAAAGGAAATTTCCTTTGGAAATCAGAACAGACACATGGCCTCGTGATGGATCTTATAGTCACTAACAACGCGGTATACTTTGGTTCCCAGGATCGGTGGTTCTATGCCTATGACTTACAGACAGGAAAGCAGCTCTGGAAACACCAGGTTGGTTCTGCCTCAGAGGCTCCAGTATGGGATGGCAAGACAATCTATGTCCCGGTTAGTGACGATATCAACTCGTTTTATGGGATAAAGGCCTTGAACGCCACGGATGGGCATGAAATCTGGAGAGCCGGTACACCTGGCGGTCCCAGCCAACCAGTCGTCGCCAATAATATGGTCTATACCCTCAACTCTGGCATCTTCGTCTTCAATGCCAAAAGCGGTGCTCTCCTCTGGAAAGCTTCCGTTCCTTCATTGCCTGATGGAGCCCCTGCCATAGTAGAGATAATACAAGTGGCCCCATAATTCTTACACTTGCATCGGTGAGGGTGATTGCGGTACTATGCGTTTTGAGCTTACAAGAATTACGCAAAAGGAAGTGTGATATGGTACAGAATTCTGCTTCGACGCCGGAGTCGGTAGCGCTGTTGAAGGCGCGGGTCTTTGCCCTGGTGGAGGCTTGCCCGGCGGGGCGCGTGACGACCTATGGCTGGATTGGCAAGGCGCTGGGCTATCCACGCGGGGCGCGCATGATTGGCTGGATCATGAATGACGCGCATGAGGAGGTGCCCGCTCAGCGCGTGGTGAATAGCAAGGGCGAGCTGAGCGGAAGCTGGGCCTTTGGGCAGAAAGGGCGCATGCGCGAGCTATTGGAGGCTGAGGGCATTGAATTTTCCGGGGAGGACCGCGTGGACATCAAACGCTACGGCTGGGATCCCTCGCGTGACCTGGATGCGGAGGAGCTACAGCAGATTGTGAGCGCCGCCACCCCCGACAGCGGCGGCTCCAGCAAGCGCCTGCTCTTTCTCCTGCAAAACGATCCAGCCTCACCCTTGCGCGAGGAGCTACGCGGAGAGTAGCCCGCTACTGGCGTACGCAGCTACTGATTATGGAGGGACCATGCTAGCATGGTTTTGCCATGGGAGCTGATCACTGCTGCCCTTGGGAAAAGTCCAAGCCAGCTTGGTCCCTACAATTTGGTAGATGCTCTAATGATTGCGTATATTAAGGGGGGAGATGATGGTTGGTGATGTGAGTCTGGAAGAGTTGAGGATGTTGCGTAGACCGTTTCGATTGTGGCTGGTGCGGCATGGGGTGACGCAGTGGAGCGTGGAGAAGCGTTATTGTGGCTGGAGTGACCCGCCGCTCGTATCAGAAGGAGAGGAACAGGCTCGCTGGCTGGCGCAGCGTTTCAAGGGAAAGGTTATTGCAAAAATTTATAGTAGCGATACCCAGCGTGCCGTGCAGACAGCCGAGATCATCAGCCGGAGCGTACCAGGATCGATGACCATAGAGCAGGCGCTAGAGTGGCGAGAGATGCACTTTGGTGCCTGGGAGGGTCTGACCTATGAAGGGATTATGGCTAATGCCTCGGAGCAACCAGGTTTTTTTCGTGATCCGGTGGGCGAGGCGCCGCCAGGTGGGGAGAGCTTTGAGCAATTGGTCACGCGTGTGCGCAAGGGTCTGCGCAAAACATTTATGGATGTGAATGTTGGGGTTGGAGGGCAGGGGGAGGAACAGGCTCACTATGTGCTCGTAAGTCATGGCGGTCCATTGCGTGTGCTGTTTTGTCTCCTGCTGGCATCTCCCGTGGAGCGCCAGTGGCAGTTTCGCCTGGACCCTGGTTCGCTGAGCGCTATTGACCTCTTTCCCGGTCAGAAAGAGGGTGAGCCGCTAGCAGCCATACTGGTGCTTCTGAATGAGCAGCGGTAACTAGGTGATCAGAAAAGAGGGGAGGTGCAGGAGGGTCTCCCTCCTGCCGGGGTGTGGGGTGTCCCCCACAAATTCCCTTTCCTCATTTGAGATGTTCCAGTATAACGGTAAAAGGAGCGCAGTCAGAGTATGGAGAATGAGCCAACACCACATAGTATGCCAACTGAGCGGGACTCAGGGTCCTGGCGACCAGGAGGAACGAGCTATGGTAGCGTGAGCAGGGGGCGGCAAGCGCCGGGAGCTCAATCCCCGCGCGGACCAAAGTGGCGACCATCGCTATCCCCAACAAATACTTCATTAGGTGAGCAGTATGCCGAGTTCGTCGCGGCAGTACAGTTCCTCTCCGTATTGCCAGTACCTTCGAGGTCTGGGCGAGCGCCGCAGAGCACGCAGGACGCTAGCACAAGCAGTCAGACAAGGATTGGCGCCGCCTATTTTCCTATAGTCGGGTTAATATTTAGCCTGCTCTTATGGCTGGTCACCTGGATATTGGGCTTTCGTCTGCCGCACCTGGCGTTGACCGCATTGTGTGTCGTCGGGCTGGTGATCCTGACGGGTGGGCTACACCTGGATGGCTTGATGGACTCGTGCGATGGGTTACTGGGAGGGAGGACGCGTGAGCGCAAACTGGAGATCATGCGCGATAGTCGCGTAGGTAGCTTTGGTGTCCTGGGGGGCATCTGCGCACTGCTTCTCAAGTGGGCCTTTTTGGGGAGCATCTCGGGCGCGCACCTGGTGCCCTCGCTCATGTTGACACTGGTTCTGGGGCGTTGGGCCATGCTACTCGCTCTGTATGTTTTCCCCAATGCGCGCACGAGTGGTCTGGGTGTCAGCTATAGGCAGGTGGTTACACGCGGACAGGTGTTGCAGGCAGGAGTTATCTCGTTGGTGATCGCGCTGATAGTGGGCGCCTGGCTGGCCTCGGGGCTGGGTCTGCTCATAGGCCTGCTAATCTGGGTGTGTGCTGGTATCTGTGCCCTTCTGTTTGGCAACTGGATAAACGCGCAGATAGGCGGCCTGACAGGCGACAGCTATGGCGCGATTGAGGAGTTCACCGAGGTTGTGCTGCTCCTTGTATTGGCGCTATTCTAAACGATATATGCTAATGGACCTATTGATAAATGAGGCGAAGAGTGGATCTGGTACACTTCTGAATCTGGGCTATGTACGATCACGATCGCCTTCGAGATTGAGCAAGCCAGACTGTTCGTCCACCAGCAGTAGGGTCTTCGACAGCATGTGCCACAACATCGAAGCCGAATTGATCAAGCAACATCTGGTATTCCGCTGGATCGAGGCTGGCATGGTAGAGTGATTCTCCCCGATACTCACCAATCGCCTCGCCGTGCCGTGGACCCGTATTGAACATTATGAAAGCGGAAGGGGCTGCGTGGGCGGCGAACACGTTGAACATTTTTCGCTGATCATCGGACTTGAGGAAGAAAAAGCTGTCCCAACCGAGAATGCCGTCAAATCGTCGGTGAAGCGTGACTGCCCGCATATCCGACACAATCCACTCCTGCTCCGGCATGCGCCTGCGACAGAGCGCGATGAGCGTCGGAGAGGTATCGACACCAGTGACACGAAGTCCATGCTGCACGAGATTGTGAGCGACAGGCATTCCTGACCCACATCCAAGATCAAGAATAGTTGCGCCTTCAGTCAGGCATTTGACGAACCGATCATGCCAACCCTTGTCATTCCATTTTCTGCTATTGCGATCAGCATCCCATTCAAGAGCGTATCGCTCATATATCTCAGGGATCTGTTCGGCGAGATGCTTTGTCATGGTCTGTAGTATAAGCGTTCGCTCATTTCCTCGCAAGTACTTGTGGTAAATTGGCTGAAGGTTCGACCAAAAGTGCTGGGTCAAGAACCTCTGTGTCAAACCTTCACCTGATTTTCGGCGGTTTAGCCTGTTTCGTCCAGGCTTAAGAGAACTTACTGGCAAAGGCTTTAATGATGCTGGCGGCATTGCCGATCAGTGGTTGGCCGTGGCCGAGGCAGATGGTCGCGACATTTAGTTCAGCAACTTTATGGATTGAGCGTTTGGCCTCGGCTATATCGGGAGTCGCTGCAACCATGGGTAGGAGGAAACGACCCAGGGGGGAGCGCATCATAACATCCCCTCCAAAGAGAATACCGCGCTCCGCGTGCCAGAAGCCGCACTGGCCTGGGCTATGTCCCGCCAGGTCCACAACCTCCAGGCCGGGAAGCACCTCGTCGAGTCGATCACCCTCCTTAAGTTCGTAGTCCACCGGAACAGCTACGGTATGGCGTAGTTTGGGTATCACCCAGGCATCATAGACGAGGCGGTCAAAGGCGCCTAGCTTCGCCTTTGAGGGATGCAAGGGTCTCTTCTCGCCACGAATGACCGCGCTCTCATAGCGATGGTGGGCGTAGACCTGGGTGCTAGTTGCCTCCTTGAGGGCGGCCAGGCTGCCATAGTGATCCCAGTGGGCGTGCGTGATAAGAATGCGTTTGACCTGGTTAAGCTGATAACCTGCGTTCTTGAGTTCCTTCTCCATCTGAGGAAGAGAGCCGGGAACTCCCGTATCGACAAGCGTCAGGCCATCGGCGGCCTCGATGACATAGCTGTGGGCGAGGTGTAGACCCTCGATACTAGAAATACCTTGTTGAATGTGTTGCATAGCTACTCTCCTTTGTATTAGTACTGAATGGTACTAATATGTGTGCAAAAAAAAGAGCAAACTTCTTTCTATTTGACAGACTGTCATTTAAAAAGAGGGCCACTTTGGTTTTAGTAATCAGGAGGATTTTAATAGGTGAAGCAGGGCATCGCGTTCTTGCCGGAGTGCTGTGGCGCTCTTCTCGATGCTCGCCACCATCAGGCTCCCTTCAAGCCATGAAATGAACAGAGAAGCAAGGGCTGACGTTGGCAGGTCAGCGCGGACCTCTCCCAGGCGCTTCCCCTCATTCAGGAGTTTCTCAAGACCCTGATTTTGCTGGCTGAAGAACTGGCGCAGACGTTCGCGCAGACGTTCGTTGGCCTTCCCAGCCTCCACCATCAGTGACATAAGAGGGCAACCTCCGACGCACTCGCGCTCGACGAGTTCAGCAATCAACCCATCGGTATACGCTCGTAGCTTCTGTAAAAGTGTGCCGTTCTTGTTTTCAAGTACGCACTGGCGGAAGAGCAGTTGCAGCGAAGCGATATGCTTTTCTAGCACAGCCAGGGCCAGCTCGTCCTTGCTCTGAAAGTGATAGTAGATATTCGATTTGGCAACGCCACTCTGCTTGACCACGTCATCCATACTCGTGGTAGTAAAGCCATGAGCAAGAAATAGCTCGGCCCCTACCTTGATGACCTGGTCACGATTCGATGTGCTTCTCATAGTTAGTACTATACAGTACTAACTATGAGAATGTCAAGGACCAGTAGAAATGATGTGTAGTATGTTATGCTTAGAGGATCTTGCGCGCTAGTGGGAGCTTGCGGAGCAAGTAGGCGCACACTAAACAGAGCGGGATAGAAATGAGCATAGCGAGTGCAAACTTGAGCAGTGGATAGAGGTGCAGACTACCTAACGCATATTCCGCCACGCAGACCAGGATAAGGGCGTGAATGATATAGACTGCGTAGGCTTGCCTACTAAGGAGCTTCCCCAGGTTGCCTTGCCGGTTCATACGCTGGCGGAAGAAGACGAGCAGGCCCATGCTCATGCCAACTCCCATGAGTGCTTCCCAGAGCGCGTAGACAAATGCCTGCCAGTGCAGACCGCCAGCGAAGGTTCCCCAACCACTTAGCAGAGCTGGAAGAAAGAGTATAAGCGTGGAACCGAGCGCAACGCCCAGGCCAATCTTTCCCATTGAGGTTGGAATGTTTTGAAACCAGCCATGTCGAGTGGCCAGCAGACCAATAAGGAAGAGGCCGATATACTGTGGGAAGTTGGAAGGGATAAGATTCACCAACGGGACTGTCCAGCCAAAAGGGAGCCAGAGGCGCACCAGGAAGGTGATAAGCGCCAGGGAGAGTATGAACGCCAGGATAGCGCGATAGGTCAGCGGCTTGCTGATCGCAGTGGCGGGTGTAGAAGTTGTGCGCTTACGAGTCAGCCAGCGCCAGAATACATAGAGGCAGTCAAAGACCAGCAGCGCCTCGACGAACCAGAGCGGTCCAGTGCCAATGGTAGAAACGCCATACTTAAGCAGGAATGACCCGTAGGGCATAGGTGTTCCAGCACCAAGGTAGATGATCAAGGGATTGAGGATGAATGTAAAGATCAGGAGCGGCAGCCCCAGGCGTAGAAACCTGTCTCTGAGAAATGCCTTCGGTCCTTTGCGATTATATGAGCCGGGTGTAAAGTAGCCTGAGATCAGGAAGAAGCAGCCCATGAAGAAAGACTGGTTAAAGAGAACCAGCAGCCCCAGGAGCAAGTTTGTGAGCAGGTCATATGTTGTTTCCCGGTAATACCAGGGACCAGCAATATAGGTGAGCGCAAGATGATGTATGATGACCAGCGTCGTTAGGAAAATGCGTGTATGGTCGACAAAGAAGAGCCGTGGTCGTGCCGTGGCTTCTGATGCGAGCGGCGCTTCAAGTGTATTGGATGTTTCCTGGTCAATCTGGGTTGACATGGTGAGTCCTTTCAAGTAGTGACACTTTAAGCCTATTTTTGCCCAAGTATCAGCCGGTTGTATGCTTTACCTGATGTATGACTTAACTACTCAATTTTATCAATGGCGACGACGGCGATGAGAAAGATGGCAATGGCGGCGATGCCAAAGCCAATCCAGCCCTGTGGTCCTCCCATAAAAACCATAAAGAGGAGGGCAAATGGAATGAGCATGAGCATGGAGGTGATTGCCAGTATAAAGCGGTAGATGTTCCGCATGTCGCGCTTGGGAGCGCGAATCTTCTCATTGGCTACTTTGTCTTGCTTCTGGAAAGAGGACATCTCGTACTCCTGATGTTCGCTTGCTGATTGCATTTCATATGCTCCATAGGAGGAATGATTGGTGTGGCTGAGAGTCGACATAATGCTTTTCCTTTCTGCTATCTAAGCTATAGTTGCTTTACGCAGCAATACATAGGAGATCGAGAGGCAGGCAACGAGCGGCAAAAGGAACCATGAAGCTAGATCAGCGGTGCTCTGATGGGTTAACCAGGCGAAGATGTTACCCCACCAATTGTACTGTGTACAGGCGAAGGAGCCAATTGTGCCAAGTAGTAGCGCCGCACCACTCGTAGCCAGCAGGCCAGTACGACCAGCGCGCTGATAGAGGCTACCGATAATAAAACCTAGAGCATAAAGGGTTGCTAGGGCAATAAAGTACACCCAGAATTGAGCCAGGAACGAGCCATCGCTAACATAGGGCAGGTGGAAGAAGTGCAGCCTCACGCCCCAGCCCCCTGTGAGATCTGCTTCAATGAAGGAGAGTAGAAGCAGCACAATGGCTTCGATTGCGCAAACTGTTATTGCGACTAGCGTTGTCCCCAGAATATAATCTGTGCGGCGCATGGTAAAACCAAGGGCGAAGGAAAAGGTGCGATACACAACGAGCGCGCCAATGATGAGCATATAGATGTAAATGGAGACTAGGCCGCCTGTATAAATGCCCGCATCTGTATGCGCGAACAAACTTATGATCAAGTTGACGGCGAAAGATGGTAACAAAGCCCAGCACCAGGGCGCGAGAAGCCACCAGAACCAGTCTTTGGAGTGTATATGGAGTATAGCTTGCATGCGATTCATAGGACTTCCACAGCCTTTCTTTCGGGTCGCTCGCTCGTGAGGTGCACGATCAATTGTTGCAAAGAGATGGGCGCAAGTTCCAGTCCAAGTGTCTCGGCCTGCCGCCGCGTATCTGTATCCAGGTGCCCGAGGAGAGTGGTCTCGGCAAGCGAGCCAAAGGCTTTGCGCTCAAGTATCTCCCTGCCCGCTGTAAAGGCATCGACCTTTGAGGCTGTTCCAACGATGGTGAAGGCTCGTTCGCGGAGCGCGTCGGCTTCCTCGTCGATAATTAACCGGCCCTGATCGATGACAAGGATATGCTCCAAAATTCGGCTCACCTCGTCGATCAGATGGGTGGAGAGGACAATGGTGCGTGGATGTTCGGCGTAGTCCTCGATCAGTCGATCATAAAACAGGCTGCGTGCTACGGCATCAAGTCCCAGGTATGGTTCATCGAAGATGGTAAGTGGCGCGCGGCTGGCAAGGCCGATAATAATACCCAGGGCGGAATGCATGCCCCTGGAGAGAGCCTTGATGCGGCGTTTCAGAGGCAGACGGAAATCCTCAACCAGGGCGCTGGCGTACTCGCGATCCCAGTTGGGAAAGAACGAGCCGGAGAGGTCTAGCATATCCGCGACACGGAGGCCCTCGGGATACTTCTGGCTCTCCTTAACGAAACATATCTTGCCGAGCACGCGATTATTCTCATAGGGTTGTTCTCCAAAGACCAGTAATTCTCCACTTGTAGCAAAGATCTGGGCTGTGATCATCTGCATAATCGTCGTTTTTCCGGCTCCATTGCGGCCAAGTAGCCCATAGATCTTATTCTCTTCAATAGCGAAACTGACCTGGTCGACCGCCGTGACCTTACCATAGGTCTTGGTTAGCCGTTGGGCCTCAACAACCTTGCTCATCGGCTATGCTCTCCTCTTTGAATCATATTGATTAGTTCTTGTTTAGTGACTCCCAGCTTGTGTGCCTCATGCAGCATAGTCACAATATATTGCTCATAAAAAAGCTCTCTACGTTTACGCATTAATTGCTCGCGAGCGCCGCTTGACACGAACATACCGACACCGCGTTTCTTGTACAAGATACCCTGATCCACCAGAAGGTTGACGCCCTTCGCCGCCGTTGCCGGATTGATCTGGTAGAAGGACGCGAACTGGTTCGTAGAAGGTACCTGTGACTCTTCAGGCAGCTCGCCGCCCAGGATATCGTTCTCGATCCGTTCGGCAATTTGCATGAAGATTGGCCGATTGTCATCGATTATCTGCGACATAACTTACTCACTTAACTGGTTAGTTACTCATGTAACTAACTATGCAACCTTAAAGGGAGAAAGTCAACGGTTTAGAGTAGATCGAGGAAAAAGTTACAACGAAAAAGCCGTGTTGAGGAGCTCCTCAACACGGCTTTTTCGCTATGTGTTCTTGTTATGCGCGAAGCCAGTCGACGTGAACTACGCTGTCATCCTTTAAGCCCTCGGCCTTGACGATGTAGCTCTCCCCTGGGAGGAGATCGAGCATATTGTCGCTCCATTTGACCCCATCCTCGGCTGTGAGCCAGACACCCTTTGCGGGGCGCTGTGTTTGCAGCGAGAGTGTGTCCGGACCCAGGCGTTCCACATGGATGCCGGGTTCGGGCAGGGTGAGGTATTTGAAGGGTTCGGGCCAGATGGTCGCTCGCGCGAGAACCTGGTCTTCCTGAAGCAGACGCGCGCTCAGGACGTGACCTGTCGTGGTCGCAAAGGGGGCCGTTTGCAGCTCGGTCGCCTGATTGGGCGCGAGCGTGTAGGCGTGGTCCTGTTCGTCGATTAGTTCGCCTTCGAGGGTCCACCACTGGAGAGCCAGGTGGACATCGAGAGGCTGCCGGGTGGCGTTGATGGCCCAGACGGCGGCGTGTTGCTTATCGTGCGTGGCGAGGCCGACGGCGATAGGGGCCAACTCGCGGCGCACGCTGTAGTAGGCAGGCTTCGGACGCAGGTAGTAATCGACCATGGCCCAGCTGGTGACGGGCCAGCAGTCATTGATCTGCCAGACCAGGGCGCCTCCGATATACTCTTTGCCCAGTCCCTGCCACTGGCGGCGCCAGCCACGGATACCAGAGCAGAGTGCCTCCGATTGGACAAGTTGGGTGGCGTAGATGTAGCTATCGAGATCGGCCGGATTGCGTACCGTATCGGAGAGGTAAACGGCCAGGCGGCGTGATCCGTCAGAAGCCTTATTATGGTGCTCCAGGGTGCGACTGAGTGGATAGCGCTCCTCTGCTGAGCTAAAGGCTTCAATCGTTGAGCGACCTGGCGTGGCTTGCATACCGAATTCGCTGATGAAACGGCCTCCAAGGCTGGAGTAGTCCTGGTACTTCCTCATAAAACCATGCCAGACATCCCAGACGTGTTGATCACCTACTTCGGGATTATTGCCATTGGTGCCACCATAGGGACTGCCGCGCCAGTAGGGGCGTGAGGGA
The DNA here is from genome assembly GCF_000178855.1 of Ktedonobacter racemifer DSM 44963. Taxonomy (GTDB): domain Bacteria; phylum Chloroflexota; class Ktedonobacteria; order Ktedonobacterales; family Ktedonobacteraceae; genus Ktedonobacter; species Ktedonobacter racemifer. The sequence goes on along the minus strand of NZ_ADVG01000004.1, from coordinate 679,639 downwards.
TCGAGGCGCGCGCATACTTCGGGGAGTACGCGTTCATAGAGTTCACGGGCGGAGAATTGAATGGCGGTAAAGTCGCCTTCAAACGCGGCATCATAGTGTCCCTGAGAAGATGCGACCATATAATCTTCGTTATTGCCGCACCAGAGCGCGATACTGGGGTGATGATGCAAGCGCCCAATAGCGGCCTCGGCCTCGGCCCTGACGCTTGCCTGGAACCAGTCTAGCGCGGGATACATGCCACAGGCAAACATAAAGTCCTGCCAGACCAGGATACCCAGTTCATCGCAGGCGTCATAGAAGACATCCTCTTCATAGATACCGCCTCCCCAGACGCGTAGCATGGCCATATTGGCATCCGCCGCCAGTTGCACCCAGGCCCGATAGCGCTCAGGCGAGATGCGCGTTGTCAATGAATCGGCGGGTATCCAGTTCGCGCCCCCACAGAAGATAGGGGTATTGTTGATGGTAAAGAAAAAGGAGTTGCCCGGCTGATCGGAGAAGGGATGCTGGCTTAGCTCCAGGCGGCGTAGTCCTGTGCGTACCTCGCGCTGATCCAGGGGGCTGCCTTGCTCATCGTGAAGCGTTACCACCAGGCGGTAGAGAGGCTGCGCGCCATATCCACGTGGCCACCAGAGTTGTGGCTGGACAAGCTGTAGCTTGGCTTGTAGACGATATTGCCCATGGTCAGGCAGAAGTTCCAGGGCCGTGCCAGGAAGTTCCTGCTCGCCAACGAGCGTATTCTGTGAATCATAGACACTGACACTGCATGAAACATTAGCAGGATCCGTGCCACCAAGCTCAATATCTGTGGTGACAGAGAGTAGAGCGCTTTCTAGATCGGGGCTGACCTCAGTCTGAGACAACACATCGACGATGCGGCTCTTATAGGCGAGCAGCGAGATAGTGCGCCAGGGACCGGCGGTCAGGAGAACTGGACCCCAGTCCCAGCCATAGTGATATTGCGCTTTTCTGACATATAAGCGGCTACTATCGCCGTTCCAAGATACGTGCTTGCCATGTTGGGCTTCTAGAGCTTGACCCAGTCTGAGCGCGGACTCAAAATTGATCAAGAGCTCATTCTGACCGGGGTGGAGCAGGTTAGTGACCTCGACGTGTAGGGGCACAAACATATTGGTGCTGCGCGCGATCTCCATGCCATTGAGCCAGACCGTTGCGTAAGTATCCAGGCCCTCGAACTGTAACACAACATGTTCAGCGGCCTGAACATCATCTATAAGCGTAAAGGAGCAGCGATAGAGCCAGTCACGCTCGCCGATCCACTGAATTTCATTCTCATTAGTACCCTGGAACGGATCGGGAATGCGATTAGCATCGAGCAGGGCCTGGTGGACCGTGCCAGGTACTGATGCGGGAATCCAGTCCTCCTCGCTCGTGCCATCCTTCTCAACAGAGAGAGACATATTCCGTTCTTTCACCAACCAGTTTGTTGCTAAAGGTAGACTCAGTTTCTCCAAAATAAACCATCTCTTCTTAGCTCATCATAGAGCGGGTATGGATGCGAATATCAATGTTGGTAATCGTATCATATTGGCCATTGTCAATGCCAAGGTGGTTGATAGATTTTCAGTCCATGTTGGGGTTAGACAAAGAAGAGGTGGTAGAGCAGGCCGAGGCCTACGAGCACAATAAAGAAGAGTACGATGGCGTACTCAGTCAGGCTACCGGAGCGAAAGCGGATGAAGGAGAAGTGCTGGCTGCGCCTGGAGAGGGGATAGAGCCAGGGGATGCCAGTGAAGGTCATGGTATCTTCAAAGCTGTGCAGGAGGCAGCCAAGGGCGGTCGCGAGGTAGAAGAGGAAGGCGGCATGCATCATCTCGGCAGAGAGAGAAAAAACAGTGGCATTGAAGAGGCCGAGTCCCAGCGCGAGCAGGATGCCCCAGAAGATGGTCGCGGCAACGATGCCAGGTAGGCTGTGGGTGAGTGTGCGATGCTTGCAGAAACCGGTAACGATGTGGCTGGCCCAGGGGAAGAGATGGCTGATGAGGCTCTTCGGATGATCGATATCAGGCGCGACTGAGCCAAGCACGATCCCGCCATAGAAGGCGCTTTTATAGAGGAGATCGGTGAAGGTGAGCGATTGTGAGGCCAGGGGGAGAAGCTGCTCCGTCAGCGCCAGGTTGACCGGGCTGCCAGCCATTGAGAGGTGCGTAACGTCGAAGATGAGCGTGTTGACGACAGCGGCTGCGGCAAGACTAAAGGCGATATGGTTATGCCCTTTCATGCCCAGAAGATCCTCTCTAGCGCTTGGAGCGCGTTGCGCGCCTATGCAATCGGGATGGTTGCTTTGATAGTAGATCTATTCTTTTTGAGATGTTGGAATATGGAAATGGTGATATGCTTCAGTATATCATGAGAGGAAGCATAGGGATTTAGGAGGGATGAAATTTGATGAGTAGTGATGAGAAGCGGCCGCGGTTGGTGCTGGTGCTGGGTGGGGCGCGTAGTGGGAAAAGCACCTTCGCCGAGCATATGGCCAAGGCGAGTGGGCGAGAAGTGGCGTTTATCGCCACGGCCACGGCGAGCGACGAGGAGATGCGCGAACGCATTGTCCGGCATCGCGCCGACCGCCCGGAGCAGTGGGTGACGATTGAGGAGCCGCTGGACCTGGCGAAGGCGATCCGCGAGGGGGCGCAGGTGGCCGATGCGCTTGTGCTGGATTGTATGACACTCTGGCTCTCCAACTGGCTCTTTCGTGAGAGCGGGGTGGTCTGCGAGGGTGAGATCGCACAGCCAGGCGCGCTCTTTGACCAGGAGTTGTTGGGCGAGGTAGAGCGCCTATTGGAGGCGGTGCGAGAGCTTCCTTCAGGCAAAACATTGCTGGTGGTCTCGAATGAGGTGGGCCTGGGGTTGGTGCCGGATACCCCTCTGGGACGCATATATCGTGATGGGCTGGGGCGGGTCAATCAGCGCCTGGCGGAGGCCGCGGAGCACGTGTACTTGCTTGTGGCTGGTCTGCCTGTGGAACTGAAGCATTTGCGCGCCACGCCCCCGTGGTGGTAGAATAGAGCCTGTTGTTGATACACATCAAACACATTGGGTGGCCCGCAGAGCTATAGCGGGCAGAATAGGGAAGCCGGTGCGAGTCCGGCGCAGTCGCGCTACTGTAACTGGCGAGCGACTCACCAGCCCCGAGAAGGGGCATGAACATACCACTACGCTCCGTTGAGCGCGGGAAGGTCGGTGAGAAGCGTTTGCAGCCAGAAGCCAGGAGACCTGCCCAATAGTGCCGATCTCATCCTTCGCGTCAAAGGAGCGAGTACATGGAAACAGCGTTGAGGCTTTGAAGGGTTGCGAGGCGACTCCTGCCGCACGCTGGAAACCTTTTCCCCATGTCTTCTGCAATACCTCCAAAGGGCGCGAGGTGACGACGGGCAGTGTCGTTGTCTATCTTGATATATTTGGAGGAGTACGACTCATGTCTACCCGTGTCATCTCCCATCGTCTGTTGCCCCTGATGTTAGTGGCGCTTTGCGCGCTGCTGGCGGCCTGTGGTGGGTCTACGCAGACGAGTTCATCCGCTATACCTGTGGCGACGCAGGCCCCGGCGAACGACTATTATGGCAAACCCATTAATATGCCTAAAGCGGCCCCCCAGCGCATTATATCGCTCACAGCCAGTACCAGCGAGATCCTGGGCGCACTGGGCCTGCAAAGCAGGGTCGTAGGCGTAGATGCTTTTACAAACTATCCCGCCGACCTGGCGAAGGTAACCAAGGTCTCCAGTACACAAGGCTACAATACTGAGCTGATCATTTCGCTCAAGCCTGACCTGGTGCTCTCCTCTGGCGGCCTAACCAAGCAATATGATAGCAAGCTCAAAGACTCTGGTGTGAACATCGTTGACCTCTCCCTGACAAACTTCAGCCAGACCTTTGACCAGATTCAGCTCGTGGGGCGCCTGACCTATAGCGAAGCTAAGGCTAATGACCTGGTCGCGCAATTGAAGAAGGAACGCGACGATATCGAGCAGAAGGTCGCGGGCACACCCACGCCAAAAGTCCTACTGGAGGTCGATGATAGCACGCCCGGTAAGCCCTATGTCTTTGGCGGCGGCTCGTTTGGCGACGAACTATTGCAGGATGCCAGCGCCACCAACATCTTTCATAGCAATACTGCCAACGAAGGGTATCCCCAGGTCACCGACGAGGCGGTTTTGAGCGCCAACCCCCAGATCGTGATTCTCACGGAAGACCCCGCCTATGGAGGCACTCCCGATAGCGTCTATAAGCGCGCCAACTGGAGTACCATACAGGCCGTCAAGGACCGCAAAGTTTATCGCCTTAATGTCGACATCATGCAGCGCCCGGGTCCGCGCCTCGTGCAGGGTCTACGCTGCGTCGCCCAGCTTGTTCACCCCGACAAATTCCCCGGCGCGCTCCCCGACTACTGCACTGGTACAGTTTAAATATAGAGTCGATGGATGGTGGAGTGACTGGAGAGGCCGTTGGCCTCTCCAGTCACTCCACCATCCATCTTAATACGCGCCGCAGGCGCGAGGAGTGGTGGTCATGACAGAAGAAGAGCTAGAACCTAATGAAGAGGTAGAGGAGGCATACGATCCGGAGGAGGACGTAGAACTAAGCGAAGAGGAGCGGCTGAAGCGGCAGCGGGCTAGCCACGCGGCGCGGCGCGAGCGCGCAAAGAGCGCGAAAAAGAAGGGACTGGTCATCCTCAACACAGGGAAGGGCAAAGGGAAGACCACAGCGGCGCTGGGCCTACTCTTCCGCGCCTGGGGCCAGGGCCTGCGTGTCTGTATGCTGCAATTTATCAAGGCACGCACAGCCAATTGGGGCGAGGAGAAGGCGGCGCGGAAGGCTGAGATCGAGATTCACCTTCTGGGTGATGGCTTTACCTGGCTCTCCAAGGATATCGAGAAAGATAAAGAGCTGGCGCGCCAGGGCTGGGAGATCTGCAAACTGAAGATCCTCTCGGGCGACTATGACCTGATTGTGCTAGACGAGATGACCTATGTCCTTAAATACGGCTGGCTGGCCTGGGAAGAGGTGCACCAGGTGCTGGAGCAGCGCCCAGAGGGGATGCACATCGTTATCACGGGCCGCTACGCCATCCCTGAACTGATCGAGTATGCCGATACGGTCTCGGAGATCACGGATATAAAGCATCACTACGACGCCGGAGTCAAGGCCCAGAAGGGCATCGAGTTTTAGCCCATGCCAGAGACAAAAGGGCAACGAAGTGTGCATGAAGCGCTGGTGCTCTTGCTGGCGGTTGCTTTTGACCTCATAGGCGAGCCAGCCGCCAGCGTGCATCCCGTCGTCTGGTATGGCAGGCTCATTCGAGCGCTTGAGAGCCGTGCCCCTCGTGGCCAAGGCGCACAGCTAAGATATGGCGTCATCATGCTGCTGGTAGCTTTTCCACTGGTTCTTGTGCCGGTGAAGCTGTTTCAAGGTCTAATAGGGAGCATAGAGAAGAAGGCCAAAGACTATGGGGAAGCGCGAGTAGGCTTGCTTGCCTCGGCAGTATTCATAGGAATGGCCCTGAAGCCTTTTTTCGCCTTGCGGATGCTGGTAGAGGCGGGGGCGCAGGTACGCAGATCGCTCGAGCAGGGGAACTTGGAGGAGGCTCGTGAGGCATTAAGAAGCTTGGTAAGCCGGGATCGCTCACACTTAAACCCTGGGCTGGTCGCGGCGGCGGCAATTGAATCGCTGGCAGAGAATGTGAGCGATTCGGTCGTCGCGCCCCTTTGGTATTATGCCCTCTTTGGCTTGCCAGGGGCGGCATTTTATCGCCTGGCCAACACCTTTGACTCGCTGATAGGCTATCATGGCAAGTACGAGTATTTGGGGAAGGCAGCCGCGCGGCTGGATGATCTACTCAACCTGCTTCCTGCCCGCCTCAGTGCGCTGCTCATTGTCGCCTGTGCGCCGCTCTATGGAGGATCGCGAAAAGAGGCATGGCGCGTGTGGCGCCGTGACGCGGGCAAGACGGAGAGTCCAAACGCCGGGCATCCCATGTCGGCGGCAGCGGGAGCGCTGGGCGTGCGTCTAGAGAAGGTCGAGCATTATATCCTTGGGGAGGAAAGGCGGAACATAACGTCCGCCGTCATAGTGCAGGCAGAGCGCATGACCTGGTGGGTCGGGGCATGTGCCTTCCTGCTCGCGCTGGTCGTGCGTATATGGAGGCAAGCAGGAAGAGGTTAGATGCAGCAACATCCACCGCTTACAAAGGAACAACTAGACGGGCGCGAATTGCCGGTGCATGGCGCTTTAGATTACGGAGAATTAGAGCGCCTGGACTTGCGCCCAGAGGAGATACTCGATTTCAGCGTTAATGCCAACCCCTATGGTCCCTCACCGGTGGCTCGCCAGGTTTTGGCTGGCCTGGTGCTTGAGCGCTATCCAGATCGTGCCTGTCTCGCATTGAAACGGGCACTATTGCGTTATGAGATTGATGCCCAACAGGTAGAGATAGAGTGGTTAGTATGTGGCAATGGTGCAAGCGAACTTATCTGGAGTATCGCGCGTACCTTTCTCTATCCAGGATCTGTGGTCGCGCAATTGATGCCGACATTTGGTGAGTATCGGGTGGCCTCACAGGCTGTGGGGGCCAGTGTGAGCGATTATATACTACGGGAAGAGGACGACTTTCAGGTAGATATACCCGAAGTTATACAGTGGTTGAGGAGGCTGCGCCCGGCATTGTTCTGGCTCTGTAATCCCAATAATCCAACCGGGGAGTGGCTACCTCTGATGAAGTTGTGTGAGCTGACTCGAGTGTGTGCGGAGCTAGGAACGCTACTGGTCATTGATGAGTCGTATCGCCATTTTCTCTCTCCCGCCGAAGAGGAGACGGCACTGGAGTTGGTGCAGGAAGAGGGACGGGTGATCGTGTTGCGCTCCCTGACTAAAGATTTCGCCCTGGCGGCGCTGAGGATCGGCTATGCCGTGGCGCCTCCTGAACTGGCAGCAAAGCTTGCAACTAACCTGCCAGCCTGGAATGTCAATGGAGCCGCGCAGGTAGTGGCTACAGCAGTCCTCGCGGACAGGGAGCACCTGGCATATAGCCTGCAAGGACTGGTGCGAGAACGAGAGGCCTTCTTTGGAGCCTTGCAAGGCCTGGGATTCACAGTGGTGCCGACGCGCACTCACTATGCGTTGATACATGTGGGAAATGCAAGGCAGCTGCGAGAGGCTTTATTGCAGGGAGGTCTCCTGGTGCGCGATTGTACCTCGTTTGGCCTACCACAGTATATACGAGTCGCTACACGGCAGGCACATGAATGGTCCAGGTTGGTGGGAGCGTTAGGGGTATTACAGAGTGAGGAGAAGGAGCTATGGGAGAATTAGCGCGTACCATCATGGTACAGGGAACGGCCTCGACAGTCGGCAAGAGCACGCTAGTTACCGGCCTGTGTCGCCTCTTCGCTCGCCAGGGCTGGCGTGTGGCACCATTTAAGGCTCAGAATATGGCCCTTAACTCATTTGTCACGCCCGCCGGAGGCGAGATTGGGCGCGCCCAGGCAGTCCAGGCCGAGGCGGCAGGCATCGAACCAACAGTCGAGATGAATCCTATTCTACTAAAGCCCGAGGGAGACTCGCGCAGCCAGGTTATTATGCTGGGGCGGCCTCTAAGCACGATGGAGGCGCGTGAGTATTATCGCCAGCGTACAGGCTTTGAAGCGGTGGTAAAGCAAGCCCTGGAGAGCCTGCGTCGTGCCTATGACCTGGTAATAATTGAGGGCGCGGGCAGCCCGGTCGAGATCAATCTGGCGCGCTATGACCTGGTCAATATGCGTGTCGCACACTGGGCAGATGCCTCGGTGCTGCTGGTGGGGGATATCGACCGGGGTGGCATCTTCGCCTCGCTGCTTGGAACCTTAATGTTGCTTCAACCCGAGGAGCGTGAGCGCGTCAAGGGCCTGATTGTGAATAAGTTTCGTGGCGACCTGGAGCTATGGCGGGAGGGTGAGCGAATGCTGGAGGCGCGAGCGGGGATACCCGTGCTCGGAACGGTACCTTTTGTGAGGGATCTGGGAATCGCCGAGGAAGACAGTGTCGCGCTGGAAGAGGGAACAGCGCTCCTGGCGCAGAAACAGCAGGGAGAAGCCACTCGACAACTACAGATTGTGATACCACGTCTGCCGTATATGAGCAACTATGACGAGTTTGATGCCTTAGCGGCGGAACCAGGTGTGTGCCTGCACCTGGTAAGTTCGCCCGAGGAGCTTCCTGAACGGCCTGACTTGATCATCCTTCCCGGCACAAAGAACACCTTTGCCGACCTGGCCTGGCTCTGGCGCACAGGATTGGCTGTCCACATTCGTCGCCTGGTGCGGAAGGGAGTGGCGATCCTGGGCATTTGTGGTGGCTACCAGATGCTTGGCGAGCGTCTATGTGATCCAACAGGTGCGGAAGGCAGCGTAGGAGCGGTTGAGACAGGCCTGAGTCTTCTACCGGTGGAGACGATTTTCGCCTCTCTAGAGGAGAAGGTAACCTCTCAGAGTGTGGCCAACTTGACGAGAGCTGCTTGCAGGGGCCTGTTTGCCTTTGTGCCTGAGCAGCCGTTGCGAGCCTATCAAATTCATCTCGGTCGCACGGCGGATGGGAATTCGACTTCCCTTGTGCCGCTGCTAGAGGTAAACGGCGAGGCTGATGGCTTCCTTAGCGAGATGGGTTGGATCGCGGGCTGCTACCTGCATGGCCTCTTTGAGAATGATGCCTTTCGTCATGCGATCCTAAGAGCGTTGGGAGAGCGGCGCGCAGCTCCGGTGCCAGAAATGCGGCCCTTTGAGCGTATGCAAGCCTACGACAGGCTGGCAGACATCCTGGAAAAACACCTTGACCTTTGCTCATTTATTTAATTTCTCATTATGTGTCAGGTGTTGAGAGTCAATCCTATTGCGGGCATCTGCCCGCAATAGGATTGACTCTCAACACTATTTCTTCTCTGCGAGTTTGCGTAGGGTGAGGCCGCAGCCCATGTCCCAGAAGTTGCGTACCAGGCAGTGGAGCTTGGGATACCAGTAAGCGCGCGACGCGCCCGCCGTCTGGTCCCAGATGGGATCAAAGAGCATAAAGACGACCATCATCTGGTAGTCGCGCCAGAGCATGGCCCAGTTGTAGTTCTCGACGCCGAACTTGCGCAGGCGCTGGAGGTAGCGAATCAGGAAGAGCTCCTCGGGGCGATGGACCTTGCGCTGCTCAGGTGACCAGAAGGTGGGCATCAGGTAGGCCAGGTCATAGGTCGGAAAATTGGCACTGACGGCCTCCAGGTCGAGAATATAGGTCTGCCCCTTGGGCTCCTCGGCCTCGCCCGCGACCTCGCGTGGGCAGAGCAGGTTGCTCAGGTAGCAATCGCCCTGAGTGAGAGTAAGCTGGCGGCGGTTCGTGATGCGCTCCTCCAGATACTCCTCCCAGAGAGCTGGCATACGTCTGAGCACATATTCATAGGTCGCGCGGATCTGAGGCGAGACCTCGCTGGCTGCGCTCTGTTTAAAGGAATCCCACTCGCGGGTGCGGCGCTCGATATGCTGCTGGTAGCTCTCTTTATCGTGCCACCAGGGGCGAATGGCCGTCGCCTCGTATTTACCCAGATCGTGATGCTCCCACCAGTAGGCGTGGAAGCCAGCGAGGGCATCCGCGATGCCATCGAGCTGATCGGCGCGCGGAACACCCTGCCCCTCAAGAAGCTGCTGGCGCGTCACGGGCGCTACATGCGTGGGCGAGAGATCCTCAAAGAGGAGATAGGAGTTCCCGCTCTGCGCGTCATAGTCCAGGGCGAAGCAGGGGGCGAGCATCGGCAGGTTTGCGCCTAGCTGGGCGACCAGGCGATAAAATTGGACCTCGTTCTTTCCATCGTGATTCTTCTGGAGCTTGAGTACGAGATCTTGTGGCGGCGTATCAGTTGCGTCTTCGCTATAAACCAGGCGTAGATGGGCGGTGCTTGAATTGAAGGCATCAGAGACCCGTTGCTCGGCCGAGACAACGTTGCCCTGAGAGAGATGGCCAGTCTCGCGCAGAATGGTATTTAACCAGGCAGATGTCGCCTCAGCGAGACGAGAAATAACTTCGCTCATAAAATGTATCTATATTCCTCCTTTATAACGTCTCTTCATGGTAACGCTTTTTAGCTCCCCCCACAAGTCCTAGTGCCAGCTCATAGCAGTTGACGAGTATCTTGTTCAATGTATACACTTCATTTACCATAAGTATTCATAGTGTGTCAAAGTGTTTTCTTGATTGTCTTCATTGTGTTCTTATTCCGAAACCCAACCCCCATTCGGGGGCACGCGTCACTCATGTGACTAGCGCTCCCCCATTCGGGGGACAAGCGCGCTCAGGATTTCGGATAGGTAGTATTGTAGTCCGGGGCGTAAGTTTTCAGGGAGCTATCTTCGTATGTCTACGTCTTCGCTATCTGTTGATGAGTTAGTGGGTCAAACGCTGGGGACATACCAGGTTGAGCAGTTGTTGGGGCGAGGGAGCCTGAACGCAGTCTACCAGGCTCGTCAGGAGGGATCAGCGCGCCCGGTTATGCTCACGACCTACTTTTTACCCTCTACTCTGCCTCCTCAAGCGCGGGCGCGCTTTATTGCTCGCTTTACCACAATTGCTTCGAGCTTGCTGCAATTGCGCCATCCCTGCGTTCAGCCGCTTGAAGATTTTGGCGAGCACCTGGGATTGCCCTACATGGTTTCGCCGCTGGTCTCTGGCAATACGCTGGCAGAGCTGGTACGCGAGCGTGGGCAACTGACGCCTTTGCAGGCTTCACGGATCTTGCGCCGACTGGCGGAGGCCCTGGATTACGCGCATAATCACGGATTTGCACATGGAGCTTTACGACCGCTGAATATCTGGGTGGATGCTAAGAGTCTCCAGGTGGTGGGCTTTGGCCTGGTGTCGATGCTGGCCCTGGAGGGCCTTGCTCCACTAGAGCATGCCTATCCTCACCTGTTAAGCCTCTCGGGTTCCTTTTTAGGAGCGCCCGAGTATATCGCGCCCGAAGTGGTTAAGGGGCGGGCGCTGAGTGCGCGTGCCGATGTCTATGCCCTGGGTGCCATCGCCTTCGAGATGCTCTGCGGGCGTCCTCCCTTCAAGGCCAGCGATCCATTTGAGCTTGCCAACATGCATGTACAGCAATCCGCCCCTCTGATAACAGAATTTAAAGCGGATGTGCCTAATGGCCTGGACCTGGTCTTGCAGCGTGCGCTGGAGCGTAATCCCGCGGAACGCTATAGCTCTGCGGGCGATTTCGCGGCCGCCTTTACGCGGGTTGTGCAGCTGTTTGATGCCCCACAGGGGATGCAGCAGTCAGGCAGGCTGGCACCAGTGTCTATTCCTGGCCAGACCATGCCGGGCATAACAGGTCCTATTTCGCTGGGCGGAATACCTCCACGTACGCCCGTCAGCGGTACATCTTCAACCTCTATGTCGATGCCCGTGCTGCCACGCAAGATTCATTGGCAGCTTATGCCTCCTGTTGTGACCTCCAAACTGGAGACGGTGCCGCTCACGCCCGAGGCGCTGGCGCAGCAGAGTTTGCAGGCACAGCAACAGGCGATGCAGTCTGCCATGACACGCAGCACACAGCCTTTGGCACAGCCGCAGCGACCTATGTCCGGGAATTATGCGACGGTCGCGATGGAACCTGTAAGCGCGAAGGCGAGCGAGGTGCAACGGCCTCCCATAGCGCCTAAGGTGGCTCCAGTCTCAGCGAAAGTGGTGAAAGAGGAGCGCATCGAGGTCCTGGCAGCTCGGCTGGTTGCCCTATTGAAGGCGCAGATTGAGCGCGTGCCGAAGAGCCGTAAGCATATGCTGGCTGTGCTTATTGTTGGCATCCTGGTCCTGATGATAGGTGGTATGAGTCTGGCCTTCGCCTCGCAGGGAAGTGGGCAACAGGCGAGTAGCCAGAAGGCGAGCACAAGCGCGCCAGCGCGTACGCCAAAGCAGGCTGCCTCGCCAAAGCAGGTCGCTACGCCTCCTCCGACCTCGCAGGGGACGCCGATTGTCCACACGGGACGGGTCATTGGTAATACCAACCAGGGGTTTGGGACCGCGCAAACGTTCACCAATCCCGAGGATGGGCGCGATAGCCTGTTGATCCGTATGCCCAATGGCAACTTCGTTGCCTACGAGAGCGGCTGCACCACGGATGGCGGAACGCTCAACTATGACGCGAATAGCAATAAGCTGGTCTGCCCACCCGATGGTTCAACCTTCGATCCCGCCAATAGTGGCAACGTCGTCAGCGGTCCGGCCACGACGCCACGCAAGCAGATTCAGCTCCATGTCAACCCCGATGGAACGGTTACCATCGGTTAGAATTTGTGCCAAATACTCTTTTCTAGTGCCGTGAGTGCTTGCCAACAGGGAAGGTGCGATGGATACGCTCAGCGTATTCATTGCACCTTCCTCATTTTTGGCGGGAGGTGTATGGCGTTCTGTCTTTGTGTATTGCTTGTATCAACTATAAATAAATAGATGCAGGAATGAGGAGCGTTGGCAGAAAGGATGGTCAAGGTATGGTGCTAGCAAGCCTGTTGGATGCGCTGTGGGCTGGTATTGTCTGGATCGCCATTGGGGGCGTAGCCGGGGCAATTGGTGATTATGTGATGCAGGAAGAGCGGCTGGGCACGCCTGTTACGGTTGTGATTGGGATTGGCGGCGGAGTGCTTGGAGGCTTGTTTCCAGGTCTTATAGGTCTGAGCGACAAAGGTATGTTCTGGACCTATATGACCTGTGTATGCGGTGCCGTGGCAGCCCTCGTATTCGCGAAGAGGCAGGTTGATCGCACCTGACAATACGTGTCAAGGGAAGGATAAGCAGGTGGCGTGGGCAATTGCCCACGCCACCTGCTTATCCTTCCCTTGACATTTGTGCATGTTCCGCCCTATACTTATACTATGTTCATAGTTATTTAGTAGATTAGTAGAATAGCAGTGAGTGAGACGAGAATATGCGATGATTGAGTTTCACCTGGAGCAACGTACCGGCGTGGCTCCATATATGCAGTTGGTACAGCAGGTCAAGCGCGCGCTGCGCCTGGGTTTGTTGCAGCCGGGCGACCAGTTACCTACTGTACGCGAGGTCGTGACCATGATTGCCATTAATCCCAATACGGTGTTCAAGGCCTATCGAGAGCTGGAGCGTGATGGGCTGGTGGAGAGCCGGCCCGGTCTGGGTACCTTTGTGCGCACACAGTTGCGCGTACCGGACCGCGAGAGCCTGGAGCGGCTGCGTGTGAGCTTACAGCAGTGGCTTGAGCAAGCCGCCGGGGTTGGCCTGGACGACGAGAGCGTTGTGGACCTATTGATGGATACGCTACAGAAACGGCGCGCGGCCCTTTCATAGGGGAGAAAAAAACTTGTAGGGGCAGAGCTTGCTTGGCCTGAATCCATGCAAGCATGGACCCTATATATGATCAAACAGTCTCAAGAGGAGAAACTGTATATGACACTGGCATTGGAAGCAAACCAGCTCGGCAAGAAATATGGTAAGCGCTGGGCTTTGCAAAACTGTGACCTGCACATTCCCGAGGGGGGAGTAACTGGCCTGGTGGGCCTGAATGGCGCGGGCAAGACCACGCTGCTGCACCTGGGGGTGGGCCTGCTGGCCCCCAGCGCGGGCAGCATTAGCGTTCTGGGCGAGACGCCTGCGCCAAACGCCACTGCGCTCATCGCGCGCATCGGCTTTGTGGCCCAGGAGCGTCCGCTTTATCGCTCATTCTCCGTCAAGGATACCCTGACGCTGGGGCGCAAGCTAAACACGACCTGGGATAACGATCTTGCGGAGCGTACATTGGCGCGCCTGGATATTTCCCTCAAAACGACGGTCGGCAAACTCTCGGGTGGGCAGCGCGCCCTGCTGGCCCTGGTGATGGCCCTGGCTAAGCGCCCGCGCCTGCTGCTGCTGGATGAGCCGTTCGCCAACGTTGATCCCCTGGCGCGGCGCGAGCTAGTGCGCCTGTTTATGGATGCCGTGGCCAGTAATGGAGCCAGCGTCGTGATTTCATCACACCATATCGCCGACCTGGAGATTATCTGCGACCGCCTGGTGCTGCTCTCTCAAGGGCAGGTCAAGGTCGAGGAAGATTTGGAGACATTTGTTACCTCGCACAAGCTGCTGATTGGTCCCCATGATGACTTTGAGCGCATCGCCTCCGAGGTAAGCGTCATACAGGCCGGACATACAGGGCGGCAGAGCAATGTCTTCGCGCGCCTCTCTGCCCCCTTCTCTGATCCCCGCTGGGTTGTGCAGGATCTCTCGCTGGAGGATATCATGCTGGCCTATCTCGACACACAGTCGCCCCTGACCACGCCAAACAACCACTCACAGCAGGAGGTAGCGCGATGACCTGGCTTACCTGGTGCCAGTACAGAGTGGCGCTACTATGCGCTGTCGTAGCTATTGTGCTCTATGCCACCGCTGTGGTGGTGCTTGGTGCAGGCTCGTACTCGGGGCCTTGGTTTGCGCTTAGATCGATGGTGCTGGGTTCTAGCAGTCTCTGGTCTTTGTGGCTCGGTCTTATCGTAGCGACCTTTATAGGGGCTCCACTGATCGCTCGCGAGCGTGAGCAAGGGACGCACCACTTTACGTGGACACAGGGTGTAGGGCGTACGCACTGGCTGGTGGTAAAGCTTGGGCTACTTCTCCTTGGCCTCGTTGTCTTAAGCATAGGCTTTGCGTTGATTGCGAATAAGCGTTTTGAGTTTGAAACCAATACTGCTGCAAATCATTCTATGATCACTGTGCTTGGTATACGAGTTGCAGGCTCCTGGCGTGGCTTCTTCTCCACCAACATTGTGTCTGTCATGCTTGTCATCTTCGCGCTTGCGCTGGGGACGGCTGTAGGTTGTTTTGTGCGGCGCAATATTCCAGCTATGACGACAGCCTTTGTGCTCTTTCTCATCATCTTTCTGGCCCTGACCAATTGGTATACTTACCTCCTTCCACCTCGGACATACACATATACAGAAGATCACCAAGGATATCTTCAAACTGTCTTGCAAAACGCCGCTGTTATAAAGTGGACGTATGTTGATCAGCAAGGGAACGAGGTCAAGGGTTACATAGTTTGCTCTGCGTCATCTTCAAAAGGAACAGATGTATGTATACCTAACTATAGTCAACAGCTCATCTATCAGCCGGTAGAGAATTACTGGCTGCTGCAATGGATTGTGAGTGGAATTCTGTTTGTGCTCTCGCTGGGGTTGGGTTTGGCGGTATTCCTGCGAGTGCGTTCCTCGGTTGACTGAATGAGATGTGACTGTTACGAAGAAGAGGTATCGATATATGGTCTGGCTTACCTGGCGGCAGCACCGTGTCGCCCTGCTCATAGGTGTGCTCTTGCTGGTCTTCTATGCGTTTATCCTGCTGGGGCGCAACTATGACGCCTTTACGTTTCAGTTTGAAGTTGTCATGTTGCTGCCACTGCTTGTGGCTGTCTTTGTGGGTGCGCCGCTGGTGGCACGTGAGCGAGCGCAGAGGACACATTATGTGGCCTGGCTACAAGGAACTTCGCGCACGCGCTGGTTAGTGATCAAACTGGCGTTGGTGGCAGCTGGTGTGTTGGTGCTCGCTACTGTCCTGGCTTTTCTAGAGAAAGCTTTGCAGGATATGCTTATGGGATATGGCCCGTTCTACATCTGGTCGCGCTATCTTGTAACAGGGCCGGTTGTGGTTGGGCTGATGCTCTTTGGCTTAATGCTAGGTGTGCTTGTTGGTAGCCTTACCCGGCGCAGTATTCTAGCCATGGCGCTGACCTTTGTGCTCTGTACGACATGCATTATTGTGTTTAATAACGAATATCAATATCTGGTGCCTCCTCATGTGGAATATATGGAGTATCATGGGAACGGGTATTGGGGTCCGCAACAGGGAGAACTGGTGACGTATGCGGGCTTCGCTGATCGCCAGGGGCAGGAGACGGGCGATATTCACGGCTATTGTGACTGGCATGATTCCGCTTCTAATGGCAATATAAATAAGTGCATTCGGGACCTTAACTTACAGTGGAAAACGGTCTATCAGCCGGAGGAAAATTATTGGCCGCTGCAATACGCGGGTGGCGCGCTCTTGCTTGTGTTCTCGCTACTCTTTGGCATTCTAGCCATCATACGTGTGCGAACTATCCGAGATTGAGGAAATATGGATAATAACGAAGAGAAAGCGCATCGCGACGCGCCTTCTCTTCGTTATTATTTGTAAGGCACATTATTTCATTGTAGCGAAGACTAGCAGGATAGGAGAGCAGAGTGCTGATCAAAGCGTGTTTAAACGGGAGCCGTGAACGAGATGAACATCCTGGATTGCCCTTGATGCCTGAAGAGCTGGCGCGCGAGGCGCGTGTGGCGATAGAGGTTGGCGCAGGGGCATTGCATATTCATCCACGGAACAGACAGGGCGCTCAGTCGCTGGCCCCCCAGGTTATTGGGGAGGCGCTCCAGGCCGTGCGCAAGAGTTGTCCAGGCATACCTGTGGGCGTAAGCACCGGCCTCTGGATCGAGTCCACTGTGGAGCGGCGCCTGGAGAGTGTGCGTGCGTGGCGAGTGCTGCCAGATTTCGCCTCGGTCAACTTCTCGGAGCCAGGCGCGGCTGAGCTTTGCGCGCTCCTACAAACGCGTGGCGTAGGCATCGAGGCTGGACTCAGCACGCTTGAGGACGCAGAGGCGTTCCTGGCATCAGGATATGCGCCGCGCTGCCTACGGATCCTATTGGAGCCGGAAGAGGTGGAGACGTGCGCGGCCTTGCGCACGATTGAGTCTATCGTGGCGCGCCTGCGCACAGCGAGCGTATGGCGCCCGCTCCTATTACATGGTTTTGAACAGACAGCCTGGCCCCTGCTAGACGCCGCGCTGGCTCATGGTTACGACACACGTATAGGCTTTGAGGATACCCTGACCTTGCCAGATGGCAGCCGGGCGACAAGTAACGCGCAACTCGTGAGTGCCGCTGTGGAGAAGGCAGACCTGTACCATTACTCATAGGCGGCTTAATTTGGAGACGGCGCGAAGACTCTTCTCTGAGCAGGGAAGAGATCTCGAAGTTGACATAGGGCAATCTCGTCTTTTACAATCGATAGTATGGAGAGAAGAAACGTGTTGCCTTCAATGGCGGATGCACGACTACTGGTAGTGGATGACGATCCCGCTTTACTGCAAGCGCTTCCTCATATGCTGAGATTGCGCTTACAGAACCTGCATGTAGATACTGCGGAATCGGCGCAGCTCGCGCTTGAGCTTGTTCGAGCGCAGAGCTATGACGTCATTGTCAGCGATATAAAAATGCCCGGTATGGATGGTTTTGATCTGCTGACTGCTTTGCAGGACTTACAGTCAGAGACTCCTGTGTTGTTAATTACGGGCCATGGTGAGCATGACCTGGCTATTCGCGCGCTCCGTGGTGGTGCGTATGATTACATACTTAAGCCGATAGATCGTGATGATTTCGCCGCCGCGGTACGCAGAGCCATCGATACAGCCCAGCTCCGCCAGCGGGTGAAACACCAGCAGCAGGAGCTTGAGCAGTATGCGGCCTCGCTTGAGCGGCAGGTGTATCAGCGTACTGAGGAATTGCAGCAGGCGAATGTAGCGCTTGCATCCGTCAATGAATCTAGAGAACAGATGTTGCGCATGGTGGTGCACGAAATGGCGGGCCCCCTTACCAGCGTTAAAGGCTTGACGCAATTGATGAAGCGCCAGGTGCGGCAGGGACAGTCGGGTGAGCGGCTTGTGCAGAACTTTGACACGGTCGAGGGTGCTCTTAAACGCATGGAACGACTTATAGCTGACCTGCATGACGCTGCCCATATCCAGATGCAGCAATTTCATGTGCAGCGTGAGCAGACCGACCTGGTCGCGCTCTGCCAGCAGGCCATAGATGAGTTCGCCTGTGAGCGCGTGGCGCCGACTGCCTCTACAGAGGATCAGTGCATAGGAGTGGTGGATCCTCAGCGGCTCAGCCAGGTGCTACTCAATCTGCTTAATAACGCGCGCAAATACTCTCCATCTGAGAGACCAATAACCGTCACCTTTCAGGCCCGCGAGCAAGAGATATGCATTGCCGTCCAGGATGAGGGCGCGGGTGTCGCCCCTGATGCTCTACAGCACATCTTTGAACAATTTTATCGCGTTGGGGGAGTAGGAGGGCAACCTGGTTCTGTGAAGGGGCTAGGGTTGGGACTCTATATTGCCCGTGCTATTGTTGAGGAGCATGGAGGACGACTAGAGGTACAGAGCAGGTTGGGGCAGGGCAGTACTTTTTCCATTAACTTGCCAACGTCCGAGTTAGCGGTTAATGCGGCGAAAGAGGCTTTTGAGATGGGAACACGGTCTCTGCTGTGGAAAATTGAGTGGCGGGACCCTCAACTTGATCCTCTCTCATCCGTAAATATGTAGTAGAATGGATTGCTTTCCCCTGGAAAAAAACTGTATCATGGTATATGCTGAAGCGTATTGAAATCACCATCTTCTTATACGGAAACCAACCCCCATTCGGGGGCACGGCGCCACTTACGTGGCTAGCGCTCCGCGCTCAGGTTTCCGATAGGTAGCACCTAGTTAAGTTAGAGGAATCAGAGGATGCCAAATGTGTATGGCCCCGAGGATCTTACAAAGCAGTCAAGGAAGACGATTCTCGTTGTCGAAGATGATATCCATGTAGGATACTTTTTAGCGCAAGCGCTTAAGGAAGAGGTTTCCTATAAAGTCATTTTTGCTACAGATGGCTTGCAGGCGCTCAGAATGATTCGTACCGTGCTGCCAGACCTTATTTTATTGGATTACCATCTGCCCCATATGGATGGTTTTGAGCTTATCGACCATCTACGCGCCTCAACCGAGAGTGAGCATATTCCAGTGATTCTCATTAGCGGCAATCTCCCTGAGCGCTTGCCCAAGCGCAAGAACGTCATGTATCTCAAAAAACCATTTGAGCTGGATGCCCTTCTTCAACATGTCACGGACTTGTTGGAGCGTTCGACCCCTGCATAGGTGAAAGGCATCCAGAGGTGAGCCTGGCTAGGAGCCAGGTGTCGCGATGACTTTAATGATGCGCCCGGTTGGTACGGGAGGCTGATAGCCCTGTCCGACCTGGATGCGCTGGACCAGCATATAGTAGCCCGCAGGCATGGATGAAGGCAGTTGCAGATTAGCATCGACGGCCTTGTCAGACCAGTTATTCGTCTGAATAGGTGTAATTGTGGCCTGCACATGGCCTGTGATATTATTGCCATCGAAGCTAATGGCCTTCTTAAGGCTCTCTATGCTAGTAAAGGGACCTACTAGCCCAGCCTCAATCTTTACAGACTGGGGTTTATTAGCGAGGGTATCCTGTCCAGATTGTGTAGCCCAGGAGAGAACAACGTTTTCGCCTGTTTGATAGGTATAGGCTACCTCCTGAGGATTGGTTACGCGATCCTTTGGCAGACTGGCGACGGTAGAATAGGTATAGGTTTTATGTGTAGGTGCCTCGGTCAGGCCACAGGCACTCACAATCAGCATCAGTTGTAGGAGCAGGAGGGGAAGCGCCAGGCTTCTTGCCGCTCGCACTATTGGCCCAAGCACGGTATTTGCGGTATCCTTTCGAACCCTGTATCGATAATACAGGGTAGAGATAATAGCATGAAGTTGTTATTATTTCCCCTATTATAGCAACGAGGGTGGCCAACAGACAAAGGCCACCCTCTTTTGCTATCTTGGTGTTAGAAGTGTGACATGTGTGCCCTGGCAGCCGCAGCTTGCCAGGGCACACATGTCACATTACACTCTTTGCACTTACCTAAATTCTATCTAAGGAGATAATCTTCCAGGTTGATCCCTCTTTCTTCATGGTCAGATGGGAATGATAGTGCACGCCGGCATTGCGATCAATAGTGGTCACAATCTGCGTCCCATCGCTGCTACCAGGAACCATCGTAATATCGGTGATAGCGCCGCTCTGGGTAAAGGCGTTCTGGGCCATCTGAGTAAAGCTCTCCTGGGTCAGTTTCTTGCCATCGGTGGTTGTGACGTTGGCATCAAGATAGGCATATGCTTTCGCATAGTCGCGGTCCTTGAGGGCCTGATAGTAGGTAATAGCAGTGGGAATGCTGCTTACAGCGGATTTGGTAAAGGTTGGAGCCGGGACGGGCGTAGTGATCGCGTTCGTCTGTTGTTCCTGGCCTGATGATTGCTTAGATGGACCTGTGCCCTGGTTTTGATCATTACAGGCAACGAGTAGAATAGCCAGGCAAGTGAAGAGCATGACAATAAAAAGTGAGCGTTTCATACGAATACTTTCAGCCTTTTACACCGAAAAGGCTAAACTCCTTCTGTTCTTTTCTTGTGACTGATAAAATACGCGTCATCTAATGTAACTAACGTCTATTGTGCTGGTTAGTTCCAGCACCTGGAATTTTTGATCAGGACTTTTGTCTATAGGTAGAGGTAAATATTCCAAATTAATGTTTGCTGTATTATACTACAGAAACATCTCAAATTATGTCTATTATAGTAGAAAAGTTTTATCATTCTCTCGGGGCGAAGGGATGGGGTAAACTATCTCTCTATTTCACCATCTTTTTGCTCGTTTTGCCGCAATAAATAGCCGCATTTGTATGTATCCTATGTAAGGAGAACATGGATGATGTCCAGTCCCCAACCTCCCCGTCGCGCATCCTTATATGCGCGCCTACCCATTCATCAGGGGAGAAAGAGGTATTCAACGTTCCTCATCATAAGCCTGGTGCTCCTCGTGTGTATTGTGGGAGGAACGTTTCTGACTCTCGATGAGATTTTACCAAATTTGAAGGCCCATGCAGCAGCCGATAGTGCTATTTTGACCTATAAGGGTGATAATAATCGCACTGGCGCCTATGCAAATGAGACAACGCTAAATAAGAGCAATGTCAAGTCACAGTTTGGCAGGCGTGTGAGCTATCCAGTAGATGGTCAGGTCTATGCGCAGCCGCTCTTCGTTCCCAACCTGACGATTGGAGGTGCGACGCACAACGTGGTCTTCGTTGAGACCGAACACGATAGCGTCTATGCCTTCGATGCGGATCAGACCACGCCTACGCAGCCGCTGTGGTATACCAGCTTTCTGACCAACGGCGCGACCTCTGTGCCATATGGCGATGTGGCCTGTAACGATATGGTGCCCGAGATTGGCATTACTGGGACGCCGGTGATTGATAGCACGAACAATATCATGTACGTGGTCTCCTATACCAAGGAGAATGGTGCTCCCATCTATCGTTTGCATGCCCTGGACATCACCACGGGACTGGATAAGATAGCACTCCCCATTCAAGGCTCGGTCGCTGGAACGGGCCTGGGTAGCTCTGGTGGGCAGGTGGCCTTCCGCGCGGACCGCGAGCGGAACCGCTCGGCGCTCTTGCTGGCAAATGGGCAGATCTATATCGCCTTTGCTTCGTTTTGTGATAACCAGCCCTACCATGGTTGGATTATGGCCTACGATACGAGCTTAACGCAGAAGGCTATTTACAATAATACGCCGAATGGTTCTGGTGGTGGCATCTGGGGTGCAGGCAATGCCCTGGCCTCGGATAGTCTTGGTAACATCTATACTATTTCGGGCAATGGCGACTTCGATATTAATAATGGTGGCCCGGATAATGCGGATTCCTTCGTCAAACTCTCGCCTCAGTTGCAACAGGAAGACTATTTTGCCCCCTTCAACCAGAAGTGTTTACAGAACGCGGACGCCGATCTGGGTTCGGGTGGTCCTTTGCAGATTCCTGGCACCACCGAGCATATTGGTGTAGGGAAAGAGGGCCGCATTTACGTTGTTGACAACAATAATATGGGTAAATTCACTGCTGCGCCCGGTGGTCTGGATTGTAACAACGTCATCTCGACTAGTATCGACCAGGTAAAGCAGGAGTTGCCGCCGCACCTGGTAGGTGGTGTGTACAGTACCCCGACCTACTGGAATAACAACGTCTACTTCACAGGTGCCAGCGATAGCATTAAGGCCTTCTCCTTCAATTCAACGACTGGCCTGCTCTCGGCAGGTTATACGTCGAAGACACCAGAGACCTTCGCCTTTACTGGTGGCGGCTCGGTCACATCCAGCAACGGAACGGATACTTCGACGGGGATTGTCTGGGCCTTAGATCCAGGTGGCTACCTGCGCGCCTATGACGCGACGAACCTGGGGAACGAGCTCTATAACGATAACTTTGGTCAAAGCATTTTTGCGAAATTCACTGTGCCAGCGGTGGCCAATGGTGAGGTCTTTGTAGGTACGAAGAATAGCCTGCTCATCTACGGTTTGAATGCGGGTAGCACGTCGACGCCAACTCCTGGTGGTACGTCGACATCAACGCCGACACCAACTCCAAACCCACAGACAACATTTAACAATGTAGGCATTACCGATGATGCCAATCCTGGCGTTGGTAATTTCGATGGAGGGAAGCGCAGTTACTCCTTGCAGGCATTGCAGAGTAGCGGCCTCGTCACCGGCGATAATGTCTTCTTTAACAATATGGTTTTCACCTGGCCGAATGCGGTCGCGGGAACGCCGAATGATTACCTGGCGCAGGGACAAACGGTGCCAGTAACACCCATCGCGAACGCGAATGTGTTGGGTTTCCTGGGTGCTTCGGCTAACGGGCCCACATCTGGCAGGACAGTCATTCACTATACCGATGGTACTTCGCAGGCCTTTACGCTGGGCTTTAGCGATTGGACACTAGGTGCTGGTAAGAGCCCGGTCTCCTTTGGCAATGGCAAAAAGGCGATCATGGCATATCGCAATACGCCCAATGGCCAGGAGGCAGTGAAAACCTATGTCTTCTACGCGGATGTGGCTCTTCAGGATGGCAAAACGGTGCAGAGCGTGACGTTGCCCTCAACCGTTGTTGGTGGACAGTTGCACGTCTTCTCCGTTGCAACGAAGGTTGGGACTGTCTCGACTCCTGTCTCGCCAAATGTTCCTTATAATAACGTCGGCACCAGCGATGATGGGCAGCCAAAATCTGGAAGCTTTGATGGCTTGAGAAGTTATTCCTTCCAGGCTATGCAATCTGCCGGTCTTGTGCCGGGAAGTTCGCTGACGGTGTATGGGACAACCTTTGTCTGGCCAGCTTCGGATCCTGGAACGCAGAATAACTATATTGCTCAGGGACAGAAGTTAGCTATCACACCTGTGGATAACGCGAGCACGCTGGCCTTCCTGGGGGCCGCGACAAATGGACCTTCAAGTGGGCAGGCCACGATTACTTATACCGATAATACAACCCAAACCTTTACCCTGGGCTTTAGTGATTGGACGCTGGGCGCGAATGCAGCTGCGCCCTCATTCAACAATCTGGTGGTGACTTCAACTCCCTATCGGAATACGCCCACAGGGAAAGAAAATGTTAGCACCTATGTGTTTTACACCGAGGTTGGTTTGCAGGCAGGCAAAATCATCGCAAGCGTGACGCTGCCAAGCAGTGTCAATGGTGGTCAAACCCATGTCTTTGCTGTCGCAACCAAGGCAAACGCGCCTTATGCAACAAATCCCTACTCTATGGTAGGCACCAGCAACGATAACAATACCCGCGCTGGTAACTATGATGGTGGTGGATATAGCTACTCGGTTCAGGCGCTCCAGGGGAATGGTATTAAGCAGGGTGGCTCTGTCTTCGCCAATGGGGCAAGCTTCATCTGGCCTGCGGTTCCCGCAGGGGCGGTAAACAACTACGTTGCCAATGGACAGACCATCCCGGTCAACGGCAGCTTCGGGTCGAATTACCTGACCTTCCTGGGTTCCTCGACCAATGGCGCGACCAATGGCACAGTGACGATCACTTATACCGATGGTTCGACGGACACAGGGACGCTGGGCTTTAGCGACTGGACATTGAATGCTGGTCGGGTGGCACCATCCTTTGGTAACCTAACAGTGTCAAAGACGACCTATCGCAATGGTCCCAATGGAAGGCAGAGTGTAAACACCTATGTGTTCTACACTGACATTCCAATTAATCCGAAAAAGACCGTATTGAGTGTAACGCTTCCAACGGCAACAACGGGTGGTGGTCGCATTCATGTCTTTAGTGTCGCGACACGCTAGCCTCTACAAGGGCTGCTCGGCCATACACGGTCTATACAATTAATCAGTACAGATAAAACCGGGGTGAGTGAGAACATAATCTATATGTTTTTACTCACCCCGGTTTTATTGCTTCTTAATTTGTGAATGTGAGACTATTATAGCGACTCATGTTTTATTTTTTGATAGACATGGTGCTAGCAAAATAAATCTTTTTGGAAATTGCGCGAGATTGTGTGAGATTATTAAGATATGCATACGTAGTATACACATAAGGTAGAATTATCACCTCATGAAAGGGCTAAACATTTAGCCTGCCGGGCGATTGCTGAAGCATACTTGGTTTCACCCTTGTTGTTTTTAAGCAAGAGGAAAAGACCTTAACACGAATGACCGCTATCCTCAAGCATTTTTCGAGCCTACATTGTATTGGAACACCCCGCTGTTCAAGTCTAGAGTAAATTCTTATACGAAAACCAACGCCACTCTCGTGGCTAGTGCTTCGAGCTCAGGTTTTCGATAGGAAGTAAGGAGTATTTGCATGAAACGTGGCAAACGCATTGCCATAACCTTCCTGCCTGCTCTTCTCTGTCTGCTTTCCATGCTGATTTCGGCATGTGGCAGCAATTCAGGAAGTAGCACAGGTAGTAAATTGCCTGATAACAAGCAAATTTATGTGCAGCCCCTCAGTGGTATCTCTGATGTGGCAACACTTGATCCCGCCCTATCTACCGACTCGGCCTCGGTCAATTCACTCGAAACGATGTTTACAGGCCTGGTACAGCTCAATGATAAGCTTGAGGTGTATGGAGAGCTGGCGCAGTCCTGGACTACCTCTGCCGATGGCCTGACCTGGACCTTTAAGCTGCGCCCCGGTCTGAAGTTCAGTGATGGTAAGCCTCTGACCTCAGACGATGTGGTCTTTAGTATTGATCGTGCGCTCAAGCCAGAACTCAAATCAACGGTTGCCCCTGCCTACCTGGCGCTGATCAAAGATTCGGATAAGCGTAACACGGGCAAGGTTCCAACCTTGATCAATGACAGCCTCTTCGCGCCAGATGCCACGACGGTCAAGATTGTGACCACGCAGAAGGCGCAGTATTTCCTGGACGCGCTGACCTATCCTACCTCCTATGTGGTAGAGAAGAGCATGGTGCAGAAGTATGGCGACACCGACTATTTCAAGCACCTGAGCGAGGGTGGATGCTCCGGTCCCTTCAAGCTGGACCAGCGTCTCTCGGGCCAGTATATTAGCTTCGTACCCAATGCGGACTATTGGGGTGCCAAGCCACAGTTGAAGAAACTGGTCTTCCCCTTCTACAAAGATCCCCAGACGACCTACAAGGCCTACAAGGCCAACCAGGTCGACTACGCGACCGTACCGACCAGCAACCTGGATGAGGCGCGTGGCTTCGCCAACAATCAGTTTCGCCAGGTTCCTGAGCTGACCATCGACTACTTTACCATGAACTACCTGGTGAAGCCCTTCAACAACATTAAGATTCGCCAGGCATTCGCGCTCTCGATTGATAAAGACCTGATCGCTCAGCGCATCTGGAAGGGCGCACGTATAGCCTCCAACCATATCATCCCCAGCGGCATGCCTGGTTACAATGCGAACCTGGTGGGGCCTGCAGGCGTTAAGGAGACCAAGGGTGATGTGACCCAGGCGAAGAAATTGTTGCAGGAGGGTATGCAGGAAGAGGGCTATACCCGCGCGAACTTCCCCCAGATCACCCTCACCGTAGCTACCCGTGGCGACCAGGCGACCAAGAACGAGTACCAGTTCTTGCAGCAGCAGTGGAAAGATAATCTCGGCGTGAATGTGATCATTAACGACGAGGATTGGAACAAACTGTTGGACGATACCGCGAACTCGACGGGTAATGTCAAGTCCTTGCAGATGTGGGTCATCGACTGGATCGCGGACTATCCCGATCCCGAGGACTGGACCACGCTCCTCTTTGGTAAGGGGTCAAGCTACAACGAGACTAACTACGGTATGGGAAAGTCGAAGGATGTCAGCGTACAGCAGCAGATCCAGGATCTTATGCTGAAAGCTGACGCCAACCAGAATACTGCTGAGCGCATCTCGCAGTATAACAAAGTCGAGCAGCAGATGATTGACGATGCCGCCTGGGTGCCCATCGACCAGCGCACCGCGACCTACGCGCTCAAGTCGTGTGTCCATGGCGTTGTAGATAACGCGCAGCAGATCACCCCCCCGGCTGACTGGGCCAACATCTACAAGACAGGCGACTCGACCTGTGCGAGTACCAGCAAATACGAGTAAGCGCGCGTAGAATTATAATACATACAATGAGGCGGCCAGGCATTGCCTGGCCACCTCATTGTATGTATTAATTGACAGTTTTCTGATTTACGCCATAATGGCAGACTGGTGCTTTTTTGTATCTCACACAAGACTAGCGCCAGGTATCGCTGATGGATTGGGCGTGCGCGCTATTGTTGGCATAGGGCAGGCCATACATATCTTCGAGCGTGCGCAGGGTATTATAGTGGTTGAGATTCTCGCCATAGTGTCCAGCCTTGACCATGGGGCCAACGAAGAGGGTTGGAATCTGATTGACCGAGGTATCATTATCCTCATCCCAGGTAACGATCAGCAGACTGTTATGCTTTTGCGCCCACTGGACATAGCTATCGAGGTGCTGCTTCAGCCAGTTGTCGGCCTGCTCGACTGAAGCGGAATGCATATCGTTGTTCTGATTGGGGACCACGAAGGAGACGGTTGGCAGCGAATTGTAATCGCTGGGAAAGCTGGAGAAAGGCTGGTTGGTGCTGGCAGGCATATTGCTGAAGTCGCTCCAGGGATTATGCTTGCGTGCGTACATCTGGAAGAACCACCAGGGAGCGTAGCAATCGCTAAAGCCAGTATGGGGCATATCTTCGGAGTAGCCGCTGAAGCTGTATCCCGCCTGTAGTAGTTCCTGGCCCAGGTTCGCGCTCTGGAAGCTCTGAGGGCAGTCATCGCTGGAGAGATTGAAGGTAGAGCCTGCGAAGAGCGCCAGGTAATTAGGCTGGCTGGGATGGGTGATGCCATGCATATTGGTGAGGGAGGCGCCACGCGCGGCCAGGGCATTGATATAAGGCGCGTCCTCATTACCAATGATCTGAGAGTAGCTATGGTTCTCCTCAACAACGACCACGACGTGATCAGGTGTGGGGAGATTGGCTCCAGAGCGCTGGTGTACTACACGGCGAGAGATAGGTTGTGTAGTGTGTTGCGCGTGCGCGCTTGAGTAGATGAGGAAGCCGGTGGCGATGCTAAGCAGCAACAGTAGAAATACAGCCGTATAGCGCCAGAGGGGTGAGCTAAGAGCACGATAGAGAGAGAAGCGCGACTTGTGGCGCGTCTGCATAAAGAACCTCCTACGAAATAAGATGGATATGGTGAACATATTGAGAGGTGGCGGGCTGGCAGGTCTGCCTCTCTCAAAGGAGCTTATGGAAAAATAAACGGATGTTTGGCGATTTATGACGTACCTTGCTACGGTCTCAAAATTACATGAGGTATCTGGCGATTAGTGATTAGTACCAGTATAGCGTTTTTTCAGGCCAGCACCACGTTTTGCTGCGTGTCGATATGTGGTATGCCGGCGGGAAGCTTCGCCTGGCCGTTGCGCAGAAGCTCAAAGAGGCGATTTAGCGCGAAGGCGAGGAGCGCGCTGGCACCCAGGATAGCCCAGCCGATGGGAGTGGGCGTGACAAACTGAAGTAGGTCACGCAGTAAGGGAAGCGTCATAGCAGCGATAAGCACGGCGCTTGAGCTGGCGACAGCGGCCAGGACAGGACGTGTCAGAGTGCCTTCGGAGCGTCCAATGTCGAGGGTCTGGGCAAGCTGGGTCGCGACGATACTGGCGAAGGCAATGGTGCGAGCCTGGGCAAGACCTAGGGGAAGCGTTAAGAGATACGCGCCCAGCGCGGGCAAGGCGCTGATAAGCGCGCGCCGCAGAATATCGTCGCGCAGGGGCCGATCAAGGGCGGAGGTGCCCTCGCGTTTGAGCGTAGCCAGGTGGCGATGCTCTGGCTTTTGGAGCGTGACGGCCAGCGCGGGCAGGATATCTGTAATGGCGTTCATGGCGAGAATCTGGCGGGGCGTGAGTGGTAGCTCTAACCCAAGTAAGCTGACACCTACTATCAGCGCCAGCTCGCCCAGATTTCCACCTAGCAAGAGACCAAGTGAACGCCGGATATTGCGCCAGAAGCTGCGTCCCTCGATTAAACATTCGACGAGCGTAGAGATTTCATCGTTCATAATGACGACATCGGCTGTCTGGCGCGCGACCTCGGTTCCTGTATGTCCCATAGCGATACCAATATCGGCGAAGCGCAGAGCCGGGGCATCATTTACACCATCACCGGTCATAGCCACGGTATGGCCCCTGGAGCGTAAGCATTCGACAATGCGTAGTTTGTGTAAAGGGGTGGCCCTGGCGATGATGGAGGTATGTTCGAGGCGTGTCGCCAGCTCTTCCTCGTCCAGGTTGGTGATGTCTGCTCCCATCAGGAGTTCCTGGCCGTCCAGGAGGCCTGCCTCGCTGGCGATGGCGCGAGCGGTCTCTGGATGGTCGCCTGTGATCATCATGACACGTATTCCTGCCTCCTGGCAGCGTTCGACAGCGGTCCGTACGGTTGAGCGCAGAGGATCGCTGATGGCAATAAAGCCCAGGAAGGTGAGATCCTGTGGGTCATCAATATTTGTTGTTGCTGCTCCCTCGGCAACCATGAGGATGCGCAGGCCACGCCGGGCCAGCTCTTGCGCTCTGTTCAAAAGAGCACCGCCGTGGGCCTCATCCAAAGCGCGCTTCTTCCCCTTCAGATAGAGCCGGTTACAGCGAGCGAGAAGCACCTCGGGCGCTCCTTTGAGATTTAGCTTGTGAGAGGCCAGGGTCGCGTGAAAAGCGCGCATGGGATCAAAGGCAACCTCGTCCTCATGGGGGACGCAGATCTCTTCAGCCAGGCCCAGGTGGATTGCGCCCTGGATAATTGCATCATCAGTTGGATGTGCACTGGCCTCGGGCGCGTTTGGATGCGGACTGGCCAGGGCTGCCGTTATGAGCACATGGTGTAGGGATTTGGTAAGTCGAGCTGGAAGGCGCGCCTCTCTTTCGGCGTCGGCGACGAGGCTTAGCTCCAGATGGCCTCGGGTCAAGGTTCCAGTCTTATCTGTGCAGGCCACATCGACGCGACCTAGCGCCTCAACCGCCGAGAGACGGCGTACAAGAGCGTTATGAGTTGCCAGGCGGCGCGCCACCCCTGCCTCGCCAACCTTCGTTAACAGTGGTAGCCCTTCGGGAACGCTGGCCAGGGCAATCGATGCCCCTGTTGCTAGCAGAGTATCCAGCGCGCGTCCCTGAAGGAGGCCGGTGACAATGACAACGCCACCACCCAGGAGAGAAACGGGGAGCAGGACGCGCAGCATACGCGCTAGCCTGGAGCCGAGCGGACTCTGCTCGGTCTCGGCGGTCTCCAGAGCGGCAGTGGTAGCTCCAATGCGTGTCTGGTTGCCGACCGCGACCACGACGGCTTTGCCCCTGCCTGTCGTCACGTCGCTACCCGCCAGCACGATATGCGTGTTATCGCTTCCCTCGGACGGGTCTTTTGCAACGGGAAGCGACTCGCCTGTAAGAGAGGCTTCGTCAACCTCCAGCCCCTGGGCCTCGATCAGGCGAGCATCCGCCGCGACACGCTCTCCTGGTGAAAGGAAGAGAATATCTCCGGGTACGACATCGTTGGCAGAGACACAAGTGATGTGGTTATCGCGTAGGACATGAGCGGTGGTGCTGCCCAGGCGTTGCAACGTCCTGGCTATTTTATTGGCCTTCTGCTCCTGCCAGGCGCTTACAGCCATGTTGATAAGAATGGTTGTAGCGATAATGCCGACGTCGGCACTGGCACCAAAGAGGAGCGAGAGTACAGCGCCACCCGCGAGAATAGTATTGAGCGGGGAGCGTAGTTGTTCCAGCAAAGCCAGGAGCATACGATTCCGTTGCGCGTGAGGCAGTGCGTGATGTAGGCGTTGTCTTGACTCCTGGCTTGAAAGTCCCGTGATACGGCTATGCAAGTTCTGCAATACGCGCTCGCTGCTCATCTGGCCCCAGCGCTCGGGATGGGGATCAGCCAGCTGGGAGAGTGAGGAGGCAGGGCGCCTCTGACCACGCAGGTGTAGCCAGCTATCGGCTAGAGCGCCCAGAGTAGCCAGGTAGACGACGCGTGCGGCCAGAGCTATTCCGGGTGTACCACGCCAACCCCAGACCAGGCCCGCGATATTCGAAAGAAGCGAGAGCAGAATTGAATCACGCGTAGCGCTCTCGCGCTTCTTACCTGCGATGATAATAGCCGTCAATGCAAAGAGGTCAGGCGCGAGGAGATCCGCCCGCGCCGGCAGACATTTCTCGCTATTGAGCAGGCCAATGGCCAGGTCACAGACAGCGAAAGCCGCCGCCGCGCCCGCGTGATCTGAAACATAAGCGACGCGCTTCCCCAACTTTTGTTTCTCCTGGATGAGAGTAGACGCATCGTCGCTTTGTAGTAGCGAGATTCCAGCTCGCCGCGCCAGGGCCTGGGTCGCCTCCTGGTTTTCGCTGGTAAGAATGTGTAACTCTATGCCCAGGCCTTTACATGTTTGTACCAGGCGGGGGACATCAGGAGCGAGGTGGGGGCGTATCGCCAGCACGCCAAGCGTCTCTTCAGAGGCCTGTCGCGAGTTGGCGCGACGTAGTGAAAGGAGCAGGCAGTCGCGATGGCGTTGGAGAAAGGATGGCGAGAGAGACGAGCCAGCGTCTTCCAGGGGGCCGAGGATATAATGCCCCTCCTCTGTGATGGCACGGATGCTTTTGCCGTCAAAATGAGCCAGCGAAATATGGAGAGGACCATGTGTCTTGAAGATGGGTCCCCAGGGAGAACCAGCGGCCGTCGAAATATTTGTGGCCAGTTCTAGCAGTTCGTTTGTCTCTATCTGTGGGGATAACGAGAGGGCATCGACCATTTCCAGCCCCTCCAGGAGGAGTCGTGCACCATCGAGAAGTACGACCTGGGGTTGGCGAATCACACGATCCTTACGTGTGCCGACGACGATTGCACCTGCCTTGAGTGCGTACATCGAAGCTCCCAGATCCGAGCTTTCGGCGCCGATCATGGCTGGTCGGGGATTCACAAGGACCAGCGAGGCGAGCGTCTGGGTGAATGAGCGTGTTAACAGGGCGGTGCCAGCGGCATAGAGCAGCGAGAGTGGACTGAGGAACTGGATATAGCGATCATAGAGGGTGGGCGCAACCGGAGCTGGTCGCGGTGTGGTAGTGAAACCCGTGAAAGAGGGTTGTGCTTGTAATTGAACGGTAAAGGGGCCACCGTAGAGCTGGTAGCCAGCGGAAAGCTCCAGGCCCGGCGTAACCGCTACAGGTACTCCTTCGCGGGTGATGCCGGTGCCAGCGCCCTCCAGGACGCGGACGCCCATAGGAACTTTCCTCCCACTTTCCAGGTGTAGAACAGTTCCGGGGCGCAGATGAGGCTCATTGGCTTCCTGTTCCTCGTAACGCTGCCAGGAGGCGCGGCGTGCTCGCACCTCGGTCAGCAGGCGGAGTGATTCGCTGCCGATGGTGAGCAGGCCCAGCACGCTACCACCCAGTGTGAGCGTAATAATTCCTGGCACATTAAATAGCAGATCGCTTGCGGCTTTCCCCACCAGTTGGCGCAGCCCATGTCGAAGTGGAGGAATGCCCTGAAGGATGGCAATGATGCTCGCGATTTGAATAGCCTCTGTCGCGCCAGGGAGTGGATCGGTCATACCAAGGAGGCGGCGTATAGAAAGAAAACCCAGGCCCAATGTAGCTCCCAGGGTGCGTATGCTACTTTGCACGAGTGGCCTTGGATCGAGGGGGTGGGTTGGCTGGTCCTCCCCTGGCAGGTCAGGAAGGTCGACTCCAGCCACCATAGAGACAAGATCATCCAGCTCTTGCTCGTGCTCTGCAAACTCGACAAGTACATGCCCGGTGGACCAGCGTATATGGGCATGGACATTCTGGCGTTTCTCAAGGGCCGCGACCACCCGTTGGGCTACGGCTGGATCGCGTTCCAGGCCACGTACAGGAATAGAGGCTCGCACCAGGTTGGCATTTTTCTCCTGATGGATAGGGGAAGAAGTGTGAGTAGTTTTTTGCCCCTGTTTTGTCTCAAGAGAGGAGGGGTCAAGCGTCTCTAATGTGGAGAGAATAGCTTGCTGATCGGTTTTTTGAGAATCATAACCTATGAGCACATTGTGAGTGAGCTCGTTTGCCTGTACTTTCTGGATGCCGGGTAACTGGCGTATCCGCTCTTCTAACGCAAAACAATTGCCCCCATTCCACCAGGGGATGTTAAGGCGTATGCGTCCAGGTAGGGCGTGGACAATGTGTAGCTCTTCAGCAGTGGCTATGCTCATAGTATTTCTTCCCGGTTGCTCCCTGAAGCGATAGGCACCGGTCCGTCCGGAGAGTGTAATGGACACATATCCATCACACTCCCGGTGTCATAACTACCTGCTCTCACGTGCCTTATGATGTTTGTGTTTAGGTAGGGCTGAAGCTTGCGGTGCCTCTTCTGTATGTGGAGTAGTACGGATGTGGTGGGCCTCTGCCAGGATGTCCTCTGCCTCTTCACGCATGCGCGAGCCCACTTTCTGGAATTGCGCACTGGTACGCGAGAGGGTCGTATTCAGGCGATGCCCTACATCATCCACTATCTCCTCGGCTCTACTCATATGAGGGTTGCTGCTACTAGCCGCGGCCTGTTGAGACTGCTCCATATTTTCCGGGGTATGTTGCGCTCTTTCTGGATGCTGCCTGCTTCCCAGGTGATGCATAGCATGATTGAAACGGCCAAAGGCGTAACCAAGTTGATGCCCCAAGTGTTCAGCTGGACCCTCATCGCTCTCAGAGCGGTCTGGACCTGGCTGCTGTTGATGTTCTGGCTTCATCGTTCCTGACCTCCCGCAACCTCCTGGGGTCGCATCTCTGGAGAAGGATGTGCTCCATTTGTTAATACTTCATCTTGATCGGCCTCTTTCAGGCCATGCCCAAATCCCTTGAAGAATGAGTTCACTGCCTCGCCTGCTGCCAGGACACCGGCTGTGCCATAGACGGCACCCCGGCGTACAATTTTGCGTGCGCGCGGCGAAAAAACGGTCGCGGCGACGACAGCGGTCACAGCTACCTCAGGTTCTAGATAGTCTTCGAGCTCCATTTTTGTGCCACCTTTCGCTGCATATAGCAACAAATCCATACCCCTCTTCGGGGAGTAGACATATCCTAATGGATAAGTAAGCAAAGGGAAAAATAAATATGATATAAATACACGTATGACAAAAGCACAAAGATACAAAAACCTTTAGGAATTACGCAGAACTTGCTCACCGCGTTCCATATACTATTGTAGGGTCCATGCTGGTATGGACGACCAATAGTATATGGCTCAGAAATGAAAGGAAAGAGTTATGGCCGCATATTTCATTGTGGATATAGAAGTGAACGATCCCCAGATGTATGAGGAGTACCGCAAACTGGTGGGACCCACGCTGGAGCGCTATGGTGGGAAGTTCCTGGCGCGTGGCGGCGCGACAGAGACCATTGAGGGCGATTGGCGGCCGAAGCGCCTGGTCATGCTAGAATTTGAGGACGCGGACCAGTTTAAGCGCTGGTACTACTCGCCCGAATATAGCGAGGCCAGGGAGATTCGCTTCAAGGCGTCCAGCGCGCGGGCGATCCTGGTTGAGGGGATAGTTGAGGGGATATAAGAACAGGAAAATGACGCACACTGTACAGTGTGCGTCATTTTCCTGTTCTTATGGCGAAGAGAGCCTATTTGCTTTGCATGGGTGGTGAAGCCAGGGCGATGGCTTCTTGAGCCTGGTGCGTCTGTGAGCTGGAGGCGGCAGGCAGCGTGAGCAGGGCGCGCGTTCCCTCATGAGGGGTGCTTTCCAGGCGCAGCGAGCCGTCGTGAGAGGTCGCGATGCTGCGGGCGATAGAGAGGCCCAGGCCCGTGCCGCCCGCGGCGCGCGAGCGGGCTTTATCTACGCGATAGAAACGCTCACCAAGGTTGGGCAGGTGCTCTGCCGGGATGCCAATGCCTGTATCGCTTATCTCAATCTGTGCCTGCTGGTCGACGAGCGCGGTATGTATGGTCACACTGCCACCGGCATGATTGTATTTGATGGCGTTATCGAGTAGCACCAGGAGGGCCTGTTCGAGCAGCAGGGGATCTCCAATCACGCGCAGGTCGTCTCTGACTTCGGCATGGAGGGTAATACTCTTCTGATCGGCGAAGGCCGTGACACGGCGTAGACCAGCCTGGACAATGGTGTCGAGGGAGACAACCTCGTGCTCGCGGTGCTGGGAGCCTGCGTCCAGGCGTGCCAGGGTCAGCATGTTATTGGCCAGCGTCGTCATATGGTTGGCTTCGGTCACGATATCTTCTAGCAGCTCGGCATCTTCAGGGTCCATACCTTTGCGAGAACGGAGCAGGACTTCGGCATCGGCGCGTAGCAGCGTCAGCGGCGTGCGCAACTCGTGCGAGGCGTCGGCAATAAAGCGTTGCTGATTATTCCAGGCCAGGCGGGCGGGGACTAGCGCCCGGTGCGAGAGGAAGAGTCCACCGATAACCGCGCCAAGCATGGTCACTCCACCTACCGCGAATAATAGTGTCAGGATGATGGAGAGGGCAGTCTCCTGCGCCTGCACAGATTTCCCCACGACGATAACGCCCAGGTAGCTTTTCCCGTCCGGGCCGGGAATGCCTAGCGCATAGCGGTCGACCTGTCCCAGAGGCCCACCTGTATCAATAATATCGCTTGCGCTCCCATTCTGCATTGCCTTCAAGGCCAGTGAGGTATCGAGAAAAGCAGTAGGAAGCTGTGATGTATTCTCCTCCTGGAGTAAATTGGCATTTTGATCGAAGCAGGCGATCAAGATAGGATCGTGCGGAACAATGTCGGGAACAACGCCAGGGCGAGGAGAAGGCATTGAGCAGGAATGATCCGGCGAGATAGCGAGCCACCCCTGGGCCCCCATTTGAGCATGGCTTGTCAGGTCATCAGTGATAGGTGAGAGCAAGAGTTGTTGCACACCAAGATAAAGCGTAACGCCAAAGAAGATGAGCGCGATTGCCAGGACGCTGCTATACCAGAGGGTTAAGCGCAGGCGCAGGCCAGAGAAGAGGGCCGCGCCAGGCTCCCTGGATTGGCGATGCAGGTAGCGGCGGAGTCGCCAGAGGAGTGATGGTTCGTTCTTCATACAGCCTGCTCCTTGCGGGGAGGATAGGCTTCGAGCTTGTACCCGATGCCGCGCACGGTCTTGATGAGTGGACGTGTGAAGCCTTGATCGATCTTATCGCGCAGGTAGTGAATGTAGATATCGACTACGTTGGAGAGCGCCTCCAGATCATAGCGCCACACGGCATCGGTAATCTGGGTGCGTGTAAGGGCCTGTCCAGGATGGCGCATCAGATATTCAAGGAGGGCGAACTCCTTCGCGGTCAGCTCAATCACGCGCTCTCCACGCCGGGCCTCGTGTCGCACGAGGTCGAGGATCAAGTCATCGGCGCGCAACTGGGTTGCCACCTCAAAGGTGCGGTCGCGGCGGCGCAAGAGGGCGTTGACGCGTGCGAGCAATTCCTCCATCGCGAAGGGCTTGGGGAGATAGTCGTCCGCGCCCACATTGAGGCCAGCCACGCGATCCTCGACCGAGCCGCGTGCCGTGAGCATCAGGACGGGAGACATGACATTATCGGTGCGCATACGGCGACAAATCTCAAATCCATCGAGTTCGGGCAGCATGACATCAAGAACGACCGCGTCATAGGTTCCGCTTTCAGCCAGTTCCAGGCCGCTCAGTCCATCATACGCGAGATTAACGGTGTGACTCTCTTCTTGCAAGACGCGGCGCAAGAGGTGGGCAAGTTTTTTTTCATCTTCTACCACCAGGATATGCATAGTTGCCTACCTTCTTTCTCTAACAGAATGATGTATGGTGACCAGGTATGAGCGAGAAACTACTCTCTCACGTATTCTACCAGGAATAGCCCGGCTTGAAAAATGGTAAATGACTTCAAAGGGCGCGATTATTTTTCTGCATGACAGGCGCGGGCAAGGGGCGTTCTGGCTCCTGGGCGGCCTTCAAGAGGCGCAGCACGAGGAGCGTTCCTACCAGGAGGATGCTGCCGATATAGAGCGCCGTCGCCCACCAGGTATCGCTATCGCTGCCAATAAACACGCCATGGAGTGTGACCAGGACATACAAGAGCAAGGTCAGGACATGGAAGCGGCGCCACCATTGATAGCCAATGAGCGGGCGCAGCCAGGTGCTGAGGCCGATGGCCAGTCCCAGGTAGAGCGCGAGAATGCCCAGGGTCATCCAGAAAGCGTGATAGGTGCTGGCAAAGGGAATGAGCACCTCGCTCCAGGCAAAATGCGTAAAGGGATCGATCCAGATAGCGAGCACGTGTACAAGCGTAAAGATCAGGCCGAGCAAACTCAGAAAATTGTGCAGTTCGCTGTTGATGAGGCGTGGCCAGCGTGAAGATTGCCAGCGCAGGGTGAGCGCGAGTCCGACCGCGACCGCGAAGGTTAGCAGGACATAGGCGGTCAGCCCACCGGCGCGGGCGATGTTCCAGGTTAGCGCATTCCACATAAAAGTTATTCAACCTCTCAACTTAAGAGACGTGAGAGCCAGAGACGGGTGGCTGATTGGAATTGTCGGTGCCAAAATTGTTACCGCCATTACCTGGCCAGGACTGAGATGGATCGGACTGATTTTGATCAGGTGTGACCTGGTTAGATGAATTAGTGGGTATTGTTTGGCGCGCGGCATCCCCCACACTATGGCTCATCACCAGGCCACTGAGCGCAGCAAAGCAGGTGAGTGTCGCGATAACAATCCCGCGTTTCCAGCGGCGTGCCAGGGCCAAGGCCTCTCTTTTAGGAAGGCGAGCTGCTGGCTTCGCTGTAACAAGCTGTGGCCGTAGCGTGGCAGGTTGAACTGGCGCATATGGCCTGGTGGGTAGCTGGATATAGGGATAGGTGGGCGATGGCGGTTGCACATTCCTCTGACTGAAGAACGTTGGGAGAGCCTGCCTCTGCCCGCTTGTGTCAGGCGGGGGGAAGGAGAACTGTTCGCCATACCTCTCGTAGAGATTGGAAGAGTCCATAAATTCTGCTCCTAGTGCGGTTGCACCCTGTGGAGGTAGTGAGCCTCCACAAGGTAATGTGATTAATGGGTTGTTGAGCAGTCGTAGAGCTGGCTACCAGCACTGGAGTTCGTTGACCAGGCGCTGCTGGGTACCAGGGTGCAGTGCTGGGTGACCCAGGTTGTCGCACCGCCGGAGCGAGCGCCACCGAAGCCGCCAAAGCCGCCACTCTCCAGGCGCTCCCGCAACTGCGATGGGAGATCTTCGAGGATCCGCTCGGGTAGGGAGCCGCCGCGACCCGAACCGAGCAGGAAGAAGCGAACTGTGCCATTTTTTACCAGCGAGGATAACTGGCTGGTAGTAAGAATGGGATCGCTACCACCGAAGCCGCCCATTGCCATTACGGCCTTGTTGGTCGAGAGAATAATGTTATCGGCTGTATTGGAGCTGGGTGTCGCGACCAGGTATTTGGCGTTTCCCTGATGGGCCACCAGGTAGTTGATCAGGGTACTGGTGCCATCGCCACCAGCGGGACTGCCAGCATTGCGCGCGAAGTCATTGCCCTGGGAAGGTCCAGCCACCGGAAGCTGAGAGGCGGTATTCTGAATAACGGGTATCGCCGCCCAGATGGTTGGAGTGATCAGCAGGACCAGGATCCCAAGCGCCAGTGCCAGCGAGAGGACGCGGACATTAGGAGCCTGAACGCGAATTCTAGGCGCGAGGCGATAGGCCAGCAGAACGCCCAGCGTGACGATAGAGAGGATCGCAATCAGTGGCGTCAAGAACTGGCTCCAGGAGGGGTAGCTCTGGAGGATATAGATCTGTTCGATTGCAGTAAGGGCCAGGGCCAGGGGTAGAAGCCAGCCGCGCCAGCCGGAGGCGCGAAAATCTTTCCACATGACCACCAGGCCAATGCCAAAGAGGGCACAGATAGCCGGGGCCATCGTTGTCATATAGTACTGGTGGAAGAAGCCTGCGACACTGAAGAAGATGCTTTCAGTGAGCAACCACACGCCCCACAGGACCAGTGC
Organism: Ktedonobacter racemifer DSM 44963; assembly: GCF_000178855.1. Classification (GTDB taxonomy): domain Bacteria; phylum Chloroflexota; class Ktedonobacteria; order Ktedonobacterales; family Ktedonobacteraceae; genus Ktedonobacter; species Ktedonobacter racemifer. The sequence goes on along the minus strand of NZ_ADVG01000004.1, from coordinate 641,406 downwards.
CTGTTGCTGGCGATCACCCTGGAAGCGCAGACGACGCTGGAAGGCGAGGGCCAGAGCGCCCAGAATCGCGGCGGGTAAGAGCCAGGCAATCTGGCTACCCAGGGACGATTTAAAGAGGCGGAGGGGGCCAGGGTTGCCCGTACCAAACATACCACCGCCATTGCCACCAAACTGCCCGCCCTGCCCCACGTTTGGAGGAAGATCAGGCGTGCCTGAACCATTGGTTCCACCTGGGAAGCCATTCCGGGAGCCATTTTGATTTCTTATGCCCTGGCCATCTGTGCGCGTTCCTGTACGGTTCCCATTACCACCGAAGCCGCCAGCACCGCCAAAGCGGCCTAAGAGGCGGCTGGCGCCGTTATAACCAAAGGCTAGCTCGATTTCGGAGTTGGTCTGGCTGGAGCCGACATAGGGACGCTGAGAGGCAGGCGTTAGATCGACCGCCACGAGCCAGGAGAGCGTAAGAACCACCATCACCACGCCCGCGAGCAACAGGTGCAGGATACGCTTGCCAATGCTGTGAGGAGCCGCGAGCAGGTAGAGCAGGCCAAAGGCGGGCACGACCAGGTAGCTCTCTAGCATCTTGATATTAAAGCCCAAACCAACGGCCAAAGCGCTCAGAAGGAGCCAGCGCAGGCGCCCGGTCTCGGCCGCGCGAAGCACCGCCCAGGCACCAAGCAGCATCACCAGCGTCAGCGTGCTATCAATCGTATTATTGCGGTTAGTGACGACACTGATGGGGCTGATAGCTAGAGCCAGGGCCGCGAGCAAGCCAGCGACCACGCCAAAGTGGCGGCGTACCAGCCAGTAGAGGATGGCCACCGAGAGGACACCCGCCAGGGCCTGGGGGAAGAGCAGGGCGAAGCCCGTAAAGCCAAAGATCTTCGTGCTGATGACCTGCAGCCAGAAACCAAGCGGTGGCTTATCAATCGTGACGAAGCTGCCTGGATCGAAGGAGACAAAGAAAAAGTTATGTAGACTATCGCCCATGCTCTTGACGCCGGCTGCATAGTAGAGGTTGCCGAAGCCATTTGCTCCCAACTGGAAGAAGTTCATAAAGATCGAGATGAGCATAATGGCACCTAGAGCGATGCGGCTCCAGGTGAAGGATTGCGGCTGTATTTTATGCGCCGCATCGTCCTCCGATGGTGGTCGAGCTACAATTTCTGTCGTGTCAGCCATAAGGTGTTCCCTTCACTTATCGTTTATAGATGGAGTGCTTTATTTTTATGAGAAAGTTTGCCGCCCGCGGCAGCAGTAAGAGTAATGCCCTACTGTATCAATGTACGCCTCATTTATTGGTCATTTATTGGAATATCATGAGAATTTTCCAATAAATGACCATCGTTTAGTGAATAAAGACCCAGAGGCGCATCGCCAGGAAGGAGAGAAGGGTTCCGCTGGCGATGGCGAGGCCCTTCGAGAGGTCTGTCCAGGCGAGCGTATTGGTCACAAAGGGATGCGCGACCATGCTGGCGAGCCAGGTGAAGAGGCTATTCCAGCTAAGGCCCAGGAGCGTAGCCAGGCCAAACCGCTTTAGCTCGCGCCAGGTTGTAGGCTGGCGATGGGTAAAAGTCCAGTTTTTATTAAGCAGAAAGCTATTCGTTGCCCCCACACAGTAGGCGATGGCGGTATACAGGGCAATCAGCCAGGAGCTACCAGTTGGGCGCAGCAGGAGCAGGGCATTTAAGACGAGCAGGTCCAATACGGTATTAAGCCCACCGACCGCGCTAAAGCGGAGAAGCTGTACCCAACCCCTATGTACTCGCATATCATCTTCAGGTTCAGGGCGCGTTACCGAAGAAAAAGTGTACGTGTCGGAAGTCTCCCCAGGGGAGAGGGTTGATGTTTCTGGCACGATTGTTTACTCTCCAAAGGATTAGTCATCCATGATGAACGACCTACGAGTATGATCAATAGGATTATTAATATTAAGATGGGTTCTTGCGGTAGCATAACAAGCGAGGATGGGAGAAAGATTGGAGAAATATGAGGAGATTCTCATCCTTGATATGCCTCCAGATTTGCTCATATACTGTATTACAACGTTGCATCGAAGACAATCTATCTATAATGAGTTAAGATAAGATGGCTTCGCGTTTCCTGCAAACGCTGTGCTGGGTGAACAGTGAAGTCCATGCAGGCAAAGAAAGTTCCACATTGAGTGACTTTTTGATGAGAAGGGTTTGTTGAACAGGATGCAATCCCTTTTATGACTGGATATGAAGAAGCACCCTAACTGCTACAGGTAGCCAGGGTGCTTCTTCACATAAGCAATAATATAATTCTCTAGAAGGTGACGGGGAGAGTGTTCAGGCCCATGATGAGTGAGCCTGGACGCCAGGTAAGTTCTTCGGGCGCGACGCTCAGGCGCAGGTGAGGGAGGCGGCGCACCAGTGTGCCGATAGCAATCTGACCTTCGAGGCGTGCCAGGGGAGCACCCAGGCAGTAGTGAATGCCCTTGCCAAAGGCAAGGTGCCGGTTCTCCTTGCGCGTAATATCGAGCTTGTCAGGACTGGCAAACTCTTCTTCATCGCGATTATTAGCAGAGAGCGCGACAAGGATATGATCGCCACGTTTCATAGGTTTGCCGCCAAATTCAAGATCTTCACGAACCCAGCGCTGGGTTGCGAGCAGCAAGGGACCACGATAGCGCAGAAATTCCTCGACCGCTGTTCTAATCAACTCAGGTTTTTCCTGAAGTAAGCGCATCTGGTCGGGATGCTCTAGAAGGGCCAGAATGCCATTGCTGATCAGGTTAACGGTGGTTTCATGTCCAGCAACGATGAGCAGAAAGACCATGGCCATCAGCTCTTCCTGCGAGAGTTTATCGCCTTGCTCCTCTGCTTGAATAAGCTTACTCAGCAGGTCATTAGCGGGAGACTGGCGTTTGCTTTCGAGTAGCTCAAAGAGATACTGGTAGAAGGCCATCAGCTCACCCGCCGCCTGGCGAAAGGCCTCAGGATTGCCTGAGGCCTCTACAATGAGGTTGGACCAGGCGCGGAACTTTGCGCGGTCGGCTGAGGGAACGCCCAGCATTTCAGAGATGACGATCATAGGAAGCGGAAAGGCGAACTGGTCGATCAGGTCCATCTTGCCTTTGGACTCAACCGCGTCTAGCAGCTCGTCTGTGATCTCCTGAATACGTTCGCGCCACTGCTCCACCAGGCGAGGGGTGAAAGAGAGGTTGATAAGCGAGCGTAGACGGGTATGGTTGGGCGGATCCATATTGAGCATGTGGAGGCTAAGGAAGCTTGAGGCCTGTTGTGGTAACGCACGCGGGAATTGCTCTATCTCTTCGGGAGTGAAGGCATTGCCCACGCTTTTCACGAAGCGCTCGTCTCGCAAGATGGTATCCGCATCCTGGTAGCGTGTTACTAGCCAGGCGGAGCGCCCACTTTGCAGCGTAATCTGGTGAAGGGGGTCCTGGTGACGCAGGTCCGCGAAGGTAGGGTATGGATTGGCTTTGAATGCTGGTGAAGTTAGATCCAGGTCTGGAAATTGTTGCATGTTTTCTTCCTTTATTTTATTTGTCGTAGATTTGGCTCCCATCCATAGAAAAGACACGTCAACTGTGAGAACTGGGTCTCGCTTGAGTTGATTGTTGCTTCAGGTTGTTGAGCCTGGACGCTAGAAGCATGAAAAGTAATAGTACTTTACACCCCTTTTCTAAGCTATGTGCTCGTATGTTTGTTATATTACTATGTTGTAGATATGCAAATCTAGAGCAGTGATGCATTGGAGGAATTTTCCCGCGATGATGGAGCAAACTGAACAAAAGCTCGGCAACTATCGGCTGGTGAAACGCATCGGTCAGGGAGGCTTCGCCAATGTGTATCTGGGGGAGCATATATACCTGAAGACGCAGGCCGCGATCAAGGTATTGCAATTGCAGTTGACGCCAGAGGTGCTGGAGACCTTTCTTACGGAGGCGCGGCTCATCGCCCACCTGGCACATCCCAATATCGTGCGGGTATTAGAGTTTGGGATAGAGCTGGAGACGCCCTTCCTGGTCATGTCGTATGCCCCTTATGGCTCGTTGCGTGAACTGCACCCGGCGGGCAGCGTTGTGCCCATTTCAGCGCTTTCGCAGTATGTGCGTCAGATGTCGCAGGCTCTCCAATATGCCCACGACCGCGATATTGTGCATCGCGACGTTAAGCCCGAGAATATGCTGCTCATGGATGATCACACCGTCATGCTGAGCGACTTTGGTATCGCCGTGGGCGAGCAGAATCGGCAGCATACGCAGGCAGGGCGGGGCGTCATCGGAACCTCGTTTTACATGGCCCCCGAACAGTTTCATGGTCAGTACTCTCCTGCCAGCGATCAGTACGCTTTGGCAGTCGTGGTCTATGAATGGTTGTGTGGTGTGCCTCCCTTTGTTGGCTCACCGACCGAGGTCGCTATCCAGCACATCCGTTCGTCCCTCCCCTCCTTACGAGCCAGGATGCCCGCTCTGCCCATCACCCTTGAGCATGTCATCGAACGCGCCCTGGCCAAAGATCCACAAACGCGCTTCCCCTCCATTCAAGATTTTGCCTCCGCCTTCGAGGAGGCTTGTGCGATGCTACCCACCCGCACGAGTAACTTGAAACCCTTACATATGAGCCTGCCAAGCAAGGCGGCTCAGTCCTCGCCGGAGTATCATTCATCCGCCACGGTCGCGGGTCCCTTTTATAGCGGGACCTTGCCCCCACCCTCGACGACGCCCCTTCCTTCCTCCAATCCTCCTCAGAGACAGATCTCGCGTCGCGCCGTGGTCGGAGGACTGGCGGGATTAACGCTGGGCGGCCTGGCGCTGGCTGGCCTATCGACGGTGTTTCGCTCCCAGTCACAAACGGCTAGCTCCACTCCCGCTGTGCATACAAAGAAGAAGCCAACGCCAAAAACTCAACCTACAGCGACGCCCAACGCGACTGCCACAGCCCAGGTCGCGGTCATCAATGGTGTGCCAACCAGGCCAGCGGTAACCTCATGGGGAACCGGGCGATTGGATGTCTTTGCGCGTGGCAGCGATAATGCTCTGTGGCATCGAGCCTTTGATAATGGCCACTGGGCGGCCTGGGAGTCGCTGGGTGGCTCGCTGGCCTATGACCCGGTCGCGACCTCGTGGGGGCCGGGACGGCTGGATATTTTCGTGCGTGGCGGTGATAATTCTTTTCAACATATGTGGTATGACGGCACCTGGCATGCCTGGGAGACGCTGGATGGTATCCTGACCGCCGATCCAGCAGTTGCCTCACCTCTACAGGGCGTCATCGATGTCTGTATTAGTAGTGTTGCTGGTGCTGTCTACTACCGGCGCTTTACTGGCGTCTGGAATGCCTGGACAGCGATGGGTGGAGTCGCGTCGGCCGCCCCCGCGATCTCTTCCTGGCACACGGGGCAGATTGATCTCTTTGTACGCGGTACGGATAATCACCTCTGGCAGAGGCATTTTGAGAATACCTGGCGCGATTGGACGCCCATCAGCCAGGATACCTTTACTTCCGGCCCGACTGTGGCCTCCTGGGCGCCTGGGCGCCTGGATGTCTTTATCAACGCCGCCGATAGCTCGGTACGCCATAACTGGTTTGATGGGACCTGGCATGACTGGAGCTTTATCGCGGGCGCGCTCGGCTCCGCGCCTACAGCCGTCTCCTGGGGAGCGAACCGCATTGATTTATTTGCACGCTCAACCAGTAATATCTTGCAGCAGGCCGCCTATGATGGAAGCTGGCACAACTGGACCCCTCTCCCATAACCTCTCCCATAAGCACCAACCCTCACTTTGCTACGAGAAGTAGGTAAGAGATGTGGGCATAGGTGGCAGGCGCTTGCCTGCCACCTATGCCCACATCTCTTATTCAGAGGCGAGTCTGCCAGACGAAGAGAAGAGAAATAGAGTATTACCACAAAGTTCTAAGCAAGCGGGCTACAGATCTTGACAAAAGTCTTAGGGTGCCCTAATATCTTAGTGAGTGAGTCGGATATAAATCCCATTATTGCTAACTCTATTTTTCTCTCCCGCGGGAGAATACCATATTTATGTTACCATCAGGAAGGGTTGACATGTTTACTAGGACCAACCTCAAGATGACAAATCCCCTGCGTCTAGGTGTACGTATTGTGCTGGCTATTGCTGGCCTGCTTGTTGTTGCGCTGCTCGTCTGGCAGGGAATTACTGCCGCGGGAAATCCCGATCCAACGACGGCCCATATCGGCCAGGGGGCGGCGATTGTCAATACCGGGCTACTGGTCTTTCGCGAGGGGCTGGAGATGATCCTGGTCCTGGCTGCGATCACGGCGAGCATGGTGGGACCCAAGAAGGTGTACCGGCGGCCAGTGGCTTTGGGGTCTGCTGGCGGCTTCCTGGCGACGATTGTAACCTGGTTTGTGGCCATCGCCGTTCTTAGCGTCATTAACGCGCCTGCGCTGGATATTCAGGCTGCGACCGGTTTGCTGGCGATTATAGTACTCCTGGTCATCATGAACTGGTTTTTCCACAAGATTTATTGGACCGGTTGGATCTCCTTGCATAATCGTAAGCGCAAGGACCTGATGCAGCAGGAGAAAGAGGAGGGTGTGAGTAGCTCGCGTATCCTCTTTGGTATGGCTATGCTGGGGTTCTCCTCCGTCTACCGTGAGGGCTTTGAAGTTGTGCTCTTTCTGCAAAACCTGCGTCTGCAAGTTGGTTCAAATATCGTATTGCAAGGCGTGGCGATTGGCCTGTTCCTGACGGCCATAGTGGGTGTCCTGACCTTTATCGCGCACCATCGTCTTCCATACAAGAAGATGTTGATCCTGACTGGTGCCTTGCTGAGTATCGTCCTGGTGGTGATGGTTGGTGAGAGTATTCAAGAGATGCAATTGGCCAACTGGATTGGGACCACACCTGTTAACCTGCCCATTCCAGCCTGGATGGGACTCTGGTTCGCGCTCTTCCCCAATATCGAAGGGATCATTGCCCAGGTCCTGGCGGGTGTGTTTGTGATTGGTTCATACTTCCTGGCGCGCTACCTGCAAGTCTGGCGCCCAGTCAAACAGGCCGAGGCGGAAGTGGCTAAGCTCGCGGCCTCAGCGCAGGAGCCAGTGTCCAGCCATTCATAAGTTTTAAGTCCATGCCAGCATTGATCCTACAAGGGAATTAGGAGCGTGTAGGGTCCATGCTGGCATGGACTTTTTTTTATTTCACCCAGGTAGGGAGAGGCTCTCGGGCCGTCAGCCAGGTTGTGGGGAGGGCTGGCTCGGGGCAGGAGAGTGCGACGATGCCACCAACCATGGCGCAGGTGGTATCCATGTCGCCCATGCCACGTATCGTCAACCAGAGCGCCTCTGTGTAGTTACCCAGTCCTTCACCTGCACACCAGAGGACAAAGGGGACCGTATCGGGGGCTGAGATAGCATAGCCGCTGCCCAGCATGGCGGCCACGGCCTCAACAGAGGTTGTTTCTGAGATATCGCGTGCGCGCCGGGCCTTGTTGCGTACCTGGCTCTCAGGTAGAAAAGGTAGAATGAGATCAATGAACTCGGTACGCGAAGGAAGCAGGCTGCCCTGGCGAAGCTGCCAGGCGAGCGCGGTTGCCACTGCGATGGCGATGGCCCCCGCAATGGCTTCAGGGTGAGCGTGAGTCACCTCCGCCGAGAGTGTAGCCTGCTCTACGACCGTATCTAGTTGATCTGCTAAGAAGGCACCGAGGGGAGCCACGCGCATGGCGGCCCCATTGCCGTATGATCCCTGACCCTCGAACTGACTTGTGGCACCCTCCCGCCATGGGCGTCCCTGCTGAATGCCGCGCAGCAAGCCGTGCATACTCGCGCCATATTTGCGCCCTGGCTCGTAGTGGGCCGCGAAGCTCGCGGCGAGTTCGTCCTGGTCAATATATCCTTTATCACGCAAGACCGCGACAAGCGAGAGCGCCATCTGGGTATCATCGGTATACGGCCAGGGAGCGTTTGCTAGCCCTCGTGCATCAATACGAGCCTGGATAGCGTCTGGATTGGCGGGGCGGCCAAAGAATGTGTCGCCAAAGGCGTCTCCAAGTGAGAGACCATCCAGGGCCAGGTGGGCGAGTGCCAGGCGCTCATGCCGCGAAAGTGCCATATAAAAGTGTCCTTCTTCTATAGAATTTGTGTCTACTGCGTCACTAGTATAGCATGTTCGTGTCTGCGACGCCCATAAAAAAGGCGGTGCAGTATAGGAGAGAGCGCCCGTGTACTACACCACCTTTATTTATAAGTGTATAGATATGTTCCTCTAGGTGGCTCTGGCATACTCTTTTCTAGAGAGATTGTGGAAGGGATTATGCTGTGCGTAAAACATCTGAATACTCTAAAGGTCAAGGATCTGAGGCGAAGATGCCTCTTTTAAAACCCCAAATGAAGATACGACAGCGGTGGTCACGCTTTATTAGTGGGCCAGGGAGTGCCGTTGTTCTGGTATGTAGTCTGCTGGTGGTGGTTGGGATGGTGATATTTTACCCCATATGGGCTACTGCTCTATCTCATCTGCGTCTCCCTTCTGTTCCCCAGGAGACGAAGAAGGCATATCCACCTTTTGATCCGGCTTTGGGAGCTGTATTGCCCAGGCATCGTGTCGTGGCCTACTATGCTGTTCCCGGGTCTGAGGTGACTGGCCCCGCCTTTGAGCCAAGTGAGTCCATGTATGAGAAGCTACGCGAGCAGGGAGCCGCCTATGAACGGCTAGACTCGGCGCATCCCGTTCAATCTGGCGTAGACCTGGTGGTGAGCGTGCCAGATTCTTTTCCTGGTCCCGATGGTTACTACAGTCATCACGTGGATGCCCGGACGATACAGAGCTATGTAGATTTCTGCCAGCGGCACCAACTCCTGCTCTTCCTCGACCTCAATTTCGGCCGGGCACCTGTCATGAAGGAACTAACGAGCTTTCTACCGTATTTGCAGCGCTACTCCTTTGTGCACCTGGCGGTCGATCCAGAATGGATGTTTCCGCGTCATGATGGTGTGCCGGGTGTGAACTTGAGCAATGTGCGTGCCAGTGACCTTAATCCAATCATCGAGGCTCTCGCGACCATACCTATGAAATACCATGTCCCGCGTAAGATGCTTATTTTTCACCAGTATCGTGGAGATGGAGATAGCCTGACCAACCCCTTTGATGCGACCCAGGCGGAACTGGCGGATAAGCATAAATTGCTCGCTGATAAGCGTGTGGATGTCATCCTGCATGTGGATAGTGTTGGTGGCTACCAGGGAGATCATGAGGATAAGAAGAAGCAGTATGCCGAGTGGGTGGGGCAGGATATGAAGCAGTATCATAACTTTCGTTACGGTGGCTTCAAACTCTTTTATCACATCGAGGCCGCAACCGGGCTGATGACTCCCGCGGATGTGCTTGCAATGAGGCCGGCGCCCCTGGTTATCACTTACGGAAATTAGCGGCGACCTCTCGCGATTTAAGTCGCAGAATGCCGTTATGCAGTGTAAGACTTGACAAATTCTTGAGAGCTTTTTTTTATTTTCAAGATATTTCTCTGCTAGTATTCAAAGAGGGCATTAGAGACGAAGAAGAGAAGAAGCAACATGCAAGAGCGAAGCAAGAAGGCGAAAAGAACACGCATAAAACCTCTTTCTCCCAAAAGTACTTTAATTATCATGATACTCCTGGTATTTAGTACCTTATTATGCATAGGTCTGACCTCTAGTTCGCTCTCTGCGCAACAGGGGAGCGTAGTGGCGGTCAGTCGGAGAGAGCGTTGGGAGAGCGATGGCAAGGTTACAGAGCCGGATTTCGCGTTTTCTCTCACTTCGTCTCAAGCCCTCAAAGTCTCTCCCCTCTTTGAGGGGTATTATCAGAAGCATAATGGCAGAGCGAATCTGGGCGTGCCAGTAACGGCTGCCTTCCCGACGAATCGGGGCTGGCTGCAATTTTATAGCCTGGGCGCTCTCTTTCTGCCAGACAAGCAGCAGGGCGACCTGGCGGATACAAAAGATGTGGTGTCAAATTTGATTAGCACGGGTGTGAGTGACCGCTCGACAGGAGTTGAGCGCCTCTCGCTGCTGCCCTCGCTGTTGAACGCGGGCAGCCAGGTGCCCATTGGCGGCAAGGGAAGCTCGTTAACCTATGTCAATGTACGAAGGATGATTAGCTCCTCGCTACTCGCGAAGCATGCTGCTTCGTCTCCTCCCTTGAGTAAGAATGTCTTTGTGAAGATGGGCATCTTCCTGGGCCAGGATGTTGGTCATTTTATTCCGCAGACCCTATGGACGTATATGAATCGCGCGGATATCTCGCCCGATGGCTGGCAGAAGGATTTTGGTCTGCCAGAGACCGAGGTAGTGCCCTTTACCGTGAAAAAAGATGGACAGATCCACCATATGCAGGTCCAGGTGTTTGAGCGTGATGCCCTGCTGCTTGATCAAGATACACTTGATGCCTCTGGCCACCCAATTGCGCAGCGTTTGACCTCGGGACTGGATTATTTGAACACCCTGGGTGGACCCGATATTGCTGTGAAGACTCAGCAGACTGTCTGGGCGCAAGGCGACTCATCTCTGCTTAGCCTGCCTGTGAAGGGTCAGGAAATGGCGCATGTGGGACAGAATTTTCCCCTGACGCTGTTGGGCGAGGCTGAGTGGCAGTCGGGTATGCTCTGGTATCACGTGCAGTGGTCCGCGCCAAAGAATAGCGGAAATGGTTGGATTACAGCCTCCGCGGTGAGTTACAACTCTCCTAGCACTATGTTGTCGCACGCGTCGCTGGATGTGCTCTCGTCTGACCTGGCGAAATACCTGAGGCAAAATGGCGATAGTGTAGGGGTCGCGATCTATGATATCACGCGCCAGCGTACATATACCTATAATGGGAATGTATCATTCGCCATGGCGAGCTCGATGAAGGTGCCTATCATGCTGGCCTTTTTCGATAAACTGGAGAGTCAGGGTCAGGAGCCAGACGATGATCAGATGCAATTATTGACCACAATGATTGAGAACTCTGACAATGACTCCGCCTCCGCGCTCTTCTTTGATGAGCTTGGGGGAGCATCAGCTATTACGAGCTATCTCCAGAAGATAGGCGTCACGGGCCTTGAACCCAACAATGACGCGTGGGGCTATAGCAATGTGACGCCACAGACGATGGTCACCCTGCTGGCCCTCTTGCAGCAGGGGAAGATCCTGACGCCCTATGATCGCGCCATTGCCCTCAACCTCATGCGGAATGTAGAGACTGATCAGCAGGTGGGAGTCGGCGACACTGTGCCCCAGGGAGCTTTAGTCGCGCTCAAAGATGGCTGGGTGGTTGGTCCCGACTCATTGTGGGTTATGAACTCCTCAGGCATCATTACGCGTGGCAAGGAGACCTATATCATTGCCGTCTACACCCAGAGGCAGAACGCTCTTGAGGATGGCCAGGGCATCGCGCGCCGCGTCTGCAAAACCATCGCCGATAAATTGCTTTCCTAAACGTGAAGGGGTTGGCGGAGCCAGCCCGTCGCCAACCCTTTTTACCCTACGAGCCACGTAGTGGCGAGAAGTTTGTTTCCTCCCTACACTATCTGTGTGGTCAGCTTTTTGCGCAGGACGAAGAGCAGGACGAATCCCAGGATGAGCCAGGCTCCGAGCACAAAGGGAATGAGGTTGAGGGGCCAGGGAGAGGGCGAGATAAAGACTGCCGCCAGGATGCCCGCGATAATCAGGGTTGCCAGTCCTGGGAGCAGGGCGTGGAGGAAGACGTTGAAGCGCGCGCGGCGTTTGCGCCAGAAGAAGAGGATGCTGGCGACCGAGACCAGGCCGTAGATGATCAGGACCAGGGCGGCGTCGAGTGTACCCAGGAAGCCAAAGGCCTGGATGGGCGTGAAGAGGAAGCCCAGCGGTAGACCGATGACCAGGCCGAGGGTGCATAGCATGATGACCGTGCCGATGGGATTCTGGCGCCTGGGATGCAGCCAGGTGCTCCAGCGAGGCAAGAGGCCGTCGCGGCCCACTGCATAGAGGATGCGTGCGCCACCATTGATGATTGCCAGGGCCGCGCTAAAGAAGGAGAGCACGCCCACGATATCGATGAGTACGATTAGTATGGGACCACCATAGAGGCGACCAATGGTATCGAAGGGCGCGGGATCGTTGGCGAAACCATTGACCATGTGCGGAATACCGTAACCGATTGTGCCGACATAGGCCATGAGCACATAGAAGAGGCCGACGACGAGCATGGAACCGAAGACGGCGTGTGGAATATTGCGATGAGGATCACGCGTCTCCTCGCCCAGGGCGGCGGCGGTCTCAAAGCCAATATAGCTGAGAGTCGCGAGAATCAGACCAGCGGTAATATCACCATTGGCGGGCACGGTTTGGAGGGTGAATGGAACCAGGCTCAGTCCTCCCTGCTGTCCCACGTGGAAGAGGACGATGGCCGCTAGAATCAGGCACACGCCAATTTCGAAGACGAGGAAGGCCAGGTCCACATTCAAGGACTGGCGCACACCCAGGTAGCAGATGGCGAAGGCCAGGCCTATGGCCAGCACAAACCAGAAGCTCCAGTGGAGATTAAGGCCGAACCAGCGCAGGACCAGCGTTTGCAGGTTGGCACCAAGCAGCACAAAGGAATAGGGTACGCCGGTGACGACTGCCGCCAGGCCAACCCAGGCGGTAAGAAATCCTGGAATTGGGCCTAGCCCCTCCAGAACAAAGGTGTAGGCCGAGCCGCTGGAAGGGATCTCGCGTGAGAACTCGCTGTACTGATTCGCGACCAGCAAAGCGATCACAAATCCCACCAGGTAGCATAAGGGGATGGCCGCGCCGACCAGGCCGGCTTGAGGAATAGTGTTGAAGAAAACCGAGGCGGCTGGCGACATAACAGCCACCGAAATAACAATCGCGTGACGTAGACCCAGTGTATTCTGCCGCAGCGCCGAGGCCCCTTCCCCCTCTGTTGGGGGCTGGACGAGTACATCACTCATGGGCGGTCTCCTGAAAATAATATAGACAAACATCAATAAAAAGACAGTAAACTATCCAGGTATATCGATGATTGGGAATGCCGCTTGTTAGCTGTACTATATCACATGTAAAGGCTTTTTTACTCATTTGTCTGTAGTGAGTAAGTCTTGTGAGTACATTGATTTTGCCATGTACCAGGCCAAAAGCGCCGGGCGCAACCGCGTCTGCCTCGCTGAGTAAGGATGATGACGCTGCTAAAGCGGCAATGTGCGCTCCGACCGCGCTGCTAAAGCACGCGCCTAAATATCATGGCGTAGCTCCGTCCCTTTATATTTAGACGCGTGCTTTAGCAGCGCAGCCCACTACCTGCCCATGCTCTAAATTCGATTGAAGATACCTTGCAGCTCTTCGCAGATCTCTAGTAGCGAGCCCAGGGGCCCTGTGGCTTCGACGCGGCCATCTTTCAGGACGATGACCTGGTCGGCTAGCTCTAAAAGCGCTGGGCGGTGCGAAACCACCAGGCAGGTGCGTTCTCCACCAGAGAAGAGGCGCTCCCAGAGAAGCTGTTCGGTTGCGACGTCGAGCGCGCTGGAGAGGTCGTCAAAAACCAGGAGCTCGGCTTCGCGTACAAGCATGCGCGCCGCCGCTGTGCGTTGGATTTGCCCACCGGAAAGCTTGATGCCACGCGTCCCTACCAGGGTCTCCAGCCCTTGCTCCAGCGCTGCAATATCTGGCTCCAGAACGGCTGTAGCGATGGCCTTATTCAATGATTGCTTACCTGGTTGCTCAGGCCAGCCCAGGAGAATATTCTCTCGCAAAGGATCGCTAAAAAGCTGGGGTACCTGGGGCGTGTAGGCACTCTGGGGTGGTATGAAGAAATGTGCGGGTTCCGCGATTAATTCACCATTCCAGTATAGCTCTCCCTCAGCTCTGGGCAGGAGGCCGAGGAGAGTGCGTAAAAGCGTGGTTTTGCCCGCACCTATACGTCCAGTAATCACCGTCAGTGTGCCGCGTCGCAATGACAGATTAATCCTTTCGATGCCACGTTCTCCACCTGGATAGCAATAGCTTAGATTGTGGACTTCGAGGCACTCAAGCGGCATGGCCTGCTTTTTGATGGGAGGTATCTCCGGCAAATCTCCTTGTAGAGAGAGTGGTTGATGCGTTACCAGCGTATCTCGCTCCGCCTCTGGCAGAAGAGATTCCAGGCGCGTGAATGAGACCTTTGCCTGAGCATAGCTTGCGAGCAAGCTACTGGCCTCGTTAAAGAAGCTGGTTACCAGGGCCAGGTAGTAGGTGAAGATGAAGATATCTCCTGGACCAAGCGTACCGTTATTGACCAGGAGCGCGATCAGCACCAGAGTCAGCCCCGTGCCGATATCGCTGACATTACTGGTAACGGTTTGCAGCATCGTTGAGAAGAGCTGGTCGAGCAGCATGGCCTGGCGGCGTTTGGCGCTCAAGACCTGGAAGTGCCCTATGACATGTGGCTCGGCCCCTGCAACCTGGATGGCCTGCACAGATGAGAAGATCTCGCCGATGACCCCGGTAACCTCAGTGGTGGCTTCGCGGCTAAGCTGGCGATAGCGCTGAAGCGATTTGCGGGCCTGGCGCGTTAGAGCCAGGACGACCACAAGTGGAAGGAAAACCAGGAGCGTAATCAAGACATTGGTGCGCAGCAGAATTACGAGCGCCGTGAGAGAGTAGAGGAGGAGCGCGATAAAGTTGCCAATCCCTGTCAGCATCGTCACGATATATTGTGGGTCGTCGCGAATATAGCTTATGTTCTCCCCTTGTGAGTATGCCTTGCCCGCGCCATGGACCCTGTTGAGCAGGTATTGAAAGAGATTGTACTGTATGAGCGCTCGGGCACGAAAGTCAAAGTGGATAATGCCATGCATACCCGCGTAATACACCCCTACGCGGAGCGCGATGACGAGCAGCCAGGGGAGAAAGAGCATGAAGAAGCCAGGCGTTAACTGATGCTTGGTCGAGAGTGCGTTCAAGAAGGCCTGGCAGATCAGGCCAAAGACGATGCGCTCCATATACATCGTGATTCTGACCAGGCTATTGCAGGAAAAGTAGAGGGGCTTATAGCGTACCAGTCGCCAGAGCGACTTGAGTGTTGTCATGCCAGGACCTCCGTGAGGCCGTGTTTGAGAAGCTGAGCAAAACGTGAAGTAGGATTGCTGGCCAGTGCCTCGCGTGCCCCATATTCGCCTATTTTCCCGTCCTCCAGGAGCAGGATATCGTGAGCGCGCTGAACAGTAGTGAGGCGATGGGCGATAATAATGGCTGTGCGACCAGCCAGCAACTTCTCCATGGTCTGTTCCAGCAGGCGTTCTGTGATGGGATCGAGGCGCGATGATGCCTCGTCCAGCACCACGATTCCTGGATTGATGAGGAAGATACGCGCGAAGGCCAGCAACTGCGCCTGCCCCGCCGAGAGGCCCTCACCACCCGGACCCAGCCTGCTTTCAAGCCCCTGGGGGAGAGACTGGTACCACACGCCCAGGCCGCTCTCGTGTAGCGCGGAGAGGATGGCTGTATCGGGAATCGTGGGATTGAAGAAGGTCAGATTATCGCGCACGCTGGCGTGAAAGAGCTGTACCTCCTGCGTAATGAGTCCGATATGCTGGCGAAGGTCGCGGATGCTGAGTTCTTGAAGCGGTATATCGTTGATGCATACCTCGCCATGTTGCGGATCATAGAAGCGAAAGACGAGGCGTGCCAGGGTAGTCTTACCGCTGCCAGTCCTGCCCACAATGCCCAGGACCTTCCCGGGTTCGACTGTAAGCGCTATATCTTGTACGACCGGCTGTGTCTCAGTGTAGCCAAAGGTAACGTCACGAAACGCAAGCTTCAGCGCTCCATCAGACAATGTCCTTTGCCCATCCTGTAGAGCTGATGTCATAAGCAGTAATTCGTTCACGCGTTGAATGCAAGCCTCGACCTGTTGCAGGTCTTGAATATGGTCCTGAATTGCCCAGACTGGCTCCAGAAGCATCAAGCCATAATTATACATGGCAATGATGGTGCCAACGGTGACCTCGGTTGGATACAGGCCATGGAGGTAGGCACCAAGCAGGAAGATCAGGAAGAAGCCAGCGGCAATAGTAGTGAAATTGACAATGGAGAAACGCGCGTCCATCATGCGTGCCCGATAGGTAAGAGGAAACCAGGTGCGTAGGAGCAGGAGAAAGCGCCGCATCATGGCCGTGACCGCGCCATTAGTCCTGATATCCTCGACCCCAGCCAGGCGCTCACCTAGAAAGCCATAGAAGTCCGCGCTGGCCTGGCGCTGGGCCTTCCAGTAAGGTATCAGGCGTTTATTAAGTATGATGAGCATGCCCAGAAAGAAGGCTGCATAGAGCGTGACGCCCAGTCCGGCGCGCCAATCGATGCGAAAGAACATAATGAGAATGCCGAAGAGCAGGAGCACATTACTGAAAAGCTGAAAGAACAATTGGGAGAAGAAGTTGGCGAGCGCGTTGACATCGCCGTCCACGCGCTCGATCATCTCGCCGGAGGTATGCGAGCTATGAAAGGCGTGGTCAAGCGTCAGGCAGTGCGCGATGAGGTCGCTGCGGAGCTGATTGGTCGCGGTCCAGGCCACATACTCGCCCAGGTAGGTGCTGGCGATGGACAGGCCTTGCTTGAGCAGTAACACAGCAAGAAATGCCAGGGCAATCAGCAGGAGCGAGCTTGAGACGCCATGAGCCAGCGCGGCATCGATAAACGTTTTTAGGATTTGCGGACTGAGGAGCTGGAGTCCAATCGTCAAGAGAATCAGCAGCCCAAGCAAGAGGCTACGCCGCCATTGGGGTTTAAGGTATGTAGATAGCAGGATGATGTAACGCGTGAAGGGCGTGTGCATGCCTTCTCCTTCTACTGAGGTTTGGAGTGTAGAGCGTCTATGTGTGGCAAACAAAAACAGTACATTGAAAGAATACCCTCAAAAAGAAAGAAAAACATCGTCCAAATAGACGATGTGTAGTAATTGACAGGTGTGATACGATAGAACCAGCAAAGAAGATATTAAAAGCCCGTAGCAGGCGTACGCGGCTACTTAGGGAAGTAGCCGCGTACGCCTGTTGTGGGTTTCTATTTGTAGGATTGCGCGGCCTGGTCGATGCGGGCGAATTCTTCGGGTGAGAGTTGCCAGCCGAGGGCTTCCGCGTTTTGCCGGGCCTGGTTGGCGTTTTTGGCACCAGGGATGGGAATGACGTGCTCGTCACGGGCGATGAGCCAGTTGAGGGCTACCTGTCCTATGGTTTTGTCATGGTTCTGGGCGACCTCCGCCAATGTGGCGATGAGCGGTTCCATCTTGTTCCGTCTGCCACGACTGAAGGCAGGGGTAAAGCGGCGGGGTCCGCTAATCTTCGGGGTGTTGCTGCCATTGGGGCGGTATTTGCCTGTGAGGAGTCCCTGCTCAAGTGGGCTGTAGGCGATGAATGCGACGTTGAGTTCGCGGCAGGCGTCCAGGACGCCGTTGCTCTCCGGCTGGCGATGTAGCAGACTGTAATGGACCTGGTTAGAGGCCAGGGGAATATCGTAGCGTGCCAGGCGGGCATGGGCCTTGTGCATCTGTGTGGCGCTATAGTTGCTGACGCCGACCGCGCGTACCTTGCCCTGGCGTACCGCTTTGGCTAGCGCGTCCATCAGGGAGTGAATGCTGAGCAGGGTGTAGGGCCAGTGGATCTGATAGAGGTCCACATGATCAACCTCGAGGCGCTCCAGAGAGTCGTCCAGCGCCTTGAGCAGTGTGCGGGCCGAGAGGCGTTTGGGGAGAGGCGCGAACTTGGTAGCGATAATAATAGGTTCTCTATCCTCACGCATGCACGCGCCAAGGATGCGCTCGGACATGCCACTTCCATAAATTTCCGCAGTATCAAAGAAGTTCAATCCAGCGTCCAGGCAGGCTTTATAGGCTTGTGTGATATCCTCGCGGGCAAAGTCCTGTCCATAGCCCCAGAAATTGGCGTCGCCCCAGCTCCAGGTGCCGATCCCCAAGGCAGGAACGACGATGTCAGTGGCACCCAGCGTGCGTTGTTCGGTTTTTAGCATGTATGTGTTTTCTCCTGTTTTATATATTGATGTATAAAGACTTGTCAGCGTCTGTGGCGCTTCGCAGGGTAAGGAGATATGGGTCACCATGGGCTTTACTGGGCGCGCCGGGAGATAAAGAGAGATTGGGCGGAGCGAGCGGCCAGGCCATGGGTATCATAGAGTTTGGAGGTTGTCAGGCCGGTTCCCTCGCTCTGGATGAGGGTCGCTGCATCCATACAGAGCCACTCGCCGGTTGGTGGGCGCAGAATATGCAGAGTTAGCTCAGGTGGGATAAATTGCCAGGTGCTGATATCGAGCGCGCTACTAATGCCGTTGGCCGAATCGGCGGTCGCGATCAGGCGCTGGGTGGGGGATAGCTCTTCTCCCGCCAGTAGAGGGTAGCGCAGGCGAATCCAGGCCATGGCCGAGCCAATTTGGGCATAGTTGCCGCGGACGAAGCGCCACTCGGTCGCGGTGAGGAAGCCACAGTTCCAGGCAGGAGTCTGGGTGGGATCGGTGGTCTCTGCTGGTATGGGGGGAGCCTGCTCGGGAGCTTGCGCGGGCGGCTGCGCGTTGGGTAGCTTTACGCGCCAGGCGTTGGCACGCATGACGGTTCGTCCCTCATGTTCTAGTGTGGCGTTCAGTAGCTCCACGCTGCGTCCAGAGCGCACCACGAGTGCGGTGGCGCGAAAGGTGGCGATGGGCATAGGCCCAAGGATGTCGATGGAGACGCGTGCTAGCATCATATATGGTCGTGGCGAGCAGCGCTCTATCTGGCGCACCAGCAGGGCCGCTGGCGGCCCTCCATGCTGAAAGTCTGGATGCCAGGGTCCTTGTGTATGTATTGTTGCGCGGAAGGTGTCTTCCCCTGCCTCGATCCAGAAGGCTTGTAACATCATGTCTTCTCCTATACGTCCTATAGCCATAGTGTATGCCTGAAATGGGAATTACGCCTGAACATTCCTTGTCTGGGTGTGTGCGATAATGATGTTTGATGCTGAAATATGCACCTGATCTGTCATTGTACGGCGCATCATTTAACGACGACAAGCAGTTGTTTCATTGTTGAGTGTGTAGAGCCAAAGGAGGCCATGTGTTTATTGCGAACGATCAGCCTGATTTATCTGTTGCGCGTACAGCCTGGGCTGTGCTGGAGCCGTATAATGCGATGATCTATTTCGCGCCCGAGGCTCGCGAGGCCTACAAGGAGGCGGGTCTTAAAGGCTTCTGGATGGGGTATTTTGCCTCGCGTGCCGCTCCCCTGGGTGCAGTCTCCGCCTCTATTGTGACCGCCACCTTCTATAATTTTCACCCACGCATGGTTGCGCGCGCCATTCCCGATGCCTGGAAGTTCTCAACCCCCGAGCGCGTCTGGAGCGCCCGCGTGCGGGCTGCCGACAAGGCCTTGCGTCGCTTGCTGGGAGAGAGCATTGCTTCGCCCGAACTGGCAGAGGCGGCGGAACTGGCGCGAGAGGCAGTCGTGGGCTGCTCAGTGATTGGTCGCACCCTCTTCGCGGCCTATAGCGACATGAAATGGCCTGAAGAGCCACATCTCGTGCTCTGGCATGCTGCCACCTTGTTGCGTGAGTATCGAGGTGATGGCCACATCGTCGCCTTGCTGGGCGAAGGGATTGATGGCTGTGAGGCGCACGTGCTTCAGGGAAGTGTGGGAAATATTGCCAGGGAGGCCATACAGCCTCATCGTGGCTGGAGCGACGAAGACTGGCAGGCTGCCGAGCATCGTATGCGCCGGAGAGGCCTGATCGACGAAGAGGGCCGTGCTACTGCAAGCGGTACAGCTTTGCATCGAGCCATCGAAGATCGCACAGATTGGCTGGCGCTCCCGCCCTGGCAACATCTGGGTGAAGAGAAATACAAGCGTCTCATAGAGCTGGTACGCCCGCTCAGCACGCGCATTGTGGACCAGAGTGGTGTTCCCATGCCCAACCCTATGGGATCTCCCCGCCCATAGGCGCTACCTGAATTACATGCAGTATTGCTTTCGCCTGCTAGCTTTGCGGGAGGGGAGCAGCTGTAGAGCTACGAATGATAACCCTGGGTGGTAGCAGAGTGGTTGTTGCGGAGAGGGCCTGAGTGCCCAGGAGTACCTCGAAGGCTTGATGTCCAAGCTCGGTTATGGGTTGGGCGACGGTCGTCAGGGGTGGCGAGACCATCTTTGCCATTTGAATGTCATCGTAGCCGATAAGCGAGATCTGGTCCGGCACATTGATGCCCTTTTCGTGGAAATATTGGAGCGCTCCTATGGCTAGCTGGTCGGTGGCCGCGAAGATAGCCGTGGGAAGCTCTTGTGGGCCCTTCTGAGCTAGCATGCGTTGCGCTAGCTCGTAGCCTGCCTCGACGCCAAAACCCTCGCTAAAGACGAGGTGATCATCGAATTTGATCTGGTGGGCCTCCAGGGCTTTGGCGAAGCCACGCAGGCGCTCAAGCGACGAGCGCAGAGTCAGTGGCTCCAGGAAGATGGCAATCTCGCGGTGTCCCAGCTCGATCAGGTGCTCGGTCGCCAGGTAGCTGCCCAGGTAGTGGTCGGTTGCGATGACGGGATAGGGCACATTGGGAATGACGCGGTCGATAAAGACGACGCGCACCTGTGATTGATGTAGGGTGTTGAAAAATTCCTGCCCCATGGCCTCAGATGTAGCAACGATCAGGCCGTCCAGGCGCTGGCGGAGGAAGAGCTCCAGTTGTTTTTCCTCGCGCTCGGCGATGTTATCGGTGCTGCATATGAGGACGGCATAGTTGTGGGCCAGGGCCTGGTCCTCGACAGCACGCGCCAGGGCGGCATAAAAGGGGTTGGTAATGTCAGGAACAAGCAGGCCCACGCTAAAGGTCTGGTGTTTTTTCAGCGCGCTGGCGATCAGGTTGGGGCGATACCGAAGCTCCTCGATGGCGGCACGAATCCGCTGGCTGGTCTCTGGAGAGATGCGGCCAGTTCCATTTAAGACTTTCGAGACGGTGGCGGCAGAGACGCCAGCTCGTTTAGCCACGTCATAAATTGTCACCTTTGGCATGGCAAGCCTCT
This sequence comes from Ktedonobacter racemifer DSM 44963, assembly GCF_000178855.1. Lineage (GTDB taxonomy): Bacteria > Chloroflexota > Ktedonobacteria > Ktedonobacterales > Ktedonobacteraceae > Ktedonobacter > Ktedonobacter racemifer. The sequence goes on along the minus strand of NZ_ADVG01000004.1, from coordinate 620,411 downwards.
TTCGAGCCTCTTTAATATATGGCTATAAGGGTAATCGGTTTCGCTGCATATAAGTATAACATTGCCCCTGAACACTGTAAATATCTAAGCTTCAACGCTCGCTTGTTGCTGAGGGTATGCTTGAATGCGCATAAAGAAACCGATTACCCTTATAGAGAAAGTGCACGAGCAGGCCAGGATGGGCATGTTCTCCATAAACAGGAGATTGCACCCAACCGTGGTGGGGCAATGTGCATTGATAGATGGGTTTGTCCGATGGCGCTGTCTTTTCGTCTTCGCACGAGAGAGGGCGGCGGACTGAACTCCTCCTGGCAAGTGAGCAAGATGCGAGAAGTTTTCCTAAGCCTGATAGGGTATACTGAATCCGATCAGGGATACATAAATAATCCTGGTTGGTAGACTTGTGAACTACCACTGAGCTGAAGACGCAGTGGCTTCTTCGGAAATCACTGAAGACTTGGTTCAGTAACTTCTTCGGAAGTCTGAGTTCACCAGACTCAGCCCCAGAAATGGGAGCTCCGTTCGATAGGTCATGACACCTGCGGTTGACGCATCAGACCGCTGCTCTGTCGCTGAGAGTTAAGTAGGCTTGAGGTAAGGGTCGGTGCTCTCGGCGTAAAAAGCCTTTTGAACCTTGTCGAGATGAAGCCGGATTCCCTTCGTGGTCACAGCGAAGGGATACGCGCCACCTGCCTTCGGGCAGAGCTTTTTGAGTCAATGGATCGTCTTTTGTTCAAAAGAACAGGGGGCAGTCCGGCGATTCATCCACGAGGCTGAAGACCTCGTGGTTTTCTTGCCACGCCCCTATAAACGGCTACTGACAACCAGCAGTAAAAGGATAGAGGAAACATGTTCACGAAAATCGGAACTATCACTATAGGTGTCAGCGATCAAGACAAAGCCCTTGATTTTTATGTTCACAAGCTCGGCTTTGAAAAGGTAGATGACCAGCCGATGAGCGAAACTGAGCGCTGGCTTGAAATTGCCCTTCCCGGTACACAGACCCATATCATGCTTGGCCTGCGCGGCCAGAGTGGCGGCAATGCAACAGGCATGACTGGTTTCGTCCTGCATACCGACAATATAGAAGAAACTTGCGCCACTCTCAAGGCTCGTGGGGTTACTCTTACTCAGGAACTTACCACTCAACCCTGGGGCAAATGGGCTCAATTCGCTGACCTCGATAACAACGAATTTGGTATCTGGGCACCTGCCTGGTAAATTTCCTCTCTCTAAAAACCAGCCTTCTAGCATGGAAGGCTGGTTTTTAGAGATTTTATCCCTGAGTCCAGTTGCTCATTTTGCTAGAGCCGTTGACGTATCCACTGAGCGATCTCTTCGCTTGTCTCTTGAAGTTGTTGGTGGCTATTATCATAGAGGGTCATTGGTGGATTGGTCGTACTCGCGTGCTCTTTGAGCCAATGGTTAAATTGTACCATTCGCTCAACAACATCGTTCGAGCTTGAATTACGCCACGCGGGCCGAAGCTTCAGGCGCTCTTCCAACAAGGCGTCATCACAAATCATCGCGAGATAGTGTATCGTCGAAAAGTAGCGGCGTTCAGGCTGCGTTTCCAAATGCTCAGGGAGCGTGGTTCCACAGAGGACGACAGGACGACCAGCCTGGCCAATATTCTTCGCGATCCGCAACCATATCTCGTGATAGCTCTCAAGATTATGGCCCCAGAGAATGTCTGATTCCAGGACAACACACTCGTGCAGGCGTGAAACTAGTTCCAGGCAAACTGTCGTTTTTCCCGCGCCGCTGGGACCTGTGATGATGAACAACGGTTGCTGGAGAAATGGATGGGCATAGTGGCAAAATGGACAGAAAGCGTGGGGTCCAGAGGGATCAACTGTTTTCTCAACCGAATATTCGCCACACTGCGGACAAACGTTAAACACAGAGAATCTCCTTGAGAACGTTTATACTTATTTCTATGCAAGCAAGCGTACAGCGCATATAATACCATACATTGGTAGGAGATGTAATTTGCTCTGGTAACTTGCGGTTGCCAGGGCACATCACAAAAATAAGATGAGAGGTGCAGGCATCGGCCTGCGCCTCTCATCGCTCTTTATCCTCGTACGATATTGCCGCAGGAGATGGGGTTATACCCGGTCTGCGTTGAGATGTCTGCTGAGTCGTGGACGTGGATGTACCAGCCATAGGCGGGGATGGTGTCGACGTTGTTAAAGCTGGCCGTGACCTGGGCGGTGCCCTGGGCGCTGGCGGTCACAACAGGGAAGGGGTGGACGACCGGGCCAGAGCGGTAGCAGCTACCAGAGTGGATGTGCGCGGCATGGGTGCTGCCGGGGGCAAGGCCCTGGAGCGATAACGTTACGGTAAGGACGCGGTCTTTCAGCGCCAGGGTGGCAGATCCACTGACGGCCTCGTTGGGATCGTTGGTTGGACCCATTGTGACATCGGCGCGTGTCTTGGCGAACTTAATGTCGCCACAGGTAATAGTTACTTTCTGCGTCGCGCTCCCGAGAGTTGGTCCATTATGGACGTTGAGTGCTAAGGCGGTTGTGGGTATGCTAAAGCCGCTGATGGTAGTATCCAGGTAGGCCAGGCCGTGTTTGTCGGCAGTGATGTTGGGGAGCGAATAGAGGATGGTGTTCTCCTGGCTCTGTTCGCAGGTGCCGCTATGGATATGGGCCGGGTGCACACTATTGGGCGCGAGTCCGTTCAGCGAGACGATTACATGCAGCCCGTTGCTACGTGCGGTGAGGTAGGCCATCCCGCGTGGATCGTGGCTCAGGCTGGCCTTTGCATTGAGCTGTATAGGTAACTTGCTCGACTGGTTATGAGTATGCGCGGAGACGCTTAACGTTTGTCCGCTTGTCAGGAGTAGAGCGAGAGACAGCGCAAAGAGGCATACTTTACGCGTGAGATGTTGGATCACAGAGTCAGTCCTCCTTTTCGTACTCGCGCAGACTCCCCTTTAAAGGGCATCTGCATTGTACGTTCTACGTTCTCCACCTCCGTTCCAGCTTATACTCAGCAGGCAGGTGCTGGCAATTCCATTATAGGCGAACTCTCACTACATATTAGTGAGTTTAAAGGGCGTAAATGTGTTTTGCTATTTGAGTGATGTATAAGAGGCTATAGGTGTTGTGAGAGAGCAACTATAGCAGCCCCTGCTCGCGTGTATAAAGCACTGCCTGGGTTCGGTCGCGCAGCCCAAGACGGCTAAACAGGTTTGCCAGGTGATTCTTGACGGTTCCCTCGCTGATGACCAGGCGCTCAGCTACTTCACGATTCGTCGCACCCGTGGCGACCAGGCGCAGAATCTCCTGCTCGCGCCTGGTTAGTCGCGCTTCAGTAACGCTGCCTGTTCGTGTTGGGGATGGAGCAAGTGGTTGCTCTGTGGTAGGCTTTATCGTCGCGCCAACAGGCGCGACGATACGCTCAATCACTGCCGCGTCAAGCTGGTAGACGCCTCTGGAGGCCGCGAAGATGGCCTTTGCCAGGTCGGCAACGGGCATATCTTTGAGCAAATAGCCACGCGCACCCGTACGTAAGGCGTCTCTGACATAGGCGTCATCATCAAAGGTGGTTAGCATAAGGATGCAGCAGTCGGGCAGTTGCTTGAGTATCTGGGCGGTGGCTGTCACGCCATCTATGACGGGCATACGCACATCCATTAAGATAACGTCAGGACGCAGTGTGAGAGCTTGATCCAGCGCTTCCTGCCCATTCCCTGCGGCCCCTACTATTGTCAGCCCGGCCTGGACACGTAACAGGGAGACAATTCCGTCGCGTACAAGTTGCTGGTCATCGACCACGAGCACGCGGATAGCGTCCCGTTCCCTCTTTTCTGACTCTCCAATGGTCATATACTCAACATTCCTTCTAATTTGTTCTATTTTCATCTTTATCTATATTTCTTTTGAGACAAGGGGCTTTTCGCCACTAAGGTTTCTCGTTACCTGCCTAGTGCTATGTTCCTTAAATGTGATAACAAAACAAGCGAGCCTGGGATGCCAATCAACGAGAATTTAGCCCTGTTTTTGTTTTCATCGTATTTGACGAACGTAGCACTAGGCACAAGCGCTAGCAGTTGCGTTCCCTGCCCTGGAGAACTATCAAGACGCAAACTGCCGTTGACCAGTGAAAGGCGTTCCAGCATTCCCTGCAAACCATAGCTTTTCATATGACCTGAATCTTGCTTCAGTATGGAAGAGGTATTAAACCCAATGCCATCATCGTCCAGGCATAGGTGTGCCTCTTGAGCACCGAAATCGAGATGGATATGTACATGGCTGGCTTGAGCGTGGCGCTGGATATTGGTGCACCCCTCCTGAGCCACGCGGTATAGCGTTGTCAGCGTTTGTTTGGGGAAAGCCTCTTCATCTCCTTCGCAGACAAAGTCAACTACCAGTCCATTTTTGCGTAATTGTTCAGCCAGCAAGGTGACTTCGCGCATACAGGAAAACGGAGGCTCTTCTGTGCGCAAGGTACGCACGGAGCGGCGTACATCCTGCAATGCCGTTTTTGCAACATCCCTGGCGTCTTGAACTGCTTGTCTGGCCTCTTGTGGAGAAGTGTCGTAGTATACCAGCGCTTTCTCCAACTGGAGATGGATGGCGGTGAGCGCGTGTCCCAGGCCATCGTGGATGTCGCGCGCGACCCGGTTTCGCTCTTCGGCGGCAGCCAGTGTGGCTACCTGTTCAGCATAGATGTGTAACTGTTGGTGGGAGCGCGTGATCTCCTCCAACAATTCTTCTGTGTGTAACCGACGCATATGCTCGCGTTGTTGGCTCTCTCGCTCAAGCGAAATTGTGTGGGTCATCGAGACGCTCCAGATTCAGGCGACGCAGAAGATAAAGGCAAAGATAACGCTTATGCTATCGTGATTTGAGCGCGGATCAAGCCAGAAGAAAGCGAAATAGGCGATGACGATCAGCGCAGTCATACCATAGGCGGCCTTGCGGCCAAAATAAAGCATTGTGCGAAATGGGAAGAGCAGATATAACATGGGAGTCAAACTGGGGGCAATCAGGATCGCCAATTCTACGCATAGAAAGCGGAGCGCCAACAGGAGGATCGCAACGCGCTCCAGTGTCTTTTCTCCATAGCGCTGGTATTCAACACGATCTATAAAGAAGAGTGCCAGGATCGCGGCGACAAAGACGGGTAGAAGCCACCAGGCAGATATCGCTACCAGCCAGAACAGGCCAAAGATGAGTTCAATGAGGTAGAGAAAAGATGCGCTCCAGGTGTAAGGGCGAATGGGCAGGAGCCATCCCCGCCAGGAATGCCTAAGTCCTCTCTTTACACGCTTGCTAGCTTGCTGTAATCCTTCTGTTTGCATCAGCCCCTGTAACTCCCATCTTTATCGACAAAATAGGGTATTCCTCACCGAGAAGGATAGTGGAAAACAGGATACAGCGCAATAGGCAAATGGCCTATTATTGGCTAGCCAGTCGATCTAGATCTATCGGCTAAGGACTTCTCCGCCAGCCTGATTTATAGATAGTCCTCCTCACTGAAAAAATAGTCCGTCTTACACTCACGTGAATCCGCTCTAGCTCGCTATACTTTTAGCACATAATCGCTGATATAGAGAAAGTAGCGCACTTACATACAATATTATCCATTCAAGGAGAAGAAACATGCAGCCTGAGCAACAATTTTATGATATACGAAATAGCAATGTTGAGCCTCGTGCGTTTAATACTGACCATCGCGAGGAGAAAATAGATCCGTATGGCTATGCAGGCCAGCAACAAAATCCTCAGCGTCAACCGCAACGTTTACGTAGACGTCGTCCAAGGTATCTGGGGGTACTGGTCTTGCTGGTCTTCTTGCTTGCCGTGGGTGGGCTGATTAACAGGCAATTATCCGCAACAAGCATCAGCAGCCCTTTGCCTGCACATACATTCACACTCACGGGAAGAAGTAGCCTGCATGTCAAGAACACACATGGCTATGTTCATATCCATCAAGGAGCAACTAACGCCGTTGTCGTGGCAGCGACGAAGCACACGCCCAATCCTGGTGCTTTTCTCGATAACTTGCAGGTCGATTATGCTCAGAATGGCAATACGAGCACAGTGCAGGTCGAAGGGAGCAGTGCTTCATTCCTCTTCGATTCAGCCAGCATTGACCTCGATATTACCGTTCCCAGCGCAAGCGATCTCGATATATATGATGCATCTGGCCCGATTATAGTCGAGGATGTCAATGGGCAGATCAGAGCCGAGACGGGTAGTGGTGATGTTACACTCCAGAATGTGCGGCTACAGGGAGCTAGCGTTTTGCACACAGGAAGTGGTGATATCCAGTTTAATGGGAGGTTCGTGGCCAGCGGGAACTATAAGTTAGAGAGTGGAAGCGGGAGCATTGACCTGCGCTTACCTTCTGATTCCGCACTTCTGCTTACCACTCATACCAGTTCGGGTCGTAATATTCAAAACGACTTCAATACTGACAGCATCGGCACGAGTCCCCAGGCACTCATCTCGATCAGCACAGGAAGCGGCGCGATTCACATCTATAAGCAGTAGCCAGGAGCTTTCAGCCTGCTATAGACCTTGCTGTAATGTACAATAAGCTCAAAAGAGTCTTAATAAGGAGGAGACATGAGCGGACAGGAAGGCGTTCAGCCAGGGCCGGAGCAGCAGGCATCGGTGCGCGTGATTAAACCATCGCAGTTTGACGCAAATACGCCGCAGACACCGGGGATGGAGCGGATCGCGGCCGTCTCGCGTGAGCTTGCGGGATCGCAGGGGATCTGGGCTGGTATTACGGTCGTGCAGCCTCAGGTCGCCAGCGGTGTACACCATCATGGCGAGTTGGAGACGGTTATCTACGTGGTCTCGGGGCATAGCCAGGTGCGCTGGGGCGAGGGAATGCAGTACAGCGAGGAGGTCGAGCCGGGCGATTTCATCTATATCCCGCCTTTTGTGCCGCACCAGGAGATCAATCCCTCTCCAGATACATCCTCGCGCTGGGTGATTATCCGCACCGGGCAGGAGCCAATTGTCGTCAACCTGGAACCAGAGGCAAGTGTGTCCAAAATCGAGGAAAACAAGGCAACCCATCCGCAGCTCTAGACCCAAGTAGCCGCGTACGCCAGTAACGGGCGGTGGACCCGCTACTGGCGTACGCGGCTACTCTGGAGGCTTTCAGTATCTCAGGTAGTAGGGATTTGTAGCTCGCCCAGAGTGACGAGAGCCGTTGCCCGGTTATTGTCTCGGACGTATCTTACCGTCACTTTGTCGCCGGGTTTTTTGGTCAGCAGATAGCGGCTAACATCTTCATTTTGCTCGACGGAGACGTTATCGATCTGAGTGATGACATCCCCTGTTTGAATGCCTGCTTGGTCGGCAGCCCCACCTGCTTGCACCCCTGCAACCAGTAGACCCTTTGTGACAGAGAGGTTGCGTTGTTGCGCGATAAAGGGAGTAAGCGGGAGGGCTGTAATGCCCAGGGCTGCGCGCCCGGAGTTGGTGACGCGCCCGTCTTTGATGATCTGCGGCACGATAAACTTGACGCGATTGGCAGGAATAGCAAAGCCAACGCCGGAGGCGGGGGTCTTAAACTCGGGATCAATTGCCGCTAGCGTGGGCACGCCAACCACGTTACCATTTAGATCGACCAGGGCGCCGCCGCTATTGCCTGGATTGATTGCCGCGTCAGTTTGGATCGTATCGGGGAGAACGGCGCCGCCACTGCCCTCGGAGACGATGCGGTTGAGGGCGCTGACGATGCCGCTGGTGACAGTCTGGGTGATGCCGAGGGGATTACCGATAGCCATGACGGTTTCGCCAACGTAGACCTTTGAGGAGTCTCCGAGGGTCGCGACCGGCATATTGCGGGTGGGCTTGATCTGGAGCACGGCCAGGTCATCGGTGGGATCTGTGCCTCTAATTTGTGCTGGAAGGTGTTCTCCGCTGGCGAGCTGCACCTCAACGTTCTGCCCATTCGCGACGACGTGATTGTTCGTCACGACATACCCGCGCTTATCGATGATGATGCCAGAGCCAAGCGAGCCACCGCTACTGGTCTTCACATTAATCTGAACAATCGTGGGCTTGACGTTGTCCGCGACCTTTCTGCGTATCTGATCGATCTGGATATTGGCGCCCTGCTGGGGGGGCGTGGCCTGGGGATTCGTGGGATTAGCTGGATTGAGGACGCCCAGTGGCCTCTGACTTAGCAGGAGTGCCGCGAGAACACAGACAAGGAAGACGCCTGCCAGGACGCCCGCGAAGAACGGCCAGTTGCGTCTGCGGTCGTGATGTTCTGGAACAGGCTGCCCATAGCTCGCTGGACGCGTAGGTTCTGTAGGCTGTTCGTGATCAGGTGTTTCATCTGAATGATTGCTGCCGCTCATGCGCTTGCCCTTTGCTGAATATGTAGATTTGAGAGTTTTTTGTGCAGAGTTTTTTGCTGTTGCTACCATTCTACCGGCTTGCCAGGGCAAATATATGCACATAACAGGATGTATTGTTGCCTGATCTCTCGCGCCTGCGGCGCTCGCCCTGGCAGCCCCCGGCTGCCAGGGCGCACTATTTCACTGACGACAAATCTCCCTACCTGGAGGGGCGCATCTGGTCCAAGAGCTCTCGGGCGCGTTGCGCCTGCTTGTTACAGTCTTGCTGAACGTCCCTAAAGAATTGGGTCAGGTTCTGGTTCCCGCTCTGTTGTGCGTCCTTGGCGTAGGCTTCGCAGGTCTGTGCAGACTGTAGCGAGTGATACAGACAGCTAATCAAGTCGTACTGCACGTTGTCGGTATTGGTTGCCTGATTCTCTTGCATGCGTACTCCTCTTTCTTTCGTTCGTTCTATCGTTGTATCCTGTGCATGGCAAAGGAAGACACGACAGGCGACATAGCTCTGCAAAAGCGGCATGTCATCCAATAGTGTCTGCTTGCTAGCAGAAACACGATTAGCCGCGAACCTTCGTTGACTCAGCTAGGAGGAAGAGCGCCTCTGAACGCATTTCAGGTTGCATGCTCACGGAGTTCCTGGCGATTAAGCGCGAGCAGTTCCCGTACTTGCTCATCGGAGGTCTGGGCGAAGTCCTGGTACCAGTAGCCAACGCCGTAGAATGGCTCGGGTGTCTGAGCACAGACGAGGCGATCAACCTCGCTTTGCAGCAAGAAGCAGGTGGGCATAGCCGCGACTGGTACAGCCACTGCCAGGTGAGCTGCGTGCTGATGCTTGATAGCTTGAATGGCTGCACGCATGCTGGCGCCTGTCGCCAGGCCATCATCCACCAGAAGAATGGTTCTGTCTGCAAATATGGGTGGTGGTGCGTTGGCGCGATAGAGGCGTTCGCGTCGCTCAAGTTCTCGCTGCTCGCGCCTGGTCGCCTCCTCAATGACTAGCCCAGGTATATGTAAGTGTTCGACGACATCCTCATTCAGGACACGAATACCACCGCTGGCTATGGCTCCCATGGCCAACTCTTCCTGTCCAGGAACGCCGAGTTTGCGGACCAGGAAGACATCGAGCGGTAACTGGAGCTGGTGCGCTATTTCATAGGCCACTGGCACTCCACCACGAGGAAGAGCCAGGACCAGGGTCTGGGGCTGATTGGCGTAAGCTGTCAGTAGCGTGGCTAGCTGCCTCCCGGCGTCGTTGCGATCACGATAAATGTAGCTCATGCGTACCTCTCCTCTAAGTTGCCTCCTTTAGTGTAGTGGCTTACTTGCTACACATTCTTCTTTGTGAGACGAGTATATCCGATAATGGACCGTGAGGCGAATCCCCTATCTGGATAGCTAGTGTGTCGTACCTGTTGCTTGAGAAGCGAGGTGGCGTGTAAACCATTGGCCAGCCAGAGTAGCGACTTGTTCCAGTGTGCCAGGCTCTTCGAACAGGTGGGTCGCGCCCGCGACGATTTCGAGGTGTTTCTCGACGTGAAGGTGTGCGTAGGCCTCCTCGTTCAGACGAATAACGATTTCATCACGCGAGCCGACGATGAGCAGGGTTGGTGCCTGAACCTGCTCTAACATGTCCCCAGCCAGGTCTGGCCTACCCCCACGTGAGACCACGGCAGCGATCAGGCGGGGTTGCTGCGCGGCTGCGACCAGGGCCGCAGCCGCCCCTGTACTCGCGCCAAAGTAGCCGAGCTTGAGATGCGCCACCTCGGGCTGTTTGAAGAGCCACTGTGTCGCACCAAGCACGCGCTCACTCAGGAGGGCTATATTGAAGCGCAGGTGTCCGTGTACCTGGTCGAGGATCTCTTCTTGCTCGGTAAGTAGATCGAGGAGGAGGGTCGCAATGCCAATATTATGCAGGCAGCGTGCCACAAATTGATTGCGTGGACTGAAGCGCCCACTTCCACTGCCGTGTACAAAGACAACAATGCCCGCTGGCTCAGGTGGAACACGTAGATTACCAGCCAGGGTGAGATTTTCGTTGATTGGGATGAAGCAGGTGTCCTCGTTCCAATTTGGGAGCGTTTGCATGATCTGCCTCGATTATCTTCTTGTATGCAGAGGAGTTGTATTAAAACAACACGTAGCAAGCAGAGAAAAGGTTTCCTGTGAGGGTATGGTGTGGGCCTACTGCCTTTTCACACCGTATCCTCCATGTATCTTAAATATATTCTTCTTTTTCTTGCGGGTGCTCTTCTTTGGCTGGCTGGGAAGGAGATGTAGCCAGGGAAGAGCGGGCGAATAACACCACCAGTATGGCAAGTACAATAAAAAAGACGATCACAAGCAGATAGGAGAGTACAGCTTCCATATTGCGCTGATCCTTTCTTGAAGTGCAGGGGTCTGTATACCTGCACTTCAAGCGTAAAATGTACAATTGGCGTGTATGCCAATAGCACTATTGTCTTGCCTGCTTCTTGGTGCTCTCTATGGTTGCTCCCAGCAGGCGCTGTTGCAGGGCATTGACCAGGTTTTGCTCAGATTTCGCGAGTGAGATCTCCATATGGTCAAGGATGGCGACCGTGATGGGATCGGTCAGGGTTGAACTCATCTGGTAAACGCTAATGATTCGCGCTTGTAGGTGGTTGAGCACATGCAGCAGGACGGCCTGGCTATCGTGTATGTTGTGCCAGTCCTGCCTGGCCTCACGGGCGCCATCCTGGTTAACAGGTTGAAGATTGCCACCCAGGTCGTGCAAGCGCCGGGTCAGAAGCTGCATATGTTGCCTGGCTTCATCCCCTAGATCCTGGTAGATGGTCTGTAGCCCTTTGTCACCGACTTTTTGCGCATGTTGCAGGCACATATCTGCCGCATACTGCTCATCCTGGAAGGCGTGTTCAATGGCTTCGGTGATCTGACCTTTGCTGTTGCCACCCCAGTACTCGGCGACCTGCCACCAGGGAACTTCTACATTATTGATATCGTACAACTTTTTGCCTTCTATCTCCAGACCCAGGCGTTGTAACAATGCCGTCGCGAAAATGGGGAGATCACCTGGTCGACGCGCGGTAAGTAGATTGCCATCCTCTACCAGGGGCACGTCAATGTAGGTGGCTCCCGCGTTTTGTATATCTTTGCGAATCGCGCGAAAGCCGGTCGCGTTCTTGCCACGTAGTAGATCTCCCTCGATCAAAACCTGTGGCCCATGACAGATGGCGGCGACCAACTTCCCCTGGTGCAACGCGTCGCGTACCAGGTGGACCGTGCGCATATTGGTGCGCATGGTATCAGGTGCCATGCCACCTGGAATACAGATGGCGTCGAATGACCTGGCCAGTACCTCGGCAGTGCTGGCATCCGCGTTAATCGAAATTCTACCTTGCTTCCCTGCATAGGAGACGTGGCCACGAGAGCCCAGTATCTTAACATCTGCGCCCGCCTGCTGGAGCGCATTGTACGGGATGAGAAATTCGCTGTCTTCAAAAGCGCTCTCGACCAGGATCGCGACGCGCTTTGTTGGCTGCTGACCTGGAAGATGTTGTTCCATATGACTTCTTTCTCTCTCTATCCCGCCTCGCTGATGCAAGGTCGTGAACTGCTACCTTTCAGGAAGTGAAGGGAAGGTTAGACTTGTTCCCCTTTACCACCCTGAGGAATGTTGCCGTTATAGTTGGTTGAGCGGACGTGAAGATCGGTATGGACCTCTGCCTCTGAACCACGCTCCAACCCCAGGTCACGCAACACGTCTGCCGGAGTATCAAACTTACGTTCGGGAAGCTCTACAAGCTTATCGCTAATCTGTTGCTCTACCCCATATTGTTTGGCGTAGGTCACCAGGTTGGCTTTCGTGGTAGGGTATTGCACTCCATTCAGGAATTTCTCCAGGCGTGCATATGGTTCCGTCATAAGTAGGCTGCTCCTCTCAAAATTTTATAGCTTCTGTTAGCTAGCACGTTGACCCGGCCTGAGAAGATACAGGCTCTTCTGTATAGGGAAAAAGATATAAGTGATACTCTTCTGTTCCCTGATGCGTATTAGAAAGGAGCATTATTCTACCTTTTTACAGCAGCCAGCTCTTGATGTCAGCGACCCCACAGGTGAACCTGGGGGCTTGCCCGAAACCGCCTCGTGCGGTCTGGGACAAGCCCCGATGCTGACCAGCCCCCGTGGTGTTCGCACCGCGGAGCCGTTGTCTGGAGGTGCCTCCGTTCGGACCATTCGGTGGCTTTTCCAGCCGTATGCTCTTCAATCCCGATGTTAAACAGGTTGATGGGGTGTCCAAAGCCAGTGTATCGGGAAGATGGCCGCCAGACACACAGGGGCGAGGAAAACTGTACCTGTCCGGGCAACCGGGCAGCGATCCCTCATTACCGAGGGTCCCGCAAGGGAAAGAAAGGACGCGAGCACATGTCACGCATTTTGATCGTCGATCAGCAGCGCAGGCCCTTGATGCCCACGACCCCAGCGCGGGCACGTCTCCTGCTCAAGAGCCGCAAGGCCGCGATCCTGCGGCGTTTCCCCCTGGTCCTGATCCTGAAAGAGGCGAGGCCAGAAGCCGTGGTCGAGCCACTGCGGGTCAAACTGGACCCCGGCTCCCAGACCAGCGGGATCGCGGTGGTCAACGAGCGTTCTGGGGAAGTGGTGTGGGCGGCGGAACTCACGCACCGCAGCCAGGCCGTTCATGAAGCCCTCTCCAAGCGCCGGGCAGCCCGCCGTTCCCGGCGCAGCCGCCACACCCGGTACCGCGCGGCCCGCTTTGCCAATCGCCGCCGCCCCAAAGGCTGGCTGGCCCCCTCGTTGCTCAGCCGGGTGCAGCATCTGCTCTGCTGGGCCAAGCGGCTTGCCCGCTGGTGTCCGGTCGGCGCGCTCTCCCTGGAACTGGTGCGCTTTGACCTGGCGCTGCTGCAAACCCCTTCGCTCGAGGGGGTAGACTACCAGCGCGGCACCCTGTGGGGGACCGAAGTGCGCCAGTACCTGCTGGCCAAATGGGAACATCGGTGCGCCTACTGCCAGGCCACCGGCGTCCCGCTCGAGATCGATCACGTGGTGCCCCAGAGTCGAGGGGGCAGCGACCGGATCGCCAACCTGGTGATCGCATGCCATACATGTAACCAATGCAAAGCCGATCAAACGCTCGAAGCGTTCCTGGCCGATCGGCCGGAGGTGCTTGCGCGGGTGCAGGCACAGCGCAAAGCGCCCCTGAGGGACGCCGCCGCGGTGAACAGTACGAGGTGGGCGCTCTACGAGAACCTCAAGACGCTGGGGATGCCGCTGGAAACCGGCTCTGGCGGGCTCACCAAGTGGAACAGGACGAGCCGGAATCTCCCCAAGAGGCACTGGATCGATGCGGCCTGCTGCGGACGCTCCACGCCCGAACGCTTGCGGATCCAGCACGTGCGCCCCTCTCTCATCGAGGCGAGGGGTCGGCAGGCCAGGCGCATGGTGAACGTCGATGAGCAGGGGTTCCCGGTCGGACGAGCCAAGGGGCCGAGCCGGGTGCAGGGCTTTCGCACCGGAGACCTGGTCCGCGCCCGTGTCACGAGAGGGAAGAAGGTCGGGGTGTATGTGGGGCGGGTTGCCATCAAAACCGATGGGTACTTCAAGCTCACGGGTCGTCCGTTCGGCATGGTCGAGGGCATTCACGCCCGCTATTGTACGCCGTTACACCAAAAAGACGGCTATGCCTATTCGCAGGGAGAGGCGGCGCTTCCTCCCCAGGCGTGAACGCCGGGGCTTCCGCGCCGCCGCTTGGTGAATTTTTGCACCTGTGACATTCAAGAAGAGCCTGGTTTTTATCTATTACAAAAAGTAAAGGACGTACTTTTATGAAGAAGATTCTGGTGGTGGGGCATCACACCTTTGCGAATGAGGTGTCTGGCCTGCAAGTCACGTGGGGAGGCGAGCACTACCACTTCATCTATATTTCTTCTGGCGAAGTGGCATTGGATGTGGCGAGAGAGCTGAAACCTGATGTCTTCTTACTCAATTATGCTCTCTCCGATATGAATGGAATTGAACTCTATGATCGTTTACATGCGCAGTCGGAACTAGCCGATGTCCCGGCCCTCCTCTCCTGTGTCCAGATTTTTGATGAGTCCCTGGCTGAGGCGGCAACCAGGCGACACCTCTATATACTGAAACAGCATGTGGATCTCCTGGCTTTGTTCCGCCTGTTCGAGATGGCCCTCTCTGAGCTCAAGACATCGACGGCCAAGCGCCAGGTGGTTTTGCAGGGCGTGCGTGCGAGCTAACGTGCCAATACTTATCATTGGTACATCGACACGTTGTAGGGTCCAGGCTGGCCTGGACTGTTCTCATGGGCAAGGAACGCCTGAAGGCGTTTCTAAATTTATATGAGTGATGGGGTAGGATTGGCGGCTATCTGCTGCCAATCCTACCCCATCACTCATATAAATTTTTACCTGTCTCTCCATATGTACACAGCCGTAATAAAAGGCTGAAGCCGCGAGGCTAGCGGATATACTGGTCCATTACCTCTTTGACCTTGTTGGAGGGAATGGCGAAGCCCATGCCGTTGGCAGGCGTATTGAACTCAGGATTGATGGCTGTTAGTGTGGGGATGCCGACCAGGTTCCCCTGCATATCGACCAGAGCGCCGCCGCTATTGCCTGGATTGATAGGAGCATCCGTCTGTATCGCGCTGTGCAGGGTGACGCCATGCCCCTCGGAGATCGTGCGTCCAACCGCGCTGATGATGCCGCTGGTGACAGTTTTGCTGATGCCCAGTGGACTACCGATGGCGAGCACATCCTGCCCCACCTGAAGTCCTGAGGAGTTACCCAGGGTCGCGGGCGTAAGCGGCGTGGTCGTAGTGACTTTGATGATCGCCAGGTCATAATCGGCGTTGGCTCCCACCAACTGACCGGTCGTTTCGTGCCCATTAGGAAGCTGGACACGGATGTTCTGGGCGTTGTTGACCACGTGATTGTTGGTGACTATATAGCCGCGCTGATCGACGATGACGCCGGAACCAACAGAGTTGCTGGTCTCCTGCTGTGAGTTGATCTGCACCATCGAGGGCTGAATGCGGCTGACTACCCTGAGACGGGCCTCGCTCATAGAGGTGACCGCGATAGGCTGTACAGATGGGATTCCGGTACCGACGCTGTTGCGCCCAAAGGTCCAGCCAGCCCCAAAGAGCATTGCCCCAAAGGCGGTCGCGCACAGCAGGGTCAGGAGTATGGAGCGTAGAACGCGGTCATTGTGGGGTTGTGGTGGGGATGGACGCACTCCCACGGTAGGCGCGTTGTAGTACTCTTTGTACTCTTGATTATAAGCCTGCCAGGGCTGGTATACCTGTTGAGGCGACCAGTGATCTGATGGCCGGTAGCTTGGTGTCGGCTCGGTTATTTTTGTGAGTTCAGGTTCCCCATGATGGCTATCATCATGGGCATTAGGATCATACATAGCTCTACCCTTTCTTGAGAGCCACGGTGGGCACTTTGATCACAAGTCCAAGCCAGCTTGGACCTTACAGACTTACCCCGGCGAGCGGGAGGAGTCCATGCAAGCATGGACCCTACAACGGATGGGATGCACTATCATACTATCTAAAGTAATCGGACGATGTGTAAGAAGTTCTCAATAACAGTATGCGCGTCTTGATAATAGCGCTTGTAGAGCGATTTGCGTTGGTGCTCAATCTTGTTGAAGGTCTCCTGACCATAGAGCTTGACCAGTTCCTGCTTTAGCTCAGGCTCATGCAGCCAGCAGACCATCATTTCACGCGTGAGCTCGATATGATATTGGAGGCCATAGGCGCATTTACGATAGCGAAAGGCCTGGTTGATGCCTTGCTTATCATGGGCTAGTAGGACGCAATTGGCGGGCAGCTCGAAGTGGTCTTCATGCCACTGAAAACCCTGTTGAAAACCTTGCAGATTGGCATAAAGGGGATCTTCTTTTCCCTCCTGTGTAAATTCAACATGGAGAAAGCCTATCTCCGCCTTGGGCATCTTGCTGACCTCGCCTCCCAGGATATGCGCGAGAAGCTGACTACCATAACAGATTCCCAGGAAGGGGAGGTCCTGCTCCACAGCCTCGCGGATGAGCGCATTCTCACTCCAGGAAAAGGGATACTGCATCTCGTCATAGATATGCTGCTTCCCGCCAAAGGCGATCAGGGCATCGTAGGCGGAGGGATCGGGAAGGGCTTCTTCTCCGACGTGGACCACCTTACAGGCAATGCCATTCTCTTGTAGAACCTCGCCCACCAGTCCCGGTGGATTCTCGCGCACATGTTGTAGGGCCAATACACGCTTCATGCTTAACGACTCCTTTCCTGGTGCTGGTGGGTTGCTTGCTCCCTGGCTGGTTGTGTGTGGGATTCCTTCTTCTCCTCGGTCGAAACGCCATGGCTAAAGCCGCCTCCATGGGTGGTGGCGCGGTAGCCTGGCTGGGAGGCGAAGAAATCGAGGGCATGGCGCATATCACGAATGAGCAGATCGGCCATGTCGTGGCTCAAGCCGTCGCGAACCACGATGCGTAAGACCGAGAGATCCTCGCGGTTTTTAGGAAAGGTATAGGCTGGAAGGAGCCAGCCACGCTGGCGCAAGCGATCCGAGAAATCGAAGACGGAGAAATTCGAAGCATCCTGAATCGAGAAGGCGAAGACTGGTAGATCGCTGCCATCTGAGATGAGCTTAAAAGGGCCAATTTTAGCGATCTCGCTGGAGAGATGGAGCGCGACCTCCTGGCACGAGCGCTGGATCCGACTGTAGCCCTCGCGGCCCAGGCGCAGGAAGGTATAGTATTGCGCGATGACCTGGCTCCCTGGGCGCGAGAAGTTAAGCGTAAAGGTTGGCATGGAGCCGCCCAGGTAGTTAACGGAGAAGATAAGCTCCTCTGGCAGCCCGTTGCGGTCGCGCCAGATGGCCCAGCCCACACCAGGGTAGACCAGGCCATATTTATGGCCCGAGGCATTGATAGACTTCACGCGTGGCACGCGGAAATCCCACTCCAGGCCAGGCTGGATGAAGGGCGCGATAAAGCCCCCGCTGGCTGCATCAACGTGGACGGGGATGTCCCAGCCCTTGCTCTCTTGTAGCCTATCGAGTGCCTGGGCAATCTCCTGCACAGGCTCATAACTGCCATCGAAGGTGCTGCCCAGGATTGCAACCACGCCGATGGTGTTCTCGTCGCAGTATTTGACCGCCTCTTCCGCCGTCAGATGATAGCGTTCGCCCTCCATAGGCACCAGGCGTGGCTCGACATCCCAGTAGCGACAAAACTTCTCCCAGCAAACCTGGACATTGATGCCCATAACGAGATTGGGTCGATCTATGGGGAGGCCCCTGGCCTGCCTGCGCTTGCGCCACTGCCACTTCATCGCCATGCCAGCAAGCATACAGGCCTCGCTGGAGCCGACAGTGGAGCAGCCTGTCGCACTGTTCTCATCTGGCGCATGCCAGAGGTGAGCCAGCATATTCACGCAGCGCGACTCGATCTCGGCGGTCTGAGGGTACTCATCTTTATCGATCATATTCTTGTCGAAGGTATCCGCCATAAGTTGCCGGGCCTCGTCCTCCATCCAGGTTGTAACAAAGGTCGCCAGGTTGAGGCGAGCATTGCCATCTAGAATCAGCTCATCGTGGATCATATTATAGGCAGTCTGGGGGAGCATCTCACGTTCGGGAAACTCGTATCGTGGCAGGGAGGCATTGAGCGCGGTACGCCCATACAGCGGAGTCAGAGGCGACTCCTGTTCAGCGGGGCTATGACCATGTTTCTGCTTATGAAGCATGCACAAATCTCCTTCTCGGGCAGCAAATACGTGATTTAACGATAGTAAGCAATTAAGCTAGAAGCACGTAATATGGTTGAGATGTTCTCTCTCTATCACGTATGGGAATGCCTTAAAGTTGCCCGATTGGAGCGCAGTGCAGGCCAGGTAGAGCGATCAATTGGCTTGGTAACAAGTATACGTGATGCTTTCAGTGTAACGCTCTCCTAAATGCCTGGAGAGGAATATATTTGGGATGTGTAGCGCTTTTGCTGTACGACAAAAGCGCTACACATCCCAAATATATTTAATGTAGCCAGGAGGCGGGGATGCCCTGAGTGTGAAGGGCATGGAAGATGCTGAAGCTTGAAAAGCCGCCAAGAATATTGCAGGTGGTCACACAGGCAAAAGCTATGATGCAGAGTGTGATCAGGGCGATATCACTGTGGCGCGCATGTGCTTCATAGAGCCAGGTGCGTTTGCCCACGCCGAAGCAGCGTAGCTCCATGGCGCTGATGATATCTTCTGCTCCTAGAATGGAGCCTATGACCAGAGGTACGATGAGTGGGGCCAGGCGCGCGATCTTGCCAAAGATGCCGCCGCGCAGCTTATCAAGCTCAAAGCCGCGTGCACGTTGAGCATCAAGGGTCGTGCTAAAGTCGCGGCCTACGCTGGGGAGGAAGCGGAACGATAGCTCGATGGCATAGGCGATCCAGTCAGAGAGGCCCAGGCCTTTGATGCCAGATGCGATATGGCCCGGGTTGGTGGTGTAGGGGAATGAAATCGCCAGGAAAGCGATACTAAAATTGCGGAGCGCCTGCGTCAGGAGAAAGACCAGGCTTTCGACGCTTATTGGGAGCGAAATAATGCTGAGATAGGGGGCATGTGAGATGAAGCCAGGAAAGGGGATATGTGTGAGGACATGGAAAGAAGCGACATCCACGCCGCGCACAACTGCGCCATTGGTTAAAAAGAAATTGCCCAGTACAATCATGATATTGAGTACGATGACGAAGCGCCAGGCAGCCCTGGTTTCTCGCCAATGCAGATGGCATTGTTGATAGTAGAATGCAGCCAGGAGAAAGGCCACAAGCATAAACCAGAAGTTAGAGGTCTGAGCGACCATCAGGCTAAAGGCGACCAGAAAGAGCAGCTTCGCGCGCACATCTAGACGATGAACTGGCGTGTCGCGCTCGACATAGGGGAAATTTATTAGCATAGCATGGGCCTACCCTTATCAAAGAAAGGTATGGAGCACACCTCTCAGGTATGCTCCATGTGCATCTCTTAACCGCGTCCAGTGCGTCTCACCGCCGCGTTATACGCTACAAGCAAGATTGGCAGTAGAATCAAGCCATTCACCAGGTCAGAGAGGGCTGCTGGTGTCAGGTACCCGAGGGTTGCCGTTGTAAAGCTGATCTTCGAGAGCCAAATCTCAGTGTACGAAGCGAAGGCGAGACCAACGATAATACCGATAGCGCTAAAGAGCTCGGCGATAACGATCCTGCGTGTGGTATTGTAGCGCCCAAGTGTGTAAAAGATGGCCACGCCAGCGATAAAGCCGATAAGGGCATTACCAACATCCCAATTCCAGTAGAAGCCGCCACCGAGCCAGTCGCCCAGAATGTTGCCTACACCACCCGCGAAGAGGCCGACCCAGGGACCATACAGGACTGCGAAGAGCAGTGGAATAACAATGGCCGGGCGGAGTGAGACATTGCCCGCGCTGGGAAGCTGAATAAAATTGCTCAGGTAGCTTAAGCCGCCGTAAAGAGCCGCACCAAGCGCTGCATAGACCACGTGGCGAACGCCAATGCTCCAGAAATTGGACCTGGACTCGGTTTGTTCAATGCTTGCCATTGAGAAATATCCTTTCCGCGATAAAACAAAATGAATCGCTCGAAGAGGGTGAATAGAGAGTAGCAATGATAAAAGAAAATACAATGGCCGTAAAAAAGTCGTTCTCCGGTAAAGATAGATCCCTGTAATGCACCTCCTTTCATAAAAGATTATTTATAGAGAAAGCACTTAGCTCACCTGTTGCCGTGTACCTAAGAGGTAGTGCAGCAGGGAGGTAGGGCGGAGATTGCACTCATCCAGGAGCTTTGCGTCCGAGAGCACCTCAAGTGGTACACCATCGGCAACCAGGCGTCCATCCTTGAGCAGGAGGACGCGTTTGGTGAAGCGTAGCGCCAGGTCCAGGTCATGGGTGATAAAGAGCAGGGCATCCAGGCCGGGTAGGTCGCGCAGGTGCTCCATAAAGTTCATATATGAGCGGTGATCCTGGCCCGCCGTAGGCTCGTCAAGCAGAAGGATACTGCTTTGCATAGCAAGCACCGAGGCGATAGTGACGCGTTTCTGTTGACCAAAACTGAGTGAGAAGGGAGAGCGCTGCTCAAAGGCATCGACATCAAGGGCTTTAAGCGAGGCCTGCACTGCTTCCTGGACGCGCTCCTTTGTAAAGCCCAGGTTGGTGGGACCAAAGCTGGCTTCTTCAGTCACGCTAGGTGCGAAGAGCATCGCGTTTGGACTCTGGAAGACATAGCCAATGCGCGCGGCCAACTGGGCTACACTGAGTTTACGTGTATCGTCCTGGTAGAGGCTAACGCGCCCCTTCGTGGGACGGAGCAGGCCGAGGGCTTGCTTGACCAGGGTGGTTTTCCCCGAACCGTTTGGCCCGAGCAGCGCGATGGTCTCCCCACGCTGTACGCTAAACGAGATGCCACGCAGGATCTCTTCGGAGAAGAGTCCGTAGCGGTAGTGGACATCCTCAAAGCGAAGAATGGGCTCAGTTGCTTGCTGCTGGTCTTTCTCACCCAGAGTAATGGGCTGAAGCAGCCAATCGCGTGGTTGTGCAGTTGCAGGTATTGTGCGTAGCGTGGCCTCGACTGGGAGCTTGACCTGGGTAGGGTCGGCGATCTCAAGGAATTGGGCGGTGGGGCCAAAGAAGGCCTGTTTGCCCTCGTGCAGGAGCAGGACCTTATCGGGATTGAGCCGCAGGGCCTCCTCAACCCGGTGCTCCACAATTACTACAGTACGTCCCTCGGCCTGCAGATTGGCGATGAGCTGTTCCAGTTCATCAATCGCGCGGGCATCCAGGTTGGCAAAGGGCTCATCGAAGAGCATGATCGCGGGCTGCATAACGAGGATGCCAGCCGCCGCGACCTGTTGGCGTTGCCCTCCGGAGAGGGCGAAGGTTTCGCGTCCCTGATAGCGCTCCAGGTGTAGCTGCTCTAGGGCGTTCCTCACACGCTGGCGCATCTCAGGCCGAGGCACGGCCAGATTCTCCAGGCCAAAGGCGATCTCCTGCTCGACGGTGCTGCCCACGACCTGCTTATCGGGGTCCTGGAGCATCGTCCCAATATAGTGAGCCAGGTCACGCAGCTTCAGTCCCTTTGTAGTGTGCCCCTGGAGCTGAATCTCGCCGCTGAGCACCCCCTTATAGCTATTGGGAATAAGCCCATTCAAGCACTTGATCAGCGTGCTTTTGCCACTGCCGCTGGGACCAGCAATCAATAAGAGTTCTCCCGCCGGGAGAGTAAAAGAAATATCTTCAATCGTAGAGGGAGCCGAAGCCTCCTCTGTAGATGTCTTGGGGCTTGTATCATCCTCGTTGGCGCCACGATAGCGAAAGCTTAGCTGATGGACATGGATGGCTGGAGGAGGGGTAGAACTGTCTTGTTGCGCGGATGTCGTCATTGGGCGACCTCAATGGTATAAAAATAAAGAAAATAAGTGCTAGTAAGCTGCCCGACACTGCTCAAATACGCGTCGTGCCACACCTGGCCTCAGCTAAGGAAAAGAGGGGAGTGCAGAGGGGCGTCAGCCCCCTGCGTCCCCTTCCCATGCCGCCGTAGGCGGCATAAAATACCTTTCAATGAAACTTAACAGAGCAATAGACAAAGCTCTATATAAGCGAGCAGGCTATAAAATGGGAAGAGCTTATGCCTTATATATTACTCAAGAAAGGCTGGATTTGTCAATAATGACAAAGTAGATCAACAAACGTAACTTTGGCACGAAGGGAAGAAGGCGCCAGGAAGCGTTCGGCAAAACATACAAAAGAGCGGATGTTAAATTCATGCTTTTTGTATCTAACGCCTGCGTAAATGCGATGGTACACTCTGTATTAGCGATGCTTCATGTGAATATTTAACATGATGAGTCAAGAATTAGTGTGTGCCAAGTAGTAACTAGTACCTGATGGGTATGCATGCGATGCAGCAGTATTTTTGCCAGCCATACCCTGGCTAAGCGATTGGTTCACTCAAGGAGATGAGGCTTCTGTTAAACACGGATGTTTAGCGGGAGCACGCGTTAAAGCCGTCTTATTGGGGGAACAAGTGCATGATACCGTTGCGCTATCCGTGGAGAAAGCGACTGAACAGGTCGCGACTCATTGTCCCTACTGCGCCCTTCAATGTGGCATGCTTCTCTCAGGTCCTCGCGACCGGGTTACGGTCGAGGGGAACGAACACTTTCCCGTCAATAATGGGTCCCTCTGTGTCAAAGGCTGGAACGCTGCCGAACTACTCAATCACCCCGACCGTCTCCGTACGCCTCTGCTGCGTGACGCGCAGGGAAGGCTGGTTCCCGCTTCGTGGGAGGAAGTACGCTGCGTCCGCTGGGGGGATACATCGCGGATAGGCTGGGAGGTGTGCGTGTACTCTCCATCCTGCTGCTCTTGATTGCTGGCACGTACGCGCTGGCCTCGTTGCTTCTGCCGATTGGTTTTACGGGCGCCCTGTTCATCGTTGGCATCGCCTTCCTGGGTATGGGCAATGGAGCGGTCTTCCAGCTTGTGCCACAGCGTTTCCAGCGCACGATTGGGGTCGCGACCGGCCTGGTAGGCGCCCTGGGTGGTATCGGTGGCTTTGTTCTCCCCTTCCTGTTGGGGTCAATCAAACAGACGAGTGGTTCATATGCTGCAGGCTGGATCACCCTGGCGATCTTCGCGTTTGTGGTCCTGGCCGTTCTACGCCTGCTAGCCGCCTTACGGGCAAGCTGGCGCTCGTCCTGGGCGACTGAGGCAGAGAGTACAGAGATCATCTATACTCAAGCCTCTGGAGTTTAAGGGATGCAAGAATAATTAATCATCCCGGGGCGAATATTCGAACAAAGGGTTCTGAGGCCAGTATTTGCGTTCGAATATTCGCCCAAATTACCACCAAAAAGGGAAGGAAGACGCAAAAG
Organism: Ktedonobacter racemifer DSM 44963; assembly: GCF_000178855.1. GTDB lineage: Bacteria > Chloroflexota > Ktedonobacteria > Ktedonobacterales > Ktedonobacteraceae > Ktedonobacter > Ktedonobacter racemifer. Next base: position 597,138 of record NZ_ADVG01000004.1, on the reverse strand, counting down.
AAGTCGTCTGTGTCGTCGGGCGCACTCCTAGACTTCTTCCACCTCATACGCCATGGTCCGGAAGCTAGTTCCAGTGCTGCGGACTAAACTGGCGGCATCTTGCGCGGTTGCCTGGCCTTGAGGCGATTGGAGCGCCTTCTGGAGAGCGTCCATGGTGTCCCACTCTAACTCGGCTATCCAATAATAGGGTTCGCCTCCGCGAAGCGCCGTCACGTGAGGGCCAATGGTGTAGCGTCGCAGGCCAGGCATTTGCTTGACCAATGGGATATGTACGTCGCGATAGTGGCGCTCAAAGGCCACGGGATCTTCCGGGGTATTCCAAAGTACAATGTATTTGACCATATCGTCCTCGCTTTCAATAGTCACTTATTGTCACTCTATGTTTGCACTTTTGGGAAGGAGGTAGCAGGAAAGGACACCATGTGGTATCAAACATGAGCCTCAAATCTGGCCATGAGCCTCAAAGCGTTTGTATTTACACACAGACTCCCTATCAGCGCCTGGTAGCCACCGGAACACTTCAGAAGACGCGCTGGCTTGCGTGCAAATCCTTTACGAGCAGACCAACCCTATGACTCGAAGATCTATCGGAGGCTTTCGGTTTTGTGGGAAGTCCCCTCTGCGGCCACCAGCGCCGCCTAAACTGTTCTGTTTTTCTCCATCCTGATAATCGTGTGCCCGCGCGCCTCACCTTTGAGGACGCGTTCCAGGGCTGCGGGCAGTTCCTCGAAGCTGATCTCGTGGCCGATAGCGCTCAGGAGGTGCGCTGGCTTGTAGTCATCAGCCAGATGCTGCCACAATTCGCGCCGCAGCTCCATGGGACAGGTGACAGAATCGATGCCCAGCAGTTTGACCCCACGCAAGATAAATGGGAGAACAGTGGTGCTGAAATTGAAGCCGCCGGTGTTGCCAAAGGCTGCGATGGAGCCGCCGTATTTTGTGGTGCGCAGCAGATAGGCCAGGGTTGAGCCGCCCACGGCATCGACGCAGCCCGCCCAGAGTTCTTTCTCCAGCGGGCGCTTGCTCTCCGCCGAGGTGATGGCGCGGTCGAGAATTTCGCTGGCACCTAGTTCGCGCAGATAGGCGTGTTCGGCCTCTTTGCCGGTGCTGGCCGCGACCTGATAGCCGAGATTGTGCAGGATGCTGAGCGCGATACTGCCCGCGCCACCGGTCGCGCCCGTCACCAGAACCGGGCCATTCTCAGGTTTCAACCCATTTTTCTCCAACTGATGGACTGCCAGCGCGGAGGTAAAGCCTGCTGTGCCAAGCGCCATCGCCTCTTTGAGCGTTAGCCCTTGCGGCTTGGCGACGACCCAATCTGCCTTGACGCGCGCGTACTCGCTAAAGCCGCCATAGTGGCTGACCCCCAGGTCGTAGCTGGTCACGATCACCTCGTCGCCCGCCCGAAAACGTGCGTCGCTGGACTCCTCAATCACGCCCGCCAGATCGATGCCCGGCACCATGGGATAGGTGCGCACGACGACCTTCCCCTCTGGGCTTGAGGCCAGCCCATCTTTGTAGTTCACCCCCGAATAAGCCACCTTGATCAGAACCTCGCCCGCTGGCAGTTCTGCCTGGCTCAGCTCTCCCAGCGCGGCGCTAAAACTTTCCTCTGTCTTGTTGACGATAAACGCATGAAACGTTGCTGGCATGTTTGCTCTCCATAAGTTTGATGTAGTGTACAGGCGAAGCTTGCTTCCGTCTTCCCCCGCTTATTAAAAATGCAATGAATTTGCTCCCGCCTTTCAGTTTCTTTCCTCTCTCGTTCGGCTCATGAAACCTGGAATGATCTGATGGTGTTCTGTTGGATCTATCCAGGCTTTATAGGGTATCGAGCAGTAACAGACAGGAAAACAACGCTAGAGAATATTCATTCCAAAATCTCACTTTTTGCATCTTTTACCGTTTTGAATACTCTCGATGCGCAAACAGAAGCACTCCTTTTCGCTGATCGAGACGAGAGCGACACCCCCTTTTCACGCTCAAAAATCCTTAGCGTTGTTTTCCTGTCCGTGGAGCAGCAGTTTTGCTCTTCTTTCCATGCTTAGAATAAGGAGAGCAATCGTTAGACAAACTCATCATTCACCAAAATTGGGCAAGACCCAGCAATGATTACACAAGCTCTAAGGAGGCATCGAAACGGGGTGCGGAATGCGTCAGCGCACCAAGTGAAATAAAGTCGACACCAGTTCCCGCGATCGCGACGAGTTGCTCCGCGTTTGGATCGATATTTCCCGAAGCTTCGATCAAGATCTGCGGTGCTTGTGCACGAATAACGGTCACAGCGCGGCGCATCGTCTCGATGTCCATGTTATCTAACAGGATAACGTCTGCTCCAGCACTCAACGCCTCCTGTACTTCGTCCAAGGTTTCGCACTCCACCTCAACCTTCAACGAGTGAGGAGCCTGCGATCTCGCGCCTGTAACAACCTGTGCAATACCCCCAGCAGTGACAATATGGTTATCTTTAATCAACACGCCATCACTCAAATTGAAACGATGGTTCTGCCCACCACCGCACCGCACCGCTTCTTTCTCCAGACGGCGCAACCCTGGCGTCGTCTTACGCGTATCACGCACGAGGGCATGTGTCTCCTCAAGGGCAGCCGCACAATGGGCAGTCAATGTTGCAATCCCAGAGAGATGCCCCAGGAAGTTCAAGGCGACTCGTTCGGCGCTGAGTACTGAACGCGCAGGGCCAGTAATACGTGCCAGCACATCACCAGCTCGTACAGGTGCGCCATCGGAGACGACCGCGTCAACGGTGATCCGGCTATCAAACAGGCGGAACGTTTCTATGGCCACGGACAAACCTGCCACGACGCCATCTTCACACGCGAGGATTCGTGCACGCGCTTGTTGATCCTGAGCGACGGTACTCAAGGTGGTGATATCGTTGTAGGCACCATCTTCTTCAAGCGCCAACGTGAGCAAGTCGCGAATGGTTTTGTGCATAAGGGATGTTCCTCTCTTTCCTAAAGGACTGCCTGTACATCAATCTGCTGTCGCTGCCAGGCGAAGTGGCGATACTCAAGGTTCTCATCGGTTGTCTGGTAGTCGAGACGCCAATGGCTACCACGACTCTCACGACGCTCCAGAGCTGCGACAATCACCAGTTCGGCGACCTGCAACATATTGCGTGTTTCATGCCAGCTACGGTTCATCTCATCCTCCCGTCTTCTGGTTAGCAGGGTCTGTAACTCTCGTACACGCTTCTGAACAGTACATAAGCCGTCGTGACTGCGCGCAAGCGAGACATATTCCCACATCAGCTGCCGCAATTTGCCACGTATTTGCGCGAAAGACATTTCCTTCATCGCAGATAACGATTGTACGTCCATATCAGAAACCATCGCAGGCGTCTTGAAAATCGATGAAGTTCGTAGTGAAGACCATGGCACGGAGGCTCTCTGCTCGTCTTGCGCAGCCAGGGTATCGGCGACGCGCAGACCATAGACCAGTCCTTCCAGCAAGGAGTTGCTGCCAAGGCGATTCGCTCCATGCACACCAGTGCATGAGACTTCGCCAACCGCGTAGAGCGCGGGCACACTGGTTCGCCCATGGGTATCGACCATAACGCCCCCCATACAGTAGTGCGCGGCGGGCGCGATGGGGAGTAGATCCCGCGCCAGGTTCAGGCCGTTCTCACGACAGAAGGCCGAAATGGTGGGAAAACGGGCATGCATCTTCTCGGCAGGCAGGTGCCGCAGGTCCAGGTACTGGCAATCCGTTTCCTCAAGCAACATCTCTCTGCGTATGGCCCGTGCCACGACATCGCGGGGCGCGAGTTCCTCCTGCACGCTATAGCGGGGCATAAAACGCTCACCCGCGTGATTGCGCAGATACGCGCCCTCCCCACGCACCGCCTCAGAAATCAGGTGCGAGGTCCCGTTGGCGACGAGAACGGTGGGATGGATCTGCATAAACTCAAGGTCAACCAAGGCGGCTCCAGCACGCCACGCCAGTGCCAATCCATCCGCCGTCGCGCCAGAGGGATTCGAGGTATGGAGCCAGAGGCCGCCCGCGCCACCACTCGCGAGTACGGTCGCCTCGGCACGCAGTGTCAGCGTTTGTCCATCACGATCACTGGCACGTACACCCACACATTTCCCACCCTCCAGCACAAGGTCCTCGACAAATGCTTTTTCAAAGATGGTGATGGAGGAACGCGCACGCACAGCCATCATCAAGGCTCGCTCGATCTCATATCCGGTCGCGTCGCCGCCCGCGTGCAGCACACGCCAGCGACTATGCGCCCCCTCTCGGCCAAGCAGAAACCCATCAGGCGTTACATGTGCCTCACTTCCCGCTTGCGCGCGGTCAAACTGGACTCCCTGCTCCATCAGCCAGCGCGCGGCCTCCGGTCCATGCTCGACCAGAATACGCACCGCGTCCGCGTCACAGAGACCTGCTCCCGCCGCCATCGTATCTTGAAAATGGAATTGCGGGCTGTCGTCTTGTGCCAGGGCAACCGCGAGTCCCCCTTGCGCATAGCGCGTGTTGCTCTCGCCGAGCTGACCCTTGGTCAGCAGGGCGACGCGCATCGTTTCGGGAAGCCGCAGGGCCAACGATAAGCCCGCGATGCCTCCTCCTACAATCGCGACAGTAAAGGGTTGATTATCATCCAGGATAGGCATGTCTCTTATTCTCCTTTGGTTGAATATCTGATCACTAAGTGTGTATTTTACACTTAGTGATCAGATAAAAAAGAAAAGGCGGTGCACATACATCAACCTTTGTTAGGGATGCAAGAATAATTAATCATCCCGGGGCGAATATTCGAACAAAGGGTTCTGAGGCCAGTATTTGCGTTCGAATATTCGCCCAAATTACCACCAAAAAGGGAAGGAAGACGCAAAAGAAGTCGTCTGTGTCGTCGGGCGCACTCCTAGACTTCTTCCACCTCATACGCCATGGTCCGGAAGCTAGTTCCAGTGCTGCGGACTAAACTGGCGGCATCTTGCGCGGTTGCCTGGCCTTGAGGCGATTGGAGCGCCTTCTGGAGAGCGTCCATGGTGTCCCACTCTAACTCGGCTATCCAATAATAGGGTTCGCCTCCGCGAAGCGCCGTCACGTGAGGGCCAATGGTGTAGCGTCGCAGGCCAGGCATTTGCTTGACCAATGGGATATGTACGTCGCGATAGTGGCGCTCAAAGGCCACGGGATCTTCCGGGGTATTCCAAAGTACAATGTATTTGACCATATCGTCCTCGCTTTCAATACTCCTGTTTTTGGGCTTTCCGTCTGTTGTCAATGCATGCTCGCTTCTAGAGGAGACACTCGCGCTGTTGACGGAACTCATTGTAGCTGACTGGCGCCTAGTGGTAGAATGGATATGCCTTCGTATTGACTGTTCGTCTTGTTTCGTCTTGGCTGTTCGTCTTGTTCCCCCGGGTGGGTGGAGGCGAAAAGGAGTGGAAAGAGCCTGATGCCCCATGCGACGCGGGAATGGGAACCTGCCTCATTCGATCAACTGCTTCGTCTGTTTCGTGTGCGACCACGAGTTGGAAGCAAGAAAAAGCTCCGCCAGATCGATCTGGCCGCGCTGGTGGGGGTTGAAACCCGAACCCTGCAACTCTGGGAGAGTGGTGAGCGTTTGCCTGGTCCCGACAACTTACAGCGTTTGATCGGTGTCCTGTTGGCTGAGCGCCTTCTGTTGCCGGGAGAGGAGGAACAGGAAGCCCGGCGCCTATGGGAAACCGTTGTTCAGGCGTATGAGGAGCGCCCAGGCGCCTACCGTCGCTATCCCTCATTTGACGAGCGCTGGTTCCGTCGCCTGTTGCAAGAGACAACGCACGCGCCAGTAGCGGAAGATGGACTCCACCAGGAAACACACGCAGGAGAGCGCGGCAAGCACACCGGGTCGGCGTATCATAACACGCCCACCAATCTTCGCCCTCACCCTACTGCTTTTATTGGACGTGGTCCTGATCTTGCCGAGATCAAGCAGCTCCTGGTACACACACAATTCGTGACCTTGACGGGCGCTGGCGGCTGCGGGAAAACGCGCTTGGCGCAACGGGTCGGCAAAGACATGCGTGACCAGTATGTTGATGGCGTCTGGCTGGTGGAATTGGCCACCCTCACTGATGCTGCCCTGCTGCCCGGTCTCATCGCGACCACTCTGGCGCATCAGGAGCAGCCAGGACACCCTCTGTTGGAGACGCTTGTCGCGGTTTTGCAAACCAGACGGATGCTGTTGATTCTGGATAATTGTGAGCACTTAGTGGAAGCCTGCGCCAGTGTCGCGGAACATCTGCACGCCGTCTGCCCATCACTAGCCTTGTTGATCACTAGCCGCGAAGCCCTCAACGTTGCCGGGGAAACTGTCTGGCAGGTTGCGCCGCTGACAGTGCCTGCACGCTCTCTCCAGCCAGTAACAGCGGCTCAGATCAGACACACAGAGGCAGTCCAGCTCTTTCTCGCGCGCGTGCGCCTTCTTCTGCCCCATTTCGAGCTGACAGACCAGAATGCATTGGTAATCGCGTCCATTTGTCAACAGCTCGATGGCCTCCCGCTCGCGCTGGAACTGGCTGCCGCACGGATGAACCTGCTTTCCCTGGAGCAGCTGGCCGAGCGCCTGGAAGATCGTTTCCATCTGCTCACTGCTGGTCGGCGCACGGCGCTGCCCCGTCACCAGACGCTGCGTGCCACGCTGGATTGGAGTTATGAGAGCCTGAGCCAGCAGGAGCGGCGACTGTTCAGGCGCCTGAGTGTGTTCGCCGGGGACTGTACACTAGAGGCCATGGAAGCTATCTGCGCCTGGCCTGCAACGGAGACCGATCCTGCCGAACTGACGATAGAGCCAGGGGAAGTGCTGGGTCTCCTGGCCCAGCTTGTGAACAAATCTCTGGTCCTGACAGTCTCAGCTCATGGAGAAACAGGCCCGCACGCCCTCCGCTATCGTCTGCTGGAAACGATGAAGCGCTATGGGCAGGAACAATTAGAAGAGTGGGGAGGGAAGATCACACAAGAGCTGTTTCTGTTGCAAGAGCGGCATGCTCGGTATTATTTGGAACTGGTCGAGCAGGCTGATCGCCATCTGCGCAGCAGCGCACGAGAAACTTGGTTGGTGCAGCTACGAGCCGAGCAGGAGAATCTGCGTACCACGTTGGCCTGGAGTCTCACCCCCCAGGGAGAACTGGAGGTGGGTATGCGCATTGCGGGTGTGCTTTACTTGTTCTGGTTCCATGAAGGAATCTGGAGTGAAGGGCGCAGATGGTTGGAAAAGCTGCTGGCACGGGTGCCGCATCACGTTGAGAGTATTCCTCTGGTGAGAGCAGTTCATGGATTGAGCATCCTTGTCTGGGTTCAGGGAGAACAGCAACTGGCTGAGCACCTAGCACGAGAAGCAGTGGCCCTGGCTCGGCGCAGCGGCGATGACGCCCTGCTCGCGACCACGCTGCGCCTGCTGGTCCAGGTTGAACTGAGCCAGGGAAACCAGAAAACTGCCAGGGAGTTCGCCGAAGAGAGCGTACGCTTGGCACGTGAGCAGGGAGACCACTGGAATCTGGCAAGTTCACTGAGCGTGCTGGGAACGGTACTCCAGGTGCAAGGAGACCATACCCAGGCTGAGCAAATATATCAGGAGAGCCTGCGCGGCTTCGAGGAAACGGGGGATCGCTGGGAGCAAACCGGTCCATTGCGCAGCCTGGGATATCTCGCCTGGATGCGAGGAGAGTATGAGCTGGCTACTCGCTTCTATACCAGGAGCATCGCCCTCTGCCAGGGCATGCGTGGCACCTGGCTCCTTACTCGTAGTCTGGAGGGACTGGCTAGGGTGGTCTGTGCGCAAGGCGATTTCCCGCGTACGGCCACCCTTCTCGCTGCTGCGGAGAAACAACGCATCGCCTTGGGGGCTGTCGTCCTGCCCACTGCACGCGCCAATTACGATGACACGATCAGTTTCCTGCATACCTCCCTCAGCTCGCAAGCCTTTGAGGAAGCCTGGCACCTTGGCAGTTCGATGAGCAGAGAACAAAGCATAGTCTACGCTCTTGGGAGTGATTCTGACACCTTTTCCAAGCGTCCTCTGCGCTAATCCAATTCCTTGGTATTGCTTTCCGTTCTGCTCGTGCTTAAGTACCTGTGTTCCTTGTAGAAAAACTCAGCAAAGAAAGATTACCGCCGTAGAAAAAAACTGCCCGAAACCGATGCCATGGTTCTGTCAGAACTCAGACACCATCTTGGCATAGGGGTCGTATTTCTGGTATGCTGATCTCAGCATTCTGACGGAACGAGGAACATTGACCAATGAATTGCCCCCATTGCACAGCAATGAGCACCAGAGAACGAGCGAAGAAAACGAAACTTGGCTATGCAATGTTCTTCTGCCCACATTGCCGACATATTTTCAATGAACGAACCGGTACGCCCTTTAACTACCTTGAATTCCCCACGGACATCGTCCTCCTCGCAGTCTTGTGGCGGTTGCGCTACAAACTGAGCCTGCGTGATGTCGCCGAAATGTTCCTCGAACGCGGCTTTGTCTTTACGCATGAAGCCATCCGAGATTGGGAAACACGGTTTGCTCCACTGATCGCAGAGCAGTTACGAACCCGGCGACGTGGACAGGCGGGAAAATCCTGGTACGTCGACGAAACGTACCTTAAGGTGCATGGAAAGTGGTGCTACTTGTATCGGGCCATCGATTCTGATGGCCATCTGGTTGATTCTCGGCTGAGCGAGAAGAGGAACATGGAGGCGGCCAAGCAGTTTTTCCAGCAGGCCGTTGATGTCGTTGGCCATGTTCCCGATCAAGTGACGACGGACGGCCATACGTCCTATCCGCGGGCCATACGTGAGACGATGAGCAGCAACGTCCAGCATCGAACAAACAAGTATTTGAATAATCGGTTGGAGCAAGACCATCGAGGAATCAAGCAACGCTATTATCCCATGCGTGGCTTCGGAAGCTTCGAATCAGCAGCCCGTTTCTGTTCTGCCTTTGATGAATTACGGAACTATTTCCGTTCTCGCTCTCCTATGAAAGCATTTGTCTCACTCTTACAACAACGACAAGCTTTCCTCCGACGACTTGCTGCCTTGAAAGCGTTCATACAAGTAGCCTCATAGCGAGAAACGCACAAGTAGTAGATTCTCAGGACTCCTTATGAGTTTCTGTGCTCTCAGTTCTGACACTACCCTGTTTGATGCCCCGATGGTCTTGTTCCAGACGGTTGTTCAGATACGGATTGCAGCGATGGCGCACCTTGCTGCCGAGGGTCTCGCGTAGAGCTCGAGGATAGGCGTCATGTCCATCAGTCGTCACTTGTTCTGGCGCATGACCCACCGTTTGGAGTGCTTGCTGGAAAAAGCGCTTGGCTGCATCCATATCTCGCTTTTGGCTGAGCATGCAATCAACGAAGTTCCCTTCACGATCGATAGCGCGATACAGATAACACCACTTTCCATGCACTTTGACGTAGGTTTCGTCCACGTACCAGGACCGGCCTGCTTGCCCACGTCGCCTGACGCGCAATTGCTCCGCTATGAGTGGAGCAAAACGAGCCTCCCAGTCGCGAACAGCTTCATGGGTAAACACTATGCCACGCTCCAAGAACATCTCAGCGACATCACGCAAACTCAGCTTATACCGCAGCCTCCAGAGGACAACGAGCAGAATGATCTCGGTGGGATATTCCAAAAAGTTAAAAGGAGTGCCGGTACGTTCGTTGAAGATGCGTCGGCAGGCCGAACAGCGAAATGTTCGGTATCCAAGGGCGGTTTTCTTCTGCTGTTCCTTTGTGGCAGAAGAGAGACAGTTAAGAACAGTTCACGGCTCACTCCTCCTGAAGATGTGCTGGGTGATCGGTAGTATACCACAGGATAGGTCTCTCCATCAGGACTTGTTCTCAGTTCTGACGCATCCCGCTTGCCGCCCAGATTCAAAGCCTTTTTGTGCAGCATCGTCGGGTCTATGGAAGCCCACGTATTCATGCTGCGTTGCAAGCTGAGGGCGTGCGATGTGGCCGCAAACGCGTCGTGCGACTCATGCAGCAACTGGGACTGTGTGCCAAGCCTCGCCGCCGATCCAAGCCCAAGACGACGCAGAGCGATCCGACAGCCCAGTGCGCGCCCAATGTCCTCAACCGTGACTTTACCGCTGCCTGCCCCAATGCCAAGTGGGTGACTGATGTCACGGCCATCCCGACGGCACAAGGGTGGCTCTACCTGGCCGTCATCTTGGATCTGTTCTCTCGCATGGTTGTGGGATGGGCCATGTCCCCAAAGGACAATGAGCACCTGGTCACGCTCGCGTTGCACATGGCGCTGACTCGTCGGCGTCCGCCACCTGGTCTGCTTCACCATTCGGATCGAGGTAGCGAATACACCAGTCATGGCTACCAGGCGCTGCTTGCTACCCAAGGCATTGAGGTGAGTATGAGTCGCACGGCCAATTGCTACGATAACGCAGCAATAGAATCCTTCTTTGACACACTCAAGAGTGAATGCGTGAACCGGACGCATTTCGCCACCCAGCAGCAGGCCAGAGTGACCATTTTCGAATACCTGGAGTGCTTTTACAACCCGATACGTCTGCATTCCACGTTACAGTACGTCAGTCCGCTTGTCTATGAACAAGCTTTTTCCCAATCGTTGACATAACCCACTTTAGGGTCTCCACAAATCTGGGTGATGGTCACTCCATCAATAGTTTCGGAGGGAATCGCTCTCTTGTGTCACCCCATCCTTATGAGAGAACAGACGGTCTCTTGACGAAGGAAAATGTGGGGAAGGTAAGATTCCCAAACGTGCGGCTTGATGGCCGAAGTGCCCACGAGGCAACCACTAGAAGCGTGATGGAACCGGTTTCGAGAAGGTGGATCGTGCCAGTGCCGACAAAGGCGTGGGAGAGCAATGCCCCCGTTATGTCGAAGAACATGCCAGCATATGCCCACTCCTTGAGTCGTGGCAACCCTGGCACAGCAAGAATGAGAGCCCCAAGGATTTTCCAGATCCCAATGATATTCAAAACGTAGAGCGGGTAACCAAGGACGGTATGGGTCTCGATAGTTCCCCACTGACGTGTCAACTCTCCCAATGCTCCTGCGAGCATCACAAACAGGAGAGCGGCGGTGGTGATCCAATAAGCGAACCGTTTAATGTTCATCGTCATGTTCTCTTTCTTCTGTGTTTCTATTATGATTTCGTGATCAGGTTTCGCTCGTTCGTTATCACTGTGACGAGATGTGACCAAAGCCTATGTGACCGTAGATTGCAGTCGAACGTGAGGCAGACTCAGGATAGATGCTGTTGGCGAATTGGTTTTCCAAACTCAAAACGCGCGTGGCCTTGTCTTACAAAGAACATGCGTTATCAATTCGCCAACAGCAACAAGATACGTGGAAAAATCTATCACGCTGAGTGGTTTTTCCACATATCCCGAGCCTACCTCGACGAGGACTGAACGAAGAGCCACCGGTTGCCGTCGGGATCGTGCAGGTCAAACCACTTGACGCCAGAGCCCGGGCCATACAGGTCATCCTTCACATCGTTGACCTTGATGCCCTTTGCTTTGAGCTCGTCGAATGCGGCTTCAATGTTGGAAGCCGAAAGATAGAGCTTCATCGTCCCAGGTTTCATGTTTTCATGAAACGTCGTCAGGGTCAGCGAGGCACCTCCTCCTGGGAGTTCAAGCGTGACCCAGTGGTGATCGCCTTGTCCCTTGTCTGTCGTGACAGACCAGCCCAATTGTTCCGCGTAGAACGCTTTGGCCTTTGCCATCTCGGTGACTGCTACTGATAACATCAGGATGTTCTCATTTGTCGTTGTCATGTCATCCTTTCGTCTGTCGTAAAACAGCGTGTGGTGTGCCCTTCTCGCACAGCGTGAGCAATTGGCTTGCGGGAGCCAGACGAAATCGCGTGTTTTAGCGCGTCACTCCGTTATTCAGAAGACATCCCCCTGTTCTTCGCCCAAGAGCTGTGAGAAAAGAGCTTCCCTTCTATGCTATACTGAAGTTAGACAAAATTTTTGTCTAACTTCAGTATATAGTAAAGAATTTTGTCTAATTTGTCAAGGGGAGGGACGGTATCAGATGCAGAATCCGAACGATAATGGTCTCCTTGGGTCCCAACTGCTGAGCATTCCAGCTGATATTCTTGAACACGAAGTGTATGAACAGTACGCACAGGCCGGATATGGTGAGGTGCGACTCATGCATAGTGCTATCCTTCGCTACCTGCCACCAGAGGGATGCCGCGTCACGGACCTCGCTCGTCAGGCACGCATGACGAAGCAGGCTGCGGGATATATTGTTGACTCCCTGGTGCAGCACGGGTATATAGAACGCGTTTCCGACCCAGCAGATGGCCGTGCTCAGATCGTGCGCCGAACGGCAAAGGGATGGGAACTTCATCGGCTCGCACGACACGTTGTTCAGCAGGTCCTGGAGGAGTGGACACGTGTGTATGGTGAGGAAAACATGCAGCAATTGCTCTCGCTCCTCCAAGATCTGGTCCATCGTGTGCTGGGTATCCCATATCAGGGGGGGATTTCCGTACGGAGCCCTGGGGAGCAGCCCGAAGATCCAGCAGAAGGCGGATAGCGGCAAGCTGCGGAGAACAACCGAGAGGGCTCATAAAGGTGAAAAGCTACATGATGTATCCTCCAACCACACTCCAGTCTGTTTTTCCTGATGAAGACAACATTTCTCTGTCAGAGGCGTCTGCTGCTTGCGTCGGGTGTGCGCCTTGAATCGGAGGATGCCCTTGTTTGGGGAGAGAGAACGCATACTTCCACAGTGAGGGGAGCGGTATTGTCCACATCACACAAACCCCTGCTCACTCTTGAGGCAACTGTTCATTTGCCAGGACATTTCCCACACTGCATTGACAAAAACGGTTGGTGGCGTTTCGCTTCTGGAGCGGTTTTCCAGATAGGGAAGTGTCCAATTCCATCCTTTAGTACAAATTCCCACCCTTCCGTGCAAAATCGGTCAGCCCTTCAGTTGATTTACCAACAATTCAGGGCGATCGACGGTTACATATTACGGCATTTCGACCTGCTGACACCGAAGATACTGCGACAGAGTTTCAAGAGAAAGGAATTTTATATGATAGATAACCAGTCTGCCTCACAGCAGATAAATGCCATACTCAAAATGAATCGTGACTGGCGGGGCGAAACATTATCACGGCTACGCACCTTCATTCAGAAGGCCGACCCTGCTGTGATTGAAGAAGTGAAGTGGAAGAAGCCCTCTAAACCAGAGGGAGTTCCCGTTTGGTCTCACGATGGAATTATCTGCTACGCAGATACGCTCAAGAATGCCGTTAGGTTGACTTTCCCCAAAGGTGTTCAGGTGCAGGATCCCAAAAAGCTCTTCAACACACGCCTGGAGAGCAACACTGTTCGTGCAATCGACTTCCACGAAGGTGACACTTTCAATGAAGCGGCATTAAAGGCGCTCATTCTCGATGCTGTGCGGCTGAACATGTCAAAGTGATTTGCGTTTGAGGTTGTGCAAGAGCCGAGAGTCTAAGCCCCATAGTCCTTTGATTCGCTTTGGAAGTGGCTTCAAGAGGATTATTCCTGTTGAGGGTTCTGTCAGAACTGAGATAACCCTTGAGCAGATTTCCCAGGAAGGTCTTGACCTTGACATGGTGTCAAGGTCAAGACTCCTATCAGAGCATGATCCAGAAAGGAGAGACAGTATGCAGATCAGTGAACTTGCCAGTAGAACAGGGGTAAGCCTTCGCTCATTGCGTTACTATGAGGCAAAAGGGTTGCTTTCCGCACAGAGATTGGAAAACGGTTATCGCTCGTATGGAGAGGAAGATGTTGACCGTGTGCACTTAATTCAGCAGTTTCTGAATATGGGATTGACAACCGACCAGATCTATCAGAGCGGTCTCCACAGGCTGCCAGGTACAGGCGAAAATTTTGTGGAACTGATTGGGGGCTGTCTGCCTGCTGCGCTTTCATTTTACGAGCAGAAGTTGGTTGAGATGGAGCAAAAAATTGAGATTCTCAATCAAGCGAAAACAAAGCTCTCACAGGTGGTGGCTACATTGCGCAATCGTGCAGTGAGCACCTTCTCAGCTCAATAAGCTATTGGAGGGTGTTGTCAACTTGACGGAGAAATAGAAGAGTTTTTGGGGGAGAAAGGAGCAGAGCAGAAAAGAAGCAGAGGTTTAGGGATTCAAGAATAATTAACCATCCCGGAAATCAGGAGCGCGGTACATGATATCCACGAACCATTTTTCCAAGGAGGGCAACCGCTGAAGTTTGGTTTCTACGGCGTCCATGGCTTCCCTGGTCAGTTTGACGCCGGTTTGATAGATGCTCGTCACTAATGCGACGACGGGATGTTTTCCTTTCCAAGTCATCGTGCTGGCATACTGGATGGTTGCATCGACTGAGTCGAGCAAGGAACCATTCCAATGCTGCTCTAAAATCCCCCAGCACCGTTCGACCGGGTTGTATTTGCTATGATACGGCGGATAATACGCCAAGCGGACCGTGATTTGGTAGCGCTCCACAAACTCCAGCAATCGCTGCATAAACTGGGTCCGCCGACTGTGATTCTCTGGACCATTGTCCACATTGATGAGCAGCGTCTTGATATGGGCAAAGCGCTCACGAACGCTTTCCCACCAATCGATGAGACGATCCACTAGGCAATCGCTGGTCACTTTGGAGGTGACTCCATAGAGAAACAACTCATCGGAGGCCGGCAGGAAAATCCCCACAGGCGTGACCGTTGCTACCGGTTGAAAGTCGTGATCAGCAGCCTTGGTGACCACGCGACTTTTCCCTCCACGTGCAAAGGGGCCAACTTTCACCGTTGCCTTGGCATCCATCGAGATGCGTAACGTATCCGGAGCGGCATCAGCTTCTTCATTCAGAAGCTTTACTTGGGCAAAGATCGCGTCGGTTTCCGGGAGTTTTTTTGAGGTTGGCTTTTGGCCACCTTTTTCGGGTAATATCCCAGCTCATTGAGTTTCGTCGAGATGGTCTCGGCTGTCGGTAATTCCGCATCGCTGTAGCCCTTTTGAGCAATGAGTTGGCGGCGAACTTCTGTTGCAGTGAGCCGCGTATACAAGCGGGTTGTACGCGCACTGTGGGTCCGCTTGGCTCTGCCCATCTACGATGGCAGTGATATCGCTAAGCAAGCTGGGCAAGTGCTGCTCGCTGCGCTTGCGTCCTCGCGAGGTATACGCATCGATACAGACGATCCCATGCTCCAGTTCATGCAGCCCTTTGCGAATCGTCCCACGATTCCATCCTAGTTCCCGCTCTGCCAAGCGTTGACCTCCTTCACCCAAGGCGCGTACTGTCCGGGCCAGAAACAAACGGCGCGCGCTCCCTTTCAGCGATTTCCCCGTCTCCACAAGTAACTCTTTCACCTCTTCGACCAGTTCCATTCTTCTGCCTCCCAGAGCTTTTTTACGACAATATATCATCTCTAGAGTCATAGAAGCCTACCATGTCATCTGGGGAAAATCTACTCTAGCAACAGTGTATAAAAACGTTACTCTGCCCAGGTTCCCAGAAAACGCCTTGTGTGGATTCGATGATCACACGGTAAATTGACTCAAGTTCGAACTTTTCACCCTGTGGTTCAGCCCAAGATCAAGAGAGAAAATCAAGGCTCCTGCTTTCAGGGTGCGCTGCTTGCTGATAGACATACCAACACGTCGCGAGATCCTGAAAGGCTAGACCCACACCTCCGTAGATGGTAATTTGCTCCGCACTCGTGCGTCCTGATTTCACCCCAGCAATCACTTCGCCCAGTTCGGCATGCACTGCTCGTCCATCCAGGCCAACACTCCCTAGCGCCCCCATACGTATCGCTAGATCCCGGTCGTCACAGACAAAGAGGCCGTGTTGAATCAGATCAGCAGCCACCTCGCATTTGCCCGGTTCATCCGGTCCCAGCGTGGTGATATGAGTGCCGGGCTGTACCATGTTGGGAAAGAGAAACGGCTCGCGGGACCAGGTGGCAGACACAATGATCTCCGCGCATTCAGTCGCCTCGGCAAGAGAGGAAACCGCATGCACTGGGAACGGCAATTCCTCACGCATCAACCGGACAAAGGCATCGGCTTTCCCAGGCGCAGTATCATACACCAGGACCTGCGTCAGCGAACGCACGAGAGTCAGGCAGCGCAGTTGCCATGCCCCTTGTACCCCGGCCCCAATGAGAGCTACCCGTCCAGCATCCGGGCGCGCGAGGAGATCCGCTGCGAGCGCGCCTGCCAGCCCGGTGCGTACGGCTGTGATGGCAGTAGAATCCATGAGAGCGAGCAGGTTCCCCGTCTGCAGATCATGCAGCAAGAGAACCCCTTTAATAGCCGGTTGCTGCAAGGGAAACTTGGCATGAACTTTCACTGTATAGGCAGGGATGCCGGAAAGCAGACCAGGAAACAAGAGCATGGCACCATTCGCATCCTGTCCGGGCAGAGGTGAACGCACACGCTGAGCAGGAA
The DNA here is from genome assembly GCF_000178855.1 of Ktedonobacter racemifer DSM 44963. GTDB lineage: Bacteria > Chloroflexota > Ktedonobacteria > Ktedonobacterales > Ktedonobacteraceae > Ktedonobacter > Ktedonobacter racemifer. Next base: position 580,702 of record NZ_ADVG01000004.1, on the reverse strand, counting down.
TGGAACGCTCCAACGAATACGCCTGGAAGGCTTGGCGCATCTCAGATAACAAGGCAGGCAGGTGCAACAAAGGCTCGACCTCTGAACGGGTCAGCAAAACAGTGGTCATGATCGATCACACTCCAGCAAGACAGATTTGGGTCTATCTTTGCAAATTTTCCATGGAGAGACAAGAGCCAATGATGCAGAAGCTCGGCCAGCCATTCTCTTCGGGGTCAGGTTCTCAAAAGAGAACAAGATGCATATCACCCAGATAGACAGATGATCGCCCACACGCCTGTCTCAGGTACGGGTACAGCAAGCCAGGTGAGCAGTTCTCTCCGAAGCTCTCTCGGCAAAGTAACTCCTCTTGACGCATCTTTCAAAAAGGTACACCACATCATCTCTGGGACAATCTAATTTTCGAAAGTCCCTAAGAAGGTGTGCAGAAAGCCGAAAACTAGCCGATAGAAAAGAGAAAGGAGAGAAAAAAGCCGAGCAAAGCTATCGAAAGGAGCGGGATGATGGGAAAGTACTCACTCTCTGCGGATGCCGTATCCATCAGATGTAACAGACGAAGAATGGGAGATTCTGGAGCCGTTGATTCCAGGAGAGAAGCCAGGCGGACGTCCGCAGGAAATTGCGCGGCGGGAAATCCTCAATGGCATCTTGTATGTGCTGCGGAGTGCGTGTGCCTGGCGCATGATGCCCCATGATTTGCCGCATTGGAGCACGGTGTATCTCTCTTTCCGCCTGTGGAAACAGGCAGGCGTCTGGGAACACGTGAATGCAGCCCTGCGACGTGATCTGCGCGTAAGCCTTGGGCGCGATCCTGAACCGAGTGCCGCCATTCTCGATAGTCAATCGATCAAAACGAGTTCGGTGCGCGGTGATGAGCGCGGGTTTGATGGCGGGAAAAAAAATCCACGGCAGAAAACGGTTTGTGCTGGTTGACACCCAGGGGCTGGTGATCGCGGTGAAAGTGCTGAACGCTCACATCGATGAGCGGGAAGGAGGCAAGGTTCTGCTTCTGCCTCTGAAAGGAGCGCTGCCTCGTCTCCAGCTGATCTGGGTCGATAGCGGGTATGCAGGCCACCACGCGAGAGCAGTGGGTCAAAGAGCACCTGGGGGTACGTGTGGAGGTGGTGAATCATCCCTGGACCGGCATTCGCGCCGTCTGGGTGAAAGAAGGGGAGGAAGTCGACTGGAATGCGATCATTCCCCCAGGTTTCCACCTCCTTCCCCACCGATGGGTAGTGGAACGCACCAATGCCTGGATCACCCAGAACCGTCGGCTCTCCCGCGATTATGAGGGCACCTATTCGAGTAGCGAGGCATTGATCTCTCTCGCGATGAGTAAACTGATGGTGGCCAGGCTGGCTCGCGCCGCTCCCTAACTGGTGTCATTCTGCACACCTTCTAAGTGGAAAGTTTGTAGTAGATGATGTGATGCCCCGTGTAGCCGCAGGCTACACGGGGCATCACATCATCTACTACATGAGATATCTTAGCCTTCAGCTAGCTTTGTACTACAGCCCTGCGTCATCTTCTGCAAGGCATCGTTCGCGGAAAGCTGGCTGGTGAGCGCGCTGGTAAAGTCGCTTGTGATAACTGTGCGGCAATCGTCCCAGGCGGGCAGAATGCTGGGCACAAAGCCATATTGAAGCGATTCCGGGCCAGCCTGGCGCGCGGGATTCTGCTCGAAGTAGCTCTTCAAAGTCGAGCCCTCATAGGCAGATTTGCGAATAGGCATATACCCGGTCGCCTTGACGAACTGAGCGTTCGCATCGGCGCTGGTCAGGTACTTCATAAAGTCCCACGCGGCTGTCTTGGCATCTGTGCTGGCGCTGGAGAACATCGCCATATTGGTGCCGTAGAGTGAGGTAAACTTGCCAGCGGAACCACCGGGCAAAACGGCCTCTGAGAACTTAAATTTGCCGCCAATGGAACTCTTGATGAAGGGATAGCTGGCGACAGTGCTGATAGCGAAGGCGGATTTACCCGCGGCAAAGTCGTTCTGCCAGCTATAGAGCTTGGTCACATGGATGTTGCCAGACTTGACCAGGGGCGTGAGATCGCTCAAGGCCTTTAAAGCGGGCTGGGAATTGGCTCCATCACCAAAGGTGGCCTTGGTGCCATCGCTCGAAACGAAGTCGGTGCCGCCAAAGGCTTTGTAGAATGTCGCCCACTCGTCGACCGAGGGCGTGAAGGAGAGGCCCCAGCGTGAGCCATCGGCCTTTGTCACTTTGGTGATGGCAGCCTTCAACTCATCGGTCGTCGTGGGAACGGCAATCCCCTCTTGCTTCAACACATCCTCGTTGTAGTAGAGTACCTCAACGCTTTTGTTGAAGGGCAGCATATATTGCGTGCCGTCGATCTGTCCATCCTTCCAGATGGTGGGGTAGAAATCGCTGATATCGCTCTGGCTCAGGCCGTTCTGCCCTGAGATGTAGGGCTGCAAGGACTCAAGCGCGTTCGACTGCTGATACTTCGAAGCCCAACTCTCATAGACCTGTGCCATCGTGGGCGCGTTATTGGCGGCGATGGCGGCGGTCAGCTTTGTCTTCAACGTATCGTAGGAGTCATAGGCCTGCAATTTGATGGTGACATTCTTATGCTGGCTCATATACTGCTTGGCGAGAGTCTCGATGGCGGTCTTATTCGCACCAGTCGAGAAGGCCTCCCAGAAGTCTACAGTATATTTTTTATTGGCATCCAGAACACCGGTGCTGCCGCTGTTATTGCCGCTATTGCCGCTTGAGGAGTCGCCTCCACATGCGCTCAAGAGGAGCACTATAACGAGGAGCACCAGGGTCATACTAAACCCAGTACGACGCATGGAAATATCAGTCCTTTCAATACTTCGATCAATAAAGAAGTCAGTACCCTACGGCGAAAGCCGAGGGCTTGGAGTTGTGTCTGAACTCCACCGCAATTCAGCATACCTTTTCAGGCGTGCGGCTTTGGCTTCATCGTCCGACACAGAAGGCGCGTACTGACAAGAGGCCCGTTCCTCTCCAGTCTTGCCGGATAAGAAGCGTTCGCATCGCAATGTTTCTTGCACCAACCAGATCGGCATGGAGCGTGTACTGACAATTCTGACAGACGAAGAGCAATCCTTTGTTGGGTCTATTCTCTTTGCAGGTGTGCCCACATTTGGGGCAGGCCTGCGAGGTAGAGTTGGCATCGACCTTGATTGCCATACTTCGATGTAAGAGCGCTTTATAGGCAATCATGCTATGCAACTCAGCGAAGGACCATTTGGAGAAGGTACGATTGGCTTTTCGCTGTTTTGCATTTTTGCCTTTGCGTCGTTTGGTACGCTCTCGAATGTCTGTCAGATGCTCCAGTCCAATCAAGCTTTGAGGGTGCTGTAGGACAATCCGCTTACTCACGACATGATTGGTATTCTGCTTCAACCGTCTCTCTCGTCCACTGATGGCAACGAGCCTTCTTGTCGCTGAACGAGTGCCTTTCTTTTGCAGACGTTTTCTCAGTCGTGCGTAGTGGTTTGCCTTGGGGACAATCTGTTTGCCTGAATGGAAGGTGCAATCCCCTTGCATCGTCGCCGTGACGGCAAGGTATCGCATCCCCACATCCACTCCGGCGACCTGCTTGTGCGTTTCAGGTGTAGGATCAGCCGTCTCAATTGCAAGAGAGACAAGGAGGTAAAATTGTTTCTTGGGCTTGTCATACCAGAGTTTCGATGCACCAATCTCCGCTCCACGCTGGATCAATGCCACATGCTTATTGTAGCCAGTATAGGGCACGATAACACGTCCCTCAAGGGTCAGGATGCTCACCTGCTGCTCTTTCTTGAAGGTGTAGTCTTTCTTGTACTGATAGGTCAACGTGGGGGAGATGAACTAGGGAGCCTTATCAAGCCCTTTGTAGCGTTTCTTGGTCTTCCCTTCCTTACGATGAACAGCATTGTTCTTGACCTTTGTCCAGAGGGTTTTATACGAGGCACCAACTTGGCGAGGAACAGAACAGGCCATTTGCGAAGGCAGATGAAAACGGAGGCGGATCTCTTCGTAGGTGGCATCTTGCAAACGAACAGCATTGCTCATCTTGCCATGCGCAAAGGCGTACTGGCTCACATAGTTGAGAGAATCCCGATACGCCAGTTGCGTTGTACGTAATGCCTTGAATTGCTCGGGCGTTGTATTCAATTTGAGTTTCGCTGTTACTACCGTTTGCATACGCTAAATTATACCATAGTTTTCATCTGACTGTCAACAATACATGAGCAGATGAAAGCATGTCTACGGCGTATTCCACCCAAGCCACCGACAAAGGAACGCCGCATTCCTCCCCATGCCTGAAAGGGCAGGGGCATCCTGCGGCGTTTTGGGTGAAACTTAGTGGTGAGTCCCCCACAAAATTTTTCCCCTTGTTTCGTAAACAAACCACTTAGCCTTTTGTGCTGCCAGCGGAGATGCCTTCTATGAACTGCTTTTGCGCGATCAAGAAGACCACCAGCACTGGTAGAGTGGTAAAGGCAACGGCAGCGGCCAGGCCAGTTGGATCGTTGCCTTCGTCAGCGACAAAGGCGCGCAGGCCAACCTCAACCGGGCGAAATGCGTCGGTACTGGTTACCAGGTAGGGCCAGAGAAACGCGTTCCAGCTGCCGATAAATATCTGTAGCGCGATTACCGCCAGCGCGGGGCGAGCCAGGGGCGCCGCCACCCGCCAGAGATAACCCAAGCGCGAACAGCCATCGAGTTGAGCCGCCTCCCACAACGAGGGGGGGAGCGCGAGGAAGAATTGGCGTAACAAGAAAATGCCAGAGATGCTGACCCCAAAGGGAATAATCTGCGCCTGGTAGCTATTGATCCAGTGGAAGGTTGAGATGAGCAGGTAACTGGGGATCAGCGTGGCCTCTGAGGGAACCATGATGATCCCTAGAAGTAGCATAAAGAGCACATGGCGACCGGGAAACTTCATCGTCCCAAAGGCATAGGCCGCCAGGAGCGACGTCAATGTCGCCAGGACAATCGTGCAGAGCGCGACGAACAGGCTATTGCCAAAATACTGCAACCAGGGAGCCATATTCCAGGCGCGTACATAGTTTGACCACTCCCAATCGGGCAGGATATGTGGCACCACATCATAGGCATCATGCGTGGTCAGCAGCGAGGTGACCAGCATATAGTAAATGGGAAATACCGCGATGAGCGTGGCGATAATAATCACCAGATAGCGTGTACCGCGCCGTAATTGAGCGCTCCACCAGCCGGACGCGCGCTTCTGACGAGACCCTGATAAACGTGTGGCGGACATAGCATCGAACCTTCTAATCTACAGAGGGAGTATAACGGCGCGATAAGCCAAACTGCGCCACTGAAACGGTAAAGACGAGCAGAAAGATAATTACTGAGATGGCTGACCCGATTCCCGTATGGGCCGAAGTGCCAAAGGCCTGGGAGAAGAGGTAGAGGCCCAGCGTTTGGCCCGCATTCTGCGCACCTCCATCCGGCCCCAGAAACAGGAAGGCTGGCTGAAACATCTTAAATGCCTCAATGGTGCTCAATAGCAGTACCACAACCGTCACAGGCGCTAGCAGTGGCCAGGTAATATGACGGAAGGTTTGCCAGGAATTCGCGCCATCCACCTGCGCTGCCTCGGCGAGCATGGGCGAGATATTTGTCAGGCCGGACATAAAAAGCACAACACTGAAGCCCAGAGACTTCCAGGTGGTATAGAAAATGATGCTGGGTAAGATCCAATGTGGATCTCCCAGCCAATCGATTGGTTTAAGGTGTAACAGGTGTAGGATGCCATTAAATAGGCCGTGATAGTTATCAAACATCCACACCCAGATAGATGTTGTAGCCACAATTGGTGTAATGAATGGTGAGAAGATGGCCAGGCGCCAGAACGCTCGCCCACGAATACTCGACATCAACAAAATCGCCAGCAAGAGCGAGAGCACCAGTTGCAGCGGAACCGAAATGACTACATAGAGTATAGTTGTCTGAAGTGCCTGCCAGAAGTTCGGATCGCTAAATAAGAAACGGTAATTTGCCAGGCCTACAAATGGCTGTGTACCGTGGTTGAGGAAGTTCCATTTGAAGAGACTGATCACAAAGACGAAAACGGAGGGGAAATATGAGAAGACACCCAAAATAATGAAGGCTGGTAACAGGTAAAGATAGGCTTGCCCCATCGTCAACCAGCGCCTCCACCTCTGCTTAGGCGCCAGAGACCGCTTTTCCTCTCGCGCTATCGACAACAAAATATCGCTTTCCATACGACTCTCCAGACAAAGATAAAATATCACCATAAACATGATACTTATAACATATTAACCATAAGTAATCAAATCATAAAAAGTAGTTTAACATTCCATTATATCGCTTTTTCGCGTATCCGCAATATGCCAAAAAGGATGGAGGGTGTATTGTGTTGTCCTCTGGCAGCGGGCTCCGCCCGCTGCCAGAGGACAACACAATACACTTGACTCTATGGAGGGCGTGTAGCCCCACAAGCAGCTTCCCCGAGGGTCAGGAGCCAATAGTAAGGCAGGGTTTCGTAAAGAGAAGGGAATTTTTTATACTATAGGTGTACACATCTGTGGATTGTGCATACCTTGGGCGATGTGTTGATGTTGGAAGGAGTGTAGGATGGGCGAGCTACTGCGTTCACGTATGCAGGTGGTGTTGTCATTTGATATCGAGGTGACCGACGAGGAGACGGAGATCTCAGATGAGACAGAGCAACTGGCGGTCTATTTCAAGGAGTATAATCGCAGGTTGCTCCTGGCGATTCTTCGCCAGCCTGAGAACCTGCGCCGCTTTTTGATTGGTTGGGTCGCGGCGCATATTGAAGCGCTTCCCATGCAAGAGGGTGTCTCTTCGTGGGAAGCGCTTTTGTTAGAAAAGGAAGAAGTCTCGCTGCCCAAGCAGCTCTGGGCGACCATTCGGCAGATGAGCAAAGAAGACCAGGCTATCTTTCGCTGGTGGGTGGAGGATAAGCGCATCGATTTTGGCAGCCAGATCACTGATTTTCTTAAGAGCTTTCGCGTCGAGCTAAAAGAGCTAGAGATCACTGATCCTCTTGACCCAGACAAGGCAGCTATACAGTTGCGCTCACGCCTGGTGTTACCCCAGGCGGAGCAGGCGCATGAGAGCAGGGTTTTTTAGCATGGTATAAAGACTATTTTGCCACCCGCGGAGCCCTGGGCCAGGAGCTGGTAAGCCCTGGGGGCCTCTTGTAGTGGGAAGGTGCGTATCTCCTGGGGGGCGCGCAAGGTGCCTGCTTCAAAGCCCTGTTTGATCTCAGAGAGGATATGAGCTGTCTGGCTGGCGCCAAGCTGAAGCGAGTCTACTCCTACCAGGTGTAGCTCTCGGTGATAGAAGTCGCGCATATTGAATTGTACCTGTCCATCGCCACGCGCGGTAATGGCGACGAGCCGTCCCCCATGGGCGAGGCAGGTCAGTCCCAGGTCAAAGAGTGGCCCCCCTACGGTATCGATGCAGGCGCTGACCCCTTCGCCGTGTGTAAGCTTCATAAGGTCGGTCTGGGCATCGGGCCGCTCGGTGTTGATTACATCGTATAGCTCGTTGCCCCGTGGTTCACCACGCTGGGCGCCAAACATGCGCAGGCCGCGCATCTTGCCCAGTTCGATGGCGGCGTTGCCGACCGCGCCCCGCGCGCCAAGTACCAGTACAGAATCACCTTTGCTTGCGCCGCTTGCCTGAAGCGTAAGCCAGGCTGTCAGGAAAGGCACGCCAATCGCGCCCGCCTGCTCCATCGAGAGGTTGTGTGGCTTCAGACTGAGCGTATCGCGTGGCGCGACAATATATTGGGCGTGCGAGCCATCGCGGGTAAAACCAAACTCGGCCCCACTGGCCCAGACCTCCTGCCCGCGTAACTCCTCCGGCCCTTCGACCACGATGCCCGCGAAATCACGTCCTGGAATGCGCGGTAACTGGGTTTGGATGAAGCGACCCAAAATATTGCCGATGTCGCTGGGATTAAGTCCGGCAGCGCGTATTTCGACCAGGACCTCATCTGTCCCTGGACGAGGTCGCTCAATCTCGCTCATATGGAGTGTTTCGGGTGGACCAAACTCAGTGATGCGCAAGGCTAACATGATGTATCCTTTCCTGGTGGCTTGTGGAGAGAGGCAAAGCAAGCATGTGCCGTGTTGCCAACTTTGCCTCTCAGGGATTACAGGCTGTCAGTATTATTGTAGCTAGCGTCCAAGGTCAGTGGATGGACGCTGTGATTCATCCATGGATGCTGACCGCTGTTCAGGGGTTGGAGATGGTTGCTGCTGGCTGGCTGTCGCAGAGGACGCACCACTCTCCGACGCCCGTGATTGTGGGGCTTCAATAGTACCTCGTGCTTGCTCCTGACTTGCCTGAAGGGCGATATGGCGCGGACGAGCCGCCTCACTCACAGGTAGGCGTATGGTCAGGATCCCATTTTCATACTCGGTTTGTACATGGTCCATGTCAACAGGACGTTCAAAGCTCATGCTTCGGGTGAATGTTCCCGAGTGAAGCTCATGTACGAGCCAGTTGCCTTGTGGAACATCAGAGCTACGGCGATACTGGCCATGGATGGTGAGCATATGCTGATCGATGGTCAGGCTGATGTCTTCAGGTTTCATCCCTGGTAGTGCCGCACGTACGACATAGTTATTGTTCTCCTCGTAGACATCTACAGGTAGGCTTGTCTCAACGCCTTCGCCAAACAGATGCGGTCGTATGAAACTCTGTTCAAAAAGCTGGTTGATGGCGTTGCGCAGGCTTAATCCCTCACCGAAGGGATCATAACGTGAGATGCCCATAGAAATGTGCCTCCTTTCGGCATCTTATCTCCTGGCTTATTGATCCATGAGGCTTTGTTTTCTCCTCACAGGAGATATCACGACGCGCCCGCTTTGCGGGTCGACACAGGAATACCAACTCGTCTGAATGCTCCAAGTGCGGCGGATAATCTGCCTGTGTTAGAATGAGGCGTATCTATAAAGTAAGAGAAAAAGGAGATGCTGTATGACGCAACTGGTATCCATGACCGAGGAGCAATTTGAGCAGTACTTAAGCCATTCCATTCGAGAGTATGCGGAGGACCATATCAAGGGAGGGCGCTGGACGGCTGAGAACGCTTACGAGGAGTCGCGAAAAGAATTTCAAAACTATCTGCCGGAGGGGGTGCAGACGCCAGACCACTATTTATACTCGATCTATGATGAGCAGCGCGACGCGCACGTTGGCATCCTCTGGTTCGCGCGTGTCACATGGAGCGCCGAGCCAATGGCCTTCGTCTATGACGTCAAAATCGATGAGGCCCATCGCAGACACGGCTATGGCTCACAGGCCTTCCAACTCATGGAAGAGAAGGTGCGCGAACTTGGCCTCTCCTCCATTGGCCTGCACGTCTTCGGCCACAACAAGGGTGCCCTCCAGATGTATGAAAAGCTTGGCTATGTCCCCACCAACATCAACATGCGCAAGATACTGGGGTAGCTAACTTATAGGGTCAAAGCTGGCATGGATTGGAGGCCCACAATTCATCGTTGGCGTGCCCACAGGCCGATACCTTAGAGCTGATCGAGAAGGTAGTCGATGAGCATGGGAGCGAAAGGAGCGATGCCCTTATATTGCAAGACTTCAGGCGGGGTCGTCTGGAGGACGCCCAGGAGGGTCCTGGCTTGCTGACCGTTTTGCGCGATGGTGGCTATGGGTTCCTGGTAGGTGTGGATGGTGAAGAGAATACCCTGTGTGCGAGGCAGACGGATGAGTGCCTGGCGTTCTACGCGTAGCAGGCAGCGCGCGCCAATCGTGTCGGATGTGAGTTCACGTTGCGCCTGTGCCACCTCGTGAGCATATCTGGGCGTGAGATTGAGTCTGGGGATGTTCTTGATGGCCCAGTTGAGACGCCAGGCGGGCCTGCCAACCTTTAAGCGTTCCAGCAAGAGGTAGGACGAGCGTCCGATGTGCTCCGCGAAGAGCGGTACCTCCTGGTGAATAGCTAAGAACGACTTGCCAAGTTTCTCCTCCAGGCACCAGGCATTGGGGAAGCAGAGCTGGCCCGCGACCAGGGGGATGCCCTGTGTCGTATCGGCGCGCAGCAGAAGCAAGTCTTCCTGAACCTGCCTTCCCAGCCAATCCAGGGGCGCATAGGGGAGGCTGGTGGCCTGGCCCATTTCAAACGTCGTCACCTCTTGAAGCAGGCTATTGTGCCATGTCACTTGCTTGCCGTTCTTCGTTAGTGAGAAATAGTGGGGGTAGTCGCGGGCAAGCTGCTCTAAAAGCAGTTCCACGACCTCCCATTGGGCGGGCAAGGTCTCCTGAGGGGCGTGCAGATAGTGATTCTGGTCGTCTGCCAGGAGTGCACGTTTGAGTTGTATCTCAGGTGCATAGTGATCGGCATCAATCTCGATAAGGCGACCGTTTTCCAGGGCCTGTGTCCCCATAGCCATAGAGAAAGTGTCAGCCTTTAAAGGAAAATAAGGAAACACTGTCGTCCTCCCTCTGCCCTCTGGTTATAGAATGTGGTGGGGAAGTGCCTCAGGCACTTCCCCACCACATTCTATAACCAGAGACCCGCCGATGGCTAGCTAATATCTCTCTAGATGCCTATATATCAATTAGAGGGTGACGAACGAGACACCACTACCGGGCGAGAAGGTCCAGTAGGAGAGGATACCAAAGCCGCCGCCACCGGCATACCAGTTGTAGGTGCTGACATAGACGCTGCCATTTGAGTTGATGTGCTCGACGATAGCCACGTGTCCATAGCCGCCAGCGCCCTGGACGCCGGGTTGCAGCACGATGATAGCGCCAACGGAGGGACTACTGGAGACATGCCATCCATAGGCTGCGGCCTGTCCCGACCATTGCCAGGCGTCGCCCAGCCAGGGAACCCACACGTTTGTAAGCTGGTGGAAGCGGTACGCCGCCCAATAGGTACACTGACCCTGGAAGAAATGGTTGCCAGAGCCACCAAGGGTAGGTCCAGGGGTGACACCGGCATAGGTGGGAGCGGGAGCAGGTGCGCTACTGGTCTTGGGTGTCTGCCGGGGAGGCTCATAGCCATCCTGTGTCACCGCCGTAGCGGTCGCTGCCTGTTGAGCCAGCAGTGCCGAGTTATCCCCACTCGAATTATACATCCCATTTGTGCTTGGGGAGGAGCTGCCTGTTCCAGTGTGTGCGCCCACATCGCCAACGGCGGCCACAGCCATCAGTGAGCCAGCCATAATAAAGAGCAGGAGCGCGGTAACCGTCACATGGAGCATCAAGCGCCTGCCCTTGGGCTGAGGCGGAAGCATGCCAGTGCTCTGTTTACCTGACCCCTTGATGACCACGGGGATGCGTAGGGCCGTTGTATTGCTCCGGTACGCACTGGTAGCGAATGGCTGAGTTGTACCAGGGGTCTTCGTGGTATCGAGGATAGCTTTCAGCGTACCGGTCGTATAAATAGGGCCTGTATTAGGCTGGCTTGTTGTGGTAGGCGTGGGGGGGAGTTGTGATATCCCGTCGGTTGTAGTTATATCGGGGAAAGGAAGCTGTTTTATCTCATACGCTTCCTCCTGGTTGGGAGCCTCCTGAATGACTGGATTGGAAGCTACTTTGGGTTCCCAATAACTCTTTGAATTACGCTTTGAGCGACGTTCTAAAAACGACATACTACACTTAATCCCTTCCAGAATCTGAAGTGTCCCTCAGGACAGTTACAGATGGCTTACAAGACCTCCCTAAAACCCAGACCTCCTCTTTTTAGCTGACCGGGAAGCCCAAATGTATGTAGCGCAAGGCGAGTATTCGTTCGTTACATCTAAACTGCCAGAGCGCATATACTAGGCGGCGCACCATAGCGCTCCTACAAACTGTATCCGAATGGGTATGGATCGGTCAAGTTGGATACGTTTATCCAGGACCTTAGAACTATGTCAGCGTGTCGCGCCTTAACCCAGATTTTGCGTCTGTGTTTAATGGAATACCAAATTGTTGAGGCAAAAGAGTGACCAAAACGCTTGCTTGAAACGTTTTTTATTGTGGAAGTATGGGCGGGAATAATTTTCTGGTGGGATGTGTTTCCTGTAGTAGAGACAACCTCAACTTTAATGTTTTGTTATTGAAAAGCAATCGTGAACGCCGCTTCGCAGCGGCTAGCTCCGCTCACACGATTGATCTGCAGCCTCTGAATATGTACACGTATAGTAAAAAAAGACCACTTATTGAATATGGGTATTCCCTAATGCTGTTATTTCCACACGCAGCCAGCAAAGGAGATTTATTATGGCAACTATCCTCGCACTCCTGCTCATTGTCCTGATCGCTGTGGCGGCCTTCGGCTTTATGACTATTTCCTATGAGATTGAGAAACGCACCATCGATAAACAACAGTGCGGTGAATAAATAGAAGCAGCAAAAGAGGCTGGACTGATCTACTAGATCAATCCAGCCTCTTTTGCTGCTTCTATTTATTCACCAGGAGAAGAGTTCGATGACGTAGCCGTCGGGGTCGCGGACGTAGAGTTGGGTGACGCCATCGCCACGGGGTTTGGGGCCGCCGACGATCTCGATGTTGTGGGCCTTGAGGTGCTGCTGGGCTGCTTCGAGGTCCTCGACTTCGAAGGCGACATGGGTGTCGCGCCCAAGGGTGAGTTCATGCTGGGTGTAGCTGCCAGCGTAGATAGCGTCGACGCGTCCAGGGGTATCCTCGCCGATGAGGTGGATAATGGCGCTCCCCTTTTTGAGCCAGGCACCAGGGAAGTTGAAGCTGCCCGGGCGAGCGATCTCCTCCATGCCAAGCACCTGGGCATAGAATTGGCGCGAGTGCTCCACGTCGCGCACGTATAAACTGACGTGATCAAGTCGGCGAATCTGCATAAATGTAGGCTCCTTGCATTATGTTAGGTATTGTCTTCTGGCAAGCTTACAACAAAACACGAAAGCGCCGCAATGGGCACTCGTTTCGATTAAAGGGGAACCTCGCTGACTTGCTGGAGCTTATTGCCCAGGACCAGCAGAAGGTGTGTGTTATCAGTGGACCACTGGAGGACGCCAGGGTCAACTCCACTTTGTGGGAGAGGCACAGTCTTTGTATCCTGGCCTGGTTTGACCGTGATGGTTCGCAGGCGTGCGCCCGTCGCGCAATCGTATAATTCTATGCGCGTGGCCGAGAAGTTATAGCGCGCCAGCAAGCGTCCGTCAGGCCGCCAGGCATAGGAACCTGTTCCTGGTCCCTGAATGAGCAGGCTATTGAGCGCGTTGTCGTGGACCCGGATGCTGGGCAGGACATTGGTTTCGGGGGGCGTGGCCGAGAGATGCTCATTGAGGTGTTCGACATGCGAGGACCAGGCGAACAGCGCCAGGTAGCGGCGATCCGGAGACCAGGCGAAGAAGGTGGTGCTCCAGCTAAAGCGGGGTTGTAAAAGGCCGTTTTGGGGTTGGATGAGGCCAGGTTGCCAGAGCGTGAAGCCCTGCCCCTGTAAGGGGAGGCCAACGGGTTGCGCAGATTCATCCTGGGCAGGATGAGCCAATAACTGGCCATTCTTGCCCCAGGAGAAACGTGGCGAATCCCATATAATCTCCTGAAGAGCCTTTTGGGCTGGCAGGACGGAACCACTCTGCAAATCCCAGACGGCGTATGACAATGTATCTGAGAGAAAGTTATCCTGGTTTTGTTGCGCGAAGAGTACACTGATAGCACCAGATGCCTCGTTTAGTTGCCAGAGTCCCCAGAGGGCATTGGGATAGACGAGGGTGGCAGGCCGTGACAGGGAAATTTCAAAGGCGCAGATGAGTTGTTTGCCATCAGGTGACCAGGCAATTTGTTGGTATTGCACATCCAGAAAGTTCTGGGTGGGGAGCTTCTGGGCTATAGCTTGATTGAGGATCATGCTGTACAGGGTGAAGCGCTTTAATGCCTGCTTGTTGCTGGCTCTAAAAACCTGTATCAAGGCGTCACCGGGTTGCCGTGAGGGAGGAGAGAGTGAGGGCTGAAGGCAGTATTCGCGTTCCAGGGTAGCGATACGCTGGTTATCGGGGGAGAGCGCGGCGCTATAGCAGGGAGTGCTGGCCTGGACTGTGCTGGCTTTAGCGACAGACTCCGGTGCTCTGGAAGTATTTATGAATAAAGCCCAGGAGCCGCTCATGATGATGAGTGAGACAAAACCGAGCAAGACGACCAGTGTTACCAGCGATGCCTGAGTTTTGCGGCTTCGCAGCCAGGCAGGAAGATCGAGCGTAGCGGTTCGCCGTTTGAGGGCCTTTCTATAGACATTGAAAAGAAATGCTTTTTTTGCTGGTGTGTGGCCCTGTCTTTCTGGATCGTCCAGATCGACTACCTGTAGCTCATACTCGTCATTATCCAGGAAAGAATCTTTCTCATTCTTGCTCATAGCACATCCTTGTGGTGCTTTATAATCAAAATAAGTTCTGATACATACTGACTTATTAATGCAATCTGACAACTTATATCAGGAAATAGTCTGTACTTGTATCACAAAGTATCTATACTATACGACAGTTTTAGAATGAATTTCGAGTGCATTGTGGGGGAAACGAACCGTGGCAAGTGTGAAGACTCGCCGCGGTTCGTTTTGTTGGAGCTTAGGGCATGTTGTTAAATGGTCCAGGAGTGACGGTACCATAGAGATTAAGGAAGTCAAAGAAAAACTAAATATTAGTGGAGCAATGGTACTCAACTATGTGAAACAAGGAAAAATAAAACATGCAGTACCACCTGGGAGAAAGCATGGTTACTACCTTGAAAAGGACGTGGAGAAACTTGCCAGCGAACTTCAAGCATTTTTTGATCTTGAAGAAGAAACCGAAAATACCGAATTTACAGTAGCAACAGCAGCAGATATACCGGCATGCATTGCTCTGAATAGAGAACTTTTTGATATCAAAAATACCGAGGCGGTCAAAGACAACCAGCGCTAAACCCTCTGCATACGAGCTATCATTCACAAACCGTGTGATTTTGCCCTTGGCTCCTTTGGGCCATTGTCCGATGACTTGCACACGTTCATGGCGATGGTAGGGTAGTGAGTGCCGCGGATATCAAGGATGGTTATCTCTCTCCACGCGCTTCTGCTTCTTGCCACATGCGCGCTTGAGCCTTGCGTACTCGTCTGTGTTCTCTTCACGACTTTGGTGCAAGAATGATGAGCAAGAGAACCAATGCAAGAATGATGAGAACAGGGATCATGTCGTACTTCTCGCTAACCTTGTCGCATTGTGAGCATCAGCGGCCCCTGTGGGGGAGGTCGGCGCCCCTCTCTGCAAGTGTACTCTCGGCGATAGCGCAGAGAGAAGGCTCGCACTTTGTTGGAGGTCTAGCGCGCGTTATGCACAAGGTCACGGGCTGGCTCGCATATATGTGTAGAAACTGTTCAGGGTGGGGGATCTGAGCCGCAGTTGCTTGTTCTGCTGCAGTGTAGCTACCAGCATTTGACTCCTCATCCACGTGCGATACCTCACGGCGCTTTTGCTGTGCTCTTTTCTATGGTTGAAGCTCTTCTATAATGGAAGTGTGAGCAGCATCTCAGCGGCGCAAAGAGAGAAGGCTCACACAATATGTAGACGTGTAAGTATTAAAAAAAGATGAGGAGAGTTTATCAATGTTAAAGCACATACGAAACGTCAGCCTGCTCATGGCTTTTCTCGCTCTCGCATTTGTGATCTGTCTGACCTGTCAGCCACAAAGCGTTTCCCATGCCAGATCTCTTACCGTCTTGGACGGCTCACCTTCGCAGGAGAGTACGATGGACTCGCCTTCGCAGCAGAGCACGATGGACTCGCCTTCGCAGCAGGACACGACGGGCTCATCTTCGCAGCAGGACACGACGGGCTCATCTTCGCAGCAGAACACGACGGGCTCATCTTCGCAGCAGAACACGACGGGCTCATCTTCGCAGCAGAACACGACGGGCTCATCTTCGCAGCAGAACAAGGCTGGCTCATCCTTGCAGCAGATTGTGGGTGAGTTATTCGGGCAGTAGAGCGCACCAACTCAACGCATACCTTAGCGCGTTGGTGAGCAAATCCTTGGCTCACACCGTTAAAAGAAATTCTATGGCTCTCCTGCAATGTATGTGACACGTTCTGCAATACCATGAGTATGCAAAAGTTGGTCTGGCTCCAACAAGTACATTCTGAAAAGAGCATACTCTTGAGAAGCTCATGTTTCACACAAATTGCGGGAGCGCCACTTAATTCGCAAAGAAACCATGCGTCGCAGCCGCACCACCCGGCATGGAACTGAGGATGAGACGACAAAAAGCTCTTGCTATCCAGGAGTTCCAGACGAAGCGTCATGCACCGTAGGTGCACCATTCAGAATGAAAAAGAATTCGATGGACGAAGTTGGTACACTACGGAGGAAAGATCCCAATACTAAAAACGATGGAAATAATAAGGCAGTCAAGCTTGAAGACGAAGCTGTCTTCGGGTGTCTGGAAGAACCACTCATTGTTGCTCCCATCAGGGAAGCACGTAGAGGAAAATCTCATGTGGAAAGACGCCCTGTTGGTGATCTTTCAGAGCAAGCGTCGAATCAGTTTTCAGGAGGAACATCTCTGGAAGTCGTGTCCCCACAATGGAGGTGAGCTGTAAGAGAGGAACTGACTCCTTTCCCATCGCAAATAAACAGAAGATTCAACAACGGCTCGTTCGCCCATTGGAACGCCTAGGTAATACGGTCATCTTGCAGCCTTAAGCCAAGACAACCCCTGCCTAAGCACTCTTACATCATCTGAACAATTGATACGGAAGGTTCAGATCTGAGGGAGAGATTTTTGTCTCTCGTGCCAGGTTTTCAGAGGAATTTACAGAAAACCGAGCGAGAAAGCCCCGGTTCATTCATGCCGGGGATGAATCGCTCTTCCTTGTTGGGAGGCTTGGATGGGAGGTGGCTGCTTGTGATGCTCATTCCTCCTGCTCGTTAGCACTCTCCGCTTGACATACCGCTTTTTTGAGGTAAAATACCCTCATAGCATTCAACGGAAGGTCAGTCAGCCCAGATGAAGCGGGCCAAGACGCCAACATTTCTCATCGAGTTCCCCCTCCAGGTCGACTGGAGCAGCGAACGACAGCTGCGTGCGCATCTGGAAGCGGCACGCTGTCTCTATAATGCGCTGCTCTCTGAAGGCAACACACGGCTCCAGCAGATAAGGCATGACCCCGCCTGGGCGAGTGCACGCGCCATCCCTCGCTCCAGGCGAGAGGAACGCGCGCAGGCCTTCTCTCAGCTGCGCAAGAAGCATCACTTTTCCGAATACGAGCTGCATGCCTCTGCCAAAACGGCCCGCGTCTCGTGGCTTGCTGACCACATTGATGCCACCATGGCGCAAACCCTGGCCACCCGAGCCTATCAAGCCGTCAATCGTGTCTGTGTCGGCAATGCCAAACGGGTGCGTTTTCGAAGCAAGGGGCGTGGCATCGATAGTGTGGAAGGCAAGCGCAACGATGTCGGCCTGCGCTTTGTGCTTGACCCCAACGCTGGGGACGGTGGCTTTCTCATCTGGAACCAGCTGGTCATCCCTGCCATCATCAACTGGCTGGACCCGGTGATCCAGCATGGATTGCGCCACACGATCAAGTATGTGCGCCTGGTCCGTCGCAAAGCGTCCTCTCCGCAAGCGAGAGGGGCTGATGTTGAGGGCAACCGGTATTCTGTGCAACTCATCTTAGAGGGGTACACCTTTGTCAAGAAAAAGCACGAGAAGATGGGCACCCAGACCATTGGCCTCGATATTGGCCCCCAGACGCTCGCCATCGTCCCACGTGAGGGGAAAGCCCAGTTGGTGACCTTCTGTGAGCAACTCGCCCCCAATGCCCGCAAGAAACGACGCCTCCAGCGTCAAATGGAGCGGCAACGCCGCGCCAACAATCCCGAGCACTATGATGAGTTGGGACGCGTGAAGAAATCTGGCAAGAAGCGCTTGCGGTGGAACGAGAGTCAGCGGTACAAGACCACGCGTAGGCAGCATGCCACTGCGGAGAGAAAACTGGCCGCCCACCGCAAGAGCCTGCATGGCAAGCTTGCCCACGACATCGTCAAGGTGGGAAACACGATCACCTTAGAAAAAACGTCGTTTGTGGCATGGCAGAAGCAGTATGGGAGAAGCATCGGACTTCGCGCCCCAGGGATGTTTGTAGCACATCTGGCTCGCATAGTTGCAAAAACTGGCGGCACCCTGAGCGAAGTTTCTGCCTTCAAGACCCGACTCTCCCAATATTGTCATGCCTGCGGAGCCTACGTCAAGAAGCTCAGATCTCAGCGCTGGCACCACTGTTCCTGTGGCTGTGGACCGGTGCAACGCGATCTGTACTCGGCCTTCGCGGCTTTCTCACCTGGAACGCGAAGAGACCATCCCCTCTGTCACCCAGTCAGACTGGGAAGGTGCGGAGCCGCGCCTGCAAGCCGTGATGGAGGATCTGCACCAACGTGCGAATGAAGGGCATGTCTTGCCCCCAAGCATGGGCGTGGTGGCTTCTGGCAAAGCTGCCCGTGCGAGAGCGCGTCGGCTCGAAAGTCCTGCCTATCCCCACCAAGAGCCGCTCTCCCTTTCGGGGGAGAACGGAAGCGTTGGGTGAGCAACAGGAACCCCCGCGCATTCATGCCGGGGAGGTCTCAGACTATGGGTGAATGTCCAGCCTCGCTCGAGAAACGGTTCGGCGAGATCTCGCAGACTCACCTTGTACCGGAGCCGCCAAAGGACAACGAGGAGGACGAGAGCAGGAGGATATTCCAGGGAGTTGAACGGTGTTCCCGTTCGCTCAGGGACCGGTTTGCTTGCCACCTGAGCAGTGCAACGTCCGAGAGCCACATGCGGTTTTCTTGGTCTGTGCGTTGATGATGGTTGAAGAGCAGCGTGGGCAGTTCCTGAATCACTCCTCATCAGAGAGGTCTTGGTTCTCCGCATACCTCACTAACGATCTCCAAGCCAGGTCTTCTTCTGAGCTCTGACACTTCCCTATCCCCCAGGAGTAGCGTAGATGACTGAGCAAAAAGCGGCTGGCGTTTTCTTTCGCCAGCCGCTTTTTTGTTGCCTGATTTAGAGGTACAAACCTGATGGATGCACAACTTAGTCTGGTTGCCAACCAGCGGAAAAGCTCTCTCCCACGCCTAACCCTTGCAACTCCTCGATTATCTCTTGATCGAGGAGGAAGCTTGGAGCAGGAGCGTCAGATGCCCCCTTTTTTGTCGCAGGCGTGGGACCATTTGCATCCGCAGTGAGCGCCAGGTAGGGGTGCTGGCCTGTTTCTAACAAAAAATCAATGGGTGCTCCCAGAACACGTCGCGCCAAGCGTGCAAGGTACGTTGAGGAGAATTCCCCATACTCGCCTACCTCATTGTCTGGACCCGCCTTGATTAGTTCGATCAGTGACCCTGCCACTACACACTGGCGTAAAACCTCAGTCGTATCCGACCCACTTTTTGCGCTGATTGCCTGGACCATTTCCCAGGCTTCCCCTGGGATATTTTCGATGCTGATTGGGTACTTGCTACTCATCTTCATCTCTTTACCTCTCGCCTGCCGCGGCTGCTGCCTGCTGTGTATCGTGGCGCGATATCGCCTGCTGTGCCTCGCGGCGCAATATCGCCTGCTGTGCCTCGCGGCGCGATATCGCCCGCTGTGCTGACGCCTGGGCGAGCACTAGTCCGCCAATAGCGTTGAGGAAAGGCGCGATTTCAGGCGGGACAAAGTAGAAGGAATCCGCTTTGCGATGTGTGTTTACCAGGTGAAGGAGGGTATCATGAAGAAGAACACTTCCCCCGCCAGTAAACATCAAGAACGACTGACCATATTGTAAGTATTTCACTATGAGGCTGTTCAGATTGTCTACACGACTTGCGATGACCTGACTCACTATGTCGTTAACAGGTTGTCTGTGTCCGCCAACGGAAATCATGCGGTTCAACAGAACATGCTGAGCTTCTGCATCAGAGAGTTGAATGGTTCTGTATTGTTGACGAATAGCCTCGCTAACGCCGCGCGCAATAAGAATGGTGCCCTCCCCGATTTGCTCCGCATTCATCCTCAGTTTGGGACGAGACTCGCCACTGCGGGGTGTAATTTCCACTTCACATATGTGGAACTGTCCCCCCCCGATGTCGAGTGTAATATGGCGATCGATATTGGTCGCAATAGGTGCTCCTTCCAGTGTGTAGTACCAGGCACAGAAGGACCCGAATGTTTGTCCATAGGGAACAAACTCGACAAAGCAAAGATGCCAGGTAGTTTCCTGCCCTTGCTCGTCAACACGCACAACCTCAAACGGCTTGTTGAAGATGTACTTGAGTGCTTCGCGTGCTTCGGGGGTTGCACCATTTCGATCAACTTCCTCCGGGGGCAAGCCAATGGAGAGAAAAATATTGAACTCACCCTGACCGCCCTCCATAAGCTTTCCTGATGCATCGCGCTTGCCATGTCCCGCCCTGACCAGCAGTTCTACCTGGAATGCGGCTATGAACCGCTGAAAACGGTGATCTGGAAACCGTTCAGGAGAGAAACCGACCGGTAAGCTCTCTGCTTTTTTGGTCTCCAGGGCATCGTCACCCATCCAAAAATCCTCTGATCCGTTCACTCGCCATGTGATCCGGCCATCACCGCCCCGTAGTTTCTTCGCCGGGGTATATGCGGTAGGCACTCGCAATCTGGCGAGATAGGGAGCGTTCGCTATTGGCATGACACCTTTTAACGCTTCATTGCCATTGTCAATACAGGCCATCTTCGCGATGACTGGCGACCAAGAGAATGTCTCGCGATTCCAACGCTGGGAAGGGACCTCTGCTATTAACCCCTGGTCCTTGTTGTTCAGCAAGGGAGTACCAGATACCACTTTAGCCAGAAGACTGTCAGGGTGTGGATGTTGTGTCTGGACTTCTACAAAAGTTGCCATGAAAATTCCCTCTTGTACGACTTTCTTTATTATTTCTCTTTTTCTTGCTGGCATGCAACTTACCTTTGTCAGGGTCATGCGTGCCATAAGCATCTCATACAGTTCTCTTTTTAAGATACCCCACGGGCGCAAAACACATTCATCAATAAAATATTCACGGAGGATATCAAAGTTGTCGCCATAGAATAAGGTGTTCTCAGTAATTGCACGAGCCATCCGCAGTCCCTTTCAGCGCAATCAATTAGAAATTATTCATACTCTGCAAGTATATACAAAAATAAAGGCATATAGGGATATTTTAGTATATAGTAGACTATGGAGATAAAACTGCTATAGTTGAAATCCAAGAATAATTGGTCAGATCCAAAGAAAACGCATAAGGTGTCAAAATCAGGTGTCAAAAACCATTTAAGGATTCAAAAAAGAGGCTGGAGAGCGTGGATAGAACTGTATCCATGTTATATGATAAGGATGAGAAAACAAAGGAATGTCGATAAGAAGCGGTTTCATGCTTTAGCTGTAGTCTTCATTGCGAGAGAACCTTCGCGCCTGCGGCACTCAGGGTAAGGGTCATGGGCGTGTAATGCGGGCAGCGCCCGCATTACACGCCCATGACCCTTACCCTGAGGCGAGCTTGCGAGCCGAGATAAATAGCATGCATGCAACCATTGACGTGGTAGATGCATGTATCTATACTTGGTAATAGTAAAGAACGGAATCGTCTCAAAGACGAGAGGAGAGAAGGAACTTGAAATCACTGCGTTTGACTTCTGGTATGCTCTTAGCGTTCATTCTTGCCATGGGGAGCTTATTGGCGCCTGTGGCTCATGCTGCTACGCGCGATGCGGCGCCTTCTGGAGAGTTAAATGGCGCGCAGCGCGCGGCCCTCTACGCTATAGCGGCTCAGACATGGCGCTTCTTCGATGCTGATCTTGACCCCAATACGCATTTGCCACTCGACAACATTGGCTTTAATGGAGCACCCGCACGGGGTGCCTATACCTCGCCAACCAATATAGGGGTTTACTTCTGGAGTGTTGTCGCGGGCGAGGATCTCGGCTTTATCTCACATAAGCAGGCCCTTCAGAGAGCTAACGCGACCTTGAGCGAGGTTGAGAAGCTGAGTAAGTGGCAAGGCTTCCTTTTTAGCTGGTACGACACTGGTACTGGTCATAGGATATCTGGACCTGGCGGAAGCGACCAGGAGGGGCAGCCAGTGCAGGGCGCTTTTATCTCTACAGTTGACAATGGCTGGTATGCAACGGGCCTAATTCTGGTTCGCCAGGCCTTCCCTGAGCTGGCGCAGCGGGCCACAGCGCTGTTTGACGCAATGGACTTTGGCATCTTCTACGACAATGGTGACCAGAGCACGAATATTACCGCTGGCCAGATGTATGGAGGGTATAATGCTGACCAGGGACCCGCTACCTTCCATTATGGTATGCTCAATGCCGAAACGCGTATTGCTGCATACATTGGTATTGGCACCCATAAGATGCCCGGCGATGTCTGGTGGCGCACATGGCGTACGCTACCTGCCGATTTTACCTGGCAGGGGCAACCACCGCAGGGTTCTAATGTGACCTATACAGATCCCCAGTCGGGTAAGCCGTTTACCGTCTTCGAGGGTCACTACAGCTCCAATAACATCAACTTTGTTCCCAGTTGGGGTGGGAGCATGTTTGAAGGCCTGATGAACAATCTGATCATTCCCGAAACTACCTGGGGAAAGCACAGCTTTGGCTTGAATGATCAGCACTATGCTCAGGCACAGATCGCCTACGCCAAGCAGACGTTGCATTATCCCGTCTGGGGTCTCTCGCCAGCCAGTACGCCTGATGATACCGGGAATTACCTGGCATATGGAGCTCACGCCCTGGCCTCCAATAGCAACTGCTGCCCCTATGACGAAACAGCAGTAACGCCACACGCTTCATTTCTTGCGTTGACGGTGGCACCCCAGGATGCCTTTAAGAACCTTGAGGAGCTACTCGTGCGCTATCCCTCGCTATATGGGCCGTATGGGTTTTATGATGCCGTTAATCCGACAACGGGCACAGTTGGACATCGCTACCTGGTACTCGACGAGACTATGATCATCGCCGCGCTGGATAATGCATTACGCGGAGAGAAAATGCAACAGCATTTTATGCAAGATCCCGTTATCGCTGCGGCCCGCCCCTATCTGGAGGGCGAGCACTTCTCCATATAGAGCACTTTTGCTCATAACAGAAAGAGTGATATTACCAGAACAGTAATATCACTCTTTCTTGTATTCTCGCAGGCTAACATGTGAGCATGTTATACGATTTGCCGAGGCGAAGCACTACTTAAAGCTGCTTGTAGTAGTTGAACGTGGCTTGTGCGTACAATAAGAGTGACTATATCCTATATCCAAGTCAGTACCCTACGGCGAAAGCCGAGGGCTTGGAGTTGTGTCTGAACTCCACCGCAATTCAGCATACCGTTTCAGGCGTGCTGCTTTGGCTTCATCGTCCGACACAGAAGGCGCGTACTGACAAGAGGCCCGTTCCTCTCCAGTCTTGCCGGATAAGAAGCGTTCGCATCGCAATGTTTCTTGCACCAACCAGATCGGCATGGAGCGTGTACTGACAATTCTGACAGACGAAGAGCAATCCTTTGTTGGGTCTATTCTCTTTGCAGGTGTGCCCACATTTGGGGCACGCTTGCGAGGTAGAGTTGGCATCGACCTTGATCGCCATACTTCGATGTAAGAGCGCTTTATAGGCAATCATGCTATGCAACTCAGCGAAGGACCATTTGGAGAAGGTACGATTGGCTTTTCGCTGTTTTGCATTTTTGCCTTTGCGTCGTTTGGTACGCTCTCGAATGTCTGTCAGATGCTCCAGTCCAATCAAGCTTTGAGGGTGCTGTAGGACAATCCGCTTACTCACGACATGATTGGTATTCTGCTTCAACCGTCTCTCTCGTCCACTGATAGCAACGAGCCTTCTTGTCGCTGAACGAGTGCCTTTCTTTTGCAGACGTTTTCTCAGTCGTGCGTAGTGGTTTGCCTTGGGGACAATCTGTTTGCCTGAATGGAAGGTGCAATCCCCTTGCATCGTCGCCGTGACGGCAAGGTATCGCATCCCCACATCCACTCCAACGGCTTGCTTGTGTGTTTCAGGTGTAGGATCAGCCGTCTCAATTTCAAGAGAGACAAGGAGGTAAAATTGTTTCTTGGGCTTGTCATACCAGAGTTTCGATGCACCAATCTCCGCTCCACGCTGGATCAATGCCACATGCTTATTGTAGCCAGTATAGGGCACGATAACACGTCCCTCAAGGGTCAGGATGCTCACCTGCTGCTCTTTCTTGAAGGTGTAGTCTTTCTTGTACTGATAGGTCAACGTGGGGGAGATGAACTAGGGAGCCTTATCAAGCCCTTTGTAGCGTTTCTTGGTCTTCCCTTCCTTACGATGAACAGCATTGTTCTTGACCTTTGTCCAGAGGGTTTTATACGAGGCACCAACTTGGCGAGGAACAGAACAGGCCATTTGCGAAGGCAGATGAAAACGGAGGCGGATCTCTTCGTAGGTGGCATCTTGCAAACGAACAGCATTGCTCATCTTGCCATGCGCAAAGGCGTACTGGCTCACATAGTTGAGAGAATCCCGATACGCCAGTTGCGTTGTACGTAATGCCTTGAATTGCTCGGGCGTTGTATTTAATTTGAGTTTCGCTGTTACTACCGTTTGCATACGCTAAATTATACCATAGTTTTCATCTGACTGTCAATAATACATGAGCAGATGAGAGAATGTCTACGGCGTATTCCACCCAAGCCACCGACAAAGGAACGCCGCATTCCTCCCCATGCCTGAAAGGGCAGGGGCATCCTGCGGCGTTTTGGGTGAATCTGAGGGGAGGTATCTTATTGTGAGTGACTTACCGTGGCTTGCGAGCCTGCTGAAATCGAGAAATACCATTGATGGTAAGATTGCCACGTTGATCGGACACACGGCCCAGGTCGGGAATGTGGCCGAGTATATCGCTGCGACTATCTTTCACATAGAGCTTGATGAATCGGGGAAACGTCGGGGCTATGATGGGCATTTCACTTCGGGTCCGCTTGCGGGCCAGACGATCGATGTCCAGTGGCACCCCAGGCGCGATGGACAAATGAACATCAAGACGGATGCGCTTCCAGACTATTATCTGGTGTTTACGGGACCAGAGACTACAACGCCGAGCTTTGCGAATCCCTGGCTGATTGATTCTATCTTTCTCTTCCATGCGGGCGAATTACTCAATGCCTTACGTGAGCGTGGCGTCCAACTAGGAAGTGGTACCAGTGTCACTGGCCCATTATGGGAGCGTGCAGAGATTTACCCTATTCCCAGGAATACACGGCTGCGGGTCTCAGAAGAGGAACGTAAACTGCTCATACTCTTTAGTTGACCCAAAAGGCCCTTTGGGAATTATTTGAAGGAATACAGTGTTTCTTTATTGGTAAATGTATTTTTTGCCCACATAAGCCCCAGTGTTTGTGGAGGGGCAAAGCGATTCATCTATATCGTGCATATTGTCGATAGAATGGTGTTGGCGGCTCTTTATCACAGAGTTATACACGCATCAAATAATAGTAGGTGTTCAAATTGTCTGAAACAAGTGCAAACGACTGGAATAGCAAGATCATTGAGGAGTTCCGTGCGAATGAGGGCAAGGTAGGTGGCCCTTTTGAGGGCGGCACGCTGCTTTTGTTGACCACGACGGGAGCGAAGAGTGGCAAGCAGCGCGTGAATCCTCTGGCTTATCTGCCTGATGGCGAGCGTTATGTTATCTTTGCCTCCAAGGCTGGTGCGCCCACCAATCCTGATTGGTATCATAACCTTGTGGCTCATCCCCAGGTGAAGCTTGAGGTAGGCACCGAAGCGTTTGAGGCGACGGCCACCGAAGTCACTGGCGAAGAGCGCGACCGGCTCTATGCAGGAATCGTGGAGCGTATGCCTGGCTTTGGTGACTACGAAAAGAAGACCACGCGCAAGATTCCTGTGATAGCCCTGGAGCGCCAGTAAGCCCGCTACTGGCGTACGCGGCTACTGAAGAAACATACACAGTGAGCTGATTGGGCAAATCGCCCAATCAGCTCACTGTGTATGTTGACAGATGTGCTTGTGTGTCACTATAATAGAGATATTCTAGACGAAAGCGAGGTGCCCCGATGGGTACCATCTTCATCACTCGCGCCCGGGTGTAGCCGCGGCGTGAGGGAAACATTTTAATCCTCCTTCCCCTATCCTCAAAAGACATATACGGGAGCGCCGTATCCTCATTTTCTGGCTACACCTCCATACCTCCTATTCATTTCTCAATGTTGCATCACACATTATGGAGGTAGCCGCTGTATGGCTTCACACGATATTCCTGCTGTGCCACAAACAGACGAACAGGTTCCCGAGGCGGTCGTGCCCCGTTCATTCTGGCTCAACCGGGCTTTTGGCTTGCTCTGGAGTGGTCAGACTGTCTCCTTGCTTGGTTCACACATTACTGGTTCGGCCATCCCATTTATCGCTATCATGCTTCTGGGGGCCACGCCCTTGCAAGTCGGGCTGCTCTCTCTCTTCGCCAGTCTGCCTACCTTGCTTTTTAGTCTACCAATAGGCGCCTGGGTTGATCGCCTGCCACGCCGTCCCATGCTAGTGCTGGCCGATATGGGCCGGGGGCTATTGTTGCTTAGCTTGCCTATAGCGGTGTTGTTTGGACAGATTTCACTGTTCCAACTTTTGCTGGTTGCCTTTCTTACAAGCACGCTCACCATCTGCTTTGATACGGCCTATCAAGCCTTTCTCCCCCAGGTCGTGCGCCATGCACAACTGGTTGAGGGCAATAGTAAGCTTGGAACCAGCGAGTCCCTGGCTGAGGTGGCTGGGCCACCCCTGGCGGGCGTGCTAATTCAGTGGTTAAGTGCGCCCCTGGCAGTATTCTTTGACGCGCTAAGCTTTCTCTTCTCGGCCTTGAGCATTGGCCTGATTCACTCTGGAGAGATAGAGCTTGTGCCAGTTGTTGAGGAGCGCGCCTCGCTGTGGGAAGATATGCGGAGTGGGCTGAGAATACTTTTCTCCTATCCGCTTCTGCGTACCTTGGCGATCTATGACACGCTCAAGGCTTTTTGTGCTGGTGTTTTCGCACTGTACGCTATCTTTGTGTTGCGCGATCTGCATTTGAGTCCTGTGCTCTATGGGATTCTGATTGCCGTGGGAGGCGTCAGCGCGCTGATAGGCTCGTTTCTTGCCCCTGCGCTTATCCAGCGCTATGGCGCACGGCGTGCCCTGCTCTATGGCTTGATTGTGGACAAACTGACCGCTCTGGCGACCCCGCTGGCCTTTGGTGGCCCCTCACTGGCCTTCGCACTGCTGGCGCTGGCGCAGATGGGCGACATTGGATATGCGCTCTTCTCAATTAATGAGATCAGCCTGCGCCAGCAGCAGATTCCCGCGCACCAGTTGGGGCGTGTTAATGCCGCCATTAACTTTCTCGTCAACGGGATTGGGCCACTGGGTGCCCTGCTAGCAGGTCTGCTTGCCGAAGTTATAGGTGTACGCTATACGTTGTTGTGTGGGGTGTGTGCCATGATGCTCAATGCTGCCTGGCTGGCAGTTGTCTTGTGGAGGCAGAAATAGAGAGTATGTATGGGCTTTGGGCATTCGCCCGAAGCCCATTCTTATTCTTGTTCACATTTAGAAGCGAGGAGTGAATATGTTATTTCTGGGCTTGCAAAGCCTCCCGAAAGATGTTGTGGTAGATGTCCAGGCATGCTGCTCCCTTGCAGGAGCCAGGTGGATTTCTACCAGGCGATAGTGGCGTTTGGGATCAAGGATGGCCCTGGGCAAGCCGAGGGCGCGGTAGGAGTACTGTTTGCCATTGGGAAGTACCAGCGTTGGGCTGGCCTCGACCCTTAGCTCTTCCCAGCCCTCTTGAGCCTCGCGAAGTACCCGAGCCTTGGTGATGCCACTATCAAAATCGTTGGCGAACTGGCGCATGTCCAGTCCCACCTGCTCGGCAACGGCAAAGAGGACATGGCGCATAGAGATGCAGCGGCTCTGGTCAAAGAAGGCCACACGCAATGACCAATCTAGCTCGGCGGCGAGGTGCAACCCCTGGCGCTCCGCGCATTTGACGGCTTCAAAGGCTGGCCACATGGTGACTGGCCACTCATTGAGAGGGGCGTGCCAGGCTGATAGGGAATCTCTGGCTCTTCAAGCATCAGGGCCGCGGTCTCGTTATCGAGGATGCCCTTAGGCGTTGGCTGATTGTTGCGATACTCCAGGGCTCGAGATTTATAGACAATCTCGATCTGCCCCGCATATTCGGTGCGGAGCTGGCGCAGACGATACGCGTTGACATAAGCGTAGGGGCAGTGCAGATCAGAGTAGCAGGCAATACGTAGCGGCTGTGTCATCTCTCGTCTCTTTCTGTCTACGGCGGTAAGCAGAAAGATTGATCCCGGCGGTTGGCCGACGCTGCTAAATACCCTGAAGGGCACAGGGCACGCGTCTACATATAATACGGGCATATGTAGATGTGTGCTTTAAAAGCAGAGCAAGAAAAGCGGCAGATTGTTTTTGTAGACGAATCGGGCTTTTATCTGTTGCCGATGGCGGTGCGCACCTCTGCTCCTGTGGGCCAAACGCCGGTCCTGTGGGTGCCGCTGACGTATGACCACATCTCGGCTATTGGTGCGCTGACCCCCGAGGGACGACTCCTCATGCAGACGCAAGAACGCTCGTACAAGGGGCCTGATGTGGTGTGTTTTCTGCGACTGCTTTTACGCGAGATCCCAGGCAAATTGCTCATCATCTGGGATGGTTCTGCCATTCATCGCTGCCAGGTCGTCAAAGACTTCTTGGCTCAGGGCGCTGCTGCACGCATTCACCTGGAACGCTTGCCTGCCTACGCACCCGAGCTCAATCCCCAGGAAGGGGTCTGGAATCTGCTCAAACGCCGTGAACTCAAGAATCGCTGTTGCAAAGATCTGTCTGAGCTTGAGCACGAACTGCTGCTCGCCCGCGCCAGGCTTAGGCATCGCAGGCACGCTCTGCATCACTGTTTTCTTCATGCTGGCTACGCTCTTTAGGTTTTTATGCTGAGATCAATAGAAAAGGGAGTGGAAAGAGGCTCTCCTTGGAGAGAGTTTCAGCCACAGATAGAAACTATCTGTGGCTTTTTTGTCTTTATGACTGTGTCAAAAATGCCTAGAGAAATCTTGTATCAATTAATAGAGGATTAGACCACACAAAAAATCATGAATTTATAGAAATTTGTCGCTTCTATTAGGCTCATATATAAGTTATACTAGAAAAAAAACCAGGAGGACATTATGGCTTTACAACAAACAGAAATTGCAAATAAGAAGGGTCAACAGAAAACAACTACAGACAGGGTTATCTTGTATGAAACCTTCTTATCTGTTCTTGATGACTATCAACTCGAGGTCGACAATTCAAAGTGGTATTTCAAGACCTGGGAAATAGAAGAAGAAGATGCTATTAGAGCTCTTTCTACTGCTTCTTATGTTGAGAGAGTTGATTCCGGTTTAGGATTATTAGATCGTGTATGTGGAGACTATAATTTTGCTGGAAAACCAGAAGGAGAAGGGCCAGCTGATCGTTTCATCGTAGTACATCCACAAATGCCTGGTAAGTTATTTTCACATACCCTACGAACTATTATTCAGAATTACCGAGGAATTAACGGAGGAATTAAAGAGAGAGCTGATTATTGGTTGGGGATACCATATCGATGGTTTGAGGTAGACGCACTGACATTCCCAAACTCAGGGGAAGAAAAAGCGGTAGAGCCACACGATCTGGTGAAGAACGCAGAAAAACTTGTGAAAATGAACTCGAACAAGGAGGCCGTCATCATTTAATGCGGCTCTACCGAAAAGCAAAAGCTATTGACAATAGCTAACGCGATGTGCATGTTCTTAGCGTGACCACTCGTGCCTGCGGCGCTCGTTGGGGTAGGAGGTGTGGTGTGTGCTGGTGGCCGCCAGCCACCAGCACACACCACACCTCCTACCAGAAAGAACTTGCACATGGGGTTAACTACATAATTTATACTAATTTCAAGTTGAGGAGGTGTAAGTGTGCCATGACCTTCTTTATACCCATTCCAGCAGTTCGCTCAGGTGATTAATGATGAGTTGTGGGCGGATATGCTTCTTGCTGAAGTGCTCCAGGTAGATGATACCATCTCTACGCAGGTGGGTCGTTGAGGGTGCAATGATGCCCTGCTCTCTGAGAGAGAGGAGCTGTGAGCGATTGTATTCAGCGACCGAGATCCCTTCGCTTTCGGCCAGGTAGCTCGCGATTTCTGCATAGTTGTAGGGCTTCCAGACGGAGAAGATGCCAAGCTGCTGTGCGCCCCCGACATCGGCGACCAGCGAGTCACCGATCATGATGCTTGTCTCTGCCGTTGTATCACAGGCCTGGAGGGCAAGCTGGAAAATGGTGGGATTCGGCTTGCGGATATGCAGGTCAGCGGAGGTCATAACCTTGTCGAGATCGAAATATTCAAGCAGGCTCATAGTGTGCATATCCTCTTGAAATGAGGGACCTCCCCAGTAACGATTGGTGACCACGCCAAACTGGAAGCGGCGTCGCTGTAGTTCGTTAAGTGTCGAGAGCGCGTCGTCAAACAGCGTGCGCGATTGCGCGATACCGATTTGCATGGTGTCAAAGATTGTCTGGCAGAAAGAGAGATCCAGGTCTGGAGCGCCCAGGGCTGCAAATGCCTGTTGAACCATGGGGCCCCCCTCGGGTTCGATAAATGGATCTTTCTCAATGGTAAGCGCGAATTGTGTCAGGAGGGTGCGCCGGAGCAGGATACCTGCCTCTTCACCTTTTTCTTTGAGAATAGAGAGTGAGGGATATGTCTGGTGGAACAGGTGTATAGCACGCTGATCGGCGGCAAATTCTAGGGGAGCGACCTCGTCATAGGGATTGCGGTGCCAGAGCGTATTGCCCAGGTCGAAGAGCAGACATTGAACACGACGATGAGAGAGTTCTGAGATGATATCTGTCACTATTGTACTCCTTATTTTTTAATGCTTCAGTTGTATTTTATGATTTTTCGGGATAATTCGCCACTTGTTGAGATTATGCCTGGCGGTTGGCGATGTGCAGCAGGATCAGGGTCAGGGTAATGAGCGTAACAAGCGCTAGCGCGCCAATTGCTACATAATCATTCTTTGCCAGGCGGTGCTCTTGAAGTGAGCCTCGGGTCTTGCTAACACCAAAGGCGCGGGCATCAACGACCATGGCCATAGTGGAGGTTGAGCGCAGGGAGCCGATGAGTAGCGGCACCGTAAGCGTTGGCAAGGCGGCACAGACGCGCCCGATATAGTCGGGCCAGGCGGGTAACTCCCACCAGCGCGGCCTGGTCAAATTATAGCCACGCACCTGCATGACCTGGAGCAGAACCGTGGTTCGCTCGATGAGTTGCGGAAGGAAGCGCAGCGCGACCGTGACCGCGAGTCCCACGGCGGGTGGCATGCGGAACTTGTAGAAGGCCCAGATAACCTCAGATGGCTTGGTTGTGAGCAGGAGGATAAGCGTCGCCGAGGCTGCCACCATGACGCGCCCGGTCTGTTGCAGGCCATACAACAAGCCTTCAGTAGAGATGCCGGGCGTGCCTATCCAGTTGAGGGTGGGAGGGAAGGTAAAGAGGAAATGGATATGGCCTGTGAGCGGAACATAGAACATGCCCTGTGACCAGACAATGCCCAGGGCGGGCGTTAGGATCATTGTCAGCACGAGGCGCGCGCGCACAAAGGAGGCCTTAACCAGAATCCAAGGAATGACAGTAATGATCAGCAGCAGGTAGACAAAGTTCCAGTTGAGCAGCACGCTCAAGGTGCCAATCACAAGGGGATAGAGAATCTTGATGCGTGGATCCAGGGAATGGACAAAGGTTGGTCGTGGCTCATAGGAGAAGAGGTGGCGCACCCCCTGGACTCCCACGAGCGTCACCAGGATGATGGGCAGGCTCAAGGGGACCACGAACATCAACAGATAGCCAATGAGTGTCTCTCCGATGAGAGTATGGAATAAGAATTGTTGCAAGTTCGCGATCATGGGTGGGCCTCGATAGACTGAAATGTCTGTAAGAGCGTGGGAAGGTTGAGCGCGACGCGTTGAGCCTGCTGCTCGCAGAGCCGGGCATGTAACTGCGCGATAGGTGGCGAAAGGATGCCGTATTGCTCCAACTCAGCGCTATGGGCAAAGACCTGCTCGGGCGGCCCGTCCATCACGATGCGTGTATCGTGGAGCACAACCATGCGCGTGGCATACTCGGCGACCGCCTGCATATTATGCGTAATCATCAGGTAGGTCAGGCGCTCTCGCTCACGCAACTGTTGTAGAAACTGTAAGAAGGCGCGGGCGTGCTTCTCATCCTGCCCCGTAGTGGGTTCATCCAGGATGAGCACGCGTGGATAGCGTGCCAGGAGCGCGCCGATAGCCAGGCGTTTGCGCTGGCCGTAGCTCAGGTGGAAGGGATTGGTGTGGCGATAGGCCAGCAAATCCACGATTTCAAGCAGGTGCTCCACGCTATAGGAGGTGGGCGTAATGTCTTTGCGCTTGCGCTGGCTCTGCGCACCGAAGAGAAGCTCTTTCTCCACAGTAGGCGTAAAAAGCATTTTATCGGCGGCCTGGAACAGGTAGGCCATATGTTGCGACTGGCGCGAGATCTGGCCGGGGATGACAGGCTTGCCCTCGTACTGGATAGCGCCCAGCGTGGGTGCTTGAAAGCCCATTGCCAGCGAGGCGAGAGAGGTCTTGCCCGCGCCATTGGAGCCGACAAGCGCCAACCATTCCCGTGGCTGAACTGTCAGGTTGATATCGCTGAGAATTGTCTTCTCGCCATAGGCCAGGCCAACCTGCTCCCAGGAGAGTATTGAACTGGCTGAGGAAGAAGCAAGCAAAGAAGCAGGCTCAGGTGAGAACTGCGCGGCCTCACGTTGGAGGGCTTGAGCATAGCGCGTTCCTCTCAGGGCCGCGTGAGCTTCATCGACTGAGAGGGGGAGCACATCGGGAAAGATATCGGGAAGCTGGCGAGCCAGGTGTACCATCTGGGGGATGGCCACACCTGGACGCTCCCAAAGCTCCATCGCGGCGAATGCCTGGTGGGGCGGGGCGTCCACAACGACCTTGCCCTGGTCCATGAGGAGGACGCGGTCAACCCAGGGGATGACCTCGTCAATTTTATGCTCAATCAGGATAATCGTCCAGCCGTAGCGCTTGTTTAAGGTGCGCAAGACGTTGAGGACCTCCTGAGTGCCAACGGGGTCCAGGTCAGAGGTTGGCTCATCGAGCACGAGAACACGTGACTGCATAGCAAGCGTGGCGGCAATGGCTACGCGCTGTTTCTGGCCGCCCGAGAGGGCGAAGATCTCCAGTTTGCGCAATGGCTCCATATGGGTGTAGGCAAGTGCGGTCCGTACTCTGCTTTCGATCTCATCATGGGAGAGTGCGAGATTCTCTGGTCCAAAGGCGACCTCGGACTCAACATCAAGATGCACAAGTTGCTCTTCGGGGCTCTGGAAAACGATCCCGATATGTTGAGCCGCTTCGTGTACCTCCATCGTGCTGATTGGCTTGTCTCCCAGAGAAATGCGTCCTTTGAAAGATCCGGCAATGCGTGATGGAATGAGTCCGGCCAGCGCGAGTGCGAGAGTGGATTTCCCGCACCCGGATGGCCCGGCGAGTAAGACGAACTCGCCTTCAGGTATAGTGAGATTGACAGAGCGAAGGACGGCATGTGAGGAGCCCGCGTAGGTAAACGAGACATTTTTCACATGAACGTCTGGCATAATATTACTCTTGACCCTCTGCTTCCGTGATAGCTGCTGGCTGTGGTACCGAGACTTGTCCAGGCTGGGTGCGTTGAGACAGGACAAAAGCAACGACGGTGATGATGAGGAGCAGCGCGGCAGCGATCAGGACGGTGGCCCCGTCTGAAAGATGGGACATATGGCCGCTGGTATCATCAGGGTTGTAATTAGTCACAACCATGTAGATGCCATCAATTGCCACAAGTAGCGTCAAGATCAGGCCCGCGATGGCGATGCGGCGAAGTGCGACTGGATTCATGATGCGCTCCCCTCTCCAAGGGTGGTATCAGCAGGGACGACGGTTTCTTCCTCTTCGGCCTCCGCCTGCTCAGCAGTGCGCGCGGCGGCTGGATTTACCGACTGCGCGATGCGTACCGCCAACGGACCAGAGATAGCGGCCTCCACGCCGTTGCCGATCAGGTTGAAGAGGGAGTAGAAGAAGATGTAGCCAAGCGTTTTGGCCTCGCCCTGAAGGAAAGGGCTAAGGATAGAACTCTGAATGGTCACGGCGGGAACGGCGCGTAGGGCGCCCATGATCAGGCCATCCACAACCGCTGTCCAATCGGCGCGAGCGAAGACGCGACCACCACGCGCTACAAGATAGAGATCGATAAACAGGCCCTGCAACAGGCCGTATTGCCACATCAGCACATTGATGCCGGAGCCGCTATAGAACAATTGCATCAGAATGTAATTGAGAAATACCATAGCGGTAGCACAGCCGGGCTTGCGTACCAGGGCGACGCCGACCATGAGCAAGAACATGTAGGGCAGGTCATTGAGTGCTAGCAAGTGACCGAAAGGAATAAGCTGAATGATAGGGGTAATGAACTGGTCGCCGATGAGGTTATCGTAGACCTCAAGCAGCACGGCCATGATCGCAATGATAAGGATATCCTGGGTTG
The DNA here is from genome assembly GCF_000178855.1 of Ktedonobacter racemifer DSM 44963. Taxonomy (GTDB): domain Bacteria; phylum Chloroflexota; class Ktedonobacteria; order Ktedonobacterales; family Ktedonobacteraceae; genus Ktedonobacter; species Ktedonobacter racemifer. The sequence goes on along the minus strand of NZ_ADVG01000004.1, from coordinate 546,083 downwards.
TCCAGCGGGCGAATTTGGCTGAGCGGCTACGCTGAAAAATGAAGAAGAGACCAGCGATAACGATAGCCCAGACAATGATGTAGATAATGAGATTGACCTGAGGGGGCAGAGAGACTGTGGTCGTTCCCTGCCATGATGATGGCATCATGTCGGCATCTCCTTAGCTAACGGATGAGTGTAAGAAAGGTGTGGTTAAATAGCTTTAGCAAGAGGAGCACTAGACGCTCCTCTTGGATTAGCTAAATGAAGTATAGAATCTGACTTTTAATCACAGGTAATGCGAGTATGAAATTTATGTAAAACTTGTTAAAAATCACACTTGTTACATTGAAATTGCTGTTACAAAATAAAAAGGGGATGCTGAACGCGACAATTGCCGCGTTCAGCATCCCCTTTACTCTGTGAAAGTTTTCGATGAAGGAGAATGGCTAGGAGATAAACTCCTGGGCGAAGTGGCGGAGGGCATCCGTGTTGGTGCGATCCAGGAAGCCGAGAATGAGTTCTTGTACGCCAGCCTCCTCATATTCCGCCAGGCGCTGGCGAATGGTGGCGGGACTGCCAATAAGGGCGTTATTGATGCGATCTCCGAACTGGTTCTTCACAAAATCAGGAACCTGGGCGAGAGCGGCTGCATCAGTCTCGGCCAGGGAGCAGAATGTGGTCGTAGTGCGGTGAATGCTCTCGTAGTCGCGTTCCACATTTGCGCAGTGATCTTTAATGACGTCGAATTTGTGCTTAATGGTTGTTATATCGCCGCCGACGTTACAGGCGTCGCCATACTGAGCGACCAGTTTGAGCGTGACCTTCTCGCCACCGCCACCAATCAGCAGAGGAATGTGAGGCTTCTGTACGCCCTTAGGCTGGTTGATTGCGCCGCGCACTTGATAGTATTTCCCCTCGAAGACAGCCTCCTCCTGCGTCCACATATTCTTGATGACCTGGACGGCTTCGCGCAGCATACGCAGGCGTTCGGGGGCGTCGGGATACTCATAGCCATAGGCGCGGTACTCATGCTCATACCAGCCCGCGCCGATGCCGAAGTTCAGGCGCCCATGGCTGAGTACATCCACCGTGCTCGCCATCTTGGCGAGGATGGCTGGATTGCGATATCCATTGCACGTTACCATCTGGCCGATGCGCACGCGCTTGGTATCGCGGGCCAGGGCGGCCGTGCTTGTCCAGCACTCAAAGGTGACCTCCTGTGAGGGGCGAGGAATGGTATGAAAGTGATCGACGAGCCAGACCGAGTCAAAGCCAGTTTCGTCGGCGGTCTGCGCGACCCGGGTCATTGTCTCGTATGCCTCAACGGGGTCTTTGATACCTGTCAGGTCCATCGTCCATCCTTGAGGGAGGGAGACGCCAAATTTTAGAGCCATGAAAAACAATACCTCTTCTTTCGTTTTTTTGTTGCCCAGCGCTGCTAAAGCACGCGCCTACATATCATGGTACGGAGCATATCGCACCATATGTAGGCGCGTGCTTTAGCAGCGCTGGGCATCCGACTACAGGACCTTTCAGAAGCATTATAGCATCGATAAAGGCGGCTCTGCTGTTAAGTGCTCAGCCTGTGTATGGACGTAACCTTATATTATCGTGCAAATGTATATTTCTTTGGCAGAAATGTACACGCGAGAAAAAGTTGCTTCGTGTCTCTTTCAGAAGAAGTCCCCTATGCTGCGCTTATCGGCGCTAAGAAGGCTATCTTAGAAAGAGGAGGCATCATGGTACAGCTTGGTTGGAAGGCAGGCCCGGAGCAGTATCCCCCTGTTGAGCTTATGAAGTATGCCATCGCCGCTGACAAGGCGGGTTTTGATATGCTTGACGCTAGTGATCACTTTCACCCCTGGAGCGAGGAGGGCCAGGCCTGCTTTACCTGGACCTGGTTTGGCTCGGTCGCGACCCAGACGCAGCGCATCACCCTTAGCTCAGGTGTGACCTGCCCCATTCTACGCTATCATCCATCGATTATCGCCCAGGCCTCCGCAACCGTCACCCATTTTGCCCCCAGGCGTTTCGCTCTTGGCGTAGGCACAGGCGAGGCGCTTAACGAATTTGCCGCGACTGGGCAGTGGCCTGAATACGCGGAACGTCGCGACCGCCTGGCCGAGGCCATCGAGTTGATTCGCGCCCTCTGGACCGGCGAGCTGGTAACCTATAAGGGGAAATACTATCACACAAATAAGGCCAGGCTGTACACGCCGCCAACCGGTCCGATTCCCATTATCGTCTCGGCCCTGGTGCCCCATAGCGCGCAATTCGCGGGCAAATACGGTGATGGCCTCTGGTCTGTAGGAGGCAAGCAGCCGAAGATCTACCAGGAGATCATCAAAAGCTTTGAAGAGAGCGCTCGCGAGGCTGGAAAAGATCCCAAACGTATGCCGCGCTGGCTTGAGCTGACAGTGGGCTATTCTGATAATCCCGAGGCGGAGATTCAGTCGCGCTTGAAATACTGGGCGGGCGCGTATGTCCCGGCACTCTTCGATCAGAAGATCTATACGCCGAAGATGTCGCAGGAGAATGGCGAGGTGGTTGGCGCGGATACGCTCAAGAAGATGGGCTGTTTCTCCTCCAATCCCGAGGACCACGTGAAGTTTGTCAAACAGTACATCGACCTGGGTTTTGACCACATCATCTTCCACTCTGGCGGCCCAGACCAGCTCGCCTTTATTGAGAGCTACGCCCGCGACGTGCTACCTAAGTTGCGCAATTTGTAGGTGAGTTTATAAAGGCAGAAGCGGGAGAGCTACCCGTGCATGTAACAATCGAGGTTTTTGATGAAGGTGAGTGTATAGAACCTCGCGAGGTAGAGGACATATTAAATGACATCCATGAGTTGTTCGGGAAAAAAGGAATACCGATCGTAATTTAAGCGGGGTTGGAAGTCAAGAGGGAAGAGGTTGAAGTGAAACGATATCACTTCAGCCTCTTCTTTCTCGATGAATTCTTCAATTTCTAGTGCAAGATTACGAAACCTTTTCGGGAAGAGATAAATGTGGCTCATATGCACACCCATAATAGGCACAGACTCGCTCAGCGAGGTGGTGAGCCGAAAGCAGCCCATTGGTTTCGGCCACATTGCGTTTGCCATGGACCCACTTGGGCTCAATTGGATTGAGCCAGGGACTTTTGGTGGGCAGTTGGAAAGGCAAAATCCGTACCCCTTCGTCCGTTTGTTTGACAGCGAGGTTGTGTTTTCTGATCCAGGTGCGCACCATCTTACTCACATGCCAGGAGGCGTTGTCCCAGATGAGGAGCCACTGACGTTTGCCTTGTGCGGCCAATTGCTGACAACACCAGTCCAGAAACTGGATGGTGATCTCACTCACCGGGCGTCCTGTGACAAAACGAAGCCACATCTGCTCTCGCACGGGTTCCTCCGTGGTTCCGTTTTGCCAGAGGACACCATAGCAAGCCAATGCTTTTGGGTCAGGGTCATTCTTTTGCCAGGATTGCTCAACCAAACGGACTGGGTACTCTGGATCTTGCCAGGTGTGAAGGCGTGGAAGAGCAAATCGGCTCCACCAGACCTCGTCGAGGAAGCCAATGGCCCAATCAGAGCGGGGTTGAGCGTACGCGATCAAGCGGTCACGAGCCTTTTTTTTCGTGCATACTGCGGATCGGGGCTGGTAATCCAGTGCTTGGCTCGTTTCCAACTGACGCCCAAGCGCTTGAGCGCGCGGCGGACACTGGCAGCAGTGGTCGGGGCAGCTACGAGTCCTTGTGACAAGCAGATTTGCGCCACCAGTGGGAGAGACCAGAGATTGCGCTCGATCCCAAAATCGCGCGGGCTGCGATGGAGCAGATCGCGCAAGGCTGGCAGATTCTCGTCGGCAATGCTGGTGCGTAGCCGATGAGGGCGACAGGACTCCTTCTTGAGCACGTCGAGCCCCTGCTCGTTGAAGTCTTTGATCACATTGCGCACTGTCTGGTCGTCGCAGCCCAGCTGCCGCGCAATGGCGATGGCTCGCTCTCCACGGGCTGAAGCCAGAAGGATCTGGCAACGGCGTAGCACAAAGGCTGAGCCGGAGCGTAAGTGAGCCTCGATATGGGCTCGCTCGGATTCGGTGAGTGGTCGAATGAAAATGGGTTGCATACCTTCTCATATCGGCTACTTTCCTACTTTCTTTTGGACGATTGCACTAGGAGAAGGAAAGCTTCCTTCTGTTCTCGGCTTTTACTGAATTGGGGCAACTCCACATATTACTCTCGCTTTGTCAGTACTTTAGAAAACTCTTTCTTTCAACGTTTAGCCTAGCTTTTGTATGCACAGACAAAACCTGCTCCAGGGAAAGACGAGAATCGCGAGGGCTGCATTTCCTCTGTTTCCACCGACTCGAAACCGGCGTCCGAGACGATAGCAGCCAGATTTTGCATGCGGCTCCCTCCAGCGTGAAAGCGCGCAGCCTGATCCTGACGTTCCTTCTTGTGCGTGAAATCGGCAATGACCAGCCGCCCCCTTGGTTTGAGCACCCGGGCGATTTCCGCGAGTCCCTGGCGTTTGAGGGGAGCAGGCAAATGATGCACCATCAAGGTCGAGAACACCACGTCAAATGTCTGATCGGGAAAGGCGAGTTGCTCGATCACCCCGATCTGGAACTCGATGGGCACGTCGCGCCGGGCCGCTTTCGCGCGGGCACGGGCAATCTGCTGACGTCCGGGGTCAATGCCCGCAACGCGGCCTGCACGGCCCACGCGGCGGGCCACTTCCATCACTAGAGACTGTATGTAAAGCGGTAAAATTGAAAGGGAGAGGAGTGTCAAAGAAACTGAGCAGGGACGTTTATCTCAAGCAGGAGGACTTCCATGAGATGGCGTGCCTATCCCGCGCGATATGAGTGATGAGGAATGGGCAATCTTGGAACCCTTGATCCCGCCCGCCAGGCTAGGTGGACGACCACGAGCGGTGAACATGAGGGAAATCGTGAATGCGATTCTGTATATCTTGAGAAGCGGTTGCCAATGGCGCATGCTTCCTCGTGAGTTCCCGCCCTGGTCAACCGTCTGGACCTACTTCCGTACGTGGTGCAGGAACGGGAGTTGGGAAAGGATGCATACTGTTCTGAGAGAGGCGCAAAGGAAACAGCAAGGGCGAGAACCTCCCCCCAGTGCCGCCATTCTCGACAGTCAAACGGTCAAGACGAGTCAAAAAGGGGGACCCGTGGCTATGATGGCGGCAAGAAAATAAACGGGCGAAAACGTCAGGTTCTCGTTGATACGTTGGGATTGATCCTGCATCTGAAGGTTCATACGGCAGATGTGCAAGATCGAGCAGCGGTTGCGTTCCTACAGGGGGTTCAAGCTCGCTATCCTCGCCTCGAGCACGTCTGGGTTGACCAAGGCTACACGGGAAGTAGGAAAACCTGGATAGAAGAGCATTTGGGGTGGAGCGTTACCGTCGTCCAACATCCCCCTCGTTCCCGAGGAGAGTGGGTTCCCATAGGCGACATCAATGATCTGGCTCATCTGCGCTTTGAGTGGCGACGACTTCCTCCTTTGCATACCGGTTTCCGAGGAGTCCTTCCGCGCCGCTGGGTGGTCGAACGGACCTTTGCTTGGCTCACCTTCTGCCGTCGGCTCTGCAAGGACTACGAGTTCTTGCCAGAAAGCAGCGAAAGTTGGATTTACGCGTCTCAGATCCGCTTGCTTCTGCGTCGCCTAGCGAGAGCCCCATCTTGAAGCCTTTACATACAGTCTCTAGTGGTCAGTCCAGTTAGGTTTGACAGAAACGCCCTCGTGTGCTAGCGTAGAGAGATGAAAGAACCAATCAAACTCACCGCATCAGATCGCAAAGAACTGCAAGCCGTGTTGCATCGGGGCAAAGCCAATGCTCGAACCTTGACCCGTGCGCGTATCCTGCTCAAAGCCGCAGACGGTTGGTCTAATCAGCGCATCATGGAAGCCATCGAAACCAGCCTTTCTACCGTGAAACGCGTTCGTGAGCGGTATGCTGAGGGCGGTCTGGCCCGTGTGCTTCAGGATCAGCCCCAAGCCCACCGACGGCACGCGCTGACTCCAGTTCAATCAGCTCACCTGGTGGCCATAACGTGTAGCCCTGTGCCAGATGGCCATGATCATTGGACCGTGCGCTTGCTCGCCGACCAAGCGGTAGAACTTGGCTTTGTCGAGTCCATTTCGCCGGAGACGATCCGTCAACTCTTGAAAAAAACGAACTCAAACCGTGGCAACACGAGCACTGGTGCATTCCACAGGTAGGAGCACCATTTGTGGCAGCCATGGAAGATGTGCTCGAACTCTATGAAGAGGAGTACGATCCGCAGTATCCCACGGTGTGCTTTGATGAAAAACCGGTGTCTTTGATCGCCGATGTCTCTCCTTCCCAAGCTGTTGCGCCAGGAGTTTCCGCGCGTCCAGACTATGAATATCAACGCAATGGCACCCGCAATGCCTTACTGGACTGACCACTAGGTGTTAATAACAGGCTCTCTATTTGCACACCTACAGACAAAGAAAGGGACAAGCCATGGATTTGGACTCAAGCCGATCTCCTCTTTCTGCGGCAGAGCAGCAGCAAGTCGAACAGGACCTGCTAACCTGGGCCCACGCACGCGTGGACATAGATTTTCTCATCCAACAAAGAAGCGAGGGTAGTGACCTGGCTCTCACCCTCATCAACCGCATCTTTATGGGCGAGACACCTTCTCAGCTTCTGAAGAGGATACTCGATCAGAAACTGCCTTCGCTTCTTGAAGCCTTCGATACAGCCATGAAGGCCCGAAATACCCATTTCCATTACTCTCCGCAGGACGCTCAAGACTTCCTCCCATCCCCTGAGCACTCGCTCGCCGATCAGCGAGATCTCGTGGGGGGATTCTGGAAATCTGGTGGTTTGATTCCCGATGCACCTACCGGCTCATGTGCGCCTCAATGCCGGGAGCGTAGCAAGCACGCCAACTCGTCTTCCACATCAGTTTCCTGGGAGAGACACACACGAACATGGCAGCCCATCTGGATAGCAGAGACCTGCAGTCAGTGCTGGCAGTTCTGCATTGGGTGCAAACAGATCCGCCCAGATCGGCTGTGTTGCAAAATAAGAACCTCATCTGGTAGGATAAGACCAAAAGAAGAGAAGAAGATGGTTCTGACAGCGCAAGCTCCGTTTAAATGGCGCCATTTCGAAGCTGAGATTATTTTGCTCTGTGTTGGTTGGTATCTCCGCTTTTCACTCAGCTATCGAGACCTGGAGGAAATCATGCAGGAGCGGGGTCTACGAGTCGATCATACCACGATCTATCGTTGGGTGCAGCGATATGCTCCCGAGTTGGAGAAGCACTGCCGCCCCCCTCTCAAAGAGACGACTGACTCGTGGCGCGTTGACGAAACGTATGTGAAGGTCAAAGGGACGTGGATGTATCTGTATCGCGCGGTGGACTCCCACGGGAACACGCTGGAGTTCCATCTGAGCACCACACGCGATACACAGGCTGGGAAGCTTTTTTTCGCGAAAGCCCTTGGGGCCTCCCATACGGTGGCTCCGCGCGTTATCACAGTCGATAAAAACGCGGCGTATCCCAAAGCCTTCAACGAATTGAAAGCCGAAGGGATTCTTGCAGCCTCTTGTGAACTCCGGCAACGTAAGTATCTCAACAACCAGATTGAACAAGACCATCGATTCATCAAACGGCTGACGAAACCAGGGATGGGCTTCTTTTCCTTTGAGACTGCACAAAGAACCTTGCAAGGGTATGAGATCATCAATATGCTCAGAAAAGGTCAGATGCAAGGTGTAGACAAAGGAGAGACTCGAAGCCAAGCGATATTCATCGCTGAACTGTTTGGAGTAGCTCTCTAAACCCAGCAATAGAGCGGGCATTTTCATTTTTTCCTTCCAGTGTTTTTGCAACACAGCCCCATTCTCTGCAAAAATCTGACGGCTACCCGTTCGCCAACCTCTCCTTGACAGGATCATCTCTCTCCCTGTATAGTAGTGAAGTATTCACTCATTTTTTGGGGAGGTTTTGACATCTATGCCAGTGTGCTGCTAACTCCATCCTGTTTCCTGTTCAAACAGTGAAACAGACGTTACCATTCTTGCTTCCATCTATCGCGTGACTCTCATCAGGCATGGGCGCTCAGCCGTTCCACGCCTGGAATGCCGCAGGGCATGATTCCTGCTCGACGGCCTTTCTGGCTTTGCCAAAGCGAGACGGCGGATAGTGATAACGCAAGAATTTGATGGTGCTCAGAGATATGGAGAAGCGTGCGGCAAAGAGGTGTCAGGCATGGAACTGCGGCGAACGCATTGCTGATGTTCCCCATCCACCATACCAATTGGCAGATGGATGCCATCTTTTCCCCTGTCGTGGCAGCCGCATATTCGATCATTGTGCAAGCGATGACCTGCTCTCTCTCCTCCCTCTGGTCTCTCCCATCGTTTCCTCGCGCGAGTTGATACGATCGTGCTGTCTTTTTCTCTCAGAAAAAAGCAAGGAATAGCTATCATGACAGAACATCAGCTTTCACTCCTCCCCTTCTACGCGGGTTGGGGGATCCACAATCAGCGTCTTGTCGCGGCCATCGCGCCCCTTACAGGAGAGCAGCTTGCCTTGCGCAACACGCCGCAACACTGGTCGATTGGCATGTACGCGACGCATATTGTCGCCAATCGCGCCTGGTGGTTCCACGCACGGATGGGCGAGGGGAGCGCCGACCTGACTTCCCTCGAATTATGGGCTTTGGGAGTCTGTGAGGCGGACGTGGATCCATGCCACCCGGCGGCAGAACTGGTTGCCGGACTTGAGAAGACCTGGCAGATGATCGAGCAGACGCTTGCCCGCCTGACCCCTGCTGATCTTGAGCAGGTCTTCCCGCCTTTTGGCGAGGCGGAACGTGTGCGTCACGCGAAACTGGTAGAGCCTGCGCTCCAGCCATTCGCCCAGATGTGGTTGGATGCGGCGGCTCGTTCTGGAGTAGTGAGACCCGCAGTTTCACGCCAGCAGATCATCTGGGGTGTGCTCGAACATGACATCCATCATGGCAGCGAAATCTCCACCATTCTCGGCGTCCACGGCCTGCCAGTAATCGAGTTGGATTAAGAATAGGAACGTCTTCCGTTCCCCTCTCTCATGGGTGGATATGTTGCGCATGATGCGGTCGCTTCAGCGACAAGGTCGCCCCTGTCGCTGAAGCGACATTCCATGCTCACATGGACAGAAAAAGGGGAAAGACTGGATGGAGAGATGCACAGCATAAACCTGTTTTCTGACGCATATATACCTGGCTCTTGACCACTTTGGATATTGGTGGCGAAATCAAAAATTGAGCTTGCGATGAGAGGCAACATCTCTGCAGTTCGAGCCAGAGAAATCACTTCGCCACCAATATCACTTTGGGGGCTTAGTACTCGCTTGCTGATTGGGAGCTTGAGGAATTGGTAATGTTCAGTTATACTGTCCCGAGCAGCAAGCGCTCAAAAATCTTCTTCATTTGAAGTAAAAAGTGCATAAATCGAGAAGAGAACGATTTGATGAAGAGAGAGACATCTCCCCAAGAACTCCATTTCATTGTTGCTAATGACGACGCACATGATTTTGATTTAATGCAAGAAGCCTGGATTGGGAATCAGATGGTAGCCGTGATCTACCGCGTCGGATGGGAGGCTGCTATGGAATGGCGTGTCTCATTTTATCCTCAGCAAAAATGGGGACTCGAGCTTCCTTGGGAAACCTATCAGATGATTACGCAGACCTTTGCGGCTTTCCGTGAGGAAATGGACCAGATACCTAATGATGTCTCCGAGGAACCGTCAGATCAAAACGTGTGAAGTAGACGTTTCCAGAGCAGAGGAAAACCAGCTCTCCCATAACCCTATCTTTTCATCAATTTAAGTTTGGTCACATGCCCTTCAACCATCCCATTGTTCATCGACCAGGTGAGACCAGCCTTCACCGCGTCTTTGCCTTTTTCTATCCCACACCCAAATGACTGAAGTTCTGGCAATTCGCTCTTCTCCAGCTGAGAGAGCCAGGTATCGAGGCGATCTCCTTCTCGTAGGTGAACGATGGAAAGAAAATCTTGAATGAGACGGTAAGCATTGTTGAGGGTGGGACTGACCTGGCAGAAGGCCGCAAGATCCTCCTGTTCGATTTCATCCAGGGTTCTGGGATCGCGCACGAACAGCCAGACGGCCGTTTTGGCAGAGAATTTCTTGAGACGATGAAGAGGAACCTCTGCCCTGACCTCTGCCAGCTTGAGTGTTTTCAGATAACGGTAGACACTGCGATCTGATCCACTGTAGCCTTGTTCCTGGATTTCCCGCCACAGGACCAGGCCATTTCTCTCGCCGTGCTGCCAACGAGAAAGAACATACGGGGCAAAAGGGTCAAAGGGACTCTGTCTCTTACGTCGTTTTTTGGCTTCGGGAAAGCTTCCATGCTTGAGCCAGTCTCGAACAGTTCGGTCAGAAAGACCGACAAGTCTGGCAATCTCTTGCGACTTTATCCCCTGCGCATGCATCTCTATTACTTGTTAGTAGCGTGCATAGCGTCCAGATCTTCGAGCCAGCCGTGCCTTCTCTACATGTGCAGGTTCTGGGGGCGCCATTCTTCAATGGAGATCACATGGTTCTTGTGTTCATTGAAACCGGCTTCTTTCGTTTTGGATGCCTCCAGAATCTCTGCATGGCAGCGTGCCAAGAGCAGTTGCGTCGCTTCCGTTAAATTTTTTACCACATGAAAACGATCCGCACACTGCGTGGCCTGGGGAGCTCCCTGTAAGGCTGCTTTGGCGTACTCACTACCACGGTCACGGCTAACCACGGTGATATCTGGGTGTTGACGCATCCACTGCGCCGAGGTTTCTGCCTCACGATCTGGTAAGAGATCAATCACTCGCCTGCTCTCAAGGTTCACCAGGATTGTTCCGAAGCGGTAGCCACGCCGAAACGAGAAGTCGTCTATGCCCAAAAGGAGCACTGAGCCAGACGAGAAATCAGGAAGGTTCATGATACGGCGCAGAATGGTCTGGCGAGAGGTTTGTATTCCCAAACGAGCGGCGAGTCTGGCGCCACCGTTGTCACAGGTGGAGAGCCCGATGGACGTGATCTGCTGGCAGAACCGGATGGTGGTCCTGGCCCAGGGCTCGACAAAGGTTGGCAGGCGCTCTGCAAAGACTTTCCGTGAGCAGTAAGGATTACGACAGGAGAACTTCCGAACAGTCAGGAGCAATTGGACTCGACGGCCCATGCAAGGGATATCACGCAGGGTTCGGTGGTAATGACAATGGACCGATGAGGACGCTTCAAAGCACAATGGACAGCATGATGTAAGAGACGCGGCAACGATGATGATGACCAGACGAATTTCACTGATTTGGAGCTGCTCAATCAACATCCCATCTGGGAGGGAAAACAAGGATGTCTCTTCCATCACAACCTCACTCTCGATAATGAGACAGTCTTCAGAAGCTTCTCATGGAAGAGACTCTATCATGATACGTCAATCGTTTTCAAGCAAGCATACACAAAGCCCCGAAAGTGGACAAGAGCCCCCAAAGGATGTATGCGGTTAGAGAAATGATCCGCATATATCATCAAGAAATGTTAGAGAATGACCAATCTCTATACGAAGAAAACCCAAAGGATGTATGCGGTTAGAGAAATGATCCGCATATATCATCAAGAAATGTTAGAGAATGACCAATCCTCTTACACCACGTGCCATTTTTCGCCGACGATGTTCGTCGACGACTCTTTTGTTGACGCCAATCTCTAAGCCGTGAGTTGCAAGAGATTGCGAGACGCCTTTCGCCTTCTTCGGTTCGTATCCGTGTGCCTCGCACCAGTTTGCATAGGAGATCATGATTTCGCTGTTCGCTACCCATGCCCTTTCCACTCTTTTACCGCATGCTGCTAGCCACCATCCAACCGTATCTTGTCCTGATAGCTGTGTCTGTGGAAGATGGTGGACCGCTTGAGGAGGATGAGGCCCCTGCCCAACGCGCAGATACCACTGCTCTAGAAGCTGCTCCACTTTACGAGGCGTGTCTGCTTCCTCCAACGGGGTATACACGGTGACTTTGAGATCTGGCGTATCAAAAACCTGAAAGGTGAGACGTTCAAACACGAGATATCCCACCTGTGGATGGTTGAGCGTTTTCCGCCCTTCTTGCCCACTACGCACTTCATGATCAGGCCACCAGGCGCGAAATTCCGGGCTGTGGAGCATGAGATCATGGATCAACTCGGTCACCTGAGTGTCGCCGGGATGACGACCACTGCTGCTGCGGAATTGCGCCAGGATCTGGCGCGCATCGTCTTCCCAATCGACGATGAAGTTCCGGGACGCGGGATCGGTGAAGAGGCGCCAGAGCGTGTTGCGTTCGCGCGTGCTCATGCGGCGGTAATCGCCAAAGACGGCGCAGCCGGCATCGTTCCACGCCAGGATATCCCAGCACCTTCCGGACACAAAGGCGGGGCGCGTGCCGAACTGGTCGAGGAAACGTTGTAACGCCGGACTGACGATCTCGGGCTCCGGGGAGAGCACCGGCGGGGATTGTTGCAGTGCCAGCAGAAAGAGATGGCTGCGTTCATTCGCATCCAGGCGGAGCGCCTGGCACAGGCGCTCCACGACCTGCGTCGAAGGCGTGATGGGACGTTCCTGCTCTAACCAGGTATACCAGTCTACGCTGACGCCCACCAACTGAGCCACTTCCGCCCGTCTGAGCCCGGGCGTTTTGCGCCTGCCTCCACGCGGCAGTCCCACCTCTTCAGGCGTCAGCCTTGCCCTGCGCGTGCGCAGAAAATCTCCAAGCTCCTGTAAACGATAGTCTTGCTGGTGCCGCTGACTGACCATGTTGACCTCTTTCATCCTGGTAGTCTCCAAAGAGCAACGCTTGAAATAGAGGAGTGGAATTCCTATGATCATTGCTCATCTTGTTCTAGGATCTCCTTCAGTATACTATAGATCCGCGGGTGAAGTGCCTGCAAACAGTCAAGTGATCTGCACTGACCTAAAACAATCTCATCCGGAGTACAAAAAATGCTAACAGAAAACCAAGTTACGTCAAACGCTAAGATCGCGATCGTCACCGGTGGTAGCCGCGGCATTGGCCGCAGTACCGTTGAGAGCCTTGCAAGACGCGGCGTCGATACGATCTTCACCTATCACAGCCATGTCGCGGACGCGGAGGCAGTCGTTGCTGCGGTGAAGGATGCAGGGGCGGAAGCCCTTGCGTTGCAACTGGATGCTGGCAACATCGCTTCGTTCGATGCCTTTGTCGAGAGCGTGAAAGACGCTCTCGCTCGGCTTGGAGCCGAGCATTTCGACTTTCTGGTCAACAACGCTGGAAACAATCACCGCAACATGCCGTTTGAGACGACTACCGAGGAAGAACTGGACAGCATCTATAGTGTCCATTTCAAAGGCGTCTTCTTCCTGACACAGAAGCTTCTTCCTCTCATCAAGGACTGGGGACGTATCGTCAACGTATCCACGGCCCGGACTCGCATAAGCGGGCCCAGAGGCGCCGCTTACGCGTCGATGAAGGGAGCTCTTGAGGTGCTGTCCAGGCATATGGCGTCAGAGTTGGCACCTCGCAGGATTGCCGTCAATGTTGTTGCGCCGGGTGCCGTTGCTACCGATTTCAGCGGAGGCATCGTCCGCGACAATCCTGCCATGAACAAAATGGTGGCCGAAGCGACGGCACTGGGCCGGGCAGGTGTTCCCGACGACATCGGTCCAATGATTGCCTCGCTGCTCTCCGAAGAAAACCGTTGGGTCAATGCGCAGCGCATCGAGGTTGCGGGAGGCGTGGTAATTTAGCCATCCATATGAAACCTCGCCACGACTTATTGGACAGAGACCTGTTGGGATCTGTTAGATCAAAACAGCTTTTTCAAATTGCCCAACCCGCTCTCCAGGCCGATAGGCTGATGCCAAAACCCGATTTTTGATCTAATGATCAGGACAAGTCTCTGTCCATAAGGTCATGGAGAGGTTTCTACGTATAGACATCGGGGATCGCTTGATCCTCAGCCAACTTGTGCAATCAAGCACCAGTTACTCCTTTTTCTGGACGAGTATCCACTCCGATCCCTGTCTGCCCAGCGTGTAACATTGCGTACTGGCCGCGACTTGCGCGGGGGATGTGGCACAATGACCACTGATTGCCCTTTCAGTTTGGCTTTACTCACCGACCCGCACGTTGAGCATTGCACTTCTTGGACTGTCGATTCCAGCCAACGAGCTGCCTCCAGTTTGATTGGTCCTGAGAAGGAACAATGGGTAGCTTCTCCCTCCTGTTGTGCCGTTCCCACTTGATCCCGACGAGGCGATGGTTCGCCAACACGCCCCTTCGACTTGCATGTCTTCTGATCAGCAGTCCCATCTTCAGGTGGCGGCGTTGAGGGAGAGGAGGGAGTAGGATCGGGTTGCGGAGGCGCGAACGTTGGCATACTCGCCAGGTTCGCCAGATAGCTGTTTTGCCCATCGGCGTACTGGAATTCGGCTTCTCCACTTCTGGCATCTGCACGCATCCGCTCCCATTTGGCGTCTGGCAGGACAGACTTTTCCAAATGGGCACGAGTGAGTTCGGGACTTTCTTCGCGCAACGCTCGGTACAATGCCCGCACCAGCCACTGTTTCAAAATCCCGATACAGCCAATGCTTCCCTCGTTTGTCATCCTCCATGCCCGCCTCGGCGATGAACGGTTGCCCGTTGGTCAAAGTGCCCACCGCATCGGGCAAGTAGTGATGGGGCTTGTCCTCAAGCGTGTAGCCGATGGCGAATGGCGCGTGTTTTGGGATGGGCAGTCGATAGGTCTCGGCAAACTGCGGGCCAATGTCGCCACGCGCGTAGGAGGCGACTAGTGGATGGTATTCGAGCCACATCAAAAGACGTTCTTCGAGCTGGCTACAGAACGGCTGCCTGACAGTGGTGTCCGTTTTGGGGCTGGGAATCCATCCTGAAATGGAGCGGCCTGCTATTTTGAATAGATCAATGCCTTCGACTGCTGGCGCACCCATGACAACCCTGCCAATCTGATGACACGTCTGTCTTCCGCACTCCAACAGTTTGTTAATCTCTCGATGAGGAACGCGATTTACCCATGTAGAGAAAAGTTTACCTGATGGGAAGCGGTTTTTTCAGGCATCGCAGTGTCAATTTCCACCCTTCAGTGTCAATTTCCACCTTTCAGTTAATTTACCAACAGGGACTGTCTCCTTTGTTCATTCCCTGCATCTGCCCTTTCCTGATCATATTCATTACCTCGTATCCACGTAGCGTTTGCCATGCAGTGCAGAATGAAAAGAAGCCCATTCCTGGTTTGACCAGGCGTTTTATGAAACGATGATCTTGTTCGACTACATTGTTGAGATATTTGCTCTGTCGGAGTTCACACAAAGCCTGAACAACTCCTGCTGTTTCCAACTCATGGAAGGCTTTCGCATAGGCTGCGTTTTTGTCCACGGTGATCACGCGAGGCATGACCGTGTGGCAAGCACCAAGAGCCCTCATGAAAAAGCGCTTAGCCGCCTGGGCATCACGGGTAGCACTCAACCAGAACTCCAAGGTCTTCCCTTGGGAATCGACGGCGCGATACCAGTATGTCCACTCTCCCTTAACCTTCACATACGTCTCGTCGACGCGCCACGAGTCCGTTGTCGTTTTGAGATGCGGTCGGCACCGTTTCTCCAACTCGGGGGCATAGCGCTGCACCCAACGATAGATCGTGGTATGATCGACGCGCAGACCCCGCTCCTGCATGATTTCCTCCAGATCTCGATAACTGAGCGAATAACGGAGATACCAACCAACACAGAGCAAAATAATCTCGGCTTCAAAGTGGCGCCATTTAAATGGAGTTTGCGTCGCCATAATCATCATTATCCCATCTTTTAGCTCCATCCTATCAAATGAAGCTCTGTTTTTGCAACTCAACCAGGATGATCATCAGGGCAATCGCATCTAATTAACCCCATCTAGAACACGAAGAAGATACGAGTTGTCCCAGCCAGCTTTGAGACGCTTGGCATGGATGCCAACGCGAGAAGATTTCTCCTGGCGCAAGAGATTCAAACTGATGTGACGCAGCACCGCGAGATTTTCGTCGGCATGACCAAGCCGCACACGCGATTCATCTTCCCGAAAAGCGACATCGAGCACCCAATGCAGACTGTTTTCGATCCCCCAGTGGCTTCTGACGGCGGTCGCAAACGTTTTGACGGAGGAAAAACTGAGCAAGAAGTAGCGTGTTTCTTTCGTCGTCTTCTCTTGCATCCGCCGCTCAGCTCGAACGACCCCAATGCCTTGCAAGCGTTTCCACTTGCCCTCTGGGTTCAGATGCGCCAGGATCGCTGGATCGCTCAGGGTCCAATGTTCACGAATCTCCAAACGACCATGCCCTTTCTCCACTTGCCGATCCAACTCCCAGTGCTGAGCTTCAACGCCCTCCTTTTCTGCCAGAGCAAAGGTGGCTTTGACCTCCTCAAACAGGTCCCCATGATTGTCTTTGAGTGCCAGGGCATAGTCCCCTTCTTGCTCGACAATCTGCTGGGCAATCTTGCTCTGGGTTCCCATCGCATCAATGGTCACAATGCACCCATACGCGGGCCAGTTGTTCCAAGAGCAAGGGAATAGCCGTGATCTCATTGGACTTTTCTTCCGTTGCCAATTGCGCCAACACGAGGCGATTTTCGACTGCCCAGGCGCTCACCAGATGCAGCGCTTTTTTGCCGTTGGCCCGATCATGCGAGCGGCGCGACGTTTTCCCATCAATGGCGATGACCCCTTGAACCCTTTGGCTGATCCCTTGAACCCATTGAAGGAAACTGGCTTCAAACTGCTTGGGATCAAGGAGGGCAAAGACGCGCCCGAAGGTATCGTGAGAGGGAATGCCATTGGATAAGTCGAGTAACTCCGTAAAAAAGGCCTCTTTGACCTTCCCAAATTCCTCGATCTCCACCCACCCCTCCGCTCCACACAGGACGCCACAAATGGCCAGGATGATGATATCGCGCAATCGATGCCGCTTGGTGCGCTCCATCCGAGGGTCTTGCACTTGGGCAAAGATACTTTCCAGGTCTGACCGGGTATTCTCTTCCAACTTCTGCTCTCCTGCTTTTTTGACCTATTGTATCACTCCCCCTTTCTTGTTTTTCGTTGATGAGTTTATTTAGATGCGATTGCCCTGGGATGATCATAGACCAGAGCGTGGTTTGAGACCGTGCTCTTGAAACGGACTTGCTCGGAGGAAGAATATCATCTTTTTCGTGTAGAAGAATATAACAAAAGCAAGCTCAGCCTCAGTTATCTGGTACGTCGTACTTTTTCGTTAAAAATACACCGATAGGCCTGTTGGCCCACCCCTAGCGTGGCGGCCGTGAATGAGATAGAATTTAGAATATGTGTACAAAAAAAGGCATCATTTCCTCTTGACATCCGCTTTGTCGCTTGTTATCATTAGTGCGTAGCATAAGTAGTTCCTCCTCACCAATCATTTGCATGATAGACTTACTACTCGCTACACCAGTTAAAGCGTGGAAGAGCTGGCCTTCACCCACGAAGGCTTGCCACTCCCCTCTTCTCCATCGTATACTGCAGTTGTTCGGTATAGGCGGTTCCTCTTCATTGCTAAGCCGCGGGTCGGGGGTTCGAATCCCTCCACTGGCTTCGGTCAGTGTAGCTCAGTGGTAGAGCAGCGGATACCGCCCGCCGTTCACCAACATCGCCGCAGGAGGACCCTTGCACAGCAGGGGGAGGAATGCAGCGTTCATTTTTTTTGGGGCGGAAAACCCTCATTCACCCGTCAGTGGTGGGACACCTAACAGGAGGGAAACTATGGAGTCAACAATTCGGCTGTTTAAGGGATTGCCTATCGAAAGCAAGGGAAGTAAAAGCGACGAGCAAGTGTTGAAGCAGACGATCAGCCGAGGCTTCGTATTCGCCCCTGAAGTCCTGTACAACTACCCCGACGTAGCCGGGGTCATCGACCAGGTGGACAAAGCCTACGGGCGCTCCCCAGAGCAGCTTAACCAGACTTTCCATAAGTCATGGGCCAAGGTGCGAGACGCTTCAGTCGAACAGCTTGTTCTCGAACAGCTTGTTCACCGGACATCGCCTGCGGATGCCCCCGTTTTCAAACGCGGGGAGGAAGCAGGCGTTCCTTACCGAGCAGCGCGTTTCGGTCCTGACCCTCTCCGGTCGGCTGATCCTTCCCTACAGCGGCTACGAGCGCCATGTGGCCCTCATCGAGCAGGGAACCTCCATCGGTACGGCGCAGTTGTGGTATGACCAGCGGAAAAAGCGCTTCTACTTGCTGGTGGCGCTCTCCCTGGAACTGCCCGACCCCGAGCCAGGCGACCTCCCCCAAGTGGTTGGGGTGGACGTCGGACGGCGGTACCTGGCGGTGACCTCGACCACTACTGGCTCGGGTGATCCTCTCTTCTTTTTGGGCAAAGAGGCGGTTGCCCAAGCTGACCACTACACCCGCCTGAGAAAACGACTTCAGCAGAAAGGCACTCGCGGCGCAATGCGCAAAGTGCGTGCGATTGAGCAGCGAGAGAGACGGTTGAAAGCTGAGACCAACCACTGCATTTCCAAGCGCATCATCCATAGGCACCCCGCGTCCCTCATCGGGCTGGAAGAGCTAACAGACATTCGAGAGCGCACCAAGCCAAAGAAGCACCGGCGCACAAAGCAAGGCAAAAGCAGCGAGCTGGTCTCCCCCAAGCAGCGCAGGGAAAACCGGCGGCGCTCCCAATGGTCCTTTGCCCAACTGCAGGCCATGATTGCCTACAAGGCGATGCTCGCCGGCTCAGTGGCCATCAAAGTCGATGCCGATTACAGCAGCCAGGCTTGCCCCAGGTGCGGGCACACCGCGCGGGCCAATCGGCCAGGCAAGGGCCTCGTCTTTGTCTGTCAGAACTGCCATTACACGCTCCATGCGGATCTGGTGGGAGCGAGGAATCTGGTGCTGCGAACGCTTCTGGTTTGGCAAGACTGGGCCAGAACGGGGCTGTTGTCGGTAGCCCCTGATACGTCGGACAGCGAAGCCAAAGCGGCACGCCTCTCAAGGTATGCCGAGTTGCGGTGGAGTCCAGACGCAAGCCCCTCGCTTCAGCGATGGGGTCACTGACTATGTCACGACCTACGGCTTCGGGGCACTCGGTATCTACAATAAGGACGCAGTCTATATTCCCTGCGAACAGCTGAACGCCACTGGACTCCAGGACGATATCAGGCTGGTTGTGATCAGGGGCTATACCAGGAGCGAACTGAAAGAGAAGCTGCTGGCGTTGCTCACTTCCGGCGTCGCCCTCCACGAAGAGACGATCCGCGATGTGTTGGATGTCGCTGGCTTTGTCGGCCTTTCCGATGAGGATATCGACCTTGTGCGCAACAAGGAAGTGAAGGCCGCGCTCTACGACGGTCTCGGTCGCGTACCGGGCAACCCCACAGAGTTCCTGCGCTACGTGGCCTACAAAGCGACGAAGAAGACGCTGTTGATCAAGAACCAGGCGTCGGTGGCCGCGATCAAAGGGCGCGACAACCTGGATATCGCGGGCTACTTCGACTGCTACGAGCGGGAATACGGCCTGGCGCGGCTGGCCGAAGTGTTCTACCGATACAAGCCGCTGTTCCTGGCGTTCCGAACGAATAGCGGGCTGAAGAGTACCGTCAACAGGATACGCCGCCTGGCTGAGCGTTACCATAAGCCGATGCCTGAAGATACGCTCAATACCGTGACGGCGCATCTGCGTCACGGTCAGCCAGCCGTGAGCGATCGCCTGTTGAAGGCATTGGAAACGGCATCTCTTTTCCGCAAGATTCGCCTGGCGTACGCCTTGAAGTTCCGGACGATCGATGCTGACGCTATTCTGTACCGGATCCGCAATGGCAAGTCGTACGCGACCGCGTTCGATTTCACGAACCGAGACGGTGCCCATGAAGCCTACGAGATCGTTCTGCAGTCGCTGACGAGGGATATCGCAAAACAGGTCGCCGGGAAGAAAATCTACATTCCGGCGGGCATCAGCTACGGCCTCCCAGCGACCGAGAAGCAGTTTACCGGCAACCTCCCGTCTGGCACATACGTCGAACTGGCAAAAAATATGGTTGTTGGTATCCACTGGGAGAACGTTTCGGGGACCCGCATTGACCTCGACCTCTCCCTCCTGTCGCCGGGCGTCGGCAAAATCGGCTGGGATGGCAGCTATAGGAGCGAAAACAGAGATATTCTCTTTTCCGGAGACATGACGGACGCCCCGAGCCCCCAGGGAGCCTCGGAGCTCTTCTACATCGGGCAGCAGGCGCGGGGCGTCTTCATCGTGTTCGTCAACTACTTTAACTTTCATTCAGCAATAGAGGTGCCGTGCAAGATCCTGGTGGTGCACGAGGAACCGGTCGATTCGTTTAGACACTATACGGTTGATTCTAACAATATTGTGGTGCTGAGCACCACGACGATGAACGTCAGGCAGAAGAATCTGGGCATCATCGTTGCCGACGAAACGAGCCGCAAGTTTTTCTTTGCCGAGTCAGACCTGGGGCGTTCCCGAAGTACCCGCGGAGGCGGATACGTTGAGCAGGCCCGAAAATACCTGCTCAACTACTACACCCACTCCATCGCTCTCACCGAGGTCCTAGCCGCCGCTGGCGCGACTATACCGGCCTGAGCACCGAAGAGGCGCAGGGAGATGGATGGATGCAGTGTACACATCCTGATGACCGGCAACGTGTCCTGGCGGTGTGGCAGCGTGCCGTCCAGACAGGCGGATTGTATGAAACGGAACAGCGCCTGCGTCAGAGTACGACCGGAGCCTATCGCTGGTTCCTGATGCAAGCGGTGCCGTTCAAAGATGCGCAAGGCACGATCCTCAAATATATTGGCACCTGTACCGATATTGAGGAGCAGAAACAGGCTGAACAGAGAAGCAAAACCAGCGAGGAGAACTGGCGGATGCTGGCCGAAACGGTGCCGCAGCTCGTGTGGGCATCGTCGCCAGATGGACGGGTTGAGTATTGGAATCAACGGTGGTATGCCTATACTGGTTCCTCCATTGAACACGCATTGGGCCATGGATGGAGCCAGTTTTTGCACCCTGACGAGTATCAGCACACCCTGACGGTCTGGCATCATGCGCTGGAAATGGGTGAGCCCTATGAGATCGAATATCGTCTCAAGGACGGCCAAGCGGAGGGCTATCGCTGGTTCTTAGCCCGCGGTATGCCCGTACGCGATGAAACAGGCCAGATCGTGAAGTGGTTTGGCACCAGCACTGACATTGAGAACCAGAAACGAACGGAAGAAGCCTTACGTCAGAGTCAGGAGCGCATACGCGCCCTCATCGACTCCAATATTATCGGGATTGTTTCCGTCGAGGGGGAAGGGGAAGTGCTGGTGGAAGCGAATGAGGCGTTTCTTCACATGACAGGCTATATCCAGGAGGATGTGCGCAGCAGAACGCTGAACCGGGTGAAGATCACTCCCCTGGAACATGCGCCTTTCTTCCAGCGCGCGATCCAAGAGGTAAACGCACGCGGGCAGCATACGCCCCTTGAAACAGAACTGGTGTGTAAAGACGGCAGTCGCCTGCCGGTGTTAGTGGGAAGCGTCATCTTTCAGAAGCGTCCGCGCCAGATCATCAGCTTTGTGCTGGATAACTCGGCCCGCAAGGAGTTGGAACAACGCAAGGATGATTTTATAAATATGGCCAGCCATGAACTGAGGAACCCGCTTGCCGCGTTAAAGATGCAGACCCAACTGGTACGAAAACGACTGGAAAAGCAATCCCATCACGAGGCTGCCACAGCGCTTTCCAGGGTAGAGGGGCCTGTCAAGCAACTTGAACGCCTGATCGGAGAGTTACTGGATGTCTCCAAGATCCAGGCGGGCAAACTGGAGTATCTCCAGGAGCCAGTGGATCTGGAGGCGTTGCTCCATGAGGTGGCCGACACCATGCAGCAGATAAGTACGACGCACGCCGTTGTGGTGCGTGGGGCAGCGCCTTGTACGCTGATCGGGGACAAAGGTCGGCTCGAACAGGTCTTCACCAATCTGATCAGTAATGCCATCAAGTATTCCCCCGACGCAAAGACGGTCGAGATTGACCTCGATGCTTCCCCAGAGATGGTCACTATTCGTGTGCATGATCATGGCCCGGGCATCCCGCGAGAGCAGCGCGACAAGATTTTTGAGCGCTTCTATCGGGTTGCTGATCCCAACCAGAAAGCGATCCCCGGTTTGGGCATGGGGTTGTACATTGTCGCGGAGATCGTCAAGCGTCATGGGGGAACGATCACCGTGGACAGCGAAGTCGGAAAAGGATCGACCTTTACAGTGACCCTGCCCAGGAAGAGGGAGGCCTGAGCAGATGATGTGCATGTCATGCGTGTCATCTGAGAAGAGGAGAGCGGCGGAAGCGGTTTTAGCACGGATGGCACCGCCATCACAGACCAGATGCTTGTGGACAAACGCGCTGGGAACGCCCTGCCTGGATCCGTCGGCTTTGCTGTGCATCATGGAGGCCTACACACGCTCTCTTTTGCATCCCAGCCTTGCCTGATCATGCTGATGACACACGCATCAAGCGCTCGCGCGGCAAGGCCTCGACATTCGCCCAAGTACTCTCACCAGACATCCATCTACGATTGTCGGATGAGTTCCAGCCAGGTGCGCGCGATGTCCCCAATGGACAAGAGGTTGAGGAAGAAGCTTCATGGGGAGCAATATGGCCAGGATGACAAACGCCGATTCCCATGATTCCCGTCCTTCCGTTCAACATCTAACCACTCTTGAGTGAATTCCCCAACCGTTCTGCTCTTCCCAAAGCATGTCAATGTACAAGGCATCGATGGAAGGAGCCAGATGTGGAGCGGCTTGCCCAGGAACATTTCTCCCAGTGCTCATGATTGGGGCAAGTGCTCATGTTTGAGGGCAAAAGCTGCTCACTTTTCGGTTCTGGCTCACTCTTGGTGATTTAGGCCGCTTGCTATACATTCATTAACAGATCGTTCTACATCAATAAAACCACATATGTAGAAGGACCTAAAGATGGAAGTGAAGCAAGTCGCAGCTCTCCCAAAGGGGTTAGAAATTACGGATATTGAAATGCTCAATGACGTACTCACCATCACAGCAGTTTCCATATGTCCGCATCCCCTCTGCCCGCTCTGTGGCAAACCATCCACACGAGTGCACAGCCACTACATGCGCCAAGTGGCAGATCTCCCTTGCGGTGGGCAACAAGTGCGCTTGTTGGTTCGCGTGCGCAAGTGCTTTTGTGATGCGCCCAACTGTGCACGAAAAATCTTCGTGGAGCGCCTGACGCCCTTTATTGACACCTTTGCACGAGTCACACGGCGCTTGTATCAGATTGTACAGATCATTGGCCTGGCGACAGGTGGCCGGCTTGGTGTACGTGTCACAGATCGCTTGGAGATACAGACCTCGCGCCACACCATTCTCCGGCGCATCATGGCGCTGCCTACAGAGCCAGTTGCGAAAGTTTCACAGATTGGCATTGATGATTTTTCGTTTCGACGTGGACGCAAGTTTGGGACAATCGTGGTGGACCTGCAAACACACAAGGTACTGGACGTGTTGCCAGACCGGACGGCGGACACGTCAGCCGCCTGGATGGCAGCCCATCCAGAAATTGAACTGGTGAGCCGAGATCGAGGAGGCGACTACGCTGCTGCGGCCAGGAAAGCGGTTCCAGAAGCCACACAGACAGCAGATCGATTCCACCTACTGAAAAATCTTGGTGAGGCTCTGGAAGGAGTTCTGTCACACCATCTAGCCGCTCATCGCAGAAGTCAGACCGAGGAGGTAAGAGCCACCTCTCTCTCTACTGCGCAACCCGTCCAGCCACCGAAATTGAGTCCAAAGGAAGCCGCGCTGAGCCAGGCGAAGCGCGAGGAGCGCCTGTCTAAATACGAGCAAGTTGTCGCCTTACGCAAACAAGGCTTCTCGCAGACGGCCATTGCCGAGCAAGTTGGCGTAGGCCATGCTACCGTCTCGCGCTGGCTGAGTAGTGACACCTTTCCTGAACAAAAGCTGCGGCAACGTATGACGCGGCTAGCTCCACACCTTAAAGAGGTTGCAGAGCGGTGGGAAGCTGGTTGCCACAATATCGCTCAGTTGCATCGGGAATTGGTAGCCGCAGGCCACACCCTCACGTACAAGTCAGTGTACAAACAGCTTGTTCGTTACCTTCCAGAAGGGCGGAAGAATGCGGCAGCTCCTGATCAGCTTCCTCGTCCTCCGGTGCTGGCACGACAAGCGATGTTCTTGTTTCTTCGCCGTCCCGAAGAATTGGAAGCCGACGAACAAGAAACGCTGGCACTGCTCCAGTCTCTGCATGCCGAGGTGAAGTTGGCCTACGAGCTGATTCAGCAATTCGCTCAGATGCTGCGCACACGCACAGGAGAACAGCTCGATGACTGGCTCGAACGGGTAAGAGCCAGCAAGATTCGCCAACTTCAGAGCTTTGTTACTGGAGTGGAACGAGACAAAGCAGCAGTGGTAGCAGGGCTCACGCTTCCCCAAAACAACGGTTTGGTCGAAGGAAAAGTGAACAAGCTCAAACTTATCAAAAGGATGGGCTATGGCAGGGCAGGATTTCCTCTGTTGCGCCAGCGCATTCTCCATGCACTCTAGAGTGAGAAGGACATGGACTCAGACGAGCAGCGCTGAAACCTGTTGGCAAAATGGCTCATCAATGATGAGTTCCATATCATGACGATGAAGCCCAACACCATAGCCATCAATAGTGAAGGCAAGAGTGCGAAATCCCAGCCTCTCATAAAAGCCAACGCTTTGCTGGCTGGTATGTAACGTAATACGTTTCACAGAAGAAAGAGCACAGAGCTGAGCAAAACGAGCCAGCGTGAGACGGCGTCCCCATCCTTGCCGATGTCTCATCGCATGAATCATCCCCCAAGTCAGAATGCCATCCTGACCCTGATTACGTGTAGCAATCCCTCCACACCCGATGATGGTTCCATCATGGTCTTCCAATACGTTATAGATTCCTAATGATGACTCAAGGAAGAGATGAAAATCTTCACGATCTTGAGGCAGAAAATAGCGGGGAATATTGCTTTCTAGAATGTTCATACAAGCAGAATAATCTGTCTTGGTATACCGACGTAACACGCTTCATGCCTTTCTTTGCCAAATTTACCTGCTTCCTCCGCTTTCCATTATATCGGTGGCGAATGATGCAAACAAGCAATCAATCGGAATCACCAAGATTGAGCCAGATCCCACTTTTCGGGTCATTTACCAACTGCGCTTCATCGGTGAGCAGCTCGTGCGCAAGCACATGCCAATTGAAAAGTGGCTACGGAAGCGGGTCATGCGCAGAGCGAGACCACCCGGCGCTATAACTGCGGGTCACGCAATCTGGAACACACCGTAGATGACTAGATCCACGATTTGGCCTGAATGAAAGGAAGAGAAAATGCAAGGAAAAGTAGTATACATGGGTACAAAGGCAGTTACAGCATACTATGCAGCGATTATTTTGCTTGTTATTGTATTCGGTGCAATCATCGTGGGCATTCTGAACAGTGTTAATAGCTTACCCCCTTGCACCACTGTCTCAAAAAACATTTGTGGGGTCAATGATTGGTCAATCGCCGGATTAGCTGCAACAATCCTGGGTGTAGCAGCTACAGTACTGGCGTTTCTGGGTGCCTTCGCGGTAGCTGCCTGGTGGAAAGATCTCAATGAACAAGTAAAGCAACAGGTTAATGCCCATATGCAAGAACAGATTAATCAGATCACAAAAGACCAAGAACAAAGGTTGAAGGAAGAGTCCGAAAGTCTTCTTCAAGAACAAAAGAGAAGATTTGATACAATGTTCATTGAGGTTCGTAAAGAGTTAGATGAGGGAAAAAAATTATCAGAACAAATTGATAACAGGCTCCAAAACAAAACGGACGCATTGCTGCTTGGCATAATGATGCTCCATAATCCATGGCATTTAGGGGAATGGACAGATGAGATCCAGAATATGGATAATGAATTTGACCAGGAAATAGCAACGCGCATGACACTGAACTACCTGAAAATAGTTAGTGGTTTTGAAACGGATTATGCAAAACAAGCAGAAAGCCTGAGGAAGAAAGGAATCTCGGAAACTTTTATTACACCTCCTGAATTCTGGAACTCAGCATTGAATTGGAAACAAAAGATGAAAAAAGTAAACGATTCCAACACTACTTTTGTTGATGCTGAGATGAAAAGACTCTCACCTTTTATTAGCACATGGGAACAATCAAATCGTCCATCATCCTAATAAAAAGCAACCTACTATGCAGCGAAACCAGGGCATTGGCACCACGCGCAGCGGCCTCTCTATGTTGATTTTGGGACATCCGTTCATCTATATAGATGAATGATCATGTGTGCGGATTGGGAAACACGCACACATTGGTTGTGGCACTGGCAAAGCTTTGGATACAAAGAAGCGCCTGGAGTTCTCCAGGCGCTTCTTTGTGCATTCCAGCTGGTGTTCGCATTATAACAGATATGATTGTGTAACAATCACGAACGATCAAGAATTGCTTTCAAAAACGTCGTAAAATCACTCATCTCTGCTTGATACGCCTTAAGCTTTTGTTGCCGCTCTGCTTCAGAGAAGAGATCTGAAAAAGCAGCGCCTCGGCTATGCATCCGGTATCCATGGAAGATCAGGACGCAATCAAAATCTGCAGATCTATCTTTATAGAATCGGGCGAGGTACTGATGGAGGAGGAATTTCTGCTCCAGATCGTTTTGGATACTCACCCAGGGATAAGGAACGCCCCATTCTATATGCCCTTCGCACGACTGAAGGGTACCAACCCCTAACATGTTTAGCGCCACGACGGTATCGAAAATGCCATCATCAATCTTCTTTCCAAGTTTATCTGTCACATGCAAAAATCGCTCGGCGATCACATCCCACGTTGCCATCATCATCCTCCTTCTATTTACATTATGCGGAGGCATGGCAACAATAAAGGGGAGAGATGGGACGTTTCTCCCACCTCTCCCCTTCGCTAATGGACGTTACTACTAGTCGTCGTCCTCGTCTTCGTCGTCAACCATGCCTGAGCCGTCACAATACGAGCGCTCGACAGTACCATTGCCATCACAAGATGGGCACTTATCCCCAACTTTGTCCTGCCCATAACCGCGACAGGTGTAACATGTAAGGGAACCAGACCCACGACATGAAATGCAGGTTTTCATAAAGAGGTTCCTTTCTCTGCTTAGTTGCAGATACACATTAACTAACTTATGACCTCACGCACCACTGCGAATCCAGAACATTCAAGGCTTGGAGTGCTGCGATGGCGACGCGTCTGGCGGTGAGACCAAAGAGCACTTTGTGGACTTCGAGTACATTGGAGTTATTGAGGGCGCCGAGCTGCGCCCTGTATGCCTAGGTAAAGGCGAGTTGCGCCACCATCGGCCTCTTGGCCATCGTGTTGAGGATTTCATCAACCGTGTAACCCTGTAGTGGCTCTGGTTGATTAAAGAGGTGTTGTGCGACCAGCGCAAAGACAGCACGGTCATCATAGTGCTCGAGGTTGGCTTGGATAGATCTGTGTTGATTCATAGTGTCCATCGATGCATGAGCTACCACCATACAATCCTCGCTTAAGACCGATGCTTGAAGCAGTGCGGCCCTCGAATGGCTGTGAGCATGTCGCTACTCTCGATAGCACACAAACAGACAGTAAAACTATTCAGCCTTCGTGAGGTCCCCGCGAGGGTATTGAGCGCCTGTATCACGCTGTGGGCGTCTTGGCGATCTATGGGATCGCCTTGTTGGAGTGCCCAAATACAACGAGCATCGCAGTGCTCACTGAGCATTTCAAGCGTAATCTGATGCTGGCCCATCACCTCAAAAAGCGTTTTCTTGTGCTGTGCCTGTTTTCGATTCTTGCGAGGCGTTGGGTTCGTCAAGTCTATATATAGCCTCTCACTGCTAGGGTGAACCTGGTGGCGGAAACCTGGGCAGGCCAGCCACCAGGGGGGAGACACCAGTGTCGGTGCATCCTCACATGTTCAACTCCGGTACTCTTTAGAGTGTAACTGCTCGTCGCTAAAAATGTGACATCATCGCATGTATTCTACTTAACATCTAGAAGTACTCTTCTTAGCATCTTTGCAATCATGGTGCTATATATCTCGACATATGCGTATACGGATGTTATTATGAGTTAGAGAAACGTTGTCGAGATAGTTTCATGCGAGGGCAGGCGCATATGAAAAAACGAGGACGGCTGACACGAGCGCGCTTGGATAAAGGTTGGTCGCAAGCATATGCAGCAGAGCAGGTAGATGTCAACCCGGTTACCTTTAGTCGCTGGGAGCGCGGGATTTCTGACCCGTACCCGGTGCATATCGCAAAAATGAAAGACCTTTTTGAGCTCTCGGCCGAGGAACTGGACCTGGTGGAGAGCGAAGGTGTGGGCCAGGAGATCATGACACGCCGGGATGCTCTGTTTGCCATTCCAGGAGCATTTCTGGCAATCGAGGAGCTTATGCGGAGCAGTGAAGCGTTGGCGCAGTGCGCGATTGGGGTTCCATCGTTGTGGAATCTCTATTTTTCCGGGAAGATCGAGGATGTTACAGCGATCCTCCCCATGTACAAAAGCTACGTGACGGCCCTGGTCCTCCAGCCATCGGTACTGCAAAATCACGCCTTCGGATTGGCTTCCCAGGTCCACCAGCTCGTGGCCGAGATTGCCACCGACCAGGAAGACCAGAATGCTGCAATGATCGCTAGCCAAGAGGCACTTCTCTATGCACAAAGCGCGAAAGATGCGAACCTCATGGTCGCATCGTTGATGCGCCAGGCGAACATCTTTTTCCATCGAAAGATGTCCACCAAAGCCCTCCAAACCTATCAACAGGCCATCCCCATTATGACTCAGGCCTCGCCTCTTCTCCAGGCGAGGATTCACATTGGCCTGGCAGAAGTTCATGGCATGCGCTCAGAGCGCCAGGAAGCACTACGTTCCATTGGCTTGGCGCATGAAATCTTCCCAGCACAGCCAATACTTGATACCGCCTTCGGATACACACACATAAATGAGTACGAACTCGATGTGTTTGGTCGCTGCCAAACACATCTCTACCTTGGTCAGCCTAAACAGGCTGTCGAGGGCCTAGATCACATCACACAGGTCATGGGGGAGCAGATCGACCCATTACCGGCGGTTGATCTGCTCTATTATCGTGGCGAGGCTGCGAGCATGATGGGCGATCTAGAGGCGGCGACCAAATACGTTGAGGATGGCGCGATCCTTGCCAAGCGGATCAACAGCCAGCTGTACTTCGGAAAGATCGCGGCGACGTACCGCGATATGAGTCAAAGGTGGGCCAACGATGGGCGTGTCGCAGTGCTCGCCGAACTCTTTCAGTCATGGTAGCAAGGAGGCAAACCTATGAAACCTATCCAATTTCCCCCTGATCAGCCTAGTGAATCGCGTATATGCATCCTTCGTTATGATATTCGCGAAAGCGAAGAGAAGGAGGCGCAGCTTCTCGCCAAAATCGAGAAGTTGAAAGCCGAGATATATGACCTTCAGCAGCAACGCAAGATATGGAGTGAGACGCTTGCGAACCTGGAGGCGGAGAAAGCTGGAAAGCAGGCGGCTAGCTAGCATTGAACCCAAACGGAGCGCCGAGATCGTGAAGGTCTCGGCACTATTTTTGTAATGCATCTGTTAAATTTCGTGTTCTGCCTCGTCTACATCTTTGTATGACTTTTATCAATGTATGATAAATTTAGGAAGGATTCCGAAATCTTATGCAAGATTCCCCAACCCCCCCATTTCAACCTTCTGCTCCAGTACAGCCTCCTGAAGGTACGTATCAGCCTCAATAGTACGCGCCTCCGACGCCTTTGCCTGGCCAGCCCTATCCTCAGCAGGCGCAACAACCGCAATTCCACTATCCCCAACCACCACAGGTGCAGCCCTATCCTTAGCAGCCAATGATGCAGCAAGCTCCCTATCCGCAGCCTGCGCCAATGTATTATCAGCCTCAAGCAGCGCCGGTGATGGCCTCTAACGTCAACGTCTAGGTCAGTGACCCCATCGCTGAAGCGAGGGGCTTGCGTCTGGACTCCACCGCAACTCGGCATACCTTGAGAGGCGTGCCGCTTTGGCTTCGCTGTCCGACGTATCAGGGGCTACCGACAACAGCCCCGTTCTGGCCCAGTCTTGCCAAACCAGAAGCGTTCGCAGCACCAGATTCCTCGCTCCCACCAGATCCGCATGGAGCGTGTAATGGCAGTTCTGACAGACAAAGACGAGGCCCTTGACTGGCCGATTGGCCCGCGCGGTGTGCCCGCACCTGGGGCAAGCCTGGCTGCTGTAATCGGCATCGACTTTGATGGCCACTGAGCCGGCGAGCATCGCCTTGTAGGCAATCATGGCCTGCAGTTGGGCAAAGGACCATTGGGAGCGCCGCCGGTTTTCCCTGCGCTGCTTGGGGGAGACCAGCTCGCTGCTTTTGCCTTGCTTTGTGCGCCGGTGCTTCTTTGGCTTGGTGCGCTCTCGAATGTCTGTTAGCTCTTCCAGCCCGATGAGGGACGCGGGGTGCCTATGGATGATGCGCTTGGAAATGCAGTGGTTGGTCTCAGCTTTCAACCGTCTCTCTCGCTGCTCAATCGCACGCACTTTGCGCATTGCGCCGCGAGTGCCTTTCTGCTGAAGTCGTTTTCTCAGGCGGGTGTAGTGG
Source organism: Ktedonobacter racemifer DSM 44963 (assembly GCF_000178855.1). Taxonomy (GTDB): domain Bacteria; phylum Chloroflexota; class Ktedonobacteria; order Ktedonobacterales; family Ktedonobacteraceae; genus Ktedonobacter; species Ktedonobacter racemifer. The sequence continues at coordinate 515,374 of NZ_ADVG01000004.1, read as the reverse complement.
TCAGCTTGGGCAACCGCCTCTTTGCCCAAAAAGAAGAGAGGATCACCCGAGCCAGTAGTGGTCGAGGTCACCGCCAGGTACCGCCGTCCGACGTCCACCCCAACCACTTGGGGGAGGTCGCCTGGCTCGGGGTCGGGCAGTTCCAGGGAGAGCGCCACCAGCAAGTAGAAGCGCTTTTTCCGCTGGTCATACCACAACTGCGCCGTACCGATGGAGGTTCCCTGCTCGATGAGGGCCACATGGCGCTCGTAGCCGCTGTAGGGAAGGATCAGCCGACCGGAGAGGGTCAGGACCGAAACGCGCTGCTCGGTTTTGAAGCCGTAGTCCCGGCCCTGCTGATAGGTCACGGTGGGAGAGAGATAGCGGGGCGGCTGGTCGAGTCCTTTGTAGCGTTTCTTGGTCACCCCGGCCTTGCGGCTGGCGGCATGCTTTTTGTATTTGGTCCACAAGCCCTTGTAGGTCGCTCCTACCTGGCGAGGGACAGAACAGGCCATCTGCGCCGGCAAGGCGTAGAGCACCCGAAGCTCTTGATAGGTGCCCTCCTGCAAGCGCCTTTTGCTGCTCATTTTGCCATGTTCGAAGGCGTAGCGGCTGACATAATTCAGCGCGTCGCGATAGGCCAGCTGCAGGTTACGAAGCTGGGCGAGCTGCTCGCTGGTGGTGTGCAACTTGAGTTTGGCAATGATGGTTTGTTTCATAGTCTACTTTTCTTTTTGCGGGGCAGCGAACCGGAAAGGCTCCCCCTCCGTTGCCCCACTCGGACAAGGAACGCCTGCTTCCTCCCCGCGTTTGAAAACGGGGGCATCCGCAGGCGATGTCCGGTGAATGGCAAGAGTGGACCTGGTTTCGTTGCGCGAGCACTTTATTTTTGCTTTATTGGTTGGTGGCTCGGCTTCTTCTGGCTCCAGATTGGATTCGGGCTTTGCGTTCTTGTCGTAACGCTCCCACTCGGGCTCGTCATGTTAAACATGTTGCCAACCGTGCTTACTCAATACCAAACAGTTCCGCAACCGCCTCTGTATGCCGGTTTTTGGCGCGTTTGAGCGACGCAAGGTAGAGGCCCGTGATCGCCAGCGATTCATGGCCCAAGCGGGCCTGGATCTCGCTGGCTTTGGCTCCAGCGTCTTCCATGGCAGCCGCGAAGGCAACGCGCAGCCGATGGATATTCGATATCTCGAAATGCTTCATGCTGACGTCGGCCATCGCTTGCGCAGTCATCGCTCGCCCGTAGTAGCGAGGATTACGCGCCAGTGCTACCTAGATTGGGGCCTCTGGCTTGAGCCTGCCCATCTTTACGCCATAGAAGAGGCGTAGCCAGGAGAGCAGCGATTGACTCACAGAGGGGGGAAGCTCGTCCCACATCTGTTTCCCCCTTTACACTGCTCGAATTCGAGTGTCACCAGCTGCGTCTTCCTCTCGATCGTGACGTGTCGCCATCGGAGGCTCGGGACCTCCGATACACGCTGCCCTGTTTGCAGCAGGACGGAGAGGAGGGCATGATCGCAAGCGCCTGGCGGTGTCTTTCTGTTGATCGCGGCCAGCGCTGCGGGGGTGTTGCAGCAGCCCTTGAGGGCAGCAGAGAATTGAAAATCGTACACATACTGCAATTCGTCCATCTCTTAGCAGTTGCAGCAGCCCTTGGGGGCAGTTGAGGATTGAAATATAAATGCATTTTGTTACTATTTCGGCATATTGTATTTCAGCGGCCTCCATAGACAGCTGAGGATCGAAACGCGAGTGATCGCGACGACTTGCATCGGGCGCTTCTATAGGTCGCAAGGGATAGCAGCAGATATATCCTATAGACATTGCAAGAGGTATTGGTGCGTGACAAATCCAGAAGGGTAATGGAGGAATAGCAACAGAAGAAGGGGAACGCATCCTCAGATGTGTGCAATTGCAGCGCGAACCAGGAGTGCTGACATGCCGAGCTCAAGGTTCGCGTACAGAGGCGATCTTGCCATGTTTGGGAAGCCATGCTAGTGTCTATTGCCTGGTGCGTCGCAAGAGGAAAGGGTCGCGACAGCGCGAAAAATAGGGTATGCTAGAGGAGTGGTAAATGCCCTACCAAGTGAGCAGATCTGGCCCTCAAACGTTGAACATTGCCCTCAATCTTGAGCACTGGGACAAATTTTCGTGGAAAAACCGCTTCCCATCAGGTATACTTTCCCCAAAATCTGTAAATCGCATTCCTCATCTTTGGATTGACGAACTGGAGCGAACCCCTGTTGCCAGACAGATGAGAAAGTCAACTTCTGATGGAGAGAGTGAGCGGGTCACTCTCTCCTTTCGATTTCGGACCCGCTTTTATCGGCCAGCTTCCTGCTCGACATAGCGGGCCAGTTTCTCCAGACTTGACTGAGTGCCAGCTTCGTTGTCCTTGGGCCGAACGCCCGACGGAATCCCCTTGAAGAAGAGAGAGACGGTTGTTCCGCCGTTTTCGGCCTCAAATGTGGCCTCCATGATCATCTCCCCTTTGAACGCCGGATTGACCGTATCAAAGGTGATCGCTTCAACGATTTTTCTCGGAGGCGTCAGTTCCACGAACCGCGCAGCATATCGATCTTCCCGATCTTCAGTCTTGCCTGGGGAGGTCGTTTCGGTTGAAGGGTAGTACAGTGACATCTGATACCCTCCTCCCACTCGGTAGTCGAAACGATGGACCTTGCCAGTCATGTCTCCAGGTGCTTGCCAGACAGCCAGGGCTGCGGGATCAGTAAAGGCGCGATAGAGCACTTCAGGCCGTGCTTTGATCCATTTGGAGTTTCGTGTGCTGGTCCGCGAGAACGCATCGGTCATGGGCATCTCCTTTCACCGTCTCGTTGGTAATCGTCTTCCATCAGCAGATGGACGGGGGATCGTGAATGATCTTTATGGGAACATAGCATATGGAAAGCAGAGAAACTTCTCCTATCTTGCTCTTTCCTTCCCAAAGAGGTGCGAGCACGTGCTGATCTGGTCTTCGCGCGCCGTCGCCGTTCGAGATGGACACCCTACTTAACCTGATCAGACAACACCTTGAAGAGAGCTAACGCGAACCTCTCTTTCTCTCCCTCTCATTTACAAGACATCAATGGAAGAAGCCTGATGCGGAGTGGTTTTCCAGACAACGTATGTACCAGTGCTCAAGATTGAGGGCAATTTCTCACGTTTGAGGGCCAGACTTGCTCACTTGGTAGGGCATTTACTAGTTACAGAGGTATTCCAAAGGCATCCGAAAAAACGGAAGACTATCTCGTCAATCATCCGAGCTAATATATCAAGTGCGCGGTCAGGTGCAGGGGCGAGGGCAGCAGGTGCATGTGTTTCGTGAGTGGGTGGAGGTGCGAGAGCTAGATCTGGAGCTTGATTTGTTGGGGCTCAAGGATCCGGGGTATAGCGCGGGAAACGATGAGGAGGAAGATGGACTCAGGTGGGTCATTATTGATCTTAGCAGAAATAGCTAAATGGAAAGAGACAGAGATCTGGAGCATACTCAGCCCGATACTAGGTGTATTGGGAAGGTGCGCAGGCGCACTCCCGGAAGCGACAAGCCGCAGCCCTTGGGACTTATGCTGCGTGCAGCACACGAGCGCACTCGTCAACGCGCGAAAGAGGGGACGGAGGGCTGGGCGGGACCCAGTCCTCCATTCACAGCTTCTCTCACGATTCCTCCTACAGAGATAGTGACGAGAAAGCCCCGGTTATTGATGCCGCGGAGGAATGTGGTGGTTTGTTGAATTAGTAATACAGTGTACCATAGACATTGTAAGAGCCTGTTGCACCATACCCCTGGAATTGCAGATGAAATGTGGTACCTTTAGTCATTCCCCGTGCAATGAGCAGTTTACTTCCGACCGATGTGAACCGGACCCAGCCACCACAACTACCACTACTTAAACAAAGGCGGACCTGAGTATTCGCAACCAGAGGAGCCTTGGTAAAAACATAGTAGGCTCGCCCGCCACAATATGCGCTTGCCGCGACAAAGGTACCACCGTTGCTAAAAGCATAACCATTTCCCTGGTAGATCGGATTCGATGGAAGGATCCTCCCCAAGCAGGGATGAGGAGTTGGTGTCGGAGTTGGCGGCAGTACAGTGGCCGGTTGAGTGGACTGAGCGGGCGGTTGAGTGGTCGGTTGAGTAGACGGAGTTGTTCCGTTCCCGGTACTCTCTTTACTAGTGGAAGAAGAGGCAGATGTTTCTCTAGCAGAGGGAGACGATGTTAGCGTTGACGACTGAGAGGTTGTGGCATCGGCAGTGCCGCTTGTTTGCATAACATTGAAGGAAATAAATGTCGCAACTAGTGCGCTGGCAAGCAAGAATACAGCCAGTATGGCGAGAAAGATACGCCATTGTGGCATCAGGAATGTCGAGCGGCGGAGCACTGGTGAACGTGGGGAGAAAACGAGTTGTGCTTTTTTGCCAGAAGTGATCAGGTCACGCTCCGGCAGAGTTGGAGCGGCGGGCGAGTTGCTGTGGTCCCCAACGGACTGATTGTCTGTCTGCACATCGCGTGATGGAACTGATTGTTCGACCGAGGATAGCGCGGCGGAATCCGCTGCTGGAGGCTGCGTAGTATTGTCCAGTGTAACGCTAGTTTCAAGTGCAGGCGTTGCTACAAGAGGTGGGGGAGGAATGCGAGTCTCGATTGCAGCTACTATTAAAGGCGAGAGAGGAGCTGACGAAGATGAAGCATCGGCGACTGGGTCAAGGAGAGGGGGATGAGCGGCTTCTTCAAAAGCGGCTGCGAAGGCTTCGATACTGGGGAAACGCTGCGTGGGATCTTTCGCAAGTGCTTGCAATATTACGTGTTCCACCTCGGGGGGAATAGAAGGATTATAGGAGCGGAGAGGTACGGGGGGCACTAATTGATGCAGACTAAAGAGCTCAACGAAAGATCCCGCGAAGGGGCGGCGGCCACAAAGCCACTCATAGGCCATAATGGCTAACGAATATTGATCGCTGGCAAAGACCGCCTTGCCCTGAAACTGTTCTGGTGCCATATAGAGTGCGGTTCCGGCAATATGCTTTTCCATTTGCGCGGTAGTCGGACGAGTGGTACTGACAATACGAGCAATACCAAAGTCACTGACCAGCAATTCTTGATGACGGCCAAGCAAGATATTGCTGGGTTTCAGATCGCGATGAATAATTTTGTGATTATGAGCATACTGGAGAGCGCTGGCGATTTGTTTGATAGTGGTGATTACTGTGAGCAGGTCGATTTGCGTATCATGAGGAAGATGCTGACGAAGAGTACCATGTGGAGCATACTCCATTACCAGGAAGGGATGTGCCTGTTCAACACCAAAATCGCGCATACGTATAATATGTGGATGCGAAAGCTCAATGAGAATGCGCGCCTCACTGACAAAATCTCGATACCCTTTATCAGACAAGCGCTCCTGCAATATTTTGATCGCCGAGTCCGCAGCATCGCTATCCAGATAAAGATGTTTACCAAGATAGACATCAGCAAAACCACCACGACCGAGCAAGCGCAGGAGCCTGTAATTCCCGAACTGTTTTCCTACCAGATCCATTGCGTAGAAAAACCCCCCATTTTTGTAAGCGTGCAGAATAAGACTATTCGATTATAACGCGATAGAAAAGAGAGAGCCAATTTCATAGCGCTTCGTGGAGTTCCTCATTCCTTTTCCCTTCTGTTGGTACAACTCTAAAGGAGCGCTTGCTCGTTGATGAGGATTATACACAGAATGGTAATCTCTCACAAGGACAGGTACCGGACACTTCTCGGCCACATTGCATCTATCACATTATTTCAAGCTTTTATAAGGTGATTCTTTTCAATGTTATTTAATCCTTTAAATTTACTGTAAGCTAAAAATATTTATTGAATACTAGCGTTAATAGGATACCTGGCTTTATTATAGATCTCAGCAAAAGTAGCTAAACGGAAGGAGAGAAGGCCGAGTGCACTAGTAGCATGAGCAAACACGAACCACTCGTCCACGATTGGCGCGAATGGCGAAGACGTCGCACCTGGTACCTCTATGAACAAGGCTGGCAACAAAAGGAGATCGCTCAGGCTCTGGGAGTGAGTAAAGGAGCGGTGAGCCAATGGATCAACAAAGCGAAACAGGAAGGAACCCAAGGGCTGCGTCGGCAACCTCGTTGTGGGTGTCCTGCCAAGTTGAGTCAAGAGCAACGAGCACAATTGCCCGAGTTGTTGGCCAAAAGAGCTGAAGCTTTCGGCTTTTCGGGAGCGGTTTGGACCACAGAGCGAGTGGCTGCGATGATCAAGCAGCAGTTTGGAGTAAGCTATCATCCTGCTCATTGTAGTCGTGTGTTACGAGCCTGTCACTACAGCCGTCAGAAGCCAGTGACCAGGGCCACACAACGCGATGAGCAGCGCATTGAAGCTTGGAAACGTGAGCAGTGGCCAGTGATAAAAAAAAGCCATGGAGGAGAAGAGGACCATCCTTTTTGTGGATGAAGCGGGCTTTGCCTTGCTCCCCATGGCTGTCTTGACCTACTCTCCTTGTGGGCAGACGCCCATTCTACCGGTTCCCTTGACCCACGATCATCTCTCGGTGATTGGGGCACTGAGCACGGATGGGCGCTTGTTCATGCAAATGCAACGCAAAGCCTACAAAGGGCCCGACGTGATTCGCTTTTTGCGCCTCAGATTCGCGCAAGATTCCGGGGAAATTGCTCATCATCTGGGATGGAGCCTCGATTCATCGCTGTCAAGCGCTCAAGGATTTCTTGGCGCAAGGGGCAGCCAGGCGCTTCACTTAGAAGCCTTGCCTGCCTGGCTATGCTCGCCGCCCTCAATCCGCAAGAAGGCGTCTGGAACGCGGCTGAAGCGGCGTGAGCTCAAGAATATGTGCTGTACAGACCTCTGGCAGGTCGAAGACGAACTTCGTCATGCAAAAGAGCGTCTTCGCCATCGCAAGCCAATCCTTTTGCAGTGTTTTGCTCATGCCGGCTGCCCGGTTTAGTTGTTTACGCTGAGATCAATAACAAATTGAGTATGTGATAATTGCCATTGTTTACTCATGAAATCAAAGTCATCAATATTCACCCAAAACGCCGCAGGATGCCCCTGCCCTTTCAGGCATGGGGAGGAATGCGGCGTTCCTTTGTCGGTGGCTTGGGTGGAATACGCCGTAAACATGCTTTCATCTGCTCATGTATTGTTGACAGTCAGATGAAAACTATGGTATAATTTAGCGTATGCAAACGGTAGTAACAGCGAAACTCAAATTGAATACAACGCCCGAGCAATTCAAGGCATTACGTACAACGCAACTGGCGTATCGGGATTCTCTCAACTATGTGAGCCAGTACGCCTTTGAGCATGGCAAATTGAGCAATGCTGTTCGTTTGCAAGATGCCACCTACGAAGAGATCCGCCTCCGTTTTCATCTGCCTTCGCAAATGGCCTGTTCTGTTCCTCGCCAAGTTGGTGCCTCGTATAAAGCCCTCTGGACAAAGGTCAAGAACAATGCTGTTCATCGTAAGGAAGGGAAGACCAAGAAACGCTACAAAGGGCTTGATAAGGCTCCCAAGTTCATCTCCCCCACGTTGACCTATCAGTACAAGAAAGACTACACCTTCAAGAAAGAGCAGCAGGTGAGCATCCTGACCCTTGAGGGACGTGTTATCGTGCCCTATACTGGCTACAATAAGCATGTGGCATTGATCCAGCGTGGAGCGGAGATTGGTGCATCGAAACTCTGGTATGACAAGCCCAAGAAACAATTTTACCTCCTTGTCTCTCTTGCAATTGAGACGGCTGATCCTACACCTGAAACGCACAAGCAGGTCGCCGGAGTGGATGTGGGGATGCGATACCTTGCCGTCACGGCGACGATGCAAGGGGATTGCACCTTCCATTCAGGCAAACAGATTGTCCCCAAGGCAAACCACTCCGCACGACTGAGAAAACGTCTGCAAAAGAAAGGCACTCGTTCAGCGACAAGAAGGCTCGTTGCCATCAGTGGACGAGAGAGACGGTTGAAGCAGAATACCAATCATGTCGTGAGTAAGCGGATTGTCCTACAGCACCCTCAAAGCTTGATTGGACTGGAGCATCTGACAGACATTCGAGAACGTATCAAACGACGTAAAGGCAAAAATGCAAAACAGCGAAAAGCCAATCGTACCTTCTCCAAATGGTCCTTCGCTGAGTTGCATAGCATGATTGCCTATAAAGCGCTCTTGCATCGAAGTATGGCAATCAAGGTCGATGCCAACTCTACCTCGCAAGCGTGCCCCAAATGTGGGCACACCTGCAAAGAGAATAGGCCCAACAAAGGATTGCTCTTCTTCTGTCAGAATTGTCAGTACACGCTCCATGCCGATCTGGTTGGTGCAAGAAACATTGCGATGCGAACGCTTCTTATCCGGCAAGACTGGAGAGGAACGGGCCTCTTGTCAGTACGCGCCTTCTGTGTCGGACGATGAAGCCAAAGCCGCACGCCTGAAAAGGTATGCTGAATTGCGGTGGAGTTCAGACACAACTCCAAGCCCTCGGCTTTAGCCGTAGGGTACTGACCATAAACCTCTCTAGTTAATGTGGTAAATATATACCAATTATGCCTTTAAATTCAGTGGACGAATCAATGTGAGGGGACCGCTCGGCGGTCTGACGCGATGTGGGCGGCTCAGGTGGTCGAACATGTCCAGGCCTGGAAGCAAGAACATCCTTCTCCCTCGACGGAGCGGTTGTGGAAGGTCGTTGGCGCGAGTACTGCAACCCCTATGACCTGTCTGCCTGGGACGATAGAAGAGGCGTTGGCGAGTACGAAGCGCGCGCTTGCCGCATTCACTGGTAGTGCTAACTAAACAATGGTAAATGTAAAGCCACGTTGTAATAAGCCTGTGATGATAAGAGGTAGGGCCTGCACTGTTTGAGAACGATTTCCACCACCGTCATGCATTAAGATAATGCAGCCGTTGGTTGCCTGCGTAAGTACTGTATGTACAATCTGGTTTACGCCTGGTCGTTGCCAGTCTCTTGTGTCGATAGTCCACAATATCTGCTGTAAGCCAAGCTGGCTTGCCACGCGGCGTACCTGTGCATTGGTTGAGCCATAGGGAGGCCGGAAAAATAGAGGTGAGGCACCCGTTGCCCGTTGAATCGCGACAGACGTTGCTTGTAGTTGTGTGTGGATGGCCTGAAGAGTGAGCCTCGTCAGATCAGGGTGACTCCAAGAATGGTTGCCAACGACATCTTCTTGCTGATGCTCCTGTCGTACGAGTGATGGATAGGATTGTACTTGCCTTCCGATGGTGAAGAAGGTGGCGTGGATGTGGTATCGTGCCAGTATATGAAGTATAAGAGGAGTATATATTGGATTTGGTCCATCATCAAAGGTTAATTCAATAGAAACAGGGGGTCCATGACGTGTGAAGTAATGAGCATTTGTCCACGAAGATACCTTGCCGCTGTCGCCTCTCCCCAGGGTTGTAGATGAAATGGCAGCCTGAAACGTGGCGGCATGAACCACTCTTGAAGTATTTGTGAGTATGCTTAGCGCACTAAGCATAAAGAGCAGATTGCATATTAAAATGCAATAGAGCAACTTTCGCATCCTCAACTCCAGACGTTTTCTTGGCCTTCTTCTTATAGTATAGTCCTTTGGTATAGTCCTTTTTTAGTAGGATGTATTGTACATCCCAATATTAAACCGGGCTTCGCAAAAGTTACAACACCCATGCCAAAGCCTCCTCAGGATAAGAGGAGAAGCGGCGGATCTGGCGAGCCACATTGGAAATGTGATGGAAGTCTATCAAGGAAAGAACGAGGGAATTGAGCATGGCGAGCACCTGAGGGTATTGTCAAGTTATTGTATGAGGGAGAGCATAATTCTGAGGGAACGCTTGTTAGGAGAATAAGAGCAGGTGAGAACTGGGGGAAAGAGGCCTCATCATGCAACTCTGTTTTCCAGCAGTGATATCGTTCCAGGTCCCAAATCGCTCCTTCATGAGAGCACGATAGTCTGAAGCGCAGAGACGATGTCGTTGGGGACGGAAATGATCAGAGATCGGTCCAAAGGCTGAGAGGAACCGCTGCGCATGTCCAGGAGATGTGAACCGACGCATGGTTCGTTCTCGTTGCCGCGTCGGTTGATGGGAGTTTTCCGCTCGGTTGTTCAACCCTTTGTGTTTGCGGTGCTCAACGCTTGGTAGAATCTCTTTCTTAGCAGCCCCATAGCTAGCGAGCTTGTCGGTGATGATCACTCGCGGCGCGTATTCAAGCCCCTTGAGCAACTTGCGAAAGAACTTCTTCGCTGCCTGTTTGTCACATCGACTTTGTACTAGGATATCGAGAACAGTGCCGTGCTGGTCGACGGCTCTCCACAGGTAGCTTCGCTTTCCATTGATGGTCAAAAATACTTCATCAGATGCCACTTGTCTCCCGGTCTTGTGCGTCGACGTTTCACCTCATTGGCATACGTTTGGCCAAATGTGAGGCGCTACTGGCGAATGGTTTCATTAGTAAGCACGATGCCACGCTCGGCCATCAATTCTTCCACGTCACGAAAACTGAGGGGAAGCGAAAGTAAAACCAGACAGCATAACCGATAATTTCCGGCGGGAAGCGGAAGCCTTTGTAGGGAGACGCGGAAACATTCTTTTGCATGGCGCCATTGTATCACACTGTTTAGCTTTCTATGAAGGAGTCTCTCCAAGTTGACAATACCCTGACATGGGTGAGTCGCGTGAGTGAGTCCAATGCAGGCCTGCCGGTTGCTGCTCTCCAACCACAGGTGCCGGCAACTCCCCATAGCGAATGGACTCGGGCGGACCGGGGTGTTCAATGGAAGCGGCTTTCATGTCACACTCCGTTCTTACTAGCATCAATTGCATCATGCGCAAGAAGCGCATGCACGCCACGAACCCCATTGACCACCTGGGTGATCCGCAAATCCATCACCAGACTGGCCAGAGCGAGTGCTTCTTTCGGTTGCAGCTGATAGAACTCACCCATTAACTGCACCATTTCTCGGGTTGCTATGGCCCAGGCCTCATTCAAATCCTCGTGAAACCCAAAGGTGAGCCAACCTGCCGGGGTGAACGCGCGAGGCAGAGACAATTGCATACGCGTATGGAGATGGAACTCAAGCTCGACCAGCTCCATTGGACAGGCCAATGCCGGTCCCGCCACCTCTCCATCCCCTTGAACGGCATGCCCGTCACCAAGAGAAAACAGTCCTCCTTCCACAGCAATCGGCAGGTACAACCGGCTTTGTTCCACGAGTTCTTTGCAGTCCAGGTTCCCTCCACAGAATCGTGGCGGAAAGGTGGTTTGCACGCCCGGTTCATTGGCGGGCATTCCCATGACACCCATGAACGGGCGCATGCGAAGCGTCTGACCCAGCCGGTTATGAGCCAGGCCTTGGTTTGGGTTCAGGGACCACATCGTCGCTTGATCTCCAGTTGGTACCGTGATCACCGCCGGTGGACCACTTGGGGCCTTTGCGAAGCCCAGCCTTTCATCCATCTGGCTGGGCAATCCAGGCCCGGCCGACCAGCCCCAAGTGCCCGTGCGGATACGGTTGACCCGCACTTCCAAGGTCATACCCGGCTCAGCGCCACGCACGGCGAGAGGACCAGTGAGGGCGTGGCCAAAATCTCTTTGGCGATCCCGGAGCGCGAAGTCCTGGGGAATGCCCAAAGTCTTCGCCTGTTGAAGCGCCCCCCAGCCAGCATCCAGCGTTTCGTAGCGGACGGTATCGCCCGTGTCAACAGTCAGAACAGCGGAAAGGTCACGAGAAAAAAAGCCATGAAGATTCTTCGGCTCAGCCTTGAGAGAATGCACTGCCATTTTTAGCCTCTCAACACTTCCCTTGTAACAGGGAGGGACTACACGGACACATCACATCAACACCTGCATAGTACCGATCCAGTCGAGAGCTTGCCTCGATAGGACCTAACACTTCTACCTTTCTCCGCCCCATGATACGTCACGCGAAACATCACTATGTGTAGCACGCTCACACGTACAGGAAGTTTGACCCAGAGTCAGGGATGTAAACGCTAGACTGATAGAGAGCCACTCGCTACCAGAAAAGTGAGCCATGTTCCCAAGAATCCGCTACACTTGAAAAAAATTCAAGCGCCCTGTGATCGCTTAGGTGTGCCTGCCTATGTGTCGTTGCTGGAGATGGAAGTGGTGTGCGTCGTGAGAGAGCTAGCGGCGAGCATCTTGCGGAGGTACGCGAAGCAGGAAGCATCATTGTGTTCAGGGGAAGCGCTCCTGCGCGCCGGAGAAGGCAGCAATGAGTTCGGCATCATGGAGGGCCTGGTCGCGCTAGGAGTCGAGATAGAACTGGCTGTAGTGCTCGTTGAGTGACTGGATAAGGATCAGGAGAGAGAAATAGCCATGGTCGTGCGAGTGGTAGACCCCCATCTCGCCATTGAGGCCCTCCCATTCTTTGAGTGCGACCAGCGAGGGATCGCCGAGGATGGCTTGTGCACGCTCTACAGTTGACATGGTGCTCCTTCCTTTCGCTCCTCTTCTTTCTATTGTCCCCCAGGCGCTCTATTGACCCGCAGGCGCTGTGACCAGGGTGCCTTTTGCCGCAGGCAAACGCGGTTGGTTTGTATATGGAGGTAATTGACCTGAAATGTGAACGGATTTTGCCCTCAAACCTGCACATTTGCCCTCAATCTTGAGCAAGACGACTGGTGACAGGCTAAGAATCCGCTCCAAATGCAGGTTGTCGCACACCGTTTTTGTAAATTCAGCGCTCATTATTCGGCGCAAGGCTGATGTTGAATGCTCGGACACTTTCCAGAACCGGCCAGTTTCAAGCCGAATGTTCGGATATAAACCAGATACGGAGGAATGTCCGAACATTTAGGTTATTATTGCTCACATCCATACAGGGTTTCTGGCTGCAAGACGCATTTGCACATCAAGAATGGGATGTGTAAAGTACGGCGAGAAATTGCACCAGAGCCAAAATAGAAACCGTATTTTCCAGAATGGAAGGTCAGGCTTCTGCTCAAGGGAAGGAAGCCAATCTCATGTGCAAAGGATGCTGAGGCTCGAGACTTTGACAAGTGTGGCGTTTTTCATAGACAGAGAGACAAATCTACTTTTATACTGAGTGGTAATGTTGCGTTGTCATGATGAAGAGAGAAAACGATGGATACGCCCTCCTCTGATGAAAGGAAAAAAGAATGATTCTCCCCCCTAGCAACTGCCCTGTCTGTAAACGAGATGACCAAGTTCAGAAAGTCCCAGCTATTCATCGCAATAGCTCCTTCACTACAATGGAAACCCAAGTCACCACCTCTGTTTCTGTCACCTATGACTCCGCAGGAAATGCTACATACAGCTCTATCCCTCAGGCTATCACCGTTCCAGTCACTCGCCAGACGAGACTTGGCGCTCTGCTCCGTCCACCTCGGCGCAAAACGGTTCCTCTTCCTGTTGGTGAGAAAATCATTTTTTGGCTCTGCCCTTTCCTTGCCATTGCCCTTTATCTCGGTTCCTTAACTTTCGGTTCTGATTTTTTCTCCCATCTCCTTCCCGACAATTCCAGCGTTGGTCGTATACTCCTTGTCATCTTTAGTGCATGTGGTCTCTCCATCGGCCTGCCTGTGCTCCTTGGGGTCTTGGCTCATCGTGTGTTTTTCCGTCAATCCAACAAGCACCGCCGTGAGTTACAAAAGCAGGAGATGGAACGCTGGCAAGATCTTGTGCGCCAATGGGAGCAATTCTGTTACTGCCATCGGTGCGATTGCGTCTTCTCTGCCAATACTGGAGAAAGGGCTGCACCTGCGCAAATACAGCAACTCTACCGCCAGTAGTTGTCTGCATGGTTCACCATTCTCTTGCCATCTAAACTCCTAAAGTCTCGGACTTCAGCATCCTTTGCACGTGGGATTGGTTGGCCTCCTTGAGCAGATGCATGATCTTCCATCCCATTCTAGATGTGCAGAAACGTCTTATGGCCTGAAACCCTGCCATAGCGCCTGGAATTACCAAAAACGATCCACCGTCAACGGCTCCAGAGGCGGTTTCTCAACTGACCAATGATTGTGCTGCTCAAGATTGGGGGCAAAAGTGCAGGTTTGAGGGCAAAATGTGCCCACATTTCGGGGCATTTACCACGTGGGAACTACCCCGTCTTTTCTGGGAAGCCGCTATGCTTGATGATGATGCCTATCTCCGCTGGCTCGATCAGTGTGGATTCTCTGATCCCGCTCGCACCCTACTCACCGATATCCGTCGCTCGCCTCCCGCTCCGACCGGTGCTGGAGAGGCCAAACTAGTTCGTACACGACGGACAAACACCCGTCCAGGAACCCGCAAACCGAAACGCGATGCCGTCAGTGATTCTGCTGGAGCAAGCACACAACAAACGTAATTGCGACATAGCCGATTTCCTTTACTCCGTCAACGCGTTCTCCTTCGCTTTGGCGAATTACGGCAGATCAGGAAACCTGTCGTTTCTCCGCTGAGAAGAAGTCGCGTGACGCCTGAGGGACCCATTGCAACGTGGCGCTGGACAGAATCATCAGGATCATGAGAATCTGGACAAAAACAGCGTAGATCCGTTGATTGGGAGCCAGGACTGCCGGGACATCCGTCGGCGAGAGCCATTCGTAGCATATTTCCAGAACCACAAGGCCAGCTACAACGCTGCTTACTATACGTACCCAGTTCTTCCCTGTGCGGATCAGGAAGGCAAGGCAGGCAGTGCAGGTGCCAAAGAAGAGGTGTGCCCCTACGACGATCACCTGGATCGAGAACACTAACCCGTCGATCTCACTCTGCGAAAAACCAGGGTTCAGCGCTTTGACAGCGTTGACGACATCATTGCGATTGAGGAGAAAGAGCGTAAGGACACCCACACTGATAAGCGTGTACAGGAGGAAGTCTCCGGTCGCCAGATTGATCTCCAGCGGCACCTGATGACGTGCTCCCCCGTCATCAGGAAGCGCTTTTGCTGTCTGTGCTTGTTCCATTTCAGGACTCTGCTTCCCCCTCATTTGCCAGCCTTGAATGATCAGGATCACGTTCAGACCAAACAGCAGCATAGCATTAGACGGATGCAAGGCGGCCAGGAATGGAACGCTTCTGGCGAAACCTGCCAGCGTCACCTGGAGCAAGGTTAGCACGAAAAGCACCGCACTCCAGATGGTCATTTTGCCAGGCAATCGCGCCAGCAATGCTGCTAGTGGCAACAGCAGCGTTAGCAGCAACAGCAGCAGTCCCAGTGTACCGTGTGTTGCTCGTCCCCAGGCTGTGCCCGCGAATGTCGAAGTTCCAATGAGATAGCCTTGTATCAAGATACCCAGTAAGATCAGCCCGGCCAATGTCAGGTAGAGAAGGCGCACTCGGGGGTACGTCACAGACGTTTTTTTGTGCGATACTTGCATAATAATTCTCCTTTGCCTAAAAGGTGAAAATATGACAATTCATGTTCTCTGATGTTGGCGCATAAACTTTGTGATATGTCTGATGGATAATTGTGCCTCGGGTAACGCATTGTTTTGAGATAAGGTGGCGTTATCGGTCGCAAAAAGGGGCCAGGCATGCCACATCCCTGGCCAGATCTCCAGTTTGACCTCGACCCCAGCCCTGCGCAACCGATCTGCCATCAGCACCGTATCTCTCGTCGCGAACTCCTCAGTTCCTGCCAGCAGGAAGGTTGGAGGCAAGCCATGTGCGTCCGCATAGAGCGGCGAGACCAGCGGATTATGGGGATCTACCGCACCATGGTTGGTATAGGATGCATATGCTAGTGAGACCTTGTTCCCCAATATAGGATCAGGCTCGATGGTGGCTAGATCACATGCTGGCGAGATAGCCACCAGCGCAGCCGGTAACGCCTCGCCGCTCTCACGTAGTGCCAGGGCTGTGGCGAGCGTCAGATTTCCACCAGCCGATTCTCCTGCGATCATGATCTGTGAGGCGGCGAAGCCCTGCTTGCGCAACCACTTGTATGCCGTCACACAATCCTCCAGGCCAGCGGGGAAAGGATGTTCAGGTGCCAGGCGGTATTGTGGCATGAGGACGTATGCTCCAGTCTGTTGAGAGAGTTGTGCAGTGAGGAAGAAATGCATTTCACGCGCAGCATCCATGAAACGGCCCCCAGGCAGGTAGAGGATAACACGGTTTTTCGTGGCTCCTCTGGCATAGACAAACTGCGCCGGGACTCCGTCTGCATTGACGCGTTCAAAAGAGACGGCAAACGGGAAGGAGAGCCGCTTAGGGTCAACTGTTGTTCTGAATGGGGCCGAGTTTCCTGGAAAGAGTCGTACAAAGATTACTGACAATACATAGTAGTAAGACGCGATCAGGCTCGGCTCTGCAGGAACATCGTCACTCTCGCTCTCGGGTGTGTTGCCAATCGTCAAGCTGGTGCGTGCCAGCACAAAAGCGCTCCCGGCAGTTCCTACGCCCACACTGGCGAATAATCGTAAGAAGTTGCGGCGCTTGATGTGAGTTTCGTTGATCTGTAGATCTTTCCTGGTGACTTGTGGCGCTTGTGTCACACTATGCACGTTTTTGTTCTGGCGAAAGCACCAGAATCCGAGCAGCCAGAGCCAGAGTAGCCAGAAGGAACTTCCCACCACTGCCAGAATGTTCAGTATTCCTGCGGCGACGTAGAAGCCTGATGTTATCGGTATGAACGCATTGAGTTCCCAAACCAGCGAACGCAGGCAAGTCAACAAGAGACCGATTGCTCCGAGATTCCCGATCGCTTGATACGCTCGCAATTGCCTGGCCAGGATCACCGTCCAGGACAGCAGGAGCAGTGGCGCACCGATCTCGGTCAACAGAAAGAGGACGAGGGCAAGGACGAAGGCAACAGATGAGGCCGTAGTGCTCCAGAGCAGCAGAAGCAGTAACCCGAGCCCACTGCCTGTGGCCCAGGATATCCCTGCGAGACGTCCGGTGATGCTCACACGCCTGCACCCATTTTCCTCCAGAAATGCTGCCAGTGAACGTGAAACAGTGATGAGAAGCATGGAGCATGCAGCGAGCTCGAGAAAAGCCAATAATGCAGGGAGGACTTCTTGCAGACCAGCCGGTTTTGCCAGAGGGGCTTGCATCAGAAGAAGAGTTGGATAATTCAACGTTGTCTGTACGGTAAAGCTGGTGAGCGTGAGGAGAAAAGCCAGGAGCAATACGATGCTTCCTACGCTTCGTGTCGTGGTCGGACGTGTCCAATGAGCAATCATTTTATATCACCTGCTCTATAATATTGACGCCAGATGTGTTTATAAATCATCAGCTCTTTGCTATTACTCGTATGCGCTTAATCCCGCCAACGCAAAACAGAGCCAGGCGGCGGTGAGCTGGTGCATAGTGCTCAGGAGAAAAATTCCCCCGATCAGTGAAGTAGCAAACATAAAGGACAGGGTGAAACCAGACACAGAAGATGCTTCGCCGTTATTGTATCCATGCAAACCGGGCCATCTTCTTGACCCGTTGCGGGCAAGTTTCACTTCGAGCTGCCCTGTTTCGAGCTTCGTCAGGACCTGTTCCAATGTCTATGGTAGCGCGAGCAGCGCTCTGCTGTGTAAATCACGGAATGCGCATGGGAGAAATCTGTACAATTCCGTGGGCCATCTCCCCTCTGACAAACGGGCAGATCACCCCCGTAATTATCAACTTTCGGCCCATTTAATGGCTCTCCCGCACTTTGGATACTGCTGGCGAACCCTGGAAGGCAGGGAAATACCGACAAGCAGAGAAGACCTTTCCGATGTGATCGACCAGATGGCCACTCCTCCAGCTTGAACAAGCGGGGCTGTTGCGCACCTCTGAGCGTGGTCGCGCAGACAAAGAAAAGCGCAGCACGGTTTCTCTTGCGTCGGTTTCGGTTGGTTTTCTGTACCCCCATGGAAAAGCCTTTCATGGGGTTTCGCCAGCAGTATCACTTTGTGTGAAAGCTCTTGCATACGTAAAGAAGCCACGGTCATGGTGAGACTTCGCAACAGGCTTTCCCTTTTGGCTGTTTGCCACAACCAGTTCAGAATCACGCAAAGTGAGGCAGAGCCATTTCATCCTGTGATTTACCTTCCTTTCGTCGAAGACTTGTTCTCGGTCGGCTCCTTCGCGGGCGCCCCCGCTGCGTGGGGCGCCGAGCCTGCCAGCGGAGTGGTGTCGAGGTATCTGACCTCGTAGACGCGCTCTGCGAACTTCCAGCCGTCCGGGGTGCGCTGGTAGCGGTCGTGGTACACGGAGTAGTTCAACTGCGAGCTGCCGTCGCGCCGGTGCCCAAGCTCTGAGACGTATGCACGGCCGACCGCGGTGTCGCCCTCAAGCTGGATCGTGCCCGGGTGCGTGGTTTGCACGAAGTAGTCCCAGAGACCCTGCAGCCGCTCGACCCCGGCGCGGATCTCCTCCCGGCTGACGAGCTCGGCGTTGATGTCGGGGATCCGCACCACGCCGTCCTCTGTGAACAGCGACGCGAAGCGGTCGTAGTCGCGCATCATCCCCGCGTCGGTGAACTCGCCGCGCAGCGCCTCGATCTCGAAGCGATCAGCAATGGCCTGAAGGTCGCTCATCGGTTTCCTCCCTCGTCTGTGTGTTTCAAGCGCCATGACACCTCGGTGTCACGCGCACAAAATCCTAGTCATTCTCTATCACATCTTGAAGGACAAGAAGCCCTACACTGTAAATCGCGGAATGCGCATGGGAGAAATCTGTACAATTCCGTGGGCCATCTCCCCTCTGACAAACGGGCAGATCACCCCCGTAATTATCAACTTTCGGCCCATTTAATCCTGTGATTTACAGTATAGTGCCTGGAAGTGACAGGAGGATGAATAGCTCTCCTTTTTTTGTCATCGTTCTGTCATCTTGCTTGCTTCTGGAAGTCTAGAGTAGCGCAAGCGAAAACTCTTGTGGTCTGTGAAGCGGAAGATAAGATGAGGCATTTATGACAAATCTATGACAAAACAGGGGGGCGGAATTCATGGGCTGGTCAGGCCAAAATGGCCAGCAGAGAGGTCACCATCGCCAGATGCAGCCGCACAGGCCGACGATCGCCTCTGCTCTCGTGCAGAGAGCGACAGAATGCAGGCCCAAATGACATATCTACTGACCTCCTGTTCGCAATCTCCGCGCGAAGGTTTCCGAGGATCGGGCGACAAAGGAGTACAAAAAACTCGTGGCCAGGATATATGTCTCTGAACAATGGGAGCACAACAACAGCGATCAAGGCTACACCTAACTGAAGTGTCTAGGCGGCCATTATATGGGTGATCAATTTGGCCAGGAATTACTTCGAGGTACACCGACACTGGTGTCATGCTGCGATCCGAAAGACTCGGCTCGATCGTCCCAGACAATGTCACATCAGGTATGTTTGGCGTGTCACTTCCTTGACAACACCTCGTGGAGGAAGAGAACCTATGGAGAATCACGACTGGCTGGCGCAAGCCTTCGAGGAAAGCCATCCCCACCTGCGAGCGGTGGCCTACCGCTTGCTCGGCTCCCTCTCGGAGGCAGATGACGCGATCCAGGAAGCCTGGCTTCGTCTCAGCCGCTCCGACATGAGCGAGGTCTCGAACCTGGGCGGATGGCTAACGACAGTGGGGGCGCGCATCAGCCTGAACATGCTGCGTGGAGACCTCGCCACAGAGGGTTTACAGATCCTGGCAGTGACGATGACTGATCGGCTCAACACGAGACTGAGCTTCGACCGGATGCCGAGGCCGAAGCTCTTGGTCTCTCGACGAGCGCTCTGCGTGTTTGGGAATGCGTCGGCCCGACGGGTAGCCCACTCGCCTCCGCGAACTTAGCTGCCAGGTTCATCCTTCGCTTGCGGGACCCAGTCGAGCGCCTCGTGCTGGATGCCGTGCTGTCCGAGAAAGAGGCTCAGTTGGGCCGCATGTTCCTGGACGTGGCGCATGATGTAGAGCAGTCCCTCCAAGAAGCTGACGGCCTGCCCCTCCGCCCAGTGGTACTCGACGGCCTGGTATGCCTGCTCGTCCGTCAGTGCGGAAAGGGAGGCGTGGTACTTGCGGCGTGTCGCCTTCAGATAGGCGTGCAGCTCCTCCTTCGTATAGGGCCGTTGAGGCGAGACGGGGGGATCGAGCTCAGTCCAGATAAAGGGAGCAGGGGGAGCAAATTCCTCCTCCGACTTCCCGGAGAGATTGAAGTCGAGCCCGAAGAGCGTATGATAGGTGACGTACCAGAACTGAGCGGACTCAGGTGGCATCCAGGGTGAGTGGCCGTTCCAGAGCCGCTCTTCCCACAGCGAGGTGGGGCAGGCCAGCAGGGCATTTTCAAGCATATCGATGGCTGCACCGAACTGCTGCCACAGAGCAGTGCGCAACGTTATCTCCATCGGGTGTTCGCGTTCAGCCATAACATGTGCTCCTTGCTTCTCATACCATGAAATACTTCGTCTTCCGCTCAGACACAGTGATGTCTATCTCGTTCCTGCTCCAGACGGTTGCTGGTGCCTTGCACCTTGCCGTTCAGTCTCATCTCCACGGAGCGGTGGTCTCTGGCACTGGGGAATATGGTTCCGCATGGCCATGCGCCAGTGTTCAAGGAACTGCATACCTCTTCTTTGTGAGGAGATCAAAAGCGGCAAGCTCATCTTCCATCTGATGGGTGCGCTGGCCGAGTTCGAGCGTGATCTCATTCGCGAGCGCACGAATGCAGGATTAGCTGCGGCGAAAGCCAAGGGACGGAAAGGTGGGCGACCAAGAAAGCTCAAGACCAATGGGAAAGTGGCACTCGCCTGGCAGATGTTTACCGATCAGAGCCATTCCATTCCAGTGATTTGTACGACCCTTGGGATCTCCCGTGCCACTCTGTATCGATACGTCAAAGAGGCTGAACCGCTCACCTAATTGTTAAATTCCCCGCTCACAGAATTCCAAAGAAACCATGCGTCGCAGCCGCACCACCCGGCATGGAACTGAGGATGAGACGACAAAAAGCTCTTGCTATCCAGGAGTTCCAGACGAAGCGTCATGCACCGTAGGTGCACCATTCAGCATGAAAAAGAATTCGATGGACGAAGTTGGTACACTACGGAGGAAAGATCCCAATACTAAAAACGATGGAAATAATAAGGCAGTCAAGCTTGAAGACGAAGCTGTCTTCGGGTGTCTGGAAGAACCACTCATTGTTGCTCCCATCAGGGAAGCACGTAGAGGAAAATCTCATGTGGAAAGACGCCCTGTTGGTGATCTTTCAGAGCAAGCGTCGAATCAGTTTTCAGGAGGAACATCTCTGGAAGTCGTGTCCCCACAATGGAGGTGAGCTGTAAGAGAGGAACTGACTCCTTTCCCATCGCAAATAAACAGAAGATTCAACAACGGCTCGTTTGCCCATTGGAACGCCTAGGTAATACGGTCATCTTGCAGCCTTAAGCCAAGACAACCCCTGCCTAAGCACTCTTACATCATCTGAACAATTGATACGGAAGGTTCAGATCTGAGGGAGAGATTTTTGTCTCTCGTGCCAGGTTTTCAGAGGAAATTTACACCTGGTGCCAAGCCGAGGGTAGCTGGGATCTTGAAGTGGTGGAGCGCCAGACAGGCTCGCGTGGCTTCAGTCTCTTGCCCAGGCGTTGGGTCGTGGAGCGAACACTCTCGTGGATATCCTGCAATAGGAGGCTAAGCAAAGATTACGAGCGAAAAGTCCAAACCAGTGAAACGCTGATCCTGGTGGCGATGATTCGGCTCCTCCTCGCTCGTGTGGGGCGCAGGTGCAGACCCGTGCCCAGCCATCCCCTTAGTCGTCGATTGCCTGGTAGGCTAACGTCCAGAACGTGACGTTCGGTGGATTGGGGGAAGTCAGGAAGCAGGGAGTCATCAGAATGATGGTCATGTCCTCTCTGGGGTCGCAATACCAGGAGGTGCCCATCCCACCATCCCAGCCATATCGACCGGGGACCGCCGCGATATCATCACGCCTGGTGATCACGGAGACGCCAAACCCCCAGCCCATGCTGTCAAAAAAGCCAGGGAACAAACCGGACACCGCTTTCTGCTCAGGCGTCAACTGGTCAGTCGTCATCGTCTCAACGGACGGTCTTGACAGGATGCGCACGCCGTTGTGTTTGCCCTGGGAAAGCATCATCTGACCAAAGGCCAGATAGTCATCAATGGTCGAAACCAGTCCCCCCGCTCCCGACGGGAAGGCAGGAGGATGGCTCCATTGACCACCCAGAGCCTTGTCATACACGGTCAGCTTCCCACTTCCAGCATCACGCCAGTAGCTGGTGGTGAGTCGATCGAGCGATACCTCCGGCACGCTGAAACCGGTATCCTGCATGTGAAGTGGCTCGAAGATGCGCTCGCGCAAGAACGTCTCAAGCGGCTGACCCGAGGCGCGCGCAATGAGGACGCCAAGCACATCGGACCCGGTGTTGTACATCCACTGTTCACCCGGTTGGTGCATGAGCGGAAACTGCCCCAGGCGACGTATCCATTCATCGGGGGAAGGCATCTGCGATGGACTCGGCGGCCCCATGCCAATCTGTTGGTCATGCGCGGCTTTCAGGATGGGAGAGGCATCTGGCGGTGCCATCATTTGCCCAAAGCCCATGCGGAACGTGAGCAGGTCACGCACGGTAATTGGTCGCTTCGCAGGGATAGTTTCGTCAAGCGGCCCATCGAGCCGCTTCAGCACCTGCCGCTTGGCCAGTTCAGGAAGCAGCATATCCACTGGCTCGTCCAGGCGCACCTTGCATTCTTCCACCAAGATCATGGTCGCAGCAGCGATGATGGGCTTGGTCATAGAGGAGATACGGAAGATGGTGTTACGCTGCATGGGAAAGCTCTCCCCGAACGCCTGTGTCCCGATGAGGTCAACGTGGACCTCGCCCCGCCTGCTAACTAGGGTGACAAGACCAGGAGCTTCTCCGCGCTCGACATACCCGGTCATGACATCATGCATGCGACCCAGCCGCGCCTGGGACAATCCAGAGAGACTCATTGCCTGTTTCCTCCATTCAAAACTGATACCGTGTGTGACTGAAGGTGCCCTTGGCGAACGCGAGGATCTTGGTGGGCTTGACCTCGAACACCAGGGCCATGCCTCCATTTGTGTGGAAAAGGTCACCGTCGCGTCCCTCGTATTGCCAGCGCCCATCCCATTTGGTTGCCCACGCCGCAGCTAAACGTTTGAGCATAGCACGGTCAACGACTGAGATGGCCTTGCCCTCGACGACGACATCGAGCCCGGCGTCCCAGTGATTGCACCCGGTCATCAGAATCACGTGTGGGTTTTCACGAAGGTTGAGGGCCTTCTGTTCGGCGGCACCGGTGGTGAAGTAGAGCGCCCCATCGAGCCACACTGCAACCAGTGGAGTCATGTGGGGGCGGTCATCAGCCCGAATCGTTGAGATCCAAAACAATTCAGCGGTTTCGAGCACGCGACGCGTCTCATCCCATGGTGTGGCAACCGCATCCGGATCGCTGAAACGTGGGTCGATGTTCGTCACGGGTTCGTTCATGAGAAAGGACTCCTTTCAATTGTTGAGTGATGAGGAAAGGCAGATCGCTTTTTTCCCGTTTCATCTCACTGCTCGTTTACTCTCAGCATCAGGGATGTGTGGCTTTGTCATCGGGTCACAAAGCACGTTGAACAGGGTCTCTCGAGAAAGCATACCATATGGACCCGAAAAAACTTCTTCTCGCTTGCTCATTTTGCCACACAAAGCACTCTCCCTCGTATTACCAAACAGGCTCTCATACTACAGTGCCAGTTAGTATCTGAGACGGCTCCTGGAGGGCATTCACCTATTTAGTGATGTGAATCGCCATTCAGCCTCCCAAGCCGCCTTACTTCACTTTTTGTGTTATAAGTGGCGCTGTAGTACTCAGCTCGTACAGCGAGCACCGTTTGCAGGTACAATCCTCGTCCCCGTTCGTTGCCAACCTGGCCCAGACCTGTGGTTTTGGGATTGATCTTACCCCACTCTCTGAATTTACAACTCTCAAGATGAGTAAACCGCCTCGGGAGGGGATTCTCTCTTAGTCAATGGTTGAGTTGCTCACTCTTCAGGGCAAGTGCTAACCCTTGAGGGCAAAAAGTGCTCACTCTTCAGGGCATTTACCAGGTGCTCTACCCAACTATCTTGCCCTGTCTTTTGATCGCTACTTTATCATCTTCTGTTAGATGCGTTTCCCTTGAGGAAACTATAACAATACCTGCTTCTGTCAGGTGTTTAATGTAGTTAGTTATAGAGGCAAATTTAAAGGTAAAAAAGATGTATGTCAATGAATCCTAAAATGAAAGACCCAATCAACATACATGCAATGGTGTGTTACGATTTAGTTGTAACTGAAAGGGGTTACAACGGTTTTTACTTGAGTAACTGAAAGGTTGTAACACAAGAGAAATTGTAACATGATTATGCATCAATCTACAACCCGCTCATTCACCGATTGTGCCATATGATGCGATCAAGCTGACAAGTCAATCGTTGGGCAACTAAACCTTCTCTGGCTCAGCCACCTCTTGATGGCCTCGATTGGCTCTTAACTTAATGCGCATGGGATGGATGAGGAGATGCCCCAGTTTTACGCCGTCGCTTCGGATTGACCAGAGCGAAGTAACTGCAATAACGCTTCCGCAGCGGGACCCGAAGATGCTGGATTCTGACCCGTTACCAGTTTGCCATCAATCTGCACATAAGGCGCAAAAGGTCTGGCTTTGCTATAGATGCCGCCTCTCTCCTTGAGCTTATCCTCTAGCAGAAATGGTACTACTGTGGTCAGGCCCACAGCTTCTTCTTCCTCATTGGTAAATCCTGTCACGTGCTTGCCTCTGACTAGGGGCTGACCATTAGCATCATGTACATTTATGAATGCGACAGGTGCGTGACAGACGGCTGAAACCGGCTTATTGGCTTTCACTAGGGCCTCAATTAGCGCGATGGAGTGCGGGTTGTCTGGCATATCCCACATCGGACCATGACCGCCGGGATAGAAAACGGCATCGAAATCGTTCGCCGATATATCAGCGAGCTTCCTGGTATGGGCAAGTTCTGTTGCCGCCGCAGAATCGGCGCGGAAGCGTTTCGTCGTTTCCGTCTGGTTTTCGGGCAGGTCGCTTTTCGGATCGAGTGGTGGCTGCTCGCCTTTTGGTGAAGCGAGTGTTATTGTGACGCCAGCATCTTTCAGGACATAATAGGGTGCGGCAAACTCTTCCAGCCAGAAGCCGGTTTTCTTGCCAGTGTCGCCGAGCTGATCATGGGAGGTAAGGACCATCAAAACCTTCATTGCAATCCCCCTTAACTAGAAAACGCTATCAATCTTCTGTGTTGTGTACATTATCGCAATAGAGCAGATGTCCGATGATACACAGTCGTATGTGGATGGCGAGCGGATCAGCTCGCTTCAAATGAGCTGATCTGCTCACTTGAAGCGAGAGCGGGGCATTGGTGCTCTGTGCAAGACTCCTGATGTCGGGTAAGGCTAGACCCAGTGGGGACAATAGCGAAGCAGTGCGCCCATGCCTCCCATTGCCTGAAGGACGGGATGGCCTTCTACGGACTCAACCTGGGCACCCGTATTCGCGGCCCGGCGCACAAGCTCGCTGCGTTGCTTCTCGCCCAGCGGGATACCGTTCGCCAGTATCAGGATATCGGCTTGCCCATGTCCGAGCGCGTCAAGCGTTTCCTGCATCCCACTTACCGCCAGCCCGTTCGCGCGCACTCCTTCCACAAGGATGTCGGCCTGATTATGCGACGCCTCCCTTTCCATGTACTGTATCACTGGCTTGATCTCGTCATGAACCTCGTGGCGAGGCATGCGAAGGGATAGCACAAGGCAGAGGTGCCTTGCGGGGAAAGAAGAAAAAAGAGGTGATACCCCGCTCCCAAAGGGATCTACGACTAGTACTCTGTCATCCTTGATTTGATGAGCTGAAAAAGATGGAGTATCCTTGAAGGACAAACGAAACAGATCCATTCAAGGAGGCTCCATGAAGAAGTATAGCGTCCAGTTAGATGCCCAGCAACGCCAGATGCTCGAAAGCCTGCTGACAGGAGGGAAGGCAACAGCGCGCAGTCAGACACACGCGAGAATTTTACTGAAAGCCGATCAGGCAGAGGGAGGGCCAGGGTGGACAGATGAGCAGATCGCCGAAGCGCTCTCAGTCGGAAGGGCCACAGTAGAACGGGTGCGCAAACGCTTTGTTGAGGGAGGGCTGTTGGATGCTCTGGTGCGGCGTCCACAGCCGGAACGGCCCCAGAAGCGGAAAATGGATGGAGAACTGGAAGCACGCCTGGTCACGCTGGCCTGTAGCCAGACGGAAGGGGGACAAAAGCGTTGGACGATGCGGATGCTCGCCGAGAAGCTGGTGCAACTGGGGTACATTGATCAGATCAGCCACAATACCGTCTGGGTCACACTAAAAAAAATGAACTGAAACCGTGGCGAAAAAAGCCTTTCTGCATTCCGCCAGAAGCGAATGCGGAATGTGTGTATCACATGGAGGATGTGCTGGAAGTGTACCAGCGTCCCTATGATCCGCGGGTGCCGAAGATGTGTATGGATGAGGGAAGCAAACAAGTGCTGGCTCACACGCGCAAGCCGATCCCGATGGAAGCCGGCGAGCCAGAGCGCGTCGATGACGAATATGAACGCAAAGGAGTGTGTAGCGTGTTTCTCGCCATGGAGCCGGAAACGGGAGCGTGCCAGGTGCGCGTGAGCAAGCGGCGAACCAAAAAGGACTGGGCGCTGTTTCTGCGTGATGTGATTGACCTTCACTACCCCCATGCCGAAAAAATTGTGCTCGTAATGGACAATCTCAACACGCATACGCCTTCCTCGTTTTACGAGGTCTTTGAGCCCGCAGAAGCTCGACGGCTGACCGAAAAACTGGAGATCCATTACACGCCCAAGCATGGGAGTTGGCTGAATATGGCCGAGATCGAACTGTCCGTTCTCGCACGGCAATGCTTGTCCGATCGCTTTCCCAACATGCAGGCGCTTACTGCTCAGGTGGATGCTTGGCAGCAGGAGCGCAACCAGGCAAAAGTGACCATCAACTGGCGCTTTACCACGGCTGATGCGCGCATCAAGCTCAAGCGTCTTTACCCATCCATTGAAGCATGACAGAATACTAGTATGGTCTTGAGTGCAAGCTGAGGAGTGAATAGGAGAAAGGCATCGAGAAGGGAGAAGGAGAGGCAGGGAAGCCGATGGTGGCGTGTGTGCTCATGCCCTGCGCCGATGCTGGCGCGCAGGTGGTCTATGCTGGCCGTAGGTGGCTGGATACAGGCACGCCGGAGAGGGAGTGGACTGGAGTGGGAGACTGGCGGAAGGGTAGCGGAAGGAAAGTGAGCGATATCGAATAGAATTGCATGTAGCCAGAGGAGGGAGAGCTGCAGGCGAGAAGTGGCTGGCAGGGGAGGTGTGAGGCTTCCCTTTTTCTGGCGAGGAATGCTCGTAAAGATCGAATTACTTTTAGTGCTCCTATGCGTTTCTATAGATGTATTTGACTTTGGTAACAGGAAGGCCGCTGCGGGGGGCACCATGCAGCGGCCTTCCTGTTTTACAGAGAAGGTGGCGAGAAAGCCCCGGTCATTGATGCCTGACACTTATACACAAATATGCAATCTTGAGAAAGAACACGGAAGCGATGCGCTGCAGGTGCCTCGTTTTTCCCCACACGAGAGGTGACACACGTTCGGTGAAAACGTCGCTTGTCTCGCCAAGCTGAAAGCACATCATTGTGCATCAAGGGGCGTTTTTTTCTAGAATCGTAAACAGGGCTTGGAGGAAGGAGTAAACTAGAGAGAAAGAGGCGAATGAGGAGAGAGAGCAGATGAGAGGAAGAAGAGTAGCCCTTCCGCAGGCAGAGCAGCACGTTCGTTTGAAGCCACAGAAGGAGCACTTTCCGTCTTGCGGCGAGTGGATGCCGGTGGCCTACCACGCCTACCGCAAGATCCTCACGATGAAAGGACTGATCCAGCTCCGTTTGGTGGTTCGTCGTTGTCCCAATCCAGCATGCCGGGGCTACAAGCAGCCCTGCCGACCAGAGGAAGAAGGCCGATGGGCATACCACATGGAGAATGTGGTCTAGATCTGATTGCCTATGTGGGCAGGCTGCGCTATCGAGAACAGCGCTCAGCCCCCCAAATGCAGCGGATCTTGCAGGAGCGAGGGCTGCGGGTGTGTGAACGGACGGTGGAGCATCTGATGCACCGTTACGAGGAATTGGTGACCCTGCATCTCTCATGCCGACGACGCTTGCAAGAGCGCTTCGCTTCACAAGGGCGCGTGATCCTGGCCATCGATGGGCTGCAACCCGATGTGGGCCATGAGGTGCTCTGGGTGATTCGAGAAGTGCTCTCGGGAGAAATCGTGTTGGCACAAGCCCTCTTGAGTTCGACGCAGGAGGACCTAGCCGGTCTGTTCACGGAGGTGAAAGCGATCCTTCCAGCCCCGATCCATGGGATCGTCTCAGACGGCCAGCTCTCCATTCGCCGGGCCGTCGCCAGCGTCTTCCCTGAGACCCCTCATCAACTCTGTCACTTTCACTTTTTGCGTGAAGCCGCCAAGCCGATCTCTGAAGCGGATCGACATGCCAAAAAGGAGCTGAAAAAACAGGTTCGCGGCGTGCGTCCCATCGAGCGGGCCGTCGAAAGTAGGATCGACACTGAGGCACAAGCGATTCACGAGTACTGCCTGGCGGTTCGTGCCAGCCTGACCGACGATGGTCTGCCACCGCTCTCGGCTTCTGGCTTGCGTTTGCAGGACCGACTGCAAGCGATCCATGACTCACTGGAGCGGGTGGAAGAAAAAAGGGGCTTCCCAGAGCACTTGAACGATTGAAGCAACTCTTGCAGAAAGGACTCCAAGCGACCGAGGCCCTCTTTGCGCAGGTGCGCCCCCTCTTTGCCCTGCTCTTGCAAGGAGCTCAGGTGCTCAGCAACAAAGAGCAGGCAACGGCAGATGAGGTCCGTACACGCTTTAAGGACGTTCTGACACAGATGCGAGCGCACACCGAGCAGTCGGAAGCGGGACGCTCGGCCCTCATACACTTCCTCAAAGCGACGCAAAGCTATGCTCCTCATCTCTTCTTTTGCTATCAGATCGCGGATCTGCCCAAAACCAACAATGATTTGGAGCAGGCATTTGGCAAGGTTCGAGCCGGCGAGCGCCGAGCCACAGGACGACGAGGAGCCATTCCTGGGCTGGTCGTTCGCGGGCCGGTTCACGTGACCACCGCACTGGCCACTCGCTTGCATCTTTTCAGCGAGGAGGAGCTTGTTCCTTCTGATCTGGCCCGCTGGCGACAACTGCGCTCCGAAGTTTCCTCTCGTCAAGAGGCTCGTTGCAAGCAGTTCCGTTTTCGCAAAGATCCTCTCGCCTACTTGACTACTTTGGAGGAGCGACTCTCCAAGATACGTTTACGATCCTAGTTTTTTTCAACACCTTTCCCTCGCATCATTCTGAGGATCTTCTACAAACGTTCATATTTGTGTATAAGTGACAGGCATCAATGACCGGGGCTTTCTCGCCACCTTCTCTGTAAAAGGAGGGTGCTATGCCTGTGCCCAAGAAAAAGCCCACCACGTTGTTCTCTGATGGACGTGTTCGAGGCGTTTTGCGGGAAAAAGAAGTGCGTATAGGAAGAGGAGCAGCAGCAGTTGAGTGTGCTGGGGAGGCTTGTGCCAAGCGTGGAGAGAGGAACGGTATGTGGGGGAGCTGCAGCCCTATGACGATTGCTTGTGGTGTGCTGCCTGGCGAAAGGCTTCTGTCTCTGCCATGGTCTCCTATTGTGATGGTGGCTCCTGCTGAAGTGGGAGGACCAGGTCGCGTGTTGCCCTGATGAATAAAGGAGAATGAGACCGTGCGAAAAAACACGAAGGTGATGTTGCAAGGATGGCGAAGGGAAAGTGTGGTGATTGTGTGTTGTGGTGTGCTGGTGCTTGTGGGGCTGGTGCTGTGGATGTTGAGTGTGGAGCAGATGCTGTCTGGGTTCTGGGGTATGTGTACTTCGCACAGAATGTGAAGGCGACAACCATGAGCAGCAGTTTCACCCAAACGCAACCAACGCCAATTGTTCACTATGGCGGTGTCTGCGAGGGTGATGTCAGTTGTACAGGGAATCGGGATCTCTACGATGATTTTGGCGTCGCGGCGAATCCTGCGACCGGCCTGGCTTCGATTGTCTACAGTGATGACCAGTACACCAATGACCCGAACAATCCGCCTCAACCTGGATACAGTCCATCGACGTCCAATTCGTCCACATGTAATCACACATCCATTGCAACACAGACTTCAGGAACAGGAATCTAACAACGTTTTTTTACTCCAGAAACAGAGAATCTCCCTATCTCAAGCCCGGGAGATGCTCTGTTCCCAGGTATGTGAGAGCTTTCCCAAGAGGCATGGCAAGAACCTCTACTGGCTCTACAGGCTGCTCTGGAGCCTAAGCCGTTGGCAATTGCCCCGTTGTCTTTCATGAGCATTTTTTCGCCCTTCTTCAGAAGCAAGGGCGGCAGATAGCTGCATAGAGTCGCTCATATGTCAGTCCTTTCTGAAATGCTCAATATATTTGCGTTCAGCCATTTTACTTGAGCATTCTCTTTCCAATCACGAGGAGCCTGGTTATAGACCTTTAATGCCGACTGCAAACGATGGCTACTCCCTAACGCTGTCGCAAGCAATGAACCCTCGGTCAAGCTGCTGCTAAAAAGTTCAAGATCATGACATTGCCGCCCGGCTTCTGCTCGGCGGATGAAATGCTCGCAGCGTCCCCGATCAGTGAGAGGCTCTGTATTACTTGCCTGTAACGCTTCTAAAGCTCGTGTGGGCTGATGTAAATGCAGGAATACCTTGGCCTCGGCTTGATGGAGCAAGTTCACAGGATAGTTAGCATAAAAATAGGATGAGTCGCTTCTTGGATGATCAGGATATGCATCTTTTGCCTGCCCAATCGCTGTATAGGTTTGTTGCTTCTCTCCTTGCAAAGAATAGATCTCAGCCAGAGCAATAAAAATATCACTTCTAATAAGAGAAGAGCATTGGCCAAGGACATGAAGCGCTTCTAAAAACGTCTCTATCGCCTTTTTGACTCGCAGAGGAGGGCAGAACAAATACGTATGCCCCAAGCACACTAACGCAGCAGATTGTAAGACACGGTCATGAGATAACTTACTGAATTGTACTGCTTCATAGCAATGAAGCTCACGTGCCACATAGTGTAAACGATGTTTTGCCAGAATGGCCCGGAGGATTGCCATCTGTGTCGCCAGTATAGCCGCTTCTTTCTGATACGGAGATGGTTTCAGTGCAATTCTCGTCAAAATGGGAGCTTGGTGATCCAGAACACGTTCAGCAACCGCGCTATTTTCCCCTTGCATGAGGTGCCAACAGCTTTGGATGCTATCAGCACTCAATGGTAAAAATTCGCTGAAAGGAAGAGTGTCAGGTTGAAGAAGACCCATGTGAGGTGAGACAAAAGCGGTACCTAGCAAGCTCGTATGTATTTGTAGTGTTTGCCGTTTCTTTTGATCTCTCTCCCTACCTTCTACTAAAGAGTCTATTTCTGCTCTCTTGTGCGATGCCGCTAGATACTCTATTTCCGGTTCAGATGGTATCACGAAACCTAATTCTTCTGCTGTCAGCTTCAAGTATTTACAAATCTTGCCACGTGAGTAAGCACCGATCCTCTGGTTATGCTCAGCTTTCCAAATGGTCTTGACACTAAGACCGACTTTTGTCGCAAATTGTGCTTGGGTGAGGTTACACATTTCACGAGCTTTTACGAGCGGGTGCTTTTGTGGCATAATTCAAGCTCCAATCGTGTTCAAAATTGTCCACTTCTTCTTCTGGCCGTACAAGCTGCTTTAGACACCGCACTGTTCCAGAAATATCCAAGAAAAATACCACTATACTTCATGCAATATTCAACATTTGCAACTATATTGAGTATACACTTAGATGGTAATAAAGCAAGTCTTGAAAATTTAAAAGGCAAGAAGAGATACAGAATTAAATACGCATAGCAAGAAATAAAAGGTTAGAAGGATAGAAACCAGGACATTGAGTGTATGCAAGGATATGGGCTTACTCATGAATTCGTCTCTCCCCATACTATCCAAGAAGCGTGTATGAACTTACACCAGCATCTAGGGCATGTATGTATGACTCCATCATAGGCAAAAACAAAACTGACGAAATTGTATGCCTATCTCGCAAGCGGCTGCCACATCAAGTTCGTACGTGTTTTTGATAGGGGGAGAAACAGTATGAGAAATGTTCTCACGCTCTGGCATAGTAAAGCGAGCAATGAGCGCAATTATCTCTATATGCTCTACTATGCTCATAATAGAAGAGAAGCCAGGCAACTCGCCCAGCCTTTTTTCAACGCACACCCCACGTTTCCAGAGCATCGATTGAAACCGCTTCCCTATGGCTTTCCATCTCTCACTATGGGGTGGATGCCTGGACAGATGACCGAGGATGGGCGAAATGTCACGCCCTGGGTGCCAGCGTTTGAACGCCTCGACCCAACGATATTTGAAGGCTGTATTCACGAAGAGGCAAATGTCAGGCTCACGATTTTAAATCAGGCTCAGTTAGCACTCTCCTCAAGTGAAGACTGGAGTGAGAGCAAACTGATTGAGCGACGAGCCGCAAGAATGGTTATGCGTCAACTGGCATGGTTCAAAGAGAACACTGTCGCCCTTAAATATATCCATTTTTGGACATTTGACCGCGCCAAGTACGATCTATTGACCAGAAGACCGAATTGCACATACCTGGCAGGAGGAGACGGAGTAGATGTGTGACTACGTACAATCACGCAACATCTGCAGAGCTATATATGCTCAGAGAGTAGTTGGAGTCGACCCACTTGGGACGAGGCTGGAAAGTGAGAGAATGCTCCTATAACACATGGTGATGGCGTGAACCCGTTTTGAGAGAGGCCAGAAGGTTGTGTTGCAAGAAATAATTTCATCTGGTAGAGTGGAAGCAAAGGTGAGGCGAGGCAAGAGTATGGAAGCGCAGGCTCCGTTCAAATGGCGCCATTTTGAGGCTGAGATTATTTTACTCAGCGTGCGCTGGTTTCTTCGTTATTCGTTGAACTACAGAAATCTGGAAGAGATGATGTTGGAACGGGGTCTACGCATCGATCACACGACCATTTACCGATGGGTACAATGCTACGCTCCTGAGTTGGAGAAGCGTTGCCGCCCTTATCTCAAGTCTACGAGCGATTCCTGGCGGGTGGATGAAACATATGTGAAAGTCAAGGGGACCTGGATGTATTTGTATCGCGCTGTAGATTCTCAAGGGAACACCCTGGAATTCCTGCTCAGCCCGACACGGGATGCCCAAGCAGCCAAAGACTTCTTCTCAAGAGCTCTCGCTGCGCCTCATGTGACCACGCCTCGAGTCATCACGGTCGATAAAAATGCTTCATATCCTAAGAGTGTGTCGTAAGACGAATATTCAGTATCGGGAAGGAGCTAAACGAGTCAAGAAGAGACGGATGGCAGCCACCTGGATAAAGGCCTCGCTACTTGAGGGCGAACCCTCATAATCGCGAGCAAGCCGTCGAAAGCGAATAAGCCAACCAAAAGTTCGTTCAACAATCCATCGTTTGCGTTGAACCTGGAATCCTCCTTGGGGTTTGCCAATTTCAACGGGTTGCCCATTGATGAGTTCCCAATGCGATGGAGGCGGAACAATCTCAATTTCCCATCCAAGATGTTGCCAGAGCCATTGTTCAAACGGCTCTCCATCGTAGCCATGATCGGCAAAGAGATGAGAAAGACGAGGAAACACAGACGCTAGCCCATCGAGCAAGAAATGAGCGCCTGCCCGATCCGCGATGTTGGCTGCAAGCACCTTGATGGCCAGGATGAAGCCCTGAGTATCAACGAGGAGGTGCCTTTTGCGTCCCCAGATTTTTTTTCCCGGCATCGTAGCCACGTTCGATGCCTGGGACAGGACTGGTTTTGCTGGATTGGCTATCGACGATACCGGCGCTTGGTTCTTCCTCTCGCCCTATCGAGCCACGAGCCTGACGGCGCAAGGCATGCATCACGTTTTCCCAGATTCCATCGAGTTTCCAGCGACGGAAGTAGTGGTACGCTGTTTTGCCATCGGGCAGGTCGTGGGGCATTTGCCGCCAAGAACAGCCTGTCCGCAGAACATAGAGGATGCCATTGATGATTTCTCGCCTGGGAATGACCTCCTGGGTCGCATTGGGAGAAGGTGGCGGGATAAAGGGAGCCAACCGCTCCCATTGCGCATCGGTCAGATCCGATGGATAGCGCTTTCTCGTGATGCTCTCATTCATCAGATTCGGCTCCTTGTTCAGTTTATTGCGTCTCTTGATTGTCTCCTTTCAGTTTATTCTTGGCTCTATGAGCCTCTTACGACACACTCTAAGGCTCTTCACGAATTGAAAGCGGCAGGAGTGCTTGCAGTGGCTTGTGAACTGCGACAAAGCAAGTATCTCAACAACCTGATCGAACAGGATCATCGGTTCATCAAACGATTGGTCAAGCCCGGGATGGGCTTCTTTTCGTTTGAGGCCGCATGGCGAACCATACAAGGATATGAGGCGATGCATATGATGAGAAAAGGACAAGTGAAAGACGTGGACAAAGGAGATATCCTTTGCCAGGTGGCTCTTGTTTCCAAATTATTCGGAGCTGCCGCCTAAACTGAACAAGAAAGAGGAA
The DNA here is from genome assembly GCF_000178855.1 of Ktedonobacter racemifer DSM 44963. Lineage (GTDB taxonomy): Bacteria > Chloroflexota > Ktedonobacteria > Ktedonobacterales > Ktedonobacteraceae > Ktedonobacter > Ktedonobacter racemifer. Next base: position 480,757 of record NZ_ADVG01000004.1, on the reverse strand, counting down.
CCATTATCTGCTGTTTCCTTTCCTGATTTTTTGCAACACAGTCTCCCCTTGCAACATACCAACATATACTCATCGAAGAGAGTCTATCAGAAAACCGAACCGTCGTCCAAGCAAGCAGGCTCACTTAAATTGAGGATGAGCCGACTATCCCCTTGACGTTTACACAGAGCAACGGGTTGCGCTCAACGGCCAGTTCGGGACGGTCGATGATGTGGAAGAGAAGCGTTGGATCGTCATCGTGATCATTTTCTTCCTCGCGGGTAAGAGTATCCATGGCGCAATGCGAGGTATTTTCGTCTCTAGTGCAAGATTACGAAACCTTTTCGGGAAGAGATAAATGTGGCTCATATGCACACCCATAATAGGCACAGACTCGCTCAGCGAGGTGGTGAGCCGAAAGCAGCCCATTGGTTTCGGCCACATTGCGTTTGCCATGCACCCACTTGGGCTCAATTGGATTGAGCCAGGGACTTTTGGTGGGCAGTTGGAAAGGCAAAATCCGTACCCCTTCGTCAGGGCTTGTGAATTATTGCTGAGCGACGCTCCTGGGAAGCAAGAAGCGAAAAGCAAGATGAGGATGAGAAGCAAAGTGGCGTCTGGTCGCAGCAATCTGAGAAGACCCTTGACGATGAATAAGGGTGATCGCCAAATTGCGGAACGTTGCCAGGATCTGAGGTGCCTGCCCAGAGCGCAAGCGAGAACGATCCTCACCAAAGGTCATATCGCGGACATAATGGGAGGAGTTCTCGATACTCCAGTGTCCCCGTACTAATGCAAGTAAGCGCTGGGGGCTGGCCTCAAGAGCAGTCAAAGGCGTGATGAGATAGACCACTTCGTGGCTGGTTTTTCCCGTTTTGCGAACCGTGACGGTTCGTGTCAGTTCGGCCACTTGCTCGATGAGTGGCCAGTCAGCCAGGTAGGAATTCATTTCGGTGCTCACACGGATAGAACGCTTTTCAATCCGTCCTCGATGCTGATCAAGCGTGGAGTCTTGCGCAAAAGAAGCATGTGGATCGGCGAAATAGGCGGTGAGATCTGCGTAGAGGGTCGGCTGATTGTTTTTGACGGTGAGAACGGTTTTGCCACCCAAGGCATCCACGCACCTCATGAAATCCTTCTGCGTGTGCAAAGCGTCTGCGGTGAAGACGCGTCCATCGACAGGCAAGCAGGGCAAGAGGGCCTGTGCGACTGGGATTTCATTCGTCTTCTCGGAAACGGCAACTTGCAGCAGTGTTTCCTGGCTGTGATGTGTGCGAAAGGAGAGCAGATGGGGAGCAGAATGTTTGTCCGATCTTCCCCCACGAACCGTCTTGCCATCTAAGGCAATGGGATCATCGAGGGTGGCTTGCAGAGTCCGACGTATCCAGTCCGCCAGGGCGCACTCGATCTGTTCGGCATCCAGGCGCGGGAGGAGTTTGCGGTAGAGTGAATCACTGGGGCACAGGAAGCGACGTGGTCCGAAGAGTCGGATGAGCAGAAGACGTTGATCACGACACCACTCTGCAACTGCCAGGGTCGAGTCACAATTGCAGAGGAAGCCCGCTACCAGGCAGGTCAGCACGTACGCCAATTCATAGCGCAATCCATGCTTGGAACGGGGATCTGGGATGGTGGCAAACACTTCGTACAAACTCAGCAATGGTTGCTTTTCCAATAACTGGTGGCGAGCATCACTCGTCAGTGAAGGCAAGGTCAGTGACAATGCAGTAGAATAAGACATCGGAGGCTCCTTCTTCTCGATAGATCGGTTTGGAATGTCTATCGTAGCAGATCTTGGAGTCTCCTGCTCTCAGCAATAATTCACAAGCCCTGACCCCTTCGTCCGTTTGTTTGACAGCGAGGTTGTGTTTTCTGATCCAGGTGCGCACCATCTTACTCACATGCCAGGAGGCGTTGTCCCAGATGAGGAGCCACTGACGTTTGCCTTGTGCGGCCAATTGCTGACAACACCAGTCCAGAAACTGGATGGTGATCTCACTCACCGGGCGTCCTGTGACAAAACGAAGCCACATCTGCTCTCGCACGGGTTCCTCCGTGGTTCCGTTTTGCCAGAGGACACCATAGCAAGCCAATGCTTTTGGGTCAGGGTCATTCTTTTGCCAGGATTGCTCAACCAAACGGACTGGGTACTCTGGATCTTGCCAGGTGTGAAGGCGTGGAAGAGCAAATCGGCTCCACCAGACCTCGTCGAGGAAGCCAATGGCCCAATCAGAGCGGGGTTGAGCGTACGCGATCAAGCGGTCACGAGCCTTTTTTTTCGTGCATACTGCGGATCGGGGCTGGTAATCCAGTGCTTGGCTCGTTTCCAACTGACGCCCAAGCGCTTGAGCGCGCGGCGGACACTGGCAGCAGTGGTCGGGGCAGCTACGAGTCCTTGTGACAAGCAGATTTGCGCCACCAGTGGGAGAGACCAGAGATTGCGCTCGATACCAAAATCGCGCGGGCTGCGATGGAGCAGATCGCGCAAGGCTGGCAGATTCTCGTCGGCAATGCTGGTGCGTAGCCGATGAGGGCGACAGGACTCCTTCTTGAGCACGTCGAGCCCCTGCTCGTTGAAGTCTTTGATCACATTGCGCACTGTCTGGTCGTCGCAGCCCAGCTGCCGCGCAATGGCGATGGCTCGCTCTCCACGGGCTGAAGCCAGAAGGATCTGGCAACGGCGTAGCACAAAGGCTGAGCCGGAGCGTAAGTGAGCCTCGATATGGGCTCGCTCGGATTCGGTGAGTGGTCGAATGAAAATGGGTTGCATACCTTCTCATATCGGCTACTTTCCTACTTTCTTTTGGACGATTGCACTAGTACGGCGACATGGCTACGTTGCCAGGTTGACAATACCTCTCCAGAGACTCAAAGATGGACAGTCGCGCCTCTTGAGGAGTACAATACGTGGAACGGTCTGTCCACACTCGCTTTTGAGCGAGCCCGCAGAAGCTTTCCCTTGCCGCATGGTCAGAGCGAGTGGCTCCAATGTGTTGCCTCTCCTGAAAGCAACAGAAAAAAAGGGACTCATGAAGGGAAGGTGTGTTGCTCTGGATGGTGACGTATCATCCAACGTGCGAGTGTGAAAATCAGGAAATACTTGCAACCTGCTCTGGGAAAAGAGACATCCATTCACCAGGGATGGCAGGAGAAAGCGAAACGAAATGCCAGATGGACGCATCCGTCAAGATATCCGTTCGGGAATCGAAGTGTCAATCGTCCTCAAGCAAGACCAGCGAACAGGAAAACTGACCCGAGGGATCGTCAAGGATATTTTGACCAACTCCGTTTCTCACCCACATGGGATCAAGGTACGGCTTGTCGATGGACAGGTTGGGCGCGTACAGAAAATCGAGGAGGAGCATGCGACCCAAGGATGACCTTGCTCCATTTCCAATGATGGAGTTTTCGTTTGAACTGAGTGCAAACGAAAGCTGATCATGACACGTGGTATGGTGCTCTCACGTCTCCCCGATACGACAGCTCCTTCTCAGATAGAGCACCTCTCTCATGTACCTCCGGCGATCATATCGCAAGAACCGCATTTTCGTTGTGATAGAGTAGTATCTCGTGTATACCATCACAAAACATCTTACCTAGCGATAAGATGTTTTGTGATGGTATACACGAGATACTACTCATTGCCGCCTGGTAGACCTGTCGGTTGTGTTGCAAAAAAGGAAGCTGATCTGCTAGAGTGGAGGGAAAAAGCGAAAGAGGTCTCCTTTATGCGTATCCAAAGTCAAAATCCCTTTAAATGGCGTCACTTCCAGTCTGAGATCATTTTGCTCTGTGTTCGCTGGTATGTGCGCTATTCGCTGAGCTATCGAGACCTCGAAGAGATGATGATGGAGCGAGGCTTATACGTTGATCACACGACCATCTACCGCTGGGTTCAGCATTATGCGCCAGAATTGGAGCGGCGATGTCGTCCCTATTTGAAAACCACATCAGATTCCTGGCGGGTTGATGAGACCTACATCAAAGTGAAAAAAGAATGGGTCTATCTGTATTGAGCGGTTGATGCGCAGGGAATGACACTCGACTTCGTACTCAGCCCAACCAGAGACGGAGAAGCCGCCAAGCGTTTCTTTCTGAAAATCCTTGCCGCCCCTCATACTGCTGAACCACGAGTGATCAATGTGGACAAAAACGCAGCCTATCCCAAAGCATTCAACGAGCTCAAAGCAAGAGGACATCTCCCCGAAAGCTGTGAGTTGAGACAAGTCAAATATCTTAACAATCTGGTTGAACAAGACCATCGTTTTATTAAACGCCTAGCCAAGCCCGGGATGGGCTTTTTCTCGTTCGAGACGGCAAGGCGAACCCTTCAAGGGTACGAAACGATGAACATGATCAGGAAAGGACAGTTGCAAGGGGTAGACAAAGGGGATGCAGAAGCACAAGCAACATTCGTCACTCAATTGTTTGGGGTGGTCGCTTAAACAAAGCAGAAAGGGATATTTCTTACTCATCTTCTTTTCTTTAAATTTCTTGCAACACAACCAATCCACCTCCTCGCATTGTGTATCGCACCTAACGTGTAAAAAAAGCTGATTTTGGCAGGATCTCAGAGAAGTGTTTTTGTTCTCCATTGGCCATTTATCGCACCTCATGCGCAATGAGCTGCGATAGCATCCAAGGAAAAACGGCTCTTGTCGAAATGGCCCATTTTTGCAGAAATCCTTGTATTCCCCCGAAGCTATTGTACTATGAATCGTATGAAACCGCTTCCCGCCTGGCTTCACAAGAATTTCGTCTCAACGCCAATGGAATAACAGATGTGCCTCTCAACGACGAGTCTTTCACTTCACTCGAATACTATTTGTCTTTACAACAAAGCAAGGTGAGATGGCAAGTGAGATGGTCGGTGATGAGCAGTGCTTTCTTCTGCGCACGCTTTTATACTTGCAGCAGGAAAGACGAAATGCTTCAGAGCGTGCTGGTCATAGAGGTTCTGAGAAATAGGGAATCAGCATTCCTGAGCAGTTGTCGCTGTTGCTCTTGAAAGGAGATACCAGAGCATGAGTACATTCACCACAAAAGATGGCTCCAATCACTATTACGAGGACTGGGGGAGCGGCCAGCCCGTCGTCTTCAGTCACGGTTGGCCGCTCAACGCTGACTCCTGGGGCGAGCAGATGTTCTCTCTTGCCTCTCATGGCTATCGAACCATTGCTCACGATCGGCGCGGCCATGGCCGCTCTGACCGAACATGGGACGGCAATGACATGGACACGTACGCTGATGACCTGGCAGAATCCCTTGAGCAGCTGGATCTGCAGAATGCTGTGTTGATCGGTCATTCCACAGGTGGCGGCGAAGTGACCCGCTACATTGGTCGCTACGGGACCTCGCGTCTGGCGAAAGCCGTGCTCATCGGTGCGATCCCTCGGCTGATGCTCAAGACGGAAGCGAATCCTGGTGGTCTCCCCATCGAAGTATTCGACCAGCTCCGCGCCAGCATCAGGACGGACCCTTCGCAGTTCTATAAGGATTTCAGTGCCCTCTTCTACAGTGCCAATCGACCAGGCTCCAAGGTGTCACAAGGCGTTCTGGACATGCTTTGGTTGTGGTCGATGCAGGTCGGGATCAAGGGGGCCCACGACTGCATCAAGGCCTTCTCTGAGACGGATCTCACCGAAGACCTCAAGCGGTTCGACATTCCCACCCTGATTATCCATGGGGACGACGATCAGATCGTGCCAATTGTCGACTCGGCTCTGCTCTCCTCGAAGATTGTCAAGGGCGCGATCCTGAAAATCTATCCGGGAGCACCTCATGGCCTTGCCACGACGCACGCAGACCAACTCAACGAAGACCTGCTGTCTTTTCTCAGGTCCTAGACCTCGTTGGACAGAGCAGCGTTGTGGTCTTCTGGGTGCTCGTTGAGCGACGACGTCACAGGGAAATGCTGGTGTGAGTGCGTCCTGGACGGATCGGTTGCAACCCCTTTCGTCCATCCTGAAATGAGGAAGAGGTCTTGGCGAGCTGTTTGAAGAGCTCATGCAGTGAGTGGTACGGGAAAGGAACGTGCGATGGAAGAGACCACGTACCTCAGCCTCTCCAACCATGAGCATGTCTGTATGTTTGTACAGAAGAAAGCCCCCATTGTGGGCTTATGAGTAGGAGGTTCATATGAAGATTGTGGTTATTGGCGGGAGCGGGCTTATTGGAAAAAAGCTTGTGAAGCAGCTTCGTGAGCGTGGCCATCAGGTCATGGCGGCGTCACCGAGCACAGGCGTCAACACCATTACGGGTGAGGGGCTAGCGCAAGCGCTTGTCGGCGCTCAGGTGGTCGTCGATGTGGCGAACGCGCCTGTGTGGGAGGACAAGGTCGTTTGGGAATTCTTCGAGACATCAGGTCGCCATCTCCTGGCGGCAGAAGCGATTGCTGGTGTGGGACATCACGTTGCCCTCTCGGTCGTCGGTGCCGACCGTCTTCCCGAGAGTGGGTACTTACGTGCGAAGGTGGCCCAAGAACACCTGATCAAGGCTGCGCAGGTTCCCTATACGATCCTTCGTGCAACACAGTTCTTCGAGTTCGTTGGCGGCATCGCCCAGCAGGCCAGCGATGGACAAACGATTCGCTTGTCGCCGGCCTTTCTCCAGCCGATCTTGTCGGATGATGTTGTGGCTGCACTGGCCGACGTCACACTCGGGGCGCCTGTGAACGGCACGCTTGAGGTGGCTGGTCCAGAACGGATACGTCTCGACGAACTCATTCGCCGCTTCTTGAGCGCGAACAACGACACACGTCAAGTCATCACAGACGTCCACGCACGCTACTTCGGCACAGAGTTGGAGGATTCCTCCCTCACCCCGGGCGAGAACGCTCGGATCGCCCCGACGCGTTTCGAGGAGTGGCTGAGCAGCTCCAGAGTGCAAAAGTAAGTGAGGAAGGCAGCGTTGACGCTCGGGTTGTCTCGTCTAGCGGGGCAGCAAGAAACTCCCTGTGTTCACGAGGCAGGGTGTTCAACTCTGTTTCAGAGCTTGTGTTCTGGTTGGAAGAGAACAAGCTATGCTCACGCGCGCTCCTGATGTATGGCAGTGTGACGTTACTCTACGTGTTCCCTGCTTTTCCTGAGCGGGCTCTTCGGCTCTTGCTCTCTGGATCGGAAAACTGAAAAGCCCTGTAATCGCGCATGCAAGCGGTTGCTTGCATTTCCGCGTAACCGATGCTATACTTTGAATGTAGCAAGTACTTACTTGCATGAGGAGTGTTGGTTCTTCTTGAGGAGGAAACGAGGAAGCATGGTAGCACCTTCTGATACTGCCGAACGCATTCTCACCGCATTTTTAAAACTCGCCGCTGAGCGTGGTATCGAGGGCACGACCACTCGCGCACTCGCGAAAGAGGCAGGCGTCAACGAGGTGACAATCTTCCGCTACTTCAAAGATAAAACGACCCTGATACGTGAAGCCTACCATCATTTCGCACCAGGCAGCCGTATTGTTGCCTATCCGCTCTCTATCGACGCATCCAGTCCGGCGCAAGCGGCGGCGGGAATGGTTGAATGTCTGAAGTTTTTGCGCGACTGTTTGCGAGAGCATCCTCAGTTGTTGCTCGCGGGGATGAGCGAGTACTGGCATTTTCCAGAATTACAGGATGAACTGGCCTTCCATCCGCACGCGGCTCATCACTTAATTGAGCAAGCGCTGGCCCAGGCCGCATCAATGTTGCGTCCCGAAGTAGATCGTGAAACAACCGCTATGAGCCTGCTAGGACTCCTGTTAGTGACACTCTTCTGGCAGTATCGCGGCTGGCTTACGATGACTGACGAGGAGTGGGATCACAAGCTAGAAGCGGCCATTCATCCATTGCTGCGGACCTGATGAACACAGATTCGTCATGTGAAGCATTTGTCAAGCAAGGAGTGCACGACGCTCCAACAAAGGAGAAAGAAGATGCAACAGCAGATTCTTGTCACACTGAATGGCTCTCAATTAAGTGAAGCTATTCTCCCCCATGCGCTGGCCCTGGCTGACGCGACCCACAGCGGCATCACGCTTCTGCGAACCGTCACGCTTCCAAGAAATTTCAGCACCGGTATTGCAGAGATCGTACCTCCCGAGAACTGGTATGACGAAGAGCAGGCATCGACACGCACTTACCTGAACAACATTGCTGGATATATCCGGGAACACGGCGTTGAGGCGCAAGTGGTGATGCTGGATGGTGACCCGGCAACAAACATTGTTTCCTACGCTTCCCACCAGCCGAATGTGCTGCTGATTGCCATGGCAAGTCATGGACGCGAACGAGTGCAACGCTGGCTTCTGGGCAGCGTCGCAACGCAGGTGATCCACGAGATGCCAAAACCCGTGGTCCTGATGCATCCAACCTCGAATGAAAATGCGCTCTCGGGCGTTATTCCAGCTTACCACAACATCATTATCCCTTTCGACGGCTTGACACGCAGTGGACTTGTCCTGGAGTTCGCCCAACCGCTCATTCGCGCATCCAGTACGACCATCACGCTTGTCCAGGTAGAACCAGCATCCTCTGAGCGGAGTCACTTGGAAGAAGGGCAGACATCCATCGAACACGAGGCCCAACAACTCCGCGAGGCTGGGCTGACCGTGCAGATACAGGCGCCAACCGGCGATCCATCTGAATTGATTCGGCAGTTGAGTAGGCAGCAGCGCGATGTGTTGCTTATGGTGGCGCAGAGAGAAAAGCTTGAAGAGTTGGTCATGAAGTTTATCCACCAGATAGGCGTCCCTGTTCTGGTGGTTCCAGTGAAGAAATAGCTTCTTGCTGAGCGTGCAACAGCCGTGTCTTGGGGTAGGGGCTTCCTCCACTGTGCCATCGGCTTCGCGGCGGTGTTCGTGTGGGAGGAGTGTGCTGCAGCCAGGGAGGGAGAAGATCGGTGTACTGGTCCTCTTGTCCAGGAGATGCGCGAAGAGCCACATGGTCGACTCTTCGCGCGTTTGCTTGTTTTCGCGACTGGAAGCCATGTTTAATGGCTTTGTCCATTGACGGAGGTGGGTTGGCCGGCGGCATAGTAGCTGCTCACGGCGGTAGAGGTTTGCTGGTTCACGTGCAGGGTCATGGAAGCCTGGACGGGGTCCTGTGGGCTATAGAGCATGGGAGACCAGATGTCCTGATCCTGAAGAGGGCCGATGGCTTGCGTGGCTGAAGGGCGTGCTTGATTGCTGCCTGCTGCTGTTGTTGCTCCTGCAGGTATTTATTGTCTTTTCAGGAAAAAGGAGGTATGCTCACAAGAGGTTCGCGCAGCAGGAAGCAAGAGCGGGCCAATGTAGCTGACTCACGAAGCGACGGTTGCAGCGACCCGCCAGGGTCGCTGAGGGTTGAAACCCGCCTGAGAATGGGTGGTATGACCAAGGCGTGGCTGCGTTGCAGCCGCCCTGACGGACCGCTGTGGGTTGAAACAACGTTATTGGCGGGAAGATAATGTGGCACAACAGGTTGCAGCGGGGTGGGTTGAAACCCAGTATGGCTCAAGCCTGTCGAGGATGTCAGCGCCAGTGAAATTCCGAGCCGATTTAAGGATGTTTTGCCTCAATGGCTGTGCGAGTTTAGCACGCTTCTCACGCGGTATCAAGGCCGCTCCCAGGGCTTTCCAGTTCTCTGAGAACGCTCTCTTCTCAGGTGAGCTTTCGCGCCTGTGGGCCAAGGTAACCGTTAGGGAGAATTAGAAAGCCCTGGAGTGTAAGCAGGGCGATGTAAAAGTCCCAGAGAGAAGGCAAAAAAGAACTCCCTTGCTACACTGAGAAAAGCAAAGATCTCAACAAGCAAGGAAGGCCGTTGGATGAACTATAACATGCCCCAAGGAGCAAGGGAAGCCGAAGAATGGTTACAGGAAATCGAAGCGATGTCAGTGTATCGAGCCTTTGAGCAAGTGGTTGATGGCCGGCACAAACGGGGAGTGCGCTACAGCGTTGCCCAAATTTTGACGCTGGTCGCGCTGGGCAAACTGGTTGGAATGACAACGCCTGCGGCCATAGCCGAGTGGGTCCGCTTGCGTGCGCAGTGGCTCAAGCAAGTGATAGCCTGGCCACGGCCCAGCTTTCCGTGTGCCTCAACCTACAGCAATGTGTTGCGCACGCTGGACGCCGAGCAGGTGAACCAAGTGCTGGCCCAGTTTATCCTACGGGTTGCGGCCACCAAGCGGTGTGGAGAGGAACCGAGCCGACTGCTGGGGCAAGAAGAGGCAAAAACCCATGTCCATCTCGCTTGAGACGGCAAGACGTTGCGAGGTACGCTCGGACATCACGTTGCAGATCAACAGCCGATGCATCAGGTGGGATTGTATGAGACCCAAACAGGAGTGTTGCTCAAAGAGCAAATTGTGGGCGAGAAGCAAAACGAGTTGAGCATGGTCTCGGAGTTTCTGACTCCGCTGTGGGTGAAAGGACGCATTCTGTCAGCGGATGCGTTGCATACCCAGAAAACGTTTTGCACCACGGTCGATGCCTATGGAGGGTTTTATCTGCTGATCGCCAAGGGCAACCAGCCAACGTTGCGCGACGATCTGCATCTGTTTTTCAGCGAACCGCCAACAGACTGTTGGGATTGGCGGACGGCTCAGACCTTCGGCAAAGGGCATGGACGCCTGGAGCGCCGGGAACTGGTTGCCACAACCGAACTCAATGATTTTCTCTCTTCGAACTGGCCAGGAGTGGCTCAAGTCTTTCGCCTGACTCGCACCATTGAGCGATCGGGGAAGCGTCATCAGGAGGTCGTCTATGGCTTGACGAATCTTTCTCCAGCGCTCGCCACTGCGCGCGGACCTTCTGCGCTTGCAACGAGAGCACTGGGCAATTGGTGCGATCCGTTTCGCCGAAATGAGCGAAAGCTCAAGGATGGCGAGCAAGGAGAAAGCTCCTTGACAACTGATCGAGTGATGTGGGGCGCAATTCCCCATCCTCTGGGTGAAAGAGGAAACGCGGCTCCCTCACGGTAGCGACTGGTCATCAATCCGTGAAGCAGGGAGAAATGCGGAAGAGCCTGGACCTCGACCAGGTGGTCTCCGCTACACAGGTTCCTACGGTTAGCGCAAGCGAACGCTCGATGAACCGTCGTCACAGTGAAAGAGCCAACGCGAGGTAAGAGGCTCTGACCAAAATGGTCACGGTCACATAGGGGTCGAGAACATCAATGCGGCTCTCGACTTCACCCCCTTGACCCGGCGGATAGAGACGAACCTACGGGAACGCAAAACACTTGATCGGAACGGAATAACTCTGCGAGAACTCTCGCTGGTGGTCGATCTAGCGAGCAGACAACCAACCGCATGTTCTCGGAGAGAAGGATTGCCGAAGAAGCAAAGGCCTCTGGGAAAGCCAGAGGATACGCTGACGTCGGCACGGTGAGATGGAGGATAGAGCCATGAGTCACAGGAAAGAAACGGAAGCGATGGTTGTCCCCCAACCAATCGAAGACTGGACACAGACGCCCTGGCGTAAGCTAGAACGAACGGTGTACCGACTGCAAAAACGGATCTATCAAGCCTCTCTTCGTGGCAATGACAAAGCAGTTCACAACCTTCAACGGTTACTCATGAAGTCGAAAGCAGCCCGGACGCTGGCAGTACGCAAGATGACGCAGGATAACCAGGGCAAGCGGACGGCTGGAGTCGATGGAATCAAATCTGTCAAACCAGCCCAACGCCTGGCGCTGGTGAAATACCTTCGTCATCACAAGCAGATCAAACCACAGCCAACCAGACGAGTCTGGATACCCAAGCCAGGAAAGGCAGAGAAAAGGCCATTAGGCATCCCGACGATGCTGGATCGCGCTCATCAATGCCTGACAAAATTGGCGTTGGAGCCCGAATGGGAGGCACGATTTGAGGCTGACAGCTACGGGTTTCGTCCTGGTCGCTCAGCTCAGGATGCCATTCAAGCCATTTTCATTTACATCTGCAAACAGCCCAAATATGTGCTTGATGCAGATATCGCGAATTGCTTCAACCAGATCAATCACGAAACACTCTTACACAAACTCCAGACCTTTCCCGCGATGAGGCGCGCCATCAAAGCCTGGCTCAGAGCAGGAGTGCTGGAAGACAACGTGTTCGAGCCAACGACAGCCGGAACTCCGCAAGGAGGTCCACTGAGTCCCTTACTTGCCAATATCGCCCTGCATGGGATGGTGCAAGCTGTTCAACAAGGGTACAAAGGCAAGGATAAGCCCAGGCTGGTTCGCTATGCAGATGACCTGGTGGTGCTGTATCGAACTCGCGAGGGGATTGAACAGGCCAAAAGCAGGCTAGAAGACTGGCTGAAAGACATGGGATTAGAAATGAAGCCGAGCAAAACCCGTATCGCTCACACGCTCGAAGCGCTTGGGGCAGAAGCCCCTGGCTTCGACTTCTTAGGTTTTGAGATCCGACAGTACTCTGTTGGTAAACACCATTCAGGAACTCTGCACGGGAAACGGCTTGGCTTCAAAACACTCATTCGCCCCAGTAAAGAAGCTATCAAACGGCATCGGGAAGGGCTGCGGGCGGTAGTGCTCGCAGGCACAGGGCTTTCTCAAGGCGCGCTCATTGGGCAACTGAACCCAAAGATCCGTGGATGGTCACGCTACTACCGCAGCGTCGCCGCCAAGAAAACTCTCAATGACTGCGACTACCACCTGTTTCCGCTTCTGCTTCGCTGGGCCAAACGCCGACACACACGCAAGTCTGCGAGTTGGATACGAACGCGCTACTGGCGAACAATGGGACAAGATCACTGGCGCTTTGCAACGCCTGATGGACTCTATCTCAGCGATCACGCAGCAACGGCGATCCAACGCCATGTGAAGGTGAAAGGCACGACCAGCCCGTTCGATGGTAACCTGCTCTACTGGGCGAAGAGATTACAACAATCTCATCCGCTCAACAGGAGTAAACTGGGGGCCTTGCTGCACAAGCAACAAGGGAAATGCCGTTGGTGTGAACTGCACTTTACCGAGAACGATTTGATTGAGATCGATCACATCACTCCCCGCAGTGAAGGGGGTACAGATGCACTCAGTAATCTTTTCGCTCTCCATCGGCACTGCCACGATCAACGACATACAAAGAAGCATGTCTGGGGTACTCATGACACGAGCCATCCCATTGAGGAGCCGGATGAGGGGAAAGCTCTCATGTCCGGTTCTGAAGGCGGGCAGGAGGGAGCGATCCCTCTTGCCTAGCTCTCAAAATCGCCTCCACCATCGGCGTGATGTGACGCTTCGTGAAGATCATTGTCAGGTCCGCAAGGGGGCCGCTCCCCGCGTCCTGGCAGTCTTGAACAGTTTTCTCCTAGGACTGCTCGATTTTTGTGGCGTGACGAATGTTCCCAAGCAAATGCGGCTTTTCGACGCTCGACCTCATCTGGTTGCTCGCTTGCTCTTGGGGTCTCTGCTGACTTTTACATAGCCCTGGAGTGTAAGGGATAATTCTTGACTGTTCTGCCTCTTTTGTCCTACAATTGGCTTTTGTGGAGAACAATAGAGATCCAGATAATTGGGGAATATGCAGAATGGGAGAGCAGATCAGCCACATAGGAGAGCGGCTCGGCAATTACCATATGCTTCGCTTGTTAGGAGAAGGAGGCTTTGCTCAAGTCTATCTTGGTGAGCACATTCATCTAGGGACTCAGGCTGCTATCAAGGTGCTTCATACTCGCTTGGGCCGTACTGATATTGAGAAGTTTCGCGAGGAAGCCCGTACTATCGCGCGCTTAGCTCATCCTCATATCGTGCGGGTTCTTGAGTTTGACGTGGAGGATAACACGCCATTCCTGGTCATGGACTATGCCGTGGGTGGGACCCTGAGGCGGCAGCATCCTAAAGGGACAATTCTGTCCAGAGAGACTATTGCCCCCTATGTTCAGCATATTGCCGAGGCGTTGCAATATGCTCATGATCAAAACGTGATTCATCGAGATATTAAGCCTGAGAATATGTTGTTGGATCAGCATCATCAAGTGCTCTTGAGCGATTTTGGTATTGCAGCAGCTACACAGAGTTCGCGTGATCAGAAAGTGCTGGGCATCGCGGGGACTGTTACCTATATGTCTCCTGAACAACTCCAGGGCAGGTTCTCCCCCTCAAGTGATCAGTACGCGCTGGGCATCGTTGTCTATGAATGGTTATGCGGGGAGCGCCCATTTGGGGGAGCGTTTGCTGAACTTTGTGCGCAGCACATGTTCGCGCCACCCCCTTCATTACGTGAGAAGATCCCCGCGATCTCATCTGATATTGAACAGGTGGTGATGAAGGCTCTCGCTAAAGACCCCGACCAACGGTTTCAAAATATACGCGCCTTTGCTACTGCCTTGCGTGAGGCGTACCAGGCGGAGCAACCTGACATTGTGCAGCCTCTACAAGCGAGCCTTCCATCTCCCAACTCACAAGAGGACCCGCTCGTAATGCGCCAGAGAGCGGATGCCCCATCAATAAGAGTGGAAGAAGATACCCCGCCAACGGAGTTAAGAGCCGTAGCACCATCAACAGTACCCAATGAGGATATGTCATCGGCGAACGTGAGGAAACACACAACTCAGCCCTCAAAGCGCCTTGCACGTCGAACGGTGATTGTGGCGGGCCTGAGTGGTTTGGCTGGCTTGGGGATAGGACTCACCTGGCTTGTAGCCTCGCGTAATGAACTCTTATCCACATCAGCTTCGACATCTCCTCCCTTCTTGACTGCTTTGCCATCAGTGGGAGCTACCCTTTATAGCTATGAGGGCCATGATGATACAGTGGATGTGATCGCCTGGTCGCCAGATGGGAAGCGGATTGCCTCCGGTGGAGGCGATAAGACGGTACAGGTCTGGGAAGCAGCGAAAGGCAGCCATATCTTGACCTATCGTGAACATACCGAAGGAGTGTATGGACTGGCGTGGTCACCCGATGGGGCACGGATCGCCTCCGGCAGTTTTGATAAAATGGTGCGTGTATGGGATGTCGCTGAAGGCGGTCATATATTTACCTATGTTTACACTGGACACGACAATCTTGTAGAGGAGGTCGCCTGGTCACCAGATGGGAAGTGGGTCGCCGTCACTGGAGTGAGGACAATGGAAGCGTGGAGCGCGGTAGATGGCAGCCAGCGTTCCATCTATCAGAGAGGTCTGGGGGCTGCAAAAACAGTCGCTTGGTCCCCTCACGATGGTCGACAGATTGCCTCCGGTGGCGGCAACATGGTCTATATCTGGAACACGGCAGATGGCAAGCAAACGTTTGTATATCGTGGACATACCGACCGCGTGGACACAGTGGCTTGGTCGCCAGATGGGAAGCGAGTTGCGTCTGGAGGGAAAGATAAAACGGTGCATGTGTGGGATGCCGCCAATGGCGACGATGTTGTGATCTATCGTGGACATGCTGAATATGTCAATTCGGTTGCCTGGTCGCCAGACGGAAAGCGAATTGTTTCTGGCGGCAACGATGAGACAGCACAGGTTTGGGATGCCACAAATGGCAAACCCATCTTTACGTATCGCGGTCATACCAGCGATGTAAACGCTGTAGCCTGGTCACCGAACGGGAAGTGGATTGCCTCAGGAGACGATGGCAAAAGCGCCCGAGTCTGGGTTGCACCAGAAGCACGTTGAATGGCGAATCTAGAAAGAGAGAACCTTATGAACGAAAGTTCTGCATTACGGCAAACTCTCCTCACACGATTGGGGCACTTCCCTGAGAAGGTAGCTCCTGACGCGATCTTCGGGCCTTCGATGCTGTGTAATCTGGTACCACACCCCTTTCTCCTGACCACGGAGGAATATGATAGCCTCTTCCCTATCGATGGCGTGCGATCACGTAGCGAGCAAGCGCAGCGTATCTATGCCAAACAGGGCGTACCAGAACGCTTCCGCGCTCTGATTTTCCCATCTGGACATAGCTTCCCTTCCGAAGTAAAAGCCGAAGCCTATGCCTTTCTTGACCAATGGCTCAAGCCCATTGGGAGTGCGACAGGGCACCTACGGCTTGAGTCGTAAGGGGGAATCGTCACTCAGTAGCGCACCATATTCTCCACTTATATCCCTTTCTCCAAGGCCCGCTGCGCTGGCCGGAGGCAACCGCCAGGGTAGAATTGGAAAACCCTGGCCGCTCCGTTTTCCCTTGACACCGCGTGTGAAGCGTGTTAAGAGGATTGATGTGCCATTGAAGCGAAAAAATGGTCATTTCTTTCTCGCTTTAAAAAGCTGTCATTTTAGCCTTAAACCGGCGCGTAATGACGTCGGCGTTAACAGTGGGCCCAGGCCCGAGAAGATTTTCACGAGCAAACCGCGCTGGAAGCGGTGATCACGTTCCTCCGCCGATATGGGCGTCCCCGTCAGATGACCTTTGATCGCGATCCGCGCTGGGTAGTCAGTGTGTCAGGCCGGGATTTCCCCTCGCCGTTGCGTCGGCTCCTGTTGTGCCTGGGGATCAGGCCCCACGTGTGCCCGCCGCATCGATCCGACAAAAATGCCTACGTTGAGCGGTATCACCGAACCTATGGTGGTAAATGCCCTACGAAGCATGATGACTCTCTGAGTCAGAGAAAATGATGAAAATGGGATAGAATACCCACGAGGCCAACGTGTAGAGATCGGCTCACAGTGGTGTGCTTCAACCCGTCTACGAAGCTGATCCGGGTGCGTCCAGCAGAGCTGATTGTCGCCAGATTGAAAGAACTGAGCACGCGTAGGAAATTTGTGTCTTACTTCGCACCTCTCGTTGGTCGCGCGCTATGACGAAGAACGCCTATTGAGAGAGGTAGGAGTTGGCATGCAAGTCGTCCATGAGCGCTGTTGCGGCTTAGATGTGCATAAAAAGACGGTAGTAGCCTGTATTTTGATTACCCTGGCCAATGGAGAAGTTCAGCGTCATATCAGGACCTTCTCTACCATGACGGCTGGTTTGTTGGCGCTTTCTGATTGGTTGGAGAGTCTAGCCCTCACGGTGATCGCCATGGAATCGACCGGAATTTGACTTCAGACCGGTGTTTAACTTGTTGGAAGAGGGCCGCAGCGTCATCTTGGTCAATGCTCAGCATATGCGCATCCATTCCAGGTCGCAAGACCGATATTAAAGATAGCGAATGGCTCGCCGATTTGTTGCGCCATGGGCTGCTCAAAGCCAGTTTCATTCCGCCAGCCCCTATTCGTGAACTGCGCGATCTCACCAGATACCGCAAGAGTTTGGTCCAGGAGCGTGCGCGAGAGGTCAATCGTGTGCAAAAAGTGTTGGAAACCGCCAATTGTCATTTGTCAGATATAAAAAACCGGTTGTCAAATAAGCTGCCACGCTGCCAAGCGGATTGAGCCGATGGCCTCTGCCTCATAAGCTGACGTGACATACGAAACTCTTCTTTTTTTCTTCCTCCTTTCCCTTCTTCACGACGTTTTTCTTCTCCTGAGCCAAGATACGTGGCAGAGACGCCAGGAAATGCATCCAAAGCGTCGCATTTTTGATCCATCTCAGGTATACTTTGCTTGAGGTGGAAAAAGAGAGACTCACGGATGCGCGCGGTTTACACAGATCGGAGAATCATCATGAAGATGACGTCTGAAGCCTTCCAGGCGTGGTGTCAACACCTCCAGCTTCCCCCAGAAACAGAAGAGCTTGTTGCGTCCATACGTTCTTCTCAGCCAGTGCGCCGTGTCAGTGCCCGCGGAAAGAACGTGACTGGACGGTATCCTAGCCCCAAAATGGGGGTGCCGATTCAGTTTGAAAGCGAGCAGGGGGAATTTTGGGCGATCTATGAGATGGAATGCGATGAGGATGTCTTGGAATTGTATGAGCAGCCCTCGCGTATCCCGCTCAGCTATCGCGCCAGATCAGGTCGTCGGACCACTCAGTGGCATACCCCAGACTTCTTTGTCCTCCGCCGTGAGTCGGTGGGGTGGGAAGAATGGAAGGCGGCTGAGCGTCTCGACCACCTGGCCGAATCTCAGCCAGGTCGCTACAACCGGGCCGCTACAGGGCACTGGAGTTGTCCGCCGGGAGAAGCCTATGCGTCCCACCTCGGACTGACCTATCGCCTACGTTCCTCTGCGGAATTCCGGCCGTTGGAGATTCAAAACCTGAAGTTTCTCCAGGACCACTGGGCACACGAGGTTCCTCCCGACCCAGAACATGAAGCTCTGGCTCTGGCGCATATTCAAGCCCATTCCGGGATCAGACTGAACGACTTGCTGGCGACCTACCCCCATCTTGCTGTTGATGTCATCTGGGTGTTACTCTCCACTCGCCGAGTTTTCACCGATCTCTCCGCGACTCTGCTCATGCGTCATGAACAGGTGGCGCTGTATGCAGAGGAAGGGCAGGTGCCACGGGATACGTCGGAAGAATCTCCGGCCCTGCACCTTTCGCTCCCGAGTGCACCGCTGGCCTGGGATGGGCGGCTCTGGTGGGTGGAGCGGCTTGAAGGGGAAGAGGTGCAGTTACGGCCAGAAGTGGGTGAGCCTCTGGTGCTTCCGCGAGCCGAGTTTGAGCGGCTGAAAGGGGAAGGCGCTCTCTGGATAGTGGGAGCAGCCACTCCCTCTCCCATGACCCTAGAGGTGCGCCAGATTCTCCTGCACGCCAGTCCCAAAGCGCACCAGGCAGCAAATGCACGGATGATCCAGATGCTGGCCTACGCGCGAGGAGAACCGACGACGGCCTCCCGGCGTTCGGTCCAACGCTGGTGGAGGGCATACCAGCAGGGAAAGCGGGAGCATGAGTGCGGCTTTCTGGGCTTGCTTGACCGGGTGGCCGCGCGAGGGAACCGAACGGAACGGATTGAGCCGGCTTCTCTCCAGCTCTTAGAGGCAGCGCTCCAGGCTCATTACGCCACGCCTCAAAGCAAAAGCGCCGCCGCCGTCTATCGGCTGTATCGCGAGCAGTGTGCAAAGCAGGGCCTTCCTCCCGTCAGTGAGCGCACGTTTTATCGGGTGCGCGCTCGGTTCGCGACCAACGAGGTGGAAGCCAGGCGTCGTGGCACGCGAGCCGCCTACGCCTCCCAACCGTTTTCCTGGTTGGACCAGACCACTCCCCGCCATGGGGAACGGCCGTTTGCCCTGGCCCATCTGGATCATACAAAGCTCGACATTGTGTTGGTGTCCTCGCTCACCGGTAAACCGCTAGACAGGCCCTACGCAACGTTTCTCACCGACGCCTACAGCCGCCGGCTTCTGGCGTGCTACCTGACCTACGATCCCCCCAGCTATCGCTCGGTGATGATGGCGCTGCGGATCTGTGTCCAGCGCCATCAGCGCCTCCCGCAGGAATGTCTGGTGGATCGTGGTCCCGAATTTGGGAGCGTGTATTTTGAGACCTTGCTCACGCGGTACGGCGTCACGAAAAAAGAGCGCCCACCCGCACAACCACGCGTCGGATCGGTCGTCGAGCGGCTCTTTGGAACGACGACAACCCAGCTCTTGCATCAATTGCTTGGAAACACCCAGGCAAGTCAGCATCCTCGTCGGATGACGCGAGAGGTTGATCCCAGGCGGCTAGCCGTCTGGACGCTGGAGCGGTTCTCCGCTCGCTTGTGTGAGTATGCCTACGAGATCTACGACCAGTTGGACCACCCGTCGTTGGGGCAGAGTCCGCGGGAAGCGTTCGCTCAAGGGGTGGCACTCGCGGGGATGCGTCTGCATCGGCTGATCCCGTACTCTGAAGAGTTTCTCATCCTGACCTGCCCAACCACGCGCACCGGTTATGCCAAGCTGGATGCGAGTCGTGGCATTGTCGTGAATGGGCTGCGATACTGGAATCCGCTGATGCGTGGCGCCTCGGACGCAGGCCGCGCTGTGCCGTTTCGCTATGAGCCCTTTAATATGGGGGTCACCTACGCCTTTGTCGATGGACAATGGTTGACCTGTACCGCTGATGCCTTCCTTCAGATCCAGGGGCGCTCCGAACGGGAATGGGAACTGATCCTGTCTGAATGGCGCGAACAGCAGCGCGCCCACCATCGCACGCGGATGAGTCTGGACAGTACAAAGCTGGCAGCGTTTCTCGAAGAGGTGTTGGAAGAGGAACCGCTTCTGGAACAACAGCAGCGCGATTTGGAGGGGGTGTCCATTCGCGACGCGATTGTTGGTCGAGCGATGTCGACCGGTCTCCCGCTTGACACGAGCGAAGCCTCGAGCGAGGCAGACGATGAGCTGGACTTGACCACCCTTCCAACGTTAGAGGAGTATCGCTCAGATGGCAAAGCTTGAACCCGAGGCTAGAATACGCTTGGACACGTTTAAGGCAGTCACCGTGAAACATGCACATTTGCAAGTGGTGGATGATCAGCTTTCCTTATGGGTGGAAGAGCATGCCGAAGCTACCCATGTCCTGCTCTGTGGACCAGGTGGTGTGGGGAAGACAACCGCTTTGGGGGTTGTCGCCGAACGGCTCACGCGCGAGGAATCAGATCGCTTCGTGGTCCCGATCCTCGTGTTGGAGCCAATCCCACCAGATCAGGGACCCTATCTGCGGCTGGATTACTACTGGCAAATCATCGAGGCACTCAAAGAACATGTGCTGGTCAAAGAGTTGGTAAGCAGCGTGGCGCACTTGATGGCTGCGCCGAGAGCCACCCGCGTAAAACTAGGAGCGATCGATTGGCTGAAGATGCGTCACGTCGCCGAGCAAGCTCTGATCCGGGCGCGCGTCCGTGCCGTGTTCGCTGATGAAGGGCATCGCTTAATGCAAGGGGATGGGAGTTACAGCGTCGATGAGCAACTGGAGTGGGTGAAGTCGTTAAGCAATCGCACGAAGGTACTCCACGTCCTTGCTGGCCCCTATGCTCTCTTTGGCTTCCGCAATACCAGCGGACAACTCGCGCGTCGGGGCCGCGATATTCATTTTGCCCGCTATCATGTCGAGGACAAGGAAGAACGCACGGCCTTTGTGGCCGCCTTGAAATACTTGCTGGAACGGGTTCCGCTTGAGGTCGATGTACCTGCCTTGCTCTCACGCTGGCGCTGGTGGGCCTCAGGCTGCGTCGGCTGCATTGGCGTGCTCAAAGACTGGCTCGTGGACGCGGTGGCAGCGACCTTCGTCCAACACGGGACCAGTTTAACGGAGGAGGTCCTCACCCAAACCATGCCGCATCCGGCCAGGCGACTGAGTTTAGAGATGGAAGCGCGTGCAGGAGAACGCCAGGTGGCGCTTCACAACAGCGAGAGTGCCAAAAAGTTCCAGGCGCTCCTAAAGCAGCCCCCAAAGAAAGCAGAGCAGACAGAATCAGCGCTTGGAAGTTCCCCCAAAGCTGGGGAGGAGAAGGAAGCTTCCACGATCAGAGAAGGTGCTTCGGAGTCATTCCCTCTACCGCAAATCACGCCCAAACCGACACCACGTCGTGTGGGAAGCCGTGCCCCCGAGCGTGATCCTGTGGGAGAGGCAGGAGCTACCCTCGAGCGGAAAAACACCGGCTGTCCCTTTACCGAAGTCATTCCGGTGTCCCTCGCGCAGATGGAAGAAGCCAACCTCTTCTGTTTTGAATGTCCAGTCTGTCTCGCGGTTCGAGACATGCACCCAAAGGGAGCCATCGTGAGATTCCGTTGGCACCCCAGGCGCACGACCAGCACCCCAAATCGTGGGAGACGCTGGATCAGACGAGAGGGAGTCTGGACGCCTTCTGCTAGCTGAAAGCAGAGGGAACCCCCGCGCGTGGCAGAGACAAGCCAATCGTGCTTGCAACGCACCCATTTTCAGCCTACAGACTGAGCGCGTTCCGCCCTAAGACTGATGACGGATCTCCTGACATCAGGCATGCTTTGAGTGAGGAAACCGCATGGTTTCCTCGATTATGCCACATGGTTCCCCTTTCCATCGCAATGGAGAGGGGCCAGGGGTGAGGCCACCCCGAAGGAGATCGTATATGCTACAGAGAAGGAAATCGTCCCTGGGACAGACGACCACATCGAGACCATCTGCACCATTCCCGCAAGGCAGCCCGTTGATCCGTGTGGAGCATCTGTCGCGGATCATCGCGACCCGCACCCAGAAAACCGTCATCCTCAATGATGTGACGTTCAGCGTGCCTGCGCAGAGTTTGTTTGTCATCAATGGGCCATCGGGCAGCGGCAAATCAACCCTACTCCACCTGCTGACGGGCATCGACCGCCCAAGCAGCGGGCGCGTGCTCTTCGGCGCCGAGGAACTGAGCGGAAGCTCCGAGAACGCCCTGGCGCGCTGGCGCGGACAGCACGTGGGGATCATTTTTCAATTTTTCCAATTGGTCCCCACCCTCACCGCGCTGGAGAATGTCTTGCTGGCTCTGGAATTGGGCAAAGGTGGCGGGCTCCCCCGCCGGGCCTGGCGTGAGCGGGCGCAGATGTGCCTGGAAACGGTGGACCTGGGCGCCTTTCCCCATCGGTTGCCCAGCGAGCTTTCCGGCGGGCAGCAGCAGCGCGTCGCGATGGCGCGGGCGCTGGCCAACGATCCGCCTATCCTCGTTGCCGACGAGCCGACCGGCAATCTGGATTCGCGGACGGCGCATGGTGTCTTTGACACATTGGCGAGCTTGACCGAGGTCGGCAAAACCGTGATCTATGTCACCCATGATCCCAACCTCGCGGCCCGCGCCCAGGCGCGTATTGATCTGCTCGATGGACGCATCGTTGGACAGCACGGCGCGCAAGCGCTGCTTGCTGCTTCGCCGGAGGTGTGGTCATGAGCGCCAGCCTGAAAAAGTCATTTGCGGATGTGACGCGGCGCAAGGGGCGAACGCTGATGGTCGTGCTGGGCATCTTCATCGGCGTGCTGGGCCTCGTGGGCATCACGTTCATTCAGCAGACCCTCCTGTCCGCCTTTACCTACAGCACAGGCACCGCCGTCAACTCTCCAGATATTACGCTCCAGGTGAATCAGCTTGACCCGGCGCTGACCCCGCAGCTTTCCGCCGTTGCGAACGTGCGAGCGGTGCAAATGCAAGCGGTATTTGCGACGCAGTGGCACGTCAGCGCCACGCCCGGACACGTGCCCATCACGCTTGTCAGCTTTCCTGACTTGTACCACGCTCCCATCACGCCGTTTCAACTGACGAGTGGGCGCTACCCAGGCGTGGGTGAGGTTGTGCTGGAATATGGAGACCAGGAGTTACAGAGTGTTTCCCTTGGCGATACGGTTACCGTGGACACTGGCCAGACTACCACCATGTTGCGCGTCGTGGGCTTTGCGCGCACCCAGGGGTTGGCAAATCCGGCGGACAGCGGCACGGCGCGCGGGTATATGAGCGAGGCCGCCATCACGCAGGCATTTGGGTCCTTTGTGCCCGCGCCGGGCAGCCAGGGGCCGCAGGTACGGCAAGAAGTTGCGGTCAAGGTCCAGAACATCAGCCAGGTGATTACAACGGAGGACGCGCTGGCGCGTGTGCTGCGGGCGAAAGGCGTGGCTGTCCTGAGCGAAACGATCAACCAGCCATTCAACCAGGCAAATATCCGTACCGCCAACGGCGTCTTTACACTGCTGCTGATGTTATCCATCCTGGCGGTGATGTTGAGCGCGCTTCTCATTCTTAACACCATCATCACGCTCATTACCGAGCAGACGCCGATCATCGGCACGCTGAAAGCCGTGGGCGGGACGCGCGGCACCATTCTGCGCGGCTACCTGCTCTCGGTGGTGATCTACAGCGCGGCTGCAACCTTGCCCGCCATCGCGCTCGGGCTCCTTCTGGGGTATCCGCTGGCATCCTCCCTTGCCAGCGCCAGTTCGCTCGCTGTGGGTCCCTTTACCGTCTTCCCCTGGATCATCATCCTTGGCCTGGCGGTTGGCTTTGGTGTGCCGCTGCTTTCAGCCCTCGTGCCGCTGTGGATCGGCACGCGCATCACCGTGCGCGAGGCGCTTTCCGCCTATGGCATCAGCGCCGGGCGGGCTGGCAATCGCCGCGCCAGGCTGGCACAGCAAATGCCCTGGGTCTCGCAGACGACCTGGCTGGGACTGCGCGGGGTCTTCCGCAAACGCTGGCGGGCGGCGCTGACTCTGCTGACATTGACGCTGGCAGGGACCACCTTCCTGGTGGTCCAAACGGCCACCGCTGCCACCAACCAGACCACCGCGAATGCGTTCACTCCCTATCATTACGATGTCTCGGCGCAGATCTACGCGCAAAACGCGCCACTGGTCTCGCAGATCAGCGCGTTGCCTAATGTCGGACTGGTGGAACGCTACCGAGAAGCGGAGGGGGCAGAGAGCCAATGGGGGCAAATGCTCCTGCTGGGCTTTCAGCCGGATACCAAACTCTATTCCCCGCAGCTCATCAGCGGGCGCTGGCTCTCTCCCGGTGACACAAATGCGGCCCTGATCAACGAAGAGGCGGCCACGGCAACGGGCTTGCACGTGGGCGATACCCTGACCCTTTCGAGTGTTCAGTATTTCAATGGTCAGCCCACACCAGGGAATCAGGCCACCTGGACCATTATCGGCATCATTCATCAGCCGATGGATGGTCTTGGACAAATTGGCACAGTGATTACCTCGGTGGAGAACGCCAATCACTTGTTCGGCGACCCCGCCGATTTGACACCGGAACTGCTGATTCAGGCGCGGGACCATGCGCCAGGTGCCGTGGATGCCCTCACCAGGCAGGTCGATCAACTGGTCAATGCAGGCAATGCGAATGGAGGGCATGTGAATGGAGGATTGGTTCACACCAGACAGCAGGAGGTCCAGCGCCGCCAGCAGAGCTGGTTGATCTTCTATGTCCTGCTCTACAGCGTGGCGCTGATCGTGGGGGCGGTGGGCATCCTGGGACTGGCAAACGCGCTGGCGGCCTCGGTGCTGGAACGGCGGCGCGAGATCGGCCTGCTGCGTGCGATGGGAGCCTCCGACTGGCGAGTGGCGCGCGTCTTCTGGGTCGAAGGGCTGGCCTTGGGCGGCATCGCCTGGGGGCTTTGCGCGCTGCTGGGGCTTCCGCTGGCCTATGGGTTCATCCAGGTGATGAGCAAGCTGGTGTTCCGAGTGGATTTCCTCATCGCCCCTTCAGCCCTGGTCGTCATGCTGGCAGCCGTACTCATCATCTCGACACTGGCGAGCATCATTCCGGCGCTGCGGGCTTCGCGCGTGCGCATCGCCGATATGCTGCGCTACGAGTAGCGGCCATCGGGAGCAGGGCAGAGCGTCCGGACGCGCTGCTCCCGGTTTGCCTCGTATGGTATACTACTCGCGTCTTTCGAGAGTTTCTGAGCCCGCGCCGGGAGGAGCGGTGCGGTATGATTATGCGGAGGAGAAGTGACATGCAAAGTCTACGCAAACGTTTTGGGGGACTCTATTGGCGGTTGACGGGTTCCTACTTGCTCGTCACTTTGCTGGCAGCCGTCATCATTGAAGTCGCCATCACCCTTCCTGCCAGCTTTCAAGGTTATCAGCAGGGGAACATCACCGTTCACCCCTCACCTTCTGGCTTCTCGCCCCCCAGTTCGCCCACGCCCTCTGGCGTCTCCCTGTTTCTCAGCATCTTTTGGAATCACTTGCAGGGCGGGAGTCTGTATTTCATCCTGATCGCCAGCGTAGTCGGCACGCTAACCGGCCTGCTGATCATGCGCAACGTCACCCACCGCCTGCACCGGATCACCCAGGCGGCGCAAGCCTGGAGCAAAGGGGAGTTTGCGGTCGAGGTGCGTGATCCCTCCCGCGATGAAATCGGCCAGCTGGGGCAGGACCTCAACGACATGGCCGAACAACTCCACACTCTGCTGGCGGCGCGCGAGGAGCTTGCGGTAATCGAGGAGCGCAACCGGCTGGCGCGCGATCTGCATGATTCCATCAAGCAAAATGTCTTCGCCACCGCCCTGCTGGTCGGCGCGGCGCGCACGTATCTGCCGCCGGATACGGGGCCTGCGCAGACCTATCTCGCCGAAGCCGAGGCGCTGGCCAAGCAGACCCGCCAGGAATTGACCGCGGTCATCCGTGAGTTGCGCCCGGCCCGCCTGGAAGATAAAGGGCTGGCCGTCGTCCTGCGCGATTATGCCGAGGAGTGGTCGCGCCGCATGGGCATCGCCGTTGCCATGCAGGTCCAAGGCGAGCGGGCCATCGCGCTCGACAGCGAGGAGGCGCTCTTTCGCGTCGCGCAGGAAGCGCTCACCAACATCGCGCACCACAGCGGAGCCGCGCACGTCACCATCCAACTCGCGTGGGATGGTGCGCAGGTGCGCCTGACCATCGTCGACGACGGCACCGGTTTCGACGTGGCCCGTGCCAGCGGGCGCGGCGTGGGGTTAGCCAGCATGCACGAGCGAGTAGCTGCCCATGACGGCGCGCTGACTATCTCCAGCGCAGCGGGCGCGACGACGGTGGAGGCCACGATCCCGCTGCACTCAGCTTCGAAGCCGACCCAGGAGGCGACACGATGAGCGATCCCATCACCATCTTGATTGTCGATGATCATGCGGTCGTGCGGCGCGGCGTGCAGGCATTCCTCGAAGCGCAACCGGATTTCGCCGTCGTGGGCGAGGCTGGCTCCGGCGGCGAAGCGGTGTTGCTGGCAACTGACCTGGCCCCCGACGTCGTGCTGATGGATCTGGTGATGCCCGGCATGGACGGTGTGCAGGCGACCCGGCTGGTGAAGCAGAAAAGCCCCGGCTCCCAGGTCATCGTGCTGACCTCGTATCATGAGGACGAGCATATCTTTCCCGCCATCCGTGCCGGCGCGCTCTCCTATTTGCTCAAAGACATCGGCCTGCCCGATCTGGCCGACGCGATCCGCAAAGCGGCGTGTGGCGAGGTCGTGATGCATCCCCACATCGCCGCACGCGTCGTGCAGGAGCTGGATGGCGCGTCGCATCCTGACATGGCGAGCTTCGCCCAACTGAGTGAGCGCGAGCGGGAAGTACTGCGCCTGATCGCCGAGGGGCTGAGCAACGCCGCGATCGCCGATCGGCTCGTCCTCAGCGAAAAGACGGTGAAAAGCCACGTCCGCAACATCCTCGGCAAGCTGCATCTCGTCGACCGCACGCAGGCCGCCATCTTTGCCTGGCGCCAGGGATTGATGGGAAGCTAAATGCGGGGTGAGCCGAGAAACGAGCAAAAGCGGCCCTTGCTGAGCTCCCCCCAGCAAGGGCCGCTTTTGCTCAGAAACCCATCTGTTTTTTGGGGTTCTGTGCCATGTTATCCTGGCAAAACTCGTGTGGCTTCAGATGCGGCTTTCAAGAGATGCGCGCCATTTTATGGTGACGAAACAATCCATTTCGTCAGAGCTTCGGAGCCCTTTGAAAGATGAGCTATGTTACCACGTCACATTATGAGACAGAGATTTTATCCAGAAATTGTCTCGCCCAGCCATCAGAGCCAATCCTGGGCAATAATCCTGGCAGAAATGCGCCTTTAAATCGGACAGACGACACCTATCATCATTATGTGATGGGCTAAAACTTAAAAAACTGCTATTGACAAAGCTTCACTAGCTCAAATATGGCAGATCGAGGTACAAACCTGTTTATGGATGAGCAGACTCTTATTGGACAAGAGATAGGGAACTACCGTGTCACGATGGCATTAAATCGTGGGGCCTTTGGTAGTGTTTTCAAGGCGGAACACAAGTACCTTCAAGAACACATTGTCGCTATTAAACTGTTGCACACCTTCATCGGAACTCAAAAAGAGCGCGAACAGTTCCAACAGGAAGCACAATTTCTCGCTCTGTTAAAGCATTCCCACATTCTCCGAGTTCTTGACTTTGGCTTTCTACAAAGCCAGCCCTATTTGATTATCGACTATGCTGCTGGTGGTTCACTGCGCGACTTACTTCACCGCCAGACACCGCTTCCTTTGGAACAGGCGCTGACCATTCTCTCACATGTTGGGCAGGGGCTCGACTACGCGCATCAGCGCAATATTATTCACCGAGATCTCAAACCTGAGAATATTCTTTTCGATAGTGATAGTAATGCACTACTGGCTGACTTTGGCATCGCGGTGACGCTCTCAGAGGAGAGTATGAAACACTTTACACATGTGAGTGGTACCCCACCCTACATGGCTCCAGAACAATTCCAGGGGAATGTTAGCAGGCAATGTGACCAGTATGCGCTGGGATGTATCGCCTACGAACTCTTGACTGGCCGTCCCCCCTTTACCGCGCCCGATGCCCTCTCAATGGGATTCAAGCATCTTACCGAGCAGCCTGTTGCACCCACAGAACACAATCCAGAGATACCAGCCGCGACCGAAGAGGCGATCCTTAAGGCTATGGCTAAGCAGCGCTCTGAGCGCTACTCTGACGTTCCAGCCTTTCTCGAAGCACTATGCACTCCTCTGACACAAGCAGCAACCCTTCCCCCTGATACCCTTCTAGCATCTCATCTGCAACCTACAGCTCTGGCTAAAACATTAGTACTACAGTTGGAGTTAGGAAGTATTGAGAGCCAAACGGCGTTTGTAATGGTAAACTTGAGCGACCGCCTGATGGTGCCGCCGAAAGAGAGACCAGGCCACCACCTGAGCATGTTGAACGATCTGTTGCCACACCAGCGACCAGACAAGGCGAAGCACTTCTGGAAGGGTGTAAGGGATCAATGGACAACCAATCCTCTCTGGCACTTGAACTGCTGCAAACTGCTTGGGCTGGACTGCTGTTCCCACGCTTTTTTTTCCCGGGCGGTATTGGCCTGTTCGACCATCATTGTTGCACACAATTGGGCCACAAGCGAGAGCGTGACATGCCGGTACCACCCGGTCCAGGAACGCACTTCGTACTGATCGAGTCCACACTCGCCTTTCGCTCGCTCGATGGCTTCTTCGACCTTCCAGCGCTGGCCGGCTACGTCCACGATCTGTTGTAGCGTGGTCTGTTTTGGGGCACACACCCGATGATAGACGACCTCAGTGGGATCGGTGAGGCTACGTCGCACCACGATCCAGGCTTGCCAGCCATCGGGAACCTCTGCATCCATTTTTCGCCAGGCCCATTCAAACCACCGAGGTCCCTTCGATCCCCATCCGGCTGAGAGTCGATACCAACGCCCAGAATGCTTGCGCGCGAACCACTCATCCACCCCAACGGAGGCAAAGCCTTCATCCAATCCCATCCGGATCTGATTCTGAGGTGGGACAGCCAGCACGTAAGGAATGTGGTGCTCGGTGAGAAAGCGCCGCAGGTGATAATCGGCTCCATACACGCTGTCAGCAGTTACCCAGGCGCAGGGCAGGTGATGGGCAAGCATCCGTTCGAGCATGCGGCGAGCCAGGACAAGCTTGGTGGCAAACTCCATCTCCTCTGGCACACCTGCTTCCTCACAGCGGTGGCGATCATCAGTCCATTCGTGAGGTAAATAGATCTCCCGATCCATCAACACCTGCCCCTTGGGACTCGCGTAGGCTAGGAAGACGCCGATCTGGCAGTTGCCAATCTTGCCCACCGTCCCGCTGTATTGAGGAGCGACTCCGACCGACTTGGTGCCCTTTTTCACAAAGCCCGTTTCATCAATGACGACCACGGCGGTGCAATCAGCGAGTTTCTCTCGCACCAGGTCCAGCAGGTCGTCGCGAACCGCATCAGCATCCCAGTGTGCCCGACTGAGCAGTTCCTGGTAGCCGTAGGGATTGGCTTCTCCTGCTGCTTCTGCCAGTTGCCAGCCATTTTTGCGCTCAATGGGACGCAACAACCCTTGCAGATACGCCCGCGCACGCTGGCGCTGTTCGGAGCGGGCAAAGCGCCCTGCGATACGTGCATGCACTTCATCGAGGCATCCTGCCCACCGCACTGCGGCCTCTTCCTCCTCTTTGATTTCCTGGTGGTTCATGATCCTGCTTCTTTCGCTGGGTGATTGGTTGCTCTCTTTCTATACTAGCACCTAACTCCAACTGTAGTACTAGTGCTCCGTTCGTTAAATCCACCAGTAACAAAAACAAGCAGGCTTATCGCATGATCCGGTTCTAGAAGCCAATCCGTTTTGCTACTGCACTTAACGAACGGAGCACTAGTAGGAACTCTCTCGACCTCTTGTATTCCTTCAAGTGGTATCACCAAACGAGTCTAAGAGCCATATTTTGGCAGTGGATCAACCACCTTTGCGGCCAAAGGCATCTGGATGAGATACGCAGTTATCCAAAGCAGTATTTTCATCCGGTACGCTTCAGGCAGGTGCTAGACTAGCCTGCCTAAGTTTCGCCCAAAATAACAACAATCTGGAAGGGAGCAAGCAGCTCCTGCAAGGGATAGAGGAGTGAGTGAGCCAGGGGAGCGTCCTGATTGAGCTCGATCTCAACCACCTGATGCAACGCATTGAAACGGAGCAAACCGCTGACATGAAAGACATCACGCACCATACGCAAGATGCCATAACGATGGATTTTTGGGCTGTTCAGCCAGCGACGTGCCCAGACCACCACGTTGTGAGCCAGTGAGCCGAGCAGCGCCAGCATGTACTGCGCCTCAAAGCGCTTCTTATTGCGTTTCGTCAGTCCCAATCCCTGTTTATCACCCTTGAAGGAGGTTTCGATGCCTCCACCACGCTGATCATAAAAGGTCACATAGGCCAAGAGCACCGCCGTGGGATCAGCTGCTTGCGATGCCTCCCATCCCAGAAGGGGAAGAACCTGCTCAATCGAGAGCGAACACATCAGAATGCCATAAGCAAATGTGCCATCTCTTCTGCGACAGCGTACCGCAATACGTCGCATGGGACGGACGTAACCAGCGGCTTCCTCGCTCACCCAGCCAAAGGAACGTTCCGACCAGGTGGGGTCCTGGACCCATTCCTTGACCGTTTGAGACAGTCGCGTGATACGTCGTCCCGAGTATTCTTTCGCCATGACCTCGTAGCCTCGGGAGAGCAGCCAATGGAGGTCGTCCTCGGTTCCCGCACCTGCATCGACACGGATAATGGTCCGTCTGCGTTTGGCATCGTCCAATTGCAAGGTCGTCTCAGCAGTCTCTACCAGCGGTTGCAGAGCCTTGATCAGTTGGACATTGCCTGCAAAAAGCTGATCGACCACGACTTCTTCATACTGGGTCGCCAGCACACGACCCAATTGCCGCCCTCGGCGATGATAGAGTCCTGCAAAATAGCCGCGCGTGGCAAACGCCGCTTTTGGTCCACAAGGCATGCCCGTCAGGTCCACGTCCAAGAGTTGAAAAGCGGCCTGATAGTCATGATGAAAGCCTTGGCTCTGAGCGCGGTAGATCTCATCGAGCGCCTGATGCAACTGAAGGACATTTTCCTCAGCACAGGCAGAAAGCGTCTCTTGCACCACCGACTGCTCAGCACAAGAGGTTCGACCGAAGGCTCGTTGCAAGCCCGGATCGGCTCGCAGCCGACTGTTGATTTCTACCAGTCCATGGGCTCCAGCCAACAGACTGATAAACGCATCCATCAGCTTGTCGAGAGGCGTATGCTTGATGGTTTTCTGCCTGATCTGCACTCTCTTGCGGATCGGGCTCAAGACATCCAATTGCTGCAATTTGGCTCCTATGGCGGCCAGGATGGCGCATCCAGTGAAATGGTTCGTTGTTGTTGTGATAGACTCGTTCATGGTGATACTCCTTTTTCTAATGAAAGCTCCTTTGTTCCTTCATTAGCTATGGAGTATCGCTCTGCTTTTTGCAAGCTCTGCACTGGCTCGCTGGACTGTCGTCAATTTGGGCGAAACTTAGGTAGCCTGAGCCTCCATTCAGACTCAAACATAGCACAATGAAGCATATCGTGCCGATGCGTCTGTGAAGCATATCGTAGACCAGGATTGCCAGAATATGGGTAAATGTTCAATGGGCTTCGCTATCAGGATCACATCTGGCCATGAGCCAACCTTCGCGCTTTTTACCACGAGCCTTTCAGGGAGAATAGCGTACGTAACCGCGTGTCTCTCAGGAAGAGTCCGCCCCAGAGCAACACGCCGAGAAGAAGCGGGAAGATCATGTTAAACAGCGGTGCCGCAACACGCACTTGGAGAACCACTGCGCCACCCAGATAGCCAGTCAGCAAGACCGCGCCGAAAAACGAGGTACGCGGAATGGCGTAGATGATCAGGCACACCATCTCCAGAATACCCACAAAGGTGGCAAGGCCCAGTGGAAAACCGAGGCTCTCAAAGGACGAGGTGTAGGCTACGGGCACAAACTTGACAATGCTGTCGAAGAGCATGAAAAGGACGCCCAAGACGCTCAAGACGTATCCAACCCAGAGGGCTGGCTTTGAGATGGGTGTAGATGAAGTCAAAGATTCCATAAGCTTTCTCCTTCAAGAGGCTTTTTACTTGCAATCTGCAAGCTCAATGATGTCTGTTTTCGTGTGCGGCTAGACCATCTCCTGATGGTCTCTTAACCACTTAACAATCGCCATAGCGTGCCCATGACCAAGTGCCAGATGCTCCTTCAACCACGAAACAATCTCGCCGGCTTTTACGCCGTCTTTCAATACTCCTTCGCTTCGTAACATTTCGGTGATTTGTTGCGGTGTTTTGCCGGTCTTCTTTTGGATATTCTCGATATAAGACAAAAATGGATCTGTCGTCATCTTCTCGTTGCTCCTTGTCTCTCCCACGGAATATACGATAAAATAGATCTGTCGTCATCTTCTCGTTGCTCCTTGTCTCTCCCACGGGCCATCTGCCTGGCTCCTGAGATATTCTAGGAAGCGTTCGTACGGCACCAGAGCGATAACCATGAGCCAACAGAGATATGTGTTGAACTCGTGCGCGCCACACTACCTTTCAGGCTGATAGCGCAACAGCACCACCCCGTTGCTGAATGGTCTGGCTTCTATCAGCCTGAGGGAGGACGTATTCAGGCCGTCTGAAAAAAGACGCCTTCCCGCTCCCAAAATGATCGGATAGACCAAAAGCGAATATTCATCGACGAGGCCGAACTGCATCAGGCTTTGAACCAGCCTCCCGCTGCCGCTGACCACGATGTTCTTGCCAGGCTGTTGTTTCAGGGCGGTGATGGCTTCAGCGATATTCCCTTGAAGCAAGGTGGAATGGTTCCAGTCAGCGGTTTTCAAGGTCGTGCTCACCACATATTTCTGCAGGTGATTCATCGTGTCAGCCTCACCGCCAGTCTGGGGGGAAAAGGTGGAGGCAAATGCTTCGTAGGTCACGCGCCCTAAGAGGAGCGCGTCGCTCGTCGCCATGCTTGATCCCAGATGGGCTCCAACCTCTTCATTGAAGTAGGGGAAGGTCCACTTTTCTGGTGCTTCCATGACGCCATCAAGTGAGAGGAACTCTCCGATAACAAGCTTTCTCATGCTGAATCTCCTTTATGTCATTGCTTCTAGAGCGTTTTTTTGGGCTGTCAATGGTTGTGCTGCTCACCATTCAGGGCAAGTGCTTATGTTTGGGCTCTGGCTCAATTTAGGTGAATGATGAGCTTATGTGGCGATTGCTCTCCTATTTCTGAGCATGTCTGAGCATGTAATGAAGAGCAAAACCACTGCTACTGATGTGCTTTCACCAAGATTGGGCCAGTTCCATATCACTTCGCTTTCCTGACGAATAAATTTTTCGCTCGCTTGTCAGAGAGGAGCCAGTGGAGCCAGATAAAGCCGCATAGCAGCGAAATGGCCCTGACACAAAACTTTTCCAGGCAAAATCGTGCCATTTTTCTCAACCGGAGGCAGACCCGGTAACGGAGAAATGCATCGGCTTCTGACGCAATTCTTTTCGCAAGGCTCTCTGAGAGAGCTTCTGGAGCGGCGTCATTTCTGCCACAAAACTTTTCGTGATTCTGGCAAAAAAGGTCTTTTGCGTGGGCCTCGCCTGCGAAAAATGGTTGCACTGCTGTTTGGAATAGAATTGCGTCAGATTGCACCGGAAATGCGCCTTTCCTGCTTCTCGACTATCGAGATACACGAACGGTTATGGGTCAAACGGCGAAAAGAATTACGACAAACAACACTCGGTGGCTGTCGGATGGAAAGATCACCCCTCATCTGGCCTCTTTTCGCTGCGTTGGAGCGAAAGGAGCCTCAAGTGTAAACCATCAATCTTTAGCAGCACGCCATAGAGAGCGGCCTGGTCGGGAAGGGTACCGGAAAGCTGTGAGGTGCCAGCTTCCTCATGAACGATGTGCAGATTCTCCAGCCACTCTTGCCAGGAGGGGTCCAGGTGCCCCTGAACGCGGATCGAAACATACATTGGTACGCCTCCTGATGGTGCCGTATTGACACGCTTTGCTTATTCCCTCATTGCCAATTGGTTCTACACTGCTCTTGCAGCTTGAGCAAAGTATAGCCGGCAGATGGGGAGCATGACATCACCTGTCTTCGCGATGTTTAGGGTGAACGCTGGCAAGGGCGTTGGGGAGGAACGGAAGGATAGTCTTCATCTAGGAGTCAGAGGAGGTTCAGACGTGTCGTCACCGCCATAGCTTCGGTGCGGCGGCTCACACCCAGCTTGCGATAGATGCTGCTGACCTGGCTCTTAATCGTATTGAGGGATACTACCAGGGTTTGGGCCATCTCGGCATAGGTCTGCCCAACCATCAGCAGCCGTAGCACCTGCTGCTCCTGGCGAGACAGTGGTGAAAGCAGGGCTTGTGGATGCCGATGGTTGGAAAGATGGGCGGCTTGTGCGTGAGCTGACTCATGCCCTTCCTGCTCGGAGGCCGCAAGGATTCGCAAGACGTAGGGCCTGAAACTGGCAACCGTGCAGGACTCGTCATGGTGGGGCACCTCCAGCAGCATCGTGAGAGCCTGCTTCATGAGTGGGCCAGCATCCAGATAAACACGCAGCATGCCCTCTGGCTCGGTCAATGTCAGTAGACGGGTCGCGACGTTCTGCGCGCGCGTGCTCTGGCCTGCATGGAAGAGGGCCACCACAGAGAGGGCCAGGAACGAGAGCGCCGACGGGGGATCGCCAGGCCGATCCAGATAGTGGCTGAAGCTGTCGAGCGTCTCAACAGCCTGAGCATAGTGCCGCTGTGCAATAGAGACATGGATGAGCGCCAATGCCTCTTCTTTCCGCAAGGGGTTCCACGCCTCTGATGAAAGTGTTGTCTGCGCCGCCCATTGTGACGCTTGCGCCAGCTTCCCCTCCGCGACCCACCACTGCACACGAAGAGCGATCAAGGAAGCCCTATGGGTGGCCAATCCTTCTTGTTCCACCAGCGCTGTGAGCTGTTCGAGAAACTCTTGCGCGGTAGAGAAATCCTCTCTCGCCAGCGCAAGCCGCACTGACAGAATCTTCTCCCTGACCAGCAGATCGATCAATTGCCATTCCTGCGCGATCTGTCGCAAACAGGAGAGCCAATCAGCCGCCTCCTCCAGGCGATTCCTGGCATACGCGACCTGGAACAGGAAATGATACACATAGCCTACCAGAATGGTGCGCGCACCATTCTGTTCGACCAGGGCAAGGATTTCCAGGCACTCTTGCTGCGCTAGCTGCAACTGCGCGGCCTGAGTATAGGCAAAAGCGAGCCAGCATCTTACGCGGATGGTGACGAGTGAGTCTCCTGCCTCCATCATCTGCTGCTTCGCAGTAAGCAACCGCTCGATCAGAGAAGCGCCCTTCCCCAGCAGCAGCGCCTCCCACCAGAAAATGAAGTAGAGGGGGATCACATTCCAGTGGGCCTCCTCATCTGGGGGCAGTGCTTCCATCTCCAGCGTGAGCAGGCGCAGGCCCTCCTGGTTGCCATCCTTGATGATCGTCATGACTGTCGCCAGAGCACGCAAGACACGCAGACGCCGTCCGATCAAGGCAACCTCTGCATCGGAGAGTACCAACTCCGACTTCCTCCGCAGAATCGCTTCCATGCGTCTATGGATTCGCTCTACCTGGGCCTGCATGTTAGAATGGACCAGTTGCGTTGCTATCGTGATGGAGTTGACCAGGTGAAAAGCCGCATTAAGAGCCAAGCGCAAATACACACGCAAAACAGGATCTGGCAGGGACAACATCCAGGTGTAGACGGTCTCAACTTCTCCATGCAACCACAAGGCAGGAGCGGCTCTCTCCATCAAGGAGGCAGCAAAGGAGAAGTCCTGGGCGGCCTGCGCGTGGGTAATGGCCTCCCGCAGCTCGCCCTGTGCTTCATACCAGCGCGCGGCCCGCATGTGTAAGAGGGAAACGAGTTCTGGCTGGCTGGCGTGCAAACGTGCTTGTAGCGCTTCTCGAAACAGGTCGTGATAACGATACCACTCCCGCCTGGAATCCAGCGGAATCACAAGGAGGTTCGCCCGCTCCAGCTCTTCGAGCAGCTGCTGGCTTGCTTGAAGAGTCGGCAGTGATGTGACTGCCTGGACCAGAGCAGCATTCATACTCGTCACCACGCTCGTCTGGAGCAGAAAATCCTGTACCCGTTGGGGGAGGTGCGTGATAATGTCCTGTTGGACATAGTCCAGCAGATAGCGGTGGGAGCCTCCAAAGTCCTTCACAAAAGCGGAAAGATCCTGCTGCTTGCGCAAGGAGAGCGCGGCCAGGTGCAGCCCGGCGATCCAGCCTTCTGTCCGTTCCAGAAGGATGGCGATGTCATTTGCCGAAAGCGGCAGAGCCATCCCATCACGCAGGAAGTGGGCGGCCTCTTCATGGCTAAAGCACAAATCGCTGGAGCGTATCTCGATCAACTGCCCTTTCACGCGCAAGCGAGAGAGAGGAAGCCGCGGATCAGTGCGCGTGGAGAGAACCAGATGCGCTCTCGCTGGCAGATGATCGAGCAGGAAAGACAACCCTTCGTAGATGGCCTGATCCTCGATCAGATGGAAGTCATCCAGAATCAGAATGATTTCCTGGTGAAGCAGGGCGATGTCGTTGAGCAGCGAGACCAGGATCGTCGAGAGCGGGAGTGCCTCTCGCGCATGCAGGAGGGCGAGTGCCTCCCCTCCTGCCGTGGGATCATAGCAGCGGAGGGCGGCAATACAGGATGCCCAGAAACGTACTGGATTGGTATCCGAAGCATCCAGAGAAAGCCAAGCCACCGGATTCTTCTGGCGGCTTGCCCACGCAGAAAGCAGAGTCGTCTTCCCGCTCCCAGCGGAGGCAGAAACAAGGGTTAATGGGTAGGTGTAGACTGCCTCCAGCTCAGCGAGCAGACGTGAACGCTCGACCAGAAAACTCGGCAGGCGAGGAGGAGAGAGCCTGGTGGAGAGTAAGGCAGAGAATGAGTGGGGGGAAGAAGCACTTTCTTGCGCCTGTCGTTCAGCCTCCTGCGAGAGCGCCTTCGCAGTCTCCTCTAAGCGTGCGAGCGAGATCTTGTCCGTAGAGCCCAGATAGCGCTTGCGATTGCGACCCTCTGTGGTGTGATAGGCATACCAATAGCCCGCTCCCCTTTTGCGCACCTCTTTGAGCACATTGAGATGACCATATTGCCCTTGAAAGGAGAAGGAGGAATGGCTGGCTAACCAGGTCAGCCACGGTTCCTCCTTGCCAGTCTCCAGTTTCAGCGGTGGCTGGTCAGGAGTAAGAAGAATATAGATCTTGCTCTGGGCGGACCACCTGAGCATATGAAGAGCTGACCTTGGCATCGAATCCTTTCCCTCAATCTGGTTTCTCCCCAACTCCCCAACTGAGGGGGAGTATAGCACATAACGCCACCAGCAGGGAAGCTTCCGGCTCCTCGCTATCAGCCAGGGGCAGTTTAGGGTCGCAAAAAACGGCCGTTTTATGAGACATATTGCTCTGCTTCTCTGAGGCTGCAGCGCACCACCTCCACAAGCACGGGATTCCCTCTTGACGAATCTCAAAACTTATCTCATAACATCAGACCGTTGACGGGAAACGTGAGACATATGGAGGAGCTTATGAAAATTGGGTATGTACGCGTCTCCAAACAGGAACAACACGAGGCACTTCAAATAGACGCGCTCAAAGAAGTAGGTTGTGAGAAATGGTTTGTAGACAAGATGACTGGATCAAAAGCGGAGCGAAAAGGACTGGACGAAGCGCTGGCGTATGTGCGGCCAGGGGACACGTTCGTTGTATGGAAACTGGATCGAGCAGGGCGCTCTTTGACCCATCTGATCGAGCTGCTCAAGGGTCTCCAAGAGCGCGGCATTGATTTCATCAGTTTGACGGAACAGATCGACACCACTACTGTACCTCGAAGTAATACTTGGCCATATCACTGACCAATATATTGACCGCATACACTCCTAAAATGGCTTCTAGCCTTGCTCGTTTCCTTCCATCTCCATGAGAGCCGAGACACATTTCCTGACCGCAAGTGCCATCGCCCTTTGCAATACGCTTTCCGATGCATGTTTCTTGCCTCAAGTGGACTGGTAGGTCAGGATAGGTGTCATTTTGGCCATGGAAAATGTCGCAAGCAGGACAAGATGGTTGTATGTTCACGCTTGTAGTAGTCAGTCCGTTTCGCTTTTAAAGCGGTGGGAGTGCCGCCCTCCATCGGCTCATATGAGCGGGAGAAGGTGAGGATACCCGCTCTCTCCCACTCAACGGCGCAGAGTCAATTAACTGCCTGGCGTTCATAGAGATAGACGACATCGTAGGTATGGGGATCGATGCGTGAGGCGTTCTGGCTGAACTGCGCGAATTCCGCGCCATGCCTCCTCAGAAAGGTGTCAAAGTCTGCCTGGGATCTCCATTGCGCATAGTTGATCATGCGGGTGCCGTCTGTGCTTTTGTGTAGGGCTATCCCGATCACGCCAGGCTCATCTTTTATCTCTTCAGTAAAGCGAGTCCACTGATCGATCAGCGCCTGCTGCTGCTCGGGCGTCGTCTCAAAGACATTGATCAAAGTTACCAGGTTACCCTCTTTGGAAACAAGCATATCTTTTCTCCTCTCATGTACTGCTCCATCGATGATCCATTTTTGATTGTCGTGATCAGGCAGGTAGTCTCTTTATTAGCCAGCGAAACCATCCTGGAAAGACGACGAGAGCCGACGTACTCCCTGCTTTACCGGTATTGTACGCGATTACGGCGAGAATCGCCAGAAATAGACGCAAAAAGCTGTCATTTCTCAGGTAAATTGGCGCATTTCTCTCAGATAATTTGCCGACGATTGGCTTGAGGAGTGCATTGAGACGGTTTTTGAGAAAAATTTCTCTCTCATAAAATGGCGGTGCAATTTCATCTCATCTCTTTGATGCTTTTCAGAAAAATGTAACGGCTCATTTTGTAAGCATAAAATGGCGCCCATTTCGGGCTGTTGCTTCGATCACGAGAACCGCGACTAGGGGTGACAAGATTACGGAGGGCAAAACCTACGCTAAGCGCTTAGCGTAGGTTTTGCCCTCCGTAATCTTGTCACCCCTAGCTGGATGTATGACGAGGGAGAAGGAGAAAGGCTCCCTCGTTTCTCATGGTTGGCTTAGAAGGGCTTGCGATACCTCGGCATGCGTTGCACCACCTGGTAGCCAACGCTTTCGTACAGGTGGACGGATTTGCCTGGATTTTCCGCTCTCGTCCCGATGTCTGCCTGCGTAATGCCGTGCTCCTGGCAGCGTTGGAGCATGCGAGTCATCAACGCTTTGCCCAGACCGCGCCGTCGCCAGGGACGGAGTGTCGCGACCCAGGGCGTATGCGCGCCCTCCTCATCGCTAGTACTCAGGACAAGCCCCGCGATTTGATCTCCATCCCAGGCCACCACCCACAGACTGGTATCCAGGTTCGGCCAGCCCAGGTCACGCAGCCAGGTTTCATAGCTCTCGATTTCGTGGCCCCCGTCACTCTCAGAGAACGCTTCTTCGTTTGCCGCGTAAATGGCAGGCAACTGGTCACGCTCGACGGGGCGGATTTCCAGACCATCAGGGAGCGGTGCAAGGTGGATAGGTTCGGTGGGAAGCTGGCAGGTCATCCACACCATGGTAAACGCCACCGTGTATCCCTCACTCAAGAGCAAGGCGCGGTTCCCAGGCTGGGTCTCGTCTGCATTGCCACCAAACACACAGGGTTTCGTCGTTGGGTGCATCTCGGCAATCTGGCGGATCCGTCGCTCTTGCCAGCGTAAGAGCGTGCGCCCAATGCCTTTGCGTCTCCACTCAGGAACAAGCCAGCCGAGGGAGAGAAACAGCTCAAGAAAGTTCTCTGTCCACCAAACGAGCCAGGTATAGCCAATCACCTGGCCATCCACCTCGACGAACAGACAATCTTGCAAAGGATTGCACACGGGATCGGAATCGGTATCTGGTCCGGGAAGCCAGATGTCGCCATCGACAGCTTGTATTTGCTTACGCACCGCCTTGATTGCGGGGAAGTCAACTGCTCCCTGAAACAAGCGGAATGCCAAGCCAGGGATGGCGGGCGCATCGGGAAGCGTGAGATACGATTTTGTTTGACTCATCAGTATATTCGTTCCTTTCTGCATTGACGTTCTCTGAACATCTTCTCGAACGTCAATCACATGGGAGAGTGTATAAGCTCTGGTTCTGGGCAACAAAAAACCACGAGGTGGCTCGTGG
This sequence comes from Ktedonobacter racemifer DSM 44963, assembly GCF_000178855.1. Lineage (GTDB taxonomy): Bacteria > Chloroflexota > Ktedonobacteria > Ktedonobacterales > Ktedonobacteraceae > Ktedonobacter > Ktedonobacter racemifer. The sequence goes on along the minus strand of NZ_ADVG01000004.1, from coordinate 440,569 downwards.
TCTGAGTAGGAGGGTAAATGTGAAAAACGCAACAAAAAACCACGAGCCGTAAGTGCGCCTCGTGGTGCCATTTTCGCGGGAAAAGCCGAAAAATCTACCCTTTTGAGGACGCACTCATAGATAGGTAAGCGGAAATGCCAATTTTCGTGCCTACGCCGCACTTGCTTCGATCATATAAAACCATCGTGTGCGTCCTCCTTTCTCAAAGATAATAGTTGGGTTACTGACCTAAGATACCATAGATTTTGCCGTGATGCAAGCCTTGGGGTGACAAGGTGACAAGGTGACAAGGTGACAAGGTGACAAGATTGCATGCCGTTCAAGCAAGGGCAATGGATAACACCTTCGCCAGAATTAGCTTTGTAACGCTCGCTCTACTTTTCAGAAAGCTGCCATATTTCTCGCTTGACCCAACGTAAGCCGTGATTAGGAGTAACCGTGGTGCGCTTCGGATGCCAGGGGAACCTCATGCTCCCTTCAGCAAACGTAAGAGTTCTCGTTGCCAGACAGATTGGACACTCAAAGCGCGAGACACCTTCTTCTTCAGCTTGAGCACGTGTTACTGGGATAACTTCGGTAAAGAAACATCCCACAGATTTCTGCGCCGGAGAAGGAGTAATTCCAACAGGATCACGTTCTGGAGCACGTTGCCCCACACGAGGTTTGGTCGGTTTGGGGGTCACTTGCGGCATGGGAAGTACCGTCGCAGCGGAGGATTCCTTCATCTGGTCGACTTGGTCAGCATGAGGCACTCCAGGTCCGTTTCCCGTTGCTTGTTTTGCCTCTTCCTTTACTCTTTTGGTCGGCTTTTTGACCAGTGCCTGGAATTGTTTGGCACTCTCGCTATCGTGGCGTGCGATGCTATGTTCGCCTGCCCGTGCTTCCATTTCCAAGCTGAGCCGTCTGGCCGGATGTGGTATGGTCGCAGTCAAGACCGCTTCGGTCAGGCTGGTCCCGTTCTGGATGAGCGTTGCTGCCACTGCGTCAACCAGCCAGTCCTTCAAGATCCCAATGCAACCAACGCAACCAGTGGCCCACCACCGCCAGCGAGACAGTGATGTATTCAGATCGACCTCAAGTGGAACCCGTTCCAGCAAATACTTCAAAGCGGCCACAAATGTAAATTTTGACATTACGCTGCCGTTTTTTAGGCAATTATGTCGTTGGAGGATTTCTCCTCCCTTGGCTTTTTCAGCCAACTTTCTCATGATTGGCCGAGAAAGAGCATCTCTGATCAGCAGAGGAATTGCCTAAAAATCAGCAGCGTAATGTCAAAGTTTACAGGCGAGTATAGTAGTCAGTCCAGTTTGTTATTGATGACAGGATAGAGATCATGGAGTGTGTCGCGAGCATCGTTGCAGGTAAACCTCCAGGAAATGGTACAACGCTGGGCGTTGCGCTCGGCCTCCAGTGTCACAATGCGCTGACGCAACTCTTGCAGACTCTGCACGCGACGCGAGAGACAGCCACGAGCAAAAATCCCGATCTCAATTTCTGGGTAGTGACTCCTCTAAGAGGTGATAGGGAGTCGAGTAGTCAACAAGTCTTGGAAGGACCAGAGATGATCAGTCACGCCCAGAGCCATTGCTGGAGATCGATGGTGATAGCGATGAACGCCATCGACAATCTGAAGCGGCAGGCGTAGAGCGTAATGAGCCCGATGGAAATTGTGATCGAAGATCTGCAAGCCGACCAGCGCATCCCAGGTCGCGTCTCGTTTGGCAAAAGCATGCGTCTTGCGGGTCAGCGCATTCAACCGATCACGCAACGCACCATGAAGTCGCTCCACGTGCACGGTCCCGGCGGGTCCCTGGCTTGCTCCCATCGCCATGCGGATTGCTACTGACAGGAGGCGTCCATGCTCATCACGGTGTTTGACTGTTTGCGTCAACGACACGGTGTCAGGCACCACCAACTTGCGCCGTCCGGTTTTGCCCTGACGCGACTGGGGTTGGCGATAGGCACGATGGAGAATGGCCGCATAGCCATGCCAGCCATCACTAAACCAGCAGAGCGGGCGGCGATGGGTTCGCAGGACCGTCCTGCTGACGGCCCGCGTCATCAGGTTCTCGCCCAGCGGTCCGGTGGCACTGGCAACCACGAAGCGGCTCTCCCGATCTTGGACGAGGCAAGCCCAGCGTGCTCCTTCGTCGGACGCCCCTTCAGTCCCCTTTTTTTCTGGACAAACGACCAGAACTCATCGATTTCCACCTGGCTCACGTGCAGATCGCAAGCCATCACCTGCGTCAGGGCCTCGGCATGCTCTGCTGCTCGCTTGAGCCAGACACTGATCGTTTCGTATTTGTGCCCGGTGATCTCCTCGGCAGCCCGCAAGCTGCCGCGCCGCATCACCACCAAGAGCGCTTGCGCTACCTCGGGGGCAGGCGTCTTCAACCCATACATCGGCGTGCCTTGCGTTGCTCCAAAGTACGTCTTACAGGTGCGGCACAGATACCGTTGCCGTCCCCGGTGGCTGCCATTGCGCACAACGCGCGGCCCTGAGCATGCGGGATTGGGACACGTTGGCAGACTGCTCTGCTCCTCTGCTTCTCGCTTGTTCATCGTTCACCTCCTCCTCTCTATTCTATCACCCCCTTCCGGAGTCACTACCGAGAAATACCAATCTCGTCCCATCGCTTTAATTCGAGCGGGATGGCACAAGATTGGTATGAGTGGGCCATGGCCTGGTTTGACCAGACCGTTGATCTGAGCCTGGGCACAAAAAAAGCGTTTCTTTTCCATATTCTGGTCACGGGCCGATGGCTTTCTGAACATGCTCCCCACATCCACATACCAGCGCAATGGACTGAAGACCTGGCGCTTCGTTTCAGAGCTGATATCTGTTCGTGGACAAATGGGCAATACGCAAGTGATAGCGCGCGGCACAAGCTTGCAAGCCAGGAGCTCCTGAACAAACCATTGGGACCACAAGCGATTTATCAGTATCTGACGGCGTTGCGGCGTTACTTCACCATCATCGGAAAGCAACCGTTCAATCTGGGCATCAATTTGCTCCAGATGGACCTGAGTGGAACGGAGTTGCTCGCACCAAATTTGCAGGCTCAGTTCGCGCGCCTCCACTGCAAGCCCACTGCTCACCGACTGGTGGGCTACATCCACTAACCGTTGCGCTGTCTCACGCCCATAGTTGTGGGGAGCCGTTGCATGCAAGATAGCCGCAATGGCATCCACTCCTGCGGCGCGGATTGTTCTTGCGCTGGGATACGCCTGGAGCACCGCAGTAGCAGTCATGCGGCAGGGATCGGCAAAGACCTGGGTGAACTCGGGAAAGAGGACCACCAGCAGCCCCTGGATCTCGTTCTTGTCACGAGCGATCTCATCGCTCAGTCGGGTATGCAAGCGGACCAATTCGCGATAACTGGCAATATGTTGCGTGGGAACATACCCTACTCGCGCCTCTCCGCTGAGCAAGACGCGCGCAATGGTGGCCGCGTCCAAACGATCGGTCTTGGCGCGCAAGCCACGTTGTTTGGCGAATTCATGCGTTTGTCGAGGATGTAACAAGCAGAGGTGATACCCCTGCTGCTGGAGAAAGTGAAAGAGATTCTCCCCATACCGCGAGGTCGCCTCCAGGCCAACCACGATGCGCGATGGATCTCTCTCCAAACGGGCGAGCTGGGCCTGGAGTTGATGAAACCCTGAGGCCGCATTGGCGAAGCCACGCGGTTTGATAACCACCTGCTTCTGGGGAGTGAGAACGGTAAAGCAGCAAGCTTCACTGCCCAGATCAATCCCGACAACATACGAAAAAGATGACGGGTCAAGCACGACCGAAGTTGCTGGGTCGGCCATCACACACCTGCTTTCTTCTCGACCAGTCCCTGTCCCGTTCGTGTTCCTTGTTGGCTAGTGGGATACCCTCCCACGCAGAGCAACCGTGAACTCACGTTGGATCGGCAGTCCGGCGCTTCTCACGGGAGAACGCGCTGCTGCACCAAGCCCAATCGACCTTTCTCGCTCTGGCAGGCGGGGAGCCGTCTGTAGGAGGCGGTCACTCTCTACGAGAGACAGTCGAGGCCGCATGTTGTAACGATGGCTCTCCCACTGGTGTTTCCAGTCTCGCAGATTCCCTGGCTGTCAACAAGTCCTCTGCTCGACACCAATTAGTATATGAGTTGTAGATAACTGGAGATGGCACTTCGGCGCTTATAGTGACAGAGCCGAGCGAGAGCCTGATGGGCGCGTCGCCAAAATGACCAGGCCAAGTGGTAGGCAAAAGGGAAAGACTGTGTGCCTACAAGACGAAAGAAAAGCCGCCGGATTTCGGCAACACTGAGGGGAACCATGACCGGGAGATCAGAAGACACGTGGGCTTGAATAGGGTCGGTTGCTTCTGCCTCTGGTGTCTGAGGCGTCTGCTCAGACTTTTTTTGAGTGTGTCTTCTTCATCACGGGCTCGCAAGACCGTTAAAAAGGCCAGAGCAAGCATTGAAAGAGTGACGTGCCGGTACCAACCGTGCCAGGAACGGACTTCGTACTCATCCAGGCCAACTTCTCCCTTCCCTTCTTCAAAACACTGCTCCACTGTCCAGCGCGCGCCGAAAGCCTCCACCATCTCCTCTAAAGAGGGAGGCATCAGCGGGAGCAAAGACCAGCAAGGCCATCTCTGTAGGTTTGGTTCCCTCGTCCAGGCTTCGGCGCACCAAGAGCCAGCGTTGCCATCCGCTGATCTCCGGTGCCGAGAGTTCGATGCGCGCCCATGCGAAGAGGCGAGGTCCTTTGCTCCCCGCGCCTGCACTCAACTCCTGCCAGTCTTCCCGAGCCAGGCTACGCCCTATCTGATCCACTCGCCTGCGGATTCCTTGCGCCTCCACATGTTCTTTGCAAGCCACTGCCAATGCATATGCCTGCTTACGGGCTTCCAGACCAGCCCGCAGCGACTGTGCGCTTCCGTACACGGTATCACCGGTTACCCAGGCGACGGGGAGGCCAGCATCTAAAGTGCGCCAGAGCATTTGCGCGGCCAATTCCGGTTTCGTAGCAAAGGTCACCGAAGCAGGCACATGAGCTTCTCGACAACGCCCCTGGTCGTTCGTCCAACTCTTGGGCAGGTACAATTCGCGATCTAGCAACGTGTGTCCACGCGAACTCGCATAGGAAAGAAACACGCCCACCTGACAGTTTTCGATACGCCCAGCCGTGCCGCTGTACTGCCGTTGCACTCCTACCGATTTGCGTCCCTTTTTGAGAAAGCCTGTCTCATCAATCACCAACACCGCGTTTGGCTCCGCAAGCGTTTCCCAGACGTACATACGCAACGTATCTCGCAGCCCATCGCAATCCCACTTGGCCCGATCTAACAGGTGTTGCATCGCGTACGGAGTGACTTCCCCCACTTCCTCAGCCACTTGCCACCCGTTTTTTCGTTCTACTGGACTCATCAATCCCTGTACGTAGGCAAGTGCTCGGTAGTAAGGCTCCGATCGCACGAAATGGCGTTTGATCCGTTGGCCCAGTTCGTGGAAGGCTGTGGTCCACACCTCTTCAGGAGAGGAAGATACCCTGACAGAAGAAAAAGGAAGAGGCATAGAGGATTCTCCTTGTGTTCTCATTTTCTCTCTCATATGAGAACTCTCTAGAACAATACAGGTGATAAGAAAGGACGAAAGCATCAACATACAAGAATCGTGCCGGTCCTATCGGGACCGGCACGATTGCGCCTCCAATGGATCGGTGCTCAATTGTGACTGATGATCACCTTTCCGAAAGGCTGAGCTTCTTCGTAGTAACGGTAGGCTGCTTTTGCGTCCTCGAAAGGAAACACGCGATCAATGGCTGGCCTAAGCCGACTCTGGGCTACGGCGCGGTTCATGGCGTGAAATTGGACGCGACTCCCGCCGAAGATGGGCCACAGCGCGACAAGACCGAAGAAAAAGCTTCCGATGTCAATGGTTGATACGTCACTGGGAAGCCATCCAACCAGGACAACCTGTCCTGAAACTGCGGTCGCCTTGATTGACTGCTCAAGCGTGCCAGGGTTCGTGGACTCAACGACTACATCGACACCTCGTCCACTGGTCAGTTCACGCACCGTTTCATGCCAGTTGGGCGTCGTTCGGTAGTTAATCACCTTATCTGCCCCAAGCGTATGAAGCTGTTGGGCTTTCTCCTCGCTCGACGTGGTTGCAATAACGCGCGCACCGAGGTGCTTGGCGAACTGAAGCGCGAAGAGAGAAACACTCCCCGATCCCAGGATCAACATCGTTTCGCCAGCCTGGAGCGGTCGGGCACCTGTGAGTGCATTCCAGGCAGTAACCCCAGCAGTAGGCAATGCTGCGGCTTCTTCAAAGGAAAGGTGATCAGGAATGTGGACAAGCCACTCTTCATGCAACAGGGCATATTCTGTCAAGAGTCCGTCCAGCGAACCGCCAATCTGTGCCGCCGAGTCCAATCCTGGGAAGAAAGGCTCGTCAATCCACTGCGGAAGAGGGGTTGCCGCCACCCGGTCTCCTGGTTTCGCCCGAGTAACGTCTGTCCCTATGGCGATTACTTCGCCTGCCCCATCAGCCAATGGAATGCCGTCCGGTTTGATTGGGAGAGGGTACGTTCCCCATAAGATCGCGAGATCTCGATAATTGAGCGCGCTGGCCCTGACCCGCACCACCACTTCGTGTGGGCCGGGAGTCGGAATGTCGTGCTCTTTCACGGTCAGGCTGTCTAAACCTCCACCTTTATTTGTATGGTAACTCTTCATCGCATACTCTCTTTCCTTTCAAGCAAACTACAAAAACATTTCGGTATTTTTCTCACCTGTGAAATGAAGGGCGACACGCGGTCATTCCGCAAATGTTGCTGTATATTGCTCCCTGGTTGCTTCGTCTTCGATGTAGTGCTCGACGAGCCGCTCAAAATCCCGACGCACGCTTGCTTGCTCATCGATAAGCTTGATGCTCCCCGTAATACTTATATAGCGCGTTCCTTCCACAATGCAGATGGAAGCATGTGGGTTACGGCGAATGTTCTTCACTTTTTGAAGATGTTCCTGGCTATTCAGGATAATCCTGCCGTCATCGTCAAACAGGTACCACATCGGTGTCAAATGCATACTTCCGTCCTTGCTGAAGTGCTTAAAACGGTAATATGTTTCTCTTTGAGAAACGCCTGTGCCCTGTCAGATACAACTGCTGTCGGCATAAAAATCTCCTTCACCTTTCTTACTGGCTCTTTTAATGCTTATGACAATGGGTGATGTGCTAGAAACGCTTTGACGATGCGGCTGGCCTCTTCGCGAAACTCGATCAGATACCCATGTCGTGCTCCTTCGATCAGAGACAGTTCTGCGCCTGGAATGCGCTTGGCCAGCAGGTGGGCGTTCGCTGGAGGGTTCATCCGATCCTCGCTCCCGTGGAGGACCAGCGTCGGTGCGCTAATGGTGGGCAAAAGATCCCAGGCATCATGTCCTTCGCTCGCCTGATAATGCAGTCGGCGTACATACTCAGGAAGAGGAGGACTCTGCAACGCAGCCTTCACCACTTCCAGGTGTGATGCGATCCAGCCAGGTGAATAAAAGAGCGCGCCTATCTTTTCAAGAGCCTCTTGCGGATCGGTTAGCGGGTTGGTCCACAAGGCGTTGACCTCCGCGCTGCGAGGAACCCCATGGGCCGAACCAGGCGTGGTGGCACCCAGCACCAGCGCACCAACGCGTTGCCCATGATCAATACCGAGCCATTGGCTGACACGCCCACCCATTGAGTACCCATACACATGCACACGTGCAATTCCAAGATGATCAAGCAGCGCGATTGCATCTTGCGCAAATCCACGTGTCGAATAGGGCGGCGCAGTGGGTTGATCGCTTTGGCCAGTTCCACGGTGATCAAAGACAATCACCCGGTAGCGGTCGGTGAAATCGTCGCGAATACCGTCCCAGGAGGTATGGTCCAACCCCTGGCCGCTGACCAGCAAAAGCGGCTCACCTGTACCGGATTCTTCATAATAGAGGCGTGTTCCATCTGGAATTGTAACAAATGGCATCGAACGTTCTCCTTTGTTGCTGCAATTCTTCCTGAAGGCTCTGTTTGTATGGGCCATACGGTACCAGTTGTCTCGCAGAGGATCACCCATCTAAAGGAGGGGAGTTGAAGAGGAAAGAAAGCCCTCCTTTAGACGGGTGATGGGTGCAGGGCGCTGCGCTATGATCTCAGGCATCTGAACCTAGATCTTCTGAGCAATACAAAAGGAAACACACATCTCCGGTAAAGAGAGAAGGAGCGCACTATGACCTCTGCAACACGCGAAGAGAAGCCCATTTCCAGTCCCCCGCAAGAATCCATTCCTTCCCCATGGATACATGGACTCATTGGCCTGGCTGGAGGAATCGTTGGTGGCTTGATTGGTGGAGGAGGAGGTATCGTGACGATTCCCGCGCTGGATCACACGGCGACCCTGTCTCGTGCTCGCATCCATGGGACATCTACACTGGTCAATGCGGTAATTGCGGTGATCGGGGCGGGATGTATAGCTGGCGCGGAGAGACCATGGATCTGCGCACTGGCATCGCTCTGATGTGCGGAGGTCTCATCGGGGCGCCACTTGGAGCGCGCCTCACGGCGCGTCTTCCCGAGCGACTGCTTCGCCTGCTTTTCCTGGGAGTGCTCCTCGTCACTGGTGCCCAAATGCTCCTCAACGCGGTCTTTTGTGCGGAGGTCTCATCGGGGCGCCACTTGGAGCGCGCCTCACGGCGCGTCTTCCCGAGCGACTGCTTCGCCTGCTTTTCCTGGGAGTGCTCCTCGTCACTGGTGCCCAAATGCTCCTCAACGCGGTCTTTTCCAGAAGCCAGACCCCATCTCTGTTCCCAGGACCCTCCCTCACTGATCCCATCCTGGTAGTTCTTCTGGCCTTTCTGCTCGGAGTGCTCATTGGAGCCTGGTCGAGTAGTATGGGGATGGGAGGGGGAATACTCACCATCCCGGCTCTTGTCTTGATCTTTGGAGTGAACCAGCATACTGCGGCGGGGACTTCGCTCCTGGTGATGATCCCGAATACCCTTGTTGGCTCATTCATGCACCTGCGCCAGCAAACAGCCTCACTTCGCGCTGGGAGTATCATGGGCATCGGAGCGTTTTTTGGGGCCGCCATTGGTATCTGGATGGCCTTGCTGATGAATGACTAGTTCTTGCAACTCATCTTTGGTTGTTTTGTGCTGGTGGCAGCGACGCGTGAAGGATATGGCCTCTTTCTCCGACACCGCCAGAAGCCCCGAACGACAGCGGGGCCGAACCGTTAACCATCGCTCTTGCGGAGAACACGTTGAGGCATCGAGAAGAGCAACGTCACGCTGGGAGACAGTTGCTCTTTTTTGGCAAGCAGGTTCACCGCGATCAGATCAAAGCACGTTCAGTTCTCTGGCCTGGGCAATCGCCTGCGTGCGGCTATTGACGCCCAGTTTGTTAAAAATCTGTCTGACATGCCATTTGACCGTGCTCATGGCAATGACCAGGTGATCCGCTATCTCTTGATTTGACAACCCTGAAGCAAGGAGGCGCACGATCTCTCGTTCACGCTCACTCAAGAGGATATGCGAGCTTGACGAGGTTCTACGTTCAGCGCAGGCATCCAGTAACCGTTGGAGATACTCTGGCGCAAGGCGAAGCGCGAGCGATCCTGTGCGTTGGGCCGCGTGTACTGCTTTGAGCAAACGTGCCATCTCTGCCCCTTCCTCCGTGAACGTGAACACATAGCCTTCCGGTTCAGCAAGCACAAGTGCCTGGATGATGGTACTCATGGCGCGCTCAGTGGCTCCTTTCGCCTGAAACACCAGGGCCTGAAGCACCTTCGTCTTGATGACCGCTCGCATGCGGCCTTCTTCTTCCGCCAGCGTCAACATCTGAGCCAGGACGCGCTCCGCTTCTGCGTCGTTTCCTGCCGCCAGTTGCACGCGAGCCAGGATATGATACTCTCGCTCATTTCTGCTGGTCAGAGGGTACGAAACCGTTTGCTGCTCAAAATCCCGCATCCACGGTATCGCTGCCTGGACATGTCCGCGCCTGACTTCAAGCAGAGCCTGATAGGCTCTCGTGACCTGGATTGCTGGCGCAAATTGTTTCTGATGGCCAACCATCTCTTCTCGCCGCAACAAAGCAAGGCTTTCATCGATCTGCTCCTGAGCCTGTTTGATGAGAGCCAAAAGGACGGTGATCTCAAGAAATGCAGCGGGGACATCTCTCTCTTTGCCTAATTTCAGGGCCTGGAGAAGAGCCTGTTCAGCGTGCTCCAGTTCATTCCATTCAAGGTGCACATTCGCGATACCCAGATACGCCATCCACATCGACGCAGTCATTTTCCCCTCTGGCTGAAGACGCAATGCCTGCTGATAAATCTCCAGGGCTTGATGCAGTTGTCCCTGCTCTTGCAATTGGTAGCCCAGATGCTCCAGACTGAGCAAGCTGACATGGGGACTCTCGGCGTCACGGATCGCTTGCTCCAAAGCCTTGCGCGCGGCCAGGCCATTTTGGAAGCGAAAGGCAATGCCCAGACAAAGGGAGATGAGGCTGCGCATCAACACATCGCTGGTGGGCAGATACTCCAGCGCGCGGCGCGCGAGCTCTCGAACCCGCGGGAAGTTCTGTTGTTGGGTGGCGATGAAAGCACGCACAACCAGCGTTTCGCCTCTCATGGTTTCACAATTACAAGCCATCTCTGTGGGAGTGTGCTCATTGCGCACACATGCTTCAAGTTCCTGGAGACGCGCCTCAGCCTCCTCAATATTCCCCAGGAAAGCCAGCACTTTGGCATGGATAATGAGCAGCCTGGGATTGCTCCGCACCAATGCACCAGGCAGGCATACGATCCAGCGATGAAGGATGGCAAACTCCCCACGCTTCATCATTTCCTGGCTGTTCTGCTCAAGCAATCGCGTCGCTTGCATAAAATCCTGCGCTAGCAGCAGATGGTGCATCGCTTCTTCAAAGTAACCATGACGCTCATACCAGTCTGAGGCTCGCTGATGCAGTGTCGTGATGTGGTCAGGCTGGCTTTGCTGCAAACAGGTCCGTAGGAAATCGGCGAAGAGTTGGTGATATCGATACCAGGTGTGCTCTTCATTCAGGGGAACGATGAACAGGTTGGACTGCTCCAGATGAGCGAGCAAGGCTTGGCTCTCTGCATCTTCTGTGACCGCCTGACAGAGGGACGCGTTCAAGCGGCCAAGCAGCGAGGTGCGCAGCAAAAACTGCTGGACCCGCGCGGGTTGCTTGTGCAGGATTTCTTCCGCGAGATACGTCACCAGCGTGTGGTGGCTCCCCGTAAAAGCGTTAAGAAAGCTCAATCGATCAGCATGGCGCTGCATCGAGAGACCAGCAAGCTGGAGACCAGCGACCCACCCTTCGGTACGTGCTTCCAGCACAGCAACCTCGTCAGGGCTCAGGTGCATATCCATCACCTTCCTGAAGAAGAGTTCCGCTTCTTCAGGGGAAAAGCGCAGATCGGCGGTGCGGATCTCCTCCAATTGATCGCTGGCTCGTAAACGTGCAAGCGAGAAAGGCGGATCGCGCCGCGTCACAATGAAGAGATGCAACCGCATCGGAAGATGCTCAACGAGATATGCCAGAGAGGTATGAATGGCGGGGGTAATGATTTCGTGATAATCATCCAGGATGAGCACCACATCATCATCAAGATGAATGAGGTTATTGATGACGGCGGTAACAATCTCCTCGATGGGAGGAGATTGACGAGTACGGGCAGTTTTGAGCAATTCCTGCGCATGTGTGAGGGTGCCTGGATGGAGCTCATCCAATGCAGCCAGGACATACATCCAGAAGCGATGTAGGTCGTTATCATGGGCATCGAGCGAGACCCAGGCAGCCATGACTCTGCTCTCGCGGAGCCAGGAACTCACGATCGTGGTCTTCCCCGAACCAGCAGGAGCGGATATCAACGTGAGTGACCGCCGAGTTCCCTGCTCAAGCAAATCAACCACATGCGGACGCGGTACGAGTTTGGCCCGAAGGGGCGGCACATACAATTTGCTTGCGAGCAGGGTGTTCTTGAGCATCACACGATATCTTCCTCATGGTTGTTGATCTCTCAATGACAATTATATGCTACTGGAAACACTTTTAAAAGTCGTAGAGCTTATGCACTTTGACGGCAGGGAGATGGAGAAAGGGACGGATTACCGCGAAGCAAATGCACTCAAATGCAGAGCTTGGACTTTTTCAGATGTGATAAGAACTGTGCCGTCGCTGAAGCTGAACAGAGAACAGAAAGAGGGTATCTCTTTAGGTCTTCTTCCTTCCAAATATCTACAACTGTCCAAATATCTACAACTCATATACTAATTGGTGTCGAGCAGAGGACTTGTTGACAGCCAGGGAATCTGCGAGACTGGAAACACCAGTGGGAGAGCCATCGTTACAACATGCGGCCTCGACTGTCTCTCGTAGAGAGTGACCGCCTCCTACAGACGGCTCCCCGCCTGCCAGAGCGAGAAAGGTCGATTGGGCTTGGTGCAGCAGCGCGTTCTCCCGTGAGAAGCGCCGGACTGCCGATCCAACGTGAGTTCACGGTTGCTCTGCGTGGGAGGGTATCCCACTAGCCAACAAGGAACACGAACGGGACAGGGACTGGTCGAGAAGAAAGCAGGTGTGTGATGGCCGACCCAGCAACTTCGGTCGTGCTTGACCCGTCATCTTTTTCGTATGTTGTCGGGATTGATCTGGGCAGTGAAGCTTGCTGCTTTACCGTTCTCACTCCCCAGAAGCAGGTGGTTATCAAACCGCGTGGCTTCGCCAATGCGGCCTCAGGGTTTCATCAACTCCAGGCCCAGCTCGCCCGTTTGGAGAGAGATCCATCGCGCATCGTGGTTGGCCTGGAGGCGACCTCGCGGTATGGGGAGAATCTCTTTCACTTTCTCCAGCAGCAGGGGTATCACCTCTGCTTGTTACATCCTCGACAAACGCATGAATTCGCCAAACAACGTGGCTTGCGCGCCAAGACCGATCGTTTGGACGCGGCCACCATTGCGCGCGTCTTGCTCAGCGGAGAGGCGCGAGTAGGGTATGTTCCCACGCAACATATTGCCAGTTATCGCGAATTGGTCCGCTTGCATACCCGACTGAGCGATGAGATCGCTCGTGACAAGAACGAGATCCAGGGGCTGCTGGTGGTCCTCTTTCCCGAGTTCACCCAGGTCTTTGCCGATCCCTGCCGCATGACTGCTACTGCGGTGCTCCAGGCGTATCCCAGCGCAAGAACAATCCGCGCCGCAGGAGTGGATGCCATTGCGGCTATCTTGCATGCAACGGCTCCCCACAACTATGGGCGTGAGACGGCGCAACGGTTAGTGGATGTAGCCCACCAGTCGGTGAGCAGTGGGCTTGCAGTGGAGGCGCGCGAACTGAGCCTGCAAATTTGGTGCGAGCAACTCCGTTCCACTCAGGTCCATCTGGAGCAAATTGATGCCCAGATTGAACGGTTGCTTTCCGATGATCCAGAAGCCAAGCGGCTCCAAGCGATCCCTGAATTTGGGCAACAGACGGTGGCCGTCTTGCTCGCCGAATTGGGAGAGGTCGCCCGTTTTCAGCGCTTGGACCAGGTGGTCGCCTATGCGGGCATGGATATCGAAATCAAACAGAGCGGGAAATGGCAGGGCAAAGCCAAACTGTCTAAGCGAGGCAGCGGATTGGTTCGGCGCATGCTCTATATGGCTGCCATGCGTTGCACCTGGCTCCCAGGTTCGGCCTTTGGCAGCTACTATCATCGGCTCCTGGCGCGAGGTGTGGGGGAAATGACTGCCCTGATGGCTGTTATGCGCAAAATGCTGCTCGTTGCGGCTTCTTTGCTCCGGACGGGAGAGGAGTATGATCCCACCAGGGTGGCACCAGGACCAGCGGGCTAACCCCAACTGTATAAATTGTTGGGGTTAGCCCGCTGGCCCCACCCCCCACAAGGCTCCATTCAGGCGCTTCAGAGATCTTCAAGCGCTAGCAGCGAATTGTTGTCTCCCCAATTGGATGGGGTTTCTTCAAACCGATCCACAGGGGTCTTGACAATTTCTATGGCTTCTGTAGGACTAGTACTCAACGGGCAATTATATCAATTCACCATTGGGCAAAGGGAGGAACACATGGAAGAACGAGACGAACGAGACGCGCCAAAGGTCGGTGAATGTTCCTTTATCGGTAGGCAGGCCGTGGGCAGGAAACCCGCCCACACGGAATCGAAGGAAGACAAGGGAACCGGGTTGGAATCGACACCACGCCTCCAACTCCTCATGCCAGACCTTCAGTTGCTCCGCCTCGATCACGCGCCAGCCCTGCTTGCGTTCGAGCGGGAGAATCGGGCGTACTTCGCGGCGTCGATACCGGATCGGGGGGACGAGTTCTTCGCCGAGTTCGACACGCGGCTTGCGCAACTGCTCGAGTGGCAGGCAGCCGGGACGGATTACTTCCACCTGCTGGTGGCCGAGCGCGGCGAGGTGGTGGGGCGGGTGAACCTGGTTGAAGTGGCAGATGGGTCGGCGGAACTCGGGTACCGGATCGCGCGGAAGGCCGCGGGGCTGGGACTGGCCACAGCGGCGGTGCGCAAGGTGCGTGAGCTCGCCGTCACAGAGTACGGACTCACTAGGTTGCGCGCGAGAGTCACGCTGGACAATCCGGCCTCGCGCAAGGTGCTTGAACACAACGGATTCGTCGCCGTCGATGAGCTAACGCTCAACGGCAAGCCAGCCATGTCCTACATCTGCGAACTTCGGTGACGCAATGCACTCGTGTAAATCCCAACACTATTCTGGGGTATTAGGCCCGCGCAAGAAATTTACAACGTTAGCGGCTCGTGCACCTTATCGGCAGCGATTGTTCACCAGAGAAAACCGCCAAATGAGCATCTTATCGGCAGCGTAGAGGCGATTTTGGCGGTGAACGTTGCCGATAAGGGTCATTCTCAGCACCCTTCCGTCCTCTCAGGAAATGGAGAGAGGAGCTCAGATACAGATACTCCTGGTTGGACCGTATCACGGCGAGGCGAAGTGCAACCCTCCATTTGGGGCCACCTTTCCACCGAATGAAGCGGGGTCTGACCCGTTCACCTATCTCCTTTACAGCCATTTGAAGCCGCGCCACACGACGATGAGGGAAGCAACGATCCAGGCGAGGAGGATGAGCACGCTGGTCTGGACAGCAGCCCAGCCAGCACCATTGTTGATGATTTGGCGCAGGGCATCGTTGAGATAGTAGAGCGGCAAGACGTGGATCAGCGGCTGTATAAAAGACGGGGAATTGCCGACGTCAAAGTAGGATCCTCCGAGGAACATCATTGGGAAGCTGATGAGCAGTGTGATCGATTGAGCGGCTTCGGGCCGACGGATAAAGCTGGCGATAGCAAAACCGAGGGCCAACATGGTGAGCGCACCGAGCGTAACGACAAGCAGTAGCAAGCCCAGGTTACCATAGATGTGGACATTGAAGATCCACGCTGCCAGAGCCATGAGGATGATCCCCTGCACGACGGAGAGCAGCAGGCGGGCCGTTACCTGGCCGCTGATCATGGTCAACGGCTTGAGGGGCGTGGCCGCAAGACGGCGAGTAATACCGAAGTCGCGCCAGCGCACCAGATCGGAGCCAACGGAGAGGTTGGCCCACATCATCAGCATACCGAGGATACCGGGGGTGAGAATGTCGATGGGGCGCAGGTCGTGGGCCGCCACACCCTGCTCGTCCAGGGTAACAGGGCCTGGCTTACCAGCGGCAGCCCGATTGACGCTATCGACGATAGCCTGCACGGTCAGGCGTGTAGCGGCGGCAGAGATGGGATTGCTCTGGTCGTAGTAGACCTGCATATGGGCGAGGCCCTTGATTACCTGGGAACCGAAGCCGGCAGGCATGACGATGATGGCATCGCGATGACCGTTGAGAAGAGCCTGTTGCTCGTCGTTAAAATTGCCCATAGTGATGCTGAGCGCGGCGGATTTCTGGAGCTGGCTGGTGATCTGCTGGGAAATGGCCGAATGGTCTTCATCAACCACGCCAATGGTCGTGGTCGTGCTCTGATTGCTGCCGAAGAGCGCTCCAAAGATGAGGATAGAGAGAACGGCGAGGCCGAGGCTGGTGATTATCAGGGTCCTCTGGCGCATGAGCATGCGCAAGTTGGTACGGATAAGGGTAATAAGCATATTCATTGTCTTTTCGCTTTCTCGTGCCGCCATAGGCAGCGTACTTGTCCTTTTACTCGGGGCGTAATTGACGGCCAGTGAGTTCAAGGAAGACATCTTCGAGCGTAGGAGTGCTGACCTGGAGTTCGGTCAGGGTGATGCCGCGCTGATTGGCGTACTGGAGCAGCGCCTCCAGTGTTGGCTGCATTTCGGCAGTGAAGATGACAAAGTGCTCAGCGCTCTGGCGAATTTTGGTGACAGCGGGCAGCGTTTCCAGGTCAGCCGCGACTGTGTGGCTGTTGAGTTTGCAATCGATCGTGGCCTGAGCGCCAAGACGATCAATGAGATGAGCCGCAGTATCCAGGGCAATGATCTCGCCATTGTCCATAATCGCAATACGATCGCAGAGGATCTGGGCTTCATCCATAAAATGGGTGGTAAGCATGATGGTTGTGCCCTGCTCTTTGAGGGCCAGCACGATATCCCAGAGCATGCGGCGACTCTGCGGGTCCAGAGAGGCAGTTGGTTCGTCCAAGAAAAGAATCTGAGGATCATTGACAAGAGCCAGAGCCAGAGCCAGACGCTGGCGCTGACCACCGGAGAGATCTTGCGGGCGGGCTTTGGCTTTTTCCTCCAAATGGACTTCGCTCAAGAGCTGGCGCGGGTCGCGACCAGTAGGGTAGAGCGAGCGGAAGAAGGTGAGCGTTTCCAGCAGCGTGAGTTCTGGGAAAAGCGTCGTGGCTTGCAACTGTACGCCGATGAGGCGCTGGACAGCGTTCTTGCGATGGCGAATGTCAAGGCCCGCGAGAATGGCGGTACCAGAGTCGGGTTTGCGAATGCCCTCGATCATTTCCAAGGTAGTCGTTTTGCCTGCACCATTGGGACCAAGAAGACCAAAGATCTCGCCGTGCGGCACCTGGAAGGAGACTCCATTGACGGCGGTGCGCTGGCGATAGCGTTTCACCAGCTCGCGGGCTTCGAGCATAACGCCAGAGGCTGAGGCTTGCAGCACTGAGCTGGCGGTTTGTGTCATTTCAGACATAGTAGTTCTTCCTTTGTTGTTTTCTTTTTTCGTCGGCAGAAACATCTTTCTGTCTGCTGATCATTAGGATAGTCGATGCAAAGAGGATCGCGCATGTGCAGCCGGTCACGAAGAAAGAGCTATTGTGGAGAGTCCACGGGATGACCGGAGTCATAGGCGAACGTCAGCTGCAACCATGACTCTGGTCACTGGCAAGGAGACAGACAAGTAGGGTATAATCAGCAAAAACACGCGCATCTGACGAACGCGAGAGGATAGTAGCATGGAATTCAAGCAAGGTCAGAGAAAATTGCAAGCAAGGCGAGTACCTACATGGTTCCTTCATTTCTCTCTCTCCCTCCTCGCCTGCGTGGGCTATCTCTTCAGTCTCTTTGAGACGGCGCATACGACGCTAGCCAGCTTTCTTCTGCTCACCGTGACGTACGGAGCCTGGCTGGTAATCTTCCATCTGGGGAAACTGTCCGATGGGAATCCGCGCCGCTCCTGGTTGCTTGTGCTCTTCTGCCTGGCCTGCGTCTCTCCGCTTCTTTCCTTGCTGGGCCCCAGATCTGACTGGCTCTGGTTGCTGCCAGTTCTCACCACTACCTTAATGGCGGCACTCAGACCGAGGGTCCTTGGTCTGAGTGCCGCGTTTGTCCTCTGGCTGAGTTCAAGCCTCGTGTCCACGCTCATAGAGCAGCATGGAGATGTGAGCAGCCAGGTGACACTTTTGCTCACGTTCATCTTCGCCTTCGGATTCGCCTCTACGATACGCGAACTGGCGCTGGCCCACGTGCGTATGCAGCAGCTTATCAGAGAGCTGGAAGGTTCGAACACCGAGTTAGAGGCAGCCCACACACAACTCTTGGAGTATATAACCCAGGTCGAGGATCTCTCGGCAGTGCGCGAGCGCAACCGTATCGCGCGCGAGATCCACGATACACTCGGGCACTCGCTCACGTTGCTCGCCGTGCAGCTTGAAACAGCAACACAGTTGGAGGTGCGTGGCGATGCCGGTCTGCACGAAGAGCTAGTAGAGGCGCGGCGCGTGGCGAAAGCATGCCTGACAGACGTGCGTCACTCGGTTGAGGCACTCCGTCCCGATGCAGCAACCGCAGGCCCGTTCGAGGAGGTGCTCCGGCAGTTGGTCGCCGAATTTGACATGACCTGCCGCGAGATCGAAGTGACGCTCGATCTGGAAGAGGTCACGCACGCTCTGAGTCAGGAACTGCGTATGGCGCTGTACCGCTGCTCGCAGGAGGCGCTAACGAATATTCGCAAGCATGCGCGCGCGACAAAGGTGTTGCTGCGCCTCTCGACGAGCGATGAGCAGGTGGAACTGACCGTGCTTGACAACGGCCAGGGCTCCACATCTCAGGACGACAACGACGCGCCGGGCTTCGGCCTGCTCGGCATGCGTGAGCGAGTCGCGCTCCTGGACGGTACGCTCAAGGCCGGTCCCGAGCCCGGACACGGCTGGCGTGTTGAAGCGGTGATCCCATTAGAGAAACGGGGATCAGCAGAAGTCGCCGCCAAAAGATCAGGAGAAACGAGGGATGGAGCATAGCCATGGCAAAATGTATCCATGTGTTGATTGTTGACGACCAGCGCCTGCTGCGCGAGGGCTTTCGTAAGCTGATTGAGATGGAGCCGGATTTTGAGGCCGTGGGCATGGCCGGTGACGGTGAGGAGGCACTGGCGGTCGCCGAACGCCTCCATGCTGAGCGGACCGCGCCCGATGTGGTGCTCATGGATGTACGCATGCCGCGTATGGATGGCATCGCCGCTACTAGGGCCTTCAAAGAGCGCTGGCCCGAGAGCCGCATCGTCATCTTGACCACCTTCGACGATAGTGAGCTGATCCACGCTGGTCTGCAAGCGGGAGCGCTCGGGTATGTGCTCAAAGATATCACCGCCGAGCAGCTCGCCACTAGCATTCGTGCAGCGGCGCAGGGCCAAGTACTCCTGCATCCAGATATCGCGAGCAAAGTCATCGCCTCCCTCTCATCTGTTCCCACCGAGACAGCAGTGACCCCTGCCACGCCCCCGTCCATCGGCGGAAGCGACCTGGCGCAGTTGACCGAGCGCGAACGTGAGATCCTGGCTCTGCTCGCACACGGTGCTTCCAATCGTGAGATCAGCGAGGCACTCTACATTACAGGTGGCACGGTGAAGAACCATCTCAGCAACATCCTGGGCAAACTGGGGGTGCGTGACCGCACCCAGGCAGCACTGAAAGCGAGAGAACTCGGCTGGATGTAAAAATTGAATATGATACGTTATCTCTTTTTCGTCAACTTTGCGCTGCCAAGCCAATATAAAAAAAAGTCCAAGTTTCAGGAGCACTTTGGGGCTTAACGTTGTAAATTTCGTCGGCGGGCCTAATAGGCCATTCTGGCCGCTTTTCCAATAATTGTCCTGGTAGGTAAGCTCCCCTGAACAACTTGTTCACCAGGATAATTATGGGATTTTCGCCAGAATAATGTTGGGATTTACACCTGTAAAACACGTATCAGGTTGCAGTTGACAACTGAAAATCATCCTATATAATTGCTGTTATTCTCGACACGCAGCCAGAGCGAGACTTGCAGCGTCTTCTCTGCAGGCTCATCGCTCTTCTCCCCCTCGCTCGCCTCAGCCGCCTGCTTTTTCTCTCGGTGCCGTCTCACTCGCTCACGAGTCTTCGCGCGCCTGGCTCCGTCCTGGCACTCATCACTGCAATAGCGTGGGGGAGCTCCAGGATAGCGCCATTGTGTTTTCTCCTGGCCACACTGCGCGCAGGTGAATGTCACCTGGCGCGGGTGTATCTCTCGCTGATACGCGACGCGGGGATGCGGCGCAGCCTTCGCTGTCTTGTCGCCATAGATGTCTATGAGCTTGCTGTCGTGGCGATCTACGCCCATTGCTTCTTACCATCCTCTCCGTGTAACGCTCACTTACAAGATAGCGTTACCTCTTGCCAGTATACCAGCGTGGGAAGTGCAACGCTTACTAGCAAGTTTGCGTTACGTCTCCAAGCAATAAAAAAGCGCCTTCCAGGGCGCAAGGAAAGCGCTATTGTGCGTTTCATTGCCTCTGTATACTACAAGGCAGTTCTATCAATTGATATATCTGGTACTAACAATGCCCAAGAGCATGCCAGGTCCGTGGGCCAACGATTCCATCTGGATCAAGGCCATAATAATCTTGAAAGTCAAATACGGCCTGCTGTGTGAGTACACCAAATTGTCCATCTACAGCTAGAAGAAATGGATTACCATTGCTATATTCATGAACCCAGGTCCTAAAGCCCGTGCTAGAAGTATTGTGCCAATAATTTAGTGACTGCTGCGCTAGCTTCACAGCCCAGGAAGGATTGTTACTGTTATGCCAATAGATCACCGGTAATGGGCAGGTGTAGGAAGGCGACATGGTTGTATTTGATACAACATGCCCTGTAAACCCTGCTGGCGTGGTATGAGGATTCATGTCTAGTGTCGCGGCATGCGCTGAAGGTGCAGTGATCCTAGCCCTACCTCTTTCTATGCTCATTGGCTGATAATAGAATATAATCTCTTCGCCAGGCACCAATGTGATCTCAGAGGGATCAGCGAGGAGCAGCGCCTCCTCTTCGACTTTCATTGATGCTGGCCCGGTCGCAATGCCTTTTGCGCCATTCTTTACCTTATCCAGCCAATAGCCATCGAATACCCATTCTCGACGGATGACACTGTGATGCCCTGTCATTGATATTCCTCCTTTCGGGCAATAAAAAAACGCCAGCCTCCCGGAAGAGACCAGCGTTTTCACGATTCCTACCAACGACTGTTCCATTCTATGATCGAGGTGCTACTTCGTCAGTGTAACCAAATTCTTCGTTAAAATTGTGGGCTGCATGGCGGAATATGGTAAGTGCATAGTGCGATACATAAAAAGGATCATCGCCGATAAGCGATTTGACGATTTCCTCTATCATTTTGAATCCTGACAGAAGTGCATCACTCCTGCTTACGCCAAAGGCATGCAAAGTAATCATTTTCTCAACTACCTTACTAGAAACTTCATCAAGTGACTTTCCATGTTTATTTTGGAGACCTAACGCAAATATGGATAATTCGAACTTTTCCTGATCTTCGTTCATCTTCTTAGCTACCTTTCTGAGCTAGAAGCTCCTTTGCCGCCTTGATGGGGTCACGACATATTTTCCCCCTCTAGATTCCGCTAAGAAGGGACTAGCACACGTCAGGTGGCACCAGGGGCAGATATACAGGAGCGCCGCTGGGAATTACGGCTAAACCCATTTGGCTGCAATGTCTAATGATGCTCATATATCTGCGCGTTTTCTTCCTGCTCCCTTGCAGTTGGTGACATCTTTGTGCGACACTCTGTTTCAAAAGCATTAGGGAAGAGCCTTTCAAGCCATTTTTCACAAACATTGCCGGGGCAGAGAGTATGACTTTTGTATATAATACGAGTTATAGGCCCTTGAGTATTAACGGACCGGAATACCACGTTAAGCGCTTAGCGTGGTATTCCGGTCCGTTAATACTCAAGGCGTATACCATCGGCGTTAACAGCGTGAAGTTCTGCCACGAATTGCTTCACAAAGCATTACCAATGGCAGCGTAAAATCACAACTGGGATCAGCAGATCAAACACGGAGTGGGTCAGGAGAACGCCCACTCCGTGCTTGGTACAGAAAAGGGGTGTTCAGCGACGAGTCCTCATGACTGCTCCCAAGTCGTGATGAACTGTGTGTGCCCTGAAGCACTGCGGCGGACGTGCGGCTTGTCCATTACTACCCATTTACTGGAGGAGCACCAGCCGCTGTCCCGGGTGGATCATCCGAGGATCGCTACCAATGATGCTCCGGTTGTTCTGATAGAGGCGTTGCCACTGCTGGCCCGATCCGTAAAAGCGGGCGGCGATCACCCATAAACTGTCTTTGGGCCCCACCACATAGGTACCGGATCTGGATCGTGTTGCTCTGTTTCCATGAGTAGACGCAAGGGTCGAGGTACTGCTCAGAGAGGACTGAGTGACACTTCTGCCTCTCGCGATGCTATGAGCGACTGGACGGGATACCGATCCTTTCTTCCCACTGGCCGCGTGGACGGCTGGACGGGATACCGATCCTTTCTTCCCACTGGCCGCATGGACGGCTGGACGGGATACCGATCCTTTCTTCCCACTGGCCGCATGGACGGCTGGACGGGATACCGGTCCTTTCTTCCCACTGGCCGCATGGACGGCTGGACGGGATACCGATCCTTTCTTCCCACTGGCCGCGTGGACGGCTGGACTGGCAACCGCGAGCAGGAGCAGTGCCATCACCAACGTTATCCCTGCTAAAGACCATTTCCACATATGCATCCTCCATTGCTGATTTGAAGCAAGAGACGTATCAGCACCTCTTGCTCATGAAAATGAGAGCTGTTCAGAACAATCAAAGCAAGATGCTCAACACTTCCTCTCCTCACGCGAGTATTTACGATGCGATGCTATGGCCAGCGCCGTTTCGATCTGGCTGTGTGAAAGCTGATCGGGCTGATAGTGCAAATGCACCGTTTTCGTCGACAGAT
This sequence comes from Ktedonobacter racemifer DSM 44963, assembly GCF_000178855.1. Lineage (GTDB taxonomy): Bacteria > Chloroflexota > Ktedonobacteria > Ktedonobacterales > Ktedonobacteraceae > Ktedonobacter > Ktedonobacter racemifer. The sequence goes on along the minus strand of NZ_ADVG01000004.1, from coordinate 417,876 downwards.
CAATACGCACATTACACCCACCAGCGAGCGATTGATGCGATTGCTGGGCGTTGCTCACAGAGCCCTCACAGGTTATGTCAGGGATCGAAAGAACCAGTTTTTTCCTACATTCCTATTCTCCTTTGCGTGGCTTGTTCAATCCTTTGTTACATGTTCAGTATGCTCATTCCCGGGAGAGAACATGTATACCGAAATTCTAGCATAACCTAACATAAAACACAAATAATGATATTTAATGCTATTTATGTTTAGCTCATCGCGATACCGCAAATTGGCCCTTGAGTATTAACGGACCGGAATACCACGCTAAGCATTTAGCGTGGTATTCCGGTCCGTTAATACTCAAGGGCCAAAACGGTGAACTGAAAAGATTTGCCATCCACTGGTTTTTGGCCCAGCGCTACGTAAGATACGGTATTGTTTGTCAAGGAAGAATGGCTGAGCTTAAGAGGCAAAAAAATGCTGGGGTGTGGGGAGAAAAAAGCTCTTCTACTGAGGCGTAAAATGATCAGGCTACATTCCGTTGTCTTGGCACATACTGCGGATCAAAGTCCTCCTTGTTTTTCATGCAAGCCCAAGCTACGTGCAGAAGCTTACGTGCAGCAGCACAACGAGCGACCTTCATCGGTTTGCCAGCAGCTCGCAATCGATCATAAAATGCTTTGATGACGGGGTTGTATTGAGCGGCACTCAAGGTTGCCAGATACACAGCTGTACGAAGTGCAGCATTTCCCGTATGCCCAATGCTTGCTCGCCCGTGCACGCTCGTTCCCGATTGGAAGGGATGAGGAGCCAACCCGGCATACGCTGTCAGTTCCTCCACAGTCTCACAGATGGTGAAGTTAAGCGTGGTCACTACGAGCCAAGCCGCAGTGATCGGACCAATCCCAGTAATCGTTTGGAGTCGGGTGACAGAGGCGGCCCAGGTCGCGTCTAGCGCCAGAACTGCATCCAGTTCAGCCTCCACCTCGCTGATCTGCTTGGCCAGCGACTCGATCAAGTGCTCCATACGCCTGCGAACGGAGGCAATCACCGTGGGGCAATGGGTGAGGGCATGCAGTTGATTGCGAATCCGTTGACGCATTCCGATGAGATTCTCTCGTTCGAGAAGCCGCTGATAGAGTTCTGCGAACATTGTCGGAGGAGGATTCCACACTGCTGGTTGCAACAAAGCGGCTAGCTGAGTGAGCGTTTGTGCATCAATGGCATCGGTCTTTGCCCGCTTGAGGAGCGCTTTAGCGCGCATGGTGGGCTTGAGCCGGGTTGATCACGCTCACCTGGAAGCCGGCTTGTGTGAGGCTCAGAGCCAAGTTCATCCAGTAGGAGCCTGTCGCTTCCATCACCACCAAGATGGTACGCGCGGCATGGCCAGTCGAGAGCAACCGCTGCTGGAGAGAACGGAAGCCCTGCGGGGTCTGCTCAATCGTCATGGCACGAGAGGGCTTCCGACCAGAAGTCATCCAAGCCACTGAGGCAGAAGCTTTCGCGATGTCCACTCCGACGAAGAGGTTGTACGATGCTGCTTGAGAGGCCATCATAGCCTCCTTTCTAGGGGGGCAAAATGGAGAACACCGTGTTGTCTCGGAACCAGGGCCAGGTTTGTCTAAGCTCGTCATACGTGGTCAAAGCCACAGGATACGGTACAAACTTGAACCAGCCCAGGATGATGGGGGACTCTCTTACGTTCGCGGTCATGCCGCTGCTGTCACCTCGTCCTCACCATCATCTTGGAACCGATGCTCCTAGTATACGAGCTGACATGAAGGGCAGGGTAACGGTTACTCTATGCAAAAGCAGTATTATTGCTCATCTCTTGCTCCCGATTATGATGGAGCTGGTAATAAGCGCCAATAGTGAGCCAAAATCAGCGCGAAACGTGGGAATTCAGCGCCAATCATGAGCAGCGCAGCCATTGTTAGCCTAAGAACCCACTCCACAAGCGAACGTTTGCGCACCGTTTTTGTAAATTCGGCTGTGTAGTCGTGCCGCTTTTACTCGTTGTGTCTGACATTGCAACATGAAAACATGGGCCGAAGGTTCGGACAGATCGGAGCGCATTGTCATTTATCAGATAAAATTGACAGTTTCTCAGAAAACATGCCACGCTACCAAGCTTGTTTAGAGGATGAGCTTTCTCACATAATTTGGCGCAGCGTCATTTTTGTTCTTTCGTTGCTCTCCACTGCTCTCATTTCTGGGATTCTCTGATAGTTGATCAAAGCATAACCATCTATTGCAATGATTATCCTTCTCACTTTAACCTACGCCTGTTTACCAAACAGCGGACTAGGCGGGAGGATGCACTACGAGCATCCTATGCACCTCTCTCTACTGAGAGATGCTCACTCGTGAGATGATTCCAGGAACATCTCTGGGGGATCCCAGAAGCTCAACTGGACGGGAGGCCCGGCATCCTGGATCCTCTGCTGATTCTGCTGTTTCCACGCTTCATGCCGCGTCATGAGGAGCGCCTTGACCTCCGAGGTCGAGCGACATGCCGCCAGTTTCCGATCCCCCCAGCGTCCCGCGAGCGTCTGTGCGGCTTTGCGGTCGGCCTGGTCTGCGTAACCACAGACCAGGCACTTGAAGGTTTTCTGGTTCGGCCGATTAGCGCGATCGACATAATGGCAGCGGGGGCATTCCTGAGAGGAATAGGCGGCTCGGACCGTGTGGGCTGCCATGCCCTGTTTGGCGGCGGCCCAGGCCAGCTGCTCTGGGATATGCCCCAGGTGAGAAGCATACAGATAACTGTTCATCACCCTTGCTTTGAAGCGCATCGAGGCCACATTGAGGTCCTCATAAATGAGTCTGGCATCTCGATGATCTTTGACCAACGCATTGACCGCCCGGTTGATCTCTTGCTTGACGTGACGGCTCAAGCGTTGCGACGTTTCAGAACTTGTCGAAGGAAGCTTGCCCTTTGGGACGCCTTTCTTTTCCAGGCAGGCTCGCAGTTTCGCCTTGCGGCGACGCTTTTCCCGATCGTGCTTGTGCTGTCGGGCCATCTTGCCATGAAAACTGCCATACGCTTTATTGGTGGAGGTCGTGAGGAAATGGGCAATGCCCACATCGACGCCTACTGTAGGGGCGTCAGGCTTGGTTTGAAGAGGAACGTCCTCGTCAAAGGAGAGCGTCAGCCACCAGACTCCATTGCGCTTGTGAAGTGTTGTGGATGCATTGAGCGTGCGGCCTTCGAGTGCTCGTTTGTGATAGGAGGCGAGTTTGACTGGGACTCGAAGCGGATTCCCGACATCTAAGGTGGACACGCGCAGCCAGTAGTCGAACGTGGAGTCCTCCGACTTCTCGAGCACCACCACGTTGACATTGGCTTGGATGACTGGCACACGCAGCACAGGGAGATCCCATTCGGTCCAGGTCGGTTCGCGGCGTTTGAAGGCGGACATCCGGCCTTCCGCCTGAGCCTGAGCGTAATCAGCCACATCTTCCAGGTACGCCTGATAGGCGTTCGCTCGATTGGTGCGAACGCTTTTGGCAATGCCTGCGGCTTGCTGTATTGCCACTCGATGCAAGCGGTCGGAAAGATCGGTTTTGAAGACGGTTTCTTGGTACTTGTCCGGGCTTGTCTCGGCCTCGCAAAACAGGGTGGTGTACTGTTGGCACAGCGGCAAGTAAACCGCCACAAGCTGATCGAGCGCCTCAAGTTTGCCAGGATTGGCCTCAATGAGACGGATATGGGTCACCGCTCGAGTGATGGTCTGCTTCGTCTTCTTTTTGCGCTTGCGCTTTTTTTTCTCATCAAGCGAGGCTTTTTGGGGCTTCTTGCTCACAGGCGGGTCCATTCTGCTGCAAAGCCGCTAGCACTTGTTCCGTCTTGCGTTTGGCTTGTCTGCGACCATAAAGACGAGCGCAAAACGAGGTAATGATGCTGATAAAATCGCCCATGAGATCATCTTCGGCGGTATCAGCGGTGTTGACGATGACCAGTTTCCGTCCTTGCATAGCCAACAAGGTCTGAATATAGGCCACGCCAAAGCGAGAAGCGCGATCTTTGTGTTCAACCACGATCTGCCCGATTTTGGGATCTGCCAGCAGCGCCAGAAACTTGGGCCGCTGATCGTTGATGCCACTGCCGCACTCTTTGACGACTTTGCTGACCGACCAGCCTTGGGCATTGCACCAGGTCACCAGTCGCTCGGCTTGCCTTTCCAGGTTGTCTTTGTTTTCGCTGCTTGAAACACGAGCATACACAGCGACGGCGTGGACCGGAACCGAGCGAAGCTCTGGCGGATCAATGATCACGGTGCCGGTGGGCAATTGATAGCCGGGAATCTGGCCGCGTTTCCACATACGCCAGGCGCTGTTATAACTGATCCCAATCTTCTTGGCATAACTCGATAACTTCATACATCCAAGTATACTCTATCTGCTTGAGATATGCAAGAGATGATGATACTTTGTGATGGTTACTTATACAAAATGGATACTCATGGGAGTTCTCTGACTCTATCAAACTGGCCCTTCTGGTTGATTGGAACTAGCATCGCCCTGATTTTAGGCTATCAGTGTATTCTACGATGCATTATTCGTCCCTGGCAACTAGCACGGCGATGTCGCTATACAGTTGGGAAGGTGGTCGAAGTTCGTAGATTCCCTCCAAGAGCAAGCGGCACTATTAGCGCAATTGAATTTCAAACACATAGCATGCCTTCGCTCACTGTTCGTATCACGAAACGAGGAGAATTGCATGGTAAATATGATATTTGCTACGATTTCTGCCACCCTTTCACAAATTATAAGTTGAACACAGCCAGTTTTAGAAGAGATTCAGCCTACAGACATATAGTTTGTGGAGTTTTTTTTCATCCTCCTGTTACTTGCAATACAAATGCTGATCATCTTCAATGCTTGCACTTTTTAGCTTGCGTTTTAACCACGACAAGGGAAGCGGAGGCCAAAAAAGGTGATCGCAAGCCAAAAAGAAAAGCAAAACGGAGGATTTAAGCAGCCTTTTTGACAGGATAGGGCTTTAGCCCGCCGCAAGCCACGGTTCTTTAGACCGTGGTGAGGCGTGTTATTGGGCTTGAGCCCTTATCAAACCTAGTACTCATAGAACACATGTTTGACAATTTCACATCAGCAGAGTATTCTCTACGAGAGATACCATCTATTTTGTGAGAGGAGGTCCTGAAAATGGCAAAAGCCACGAAAACCATCAGGCAGGCGTTGCACTATCCGCCGCAGTATGCTGCCTACTTCGCGGCAAATCAGGCCCTCTTCAATCGTGTCGTGGCCTTTTATTTCGACTGTATTCAAGCGCACGAGGGTCTCCTTTCCCTCAAAAACAAGCAGGCCCTCACGGCCCTGGAGAAACTCACGCATGCAACGGAGTCTAGCCCCCATCCGATCATGCCGCTCACCGATCTCGCGCCAGATATCCCGGCGATGTTCAGACGCGCCGCCATCAATGCGGCCCTTGGTTCGGCCCGCGCATTTTTCTCCTCCCTCAAAACATGGCGAGCACGGAAGCAGAAACACGAAGCCAAACACACGAAAAAGCGCAAGAAGAGGCCGTTTCGGGAGCGGCCACCAGTCCCACCCCGATCATGGAAGAAGTCGGTTCCCTTCTACGCAAGCCTTTGGCGTGAGCGTCATAGGCATGGTATCGTGCTCAAGGTCTGGACCGGCTCGTGCTGGTCCTGGCTCAAAGTCCACATCCTCGGTCGCGAGCTCCCCGATGGGTACGCGATGGGCAGTCCACAGCTTGTTCGCAAGGGGGATCGCTGGTGGCTGCATACTCCCATTGAGAAGACCTTCGAGACTCCCGCAAAGAGCGGAGAGCAACTCACCACCGCCCAGACACGTCTCTGTGCGGTGGATCTCAATCTCGACAAGCATCTCGCTGTGTGCAGTGTCCAGACAGTTGACGGCACCATCCTGGCTACGTCCTTCATCGGAAATGGCACAGCGGTATCGGGCTGTAGGAAACAACTCCTTGGACGCATTGCACGCAACCGATCACAGACTGGTCTCATCGCCGAGAACGAACAGGACAATGCCGACCTCTGGGCGAAGATCAGGCACGTGGACGAGCAGATCGCGCACCTGGTGAGCGCTCGCATTGTCCAGTTCGCCAGCGAGCACAAGGCGAGCATCCTGGTTTTTGAACATCTGGGCAACCTGCAACCGGAGAAGGGCACGTATTCGCGCCGGAGCAATACCAAATGCGCCTACTGGATGAAGGGGCGCATGTTCCGCTATGCAACGTACAAAGCCTGGCATGCAGGCGGCATCATCACCTGCCGTGTGAATCCGCGCAATACGAGCAGAGAATGCCATCGCTGTCACGCTGCTGTCATTCGCTATAATCAGGGACACCCTGTGGAAGGCTACACCTCCGGTGCCGCACTCTGTCTGTGCCCACAATGCCAGATGCGCGATCATGCCGACCGCAATGCCAGTATCCGTGTCGGACAGCGCTTGATCGAGCGGACGCAAGAACCGTTGAAGGAAAAGCCTCATGCTCGTTCGCAACGTGCGAAGAGGGAGTCGAAAGACTCAGGTGTTGGGATCTCCCAGGATGCCAAACGCCAGATGGGACCATCCATCCCTGCGGCCAGGCGTGGAGATCATGCCAACGGGCATGGCACCGCCCAGGGGAGAAGGCGCCGGATGGGCGCGTCTTTCCCAGATATTGCGTCCCAACTACGGGTTCACTTTGAGTAGTGGCTACGCCACCTGTCTCACGAACCCGACTACGGCACAGTGTCAGAAGCTGCTCGGCTTTAGCCGATGCGGAGTGTCACGGCAGGATAACGCGGTGCGTGGCCAGAAAGGCGACCTTTTGGTCGTCCGGCGATCGTCCACAAGGTTTCGGTACATTTGCAAGCCCTGGGAGATGTCTCAGAAGTGACGAAAACGCGCGACGCACGCGATAGGGAGTCAACTTCCCCTCGGCCAAGGGCTTTTCCCAGAGTAATCGGTGATCAGCCACAAGGGGGCGAGCCAGACGCAGTTGCGTGTATGCGAGTGCGACCAGCCAGGTCCAGCGATCCGCCTGTTCAGGGTGACGTACTCGTGGCAAGGTCCAGTTGAGGAACTATTTGACAAAGCGAAAGGTGTGCTCCAAGTAAAGCGGGGGCGACATAGGCGCGCCAGACCAGCGACAGGAGAGGCTGTTGAGGAGCATGCCACCACAACCACAATTGTTTAGGGACACGCGTGCGTTTGGGCAGCTGAGCGACCTCAAGGAGGATCAACGTGCCACGCATGAGCGGTCGTGGACCACGGGTGCCGCGTTTGGGATGATTCTGAGGGATTGCGTGGAGACGGTGCCAGGCACGCACATGAACATGGCCATACTGCGAATCCTCAGTCGCATATTCCTGATCGGGCTCAAGCCAAGTGGTGGAATCAGCGCAAGCGAACTTGTGTCCATGTCTTGGGGGCGTCCCGTGGAAGCCAGTTCCGTAGGATCAGCGTAAAAGCAGCGCCCCGATCGTAAGCGAGTGAGAGCGGCTGCTCGTAGAGATCCCCAGGCAAGAGCCAGTTGTCCCGGCTCATAGCCTGCATCAAAGACAAAGATCGGCAGAGGAGCATCATCGGGATACTCTTGCAACAGCTCTTTAATTTGTTCGACTGCAACTTGATTGATGTTGTCAGCAGGCTTCAGACGACGGATTTTGCGCGGAGCGGTCCAACTGTCGTGAGCGAAGCTTACCTGGGTAATCCAGTGATAGGCCCAACCTGCCACAATTGGTTGACCAGCCGAGTGACGGGAAGGATGATGATAAAAAGCGCGTTGGGGACTCGTTTCGGCATCGCATCGAGCCCAGACACTCGCATCAACGGCATAGATCGGCTCTCCTGCTTCCAGAGGATGTTTGGCGAGCAAGGTCTCGACGGCTTGCCCATCGATTTGCCCATCAACCAGAGCATCGTAGATGCTGCCCCAGCTCCGCTGAAAACTGGCAGCCAGACTCAAATGTGCTGGGGAGAGAACCGTGCCAGTCGTAAGCAAGGCGTCAGTGAGGTCAAAAAGTGCATCGCGACGCCGCGTGAAGAGTTGATACATCTGCTGACGGAAGTTCGTCAGTGGTTCCAGGGGAGTGATATTCATGCTCATAGTATCGCATATTCAGCTTGTTTTGTCAGGTTCTGCTTGCTTGTTTGACTTCGCTGATTAAAACACAAGTTTAGCTAGACTTTCTCCATATTACGCCGCAAAGGCGAGCGTGTCGGTCAAACGATCAAGCAGTGCTCGTGGAATTTCCACCATGTCGGGTTTTGCAGGCGACATGCCAACTCAGTTTGAACAGTTCCTTCCCCATTTCCCCTGGAACGAACAAACGCCATATGCTATCATGAATGATCTTACATCTTTCTCCTCATGGCCTCTTTTGACCAGGGAGATGCTTCGCCGCTGCCAGTTCAGCTCGCAGCACGTTCGCGCGGAGAACCGACACGCGAGGCAGCGGAGCTTGGAAGATATGATGGGTCACTCAAGGTCAGGACTCTGCGGAGTCGGCTGAGGCACAGGCTTTCTGCTTCTCAGACGAATCCACGGAGCCTTGTATGTTGAGGCATCCGTTCCCGGAGGGGGTACAAGGGCAATATTGTCAGGATAGTAGCTCCATAGCTGCGCGTTCTTTATCCGCAATCTCGAGCAAAAGCTTCGACGCCTGCTGTAGCTCCTGTTGGTTACCTGTTCTTCCCGCACGGTCGATCGAAGCAGAAACACTGACCCACATTGGAGCGATTTCCGTAAACAAACGGTAGGCTTGTTCGATTTTCGGGTCTTCCAACAGATCGACGCATTCTTTCAGGAAATCCCGATACAGATTCCGAAACAAAGCGCCGCCGGTTCCAGCACGCTCCATCAGCAAAGCGGTCAGGCCTAAATCACGTTCGATATTGTTGCTACGGGAAGGCCACTTCAAGATTTCATCGCTCATTTTGACTATGCCTTTGTTCCCAATATTGCGAATGGGCGGGTTCAAATAGTCATACGAATTCTTGGTCAAGGATGCGCGTACAGCTGGAACGAGCGGCGGCAAGGCGTCGATCGGCTCGAGCGTAAAAGAACGATTTCGGGACCTCATGGACCCCTTTGCGTTTCTGGCCGCGGCCAAGCTGGTCAAACGCGTCTTCACCAGTCCGCCCTGTTGTCTGGTGTCCGCCATATATGCGTATTCGTCATCGATACCGTATAGGACCGCATAGTGACCGGCAAAGTGCACTTTGTTCGTGAAATAGTCCAAGTAATAGGAGTCCAATTTCAGCCCGACCGGAATTCCGTGTTCGATGCAGCTCCGTACGTTCTGCCACGCTTTATCGACGGACGACGTTTCTTGAATTCTGACAGTCAACCCCAGCCGGGCGGCGAGATTGGCCGTCAATTCATCCGGTTTCACCCTTCCTCCGATGAACGGAAAGTCCATCCCCTTTGAGTCCCAATATATGAATCCGAGCCCTTGCCCAAGTCCGAACAGCATCGGTTCCGACAGCTGGACTCCCGCAAATTGCAGCAAATTGCCCATAGCTGTCGTTTCACAATGTTCGCCTTGATAGGAAACGAAACCGTCAATGATTTTGCCCATATTCCTCTGTCTCCTCCAACAATTCTTTAATTAGATTGGCAACGAACGCTCGCTCGCTCTCGATGAGGCTTATCGGATGCAAGAACAGCGCTCTTACGTTCAACGGCAATCGAACGCTGCCTTGCGATTCATACTTTTGCTCTATTTTTTTTGAAGTCTCTCGAAGAAAATCCAACCGATTCCGCAAAGCTTCCACGGCCTCGTCCTTCCCGACAAAAGGCAAAGCAGCCAGGCCGAGATCGAAGCGACTGTCGCGCTCTCGTGCAGACGACAGGCTGTCCAGGATTTCTTGTTTCAGCTTGGCAATACCGGCTTCGGTGAGGGCAAAACGGTTCGGCATAGGCCCCTTACCAGATTTTCCGTCGGATTCCTCGGTTACGATCCAACCTTTATCACTCAGCTTCTTCAGTCCTGCGTAGATCGAAGTCGTGCCTATATTCGCCCATTCCCGATAACCGCGTTGATCGACTAACTTCTTGATATCGTACCCCGAAGCCTGACGACATTCTTCGATCATTTGCAGCAGCATGAATTCTACATTCGAAATTGGGTGCATGGAGAGGCCCCCTTATCTTTAATATTTCACATGTGAAATATACCACTAGTGAAATAAAAGTTCAATAATCAGATCTATTAGAGAACGACAGGGATGTATGGCTCGCCAGATTTGATCGGCTGAGGCCCTGCGTTACACACGCCATCTTGAATTCTCCCGATGATTTAGGTAATATGTTCCATGAGAGGGGCGCTCAAGGGTAGCTCCTTTGAGAAGTGAGAGCCGGAGAACCTTACCTGCGTTATGGAGATCGACTCTTGTTCCTTAAGTGGGGAATGTGCTGTGATCCTTGATGAACCTTTGAGGATGCCCGTGCTGACCTTTGGTGTGTAACTGGGCAAGGCACATTCGCGGCCCTCGGCCTCTCTCACCCCAGGCCAGGTAGCGCGGTATGGCTCCCCTTGAGAGAAGGAGGAGATGCATGACTCAACAAAGAAAAGCGCGATCAGCATTGGTTCTCACTCCGATGCTTTCTCAAGAAACGCTGTATATTGGGGTGGATATCGGGAAGTTCCGGCATGTCGCAGGTTTTCTCTCCCGAACGTTGCTCGCTCGACATGGACGTTTCGAGGGCTGCCCAACCTTCGCCTTTGAACAATCGCGGGAAGGACTCCGCAGCCCGGTGGACCGTATTCGCGAGCTCGTGCCCCTCGAACAGGTCACTATTCTCCTTGAGCATACAGGTCACTCTCACCGGCTGCTTGAGCAGTATTTACTTGAATTGGACATCACCGTCTATCGGATTCATGTCCAGGAGCGCCCCAAAGGGATGCTCAAGACCGACAAACGGGATGCGTTACGCTTAGCCAACATGCTCTACACGCAGCTGGAACTGGGTGCGAAGGCGCGAGGACAAATTGCAGTTGGTCCGACGAGCTTTTGTGCCCACAGGGGCAGCCGCTCAACTGAGAGGATTGATCCGACACCGCTATGAACTCAGCCATCATGGGACGCAACTGAAAAACAAGCTGACCGCCATCTGTGATGAGGTCTTTCCTGAGTTCACCCAGGTCTTCCATGATCCCAATCGGCCCACCGCCCTGAGCTATCGAGAGCAATTTCCTACGCCCACCGCCCTTGCCACCGCCAGTCTTTCGGCTCTGCAAGCCCTGCGGGCGAGAAACTTTCCCTCTGACGCTCAGCTCCTCAAGCTCCAGCAGCTTGCCCGCGAGACGATTGGCACCAAGGAGGTTGACCGGCAGAAGGGGCTCCTTCTCGAACAGTCCCTTTTGCTCAAAGAATTACGACTCGCCCAGGAACACCTGGACCTCATGCAAACAGAGATCTGCGCCATCGTGACCAATTGCAGGGAGGGACAGATCGTGCTCTCCATCCCCCCAATTGGGCCTGTCCAGGCGGCCACCATCATTGCCACGATCGGCAATATTGCCAATTTTGAAAAAGCGTCGGAACTGAAGTCTTACTTCGGGTGGGCGCCTCGTCGGCACCAAACGGGGGTCACGTTTGATCGGACGAAACTGAGCAGAGCTGGGGTGCGCCCAGTCAAACAGATGCTCTTTCTCATGGCTGCCTGTGCGACGACGCTGGATTGTGAGTGGGCTCGCCTTTACCGTCGCTTGCTTCCTCGGCTAGCAACTTACGATGAGCGGATCAAGGATTATCGTGGTAAGCTCAAAGTGATCGGACGGATCGCCGGGCAGATGGCCGCCATGATCTTTGCTTTGCTCAAAACCGACCAGGAACTTCTCAGCCAGGCGCCTACGGGACAAGATCCTCCTCCACCAATGCTCTATGACCAAGAAACGCACCGACGCCATCAAGAAGGTCACTATCGTTCGCTCAAGCCTGGCACACAGCCCAGAAAGCTCATTCAACTGCCGAAACACATATGAAAACATGGCAGCACTGCTCTTTGCTTATTCCTGTAGAGCTTACTCTCAGATGGCATGAACCTTAAGGAAGGTGCCTTGTAGCCGCAAAGTAGATAAGTGGGTACTGTCAAGATATCATGTGCCGAAGGCACACCACCCTCTATGAAAACGGGCTACAATGAACCCCGAGAAGAGCTTCCAGCGAGAGGACGAGAACAAGTTTAAGGCCATCGAGCTTGTTTCATTGTCAAGATGTCCCCTGGTGCCTGGGTGAACCACCCCTTGTCGCTCCCTCGGGAAGCACGAAGAAGAAATGAGAAATAATGGCACCTCGCTGGGGATCTTCGCGAACCAAGTGTTGTGAGAAAAAGGAAGGGGGAAGTGAATGGAAGTGCTCTATGCGCGCTGTAGCGGCATTGATGTCCACGAACGCTTTGTGGTCGTTTGCCTCAGCCAGGTGGAACAAAGGCGACGGACCAAAGAACTGCGGCGCTTCGCGACGATGACTGGAGATCTTCTGCGGTTACGCAAATGGCTCCTGGAGGCGGGTTTATGATCACCTCTATGGCTTCTTTGAACTGATTGTGACCAATGCTCAGCATATGAAGGCCGTGCCTGGCCGCAAAACCGATGTTCAAGATGCTGAATGGATCGCGGACCTCTTACAACATGGCCTTCTCAAAGGCAGCTTTGTGCCACCTCCCGCACAGCAAGCGTTGCGAGATCTGACGCGAATGCGTGTGACCCTGGTACAGGAACGAGCCCGACTGGTCAACCGGTTGCACAAAGCGTTAGAAGAAGCCAACATCAAATTGGGCGCGGTTCTCAGTGACATCCTTGGCGTCTCGGGCAAAGCCATCTTGTCGGCGCTGGCGGCAGGAGAAACCGACCCTCAACGGTTAGCAAACCTGGCTCATCCCAGCCTGCAGCCAAAACACGACCAGTTGGTCCAGGCCTTGGAGAGTGAAGGTGGGGAACACGTTCAATTCGTCCTCCGGGAGCTGCTCAGCTTGATTGAAGCCCTTGATCACTCGATTGCTCATGTGGAGCACCAACTCGAGGAGCACTTGCATCCCTGCGAGGAGACGCTTGCCCGTTTGGAAGAGATTACCGGGGGGAGCCGACGCATCTTGTATGTTCTGTTCGCCGAAGTTGGGACGGATATGGGCCGCTTCCCAGATGCTGCTCACCTGGCGTCCTGGGCCGGAATGGTGCGCTGTATCACGCACTTGAGTATCCCTGGCGCAGCCAGGAGGAACTCGAAAGGAGGTTCTTGGGTCAATGGCTTACCTTGAGTCGAAAGACAACGGGGGACAAGAGCATGCCACTGAAAGCGAGAGGAAACCAGAAGACGCTTATGGAACCGTCTCGCAAGACCCGTGCAATATGGTGAGAGCTACACTGCTCAAATTCCAATCCCCAATCGGTGTATGCCCACACCCATCGCTACAGCATCTAAGAGCGGTGTCGCCTCATGGAGTGAACTCAGATGCCGACACTCCACCTTTCGTGAGGCGAGATGATGGACAGCGAGTCTCTTGAAGGGGATGAGTGGAACACCTACGTTGTGCTCGTACGTACTCAAGTGACGGAATGCAGGATGACCTAAAAGGGGAGACCCTCATGGTTACGGAGCTTGGATAGTACTCGTCGGAGTCACGCCCGATCAGGGAAGCCAGGAGAGCTGGCCACAGGGGGAAGCCAAGCAGGTGCTTGGAGTCTTCCTTTCAGGGAGGTGCGCGAGATGCGCTTCTGCCATAACTGAAGGAAGACTCACTGGAAACAGAGAAGCACTGGAGAGCGCCGTGCCTGGAAACTCGCATGCGGCGTTCGGAGGAGGGCCGGGGGAAAAGGGCTGTTTATGCAGTACCTCGCCCGCGGCCTATCCTACTGCCCTGGCCAGCATGAGAGTGCTGGCAAACGGCTCAGCGGGCGCATTCGTAAAGGGAATCAGTGGTTGAGAGCAGCGTTCATCCACGCTGCTCATGCGGCAGGTAGGACCCAAACGTACCTCGGAGAACACTATCGACAGATTGGGAAGCGGCGCGGGAAGAAGCGGGCAGCGGTTGCCGTCGGGCACAGCATTCTGATCATTTTTTATCACATGATGCTCACGGGTGAGCATTATCAGGAAAAAGGGGTGACATTCTTACACGAGCGAGATAAACAACGGCAACAGCGCTGCCTCGTCCAACGGCTAGAACGCCTGGGCTATGAGGTCAGCGTACAACCACAGCCGGCCGCTTGAATGAAACGAGCGAACTGAATGAGAAGATGCTGAAGAGGTTCGAGAGGGAGGTTTTTTTTGCTTTTCGTACGGCGTTTTCAGAAGAACTTGTTCGCAGGAATGAAATATATTGATGAGTTAGGAAGAGAATAGGTATCGGAGGCCAGGAAGAGCGAGGAGATCTGTGTGGCTATGCGACCAGTTTGACGCCAGTCACCCGCGTTTCAGGTTTGAAATCTGTCCTGTAAAATGGCACGATATTCCTCGGCTCCCAAACAATGGGTAGTGACTCTTGAGAGAAGTGGTAAAATAGAGGTCAGGAGGACGAACCATGACACCCATACCATCCCTGCCAGCATGTCCCAACCCTGCATGTGAACAGCCCCACGTCATTCGCAATGGTAGCAGCAAAGGACGACGGCGCTACCAGTGCCGTGGATGTGGCCGCTTCTTTGGTGAAACGGAAGGCACGCCGATGTATCGCCTCCATACGCCAGTAGCCGAGGTGACCCAGGCGCTTCTGGTCGTGATGCGTCGGGGAAGTCTGCGGGCGGCAGAAGAGATCACGGGCCACAAGTACGAGACGATTGGCGAATGGTTGCGGCGGGCAAGCGAGCATGCGGAAGCCTTGACGGCCATTCTCACGCAGGACTTGCGCCTCTCGACGGTTGAAATCGATGAGTTTTGGTCCTTCGTGCACAAAAAAACGGAGCCCCCGACGAAGTTGATGCCGGTGAACGCTGGGGTTGCCTCGTGCAAGATCGCCCCAGCCGCTTCATTGCCGCCTGTGCCACTGGACGCATCGGCGACGATCTCGTCGAGCGAGCGGTCACCCTCACCGTAGCGCGTACCCAGGGTCGTCCATTGAACTGGTGCAGCGATGGCTGGCGGGGCTATGCCGCCATCCTCACTCGAGCCTATCGTCAGCCGGTCCGCTCAGGGCAGCGCGGTCGTCCCCCACTGGTCGTCCCTCCAGATGTGTGCTTGACGCAGACCATCAAGCACCGTGATGAGCATGGAAAACTGCTCTCCGTTGAGATCCGTGCCGCCTTGGGCGAGGTCATCATCCAACCCGGAACCGTCCATGTTGAGCGGGCCAACGGTGCTCTCCGCGATCGGCTCAATGCCCTCACACGCAAGACCCATGCCTTTGCCAAACGTGATGTCACCTTCGATGCCTTGCTCCACCTGCACCTCTTTGAACACAACTGGATACGTCCTCATCGGGCGTTACGCCTCCCAAGGGAGGGGACTCCACAACGATATCAGCGACGCACTCCTGCCATGGCTTTGGGCCTCGCCGATCATCCCTGGTCCTTCCTCGCGTTCTTGACGACTCCCTTACATACCACTTCTCAATAGAGTCACTACCAAACAATGACATCGCGGTTGAAAATGTCTAGCAATGAGACCGAAGGCAGAGAGAACGCGCTGTGCCTGTTTGGCGGACTTGAATCGCCGCATCTTCTTTTCACGCAGTCGCGTGGGCTGGTGCGAATTTTCCGCACGATTGTTCAGCCCTTTGTGCTGACGGTGCTCAACACCAGGCAAGATTTCTCGTTTCGCCGCACCATAACTCTTCAGCTTATCAGTGAGAATCACGCGCGGAACGTATTGCAACCCTTTGAGAAGCTTGCGGAAAAACCGTTTGGCGGCTTTCTTGTTCCGTCGGCTCTGCACCAGGATGTCCAGGACGGCAACGTCCTGGTCCACTGCTCGCCAGAGATACTGTCTCTCGCCACGGATCGTGAGAAAGACCTCGTCCAGGTGCCATGTGTCTCCACAATGGGGGCGACGGCGACGAAGTTTATTCGCGTAGGTCTGCCCAAACTTCAAGCACCATTGTCGCATGGTTTCATAGCTCACGACTACTCCTCGTTGTGCCAGAAGCTCTTCCACATCACGAAAACTGAGCGAGAAGCGAAAATACAACCACACCGCGTGGCTCACGATTTCAGGCGGGACACGATTTCAGGCGGGAAGCGAAACCCTTTGTAGTTGGTGGGAGTGGTGTGTGTTTTCATACAGCTATTCTAGCATATTGTTCAGCTATCTTACCAAGTTGACAATACCCCTCCAGGAGAGCTAACGCAAATCTCTCTTTCTCTCCCTTCAATTTACAAGACATCGATGGAACAAGCCCGATGAGGAGCGCTTTTCTAAGAAATGTGTGTCCCAGTGCTCAAGATTGAGGGCAATTTTCCACGTTTGAGGGCCAGATCTGCTCACTTCCTATGAAAATCAGAATCCTCACCCGACTCGCTAAGCAACCTCCTTGGGAACGAGCGTCACCATGTAGCCGAGAGCCTCAAGTTGCCGGACAGAACGTTGGGTCAGCCGCGTGCTATCTCGTTGCTCGAAATAGTCTGCCCCCAGATCGCGGTAAGGTTGCTTGGTAGAGAGCACGTGATAGATGATCACCAGAAGGCTGTGGGAAACCGCTACGATCGCCTTCTTCTTCCCCAGACGACGCGCCAAGCGGTGGTACTGGGCGGAAAGATAGTTATCTTTCATGTGTGAGATCACCCAGACCACTTCTGCCAGAATAGCCTGTAACGTCGCATTGCCTTGGGTCGTCTTGCCGCTGAGCCGTTTGCCCCCACTTTGCTTGTTGCCTGGGCAGTCGGGTAGCCAGCCGACGAGGTAGTTTGGTAACTCCTTTTTCGCCTGGCCCCCGCCGAACGGAGCGTGCGATTTTCACCGCACTCCGCTCTCCAGTGATGTCTTTCGCGTTTGTGGTTTTCCGTCCCCTCGATGGATGTTCTCATGGCAGTTGGCGCAAACGATGAGGGTTTTTCGCCTTCTTTGGGCCATTTTCTTCACCCACCGAGGCTTCTCTTTCCTTCCTTTTTCTCTGAGGTCGGCCAGCTTGCGAATGTGATGGACTTCTATGTTCGTGTGCGAACCACAGAGTTCACATTTCTCCGCAAGAAGTCGTTTGATGAGTTCATTGCGGTCGCGGCCTCGCTGTTGAGAGTAGATTGGATCGAGATCGGTCAGGATTGCCTTTTCTTGCCGTCTCAGCGGTATGCCTCCGAACTGTGCTACCAAGGGCTTCTTTCCGTTTGCTCGTTCAACAACTATCTCTAAACAGGACAGTCTTTCGTAAGGAGTCTCTGTTGTCGCTCGGAATTTTTCGGCCATGGCTTTCAGGCTTGTCCGATGTTTCCGGGCGAGTGTCCTGAGGAGTGAGGCTTGCATGACCCAATGAAGTTGGTGAAACCAGCTTACATTGATTGCCAGCACATAGTATTGAATCAGACTCCGGTATTCGGCCTGATAACGATTGATGATGGTGTAATCATCATCTTGGATCAGTTCATTACGATGCGCAGGAACTCCCTTGCGCATGTATCTGGTGCATCGCTTTTGGATGACCTCGGCAGGAACTCGTAATCCCATCTTGCCATTGACGGTCCGATATCCCGATTGGGAGTTGTGCTTCTCGTTGGCACGTTGGGCGACGATTTCATAGCCGAGGAAGTGAGCCATATCTGAGCTTGCGTTGGTAATCAACGTTTTCTCCAGAGACAGGGAGAGCTTCAGATTCTCTCTCAACCAGTTGGCTATCTTTCCTTTGATTTCCTCAGCCTCTGCTTTTGGTCCGATGAAGCCAAACAACGTGTCATCTGCATATCGGACATATTTGAGGCGCCGGTAGTCAGGATCGTGTGGGTCTCTGGAAGGCAGGTGTTGAACTTGTGTCCAGAGCCGTTGCGCTTCTTTTCGTTTTCCCGCGCGTTTCCTGCGATTGGCCTGTGCTCTCAATGCTTCGTAGTGCAGATTGGGTCGTCTTTTGGCTCCCCGTGTATATTCTGGAATGAGCACTTGCTCGACAAAGGCATCAAACTTGTCCAGGTAGATATTGCTGAGTATTGGTGAGACCACCCCGCCCTGCGGGCTTCCGGAAAGGGTTCGGTGGTATTTCCAATCCTCCAAATATCCTGCCCGGAGGAGGTTTGATAGCAATCTCAAGAAACGGTTGTCTTTGAGCTTTTCTCCCAAAATGGTCAGTAACACAGTATGATCGATCGTGTCAAAGTATTGGGATATATCGCCCTCGATGAACCATTTCGTTCCACTCCAGTTGTCTGTGATGCTAGTTAAGGCAGTGTGACAGCCTCGACCAGGACGGAACCCATGAGAGAAGGAGCTGAATTGCGGCTCGTAATACGCCTCAAGGATGAGGCGGATCACCTCCTGTAAGAGCTTGTCACTCCAGGTGGGCAAGCCCAGGGCACGCAGTCTCCCATTCTTTTTGGCGACGTAGGTGCGCCGAACTGGTGTCCAGCGATACCGTTCATGTCGAAGGTCGTCGATGAGTTGCTCGATTTTGGCCAGCGACATCCTGTCTACCGTTTCAGGGGTCGATCCTGGGGTTAGAGCACCTTTATTCGCATAGAGGCGTCCATAGGCCATCAAGTACAGCTCTGGATTGTAGAACTGTCGATAAATGTCTTCCAGTGGCAATCCTCGTTTACCACGTTCTCGAATGATACTGAGTACAGTTTCGGCTGAGCGCATCTCGCGCACCTCCCTGTTTTCACTATCACATCACCTGTTCCCCTTTGCCTTGCAGCAGGTTTTCCCTGCCTCTGACATGAAGTAGACCGCCAGCGAGGTACTGATGCTGTCCTGACCTGCCTGATGTTTCAGGTGGTTTCCTGGACTCAGCCCTTTTCCAACGGTCTCTTCCCGAACCCAGCGGGCCACTTTCATGGCACTGTAGCTCTCCAGAACCCTTTGCCTCGTTGCGCAAAGATCGTGTGGCCCATCCAGGCCAACCTCTGCCGCTGAGACGAGTTCCTGGGACCCTTCGCCCTGTCTGTGTCTTTCTCACAGGCCCCGGCGGGGCGTGACTTCCGCGACTACTTCGGTCCCTCTGTACCCATACACCTCGCGGTGGTTAGGGCAACCCCAAGTTGCCTCCAAGAATCTCAGTTCGTGCTCCAGGTGTCCTTTACGTCTTTTCCCGTTCCTTACGGGTAGGCTCCGTCGGAAGCTTTGTCGGGAAGTAGTACCGTTCCCGGCAACGTCGAACACAGGCGCTAGTACCGTTTCCTGTGGGCTGCCCCGGTTCCGCCTTGACTGGGCTTCAGACAATCAGTCTTCACCATACACGACTTACCTGACGAGCCTCTGGCCCCTGGTACTGGGACTTCACTCGCCTTTGATTCAACATGCTACGGTCCCCTCGACTCTTTCGAGCGAAAGTAAGTTGCTGGTTTATCCACACTGCTTCAGTGGACCCACCCCGACGGGTGAGAGAGGTTCTTGTGCCACATGGGCGCACTACTACGGGAACTCCGTTATCATAGGTGTCTCCACCCGTAGACAATCCTGCATTCCGTCGCTTGAATACGTACGAGCACAACGTAGGTGATCCACTCATTCCCTTCAAGAGACTCGCTGTCTCTCATCTCGCCCCACGAAAGGTGGAGTGTCGGAATCTGGGTTCACTCCATGAGGCGACATCGCTCTTAGGCGCTGTAGCGGTGGGTGTGGGCGTACACCAATTGGGAATTAGATTTTGAGCAGTCTAGCTCTCACCATATTGCACGGGTCTTGTGGGACGGTTCCTTAAGCGTCTTCAGGTGTTCTCCCGCTTTCAGTGGCATGCTACAGTCCCCGTTGTCTTTCAACGCTGGGTCAGCCATTGACCCAAGAACCTCCTTTCGAGTTCTTCCTGGCTGCGCCAGGGATATTCAAGCGCGTGATACAGCGCACCACCCCAGCCCACGACGCGAGATGCTTGGCGGAAGGGAACCGCGTCATATCATCGCCAATTTCTGCCAGAATAGTCGCAGCAGCAAGGGCGGCAATACTGGGAATACTCATGAGCAAGGTCATGGTCTCCTCAAAAGGGCAGAGGTGTTGCTCGATCTCCTGTTGCAGCTGCTCCAAGGTCTCTTCCAGAAAGATGATATGAGCCAGAATAGGTTTGAGCAAGAGTCGATGATGGGCCTGGACACGACCATCTAAAGCCTGCTGTAATTGAGGAAGCTGCTTCCGCAATTTCCCACGCGCCAGCTCGGCGAGGATTTCGGCATCGGTGGTCCCTTCAATCAATGCAGAGAGCATATCCCGCCCACTTTTGCCCAACACATCGGTTGCTACCGAGGACAGCTTGATATTGGCGGTTTCCAACACTTTTTGCACACGATTGACCTCTCGCGCACGCTCCTGGACCAAACTCTTGCGGTATCTGATGAGATCGCGCAGTTCACGAACAGGGGCTGGCGGAATGAAACTGGCTTTGAGCAGCCCATGGCGCAACAAATCGGCGAGCCATTCGCTATCTTTAATATCGGTCTTGCGACCTGGAATGGATGCGCATATGCTGAGCATTGACCAAGATGACGTTGCGGCCCTCTTCCAACAAGTTAAACACCGGTCTGAAGTCAAATTCCGGTCGATTCCATGGCGATCACCGTGAGGGCTAGGCTCTCCAACCAATCAGAAAGCGCCAACAAACCAGCCGTCATGGTAGAGAAGGTCCTGATATGACGCTGAACTTCTCCATTGGCCAGGGTAATCAAAATACAGGCTACTACCGTCTTTTTATGCACATCTAAGCCGCAACAGCGCTCATGGACGACTTGTATGCCAACTCCTACTTCTCTCAATAGGCGTTCTTCGTCACAGCGCGCGACCAACGAGAGGTGCGAAGTAAGACACAAATTTCCTACGCGTGCTCAGTTCTTTCAATCTGGCGACAATCAGCTCTGCTGGACGCACCCGGATCAGCTTCGTAGACGGGTTGAAGCACACCACTGTGAGCCGATCTCTACACGTTGGCCTCGTGGGTATTCTATCCCATTTTCATCATTTTCTCTGACTCAGAGAGTCATCATGCTTCGTAGGTCATTTACCAATAAATTTCAGGGCTTTCCTCAGGTGCATTTTGGTGGCCAGCACGACGTTGTCGCGCCGGCCTTTTAGAACCTTCCCGACGATCCCTTCGATCACGCGCCCGATACTACATCACCACGGGAGCCGTCCGAGTTTTGTGTGCGAGAACGTACCTGTCGGGCCGTCCGGGCCGAGCAGCGCAAGGCGCACCGCCTCGCGAGCGCCCTCCTCGACAGTCTCCGTACCCTCATAGTTGTTGAGGTTCGTCTTGGTGGGGCCCGGGGAGGCGGCGTTGACCTTGATCCCGGTCGACTCCAGCTCGATCGCCATGGCGAGCGTCATAGCGTTGAGAGCCGTCTTGGAAGCATGGTAGAGGGGGCGGAAGCCCGAGCGGTAAGCGAAGGCCGGGTCCGAGTGCATCGTCAGCGAGCCAGCGCCGCTCGACACGTTGACGATGCGGGCTGCCGGCGCCTCGCGCAGGAGCGGCAGCATCGCCTGGGTAACGGCGACGACGCCGAACACGTTGGTCTCGAACACCGCGCGCAGTTCATCGAGGGACACGTTGCTCACGAGGGTCGACTTGGCGTACTCCTCGATGGACACGCCCGGCCGCCGTCCCGTCTGCGAGATGGCCGCGTTGTTGACGAGCACGTCGAGGCGGCCAAACTCGTTGCGGATGCGCTCCGCCGCGGTGGTGATGGAGGCTTGATCGGTAACGTCGAGCTGCACGGCGTGGGCTGCCGCTCCGATGCTCTTCGCGGCTGTCTCCCCATTCTCGAGGTTGCGCGACCCGACGAGCACGGTGAAGCCGTGCGCCGCGAGATCCTTCGCGATTTGAAGACCGATTCCTTTGTTGGCCCCAGTGACCAGGGCGACAGGTTTGTCCTGCATAGTAATCTCCTTTTTGCATCGAACTATGGCCAACACCGTCACTAGGGTGCGGTATTGCATGACCGTCTTCCTCCATGATATAATGAGAAAGTGGAGCACTGCTCCGATACCATTATACGGAACAATGTTCCGTATGTCAAGCTATTGTTTGAGGGAGGGAATGAAGCGATGACCACCATCGACGAGGGAGCGGGGCAACCAGCCCGGCAGAAGCGGGCCGACGCGCAGCGCAACGAGCAGGCGTTGCTCGCCGCCGCCGCCGCCGTGTTCGTCACGTCCGGTGTCGAGGCGCCGGTGCGTGACATCGCGGCTGCAGCTGGCGTCGGGATGGGGACGATTTACCGCCACTTC
Organism: Ktedonobacter racemifer DSM 44963; assembly: GCF_000178855.1. Classification (GTDB taxonomy): domain Bacteria; phylum Chloroflexota; class Ktedonobacteria; order Ktedonobacterales; family Ktedonobacteraceae; genus Ktedonobacter; species Ktedonobacter racemifer. The sequence goes on along the minus strand of NZ_ADVG01000004.1, from coordinate 395,610 downwards.
CCGACACGAGCGGATCTCGTTGTTGCCGTGTACCGCCATCAGGTCGAGGCCTGCGCCGAGGCTGGTCCGGTCCTGTTGGCGAATGGTGGCTCGCCGCACGCTGCACTCGGTCAGTGGGTCAACCTCTTCGTTGATTTCCTGGTCACGAAGCACGGACTCGCCGCGGTCCTGCAACCCGCCAGCGTCGGCTTCGACGCACTGCATGCCTACTTCCTTGACCGCCTCGTGCCTGTTTGCGCTCAGTTGCTTGCCGCCGCCGCTGAAGCCGGCGAGATCCGCGCCGATATTGATGCCTACGAACTGATGCGTGGCATCGGCAACCTCTGCGTTGGCGCCGACAACGACCCGCGCTACGATGCCCGCCGCATGGTCGAGCTGCTGATCGCGGGACTCCTCCAATTGCGCTTGACCTGATACTGCCGCTCCATCTAAGGAGCACCTGTAGTGCCCCAATAAGGTGGGTCAACTATGTCACAGTGCTGGGACATGACACAATCCTTCAGCCCGCTTTCTCGTATGAACGAGTGCAGGGAAAACTCGAAATGCACTGGTTCGTTGCTGCTCGAATTGACAAAAACGGTCTACAAACGCTCACTTGTGGAGCGGCTTGACCGGCCGCTAATGGTTATGCTGCTCACCCTTCGCGTCAAAAAGTGCTCATTCTTCGCGTCATTTACCAATACTTTGCCTTCGGGCGAAAGAAAGTCGTTATAAGGATCAACTAACAGCAATGCTGTCTGACTTCTTTGGTTCTCTTCGAGAGACATGCTTCTCCTCCAATCAGATGAGATCCTCTTCAAGATCTCACGAGGAACGCTCATGTTGGCGTGGTTCTCCCACCATGGAGACAACAACAAGTGCGTGAAACGCTCAGAAAGCCATTTTTCTTACCCCTGGAGAACGCCCCGACCACCCCTGGCCCATGTCAGCACGCGAATACTGAGTGGGTTCTCGATGAGGGCGGTCAATTCCAATGAAAACAACGCCGCGTTCCTCTGGTTCTCGATAGGTGCCTTCGCGTCAAGGCGTTGTTTTCGCTTGTTGTCGTTTACTTCTTTCTCTATTGTTCCATTTCCCCAATACAGTTGAGCTTCACCTAGTACTCTGTCATCCTTGATTTGATGAGCTGAAAAAGATGGAGTATCCTTGAAGGACAAACGAAACAGATCCATTCAAGGAGGCTCCATGAAGAAGTATAGCGTCCAGTTAGATGCCCAGCAACGCCAGATGCTCGAAAGCCTGCTGACAGGAGGGAAGGCAACAGCGCGCAGTCAGACACACGCGAGAATTTTACTGAAAGCCGATCAGGCAGAGGGAGGGCCAGGGTGGACAGATGAGCAGATCGCCGAAGCGCTCTCAGTCGGAAGGGCCACAGTAGAACGGGTGCGCAAACGCTTTGTTGAGGGAGGGCTGTTGGATGCTCTGGTGCGGCGTCCACAGCCGGAACGGCCCCAGAAGCGGAAAATGGATGGAGAACTGGAAGCACGCCTGGTCACGCTGGCCTGTAGCCAGACGGAAGGGGGACAAAAGCGTTGGACGATGCGGATGCTCGCCGAGAAGCTGGTGCAACTGGGGTACATTGATCAGATCAGCCACAATACCGTCTGGGTCACACTAAAAAAAATGAACTGAAACCGTGGCGAAAAAAGCCTTTCTGCATTCCGCCAGAAGCGAATGCGGAATGTGTGTATCACATGGAGGATGTGCTGGAAGTGTACCAGCGTCCCTATGATCCGCGGGTGCCGAAGATGTGTATGGATGAGGGAAGCAAACAAGTGCTGGCTCACACGCGCAAGCCGATCCCGATGGAAGCCGGCGAGCCAGAGCGCGTCGATTACGAATATGAACGCAAAGGAGTGTGTAGCGTGTTTCTCGCCATGGAGCCGGAAACGGGAGCGTGCCAGGTGCGCGTGAGCAAGCGGCGAACCAAAAAGGACTGGGCGCTGTTTCTGCGTGATGTGATTGACCTTCACTACCCCCATGCCGAAAAAATTGTGCTCGTGATGGACAATCTCAACACGCATACGCCTTCCTCGTTTTACGAGGTCTTTGAGCCCGCAGAAGCTCGACGGCTGACCGAAAAACTGGAGATCCATTACACGCCCAAGCATGGGAGTTGGCTGAATATGGCCGAGATCGAACTGTCCGTTCTCGCACGGCAATGCTTGTCCGATCGCTTTCCCAACATGCAGGCGCTTACTGCTCAGGTGGATGCTTGGCAGCAGGAGCGCAACCAGGCAAAAGTGACCATCAACTGGCGCTTTACCACGGCTGATGCGCGCATCAAGCTCAAGCGTCTTTACCCATCCATTGAAGCATGACAGAATACTAGTAGTCAGTCCAGTTTGATTTTTGGCGAGGGGTACAAATCATGCATCTGAGCACGAGCATCAGCACAGGTAAAGCGCCAATGGATCTGGCAGCGTTGTGCATTGCGTTCGCTGGCCAGGGCCTCAATGTGCTGCCACAGATGTTCAAAGCTTTTGACCCGTTTGGACAAACAGCCCCGCTCAAAGATGCTGATCTCGATCTCGGCCATATTGAGCCAACTCCCATGCTTGGGGGTATAATGCACTTCCAGCCGTTTCCAGATGCGCTGGGCTTCCTCGGGAGGGAACGCCTCGTAGAGGCTGCCCACCGTATGAGTGTTGAGGTTGTCCATGACCAGGCGAATGACGCGAGCATCAGGATAGACCTCATCCACCAGCCAGCGGATCGTCTGGGCTCGCATCTAGCCTGGTGCGCTGGTCGGTCATCTCGACACAACGGCGACCAGCCAGGGGCTCGACGAACACAAACAGATTGGCGGTCCCCAACCGCTCATATTCGTAATCAGAACGTTGGGGAGATCCCGGTTTCACGGGCAGAGGCTCACGAACCTCTCCATGGACCACCAGCGGCTTCTCGTCAAAACAGACCAAAGGTGCTTCTGGATCATACGGCTGGGCGTACAAATCCAGCACATCTTCCATGGCTGCCACAAAGGGAGCATCGACGTTTGGAATGCACCAGTGCTCGTGCTGCCACGGTTTCAACGTGTTTTTTTGAGTAACTGGCGCACGGTTTCCGGCGAGATCCTTCGGACATATCCCAATTCGACGGCCTGGCCTGCCAGCATGCGCACCGTCCAGTGGTCATGCCCATCAGGAACCTTGCTACACGCAATGGCAATGAGATGGGCAGCTTGCTCATCCGCCAGTGCCTGGCGTCGGCGCTCTTGCCGTTTGTCGGTTAGCACTGCTTCGACGCCTCCCGCACGAAAGCGCTGGCGAATGTTGCGGATTGTCTGCTCCGAGATGTCGAAAGCCTGGGCGATTTCGGCATCCGTCCAGCCTGTATCGCTTTTTAACAGCACTCTCGCCCGTGTGAGGGTTCGCGCATTGGCTTTGCCACGTCGCACAAACACCTGCACGTGGTCTCGTTCGTCTTCGCTGAGGTGCATCGGAGCTGGTCGTCCCATGAGATCTTCTCCCGTTTTTCCTCAGCATACCATAAATTTCAATCTGGACTGACTACTAGAGCAATCAGTCCCAATTACTGGTAAATGACGCGAAGAGTGAGCACTTTTTGACACAAAGGGTGGGATTTTGACGCGAAGGGTGACAGGCGGAATCTTGATTTTGAACAAAAGTTCTGGTATTCTTGAGCGTGGATAGGCAACCTGGGACTAGCTATCTCAGGACAGTGCTCGCAGACCCCTTGAAGAGTGATGGGGATAGACCCCTGGTTGCTCAGTGGGGGAGATACTTTGGGACCCTTGATACGTCTGTGGGGACCTGTTGGAACTCCTGGCCTGTCTATGGGAGCGGTGTCTCCACGGGCGCTGGCCTATCCACCCAGGTTGTGGCATCATGCCTTGTTGGCTCCCTCGTGGAAGGATGAAGCCCATGAAGAGACAGGCGAAAAAGGCACTCCAAGTTGTTCCGCTATTTCAGCACGAATCGCTCTTTATTGGCATTGATGTTGGAAAAACGAAGCACGTAGCTGACTTTGTTTCCAAAACCTTTCTGGAACGGCATCAACGTTTTGAAGCCTGTCCTGCTCTGGCATTTGAGAATAGCCGGGAAGGATGCGCAGGCGCTGGTAGAACGCATGCGTGAGTTTGCTCCGCTTGAACATTATACAGTCCTTCTGGAAAAAACGGGCCATTACCACAAAGCGCTCCAACAATTCCTTCAAGAACTGGATTTGCCTGTGTATATGATGCACGTTCAGGAGCGGCCTTCTGCCGTGATGAAACGGATAAACGCGATGCCCTCGGCCTGGCCAATACACTGTATAACCAACTCGCGCTGGGAATACAAGTTGCAGACAAAACCCAGCTTGTGCGGAAAGCCTTTCCTCCCAATGCCACTGCTGCTCAACTCAGAGGCTTGATTCGTCATCGCTATGAACTAGTGCGTGAGGTAACGCAACGCAAGAATAAGCTCATTGCCATTTGCGATGAGCTTTTCCCGGAGTTCACCCAGGTTCTCAAAGATCCGAATCTTCCTACTGCACTCGCTATCCGCGAACGCTTCCCAACTCCAGCAGTTCTGGCTACGGCTTCTCTCTCCACCCTTCAGGAGGCACAAGGCAAGGTTCGAATGCTCTCAGATGCGAAACTGCTTGACCTTCAGCGCCTGGCCGCCTCCAGCATTGGAACTAAAGATATGCAGCGTCAGCGAGGTCTGATGATTGAGCAAACCCAACTGATTCGCGAACTTCGCCTCTTGCAAGAACATATGGCCCAGTTAGAAACGGAGATCACCGCAATCCTTGGGCAATCACGGGAAGGGCAAATTGTGCAATCGCTTGGGATTGGTCCTATCCAAACGGCGACGATCCTGGCTGCTATTGGCTCCATTGAGAATTTTCCTAATGCAGGCAGCCTCAAATCGTATTGCGGCTGGTCTCCCACGGTGAAACAATCTGGCTCAACGCTGGATTCGACCAGGCAAACGCACGGAGGCACCCGCACTATGAAGCAAATGATGTATCTCATTGTCACTGGGCTGATTACCCGTGATACGGAGTGGGCCAAGCTCTACGAGCGGCTAGTTCAGGCCAAATGTCCTGTTGATCCACACACTGGCCAACGCACGGGAAAGTTACGCATCATTGGTCGAGTTGCTGGCCAGCTTGTCGAGACGATGTATGCGTTGCTCAAAACAGATGCAGAGGTCTTGAGCAAAGTTCCTACGGGCAAGGAGCCGCCAGCACCCCTTTTGTATGATCGAGAGCGGCATCGCCGCCATCGAGAAGGCCATTATGAGCCGTTGAAGGTTTCGGCTCGACGATCTGCATTGAAGTTGCTTCCGAATCCATCGGAATGATTCTATACGTCTGAGCAGCACAGCTATTGGCGTCAGAGAAACCGCTCCAGAAGCGAACCGTTATACGCGGCAGTTGTAAATTCATGTACAGTGCCTGGATTGACCGTTAACCATTCCGGTACTAAACTAGAGGGACAGACCATCTGTATCTGAGCTCGAAAAATGCGAGAAGCGAGAAATAGAAGCTCATCATTCACCAAGATGGTGTAAGAGCTGGTAATAGAAGGACATATTGACCAACAGATGACACTTGTCCATTCTCTTCATTGAAATATTTGCTCCTTTTCACTGGCGTAACAAGGGGATTCTTTCAACACGGACGAGACAACGAAACAAGTAGGCAAGTAGCCTATCCTTTCGAGGTAGGCAATGAAGGTTAATGAGAAACAACAAAAGCATCTCCAAGCAGACCACCGTCACGTGTGGTGGCGTTCCCCTTTGCTTGGCTATCCTTTTGCCGTTCTCTTTGCTGCTGCTGCATTTGTGATTCCACTCTCTGAGAGATCGTGGGGAATTCAGGATTTTTTTATTGAGCCCCCGTTTGTCATTGCAACGCTTCTAGTTGGGTGGTTCTGGGGCATCGGCCCAGCGCTCCTGGCTTTGCTTCTTGAAGTACTCGCTTTAGATTACTGGATTGTCCCTCCTTTAGGGGTTATTGATTTTTTCCTCTGGCCCGAGATTGTTTCATTTGTGCCGTTTATTCTCATCCAACTCCTCTTCCTGGCTCTGATCGTAATCCAGAAAAACTACCAGCAGCAGCTTCTCCATGCCAGCCAGGAAGCGGCTCAACAAGCTGAGGAATTGGCGGAGAGCAATGCTCGACTCCAACAAGCGAATCGGATCAAAGATCAGTTTCTCTCGATTGCCTCCCACGAACTGAGGACGCCAGTCACCCGTATTCATGGATCTGTGCAATTGCTCCAGCGCCGCTTGAAGAGGCAAAGCGCACAGCATCCTGAATGGCTCCCTATGTATGACACTCTGGACAAGGTGAATAGTCAAATCCAGCAGTTCACGGACCTGATAAATGATTTGCTTGATATCAATACGTTACGTTCAGGGAAGATACCAGTACATCTGGCCCCTTGTGATCTGCGTTGTCTGTGTCAGCAAGTCATTGAAGAACAGCAATCGCAGACAGATCGTTCGATTGATCTGCGACTGCCTGCTGATCCTGTGGTCGTGCAAGCCGACGATAGACGGTTCTCTCAGGTCGTGAGCAATCTGGTCACCAATGCCCTCAAATATTCCCCTGCGAACACACCCATACGCGTGGAGATAAGCCAGAGACCAGGAGAGGCCATCCTTGCGGTTTACAATGAAAGTCCTGTGCTTTCCCAAGAACAGCAGAAGACTCTTTTTGAACCATTCTATCGCAGTCCTGAAGCGCGATCCTCTGCGACACCCGGATGGGGACTGGGACTTGCCATCTGTAAAGAAATTGTTATGCGGCATGGTGGGCGCATCTGGGTAGAGTCTTCGGAGGAAAAGGGGACAACCTTTTTTGTCGCCTTGCCTCTTCCAACGAGTTCGAAAAGCGCATAGTCCAGAAACGGGTTCGCGGCAGGTATGTGCCACCAGACAAAAGAGTTCCAAAGAAACCATGCGTCGCAGCCGCACCACCCGGCATGGAACTGAGGATGAGACGACAAAAAGCTCTTGCTATCCAGGAGTTCCAGAAGAAGCGTCATGCACCGTAGGTGCACCATTCAGAATGAAAAAGAATTCGATGGACGAAGTTGGTACACTACGGAGGAAAGATCCCAATACTAAAAACGATGGAAATAATAAGGCAGTCAAGCTTGAAGACGAAGCTGTCTTCGGGTGTCTGGAAGAACCACTCATTGTTGCTCCCATCAGGGAAGCACGTAGAGGAAAATCTCATGTGGAAAGACGCCCTGTTGGTGATCTTTCAGAGCAAGCGTCGAATCAGTTTTCAGGAGGAACATCTCTGGAAGTCGTGTCCCCACAATGGAGGTGAGCCGTAAGAGAGGAACTGACTCCTTTCCCATCGCAAATAAACAGAAGATTCAACAACGGCTCGTTTGCCCATTGGAACGCCTAGGTAATACGGTCATCTTGCAGCCTTAAGCCAAGACAACCCCTGCCTAAGCACTCTTACATCATCTGAACAATTGATACGGAAGGTTCAGATCTGAGGGAGAGATTTTTGTCTCTCGTGCCAGGTTTTCAGAGGAATTTACAAGACGGCAAGAGAAGAAGTAAGATCTGGAGCGGTTTCCCCAATTACGTTTCTGCCGGTGCTCACTCTTCGGGGCAAGTGCTTACGTTTGGGATCTGTCCCGCTTTTGGTGATGTCAACCGATGGGCAGAGCTGCATATCAGAGCTTCGGTCGAGAAATAGAGTTGGGTAATCCTCTGTGATGAGAATATCTCCAGATTTGACCGAGGGATGGAAGAGGGAGCTGGCAGGCTCTCTTCCATCCCTTTTTCTGCAAAACAAGGTATGGAAAGATGTTTAGATGGTCGTGGCAAAAACCTTGTGATACAGGTAAGTCCGACACAGCAATTGAAAGCCGACGGCTTCATAAACGAAACGCGAGGAAGTAAACTCCGTACTCTTCTCCTCCTTCCCGGGATGAGCGCCTGTCACCAGTGCTGCCTGCATCCCCCGTTCGCGTAAGCGCTGTAACCCGCCAAGCATCAGCGCCGTTGCCAATCCTTGACGACGAAATTGCGGGCGCGTTCCCACCGGTTCAAACAGGCCCACGCGGTTCACAGGGTCCACCCAGCAAATGCAGCCCGCTGCTGGCGTGCCATCAGGGGCCATGATCATCAGATCGAGCTGAGGATCGTATTGGGGCATCTGCATCACTGCCAATTGTCGCAAGGTTCCTTCCTCGTAGGTCTTGCTCCCCTTTGGGAAAAAAGCATCACGTTGAAGCGCAGCTCGCATCTCTGCCTCAGCCTCTCCAGCAACCGGGCGAAGTGTGAATCCTGTGGGCAAAACGGGGGCTGGCACAGGCTCGATCAGCGGTCGGCGGTAGCAATGATAGTACATTTCTTGGCGCTCATATCCTTCACGTTCAAGAAAACTCACCATCTCCAGATCGTCGCCGGAGGCTAAACCCCAGGCTTGTTCCCATATCTCATACTGGTTCTCGCCCTGCTGCCCAGCGCGCTCTTTTACGCGCTGCACTGCCCACTGGTGTACCATAAGATAGCGCTCGCGCGTACGGAAGTCGGGATGAAGCAAGCAGACGATCTCATCCCCGGCAATGATCCCTAGAGCAAGCGCCTCACCATTTTCTTGATACCAAAAATGCCAGTTCTGCTGATCATCAAGCGAACCATCTCGGCACCACCATTGGAGGTCGCCAATGTGCGGATAATCGTTCTGTGGGTCCAGTGCTCGACAGATGGTGACAAATTTCATGGCTTCTACAAGCGCTGGTCCGCCAGGACGCGCAAGCTTCTGTGCTGTGTTCATGTGTCTGTCTCCTTATTTTTCTCATTGCTGTGTTATTGAATGCTTCCTGTGCCTGATCGGCGGAATTTCTCCCGGTCAGGGGTTGCCGCTATTGCCATCAATACATCGTTTCACCTGCTTTCATATGGAAAACAAGTGCGCAGATAGATACCACCTCATTGCGGTAACATCGGCAAAAGTAGGGAAGAAGCAAACTGCATCAAGCCAGGTGAGCGAGCAAAGAGATGGTATGCCACCCAGCGACAAGGAGAGAAAGAAACGAGAGGGAGAAAAGCGTGCCCAACAAACCATACCCAGTTGAGATCTCAACTGAGGTCATGAGGAAGCATGGCACCCTTTTCTGCCGCATAAGCCAATCTTGTGCTGGGACTTATGCGGCAGAGGTGCTTGTTTTGCGGTTACAGTTCCGATGGATCATCCATCCAGGGGGAGGCATTTCCCCCTTCAAGTAGACAGTGTTCATGGAAATACAGTACCATACGGTTGGGGTAAACGTCAAATAGGATACACGCGCTTTCACCGACGCAACCATCAAAAGATGGTTGGGACAAGAGAACGGATCTGGAGGAAATAGATGCAACCAGCTATGTGGAAGCCACCTGTGACGCTCACGCAACAAGAAGAACACATTGTTACTAAGATTCGCAAAGCCAAACTGTTTGTCCAAGAGGCCTATGAGTTGATCCAAAGCTTTACGACCATGCTGCGAGAGCGAAAAGGCGAACAGTTGGATGCATGGCCCGCCCAGGTCGAAGTGCAGGGGATCTCTGAACTCAAGAGTTTTGCGCGAGGACTCAAAAAAAACTATGATGCTGTCAAAGCCGGACTCACCTTGCCTTGGAGTCAGAGGCTGTGGAGGGCCATATCCACCAACTCAAGCTTCTGAAGAGATAAGCCTACGGTCGGACGAGCTTCGGCAACTTCGGAAGCGGTGCTGCAATACTTTTAGCAAAAGCGATCTAAATGGACCTGTTCCTCAATCATCAAAAGCTCGAGAGAACCACCATCATGTGAGTCGGTGTCATACTGGACCGTGTCCAGATGCTTAAACACGTCCGGTAGATTGGTTGGTTGAAAATGATAGCGCGCGAGGAAGCGCCGGGCCTCCTCGCGCAATAGCTGAATGCTCATAAAGCACCTACTCCTTTGCGCTGCTCTACCTCGCCAGCCAGTCGCGAATATACTGCTCATGCTCTTGGTAGTGCCCGTTTGGTTCGCTAAGCCATGTTATGATCGTGTAACCTCCTAACCATGCGTATGGCGTCTTCAACTCCTCCTCGCTCAGCTTTTCGAGATACTCCATGACCTGCTGATGCGTTGCCTGAAATTCGGACAGCACGTCTGCCAGCGAACGGTCCTTGTTTTGCAGGTAAACCTGCTGGTTGGTCTTGTCTCTCACTTCTTCGGTACTCTCAAGTCCTGGATCGGTCCAGCTCGTACCTTGCTCGATAGCTTTCAATATTTCAAGCAGGTTCAGGCGCTCCCAGAACGTAAGATGGGCGATGTGATCCTTGACTGACCAGTCGCCATTAACCCCCGGCATTTGTATCTGCTGCTCACTCAGACCTGCGATCAGCGCATCGAAATAAGTATAGAGCCCACGTCTCATTTCTAAAAGTTCTACTTTGCTTTTCTGTTCCGTCATAGTTTTAGCTCTTTCTACAATCTTTCAACTTCTTCCTTGAGTATAGCAGCGAATACGGTTATACTGTGTCCTGATTGAGACGTACTTTTAGATATTACAAAAAGCATTAAAGACTATCCTAACGTTTTTGAATACCTCGCACTTGTCGTTTGTATCGCTTGAGAAGCACCAAAATATCCTATAGTGCTCTTTTCTAGTTGCCATTTCTGTTCTTCTTGCTTTAGGATGAGTCTATTGACCCTCATCTCTGCAATGCAGAGAGTACTCTCTGTGGGCAGGAAGGACCCGCATATATGACAGCGATTGAACGAACGGCCTATCCTCGTTTTACCCGCGCTCCCTCCGCCAAAGAGCTGCGTGAACTCTATACCCCGACCTCTGCTGAGAAAGACTTTGTGAACAGTAAGGTCCGGGGCGCATCGCAAAAGTTCGCCCTGATGATTTTACTCAAAGTCTATCAGCGTCTGCACTACTTTCCCGAACCCCAGACGATCCCTGGCTCCTTGATCGGCCATGTTCGCGACAGCCTGCGCTTGCCGCCAGAGGTGGTGCCTGATATGGTTGTGTTGCAAAAACTATGACGAAGGCGAGATGGACGTGAAGAGGTTCTCCTTGTTCAGTTAGTCTGCCACTCCAAACAGTTTGGCAACCAGTGCGGCCTGCCCTCCCACATCACCTTTCTCCACTCCTTGCACTTGTCCTTTCCTCAGCATATTCATCATCTCGTAGCCTCGTAATGTTTGCCATGCTGTCTTCATCGAGAAGAAGCCCATTCCAGGTTTCGTTAGCCGTTTGATGAAGCGGTGATCTTGTTCAACCAGGTTGTTGAGATACTTGGCCTGTCGTAATTCGCAGTGTTCAGGAATGTGTCCTTCCGCTTTTAACTCAGCACATGCTTTGGGATACGCCGCGTTTTTGTCCACGTTGATCACCCGTGGTTCTGTGGCATGAGACGCAGCGAAGGTTTTCAGAAAGAAGCACTTGGCAGCTTCTGCATCTCTGGTGAGACTGAGAAAGAAATCGAGCGTGTTTCCCTGTGAATCAACTGCGCGATAGAGGTATACCCACTCTTTCTTGACTCTGATGTAGGTCTCATCGACTCTCCACGAGTCAGTCGAGGGCTTCAAATAAGGACGGCAACGTCGTTCAAGTTCAGAAGCATATTGCTGACTGTCATTTATTAGATAAAATTTACGGTTTCTCAGAAAACGTGCCACGCTGCCAAGCGCTTCCAGCGGATCGGCTTTCTCATATAATTTGGCACAGCATCATCTCGCGTTCTTTTTCTGCTCCCCACTTCTCTCCTTCGTGAGATCCTGCAGCATTCTTGCCACAATATCTGAGAAATGCGCCAACAAATGGTTAAGAATGGTCCCATTTCTGGCGAATCTCAGGTACACTTCCTCTTGAGAGAAAGAGACACGCGATTCCAGCACAACGGAAGCAGAAAATGGTCATGAGAATGACGCCCGAAGCCTTTCATACCTGGGGCCAGCGCCTTCGGTTAAGTTCCGAAACCGAAGCACTCATCGCGTCCATTCGCTCATCACCTCCCGTTCGCCGGGTGAGCGGGCGTGCCAATAACATTACCGGACGCTACCCGAGCCCCAAAATGGGAATGTCTATCCAGTTTGAAAGTGATCGTGTGGAGTTCTGGGTTATCTACACGATGGAGAGAGACGATGATGTGCTGGAATATTACGACCAGTCCTCTCGCATCCCGCTCAGCTATCGCGCCAAATCAGGCCGTCGGACCACCCAATGGCACACCCCGGACTTCTTTGTGTTCCGGAACGCTTCGGCGGGTTGGGAGGAGTGGAAGCCCGCGCAGTCACTCGATACCTTGGCCGTTTCCCAGCCTGCTCGCTATCAGCACGCTGAAACCGGACAGTGGCACTGTCCTCCAGGGGAGACGTATGCTGAGCAGCTTGGGTTGACTTATCGATTACGCTCTTCCGCCGAGTTTCATCCCCTGGAGATTCAAAATCTGAAGTTTTTACAGGATTTCTGGGCGCACGAGATTCCTCCAAACGTGGAGCAAGAAGCCCTGGTACTGGCTCATCTTCAGGCTCACCCTGGCATTCCTCTGAGTGAATTGCTTGCAACGTACCCCGGTCTTGCCGTCGATGTCGTTTGGACCCTGCTTGGCACTTGTCGGGCCTTTACCGATCTCTCCGCCACCCTGCTGATGCGCCATGATTACGTTACTCTCTATGCACAGGAAACGCAGGTTCCCAAGGTTCACCAAAGGGAACCTGCCCGCCTTTCAACTCCCTTACCTGATACGCCTGTGGCCTGGGATGGACGGCTTTGGCGGATTGAAGGATGGGGAGAGGTGGTGCAGTTACGCCCAGAAGTCGGCGAGATCTTTGCCATGCCGCAAGCTGAGTTTGAGCAGCTGAAGCAGGAAGGTTCCCTGTGGACCGTAGGTTCAGCATCCCCCTCTCCCATGACGCCAGAGGTGCGTCAACTGCTTACTCAGGCGGGTTCTAAAGCACAACGGGCGGCGAACCAACGCATGATCCACATGCTGGCCTACGCACGGGGAGAACCGACCACTGCCCCAAAGCGTTCTGTCCAACGCTGGTGGAAGGCGTTTCAGCAGGCCAAAGAAACGCATGGATGCGGCTATCTGGGATTGCTTGATCGTGTAGCAGCGCGAGGGAACCGGAACCAGCGGATCGAACCAGCCTCTCTGCAACTGCTGGAGGCGGCATTGCAATCCCATTACGCTGCTCCTCAAGGCAAAAGCGCGGCAGCCGTCTATCGACTGTACCGAGAGCAGTGTCTCAAGCTCGGGCCCCCTCCAGTGAGCCAGCAAACCTTTTATCGGGTTCGCGCCCGCTTTACTACCAACGAGGTAGTAGCCAAACGCAAAGGTACGCGTGCGGCCTAAGCATCTCAACCCTTTGTGTGGCTCGATCAGACGACGCCTAGCCATGGAGAACGTCCCTTTGCTCTGGCTCACCTGGATCACACGGAACTCGATATTGTTCTAGTTTCCTCGCTGACAGGCAAACCTTTGGGCAGGCCTTGGGCAACCTTTATGACCGATGCCTACAGTCGGCGGATTCTGGCATGCTATCTCACCTATGATCCTCCCAGTTATCGCTCAGTGATGATGGCGCTACGGATTTGCGTCCAGCGTCATCAGCGCTTGCCACAGGAGTGCTTTGTCGATCGCGGTTCAGAGTTTGGAAGCGACTGCTGCTGTGTGGACCAGGTGGCGTTGGGAAGTCGAAAGCCCTGGGCGTCGTGGCAGAACGCTTTGCCAGAGAAGAACCTGATCGCTTCGTGGTTCCGATCCTCTTGCTGGAGCCGATTCCGCCAGATCAGGGACCCTACCTTCGGCTGGATTATTACTGGCAAATCATCGATGCCCTCAAAGAGCATCTGCTGATCAAAGAACTGCTGGGGAACGTGGCCCACCTCATGGCCTCCCCCAAAGCGACTCGCTCAAAACTTGGGGCGATCGATTGGCTGAAGGTGCGTGGAGTGGCAGAGCAAGCCCTGATCCGGGCGCGCGTCAAAGCGGTGTTCGCCGATGAAGGACACCGCCTGATGCAAGGGGATGGGAGTCAGAGTGTTGATGAGCAACTAGAATGGCTGAAGTCTTTAAGCAATCGCACGAATGTATTACACGTTCTGGTAGGTCCCTATGCCTTATTCGGGTTTCGCAATACGAGTGGGCAACTCGCTCGCCGTGGTCGAGATATTCATTTTGCACGTTATCACGTTGAGGACAAAGAAGAACGCACAGCCTTTGTGGCAGCTTTGAAATATTTGTTGGAACGGGTTCCGCTCGATGTCGATTTGAATGCTTTGCTTTCACGCTGGCGGTGGTGGGCCTCCGGCTGTGTTGGCTGCATTGGGGTCTTGAAAGACTGGCTGGTTGATGCAGTAGCGGCAACCCTGGTCCAGAAAGGGACCAGCTTGACCGAAGAGATCCTCGCTCGAGCCATGCCTCATCCGGCCAGGTGTCTCAGTCTGGAGATGGAAGCGCGAGCAGGCGAACACAAAGTGGCGCTCCACGATAGCGAAAGTGCCAAACAGTTTCAGGCTCTGTTGAAAAAGCCTGCAAAAGCGTCAAATGGGAAGACTGCACCGACGCCTGGAAGCATGCCTGGAGCGCCGCATGCTGGCCAGGCAGACGGGATCGCGGAACCCGCTTCTGCGACCCTCCCCATGCAGCAGGTTGCTCCCAAACCCACCAAGCTCCGCGTTGGCCAGCGTGCTCCAGAGCGCGATCCTGTTGGAGAAACGAGCGCTCCAAGGCCCGCCGGAGAAATTTACAACGCTAAGCCCTCAAAAAGCCCAGAAGCGCGAGATATCCACAAGCGCTTTGGCCTTTCGTCAGCCTCGTGAGAACAGCGGAGACGTTGTCCGTAAGGGACACAGTTGCCCGTTCCGCTTTTTGGGGGCCTGCAAATCCAGATGATGTGAGCCATGCAGGTTGATATGGGCCGAGGTAATCGGTGAGAGGTGTTCCAGATCACTGTCCTGAACTGGATACCCGCTGGCTCGCAGGTGATTGAGTGCCGCCTCCAGTAGCGCGTATTCCAGACGGCAATACTATTCCAGAGGTCATTGCTCCGCCGCTCTCCCCCATGGCCTGTTCACCACGTCTGCGCGTGCGAGAAACCAGCGTCATGTCGAGATACTATCGGGTCGGGTCATTGAGCACAACGTTCCTGGCTCGGAGGGGTGTCCGGTTCGGGGCATTTGAACGGTCCCTCCCGAAACACGAGGCATCGTGGAGCGGCCTGCGCGAGCGCCTGCATATGACATGGAAGGGGTCAGCATATCCAATCCTGCTCTTGGATATGCTGACCCCTGTCACACGCTCCTACTTCCAACGTGTCAGAATGGTTTCGCGCTGAAAAAGTTGGGCGGCCCCCCAGGTCAGGAGGATCGCTATAGGGATCAGGATAATGGTGGCAATGACCGCCGCGAGTACGGTTAGCTCAAACTGGCCTGACAGCTCGCCCAGTATTATCCCAATGACCGGAACAACTGCCCAGACCGAAAGCTGCTGCGCCGTGCGGGTATCGTTCACCCGCGACGAAATGGCCGTCATGATGGCAACCGCGATCAGCCCTAAGAGAGGAGTGCAGGCGATGAAAAGAATGAGCCAGCCCGTCGTCACCACATGGGAGACGACATTCACATCAGTGAAGATCGCTAATTCCGCGATGAAAAGGCCTCCACTGATCCAGGTCACGATCACCGCAGGCAGCAACGCCGAGAGAATCTTGCCCGTCAACAGTTGCCACCTGCGTACGGGCGTTGCCAGCACCGGCTCAAGCGTGCGGGTGTTCTTCTCTCCAATGATACTATACGCCGCAATGATACTGGGAACAATCATAGACAGCAGAATATACAGGTTCGAGAACGCCGTTGCTACCACTCCCTGGGTGTACTCATGAAGCGTCAACCCCTCGAGGGACGGAATGGCAAGAGAACTGGCTCTCGACCCATTGCCACCCAGTTGCAGGTAAAAGAGGGGGATCACTGCGAACAGCAAAGGCGGCAGGAGAATACTGAACAGGAGGATACGTTGCTGGACGATCTCGCTGAACTCTTTCCGCAGGATCACAAAGACTTTGTGCATACTCGTTCTTGCTCCTTCTTCATTGGTTAGCGGCTGACAGCCGCAGCTTGGCGTTCATTCTCCACCAGTTCCAGGTACACCTCCTCAAGTGAATGGGAGATCGGTTCCACCGCGCGTATCTGGGCCCCTGCATTCACGAGTGCCTGCACCAGCACCGGATTCTGCTCATCGGGATGATCGAGACTGACGGAAAGGACCCCGTCTTCGGCATGCGCATCATGGACAAAGGGCAGGACACGAACAGTATCTATCCAGTGAGTCGCGTCACCGACGACGCGCACCTGTGTGCCGGTGCCAAACATGCCAATGCGTAAATGAGCTGGGGTGCCCAGGCGCAGGAGCCGCGAGCGAAACACCCCGATGAGATCGCAGAGTTCATCGGCCTCTGGCAGATTATGCGTGGTGAGAAAGATGGTCCGCCCCTCGGCCCGCAACTCTTTGATGAATTCGCGCACCACCCGCGCTGCTTCAGGATCGAGGCCAGACGTTGGCTCATCCAGGAAGATGATCTTTGGTTCGTGCAGCAAAGCGCGGGCAAGCGCCAGTTTCTGACGCATGCCTTTCGAGAAGCCACCGACCTTGTCGTCGCGCCTCTCCCAGAGATCGAGCAGATGCAGGTAGCGTTCGACCTGGGAGGCGGCTCGCTTGGCTGTGAGGTCATACAACTCTGCAAAGAACATCAAGTTCTGCCAGGCGCTCAGTCGGTCATACAACCCCGGCGTCTCGGTGAGGATCCCCACGGATTGCCGAATGGCCTCATTTTGCTCGCCCAGGCGATATCCCGCCACCGCAGCGCTCCCACTCGTGGGAGCAATCAATGCCGAGAGCAAGCGCACGGTTGTCGTTTTGCCCGCGCCATTAGGTCCCAGGAAACCAAAGACGGTTCCCTCTGGAATGGCAAGCGTCAAGTCGTCCACAGCCACCAGGCTGCCGAAGGCACGGGTCAATTGGTTGGTTTCGATAGCGTTCATCGGTTCATCCTTCACTCTTTCAAAAAGGCAGGCCGCAAGGGAGCCTCACGCCCTACGTGCCAAGTCGATAGGCTACGACCACTGGGTGCTGCGTCGCCGTCAGTGGGATGCCTGCCCCAGCGAGCAGCGTATTCCCAACGATGGCCAACGTCGCATTCGAGCCGGCCGGGAGCTGTGCCGTCCAGACGACCGATCCATCCTGGCGCGAGAGCGCGATGAGTTCGCCGGTGAACATGGTCGTTAACACGAGATCATTGGAGACCGTCGCGCCTCCAAACAGCAATTGTGGCAGTTGGGTTGCCCACAGTGGCTTCCCTGTGGCGATGTCGATGGCAACCATCTCACCTTTGCCCTGGAAGAAGTTTGACGTGCCAACAGGGGCTGTGGCAGTCGCAAACGTTTCTGGCAGGTTATCAACCAGCACATACACCACGCCGTCCGCAGCCGCCATGTTCGTTTCCACCCCGCCGGCTTCTCCTGGTTCCAGCGTGTACGGGGTTTGTAGATGGAGTGTGCCGTCGAGGGCCAACTGGTCATCATCGTCGTGTCCGTTATGGATACCGACTGATGTCTTCCACAGCAACTGGCCGCTCACGGCGTCGAAGGCGAACACACCTCCCCCTTTGCAGGCGGCGAGTACCACCGGGCGCCCGGCAACTGTGGTATAGATGGGCGAGATCTGTAGATCCCAATCATGAAAGTCGTTGGGGAATGCCTGGTAATACCATTCCAAAGTGACCCGTCGTTTGATTGAGCTTGACGATACTATCCGTGTACAATTCGCGGCTGGGGGTCGCCTGCGCCTCCTGGAGTGAGAGATAGGGATTGCCGATGCCCGCGTAGACGGAGTTATCCGGGCCGATCAGCAAGGCATCCCAGGCACCCTCTGCGGTCGCTTTGAGCTGCTGGCCCATCTTGTCCACCACAGTCTGGAAGCTCCAGAGCGTGGCGCCGGTGGCGGCGTTGAGGGCATAGATGATGCCGCCACCAAAGGTGAGCGCCGATGAGACGAAGACCTTCCCGTTGGCCACCTGTGGGGCGATGTCGAAGCGGACTTTGCCTGTCGCGAGATGCGTATCATACCACACTTGTTGACCTGTTTGCGCATCAAGGGCGAACACCCCACTAGCTGTGACGCCGTAGATCCTGCCATTGGCGATGGTCACGCCGTTTGGCCCATAATCTGGAGAGTTGTACTCGTGTGTCCAGAGCACCCGGCCAGTCGCATACTGCACCGCGATAACATTCGAAGCCCCATCCTGAAGATAGGCGATGCCGTTGGCAATCACCGGATTGCCAACGTCTGCACCAGTCGAACCTTTGCCTTGCAGTGGGATCGTCCAGGCAATCCCCAGCTTCGACACGTTCGTCGAAGCAATGGTCGAGTGCGCGACCCGCGTGTTGTACAGGTTCTCATTCGGGAAGGGCCACTCCGTCGCGTAGCAGATATCCTCCACAGGGGCACCGGGCGGTACAGATGTAGCACTGGCTGCAGCCGACGTGTTGCATGGCAGCGGTGTAGGGGTGCCTTGCGCTGATGGCGAGCCGCCGCACGCTGCGAGCAAGGCAGCGAGTACCAGGGCGGCCACAAAACCTCTCCATGTGCCGGGTCGTTTCAAGATATGCATCTTCAATTCCTTTAGCGACGAGTACGCATCGTTTTTTACAACGATTACAATCGGCTTCTGTTGCGCGTCACCATCATACCGGCAATACCAAAAATCAACAGGATCACACCGACTGCAATGAGCACAATGGCGCGTGTTGGATAATAGCCAAGAACCTGCACCTGGAACAACACACCTACGACAAGTGCGATAATACCGATCACAATAATGGCAACGTATCGCGTGGAATTTCTCATAGTATAGAACCCTTTCTTTCGTCCGTTCTATTGATATTTTACTGGGCAGATGGCGGTGGAGTTCACACGGTGCCAGCAACTGGTGTGGAGGCGACCCGTGGGGCCTGGCGGCGCCCGACCAGGCCACCCAGAGCGCCGATGCCCGCTCCCAGACCAAGCTCTAAGGCGACCGTCACGATCAGGCCGATGACGATGCCAACGACGGCGACCGTGTGTAATGCGCTTGACGAGAGACTCCTCCCCTGGTGCTGCGCACTTTGCGCGGCCTGATTGAGTGCCTGCGTGAGCTCCTGCTCATTGGTCGCGATTTGAGCGATCACGAAGATCACCGCGATCAGACTGCCGATCAAACCCGCGACCAGTCCGACCAGCGCGCCGGTCCCCACTCTGCCGGTCTGGCGAGCGGCGAACAGGCCGATCACGAAAAACCCGATCAGCCACACGAGAAGATCAAGGATCGTCTTGAGCGATCCAAGGGGGAGCAGTGAGATGATGATCTGGATCACGCCCAGCACGACCCCACAGATCGCTCCCCATGTCCAGATAAAGGCGGCGCCTCCCCGGCGCGCAATACCCTGTTCTTGCATAGAAACATCCTTTCCTGTGAGAGCACAGAAGCCGAGCTGTGCTCCAGGGTAGCAGGTGAACGCTCGGTCCTCTCGCGGCTGACATTCGTCCGTGGTCAGCGTGTTCCCAGAGGAAGAAAGGTGCCAGACGCTATGCCTCTGGCCGCTTGCCATCGGCATATAACATATTGTTATTCACCTTCTGTTGAGGAGTCTACCGCAAAACAGCCAGGCTATCTTCCCTCTAAAGAGGTATTTCGAGGGGATCATGTCCTCCTCAGAAGGGAGAGAGGATGTGCAACGCACGCGCACGGGCCACGGCCTGGGTGCGATTCGTGGCGCCCAGTTTGGCCAGGAGATGCTTGACGTGGAGTTTGACGGTATGCAGGCTGAGGATCAGGTGCTCGGCGATCTGCTGGTTGGAGTACCCCTCGGCCATCAATTGCAAGACGCTGCGCTCCCGTGCACTCAGCGGCTCATAGGGTGTCGAGCGTGGTCCAGCTTGCGTCGAAGGATCGGGCTGAGTATGCCACGCGGGGGCAATCGCTGCCTGGATGCGCTGAAGGTAGTCAGGCGAGGCGGTGGTAAACGGGGCAATCCGCGTGAGCAGGTGCGCCATCACCTCTCCCTCGTCGGCAAACAGGCGCAGATAGCCCTCTGGTTCAGCCTGAGCGAGGGTTGGTCCCAGGGTGGTCAGCGCCTGCCTGGTCTTGCCCTGGGTGTGCAGTGCCAGCGCGCGCAGCATTTGGATCTCGATGCGCCGGCCATGAGCATCTGTCCCAACGGCGATCTCCAGCAAACGGTCCAACAGAATCTGTGCCTGAGAGAGCGATGAGGCATTCGGATGGCCGCATCCACGCGCGATCAAGACACGCGCCAATGTGGTATAGCCCAGGTAGCGATTCTTCTCCAGTGGGACCGTGAGCAGGTCGTCGTAACGCAATCCGCAGGTCGAAGCCCACTGCAGGGCCGGATCGAGCTGGCTGCGGGCGAGGGCTAGGTGTGCGGGAACCAGACTCAGCAGCCCTTGCCTCGTTTGGGAGACCGGAAGCTGCGCCACGTCAAATTCTTTGCGCTCCAACAGGTGCCAGGCACGCTCGCTGTCGCCTTGTGCCATCGCGATGCGTGCCTGCCTCCAGAGGCCGAGCACAGTCAACACAGGGGTGAAACGAGCAAGATCCTGGTGTGAAGCCAGCTCAAGGAGTTGCTGCGCAGAGGACTCCGCTTCTTGCAGGCGATTCCACTCGTACAGCAGGGCTCCATAGCGCAGATGCGCCCGGGCCAGAAGCAGGGGCGGGAGGTGGTGGTGCCAGGCGAGCGCGCGGAACACGTCCTCATAGAGCCGCCCCAGTTCGCGTAATCGCCCCAGCTCCTCGTACAGCTCATCGAGACTGGCGAGGACCAGGAAATTGGGGCTGGTTCCGCTAGTAGGAAAGGCTTGCCGCAAGGTCTGTTCCGAGGCCAAGAGATCCCCCCTCACGCGATAGGCCGCCCCAAGAAGCACGCGCTGGCGCCAGAGGGTGAAGCGACTCCAGGCTGTCTCAGGTCCCGTAAGGGAACGCGTCATCTCCGCAGCGAGGGAAAGCGCCTGCGGGATATCACCCCGGGCCAGCGCCAGCGTTGCCTGTTGCAGCGTCAACTCCCGTTGCAGATCTGCCTGCGCCTCGGGATCGTCCTTTTCATGCGTTTTGAGCAGCACCGTGAGGTGCTCGATGACCTTTTCCGGGTCAGGTGGCTGCGACGTGCGAAGGGGTTGGGTCCAGATCCAGGCGAGAGAGAGGGGCATCGAGGCCGCAATGATCTCCTGCGGGAGCCGATCCAGCCAGTGGCCGAGGCGCACGAGCTTGCCTTGCTCCACCAAAGATGGCACAAGTTCCGCCAGCAAGCGTGCCGCGCGAGACAGGTCGGAAGCTCGATACGCATACTCACAGGCGTCCTCTGCCCACCCGTGCTGCTCATACCAGCGACTGGCTCGACGATACAACTCTGGCACGAGTGCTGGCTCCTGCTTCTGCAGCTGTGTGCGCAGCGTTTCGGCAAAGAGCGGATGGTAGCGGTACCAGGTGTTGGTGGCATCGAGCGCACTGACGAAGAGATTCGCCTGCAGCAGGCTCTCCAGCTTCAGCTGCCCATCAGGCTCTTCGGTAACGCTCTCGCAGAGCGGCCCGGTGAGCCGCTCCAGCACGCTTGTTTGGAGCAAAAAGCGCTGCATGTCAGGTGGGAGCTTTCGCAGGATTTCTTCACACACATAATCCAGGAGAAAGCGAGGGGTCACACCCGTCGCCCGGAGCACTTCTGCTCCATCGGCGTGCCCGCGCAGGACCAGCATCAGCAATTGGATTCCAGCAATCCACCCCTCGGTCCGCTCTTCCAGCAGACGGATCGCCTCGGAGCCGAGCGGAAGTTCCATGGAGTGCGCAAACGCCTCGACTTCGGCTGGCGTAAACCCCAACTCTTGGCTGCGCAGTTCAGCGATCTGCTGACGCGCCCGCAAGCGCGCAAGTCTCGGTGGATCCACCCGTGTGCCGATCAGCAGATGCAGGCGTGAGGGGAGATGATTCAGCAGAAACAGCAGCAGGGCCTGACTCGCCTCGGTCGTGAGATGGTGGACGTCATCCAGGATCAAAACCGTGTTGTGCTGGAGCAGGCGCTCAAGGTCGTTGAGGAGGCGGGTCTGCACCTGTTCGTGCTCGGAGGGATGCCAGGGCCGCTCGGTCTGAGCCGCGCTGTCCAGGCGCGCATCGACACGCGCCAGAGCAGCGATGAGCGAGGAAAGGAAGCGCGCCGGGTCGTTCTCTCCCTCCTCGCAGGAAAGCCAGGCCACCGGCCCCGTGGTCGTGGCAGCCCATTCGGCCAGCAGCGTGGTTTTGCCAGAGCCAGCAGGAGCCGAGACCAGCGTCACTGGCCCTCGCAGACCCTGCTCCAAGAGCGCGAGCAGGCGGGGGCGCGCCACATGCTGCACTGGCAGGCGCGGGGGAGCGATGGTGCTCTGCAGGATCACCGCCGGCGTTCGTCCTTGAGGTGAGATGGGAACAGGCACAAGAGGTGGCGTGTCCTCAGCCTCTCCCGCGAGGCGGCGGGCCGCCTCCCGCAGTTTCGCGAACGTGAGATTGGGTGAGACGCCCAGGTAACAGCGCGAGAGTCGTCCGCGCTTGCGACGATAGGCTCGCCAGTACCACCCACCCCGCCGATTGCCAGCTCGCGCCTTGTGCGCCGTAAACGTTCCCTGCTCGCAGGTAAAAGAGAAAGTCGTGGCCGTTTCCAGCCAGGCATACCAGGACGGGGTATCGACCAGCACGATCATGTGTTGGCCCTGCTGCTCGTACACCAAACAGCCGTTGCAAACCGCTCCGATGGTTAGTGAGGCCTTCTCCATGTGACAACCCTCCGCGAGAAAGGTGGGAGATGTTAGGGATACTCCGAACAGTTCCCTAACGCCAAGTATATCAGGGTGGGGACGAAACCTCAAGGCCCACGACGCAATCGGTATGTTCCACCATCCTCCGCGCAGGCCCCCTGGAAACGTCTTTTCAACTCCTCGGTATGATCACGCACCATGCGCGGACTGGGGCAGGTCGACCTGCATCCAGCAGAACCATCGCGCGCTCACTGTCGATCTGGTCGTCCTGCGTGAACGGGTGAACGAGGCATCGCCTCGTTTGCTCGATGAACACCTCCTCACGTTCACTGTTCGTCCCTCGTGTTGCATTCGCGGCTCGCGCAGACGAAAGCGAAAAGACCGTGAGTCCCTCATGAGATGAGTCCCTCCGAGACGGGATGGACTCGCGACGGGTGAAGATCCCCTGATCAGATGGACGCGCAACGAGAAAAGAACGAGACGGGCCACAGCGCTGATAGCTGCCCTTATCGGCACCGTGAATGCTCTGAAAGAGGTCCACAGTGCCGATAAGGTGTTGCGTTTTGCCTGCGTTTCTGGTATCCTGACGCTGCCGATAAGATGCACTGGTCTGTAAACAACCCATCATCAGAGGAAATCACACACCGGAGAGCACCATGTTCGATCGCATTGTGGAACAGTACCTGAGGTCTTTGCCCACTGCTGGCAAGGCAACTACCACCCAGCGCGCTGTTCGGTCCGATCTCCTGCAGTTTTGTACCTGGTGGGAGCACGTCTATCAGCGTCCATTCGATCTGACGCAGGTAGGAGAACGGGACCTGCGCGCGTGGAAAGTGGTTCGGCAGCAAGACGAAGGATCTTCTCCGGAGACGATTATGAATTTTAACTTTCAAAATCGGGAGACTACATAGAGCGAAAAAGTTACCTACCTTGGTTGTTAAAGTTCATAATCGCGGACTCTTGAGTAGGGTAAGAGGCCGGGTCCTGATGATTCAGGAGCACCAACCCCTCCCCTCCGAACGCAGCATGCACCTTTCGATGCACTACGCTCTCCAGAGGCCAGTGTCTTTTCAACACGACTCCCACAGCGGTCTTTTGACACATCCATGTCAACCGCCACTTTTGAGTCTGGCCTCCTGCGACCCTTTGTCAGATAAAATCCGACTCGTATGGTCGCTCCGTCACCTTGCGCTTTACAGCGTTTAGGCGATCCCTCAGTTCCTCCAAATGTCTCAGTCTGTACGTAGGTGCCCATTTCGTCACTTCCTGCTCCTTGCAGGCTGGCTCCAACGAGAGCTTGCAGGGGAAGTAGTACCGTTCCCCTGCACGTTGAACACAGGCGATAGTCCCTTCTCCTGTGGGCTGGCGTTTTTCCGCCATGACTTGGATTCAGCCAATCAAGACTTCACCTTATACAGCTTCGCTTGACTTCCCTCTGGCTCCTGGGACTGGAGCTTCACCAGCATTTTACACGACATGCTACTTTCCCTTCAGTCCTTTCGGTTGAAGGTATCTCCGTCCACTTACGTGGGCGAATAAGTCGCTGTGTTACTCACCTTGCTCTAGTGAGCTTACCCCGACGGGTAAGAGAGACATTTGTGGCACAAAGGCGCACCACTGCGTCGCCTCTGCACCTGGGCGGTTGAGCAAGGACTGCTGCGTGAGAATCCCACCAGAGAGGTTCCAGATATCCCTTCGACGCCCGTTTCGCCACGCTCGCTGCCAGACGAAGCGGTGAACGCTTTGCTACGCGCCACACGTGCTGAACGTGATCCCCGCTTGCGCCTGCGGGATGAGGCTCTCCTTGCGCTGCTGGTCTACGCAGGGGTGCGTATCCAGGAGGCCTGTGATGTGCAACTGTGTGACCTGGATCTGGCCTCGGGTACTCTCGTGGTGCGTAGCGGCAAAGGGGGGAAAGTGCGTCGCTTGCCGTTGCACTCTGAGGCCCAACGCACGCTCTCTCGCTATCTGCAGGAGGTGCGCTGTCCGGAAGGCCTGCCTCCAATCGGCAGTGAGCAGGAGCGCGCACCACTGCTCGTGGGTATGCAGCGCGCGGTCGCTGGGCGTCCGCTGGTTCCGGGGACCGACCATCCGGCGGGACTTAATTGAGCGATGTTGGGACGATATGCATCGCATTTCCGCTTCCCTCAAAGATGGTATGGTCACTGCCGTCCTGCTCACGAGCAAATTGCAGGCGCTTGACAACAAGAACTTGATCCATCGTGGACTGGAGGAATACGGACGCATCCTGTACACCATGGATGTGCTCACGTTTCTCTCGGACCAACCGCATCAGCGTAAGGTGGGGCGTATGCTCAATAAAGGAGAAGCCATCCATAGCCTGGCCCGCGACGTCGCCTATGACAGCGCGGGGTGCTCACCGATCGCGATTTTGCCAGTCAACTCAACCGCGCAACCTGCCTGAGTCTTTTGCTGAACATCATCGCAGCCTGGAATACCCGCTACATGCAGGCAGCGCTCGACCACCTGCGAGCCACCGGCTATCCCGTCCAGGAGAGTGATCTGGAGCATCTCTCGCCGATTACCTCAGCCCACATCAATGTCCATGGCTCGCATCACCTCGACTTACAGGCCCCTAAAAAGCGCAAAGGACAACTGCGTCCCTTACGGACGACCCCTCCGCTGTTCTAACAAGGCTGCCAGGAGCCTTAGCGTTGTGGATAACTCGCACTCCGGGGAGTTGAGAGGGCTTAGCGTTGTAAATTTCTCACGCGGGCCTAAGAGGCCTACAGCAACAATGCTCTCTACTTCAAAAGTTCCAGCGGCACCGTCTACGCGATCCAGGCCAATACAGGCTACATTACGTGGACCTACGAAGCACATGATACTCAGACACAGAGCACTCCCACACCCCAACCAGGCTCCTTTCCGACCCAAGATCTGCCACTGGTCGTACGCAATGGCGTCGTTGCGTTTTTTTTCTGCTAACTCCGCTCTCCACTTTCTGAACGCCACAACCGGTCAGGAATTTCTCTCTCTCCCACCTGGCAATCCTGTTTCGCTCCCCTCGATAGACGGACAGATCATTTACCTGTCGCCACCTCTGGGTGCGCCGTCTGCATCCATCCAGGCGTTTCACATTCCCAATGGCCGGCTTCTCTGGACGTACCCGCTCCCCAAAGAGACCTCAGTGCAGGCAGAAATGGAGGGCATGATTTACCTGAGTGCGGCAGCAAACTCGACTCTCATCGCCCTGCGCGGCAGCGACGGACATCGCCTTTGGACGTACCATTCCAGTTTATGGTCATAAAACTGGCCGTTGCATGCTTTGTGAATTACACCAACATAGATGAGCTACGATGACACGCCACATTATGAGAGAGAAACTTTACTGAAAAATCGCATTGGCGCGCTTCTCAAGCCAATCGTTGGCAAATTATTTGGGAAAAACGCGCCATGAATTAGGGTCTTACACACTGACCCAACGATAAATGGTCGTGTGATCGACGTGCAAACCCCGCTCCTGCATCATCTCTTCGAGATCGCGGTAACTCAAAGCAGAGCGAAGATACCACCTCACGCACAAAAGAATGATGTCGGACTGGAAGTGGCGCCATTTGAACGGATTCTGACTCTGGTTACTCATACTGGAAGTACTCTTTTGCTCGTTTCAGTTCACTCTAACATATCAGCTTTCTTCTTGGAGAAAGAAGATTAGTCATGGCAGAGCAGCCCCCATTCAAATGGCGTCATGTTGAGGCGAAGATTGTCTTGCTGTGCGTCCGCTGGTATCTGCGATATGCACTCAGTTATCGAGACCTGGAGGGAATCATGGCAGAACGAGGACTCTCGGTAGACCATACGACCATCTATCGCTCTCGTCCAGCACTACGCGCCCGAACTGGAGAGGCGCTGTCGACCACATCTCAAAAGGACAACGGACTCGTGGCGCGTTGACGAAACGTAGGTGAAGATCAAAGGAGTGTGGATGTACCTCTACCGTGCCGTGGATACGCAAGGGAGCACAGTGGAATTTCGGCTCAGCCCAACCCGTGACGCGCAAGCAGCGAAGCGTTTTTTTGAGAAAGCGCTCGGGTCTTCCCATACAGTGACTCCGCATGTCATCACCGTCGACAAAAACGCAGCCTATCCAAAAGCCCTCAAGGAATTGAGGGCAGCCAGGAATCTTCTCGCTTCATGTGAATTGCGGCAAAGCAAGTATCTCAACAATCTGATCGAACAAGACCACCGGTCCATCAAACGGTTGGTCAAGCCAGGGTTGGGATTCTCTGCCTTTGAAACTGCATGGAAAACCTTGCAAGGCTATGAATGTGTGCATATGATTCGGAAAGGCCAGATGGATGGAGTGGAAAAAGGGAACATCACTGGAGAGATTTCCTTCATCGCCAATCTGTTTGGACTGGTTGCCTAAGCTCAACAGGACGCAATACTGCGCGCCCATTCATCCTCCTCGTAAATCTTTGCAACACAGCCCGCCCTCGTTGGGCACGCAATCGTGGTCGTAAGGGCTCCAGACGAGTCTTGCCTCGTCTCACCTTTGCTTCCACTCTACCAGATGAAATTATTTCTGGCAACACAACGGTTTTGCGTGGGCGGATGCAAGGATAGCTGTCGCGTTATTAAGTAAGAAGGAACGGAGTGGGTTCCTTTTGAGCCTGAGTGGTAAGTGTTGCCCTATGCGGAGATGGGTGGCAAGCGCAACCTTGGCGTCTCCCACGCCTTATGTTCGTACCAATGAGGCACTTGCCCTGCAGGATGATAGTGATGATCGTTGTGGAGGTGAGGTAGAAGGTGGGCCAGCATAGGATGTGTTTTCCTCGTGGTGTATGCTGGCCCATCTGTGTGGTGGCTAGAATTCGTTGAGTCGCGTGTAAATGCCCCAGGCGGCGCAGAGGCCGATGAGGGGGTAGAGTATAGCGCTGAGTGAGGTGTAGATGTTCAGGGCGTTCTGGGTGCTACTGAGCGTGATATTGTAGTGATCGTAGTTGGCTTTGCTCAGAGCAGTAACGGCGTCTGAGAAGGTGCCGAAGGCAGCGTTGGATGGTCCGGTGCTGATGACCTCAGCGTTATGGATATGCTGTGGATCGCTGCCGTTGTTGGCGGCTGCGCGGATCTGTCTGTCGATGGTAATGTATTTGTTCCAGCCAGAATGGATATCGGAGAGAGGTTGGATCTCTTCATTCCAGGTCTGGTTGTTTTGGGCGTTGGCGATTAGCTGTTGTACCTGCTGGATGTTGGTGCCCCAGTCGGCGGCCCAGTGGTCTGCACCACTCGCTGCGGTTGTATCGTTGAAGGTCAGCGCGATCAGCCAGCGAGACTCGTCAGCGTTGGCATCGGTGCCGTAGCGTTTCAGTTTTGCTGCGTAGTAGACACTGTCGTAATCGTCTTTGACTAGTTGCCGATAGGCCCCGTCCTGACTGGCAGTATGCGTGCCTGGGAGTCCGGTGAAGTTGAGCAGGGTACTAATGATCATAAGACTGAAGATCAGTCCGACGAGTAGCGACAGGCTGAGCCCGATATTGATCACGCGGTGGGTGACCGCCGCCATACGCCAGGTAGAGATGAGCAGCCAGCCTACGAAGATAATACTGAGCAGTATGGCGCCGATAAGTGCGGTGTTTAAAAATGATATTACATCATTGTAGCCACCACCAGTACTGGTTGTCCCTTGCAGATGGGTATAGTTGATATCGCTCAAACAGTCGATATTGTCTGCAATGCCGCCGTTGACCCAGGTGTTGGGTTGCGCCAGGTGCTGGTCGATACCAATGTGGCAGGCTGGCAGCGTTGACCTATCTTCAACGATACTCGGTTGGCGTTGAATCCTGGTGTGCAGGACACTGCTGGCTGCCAGGTAGGCCTGGTAAGCATTACGGAGATGACTATCCTGCGCATTAGCTGTGTTGCTAGCCTGGTCAAACTCGTGCTGCATGACAGTCAGGTGCCCGACATATTCCTCCATGCCAGCAGTAATGCGCTCCACAGCAGTACGCTCGCCAGGGTAGGTAACGTTGTGGGCAGCATTGAACAATTGTTGATTAGCCAGGATAATTTCAGCATCGATATTGAGCTGATCACAGTCATGGACGCGCCTGGGTCCTACATTTTTGCTGCCACTGGCAGTAACGACACTGCACGCTTCTATCTGGGTCAGCGGAGCAGTCGCAATGTAGTCAGCCGCTTTCGCGTCGATATCGTCAATATATTGTGCCAGCGATTGCGCAGCATCGACACTGGGGATACTGCCATTCGCGATAGTATTCAGATCTGTGGCGGCACGGTTGAACGAGAGAGAGATAACGAGGGCTAGTAGTATGGCGAGTAGCAGGCAGCCGCTAGCCAGAGCGATGAACTGGCCTTTCAACGTACGACGAGCCTGTTGCCAGACACGACTGACAAACGTTGGACCAGCAGGTGTCGTTGTTGGTGGCACAGCCTGACCTGGCACAGGTGTGGACTGTACCTGCTTCCCAGCGCCTGTATTCGATGTTGCAGGTGGCGTGTAGTAGGGGGTTGACGTACCTGTCGTACTCACCCGTGGTTTAGCCATTTTAGCGATCTTCTTTCAAATTCTTCTAGTCGTTTTATAGAGAGCGGTATTACTGCAATTTTGAAGTCTTGCTGACATTGATGGCCAGAGTTTTACGGGCCACGGCGTCGGCCTGTTTGTTGAGTTGTATCGTCCCTTTGGCGTCACGCGAGATTAGCTCACTGAGCAGACGGGTCACACGTGCATTGCCGGAGCGTTCGCTAATCTCCAGCGCTCGACCTAGCAGACGTGTGGCCTTCTCATTGTCTCCCGCAGCGAGAGCTACCTGGCCATCTTTGATATTGTTGGATAGTTCTTCTTGATTGGTATAGTGGGCGATATGGGCCTCGATCTGAGCGGCCAGGGATACATCCTCGGTCCATTGTACGAAGACCCAGCCGGAACGTTCGCTTTTCTCCTCCTGCTCCGTTCCGCCACCCGCGAAGTACTTGAGGGTGGGACGGACAAGCATAAACTGTTGACCCGGCGTGTTGACCGGCATAGTAATATCTAGCAGGTAGTCGCGCTGATCACCAGGAGCGAATGAGCCGAGCGCAATCACCTGCTGACGTGGACTGGTCGGATCGGGTTCTGTACCCAGCGGCACAATCGTAGGATAGACCTGCTGCAGGTTGGTAATCTGGACACCCGCAGGTGACCAGAGATACATGCGCGCATTCGTGATAGCTGTCCTGCGCATCTCACTAAATGAACTGCTGAATGCCGCCTCGACCTGATTGGGGGTCGGGATAATATCCGCCGAACCACGCGTCGCCTCCGCCATATGCAGAAGTTCAGCCGCATCCCAGTCTGTGCCAACCCCCCACGCACTGATACTGATATTCGCAGCCGAACAACGTGCAACCGCGCGATCAAGGGCAACACGCGGTTCCCCTTCATTTTTACCATCAGTCAGGAAAAGGATACGCGTAGCACGTGATTGATTGTTGCCAAACTTATCCACAATCGTATTCAGGGCAGTGCTCATACGCGTCCCGCTAGCCGCATAGACCGTCTGGATAGCAGCAATCGCGCGATTTTTATTCTCCTCAATTCCAGCCGCCGGGCCAAAGATGATACGAGCGTTATCGTTGAATGTCACAACCATAAATTGCATACTGGCATCGATCGCCTGCACAACCTTCACCGCCCCGTCACGAGCAGCACGCATCTTCGCACCATCCATCGAGCCAGAACGGTCCAGCGCAATCGCCAGAGCCAGAGGAGCCGGAGCCGTAGCAGCGGCCTCATCTATACAGACCGAGAGGACCGCCTGCATCGTTGATTGTCCAACACGCAAGTATGGATTGTGATAAGCAGTAATTTTAAACATAGTTTTTGTAGTTTCCTTTATAGAAGACGCCAGGGAGCAACTTCGAACTTACGACGGACGATAGTCTCACGGTTTGCAGGTTTGCGGGCGCGGCGTAGATACTCATGATAGCTCTCTTCGGCAGCCTGGCCTAATGTTGCTGGTCTGAGATCGGTCACCCCGGCTATCTTGCTCGTGGACGGTAGTTGTTTCGCGCGAGCCAGGCCATACGCAACCCGGTAGACATCGCCACGCGCCAGGTAATAGCGCGGATCTTCAGTGCGGCCATCCAGTCCGCTCACCGCCTGCGATGCACTCTGCACATTCTGAGGTGTGAGCGGAACCATGCGGCTGAGATAGAGGTCACAGAGCATCAACTGAGCCTCAACATACTTTGCGGCCGCCTCATTGATACTACTGAGCACCCGCGCAGCCTCATCCCAACGTTGTAGATTGAGCAGAGAGCCCGTCACCCCCAGTACAGCCTCCGTATTGCCCGGATCAGCCTTGAGCACTTTAGTGAACAGCTCCACAGCAGTCAGGTCATCGCCCATACGCGCACAGACACGTGCCAGCGCCTGCTGAGGTGGTAGTTCACCTGGTAGGTCCGCAATCAACTCACGGTACTGATCAGCCGCCGCAGCATACTTCTCCTGCGCCTCCAGTAAGCGTCCGGTGTACCAGGCAACCTTCCAGTTACCAGGAGCCATACGCTGTACCTTCGTAACTTCAGCCAGAGCCATGCCAAATTCGCTGGTATCGATATACACTTCAGCGAGCCGGAGATGGGCGTCGACACTGTTGGGGTTAATCTTTGCGGCCTGTTTGTAAAAACTTTCCGCGCTAACGTAGTTGCCTCCACGTAGCGCCTGGTCACCAAAACGCAGGTGGTCGATCGCCTTATCGCCCTCATCTAAGACCGCCTCACCACGAAAGCCCAACTTGCCAGTCGTCGTCATAATCCCTGGCACAAAGAGATTCGAGCCCACAGGTACGCCTAGCGTGCCACCCACAATCTGACGCAGAACTCCAGCCAGCTGATCGCTCAATTGTTCCGCACTATGAAAACGTTGCGCAGGTTTGCTGTGCGTCCCCTTGGCCAGCAGACGATAGAGAGCAGGATAATCGCGAAAAGCCTTGTAGTATTCGGAGGATGGCATGCCAAAGATCGGATTTGCCAGGTCCATCTGCGTCACGAGATATGCAAGCGTGCGGCAGATAGTATATAGATCAGTCTCGGGTGACGGATTCTTAACCGCCTCCGGAGCATAGAAGCCGTGCGTGCCATAAACATCGCCTGGACGCACCGTATGTTTGATCACAGTACCCAGATCGATCAGCTTCACAATCTGAGTCCCATCTTTCAGCGTCTCGACCATCACATTCTGTGGTTTAAAATCACAGTAGACAAGGTCGAGTTTCGCCAGATACGAGAAGGCCGGCAGGATACCCAATATATAGCGGATCGCTTCAGGCACATCAAAGGGGTGACCGCGTTCCTCTAACAGGTCGTCGAGCGTCTTGCCCTCGACATACTCCATCACGATATAGCCACGCATCCCAATCATCACAAAGTCATAGATCGAGACAATATTGGCATGCTTGATCGCAGCCAGGAACTCGCGCTCTTTCACACTCTGAGCCGCCATATCAGGATCATCATCGCTCAGCAGCGCCTTAATCACCACCTGGCGTTTCAAGACCTGGTCATACGCCAGGTAGACCGCACCCATACCGCCCGCCCCAATGACACGGATAATCTCATATTTATTATTAAGTATATTTCCCACCACCAGTAAGGTAGATGATGGGCTTGCAACCGAGGTAGAGTTGCTCAAAGTAGTCGGTCCCGTAACACCTACATAGCTAAAGCCACAGCGATTACAAAACTTAACGCCCGGTATGCGTGGACCGTGACATTGGGGACACTGCTGAGCTGTCGGCGTGCTGGTAGGATTAACAACAGCACTATTCGTAGTTGCAGTTACAACCATGCCACACTGCTCGCAGATATCATCGCCCGGTTGTAGAGCACTGTGACAGTTAGGGCAGACAGCAGGAGTTGTCGCAGTAATCACGGCAGATGGAATGGCTGCAGGTAACTGCATTGAAGCGGAGGCAGCAGTAAAAGTCGGAGCAGCCAGTGCACTATCAAGGACAGCGCCACAATTTTCGCAGATATCGTCACTGGCACTGACAGGTTGATGACAATTAGGACAGTTGCGCATAGAAATCTCCTCATGAGACATTCCGAAAGCAGATATTGCTGGCCAACTCTCCTCGCCGCTCCGCGGCTCGCTTTTTTCTGATATGTGATGGCCGCTCAACCTGCCACCACACAAATGATGTGAAGCGCCGAAGGTGCTGAAAAGTCGAGAGAAAAGGTTTGCCAGCAATATCGAAAGCAGAGAGTCTTCTGTGTACTCCACACCTCTCTACGTGGGGGCAGGCAGAGCAGGAATGGGAAAGGATTCACCTCCAAAACATTACGCCACCAACTTGAGAAAAAGCAAGAGCTACACATAAAGATTCGCTCAAGAAAGGATATATTCGTTAAAGAAGGAGCTTATCTTCAGAAGGTAGCGTTGCAAAAAAATTTGATCTGAGAAAATGGAGCGAGTAATTACGGCGTAAGAAACACTGTCGCAGAGAAAATGTGAATGTTCTGCATCTTTTCCACGTGGACTACGCTCATGTATACCAGCAATTTGCTGAGCTTTAATTTTTTGCAACACTACCGCATCTGCCACTCCTCCACTCCGACTCCTCTGACCTTCGTACTCCAGGTGACCTGGAAACACTGGCTCCAGTCCAATTAGGACACCTTTTAACCTCTTTGGCTGATACCATTGAGGAACAAAAATCGTAACGGGAAGGCATTCTTCTCTCAGAAGCCTCGTGTAAGGATAAAGAGTATGAGCACAGTGACAACACAACGCAAGGGTCTGCGCCTGACCCAAGCCTTTTTCTCGCGGGCCTTTGCCTGGTTCTGGTTGGGGCAGACCATTTCGACACTGGGCGATGGCGCGTTCACCATGGCACTGGCGGTAGTGGTCTATCAGTTGACCGGCTCAAGTCTGGCTATGGGCTTCTTTTTGATGGCGAAGATGATTCCTGAATTGCTGTTCACGCTCTTTGGCGGAGTCGCGGCGGACCGTCTGCCGCGCCGTCTGCTTTTGTTGTGCGCGGACAGTGGGCGTGCCCTGACAGTGCTGGCTATCGCGGTCCTGGCCTGGCTGCATCTGCTTCAGGTGTGGCATCTTTTTGTGCTGGCGGTGCTCTTTGGCCTCTGCCGCTCCATCTTCAATCCGGCGTATCGCGCCATCACCCCGGATCTGGTTGGAAAAGACCATCTCTCCTCAGCTAACGCACTGACCGCACTCAGCTTACAATTTGGAAACTTCCTTGGTCCGCTGCTAGGTGCGGGTTTGATCGCGCTGGCCAACGGTTCTGCGAGCGCGGCCTTCGCCTTCGACGGGCTAACCTTTGTTGTCTCTGTCTGCTCACTCCTGGTGCTACGCTCGTTGCCACGTACCGGGCACTCGCCTGCCACTACGTCGGCCAATAGGCCACGAGGGATGTTTCTGGATATGCGCGATGGTTTTCGAACCATCCTCAACTCGACCTGGCTGTGCTGGTCGCTTCTCGCTGCCACTTTCGGCCTTGTGGCGTATACAGGAGCCATGTCCGTTGCGCTACCCAGGCTGGTTTTCGCCGTGTATAAAAGCGGCCCCTGGCTCCTGGCCGCGATTACCACCAGCGCTGCCATCGGAGGCATAGGCGGGGCCATCTTTGTCGGCCAGGTGCGCTTGCGCCATCGCGGCATCATCGCTTTCCTCGCCTACGTTCTCAGCGGTTTAGCTCTGCTTGTGTTCAGTCTGCCCATTGCACAGAACATACTCGTCTTTGTTGTGCTGCCCGCCGCTTGTGGCGTTGGCTTCGGCATGAGTACCATGGATATGATCTGGGTCAACCTGCTTTACGAATTGGTCCCCAACAAGAAGCTGGGCCGCGTCGTCAGCGTTGATCAGCTCGGCGCGCTCGGCATGCTCCCTGTTGGCTACGTGCTCGCTGGTTGGCTCAGCGACCAATTCGGCCCGACCTCGGTCTTCCTGCTCGGTGGGCTGATGATGGTGGTGCTGAACAGCTTGCTGCTGCTCTTATGCGGCATTCGCGAGATAGAGTAGGCAACAGTCTCACGCAGCGGCTATCCGACTCTTGAGTACAAATGGATCTGAATAAGGTGATCTCATCCTTCACCTACAGCGGCTGGTAAAAATATTGAGCCATTCCTTGGTCAATATTGAGGTGAAAGAAGAAAAGAGGATTCCCATTTCCCAAGCCATCAAAAAACCTCGGCTTTCTGTCTCAGCTTTTCCGTCGGAAGGGCCATGTTTTGAGATGCGTTTTGTTACAAAACATTAGGTTATCGTCAGCACAAAATCATGTGCCAGAACACGATGCTCATCGGCGTCTGGCTGTCGCAAGAAACGGACCAGCCTGTTGAAAAAGGCTTCCAAATACCTCATCAGGAGAAGAGAAAGCCCTCTTGACTTGCCCCGTGCCTTGCCCTATACCATGCATAGTTTGAAGCAATGAGCAAAAGCTGACGTTGAATGGCCTATTGGAAGGGAGTAGCAACGGCTAGGCGCTTTGGCCTACGAGGTGAGCGGTATGATGGGAACGAAAGAGCGCGCATTTGCACGGCTGGTCAATGTATCTCGTGAGAAACTGGTGCCAGCAGACCATTTTTATCGGCAGGTGGAGCGAACCCTCGACCTGTCCTTTGTCCGCGAATGTGTGCAGCCAATGTATGCAAGTGGAGGGCGGCCCTCAATTGACCCTGTTGTGTTCTTCAAGTTACAACTGGTCATGTTCTTTGAGGGTATTCGATCCGAACGCCAACTCATTCGTCAGGCTGCTGATCGTCTCAGCGTTCGCTGGTACCTGGGCTACGATTTGGATGAGCCTTTACCTGATCATTCCAGCTTGAGTAAGATCCGTACTCGCTATGGCCTTGATGTTTTTCGCTGGTTTTTCGACGCGATCGTGCAACAGTGTCAACAGGCAAAGTTGGTGTGGGGGAAGGAACTTTATCTTGATTCCACCCAGGTCAATGCGAATGCGGATCTGGATTCCCTTACACCTCGCTTTGCTGTTGAGGCGCGAGAAGCCATCCAGCGCCATTTGACCGCTCTTTTTGCGCAGGAAAATCAAGGGGACGAGGAAGAGGGAGGAGAGAGCATGGACGCTCCCATGTCAGAAGGTTCTTCAAACACGGGGACCTGCCTTCAGCCTACGTCCCTGCCAGTCGTCCTCTCTCAACAAGAGCAAGAAGAGCTTGAGACCGAGCGCTCAATGCGGCACGACTGGATCGTTGAAGAGGGTCGGCAGCAGAGGGAAATCCATGGGCTCTACCAGCGTTCTGCCGACTTCCAGATCAGTACGACTGATCCCGATGCCACTCCAATGCGCCTCAAGAACGGCGGTCTTCATTTGGGCTATCATACCCATTATGTCGTCGATGGAGGCAAACGTCGCATTATCCTAGAAGCCCTGGTGACCCCTGCGGAGGTGATGGATAACCAGCCGATGCTTGACTTGCTCTGGCACGTCCGCTTTCGTTGGCATGTGAGGCCTCGACAGATAACCGGCGATACCAAGTATGGGACCATCGAAAATATCAAGGCCATTGAAGATGCGGGAATGCGGGCCTACATCCCCTTACCAGACTGGGATCAGCAGAGGCCTCCTTACTTCGGCCCCTCCAAGTTCACCTATGATGCCGTGCATGATCGCTATGTCTGCCCCAACGGTCAACTGCTGCACCTCTCTCGGATGGAGTATAAAGCGGAGAAGGTGGAGTACCGCGCCGAGGCAGCCACTTGTAATGCTTGTCCACTCAAAGCTCAATGTACCCCCAGTAATCACGGTCGGCAGGTCCACCGCTCTTTCCATGCGAACTACCTCGAACGAGTCAGGGGCTACCAGCAGACCCTGGCCTATCAGAAAGCCCTGAAGAAGCGGAAGGTATGGGTCGAACCCTTATTTGCCGAAGCCAAGGATTGGCATGGCATGCGACGCTTCCGCTTGCGACGCCTCTGGCGAGTCAACTGTGAGGCTCAGGTCATCGCAGCAGGACACAATCTCCAACAGTTGCTCAAAAAGCGAGGTTGGGGCCGACGTCCGTTCCCAACGGACGCCATCTGTGCCTCTTTTGGGCTCTTTTGGATGCTGTGCTCGCTCACTTTTGCAAGGAAAATCTCTTCTTTTGCCGATTGCCTCAGCTTTTTCAAGGATGAGGAAGTAAGATTTCCTCTTTGCTGATGAGCTTATCAAAGGCTTTTTCAACAGGCTGCCAAGGTTTTTGAGACTGTTACCCTCCTGTTTGTGGAAAGTAGCCACCATGCTGGAACCAGCCCTGCGCATCCTGGGCAGTCACTGTCTGTAATGCTTGAACAATGGCTTCTTGCAGCGCTTCACGGGTGCGGGCTCCAGCCCGACGAAGGAAGGTCTTCAATTTCGAGAAGGTTTCTTCAATCGGAGAGAAATCTGGCGAATAGCTCGGCAAAAAGAGAAGCTGGCATCCCTTGGCCTGGATCAACTCCTCCACTCGCGTGGACTTGTGGGCGGCCAGATTATCCATCAGCACAATCTGCCCTTCCGTCAGGCATGGCGCGAGAATCTTTTCGATGTACTGTTCAAAGGCCACGGCATTTGCTGATCCCTCAATCAGCATCGACTCGCCCATGCCTCCCCAGGTGAGTGCGGCAATTACGGTGAGATTCTTCCCGCGATTGCGTGGCGCCTTGCCATATGCACGCTTCCCGCTCGGAGCCCAAGCATACAGCGGGGTGAGACCAATATGCGCACCGCATTCATCGAGGACCACCAGCTTGGTGGCATCTAGCTCCTTGCACTGCTCACGCCACGCCGCTCGCGCTTCTTCATCCCGCTCAGTGGCTCCAACCGTCTTCTTTTTGCGCGTCCACCCGAGACGCCGGATGACCCGACTCATCGTACTCGTACTGACACGCATTCCAGACGTTTGTTCCCAGAACTGGCAGTGCATCTCTAAGGTGGCGTCAGGGTGAGCTTCAAGCTGCGCGACGAGCCCGACACGCAAGGAAGCGCTTTCCTTGGGAGGACGACCGGGAATGGGTTTCCTCTTCAATTGTCCCGTCTCTCTCCGCTGCTTCAGATACCGCTTAATCGTGGCTCTCGACACACCAAACAGTTTGATGATCTCTGCTCGTTGATATCCCTGATCAACGGCTCGCACGACTCGTTCTCTTAGGTCAAGGCAGTACGCTTTCATCCATGCCCTCCGGGTCGTCTGTGCTCGATTCACCGTTTTACTTTTCTATTCTATCATTGGCTCAAGCTTTTGGCCAGCCGCTGTAGAACTGCATCAACTCACCCCGGATTTTGCGGCACTTGAAGATTTCCTCACGCATCGTTACAACTTTTGGAGCGACGACATCGATCACGAGGACCTATTTGTCCTATCATAACAAGACTGGCTGTTTTCAGCCGCTATGTAATACGGGGCCCCGACATGAAAACCCTCAAAATTCCGGTAAAGGCGACCAAGAATGCGTCAGCGACGAACGGGAAGATTGCTCTGGCTCGGTGGGTATTCGATAATCAGAGTCATTCTGCCCTAGAAATGTGTGCGGCACTTGGGATCTCTCGTGCGACCTTGTATCAGTCTATCAAAAAGACCAGCGCTGAAGCATCTGAATAGTAAATATTACCAGTACCAAGAGTGGCCAGGAGCCTTATTCCTGCCAAAAACAGGACCGTCTCTTGCCAAAGAAGAAGCGAACGTTACTTCTTGGTGAAGGAGACGTTTTCTAACCATGTATGTATTATCTTCAATACATGCATGTTTCATATTTGAAGAATGAAAGAAGAAATCTCATGAAAGTTGGTTCCTATGTCGTTGCAGTGGTTGGAATTCTTGCCATCATCGCTGGCATTGTTCTGAAAGTGACAGGCCAAGCGCATGGTCTCACAACCCTGGGAGCTGGCGCTGTGCTGTTGATCCTTGGCTTGGTTGGCGCTTTTGTTCTCAAGCCCAAGTCTCAGGAGTCCTAACAGCCTCTCAGTTCACGAGGAAGCCTTCCCCACTGCTCACAAGAGGCAGGAGGAGGGCTTTCTCTTGCCTCTGGGAAGACTGCAAACCCCCACAGGATACGCAACGTGTAAAAGAGCAGCAGCAGCTGAGGGTGGTGGGCCGTTTGAGCCAAGCGCGTAGAGAAGACCGATATGGAAGGAGATCTGCAGCTTTATGACCTTTGTTTGTGATGTGCAGCGTGAGGAGCAAGGGCGTTTGGGGAGTTTCTCCTAGCCTGTGAAGATCCTAGCTGGCGAAGAACTGATATCTTGATTGTCCTGTACCTGGTAAAATGGTTCTCCCGCACTTGTCGTGCTCAGTTATGCAGCCGATAGAAGCACTCGTCGACGTAATAACTCAAAGCTCCCCCGCCCGTACATCGAACCCTTAATATGCTTGAGTTTGTTGACAAACCCTTCAGCCATCCCGTTG
The DNA here is from genome assembly GCF_000178855.1 of Ktedonobacter racemifer DSM 44963. Taxonomy (GTDB): domain Bacteria; phylum Chloroflexota; class Ktedonobacteria; order Ktedonobacterales; family Ktedonobacteraceae; genus Ktedonobacter; species Ktedonobacter racemifer. The sequence continues at coordinate 356,455 of NZ_ADVG01000004.1, read as the reverse complement.
CTGTAAGCCAGAGAGCACGCTGCAACGAAGGCAGGCAGCTCTTTTTGTATGCCAAGGGCAAAAGCTTCCAGTTCTGAGATGCCCGACTGGGAGCAGATACTGATCCAGGCGGCGACCTCATCACCCTGCTTCTTCTTCATCAGTTGAAACAGTTGCCGGGTCATCTGATACGCCAGTTCCAGCTCTTTTTCCTGGCGGATAAAGGCAAGAATCAGTTGCTTATGGCTTTCTAAACGTGCTGGGTCTTTGACGAAGAGATAGGAAAGCTGGCGAGCCGATGGAAGTTCGACCACAGGTTCGGCAGGAGTCTTCCCCTCCTGGGAAGCGGGAACAAGGCGTGCTTCCCCTTCTGTCATGGTGTGAGAGGTCTGGGGCACGGCTTTCCTTCCCCAATCCTCTTGAAACTGGCGAAGCTCGTATCGGCGAGGAAACAGTCCTTGTGCTTGCAACCATCGGAGCACCGTCCTGGGATTGCCCGAGAAGCCTTGTTCATGGATTTCCCGATAGAGCTGTTGCGCATTTTGGCATCCCTGAGTACACCGTTCGCGCAGGTAGGCTGTGTAGGGAGCAATGAGTTTGCCCGTTCCAGGAGAGGGAGATCGTGGATGGCGTTCGGGAAAGCTCTCGGCAGCCAAATATTTATAGACCGTTGTTCGTGTCAGATGGGCCTGTTTAGCAATCTGGGTAATCGAGAGTCCTTGCTGGTAGTACGAGAGCACTTCCTCGTAACGAGCAAGGCGCTGTTCACGTGCGGCGTCGGAGATGGCCTGTTCGTGGATCGTGCGCGGCTTTTTGCGCTTCTTGAAGGGTGTCGATGGCTGCTGGAGACGTTGTTCAAGTCCGGAGTACAGCCGACTGACGACGCGTTCGAGCGCCTCTCGCCAATTTTTGATCACATGCCATCGATCCATCACCTGTTGGGCTTCTGGTGCCCCAAGGTGTGCTCCACGAGCATATTCCCCCGAGCGATCTCGGCTGATCCATTTCACACCTGGATGAGCTTGCAGCCAACTCTCCAGGGTTTCCGCCGTGCGGTCTACCAGAAGATCAACGACCTGGTGACGCTCCCAGTCAATGAGCAGCGTCCCATATTTCAACCCTCGGCGAAACGCGAAATCATCCACGCCAAGGATCTCAGGGGTGCTGCTTTCCACGATTGGGCTTGTCCTGGCGAGACGCAAGAGGGTATCAGGGCTCACCGTTGTTCCCACTGCTTTGAGTAGCCGTGCTCCTGGTTCTCCCCCACTCTGAATGGCGAAGACCGTCCACAGAAGCGTTAACCGAAGCGTTCGTCGGGAAGTATGACCCACAAGGTCGGGTAGTGGCTCGGCAAACGTCTGCTTTCCGCACGCCGTGTTCAGGCAGCGAAAGCGTCGCACCCGAAGACGCAATTGAACTGTCTGACCGCTGATTGGTAAATCACGTGGACTGCGTTGGTAATAACTATGAATACGATGCGAAACCTGTTGGCAAGTCGGGCAGTGGGCTTGTTCCGTCTGGGAGGTCGCACAGATCGTCAGCTTTTCTTCGGTGGAGATCACTTCTGTCACCGTAAAGCCTGGGAAAGAAAAGGGAAGGGAATGCAAGAAAAGGCTCCTGATGAAGACAAATGTTCGTTCTTCTTTCTTTACGAACCAGTAGCTCAAAAGTTGAGCACGACAAGTGCGGGAGAACCATTTTATCGGGTACTTGACAGATCGTTATGTCTATGTATGAGCAAAGGGAGAAATACTGCTTATGAGTAAAAAAGACATTTTTGTCATATTTCCTTATCTCAAAACCACTAATCGAGTACTTCTTCGTGGCATTGTTTTCCGTAGTAGTGAGGATCTAGAAGGTTTATCGTTGGAACAACAGAAGCATCTGAAAACGCTGTTTGCAATGTTCTTCTTACGTAACAACCTTCGCATCAAACGGATGGTTTATGCATGTGTTGAACTTGAGGAACATGACAATATAAACCAAAATCTTCAGCAACGATTGTATGAAGCGCAGATTCTCATCAATTATCGGTATGCTTCAGGTGACCTTGTTTTGCATCAAGAGCATGCTAGTATGTATACCCTTACTACAACCAAAATTCCCCAAAGCTCGATTTGGCCTGAAGATCATCCACAAATTGACCACAACGTTGAAAATATGACACCAGAGGATGTTTCATCAAACAAGTATATTGATGGATATGATGGAATGCTTAACGGCAGGTCGATTTTTTGGGTTGTGCCTGGAAACAGAACATATCCTCCCGTCCCTCATCTCTCACTCAATATTAGTCAGGATCTCTGGTTCGATATCGGAGTATTTGCAGAAGCTGAAAGAAACTGGGCTTGGGTCGATTTTCTAAAGGGGTATAAACGTGAAAATACAGAGCTAGAAAATCGATTATTCACTGCAATGGATTGGTACAATCGAGGTACTGTGACAGATACAAATGAGCCAGAAATGCTACTCAATCTCGCCGTTGCGTTTGAAAGTTTATTCAGCCTTGAAAGCACTGACAAAGTTACTGCTCGGTTTGAAGAGACCGTGATGACTCTTCTCGGATCGTTTCCTCGTCTTGACAGTTGGCTCAAACAATTCTACGATGCTCGTTCTTCAGTTGTACACAAAGGAATGACTCAGCATTATCTGTTTTACACAAAGGATCGAGAAAAGACGCGCTTTCCAAGCGGTTATGGTGAAAAAGATACTGCTGAATTGACTTACGGCTCTTTGACCTCTTCTGGAAGGCGCATCTTTCGTTTATGTTTAACCACCATGCTTTCTGGCGCAAAAATGGCGGAAGATGATAGACTTTCGTCGCTATTTGTACACAATCAAGAGCGACTTAGCAAGATACTCCGGCTACTCAACCAGAAGACTCAATTGCCAGAACAACGCCTGCATTCTATTGCGGAAGTAGTCAATGACTTGCATGATCATCATCCTTGGTCGTCAGAAGACCGAATACTATCAGAAACGCTGGTAGCAGTTGGAAATTCGGTGATTCAAACGTATCTAGCCACAAAACCACAATTATCCGAACAAGCGGAAACATTGGTGCAGGAAGTACTTCAGCAATTACAGCGAAAAGATATCTCTGCAGATGAAAAGCTGGATTTCTTTGAAAGGATTGCTCCCACTTTGAGTCAAGGTCTGAGCAACCCTGCTGCTAACCAACCTTCGCAAGGAAAACAGTATCCATTGGCAACGGTTCTCTATCTGCTTAGTTATGTGGCATCTCCTCACTTTCTCACCCGAAAATGGATGCGACCACAGAATGGTAGTCAGGGTCCTTCTTCCTAAAAGAAAGAGGAATGTTGCGATCGTCGCGATAAAAAAGATCAGCAGCAGGCATGCGTTTGCGCTCTTTGCCCATGTCTTTCCCTTTCTGCTGGAGTTTCAGGGGTATTGTATCAGGATGTGGAATATGAAGGCCAGGATGCTTCATGTCATCGCTCTCTCAGCTTTGCTCCGTGGCGGTTTGCGTGAATGAGCCAAGCACCTTGCACGCTGTGGTATACCCCGCCAGCTCTGCCAGCGCACGACACATAGCTGGATCATCGCGATGCCCTTCGAGATCGAGAAAGAAGATGTATTCCCAGGACAGCTGGCGCGCTGGGCGCGAGCTGAGTTTGAGCAGGTTAATCTGTCTGGCTGCCAGGGCACCCAGGCAGCGAGAGAGTGCACCAGGTTGGTGCATGATGGCCATAGCGAGCATCGTTTTTGTCGGACCTGGGAGGCGTACCGTTGGTTTGCGACTGAGCGCGATGAAGCGCGTGTAGTTTTCTTTGATGGTTTGAATGCCCTCGGCTAGAACCTCTAACCCATAAAGTTGAGCCGCCGCTGCACTGGCAATTGCCGCGACGCCTTGAAGCTGTCCATCGCGAATTGTTTTGGCGCTGCCCGCAGTATTGTAGGTGGCTACTGTTTTCACTCCGAGCTCTCGCAAAAAAAACATCACACTGCGCAAGCGCTTGTGGATGAGAGATGACCTGTTTGATCGCTCCTAGTTGCTGGCCTGGCAGGCATAATAAATAATGATTGACCGGATAGAGAATCTCTCCAATCACATAGACATCATGCTGAACTAGTAAGTCATACACGTCATTGATACTGCCAGCTTGCGAGTTCTCTAGAGGGACGATACCGTAATCTACCTCGCCCGCGCTGACAGCGTGAAAGACATCAGCGAAGCTATGATGGGGCTGAAAGGATGCTTCTTGCTGTCCCTCCTGGCGGAAATATGCCCGTGCAGCCTCGTCCCCAAAGGCTCCCCGCTCCCCCTGGAAGGCGACACTAATCATGTTGGCTACGCAACTGGTACCCAACTGTTTACTGGGAGATGTTACCATTGATTGATTTTCCTCCATGTATTTATGGAGGATTGTGTCAGTTTTTCTCGGGATCTGTCAAGAATAGTACCTGCTATATAGTATTTTTGAGTCATTATAAGGTGCGCGAATCTATTTCCTGTAGTCAAGGAAGAGGAGGATCTGGCGTGCTGGAGGAGGATTGTCTGGATGGTATAGGAGGGTGTAGGTGGGCCGGGACGTGGGATGGGAATTTGGTATTCCGCTTACCAACGCTGTTCTCAGCGCTTTAAAACGCTCTGGTCCAAACTGTTTCAGGCTGGAGAGAGCCAATGGTTGGCCGGCTCTCTCATGCCAACGTCTGTGAGATCAAGCCAGATTGTCTGCTGGTAAACACAGTGACTTCTCGGATCTGATTGAGGGAGAGTTGCCAGAAGGTTGCCTGGATGGCTTTTTCGTCTCGGGTCTGCTTGCCGAGCCAGTCCGGGTCGCCAACGCCTTCCAGTTCAAAGATGCGTTGCCAGCTATCGAGGATCCTCTGATGGAACACCGGATCGGAGAGGGGTTCTAATGGTATGTACGTAAGGCCACACACCGCTAATTTGGTCTCAAACTGCTCGGCCATCCATTGATAGGCGGTTTGCCATTGCCAAGACTCAGTCACTCGACTGATGAGATCTGGGCCAGGCCCGTCTAGGAAGCCATCTTGTTGGAGCGTTTCCCATACCTGAAGAGATTGAATCGTCCAAACCAGCATTGAGGCGCTCTCTTTCTTTTGCAGTTCCTCTATAGACTCTAGGCTGCCTTGAAGGCCATGATAGCAGTTGTGTCAATGTGGTGACAACCTTTTCCCAGAAGAACATGCTATGCAAAGATGCTCCTCAGCCAGATGCATTGCATATAGTCATAGAAGGAGAAAGGGCGGAGCAGCAGCTGAGGGGCGAGGTGTTGCTGGCGTTGCCAGATGTTGAAGGAAGTGGCAACTGGTTGTCAGTGAGTGGTGTGTCAGCGTGACAGTTCTATTTCCTGTAGTCATGACTAAGAATAGAGGGAGGGGTGGAAAGCTTTCACGGGTAGGTTTTTAAGCTGAACAAGCGAAGGGACATGGCTCTCTGATAGGATGAAGAACCTTCAACAGCTTCATTCTCTCAGGAGGAGAACCATGTCCCATACAGAGACCATAGCATATTGGCAAAGAGAAATCAGCGTGCATATGCCCCATCTGAGTCGTCCACAGGCAGCCGTTTTGGCCTTATGGAGTTATGGTATGGTCTTGAGCAAATCCAGTGGAATCACCACCATTTGGTAAATGACATCCGACATGAGCGGATTTTGCCCGCCGACTTGAGCACTTGCCCGCCAATGTGAGCAACAACGCCACTGTCTGACAGAGAATCCGCTTCTGAGGCGGCCAATCATTTCTTGATGCTGTCAATTCCAAATCGAATACCTACGTGTTTTTGGTCATAGTAAGATTCTGCTATCAGTTACGAGAAAATGAAGCCAGTAGCCTCTTCAGACTACTGGCTGTGACTGTAAACACCCTGCCATTTGTTCAGAACACATCTCGCCATGTTCTCCCTGCTCGAATCTGGCTTGACGGGCAGCGGGAGAGGCAGCATTGAATCATCCGAAACTGCCCCGAAACTTAGGGCGTAAACCGTTTCCAATGGCCCTCGGAGACAACTTCGACGACGCCATCGATCACTTTGATGGCGGTCTGATCGTCGATCGCGTATGCCGGTACTGGTATCCCGGCGGCCCATTTTTCTGCGTCGGCCATGGAGTTGTCCGGCAGATAGTCGGCATCCAGGTGCGGAAGCAACGTAAAGTCAACCAGTCCCAGCATTCTGTCGCTGCGGCTCTCCGTCAATTGAGGGTCGTCGTAGACTCCGATGGGGGGGGTGACCACCATACTCCCACCGCTCAGCCCCACATAGACTGCCTCGCGCCGCAGCGTCGGCAAGAGGTCCGCTAATCCCGATTGCCACATCCAATAGCACAGATAAAACACCTCACCTCCTCCAACCAGCAGGGCGTCAACCTCTTGGACCAGAGGGACCCAATTCTCTTTCTTGATACTGGGGAGAGCGGTGAGCTCCAGTACTCCCAACGACTTCCACCCCAATTCGCAAAAGGGACTCTTGGCCACTCCGTGGATCAGTTGGTAGACTCCGGCAAGACCGCCGGGGTAGGCGTACCACGCAGTGGGAATGACGAGGGCGCTGGACTCGGCGATCGGTTTGCCCAGAGACTCAACCAGGGCGTTACGAATGCTGTCGTTGCTGATGCCAGACGAGGTGAGAAGAAATTTCATGATGGTTTCCTTTCCAATCCGATTTCGAGCGCGATCCGTCTTTTCCGGTTATGCTCTTTGATAGAACATTTGTCTCCTCCAAGAGTACCTGAGAGACAACCACATGGCAAGATTTTCTAGGAGCAAAGGACCATTGTGAAAGAGAAGGCCCCGAAATGTGTGAGCAGTTGTTCGGGGTCTGGCTGGATTGTATCTGAGCAGGAAAAGGGTCAGTGAGAGGGTGTTATCTTGCATCCAACACTTGCGCTCAATGATGAGCAAAATGGACTGAATAGCTCGGACAGATCACAAGCTACTGGCTTGAATGCTGCTGGTACGAGAAGACCGTCCGAGCATTGAGTACCAGCATGACGTTGAATCTTGAGCGACTCTCATTGACAGAAACAGTACACACCTCTTGGCTTGGAGAGCGGCTTCGTTTGCGCCTGATGGCTCTGCTGCTCATATTGGCGGGCAAGTGCTCAAGTCGGCGGGCAAAATCCGCTCATGTCGGATGTCATTTACCACCATTGCCAGTTTCCTTGCCAAAGTGCTTGCCTGTCCCAAAAACAACCTACGGCAACGCTTGCGAGAATGGTGTTATGATGCCAAAGATAAAGCAGGCAGGAAGCGAGCGGAACTGGATCTGGAAGCCTGTTTTGCGCCATTACTCGGCTGGATTGTGAGTTGCTGGGCCTCGCAAGAGCATCAGCTCGCCCTGGCACTGGATGCGACCACGTTATCAAGTCGCTTCACGGTCCTGGCAATCAGCGTGCAATATCGAGGCTGCGCCATCCCAGTAGCCTGGTACGTGATGCCAGCCCATCAAAAGGGGACATGGCGTCCACAGTGGGAAGCGTTACTGCACGCCATCGCCCCAAGCATTCCATGCGAATGGATGGTCATTGTGATGGCGGATCGGGGGTTGTATGCTCCGTGGCTCTATCAGCAGATAGTGGCCTTGGGCTGGCATCCGTTTTTGCGAGTCAATGAACAGGTCTTGCTGCGACTGCAAGGCAGTCAGGAACCGTTTCGCGCTGTGAGCGAGTGGGTGCGCAAAGCCAGGAGAGCAGTGGAGTGGAAAGGTGGAATGCGGGGAAGAAGAGCGCTTGTGCTGCAGCATGCTGATCGGGTGGGAGGAAGGCTATGATGAGTGTTGGGAGATCGTGACCGATCTCCCGCCAGAAGAAAGCGAGATCGCCTGGTACAGCATGAGATTTTGGATCGAAGGAGGGTTTAAAGATCAGAAGCGGGGAGGATGGCAATGGCATCACACGAAAATGCGCGATCCGAGGCGAGCAAGACGGCTGTGGTTGGCAATGGCAGTGGCCGCGCTCTGGGTGGTGGGGGTGGGAGGAAACGCAGAGGCAGAGGAGGAGATCCAGAAGCCTGTGACGAGGGCATCGAATGAGGAGAAGAGCGCAGAGGGAGTGAGAGGGGAGGAGAAGCCATCTCGTGGACGAGAGGAAAGTTGTTTTTTGCGAGGACGGCTCCTGATTCTGGCGACGGTGGTGCGAGCTGAGCCGTTACCGTTGGGTCGATTTGTGCCACAATCATGGCCGACGAAGTTGTATCCAGTCTTGAAGGCATCATCAGCCTGGGCCAAACGCAAGCGCGAAAAGCAACAAAAGCGTCGGGAGAAACAACGTAGGAAGGAGCGCAAGCGGGATCAGAAGCGCCGCCAAAAAACCTACCCGTGAAAAGGGGTGGAAAGGGGGTTTTCCAGTGATCCGGAGGGGGAGAGGAAGGCCCAGTGCTCGAGAGAGGGAGGCGCCAGGAGGTGATGTGGATGGTTGAAGGTGGCCGTTATGGAGGGTGTGTCTCTCTCTAAAATATATGCGATATCGTATAGATATTATGTGTGCGGAGGGGACGTGCTATGCTGGTTTTGTGAGGAGGAGCATATGAGGTTGACGTATGAGCAGATGAAGGAGTTGGCGCGGCAGAGTGGAAAGCGGGTGACGGATCTGATTGCGCTGGCGGCGCAAAACGATCCGTTTTCTGTTGGCCGACCGGCAGATCTGGCCCTGGCGGAATGGTTTGCTCAGGTGTGTTAACGGTTCGGGTATACTGGTCAGGTGCATATCCGACGTGTGCATTATCAACTCGTGAGCCAAGATCCGCCGATTCTGCTGCCAAGTGGCATTGCATGAGACTGCAAACAAGCGATCTGTCAAAGATCGCTATGATCCGAGTGTATGTCTGCTTCTGGATAGATATGTTCAGCCAGCCACGCTTCTGCCTCTCCAGGAGCAAAGATCATCGCATGAGCCTGCAGGGCTAGCCCTTCACTGATCACATAGCCCGGTGAGCAAGGCAAAAGCCCCGGTTCTTCCTTGTAGCATCTCCTCCTATCGCTCTCTTTCTTTGTCTGTGTAGATGGAATATGCGCGTCCTATGCTGGAAGGAGCACACGGCCCTTCCAGCATGGCTTGGTGTCGTGTGATAGCCATAGTGAGTGGCACTCTGCTTTTGTTCTGCTTTTGTTGGACGCCGTGCAAGGTCTATCGAGAGAGGCAGCGCCTTCCCGTCAGCGAAGCACCTGGGAGAAGATGAGGTAGCAGCGAAGATAGGTATAGTACTGGTGCCATTCTTGCGGAAGGGTTGCTAGCACGCGGTCATAGGTGGCGGGTTCAATCTGCAGGTGCGTACAGATGGTGGACTTGAGTGCGAGAAACAGATTGAGGATATTCTTCTCGACGAGGGGTCCGATGCGATCGTGAGAGCGCCAGCCGCCAATGGGGAGGTCGAGCCATTGCTTGGTGAACTGATGAAGCTGTACGCCTTGCGCATTCGCCTCGTGTTGGAGAATACCATCGAGTGTTGAGATGATGTCCATCTGGATGCCTCGCGCCTGTAAGGAGCGGCGAAGCCAGGCGTCAGCTTGTTCCATGGCAGGCCCCATGCTATAAAAGCCATCGAAGTCGAGGAGTTCGACCCAGCCTTGCGAGTGGGTGACGCGGACCAATTCGCCCAGGACAAAGGGCCATTGTGCTGCTGGTATGGCGAACACGAGCAGGCGTTGGTGGGTCAAGTCGAAGGTGGGGGCGGAAAAAGGTAAGCCCTTGAGCACGTCTCCCTGAAGAAAGCGATAGTTGGAAGGTGGGAGGGTTGCGGCTGCCGAGAGGGAAACCGTTTGTGGCGGTTCGAGATCCAGGCCAACAATGTGCGCGTGAGGGAATTGGCGGGCCATCTCCTGCCCCCAAATGCCGGTGCCGCTTCCGACATCGAGGATGTGCTGAACCTGCTCACCCAGAGGGGCCACGAAGTTGCCTTTTAATGCCAGGCGGAGTGCGTAATGCTGAAAATTGAGTCGATCGCCTTCCTCCAGATCTTTCGGGAGCAAATAGGGAACATCATCACGATAGCGGCGTTCAAGGGAAGGAGAAGCGAGGGTGGGCATGTGGGTTGGAGGGGAAGACCGTCGAGCGAGTCGTTTCAAGAACTGCATACAAGGAAAGATCCTCTCTTTATAGTGTTGTTACGTATATGGTATGTAGCTGTGATGTATGGACGTTTATGGATTTTCTATGATTATAGCTGGAAGATTGGTGCTCGTATATAAAAATCGTATAAAGAAAACGGCCATGCGTATCCTGCCCCACAGGTGCAGTGTGGTGGTGGAGGTGCCCCGTGTGCACCAGGGGATGAGGAGGGAAACGAGATGGGGTACAATAGAGAGGTATATTTTTGGCAGAAGGAAGGGTCGTACACGTCATGCGATTGAGAAAGATGGCCGAGGGGAGAGTGTTTGCCTCGACGGTGCCCTGGGAGATGAAGTCCCTGGTGGTGCTGGTAGAGCAGGGAAGTGAGTGGGGTTCTCTCTTCCTCTGGTATGGATATAAGGAAGGGTCGCAGAGCATATGCGATTGAGAAAGACCGAAGCGGGGGTGAGGGTGCAGTCGACGTTACCTTGGGAGGTGGAGCATTTGGCGTCGCTGGCAAAGCAGGGAAGCGAGTGGGTGTCTCTTTCCAGTATAGGAGCGCAGGGGCAGGTGCTGGGTGAGATCAACAGCCGGACGTACGCCATTCGGTTGCGTCCTGGGGTGCAGATTGTGGATCGGCAGGTGGTGGTACTGAGCCCGCCAGAGTCGAGGAGAGGGTAAGCAAAAAGGGTTTAGGGGAGGGAGGGAGAAACCGGCGATGTTTTCGATCCCTCCCCTGTTTTTCTTTGGGTTGTCTCGCGTGGTGTCGCTGGTGCTGGCGCGACGGCGTGTGGGGAAACGGACGGCAGGAGGACTGAGGGGAAGCAGTGAACGGTGCCGCGCCTGCGAGGGAAGGGGCAAAGCGTGTGTGCTGTGTTCATGGTTCAGGGAGATCGAGGCCATAATCGGTGATGTGAAAGCGACCGTCGAGGGGGGAGCGTTCGACGACGCAGTAAGGCTCAAGGGGTGGGAGGTCGAAGGAGGGAGGGCGCTGTTGCGTTAGCCAGGTGGCGAGGGCCTCTGGGAGGTCGGGCATGTGTGGAGCGAGCCACTGGATAAAGTCCAGGGCCTGCTCAGGCGTCAGGTGGATGCGGCGACCATCGGGGAGCTGTATGTCCAAGGCATGGTGTATGGCCATAGGGATCTCCTTGCATGAGTGTGAACAGCGTGAGAGGGCCGAAGGGTCTTCTCCTTAAGAGTATAGCGCATGCTTGTCTCTTTCAAGCTGCATGAGAGGACAGATGAGAGTATCTCTTCATAGTACGGTGAGACGGTGAGACGGTTTCACGGTGTGCTTCTTTGCTCTTTTGGCCTGCTCATCAATCTGGTGGGTGCGTTCAAGGCAAGTGGTGGGAGCGAGTGTGCTTTTGGGAGGAGTGCCAGGCGCCTGTCTGATAAAGGCAGGTTATCAATAAGGAAATAACTATGGATGTGCTGATCCATCAGGCATGGTTGTACCTTTTAGTGATTTTGCTTTCTCCATTTGCTCAGAAGAAATATTTGCTCTATACAGGTTGGTCTCACTGAGATCAGCATCAGCCAAATTCGCTCTATGCAAGTTCGCGCCAAATAGTATGGCTCCCTGTAAGTTTGCCTTACTCAGATCGGCCCCACTTAAGTTTGCAGCACGCATGGTGGCTTTACTCAGGTCTGCGTTTGTCAAGCGAGCTCTCTGTAAATCCGCATCGCTTAAATTCGCATTACGAAGATCGGCATCTCCTAACTCAGCATCATGTAGATCAGTCCTAAGAAGATTAGCGTTACTCAGGTTCACACTATATAGTATAGCCCCAGCTAGATGAGCTTCAGACAAGTCTGCTCCGCTCAGGTTAGCTCCAAGCAGGTCGGCTTCATACAGATCAGCTTCACTCAAGTCAGTTTTATGTAAATTAACCTCATTCAGCCACGGTTTATATAGTTGAACTCCGTTTAGGTCTGCTCTGAGCAAATCGATAATAGCATCATCACTGCTTATAAGGCCAGACTCCGTCAGGAATAGGATTACACTTCCTTTGCGTTTCGGGTCCAAACGGGGAAGGACCGTCAAGGTCCGTATACGTGCGATGTTACGTACCTCATCGTTCGTTTTCGAACTGCGTAAGTTATCATGCAAAAGAAGTTCTGATATGTTGTCAAGGTACGCTTGTAATGCAGCTTCCCGTTGGTTGTCTGATGCAATTTCGCGTTCGGCTTCAGCATGCTTCTCTGCTGCCGCTCGCTCATTTCGACTTGTTGTGAAAGTAAACACATATCCGCCTATAGCCAGCACTGCTGGAATAATAAGCAGTTGCATCCAGTCCCACAGCGTTTTACCTGATTTGATGTTTCCATTGAACCCAGTCCAATCAAACCTGTACCCTACAATAATCAATGCTATGGCTACTATCAGGATGATTGCAACCACTAGGATAGTGGCTAAGTGTTGCTTGACTTGCTGCCACCAAGAACGCAGCCTGGCTCCCATCGCTTACTCTTTCCTTTTGCAATATTCTCAGGCAAGTATAGCAGACAGAGCATGTAGTGCATAGAGCAAAACCTACTTTCGTAGCATATGGTGCGTTCGATACTGCCTGCCTCATTGATGGCTTCTCTGATCTTGACCACCAGTTATTGATATTGTTAGCTTTTATCTGGGCTCTTGGACAATAGAGGCCCATGGGTTGCGCAACGAGATGCGGTGAGGAGGTTAAGCAGCTTTTCAGGCTCGTTCAATATATCCCAGGCCAGATTCGTATGCCCGATAGCGGCCAGTCTGTGCGTGGGTTGCTCGTCCTATCGCCGTGAATAGCCGTGTGATGGATGGTGTGTGGTAGGAGCCTGGTCATATGCGTCAGGGGGAGACGCCCTGATGTCACCCTCTTTCTCCGGTTGGAGTGTAGACGGGAGGATATATGGAACAGCGCAATATGCGCGTGAGTGAGTCGGTGGTGTTGCCGCTGCCGCGTCGAATGGGGGTGATGGCGTTGGCCGCGGTGCTGTTTGTGCAGCAATATGGCATTGAGGTGCGCATTGAGGTGCGCGGCCAGGTGCAGGGGAAAGGGCAGCAGGTGCATGTCTTTCGTGAGTGGGTGGAGGTGGGAGAATGAGATGCTGCTCTTGATTTGGTGGGGCTGAAAGATTCGGGGTATGTTGCGGAAGACGAGGAGGAGGATGGACTGAGGTGGGTAATTCCGACAGGCCCGGGCGAATATCGGCTGTCGGAGCGGAATGAGAGACCTGTGTTCTAGCGGTGACGAGGGGCGTACGCCAGGCGCGGTGTGCGCGATCGTGGCCTGCAGGGAGAGGATTGCATTCCTGTGGAGGTATCGAGATGCTCGTCTGAGTTCTGTTTCTGTCGCAGGAGCGCAGCGCTAGGGGACAGTGAAGGTTGACGACCAGCGATACGAATTTCAAGAGCGGATGAAGAGAATGACGTTTCAGCAGGGGTTCAGGACGTGACGGCTGCTCCTCGACGTTCGGTAATGACCATCTCCTTCTTTCTCGCATGTTCTCTCACGTTTTTCCAAGGTGTTCACCTTTTCCTCTCAATCAGGACGATGCTTTACCGCTTTTGCCAGTATCATAAAGGCGTCTGACCACTATGCAACACGCGAGCATTGAAAAAACGGGGTATTCAGAGGTGCTGCTCTGATGAGAAAGGAAGAACACGTGACTGCCGATCCCGATGGGAATGTCCCTGCCCAGCTTCATGATGAGGTGCTTTTCGGCTGGGATCCGACACCAGGCATTGTCTCTGTCTGGGCGACACGGGCAGGGAAAGCGCTTGTCTGGCAACGGCAAGGGGGAGCGGTCAGCTGTAGCAAAGCGTCCTTTCGCCCCTGGCTCTTTGCAAGAACGTTGGAGGATCTCCCATCGCTGCACGCGCAACCTCCGGCGACGCTTCCCTGGGACATGGATCAATCGCCGATCAGCTATCGCTTGTTGGAAGGTTCCGTTGGCTCGTATCGGTATCTGCTTTCAGCTCGCGATGGGCACCTGTTAGAGCGGATGCTTCTTGCGGGAGCCTCACGACGGCTGGGCCGCCAGGTAACCTCGCTTGGTTCCTTGTGGGAAGACTATTACCGCGTTGGCCCCGTGGAACAATATCTGATGCAAACGGGGCGTGTCTTCTTTCGAGGCCTGGCCTATGATGATCTCCACCGCCTGCAATTTGATGTAGAAACCACCTCGCTTGATCCCTCGCGAGGTCGCATCTTTCTGGTCTCAATTCGAGACAATCATGGGCACGAATGTATCTTAGAAGCGCCTACCCCTGAAGACGAACCTGCTCTCATCACCGAGTTGTGTGCCTTGATTCGCCGTCTGGACCCCGATGTCATCGAGAACCATAATCTGTTTGGCTTTGATCTCCCGTTTCTTGAGGCCCGCGCTAAGGCTCTTCGTGTGCCGTTGCAACTTGGACGATCTGGGGCCCCATTGCAGTTGGAATCGTTTGAGGAAGCGGGAGCTCATCGCAGGAAACGCAAGCACTTCAGTGTCGCGGGACGAGAACTGATCGACACTTTAGATGCGGTTCGCCGATATGATTTTGTTGCGCGCTCCTTGCCATCCTATCGCTTAAAAGAAGTTGCTCGCCATTTCGGCATGGCCGCTCCAGAACGTGTGTACCTGGAAGGGAGCAAGATCTATGAGACATATCAGCGTGACCCAGATCTGGTACGCAAATATGCACTCGACGACGTGTGTGAGGTTGACGAGATTTCGCTTCGCCTGATGGGAGCTGCCTTTGCCCTCGCCGGGATGGCCCCTCGTCGCTATGAGCGAGTAGCTTCAGCCGGTCCAGCTATGGGAATCCTTGAGCCGATGATGGTTCGGGCATACGTACGAGCAGGTGCGGCGCTTCCACCCTATACGACCGGCCAGGAAGAGCGTTATGGGCAGCATCAAGGTGGTGCCTCTTACCTGTTAGCAGAGGGGGTCGCAGAGCATATCGTGAAAGCCGATGTTGCCTCGCTCTATCCCTCGCTAATTCGGGCTTTTCGGATTGCGCCGAAGTGTGATCGTCTGAGCGTGTTTCTGCATTTTATGGATCGGTTGACGGAATTGCGTCTCACCCATAAACGAGCGGCTCGGGAAGCGCCCCCTGGTTCGATAGAAGCCAATCAGCATGATGGTACACAGGCCGCTATGAAAACCGTAATTAACGCGGCGTATGGGTATTTGGGAGCGACCTCGATGGCACTCTTTGCGGATCTGGAGGCGGCAAACGAGGTGACCAGGCGAGGCAGGGCACTGCTCGATAGCCTTCTTGCGTCCCTACGAGAGCGAGGAATGGTGCCAATTGAAGCGGATACCGATGGGGTATACTTTGCGGTTCCCAGTGAATGGGGTGAAGAGCAAGAACGAGCACTAGTCAGCGAGGTGGGCGCGACGTTGCCCGACGGAGTGAAGCTGGAATACGAAGCTCGCTATGCCGCGATGTTCTCTCACGCGATCAAGAATTATGCGCTCTTGACGTATACAGGGGAGGTGATCGTGCGAGGGGCGTCCATGCGGTCGAGTCGTTCGGAACCCTATGGGGAGCGGTTTTTGCGCCAGGCATTGCGCTGTGTGATGCAGGGTGACCTGGTTGGAGTGGAGCAAGGGTATCAGGAAATGCTCCGGGCGCTGCGGACACGCTCACTTCCTGCCTCCGATGTTGCCACTCGTCTTCGGCTCTCGAAAGACGCGCAGACCTATCTTGCTGGTCGTGCAAGGCAGAAAGAAGCGCAATACGAAGCGTTACTGGCAGCGGGGAGAAGGCAGTGGAAGAGCGGTGAGCATGTTCGCTTTTACCGTGCCTCCAATGGTACTCCTGTATGGTTGCCCGACGACATTGACGACATTTCTCCTCTGGAAGACTCTGAAGAAGACAGCGAGGAAACGGTGCGAGTGCCCCCTCCCTCTTCTGCACTTGGGCGTTCCCCAGATTTGCCAGCCTATGATAGTGACTATTATCGACAGGTGTTGCTGAATTCCTATGCGGAGCGCCTGCGCGTTGCCCTTGAGCCAGAGGACTTCCTCCAACTCTTTCGTCTGGATGCGCAAACAAGCTTTTTTGATCGCCCCATTAAGGAGATGCAGGTACGCTGGATCCGTTGCGTATCAGAGAAGCCTTGTGTGGAGGAACAAAGGTGATTGGGTGAGAAGACCATGGTGTTTGCGAGGTACTCAAGATTACAGGCGGGTGATGGTTGAACGAAGTGTGCGTCCTATGCATCGTCATGGAGGATGGACCAAGCGTTCTGACATGCCGCAGTGAGTTCGGGGAGTGTACTGTGTTGTTCCTGCCAGGAGAGGCTGACGGTCACCTGGAAGTAATGCGAAGGATCCCATTCCACTCCAAAGAGCATCAGGCGTAAATAGCCATAGGCAGCGCTTTCGCTGGAGGTGCTTTCTCGCGAGCGCTGTTCGCAGTATACCTTAAGACGTGCAACCGCAGCCTCCATCTGAGCAAACCTTGGTTCACGTACGCATAAGCGCCGCATTGATTCCTGATTGCGTTTCCCAATAGCCTCCAGATATGTGCGAATGGTGAGCAATCGTTCTGAACTGATCAGGGATGGGGGAAGCTCGTGAAGGAAAGAAGAGGCCTTGGTAGTATTGCAGAGCTGACACGCAGGTACGACGTTGCTATGTGTTGATCCACCCCCATAGGCGAGGGCCTGGAAGTGGTCAATAGTCCAGGCCGTAGCCGTGCCACAATAGGAACATTGCTGCTTAAAAAACTCGAGCGAATGTTGCCAATCGAGTGTCGTGAGCGTTCCCGCCAGTCCTCTCTCTCGAGCTCGCCGGTTGCAGGCCGCCACTTGCTTTGCGAGGGCAGAAGCCATAATCCCCTCTGAGATAGAGATGAGATGCTCATAGTGAGCGTGCCAGTGCTTTTTCTATATTACCATTACATCCATGCGTGGAGATCCAACTGGTCAGAGTTGTTACTTGTTGCAGGATCAATGATGTTATTTGTTGTCGCTAAGGTGGTAAGGTAGCCAATTGGCAGAAAATGCTAAAGTGGTAGGGAGAACAGCCTGCTCTTCTCTTGACAACGTGCTTCGTTCTGATTACAATAAGAGTATGATATGCAACCAAAGGTTGCATATATGCGCGCTCCTCTGGAAGCGTTGGTTACGTGACATAACGTCAGGAGAATTTCTATGACCGAGAAGATTGAGCGAGAAATCAGCATTCAGGCACCGATAGCAACAGTATGGGAAGTCATCACAAAGCCCGAATATATTAGCCAGTGGTTTGGGAGTCAGGTAGAAATAGACGTGCGACGAGGAGGAAAAGGCAGATTGGTCTGGGGCGAAGACGTTGAAGCTCCCCTGGAAATTGTCGAGGTAGAGAAGCCGCATCTTTTCTCATTTCTGTGGGTCGCACCCGATGAGGAAACCAAACCGACCCATCAGCAAACCCTGGTTGCGTTCAGGCTGACAGAGAATGGTGCGGAGACCAAGCTCTACTTTACAGAAAGCGGTTTCGAGAAACTGGAGATTACGGCAGAACAGAAGGCCACGCTGATTGCCAACCATACCCCTGGCTGGGATGACTTTCTGTCCACGTTGCAGCGTTGTGCCCAGAATATCCCAACAAAGGCGTAGCTATGTCATCACCTGCCCCTTTTAATGAAGAGCTCTGGTTTGCCATTGCTGAACCGAGCCGACGGAAGATCATCGAGGTGTTGCTTCTCAAAGGTGAAGCGACTGCAAGCAGGCTGGCGGATGACGTGCCGTTTAGCCGCCAGGCGGTGAGTAAACACATCGCTGTTCTGAAAAGGGCAGGTCTCGTCAAAGAGCGCAAAACGGGCAAAGAGGTACGTTTTCGCCTCTCGCCAGAAGGACTCAGTGTTGCGGCCCAGGAACTGTCACGGGCTGCAATGCTCTGGGATGAACGGCTCCAAAAGATTAAACACATTGCTGAAACGCTTCCTCAAGAAGAGTGATACCACCATGACCGCCACCCTCGATCAGCTCTTACACCGGGTAGGGCTCAGTGAGGTGCGAAGGAGAGGAGCCACAGAAAATCGCGTAAGGACATGCTGTTGTAAGAGGGGCGAGAAAGAAGCGGGGAGAAAGAAGCGGGGAGAAAGAAGCGGGAAGGAGGAGGATCATGTTGCTAAGGAAGGAGACCTGTACTAGGTCATCTGTAGTTTTACAATAGTTACATAGAAATGCATGGAAATAGAGAAAGTGATAAAAGGGGTTGCCAATGCCCACTGGTTTCCCCATGCTGGCATGGCGGCCCCTGGTGTTTTTCCTCTGCTCTGCTGGGGTTCCCCTCGCTGCTTCGAGGGCCCTGCCTCTTATGTTTTAGTACCCCATCAGGAGCACCCGCTTGGAAACAGGTGCCATCGTGGTATCTCGTCTCCAAAAATGATCGCACTATTAATCCCGATCTCGAACGTTTTATGGCCAAAAGAATAGGTGCGACAACTATTGAGATCGCATCAAGCCACGCATCGCCAGTTTCCCATCCCGAAGATGTATTCCAACTCATTGTGGCAGCATCTCGCAAAAGATGATCCCAAATTACCCTCTACGCTGCACATCTAAGATCAATTCAACATGAGGAAAGCGTTCACGGAACGCCTGGATCATAGCGGGAAGAACTCCATAGGCTGATGATCCCACAAAACCGATAGCAAGCCGCCCGATTTCACCGCGATCCGCCTGTTGAGCCGCATGGACTGCTTGTTCTACCTGAGCCAGGGCCTGATACGCCTCCTGGAGGAAGACTTCACCAGCAGCGGTCAGACGCACACTCCGTTTGGTGCGCTCAAAGGCCCAGCGTTAAGGTAGCGACTCTGTAGCCGCAAAGTAGATAAGTGCGGCATAGTTGCGTTATCGGCACAGTTTTGGGTGAGATCGCACTGCCAACACTGCCGATAACACCGTCATTTTAGTCAGAACTCGACCGATAAGATCAGTTATTGTCCCAGTTTTGCCGGGTAGTTCTAGAGTGGTACATGAAGAAGCAAGAGACGAGAAGGAATCTAAGAACGCCACCGAAGGATCACATTGACCCCCAGACGGACGAGCGATTTTACTGCCAACACGATGGTACAGCTTGCTTATTTTTTGCCTATATCACATCATTTCACTATACTTCTTGAGGTTCGAGCAGGAATGCGTCTTTGTTCTCAGGGATGGGGTACGTGAAAGGGATAGGGTACCACCGTATGTCCAATGCCAAACAGACCAGGCGTGTCACTCCTGGGTCGCGTGAGACGCTTCCTGATGCCTTGTTTGTCGTCGATGACACGGAGACCATTGTGTATGCCAATGCGAGCGCGCAGGCCATCACCGGAACCACACCAGAGGAATTACGCAGAAACAGCTTCTGGCGCTGCGTTCCCCGCCTGGTCAGCACGCCGCTCTACCAGGCGGTCCAGAAGGCCAAACAGACCCGAGAACCAACCGAAGTGGAGTATGTGTCTCCCGTCACTAACACCTGGCTGCACGTCTCTCTCTCGCCAACAGACGAAGGCCTCGCGCTCTTGTTCCAGGAAAACCTGGAACCACCGCACTTCCAGGATGCCTTGAGCCGGAACGAACAGATGTATCGGGATCTCCTGGAAAGCTTCTCTGACGGAGTCACGATCGTGACCCCTGACGGGCTGGTCCTGGACATCAATCAGCGTCCTCTGGCCGATGCGCACCTCCGACGGGAGCAGGTGGTGGGCACACCGTTGACCGACCTGCCTGCGTGGTCCTCTGACCCTGCTGTCCAAGAGCACTTGCGCGCAGCCATTGCGAGAGCCGCCCGGGGAGAAACCGTGCGCTTTGAGGCCAAAATCCATCCACGACTCGACCTGTCTCTGGCCATTTTGATGACGATTACCGCCCATCGGGATGCCAGCCAGCAGGTGGAGTATCTTATCTGTGCAGGTCGGGATATCACCGAACGCAAGCACGCCGAAGACGAACTGCGTACCCTGGTTGATGCGCTCCCCCAGTTGGTCTGGATCGCAAGACCCGATGGGTATGTCACCTACCACAATCAACGCTTGATCGACTATATGGCGATGACCCTCGAACAGGCCGAAGGTGATGGCTGGTTGGCGAGTGTGCATCCTGATGACCGGCAACGGGTCCGGGCGGCGTGGCAGACCTCCATCCAGACAGGGGTGCCCTATGAAGTGGAACTGCGCTTACAAGACGGCACCAGCGGAGCGTATCGCTGGTTTCTTGTCCGAGGCATGCCGCAGCGAAATGCACAGGGCACGATCCTGCACTGGGTTGGCACCTGCACTGACATCGACGATCAGAAACGAGCTGAGCAGCGGATCAAAGAAAGCGAGGAGAACTGGCGGGTGCTGGCCGAAACGGTGCCCCAACTGGTGTGGACGACGCGACCAGATGGCCGTGTTGACTACTGTAATCAGCGCTACTGTGACCTGACGCAGGCCGATTTCGAGCAGTTACGGGACTATAGATGGCGTCAATTCCTGCATCCTGAAGATGCTGAGCGCGCGCTTACGCTTCGGCAGCAATCCCTTGCAACGGGTGAACTCTTTGAGAACGAACAGCGTCTCAGAGATGGGCAAACTGGAAGGTATCGTTGGTTTTTAGCCCGCGCGCTGCCGGTGCGCGATGAAGCAGGCCAGATCGACAAGTGGTTTGGCACCTGCACCGACATCGACGACCAGAAACGCATGGAAGAAGCCTTGCGAGAGAGCCAGGAACGCGTCAACATCCTGATGAACTCCAGTATTATCGGGATCTTTCTCGCAGAAGAAGAGCAGATTGTGGACGTAAACGACACCTATCTGCGCATGACCGGCTATACCCGGGAAGACCTGCAAGCTGGGAACATCAACTGGATGCGCATGACGCCTCCAAAGTATCTGGCTCGCACCCAGCAAGCGCGCCAGGAACTCGTGGTTCAACAATATGGAACCCCCTATGAGAAAGAGTACGTGTGTAAAGATGGCAGCCTCCTTCCCGTGGTCGTGGGAGTCGTAGCATTACGACGCGACCCGCTCCACACAATCGGCTTTGTGCTCGATAACTCCGCGCGCAAGGAACTGGAGCAGCGGAAGGATGACTTTATCAGTATGGCCAGCCATGAACTGAGGAACCCGCTCGCCGCATTAAAGATGCAGATCCAACTGGTGCGAAAACGACTGGAACGGCAATCCCATCACGAGGCTGCCACAGCGCTTTCCAGGGTAGAGGGGCCCGTCAAGCAACTGGAACGCCTGATTGGCGAGTTACTGGATGTCTCCAAGATTCAGGCGGGCAGGCTGGAGTATCTGCAGGAGACGGTCGATCTTGATGCGTTGCTTCATGAGGTGGCAGACACGATGCAGCAGCTCAGTACGACGCATACCATTGTGGTGCGCGGTGCGGCACCACGCGTACTCGTCGGAGACAAAGACCGGCTTGGACAGGTCTTTACCAACCTGCTCAGTAATGCCATCAAGTATTCTCCCGGCGCAGAGACGGTCGAGATGGACCTGAGTGCCTCCGAAGAGACGGTCACGGTCCGTGTGCATGATCATGGCCTGGGCATCCCACGAGAGCAGCGTGACAAAATCTTTGAGCGCTTCTATCGGGTAGCTGGTCCCAAGCAAAAAGCGATCCCCGGACTGGGCATGGGCCTCTACATTGTCGCAGAAATCGTCAAGCATCATGGGGGAACGTTGACAGTGGACAGCGCCGTCGGGAAAGGATCGACCTTTACGGTGACCCTGCCCTGCAAGCGCGATGCCTGAGCAGATGACGCGCACACCACGCGTGTCATCTGAGCCCAGGAGAGCGGCGGAAGCGGTTTCAGCACGGATGGCATCGCCATCACAGACCAGATGCTTGTGGACAAACCTTGCTGGGAACGCCCTGCCTGAATCTGGCGGCTTTGCTGTGCATCATAGAGGCCTACACACGCTCTCTTTTGCATCCCAGCCTTGCCAGAGGCTGCGAGGGGGGAAGAACTGGGTGAAGGGCTGTACAATTCTCGGGGTAGCTATCTGGAGCAAATAGAGGTGTATCGAGCCTTTTGTCGCAAATAGCGACTGGTTTGAACGAGCAAGAGGAGCGGTAGCCGATGAGCCTGGCTCTGGGTGTGGAAGAACGCGCGCGATCAGAGTGATCGAGTGCTGGGCATTGCCCAGATGAGGGGATGATGATATACAGCTCATAAGCCCAAGGTGCTTTTGCTGATGTCTTCTACCTTTCCTGCGTGTGCTTTTGTCGCAGGAACGTCTGTGCGATAGAGAAAGAAATACCCTGCGCGAGGGGACAGTGCATGGGAACGACCAGTGACCCCGGTTGCTGCTCGTTGTCGTCCGCTGTCCTCTTTTTTGTTGCCTTCTTGGAGAGATGCTCGAAGGAGATCGAGCAGTGGAAAGGAAACGCAGTGATGGTGAGTCAAGCACAGATGCGCCAGGCGCATGCGATTGCCTCGATGGGTCTGGTGCCGTACGCTCGCCTGGTGGAGGCGATGGACAAACGTAGCGCTAGCGTGGCGCTGTATGCAGAGCTGCGTCAGGTGTTTGATCAGCCTGCTGGAGAACGGACCCTCCTCGAGGCGTACCGTTTTGCTCGCCGATCGGCCGAGTGGACGGGGATGACGTTTGCAAAGGCTTTCTGGATCTGGCTGCGCCGACATAGTTCGCCTGCCGCGTTGCAGCAGTATACAGACCTGGTTGCAGCGCTGCGTGACGCTGCTCAGCAGCGGTCTCTGGATCTGGAGCACGAGACGCAACGGCTGAATCACGATGCTGATCGGTATCTGATAGAGCGCATTACGGTCTGCCTCAAAGGCGATCCCTTTGCTGAGGAATGGCGGTCTGAGCAGATTGAGGCCCACCAGATCTACGATTTCTGGTGGGCACAACGCAGTGAGGGAACTGCTCAGCGGTCTGACGCACTGTGGGCGGCTCAGGTGGTCGAACAGGTCCAGATCTGGAAGCAAGAGCATCCCTTTCCCTCGACGGAGCGGTTGTGGAAGGTCGTTGGCGCGAGGACCGCTACCCCCATGATCTGTCTGCCTGGGACGAGAGAAGAGACGTTGGCGAGCACGAAGCGTGCGTTTGCCGCGCTCGAGAGGTGGGACGCGCCTTTGGGCCGCGGGACAAGGAGGTGGGCCAGCGAACGCTCGTCTCCTACGCCACGCAGGGGATACAGGCGAGCCAGGAGTGTTTTCTGCTGTGCTGGACGGCTCACCGGAGGAGACATCCTTGCGCGTATTGAGCAGGAGCGAGCGGTGGCGATTCCGTGGTCAGACAGGCGCCAGGTGTGCGTTAAGCCCCTAAAAGGAAGATGCGGCGAGTCCCCTCGCAAGGGGACTCGCCGCATTGTCTGTTGTCGGTGTGGGTACGTTTATTTACTCTGCAAGAGGGTATAGATGGAATTGACATTTTTGCTGAAGTTTGTTGCAAACCTGTTCGCCTCGTCCTTAGAGACCTGGCCCTGGCTCACGCCTTTGTTCAGTAGCGTGGTGGTATCCTGCTTGAGATCTTTCTGAAGCTGCTGTTCGGAGACCTTTTGCGCTCTGGCAATATCGGTGACTTTCTTGCCCCCTTGAAGCTGACGATTCAGCTGATCGCTGCTGAGCTTGAGATCTTTTGCCACGGCGGCGACAAGCTCTGAACGGTGAGCCTTGAGATAATCAAGAGCGCTCAGCGTTTTCTGGCTGTGGTTGTTTGTATTGGAATCTTGTTTGGCTGGCTGACTCGTAGAGGTAGATTTGACTGTTTGGGCAGGTGTAATGCTGCTCGCATGCGCAGAGAGCGAACTCGTGAATGAGGTTCCGAAGAGTATAGCAATAGTGAGCACCAGGCTGCTTAATCCGATAAAGAATAGCTTTTTCATAGAGTTTTTTCTCCTTTGTTTTACATGCTAGTGGCTTATTGAGTGGCTTCATAGAGATCATATGCAATTTGATCTGCTTACTTTGGCAGAAGCGGTAATCGTCGGTGACGTTCAACATCAAATTGAACTTATCCATACTATACGACAAATTTCTAAATAGATAATCACGAATATGTAAGATTTTTGTATGGTTACTATGTTTACTCCAAAGTGAGATAATATGTATTTATTTCTATGCCCGCTCGACGTCAGTTTGCAATAGCAGCACTAATAGTAAACTTTAGCCACTATTCCTATCAGTTGCCGTGTAGGCCAGGATTTTCACCAAACCCGTGCCAGGATGCCCCCAGCTTTCGTGCCTGGGGGTCTTTGTTCTTATACCCGGATATAAGACGGGTATAAGACGAGAAGGAAAATGGCGTAAAGACGGTTTCTGCCGTAAGTGCTGGAGGAAAGCCCAGAATACGTGTAAAAATCTATCACTATGAGTGGTTTTTACACGATCCTGGGCTTTCCTCATGTATACTCTACCGTGGCGGCTAGTTAGCGCCGACGACCTTGAAGTCCTGGTTGACGAAGACGTGGTGCGGCCAGTTGACGCCGATGTTGTGGGCCTCGTACTCGCCGTTGCTCAGCAAATGCGCCCGTGCCGTTTGGGAAGGGGGCAACGGAAAAGGGCCATTAGGTACCTCGCCGGTGCCCTACTTCATTCGGAGGGGAGGGGTTGGTGCTCCTGAATCATCAGGACCCGGCCTCTTACCCTACCCTCATGACCGACATCGGGCTGCAATCCGTCCAGGGCCAGGAAGACCTGCCCGTGCTTTAAGAGACACTCCTGCAAGCGTTTCGGGTCCGCGAGGTTCAAGGCCAGCAGCTCTTCGTAGCGGTAGAGTTGATCGGTCACGGTGCGACTGGCGATCTGGACCCCTCGTCGTTGCAGTTCGTGATGGATCTGGGAAACGCTACGCTACTCCTGATAGCGCAGCGCCCCGACCAGAGCAATGACATCCAGCACAAATTCGCCATGTGGTAATTGCCCACTGGCCCTCTTCCTCCGGTCGTGTCACTTGACGGAAGCGCGGACAGTCAGCATTGCTGCATCGATAGACTTTGAGGGTGAGGTGTGTCACCCCCTGCAAGGTCGTCACCATTCGCTGGCTGTGGCGTGCCATCCGCATCCGATTGCCACAGGCTCGACAGGTGATCTGAATTGGCTCCAGGACCACTTCTTGGGAGGCTTCGGGACGAGCCTGTTTTCGTGCCATCATGCTCTTTCCCTACTGGCGAATACGGAGAAGGGTCCCTTGATTTGCACGAACCAGTTCGGTGGTCCTGATCTTCACCAGGGAGGTTTCACTGCCGCCTCCCGTAAAGACCAGTTCTCGTTCCATCACTTTCGGGTCAATGAGGAACATCGCCGGATATCCAAATGACGGAGTTCCTCCACACGGATAGCCCGTTTTTTCCAAAATTTCTTCTGGGGTCGCCAGACGGAGTCCGTCTTTCTGCAAGGCTTTGGCAATCCGTGAAACGCTGACCCGATCTTCTCCTTTCACAATCGCTGTAGTCAGTTGGCCATCGCCATCGAGAAGGCAAATGTTCTTGACCAGTTCTTCGGGAGAGGCATTGACGGCACGAGCTGCTTCTGCAACGGAGTGACACGGTTGATCGAATGAGAGATGCTCGGCCTGAATATGCTGTTCTTCAAGATAAGTGCGCAGGCGTTGTTCATACCTATTCATCAAATTTCCTTTCAAAATGAGCGTCATGTTCAGATCCCTCTTCTCGCCTCATGGCAAGATTCCTTGAGCTGGAGGATACTGCGTCACCAGCAGTGTCTTCGCGCCACTGATGGAGGTGCAGGAGTGCGCAAGATCGGCAGAGAACCCAGACGGAATCTCCCGCTTGCAGGTGAACCTCCTGTCCCTCTGGACCAAGAGCAAGGTCTCCTTCGAGACACATGATGAATTCTCGTGTGCCAGAGAGATGAGCCAGAGAGTGATACGCTCCTTGGGGAGGCACATGGATCTCATAGATTTCCGTGCGCTGTCCGTCGCCTCTTGCCCCCACCTACCTCGGTTGAGTGTGAGCAAAAGCCAGTCCTTCTCGGACCAATACGATGGGTGGATGTCGCAGGCCGAGCGCTTCGCCGCACCTGGACTCCCCATTGGCGTCGTCAACATGCCGAGATCATCCCGCTTGTCGAGTGCCCAAAGAGAATTTCCCCTCCACCACGTCCACCTCGTGCGCTACGTTCGCATTATCGCTGGAGTTGGCCTGATCGGCTTGCCTGTAATGCCTGGTGGGAACCACCGCAACTGCGTATTACCGTCGCAGGCGTTCTCGCCGTTCTCGCCATCAAGTAATACAGGAGGAACTGACTTCCAAATAGATGAATTGCTCGAGGCGTCATCTCCCCTCTGAGCTGCTCATGAGGGGCAAGAGTCCCTGTTTGTTTCCAACAACCTCTTCCATTATTTCGTTGTTCACTTGCTACAAGCTCGTTGCGTATCCAGTGGGTTGATTGAAACTTTGTGGAATATATAACAATCAATAGATTAGCCTTTGGCAAGGGTTTCGCAATGATCGTAGCTCCAATAGAGCATGAGATCTTCGAGGGTATCAATGTCCAGTTCGGTTCCCAGGCTGCGATAGAGCATGTAACTCAGTTGGTACGAGCGAGCCTGTGCGATATAGTGTTGCAGGCTGTTGACACCGAAGACATAAGGAACGACCAGGGGTGGGCGCGCCAGTAGAGCGTTCGTTCCGGTTCCATCGCGGGACGGAGCCAGCACAATCTGGTGAGTCTCGGATTGCTCGATCATCGCGCGCACATCCTGTCCGCAGAGAAGTGGCAGGTCGGCAGAGAGCGTGAGTAGTGTATCCGCGCCATGATTGATCGCGTGATGGGCGGCGACGGCCAGAGCTTCGTTATGGCCTGGTTGCTCTTCTTGCAAGCCATGCGCGCCCCAGCATCGCGCTCTCTCAAGTACTTCGCTGTCTGCGCTGACAACCGAGATGCTTTCAAGAGCCTGGCTGGCATGGAGCGCGTCAATAACGCGATGCAGCATATCAAGCACCAGCGTAGAACGTTGCTCTGGCGTCAGGTGCCTGGAGAGGCGTGTTTTGACAGCGGAAAGATGTTTGACCGGGATTAATGCTCGGTGTCCCATGCGTGCCTGACTTTCTTCCTGTGAGTGTGATTGATTCGATGTTTTATAATTGAGACCTGCTGCTCGAAATGATGGTGCGTGCCAGCTCGGCTTTATGTTCCAGGTCGTGCATGATAGTATCGGTTATCCATTCTGAAACAATGAGTTTTCTCATATTCCCTCCAATTTGTGTATCTAATAGATCGACTTGGCCTTTCTTTGATGGCATGATTCAAAACAAGTGCAAGCTGATGAAACCGAAATGCTGAGCTGGCATCTCTGAGCCGCTTCAGGATGTATTCGGAAGGTATTGTCAACTTGGGAATGTAGCTGAACAATGTGCTAGAATAACTGCATGAAAACAACCCCCACTACTCCAAGCTACAAAGGCTTTCGCTTCCCACCAGAAATCATCAACCACGCAGTGTGGCTGTATTTCCGCTTCTCGCTCAGTTTTCGCGATGTTGAAGAGCTTCTGGCGCAGCGCGGAATCGTCGTGACGTATGAAACAGTGCGCCAGTGGTGCCTTCAATTTGGGCAAGTGTGTGCCAACGAACTGCGCCGTCGCCGTCCGAAAACGGGAGATACATGGCATCTGGACGAGGTGTGCCTGAAAATTAATGGCAAAACCCACTATTTGTGGCGAGCTGTTGATCAGTATGGCAACGTGCTGGATATCCTTGTTCAGAGCCGACGCAACAAGAATGCGGCCAAAAAGTTCTTCCGCAAGCTCCTCAAAAGGCTGCACCACGTGCCACGCGTGATCATCACTGATAAATTGAAGAGCTATGGAGCAGCGAAACGCGAGATCCTGCCTGGCGTGGAGCATCGGCAACACAAAGGATTGAACAATCGAGCGGAAAATTCACACCAACCCACACGGCTCCGTGAAAAGAAGATGCGGCGGTTTAAATCAGCCAAGCACGCACAACGCTTTCTCTCGGCTTTCGGCCTCATCGCTGGCCATTTCCAACCACGAAGGCACTGTCTGAGTGCTGAGGAATACCGTGCCATTTTACAGACCCGATTCCAGATCTGGAATGAGGTAACCGAAACAAAAACTGCGGCATAACACTGCATCGTCCACTCCTATTCTTCTACCTCTTTTCTTTCCCTCGTCCTTCTTTTTTACAAGCTCTTCCATTCTTTCAATAAGTTGACAACATCCCCTTGCGGGGGAACCGTTTTTGTCGGGAACGGTTCCAAACCCCTCTTCCAGAGCTTGCACCCTGGAGGGAACGTTGGCCTCGACAACCTTCTCCAGCGGTTTGGCGTGCAACACACTGGCTCGAACCCCGTCTGCCTCTTTAATGTTGCACCGTAGTGGTCAGAACGGTAGTGTTGCAAAAAAATTAAAGCTCAGCAAATTGAAGCGCACTCGAACATCTCTCGTCAGGAAAAGATGCAGAACATGCACCTTTTCTCTGTGGCAATGCTTCTTGTGCCGTCATTACCCGCTCCATTTTCTCAGCTAAAATTTTTTTGCAACACTACCTTTGGTTGTGGCACACTTTTTTGCAAGCAGTGAGCAGAAAGAGCCTACATCTGAGAGCGAGCGCTATTCCCCTTGTTGCCCAGACTTTTTATGCCAAGGAAAAGCAAGATACCTAGTATGTATCTCCTAAAATGATTCCGACACCTGCCAGAATCCAGCCATCTGACCGCCCCTGTATCAGGGCGACATAGAGGCCCACACATCCAATGACGAGAAAGAGGAGGCCAATCAAAATACGTGGAAGAGGTTGACCGTTGAGAAGCAAATTCATAAGACGAAACATGGACTTTCCTTTCAATTATGGCTTGCATTGGCAGTACTCGATTCTTCGCACAAACAGTCAGTCTATCTGAAACGAAGAAGAGGATGGTTGCCAGAGAAGAGAGGCTTCTCTCCCTCCATATGGGACCCATCTGCTAGCCTAGGATATCACCGTACATCTACAAGGATACATGAGCGGTCTCTGCGTTTCAGTGAATCACTTCACTAGAACAGCCTGGATCTGGGACCTTCTTCTCATCTGAGCCTCCCACCATAAAAAATCGTGAAGGCAATTTGATGTAGCCTGGGTTTCTTTAATCGGCTCGAGCAAGATCATCGGGGTATCAAACAACGGTACTATCCGATGCGTGGTTTTGGAACCATTGAAGCGGCGGCACGCTTCTGTCGTGCCTTTGACGAAGTGCGCAATTATTTCCGTCTGCGCCGCACCATGGGCGAAGTGATCTCCCTCCTGGAACAACGACAGGCTTTTCTCCAACGTCTTGCAGCCCTGCAAACAGTGATACAAGCGGCATTATAGGCCAATGAAATAAGAAGTGAGCATTACTCTGATCCGGCAAGCTTTTCTGTGTTCTCAGTTCTGACAGAACCAATAACGTTATGTTAAATCTTTCACCATTTCTCTCACTTACGCTCCAATATACAGCGTGAAATAATTTCGCAAGATCCATTTGGTACAGGCAAGGCACGCTCCTACCTGCCTACTCTGGTTCAGAGCGTGGTTTCATTCGCTGCCTCCTCGTTTACGGCGTTTCAGACCGTATCTTTAAGCCAAAGAATGCAATAAGGACACCCAGCGCAGCACCTGCCGCTGCGGCCAGGAGACCAGCGTGGAAGCCACTGAGCTGTGCCACGACGGATGGGATGGTAGTCGTTGCACCCACGTGTCCAGAAGCCATGTTCGCCGCGAGCACTGCTGTCGTGATGGCAAGCCCCAGCCCTCCGCCAGCTTGCCCTAATGTTCCCTGGAGACCGGCTGCCAAACCCTGCTCAGCCTGCTCGATCCCGCTGACAGCAGCAATAGCCAGCGTCGGAACGCAAATGGACATTCCGACCTGAGAAAGAATCGTCGATGGCAAGATGATCTCCACATAGTCAGCGCTTGCCCCAGTCCGCAAAAAAAGCGCAATGCTACTCAACAGACAGAGCAGACCCAGGACGCTACTGTACCTCACCCCCAACCAACTCATGAGCCAGGGCGCGACAAACCGGGAGACAGGGATGGTGATAATGCTTGCTGGCAACAAGGCAAGACTCGCAAGCACAGGGGAGTAGTGGAGCACATCCTGCAAATAGAGCGTGCAGATGAACAAGAAGCCGAAAAACGAACCGAGCAAGGTGAACGAGACAGCAGAAGCTGCACCAAGGGTGCGCGACCGGAAGATGCGCAGCGGCATCAGTGGGGCTTTGCTATATCGTTCGATGAGGAGAAACAGTACCAGGAGGAAGCATGCGAGGGCGAGCAGTCCTCCCGTCTTCAAAGGAGTGGCACTGGCCTCGTTCGCTTGCGTAATCGCGTAGACCAGCAGGAGCAATCCTCCTGTTACCGTGACGGCACCTGTCAGATCGTAGGACCGTTCTCCCATCATCGACCGACCCTCAGGCACCACGACCCGGGAATACCCCAGGATCAGCAGCACGACGGGGACATTGACCAGGAAGACCCAGTGCCAATTGATAAAATTGGTCAGCACCCCACCAAGGACTAACCCGCACGTGAAACCCGCGCCACCCGTTGCGCTAAAGATGCCTAACGCCTTGTTGCGCTCCGGTCCCTCTGCAAAGGTCGTGGTGAGAATCGAAACGGCTGAAGGCATCGTCAAGGCGGCTCCGATCCCCTGTGCCCCGCGTGCCACAATTAAGAGCCACCCACTGTTGGCGAGGCCGCTGATGAGCGAGGCCAGGCCAAAGAGCGTGGCTCCCAGCAGAAAGATGCGACGACGACCAAGCAGGTCAGCAGCACGCCCCCCCAACAACATGAGACCCGCGTAGGTGAGCAGGTAGACACCTTGGACCCAGAGCAAATCCGTGGTGGTCAGATGGAGCCCTCGCTGGAGATCGGGCAAGGCCACATTGACGATGGACACATCTACGGTATCCAGAAAAATGGCCAGGCTGACGAGGATGAGCGCCACCCAGCGCCACCTGTCTGCTCGCGTCCCTTGCTGTTCCGGATGGTTTTTGGCAATGGAGGAGGTCTTCATAATGCGCTCCCTTTTCCAGCATGGCCCTGACTTCTTCTTGAGCTATGCTGAAGAATCTCTGGTTCCGCGTTCGTCGTAGGGCGTCTATAATATCTCACAAGAGATTTGAGAAGCTTCCCAATTGCCGCTCTCATGCCTGATGCACTCCTATATCCTGATGTTTTTTCGTAATGTCGTCCAGTCATACCTCGCTGCATTTCCATACGGGAGCGAAGGTAATGGCCGAAGAGTTGATGGTTCGGTTCCATGCTTTCTCCTCTTGGAGGTTCAGCGCCGCTTCTAACCCGGTCACAGACGCAGCGCGACCACTCTGTTCATTTGGGTGACCGACGAAGGTGTCACAGGGCGCGCAGACCATAGAGGGCCAGGGTCAGTTGGTAACCTGCATATGGCAAATATGCTCTCGACGAGCACGAGGTCCTCGGACTGCGACGGGGTCTCAGCCCGCATGAGGTCTGAGCCATGTGCCACCGCTCGCGTCGAGCGTGACAGCCGTGATCCCCCGCGCATCGTGCGAGGCGAGGAATGCGACAACGTCGGCGATATCGGTCAGTTGCCCGAGCCGCCCAATGGCAATCATCGCCACGATGTTCTCCTCGAGACCTGGAGCGCTGTACACCCATGCCCCCATATCAGTCTCTATGACGCCTGGTGTCACCGTATTTACGGTGATCCCCCGCGCACCCAATGCCTGGGCGAGCGTCCGACTCAAAGCCTCGATAACTGCCTTGTTCATCGTGTAGTGGAAGAACGTAGATGCAATCCGGTCTGCCGACGCCGAATTCGGCGCGGGTCGTGAAGGCGTGGCTGCCAGCCCGTTCAATCTCCGCCAACGCTGCGTTGGCGGCTGTCTCGTTGTTGCCGTAGTGAATGCCGACGAGCGCACCGTCGGACACCAACCGCCGGGCTATTGCACGCCCGATGCCCCGGGAGGCACTGGTCACCAGCGCCGTCTTGCCAGAAAGATTCGTCATGTCATACTCCTTGTCCATTTCGTTACGATGATGGTCATCAATCGATTCCTCGATCACCACGACAGTCCCTCAGAGGAAGGTCTCTCTGGTTTGGACATCTCACCTTGATTGCTGTTTTTTGTCCTCTTCCTTGCTCGATCAGCGGTCCCAGGATAGGTGCAGTTGCCTGCGCTTTCTGGAGAGAGGCGCTGGTGGAGGAGGGACTGCTCGGCCTGGTTGTCAGTCAGCGCACGTGCCCGCAACTCAGCGGCCTGGGCCCGATCGCGTCGGCCGAGTTCCAGCAGGAGTTCTCCCCGGATGGCATGGAAGAGATGATAGCTCTCCAGATCATGCGCCAGCGTTTCGACCTCGGTCAGGGCTTCTTCCGGTCCGGCCACATAGCGTACCGCCACCGCTCGGTTCAGTCGTATCACTGGCGAGGGAGTCAAAGAGAGCAGCAAGTCGTAGAGGGCCAGGATTTGCGGCCAGTCAGTGGCCTGCCACGACTCGGCTTCCGCGTGGCAGGCTACCAGCGCAGCCTGCACCTGATAGGGACCTGGATGGCCCAGGGCCGCCGCTTGTTCGATCAGTCCTCCTGCTTCGGTAATCATCCGTCGATTCCAGCGGGAACGATCCTGTTCGGCAAGTAAGATCAGTGAGCCTGTAGCATCGAAGCGCGCATCAGTGCGTGCGAGATGGAGGCGCATCAACGCGAACAAGCCTAACACCTCCGGTTCCTTGGGATAAGCCCTGTGAGGAGGCAGCAAGCCATGCAGCATCCTCAGCGAGATCACGACACATAGGGGTGCTGCCCCCGCTGGCAAGATAGCCTTCGTTAATGGTAAATGACATCCGAAGTGAGCAGGTTTTGCCCACCCACTTGAGCACTTGCCCTCCAATGTGAGCAACAGCGCCACTGCCTGACAGAGAATCCGCCTCAGAGGCGGTCAACCAGCAGCAGGTGTTGTAAATTCCAGACAGGGTACTTGAGCCCAATCGTGAGCCCGCATGAGCCGGATCTTCAGCGTTTGGCTTGAATTCTGCTGGTGCTGGAAGTCTGTCTGAACATTCAGTACCCGCATGACGCCGAATCTTGAGCACTGAATGTACAGAAACGGCACACGACTATTGGCTTATAGAGCGGCTTCATTTGCGCTTGATAGCCACGCTGCTCACATTGGAGGGCAAGTGCTCAAGTGGGTGGGCAAAACCTGCTCACTTCGGATGTCATTTACCAGTTAAACATCAGGTAGAGCACCGCTAACACTTCACCGAGCCGCTCGTCGAGGTCCTCATCACCGGGAACGCGATAGGGGATGCCAGCCTGGACAATCTTCTGCCGCGCTCGTACCAGACGCCGTGCCACCACTGCCTCCGAGGCCAGGAAGGCGTGGGCAATCTCAGCAGTCGTGAAGCCACAGACGGCCCGGAGCGTCAGGATCACTTGCGCCTCGCGCGAAAGCGCCGGGTGGCAGCAGGTAAACATCAGTCGGAGACGATCATCCGGTTCCTGCACCGCTGAGTGCTCCAGTTCGGCGAGTTTGTCATGGTAACGAGCATTCCGTCGAAGTTGATCGATGGCGCGACGACGAGCCACTGTCAGCAACCAGGCACCGGGCTGAGCCGGAATGCCATCAACCGGCCAGCGTTCAAGTGCGACCAGCAGAGCATCCTGGACGATCTCCTCGGCCACCTCGAAGTTGCCCAAAATGCGCAGAAGCGCCCCCCACGATCCTGCCTGCCTCTTCGCGGAAGACCATAGTAAGCGTGACCTGGATCTCATCGTGCGGAACGAGAGGAAACGTGTCGCTGTGTTTATCGGTCATAGAGTGCTACTCCTCTACCATGGGCCAGATCTCGACCACCGGGTGGCCTGGCGTGTGGACAGACCATGTCTTGGCGAGTTGCAACGCTTCATCAAGATCGGCCACCTCAATCTCAGCCAAACCACCAATCACTTCTGTGCCCTCAAGGAAGGGGCCATCAGTCACGAGCGGTTGACTGCCTGCGCCAAAATGGACGCTGGTGACGGTATGGGGCAGATGGAGTCCATAGCTCTTGCGAATCTGAGCGCTGTGTTCGGCTATCCACAGACTGGCCTGCGCACGTTTGTGGGCGCGAACCTCATCAGACAGCGCCTGCCATGCTTCCAGATCCTGGGAAGCTGCGCAAAACAAAAGCACGTATTTCATGATATTATTCTTTCCGTTCTTGAAGTTTCTCTATCAAAGGGTGCTAAGCATTCCGCCTTTATACATACGACGAACAGGCATGATCTGAAAAGGACATCCTTCCAGCGAATTGGCGCAAGATCCGTCGACAAGAAGCGATAACACCAGATCATGTGCTCTCGCGTAGCAAAAGGATCAATACTATTGATGGAGGGTTCTGTCAGAATTCAGAAGAAGGTTTGGCCCGGAAATCGTTGATGAGGTATGCTAAGAGCAACGACCATCTGACGAGGAGTGCTTCATGAACGGTCCACACTGTGCATCAGCTACCACCAAAGAACAGACCAAGAAGACATCGCTTGGCTATCGGATGTTCCGCTGCTCAGCTTGCAAGCAAACCTTCAATGAGCGGACAGGAACACCGTTCAACTTTCTGGAATACCCCACCGATATGGTTCTCCTGGTCGTCTTGTGGCGGCTCCGGTACAAATTGAGTCTGCGAGACCTCGCCGAGATGTTTCTTGAGCGAGGATGGGAGTTCACCCATGAGACTGTTCGGGAGTGGGAAACGCGGTTTGCTCCACTGCTTGCAGAGTAACTCCGCATCAGGCGACGCGGGCAAGCAGGGCAGTCGTGGTACGTAGATGAAACCTACGTTAGGGTCAAGGGGAAATGGTGTTATCTGTATCGCGCTATCGATGCCGATGGCAATCTCGTGGATTCGCGGTTGAGTGAGAAGCGAGACATGGACGCGGCCAAACAGTTTTTCAAGCAAGCTCTTGCCGTTGTTGGCCATGTTCCCGAGCAGGTCACAACAGATGGGCATACCTCCTATCCACGAGCAATACGTGAAACGCTAGGCGACTGTGTGCTTCATCGAAACAACAAATATCTCAATAATCGCCTGGAGCAAGACCATCGGGGAGTCAATCAACGGTATTACCCCATGCATGGCTTCGGAAACTTCGATTCGGCTGCTCGTTTCTGTTCTGCTTTTGATGAATTGCGGAACTCTCTTCGCCCTCACTCCATCATGGGAGAACCAGCCACACTCTCCGAGCAGCGGCGAGCTTTCCTTGATCGGCTTATTGCTTTGAAAGAAGCCATGCGGGTCATTTCCTAACACAATACAGCAATCTCCATATGTACTGGTCCTTGATGAGCTTCTGTGCTCTCAGTTCTGACAGAACCGTATCCCACCAATTCTTGCATTAACGAGGAGAGTGAGATCACCAAGAGCGATTACTGGCGGAGTTCCTCTTTGCACTTGCTTCCGTTTCGCAGTTGCCATGCCGATATGAACAACAACCCCAACCAGGACGGCTCCCCATCCAATAAGTAACATGGACGGTTGTGTTGCAAGAATGAGGGTGCGATGGTAAACTCTTCTTTATTTGAGGCGTAGCCGAGGAGTACCCTTGATGAGTCATCAGCATTCGTTCAAGCGGCGTCACTTTCAGCCCGACATGATTCTCCTCTGTGTGCGCTGGTACTGGTAAATTAACTGAAGGGTGGATCGATTTTGCATCGAAGGGTGGGAAGTTGATCTGAAGATATTGTCAACTTATTCGCAGGGATAAAATATATTGATGAGCTAGAACGAAGTGGGGCGTTGCAGTGCGGGGAAGGTGGGAATGTCTCTGGGATTATGTGGCCAGTTTCACCTCAGTCACCTCACTCCATTGCTGGAATCGGTCCTGTAACAGGGTACGATATTCTCCGGCACGCAAACGGTGGCGTCGCGGCTGGAAATGCCCAGCAATGGGACCAAAGGCGGAGAGAAAGCGTTGCGCGTGTTTTGCTGATTTAAAACGTCTCATTTTCTTCTCTCGCAGTCGCGTGGGTTGATGCGAATTTTCTGCTCGGTTGTTCAACCCTTTGTGCTGTCGATGTTCCACCCCAGGCAGGATTTCACGTTTCGCCGCCCCATAACTCCTAAGTTTATCGGTAATGATCACTCGAGGGACGTATTGCAGCCCTTTGAGAAGTTTGCGGAAAAATCGTTTGGCTGCCTTTTTGTTGCGGCGGCTCTGCACGAGGATGTCGAGCACATTGCCATCCTGATCCACTGCTCGCCAGAGGGAGTGTTTTTGGCCACGAATGGGAAAAACGACCTCGTCCATGTGCCATTTGTCGCCACAACGAGGACGGCGACGACGCAGTTCATTGGCATAGGTCTGGCCAAATTTCAAACGCCATTGTCGAATGGTTTCATAGGTCACGACAATCCCGCGCTGTGCCAAAAGTTCTTCCACATCGCGAAAACTGAGCGAGAAACGAAAATACAACCAAACAGCATGGCTGATGATTTCAGGTGGGAAACGAAAACCTTTATAATCGGGAGCAATGACTCACGGTTCGCCTAAATTTTGGGCGGATTTGAAGAATCATCCAAGGGTATTTCGCAACTTGTGGGTGTGGAAGTCCCCTGATTCAATGAAGGCACATACAATGTTGCACTTCGAATCTTTGAGAAGCTTCAGATCTCGTCCCAGTAGTCTGAGATCTGAGGCTCTTTTAAATCGTCGAAGCCTCTTGCTTTCAGATCTTGTGAGGTAACGACGAGATCCCGTTTGCCGTAAACGCACGTAAAAAGATCGTAGATCAGTTGAAGGTGGGCCTCTCGACTGCTCTGCGTCAACTCCTCAATGTGTTTGCTCAGTTGGAAGATCTTTTCTCCTTGGGGACCAAGTTGTTCGATCTTCTGAACGATAAGCCCTGCTTCTAGGAAGTTACTCCAAGGAGTCCTTAGACTCACATACGAGCGAACCGTGGCTTGAAAGAGCATCCAAAGAGCACCCTGTGATGAAGGAGGTGACGAAAAATCTACTTCGAATACCCGCTCAAGCAGCGTGAGCAGCCTCGCGTAATACTGTTCGAAAGCTGCGTGTGGGTGATCTTTCCGCTCGGTTTGAATATACGTTTGCACGAGTTCGCGGTAATCGTAGGCACTTTCATCCATGGAAAGGACTCCTTCATTTCGAAAAAATGCCTGAGTGAGAGTATGTCCTCACTCATCCACCAGTCGGAGATAGACAGCAGGAGAGATGCCTAACAGGGTCAAAATCTGCTGCTGAAGAGAAGAAAGAGGCGTGACATACCGCTGTGCAAAACCAGGAGCAGAAACGACCGTCAAAGTCACTTCGCGGAAAGCTTCCAGCAGGCGTTCTGCTGTGGGTTGAGCCGTCCGACGTTTGGGATTGCCAGCAAACAGACCAGCCAGATCCTCCTTCTGTTCACCCAGGCGCTGCCGCACGACGCCTTCCAGCAGGGTGAGAACGCGCAAGGCGAGGGTGAGCAAGCGGACCAACCCGATGCGGTGGTCATCACGTTGGACGTACAAAGGAGCCAACGACAACGGATGGCCTTTGAGGCGAGAGAAGTTGCGCTCCACCAGATATTCGTCGCGATAGGCTTCTACTGCCTGTTCCAAGGTGAGGTGTTCGTCCAAATAGTTGGTAGCATAGACCCGCCAGCCGAGTTGGCTCATAGCCTTTTCAATACTCTTCTCCTCGCGCTGACTGCTGACCGTAAACGTTACCACGCGGCGCACGCCCGACAAACGTCCACGATACGCACGCACCAGGCGTTCTTGCACGTGTTCCTGGATCTGCACATCCAACAAGCCCTCGACGCGAAAGCGGGTGAGAACGTCTTTGATCGCCTCTTCAACCTCTACACGCTCCGCCAAACGTGTTTTCCCTTGTCGCCGTGCGGTCAGCTCCTGCAAAGCTTGCTGCGCTTTCTGCAAACGCTCCTGCAAACTCGCCTGAGCGGAGTGAGTGGAGGCCATCGATTGGACCAACAAGCGACGCTCTTGCCAGGTCTGAGATTGCCCATCCACCTGGGCCGTTACTGTCTGGACAGTCTCATACCCTTGAGCGATGCAGGTGTTCTTTCCCTCGGAATCCATGCGTTCTACTTGGATCAAACGTGCTCCTTGGGATTGTTGGGCTTCTACTTCCTGAGACACCTGAGCTGGCGGCGCTTGTATGGCCGAAAGGGGGCACAGATAGTACTCTCCCTGCATCTGGATGCTGGCGCGGGTCTGCAAAGCCGCCATTTTGCAATCCCCCACGTACAGCAACCCTTTCTTCTGGAGTCCGTCACGCACACGAGCAATGATGGGCAGATACACGGGATCATCCGCATGCTCACCGGAAATCACTTCGGTCGCCAGCGGCATTCCCAACGGGTCCAGGCTGGCGAGTACGAGCTTGAGTTGGGGCAAGTCAGGGCGGTGATCCTTGCTATGGCCCAATTGCAATAGCCCTTGTTCGCTCACGTCGGTATAGCTGCTGGCCGTGGTGGTATCAATGCGCACACACTGCGCTTGCAGGTCATAGATACGCACCAACTGACCCATCAGTTCCTGCTCAAACACGTGCCAATGAACGTCTTGCGAAAGCAGGCGCAGCACATCTGCCAGCCGATCATCCGTCAGATCCTGTGCACAGAGAGCGTCCACCCCACATCCCCACAAGGTTTCCAGCCGGCTGGTGGCCCACTTCTGCACGCGATTCATCCGATGATCGGCTTGCGAAAGGATATGAACCAGCCAGACCACACTCAGTTCTCCCACGCTCAGTCCTTTCCGGTGACCGTGGGTCGGCATGTGCTTATCCAGCAACTCGGCCAATTTCATGCGCTGCATATGTGTGATCAACAGCGGGATATCATCCATACGTTCTGTCTCTATGCTCAGGGCTTCTTTCATGCCCTTCAGCTTACCAGAATTTGAAAATGGCGTCCAGATTTAAGCGAACGGTGAGCAATGATGTTTGTTTTCATGCAGCTATTTTAGCATAGAGCTTAGCTCCGTTACCAAGTTGACAATACCTCGCAATATGTTCGTTGCGGCGGGCTTTACAGAACAGGACACACATCCGGTTTCAGAGAGACTCATTGAAAGCCTGGTGGTCTTTGGTAATGAGGACAAGATAAGGGATCGCGTGCTGGAACTGCTCGGAACGCCCATTGATGCGCTGGCGTTAAGCCTTGTGCCAGTCTCGGACGCCGCCCAGGAGAGGGTTCGCCTGGCGCGGTTGGTCGGGCGATTGTAAGGAAAAGGAATGGAGTTTCGTCTCACTCTACAACAATATGATTCTCTTGCCGACCAACGCCACTTGTTCTGCCAACGATTGGATACCTTGAAGACGATGGTTCTGCGCGCCTAACAGGAAACGAGAGTGGCTTCTCTCCAGGCGCTTTGCTGTCATCTGTATCCTCAGTTCTGATGTATCCCCATATTCGGCTTCAAGGATGTCCTTTTTGGATTGTGCTTGTTCGTCGTGTGTATAGAAGATCACAGATGGTGGTCTTTACGACAACATCTCATATCCCGAGAAAGGAGAAAACATGAATATCCTATCAGCCTGGATTCCCTTGAACTGGATTCCCTTAAACTGGATTCCCTAAGGAACACGCCAAACCTGGGTGATTGCAATCATCAGTGGCCCTGACAGCCTCCATGCCGTCAGGGTCATCTCTGCCTAAAGACCAGGGAAAGCATGATGAGGCTGTGTGCCAATTCTTGCGCTCTCCCCTTGGTTTTAGGGGCAAAGAAATTCATGGAGCCAGGAGTCTACCATCTCAACGGAAATGGTATCCATTGGCAAAAGTCTACCATCCGCGTATGGTGAAGAGGACGAAGAAGAAAGCTTAAAGTTATGACGACAGAAATTAGGTGAGGGATTTCCAGTATATAGAAATAGAAGGATGTCCTTTTCGGACCGTGTCTGTTCGTCGTTTCTATAAAGGTGGAAAACTGAGCATCCTTTCCGCATGATAGCAAAAACAGTGCTGGACAGTCATACATCGCTCGCGGTCTCAGTTGCAAATGGAGAACATCTCGCTCAGAAAGTCACAGCATCATCAGCAAGGAGCTTTTCAAAAGGCGCTTGTTTGGTGGGCTACATCATTGTAGAGAAAGAGGTAAGCACGTATGTCTATTCAATATGGTCTCTTCCTTCCCTGAGGGTTAACGCATGAACTGGCTGGCATCAAAGACCCGCTGGAAGCGCATGAAAAGCTGACCCGCCTGGCGCAAACGGCTTGAGAGGAGGGGGATTTGCGCGAACGAAGAGGCGAAAAAGGGTTTTGACGGGCTAGAATCATTCCAAGCATTTCAAACAGCGCTTGCTCAAAGCCATCCCGAAGCGCCACCTACAACAGCGACTAGATTTACGTTGATAAATGCTACATCAGGTCTACTTCAATGATGTCCTTTCGTCTCGATGTCTAGCTAGCCGATCTTGGCAGAGCTTCACTGTAAAATGCTGTCAAGTTGCCGTCCTATATAAATTTTTAACTTTGGCCGAATATGTTGTTCCTAAAACAAAGCAACAGCAGAACAAGCCAGGTAGCTTTTCAAATAGTGCTTATTCTTCGAGCTGTATTGCTGGCAGAGCTTCTTCTGCTAGCAGAGAAAGAGGTAAGTATGTCCCTTAAGTATAGTATCTTCTTTCCAATGGGTGGTTTGATGGATCTGACAGGCATCAAAGATCCGGTGGAAGCATATGAAACGTTAACGCGCATGGCACACACGGCTGATGAGTATGGCTACGAGTCGATCTGGGTGGCGGACCACTTTCATGCCATTGCCCAACCAACACAAGAAGTCACGTTTGAGTGCTGGACCACAGCGGCGGCTCTGGCTCGCGATACGAAGCGGGTGCGCATTGGCCAGATGGTGACAGGGAATAGTTATCGCAACCCCGCCTTACAGGCGAAGATGGCCTCGACCCTCGATGTGATCTCGCATGGACGTTTCACCTTTGGCATCGGAGCGGGCTGGTACGAGCCTGATTATCGAGCCTATGGCTACGAGTATCCCGATGGGCCGGAGCGTCTGCGCCGGTTGCGCGAAGCCGTGCAGATTATTCGCGCCATGTGGACACAGGAAGAGACGACTTTTGAAGGAAACTATTACCAGGTTCATGGTGCGATGAATCGACCAAAGGGAGTGCAGCAACCCCATATTCCCATGCTGATTGCTGGCGGTGGCGAGCAGGTCACGCTCAAACTGGTCGCGCAATACGGCGATATCTGTAACGTCTTTGGCGATCCCGCCACGGTCGAGCACAAGTTCGCAGTGCTCAAAGCGCATTGTGAGGCAGTTGGACGCGATTACCATAGCATTCACCGTACCGTGCAAGTGGGCTGCCGCATTGCTAATACTGATGAGCAGGCCCAGGCTACGATTCCAGACTGGGCAAAAAGCATGGGAGGAGATCCTCGGCCATTTGCTCTCATTGGCAGTCCGGAGACGATCCGCCAGCGTATAGCCGCCTACGAGGCCGCAGGCGCTCAGGAGTTGACGCTCATCTTCGATGATATGATGCAAATAGATATGGCTCGTCGTTTCGCCAGAGAGTTCATTAATATAGCTGGTTAAAAGAAGCGAGCGCTGGTCAGGAAGCGCGCGAAGGCGCATGCGTTCGAGGCATTGCCCACCGTGGAGATTGTGGAAGGTGATCTGCTTCGACCCGAGACGCTTGGAGCCGCTCTGGACGGCGTGGAGCGTGTTCTGCGCTGCGGAGCGGATGCTGGAGACGCAGTCCACCTTTATTGATGCTGCCCAGGAAGGCTGGCGTGCTCTGGTGCTGAAACAAGCATTGGTTTTGATCCGAAGAAATCGAGCGATATCTTGGAGGGTCAGGGTTAGCATGGGCACACCTGCGTCCCAGCCAATTCATGCAGTTTTATCTCCCGGGAGCGCCAGCGATGCTTCTGAGAGTCTTGCGTTCTCCATTGGGAGGGAGAGCACAAGGCCCTCGCCTGTCGATAGTGAGAACATCGCCAAGGCAACGTTCGCGATACTCCACAGCGAAGGACATGAGGGCAAGATCTACGACATGACGGGTCCGGAATCGCTGACGATGGCAGAGATAGTCGAGCGGATATCTCAGGCAACTGGCAAGGCGATTCGGTATATCAACAGGACTATGGAGGAATACAGGCGAGCGATGCTGGCTGCAGGGGCTTCTCCAGAGCGCGCCGATGCTTTCGTTGAACTATGGAGAGAGCGCAGTGAGTGCTCTATGAGTATTATGAGTAAACAAAAGCGAGTTGCGTGGGGAAACCGAGTGCCGCCGCACACATTGCTATGAAACCTTTTTTGGGTACAAAAATATGATATTGCATGTGTATACATGATTTATATAGAGAATCATTATATGCACGATAAACGTAGTCGATCCTGGACACTTGCCAGTATGGAGGGGAGCAGTTTGTAATCTCTGCACATCTTTAAGATTGCTGTGATGTACAAACTGTCCGTTTGGATTGGAGAAGGCTGATCACTTGCTAGATGGGGGAGATGCGTTTCACGTTGTACTTACGCTCAGATGTTCTTGAAAGGAGCTACACTCTTTGGACACGCAAATGATATCTTCCCCATCGGAGCCACAGGCGCATGCCCTCAATCCTCGTCGCTGGCTCATGCTGGTCGTCGTTTTGTGCGCATCCTTCATGGGGACCCTCGATGAATATATTATCAACGTTGCCGTTCCATCCATTCAGAAAGAATTGCATTCGAGCTTTGCCGAGGTGCAGCTTATTGTTGCGGTCTACGCACTGGCATATGCCGTTTTGCTGGTGATTGGAGGACGTCTGGGTGATCTCTATGGGCGAAAACGCTTATTTCTGCTTGGCGTTGGCATCTTCACTACTGGTATGCTGGGCTTATCGTTGTATGCCGGGCAGTTATTCTTGCAAGCCTTCTACCTGCAAACGGTGCTACGCCTCTCTCCGCTGCAAGCAGGCCTGGCGTTTCTGGTGAGTAGCATCACCTTTATCCTCATGTCTAGTCTCAGCTCGTTCTTCTCCATGCGCCTGAACGTCTGGGGTATGTCTGTGGTGGCTGGTTTGATGACACTGGCATACCTGGTGACGCTCCTGGCCGCTCAATGGTTTGTAGCCATTGTGGGGAATGGTTCCGATGCTCGTCGCCCCCTCTTCACGCTCGGCATAGGCATAGGCCTGCTCTTTACGCCGCTGATGAGCAAGACGCTTGAGGAGATCCGCGTTCACGATATTGGAACTGCGTCGGGCGTCTTTGCGACGGTCTCGCAGTTGTCAGGTGCGCTTGGTATCACCCTGCTCGGCCTGATATTCTCGGTCGTTTCAGCAAGTAACGGAAGCAGGCATGCCTTCGTCATCGCAACCCTGGTGGCGGTAGTACTCAGCCTTGGTCTCTGGCTCGCGGTCCTGCCACTGAAGGGATCACGAGAAGCCAGCCGTATTGTTCCACCACTCGTAGAGGCCGATGTCTTAGAGTGTTCACACGATTGGTCGGGCAGAATACTCCCTGCATCGTGGTATTTTGACCCCGGTGCAAGGGTCACGGGTAGCGAGAGGAAGGATGGCGCGTCGGCGCAAATGGTGAAGGAGCACTGACTGTACATCAGATGCAACCTTAGAACTGACTTCCCACCGATATCGTCGACGGATACCGCGCTGCTCGACTGGCCTTTGATGTGTGAGTATCAGCACCTCGGGACCGACGCGCTGACAGGGGACGTGCATGGCGTGGTGGTGCCAACCTCCTCAATGGATATGTGGTCGGCCTCAGTCGTGCCCATCTGGCGCGAGTCGTGACGAGATGGGGCAATCTGCGCACACCAACCAGCTGTATCGGTCATCAACTCCTTGAGGGAAAAATAGACCAAATTTACGGAATACGTCGTACTTGAATGGTGGCTATCTATATAACAGGCTTTTCTCTTACTTACGAAAGGAACAGGCATGA
This sequence comes from Ktedonobacter racemifer DSM 44963, assembly GCF_000178855.1. GTDB lineage: Bacteria > Chloroflexota > Ktedonobacteria > Ktedonobacterales > Ktedonobacteraceae > Ktedonobacter > Ktedonobacter racemifer. The sequence goes on along the minus strand of NZ_ADVG01000004.1, from coordinate 312,641 downwards.
CGCAGAAGGCAACAGCGAGAGTTCTTGATGCTGTCTTACAAGGACAGGTTCTCTCGGATGCTGAGGCTCGCTCATTAGTTGATTGGACCAATCTTCCTCCGCTTCTGTCTACCGCAACGCAACTCCGCGATCAGGTTCACCAGAATCGTATTTCTTATTCCCGTAAAGTATTCATTCCTTTAACGCAGCTCTGTCGAGATGTGTGTCACTATTGTACGTTCGCACAGCCACCCCGTCCTGGTCAGAAGGCGTATCTGACGCGGGATGAGATTCTGGCGATTGCGCGGGCAGGAACTGAGGCTGGTTGCCATGAGGCGCTCTTCACGCTGGGGGATAAGCCTGAGCGGCGCTATAAGGTGGCGGCTCGCGAGCTGGCTGAGCTGGGCCATGAGACGACAATCTCTTATTTAGCTGAGATGGCTGAGCTGGTTCTCAAGGAGACCGGCTTGTTGCCGCACGCGAATCCTGGGGTGCTGACGGCTGAGGAGATTGCTCTGCTCAGACGCGTTTCTGTCTCACAGGGGATTATGTTGGAGAGTGTTTCCGCTCGACTCGGTGAGCGTGGGGGAGCACATTACGGTTCACCAGATAAACGGCCAGAGGTGCGGCTGGAGACGATTCGGCTGGCTGGTGAGTTAAAGGTACCGTTTACATCTGGAATTCTGATTGGAATTGGGGAGACTCGGCTGGAGCGTATTGAGTCGCTGCTGGCGCTGCGCGCTCTCCATCAGCAATACGGTCACATTCAGGAGATTATTGTCCAGAATTTCCGCGCCAAGCCGGGAACAAAGATGGCCAATGCGCAGGAACCTGATCTGGATGATCTGCTCTGGACGCTGGCTGTCGCTCGTGTGATCTTTGGCGGGACCATGAATATTCAGGCTCCTCCCAATCTGAGTCCTGGGGTCTACCAGCAATTGGTGAGCGCGGGCTTGAATGACTGGGGTGGTGTTTCGCCGGTGACGCCCGATCATGTAAACCCGGAAGCTCGCTGGCCTCATCTGCAAGAGCTGGCTGAGCGGACGGCAGAAACTGGGAAGGTGGTGGTGGAACGTCTGGCGGTCTATCCGAGTTATGTTCTCGCTGCGTCACAGTGGCAGGACCAGCAATTGCTGACACCGCTCTTACAGTCCAGTGATAGCGAGGGCTATGCGCGAACAAGTGACTGGTCTCCCGGCGCTCAGGCTGAGCTTCCCGCCGAAGAGCTGGAGCTAATCACACAGACGCAGGGGAAGGTGCTGGAGCATGTCTCCGCTGATGTGCAGATGATCATTGGGAAGGCTCTGGCGGCTGAGCCGGTGCGCGAGGCTGAGGTTGTTCGGCTGTTTCAGGCACGAGGTGCCGATTTCGTGGCTGTGTGTCGCGCTGCCGATACGTTGCGTCAGCGTGTAAATGGGGATGTTGTTTCGTATGCGGTCAACCGCAATATCAATTATACCAACATTTGTTACTTCAAATGCCAGTTCTGTGCTTTCTCAAAGGGGAAACTCAGCGAGAATTTACGTGGGACGCCTTACGATCTGGGTCTGGATGAGGTAGTCAGACGCGCTCAGGAGGCCTGGGCACGCGGGGCAACTGAGGTCTGTATGCAGGGCGGCATCCATCCAGAGTATACGGGCGAGACGTACTTGAATATTTGTCGGGCAATTAAGGCGGCATTGCCGGAGATGCATATCCATGCATTCTCGCCGCTGGAGGTCTGGCAAGGTGCACAGACGCTTGGTCTCAGTCTGCATGACTTTCTGGTTCAGTTGAAGGAGGCAGGACTCAGTACGCTTCCTGGGACGGCTGCTGAGATTCTAGATGATGAGGTGCGGGCGACCCTCTGCCCTGACAAGATTAAGACGGACCAGTGGTTAGAGGTGATCGAGGAGGCGCACAAGGTTGGTTTACGCACAACCAGTACGGTCATGTATGGTCATATTGAGCAGCCGGTCCACTGGGCACGCCACCTGCTACGTGTGAAAGGTCTTCAGGAGCGCACTGGCGGGATTACTGAGTTTGTGCCGCTCCCCTTTGTGCATATGGAGGCTCCAATGTACTGGAAAGGCCGTGCACGCAAGGGGCCAACCTTCCGCGAGGCGGTGCTGATGCACGCTGTGGCCCGCTTAGTCTTATATCCACATATTACAAACATTCAGGTCTCCTGGGTAAAAATGGGACGCAAGGGCATTCAGGCTGTTTTGCAAGCGGGAGCCAACGATCTAGGTGGGACGCTGATGAATGAGAGCATCACGCGTGCGGCTGGCGGCGAAATGGGTCAGGAGTTACCGCCTGAGCAGATGGAGGAGATTATCTACGAAATCGGACGTATTCCCCTCCAACGCACGACGCTCTATCGGCCTGTGCCAGAGGAACGTCGTCTGGCCTCGTTCGCTGCGCCAGAACTCCAACCCATTGTGTTAACACCCGCAAAGCGCTATACACGGCCTCAAGTGCAGACGACAGTTCATTAAGGCAGAGGCAAGCGCCATCGCTCCATGCGGGTAGCGATGGCGCTTGCCTCTGCTTGGGGTGGTGTGGGGTGTGCCTCGTTCGCAAAAAATGAACTGCATCGCACCCGTCTTGCCCTACAATCACTTCTCTTACAAAGAGAGGGAATATGAGTCACCTGGAATTTATGCAAAAAGCCATTGCCTGCGCTCGTTCCATTGAAGGACGGACCAGTCCACGTCCGCCTGTCGGGGCTGTGCTGGTCCGAGAGAACCAGGTCATTGGACGTGGCGCGACTTCACCACCCTATGGACCACATGCTGAGATCCACGCATTACGCGAGGCGGAGACGACCGCAGCGGTGGGGGCGGATCTGTATACGACACTTGAGCCGTGTTGCATTACCGTCCATACTCCACCCTGTACCGCCGCTATCATTGCGGCCGGGATTAAACGAGTGATCATTGGCTCGCTCGATCCTAATCCGCAGGTCAGTGGACGTGGAGTAGCGCAATTGCGTGAGGCAGGGATCGAGGTAATCACAACCATAGCCGAGCCGGAAACGGCGGCTCTCATTCGTCCCTTTGCGACCTATATTACGCAAGGACGGCCCTATGTCACAGCCAAGTGGGCGATGACGCTCGATGGTAAACTAGCCAGCCATACAGGGGACGCTTCCTGGATCAGCGGATCAGCTGCCCGCACCTGGGTCCATCAGCTCCGCGACCGCGTCGATGCGATTATGATTGGGGTAGGCACAGCACACGCCGACGATCCACGCTTAACTATCCGTCTGACGGAAGAACAGCGCGTTCACCCACGAACACAGCGTCCCAACCATTTGCGTATTGTGGTGTCGTCTCGGGGCGAGCTAAACGCTCAACTTCAACTCTTCCAGAAGCAACTGGCTCCAGGCACATGCGTCATCGTCAGCGAGACAAGTGCTCCAGACCAGCGTGAGCGCCTGCGTGAGCGTGGTATCCAGGTCATTGAGGTACCAGCTGACCAGACCGGGCGGGTAGATCTTATGGCCGCGTTGCACATCCTGGGGCAAAGAGAGATTATGCATCTACTCCTGGAAGGTGGTAGCAGCCTGCTGGGTAGCGCCTTTGAGCACAAACTGATCGATCATGTCGCGGCCTTTGTCGCGCCGAAGCTCATTGGAGGTGAGGGCGCACCATCACCTATTGGAGGAGCTGGCCTGGCGATCATGCAACACGCTCACCGCCTCCAGCAGGTCTCATTCCAGACAGTTGCTGAGGATCTGCTGATCGAAGGAGAGATGTCCTACACAGCAGAAGAGAACAATAGAGGAAATTAGAAATACATGCAACAGATTATTCGTTTACTCGCGGAAATACAACTACCAACCCAAGAAGCACTCTTCCATCTGCGCCACTATGAGGAATGTGCCAGCGGAGAAGCATATCTGGCGCTACTCCTGGGAGACTTCACCGGGAGCCAGGACCAACCGCCGTTGCTCCGTCTCCACTCCTCCTGCACCACAGGCGATATCTTTGGCTCCCAGCGCTGTGACTGCCAGGCCCAAATGCATGCCGCGCTCCGAGCAATTGCCAAGGAAGGCCGGGGCATCTTCCTCTATTTGCCCCAGGAGGGACGTGGCATCGGTCTGGCAGGCAAACTGCAAGCCTATAAACTACAAGAGCAGGGCTATGATACGGTTGATGCCAACCAACACCTTGGCTATCCTGTTGATGCTCGTCGCTATACGACTGCCGTTGCAATCTTGCAAGAAATGCAAATCACCCACGCCCGCATTATGACCAATAATCCTAAAAAGATTGAGGCATTGCAAGCACATGACATCAAGACAGAGCGGGTACCCCTGGAAATTCCGCCGACGGCGAGTAATTTCGCTTATCTCCAGACGAAGCGCGAGCGCATGGGGCACCTGTTGCATAGCTTGCCGGAAACAAGGTGATGTGAACCAGCACGTCTTCCAGTTATTCCATGTTGGGAATCCGTTTGGAAGCTGCACGCGCACGAGGCCGACAAGGTGGCAGACCGAAAGCGGTTGAGAAAACAGAGCCACGCAACTTGGCACGTGCCAAAGAACTCTATGCAGCTAAGCAAAACACCGTTGCCGAGATGATGCAGATGACCGGTTTCAAAAGTAGAAACACGTTCTATAAGTATGTGGTCAACCCAGAGAGGTAATGATGAAGTAAGCTATCACGGATAGTTGCCTCCTCAACTGGCTGGGAGATTCACGTGACTCAAGCAGCGAAATTGGTGATGGGATCTGTGTAAAGTCGCAGGTTCCATCGCGCGAGAATCACGGGATGAGCAGGACATTGCCGATGCTCTTTCGAGCTTCAATGGGCTGCATGGGCATCAGCGGCACGCTCCAGTGGGTACGTCTGCGCAATCACGGCTACCAGCTGCCCGGCAGCCGCCTTTTGCAGTGCAACCTCTCTGTCTGCGCTCATTTCCTGTTCTGTCCTGGCTAGTCCTACAGAAGCCATAGAATTTGTCAAGCCTTCTCGCGAAAAAAGTCTGGCGCGAAACAGACCAGGAAAGGACGATCTACCTTAGCGAAAACCCCATGCTCTGCCTGGCCTCTGAACTCGATCCAGAGGCTCGCGTCCCCGCCACTCATCGGGTGGGGTGGGGTCGGGGTACAGGCGGTAAGCTAGCCGCGCGGCTAGCTTACCGCCTGTACCCCGACTTTGCCAGCATTATAGTCCTCCTGCGTTTGGATCAGATGGGCAGCGACGATCAGGAGTTTGCGCATGACCGCAATCACCGCCATCCCTTTTTTCATACCACGTTCCACCAGGCGATGGTAGTAGAGCCCAAAGGGAGAGGTAGACAAGCGAATACTGCGCAAGGCCGCCAAATACAAGATACGGCGAAGCCGGCCACTGCCACGCTTGGACAGCTTCGTCTGTCCCTTCCATTTGCCGCTTTGTTTCACTTGCAAATCCAGTCCTACGTAGGCCACCACTTGCTCCATGCGCACAAAACGATCCAGATCGCCCAACTCCGCTCGCAACACGGCAACCGTCATCGGCCCCATCTCGGTGATAGAGAGCACGCCTTTGACTTTCGGATCGTTGTCGAGTAAACGTTCCATCTCCTGCTGCAAGAGCTTGAGGTTGCTCTGGGTATGTTCCAGTTGATCACAGAGAATCCGCATGCTGCTCGAACGGGCCTGAGTCGCTTGACCACTGCTCACTGAACACTGCGCCAGCCGCACCAATGTTTCAGCCGTCTGCCGCCCATAGTGACCAGGACACTCTTCGCGCAACATCTGGCTCAGTGCCTTTGGATCGGCCTCGCGCATCGCTTGGGCCGAAGGATACGCCTTCAGCACCGTCAAAGCGCTTGCTCTGGTGGGATCGGCGAACACCTGGTAGAATTCTGGGAAAAGCACCACCAGGAGCGCGTGGATCTCATTTTTGTAGCGAACAATCTCCTCAGTCAGTTGCTGGTGTAATCGCACCACTTCTCGATAGGTTGCTACCTCTTCACGCGGGTACATAGCCAAAGCGCGTTTCCCCACTGAGGAGGGCTCGTGCAATGGTGGTGGCATCCAACCGGTCTGTTTTCGCACGCAATCCTCGTTGTTGTGCGAATGCGTGGATCTGTCCTGGATGCAACAGACAGATACGGTATCCTCGCAATCTGAGTGCATGATACAGGTTCTCCCCATAGCGTGAGGTGGCTTCCAGTCCAACCAGGATCTGATGGGGAGCGATCTTGAGTGCCTCCAGATGCGCAAAGAGCCACGCAAAGCCCGCTGCATCGTTGCCAAATTGACTGGGTTTGATCACCTGGCGTTTCTCCATCGTCAGGCAACACATCAGACACGACTGCATACCAATATCGATGCCTACCACATAGGCCAGTGCCGCAGGTGCAGGCATTGGAGAGGATGTTTCAGACATCGTTTCTGCCCTCCCTCCTCACACACACGTGTGAGTCCAATAAACCTCAACGGGAGTACCATCTCATCAGGACGAGCGAGCACTCATCATGGATTGGCAGTCTGGTCAGCTCACGCCACAAGCTGCAACAAGCCTCATCGTCGCTTGCGATCCTGATGGGACGGAGAGCTGTCTGTAGGAGGCGGTCACTCTCTCTTCGCTAAAGAGGCCGCACGTTGTAACGACGGCTCTCCCGTTGCTTCCACCAGTCTAGCAGATCCCATCTTTCTGAGATGGGATCTGCTATCTACCAATTAGTATATGAGTTGTAGATAACGCTGCTGGATTGATAACAGAGGATGGGACGATGAGAGAGGCTGGGTGTTCAGCCTTGTGCTCCTTTTCATGCGAGCCGATGAGAATGGTCTCGTGCAACCTAGTGGAGTTGCTCAACCGAGAAGAGGCTCAAGATAGCGATGCAACACCGTTTTCAGTTCACGCATGAGCAGCCTTCGCTCAGCCTCCTCTGCCGATAGGAGCAGTGGGAGGATCGCTTTGAAGAGCTGGACACTCATCGTGGCACATAGAATTCGCTGCGTCGAAGAGAGGTTGGGAGCACGTCTCTGAAAGCCTGCCTCAAAGCGCGTTTGCACCTCTTTCTGCAAGGCATGGGCAGAAGAGGCAAATTGAGAAAGAGACGCACCTCGCGAGAAAAGTAACAAGAAAGCTGGATGAGCGAGATGAAACGCAACCAGCCTGTCAAAAATCTGATCGAGCCACTGAGGAAGGGGAAGAGATGTGGCTTCAATGGAAAAGATGGAGTCATAGACTCCCTGGAGTTCCTCCGTGTACCGAGCAGCCAACGCCTGGACAATCTCCTCTTTATTAGAAAAGAATTGATAGAGAGAGCCGGGTGAGATCCCGGCTTTGGCCGCAATATGATTGGTCGTTGCCTCGTCGTACCCCATTTCAGTAAAGATGGTTTCAGCGGTATCGAGAATGGAAACGATGCGCTGTACTCCTCGCCGTCGCCGCTGAACAGGCTGTGTCTCCTTCTGCTGATCCATGTGGTCCTCCAAAACTGCATTCCAGAAAGCGCTCGATGGCGCTTGTCTCTGGCTCACCTCTTGACAACACGAGTTTTTACTTGTATATTTCTCTTTATAGGCAAGTTTTTATTCGCCTAGAAAGTATAGCGCAACACAATGGCTTTGTCTACCAGAGAAGGGAGGCGACATGGCTTCTAGTCGAAAAGCGCTCGGAGGCTGGTCGCGTGGTGAACGAGTTTCGGGGATGTCATCCATGAGAATGACGCTGCCTGGTCCGAAGGTAGACAAAGCGGCTCTGGTAGAACTTCACCAGATATTCCATAAGAAGTAAGGAACGCATAGAAAGAAAAGGGAACAAAAATGCAAATAGACTCGCGAATGGTCAGAAGCGCTGACGGATGTCACCTGTATGCCGAAGCCGTCGGGAACAGAGATCACCCGGCCATTCTCTTTATTCCCGGCGCTAGTGTCACCGGCACCTGGTGGCGCAAGCAATTCGACTCCCTGTCCGACACCTTCTATTGTGTCCGCTTTGATTTGCGAGGAAACGGTGCCTCGGATAAACCGTCAGACCCGGCAGCCTATCAGGAAAGCCAGCGTTGGGCGGATGATATAGCGGCTATCATCTCCGCCTTCGAGTTGAGCAAGCCGACTGTGTGCGCCTGGTCATATGGAGGGTATGCCCTTGGAGGCTACCTCCAGCATTATGGGCAAGCGAATCTTTCTGGTGTGGTCATGGTCGATAGTGGTGCTCAATTGAATACGGACCAGAGCAAGGATCAGCTCCACGAAGCATTCGGGCAGCTGATCGGGAAATTGTTCTCACCCGATGTCACCGCCTATCGCGAGGGCGTTGAGGACGTTTTCAAATCATTGACTGCTGCTCCAGTCGAGGATCGAGATCGGGCCGATTTTCATGGTGCATCCTTCCTGATGGCCCCTGCTACCTGGCAAGCGATGTTTGGTCGTAGGATCGATCATACCGAGGACTTTGAGCGCGTATCACTACCCATACTTGTTGTTCACGGCCAACAGGACCCCATCTTTACTCCGCGTGCGGCAGAGCAGTTTCGAGAGATCATCCCACAGGCTCAGATTTCCTCCTATCCCTGCGCCCACGCGCCCTTTTATGAATGTGCGGAAAGGTTCAACCTGGAACTCGTCCAGCTTATGAACGATGTCTCCTCAAAGCGTCATGTCGCAGCGCGACATGGAAGCGGATGAAAATGACCTGCACCTGAGACTTTATCTCAGCCTTAGAGGCCTATTTTCGGAGGAAGTGAGCAGAAGGTAGTGTCATATGAACTTTTTCGAGTTCAGAGCAATATGTGTTCCTCAAATCATTCCTGTATGAGTAGAGTGAAAGGAAATTTCCATGATTCTAGTAACGGGGGCAACTGGGGTGAGCGGATCTCTCATCATTCGCGAGTTCGCCCGGCAGAATGCGCAGGTTCGGGCGCTCGTCAGGAGCCGCGCGAAGGCGCGTGCAATCGAGACATTTCCCACCGTGGAGATTGTGGAGGGGAATATGCTTCGGCCTGAGACTCTCGGAGCCGCGCTAGACAATGTGGACCGTGTTCTGATGATCTCTTCCGCAGCTGAGCGGATGCTAGAAACACAAAGCACGTTCATCGATGCGGCCAAGAAGGCAGGTGTTCGCCACATTATCAAGTTCTCCGGGAAGGGTTCGGGCATTGGTTACAACACGAAGCTTTTCCGTACTGTGCGGCTGCACGAAGAAATCGAGCGGTACCTTGAAGGGTCAGGACTCGCATGGACGCACCTGCGTCCCAGCCAATTCATGCAATTTTACTTCCCAGGAGCGCCAGCGATGAATCTCACTACCAATACGCTCTCCCTCCCTATGGAGAACGCCAGGCTCTCACCCGTCGCTATTGAGGATGTCGCGAAAGTTGCCTTTGCACTGCTCCACAGCGAAGGGCATGAGGGCAAGAGCTACGACATGACGGGTCCCGAAGCGCTGACGATGGCGGAAATCGCCGAGCAGATCTCACAGGCGACCGGTAGGACCATTGAATATGTCAACATCACTCTGGAGGAATATCGACGAGCGTTGTTGGCAGCGGGGGCTCCCCCGGAGCGTGCCGACGCTTTCGTCGAACTATGGAGCGATCGGCGTGGGGGGAATTCCGAATCGAGGGTGGACCTGGGGACGCACGAGATATTTGGAGTTCACCCCACGACGTTTGCCGAGTTTGCACGTTGGAACGCCGCTGTGTTCTGTGGCGAGTCGATGCCATCATAACCCCTCTCATGCGAAGACGCGACGCGTGTTCTTGCCAAACACAGTGAAGAGGCTTCCCGGGAAGAAGAGCGAGACAGACAGCATGGGAAGAGCTGTTTTCACAACGTTCTCCTTATGGTATCTCTTGCTGGTTTCGCATCGAAGACGGCAAAAGAGGGAATCCCCAAGTTCTGAGCTGTTTCCGAGCGTGGCACTCCATCCAGGGATGGAGTGCCACGCTCTCCTTTCCGATGCCCGTCCTTCAAGCAAACCATCATAACAGGTATAAAGCACAATGAGACCTGGCTACATTCTCCATTGTGACCCATCTGCGCTGTTTCGTTGCAAGCACGAGGCTTACGAGAGCGGACGTTGCACAACAATGGAGGCCAGGCTGACAGTGAGACACCCCCTTTTCTCCAGCCCCCGATCAGACTGCCCCCGAACGATGCGTCATGAGTGCCGATGGAGCCATGATTTCTCTGGGACGGAAAACTACCATTAGTGTTGCTCTCTCTGCTGCACCAACGAAGCTACCTGCTCTTGAATAGAGATATGTTCAGTTTGATTGTGCTTAATGCGAGCCTCTTTCACCTCGTCTAAATGCTCTTCCGCCCATTTGCGTAAAGCGGTGATTGGTTCAATCAATGTCTGACCCAAAGGGGTCAGAGAATACTCCACGTGAGGAGGGACAGCGGGGTAGACAACGCGTTGTACCAGCCCATTGCGCTCCATGTCACGAAGCGTCTGCGAGAGCATCTTTTTCGAGATACCGTCGATTTGAGTGAGTAACTGGCTAAAGCGCTTTGTGCTATCCTTATCCTCTAGGGCATACATGACCAAGGCTGTCCACTGATCCGCAATGAGGTGGAGCACCTGTCGCGAGGTACAGGTGGCTAAAAAGATATTTGAGTGTGGCTGCATCTTGTTGTGGGTAAGAAGTCATGCGCCAAAGGCGCACCACCCAGAATGAAAACGGGGTAGAGTGAGGGGGTGAAGGTCCTGGCGAAAGGACGGGCTTAGGTTAAGGCCATCGAGCTTGTTGTTGTTAAGATGTCCCAAGGTGCCTGGGTGAACCACCCTTTGTCGCTCGCTATCCGAAGCACGCAGAAGAAAATACGCAGAAATGGCACCTCGCAAGGAACCTTCGAGAAGCGTTGAAATGTGAGAAAGAAAGCAAAGGAGGAAACGCCATGGAAGTGCTTTATCCACGCTGCTGTGGGATTGACGTCCATGATGACTTCGTTGTGGCTTGTTTCAGCCGGGTAGAGCGGGGACAACGGAAGAAAGAATTGCAACGCTTTCGGGCAGTGACAAGGGATCTGATCGCCCTGCGAAATTGGCTCCTGGAAAGAGGCTGTACCCACGTGGCCATGGAGTCAACGGGTGTCTACACGCCTCCCCCAATGTTACCAAGGGAGTGCTAGACTGGGAGTATACAAGAGAGATCCTGCGAGTCCACCTTCGCGCTCACACTGGAGACCAGCCTCAAGCTCCACCTCACAGCCCAGCATCGTCTCACGAAGGCTCCTATCCACAGGGTCGGGGAGCGTCCCATGTCCAAGGTGTTGTATTGCCCCAACAAAGCGCTGGAGGTAACGGCGATGTTTGAGCCCCATCGACTTCAACACGAGTTCCTCCAGGCTGCCTATGCGTCTCTGGTTCCTTTGTCTCGAAGATGCCTCACCATCGTGCAGCAACCAGTTCCCATTCCATGGAACGGGAGCCGAAGTCTCCCCATTACCGAGAAAGGAGTGAGCCATGAATGAGATGCAAGTCGCCCTTTACGCCCGTGTGTCTTCCGAGCAACAAGCAGAAGCTAAAACCATTGAGAGCCAACTGGCGGACATCCATGCGAGGATCATTGCCGATGGCTTTGATCTCTCCACGATTCTCGAGTTTGTCGATGCTGGCTACAGTGGCTCGACGCTGCTCCGACCAGCGCTGGAGCGTTTACGCGATGTGGCAGCGGCGGGAGGAATGGACCGATTGTATATCCATTGCCCTGACCGTTTCGCTCGCAACTATGCCTACCAGGTCTTACTGGTCGAAGAGCTCAGCCAACGGGGTGTCGAAGTCATCTTCCTGAATCGACCGCTTGGGCAGACGCCGGAAGATCAGTTGTTGTTGCAAGTACAAGGCGTGATTGCCGAGTATGAGCGGGCAAAATTTCTCGAACGCAGCCGACGGGGCAAGCGCCATGCTGCTCAAGAGGGACGGGTTAGTATCCTCTGTCATGCGCCCTATGGGTACCGATATGTGCATAAACAGGAAGGAGGCGGAGAAGCTCGCTTTGAAATTGTGTTTGAGGAAGCTCGTATCGTGCAACAGGTGTATACGTGGGTGGGGCAGGAACGTTGCACAATCAATGAAGTGTGTCGTCGTCTTCACCAAGCTGGTATCCGTACGCAGACCGGCAAAGAACACTGGGATCACAAGACCATTTGGGATATGTTGAAAAATCCCGCCTACAAAGGGGAAGCGGCCTTTGGCAAAACCCGCTGGCGCCCTGTTGGGCCGCGTTTGCGGGCTCCACGAGGCAGGCCGGAGCAATCCCGGCGTGGATACGCAGGAAACGATGCACCCAAGGACGAGTGGATTCCTATCCCTGTGCCTGCGCTGGTCGCTTCTGCCTTGTTTGATGCCGTGCAAGAACAATTGGAAGAGAATCGGCAGCGAGCACGCATTCCTGCGAAAGGCTCTCGCTACTTGTTGCAGGGCTTGCTCATCTGTGCGAAGTGTGGGTATGCGTATTGTGGACGAACCAACGATGAGCGTAACGCGTATTATCGCTGTGGGGGAGCAATGAACGTCCCGCGACAGGGCTTCGAGCGCGTGTGTTGGAACAAGGAGGTACGCATGGACCAAGCCGATGCTGCGGTCTGGCAAGAGGTCTGCCAACTGCTGGAGGACCCAGACCGGCTAGAGCAGGAATATCGGCAACGGCTGCAACCGCAACAGACGCCTAGTGAGCAGGAAAGTCTGGAAGCTCAGATGGGCAAGCTCCGCCGAGGAATGGCACGCCTCATTGATAGCTATGCTGACAGGGCTTGTGAATTATTGCTGAGCGACGCTCCTGGGAAGCAAGAAGCGAAAAGCAAGATGAGGATGAGAAGCAAAGTGGCGTCTGGTCGCAGCAATCTGAGAAGACCCTTGACGATGAATAAGGGTGATCGCCAAATTGCGGAACGTTGCCAGGATCTGAGGTGCCTGCCCAGAGCGCAAGCGAGAACGATCCTCACCAAAGGTCATATCGCGGACATAATGGGAGGAGTTCTCGATACTCCAGTGTCCCCGTACTAATGCAAGTAAGCGCTGGGGGCTGGCCTCAAGAGCAGTCAAAGGCGTGATGAGATAGACCACTTCGTGGCTGGTTTTTCCCGTTTTGCGAACCGTGACGGTTCGTGTCAGTTCGGCCACTTGCTCGATGAGTGGCCAGTCAGCCAGGTAGGAATTCATTTCGGTGCTCACACGGATAGAACGCTTTTCAATCCGTCCTCGATGCTGATCAAGCGTGGAGTCTTGCGCAAAAGAAGCATGTGGATCGGCGAAATAGGCGGTGAGATCTGCGTAGAGGGTCGGCTGATTGTTTTTGACGGTGAGAACGGTTTTGCCACCCAAGGCATCCACGCACCTCATGAAATCCTTCTGCGTGTGCAAAGCGTCTGCGGTGAAGACGCGTCCATCGACAGGCAAGCAGGGCAAGAGGGCCTGTGCGACTGGGATTTCATTCGTCTTCTCGGAAACGGCAACTTGCAGCAGTGTTTCCTGGCTGTGATGTGTGCGAAAGGAGAGCAGATGGGGAGCAGAATGTTTGTCCGATCTTCCCCCACGAACCGTCTTGCCATCTAAGGCAATGGGATCATCGAGGGTGGCTTGCAGAGTCCGACGTATCCAGTCCGCCAGGGCGCACTCGATCTGTTCGGCATCCAGGCGCGGGAGGAGTTTGCGGTAGAGTGAATCACTGGGGCACAGGAAGCGACGTGGTCCGAAGAGTCGGATGAGCAGAAGACGTTGATCACGACACCACTCTGCAACTGCCAGGGTCGAGTCACAATTGCAGAGGAAGCCCGCTACCAGGCAGGTCAGCACGTACGCCAATTCATAGCGCAATCCATGCTTGGAACGGGGATCTGGGATGGTGGCAAACACTTCGTACAAACTCAGCAATGGTTGCTTTTCCAATAACTGGTGGCGAGCATCACTCGTCAGTGAAGGCAAGGTCAGTGACAATGCAGTAGAATAAGACATCGGAGGCTCCTTCTTCTCGATAGATCGGTTTGGAATGTCTATCGTAGCAGATCTTGGAGTCTCCTGCTCTCAGCAATAATTCACAAGCCCTGGCTATGCTGATGGGTTGATTGACAAACAGGAATTTGAGCCGAGAGTGATGCGCATGCGTGAACGGCTCCAGCACTTTGATGAGCAGCTGCAACGTCTCAAAGAAGAAGCCGAGGTGGAAGAGGAGGTGCGTTTGATTTTGGGACGTCTGGAAACCTTTGCCGCCAAAGTCAAAGACGGGCTACAAGACGCTGATTTTCAGATGCGCCGGGAGATTATTCGTGCTCTGGTCAAACGGATTGAGGTTGATGAGCAGCAGATCCGCGTTGTTTTCCGTGTGAGCCCGATATCTCCTGCTTCCTCTGCTGACGGGGCCTCCCCCAATTGGCAACATTGGGGGAGGCGTGTACTGGCGTCCGGTGTATGATCGGCTCTTTGGCTTCTTCGAGTTGACGGTGGCGAATGCCCAGCATATGAAGGCGGTTCCAGGACGCAAAACTGATAAACAGGATGCGGAATGGATTGCTGACTTGTTGCAACACGGCCTGCTCAAGAACAGTTTTGTGCCGCATCGTGAGCAGCAAGACCTGCGCGGCTTGACGCGATTGCGCACGACGCTTGTCCAGGAACGGGCTCGGTTAGTCAATCGACTCCACAAGACCCTCCAAGAGGCCAATATCAAGTTGAGCGGCATCTTGAGCGATATCGTGGGGGTTTCCGGCAAAGCGATCTTGCATGCCTTGGCGGCAGGAGAGACTGATGGTCATCGGTTAGCTCGCCTTGCTCATCCCAGCGTACGATGTTCCCACGATCAATTGGCGGATGCGCTGGAGAGTGAGATCGGAGAACATCATCAGTTCTTACTCCAAGAGCTGCTGACCTTGATTGAAGGGTTGGATCGCTCAATCACCCATTTGGAGCACAAGATTGAAGAGCGGTTGCAGCCTTTTGAGAAGACACTTGAGCGTCTTGAGGGGATCGCCGGAGTCAGTCGGCTGGTTTTGCAGGTCCTGTTTGCTGAGGTGGGAACAGATATGAGTCGCTTTCCCGACGATGCTCATCTGGCTTCATGGGCAGGGATGGTGCGCTGTATCACGCGCTTGAATATCCCTGGCGCAGCCAGGAAGAACTCGAAAGGAGGTTCTTGGGTCAATGGCTGACCCAGCGTTGAAAGACAACGGGGACTGTAGCATGCCACTGAAAGCGGGAGAACACCTGAAGACGCTTAAGGAACCGTCCCGCAAGACCCGTGCAATATGGTGAGAGCTAGACTGCTCAAAATCTAATTCCCAATTGGTGTACGCCCACACCCACCGCTACAGCGCCTAAGAGCGATGTCGCCTCATGGAGTGAACCCAGATTCCGACACTCCACCTTTCGTGGGGCGAGATGAGAGACAGCGAGTCTCTTGAAGGGAATGAGTGGATCACCTACGTTGTGCTCGTACGTATTCAAGCGACGGAATGCAGGATTGTCTACGGGTGGAGACACCTATGATAACGGAGTTCCCGTAGTAGTGCGCCCATGTGGCACAAGAATCTCTCTCACCCGTCGGGGTGGGTCCACTGAAGCAGTGTGGATAAACCAGCAACTTACTTTCGCTCGAAAGAGTCGAGGGGACCGTAGCATGTTGTATCAAAGGCGAGTGAAGTCCCAGTACCAGGGGCCAGAGGCTCGTCAGGTAAGTCGTGTATGGTGAAGACTGATTGTCTGAAGCCCAGTCAAGGCGGAACCGGGGCAGCCCACAGGAAACGGTACTAGCGCCTGTGTTCGACGTTGCCGGGAACGGTACTACTTCCCGACAAAGCTTCCGTCGGAGCCTACCCGTAAGGAACGGGAAAAGACGTAAAGGACACCTGGAGCACGAACTGAGATTCTTGGAGGCAACTTGGGGTTGCCCTAACCACCGCGAGGTGTATGGGTACAGAGGGACCGAAGTAGTCGCGGAAGTCACGCCCCGCCGGGGCCTGTGAGAAAGACACAGACAGGGCGAAGGGTCCCAGGAACTCGTCTCAGCGGCAGAGGTTGGCCTGGATGGGCCACACGATCTTTGCGCAACGAGGCAAAGGGTTCTGGAGAGCTACAGTGCCATGAAAGTGGCCCGCTGGGTTCGGGAAGAGACCGTTGGAAAAGGGCTGAGTCCAGGAAACCACCTGAAACATCAGGCAGGTCAGGACAGCATCAGTACCTCGCTGGCGGTCTACTTCATGTCAGAGGCAGGGAAAACCTGCTGCAAGGCAAAGGGGAACAGGTGATGTGATAGTGAAAACAGGGAGGTGCGCGAGATGCGCTCAGCCGAAACTGTACTCAGTATCATTCGAGAACGTGGTAAACGAGGATTGCCACTGGAAGACATTTATCGACAGTTCTACAATCCAGAGCTGTACTTGATGGCCTATGGACGCCTCTATGCGAATAAAGGTGCTCTAACCCCAGGATCGACCCCTGAAACGGTAGACAGGATGTCGCTGGCCAAAATCGAGCAACTCATCGACGACCTTCGACATGAACGGTATCGCTGGACACCAGTTCGGCGCACCTACGTCGCCAAAAAGAATGGGAGACTGCGTGCCCTGGGCTTGCCCACCTGGAGTGACAAGCTCTTACAGGAGGTGATCCGCCTCATCCTTGAGGCGTATTACGAGCCGCAATTCAGCTCCTTCTCTCATGGGTTCCGTCCTGGTCGAGGCTGTCACACTGCCTTAACTAGCATCACAGACAACTGGAGTGGAACGAAATGGTTCATCGAGGGCGATATATCCCAATACTTTGACACGATCGATCATACTGTGTTACTGACCATTTTGGGAGAAAAGCTCAAAGACAACCGTTTCTTGAGATTGCTATCAAACCTCCTCCGGGCAGGATATTTGGAGGATTGGAAATACCACCGAACCCTTTCCGGAAGCCCGCAGGGCGGGGTGGTCTCACCAATACTCAGCAATATCTACCTGGACAAGTTTGATGCCTTTGTCGAGCAAGTGCTCATTCCAGAATATACACGGGGAGCCAAAAGACGACCCAATCTGCACTACGAAGCATTGAGAGCACAGGCCAATCGCAGGAAACGCGCGGGAAAACGAAAAGAAGCGCAACGGCTCTGGACACAAGTTCAACACCTGCCTTCCAGAGACCCACACGATCCTGACTACCGGCGCCTCAAATATGTCCGATATGCAGATGACACGTTGTTTGGCTTCATCGGACCAAAAGCAGAGGCTGAGGAAATCAAAGGAAAGATAGCCAACTGGTTGAGAGAGAATCTGAAGCTCTCCCTGTCTCTGGAGAAAACGTTGATTACCAACGCAAGCTCAGATATGGCTCACTTCCTCGGCTATGAAATCGTCGCCCAACGTGCCAACGAGAAGCACAACTCCCAATCGGGATATCGGACCGTCAATGGCAAGATGGGATTACGAGTTCCTGCCGAGGTCATCCAAAAGCGATGCACCAGATACATGCGCAAGGGAGTTCCTGCGCATCGTAATGAACTGATCCAAGATGATGATTACACCATCATCAATCGTTATCAGGCCGAATACCGGAGTCTGATTCAATACTATGTGCTGGCAATCAATGTAAGCTGGTTTCACCAACTTCATTGGGTCATGCAAGCCTCACTCCTCAGGACACTCGCCCGGAAACATCGGACAAGCCTGAAAGCCATGGCCGAAAAATTCCGAGCGACAACAGAGACTCCTTACGAAAGACTGTCCTGTTTAGAGATAGTTGTTGAACGAGCAAACGGAAAGAAGCCCTTGGTAGCACAGTTCGGAGGCATACCGCTGAGACGGCAAGAAAAGGCAATCCTGACCGATCTCGATCCAATCTACTCTCAACAGCGAGGCCGCGACCGCAATGAACTCATCAAACGACTTCTTGCGGAGAAATGTGAACTCTGTGGTTCGCACACGAACATAGAAGTCCATCACATTCGCAAGCTGGCCGACCTCAGAGAAAAAGGAAGGAAAGAGAAGCCTCGGTGGGGGAAGAAAATGGCCCAAAGAAGGCGAAAAACCCTCATCGTTTGCGCCAACTGCCATGAGAACATCCATCGAGGGGACGGAAAACCACAAACGCGAAAGACATCACTGGAGAGCGGAGTGCGGTGAAAATCGCACGCTCCGTTCGGCGGGGGCCAGGCGAAAAAGGAGTTACCAAACTACCTCGTCGGCTGGCTACCCGACTGTCCAAGTCAACACGAAAGTGCAGGCAAGCGGCTCAGTGGTCGGACACGCAAAGGCAATCGCTGGCTGCGAGCCGCGTTGATTCAGGCGGCGCATGCAGCAGGCCGCACCCAGACGTACTTGGGCGAACAATATCGACGGATCAGCAAACGGCGCGGCAAGAAGCGGGCAGCAGTAGCAGTCGAGCATAGTATTCTCGTCATTTACTATCACATGATGCTCACCGGAGAGCATTACCAGGAAAAGGGAGTGGAATTCTTCCGGCAGAGAGACAAACAACAACATGAGCGTCGTCTGATCCAACGGCTAGAGCACATGGGCTATCAGGTCATCTTACAACCACGCCCGGCGGATTAAGAACTGCAGATAGCTGAACAAGAAAAGCTGGCGGAGGGGATGAGGGGGAGTGTTGTGCCTTTTTGGCTGGGTTTTCAGAAGAACCTAAGCAAAGAAGCCACCTTATAGGGTGCAAAGAATGATATAGGAGCTTGATTTGAACTGAAAAATCAGTTAGGAACGTAAGCGAAGCCATCCTCAGTAAGATGGCTTCGCTCCATTTTTGAGATGTCCACCGAGTGGCAAGCTTTCTATACAGCAGCTCCAGCTTCTGGATACGTTCCTTGAGCCGGGCAATTTGCGCATCCTTGTGTAAATCCCAAAATTCTGCGGGAGATTTCTGTTCAATTAAGCAGGAGGGTCGGAGGGTTTCGATGTCTTTTTTGTCTCTCTGATATACCGATACAACGTCGAGCGAGAGATCCCTAATGTGGAACAAATATCATCAATGGAGTGATTTGTATCTTCAACAAGGTGAAGTGCCAGAGCAATCTTCCCATCGGTCGAAAGCTTGAACCGCTTACTCACCAGGATAATTGTTGGATTTTCGTCATGATAATGTTAAAATTTACCAGGCACGCTGTACGCCTGAGTATTCGGCATACTGGACTTCACGCTGTACTTCTGAAAGTAGTGATAGCTCAACTGATCACGGTAAATTGGCGCTTTCAGCAGCTTATTCAAGTCCTCCCGCAATTTGAACAAATCCATGTAAACGCTTTTTTTTGGAACTGCTGTAACTCAAGAAGAAACTCGCGCAAACGGATAAGTGCGGGCAAGGCCCAATACACCTTACTTGAGTGCGGATCGCGAAGCACCTCTTCTTCATGCATTACAAGTTCTTCAACCCCCTTCTCTATTAGCCCAGAGAGCTCATGCTCTGCTAAAGAAAGATCATACCTCTGTACTTGCTGCCGCTCAATCTGAAATAGAAAATCAAAATGCTGGTTTCTGCCCTGCTTACTCTTTCGTTCTCCATCATACCTTTCTACAGCCCAAGCAGATCGCTGATCTGCTCGGCGTACTTGTTCGTCCCGCGCTCCAGTTGTTTGTCATAAATCTGAGTCGTGACGGGACTGCTATGCATCAGCATACCCTGGCGCTCTTCAAGCATCGCCCCCGCTTGCTTCGCAAGTTTATTGAATGTGTAGCGGGCTGTATGCGTTCGACTGACATCCAGGTACTTCCGAAAATATTGCGAATTGCTTGGTACTCGGGGTAGAGTTGTGGAATAGGCGGCTGGCGAGAGTACCGATGGCTCGGCCATTTTCCACAGTTCTACCCCCACTTCATCAGACACCAAGGCCCACCCCAATGCAGCGATCTCTCACACTTCCCATCCTCATGCTCAAGCGCTCCACCCCATATGTAGGCGCGACGCTTCAGCGAGCGCTGACTCACCCCGCACCGGAGCATACCCAACGCGCCCACGCCCGCCACCATATGCCCACCCTTATTCATTCAGTTGACACTTCCGTTAAGAGGCATCTTCCCACTGCATCTCTCTCCAGAGAGACATTGCATTCTGGCGGCGAAGATCGGTAAGGCGCCCCATCTTTCCCCGATAGTAGGTTAGCGGCATACCTTCTATAGCCTGAGCACTCTGGACTTCGGCAAGAAACACCGAGTGCGTCCCACCCGTAATCTCTTCGGTCACACGGCATTCTATGGTAGCCAATGCATCACTTAGGAGAGGCGCGCCAAGTTCTCCATACCAGAACCTCATGCCGCTAAACTTGTTTGGCTGAGACTGGGCGAACTCCTGAGCTTCCTTGCTTTGATGCTCCTGTAAGATGTTTACTGCGAAGACTTGAGATTGGGCAATAGCCTTGTGGGTATTGGACGCCTTATTGACACAGATGAGCAGCATAGGCGGATTGCGTGATAGCGAAGAGACGGCATTCGCCGTGAGGCCATAGTCTATCCCTTCGTGTCGCGTGGTAATAATCGTGACACCACTGGCAAAGTGGCTCATGACGCTCCGAAAGCGCTCTGGATCCACCAGACCGCTATGTTGTTGCGCCGCACTCTCGGTAGAGAGTCCCATTTGTCTTCCTCCTGGATTGGTGAAAGGCATGGATGCAAAGTGTCCACGCCCTATGCTAGCTCACCCACAGTCGGCACTGGATACCAACCGTGGGTGCGTGCGCGTAGCCATTCCCCCCTTTCAGAACACGCTCGCTCAGAGGAAGGAAGGCTCATATGAACAGGCTAGATGTTGACTGTGTTGGGTTCCAGGCCACAGCGGATGCGCCCATAGAGTTCGAGATTGGTGTTCGGATGCATCATGCCTTGCAGGTTCGCTGCCTGAATATCTCGTTCGATACGCTGCATGGGTACGTGACTATAGATCGAAGATCCTCCACTGGCTGTGTTGAGGATGTCGATGGCCTCCTTTGCCAGCCGGGCGACCATCGCGGTGTCCATACGCACACGGGCACGTTCTTCAAGTGTCCAGGTGTCATCGCTCTCTGCCTTCGTATCCACTAGCGTTGCCGCTCGAGATGAATGAAAATCAGCTTCGTCGATCTTCATTGTCGCCTCGGCTACTTGCAAGTGCGTGATTGGGGCCTCAGCCTGCCTAGCATAGTTGGTATAGGCAATGCCCCGCTCTGGGAGCCGCTGGAAGAAGTTTGCCATGGCGGCCTTCGCCAGGCCCAGTGGAACCCCGCTAGCGGCAGCAGCAATGGCCGGGACCATGGGACTCCGATAGATTGGCACTCCTGCATTCTGTTTGGAGGCGGACTGCCCCTGAAGTATAGAGAGAGCCGGGAGCATGCGTTCCGCGGGCACAAAGACCTTCCTGGCGACACTGCTGACGCTGCCTGTGCCCTTGAGGCCCGCTGTATTCCAATCGTCAACGACCTCC
This sequence comes from Ktedonobacter racemifer DSM 44963, assembly GCF_000178855.1. GTDB lineage: Bacteria > Chloroflexota > Ktedonobacteria > Ktedonobacterales > Ktedonobacteraceae > Ktedonobacter > Ktedonobacter racemifer. The sequence continues at coordinate 291,351 of NZ_ADVG01000004.1, read as the reverse complement.
AGTTCCTTCGTTGGGATGAGCGCGACGAGTGGTGTCGGGGTCCCTTCTGGAGTGGTGGACATTGCCGCCATCAAGCTCCATTGGCTGTGCAACGAGCCGGAATGGAAGTGCCATTTGCCGCTTATGGTGAAGCCACCATCCTGGTACTCTGCCTTGCCAGTTGGACTCAGAGTTCCGCTCACGCGCACATCGGGGGTCGCGAACACCTCATTCTGAACGGCATCAGGAAACATACCAACCAACCATGTGTTGCCAGCCAACACCCAGGCCACCCACGCGGTCGAGCCATCTCCTTGCCCAAGTTCCGCAAGCACCTCGACCAGAGTGCGCGTGTCGCTTTCATAGCCGCCATAGCGTTGAGGCATACGTAACCTGAAGAGCCCAGCCTGTCTCAGCGCCTCGATGGACTCGTCATGAATACGTCGATGCTCCTCGTTCCAGTGAGCATGTTCCTGAAGTACGGGTATTATCTCTGAGGCGCGGCGTACGAGTTCTGATCTAGTGGGTATGTGGGTGGCTTGCATGCTATTCTCCTTAAATCTTGCCATATTACTGTCCTCTAAACAGGTTATCGTGAGAGTAAGTCTGAAGTCGAACCAACTAGGGTCACGTTATTCACCGAAGGAGACACTTCAGGCTGGCTTTCGGTAAGCGCTGCTTGAAAGGCCGCGAAGGCCTTCAGCCCTGTGAAAGCCCTCCCCGCCTCCTCATTCGCGCATATTAGCAAATGAGTGAAGGTTTTCCCGTCCTCCTGCACAAAGACGCTGTACTGGATATCATCTCGATGCAAGGCTTGTAGCTCCTCTATCACCTGGCTGACATGCTTTTTGTTCTGTGTCGCGTATTCCGCTTTCACGGTGTACATAGCGTGTGCGATGGTCATAATGCGTTATTCCCTCTTTGCAGCAAGAAAGCATGTGCTCTCTGCTCTATTCCTGACATTGATGCTCAATAGGTATATCAAAGTTCGCTCAGGGGAAGCCATGTTTTCCATCAACTCTGTCGAATGGCCCCTCGTTGTGATATACACTTATGAGACAGCGGCGAAGGGAAAAACTGTGCGGTCTGCCTGGAGAGATTTTTTGGCCTCATACACAGATACAGCAGATAGGTGCGAGAGGCTGATACTATTCTGACCTGCGAGGAACCATGGATAGTAGTGACAAGCGTATGGTATAGAGAATACTTGTAGCGAGAGCGCACAGTTTTGCTCTTCACTACAGTCTCATAAGTATGGACCTGAGTGCCTCCAGGGGAGTTGCAATCCTCATTCGGGGGCACAGTGGGTGTTCGCTTAAGAAAGAAGTCAGTACCCTACGGCTAAAGCCGAGGGCTTGGAGTTGTGTCTGAACTCCACCGCAATTCAGCATACCTTTTCAGGCGTGCGGCTTTGGCTTCATCGTCCGACACATCAGGGCGTACTGACAAGAGGCCCGTTCCTATCCAGTCTTGCCGGATAAGAAGCGTTCGCATCGCAATGTTTCTTGCACCAACCAGATCGGCATGGAGCGTGTACTGACAATTCTGACAGACGAAGAGCAATCCTTTGTTGGGTCTATTCTCTTTGCAGGTGTGCCCACATTTGGGGCAGGCCTGCGAGGTATAGTTGGCATCGACCTTGATTGCCATACTTCGATGTAAGAGCGCTTTATAGGCAATCATGCTATGCAACTCAGCGAAGGACCATTTGGAGAAGGTACGATTGGCTTTTCGCTGTTTTGCATTTTTGCCTTTGCGTCGTTTGGTACGCTCTCGAATGTCTGTCAGATGCTCCAGTCCAATCAAGCTTTGAGGGTGCTGTAGGACAATCCGCTTACTCACGACATGATTGGTATTCTGCTTCAACCGTCTCTCTCGTCCACTGATGGCAACGAGCCTTCTTGTCGCTGAACGAGTGCCTTTCTTTTGCAGACGTTTTCTCAGTCGTGCGTAGTGGTTTGCCTTGGGGACAATCTGTTTGCCTGAATGGAAGGTGCAATCCCCTTGCATCGTCGCCGTGACGGCAAGGTATCGCATCCCCACATCCACGCCAACGACTTGCTTGTGCGTTTCAGGTGTAGGATCAGCCGTCTCAATTTCAAGAGAGACAAGGAGGTAAAATTGTTTCTTGGGCTTGTCATACCAGAGTTTCGATGCACCAATCTCCGCTCCACGCTGGATCAATGCCACATGCTTATTGTAGCCAGTATAGGGCACGATAACACGTCCCTCAAGGGTCAGGATGCTCACCTGCTGCTCTTTCTTGAAGGTGTAGTCTTTCTTGTACTGATAGGTCAACGTGGGGGAGATGAACTTGGGAGCCTTATCAAGCCCTTTGTAGCGTTTCTTGGTCTTCCCTTCCTTACGATGAACAGCATTGTTCTTGACCTTTGTCCAGAGGGTTTTATACGAGGCACCAACTTGGCGAGGAACAGAACAGGCCATTTGCGAAGGCAGATGAAAACGGAGGCGGATCTCTTCGTAGGTGGCATCTTGCAAACGAACAGCATTGCTCATCTTGCCATGCGCAAAGGCGTACTGGCTCACATAATTGAGAGAATCCCGATACGCCAGTTGCGTTGTACGTAATGCCTTGAATTGCTCGGGCGTTGTATTCAATTTGAGTTTCGCTGTTACTACCGTTTGCATACGCTAAATTATACCATAGTTTTCATCTGACTGTCAACAATACATGAGCAGATGAGAGAATGTCTACGGCGTATTCCACCCAAGCCACCTCCAAAGGAACGCCGCATTCCTCCCCATGCCTGAAAGGGCAGGGGCATCCTGCGGCGTTTTGGGTGAATGTGACTCGACACGGTCGATGATCTTATTGATAATGAACCAGACCCGGAGGAATTGAGGAAGCATATGGTATCTGAACAGAGGAAAGCTGACGCGGGAGGCCGCGTCACAAATCGCGTCGATTCGCTAGCAATAGCGAGCTATAAGGGCCAGGGACAATCTGATATCGGCTCCTTGATCGAACCATATCGCAGAGAGTTGCTGTTGCACTGTTATCGCCTCATGGGTTCGCTGCACGATGCAGAGGATATGGTGCAAGAAAGCATGCTGCGTGCCTGGCGACACTTCGACACATTCAAAGGCCGAGCGTCGCTGCGCACCTGGCTCTATACAATTGCGACCAATGCCTGCCTTGACGCCCTCAAGAAGCGCTCCTCACGCCCGCTGCCGGTTGCTATCTCTGCCGAGGCGGATTCACGCATCCCTATCGCGAACCCTTCTGCTGAAGCGGATTGGCTTGAGCCTCTTCCTGATACCTGGCTGGTTGAGGCAACGGAGAATCCAGAAGCGCGTTATAGCAGACGCGAAAGCGTCTCGCTGGCATTTCTTACCGCCCTTCAGTTGCTACCACCTCGCCAACGGGCGATCTTACTACTCAGTGACGTGCTGGACTGGCGCGCGAGTGAGGTTGCGCACCTGCTTGATCTCTCAGTATCAGCCGTCAATAGTGCCTTGCACCGCGCCCGTGTCACGCTTGAGCGGAGCTATCATACAGATAAGCGAGAGACGACGCTGGCACAGCGCACTGATGCGGCGACGAACGCGTTGCTCTCCCGCTATATGCATGCATGGGAGACGGACGATGTTTCCGGGCTTGTAGCCCTCCTGAAAGAAGACGCGATATTGAGTATGCCACCTGTTCCTTCCTGGTATCGAGGGCGAGAAGCCATTCGAACTATTCTTCTTGTCGCACCATTTGGACCTGGAATGCAGAGCAGATGGCGTCTGTTCCCAACGCGTGCCAATGCACAACCAGCATTTATCCTGTACGCCGCTGACAAAGCGAAAGGGGCTTATCGAGCTTTCGGAGTCCAGGTTGTCGCCCTCGATGGCTCGCGACCTCCTGGCCAGATCGCCGAAGTGACGATCTTCCACGGCTCATCGCTCGTCACCTCCTTCGGATTCCCGCTTCAATTGCCCCAATAAATGCAGCGTCCTTGCTTGCCTTATGGAATCAAGAGTGCTTTCTGTACAAAAAGAGTGGAAGACAACGACAAGCCGTCGTGTTGTCTTCCACTCTTTTTATCCTCGATCTATAAGCGTTGCTCCTCAAGCGTGAGTTTGACAGGGATATTGCTGCGCGTGGCATTGGAATAGGGGCAGACCTGATGGGCAAGTTCAAGGAGTTTTTCGCCGGTGGCTGCCTCGACTCCAGTCAGAGAGACACGCAGTTCGACTTCGAGTCCAAATCCCCCCTGCCCATTGGGTCCAATACCCACGCGAGAGGTGATGGTGGACTGACTTGCATCCACCTGTTCACGTTGGGCGACTCGTAGCAGAGCCGACTGGAAGCAGGCTGCGTACCCGACGGCGAAGAGTTGTTCGGGATTGGTGCCCTCACCTGACCCATCTATCTCTGTTGGAGGGCTTAACTTTACGGTCAGGTTGCCATCTGAGGAGCGAGCCTCCCCCTCTCGCCCACCGTGTACTGTTGCTTCAGCTGTATAGAGAACTTTCATCGGTTGTGTTGCAAGAATGAGGGCGCGATGGTAAACTCTTCTTTATTTGAGGCGTAGCCGAGGAGTACCCTTGATGAGTCATCAGCATTCGTTCAAGTGGCGTCACTTTCAGCCCGACATGATTCTCCTCTGTGTGCGCTGGTACCTACGGTACGCGCTCAGTTATCGCGACCTGGAAGAGCTAATGCTCGAACGGGGTCTGCGTATTGATCACACGACGATCTATCGCTGGGTGCAGCGGTATGCGCCGGAACTGGAAAAACGCTGCCGACCGTATCTCAAAGCATGCAACAACTCCTGGCGCGTTGATGAGACCTATCTTAAGATCAAAAAAGCCTGGGTCTCTCTACCGAGCCGTCGATTCCGAAGGGAACACACTGGAGTTTAGCTTGAGCCCGACGCGCGATGCCGAGGCAGCGAAACGCTTCTTCCTGAAAGCACTCGCCTCGACTGCTCGTTCAGTTCCTCTGGCATGCCCGGTCGCTGAGCAGGTGACTCAGCCCATAGCTCTGACTGACGTCACAACCATCACGTCAGCCCCTCGTGTGATCAATGTCGACAAGAACGCGGCCTATCCCAAAGCCATTGGTGAGCTCAAATCCGCTGGAGCGCTGCCTCAGCACGTGGAGTTGAGACAGGTGAAATATCTCAATAATCTCATCGAACAAGATCATCGCTTCATCAAGCGGTTGACGAAGCCGGGGATGGGCTTCTTTTCCTTCGAGACAGCTTGGCGAACCGTACAAGGCTTCGAGGTGATAAACATGATTCGGAAAGGGCAACTACAAGGCGTGAACAAAGGAGATGTGCGAGGCCAGAATGCCTTCATTGCCAGGTTCTTTGGAGTGGTCGCTTAAACGACACTAGGAAAGAACTTCATTCTTCTTTTGATTTCTTCATAATTCTTGCAACACAACCCCAAGAAACCGTATGCCGATCTGGGCGCTGATTATTTTGACCAACGGGATCGGGGACGGATCGAACGTCACCATATTCACCGCCTTGAACAACTCGGTTACGTGCGCCGTTTCACGCGGGAGAATATCGCTTGCAGAGCAAGCTAGAACACGAGGAGAAGTTCTAGGGTCAATGGCTTACCTAACGTCGAAAGGCGGAGGGAACAGCAGCATGCCATGAGGTCCATCAAAGGACGAACGTGTTGTAGCCCAAGGATGGAAAGACCCGCACGAATGGATGAAGACTGAATTGTTTGAATGCAAGTCCTCAAGTGGGCAGAGTTGACCTGGTCGGAAGAACACGTGATGACGACTATCCTTCTCTACGGAGCATCGTGTAGCCGTGCTTCGTACTCCTCGGAGGAGGAACGCTCTGTAATAAGCAGAGAAAAGAGGACGAAATGCACATCCCCATCGTGCTAGAACGTATTCTCCCGACGGAAGGCGGGATGACCTGTGGGCGGAGACGCCTATGGTCACGGAACTCCAATAGTAGTCGCAGGAGTAACGACCTGCCAGGAAGGTTGGGAAAGCCAACCGTAGGGCGAAGTGGAGTAAGGGGAAGAGTGGGGGAGGCAGAGGGTCTCGAATGAGACAGGTTCAAAGCCACCAAAGCCTATGACATCACTCGAAACTGGAAAGCTGGATGCCTGGGAACAGGCACGTCCGGTTTGGCGGAGGGGCCGACAGAAAAGGGCGATTGCACCTCGCTGGCGGCCTACTCTACACCGTTGTCTCATGCCAAAGGAGGCAGCTTAACTGCTCATTCTGCATGAGACAACGGCTTCAGACGGAGACGAAGAGGAATCCAATACGATCAGGATTCCTTTGGGTCCCTTTGGCCAGTTTCCAGATCTGGTGCTGGGCCCACAAGAGAGATTTTCGGAGGAATCCGCACGGATTTTGAGGAGAATGTGGGAAAATCAGCGCGAAACAGAGGAATTGACCATTCAGCGTCTGGAGAAACCGCCTCCCATCTCTGCGTATCAGCAAGAAATGCTGGAAATCCCTTGCCCGCGAGTGCTGCTTCGTGGAGGTTGAGTGGTCTCTGGTCCTTCTTTAGGGGTCCCGACAGCATTTCCCCGAGAGATTTGCGCAGATGGCGCGAGCGGGCTGGAAAGAAGTCCTGATGTGTTCCGCTTAGGTTGGGTTCCTGGTTGATGGTGAGAATCTTCGCGAACCCCCTCTGTCCACAGAGCAGGCAGCACACCCTGCTCTGGCGAGACCGCTAGCCAGAGCAGGCGATCCGGCTGATTTTTCCAGGGCTGGAGCCGGGTCGAGGATTTGAGCAAGATAGGAGAAGTTTTGTTCTTTCTCTGCCAGTAGAATAGATGTACTTGCAAATTGCAAGAAGATTTCTGCTCCCCATGAGTCATCCCGAATGCAAGAGGGAGAGGAAAGAAGGAAACACTTATGAACACACGTGATCAACACAATTTCATCACTGGCAGCGACACCTCTGCGCTGCCTGCGGTGGTCGACTGGGCCACCTGGCAGGCGGAACTGGACAAGCTGCTGGTTCGGGAAAAGGCGCACACCCGCGAAGGGGATGCGATCGCGGCGGCTCGAAGGCTTCTGCCGATGGTGGAGGTGGACCCCACCATCCAGCTTGTCGGCCCGCACGGACCGATCACGCTGCTGGAGGTCTTCGAGAGCCGAAGGCTGCTGATCGCCTACTTTCATATGTGGCACACCGGTCAATCCGCCAGCGCCCAGTGCGAGGGCTGCACCTTCTTCATCGGCCAGGTTCGCGAGCTGTCCTACCTGCATTCCCGCGGCGTCACCTACGCCACGTTCTGTCAAGGCCCGTACGAGGAGAGCGTCCGTTACCGCGACTTTATGGGGTGGGACGTCCCGTGGTACTCGGCGCAAGACGCAGCCTCCGCCCTGCTCGCCGGGCGCGGGTTCGGCATGCTGGTGTGCTACCTGCGGCACGGCGACCGCGTGTTCGAGACGTACTGGACCACCGGGCGCGGCGTGGAGCCAATGGCCCCTACCTACGGACTGTTGGACATGACCGTGTACGGCCGGCAGGAGACCTGGGAAGACTCGCCCGCCGGCTGGCCGCAACGGTGGGAAAACACCGGCGAACAGTTCCGCACGGACGGACGTCCCACCGCCCAATGGTCCCGGCTTGCGGCCGGCCGCTCCGATGACCTCGGCACCAGGGCCACCGCCACCACCCCTCACTGCTGCCAAAACCAGTCGTGAGACTTTTTGATCAGCACCGACGCGGCGGTGGCGTGCAGCGCGGCGGTCAGACGCTGGTGAGAAGCATGAACCTATCCCGATTTTGCTTCCTCATGTACACCGCCTGTTTTGCCCCCTCTAACCACAACTTTTTCCGAAGATCCGAAGTTTTTAATAGAAGGAAGTTTTTAATAGATGGAATGCCGAGTTCGAGATATCCCTCTCTCTTATGAATCCCATGGATCTGGCTTGCCCATTCTTTTGCTTCATGGATATTCGGCCGATCATCGTCTCATGAAAGGCTGTATGGAGCCGCTATTCGCACATCGGCCAGGCTGGCAACGTATCTATCTTGATCTGCCCGGGATGGGGCAGACGCCTGGCAACGAACACATTAAGAGTACTGATGATATGCTCGATGTTGTGATCGACTTTCTTGACACAGTCATCGGTGGAGAGCCGTTTCTGCTCGCGGGAGAATCCTATGGAGGATATCTCAGCCGAGGAGTGCTCCAGCGCAAATTCGATCAGGTGGCAGGAATGGCGCTCATCTGTCCTGTCATTGTTGGAGATCGAAGTCAGCGGGATCTCCCTCCGCGCACGGTAATCGTCGAGGATCCCTCTTTGTTGGCGTCCCTGAGTGAGAGAGATGCAGAAGAATTCGGCTCTGGGGCTGTCGTACAGGATGCCTACACCTGGCAACGTTCTCGAGACGAGGTTCTCTCGGGAGTCAGGATAGCAGATGAGGCCTTTCTTGAACGGATCAGCCAACAGTATAGTTACTCGTTTGACGTGGATGCCCTTCCGCACCCTTTCACCAAGCCGGTGGTGATGCTCGTCGGCAGGCAAGATCATGTCACAGGCTATCGAGACGCCTGGCGCATTCTGGAAAACTATCCTCGCGCCACTTTCGCCGTGCTGGATCGCGCAGGCCACAATTTGCAGATTGAGCAGCCTCAGCTCTTCAATGCGTTGATAGATGAATGGTTGGACCGAGTGCAAGAGTCCTTGAAGCAACCAGCGCATCCCAAGGTTTCTCTCCAGGCCAAACGAGCATAACTCAACTTCGTATCTCGGTTCGCAGATGCTGGAGGATCAGATGTCCAGAATCACACGCGCTGCCCCTCATCTGGAAGCGGAAGCCATCAAGAGGCGAGTCAGAGAGGATCCAGGGGTCAGCGCATCTAAAAGTGAAATGTGTACGGTAAGGAGTTTTCGGTCAAAACTGGATAGGCTACTGCTCGTTTGTGACGAAAATACTCGTTTTCTGGTGAACAACTCGGCGTAGTATCAACTTTCTGCAACAAGCGTTCTCCGACGAGGGGGGACGTTCGTGTACCGTTTTTCAGTTTGTTACCAACTTGCGGATGGCTTAGCGTACAGTTTTCACAAAATGATGTGATGACCCCATCCACGTCCATGGGTGCGCCTTCGCTGGCTCATTATCTACAACGCGTTAGTCGATCCACGAGAAGCGACCGAGATCGCCGCACATACTGGGGCAACGGTTTCCATGGTTCACCAGGTGATTTCCAGCTACAATCGGCTGGGAATCAGCGCCGTGGAGACTCCAAGCAAGGGAGGTCGCCGTCGCCAATATCTGAGCCTGGAAGAAGAGCGAGCCTTTCTCGCGCCCTTTTTCGATCAGCCGGTCGCTCCGATGACCTCGGCACCAGGGCCACCGCCACCACCCCTCACTGCTGCCAAAACCAGTCGTGAGACTTTTGATCAGCACCGACGCGGCGGTGGCGTGCAGCGCGGCGGCCAGACGCTGGTGAGAAGCATGAACCTATCCCGAAATGAGCGAAGAGGCCATCGTCGAGGAGTTGATTGAGATCGCGTTGCGACAATAGTCCCACCAGCTCCTCCACCATTCTGAGCCTGTACACCAGCATCCTGAATCGGAATTTGTTGTGGATACCAGAGATGGCAGATTGCTCCATCCACAATAAATTCCGATTTTGCTTCCTCTTGTACACCGCCTGTTTTGCCCCCTCTAACCACAACTTTTTCCGAAGATCCGAATCATTCCAGGCATTTCAAACAGCACTTGCTGAAAGTTATCCCGAAGTGCGATCCTCCACGGCGACACGATTGGCATTGATTGGAATGAAGCCACTCATGTGTGCGGCAAACAATATTACCGAGGGGGAATATGATCGCCTGCTTGCCCAGGCGTATCTTGAGTTCGAAGAGTACAAGAGTTCTCTGCAACTCACGATCATCTATGCCCAAAAGCGTGCATGACTCTTATCCACGAGCGATCCGCGAGGCGCTTGGTAGCGAGGTTCTCCATCGTTGTAACCTTTACTTGAACAACCGCCTGGAACAAGATCATCGTGGCATCAAGCAGCGTTATTATCCGATGCGTGGATGTGGAAGCTTTGCGTCGGCCTCACGCTTCTGCAGAGCGTTTGATGAGGTACACCAATGTTTCCGGTTTCGTCTCACTCTACAGCAACACGTTTCTCTTGCCGATCAACGCCACTTGTTTTGCCAACGATTGGATACCTTGAAGACGATGGTTCTGCGCGCCTAACAGGAAACGAGTGGCTTCTCTTCAGGCGCTTTGCTGTCATCTGTATCCTCAGTTCTGACGTATCCCCATATTCGGCTTCAAGGATGTCCTTTTGGGATTGTGCCTGTTCGTCGTATGTATAGAAGATCACAGATGGCGGTCTTCACGACAACATCTCACATCACGAGAAAGGAGAAAATATGAATATCCTATCAGCCTGGATTCCCTTGAACTGGATTCCCTAAGGAACACGCCAAGCTTGGGTGATTTCAATCATTCGTGGCCCTGACAGCGTCCATGCCGTCAGGGTTATCTCTGCCTAAAGACCAGGGGAAAGCATGATGAGGCTGTGTGCCAATTCTTGCGTTCTCCCCTTGGTTTTAGGGCAAAGAAATTCATGGAGCCAAGAGTCTGCCATCTTGACGGAAATGGGAAACCTTGGCAAAAGCCTACCATCCACGTATGGTGAAGAGGACGAAGAAGAAAGCTTAAAGTTATGGCGACAGAAATTAGGTGATGGATTTCCAGTACATAAAAATGGAAAGGGCAAAAATGTATTTCATAAAACTGTATATTTTTTAGGGAAAGTATCTCATTTGACATTTAGACTAAGTGATTCTACCAGGACTTCTGGAAAAGTGCTGTAAGCGAGAAAAAAGGGACTGAAAGATCAGCTATATGGTCACGATGGAACAAGGTAAGGCCATCCATTGTCACTCCTTCCCAGACGAGCACTAAGATAAGCATGGGGTGATCCATATGATGGCAGACTGTGTAGAGACGATGTATGCGCAAGAAGAGCAAGATTGGAGAAGTTTTTCCTCTCTATCTCTGCTCGATTGCTTCTTGTCGAGCACAGACGTGCCAATTTCTCTCCCGACTGGACGAGGGCATGACTCATATATGCCCATAGGCCCAGTTTCTGATCTAATAGAGAACAAAGGAAAAGAGGTATAGGTATGATTAATGGGATAATCGCGACGGTGTTGTTCGTACAAGATCTGGCCGAATGTACAATCTTTTATCGAGATATACTTGGGCTCCAGCTGCAAGAGAGTGATTCCGTTTCTGCCGGTTTCCGTATGGAAGATCGGTACTTGCTCCTGCTGGAGGTCTCAGCCGCCGCAGACCTGATAAGCTCGGAAGTCGATGCACTGAAACTCAAGGGAGGGCCACGAATGCTTCTGGCTGCTAGTGTTGAGGATGTTGATGCCGCATATGAGGTGCTCAAGGCAAAAGGAGTCACGTTCCTCCGGCCTCCAACTAACCAGCCTTGGGGGCTGCGCACGGCGCACTTTGTCGATCCCGAAGGTAACCTCTGGGAGATTAACCAATCTATTGAATCGAAGACAGAAGGATAAATGAAAATACTTGGGCTGCGTTCAGCGCTTTATGGAGATTACTTTCAGAACGACTGCGCTATGGTTTGTCAATGCACAAACAGCCAAGGCTCCTGGCCCAGAAAGAGTTGCTAAAGTGGTGGTCAAGGCTGCTGCCGCTCAGAAACCAATATGACAGGCCCTGAGTCCTTGACAATGACAGAGATTGCCGAGCAGATCACTCGGGCGGTCGAGAGAAACATCCGCTATGTAAACCTCACTTCGGCGGAAAGAAGACAGGCTCTTTTAGCAAGAGGAGGAATATCTGCCTATTTCGCTGACGCCCTCGATGAGCAGACAGCGAGCGTCTGAAATGCTCTGAATCACGGATCTGCCTCGACGCACACAAGGCATTTGGGATTGTGCCGACTATATTCGCCGAGTTTGCGCGCCGGAACGCAGCCGTATTCCGTGGCGAGCTGGCATAATCTTGAGAGAGGGTGCGTCGCACATTGGAAGTTGCGATCCGGAATGTGCATGAAAAAACGCCGTGATTCACATCAATGGAGACCGGTGTCTGGCTCATCGAGCCTCAACCTGACAACATTGTCTGAGACAAGAAAGGATTTATGAAAAGTGACCAGAAACGATTATCAAAGCTATCCACTCGTTGATACTGCCGTGGGAACCCGACTGCTGCTCGGCTTCATCGCCGACGCTACAGCCATCCAACGGCGTTTACCTCCCCCCTGGAGGATTGCGTCCCTGCCGGCTTTCGAGGCAGTGGGGTTACCAACAGAGTACCAGCCCAACCTGTTACTCGCTTTCCATCACCTGCTGTTGGACCAGGATCCTCAGGGACAAACACTCACTGATGCTGGCTCTCGTTTCCTCGTGTTGGATATTCCGGCATGCCATCCAGACAGTGGTGAACGTGGCCTGGTCCACTTTCAAATGTTCACCGGCGGAGCCATCCCTGGTCGCTACCGTGACGCTCTGCCAGCGCAGGTGACGCATGACTATCATGTCGTGGAAGATAGTGCTTCCACGAGCACGAGAGAAGCCTATCAGGTACAACCGGAGGCTGGGGGTCTGATCGAGGTGCAATTGACCTCTCATAGGGGACCGCTTCTGCGCCAGACAGCATCCTCCCCGAACTTCCCCTTGTGGGCAGCAGCCGATCCAACCATCATACGCATCTATCAGGAAGATAGCGTGATGGAACTCCTGCGTAATGACTTCACGGGTTTCAACCGCGTCCAGGATCTGACTCTACGTGTGACGGTGCCAGCCCTGGCGGATCTCTTCGATGGCAACGAGCGACTCGTCGCCATCATCGGTAACCCACATTATATGAGGAGAGTGTTCTCGCCACGTAGCGAAACGGCTTCCCGCGAATAAGCGCTGTACTGACAGAAGATTCTGACGAGTCTGGGCATAAGCGCACTTCGGTTCTTGAAATGCCACCGGTCAGGATGAGATGGGTCACCTTGATCGATTCGACTTCAGACCAACTCTAATTATGATACTATGTCCTGTTGTGCGTATGTACTGACGTAAGAAAAGGAATGTCTTATGATTCTTGTGACTGGAGCAACTGGATTGAGCGGATCTGCTGTGATCCGCGAGTTCGCCCGACAAAAAGCACCAGTACGCGCGCTGGTTAGGAACCGCGCGATTGCACAAGCCTTCGCGACATCGCTCACAGTGGAGGTTGTAGAAGGAGATATGCTTCGGCCTGAGACACTTGGCGCTGCGCTACGCGACGTAGACCGTGTCCTCATGATCTCTTCAGCCAGTAAACGGATGGTGCAGACGCAATGCACATTCATCGACAGTGCCCGCGAGGCGGGCGTCCGCCACATCGTCAAGTTTTCCGGCAAGGAATCGAGCATTGGCTTCAACCCAAGTCACTTTCGCTCTACATGGGAGCACGAGCACATCGAGGACTACCTCGAACACTCCGGGCTGGCATGGACACATCTACGCCCCAGCCAATTCATGCAGTTTTACCTCCCACCAGCGCCGACGGCGGTGAATGTGGCCAAAGGTGCGCTCTTGCTCCCCATGGAGAATGCCAGGCTCTCACCCGTTGACGTTGAGGACATCGCGAAAGTCGCTTTTGCGTTGCTTCACAGTGAAGGACATGAGAGCAAGAACTATGACATGACGGGACCCGAGGCCCTAACGATGACGGAGGTAGTAGAGCGGATCGCTCAGGCAATTGGCAAACCCTTCCGCTATGTCAATATCCCGCTGGAGGAAACGAGGCAGGCGTGGTTGGCGGCAGGAATTCCCTCCGAGCGTATTGACACCATCAGCGAAGTGCTCAGTGAGCGCAGCAGATGCGTTGAATCGAGAGTCTTCCTCGACACACACAAGGCGTTTGGGGTTCGCCCTACAACGTTCGCCGAGTTTGCGCGCCGGAATGCGGCTGTGTTTCGTGGGGAATCGGTGCCATTATAATACCGGGACCGCGTCGATGGTATTGTCAACTTAAAAATTTTTGTTGATGAGCTTTCACCACTCCTGCGCTATTTTCGCCAAGATTCTCCTGAATATCAGGTCAGAGATAGGGAGTTCTCCCCACTTTGGGGCTGTTTTTCGCATGTAAGCTCTACAATTTTGGCTAAGTTGACAATACCAAATGAACAGTATGACAAAGTATATCGTTTCTTCATCACCTCTGAACGTTCCATGGAAAAACACAACACGTATCCAGGGAAATATCGTTGAAGAGATTATCCGACTCAAACAAGAACTTGGACAGGAAATTCGCCTTGCTGGCAACGCTACCCTAGGTGTGCTATTCCCTGGAACAGAATATTACAGCTGAGTGACGACCAGGACTCGATGAAGTCGAAGTCGAGTTCTGGCGAGATATGTCAACAGCCACAAGAAAAAGGAAAAAAAACATGGTGACTGTAGGAGTGCTTGCTCAATTCGAAGCCAAACCCGGAAATGAGGCAGCCGTCGAGCGCTTCCTCAATGAAGGGCGACCCATCGCCCAGCAATACAAAGCCTCAACTTTCTGGTACGCGTTCCGCCTGGGACCCACGACGTTCGGTGCCTTCGCCGCCTTCGCGGACGAGGAGGCTCGGGATGTCCTCCTCAAAGGAGGCGGGCCGACATTGGCGGAAAGACATGCTGAGTTGTTCGCAGTGCCACCCACCTTCGAAATGGTCGACGTGCTTGCGGCCAAGTATCCAAGGGGAGAAAACAGAGTGACGGTCGGATCTCTTGTTCGCTTCGAGGCAAAGTCAGGAAAAGAAGCAGATTGGGAACGCTTCCTCAAAGAAGCGCTGGGAGCAATCCAGGAGGTACCGGGAACAATTGCCTGGTACGCGTTCCGTCTGGGACCCGCGACCTTTGGCGTCTTCGATACTTTCCCAGACGAAGCAGGTCGGCAAGCCCATTTCCTGGATGGAGCCGCACGCGCAGAGAAAGCCTCCGATCTGCTCGAAATGCCCCCTGTTGTTGAGAGGGTTGATGTCCTTGCAACCAGGCTTCCTAGGTAGAATCGCGTCCATTTTGGGGCTTCGTAAGCAGTTCAGTACGAACAAAGGGAGGATCAAAACCATGAAAACATACACAGTAGTAGGCGCTATGAGCGATGTTGGAAAAAAAGTGACACAACAGCTTGAGGATATGGGGCATACGGTACGAAAAGTGTCCCGTTCTGTAGGTATTTCGATTGATGACGATGAAGAGCTTCTCAAGGCTTTTTCTGGCGCAGATGGTGCTTATGTCATGATCCCGATTGACATGCAAGCTCCTGACCTTCACAAACGGGAAGGCGAAATTGGTGAGAAGTTGGCCAGAGCCATACAAACAGCAGATGTTAAACGAGTTGTATTGCTGAGTTCCTTAACCGGCCTTGTCAACCCTGAAAGGGCGAAAACCAGTGCCTGGGGGGCAATCATGATGGAGGAGCGCTTGAACAAACTTGACATAAAGGAGATCATGTATTTTCGCTGCGCCTTTTTTATGGAAAATTTCCTCAAGGGGCTAGACTTTCTTGAACAGGCGAAAAATGGCTCTTTTGTGACCGCTTTTCGGTCTGACGTTGCCATGCCTATGATCGCCTGCACAGATATCGCAGAAAGGGTGGTAGAGGCGCTTACAACTGAGACTTTTCGTGAGGTTGGTACTCGTGAATTACAGGGCGCACGTGACTACACTATGGCCGAGGCAACTCAAATTCTTGCTACAGCTCTTGGGAAATCGGAGATCAAATATAGACAAGCTCCTATTGAGGAAGCGCATAAGGCCATGATTTCTGCTGGAGTTTCATCAAGTTTTGCAGAAGCCGTCATGGAAACTGCGAGAAGCTTCAACAAGGGAAATTCCATGGCGTTGGAAAAAAGATCACCCGAAAACACGACCAAAACCACATTGGAACAGTGGGCTATAGAACAGTTTGGAAAAGGGAAAACGGGTATGCTATGAGAAAACTGCTTTTACAAATGCAGATGTCAATGGACGGATACGTTGCCGATAGAGATGGCGGTATGGACTGGATGGTCTGGAGTTATGACAGCGACTGGACCTGGGATACCAAACTCAGAGCATATCACACTGACCTCATGACATCTATCGACTGCATTCTACTCAGTAGAAAAATGGCAGTGCAAGGATTTCACGCTCATTGGGCTGCGCTGGCCCAAAAACCTGACAATCCACAATCTCACTTTGCAGAGAATCTTACAAAGGCTGAGAAAGTTGTCTTTTCAAAAACGCTTGTCAGATCAACGTGGGATAATGCCTTCTTTGCAAAAGGCAATCTCGTTGACGAGGTACTTGCGCTCAAGCGGGTATCTGGTAAAAATATTATTGCGTTTGGCGGTGCAGGTTTTGCATCATCACTCATCCAAGCTGGTCTCGTCGATGAGTTTCATCTGATCATCAATCCGGTTGTATTAGGTGCGGGTTTGTCTCCATTTAAGGAGATAAGCAGTCCATTGAACCTTCACCTTATCGAGGCCATTCCTTATGCCCACGATATTGTTGTTTTGGAGTACTCAAAAAAGGAACGGTAAAACACGTCTACTGATCGGGCGCACCCGAGATGCGCCCGATCAGTTGCTCAACCAAGATATGGCTCAAGATAGCGCTGCAACAGGGTTTTTATTGAGCTCGTGAGAGAGAGCTAAAGTTTGGAAGCAACCAGCCGAGAGAAAGAGGTATGGGAGCACCAAAGAAAGCCGATTGGCGAGAAGAACGGCGCAAACGCGCCTGGGAACTGAAACACACAGGATGGAAACAAAAAGATATCGCAGTGGCGCTGGGGGTGACAGAAGGAGCAATCAGCCTATGGATGAAAAGCGGGCGAGAGAAAGGAGAAGAGAGTCTCAAAGCCCATCCAGCCAAAGGAGCCACACCCCGTCTGACAGTAGAGCAACAAGCGCGCATCCCAGAGGTGCTGGCAAAAGGAGCAGTAGCCTATGGATTTCCGGGAGATGTGTGGACGAGCCGGAGGCTGGCAGTGGCCATCAAGCGAGAGTTTGGAGTCAGCTACCATCCCGATCACTGTGGATACCTGGTCCGCAAGATGGGTCTGAGCTTGCAGAAGCCAGTGGTGCGAGCCAGCCAGCGCAATGAGCCAGCCATTGCCCACTGGAAAAACCAGCAGTGGCCTCAGCTCAAAAAAAAGCCGAACAAGAAAAGCGCACGATAGTCTTTGTTGATGAAGCGGGCTTTTACCTGTTACCGATGGTGGTACGGACGTATGCCCCGCGCGGACAGCCCCCGGTGCTACGAGTTCCACTGACCCGCGATCACATCTCTGCCATTGGAGGCATCACCCCCAATGGGCGGATCTTCATGCAAACGCAAGAGCAAGCGTACAAAGCGGTGGATGTGGTCCGGTTTTTGCAAGTGCTCTTGCGCAAGATTCCTGGTCGCTTACTCGTCGTTTGGGATGGATCGCCGATTCACCGTGCGGATGTGATCAAGCAATTTCTGGCCAGTCCGATGGGGAAACGAGTGCATGTGGAACGCTTACCCGGCTATGCGCCGGAGCTCAATCCACAAGAAGGGGTATGGAACTTGCTCAAACGTCGTGAACTTAAAAACCTGTGTTGCCGGGACCTTGCTCGCCTGCGCCAGGAACTGGTCCACGCCAAAGAGCGCCTGCGCCATCGGCAGACCATCCTGCAGCATTGTTTCTCCCATACTCTTGCTGAGATTTAGTTGTCTGTCACGAAATCAATAGTTCACGTACCAGCAATTGCCGTTCAGCCTCCTCTGCCTGGAGAATCAGCCGAGGGACCGCTCTGAAGAGTTGGACACTCATCGTGGCGCTTAGTCTTTGTTGCGTCGGAGAGAGGTGAGGAGCGCGTACCTTAAAGCTAAGCTCAAAGCGGGTTTGCAGATCTTTAGGCAATTGATGAGTCAGACCTGCTACTTCCAAAGAGGGAGGGGTATCGAAAAGGATATGGAACGCTCCATGAGCCAGATGAAACGCGATCAGGGCATCAACGATCTGATCGAGCCAGTGGGAGAAGGGAAGCGTTGCTGCCTCGATGGAAAAAACCGTGCTGTACACGCGTTGGAGTTCCTCGGTATATCGAACTGCCAGAGCCTGGGCAAGCTCCTCTTTATTGGAAAAGAATTGATACAGAGAGCCGGGCGAGATCCCGGCCTGGGCCGCAATATGATTGGTGGTTGCCTCGTCGTAACCCATTTCAGTAAAGACGGTTTCAGCAACATCGAGGATGGAAGCAATGCGCTGTACTCCTCGCGCTCGTCGCTGAACGGGCCCTGCGTGTTTCTGTTGATCCATACGGTACTCCAAACCGATCTGCCAGACTGCGCCAGATGGCGTGTAGCTCCGGCAGGCGCTTGACAATGCGAGTTTTTACTTGTATACTCCCAATAAATGCGAGTTTTTACTTGCAAAAAAACATCCAAATGGGCGAGTTTTTACTCGCCTATAGAGTATAGCGCAGCAGGACGACTTTGTCCACAAGAAGAGGAAGTGCACGCCTATGATCATCACCACACATCGTGACGTCGTGAAAGCAGAGGATTCGGTACAGAACTGCGCGTCACCCTTCATCTAAAGGGGAAAAGTCTCAATATGTTCTTTTTGGGAGTCGAAAAGGAGATACATGCAATGCCATTTGTCACTGTCCCAGATGGGACGCGTCTCTATTATGAAACAGCAGGAGAAGGAGAACCGCTTTTGCTGATCAGCGGTTCGGGGTTGGATCATACTTTCTGGAATTGGAACGATGTTCGCGACGATTTCGTGAGTCGCTATCGTGTGATTGTCTACGATCATCGTGGGACGGGGCAGAGCGACAAACCAGACGCACCGCCTTATTCGACACGCAGGCTTGCTCAAGATGCGGTCTGGCTGCTTGATCATCTCGGCATTGAGCGTGCGCATGTGTATGGCAACTCGATGGGGGGAATGATCGGTCAATGGGTAGCCATTGATCACGGCAAGCGCGTCGGCGCGCTGGTGCTTGGTGCCACCACTCCGGGTCCTATGTTCCGTGAGCAACGTGATGCGAGCAATGCACATAGCGTTCCCCGTACAGCGAAGATCAACGCAATCTGGACCAATCCTCCTGCTAATCGGCAAGAGGCTCTGGAAAAGGTCGCCCTGACCCTTTCACCTGCCTGGGTCACGACGCATCCGGACGCCTTTAAGGAGATCTTCCCGGTTCCTCCCATTCCCCATTACGCGAGCAAGTTCTTTGCCCAAGCGACTAGAGAGCACGACGCCTGGGATCTCTTGCCCACGATAAGTACACCTACGCTGGTGATTCATGGCAGCGAGGATTTGGTGGCTCCTACAGCCAATGCGTCTCTGCTTGCCGAGCGGATTCCGGGTGCGGAACTGTCTCTTATCAAGGGTGGACGACATGTCTATCATGTCGAATTTCGCGAGGAGGCCAGTCGCGTCGTGAACGAGTTTCTGGCGCGTCATCCCTTGGAATGACGCTGCCTGGTCTGTAGGCAGACGAAACGGTCAGGAGCAGAACTTCACTGGAAATTCTGTAAAAAGAAAACACTCACATCAAAAAAGGAAGTAAAAGATGCAAACGGTATCGCGAATTGTCACAAGCGCTGACGGATGTCAGCTGTATGCCGAGGCCGCCGGGAACAGAGATCAACCGGCCATTCTCTTTATTCCTGGCGCGAGCACAGCCCTCTCCTGGTGGCGCAAGCAATTCGACCACCTGTCCGACACCTTCTACTGTGTCCGCTTCGATTTGCGAGGAAACGGTGCCTCGGACAAACCGTCAGACCCGGCAGCCTATCAGGAAAGCAAGCGTTGGGCGGACGATGTGGCAGCTATCATATCCGCGTTCGAGTTGAACAAGCCGACCGTGTGCGCCTGGTCGTATGGAGGTTACGCTCTTGGCGACTACCTCCAGCATTATGGGCAAACGAATCTTTCTGGTCTGGTCATTGCCGATAGTGGTGCC
This sequence comes from Ktedonobacter racemifer DSM 44963, assembly GCF_000178855.1. GTDB lineage: Bacteria > Chloroflexota > Ktedonobacteria > Ktedonobacterales > Ktedonobacteraceae > Ktedonobacter > Ktedonobacter racemifer. The sequence continues at coordinate 271,464 of NZ_ADVG01000004.1, read as the reverse complement.
CAATTGAATACGGACCAGAGCAAGGATCTCGTCCACGAAGCATTCGGGCAGCTTGTCGGTAAATTGTTCTCGCCCACTATCACCGCCTATCGCGAAGGCGTTGAGGACGTTTTCAAGTCGTTGACCTTACGTCCAGTCGAGGATCGAGACAAGACCGATTTTCATGGCGCATCCTTCCTGATGGCCCCTTCTACCTGGCAAGCGATGTTTGGTCGCATGATAGATCATACCGAGGACTTTAGGCGCGTATCGCTGCCCACGCTTGTTGCCTACGGTCAACAGGACCCAATCTTTACTCCGCTTGCGGCAGAGCAGTTGCGAGAGATCATCCCACATGCCCAGGTTTCCTCCTATCCTTGCGCGCATGCTCCATTTTATGAATGTGCGGAAAGGTTCAATATGGAACTCGTTCAGTTTATGAACGCTTCCTTCTCACATTGAGCAGAAGGTATCCGTCAGAGGAAAAAGCAATGACCCAATTTTTGTTTTGATATTCTCTATCTATATACGTTAGGATTACTGTAACTTTGATGTCTTGTTTCATAAAAAAGGTGATAAACTATGGATATGCTAAAACGTTTCTTGTGGAAGAACCTGGGAATTACACTGGATCGAAAATTTTTTATCACGACAGGAATCTTTGTAGCAAGCTGCATAGCAACGATCCTCTTCACCGTTCTTTCATTTCAATTTTCGGACTTTAAAGTCCTGGCGGTGCTGGCTGGAATTCCCGCAGGACTCCTCATAATTAATGGTTTGTATACCACCCTCAGGTGGGACTTTGCTACGAAAGAAGAAAAACAAGAGATTGAGCAGGAGATTGCCTTCAAGCAACTTAAAAGAAGAGTCAATGATAAAGACTTCCAAAGATAATAGGATACGTCAGAACTTACTCAAGGGGAAGGAGCAGGAGCGAAGGTGTTTGCAGCGAGAGATTGAAGCTAGTACACAGAGGCTCAAATCCGCGTGTGGTAAAATGGGACCAGCAAAATTGAAGGAGCAAAGCAGATGCGTGGTCCCAAACCAGCAGTGTTGGCATTGAATGCGCGAGAGCAAAGAGCGTTGGAAGAACTGATACGTCAGCACAGCACCCCCCAGCAGATAGCGATGCGAGGGCGCATGATTCTGGCGGCTGCTCAGGGCAAGAACAACGCACACATCGGGAGAGAGCTGGGAGTGAAAGCGGACACAGTGCGCTGTTGGAGGATGCGGTGGATTGGTTTGCAGGCAGTCTCCCTGGACGATCTTTCGGTGAGTGAGCGGCTCCAGGATACCCCACGCTCTGGTCGGCCAGCGCAGATCACGGCAGTGCAAACCTGCCAGATGATCGCGCTGGCCTGCGCGCAGCCCAAGGAACGTCCGATCAGCCACTGGACGGGGCGCGAAATCGCCGACGAAGTGATGGCACGAGGCATTGTCGCGCAGATTTCGCCGCGTCACGCGTCCCGCCTCTTAAAAAAAGGGATCTCCAGCCGCATTTGATCCGCAACTGGCTGACTCCGCCAGTTGATCCGCAGCGCGAGGAAACCATCCGAACCATTTGCCAGGTGTACCACGACGCGCCTGCTTTGGCCAAACAGGGCGAGCGCACGATGAGTACGGATGAACTGACTGGGGTCCAGGCGCTCGAACGCAAACATCCCGGATTACCTCTCGCGCCAGGCCATGTGCAACGACGCGAATTTGAGTACGAGCGCCATGGCACCCGTGATGCGCATTCTCAGTCGGGATGTGGTCACCGGAAAGCTGCTGGCTCCTTTTTGCGGCCCGACGCGGAAGGAAGACGATTTTCTAGCCCATGTGCAAGCCGTCGTAGCCACTGATCAAGAGGCCACTCGCTGGCATTTTGTCTGTGATAATTTGAACATTCATCAATCCGAGTCTCTGGTGCGCTGGATCGCTGAGATCTCAGGCATCGAGCAGGATCTGGGGAAGAAGGGCGAATATGGCATCCTGGCCTTGATGTCGCGCCGGGCGGCGTTTTTGAGCGATCCCAGCCACAAGATCGTCTTCCATTACACTCCTAAGCATAGCTCGTGGCTCAATCAGATCGAGATCTGGCTCTCGATCCTGGTCCGTAAGCTGCTCAGACGCGGCTCTTTCACTTCCGTTGAAGAGTTAGAAGCCAAAGTGTTCGCTTTTATCGAGTACTACAACACGACGATGGCAAAACCCTTCAAATGGACCTTTCAGGGCAAGGCTCTGACTATCTAAACCACACGCGGATTTGCGCCTCTGTGTACTAGTGCCCTGTCACGTGATGGCGCAGCGGACCTTCCAGCCGAGAATGTTGTGCTGTTGTTTCGGGAGAGAGGAGCAGGAGGTGCGTGAGGTTGTGTTGCAAGAAGTAAGCGGATTTGCTAAATTTGAGAGAAAAGAGCAAAAGAGGACCTCGTTATGACATTGACGTTTAGACTACCTAAGTTTCGCCCAAACTAGCAACAATGTGTAAGGGAGTGAGCAACTCCCGCAAGGGATGGATGAGCGAGCGAGCCAAGCAAGCGTCCTGATTCAGGACAATCTCAACAACATGAGTCAAAGCGGAGCAAGCCACTGATATGAAACACATCACGCACCATGCGCAAGATGCCGCAGCGTTGGATCGGAGGACTCATCAGCCACTGGCGTGCCCAAATCACCACGTTGTGAGCCAAAGAGCCAAGCAGCACCAGCATGTGTTGAGCCTCAAAGCGCTTTTTATTGCGTTTGGTGAGACCCAACCCCTGCTTGTCACCTTTCAAAGAGGTTTCGATGCCTCCACCGCGCAGATCGTAGAAGGTCACATAGGCAGCCAAGACGGCGACGGGATCAACCGCTTGCAAGCTCGTACGCCCCAGCATCGCGAGCACCTGCTCAGCCGACAACGAGCAGATCAACACGCCATAGGCAAAGGTGCCATCTTGTCTGCGACAACGTACCGCAATGCGCTCGACGGGACGGACATAGTTGGTAGGAGGCTCGGTCACCCATCCAAACGAGCGTTCGGGCCAGTCCGGATCCTGGACCCACTCGGTAACCGTTTTGGCCAGGCGGAGAACGCGTTGCCCCGAGTATTCTTTCGCCATGACCTCATAGCCCCGAGAAAGCAGCCAATTGAGGTCATCCAGGGTTCCAGCACCGGCATCCACGCGCAGAATCGTCCGCGCCCGCTTCGCCTCATCCAGTTGTAAGGTCTCCTCAGCCGCTTCTACCAACGGCTGCAAGGCTTTGATCAACTGGACATTGCCCGCAAAGAGACGATCAACGACCACTTCCGCATACTCAGTAGCTAGTACGCGGCCCAATTGCCGTCCCCGGCGGTGATATTGCCCGGCAAAGTACCCCTTGGTAGCAAAAGCCGCTTTAGGGCCGCAGGGCAGACCACTTATGTCCACATCCAGCAGGAGAAAGCGTGCCTGGTAGTCATGATGAATGCTTTGACTGTACTGCCGAAAAATTTCATCGAACGCTTGTTGCAATTGCGTTACATTGTCTGCCGTACAAGCATCCAAGGTCTCTTGCACCACTGACTGTTCGGCGCAGGCCGAACGTCCAAAGGCCCTTTGCAAGCCTGGGTCCGTTCGCGGGCGGGTATTGATTTCTACCAGCCCGTGGGCTCCGGCCAACAGGCTAATCCACGCATCATAGAGCTTGTCAGCAGGCGTATGTTTGACGGTCTTCTGCTTGATGTGTACATTGGTGCGGATCGGGCCAAATAGGTCTTGTTGGTTCAACTTCACTCCTATGGCGGCGAGACTCGCTGTCGGGCTAAAATGGTTCGTTGTGGGTGTGATACACTCGTTCATGATGATTCTCCTCGCGAATGAACGTTGTTTCGTTTCTTCATTAGCTATGGAGCATCACCTTTCTTTTCGCAAGCTCTTCAAGGGCTGGCGAACCTGTTGCTAGTTTGGGCGAAACTTAGGTAGTCTAAACTCCAAACACAAAAAAGAAACGAAAAAGCGACGCAAGCCTGGGTTCTGACGCTTGCGTCGCTGGCCTCCTTTATGATCTCGCTCGACTCGTTAGTCGTCTCGACCGTGCTTCCCACGATCCGTCTGCATCTGGGTGCCTCCATCGAGCAACTGGAGTGGACGGTGAATGCCTATACCTTGAGCTTCGCGGTGCTGCTGATGATAGGCGCAGTGTTGGGCGACCGCTTCGGTCGTCGGCGCATGTTCGTCGCTGGCCTGGGGCTGTTCGTAGCGGCGTCAGCCGCCTGCGCGCTCGCGCCCTCTATTGGTTGGTTGATTGCTGCGCGTGCCGTCCAGGGGAGCGGAGCGGCCCTGGTGATGCCGCTGGCGATGACGCTGCTGAGCGTGGCATTCCCGCCGGAGCAACGAGGAAGGGCTCTGGGGATCTTCGGGAGCGTCACCGGGCTGGCTGTCCTCTCCGGTCCGGTGGTGGGCGGCGCGATTGCTCAGGGCCTTGCATGGGAGTGGATCTTCTGGCTGTAAACGCTAGACTAATAGAGGCTCATCCTCAATTTAAGTGAGCCTGTTTGCTTCTTGTCAGCTTGAGCAATTGCTTCGCTACATGTTTCCTTCTGGAAGATTTCTGATGAGAAAAAATGGCAGGAGAAAAGGGGCTGGGCACAGGCAGAAGATTTTGTTGGAGAGGCTCGAAGCACTCAGCTAGCGTTCCTTGGATAGGCTCTTCAGTAACATCAAACACGACAGAGCACACGAAGCCGCAGTAAATCGAAGTTGGCTCGTCCAAACACCAGCCGTTTCTGAAGCTTCAAACAGTTGACCTGCGCTTCGACCTGCCCATTACTCCACTCTGAAGAAAACGCGGCTTTGACCGCCGCATAATCAAGGCGAATTCCGTTCGCCATTTTTTTGAATTCGGGCAGGCCGCTGTGTTCCGCTTGGGTCAGCCAAGCATCCAGATCCGCACCTCGCCGCTCTGCCAGCATCATCACAAAATCCTGACTCAATTGGTAAGCCCTCTCCAGATCAGGGTGTCCTGCTCGAATCTGTGCGACGTGCTGTTTTTGCTTCTCATCAAGCGTTCCTGCTTGACTGACAAAGAGCCAGGAAGCGCGTGTTGCAGACATACGGCACGTAATACGGGGCTTGGGAGGGAGGGAAGGAGGGATTTTGATGGTCTGCCTCGAAGCATCGAGTGTCAGGGCTAAGGCCGAGCCTGCCTCCTGGTGCTTTTTCCTCAGCTCTGACAGAAACATTCTGAGCAGAGCCGCTGATCCTGTGAAGCCACGAACGTTGATTTCATCGTAGAGCTGGGCACCGTTTGTACATCCTTGTTGCCATCGCTGCAAAATGTACAGTTTGTAGGGATCGAGAAGGCTCCTTCTTTCTCCTCGTTTGGGATGGTGCATCTCAGGATACTCCTCTGCCTGGCCAAATTTCCTCACCGTTGCCCGTGCCAGTTTCAGTTTCCGTGCAATCGCTCTCTGGCTGAACCCTTGCTCCAGGAGTGCATGCACGTCTTGATAGCGAGCAACACGCTTATCTCGGCGTACCTGCTGCTGAAATTCGTCATATCGCATCCCTTCAGACCGTTGATTGGGATAGGGAGAACTGGCTCGGTAGTGTTTCTCTGATGCTAACGCTGCTTGGGGTTCTGCGAGTTGGTGAGCGTCCGTATCTTTGATGCCTTGCGCCTTTGCCGGGATCGCATCAGAAGCGTGTTCTTCGACTTCAGGCAAGCAAGACTGCTTGCGATCCATGACCTCTTTGAGTCTTTCGCGCAAGTTCTTGTAGCATAGGACGCCGACGAGGTTCTGTTGCCAGCCCTTTTCCGACGCCCCTGCCCCAAACCCGCCGTGCACCCTTTCGATGCAACGGGCTTTCCAGTTTCCAGAGGTCTCTGAGGTCTGTTCATTAGTGCATCACGCGCCAACAGCCTCTCCTCATCTGTACTCCCTGCCGCGCTTTCCCCTGTACGCCGCTTTCCGGCGCTCCAAGGCGGGGCGTGACTCCCGCGAGTACTACCGCGACTCCGTGACCCTTCTGCTCGCGCAAGGGAGGGCCATCCCGCATTCTCACGTATTCGACGTTCTAGCACACCGTAGGTGCCCGTTCGTTTCCTTTACCTGGCTCATTGCCAGTCACTCACCCAAGAGAGGGTTCCGCACCCCTACAGAACTGATGCGTATTTGGGTGACATCGCAAGTGGCGTTCAACGATGAGCGTTCCATTCGCCGTTGGAAACTGGGTTTGGCAATTCAGCTTCACCATAGCGCGCGGGACACATGGGGCCTAGTGCAATCGTTCAAAAGAAAGTAGGAAAGTAGCCGATATGAGAAGGTATGCAACCCATTTTCATTCGACCACTCACCGAACCCGAGCGAGCCCATATCGAGGCTCGCTTACGCTCCGGCTCAGCCTTTGTGCTACGCCGTTGCCAGATCCTTCTGGCTTCAGCCCGTGGAGAGCGAGCCATCGCCATTGCGCGGCAACTGGGCTGCGACGACCAGACGGTGCGCAATGTGATCAAAGACTTCAACGAGCAGGGGCTCGACGTGCTCAAGAAGGAGTCCTGTCGCCCTCATCGGCTACGCACCAGCATTGCCGACGAGAATCTGCCAGTCCTGCGCGATCTGCTGCATCGCAGCCCGCGCGATTTTGGGATCGCGCGCAATCTCTGGTCTCTCCCACTGGTGGCGCAGATCTGCTTGTCACAAGGACTCGTGGCTGCCCCGACCACTGCTGCCAGTGTCCGCCGTGCGCTCAAGCGCTTGGGGGTCAGTTGGAAACGCGCCCGCGCACTGGATCACCAGCCCCGATCCGCAGTATGCACGAAAAAAAAGGCTCGTGACCGCTTGATCGCGTACGCTCAACCCCGCTCTGATTGGGCCATTGGCTTCCTCGACGAGGTCTGGTGGAGCCGATTTGCTCTTCCACGCCTTTATGCCTGGCAAGACTCCGAGCACCCCGTCCGTTTGGTTGAGCAATCCTGGCAAAAGAATGATCCAGACCCAAAAGCATTGGCGTGCTATGGGGTTCTCTGGCAAAAGGGAACCACGGAGGAACCCGTGCGAGAGCAGATGTGGCTTCGTTTTGTCACAGGACGCCCGGTGAGTGAGATCACCATCCAGTTTCTGGACTGGTGTTGTCAGCAATTGGCCGCACAAGGCAAACGTCAGTGGCTCCTCATCTGGGACAACGCCTCCTGGCATGAAAGCCGCGAGAGTGCGCACCTGGATCAGAAAACACAACCTCGCGGTCAAACAAACGGGCGAAGGGGTACGGATTTTGCCTTTCCAACTGCCCACCAAAAGTCCCTGGCTCAATCCAATTGAGCCCAAGTGGGTCCATGGCAAACGCAATGTGGCCGAAACCAATGGGTTGCTTTCGGCTCATCACCTCGCTGAGCGGGTCTGTGCCTATTATGGGTGTGCATATGAGCCACATTTATCTCTTTCCGAAAAGGTTTCGTAATCTTGCACTAGCATCAACGCCTTCAGCTACCCCCACCTTTGGAACATGCTACTGTCCTCTTTGGGTTTCCCCGCCAAGTAAGTTCCCGTCCCAGAAGTCTTTACCTCCCAACTTCTCCTCTTTCCAAGAGGGATCGAATACGCGCCTATGCGGCGCACCAGGAGGTGAAATCTATCGGCAACCTGCTGAGCCTGAGGAGCGCCTTTTCTGGCTGCTGCTGCGTAATCCCCGCCGCGATCTCGGCTCACGATCTCTACTTCTGGATGGGTGCGCAGCCAAGCTTCTACCGTCTCTGCCGTTCGATCTGGAAGCAACTCGATGGGCTTGCGCGATTCTAAGTCCACCAAAATGGTCCCGTAGGTCAATCCCTTTTTCCAACTCCAGTCATCGATGCCTAAGATGCGCACGGACGAAGGTACGGGACAAGAGCGTGTGCGCATGCGCCGCAGAAGCGTTGGGCCTGAAACCTGCATCCCCAGTTGGGGAGCGAGTCGTTCCCCAACTTCCCCGCAGGTCGCAAAACCGAGCGCCTGGAGGGCCTCCGAGAGTCGATTCGTCATGCGGGCATAGGATTTGCACCAGATCAGGAAGACGTTCCGTGAAAATCCGGCGCGGGCAGGTGGGTGTGCCACACACAAATTTGCGCACCGAAAGCTTCAAGATGACGCGACGACCGCCACAGGGCAAATCAGCCACAGTCCTCACATAGTCTCCATGTATCCGCTCAGATGGCTGTCCGCAGAGAGGGCAGAGGGCAATGGGAAGAGAGCAGGCAATAGAAACGAAACGATCACTCTGCTCGCTTCCACATGAATGGATGCAATGACGATGCCATCAGGAAGAGGCAAAAAGGGAGAAGAAGTGTCAGTCTGGTTCATCGATGATGTCCCCTTGCAATATACCAACATCTATTCATCGATGAGAGTCTATCAGAAAACCGAACCGTCATCCAAGCAAGTAGACTCACTTAAATTGAGGATGAGCCACTATCCTCTTGACATTTACATAAGGTGCGCGCACGGCTCTCGACATAGGTGGCCTGCTCCTGGTGACGGGCGCTTCCCTGGGGGTAGCGTGGGGGCTGGTACGCGGGAACAGTGCTGGTTGGAGTAGCTTTGAAGTCGGAGCGTCCCTGGTGGCTGGAGTTCTGCTGGCTGTGGTTTTCGTCGTCTGGGAGGTGCGTACCCGCGTGCCGATGATGCCGATGCGCTTCTTCCGCTCTCGCGCCTTCTCAGCGAGTAATGTGGTCGGCTTTTTGCTCTTCGCGTCGCTGTATGGCAACAATTTCTTCCTGGCGCAGTTTCTGCAGACCGCGCAGGGCTACGGACCGCTCGCCGCCGGGCTGCGACTGCTCCCCTCGACCGCCATGCTGTTCGTGGTTGCACCGATTGCCGGTTCCCTCGTCAACCGGCTTGGCGAACGACCACTCATCGTTGGCGGGCTGCTACTGCAAGCCGTTGGGCTGGCCTGGATCGCGCTGATCGCCAGGCCTAACCTTCCCTACACCGGGCTTGTCGTACCGCTGATCGTCGCTGGCATAGGTGTCTCAATGGCGATGCCAGCTGCCCAGACTGCCGTCGTGAGCGCGGTCGCTCCCAACGAGATCGGCAAGGCGTCCGGCACCTTCAACATGTTACGCTTTCTCGGTGGGGTGTTCGGGGTCGCGATCCCCGCTGCGGTGTTCGCCGGGATCGGAGGCTATGGCTCCCCCCAGGCATTCAGTGGTGGGTTCGTCCCGGCGATGGGCGTCTGCGCTGTCCTGGCAGGAGTGGGAGCCATCGTCGGCATGGTGCTCCCCGGCAGGCGCGAAAGGGCTGTAGTGCGCCCAAGGGCGAAGGCGCCTGAGCCAGGGGAGAGTGAGCCATACGGCACGCCGGAGCAATCCTTACGCCTGTAAATTCCAGGCGTCTGCGTAGGCTTTTCCGTGAGAAGCCGAAGAGAGTATGAGATACGAAGAAGCGCAATCGTCTTGCGGTTTGGATGTTTTCCCCCAGAGAGCCGCGCCGCACGTGCGGCTCTGGGTGAGCTTACTGCCTCTCACAGGACTCCCAGGGGGTCAGTTGTTTACGCTATGGTTCGGCCCTTTAGTCGTAAACGACCCGAAGAGGTGAGCAACTTTTGCCCAAAAGAGCAAGCTTTTGCCCCGAAGAGTGAGCATGGATATCAGGGCTTCTCAAAAGTCGAGAGAAGGTGAAAGGGATGCGTCAGAACTGAGAACAGGACTCTAAGCGAAGTTCCGCTAGCGTGTGATAGACTGATCAGCACAGAAACATTTTGGGGAGGCGTGCCCGATGAACTGCCCGTATTGCCTGTCTGTAACGACGAGAGAACAAAACAGGAAAACCACACTTGGCTACCGGATATTCCGTTGCCGAGGGTGCCACCATATCTTCAATGAGCGCACTAACACGCCTTTCAACTTTCTGGAATATCCAACCGATCTCGTTCTGCTTGTCGTGCTCTGGCGGCTGCGCTATACACTGAGTCTACGGGATCTCGCTGAGATGTTCCTTGAGCGCGGTTGGGTCTTCACTCATGAGGCGATCGGAGACTGGGAATCTCGTTTTGCTCCCTTGCTTGCAGAACACTTGCGTACCAGGCGGCGGGGACAAATAGGGACATCATGGTACGTAGATGAAACATACATCAACGTGCGAGGAACGTGGTGTTCTCTCTATCGCGCTCTCGATCGTGATGGGAATCTGGTCGATTCACGCCTGAGTGAGAAACGTGATATGGAGGCAGCAAAGCAGTTCTTCCGCCAAGCTCTCGCAACGGTTGGTCACGCCCCGGAGCGGGTAACGACCGATGGACATGACTCCTATCCACGTGCGATTCGTGAGATTCTCGGCAACGAGATCATGCATTGCCGGAATGCCTATCTGAATAACCACCTGGAACAAGATCATCGTGGGATCAAACAGCGCTATTACCCGATGCGTGGATGTGGAAACTTCACCTCGGCCTCTCGCTTCTGCAGGGCATTTGACGAGGTACGCCAGTTCTTTCGGTTTCGGACCACGAGAAAGCAACATGTTTCCCTCGCTGACCAACGTCATCTCTTCTGCCAACGATTGGATGCCTTGAAAACCATGTTGCTGGTCGCCTAAACAGATTCAGGTTGAAGATGAAGCACGCCTTGTGATCTTCTGTGTTTTCAGTTCTGACACATCCAGAAATAGACCTGTGGTGACTGATAGTCTCTTCCTTCCTCATCAAGAATGTCCTTTTCAGATCATACCTGTTCGTCGTATAGATAAAGGCCAAATACAGGCATCCTTTGAAAGGCAATTGCTCGAACGAAAGGAAAGAATCCATGAACTCTCTTCTTTTGTTAAGCACCGATGCTCTGGTTCTGGCTGCATAGTGAGTGCTTATTTTTGTGAGCGCTCTTACCCACCAAGAAAAAAGGACGGAACAGATGACACTCAAATATGGCCTCTTTCTCCCCCAAGGGTTTACGCACGAACTGGCTGGCTTTCAGGACCCGGTGGAAGCCTATGAAACCCTGACCCATCTGGCGCAAACGGCTGACCAGTCGGGCTATGATTCTGTTTGGATCTCTGATCATTTTCTGACGGCTCCCCCTTCGCAGAACATGGTCTTTGAGTGCTGGACCATGGCAGCTGCTCTGGCCCGCGATACCAAACGGGTACGTATCGGCCAGATGGTCACGGGAAATAGTTACCGCAATCCTGCCTTACAAGCGAAAATGGCTTCAACCCTCGATGTGATCTCGCATGGACGACTCAACTTTGGCATTGGAGCAGGCTGGTACGAACCCGATTATCACGCCTATGGCTACCCCTTTCTTGATGGCCCGGAACGCCTGCGCCAGCTGCAAGAAGCGTTGCAGGTCATTCTGGCTATGTGGACACAGGAAGAAGCTACCTTTGAAGGGAAGTATTACCAGATTCGGGGTGCGATCAATCAACCCAAAGGGGTGCAACGCCCCCACATCCCGATGATGATCGCCGGAGGTGGTGAGCAGGTGACGCTCAAGCTCGTGGCACGATATGGCGATGCCTGTAATGTGAGTGGGGACCTCTCCACTCTCAAGCGCAAGTTCGCCATTCTCAAGCAGCATTGCGAGACCGTTGTCCGCGACTACGAGAGCATTCATCGGACAGCCCTCACGCTCTGCATTATCGGTGAGACCGATGAGCAAGCCAGAGCCCAGGTCCCTGATTGGGCTGGCGCCGTGTTTCCCGGTGACGTCGGGTCCTATGGCCTCATTGGGACGCCTGAGACCATTCGTCAGCGTCTGACTGCCTATGAGGAAGCGGGTGTGCAGGGGCTGGTGATCAGCTTCCTGGATGCCACCCACCTGGATGAGATTCGTCAGTTTGCTCAAACCTTCATCAGCTGAAAGAGCAAGAAGGTTGCTATCGTTTGTGTATGTGGGTGCTGAGCACTACCACCTGCTCAGCACAACACAGTCAAGCACAAGAGTATACATCATGATGACAGTGTGAGTAATGAGAGGTGTCCGAAGAGGTACCCAAGCTGACTGGGAGATGATGGAAGAGAGTGCTGTTGCCCCAGCTTGGGCTTGCTTCACACAATGGCATCGAAGCACACTGCTGTCAATTCCTAAGCTACATCAACTGGAGGGGAAATGAGAAAACTTGTTGTGTCAGAATGGCTTGCCCTCGACGGTGTCTTTGATTCCAATACGATGGATCAGTGGTTCCATCCTTTTGAGAGTGATGAGAGGGCGGCATACATTCAAGAGGGAGTCCTGACTTCAGATATCTTTCTCTTTGGGCGCGTGACCTATGAAATGCTGGCGCCGATCTGGTCACAGGCGAAGAACAATGAAATGGGCATCGTGGACAAGATGAATAGCATGGCGAAATATGTCGTTTCATCTGAGCCTCTGAATATTCCCTGGGAGAATACCACACGCCTTCAGGGGAACCTCCTCGAAGAGGTCAGCAGGCTCAAACAAGAGCCTGGGCAGGATATTCGCATAGCAGGGAGTGCAACCCTGGTGCATTCACTGATGCCAAGCGGTCTTATAGACGAGTATCGATTTCTGGTGCATCCTATCCTGATGGGAAATGGAAAGCGCTTTTTCAAGGAGGGGAAAGGTGCCAGCAGACTCCAACTGATTCACACCGAAACGTTGAGCAAGGGTGTTGTCTTGCTTTGCTACCAACCTAACAAACCAGACACTCCTGTCAACACCTTGTAGAGCCCAAAGCGTCGTGGCGAAGTACTAGGGGGGAGTTTAGCTTTTAACCTCTTCCAGAGAACAAGCCAGAGGAGGGGCTTTGCGGCTTAGAGCGGTTTTGAGATAAGTATCAAAGGAGAATGTATGGCACAGGCACATCCCTTGAAACTAGGCTATAAAGCATCAGCTGAACAATTCGCTCCCAGAGAGTTGCTCAATTTTTCAGTTGAGGCTGAGCAGTGCGGCTTTGACAGTGTGTGGATCAGCGACCATTTCCAGCCCTGGCGGCATACAGATGGGCATGCACCCCAGGCCTTCGCGTGGTTAGGTGCGCTGGGCGAGCGCACACAGCGCGTTTTGCTCGGCACCAGCGTTCTCACTCCAACATTCCGCTACAACCCGGCCATCGTCGCTCAAGCATTCGGCACGCTGGGCGTGCTAAACCCCGGACGCATGATCCTGGGAGTGGGCTCAGGTGAGTCTCTCAATGAGATTGCAGTCACCGGCGGCGAGTGGCCGCCTGCCAAAGAGCGCCTGGCGCGCCTGCGCGAATCGGTTGAATTGATTCGTCGCCTGTGGTCAGAAGAACTGGTCACGTTTGAGGGCGAACATTATCGTACGCGCAACGCAACGATTTACGATAAGCCTGATCAGCCTATCCCCATCTATATCAGCGCAGGCGGTCCGGTCGCGGCGAAATTCGTCGGGCGCGCGGGCGACGGCTTCATCTGTACCTCGGGCAAAGGCGATGCGCTCTATCGTGATCAACTGCTGCCGTCAGTAGCGGAAGGTGCCAAAGCAGCCGGACGCGATCCTGAACAGATTGAGAAGACGATCGAAGTCAAGGTTTCTTTCGATACAGATCGCAATCGCGCCTTGCAGGACACGCGCATCTGGGCTGCGTTAGCCCTGCCCGCAGAGGATAAAGTTGACATTCACGACGCGCGTGAGATGGAGGCGAAAGCCGTCACTGTAACCGACCAGGCCCACAAGCGCTGGCTCGTCTCCAGTGATCCCGAAGAGCATATTGAGCAGATTCGCCCCTATATCGAACTGGGCTTCACTCACTTGATCTTCCACGCCCCCGGCGACGACCAGTCGCGCTTTTTACAACTCTACGCAAAAGAGATCCTCCCCCGCCTGAGACAGCGCTGGGGATAATCTAGAGGCGGATGCTGAAAAGATTTCTTGCATGAATGTCGTTTTCGGAACATGTCTATTCGTCGAATGTATAGAAGATCACAGAGGGTGATCTTCACAACACTATTCGCTCTCACGAGAAAGGAAAAAAGATGCATATTCTCTTGAACTGGATACCTTTGAATTGGATACCTTTGAACTGGATACCCTAGACAACATATCAGACCTGGAAGCTTGTAAGTATTCGTAATTGACAGCATTCATGCTGTTAGGAACATCTTTGCCAGAAAACCAGGGGAAGGCGTGGTGAGGCGCTGTGCCAATTCGTGCGCCTCCTCTGGTTTTAGGAGTCGTCTCACCAATGCCCTCATTCATCAATATCTTTCTGCTCTTTGTAGCTGCATTTCTTTTAAGCGTTATCCCCGGACCAGATATGCTCTACATCATTGCGCGCGGGACGGGACAGGGACGTTCTGCCGGGTTGATTTCCAGCCTTGGGATCGCAACTGGGGGACTGATCCAGACCAGTGCTGTTGCACTAGGACTTTCTGGGTTGTTTCTTCTAGTCCCTTTTGTCTATGAGATCATTAAGTATGTTGGAGCGATCTATCTGATCTATTTAGGGATACGCACCATCCTGAGCCATCAAGAAATGCTTGTGAGTTCAAGTAGCGAGAAGGCGGGTTTGGCAAAGATATTCTTGCAAGGAAGTCTAACCACCTTACTCAATCCGAAAGTGGCATTCTTCTACTTCGCCTTTCTTCCACAGTTTGTCGATCAAACACGAGGTTTTGTTCCTTTCCAGCTGCTCATTCTAGGCCTGGTATATAATCTCACCGGCTTGGCTGTAGACGCAAGTGTTGCCTCTCTCTCGAGCTTTCTTGGGCAATGGATCAAAAAGCGTTTGGGAGCGGCAAAGGTGCTTCGTTGGCTCACTGGAGGAACGTTTATCGGACTGGGCGTCCGCCTTGCATTTTCACAAAAATCATAACTCAATCAGAATGGAGTATCCATTGCAAGGCTTCACTCCTTGTCATGGATGTCCTTTTCGGGTCGAGTCTGTTCGTCGTATGTATAAAGGCCAAATACTGAGCATCCTTTGAAGAGCAACTTCATGAACCGAAAGGACATTTTGATGAACTACCTTCTTTTGTTTTGCACCAATGCCCAGGACCTGGCGGCGTGGCAGGAGCTGTCTGAAGAAGTTCTTGCCCACAAGCGAGCGCAGGCCAGTCAGTGGTTAGACGATCACCGCTCTCAGATCCGAAAGAGCTATGGGCTCCATTTGCCCCATACCGTGACCAGCGTCCACGTTGGCTCGGGCGGGCAACCGCTGGTGACTGATGGTCCCTTCCTTGAGGGAACGGAAGTGATCGGAGGGGTCGCTGAGATCGAGGTAGCTGATCTTGATGAGGCGTTGCGCCTTGCCAAGGCATGGTCGGTTCACGCACCAGGCTACAATGTGGTCGAGATCTGGCCGGTGGTGGTGGAGCCGCACACCCATGTCTGATACTCCAAGGACCCTACTTCCACCTGTCTCCAGTGGTGGAATCCAGGCCACACTCAGTGCGGTCTTCCGCGAAGAGGCGGGTAAAATTGTGGGTGCCCTTCTGCGTATCCTGGGGAACTTTGAGGTTGCCGAGGAGATTGTTCAGGATGCTCTGCTGGTTGCGCTGGAACGCTGGCCCATCGAAGGGATTCCAGCTCAGCCCGGTGCCTGGTTGCTGACGGTCGCCCGTCGTCGCGCTATCGACCAGCTCCGCCGCGATGCACGCTACCGTGAGAAGCTCGCCGCGTTGGAGCATCCGGTGGTGCAAGAGCCAGACGACCGCCTCCGGCTGATGTTCACTTGCTGCCATCCGGCGCTTTCGCGCGAGACGCAGGTGATCTTGATGCTGCGAGCGGTCTGCGGCTTTACGACCGCAGAAATTGCCCACGCCTTCCTCTCCTCCGAAGCGGCGGTTGCGCGGCGTCTGGGGCGGGCCAAGCAGAAGATTGTGCAGGCTGGTATCCCGTATCATGCCCCTCATCATGAGGATTTGGATGAGCGGTTGGGCGAAGTGCTGGCGGCGCTCTATCTGATGTTTAACGAAGGCTATCTCTCCAGCCGAGGGAGCGCCTCTGCTCGCCGAGATCTCGCCGAAGATGCGGCCTGGCTGGCGGTCCTTCTCACGCGGCTCTACCCCCGAGAACCCGAGCCTCTGGGGTTACTCGCGCTGATGCGTCTGCACTTGGCGCGGACCGATGCGCGCTTCGATGCCGAGGGCAAACTGATCTTGCTTGCCGATCAGGATCGCTCACGCTGGGATCGAGGGATGATGACGGAGGCGGGAACGCTTATTGAGCAAGCGGCGGCGCTGGGTCGTCCTGGCCCCTACCAGATCCAGGCGGCACTCGTGGCTTGCCACGCGGAGGCCACGTCGTGGGAGGAGACCGACTGGCCACAGATCCTGGCGCTTTATGATCTGCTGTTACGCATGACGCCGTCGCCAGTCATCCAACTGAACCGAGCAGTGGCCTTGCGCTATGTGGCCGGACCAGAAGCAGCACTGACCGAAGTCGAAACGCTCACGCGTGATCTGGAGGGGTATCATCTCTTTCACGCCATTCGGGGGAACTTCTTGCTGGAACTGGGTCGGCGAGAGCAGGCTCAGGCAGCCGAGTTGCGTGCCCTTGCGCTCACAGGAAACCGAGCCGAACAATTCCTCCTGCATCAGCGCCTTCAACAGAAGGGAGATGAGGGGAGCACAAAGGAAAAGAGGTGTAGATATGATAAATAAGATCATTGCGACGGTATTGTTCGTCCAAGACCTGGCCGCATGTACGACCTTTTATCGAGAGAAACTAGGATTTCAGCTGCAAGAGAGCGATCCCGTTTCTGCCAGTTTCCGCCTGGACGACCTGTACTTGATCCTGCTGGAGGTCTCAGCCGCCGCAGACCTGATCGGCTTGGAGGTCAATACATTGAAGCGCAAGGAGGGAGCCCAGACGCTGCTAGCTGCTGAGGTGGAGAATGTCGATGCCACATATGAGGTGCTCAAGGCAAAAGGCGTCACGTTCCTCAGGCCTCCAACCAATCAGCCTTGGGGGCTGCGCACAGCGCACTTTGCCGATCCCGAAGGGAACCCCTGGGAGATCAACCAACCGATCGAATCCTAGATAGTGGGAGAAATAGGGCTATATGCGCCGCATGCAGCCGCCCACTTAGAAATCTTTAGACCATTGAGGTTTCCACCTGGCTCTCGATACGGTGGTTTGTCGCTAGATAAGATATACGACCATAATTCCGAGTCCTCTTACACGCTCATTGGACTCGTTGCTATCTTTCGCACCAAAGATTAGGAGGAGGAAGAGAGTGATCACCCCCTATACAATTGCGATTTCCCAAGCAGACCTGGATGATGTACAGGCTCGGCTTGCCCGTGTTCGCTGGACCAATGAACTTCCTGGCGTAGGTACCAACTATGGTGAGCCTCTCGCCCCCATCAAGCGGTTGGTCACATACTGGCGCGAGGACTATGACTGGCGAACCTGGGAAGCGAAACTCAATGCTTATCCACAATTCACGACGACCATTGATGGACAAAATATCCACTTCCTGCATATTCGCTCGAAGGTGGATGACGCGTTACCACTGATCCTGACTCATGGCTGGCCGACGTCGGTGGTCGACTACCTGGATCTGATTGGTCCGCTCACCGATCCGCGTTCACATGGTGATGAGACGGCCCAGGCGTTTCACCTGGTGATCCCGTCGCTTCCCGGCTTTGGGTTTTCCGGTCCCACACACGAGGTGGGCTGGAATCAGTACCGTACCGCCAGAGCATGGGCTGAGCTGATGCACCGCCTTGGCTACGATCGCTATGGCGCACATGGCAACGATTGGGGCTCTGTTCTTTCCCCAGAGATAGGCCGCTTCGATCCTGAGCATGTCGTTGGGGTCCACGTCACGCAGATCTTCTCAGCGCCTTCTGGTAACCCAGCTGAGATGGATGCCCTGTCTTTGGGAGAGAAGGAGCTGTGGCAAAAATTCCACTGGTCGCAACACCATCGGGGAATCTATCATCCGCTCCAATCCAATATCCCCCAGACCCTGGCTCATGCCTTGGCCGACTCGCCAGTAGGCCAGCTTGCCTGGAACTATCAGATCTATGGAGACGATGTGAGTGACGACTACATCCTCACCAATGTGATGATCTATTGGCTCACGAACACGGCAGCATCCTCAGCACGCTTTTACTACGAGGTTGCTCACCCAACGTTCGTGCCAACTGGACCTACTACGGTCCAGTTGGGTCTGAGCCACTTTGGCAACGACTATCCCGCGATCCGCCGCTTTGCCTCACGCGATCACACGAACATTGTCTTCTGGAAGATCTACGACCAGGGCGGTCATTTCGCGACCCAAACTGCTCCAGATCTGCTCATCGACGACATTCGCAACTTCTTTAAGCAATTATGGTAAAGGCAGTGAAGTGTGCGTGGTATGCATGAGAGAGAAATACATCCCTCTCGTAGACGCGTTGTGACACGGTTGCTTGCTGAGCACAAATATCTTTCACTTAAATAGAAGGGCAAGGATATGAAATGTGACCTGGGAGATTTTGAAATCTTCTATGAAACCTACGGCGCGGGCCGACCTATCGTGATGTTGCCTGGGCGGCCAAGCGATCATCACATTATGGAACGGCTCATGGAACCTCTCTTCACGCAGCGGACCGGCTGGCTGCGTATCTATCCTGACTTGCCTGGTACAGGCCTCACTCCAAGCGCGGATCGCCTGGCTACGCATGATCAGATGCTCGATGCCGTGCTGGCATTCATCGACACAGTGATTCCCGGTCAACGCTTTGTGCTTGCTGGACTCTCCTATGGAGGATACCTAGCCCGTGGTGTAATCTCGCGCCGGGCAGCGTTGATCGATGGCTTGCTGTTGTGTGCACCTCAAGTGAAGGCAGATCTCTCCCAGACCGCTCTCCCAAAGAGGACCACACTGATAAAAAATCCAAAGCTTTTGGCACAGTTAGAGCCAGGGGAGGTACAACTCGTCGAAGACCTCGTCGTCGTAGAGAACTCCAGGGTCATCGAAGCGGTACGCAATGTGTTGGCGGAGGTGAAGCGTGCCGATCATCCCTTCAACGCGCGACTGGAGATGGCTGGCCCTTCTTCCTTTGAAGTGGACCCACAGCCCATCTCCTTTGGGGGCCCCACGCTCATTGTGACCGCACGGCAAGACCATCTCTGTGGGTATCAGGACGCCTGGGATCTGCTGGACAACTATCCCAGAGCGACGTTCGCGGTACTCGATCAAGCAGGCCATTTCGTCAATATCGAGCAGGATGAACTCTGCCGCGCTCTTATGCGCGAGTGGCTGGATCGAGTGGAGAAATACGCCAGTGCCTGACTGCTCATGGGTCTGGGATGCGTGTTGTAGTGGTAGTGTCAACTTAAGCATTTTTGTTGATGCGCTCTCACCACTTTGACTCCACTTTCGCCAATTTTCATCTGCAAAAAGGGCTGAAATCTGGGAATCATCCTCACATTGAGGCCCTTTTCTCCCTGGACTGGTTCCCAAAGGCCACTCCAGATGACATTTCAGGAAAGCAGACCTTGGTAATACATCTGCTTAAATTCGTTTGGTGATCGATATGCCAAGTCGGAATGCAGCCGTTGCCCATTATAGACATTGTGTAAGAAGTACTCAATGTTAGCACGTGCTTTCTCCAAAGTTTGATAGTCGTTGAGGTTAACCTCCTCAATCTTGAGGGTTTTCATGAAACTCTCGGCAAAGGCGTTTTGATAGGGGTTGCACACCGCAACCATGCTGATGCGGACTCCCATTTCCTACAGTCGATTGATGTAGGCTGTATTAGCATACTGGACGCCTTGATCGGTTGGCACGAATTACGGGAAAATCAAGACTGTACAAGCGCCGATCAACTGGATGGAAAACCGCGATCAAAGCGCTTATCGAGAAAATCATCAAACAGTTGCATGACCACAAGATATGTACAGCAGAAGGGGAACCAACCGCAAAGGGAGCGTGGTCACATCTGGACAACAACCAGATAGTAGCTCTGTACAGCAGCATCAATCGCGGCTTACAGAACTTCTATCGCTTCGTTGACAATTGGCAGGCACTGGCCCGCATCCAATATATCTTGCAATTCTCGCTCGCCAAAACCGCTTGACGTGGTTTTTCGTATGGTTAATACTCTACCCCTATTACATGTTCTCGAATCTGATAGGTATCAATCGCTATACATCGTCGCCTCTTGATTTTCAGAGGCGACACAAGCAAAACACTGATGAAAGAGACGGTTTCTGAGTAGATATCTAATCTCTTTCCAATACCAAAGGAAATGTATCTGTGGAAAAACAAGCGGCAGTTCGTTCTTTGGGAGAACGAGTGGGTATAAGCGTGCAGCCAGCTGATCCTGCAACGTTGGTTGCGAATATTGTCGAGATTGAGGATGCAGGTGTTGATCATGTGTGGGTCGCTTTTGGCCCGTTGGGGTATCCAGATGTGCTGACGACCTTGGCCGCTGCGGCGGCACGTACCAGCCATCTGAAATTGGGAACATCTATTGTGCAGATCACGTCGCGCCATCCTGTTCTCATGGCACAGCAAGTCCTGAGTCTCACTAGCCTGGCCCCTGGGAGGCTGAGGTTGGGAATAGGAGGGACGGGATTGCCCCAGATGGCAAAGAGCATCTACGGCATAGAAATGGATGCACCTCTGGCCTATCTCCGTGAATATATCCAGGTGCTGCGTCCATTATTGGAGCAAGGAGAGATTCATCACCAGGGGCGCTACTTTACAGTGGATGCCTCTCTTCAAGGATCATCGCAGGTCCCCCTGTTTGTCTCTGCACTCGGAGTAGGGGCTTTCCGTCTCGCGGGCGAAGTAGCGGATGGTGCCCTCCCTTTTATCACGCCAATTCCCTATATGCTCAATACGGCTCTTCCCGCTCTGAGTGCAGGGGCCGCGGCAGCCGCGCGGCCCCGTCCGCCAGTGGTGGCCCATGTCCCAGTGGCTTTTACAGAAGATCGGGTGATCGCGTTACAGGCGGGACGGCAAGCTCTAAGTATATATCCAACGCTGCCAGCCTATCGCAAGATGTTCATTGCGGCAGGCTTTACAGAACAAGACACCCATCCGATTTCAGAGAGACTTATTGAAAGCCTGGTGGTTTTTGGCAATGAGGGCAAGATCAGGGACCGTGTGCTGGAACTGCTGGCCACGGACATTGATGCGCTGGCGTTAAGCCTTGTGCCAGTCTCTGACGTAGTCCAGGAGGGGGTTCGCTTGGCGCGGTTGGTCGGACGATTGTAAGAAAGAGGAATGGCATAGAGAACCTGCTCCTCGTAGCCGGGGAGCAGGCTCTCACTTTGCGGCGGAGAAGTTTCAGCGAGACTTGACAACTGTAGTTGTCCCGGTTTGGATGAATCTTATCTCGACTTCAGTGAGGTTCTGAGGCCGAGATACGTGGGAGATATGTCCAGGACGAAAAGGGAAATACGTTCAGATTTGCTCATATGCCTTACTGAGAGCAGCTTTAAGCATCGCTAGTAAGATTCTTTCTGCCCACACACCCTTTACCCCTGGCGAGAGAGGGGTGAGAAGTCCTGAGTAATTACCAAAAGACGTCAAAAAGCGAGGGTTTGGGAACATGACTGTTGCATTTTCTCTCTGCTTGTCGTTTGTTGAGGTGAGATCTCTGAAAACTGAGGAATATGATGCATCAGTCACAACAACCTATGGATTACGCTGTAGAGTTACCTGTGGCAGCTCTCTATAGACGCCATGCTCATGCCCTCCTGACCTATATTCGCGCGTTGATATCTCCTGAGGATGCTGAGGACATCCTCGTAGAGGTATTTCTCGTCGTCATACAAAACGAGACGCCATTGCGGCTGGGAGAGAAAGAACAGCTTACATGGTTGCGGCGGGTGGCTCGCAACAAAATTATTGATCGCTATCGACATCTCGGGCGCCTTCCAGCGTTTGTATCGTTGGAGGATTTTGCTGAGACGCTCATTCATGATGATGGACAAGAACCAGAGGTACAGGTGCTACGCAGCGTAGATCATGCTCAGCTTCGTGCATACCTGAGTAGTCTGCCCCAACTCCACCAGGAGATACTGCGGCTGCGCTTCGCAGACGATCTGAGCACGAAAGCCATTGCGCAACGGCTCGCCAAAAGTGATGGCGCAATTCGTATGCTGCTATCGCGCATTCTTAACCGCTTACGCGCCATGTACGAACAGGCTAGAGGGGAGGAGCATACCCATGAATCATCACGATGACCTGTTTCAGCCAGAGAGTGTCAATGAACAAGTTGAAGATCTCCTACATGACCAGGATGGACACCAGCAAGAGGCTACACCTGGAGCCCCAACCATTGCTGCGTTGCGGACCATTTATGCAGAAGATGCAGCCATCCTGGAGCGTGCCTGGTCAAGAATTGCCCAGGCAGAATTTGCCGCTCGCGAGCAATTCACAGAGCCAGCCGCGCCATCCATGGAAGAGATATCATCTCTGGGAGAACAACCAATGCAAGAAATAGATACCCCCACCCGGGAGAAACAGCCACATTCAGTCGCCGCCAACGGCAAACAGGCACGTTCACGCCAGCCGCTCCGCTTATGGACTCTCGTCGGACTGGCCGCGGCGATCCTTTTCGTCCTGGCCAACATTGTAGCTTTCCGCTACTTTGGGCAAGGCCAGCACACTCCTGCCGCTACAACCCGGCCATCCGAGATTGGCAAAACGCTTTATACCCATACCTTTCCGCAAAAGGGCAAGAACAGTGACGATGACATTTCGATAAGTATGCTTAAGTGGTCGCCCGATGGAAAACATCTCGCGGTCGCGGCAGGCCCGATTAGATATGGCTCGGTACACGTCTGGGATGCCCTTACAGGCACCCACGAGGTTGTACTCACGCCTGAGCCAAGCACAAATCAGTATGTAGACCGTGAAGTGTATGCCACACAGGTTGCCTGGTCCCCTGATGGTACCCACCTGGCTTCCGCCATTGGCGATATACAGGTTTGGGACCCGCTGACAGGTAAATTGCTCACTCGTTACTTCCCCGAGGTGCATACGACAACAACCATTAGCCAGGTTGCCTGGTCCTCTGATGGGCAGTATCTTGCGGGTGGCTATAACACAGCAGATTCGACAGGGGGTGTGACAATCTGGAATGCCAGGACAGGGGCGGTAGTAAAAATGCTTTCTACCGACCAGATTGACAATATCAGCTGGTCACCCAACGGCAAATACATCACAGTTACGAGTGGAGACAAGACAGTGATCAGGAGCACAGCCGATTGGCAGTCGGTCCTTACGCTAAATGCTCCAGACATAAGCTGGTCACCCGATAGCACACGCCTTGCGCTGCATAAATATGCGACAAAAACGTCTGGCGAGGCTATCCAGATTATCAGTATTCCAACGGGCAAGGTTTTGCTTACCTATCGAAGCCCTGAGCACACTTATGCACTCTCCTGGTCGCCCGATGGAAAACGTATCGTCTTCGCTAAGAATAAAGCTATCGAGATCTGGGATAGTCAGACTGGCGAGAGGCTTTTCACCTACGATGGTCAGCATGGAACTGCGGA
Source organism: Ktedonobacter racemifer DSM 44963 (assembly GCF_000178855.1). Classification (GTDB taxonomy): domain Bacteria; phylum Chloroflexota; class Ktedonobacteria; order Ktedonobacterales; family Ktedonobacteraceae; genus Ktedonobacter; species Ktedonobacter racemifer. Next base: position 248,136 of record NZ_ADVG01000004.1, on the reverse strand, counting down.
TCGGAATGCGTATCCAGGTTCGCTCTGCTGGTCACCAGATGGCAAATATATCGCCTCAAGCGTAATCTTTGCATCACAAATTGGTGGTGGTGGCACCATCCAAGTATGGCAAGCTGAGTAATCCGTGAGGGGAGACGCTGTGTAGGGCGACGTGTACTTCAGCACACGTCGCCCTACACAGCGTCTCCCTACAATTTGCATCTCTCTCTAGAACCTCATACACTGTATGGCAGATATATGAGAGTATGCTTGATTAAGTACACTCATAAAAGAACCGAAGATCACAACTATGGCGACAGTCCATTTGTAAGGAAAATTGTAACTGTGGCTACTGAATGAAGCTGACATAGGGGAAATCTCCTACCTAATAAAATCACTTCAAACAAAAGATGCATTGTTTTTGCCCTATAGAGGCGATTTTATGGCAGCGGATGCGGCTGTCACTCGGCTTTTCCACATTGCTCGCTCTCGGTCACTCATATGCTCAGAGAGTACACGCTGCAAGAGAGGATGAAACGCCAGCATTTGTTTCTCCGTATGACGCTGCACTAGTGAGAGGCGACGGAGAACTCCAACAGCAAGATCAAGCAGATATGGTTCAGTTATGAGAGCCTCAAGCTCGGCCCCTAGATGTCTTGCTCCTGCAAGGAAAAAAAACTCAGGAATGTCCACTGTCTGCATAACAGCCAGCACGCGCAATATATCAGCAGCCATGTTCATCTCTCGCTCAACATTCTCTTGTGCATGCAGGAATGCAGTAGTAACGGGCAGTGGATGTCCCCCTGCCGATCTACCACGACGATCAAGCAATCGTATGGTGAGATTGCCCCGATTTGAAAGAGTCCCTAAAGCTGAGATATACTCGAAGCAGATCAGAAAGGGGCTTATCAATGGGAAAGAGCCAAAAGGTCTACACAAAAGAATTCAAAGAGGAAGCCGTGCGGCTGGCGCAAACATCAGGCAAGCCGATTGCACAAATAGCGCGCGAGCTGGGTATCTCCGACAGCGCGATTCATGGGTGGCGCAAGGAATTAGCAGAACATGGGAAAGAAGCATTTCCAGGCAAAGGGCATCAAACCACGCTTGAGGAAGAAAATCGTCGCTTGAAACGCGAAGTCGAAAGACTCCAGCAGGAGCGTGACATACTAAAAAAAGCAGTGAGCATCTTCTCACGGGAATCCAAATGAAACATCAATTTATTGAACAGCACAAGCATGAATTCTCCATTGTTATCATGTGCGATGTGCTCGGAATCTCGGAAAGCGGCTTGTATGCCTGGCGCAAACGTTCAGCCTGCCTGCGCGAACGAGAAGATGCTCATTTAACGCAGAAGATACGGCAGGTGTTTGTAACTCATCAAGGACGATATGGAAGCCCACGCATTTTGAGAGAGCTGCGTGACGAAGGGATCACCTGCTCACGCAAACGGATCGCCAGGCTCATGCGGCAGAAGAACCTTTCTGCCAGACGTAAACGGCGTCGAGTAGTGACCACAAAAAGAGATATGGCTCATCCAGTCGCTCCCAACCTTTTAAATCGGGAATTTCGTGCTGAAGCGCCAAACAAAAAATGGGTGACGGATATCACGTATATCCCAACTCGACAAGGATGGCTCTATCTCGCGGTCATTTTAGATCTGTATTCACGAATGGTTGTGGGATGGTCGATGTCGAGCAATTGCGATGAGAGATTAATAGAACAGGCACGCTAACCTTGCCCTTGCCCGCCGTCGCCCTAAAGCGGGGTTGCTGCATCACAGTGATAGAGGAAGTCAGTACACTTCAAGAGCGTATCAGGCGTGTTTAGAACAAGCTGGAATACAGTCAAGTATGTCACGTAAAGGAAATTGTTGGGACAATGCCGCGATGGAGAGTTTCTTTGGAACCTTAAAAGATGAATGTGTAGGGGAACGCATTTATTCATCACATGATGAAGCGCGATTAGCACTCTTTACCTACATGGAAGTCTATTATAATCGTGTTCGTCGGCATTCTACACTCGGATACGTAAGTCCACTGAATTATGAGCGGACGGGGAATTAAAAAACATAACGTAACGTTTGACGTAGTACAATTTTTATACTATAATAAAAACGTTAACGTCACGTTGCGTCAAAACATTTTTCACTCTCCTCACCTCAAACCTCTAGAGACTCTACGAAAACGGGGCAAGCTCACAGTGTGGGCAATTCATAGATCACTCCTCATCATATATTGGCTTTTCACAAGCATACCCCGTAAGTGGTCTCCATGCCAAATTATCTTCCGAGTTCTGACAGAACCAGGAGTCTCGAAACTAGTTTCTGTGCTGATTCTACCCCTTTCCTCCACGTTCTCTCTTCCCTCTCCTGGATGAGATGGACACGAAGTCGCTACCGCGCTGAAGTGTATGACTTTGCGTCATCGTTTCCTCAACCAAGTAGCCTCATCGAAACCACATCAGGGAAGAGAAGCAACAAACCTGAACATGATATGTCCCTGCTCATGAAAAGCGGAAAAAAGAGTGTGGATGGTTGAGGTTGAGAGGGAGTAGAAGTGGGTGGGAGTGGGTGGGAGTGGTGCGGAAGAGATGCAGTTGGACAGACCATCCCAGCCGTTCAGCCGCAGAGCTGAACAGATTGGGGGAAGGAGTCTGTGGTGTTCGTCGCCCAAGCTTCGCTTCACCAGAGCGCCAGTTGCCGAAAATGGCGCTGGCTGGCCGAGAGGCGACGCTCCTCAGCCAGGGCTTCCTGGATCATGAGGGCGAAATAGTCTTCCAAGGGTATCTGTTGCCCGTAGAGATGTTTGATGGGCACTGTTTTGAGCATGTTGGGGCCATGCCAGACCAGAAATGTTCGCTCGCTCGCCACCACCTGTAAGGCCATGTATTGCCCTGCGACCTGCTGACTGATGTAGTAGGGGGCCAGATCCACGTTCACACACCCATCTGCTCCCACTTTACGAACGAAGATCTGTCCCTCGATGGCTTGAAGCCAGGCATCGGGGTCCACCATCTGCGGAAGCGCGGGCAACGTCGGCAACGTTGGGAAGGCCACCCGTGGCGGAACGTTGCGACAAGCGCACCCCTGGTGTGGCCTTTCCCAATTGTAATGCTGGAGAAAGGCTTCAGTGACCTCTCGAACCTCTTGCAAGGTGCCGGGGCGTTGGACGTGCAGACACTCTTGCTCGTAGCTCTTGTGATACCGCTCGACAAACGCATTTTTGTCTGGTCGGTGAGGCGGGCACACCTTGGGCTGGATACTCAGACAGAGCAGCAAGCGACGCAGGGCAGAGGGAAAATCCCGTCCGCTGCTGCTTCCCACCCATCTGGGATCACGGTCAAAGGACATCATCGGCGGTCGACCATGCTCACGCAAGAAGCCGATGACAGTTTGCATCGCGGTTTGCGCATGGAAATCTTCCCGGGCTTGAGCGCAAAGCAGCACCGAAGTGCCAGCATCGACCCGCATTGCACACCTCGACCACATGTTGCCGCTTGCCCTCCTGATGTTCATTGACGAGAACGGTGCTGACATCTTTAAAGTCCATCTGGATCTCTTCGAGCGGCGCTCTTGACTCCAGAGGCTGCTTCTTGGGTGTGGAGTGCTCCAGGATGCAACCGTGTTTGTGCAACATCTTCCACACAGTGCGCGTTGAGCGCGGCAAAAGCACGTGCAAGGCTTGCAACTCTGGATCACGCTGCAGATAGTATAACAAAGCGCGTGGTCCTGGTACGCGATGAAGATGCTCTGGAGGAGTCTGGCGCATCTCGACGATGCGCTCCTCCACACGTGGGTCCCAGGACGGATACGGAGCGTGATGGGCACGTGAGCGGGACAAGAGGACGTGGACATCATGGGGATCAGCCTCCCGCAAGCGTTTGCGCCATTTCTTGACCCAACTGATCGACCGTCCGACGGCCTGGGCGTAGTCCTGCACCCTCCAATCGGGGAAGCGCATCAGCACATCGCGCAAGCGAGCGCGATCACGCATCCATTCTTCTTCCATCATTTTCTTCCTCCAAGATGAGGGGTCTCGAAACCAGTTTCTGTGCTGATTCTACCCCTTTCCTCCACGTTCTCTCTCTTCCCCCTCCTGGATGAGATGGACACGAAGTCGCTACCGCGCTGAAGTGACGATGACGCAAAGTCATACACCGATTGATCACTCTTCGCCCTAAAACCTGATCACTCGTCACCTTATTTACCACCTGCTCCACAAGCAGCCCCGTTTGATGCAAGAGCCGCCAAATGGTTCGTGGGGAACGGGGCAGGCGGGCACCTTCTCGTCGCAGATCAGGATCACGGTGTAAGTAGTACAGTGGCCCAGGGGTACGCTGCAAGCCCTCGGGGGGCTGCACACGAATGTCTATGATGCGCTGCACGACGCTGGGATCGTAGGCAGGAGGAGGTGTATGTCGCGCTCGCGAGTGGGAACACAGGACCTCCAAACCATGGGTGGGGCTTTTCGCAAGCGTTTGAGCCACTTCTTGACCTAGCTGCGTGAGTAGCCAAGCAGACGGGCGAATTGCGTGGGACCCCAGGTCGGGTGACGAGCGGCCAGGTGCGCAGGGCAGCCCGATCGGCAATCCATTGAGCTTCCATTGACGGACTCCTTCGTAGAAATGAGCCTTCCTGGCTCACAAACAGTCTCTCTGTCCTCTCACTCTAGCGCACAAGCGCGCCCAGGAGAAGAGGGGAGGAACTGAACAAGGAATCGCAGCTCAGCCGGTCTCGATGGGGGTGCCCCTTGCCAGTCTCGATGACGTAAATTCATACAATGTGAGATGGATCGGCTTCTTTTGAGCTTTTCCTCTTTGTCTCCTGAGAGGTAGTGTTGCAAAAAATTAAAGCCCAGCAAATTGAAGTACATATGGGCACATCTTACCAGTAAAAGGCGCAGAATATGCGAATTTTCTCTGCAGTAATGATTCTTGTGCTGTAATTGCCTGCTCCATTTTCTCCGCTCAAAATTTTTTGCAACACTATCCAACCTGGTGATCCCCAAGAGAAGCACCTGGAACAGGCGAAACTCCAAAAGCACGTGCTCTTTGAGGAGCAAGAGTTCGCTTTGTTCGATGAGACGCATTAAGTGGGAGGAACTCACGATTCATTCAGTCAACCCACAATTAAGCAGAGGTGCTCTCGTGAATGTAGCGCTGGCCGCGCAAGAGCGAGGCGAAGGCAGCAATCAGACAGAACATAGTCGAAAGGTAGAAGACGGCATGCAGGCCGACCATGAACGGTGACGAGATCAGGTTCGGGAAGAAGCTCTTGCTGAGCAGAGCGGCCTGGTTGGGCGGCGGCAGGTGATGCAACACCGAAGCTGGTAGCAACGTGGCCATCGGGTTATAGCCCAGGAAGGCGGCAAACAGAGCAGACGTGGGAGGGAGATGCGAAATGGTGGTTGCGATGGAGAGTGGCACGTTCTCCTGGACCAGGCCACGCAAGAGGGCGGCAGACAGTGTAGAAGCCAGACCAGCGGTGATGATGCTGAAGAAGACGCCGATGCTCATGACGATGGCGGCGTTCTGGAAGGTGGCGCGAATGCCCGACGCCACACCGCGGTGTGGCGTCGGCACGCTATTCATGATCGCGATGGTGTTGGGTGCGGCAAACATACCCTGCCCAACGCCTAGCATGACGAGCACCAGTGCAAACCAGGCGTAATCGAAGTTCGCCGGCAGGAACGTCAGGCCGAGGAAACCCACGGCCTGAATGAGCATCCCCGTAGTCGAAAACATCCTGGCTCCGAAGCGATCGGATAGCCAGCCGCTGAGTGGAGCTATAACGATGAAGCCGCCCATCAAGGGCAATATATAGATGCCTGACCACAAAGGCGTGACTTCAAAGGCGTAGCCGTGCAATGGCAACCAGATACCCTGGAGCCAGATGACGAGCATGAATTGCAGGCCGCCGCGCCCGACGCTCGCGAGAAAGCCACTGACGTTGCCCGCGGCAAACATGCGTATCTTGAAGAGGTCCAACCGGAACATCGGCTCGCTGACGCGCAATTCTATCCAGACGAAGAGCACCAGCAAGACGACACCACCGACGAGACTGCCGATGACGAAAGGGTTGCTCCATCCCGTTGACGAACTGCCGTACGGTTCGGTGCCGTAGGTGATGCCCACCAGCAGGATGGTGAGGCCCGCCGCGAAGGTAAGGTTGCCCAGCCAGTCAATCTTGTGATGGCCGCGGTTGGTGACGGTCTCGCGCAGCATGAGAAAAGCCCAGATGGTGCCGGAAGCGCCAAACGGCACGCTGACCAGGAAGACAAAGCGCCAGTTGATGGCGGAGAGCACACCGCCTAGGATCAGTCCGATGATGGAGCCGAGTATGGCGGCAATCTGGTTGATGCCCATGGCGAAGCCGCGCTGGTGCACCGGGAAGGCGTCGGTCAGCAGGGCTGTGCTGTTGGCGAAAAGGAAGCCGCCGCCAACGCCTTGAATCAGGCGGAAGATGATGAGCTCCAGGGCGGCGGTATTGCCCGAGCCCGGTGCCAGGAAGAGCAGCAGGCTGCCAAGAGTGAAGATAGCAAAGCCAAGGTTATAGAGCTTGACGCGCCCGAAGATATCCGAAATGCGTCCGAATGTGACGAGCAAGGTGGCGGTCACAACCAGATATCCCTGCAGTAACCAGAGAAAGTAGTTCGTCTCGCCGGGGGCTAGCGGATTGATGCCGATGCCACTAAAGATGGCCGGAAGCGAGATGAGCAGGATACTGGAATTGATGGTAGCCATCAACATACCCAGCGTGGTATTCGATAAGACGACCCATTTGTAGCGCGGTCCCCCTTCTCCTCCTCTCTTTCTCGCAGCACGCGATGTCCTACCTCCGCCGGGTTCCAGCATTCGTACCGTCGTATGGTCTTTCATTTTCATCCTCAACTAGTGTGGCTCAGGTAGAGGGAAGTCTCCCGGTTGGCCCGGATACTGTGGCAGGCCCGCCCCCGGCCCCAAAGCGTCTGCCGGTGTCGAGAGTTGCGCGGCTTTGTATCGCAGAGCGTCGCACAGCAGACTGACGATGCTGTTCAAGGCGAGCACGTCGGTATTCACGACGAGATCGTACAGGTGCGCGTTATCAGGATGCTGCTTAAACTCGGATTGCAAATAATGCATGCGGTCATGCTCTTTGCGCTGGATGCGTTCAATAGCCTGCTCTCTGCCCAGACCTTCGCGGTTCATGACATACGTGACACGCGTCTCCAGCGAGGCAACCACGCGTGCATGGAGCACATCACGCCGTGCTGCCAGGAGTACCTGAGACGCTCGCCCCACAATGACGACGTGGCCTCTCGCCGCGGCAGCGTCAACGACTTTCGTCAGCGCCTCGCGATATGCTCGGGGGCTTACGGCTATGCTATCCAAAGAGGACGTGGCCGCCATGAACGGCGCATCGACCCCCTGCATCGCATTCAAGATACGTACGAGCAAGCTCTCCGTCTGCTCATCGAGTGCCCTAGATTCTCCTTCGCTCACGTTCATTTCTCGTGCGACTCGCCAGACAATATCGTGATCGATCAATTGCCATCCCAGCCGCGTCGCCAAACGCTTCGCGATCTCACCCCCGCCGCTGCCGTATTCGCGCGAGATAGTGACTGCACACATCTGCTCAAGTTGGTGATCGTTACGCTCACTCATCATATGCATCTCCTCAATTTCGATGTCTGGCTGGTCGATCCGGCTCCATCTCGCTCAGTGCGTTAAGGCGATCAGCTCGCCAGGTGCTGGCGGTACCCAGCGCCGCTATTGTTGAGAATTTCACAAATGCAACGACTGCTACGAGCATAGCGGATGAGGGCAAGAGGCCCTTTCAGGTATAGATTTTTCCGCCTCCCACGCATGTCGCCTGCGGCGACATGCAATAAGAAACATCAGTCATCCCAGATTTTTGGGAAAAGGAAGAGGTAAAAGAGAGAAAAGCCGAGGGAAAAGGCAGCGCCGGACGAAAAACGACAGCCCCTCGAAGAAGCCGAAGCATTGACAGTTTCGGAGGAGCAGCGGCTGATGCATGTAAAGAAGCATCAGCCACTGTTATTTGTAAACATCGCTGTTGCTCGAATGAGGAGGGCAAGCAGAACCAGCTCCGATCCCTCGCGCGCGAAAAAAGACGAAGGAAAAGGAGTGAGTCGGTTGTGCTGGGGCCGGGCTGGCCTATCAGTGTATTTCTGATCAAAAGATACGACGTGCCATAGAGCTGAGGATGATCTTGCTCCTGCTCTTCCTTTCTGCATGTCCAGCAGGTATTCTTGGCTCTCAAATGCCATTTTCTGCTGTAAATGTTTCTGATTGCGATGCAAAACTCAGTGGCGATGTGAAGGTTCTCAAGATGCACATAAGAGCCTCTAGAGCCATTCCATACAGAGCTCATGCGTAGTTCTATGGCACGTCGTAGTGCGCCCAAAGAGGCTTCTGATCGTCTGTTGCGAGCAATCGCAACCTCACTCAGGCGAAGTGAGTAACGCAACGCCTTACTTTTGACCGAAAGGCTCAAGGGGACAGTAGCATGGTGGAACAAAGCCGGTTGAAGCTCTAGCACCAGGAGCCAGAGGACCAGGCAGCAAGGCCGTCTATGGTGAAGACTGATTGTTTAAACCCCAGTCATGGCGGAAATTGCCTCTCCTGCGGGACGGTGTTATTGCCCGCATCCGATGGTATGGACGAAAGGTACGACACGCCCATACAGCCTGCATCGGAGCCAGCCTGTAAGGAACAGGAAATGACGTAAAGGGTACCTACGGACGGAGCGACGATCACTGGTAACTTGGGGATGGCCTAAACCGCGAGAGCGGCAAGGTCACGGAGCGGCAATAGTAATCGCGGAAGTCACGACCCGCTCAGGGGTGTGGGAAGTCCACATACAGGGTGAAGTGCCGCAGGAACTCGTCCCAGACGGCGAAGTTGACCCGGATGGGTCAGGAGACTTTGTACAGAAAGGACATAAGAATTCTGGAGAGCTAACTGCATTGAAAGGTGCATGGTTGGTTCGGGAAGGGGCGGTTGGAAACGTGCCGAGAGGTAACGCGCTGGCCGCCTACTTCACTCTTTTGATCAGAAATACACTGATAGGCCAACAGCAAACCGCAGCTCTTGACCTCTCCAGAGGGGTGCTCGCCATTCCAGACGAAGAAATGGCTGGTAAAAAGCACGAAGAGCGGTTCTTACACACTCTCGGTGAAGGATGTGTTTATTTGTTTGGCTTCTCCCCTTTTTCAAGCTCAGATTCAGAACTTCTGCACTTCTATTGATGAGCTTATCACCGAGAGTGTGTAAGAACCGAAGAGCTAGCAGGTTTTAAGGTGTAGAGTGAGCAATCGGCACGAAGGTTGAGCAGCTCAACCATTGGTAACAAGAGAAACCGCGCCAGAGGCGGATGATTGCGTGCAGAATTTGTAAATTCGGATGCGAAGTCGGCTGCTTTTCCTTGTTGTGCTCCTTCAGCCAACCGAGAAACATGGTTGAAGTGGTAAATAGGCTGAAGTTTCGGACAAATCAGACTCAATGATAACAAATTGGGCTGAAAGTTCGAACAAGGGGTACTCCATCCAGCATTTGCGTCCGAACTTTCAGCCTCTTTCTCCTCCGGAGAGGGAAGAATAGCTCTTTTGGCCCTCCCTGTCTGCATTTTCCGCTTTCAAAAGCGTCATTTGGAAGAGGATACTAACATCGATTGCAAATTGCAAGGACCATGAAGATACGAAATGATGAAGGAGCAAGATCATGAGAAAACTGAAAATGACGATGTGGGTCACTCTCGATGGCTATATTGCCGGACCAAAGGGCGAAATGGACTGGATCGGAGCCATCTACGATGCTGCAATGGGCAAATACGAAGACGATTTTGTCAGCGCAGCCGACACCCTTCTCCTGGGCCACACCACCTACGACAGCTTCGCCGGTTCCTGGCCTTACGTCCCTGACCGACCAGGAGCCGATCCGAACGAGGTCGCCTACGCAAAGAAACTGAACGCCATGCGCAAAATTGTCTTTTCAAAGACGCTGGAGCAGGCCGACTGGAACAACTCGACGGTTGAGAGAGAGATCTCGCCAGCAGAGATCGAGAAGCTGAAGCAGGAGCCGGGCAAGGACATCATCATCTACGGCAGCGCCAGTATCGTCCAGGCGCTCACCAATCTGGGCCTGATCGACGAATACCAGCTCCTCGTTCATCCGTTTGTGCTTGGCGCCGGCAAGCCCCTCTTCGCCAATATCGAGCAGCGTGTCAACCTGAAGCTGGTGGGCAGCAAGACGCACCCCTCCGGTGTCGTTGTGTTGTATTACCAGCCTGCCTAGGGGTCAGGCGCCTTCGCCTTGAAGGCGGAGACGTGTATCTTTTTGTTCATCTCAAACAGAGAGGCATCTTGAGCGTGGTCCACCGAGCGGGAGCCAATGCAGAGGGAAATCGATTGGCAGCGTGCCACTCTCCTCCGCAAGCGTCTCGAAGCCACCGCCGAACAGCTTACGCTTCGCCGCGACGCAATACCTGTTATTGATGGACAAAGTCGTAAGGAGGAAGACGAGGGCGGATCACAAGAGGCTGTCAAGGAAACCCACGAGTCTCCTGCGAAATGAGTCCGAACCTTCGGCCTATTTACCATGAAGGTTCGGACAGATGGCGCTGAAGGCTGGTTACTTCCGTCCATAATTTGAGCATGCGCGAGCATTTTCGTTCGTGAATTTACAACCATCGAGTGTCGTAAACCGCTTCCAGAGCCATGTTTCCAAACAGCAATAGTTGAGTTGCTCACTCTTCGCGCCGATTGCTTACGATTCACGCCGAAACCTGCTCAACCTTCGCGCTTTTTACCAATGGCGTCGCTTGCTCACTCCATTCGCCAAGAATTGGAACGACTTGGCACTTTCTCATCATCTCTTCCCCCAGATTGATTGCTCTGTTTGAGATCACGTATTGGGGGGATTGCTGCCTCATTGCTTGTAACTTGTTGCGCATCCCTTGGGATGCACTGGACAGATCCCTTTCTGACAAGTGCGATTGACGCGACCAAAACCGTTGGAGTAACGCTTCTAACGGAGCAGGATCGGTGTAAATCGTGTCTAAATCGATGTTTAGGCTGACCTCTACGACCTGTGTGACCACTAGGACACACGGCTCGATGCTGACTCCTACTCCGCAGCTTCGATGGATTTCTGCTTCTAGCTCCATTCGGTGCTTGAGCATATAGCGGCTATAAATCAAGATGACCTGCTTGGATGTCAACCCACGCCGTCGCAATCTTTTGTGTATGCATCGTGCTCGACGGACGCTATTTGCGCAGACGAGCCCTGTTTTCCCAGCATGAACGTCGTATAGGATACGAGATGGGCCTTCCTGAAGCAGGTTTCCTGTGAGCAGGTGGAGCCGATGTCGCTGGAATTTTTGAAAGCCGGTCGCAGTCACAATAATCCTCTTCTGCCCACAGAGAGTGCTATGGCCGCATAGGCACATAGAAGTGGGTCTGTCTAGCATCGGCTTGTCTCTTTCAACCGCCGCAAGCACCTCTGGCATCCACCTCCATCGGCAAGCTCCTGAGGAAAATACAAGCGGAAAGATGAGAGGGATTGGAGACGCTGACCGATACTGGTGTCTTTGGGAGAAGAACCCTCCCTGAGAGGGCAATTCGAGCGTGTATGCACGCTCGAATTGCCCTCTCAGACCAGCGCCGCGTTAAAAGCGTGCGGGAATAGCGATCACCTTCATACTGAGGTTGGCATACTCCCAGGAACCTGCGCGAGGCATCCAGAGTTCGCGAATCTCTCCATCATCGCCGACATAGGCGACTTGCTTGGATTGGCCAGCGGACCAGGCATAGCCATCCATGGTGGTAATAGGCGTGATCGGCGCATTGGTTTGCGTGGTCAGATCCGTATACTGCCATCCTCCACCAGCGGCAACAGCAAGCTCATGAATGTGCCCATCTTGACCAACATAGGCTATCTGCTTTGATTGTCCTTGTGGCCAGGCATATCCCGTGATGACATTCGTTGCGAGCGGGGCCTGGAGCATCGTGTGCAAATCGGTGTGGGTCCACGGATTGACAACCGACTGATGCAGTTCGTGAATATGCCCGTCCTCGCTGACAAAGGCGATTTGTTTGCATTGACCTTCAGGCCACTCGAAGCCCACCTTCACCTCCACGGCACGTGGAGCGTTGGTCTGGGCACTCAGGTCAGTGTGGTGCCACATACCCCCACTGACCAGACACAATTCATGAATATGTCCATCCTGCCCCACATAGGCTACCTGCTTACTGCGGCCTGCCGACCAGTCATAACCAACCATTCTGTTGTTTGCAGGCAACGGTGCACTCGTCAGATCCGTCAGGTCGACATGCCGCCAGGCTTTTCCTGCTTCCTGACAGAGTTCGTGAATGTGAGTATCATCGCCCACAAACACGATTTGCTTGGACCTGCCCTCTGCCCAACTATAGCCTGCGCAGACCTGGATGGCTGGAGGAGCGCCTGTGATCAGGCTGAGGTTGGTATGCTGCCAGGTTCCCCCCACGCTCACCCGCAGTTCATGAATATGATTCCCAGGCCCAAGATAGGCCACCTGCTTGGTCCCCTCTTCAGGCCAGGCAAAGCCGACGAAGAAGCGGCTTTTCGCGATAGGGGCACCTGCCTGTGTCATCAGGTTGGCATGCTGCCACTCCCCTTCGATCCCCACATAAAACTCATGAATATGGTGATCCTGGCTCATATAGGCGACTTGCTTGGTTCCCCCTTGGGGCCATTCATAACCGACCAGTGGTTTCATTGTGTGTTCCTACTTTCATGAAAATAGATGGTTTTGAGACAGGTGTGTGCGTGTCTCGATACCGTTTGCGCTCTCTGTGAACTCCATATGCAGGCGCGCCAGCGATCCCAGTGGACAAGGAAGAAGATGTGAAGCATCCCTTCCTCTGAGCAATACTCGTGGTTGTCGTGTGGGCGAAAAGGTGCAAGCGTGCCTTGCTCATGCGGCATCGCTGCTGCTGCTCGCGCTCTTGTTCAGATATGAGGTTACTAGCGTGAAACCGAGGGCCGACCTTGGCGGAACAGGAGTGTCTTTCCTCTCCCAAGGTGTGCCAAGAGCGTGTCTCATTCCCATCTCTAGTATACCGAGCTGTTTCATTGAAGCCGATCTTTCTACCTGTCGGTTCAGGACCCAGTGTATGAATTTGCGTCATCGAGACCGGCACGGGCCCCCCCTCATCGAGTCCAACTCATCCAGAGCAAGGGAATGGGGGACGACCAAGCCGAACCGTTTTTGGCGAGAGGAAGAGGCCTGCTTCTCCGGGCAGAGGAGAAAAGTGGAACCACGAGCAGGATGCTCACCATCAGCAGATCCCTGACCAGGATACAGGAAAGCCTCCTCACGCGCTGACGATTGCTGATCCGCCAGCGGCTTGCTCTCTCGTTCTCCCCCGTACCCTCGCGGCACCTAGGCCCATAACGTGTGCTGGACCAGTCGCTGCCGACGGAAACGCAACTGTCGCTCTTCTGAGCGCGCCTGATCGAGCATCAGTTGGATGTAGCGCGAGAGGGGAAGTGGATGCCCGATCAGGCCTTTGAGCGGCAACTGCTTGATGGTCTGGTTCCCTAGCCAGACGTCCAGGACCCGCTCGGGGGCGTTGAGCAGCAGCGTCACATGTTGCCCGCAGAGAGCTCGCGAGATGTAGTAGGCCTCTCTATCCACCGTCACGTAGCCATCCGAACCAATCTTGCGTGCCAGGGCATGTCCATGCAACGCATCGAGCCAAGCGTCCGGATCGACCGGATCTGGCAAGGGCGGCAAGGTGGGGAGCGTCGGGAAGGCCACACGCGGAGGCTGATTGCGGCAGGAGACCCCCTGGTGCGGGCGCTCTTGGTTGTAATTGGTGCTGATACTGCGCCGTGACCGTGCACACCTCTTGCAGGGTGCCGGGACGATGGACCAGTAGACACTCCTCTTTGAGGCTGCGATGCAGCCGCTCCACAAACGCGTTTTTCTGCGGTTGATGAGGAGGGCACAGATGCGGCTCGACTCCCACGCACCGCAAAAAGCGGCACAGCGCAGAGGGAAAATCGCACCCGCTGCGGCTCCCGACCCATCTCGGATCATGGTCAAAGGTCATCATGGGAGGGCAGCCGTAGGTGAAGAGGGAGTTGATGACGGCCTGCAGTGCGGTTTCGGCGTGAAAGTCCGCATGGACCTGAGCATCGAGCCAGATCGAGGTGCCAGCATCCACGGCATTGCAGATCTCCACCACATGCTGCTGCTTGCTGCCGGGTTCGCTTGGATCGGGACACACGGTGGAAGCGTCCTTGAAGTCGACCTGCACCTCCTGCAGTGGCCCGGGGCGCGGCAGGAAATGGATGCCATCATTCAGGCGCTGCTTCAACACAAGCATTCCCAGTGTGCCTCAATATGAGGCTAGAAGGCGGCATGTATGCCTTCGCCATCAGCTTCGTTACCTGAGTATGCCTGTTCCTGAGGAAACACGACCACCACGTACGAAAACCGCTGCCCAGCAAGACTATCGATGGGTGAAGCGAAAGGACCCCAAAGTGGGGATGACTCCCTCTCACTGACCTTGTATTCTGGAGCATCTTGTTTACAATGGGATCGAAGACCACTGAGATTGAGTACGTAGAACCTTGAGTAGTTATTGATTTCTTGGCTTATTTTACATAGAACATTTTTACATATTTTGGATATAGTGAAATGAGAGATGATAGACGAGGAGTTCCTACCATCCTAAAACCGTCCAGTTCACGCTATCATCCAGCCCTTGGGGAAGGAGGATATGTATGCTTGATATCCTCATCGTATTCATTACCATTACTTGTTTTGCCATCCTTATTGGATTCGCTCTCGGGTGTGACAAATTGTGACAGCTTGTGATGCGTAAGAGGAGGCCAAAACTGGTTCCTGGTACATAGGCTTTCAGAAGCGATGCTTCGCTTCTCGTCTCTTCCTGGAAAGAGGAGGGAAAGGAGTTGGTATGAATACGCCAATTGAGTATATTCTCGTTGGTCTCGTAGCGTTTGGCGTTCTTCTCTATCTGCTGATCGCGCTTCTCGCACCGGAGAAATTCTAGCCTCGGAAGGGAGAAACGAAGGCCATGCCTGTTACGCTCAATAGTGTCATGCAGGTCTTCCTGTATATCATACTGCTCCTCCTTATTACAAAGCCGATGGGTCTGTATCTCTATGCGATCTTCAATGGCAAGCGAACCTGGCTCTCCCCGGTGGTTGCTCCCGTTGAGCGCTTCTTCTATCGTCTCAGCGGAGTCCATGAACAGGAGGAGCAAAACTGGTTAGGCTATATCGTCTCGATGCTTCTCTTTAGCCTGACTGGCTTGTTGTTCCTCTATCTCCTCCAACGAACACAACAGTGGCTACCACTTAATCCTCAAGGCTTGGGGGCGGTCGAGCCGCAACTGGCCTTCAACACAGCGGTAAGCTTCACCACGAACACGAACTGGCAGGCCTATGCCGGTGAGCAGACGATGAGCTATCTCACCCAGATGGCGGGTCTGGCCTTCCACAACTTTGTCTCTGCCGCAACTGGGATCTCTCTGGCCGTGGCCTTTGTACGGGGCCTGACGCGTCGTAGCGCCCACCACCTGGGCAACTTTTGGGTCGACCTGACGCGGTGTGTGCTCTACCTGCTCTTGCCTATGTGCATCATCGGTGCGCTGGTGCTCGTCTCACAAGGGGTCATACAGAATTTCAACCCCTACACGGTGGTTCATACCCTCGAAGGGACAACACAAACAATTGCCCAGGGGCCAGTGGCATCCCAGGAGTTTATCAAAGAGTTCGGCACCAATGGTGGAGGATTCTTCAACGCCAACTCGGCCCATCCATTTGAGAATCCTAATGGATTCACCAATTTGCTTGAAATGCTGGCTATCTTCTCTATCGGTGCCGGACTGACCTTCATGTTTGGCAAAATGGCAAACAATCAGAAACAAGGCTGGGCCATTTTCGCCGCCATGCTGGTTCTCTTTCTCATCGGCATCACGGTCGCGCTTCCTGCCGAGCAGGCAGGCAATCCACAGTTGACAAAATTTGGCGTCAACCAGACGGTGACAGGCAATCAGGCAGGTGGCAACATGGAGGGGAAAGAGGTCCGCTTTGGTATAACCCAGTCTGCTCTCTTTGCGGTGATCACGACCGATGCCTCGTGCGGCGCGGTGAACAGTTTTCTTGATAGTTATACGCCTCTTGGTGGACTTGTGCCCCTGACGAACATCGCGCTCGGTGAGGTCATTTTTGGCGGCGTTGGCTCCGGGCTCTACGGCATCCTGATTTTCGCGATCCTGGCCGTCTTTATTGCAGGACTCATGGTTGGTCGTACCCCCGAATATCTGGGGAAGAAGATCGAGCAGAAGGAGATGAAGATGGCCGCACTTGCGATCCTTCTCCTTCCCGCCTCCATTCTTGGCTTTTCGGCGGTCGCCTCCGTCCTTCCCACGGGAACCAGTTCCATTCTGAATCCTGGTCCGCATGGCCTCTCCGAGATCCTCTATGCCTATACCTCTGCCAATGGCAACAATGGCTCCGCATTCGCGGGGTTGAGTGCCAACACGCCTTTTTATAACTGGACGCTTGGCATGGCCATGCTGATCGGGCGCTTCGCCTTCGTGATTCCAGTAATGGCATTGGCAGGCTCCCTGGTCAGGAAAAAGGTCGTGCCGGCAGGATTGGGGACCTTCCCTACCACTGGGCCACTCTTTGTGCTCTTGCTCGTGAGCGTCGTCTTGATTATCGGTGCCTTAACGTACTTCCCTGCCTACTCTTTGGGTCCAATTGTAGAGCATTTGTTACTCTTCGCAGGAAAGGCATTTTAGAATGAGCCGCACGACGATAGAAACACGGCAATGGAAGACGCGCACGAAGGCGGGTCATCCCCTTTTTCACGGACCCATTCTGCGACGTGCGCTGCTCGATTCGTGCAAGAAACTCGACCCACGCTGGCAGGTCAAGAATCCCGTCATGTTTGTGGTCGAGGTGGGAAGTGTCATTACGACGATTGAGTTCCTACGCATCCTCTTCATACAGCCTGTGGCGAAAGCCGATCTGCGTGAGGCCGCCTTTGTGCTCACGGTCTCAGTCTGGCTCTGGTTTACGGTTCTCTTCGCGAACTTCGCTGAGGCCATTGCGGAGGGGCGTGGCAAGGCACAGGCCGATGTCCTTCGCCGTACACGCAAGACAATGATGGCGAAGCGACTTCCCAGTCTCGAACGGCGTGATAGGATCGAGACCGTGGCGGCACCGGAGTTGCGCAAAGGCGATCTGGTGCTGGTGGAAGCTGGCGATATCGTTCCTGGCGATGGCGATGTAATCGAGGGTGTGGCCTCGATCGACGAATCAGCCATCACCGGTGAGTCTTCTCCTGTCATCAGGGAAAGCGGCGGGGACCGCAGCGCCGTGACTGGTGGGACACACGTCCTCTCCGACCAGATCATCGTGCGTATTACCGCCAATCCGGGTGAAACCTTTCTGGATCGCATGATTGCCCTGGTTGAGGGAGCCAAACGTCAGAAAACTCCCAACGAAATCGCGCTCAACATTCTGCTTGCTAGCCTGACGATTATCTTTCTGCTCGTCGTTGTCTCACTGGAGCCATTTGCTATCTATTCGGGAAATGCGGTCTCAGTAACAACGCTCATCGCACTGCTCGTCTGCCTTATTCCGACGACGATTGGAGGGTTGCTCTCGGCCATCGGCATTGCCGGCATGGATCGTATGGTGCAACGCAATGTACTGGCCATGAGTGGTCGTGCCGTTGAAGCCGCGGGCGACGTGGATGTGCTCTTGCTGGATAAGACCGGCACCATTACCCTGGGAAATCGTATGGCAAGTCGTTTCTTCCCCCTAGAGGGGGTCGATGAGCGCGAACTGGCCCTGGCGGCCCTGCTCTCTAGCCTCTCGGATGAAACGCCGGAGGGGCGTTCGATTGTGGCACTGGCGCGAGACCGCTATGGGTTCAATGAGGAAGAGAGCGCAGGGGCGACCTTTCTTCCTTTCTCAGCACAAACGCGGATGAGCGGTATCGATCTCAATGGACGTGATGCAAAAGGACGCGCCATTCGGAAGGGCGCCTCAGACGCTATAGCTACCTATGTCAGCCAGCATGGTGTCTCGGTCAGTCCCGACCTCACACCACTTGTCGAATCGATTGCCAGGGCGGGCAGCACGCCGCTCGCTGTCGCGGAGATCACGTCGAGTGCCAATGGCGCCAACGCCGGACGGATTCTTGGCATCATTGAACTCAAGGATATCGTCAAGGGAGGAATGCGCGAGCGCTTTGAGCACCTGCGTCGCATGGGAATTCACACGATTATGATTACTGGTGATAACCCACTCACCGCTGCCGAGATTGCCAGGGAAGCCGGGGTCGATGACTTTCTCGCCCAGGCCACACCTGAGACGAAGATGCAACTGATCAAAAAACAACAGCTGGGGGGACGACTGATCGCGATGACGGGGGATGGGACCAACGATGCCCCTGCACTCGCGCAGGCAGACGTCGGGGTGGCCATGAATACAGGCACACAGGCAGCCAAAGAAGCGGCGAACATGGTCGATCTTGATTCTAACCCGACCAAGCTGATTGAGGTCGTCGAGGTTGGGAAGCAGCTTCTGATCACACGCGGTGCCCTGACCACCTTTAGCATTGCCAATGATATTGCCAAATACTTCGCTATTATCCCGGCAGCTTTCGCTGTGACCTATCCCCAACTCAATGCTCTGAATCTCATGCGGCTTGCGACTCCGCATAGCGCCGTGCTCTCGGCAGTCATTTTCAATGCGCTCATTATCATCGCACTGGTTCCCCTGGCCCTGCGCGGTGTGAGGTATCGTCCAATCGGTGCCGGGCCGCTGCTACGCCGGAATCTGCTGATCTATGGTTTGGGCGGGATTCTCATCCCCTTCATCTTTATCAAGCTGATTGATCTGGTGCTAATGGCGCTCCACCTGACCCTGTGAGGAAGCGGGAACCATCAGCGCGTACCAGGGAATACAGGTGAATGTTTGTGAGAGGATACCTGGTGCTGGATGCAGTGTGAAAGGAAGTGTATGTCTCAGCGAGATCTTGACGAACAACAAGAGAAAGCGCGGCGAGATGGACGTCTTGCCCCGGAAGAAGTGCTGGATCGTTATCACCTGCATGATCGCGAGATGGGTGTTTCTCCTGGTGCTGGAACGGAAACGCCCCAGATCCAGGAGCACCAGCAGGGGCGACTGCGCATCTATCTCGGGGCCGCGGCGGGGGTTGGCAAAACCTATGCCATGCTCAATGAAGGGCGTCGTCGCAAGGCACGTGGCACGGATGTGATCGTTGGATATGTTGAAACGCATGGACGTGCCCAGACACAGGTGCAAATCGGCGATCTGGAGGTCATTCCGCGCAAACGCTTCATCTATCGCAACCTGGCGTTGGAGGAGATGGATACGCCAGCGCTCCTGGCTCGTCATCCTCAGGTGGCGCTGGTTGATGAACTGGCCCATACCAATGCTCCTGGTTCCAGGCATCCCAAACGCTATCAGGATGTCCAGGATCTCCTTGGAGCAGGCATCGATGTGGTGACCACGGTCAACGTCCAGCATCTGGAGAGCCTGAATGACCTGGTGGCGAATATCACAGGGATCGAAGTTCGCGAGACCCTGCCGGATCGCATCCTGGATGAAGCGGAAGAAGTCGAGTTGATCGATATCGCGCCCCACGCGCTCCAGCAGCGCATACAGCAGGGCGAAATCTACCCTGCAGAACGCATCGAAACCGCCCTGGCCCATTTCTTCCGCGAAGGCAACCTCATGGCCTTGCGCGAATTGGCGTTGCGCCAGACGGCACAGAAGACAGAAGAACAACTTGAAGCCTACATGACCGATCATGCCATCCACAAAACCTGGGCAACAACCGAGCGTGTCCTGGTGGGATTTGACCATCACCCCCAGAGCCGGCAGGTGATTCGCCACGCCTGGCGGCTGGCACATGGGCTCGATGGGGATTTGCTGGCCATCCACATTGAGCCAGAAGGCGCGGCTGCCTGGAAACGCGCAGTGATGACATTTCTGAAAGACGGCGCGAACGCGGGTAAAAACCGCATCGAAGCGCAGAAGCGCCTGGAGGAGCATGCGCGGCTGGCAGAAGACCTTGGTGCAGAGGTGATCCGGATCAGCAGTGACGACCTGGCCGGGGCACTTATCGAGGTGGCCCGACAGCGACACGTCACCCAACTGGTCCTGGGGCAACCAGCCCGAAGTCCGTGGGAAGAACGCCTCTGGGGATCTGTGGTCAATCGGATGCTGCATCTTTCAGACGGCACGGATATCCACCTCGTGCTACAGAATCGGGAGAGAGCAGCACCAGGAAGAGAAGATGCGTTCCCAGCGTGAGCAGCTCATGTGACGTTGGCCCAAGCGGAGATATGGTGTTTGGGACCTTTGGCTATACTTGCTCTGAAGGAGAGCGACCCGATGGCAGATCTTCCAGAACAGACAGAGGATGTGTCAGAACTGAGAATAAGACCCCAAGCAGCGTTCCTCCAAGATGTGATAGACTGATCATCTCACACAGAGTTTCAGGAGGCGTGCCCCATGGATTGCCCGTACTGCTTGTCAGTGACCACCAAGGAACAGAACAAGAAAACCACGCTGGGCTATCGGACGTTCCGTTGCCGAGGGTGCCATCGTATCTTCAATGAGCGTACTGGTACCCCCTTCAACTTTTTGGAATATCCCACTGATCTTATCCTGCTCGTTGTGCTGTGGCGGCTGCGCTACAAGCTGAGCTTGCGGGATTTGGCTGAGATATTTCTTGAACGAGGTTTTGTGTTCACCCATGAAGCCGTTCGAGATTGGGAAGCGCGGTTCGCTCCGCTGATTGCAAAGCAACTGCGAGCCAAACGACGCGGACAAGCAGGACGATCCTGGTATGTGGATGAAACGTATGTCAAAGTACATGGGACGTGGTGTTATCTGTATCGCGCCATCGATCGGGATGGCAACTTGGTTGACTCAATGCTGAGCGAGAAGCGAGACATGGAGGCGGCTAAGCGCTTTTTCCAGCAAGCCGTCGAGGTCATTGGTGACGTTCCACAACGCGTAACAACCGATGGCCATAATTCCTATCCGCGTGCCATTCGTGAAACGCTTGGCACGCGCGTCATTCACCGCTGTAATCCGTATCTCAACAATCGATTGGAGCAAGACCACCGTGGTATCAAACAGCGGTACTACCCGATGCGTGGTTTTGGAAGCTTCGCGTCGGCATCACGCTTCTGCTGGGCGTTTGACGAGGTACGTCAGTTCTTCCGGTATCGTGCCACCATGAACCAACACGTTGCTCTTGCTGACCAGCGTCGTCTCTTCTGCCAACGATTGGATGCCTTGAAAGCCATGGATCTGGTAGCCTAAAAGCATCGGTTGAATGGATTCAACATGCCATATCGTCTACTTGATTCTCAGTTCTGACACATCCTGTAATTGTGATATATAGATACTTATAAATGCATCCAGCTTGATATGTCGAGCCAGAATGCGACATGGCTTTAAGAATTAGTAAACTTATAGTGTGGCTCTTCGATTATGAGGGCTTTTTTCTATGAGGATTGGTCAGCTTCATCTTTAGAAGTCTCGACGACAGGTAGTGTAAACCAGAATGTTGTGCCATGACCAGGGACACTTTGCATACCAACACGACCATGATGATATTCAATAAAAGCCTGACAAATGTAGAGTTCTAAGCCTAAACTTAGATCTAATTCATGTTGCACCGCAATCCCTTGGGTACGATAAAATCGTTCCCACACGTGCTCTTGCTCTTGTAGTGGAATTCCTGCACCATCGTTGTGCACCGCAACACGTGCCAATGAGTCCTCCCTCGATACTTGAGTAAGCACAGGGCAGTCTTTTGGTGAATATGTAAGGGCATTTTTCAGGAAAATGGTAATAACGCGCCGAATACAATTCTCATCGGCAATAATGGGGATTTCTTTGTTGGAAGATATGATTTCCAGAAGAATTGTGTGATCTGGTGTTTGCTCCTGCTGCTCTTTCACGGTTTCCTGAACAATCTGGCTCAGATCGCATCGCCTCATGTGTAACGTAAGTGTATGTGTCTGAATACTAACATCATCTAGCATATTTTGAATCATCTGCTTTTGCAGGTGAGCACTTTGATTAGCTTGCTCTAGAGGCTGGCGAATGTGTTCGATTCTTTTCACTAGAATCTCTGGGTGATCCTTTACTTGGCATTGTAAAACATCTAAACGATGCTGGGCTAACTGGATATTACCTATAATTGCGGTAAGAGGCGTCCTTAACTCATGGCTAGCAAGATATAAAAATTCATTAATGAGTTGATCTGCTTCCTGACGCATGAGTGCTTTGCCATGCGTTCCGTTCCATTGATTCAACACATTGACGCACTCGATCACGAGTGTTATGAGCGTGGCAACAGATTTTGCTAACGTAATCTCTTCAGGCGTATAGATGTTGCCGGTGTTGCTTCTGGCAATGAGCAAGATTCCCGCTAAATTCTTGCCAATAAATATTGGGGCATGCAACGTCAACAACGCACTCCAATTGGATTGATCATGAAATGGTAGATGGATACGCGTGTATGGTATGATGGCTACCTCATGTGAATAGAATTTCGCTCTGCTTGCCTCATCATAGAAGTCCGCAAGAGTATAACGTCCGCTATTCTCGCGCCGAATCTGTTCTTGTTCCGGTGTAAGTCCGCTCATTGCAACATAATAGAGATGATTTTCTGGCGCTCCAAGAGAGAGAAGCATAACCAACCTGCAACGTAGTACCTGATGAACCAGATTGGTAAGTTGCTGCCCAATATAATGCATGCCTGGCGGTAATAGGAACGCGCCTTTCCCTTCACGAGGTAGAAGATCAACGATGGCAGGGAGATAGGTGATAGCTGTGAGCAAAGAAAACAACGATTGCAGGGATTGATTGCTCTGTTGATACTGCAGCTCCTTTTGACGAAGATCTGTCATGTCATGGAAGACGTGGATCATCCCTTTATACTGCTTCTTTTGATCAATAATTGGCGTGGAGCGAATATTTACATATATCTTCCGCCCGGAAGGATGGTTGATAGTCACGTTGTGCTGCTGCATATCCTCAGAGGTGGATCTCTGTGCCAGTGCTATTGGATGCTGGTCCTCATTATAGATAGTATAGTGAGAGAGAAAGTGGTTATAGTCTCTTCCAAGATAGGATGTTTCAGATGGGATCTCAAACATTGCCAGTGCTACCGGATTGATCAGCAAAATCATCTCATTGGGGTCACAGACAATGATGCCCTCTGTAATTGATGCAACGGCAGCTTTGAGTAAACTTGTGGGAGCGGGGATCCTGGGCCGTTTCTGCTTTGGTATAAAGTTGTTATACTGGTGATCCTTGCCATGTCCTTGCTCGCCTGAAACCTCATCCTGCCAGTGATCATTCATCGTAGTCGTCCTTTATGGGTACAGAAGCAGTCTGTCAGTCTTTTTGTTCTCCAGCCCTCAGTGTCTTCTCAGGCAAAAAGGTATGGGTTGGCAGAAGAGTGTGATAAAAGGCATATACTGAATTATCGTCAGAACCTACCATAGAGAGTATGGTTCCGCGTGGCAATATACAGGATATCATCCGTTACAAGTGGAGGCAAAAGCGGAGTATCACCTATTTGAAGCGCCCAAACTTTAAATAGCGAAGGGACATTGGCTGGATAGATTACGGAATGAACCATGATACCTCTCTTTCAGTCGTTCATCGAGCGACTCGATATGATTCTCCATGCCATACTATTAATACCCATAATGGATCAGAGCCTATTCTTATTATTCGCTGGCAACAAAGCTGTAGAGTATTTCCCCTCACTGGCTCAGGTATCGATGGATAAACAGAACAGCGATTGCACCTTCGCCGACGCTAGAGGCAATACGTTTGATAGAGCCATGCCACATATCCCCTGCAGCTAAGATTCCGGGAACGTTCTTTTCCAAATAGAAAGGATCACGATTAAGTGGCCAACCCTTTGGTCTCTGCCCGTCGGACAACAGATCAGGGCCAGTGAGGATGAAGCCCTTCTCATCGATATCTACCACATCCCTCAGCCAGGTGGTACATGGTTCCGCACCAATAAAGAGGAACAGTGATGTCGCAAGCATCGTCTGTTTCTCATGCGTACCGATGAGATATTAGAACATATCTTTTGCGAGTAAATCGGTATGTACCAGTATCGTCACATAGCGCGTGTACCTCGCAAAATAGATGGCGGCCTGCCCGGCGGAGTTTGCTCCACCAACAATGTTATACATCTTTATTTAGGATACACACCACAGGAACTCGATTGGAAGCAATCTAACCCTAACAAAAATAGAAGCAATATTTATATAGGAATTGATTTTGTTTACCATGGACATACAAGGCATGCCTTGTCGCTAGTAAAAGGACACGTAATTTTCTATTGCTGAATGGCAAACTGGGGTTGAAGGGGGAGCTTAGAAGGAGAAGCAGGCAAACAAACCCAAGAAGAGAAAGAGCATGGCTCGACGAACTCCGCGCCGTAAGCGACGCACAAGAAGATTCTCATTCCGTTGAAAGAGCACTGTGACCAGTGTGGTTAGCCCCTGTCGGTGGCCAATCACGACCATCACAGCGTGGCCACCTTGTCTGGTCAATGGAGATTAACTCTCGTGATCCGCCAATGCATCCAGCCGGCCTGTCCCAACTACTACCAACGCCAGTGTCCCGAAGAAGAAGGGCGATGGGCCTTGCCCCATCGCGAATTTGGCCTGGACATCATTGCCTTGATCCCGCCGTCAAGGAGAAAAAACCAGGATGCATTTGCTCACTGATATGCGCACCCCGAGCGCCGTCACTCACTGCCTGGCATATACGCCCAAACCACGATACCTGCTGCTTCTGTTCCACACTTTACCCATACCTTCCAACACGCACACATCCATAGAACAGCCTACGAGGATATACCAGGGGAATTCTCTTGAGGAAACACTGTCAGAAATCAACCCTAACACAAATATATAAAAAATGCAAATAAGGGATAATCTATCTGAAAAGGCTACAGCTTGCGAATGCCTCCTCTACACGATATGCTATAAAGAATAAATAGAATATACTGTCTATAAGGCATTCTGGCTCAAGCTTGTAGAGAATCCTTTTCGCTGTTTTTTTACCTCATCATATGCGCGAATTTTTCTATCCACGACGAATTACATTTCTGACCCGTTGCCTGTCACACCTTTCCCCATCGCCATACGTGTTGATGGCAGGAGGTATGTCTCTTACACAACAAATCTTGTAGAGAGGTTGTACAGTGCAGAAGCGGGTGCTTCATGATTACAGCAAGTGGCATAACCAAAGGAATCGCCATCGAGATCGAAGGTGAACCCTATATGGTTGTCGATTGGGAGAAAGTCGCCAGGGCGCAAGTCGATCCAGACGTAAAGGTAAAGTTGCGTCACATACGCACACATGACTTGATTGAACGAACCCTAGATGCACATTCCGAACTTACAGTCGTTCTGATTGAGCGCCTTGCAGTCGTCTTTACCCACTGGGATGGTGAATTCTACCACTTCGCAGATATCGGCTCCGACAATCCCGATGATCCCGATGAATTTCAGCTCCCACCAGAAATGCTAGGTAAAGCGAGCAAATTTATTGTCGATGATCTGCAACTCAACATGCTTGTGCTTAACAGTGAGCCGGTTGGCGTCGAATTACCGCCCTCGGTCATCATGCGCGTAAAAAGTGTTGATATGGTTGGGCGCTACTGGCGCGCTATCATGGAGGGACCCGCGAGACTTGAAACTGGCCTGGCCGTAATGGTCCCCCCCATCATCTCCCCAAGTGACCTCATCCGCGTCAACACGGAAAACGGAGAATATATGGAACGCATCACACCTTGACTTCATCCCCTGGGTACAGGCAACTTTGTCAGGTTGCCTGTACCCAGTTCGCTGACACACATCCTTAGAATCGTGCCAGGAGTGCCGTTTCATCTCCATAGTAGAGATAATAGGGCCTGGATTGTCAAAGTTAAGGAGAGCAAAAGTATGATTGCTTGTACACATCTTGATCAAATACGAAATGTCGAGCCTCACTCACGTGGGTGTGAAGAGTGTTTGAAGATGGAGATACGTGGGTGCATCTACGCGAATGCCTTACCTGTGGTCATGTTGGTTGCTGTGATTCATCAAAGAATAAGCATGCAACGAAGCATTTCCACAAGACGTTACATCCCATCATATGCTCACTGGAGCCTGGCGAAAGCTGGCGCTGGTGCTACGTAGATGAGTTGCTTTTCTAATAGGGATGGCCTTGGCGTAAAGACCTGAGTAGAATGAGGTCCTAAGTATCCAGACCACGCATAGATGATGCTCCTCCTTCGCAGAGAATGGACCAAACGTGATGCACCATTTGCGGACCATTTCATCTTAACGGGGCATGACGAAGATAAACCTCTCGACTGAGGCCAGGGGCTTCTTGCTGGGAAACTGAATCCCGCCTGTGACGAGGACCGCCCCGTCATTCAGGAGCGTCGCTGTGTGGTAACTGCGTGCTTCGTTCATGTTACTGCCATTTGTCCAGCTTCCATCCAGGGGTGGGTTATCAGGTAGCGTTTGATAAAGTTCTGCTGAAGAAAGGCTCACCACATCAGTGGGCGCCCCTACCGAGGTAGTGAAGTAGTTTCCCCCGGCTACCAGTACAACTCCTTCCTCGAGCAGGGTGCTGGTATGCCTGTGACGCCGCTGCTGCATGCTTGCGGTCTGGTGCAGTTCTCGTGCGATAGGATAGTAGCGCTCCTCGACTGGAGTGTCTGCGTGCTGAAAGGGACCGGTGAGCGCGTTGGCACTTGTCCTGGTTCCTCCACCAGCCAGGAGCACAGTGCCGTCGGGGAGAAGCGTGGCAGTGTGCCAGGCTCGGGCATACTTGAGAGGCAAGGTATCATCCAAGGTGTCATGCACTGGATCATAGAGATTGGACGCGAAGACAGGATTCTCCCATTTACCGCCATAATTCGAACCGCTGTACAGGAGCATATACGTGTCTGCGAGCAGATTACCTGTCCCGGCGTAGCGACAGTTCCCCTTCGCCTTCTGACGCCACGTCTCGGTAATAGGGTCGAACCACTCAACCAGGTCGAGGCTGATTACGGGTTCACCTGCAACTCCACCGTTTCCGTTAGCGACGAAAACTTGCCCACCAGGAAGAAGCGTGGTGGTGTGCTCTGCATGAGCGCTTAGCATGTTCGGCATTCTCTTCCAGGTGTTGGTTGTAGGGGAGAATAACTCAACGGTGGCGAGCACCGGAATCCCCATACCGGACCTTGCTTCTGCGTACCCACCGGCAACCAGGACCTGACCATCTTGCAAGAGCGTCGCCGTATGGCCCCACCGTGGGTCGTTCATCGAACCAGTGTGCATCCATTGGAGCGTCTGGGGGTCGAAGATCTCGGCGGATGACCTGGTTGGCCCCACGTCCAGCCCATTCCCGCCAGCAACCAGGACTCGTCCATCACGTAGCAGTGTCGCCGTATGCCCCCAACGTGCCTCATTCATCCTCCAAGTTGTTTCCCAGATGCCCGCCATGACGTATCTCCTCCTCATTTCTTCGATAACTTGATGTAATATTTATTGAACTAGAGTTTCACCATATCACTACCTCCATGATCCGAAGGTTCTCATTCATACAGTTCCCATTGCTCGTTGTTTGTCCTGAGCTCCTTGATACATCGCACTGAACGAGGCCGCAAACTTCTGTATCCCTTCTTCTTGAAGTTGCTGTGTGACCTTCTCATAGGAGATACCTACCTGCTCTAGAGACGTAAGTATATTACTCGCCTCGACAAGATCATGTTCGATACTTAAATGAACTTGTCCATGATCACGGAAGTGTTCTATAGTTTCCAAAGGCATTGTATCTACGGTATTCGGCCCGATCAGTTCTTCAGCGTACAACACATCGCGATATGCCGGGTTCTTCGTACTCGTACTGGCCCACAGTGGACGCTGCATCTTTCCTCCTGCTCGCGCAAGCGAGGCAAAATGAGCTGTACTAAACACCTCTCTGAACTCCTTATAGACAAGACGAGCGTTCGCAATTGCGGCTTTCCCTTGCAACGAGGCGATTTTGTGCTGCTCTACGGAATCACGCGTTGACCTGATCTTATCTTCAAGCAACGAATCAACCAACACATCCAGACGGCTGACAAAGAAGCTGGCAACGGAAGCGAGGTGTTTGATATCTTGGCCTCTCTGAAGACGAACCTCTAACGCACTTACATATGCTTCTGCAACCCGATGATAATTCTCCAGAGAGAAGATGAGCGTCACGTTGACATTGATGCTCTCTGTCAACGCCTGCTGAAGGGCCGCAATGCCCTGTGGAGTTCCTGGTATTTTAATCATGAGGTTTGGACGTGCAATCATATTCCAATACCGACGCGCTTCCTCAAGTGTTCTTGGGGTATCATAGGCGAGTTCTGGCGAGACTTCCAGGCTGACAAATCCATCTTGTCCACCCGTTGACTCATAGACGGGATACAACATCTCAGCAACGGTGCGAATATCGGTCGTCACTAACAGGTCACAAATGTCTTTGGCGCTTTTGCCCTCACTTATCAGTTGATGCATCTGCTCATCATAGGCATGCCCTGCGCGTATGGCTTTCTCAAAGGTCGTGGGATTGGCTGTCACTCCTACAACGCCGTCTTCCTCGAGGAGACGGTGAAGCTGTCCAGACTTGATCTGAGCACGATCAATATTGTCATACCACAGGCTTTGTCCCAATGGCCTCAATTGAAGTAATGGATTGCTCATAGCCTCATCCTCTTTTCTGCTTGCTGGACTCTGTCCAAATAAACACGTAGCTAGCCTGTTAGGCGTTTCTCTAATAAAGAACTTCAGCTTACCGTTCGCTTAAATGTGAGGTCGATATTACGAATCATCAGCTAACCCAAGATAGACAGCAGGAGAGAAGCCAAAGAGGGCCAAAATCTGCTGTTGAAGAGGAGAAAGAGGCGTGACATGCCGCTGTGCAAAACCAGGAGCAGAAATGACCGTCAAGGTCACTTCGCGGAAAGCCTCCAGCAAGCGTTCAGCCGTGGGCTGAGCCGTCCGACGTTTGGGGTTGCCAGCAAAGAGGCCAGCCAGTTCCTCTTTCTGCTCGCCCAGGCGTTGACGTACCACGCCTTCCAGCACAGTCAGAACGCGCAAGGCCAGGGTGAGCAAACGGACCAGCCCGATGCGGTGGTCATCGCGTTGCACGTACAACGGAGCCAGGGACAGAGGCTGGCCTTTGAGGCGAGCGAAGTTGCGTTCCACGAGATATTCATCGCGATAGGCTTCGACGGCTTGCTCCAACGTCAAGTGGTCCATCGGATGGTTGGTGGCATAGACCCGCCAGCCAAGTTGACTCATGGCCCTGGCAAGAGCCGTCTCCTCTCGCGAACTGGTCAGCGTGAAGGTGAGGTCGCGGCGCTCTGCCGACAAGCGCCCCCGATAGGCGCGCACCAGACGCTGGTGGACGTGTTCCTGGATCTGCACCTGCAAGAGCCCCTCGACACGAAACTGCTTGAGAACCGCTTTGATCGCTTCTTCGACTTGCGTGCGCCCTGTCAGGCGAGGTTTGCCTTGTCGCCGGACAGCCAGTTCAGCCAGCGCCTGTTGTGCCTTCTGCAGGCGCTCTTGCAAGCTCGCTCGAGCGGCGTGGGTAGCAGCCATCGATTGAACGAGCAGACGACGCTCTTGCCAGCGAAGTTCCTCTCCGTCTCTCTCGGCGGTCACGATCTGGGTCGTTTCATAGCCTTGAGCGATGCAGATGCTGCTTCCCTTTTCGTCCACGCGACAGACTTCGATCAGTCGGCTGCCGGCTCGGCGTTGGATTTCTACTTCCTGATGTATCTGCTCTGCAGGTGCTTGCAGGGCCGAAAGAGGGCACAGGTAAAAATCCCCTTGCGCAGCCAGACTCGCGCGGGTCTGCAACGCGGCCATCTTGCAATCTCCCACATAGAGCAATCCCTGCTGGTGGAGACCCTCACGCACACGGGCAATGATGGGCAGATACACGGGATCATCGGCGTGCTCGCCCGAGAGCACTTCTGTGGCCAGCGGCAGCCCAAGCGGGTCCAAACCGGCCAGCACCAGTTTGAGTTGGGGCAGATCGGGACGATGATCTTTGCTATGGCCCAATTGCAACAATCCCTGCTCGTTCACCTCGGCATAACTGCTGGCGGTCGTCGTATCGATCCGCACACACATTGCGGGCAGATCGTACACACGAAGCAAATGTCCCATCAGTTCCTGCTCAAATGCCTGCCAGTGAACGTCGTGGGAAAGCAGACGCAGCACATCCGCCAGACGATCATCTGTCAGATCTTGTGGACTCAAGCCATCCATTGCGCATCCTCGCAAGGTTTCCAACCGCCGGCTCCCCCACTCTTGCACCTGATTCATCCGATGGTCGGCTTGCGAAAGAATATGAGCCAACCAGACGACGCTCAACTCACCCACGCTCAGTCCTTGGCGATGGCCGTGCGTGGGGATGTGCTTGTCCAGCAGTTCGCTCAGTTTCATGCGCTGCATGTGGGTGATCAGCAACGGAATATCATCCATTCGTTCCGTTTCAATGCTCAAAGCTTCTTTCATGCCTTGAGCTTATCAGAATCGTGTTATTGCGTCCAGATTTAAGCGAACGGTAAGCTTCAGAGTATCAGACTCTCACTTTCCCAAGAAGCGCTGGGTGAAGGTCGCAATAAAGCTGACCTCGATCAACAGACCAGCACTGCTTCTATGGCAGCCAGTCGCGCGAAGGCGTCTCCCAATGACATGTTTGGCAGCAAGAAGCCACGTCCATGAAAACTGACCACACTTAAAACGAGTGCCTCGTCCCAGCTAAGATGGGCAGAGGGGATGAATAGATAGAGACAAGTGAAGCAGAAGATAACGATGAGATAGGCAAGCAGGCTCCTTCCAGGCTTATATCCATAGCCTGCGAGCAGGTCGAGGCAGGTTGAGAAGAGGTATGATCCAAGCTTACCTTGCAGCCGCAAGACGATACGTTGCAAGATTTGCGCGCGGTAGGCAAAGCGCGCCGCCTCCTCATCGAGTCCCTGTGCCCGCAACGCGACGGCGAGCTGACGATTGGCTCGCACCGCCGCCTCATACTCCTCCAACCGGGTGACCTTGTCTTTTCTCTTCCCCGCGTGTAGGGTCTGTCGTGCTTCGTATTCATCACCAAGCATGTCTATTTGTATCCACTGCACGATGGCGAGATTAACGTTGCCCCATTGTGTGTCTGCCAGCGAAGGGCCAATATGCGGCTCACCGCTTTGCGAAACATTTTTCAGTTGTGTGTCCACGCCATGTGACCCGCTGAGTTTGACCCCCTCCAGGTGGGCCTTATAGAGAAAGGTTCGCTCCAGGTGAGCCTTGTACAGAGTTGCTCCCTCCAGAAATGCCTCGTTGAGGTATGCTCCCTCCAGATGAGCCCCACTCAGGTTCGCCTTCTGCAAATGGGCCCCATTGAGGTACCCTTCCTC
Organism: Ktedonobacter racemifer DSM 44963; assembly: GCF_000178855.1. Taxonomy (GTDB): domain Bacteria; phylum Chloroflexota; class Ktedonobacteria; order Ktedonobacterales; family Ktedonobacteraceae; genus Ktedonobacter; species Ktedonobacter racemifer. The sequence continues at coordinate 216,614 of NZ_ADVG01000004.1, read as the reverse complement.
TAGATGTGCGACACTGAGATTGGCTTGCTCTAGATAGGCCGCACTCAAATAGGCTTTTTCCAGGCGCGCTGCGCTCAGGTCAGCCTTCGCTAGATGCGCTCCATTAAGGTATGCCCCCTCCAGGCGCGCTGCTACGAGGTTAGCGTTTTGTAAATATGCCTCACTTAGATCGGCTTTTGCCATATTAGCTTCATTCAGGTTGGCATTCTTTAGAAATGCTCTAGCGAGGAATGCACGCTCCAGGTAGGCCCTGGCGAGGTTTGCTTGTTCCAGGTGCGCTTCATACAGTGAGGCATGCTCCAGGTGGGCTCCGATAAGGTCAGCTTGCTCCAGGTGAGCCTCACTCAGATTGGCCCCCGTGAGCAGGACTGCTGCGGCGGCACGTTGTTCCGCGGTAGCTTCATCCCACTCTTTGCTGGTAAGACTACCGCGCAGGCGTGCCAGTGGAAGGGTGTGCAGGTCTTCAAACTTTAGATCCGCACCTCGTAGATCCAACCCCGGATGGAGCTCTCGACGCTCATCATCGCCATCGCCGGGCCCCCTCCCTTTCATGGATATTGAAAGCAGCCACTCGACATCGGCACGGCTCAGTTTTACCCCTTTGAATGGATAAAGGCAGTGTATGATGTCCGGAACTGTTGCAAGATAGCGGGATAATTGTTCCTGGCGTTCCTGCTCAATCTCGGGCTCAATATTCCAGGGTTCCTGGTACTCTTGCCTGGTTGCATTCTTCAGGGGAGATGTAGAGAAGATAGCATCTCGCGCTGCATCCCGCTGATTGCCACTTTCCCTTCTCACGCCTGCATTTTTCTCGTTTTCTTCATTAGTAGGCATAGTTTTTTCCTAATAACTGCTTCGCTGGGATAAACATGAAAAAACTGGGGCTCTCATTCAATCTGGGTGCCTATTTAGTCTCTTTGCCGATCATAAATAAATCTCAAATACAAACGACATACTAATGATGTATTCAAAGTCCTTTATTAGTATACCATCTCGATCTACAAAAAATGAACTTGGGAATAACTCAAAATCGAAACAGACACCGTTTGGAGGTAGTAGTCAGGTAGCATCGTAATGAAAGGGGCAGAGTTTTCACCCACAGATTTGCTAGATGTACCCGTTATTACCTGTTAAGAGCTATTGCTGCTACGATCGACAGGAGCCCGATGAGCACGATTGGAGTAGTAAGCAGGAGGAGGCGCAGGCTTGGACCGGGCTTGCGCGTGATCAACCAGAAGATGACTACATTTTCTAATAGTCCCACCAGGGTAGCCAGAAACATCGCGAGTGCGGCTAAAGAACCAGTAATGTGTCCCCTGTTTAATTGTAGGCCTATAAGGACCGAGGAAGAAGCCGCGCTCGCCAAGGCGCCTGCTACTACTGCGACCAGGAAGCCAATGGTTCCAAACAGGAGGTTGGCTACTCTGCTTATTACGGTTAATGAGAAAAAAAGTACGCCAAAGCCTAGTACCTCACGTAGCTCAAGAGGCGACTTGAGCTGCCGAACCTGCGGCTCTTCTCGTTCAGGCTGTTGAGCATTCCCCCATTTTGCTCTCTGGAAACCCAGAAGATCAACTATGACCACAATTCCCGTTGCCAGCATCATTGGCACCAACACTATTACGGTTTTTAAGCTTGCTTGAATACTCCCGGGAAAAGCGAAAATGATGACGAGTACTAGATTACGTAAAATCATGGCCAGATCGGAGAGCACCACATCGGTTGGTGCTGTAGTAGCCATAACCGGATCGTCACGAGCCTCTTGTCCTAGAAGCACCACTGTTGCCGCGCTATTTACGAATCCGCCCAGGGCCGCGCTATAGTGTATGCCGCGTGTGCCAAATTGGCGTAGTAACACGTAGTTCACAAAGCTTAACCCAGACACGATGACGACGGTAAGCCAGACTGAACGCGGATTAAGTACTTTCCAAGGGTCGATAAATTGGTCAGGAAGCAATGGATAGACCACCACTGTAATAAAACCGAAGAGTATCAAGCCGCGAATCTCAGCTACGCTCAATTTGCTGGTTAATGTAACAAACTCTGTTTTCCAGGAGAGAAAAGCTGTAACCAGAAGAGCACTTGCGAATGCAAGGAAAAAAATCCCCATCCCTATCACAATCCCCAGTACATTTGCCGCCGCCAAAGCGAGGGAGGTCGTGATTTCTGGAGGAACTTCTCCGTTCCATAGAGCATGTGCATTGACTAGAAGCAAAATCGCTACCACTATCCCGATCTGTACGTATGCCAGTGTGGGAGACACCAACCAGGAGAGCGTTCCCAGTAATGTGGCTATGGTGAAGCTTCTCACACCAACATCTTTATGTGCCCATTCACGTTCCAGTCCAATGAGCATGCCAATACATGCTGATGCCGCGATTTTTGCTGTCAGCAGTAAAGGCGCATCCATTTTTATTCCTCGTTGATGGGATTTTATCCAGTAATGGGCTCCAAGGCGGGATCAACCTCGATCTGGTTTTCAACTTCGGTGACGCCAGGAGCTGACCATGCGCTCTCTTCCGCTACCAGTTTCTCCATATTAGAATGTACCTTCCCGTGGAGAATTACCTTGCTACCCTGAACTTCGACCGTAATATGTTTTGCGTCCGTCTCTGCATTGCGGACAAGTGCTTCCTCGATTTTCAACTTCAGGTCACCTGGTACCGAATGAGGTTTGACTGTAATAAGGTTGGTGATACCCTTGACCCCTGGTATGTGTTGAACAACATGTTCGGCTTCTCTCTTCTGGAAGTTGTACTCGACCGCGCCCTTGAGCGTTACCCAGCCCTTGCTTACCGTCACATCCAGGTCATCAATCGGAACGGGTGCATGCCATGCAAGGGCATCTATTACAGATTTAGTGAGGTCATCATCGGTGCGCTGAGCGGAACTGGCCAGGCGAACCTCAATTTCATTGACGACATCCCTAACATCGCGAACACGGCGAGCAGCGGCCTCGGCTGCAACCTTTTGCACATATGAATCGACCCAACCAAGCAGTGTGACGATCCCATTCTTGACAATAACACCGATTTCGTTTGCACGGACGCGTGGCTCCCACCTCAATTCTTCCAGGACATTCTCCTGAATTTCTTCATCAGTATGAGGGCTAATCGCCATGTTGTGCGTCTCCTTCTAGTGTCTTTCATTGACATCATCTACGATTTCCCTTATATCAAACGAGGATTTCAACGTGACCCCAGTGTAACCTTCAATGCTTATTAAGCATGTCATGAACCATGTTAGAGCATTTCAAGCGGCCGCTTCGCGGTTGGTGGCGGAAACGCGCTGTCAAGCATGGCAAGCTCCTGTTTCGAGAGGAAGATGTTGAGTGCACCACGGTTCTCCTGGGTATGCTCCGGTGTTCCAGACTTGGGAATGGCGTTAACTCCATCAAGCCGGATCACCCAGGCGATTGCCACCTGGGTTGGTGTCGCGCCGTGTCCGTCCGCTATTCTCTGAAGCACGGGATGGTTAAGCAATCGGCCCTGCTCAATTGGCGAGTAGGCCATGATTGGAAGGCTACGCGCGCGGCACCAGGGCAGCAGATCATACTCGATGCCGCGCCGCGTGAGGTTGTAGAGTACCTGATCGGTCGCGACGTCCTCGCCATTACGTGTGATCACAAGTTCTTCCATATCGAACACGTCGAAGTTGCTGACGCCCCAATGGCGAATCTTGCCCACGCGAGCTAAATCCGCTAAGGCACCGAGCGTCTCTCTTAATGGCACAAGGCCGCGCCAGTGTAGCAGATAGAGGTCAATGCGGTCTGTTCCGAGACGCATCAGGCTACCCTCGCAGGCAGAGATTGTCCCGCCTCGTGTCGCATGCTCTGGTAACATCTTGCTGACCAGAAAAACCTCGTCGCGCCGCCCGGCAATCGCCTCGCCAACAAGTTCTTCAGCGGCACCATCGGCGTACATTTCGGCTGTATCGATTAGTGTCATGCCGAGATCGAGACCAAGGCGCAATGCCGCGATCTCGTCATCTCGATGCCGGGCGTCTTCCGCCATGCCCCATGTGCCCTGTCCAAGCACTGGGATTGCCTCGCCGGAGGGAAGCTTTATTGTGCGAATGGCAACAGACATGGCAATTCTCCTTCTTTTAGGCCAACTTCGTCACGATGGTCTGGAGGGACCTTTATACTCTACTGCCTTTATGAAGTTCTTGTATCTAATCTTGCAAGGTGATGAAATCTTAATGCCCATCTATACTGTAAACGCGGGTATACTATTAATTAACTAAAAAATAACAAATATCATAAATAAAAACCTTTGTCAATGCCATAAATAATTCATATCTATAAAGAAGAGGAATGGCCTTTGATAAAATCGAACCTCCCTGAGATCCTTCAAGTACCAGGGGATAATATCTTTCTTCGCGAAGTAACATAAGCGCGGCAGCGTAGAGATGCTCCCGTTCTTTCGGTGAGACCTTTTCCCATAACCAGACGTGCTCTCTATAAAAGAAGGCTATTTGGTACCAGACCAATCAAGCAGAAGTTGTGTACATCGCTTACGGGGAGGATTTCATGATTTTCGCCGAAGGAAATGGAAAAAGGTCTTGTACTCGAGATTAAGGGGGAGCCTTATATGGTCCTTGATTGGCGCCGCCTCGTAAGAGCCCAAACCGAGCCGAAACTCTGGTTGAAGCTGCGTCATTTACGGACGCACGCCGTTATTGAACGGACACTGGAGGCTGACACCAAGCTCAAATTGGTTCCAATTGAGCGCCTCCCGGTGGTCTTCATGTATTAGAATAGAGAGCTGTACCACTTCGTGGATCCCACCATCTCGGATGAAATAATGTTTCCTGCTGAGATGCTTGGCGAAGCGAGCAAATATATCGTCGATGGCTTGCAACTCGACCTTCTTCTGCTCAATGGCGAACCGGTTGGAGTAGATTTACCTCCATCGGTCGTGATGCGCGTTAAGGATGTTGAGATGTCTGGTCGCCACTGGCGCGCCACGATGGAGGGGCCAGCGCGCCTAGAGACCGGTCTGGTAGTAGAGGTTCCCCCTTCATTTCCCCAGGCGATCGAATCCGCGTCAATACGGAGAATGGGGAATATATAGAGCGAGTTTTGTGAAGCTCTCCGCTTCAACACCAGGAGCCGCTCTCCACCCTATATGCCGCTGCGTGTGGCGCATAGAGTGGAGCACCAGCAAGGAAAGAGGACTCATACAGTTGACAGGACGAGTCGGGGACGATTTAGCTCAAGAGGCAGAATTGAGCCTTGCAATGGATCAGCTCAAGAACATGCAACGAATTTTTAAACGTGTAAATTCACGTTAACCGAGCAACTGACTGGATTAGAAGTCGCCAGCAGAAAAGATCCAAAAGGAGACACCGACACATGAATCCCTTACTGCAATTGAAAGAACTCGGACAAAGTGTCTGGTACGATACCATTGACCGGAGTGAACTGCTTTCGGCTTCTTTGTGCGGCTGATCAATGAGGATGGTATTACAGGAGCAACAGGGAATCCTACCATTTTCGAACAGCCAATCAGTAAAGATACAGCCTATGACGAGCAGATGCAGCAATTGTTAGGAGAGGGAAAGAACGCTCAAGAGGTCTATGAGGCACTTGCACTGACGGATGTGATGAAAGCAGCTCAAATACTCCGCTTCATTTATGAACAGACAGATGGACGGGACGGGTACGTGAGTATCGAAGTCTCACCCTTGCTGGCGTACGATACCGCAGGTACCCTGGCGGAGACACGGCGGCTGTGGAAGGCGCTCAATAGTCCGAACGTGATGATCAAAATCCCCGCGACACCGGCAGGCATCCCGGCTATACATCAGGCGCTTGTCGAAGGAATAAACATCAACATTACGCTCATTTTCTCGATCGAGAACTACCGCCAGGTGGTCGAGGCGTATCTGAGCGCGTTGGAAGAACGTAGAACGAAAGGGCAGGACATCAAGCGTATCGCCTCAGTCGCCAGTTTCTTTGTCAGCCGTGTAGATGTGTTGGTCGATCAACTGATCGAGGACAAAATCAAAACCATCAGCCTCCACGCCGAGCAGCAAAAACTCAGGGGTCTGCAGGGCAAGATTGCTATCGCCAACGCTCGCCTGATCTATCAGGAATTCAAACGGCTGTTCGCGAATAGACGCTTTGAGGTTCTCAAACATCTGGGAGCGGAGAAACAGCGGCCGCTGTGGGCCAGCACCAGCACGAAAAACCCGGCGTACCGGGATGTGCTCTACGCAGAGGAACTGATCGGCCCCGATACGATTGACACCATGCCGCTCAAGACCATCGAGAACTTTCGCGATCACGGCCGGGTGCGCTACTCTCTCGAGGATGCCCTTCCAGAAGCAAAAGCTGCGCTTGCTGCGCTCGAAGAAGAAGGAATCCACTATGATCAGGTCACCCAGCAACTCCAGGAGGAAGGCGTGCAGCGGTTTGCAGATTCCTTCTGTGCACTGCTTGCCAGCATTGACCATAAACGAAAGGTTCTTCGAACGCGTTAGGAAGAGTTCCTACACTTGATGCACACACAGGTATTTTCCGCGTACAGCGAGAGGAAAATCGGATGCGAAAGATGTTGACATTGGCTGCGGCGGTAGCGGCAGCCCTCGCGAGCAGGTGACTGATGCGGCCTCGGCGAGACAAACAGAAGTCAGAACAGGTACGTGAGAACGAGGAGATGTATCGTCGCGCGAGCACCCGAATACTCATCCTTGGTGCTGGATATAGTGGGTTGACCCTCGCGCTTCAACTAGGGCGGGAGCTCAAAGCCTTGAACAATATACGGGTCATGGTCATCGACCGCAATAACGATCTACTGTTTACGCCATTGTTGTGGACAGTAGCGAACGGGCGTGCGAACCCCAATAACGTGGTCATCCCCATCCGCGATTTCCAAAAGGGCAGACAATTCTTTGTCCGGCACGCTGAGATTGAGCAGATTGATCTCGACCAGAAGGAGGTACGAACATCGCAGGGCTCTCTTCCATACGATATTCTTGTGATAGCCCTGGGCAGCCGCACGGCTGTGCCAGACCTCCCTGGCCTGCGCCAGCATGCGCTCCCGTTTCACACCCCAGCCGACGCCTTGCAGTTGCGCAATCACCTCATCGATGCCATTGAATCCGCCCATTACGCCACCGACCCGGCGGAGCGACAGGAATGGCTCACGTTCGTTGTCGGGGGCGCAGGCGATACCGGGGCTGAATTGGCAGCGATCGTCCATGACTACCTCCTCACTGGGCTCTTCAGGGCATATCCATGGCTAGCCGATGCGCCCGTTCGCGTGGTCATGGTTGGACGAGCCGAGCGCATCCTTCCCATGAGCGACCCCCGCACGTCTCACCTGGTCTATCGAGCACTCAAGCGGGAGGGGATCGAGGTGCTGACAGGGAGATCGATCACTGGCGTAGAGGGGAGGGCGGTGCTCACCAGTTCGGGGACTATTCCTGCGCGGACACTCTTCTGGGCGGCAGGAATCACCGCACCCGAGGTGGTCTGTCACCTGCCTGTACCGCACGCACGCAATGGTGCTGTCCTCGTCGATGACCACCTTCGCATCCCCGAGTATCAGGATGTCTACGTGATCGGCGATTGCGCCTGGGCGTACGATTCGATCACCAAAGCTCCCGTGCCACCAACCGCTCAGGCAGCACGTCAGCAGGGGGCTTACGTGGGCAAGGTTCTTGCCAGGGAGTGCACGAACCAACCAGCACTGCCCTACCGATACACACCGCTTGGCCACCTGGCGCTGCTGGGCCATGAGACAGGCGTAGCGCAGGTGGGTTCGCTCACTTTTGGAGGGCTCCCCGCGTGGATTCTCTGGCACCTGGTGTACTTGCTGCGCAATCCTTCGTGGACCAGGCGGATACGGTTGGTGGCGGACTGGCTTCTCTCCGGCTTTCTCGGTCCTGAGACCGGACAGTTACGCCTGGAGACCGAGCTGTCACAGCACATGAGTGCCCCAGAGCCGATGGCAAACCGAAAGCCCGGGAGGGAATCCTGAAAGAAGAGGTACCAGAACGGAAAACACAGCAGCAGTGACACTCATGCATAATATCTGTTAGAAGGATTTTTGTTTTCTTATTCTGTTTCATATGAAAAAGAGTCGTATTCCAATGAAAGATAAACCAGAGAGAAACAGTATGGATGGGAGCAAAAATTACTTGATAGATATGGATGGAGTGATTGTACGGGGAAACACACTTCTCCCTGGTGCAAAAGATTTTATCCAGCATCTCCAGGCTCAGAAGATCCCGTACTTGATTCTGACAAATAACTCGCGGTACACTCCGCGCGATCTGCAAGTGCGATTGTCCTTTATGGGGCTGGATTTGCCGCACGAAGCAATCTTTACTTCCGCCCTGGCGACCGCCCAGTTTCTGCATATGCAGCGACCCGGTGGGCGGGCATACGCCATTGGCGAGGCCGGGTTAACGACGGCATTACATGACACCGGCTACGTTCTGATTGATCAGGAACCTGAGTATGTGGTACTGGGTGAGACGAATACCTATAGCTTCGAGCGCATTACGCGAGCTATTCGTTTCGTCAATGCGGGTGCCCGTTTCATTGCCACCAACCCCGACGTAGCGAGTCCTGGAGAAGGGGGAATTGTTCCTGGAACCGGCGCCGTGGCAGCGCTGATCACTGCCGCGACAGGTGTCAAGCCTTACTCTATTGGCAAACCGAATCCGCTGATGATGCGCACTGCTCTGCACTCCCTTCATGTGCATTCCGGGGATGCTGTAATGATTGGTGATCGCATGGATACCGACATTATCGCTGGAATTGAGAGCGGCATGCGGACCATTCTGGTACTCACAGGCGTTACCACGCGAGAACAGGCAGAGCGCTTTCCCTATCGTTCCACATGGGTACGAGAGTCTCTTGCGGATGTGGAGGTGTAAAAGGCATTCATGCTAGGCTGGGAAGCAAGCGCGTTCTTCCTGGTTTCGGCACAGGGTACGGTAGTGTTGCAAAAAATTAAAGCTCAGCAAATTGAGCATATATATGAGCGGAGTCCACGAGGAAAAGATGCAAAACATTCACATTTTTTTTGCAATAGTGATTCTTATGCCGTAATTACTTGCTCCGCTTTCTCAGCTCAAAATTTTTTGCAACACTACCGGAATAAGCCCCCTGATCTGCCTTTCCTGCCGAGGATAGCTACGCGCCTCGCATGTGTTTATGAACTTGATGGCTTTCGCTAAGCATAAGTACAACAAAACAGACCAGCCAGTGGTCGACCATATAGTCATCACCCGTGGCATGTGGGAGAGCTGCATGCGCATGTGTCCATGCGGCCGCCAGCGCAGGCTCGATCCGTGGATCTCCTGCAGGAAGGCTCTCAGCGATGCGACGCCAGCACCAGGCACGACTGGCATTAAGCCCATGCAGGTGAGCTATGAAACCATCGCTGGCATCTGAAACGACTGCCGGAGTAAACAGGGCCGCTGGTTTTTCGTCCGTAATCCCGGGTAGGAAGGCAGCCAACCAGCCAGCAAATCTGTCAGATGGCAGAAGTTGCAACATCAGTTCAGCCTCGACCAATGTAGGTGATAGAAAGTCTGTCCCCGATGGTTCAAATTGACCGGGATAATTGGTATCGCCATCATACCATCGGTGAGCGTTAGCAGTAATGGCTTCGAGCAGTGCGGCATCACCAGCTCGCGCTCGTTCATAGGCATAGGGCAGTGACCGCGAGAGTCCGAAGGCACTATTGGAATGTACACCATGCCGTACTGGATAGGTCGCTTTTGGCAACCAATGTAAAAAATTATTTGTTAACGCTTCGGCTAGTGGAGCAATGTTCGTTGCCCAGCGCCGCGCATCGGGATCATCCCAAGTTATAATTTCATGCACCAGTTGTAATGCCCACCCCCAACCATAGGGGCGTTCGCGGCTACCATTCATCGGATGGCCGATGAACGCCGCCTCTGCTGCCAATGCCTCTGCGGTGAAGTGTTCATCTAGAGCGGCACGAATCTCCTGTTGGGGCACAATGTCGCCAGCACGGCGCAAAAGCCGCACCAATAACCAGTGCATTTCTACACAGGAATGCCAATCGAAACTGCCATAAAAAGCTGGTGATTGCTCGCGAGGCCGGTGTGGGAAATCACCGGGTGTCTGCATTACATTGTGAACAGCGTACGGAAATTCTCGCTCGATATTGTTCAGTGCCACACGCACATAGTCAGTTGCGTTGGCACATAATACCGTATCCCATTGAGTGATACTATCCATCATTTTGCTCCCCTCAGTTTTTTCTTACCTTTGCTGTAAATTTTGGGGTATTGTCAACTTAAATTTTTTTGTTGATGAGCTTTCACCACTTCGATGCCATATCAGCCAGAATTCTCGAACAAACAAGGGCAAGAAACAGGGCACAATCCCCACTTTGAGGTCTGTTTCTCTTCTATAAGCTCTACAGTTGTAATTAAGTTGACAATACCCGAGGCCAGAATGCCTTCATTGCCAGGTTCTTTGGAGTGGTCGCTTAAACGACACCAGGAAGGAACTTCATTCTTCTTTTGATTTCTTCATAATTCTTGCAACACAACCCTTTTATTCAACTACTGCAGGCAGCTGCTTGCCAATTGGTTTCTTCTTGCCTCTCTTGAGAAATACCCAGAAGGAAATTAATCCAAGCAAGCAGCGTTGAGCTTGCTTTATCTCACGCCATTTGTATACTCTATTATGAGGAGAACAGGTATCCGCAGGCACATTTTTCAGGATGCAAAAAGATCGCTTGCTCGGTCTCAATGGCGAGAAACTGGGAGGTGATCTTTTGTCTCCCAAGATGGACGGGATCAGAGTCAGCTTCGCACGAGGCAAACAATACAGGATCACATGAGTATGCAACTCTTCATTCTCCTCTTGGTGCTCTTCGTCCTCCTGAAAGGTCTTCTCTGGTTCAGGGAAATACAGGACCGGCGCCAATGAGCCCACTGAGAAAAAGCGACACAATTTATTCGATGACACTGTTTCAAGAGTCCGCTCCCGGTTGACACGCCTTCAGCAGAAGAAGCGTTCCTCTTGTTTCTAGCAGAAAAGGCAACTTCTATGGAGCATCATTCAAGAAACATACGCGCCAGTCAAGGCGATGAGAAACTCACAACCGTATGCGCATACAGAAACAGTCGTGGCCGTTCAAGGGGTCTCTCCATCTATGCAGGGTTCTTCTACGAGAGAAGATATTGAAACCTCGCAGGGACGATCATGTCGGAGAGGCATGCTCAAACTCAGTGTGTCTACCCGGCATGGCCGGCATCCAGGTCCGGCTCGCAGGTTGCCCACTCTCCTCCAGGGCAGAAACCGCACCCAAAGCGCACTGATCAGATGGTCTATGACTGCTATGACCAGGAGCGAGGAAGACCATGCGTTTCTCCTGCAACCCAGGTAATGCGGGAAACGAGAGTCAGAACCTCCCTTCCTGATAACAACTTCCTCGAGGTGATTTCTGAGGCTGAGGTAACGGAACGCTGGCGTGATGATGGCAACGCATCCGAGACCGAGGCAATAGGGCGTTGGCTCGACGATGGCGGCGCATCTGACGCCGCGTTTGAGATGGGGAGCCTTTCACCTCGGCACCTTGTACAGCTATAACGCCATCAGGAGGCTTGCCATGACGTTCTTTACCGTGTTTGTGTTTGGTGTCATCGTGGTTTTGTTAGTGTTCGTCGCGCTTTCTGCGATTCGCATCGTGCAGCAGTATGAGCGCGGCGTGATCTTCGTGCTGGGACGTTTAATCGGAGCAAAGGGTCCCGGGCTCATCTTCGTTCCCCCACTCATTTCACGCGTGAGTAAGGTCGACTTGCGAATTATCACGCATACAGTTCCCCCACAAGAGGTCATCACCCGTGATAATGTCACGATCAAGGTGACAGCGGTCCTCTACTTCTACGTCGTCGATCCCATTGTGGCTATTGTCAATGTGATGGACTTTAACCAGGCAACCACGCAGATTGGTCAAACGACCTTGCGCAACGTTCTCGGTCAATCGGAACTGGATGAGCTATTGGCGCAGCGCAACAAGGTCAACCGTGAATTGCAAATCATCATTGACGAGCAGACGGGGAGATGGGGAGTAAAAGTGACCGCAGTTGAGATCAAGGATATTGAGTTACCTGCCACTATGCAGCGTGCCATGGCCAAGCAGGCGGAGGCAGAGCGCGAGAAGCGCGCGAAGGTGATTCATGCTCAGGGAGAATTACAGGCCTCGACCCAGTTGGCTCAAGCCGCTGAAATTATTGGCTCACAGCCTGCGGCGTTACAACTACGCTACCTACAAACGCTGACAGAGATCGCGGTGGAGAAGAATTCGACGATTATCTTCCCGCTGCCGATTGACCTGATTGAACCAATGTTAAAGATGACGCACTATAAGGCGGACAGGGAAGTACGTGAGCCGCCCAACGATGTTCCACTGATGGAGTTCTCTCTCCCGCGTTAGATGACTTCTGGAAGTCGTCATTATCATGGGAGCAATGCTTCTCTGGTGCTGCCACGAGTGTGCCTCGAAAGAGCTTCTTTCTGGCAACTCACACCTGGGGGTATTGTCAACTTGTTAGAATAATGAAGAGCTTTTCAGAAAGAAGATGAGGAAAAAAAGAATGGTGAGTGGTGAGTGGCGGGTGGTGGGGTGCTACACGGCTGCTTCATCCCTATCACCTCGCTCCACACCTGGAATCGTCCCTGCATGAGAGCGTGATACACCGAGGCTTTGAAACGGTATTGTCAACTTGGGGACGTAGCTGGGTATTGTCAACTTATTTACAAAAACGGAATATACTGATGAGCTATAAGACAAGCAATGGAAGGGTAATGAGAGGTGGGGAGGGAGAGGTAATTATGCGACCTGCTTGACTCCAGTCACCTCATTCCATTGCTGGAATCGGCCCTGTAAAAGGGCACGATATTCCCCAACATTCAGACGGTGTCTCGGTGGTTGAAAATGTTGGGAGATAGGGCCAAATACAGAAAGAAAGCGTTGCGCGTGTTTTGCTGATTTGAACCTTCACATTTTCTTTTCTCGTAGACGCGTGGGCTGGTGCGAATTTTCCGCCCGGTTGTTCAGCCTTTGTGCTGCCGATGTTCTACACCAGGCAGGATCTCGCGTTTGGCCGCCACATAACTCTTCAATTTATCAGTGATGATTACGCGCGGAACGTATTGCAACCCTTTGAGAAGTTTGCGAAAAAAGCGTTTCGCCGCGTGTGTGTTCCGCCGGCTCTGCACCAGGATATCCAGCACGTTGCCGTCCTGATCGACGGCTCGCCACAGATACGACCTTTTCCCATTGATGGTGAGAAAGACCTCATCCAGGTGTCACTTGTCCCCACACTGAGGGCGACGCCGGTGGAGTTCGTTGGCGTACGTCTGCCCAAACTTCAAGCACCACTGGCGCACGGTTTCGTAGGTCACGACGATCCCGCGCTGTGCCAGCAGCACTTCGACATCGCGAAAACTGAGTGAGAAGCGGAAATACAGCCAAACAGCATGGCTAATAATCTCAGGCGGAAAGCGGTAGCCTCTGTAATCGGGGGCAGTGGTGGTTGTTTTCATGAGGCTATTTTAACATATTGTTCAGCTACGTTCCAAGTTGACAATATCAGGGTCGGTACTGTAGAGGAAGTTGCCGCCAAGCTGATCGCTGGCCTGGTTAACCGCGGTGATCCCCAACACGCCAAGCATGATGCTCAGGACAGCTAGCAGGGTACGGCCCCGGCGTTTGATCACGTCGGCCCAGGATTTGCGCAACAGCATACTCATTGCTCGCCTCCATTCACCAAAGATGCCTGCAGGCCAGAGTTCTGGACAACGCAGCCGTCAAGCAGCTCGATTTGTGCGGTTGCCTGCTGAGAAAGTACTTGCGCATGTGTGACGTAAATGACCGTTTTGTGATAGTGTGTCAGACCTGCTAACACAGCAAACACCTGCTGTGCAGTCTGCGAATCAAGGTTGCCAGTCGGCTCGTCGGCGACAATCACTGGTGGGTCGTTTGCCAGTGCACGGGCAATGGCAACACGCTGCTGTTCTCCGCCCGACAGTTCACTAGGCAGACGATGAGCGAGATCTTTGAGCTGCGCGAGTGCCAAACAATCCAGCGCCCGTTCACGCCACTGCCGACGCTTGAGGCCCCCACCGCCCCCTAATTCCAGAGCGAGAAGGACATTTTCAAGGGCAGTAAGCGTGGGAAGTAATTGGAAGAATTGGAAGACAATCCCAACATGCCTTCCCCTCCAACGTGCCAGGCTATCCTCACTCAGCTCGCGGATCTCTTGTCCAGCAAAGAGAACGCGCCCGTTGGTTGGGCGATCAATGCCTGTGAGCATATGAAGCAAGGTTGATTTTCCACTGCCAGATGGCCCGGTGATAGCAAAGAGACTCTGTGCTGGCACGCGAAAGGTGATATCGTTGAGGATGGCGGTTTTTTGTGTTCCCGAACCAAGAGATCGCGAGAGATGTTCGACCTCGATGAGCGCAACGGCATCCAGAAGCCTTTCTGGACCTGGTTTGATATCCGATGAGTGCATACGCGTTCTTCTCCTTCATACGCCGTTCTCTTTATCGAGAGCGCGGGCGAATATCCTTCATCTCTCGTAGTATGTGCTGAGATAGCTCAAAGAGCATCAGGCCAGAGGAGAATTCCACTCAGACCAAAGTCGGATATGCCCACGGGATGCGCAACGAGCTAGCGTAGCTGAGCAATAATAGAGAAGAATCCCTGGCGGAAGGTCAAAGGAACAGGCTTCCTTACTCAATTCTGCATCGTCTGTTTCACACATCCTCACCTCCTTGACAAAGAGCTTCTGTGGGATATAATGGCAGCACCGTAGAGGAACAGGTCGCCATCAGAGGCGGCCTGTTTTGTTTCGCAAAAGACCAAGAGAGAAGGCACGCTGGGTTTCCCTTTCCAGCGTGCCTTCTCTCTTGGTCTTTTGCATCACCGCATAAAAAGGAGTTTCCATCATGAGCCGGAAGCATTCTTTCGTCACGCTATCCGAGGAACAGACCCTCGCCTGGTATCAGCATCTTGTGCAGGCCCTGCATGGCTACACACTGGCACTGACATTAAAGGCAGGACTCAGCCCGGCGGAGGCAGCGAGGCTGTGGGAGAACTGGCACGGAGGCAGGACCTCTCAACCATCTCAAGCCACGCTGGAGATGGTTGAGCAGCAAGCCGAGCAGATTGCAGAGGTCTTCGCGCTCACACACGGAGAAGAGCACGTTCAGATCGAGCAACAGGATGAGGCCTGGTTGGTTGAAGTCACAATAGCTGACCGTGAGCCACTTGAGCGCTATGGGGCGAGCCTTGAACTCTACACCCAGTGGGTTGCTGAGCAAATGCGCCTAGTCTGCGAGCCGAAAGGGATACGCTGTTCTGTCTGGCTCGATCAAGAGACGCCATCACTGCATTTCTCCCTTCTGGTTGGTCGCTAGCCAGAAAACGCGAGGATATGGTGAAGATGGCATCTCATTTCTCTCGCCTTTGTCATCTTCACCTTATCAGGGAAAACTCTACAATTAATTTTCAGGGATTTCCTTTGTCTCTTGCACAGGATGCGATTGAGAAAGCCAAACCAAGGTGAGAAACAACAAAGAGGACTAAGTGCCTATCCGAATAACCCAGCAGCTTAAAAAGTCATCAAACCACAAGCAAAACGGAGGTTTCACCTAGAGGTCTTGCACAATCTCAAATGAATGGGACAGCACCATACGCCAACTCAGGTCTTCCTGGCGAAAAACATTGCTCAACATGACGCGACTGCTCCTCACCCTCCCTTCTGGAAGATGAAGTTGTGCAACTTGAACACCTGTGAGGACAGCAACTTCTCCAAAAACATGCACTTCAATCGCTTCACCCGCAATTTCACTGATCGAGATGGGAAAGGCGGTGAGGATGGTGATGAACTCTTCCCTTGTCTGATCGGGTTCTCCTGGCGAACGCCCAACAAACGTTGGTGCGAGAATCGTTGCCAATAAGGAAGCATCTCTGGTCTTCAGGGCCTTCCAAAACTGCTCCTGGACGAGAAGGATCTCGCGTTGGACTGGTTGGTCAAGATGCATTTGTTTTCTCCTCTTCGCGCACAAAGCTTCTTCAAAGTAACCCTGCGGCACGAAAAGCAATCAAGCCACAGGCAAAGTGGAGAAACGCCAGATAGTTTGCAGGCTTTTTCTCCCACCGAATAAGTAGGCGGCGAAAACGGTTCATCCACGAATGTGCACGTTTCACTACCCAGCGACGTGCTTTGAAGCCTGCTTCCCGCTTGATTGCCTGGCTTCTTCTCTACGAGAGCGTACATGAGCAGTAAAGCCAAACTCCTGCAAGATCGCATAGACCTCATCATAATCGTATCCTTTGTCCGGGCACATTCCCTGTAGGCGCTCCTTTATGGGCTCCGGACGCACGACCACCAAACTCTCGATAGTCGCTCGCACCAGTTTCATATCATGTCGATTGGCTCCTTCAACCGTCAGGCCAATCGGCACTCCATGGCCCTCTGTCAGTAGGCTGCGCTTGACGCCGGACTTACCCCGGTCGGTAGGATTGGGTCCTATTTTGTCCCCACCCAGCGGCGCTTTCGTCATCGCTCCGTCCATCGCGAGCCAGTCCCACTCAATCCCGCAGAGCTCATCAAACTGCTCCAACCCTGTTTGCCAGAGTTTCAAGAAAACTCCCGCTTCTACCCAGACTTGAAACCGATCGTGGGCCGTCGAATGGGCACACAGTTCGGTTTGGTCGAGAGCTTGCCATTGACAGCCCGTGCGCAAAACGTAGAAGATTGCGTCAGCACAATGTCGATCAGGGATGCGAGGTCGTCCCCCGCCAAAGCAATGCGTATTGACATGGACTGGCAGCAGTGGCTGGAGCACAGCCCACAGCTCATCAGAAATCCGGAAGCCCGTCGTGGTGCGATTATTCGGCGTTCGTTCTCGCTCTCCTTGCTGGTTGTCTTTTTTATCCATCCCTCAGTATAGCAGATTATTCGGATAGGCACTTAATACCACGGTGATCTTGCTCCAATCGATTGTTCAGATAGGGATTACAGCCATGCGTGACCGCGCTCTCAAAGGTCTCGCGAATTGCACGAGGATAGGAGTCATGCCCATCGGTCGTGACTCGCTCAGGCGCACGACCAACCGCCTCGAGTGCTTGCTTAAAAAAGCTCTTGGCGGCCTCCATATTTCGTTTCTCACTCAGACACGAATCCACCAGGTTGCCATCTGCATCAATGGCACGATAGAGGTAGCACCACTTTCCCCTGACCTTGACGTACGTTTCATCGACATACCAGGACAGCCCTGCTTGTCCGCGTTGCTTGGCCCGTAGATGCTCTGCTCTCAGTGGAGCGAACCGTGCTTCCCACTCTCGAACCGCTTCATGTGTGAATTCCCATCCGCGCTCCAGGAACAGTTCCGCGAGATCCCGCAAGCATAACTTCTATCGGAGTCGCCAGAGAACAACGAGCAGAACGACATCGGTGGGATATTCGAGAACGTTGAACGGAGTTCCTGTCCGTTCGTTAAAGGCTTGCTTACAATCTAAGCAGCGGAACGTCTGCTATCCGAGCGCGGTTTTCTTGGTCTGTTCCTTCGTGGTAGCTGAAGCACAGTGCGGACAGTTCATGAACTCCTCCTCCTCATCAGATGAGTCTTTGCCATCAGCATACCTCATCAACTATCCGCTAGCCAAATCTTTGTCTGAATTCTGATGAATTCTGACGCTTCCATTCAAACCAGTAGGTTGCTATGAAACACCTTCTCAGGCCCATTCGTTCGTTTTGCGCCGGATACTCGTACTACATTCTTCTCGGCCCTCAGCCCGTTTGCTGGCAGCTTGTGTGCACGGCAGGTGGCACACGAGGGCAGTGCCCCAACCCCTACGGTCCAACCTGAATGATCATCTTGTGCTCGTCGAGGGGCAGCACATTACCGGGGCTATCGGTGACTGTAATATGGGCCTGGGTAATCCCGGGCCGGTGCAACAGCAGATCCTGCGCTGAGGCCGCATTGAGGCCCGCGATCAAACGCGCCATCTCCTGCCGGCTCGCTGCATCAAACTGTGCCACCCACTGCCCCTGCGCCTCGATGTGCAGCGAGATCATGCTCTGTGGATTCTGAATCACAGCATTGATCAATGTCGTTTTCAGCCGGCTGGTCAGGGCATAGTTGTTGTGAAAGGTCTGCGTGGCATCACTTTTGAGCAGGTTGGTCGCCATGGCATAGGCATCATCGCGATTGAATACTTCAGCTATGCAGGTCATCGTCGTGGAGACGGTCACGCTATTGGAGCGCTCGCCCGCGCTATGGCTGGCGCTCGAACTGGCACTGCATTTCGCATTTCCGGCCTGCTGTTCCCCGCTCTGAATCTTCCCTTGTATCGCCTGCTGTCCCTCGCTGGTCATTTCGGTTGTCAGGTTGCTGGCGGCCATATCAATATCACTCTGCTGCACATACGAGTAGGGCCGGGCATCCTGTCCATCACTGAAAGCATCATGATTGGTCAGCGTAATGCCCGCGTGGCAGCAGGTTGTCTCTTTAAAATCCAGGGCCGGGATATTGCCTTGCGCGCCGGGAATGAGCGCGTGGGCGATACTGCTCATGCTGCCTTCGGTGGGCGGATTGGCCGCGGGAATGGTAATCGTTTCGTCGGTGGCGACCTGGATGCCTTTCTTATCGGCAAAGATCGTTCCGGCGGGAATGTTCTGTGAATAGGGTAGGGCATTATAAAAGGTCAGCAAGCCCAGGGCATTGGTGGCCTGAATCATGCCGCGTCCGGAAGTTTGCACCGTTTTTGTGTGGGGTGACGTGGTCACGCTGATAAAGTGCGCGGCTACCTGGTGCAGCGTCGGGTCAGGCACCCAGGTAATCGCCGAAATAGCATAGACATTTTTAAATATTCTCTTCTCAGGCGTGATGGTCACACTGGCGGAACTGCCGGGGAAGAGCCGGGCCAGCGGGCCGAATCCGACAAAAACGCTCAACATTGAGCCGCCGATCAGCAGGAAGAGCGCCAGCAGCAGAGCAACCAGTAGCGCACGTGTGCGTCTGTGCTTGCGTCGTGGCGGTGAGGCTGGGACCAGGCTGACCACCACATCTATTGGAGTGAGCATCTGGCTGGGAACGCTGCGCGGCGTGATGACCTCATCCACCACTATCGGTCTGGCCTCCATTGGCTGTAGTGGTACTGGTAGATTCACTTTCTCCTCCTTCTGTGCGGCCTTGTCTCGTGACGCTGGCTTCTTAGGCGGAGCGGCAGGACGTTCAAATGGCTGAGCCGGCGACTGGTCAGCGGAGGCTGGCGCTGGGGTAGAGGTGCGTGCTGGCTTCTTAGGCGGAGCGGCAGGACGTTCAAGTGGCTGAGCCGGCGACTGGTCGGCGGAGGCTGGCGCTGGGGTAGAGGTGCGTGCTGGCTTCTTAGGCGGAGCGGCAGGACGTTCAAGTGGCTGAGTCGGCGACTGGTCGGCGGAGGCTGGCGCTGGGGTAGAGGTGCGTGCTGGCTTCTTGGGTGGAGATAAAGGTGTCTCAGTCGTCTTTTTTTCAGCGGAGGCCGGGGGGTGATCTCCGCTAATAAATGTTTTAGCATAGCTGGCATAGTTTTCTAGCGAGAGAAAGACCGGGAATTGCTGGCGTTGTGCTAATCTGGCAATCGTAGTGTGAGATGAGGCCACAATCACAAGTTGGGTCTTCAGCCCCTGTAGCAGGTTTCTCAGGTCTGCGAAGTCGGTTGTACGCCGGAATGCGGCGTTATCGTCAGGCATGACCAGTACGGTATGTCTGCGTCCCAGCTTATCTTGAGCAAGAATCGCGGTCAGAATGCTTTGCCGGTCATCTGACGCGGCCACGTGAATAATTCCAACGCTGGCGCTGCGTGGATCGTCGGGTCCAAATAGTTCCGTGCCATTCTTCTGTCGCATAATGCGTTCCTTTCCTGCTACTTCGGTAGGGTTTTTCAGTTTTCCGACCTCTCCAACGCAAGCCCGCTGACGTGCCTGCTCCTCACCCAGGCTTTATTGTATAACGAGCAACGCTAGCCAGGTTTCTCTCTTTTTCTTTTGTGTATGACTTTCCTCTCCTTTCCCCATCCTTATGAGCTATTTCATTGCAACCTCTCTCATGGATAGAGATGTATGATATCTTTACCTCTCTGAGGCAGGTCTGCTTCGTTATCACCAAAAAGGGGGAAGACCGTAACCAAAAGCAGCATGGAAGCAACGTTCCCTCTGAGGTTAGCCCATCTCCGATGGCCTCTCCTCGTCTGGTTCAGAATCCTATCGTCTGCAATTCACACGTTCTAAGGAGAAGTGCATATGTTTATTGCTGGACTCGGCGTCACTTTCTTTGGTCTCATTATCGGTATCATTACGTATCGGATACTACGACAAGCCACGGGTGCCTCTGGATACTCGAACCTCATCGCCATTGTAGGAGTAGTTGGGAGTGCAGCGGTGGTTACCTTCTTGAGAAGTGATGTGTTATTTGGCTGGTATGCGATTGGCCTGGTCATTGGTTTGTTTGGTTACTTTACCGTAGGCTTGAGACTCTTTGGCAAACAGGAAATGCAGGCTTGGCGAATTCCACCGATCCCCTCAACTTCTGTGCCTGTCAATGTTCATGGAGAAGAAGAGTCATGAAGAAAGTGGTACACATGACCATTCAGGATGCCCTTCAAAACCTGAGGCAGTATGGATTTCAAGAATGCACGAAAGAAGGGAGGAGCCAATGCGAGAGGGAGTGCCTCTATGCATTCGAGCAACAGGGTGATGAAAGTGGTGTCTGTTATGGCTGTGAAACAGTGGATGATGTTTTTGCTCTCTTGTCTCTGGTAGAAGCATCAGCCTCGCAATGAAGCGCTCACATTGCTTCCTTTCTCACAATGAGAGAGCTTCCTTCCGTCCAACACGGAACTGGTGAGATCTCTACAATTATTCTGGTGAGAGCAAGAGCGTATCTTTGTTTCAAAGAGATGCTCTCATCAGGAGAAGGTTCTATTATCTGGCGACAACAAATTCTCCTCATTCTCCCCTCTCATACAGATGGTACCCCTGTAGAGTGGTGTATCCCAAGTGGAGATATTGTCTTTGGAGAAGCGATTCAAGAAGTTACCATCCGTAAATTTCTTGAAGAGACGGGATGAGAAGCCCGTATTGAATATTTTATAGATAAATTTGAAAGTATCCGCCCCGAGAAACCTTGGTATAGCATTACTGTTATTTTTTAGGCAGTTTAACAGGAGGAACGCTCACATCAGAAAGAACACCGTATGGCGAGAAAAAACCGCAATGCCTTTCTATGAGGGGTTGAAGCAGCTATGTTCTCCTCCTCTGAGAACTCAGTTATGCAACCTTTCTTGTACCATCGTACGTGCATCTGAATCGTTCTTAAGGGGAACTTCACGCTGCAAATTGGCAAGCAACCTGATCGAAACCACGATTCCTTGGAGTGACAAGGCTTGTCGTGAGACTTTACGCTATTTTACCGTATCATGATTAAAGGATCTGCCAGAATATAATTCACATCTCACTCTGAAAAAAGAGGCGTGTTTGGGTTTTCTCTGAACGGAGGCCCTTATTTTTAGAAGGAGGAAAGCCAACTGTTACTATGATCAATCAGCATGAGGGGAGTCTTTCATCAGGAATACTTCGCCATAACACACATCACCACAAGCTCCAACTCAATGGGCAACTGCTCACACCAGAGATGTGGATTGAAATATGCGTATTTCATTGCTGGATCCCTGGACAAGTGCAAAGTGATGCAGGGGGGTGGTATCTTCAAACGCTCAATCACATTGGTATCCGTCTTTGTGCTGGACTCACAGCACGTTTGTACGTCGCTCAGCCGCCATCTTGTCAAGAGACGCCTTTGCCTTAAACATATTTATCTTCTTCTATTTTATGCATGACAAAGAGAGGTGACTGTGAAACGTTTGTTCAGATATTAGTAATATCAAATCCGTTGAAGTACTGCACATTCCTGTTGCTGGCAAGCTCCACCCCACTCGAAAAAGGTGATGGCCCGGCTTCGATAAAGGCCACTATTTAAGCGGTTTTGATATTACTCCTCATCAGATGGTCATTGTTCTCAGCATACCTGCAAACGATCGCCAGGCAAGCCTTTCTCTGGATTCTGACAGGACCGGTGGAACCACTCAATACTCCCCTAGTGTGTGTTGGCAATGAAGAGCATATAATATACAGAGTATTCCTTCGGAGACACAGACGAAGAAAAGCGTCGCTCTGGTAATCAAGGTAGCGGCTGAGCACCTGGGTAATACGGCGTCATTGTCGCACGTGTTTTATCCGCCCGGGAATACTTGATTTCTATAGATAGAGATGTATCGTTTCTGAGCTATTAGGAACGTTTGTATTGCACAAAGCAAGCGGCAGCGTGGGAACTCTACCTCGATGAAGCTGTTTTGCTGAAATTTCTCCAACACTTATGAACAAAGTAGGATGCATGTTTAAAAGATGGATCAATAAGTGGCGCCTGAGGCGTATTACGCGTAAAAAGATGCACTATGATGCGCTACGCCCAGGCCAAGAAACGGCTATTCAGGCCCTCCTGGATGGTCACGACACGCTGGCGGTGATGCCAACCGGCTCAGGGAAGTCCTTTATCTATCAGGCGGCTTCCCTTTTGATCACAACAGGCCCTACAGTGATTATCTCGCCCTTGATCGCGCTCCAGAAGGACCAAGTTGAGGCGATTGAAGAACAAAGCATGGGTAAGGTAGTTTTGCTCAATTCAGCGCTCTCTGCAGCAGAATGGAAGAAGGCATTTGCCGATTTGAAAGGTGGAAAGCTTGACTTCCTCTTTTTGACACCTGAACAGTTTAGCAATGAGGAAACGTTACAGCGCGTGCGTGAGGCCAGGCCAGCGCTATTTGTAGTAGATGAGGCGCACTGTATTAGCGAATGGGGCCACGATTTCCGCCCTGGCTACGCCCGATTAGGGGCGATTGTCGAAGCACTGGGACACCCTAGAGTGCTGGCCCTAACGGCAACGGCGTCCCTGCCTGTACGCAATGAGATCGTTGAACGCCTGGGTATGCATAATCCGAGGGTGGTCGTGCAGGGCTTTGACCGGCCAAACATCTGGCTGGGGGTTGAGAAATTCTACGACGAGGCAGAGAAAAAGCGGGCGCTGACTGAACGGATTAGAGAAGCAGAGAAACCAGGCATTGTCTATGTAGGTACACGTAAACATGCGAAAGAGTTAGCGGAACACCTGCGTACACAGAACATAGAGACAGTAGCCTACCATGCAGGCATGAAACCAAAGGAACGCGCACAAGTCCAAACCGCCTTTATGAAAGATGAGATTGAGGTAATTGTCGCCACCACTGCTTTTGGTATGGGAGTAAACAAGGGCAATGTCCGTTTCGTGTATCACTACGAGATCAGCGATTCGGTCGATGCTTATTACCAGGAGATTGGGCGTGCGGGCCGCGATGGTGAGGAGGCGGAAGCCATTCTGTTCTATAATTCCAAAGATCTTGGCCTACGCAGTTTTCTCACCAGTAGCGGGAAGGTGGCGGTCGACGAGGTAGAGATGGTTGCCCGCGTGGTACATGAGCATAGTGGAGTCAGTGATCCCAAGGAGCTCAAAGAAGAGTTGGATATTTCACAAACCCGACTGACACAAGTGTTGGGCTATCTGGAAGAATTAGGAGTCGTCACAATTTTGCCTGATGGCAAGGTCAAACCGTATAAGAAGCCATCCAATTTAAGCAAAATTGCCAACGAGGCCGTACGCTTCCACGAGAACCGGCGTCAGGTTGTGCGCTCACGTCTAGCGATGGTCCAGGGTTATGCTGAAGTTATTGGCTGCCGGCGCAAGTATTTATTGAACTATTTTGGCGAGGAGATGGACAAGCCCTGTGGTTTCTGCGATACCTGCGAGAGTGGATTAATTGCCGCGGATAGCAGCTCGATGCCTTTCCCCGCCAATAGTCGTGTCACCCATACCAGTTGGGGACAGGGCCTGGTGATGCGCTATGACGAGGATAAGATTGTTGTGCTGTTTGACGATGTGGGATATAAAACGCTCTCAATCGAGATCGTGATCAATAACAGGCTACTTACGGCAGTCAAGTAGTATTTGGAGCAAGGGCCGAAAGAGGGAAAATCAACAAGCTCAAATTGCCAAGCCCGCATTATACACTATCTAAACGGTTTTGATATAACCCTCTCGCGACCAGATGGTTTCTCAAGAAACGCTTGCAAACCAAGTACCTGTCCGCTTTGGTTTGCAAGCGTTTCTTGAGGAGCGCAAGCTGGCAGCAAAGCCCAAGCGATTCGCAGGACTCCTTCGACGATTGACTAGTTCTACAGGGTTTCACGCCAGTCGATCATCTGCGCATCTAGAATGAGAACGGTGAGCAGGAAGTTGAGCTGTGATGAAATGAGAATGAGGAGGGAGTGTGTTTTGATGAGGCAGAGTGAGCAAGGGCGCGCCTGGTTCGGCCGAGCTCTTCATGATTTCCTGAGGTGGAGTCAGGACGATTGAGCGGAGCGGAATGAGCCTGGGCCACTCCTCGTGGCCAGTGCTCTATGTGGTGGGTGAGAGCGTATCCCCTCTTCTAGAGCGCTGGGCAACGGAATGGTGCTCCAGGTGTGGAGGGAGCGCAAGGCAGGTGTGGTTGGGTTAGGGGAGGATCTCCTGCGCGCCGGCGAAGGCGGCAATAAATTCGGCAGCATGGAGGGCCTGGTCGAGATCCGTAGGGGGATAGGACTGCGTAGAGTGTTTCTCCTCGGAAGGGATGAGAATGAAGAGAGAGTAGTGGCCGTGGGCTTGCGAGTGATACACGCCCAGCTTGCCATTGAGACCCTCCCACTCTTTAAGAGGAAGTAAGGATGTGTCGCCTAAGATGAGCTGAGCAGCCTGCAAGTGTAGATTTTGTTTTTGCACTGGAGTAGATGTGACTTTGCACTGGAGTGTGCGGTGCTGTTTTGGAGTAAGCAAGTGAAGGGTGATATTTCTTGTGTACCCCAGAAGAATGCCACAAACTCATCAATAATAAGGTGGGTAGCAATTGGGGAGAAGAGAAGCCTACATTTGTCATAAGGAGCGGGCTCAAAAGGTATTGTCAACTTAGTAACAGAGCTGAACAATATGCTAAAATAGCTTCATGAAAACAAACACCACTCCCCTCAATTACAAAGGGTTCCGCTTTCCGCCGGAAATTATCAGCCACGCGGTTTGGTTGTATTTCCGTTTCTCGCTCAGTTTTCGCGATGTGGAAGAGCTTCTAGCACAACGAGGCGTTGTCGTGACGTATGAAACGGTGCGACAGTGGTGTTTGAAATTCGGCCAGACCTATGCGAATGAATTGCGCCATCGTCGCCCTCGTTGTGGCGACAAGTGGCATCTAGACGAGGTATTCCTCACGATCCGTGGCGAGAGACAGTATCTGTGGCGAGCGGTGGATCAAGATGGCATTGTGCTTGATATCCTTGTGCAGAGCCGCCGTAACAAGAACGCCGCCAAACGATTTTTTCGCAAACTGCTCAAAGGGCTCCAATACGTTCCACGCGTGATCATCACCGATAAACTGAAGCGTTATGGAGCAGCGAAACGCGAGATCCTGCCTGGCGTCGAGCATCGGCAGCACAAAGGATTGAACAACCGGGCAGAAAATTCCCACCAACCCACCCGACTGCGTGAAAAGAAGATGCGGCGGTTCAAAGCAGCCAAACAGGCCCAACGCTTCCTCTCCGCCTTCGACCCCATTGCTGGGCATTTCCAACCGCGACGACACCGTTTGCATGCCGGGGAATACCGTACCATTTTGCAGGGCCGCTTCCAGCAATGGAATGAGGTAACTGGAGCCACGCAGGTTGCATAACCACACTGACCTCTCCACTTCTCGTTGTCCCTCCATGTCTTTTCTTCTTATAACTCATCAGTATCTTCCGCTTTTACCAATAAGTTGACAATACCATCAAGGATGCGCATTTCACGCATCAAATATTGCTTTGAGTATACAATAGTTCGGCAAAAAGGCAATTGTTAGTTACCCTCCTGGGAGCGCCTATGCTGGCGGAGGTATTCCTCGGCGCGGCGCTGATACTTTGCCACAGCAGCACGGGTTGCGTACCAGTGGCGGTCCCGCTTACGTGCCTCTAATCTCCCGTAGCGCGCTGCCCAACTCAAGGCCTCCGGGGCGTACCCGAACTCTCGCGCTAGCTGTGGGAGAGGCAAATAATCCTCCTCCTCTGTTGCCGGTACGGTCGCGCACGCCTCCAAGTAGAGGTCAAGACTAGCCTCAACGGCCTGACCTATCAAATTCGCCAGGGGGCCATAGTTACCAGTGTTGCCAGTATCAAGTGCGTGAATGTAGCGCACACGCCAATCTTTGAGCACCAGCGCGGGTGGGTAGCCCTCTTGCATCAGCATGAGATTGAGCAGCAGGCGCCCTACCCTGCCGTTGCCATCGGGGAATGGGTGAACGGCTTCAAAGCCGTGATGGGCGATGGCGGCGCGGGTGACGGGATCGTACAGCTGGCCCTGCCTACCGTTTATCCACTTCTCCCACTCACGCATAAGCCGGGGAATATCGCGGGCTAGGGGCGGCGTCATGTTGCTTCCTCGAATGTACACTGGCACAGTACGCCACACTCCGGTCTGGGCTTCGTCGAGAATGCCACTCATCACCAACTGATGCAAGGTCAAGATGGTTTCCTGCGTGATCGGCTCTCGTTTGCCAGCTACCAGAGACACAACATAGTCATAGGCGCGGGCGTGGTTCTCCGTCTCCTTATACTCCCTGAGTGAGTGCCCCCCAACGGTCATCCCGTACTCAATCACCATGGCCGTCTCGTTGAGGGTGAGCGTGTTCCCCTCAATCGCCGTGCTATGATGGGTCAGCATGACTTTGAGGTCCTCATTCAAGCGCGTCACGGTTCCGGCTGGGAGGGGCCGGTATCTGTCTAACGCCGCCTTCTTCTGTTGGACACGGGTGGCTAGCCTTGCGTCCATTGCTGGCTTTTGCTGCCTGCTCATGCTTGTCTTCTCATCTCCATTACTATGCAACGGAACACGAAAAATAACACGTTCCGTTACGTATTTTGTGCTCACTCTTCTCTTCTTTTTATACAACGGATACACGGAAATAAAGCTATCCGTTGTATGAAATTTGGAACGTGTGACGGTTGCTTGTGGTCACGCTTGAGGGATGTGTCAGAACTGAGAATCAAGTAGACGATATGGCATGTTGAATCCATTCAACCGATGCTTTTAGGCTACCAGATCCATGGCTTTCAAGGCATCCAATCGTTGGCAGAAGAGACGACGCTGGTCAGCAAGAGCAACGTGTTGGTTCATGGTGGCACGATACCGGAAGAACTGACGTACCTCGTCAAACGCCCAGCAGAAGCGTGATGCCGACGCGAAGCTTCCAAAACCACGCATCGGGTAGTACCGCTGTTTGATACCACGGTGGTCTTGCTCCAATCGATTGTTGAGATACGGATTACAGCGGTGAATGACGCTCGTGCCAAGCGTTTCACGAATGGCACGCGGATAGGAATTATGGCCATCGGTTGTTACGCGTTGTGGAACGTCACCAATGACCTCGACGGCTTGCTGGAAAAAGCGTTTAGCCGCCTCCATGTCTCGCTTCTCGCTCAGCATTGAGTCAACCAAGTTGCCATCCCGATCGATGGCGCGATACAGATAACACCACGTCCCATGTACTTTGACATACGTTTCATCCACATACCAGGATCGTCCTGCTTGTCCGCGTCGTTTGGCTCGCAGTTGCTTTGCAATCAGCGGAGCGAACCGCGCTTCCCAATCTCGAACGGCTTCATGGGTGAACACAAAACCTCGTTCAAGAAATATCTCAGCCAAATCCCGCAAGCTCAGCTTGTAGCGCAGCCGCCACAGCACAACGAGCAGGATAAGATCAGTGGGATATTCCAAAAAGTTGAAGGGGGTACCAGTACGCTCATTGAAGATACGATGGCACCCTCGGCAACGGAACGTCCGATAGCCCAGCGTGGTTTTCTTGTTCTGTTCCTTGGTGGTCACTGACAAGCAGTACGGGCAATCCATAGGGCACGCCTCCTGAAACTCTGTGTGAGATGATCAGTCTATCACATCTTGGAGGAACGCTGCTTGGGGTCTTATTCTCAGTTCTGACACATCCAAAAAATCGAGAAAGATAGTAAAAGCCAGGCATAGAGCCTGGCTCTTTTTTTGCTACCAAGCGTATAGTAGATTGAGAGAGAAGCTATTTGTAGAGCATTAACAACAATAGTTGAATTGGAAGTCGGATATGCCGAAGCCCGCTATAGTTGTGGTGGATGATTCGCCTGTGGTCTTACATCAGCTTAAACATGATCTACAACGGAAATACAGTGACCGCTTTCGCATCCTCGAAGTGATCTCGTGTCAGCAGGCCATTAACCAACTACAACAGATGAACGTGCACAACGAACCGGTAGCGGCTCTCTTGGCTGACGCGCAAATGCCAGAGATGCAGGGCTCAGATTTTCTGCAAGTCGCACGAGCTCTCTATCCAAAAGCCAAGCGTATCTTACTCGCAACCTACGAGGACAACCGCGCCACCATCCAGGCCATCAACACCTCACTCATCGACTACTACATTATGAAGCCCTGGGAGCCGCCGGAAATCCACCTCTATCCCGCGCTCGATGATCTACTGGAAGACTGGCTGGCTTTCTACGAAACATCATTGACACAGCTACGCCTTGTGGGGCACCGCTGGTCCCCTCAGATGCATGAGATTGGCGACTTCCTGGCGCGCAATGGAATTCCCTACCAATGGCTCTATATAGAAAATAGTTCGGAGGCGAATCAGGTGCTGGCTCAGTTGGGTCTAAGCCAGAGAAATTTGCCGGTTGTGGTCTGTCCCGATGGCTCTTACTTGATCAAACCCAGCTTAGTTCAGCTTGCGGAAAAAATCCATCTCAAGACTCACGCGGAGCAACCTTTCTATGATTTGATCATCATTGGCTCCGGGCCTGCCGGGCTTGCCGCGGGTGTCTATGGTGCCTCGGAGGGGCTGCATACCCTGCTCATAGAGCAAGAGGCTCCGGGGGGACAGGCAGGAACCAGTTCACGGATCGAGAACTACCTCGGTTTTCCGACGGGGTTATCAGGAAGTGATCTCGCGTGTCGCGCCGTTATTCAGGCCAAACGCTTTGGAGCGGAGATTGTCACACCGCAAAAAGCTACGAAAGTGCGCTTGGATGGACAGTATCGCTGTGTTGAATTAAGTGATGGCACAGAGCTACGCTGCCATGTCCTCGTACTTGCCTGTGGGGTCTCCTATCGTAGACTGGATGTGCAGGGAATTGGGCGATTGACGGGGAAAGGGGTCTATTATGGAGGCTCAATCACTGAGGCCATGGCCTGCATCGATGAAGACGTGTATATCGTTGGTGGCGCGAACTCTGCTGGACAGGCTGCCATTTACTTTGCGAAATACGCCCGACACGTGATAATGCTGGTACGCGCCGACTCACTCGCAAAGGATATGTCCAGATATCTCATTGATCAGATTGATAGCACAAATAATATCGAGGTCAAGACCAGTATACGTGTTATCGCTGTCCAGGGCAAGCAGCACCTTGAAAGCATCACGATTGTCAATGATATCACTCAGGAAGAGCAAACCCTGCCCGCGACCGCCCTGTTCATCTATATCGGGGCTGAACCTCACACGAACTGGCTAAGGGGTGTCGTGCAGGTGGACGAGAAAGGCTTTATCCCAACTGGCTCTGACCTGGTCCATGAAGGGCAGGTTCCAAAGGGTTGGCTACTCAATCGCGAACCCTTTCACCTGGAGACCAGTATCTCTGGAATCTTCGCCGTGGGCGATGTGCGTCACGGTTCTGTCAAGCGTGTTGCCTCCAGCGTTGGAGAGGGATCCATGGCTGTGATGTTCATACATCGTTACCTGGATAATTCTGCCCTGAGAACTTAACGCCTGTAAAATGATTGCTTTGCTCCTAACGTGCGCAAAACGCCGCTCTGGGTGCGGCTAAGGAGATGGATCATGGAACGTTCCATAATCTACAAGGACAATGTCCCCTACCTGAGGCCGATCGGAACGCTTCAGATTGGCGATACACCTCTATGGCCGCCGCTGCTGAATGATGACGTTCTCTACATTGCCACGCGCGACCGCACACTTTACGCGTTGGATAAGCATACACACACGCCGCTTTGGAGCTACAGAGCGCAGGGCGACATCCTAGCCGCACCTCCCCTGGTTGAGGATGTGCTCTATATCGCATCCTCTGACTACACGGTCTGTGCGCTTGAAGCCAGAACAGGCGGCGTACTCTGGCGTTACCAGGCCACAGGGCCGCTACCATTCGCACCAACCATTGCCGAAGGGGCCGCCTACCTTGTCGCGGATCGCACTCTGTATGCTTTAGATGCCGCGCTAGGCGACGTGCTTTGGTCCTATAACTTGCAAGAACGCGTGCACGTGCCCTTAACAGTGAGCAACGGCGTTCTCTACATCGCGGTGAAACACACGCTCTATGCCCTTGACGCTATCCGCCGGGTCATCATCTGGAGTTATGCCACCCAGGATACCTTGCGCGCTTCTCCAGCCGTGGTAGATGAAATGGTCTACCTTGGTTCGCGGGATCACACTCTCTATGCGCTCAATAGTGAGGCTGGGCAGAAGATCTGGAGCTATACCACCCGCGACGCTCTTCTCGCATCACCGACCATAGCCTACGGCATAGTCTATGTTGGCTCCAATGATTGCACGCTCTATGCGCTAGAGGCAAATTTTGGTGTGCTGAGATGGCAGTATACAACTGCCGGGCCTCTTCTCGCGCCGCCGACGCTCTCAGATGAGGTCCTGTTTGCGGGCTCTCTAGACCATTTCTGCTATGCCCTGGATGCACTCACAGGCGAGAAACTCTGGAGCTACGCGACCAACGGGCCAATCGATACCTCGCCAGTCATTGCGGATGGCATCTTGTATGTCTCTTCCACCGACACCTCCCTCTACAGCTTCACCAGTGACCGCCTGTGGACCTTTCCCACCGGTAACGCTATCGAATCATCGCCCGCAATCGCCAGCGGCATGGTCTACGTTGGCTCAACGGATCATAACGTCTATGCGCTCAGGACCGAAACCGGCGAGGTACAATGGCGCATAGAAACTGGAGAAGAGGTCTTCTCCTCGCCCCTGGCGCATGACGTACGTGAGGTTGTCTATATCGGGTCAAACGATTATACGCTCTATGCCCTGGCCGCGAGCACAGGAGCCATCCTGTGGAGCTACCTTACCGCGGGGCACATCATCTCTTCGCCCAGAATATGGAACGGCATGGTCTTTGTCGGTTCAGCTGATCATTGCGTCTACGCGCTTGATATAGAGACAGGAGAGGAACTCTGGCAGTATGAAACGACGAGTAACATCACCTCCTCGCCCTGTATCGTCGATGGCGTTCTCTACATAGGTTCGCTTGACCAACAGATCTATGCGCTGGAGGCCTCTCGTGGAACGCTGATATGGTCGTACATGACTGGCGGCGGCGTCCATTCCTCACCCACTGTGGATCAGGATCTCCTCTATGTTGGCTCCCGCGACCATACGCTCTATGCCCTGGATGCCAAGACGGGAACGAAACGCTGGGAGTTCAAGACAGGCGACATTGTGGATTCATCGCCTACGGTTGCCAGCGGCATCGTGTACGTTGGTTCTCATGATCATCATCTGTATGCGCTCGATGCGCACTCGGGCGAGAAACGTTGGCAGTATAGAACGGGCGGCGCGGTAGCCTCCTCACCACGAGTTCTCGAGGAAACGGTCTATGTAGGCTCGGAAGATGGCTTACTCTACGCGCTCAACGCGCACTCAGGGGAAAAACGTTGGTGTTACCATACAGGGGGTGCGATCCATGCTTCAGTCGCAACCGATGAAGACCTTGTCTACATAGGTTCCTCTGACCACACCTTGTATGCCTTGCAGCGCATCCTCCTCCCAACGCATATTCACCTGCCAGGCTGATGTCTCGGCTATTTGGCGCCGAGACAATGGAATTCGGGAAATAGTAGAACAGAGGCATCATGTTGACGACGCGCAAGGCGATGATGCCCTGTGATCAATGAATGTGGGAAATGGGGTCGGGCCTCTCTTTCACAGGCACTCGATTTGTCACGCGCAAGGTGATGCTCCTGAAAGGGATTTTCCCGGCCTTCCTCCTCAGCACCTGCGGCGCTTCGCATGGGGTAAGGAGGTGTGGTAGCGAGAAGTCGCTTCCTCATAATATCCCATATTAAATAATTAGAAGCCATGCTATTTATAGTGGAATTATGGGTTTTGCAGATCAGCACATTTAGATACTTTATTTATGTTACTACTGACAATAATTCATAGAGATTTTTTCCTTTTCATGCTATCTTTCGTATAATGACATGAACGGGACAACAGTAGGGCATAAACAAATATTGATCTGCCAGCTGATGCAGATCTCAATCTGAGGAACTATAAAGGCGATCATTGTTGCCCTCTTGTTTTCAATGCATCGTACAGGCGCTTCGCGACGCAGGTTCTCTCTCATAAGACCTTCACCAGCAAAAGATACATCTAGCCTCTGGTATCTGGATGTATAGCGACCTCCACCGCCATCGTAAGCGCTAAGGAATTTCGGTGTGCCATTCAAGCGTGTGAGCGAAGCCGTCTGGAAGGCGAACAGGTGTGCTCCAGAGAGATGAGTTTCACAAGGCTGGGGGGTGGCGGTATCGCTAGCTGCTGCGAAACGGCGTTCACGATTGCTTTTTCATAGCTTGTTGTTTGGCAAGATGCTGCTGATACGCGTAAAAAATAGTGTTGAAAAGAAAAGGGTTCATGCTATGCAGTCAAACAACCCGGAACAACAGAAGGCCACAACTGGAACCACGACAGCCACAGAGTCAGCCCAACAGGGTCAAGCAGAGCAACAGCAGGCTCCGCCTGAAGCTACGACAGCCATCCAGTCAGTTCCCCAGGACGAAGCGGTGAAGGAAGAGCACCGCAAAGCGGAAGAGTACCTGGATCAACTGCGGAGAACGCAGGCGGAGTTTGTCAATTATCGCCGTCGCATGGGTAAGGAACAGCTTGAGGGGCGCATCACCGCCCAGAGCAGCTTGCTCTATCACCTCTTGCCTGTCCTCGATGATCTTGAACTGGCGCTGCGCTCGGCGCCAGCGGAGATGTGCCCACATGCCTGGGTGCAGGGTCTGTTTCTGGTCGCGCGCCGACTTGAGTCCATGCTTGACCAGCTGGGTGTACAACGCGTTGGGGCCATCGGCGAACAATTCAACCCACGCTGGCACGAGGCCGTCACGACCGAGGCCCGTGCAGATGCGCCCGAAGGGGCCATTCTCGATGTCCTCCAACAAGGGTATATCATCGAGGACCACGTCATTCGTCCAGCCAGGGTGAGTGTCGCGGGAGCCTCCCCACAACGCGAAACGCCCACGGCGCAAGAAAAGACTGATCCTAACAACAAGCAAACGCAAGCCGAATGAGCAGCGGTCACGCCTCAGAGGCGTCGAGGGGGCCAGGGAAAGAAGCAGCCTCTGGCATTTGACAGTTCACGTGAGCAGGCCACATACGTGCTCTGGCTCCTTGTCGAGAGGAACCGTGGACATACTACAAGAGAGAGGGGCAACAATGGCAAAGGTACTCGGCATAGACCTGGGAACAACAAACTCAGTTATGTCAACCATGGAGGCAGGTGAACCCACTGTCATTGAGAACAGGGAGGGCGCGCGGATTACACCCTCTATCGTTGCGATTACAAAGAATGGCGAGCGCCTGGTGGGCCAGGTCGCCAAACGTCAGGCCGTGACCAACCCGGAAAATACCGTCTTCTCCATTAAGCGTCTCATGGGGCGTAAGTTCGATGATCCTGAGGTACAGCGTACGATAAAAATGGTCCCCTACAAGATTACAGGCGCTGCCAACGGTGATGTCCGCGTCGTGATGGGAGGGCGTGAGTATAGTCCGCCAGAAATTTCGGCCATGATCCTGCAAAAGCTGAAAGTTGATGCGGAAGACAAACTGGGGGAGCGCATTACGCAGGCCGTCATCACTGTCCCAGCCTACTTCAACGACTCACAGCGCCAGGCCACGAAAGACGCGGGGACCATCGCAGGACTTGAAGTCTTACGCATCATTAATGAGCCAACTGCGGCCTCACTTGCCTATGGGCTGGACAAGAAGCATGACGAGCTGATTGGTGTCTATGACCTTGGTGGTGGCACCTTTGATATCTCCGTCCTGCAACTGGGGGAGGGTGTCATTGAAGTCAAGGCCACCAATGGCGATACCCATCTGGGTGGCGACGACTTTGACCAGCGGATTGTGGACTGGCTTGCCGACGAGTTTCGCAAGGATCAGGGCATTGATTTGCGCAACGATCGCATGGCGCTCCAACGCTTGAAAGAAGCGGCCGAGCGAGCCAAGATTGAGCTCTCCTCATCGACCCAGACCGAGATTAACCTCCCCTTTATTACAGCTGACGCCAGTGGCCCAAGGCACCTTGTGATGACACTTACACGTGCCAAGCTAGAGCAACTGGTGGGTGACCTGATCGAGCGCACGCGCGGTCCAGTCATGCGTGCCCTGGAGGATGCGCAGGTCAAGCCAAGCGACGTCAACGAGGATGTGCTGGTCGGTGGGCAGACCCGTATGCCAGCCGTCGTTGAGTTTGTCAAAAACATTTTTGGCAAGGACCCGCACAAGGGCGTCAATCCCGATGAGGTGGTCGCCGTTGGCGCGGCTATCCAGGGAGGTGTGCTGGGAGGCGAGGTCAAGGATGTCTTGCTCCTGGATGTCACTCCCCTCTCACTTGGCGTC
Organism: Ktedonobacter racemifer DSM 44963; assembly: GCF_000178855.1. Classification (GTDB taxonomy): domain Bacteria; phylum Chloroflexota; class Ktedonobacteria; order Ktedonobacterales; family Ktedonobacteraceae; genus Ktedonobacter; species Ktedonobacter racemifer. The sequence goes on along the minus strand of NZ_ADVG01000004.1, from coordinate 181,782 downwards.
GAGACATTGGGTGGCGTGACAACCAAGCTTATTGAGCGCAACACGACCATTCCTACGCGCAAGAGCGAGACCTTCAGCACAGCCGAGGATAATCAATCAGCAGTAGATGTCCATGTGCTCCAGGGCGAGCGCGAACTGGCGCGCGATAACAAGAGCCTGGGACACTTCCGCCTGGAGGGGATCAGTCCGGCGCCGCGTGGTATGCCACAAATCGAAGTCACCTTCGATATTGATGCAAACGGCATTCTCAATGTAACCGCGCGCGACAAGGCCACGGGGCGTGAGCAAAAGGTTACTATTACGGCTTCTAGTGGTCTCTCGCAAAGCGAAGTCGACCGCATGGTGCGTGAAGCGGAGCAGCACTCTCAGGAAGATCGACAGCGCCGCCAGGAGATCGAGACACGCAACAATGCCTCCAGTGTCGCCTACCAGGCAGAGCGTATGCTCCAGGAAAACAGAGAGAAACTCTCGCCCGATGTGCGCGCTGAAGTCGAGAATCGGATCAAGGCGGTCCGTGACGCGCTGACCGGGAGTGATACAGCGCGCGTGCAGAGCACCATGGCTGAATTGGAGAGCACCTCTCAGCGTATGCAGCAGGAAATCGCCAGCTATACAGGCGCTCCGGCTGGTAGCGAAGCCACTGAAGCGAGAGCGCAGGCCGGTACTGGCAGCGAACCGGGAACAGTCGAAGGCGAATACCGCGAACTCTAGCTGCTCCCAACAGGACATCCTGGAGGCACATCAGTGTTCCCTCCAGGATGTCGAGTACACCTTTGCAATGCTAAAACTAATACAGATAGGCAAGCTTGCTTTCTGTGTGTGCGTTTAAGAGAATAGGAAAGGATGTGCAACATGCTTTTGGCTTCAGCGCATCTTATCGCTTTACACGAACTGGCTGCCAAAGAGGCTGCGGGACACACAACTCACACATTGGCAGAAGACGATGTTCAGGAGCACATCTATCGCGAACTTGAATTGCAGGGCCTTGTCCTCCTCGAGCCCCCTCGTGCCTATCAGCTCTCCTACGCGGGACGGGAGGCGCTTGACCTCATAAGAGCAATGCATGCGGAGAACTTGCTCCCTACAATAGATCGTCTTGAGCACAACTGGCGCTTTCTTGGCTCAGATATTCTGGGCGCTTTACACGCAGCAACATTGCGAAAGGGGCAGGTTGGTCCAGTGACCACCGATATGTTGCGCGCACGCGGCTTAGCAAAACAAACGCAGGATACATTAGAGAAACGCCAGCTTACCTGCTTGAACCGCTATGGCGAGGCCTGGGAGGATTTCGCTGAACGCCATCGCCCACGTCTGGAGATTTATGGTGAACTCGCGAATGCGATTCGACACATGCATCCTGGCTATGCCCAGAAACCTGCTGCTCAAATGACGGCAGGGCAACTGGCGCTTATGGAGGCCATGAACCTCCTTGTCTGGTCAGTTCCTGAAGGGGATAACTATGTCTTAACAGCTTTAGGCCAGGCCGTCTATGATGCCTTGCGTAAAGGAGGCTATAGCCCACTCGATGTGGTACTCGATGAGCCGTTACTCCAGGTACTGGCAGAACTGGTGGATAAGGGAAGCGCGGCCCTGGCGTCCGAGCAAATAGCTAGCCTACAACTGCTGGGCTATGTAGATGCGGATGAGAAACTGAGCGAAGCGGGTTACGCGGCGCTAAGAGCGTATTCGCTCCTGCAAAGAGATGTGCCAGAAAAGACACATACATTCGCGATCACCGAACCTGAAGTCGAATTACTCACTACAATCGATCGCCTGGCCCAGGAGCAAAAGCCCACCCATAAAGAGGCACTGCATCGCGCTCTGATCGACCGCATGGTCAAACACTATCGCTCTCTGGAGGGGCGCCGTGGCAGGATGTTACGAGAGAAAGCCCCGCTGAAGCGTCAGGCAGTGGCTCTGCTGGAGGAGGTAAAAGAGCACGACAAGTGGTTTAACACCAATTGGGACCTCGAGGAACTCATTGTTGGCCTGGAGGCCTTTGATCTGCTGAGAGCTGAAATGGAAGGCTCAAAAATGAGTTATCGCTTGACACCCACTGGCAGCAGGATTGTAAAAGAGCAGGAAGGAAATACACGCGATATTAGCGCGACAGCAGTCAAAGCCTTGACGATTGTCGCCACCCCCTTAAGCGTTCCCGCGCAATGGTGGATCGAACAGGCGCGCGAAGAAGAGCTTATCGGCACTGGAGGGATCAGCGCATCCGGCCATTTTTACGCTAACCTCGCCAATCACTGCGTACGTCAGCTCGCGCTTACACGAGAAGAGGCTGAAATTTTGGAGCAACTTCCCGACACTGAAGGAGCGTCATGTGGTTTCGGCACGAGCAATCATGAAGGGCTCGACGAAGAAAAACGAAATTGGGCAATGGAGAAGCTCGAAGCGCGCGGCTTTATTAACAGGCTGGTTGATTGCCAGATCATACGTACGGAGGCAGGGCAACTTTTAACCAGGGCTGTGAGTGGCGCCATGCATCTCGGGCATCCCGTCACGCCAACCATCGTACGCTTACTCGCCGCCATCAGGCAGGCGGGGACTTTATATGTGAAAGAGCGCAAGGTTCGCATTCAACCTCACCAGTGGGGAGAAGTAGAGCGTTTGACTGGGCTAGGGGAACACGAGTTTCGCGAAGTGCTGCACGTTGCCCGCATGGGTCAATACGTTGGGGAGGCAACGCTGACAGAGGCTGGTCTGGATCTCCTGGCTGTCCACGAGCTCATTCATAAAGAATATGGCGTTGCTGCAGCGGAGTCCCACCAAGTCGGACATCAATAACTCGGCTCTTTTGAGACTCCTCTTCCAGGGAGAAAGATCCCATGGCTGTTGATTATAAGGACTATTACAAGACGCTGGGCGTGGACAGGAACGCGAGTCAGAAAGATATTCAAAAAGCCTATCGCAAACTTGCGCGCCAGTATCACCCTGACATCAATCCTGGCGATAAAGCGGCCGAGGAGAGATTCAAGGATATCAACGAAGCCAACGAAGTGCTCTCGGATCCAGAGAAACGGAAGCAATATGACGAGATGGATAGGTATTACCGGCAGTATGGAAGCTGGCCCGGCGCTGGCCACGCGGGTGGGACGGGAGCGACAGGCGCAGACGGACGGCGTACCTACTATCGTACAGTCAGCGAAGAAGACTTGAATGATCTCTTTGGCGGTGCAGCCCCGTTCTCGGATTTCTTCGAGACCTACTTTGGAGCGGGCCCAGGCACGAGGAGATCGCGAACGGCTGGTCGTACGCGTGGTGAGGCTCGTGCCCCGGCCCGCCAGGACGTTGAAGCCGAAGTCGTCGTGACGCTTCCAGAAGCCTACAAAGGCGCCACGCGTGTTTTGGAACTGGCCACGCCAGATGGTAGCACACGCCGCCTGGAGGTAAAAATTCCCCCAGGGGTGGACGAAGGCTCGCGCATACGGATAGCTGGTCAGGGCCAGGAGGGTCCCGCCGGGCGCGGTGATCTGTATCTGCGTGTACATATGGCGCCTGACCCTCGCTTCACACGGGAGGGGACGACGCTGCATACGCGCGTCGAGGTTCCTCTCGCCGAGGCTGTATTAGGTGGAGAGGTACAGGTATCGACCCCAGATGGCCGCCGCCTGTTGCTGCGTATACCTCCCGGGACCGAGGAGGGTACCGCGTTGCGTCTACGAGGCCAGGGTATGCCTGTTATGGGAGAACCAGATAAAAGGGGCGATCTCTACGCTGACGTACACGTGGTAATGCCTAAACACCTCAGTCCAGAGCAACGTCACCTCTTCGAAGCCTTCGCCCGTTCTGTTGGCTACGTTCCCCAGGCAAGCCCGGTAGAAGAAAGGAGCAGCCATGGATAACCCATTTATCACGCGTATCGTGGTGCAACCATATACCGCGCCACGCTCATATAGCGAACGTGAGGCTGCCACCGCGAGCCACCTTAATATGCGAACATTGCATTCATTGGAGACATTGGGCCTTGTACAGGGCGAAGGCAGCGGTAAAAACCGACGCTATAGCGAAGAGGATGTGCGACGCCTGCGACGTATTCGCCGCTTACAGCATGAGTTAGGAGTGAATCTGGAGGGCGTCGAAGTCGTCCTATACCTGCTCAGACGCCTGGCAATGCTACAGCAAGAACTGGAGCAAACAAGAAGCCAGGTAACCGAGATACAGTCTTCGGCATGGCAGATTTCCAGCGATTGACAAGAAGAAGTTCAAGATCGTCATTGTGCTCTACCCACAAGCATTGTGTATTACATATACCAACAGGGGGAACGAGAGAGTATGAACATTGAGCGTTTCACAGAAAAAGCTCGTGAAGCTATCAATGAAGCTGGCCAGATAGCAAGAGCAAACAACCATAGCCAGGTTGATGTAGAGCATCTCCTTGCCGCTCTGCTCAGTCAAGAGGGTGGAGTGGTGCAGCAAGTCATCGAGAAGGCTGGAGGCGACTTCGAGGCGACGCAGCACCTTGTAAACCAGGAGCTTGAGCGTATGCCAAAGGTGTATGGCGGAAGCGAGCCGAGCCTTTCACCGCGCCTGCGCACGCTCCTGGAAGATGCCTGGAAGGAGATGGGGAACTTTCACGACGAGTATCTCAGCGTTGAGCACTTGTTGCTAGCCATGTTCAATGTAAGCAATGGTGTGACGCCAAAGGCACTACAGACGGCAGGGTTGACGCGGGACAAGGTACTACAGGTCCTCACCTCCATCCGTGGTGGGCAACGCGTGACCGACCAGAATCCAGAGGGGAAATACCAGGCACTCGAAAAATATGGCCGCAATCTTACCATGCTGGCGGCACAAGGGAAGCTCGATCCGGTCATCGGGAGAGACGCAGAGATCAGGCGTGTCATCCAGGTCTTAAGTCGCCGTACCAAGAATAACCCGGTCTTGATTGGAGAGCCGGGCGTCGGCAAGACCGCCATTGTCGAGGGATTGGCCCTGCGTATCATGCGCAGTGATGTGCCGAAAACGCTGGTCGGCAAACAGATTATCGCCCTCGATCTCGGCGCATTGATCGCGGGAGCCAAGTATCGTGGTGAGTTCGAGGAGCGCCTCAAGGCCGTGCTCAAAGAGGTGATCGACTCCAACGGCAACATTATCCTCTTTATCGATGAACTACATACCCTGGTCGGCGCGGGCGCGGCGGAGGGGGCCATGGATGCCTCCAACATGCTCAAACCCTTGCTGGCCCGTGGCGAGCTCCACTGCATTGGCTCGACCACACTGGAGGAGTATCGCAAATATATTGAAAAAGATGCCGCGCTTGAGCGCCGTTTCCAGCCCGTCATGGTTGATGAGCCAACAGTCGAGGATACCATCAGCATTCTGCGTGGTCTCAAGCAGCGCTATGAAACCCATCACGGCGTGCGCATCACCGACAGCGCCCTGGTCTCCGCAGCCGTTCTCTCCAAGCGTTACATTACCGACCGCTTCTTACCCGATAAAGCCATTGACCTGGTGGATGAGGCAGCCAGCCGCAAGCGCGTAGAGCTGGATAGCACCCCCACCGAGATCGATGCGCTGGACCGGCGTATTAGACAGTTGCAGATTGAGCACGAAGCTCTCAAAAAGGAGTCCGATCCCGGCAGCCAGGAACGCCGCACGAAAGTTGAGCAGGAGATCGCCAACCTGCAAGAGCAACTCAATGCTATGAAGCTGGCTCTTGAGCGCGAACGCGGACCTGTCGAGACCATGCGCCGCGTACAGCAAGAGCTTGAACAGGTTCAGATAGAACTGGAGAAAGCCGAGCTTGAGTACAACTTCGCCCGCGCGGCTGAACTGCGCCATGGCGTCATTCCCAGGCTGGAGCAGCAACTACACGAGATGGAGGAGAGGCTCGCCAATATCAAAGGCGCTCGTATGCTTAAAGAAGAGGTGGATGCCGAAGATATTGCCGAGGTCATATCACAATGGACCCATATTCCCGCGACCAGGCTCATGGAGGGTGAGATAGAGAAGCTTGTGCATATGGAGGATCGCCTGCGTAAACGTGTTGTCGGGCAAGAACAGGCGTTACAAGCGGTCTCCGACGCTATACGTCGCGCGCGAGCTGGACTCCAGGACCCCAACCGGCCGCTGGCCAGCTTCCTCTTCTTAGGTCCAACGGGCGTGGGTAAAACCGAGCTGGCACGAGCCCTCGCCGAATTCCTCTTCGATGACGAGCATGCCATCATTCGCATCGACATGTCCGAGTATATGGAGAGGCATAGTGTCGCACGCTTGATAGGCGCGCCTCCTGGCTATGTCGGCTATGAAGAGGGAGGTCAGTTGACGGAGGCGGTACGCCGTCGTCCCTATAGCGTTGTGCTCTTCGACGAAATCGAGAAGGCCGCGCCAGAGGTATTCAACATCTTGCTCCAGGTACTCGATGATGGTCGCCTGACAGATGGACAGGGCCGCACTGTTGACTTCAAGAATACCGTCCTGATCATGACAAGTAATGTCGGAGTACTCTGGCTGTCTGAGCTTGAGAAACTGGACGAGGACGAGGTCCAGCGCGTAGTCCGTCAACGCTTGCGCGGGGAAGGCTTCCGTCCAGAGTTCATCAACCGCATCGATGAAATCATCGTCTTCCGCCCGATCGCGCGCGAACAGATGCAAGATATCGTCAATATTCAGCTGGAGCGCCTGCGCCTGCGCCTGAGCGAGCGCCACATTACGCTCCAACTCACCAGCACTGCCCGTGATCGGCTGGCCGAAATGGGATACGACGAGGAATTTGGTGCCCGTCCACTGAAGCGCGTCATTCAACGGGAGGTTGAGAACCGCATCGCGCGCGAACTGCTTGACGGGACAGTGCGCGATGGCGATACCGTCGTCATTGATGTGAAGGATGGCAAGTTTACGCTTGAAGCGGTCAGGGTCGAGGTCCCTGAGGAAGTTCATGCGCGCAGGTAGAGAGTGCCTGCCTGGCTCAGGCCCACGCGGGAGGGCGGGTAGGTGCGCCTTTCACAAGTACCTACTCATGCCCCCGCAAGGGGCTGCCCTTCTGCCGGGCGTGGGGGGACAAGGCTTTAACGGATTTGCTATCAAAGCAGGCATAACGCGCTCGTCTTATTGCGACTCACCTGGCTTTCCTGGGCAAAACAGGCTGCTACGCGCCATCTGCGCTGGAGGAATAAGGTGCGAAGACGGCTTTCGATATGGCGGCAATATATATTGCGGCATCGGGCGCTTAGTAAAGGGATAGTCATTGCGCTAGTAGTCTCCATTGCCGCCATTGTGGCTGGCTACCACCTGAACTGGACCGGTTTTCAGGGGAGAACGCTCTGGGACTGGCTCAACCTCCTCGGCGTCCTGGCAATTCCAGTAGTAGTCGGCGTGGGAACGGCATGGCTTAGCACTGAACAGGCGCGAGAAGCCGCCCTCCATAGATACCTTGATAAAATGGCGGATCTCCTGCTGAGCGAGAACTTACGTGAGTCAAAAACCAATGCGGAGGTGCGCGCTGTTGCCCGCACACGCACCTGGACCGTATTGCGGCTATTAGATCCTGACCGCAGAAGCATTCTCTTCGCGTTTCTGGCAGAATCTGAACTTATCAACATCATCGATTTGAGCAAGGCCGATTTGAGCGGAGCCAATCTCAGTGGAGCTGACCTGCGCGGTGCAGATCTGCACGGTGCAAACCTGAGCAACGCTGATTTACGCGGGGCAAACCTGGATGGGCTTAATCTTCTGGCGGCGAACGTCACCATGGCACAGCTCCTTCAAGCCAAATCACTCGAAGGGACTATCATGCCCAACAAATCTCAATCGTCCTGACACTCTACCGCCTTAAAATAAGGCCTTACCAAAACTTTATGAGGTAGGAGTATCTCGTGCTTTTTAATAAAAAAAGAGACTAAAGTGAAATAAGTTCACTTCAGTCTCTTCCTTCTTGCCCTCTAAAGTCCGGTTAGATTATGGCCGCTCTTCCTCTTTTCTCAAACAACTTATGGGTGGCATTCAGTATCTTCTCTACGCCGTGAGGTTCTATTCATTCACGGTCATCAAAGAGCATACGTTATGCTGCGGGCTTGAGCACGACCTTAGTCCAACCGTTGTCGCGTGCATCGAAGTGTTTATACGCGTCGGGGGCTTGCTCCAGGGGCAGCCTATGCGAGACGATGAACGATGGTTTTGCCGGTTGTGTTGCAAGAAGTAAGCTGATCTGCTACAGTTGGGAGAAAAGAGCACAAGAGGAATCATCATGACCGAGCAGGAACCCTTCAAATGGCGTCATTTTCAGGCCGATATCATCCTTTTATGTGTCCGCTGGTACCTCCGCTATGCTTTGAGCTATCGTGATCTGGAGGAGATGATGCAGGAGAGAGGTTTGCAGGTCGATCATACCACCATCTATCGCTGGGTCCAGCAGTATGCCCCCGAGCTGGAGAAGCGTTGTCGCCCACATCTCAAAACGACCAATGACTCCTGGAGAGTGGATGAAACCTACGTTAAAATCAAAAAGGTGTGGATGTACCTCTATCGGGCAGTTGATTCAGATGACCAGACCCTGGAGTTTCTCTTGAGTCCGACACGCGATGCCGAGGCCGCCAAACGTTTTTTCGTCAGAGCACTGCAGTACACGGCATGTTCAGTTCCTCACGCTCGCCCTGCCGAGGAGCAGGGAGCTTGGTCCATCGCTCCGGCAGCTCCGCGAGTGATCAACGTGGACAAGAACGCCGCCTATCCCAAAGCGATTGCCGATCTGAAAGCCGCTGGAATCCTTCCTGAAAACAGTGAGCTCCGTCAGGTCAAGTATCTCAACAATCTGATCGAACAGGACCATCGCGCGCATCAAACGGTTGACGAAGCCAGGGATGGGGTTTTTCTGGATGTGTCAGAACTGAGAATCTAACAGGAGATATGGCATGTTGAATCCGTTCAACCGATACTTTTAGGCGACCAGATCCATGGCTTTCAAAGCTTCCAATCGTTGGCAGAACAGACGACGCTGGTCAGCAAGAGCAACGTGCTGGTTCATGGTGGGGCGATACCGGAAGAACTGGCGTACCTCGTCAAACGCCCTGCAGAAGCGTGATGCCGACGTGAAGCTTCCAAAACCACGCATCGGGTAGTACCGCTGTTTGATGCCACGGTGGTCTTGCTCCAATCGATTGTTGAGATACGGATTACAACGGTGAATGACGCTCGTGCCAAGCGTTTCACGAATGGCACGCGGATAGGAGTCATGGCCATCGGTTGTCACCCGATGTGGAGCGTCACCAGTGACCTCGACTGCTTGCTGGAAAAAGCGCTTAGCTGCCTCCATGTCTCGCTTCTCGCTCAGCATTGAGTCAACCAAGTTGCCATCCCTATCGATGGCGCGATACAGATAACACCACGTCCCATGCACTTTGACATACGTTTCATCCACATACCAGGATCGCCCTGCTTGTCCGCGTCGTTTGGCGCGCAGTTGCTTTGCAATCAGTGGCGCAAATCGCGCTTCCCAATCTCGAACGGCTTCATGGGTGAACACAAAGCCTCGTTCAAGAAATATCTCAGCCAAATCCCGCAGGCTCAGCTTGTAGCGCAACCGCCACAAAACAACGAGCAGGATAAGATCAGTGGGATATTCCAAAAAGTTGAAGGGGGTACCTGTACGCTCATTGAAGAGACGATGGCACTCTCGGCAACGGAACGTCCGATAGCCCAGCGTGGTTTTCTTGTTCTGTTCCTTAGTGGTTGCTAACAAGCAATACGGGCAATTCATGGGGCATGCCTCCTGAAACTCTTTGTGAGATGATCAGTCTATCATACCTTGGAGGAACGCTGCTTGGGGTCTTATTCTCAGTTCTGACACATCCATTTTACCAGGGTCTTCAAAAACCGTCTGGGTCTCACCCCTCATCGATATCGACGGGAGCGCCAGTGATATGCATGGCTCCTGTGTAATAGGGATAGAGTGGAGACCATTTCAGAGCAAGCAATCAGTGAAGCCCATAAGCGTTTTTCTGACGAAGTGATACAATGCCGGGCATCCTGGGCAATTTGAGCGTGCTGACCCCGGAGGAGGAGCGGCTGGGAGTGGCCGTCGCCAGCGTCAATCAAACCTACGTGAACGAGCACCATGACGACAGTATAGAGATGCTGGCAGTGGATTACCTGGCGGCGCGGCACGAAACATTGGACCTCCTGCAGCAGTTCACCGATGATCAGCTGACCGCTCTGGCACCCACTGTCATTGGAGACCAGGCCGCCGGCGACTTGTTTGTTGGGAGAGCGGAGCATGCAGCCACGCACATTGTCTGGATTGAGGAGGGATTTCGTTGGTTCCCCCCCTTGACATTTTACTTACTAGTAAGTAAAATTAAAAGCATGAGGACACAGGCGAATACAGCACAACAGATTATTGAGGTCGCGCTCGGCCTCATGATAGAGCGAGGATACAACGCCTTCAGCTATGCCGACATTAGCGAGCGGATGGGAATCAGGAAGGCCGGTATCCATTATCATTTTCCGAATAAAAGCGACCTGGGGCGTTCGGTTGTTGCCTATTATCGTACACTGGCGCAGCAGGGACTTCACCAGATTGACCAGATCATGTCTGAACCCAGAGAGAAGCTCACTCTCTACATAGAGAATTTCTACAGGCAAATGAAGGAAGCCAACTTCTTTTGTCTCTGCACCCTCCTGGCCACTGAGCTTCCGACCCTGCCTGAATGCGTCCGTGACGAGATTCAGGGCTATTTCTGCGAGCACACAGCCTGGTTTGCTACGCTACTGGCAAGCGGTCGAGCACAGGGCGTCTTCAGCTTTGGTGGTGATTCCACGATCAAGGCGCAAAGTGTCCTCGCTGCCATCCAGGGAGCCATGATTGCCGCGCGCGCCTATCAAGATCCCGAGCACTTTCGCACGATTGCGCTCCAGGTGTGTGCAGATTTGCAAACGTAGAGGAAGTCTCTTTTTTTGGGGTATAAACCTACTTACTAGAAGGTATAAATCTGATAGCATTACAGAAAAGAGGAAAACATGTCGATATTCAAATCATTGGGAGCTCACCCGAGTGCAAACACTGCACTTCTTATGCGTAATCTGTACTTTGTGCGAGCCGCTTTTGCGCTGGTCTGGGCGCTTGGCCTTCTCTCCCTGATTAAAATGCCTGCACTTGTACCCTTCCTACTCATCCTTTATCCAGCATTTGACGCTGGCTCATCCTTCTATGATGCTTATGTTCATCGTGCCTCAAAGAGCACTCTGGCTCAAAAAACAAATGGAGTCATTAGCTTCCTTACTGTTCTCGCAGTGCTTATTGTGCTCTCGATGGGAGTTCCGGCTATCTTACGTGTGTTCGGTGTCTGGGCTATTCTCACGGGTGGAATAGAATTAGTAACGGCAATACGACGGTGGAAAGAATTTCGTGGTCAAGCGGTCCTCGTCTTCGGTGGCGCTGTCTCTGTTCTTGCCGGAAGCTTTTTCATTGCCTCTGCTGGACAGCCCACATCTGGCCTGAGCAGCCTGGTTGGTTACGCCCTGATGGGAAGCTGGCAATTTCTTTTTTCTGCTCTCCGTCTGATCAAACAAGCCCGCCAGAATACACAAACTGATCTGCATTAAGATAAGATGTACTCGCTTCATGGTTCTGTCTCAATGGAAGCATAAAGTGGAACTCCATCAACTTTGATGAGAAAAGTTGATGGAGTTCCACTTTATAGCAAAATGCACACCATTTCAGCCGTCTTGCTTGCCACAAGGAGAGAAACTAGGACTGGTAGCGCAAAAATCAAGCTGCTTTTTTGTCAAATCCGAGACTCCTAAAAAGAAAGTTCGAGAGGAGATGACGGAGCCAAACAGATCAACCAATCTTCCACAACAAGTTTCAGCAAACGAAGCAGCCTGTTGAAAAAGCCTTTGATAAACTCATAAGGAAAAAGAAAGGCTTGCTTCCTATTGCCGGAAAAAACTGAACCAACTGGCCAAAGAAGAGATCTTTCTTTCCAACGTCAGTGAGCACATCACCCAAAAGAGCCAAAAAGAAGCATAGAGTGCGTCTGTTGGGAATGGACGTCGCCCCAGCCTCGTTTTTTGAGCGATTGTTGAAGATTGTGTCCTGAGGCAATGACAAGTGCCTCACAGTTGACCCTCCAGAGTCGCCGTAAACGAAAGTGGCGCATCCCGTGCCAGTCTTTCGCTTCAGCAAAGAGCGGTTCGACCCACACTTTGCGTTTGTTGAGGGCTTTCTGGTAAGCCAGCGTCTGCTGATAGCTACGAACCCGCTCGAGATACTCCTCTCCAAGATGACGATACACGCGACGTCCCTGGTTACTCTCTAGCCCACGGGTTGCGCAACGAGATGTAACCACTAGCAGAGCAACCAAAATTCTCGGAGCACCCGAAAATATGCCTCTTTCACGTTTGATGACATCATGATCACCCGTGAGTAGCAATCCTGTCTAGTATCTCTGTCAGGAAAAGCCGTTCTCCGTCTGTCAGTGACTTCACTTCCGGGAGCGCAGCTTTAAGCGTAATCGCTGCCGTTCCAGCTCCAGACTCGTTCGACGTGGGTGGATCGTTGGTAATAGCGGCTATGACCGCTTCACATGCATCTTGCGTGAGTCGAAGATCTCTATGTTCTTCAGGCATCGCAAGGAGAGCAAGAACGGCCCCGGTGCTCGCTGCATACACTAACTCGACGGCCTGTTTTTCAGTAACTCTCAATCGGCCTGCGAGTGCGATCTGATGGATTGTCTCTCCGAGACGCTGCTGGACCTTTTGCGTCATTGGAGAAAGGAAGCCGGGTCGCAGATCACCGACCATTAAAGCATACAGGATGGGATTCTCGAGTCCGTATTGGGTATGGTGCTCCCAGGCTTTTCTCAAATGTTCAAGCGGATCGGGGTCGTAGTTCTGCGCTTCTTTTGTCTTGAAAGACGAGGCATAGCTGTACTCAACCACCGCATCTAACAACCCTCGTTTGTCGCCAAAAAGGCGATACAGCGTGGGAGCCTGTATTCCCGCAGCATCCGCTACCGCCCGCGTCGTCAAAGCGTCGCGTCCGCCTTCTTTCAAAAGCTGCAAAGCGACCTCAAGGCTTCGGGTTCGTACATCTTCCCGGGAGGCACGAACATCCTCTTGAGAGACCTGCTTCATCTTTCTCATCTCTTCTATTCTCACGTCTTTTTGGGATCAACGCTCTCAGCTGATCGTTCTCAGCCATTTCGCTTCGATGAAATACCGTATCAGTCATCTCTCTTGTGGAAATGCTGGATCCGTTCGACCTCGAAGCCCTTGCCGTTTCATGAAGGCAGCAACACCGATCGCCATCAAGCTGTCTTTCCGCCAGACCATCGATTCTTCTCAACATGATATCATTGATAACAAATATTGACAACGGCGATAACAGTATGCTACCATTTCCATGTTAGCAACGATATCGATTTTATGTTATCTTCGATAACGGAGGAATACATTATGCAGAGCAAAAACGTCGCTTCAACTCCTGATCCAAAGAAAGAAACAGGCATTCAACTGGGAAGGGACCACGTGCGGATAGGCAGAGCCGCGAACATTCCGGTTCCTGCCGCGACTCCAGTCGTTGCTGTCAGCCCGGTTGTCCTACCAGTTCCCGGTCGCCTCGTGGATTTACAGATCAAAGTGTCCGCACCAACCACTGGGCGCGACCTTCCTCTCATCCTGCTTTCGCACGGCGGAGGAACGACGAACTATCTCTCTTCGCTCCACGGCTTCAGTCCCGTCGTCGATTTTTGGGCTGCGCATGGCTTTGTCGTCATCCAGCCCACTCATCTCACTTCAAAAAGCCTGGGCTTTGATCCAACAACTCCCGGGGCACCTTTATTCTGGCGATCTCGCATTGAAGATATGAACCACATTCTCGATCACCTTGATGTCATTGAAGAGGCTGTGCCGGAAATCAAGGGACGGCTTGATCGCAGCCGTGTGGCGGTCGTTGGACATTCATTCGGCGGGCACACAGCAAGCATGTTGCTGGGTGCCCAATGTACCGATGATGATGGGACGGTCGTGTATCTCCCCGATACCCGGATCAAAGCAGGTGTGTTGCTTGCCTCCACTGGCGCTGGCGGCGATCATCTCGGTCCGGCTGCCGCTCATCATGCCTGCCTTCGCACCGCTCGCTTCGACCAGATGACCACGCCAACGCTCGTCGTGGTGGGCGACAAAGACAATGAGCCACAACTCACTTCTCGGGGTGCCAGCTATCATGCCGATCCCTATGTTTTCAGCCCAGGACCAAAGAGCTTGCTGATGCTGTTCGGTGGAGAGCACATGCTTGGCGGCATCACGGGATATGATGCGGTAGAAACTACTGACGAGAACCCTGAACGAGCGGCGATGATCCAGCGGTTGACTCTCGCCTATCTCCGGAGCACGCTTTACTCGGGAGATCCCGCGTGGTCTGAGGCATGTGTTGCATTTTCAGATCTCAAAGACCTGGGTCATATCGAAAGCAAATGACGTTCGATAGGCGAGAAACGTGTTCACCAGTAAGCGTAGACAATGGTGCTATGGACACGCTTCCCAGTTCCGTTGTCCCAGAGGCATGACATCGCGCTCGGGCAACGGATCGATGAAAGGTGCTCATGTGCCATGTCCCAGCTCACCCCTCTAAACGATCTCGACCGCCTCAGACATGAAACACCCCACACTTTGAAGGGATGAGATTGCAGAAAGAACCTCCTGAGAGAAACTGAAGTCAGACCATCAGTGTTCTCACCAGGAGGTTTCTTCTGTGGTCACAGTATGCTCTCTCCGAGACAGAAAGGCAAGCTGGACAGCAGCTTTCTCAGGAAACGACCGAGCTCCTTGTCACGCTCTTGGCTCCCTTACTGGCAGTGCTTGATGCCCTGCTGGACATCCGTTTGGTTCGAACCCTTCTCGAAACCGTGCAGGCACTCATCGTGTGGCGAGATGCAAAGAAGGTCATGTTGCTCAGTGAACTGGGAGCCTTTCTCGCGTCCCCAGCTCATGCCCCCGTTGGCACGAAGCGCCTGAGCCGTCTGTTGCATTCCCCACGTTGGAATGCCAGCGTGATTGAACACTTTCTCTGGACTCAAGCCAGCCATGCCATCGCTTGCCTCAAGAGCCAGGGGAAACACCCCTGCTGGTATGGGATGAGAGTGTCTTGGAAGAATTGGAATGCAGTGGAGCTGTTGATCCCGTGGCGTATCTTCATCAGTTGGTGCGTCAAGATCGCTTGCAGCAAGGCATGTCTGAGGCCCTGGTTTCCTATGAGCAACTGCCATACTCTCATCTGGTGGGCATTCAAACCCGTGCGGCGAGAAGAGAACGCTGGCGTCGCGCGGTGTGGACCATCATGATGCATAATCGGGCCTGTGTTCGGAGTGAGGATCGCTGGTACATGAACTACTGGGCGGTTTTAGCGCTTGCTGGTGGAGATCCCCTTGGTGTGGGTCGATATCTTGAGGAGCGATCAGAAGAGCTGCGACGCCATCATGATCTTTATGAAGTCGACCCTACTATGAACCAGAAGGCCGTGTCTATCATCGATGCTCTTTCTCTTCCAGAAGATCCTATTCCTCCTGATGGAGAGGCATTTTGGGCGCAGATTGATGAGCAGCGAGATCTTTGAGCTCTTTTCTCTGTAACCGTGCTAGTGCAGAAACACGAGACCTCTTCGGATTCCCTCTTATCCTTGCTTCATTCCGTTCCTGATACTATGATGGCGAGAGACAAATGTTCATATTTTGTTTCCCACCTCACCATACAGAGAGGATATTTTCATGACCACGACTTCCCCTTTCTTGAAGATCGCCTACGAAGGTTGGGATAGCCACCAGCAGGCCCTGATGCATGCCGTCACTCCACTGATGCCAGAACAACTGGCATGGCGCCCCGCACCCAATCAGTCCTCGGTGAACGAACTAATCGCCCATATCGCTGGCGCCCGGCTGTGGTGGTTCTATAAGATGAGTGCCCCTGGATCTGCTGCTCTCGCCCGTCAGATTGCTCCCTGGGCAAGTGAAAAGTTCAACGCCGGGGATATCAACGAGCTCAACAGATGGATGGAGGCCAATTTGCAATGGGAGGAGACGCTGACAAAGACCCCCGGCGAATCGCTCAAGTGGCTGGAGTCGAGCTGGCAGATGATCGAAACAACCCTCAACACCTGGACGGTGGCCGATCTGGCACAGACCTATCGGCACATCGGAGAGGGCAAAATATATGCGGTGACACGCCAATGGACCATCTGGCGTATCATGTCCCACGACCTGCATCACGGCGGGCAGCTTGCATTGATGCTCGGCCTGCAAGGCATTGACGTTCCTGAACTTGGTGACAAAGGCGGACACCTCACCCCATGGTCCCTGACCGAGCCGGATGCATAAGGCACGATCAGGAGCCCTGAGTGCATTCTCAAGGGACCTTTTCGGAGTGAGGAAGGCAAAGATATGGCTCATAAGAGCATCCAAAGGAAGTACAGATGCGCTGGTGTTGTCGCTAAAGTGGTAAGGTGGCCAATTGGTTACCTAGTGTAGATTTAAAAATTACATGAGGCATATTTTTACGAAGTATTTGAGGTTGAAAAACTGACCTTTTCTTTCCCCCGTGTGCAATTCGAGTGGCTTTGCAGGCTCTCTCCACCTTCCCTGTTCTTGATAGAAAACACAACTTGTTTCCTCATTGATTGGAGAAAAAAGGCCGCCAAAAAGCGCTAAAATTGAGGAAAGGCCTTTCTTCTGTTTGTTTGTTTGCTGGAGACAGTGGATACATTGCGTTGCTTGGAGGAAGATGCATCCCACTTTTTGTTTCTCTCCGCGGTCTGTGTGCTTCTCCTCCAGGCAACGCATTGATGTGCGAGTATATGAGGCATGGTTTATTTCTTCCACGTGCCTGTCTCGCTTTTGGGGAGGAGGGAGTAGAGGTGAGATGGGCGTTCTCTTTGCCAGAAGATGCTGCGCGAGAATATGTGGTAGTGCCGTGGTGACATCTCGTCGTAACGTGCTTGACGTATGTGGGAAGTCGCAAAGTGAGCAAAAAACGCCTGTGGACCCTCAAATGGAGAAAAATCTGGGTACGATTGATGCACCAGCCCATTTGGAGGGAGCACGGTGCCCAAACTCAAGTGGGTTCAACGAGAGCACCCGGAATAATCCTCTTCTTTTTTCTGGATGTGCCGATGAAGAGAATCCGATCAACCCTGTCAGCCCTTTAGAATGCGGCCTGTTGCGCGGAGCGTATCATGCACTCTATCGGATGGGCGTTCAGGCTCATTGGCTGGGTAAAGCGAGAGCCTCTTCCCGCAACCGTTGAACGTCGCGCATCGGGGGGGCACCGAAGAGGTTTTTGTACTCACGATTGAAGTGGGAGGCGTCCTGGTAGCCCACACGATAGGCTGCGCTGGCCGCGTCGAGGTCTTCACTCAGCATCAGACGTCGTGCTTCCTGGAGTCGCAACTGCTTCTGGAATTGCAGAGGGCTCAACGTTGTGACGGCTTTGAAGTGGTGGTGGAACGCTGAGACGCTCATACCCAGTTCGTGCGCGAGAGTCTCAATACGCAGTGGCTGGTCGAAGTTTTGATGGAGTAGCGCAACTGCTCTGCTAATATGGGTGGTATGGCCCTCCTGGATCGCCAGGTGTCGGAGCCTGCTCCCCTGCTCTCCCTTTAGAAGCCGATACATAATTTCCCGTGTGATCAGTGGCTGAAGAACCGGCGCTTCGTCAGGGGTATCCAGGAGCCTGACAAGCCGAACGATGGCATCCAGCAGATGGATATCCAATGGGTTGACGTCAATGGCCCTCGTATGGGCCGTGCCGGGAGGTAAGGTGTAGCTCGCCTCAAGCATCACTGCACTGACAAGGGCGGGGTCCAGTTTCAGGCGAAGACCGAGGTAGGGCCGCTCCTTCGAGGCTTCCAGAACCTGAGAGACATTGGGCATCTCGACGGTGAGAAGCAGGTAATGCATGGGATTGTACTGGTAGCGGTTCTCACCAAAAAGCACTTCTTTGCTTCCCTGAGCAGTGACACACAAGGATGGCTCAAGGACACTGTGATGCGACTTGAAAGGGGCTGAGGAGCGGGACAGATGCAACCCCTGGAGCGGCTGGCTGGTCCCATCGAAACTGATGGCCTGCCCAATTCGCTCGCTCAGTTCTTCGCGATTGGCTGCGAGCCTCTTCGCTTCGCGTTCTGCTGGCTTGTGGATCATGGCACTCATCGAAACCTCTCCTCCGGTTTCATCGCTGGCAGGTCTGGAAGACGTGCAGAATCAGACAATCATTGGCGAGAATCATTCTATCACCTGGTGTGAAGGCGCGTCTATAATGACCACCAGGGGAGCAGGAGGCAACACCGAACAGTTCTGAACAGCCTCCGAAGAGCGAAGGAGAAGGACTGATAGAGACGGAACTGAAAGAGGTTCTTCCATACTCAGCGTTCTACGCTGGCTATCCAACAATCCAAAGGAGAGAGAGATGGAATACAAACGGCTAGGCAATTCAGGGTTGAAAGTTTCACGGATCATTTTGGGCTGTATGGGTTTTGGTGACTCATCACTTGACACGTATAACGCGAATAAGTGGGCGCTCGGGATCGACGAGGCTCGGCCCATTCTTAAGCAAGCTCTGGAAGCGGGGATTACGACGTTTGATACGGCTAATTCTTATTCGCTCGGTGCCAGTGAGGAGATTATCGGCAAAGTCCTCTTTGAGCTGGCCAGACGCGACGAGGTGATTCTTGCGACCAAGGTCTTTTTCCCGATGGGGCCGGGTCCCAAAGATACTGGACTCTCCCGGGCCGCTCTCTTTGCGCAAGTCGAGCAGAGTTTGAAGCGGCTCAAGACGGACTATATCGACCTGTATCAGATTCATCGCTACGACCCCGATACTCCGATAGAAGAAACGTTGGAAGCCTTGCACGATCTGGTGAAGAGCGGCAAAGTGCGCTATATCGGTGCCAGCAGTATGCATGCCTGGCAGTTTGTTCAAGCACAGTATGTGGCTGATTTGCATGGCTGGACCCGCTTTGTCTCGATGCAAGACCATTACAACTTGCTCATGCGCGAAGAGGAACGGGAAATGTTGCCGTTCTGTCTCAACCAGGGGATTGGGGTGATCCCGTGGAGTCCGCTAGCGCGAGGCCTATTAACTCACGAATGGAATGCGCAAACCCAACGTAGTGCAACCGACCAGTTTACGAAAGCCCTTTACTCCAAGACTGAGGAAGCCAACCAGCAGATCATCGAGACCGTGAGAACCATTGCCCAAGAACGCCAGGTTCCCATGGCGCAAATCGCTCTGGCATGGTTGCTGCATAAGGAGGCGGTGATTGCGCCTATTGTTGGCGCGACCAAACCACAACATCTAACGGACGCTGTCGCGGCAGTTGATCTCAAACTGAGCGATGAAGAAATACGACGGCTCGAAGCACCTTACATCCTCTAGCTTCCTGTGGGTTTTTCGTGACCAGGAACGATTCGCTCGCCTGACCATTGACCGGATAGAACAGGAACGCTTCGAACATGACCAGGATAAAAGGAAATCATCATACATAGGTCCGGCACTATAGGGTAGGCGACTGGCGAGGAGTCCTCGCCAGCCGCCTACCCTATAGCAATACCCCATCTTCGACAATGAGCACGGTTTTGATCGTATCCTCCTCGGACGTTTAGTGAGCGCCCTCTATCGCGTTTCTCTAGCTTCTTTCGGTTTGCACCAAATGATCGTTCTTTCTTTACACAATGGAAGAGTCTCAACCGTTTCACTATTTGCCGCTCAGACCGATGTGGCTACCACTTTTTGCTCACATTGCACTGACCACATACGTCAAGCATGTTACGGCGAGGTGTCTTCTGAGAAACGTTGAAGGTCTTGCGCACCTTGGTGTTCTCAGTTCTGACAGAACCAGAACTGTGAGGAGATGCAAAAGTTTTGTATGCTATTGCTTGTCTTACCGCCAGTTTAACTGTAAAAATTCTCTTCGAATCCACCAGTTTCATTCCGTGATTTACACCTTCTCACTTCTTACAACACAACCTCTTATTGACAGTGTGTCTGTTTTGCTTTATATTGATGTGAAACATAAGTTCTATTCAAGGTGTTGCGTATGGAAGCAGTTGCAGGGGTGAGGGTTATCTTCAGGGAAAGACCATCGGATTCCCCTTTCGTGGAAAGGGTCTGGAGTAGCTATAGCCAGGGGTGTGGGATGTTTACGTCGATTGCCGCCTCTCATTGGATGATGGTTGTCACAAGGCTTCAAGGCAAAATCACGCTCGACATACAGGGGCCGGAAACGAGAGCGACAAAGGTGTACTGTCCGGCAGATGGCGAATGGACCGGTATTTTGTTCAAGTTCGGCACATTTATGCCCCTCTTTCCCACCTCTACTCTGGTGGATGGAGGGGTGACTTTGCCTGAAGCGACGCGCCAATCCTTCTGGCTGCATGGATCGGGGTGGCAGTTTCCGAGCTATGAAAATGCCGAGACCTTTGTTGATCGGCTCGTGCGCGAGGGTCTACTGGTGGTTGAACCTGCCATCGAATCTGTATTACGCGGTCAACCAAACACTCTGTCAGCACGCTCTTTACAGCGTCGTTTCCTCACCGCTACCGGGATGTCTTATACTGATGCTCGCCTTATTGAACGCGCGCGTCTTGCGACGATTCTCTTACAACAAGGCATATCCATTCAAGACGTGGTTTACCAGGCAGGTTATTTCGATCAGTCACACTTGATTAGAGAACTGAAACGTTTTATCGGGTGGACGCCTGCACAAATCAAGGATAGAAATCAGTCGGGGCAGGTGTCGTTTCTGTACAATACTGATCTCTTTGAATGAGTTAGGATAGCCCTGTTTGAGGCAATACACTCGGAAGACAAGGAGATAAGAAACATGAGAAAATTGGTTGTGGGCACTTTCGTGACGATGGATGGTGTCATGCAGGCACCCGGCGGTCCTGACGAGGATCGAGACGGTGGCTTCCAACATGGCGGATGGCTCGTCCCCTATATCGATGAGAAGTTCGGCGAGGTCATGTCCGAGTGGACGAGGCATGCCGACGTCTTTCTTTTCGGTCGGAAAACCTATGAGATGTTTGCGGGCTCCTGGCCCAAGTCCACTGATCCAGTGGAACCGCTCAACACGAGGCCGAAGTTCGTCGCATCCAGGACGCTCCATAAGGTCAACTGGAACAACTCCATCCTGCTCAAGGGCGATGTTGCCCAGGAGGTTGTGAAGCTCAAGGCACAGGAAGGCGGTGAGATTCAGGTCCACGGCAGCGGCAATCTTATCCAAACCCTCCTTCAGCACAATCTCGTTGATACCCTACGTATTTGGCAGTTTCCTGTCGTTCTCGGTACTGGTAAACGTCTGTTCGAGGGAGGCACGATCCCGTGCAGTTTTCGCCTTGTCGATACACAACTGAACACGACTGGTGCAGTTCTGCATGTTTACGAACGCGCGGGCGGCCTCAAGTACGGCGAAGTAGAGGTGGGCCAGGAGACGGTGATCTTTGATTCGGAATCATCACACCATACTGGTGATGGAGAAAGAGAGACGCAATGAACCTATCATCTGCGGTGCCTGTACCTTACGCGATCTTTTGAGCCTGCAAATGGGTTTTAGCGAGCGGTATCCCCACGAGTTCTGGCGCGATCCCCTCCGCTCCGCACTCCTGCGTCCAATGGTCGAACCACCAGGAGTGCGTTTTTTTACCGTTTACTGGACGGATTTCTCTTTTGAACCGCTCTCGTCCTCTTCTTGGAAACGCAACGGGCGCAGATTTTCCAGGGACCGCCCAGATTGTGGGGTGAAATGGTAGTCGCCAATCAGGCGAATGTGTTCCCATCCCAGTGGCGCAATATGCGCTACAGTGGCTTCTGGAATCTCTTCACCTCGTTTGCGCAGGGTCTCAATTGCTTTGGTGAGATAGACTGGGCTTCCCGGACTTTTTGGGAGGGAAGAAACTCGGAATCTAGCGCATCCGTTGTTCAAATTCCACCGGACTCAGGTATGTGAGGGTGGAATGTCGGCGAACGCGATTATAAAAACATTCGAGATATTCAAAGATCGTTTGTCGCGCTTTTTGTCGGGTGGCGAAACGTGTGCGATCCACACACTCCCCTTTGAGGGTGCTGAAAAAGCTTTCCATGGCTGCATTGTCGTAACAATCTCCCGTTCGACTCATGCTCACCACGATGCCTCGCTCAGCCAGCTTGTGTTGATATCCATGACTGGTGTAGGGACTCCCCTGGTCGGAGTGCAGGAGCATCCCCTTTGGAGGATCACGACGCAAGAGGGCCATGTCAAGCGCCCGGCTCACCAGTTCCTCATCGTTGTGTTCTCCCATGGCCCAGCCCACGACCAGGCGCGAAAAGAGATCCAGGATGACGGCCACGTAGAGCCATCCTTCGCTGGTCCAGAAAAAGGTGGTATCGCTGACCCACTTCGTATTGGGAGCTAGGGCTGTGAACTCGCGGTCGAGCACGTTGGGAGCTGGCATCACTCCAGCCCGTCGTGCGCGTTCCAACCGGTTTGCTTCGTTTCGGCTTGGCGCACAAATCCATCTCTCGCATCAAACGAGCCGTGCGTTCCCGCGAGCAACGCATGCCCCGGCTGCGCAACTCGGCATGAATCCGTGGACTGCCATACACCCCTCGGAAGGCATGAAAGAGCCGGTGGATCTCCCTGGCCAGTTCGCCATCTTCTCGCTCATGAGCGCTCGGTTCGCGATGGCGCCAATCGTAGTAGCCACTGACACTCACCTGCAACACCCGGCACATGGTACTCACTGGATACAGCTTCGCATGCTGCTCAATAAAGGGATAACTCAGCTCTGGCTGCGCGAAAAGATGGCAAGCGCTTTTTTTATTGTAGATTTAAAAATTAAATGAGGCATATGTTTGCGAATTCTGCGAGGTCGAGAAGCTGACCTCTTCTTTCCCGGGTAGATACTTCAAGTGGCTTTGCAGGTTCTCTCCGACGTTCCTCTTCTTGAGAGAAAACACTGCTTGTTTCCTCATTGATTGGAGAAAAAAGGCCGCCAAAAAGCGCTGAAATTGAGGAATGACCTTTCTTCTGCTTGTGTGTTTGCTGGAGCAGTGGGATATGTTGCGTTGTTGGAGGAAGATGCCCTCCACTTTCTGTTTGGTTTATGTTTCTCTCTCCGCGGTTCTCTGTGTTTCTCCTCCAGGCGACGCATCGAGGTGCGAGTGCATAGGGCATGGCCGATCTCTTCCATGTGCCTGTCTCGCTTCTGGGGAGGAGGGAGGTGGAGGCGAGACGGACGTTTCCTTTGCGGGAAGATGCTGCGCGAGAAGGAGCGATAGCCCCATAAGGAAACAGGAGTGTTATTGTTGGCAGTCGAATCTCTCAGTGCCCGTATTCTTATAGTCATTTGGGTACCTTGATCGCTCTGCGCGCACACCTTGCCAGATCAGAGGAATCAGGAGCGCCGATGCACGAGTTCTAGCACGTGTCGTCTGTATGGGGGGCTGCTGCGCGCAAAGAGAAGAGGAGGCAGACGAAGGCTCTCCGCTCTAGGCGTATATTCGTTTATTTCTATCTAAAATGAGATAAAGTAAAATTTCTCTTGTTTGTATGGATTTTTCTTTTTTTGCACAGTATAGTTGTATCTATGGATGGATACCCTGATGGAGACCATCGTCTCTGTGGAGGAGGGAGTAAGCGGATGGCGAGCATGGAGGACCAGCGCCTACAGGCATTGAGCCGGACCAGACGCTCAGGCGAGAGCGCGCGTTCGATTCCCTGGGTTGTCGGATATCCATACCAGCGGGAAAGAGCGTCTCCTTCCAGCCTGAGGAGCCTGATGAGTGGAGGAACAACGGTGACGTGGATGAGTTGGCGGGTACCCCACTGATCCCCACGTTGCAATTTGCAGACGCTATCGAGGAGATAATACCAAAAGCTCTGCGCTGTCTGCTCAAAAGCCTCTCGCAGATCCGACGGGCGTAAATTCTGATCAGCTAGCTGTTGCATGTAGAAAGTCAGTTGCCCATCGGTCGCATCATACCAGACACTCGCCGTATCTGCCGTTGGAATCTGTGGCCAACGCAAGGCATTCCTCATTTCTCCCAGACGATAGTACACCATATCTACCCTCAAGGGGAGCGGCTCCACATCATAGACGGCACGTGTGAGAGGATGCCCTGTTGTCTCATTCTTTATCAAGAGGAGAAGTACTCCCAACTGATCAAGCCACTCCGGGAGTGCCGATGTAAAGGTCTCAAATTGCGCATCATAGAGAAAGACAGCGACGTCGATATCGGACCAGGAATCAACTTCATGTCCGCCGGCAGAACCATAGTCAACGAGACCGACAATGCGATGATCATGCTGCCCTCTATTGACAATACGTTGTACCATCTCCCTGCGTACGGATGTTTCAGACATGTGTGAGCCTCCATTCTCTTCTCTACAATGATCCTGGAGATCACTATTTCGGAGTTGAAGTTTCAAGCTATTTCGATTGCTCGCCAGTTATTACTCCCTGTTGGGTTTCACGTTTATCTTGTAACTGTCGACTCCACCAGAGCAGGACACCCATTGTCAGAGCGACGAGCACGAAGCCGGGAATTTTATATCTACTGGGAAGGGTTAGGGCCAGAAGGCCTGAAAGAAATGTGACACTATAGAGGATGATGCAGATCTGCCGTGCCCCTAGTCCGCCAAAGAGCAACCGGTAATGAAGATGGGTCTGGCGATAGTGTAAATGGAGGATATCAAACTTCATCGGATTCTGACCGCGGCGAATCCGGTTGATTGCTACCCAGGCGATGTCCAGAATGGGGTATTGTCAAGTTGATGAAGCTACACACAAAAGCTGAATAGCATGATAGAATACCCTCATGAAAAAGAGCGTCTCATCTTCACCCTACAAAGGGTATCGCTTTCCGCCCGTGATTATCAGTCATTGCGTGTGGTTGTACTTCCGTTTTTCGCTCAGTTTCCGTGATGTCGAAGAACTCATGGCAGAGCGTGGAGTTGTGCTCACCTTCGAAACCGTCCGTCAGTGGTGCCTCAACTTTGGCCAAATGTATGCCAATGAGCTGAGGCATCGCCGCGCAAAGCCGGGAGACAAGTGGCATCTGGATGAGGTGTTTTTGACGATCAAGGGCAAAAGACAGTATCTGTGGCGTGCGATTGATCAACATGGCAACGTGCTCGATATTCTGGTACAGAGTCGACGCAACAAACAAGCGGCCAAGAAGTTCTTTCGCAAGCTCTTAAAGGGACTCGAGTACGCGCCTCGCGTCATCATCACTGACAAGCTGGCCAGCTATGCTGCAGCTAAGAAGGAAATCCTGCTCAGCGTCGAGCATCGACAACACAAAGGCCTGAACAATCGAGCTGAGAATTCGCATCAGCCCACCAGACAACGTGAACGAACCATGCGACGTTTCACATCTCCTGGTCACGCTCAGCGCTTCCTCTCGGCCTTTGGCCCCATTTCCGATCATTTCCGACCCCGAAGGCATCATCTCAACGCCTCAGAGTATCGTGCGCTTATACAGGAACGATTTGAGATCTGGAATGAGGTTACCACCAAAAAATCAGCTGCATAATGGGCCTTTTCTCCAGTTCCCACCTCCTCTTGTTCTCTCAGCAAGCGTTTTCTCGCTACTTCTCGCTACTTCAAACATTAACTTGACAATACCATCGGAACGGCCCCAGTTCTCTGGCGCGATTGGAATCGCAAATTCTATCGGCGCACCTGCATCCAACTGGTGCGTTCCCAGCACTTGGAGGTAGAGCTTCATCCATCTCTTGCTCCTCCACCTGCTGCGTCGCCTGAAGTCATCTCCCGCGCGCAACGTGCGCACTATCGCCTCACGTTTCAAGAGCGCCTGGCTCGCAATCGGCGCACTCCAACGGCGTGTCAGGTGACGATCACGCTCTTCGGCGTTCCCGATCCCTTTGCCGCTTTTCTTGGTCTCCAGAGCGCCTAACACTTGCCTCTCTGGAGCCATCATGCAGTTCTTTCTCCCTCGGACCGGCTGGCTGCTCCGAGTGGCGTCCCTTTGCCCTTTTCGCCCCTCATTTGCTCTTGCCTGAGTGAGGATGGTATCATAGAAAGAGCGTCGCATGTCGGTGGCGGACAGCGTCAGACATGGAGGCGCCATACTGTGAGAGGATAGACATGTCTATCAGATTCAACCACACGATCGTTGCCGCCCGAGATCGGCACGTCTCGGCAACCTTCTTCACGCACCTCTTTGGCCTTCCCGAACCAACCGCCTGGGGACCATTCGTCTCTGTCAGGCTGGACGAGGGCGTCTTCCTCCAGTTCGCTGAACCAGGCATCAACGACATCCAGATGCAGCATTACGCCTTCCTCGTCGATGACCGAAGTTTCGACGAGATCTATGCGCGTATCCTCCAAGATGGGATCGAACACTGGGCTGATCCCCAGGCAACCCTGCACGGTCGCATCAATACCAATCACGGCGGATGGGGCGTCTACTTCCGCGACCCAACTGGGCACGGCCTAGAAATCCTCACCCGTCCCTATGGTTCGGCCACCTAACGGGCAAGGACACAGCGCTTCATGTCCTGTGTTCGCTGGTTGACAGTACCTCAAGCTTTTTCTGCATCCAGCTTCCTCTGCATCCAGAGGAAGCTGGGCATATACCTCTCGTTGCGCATCGCGTGGGCACATACACAGATTTGGTGAGACTTCTTCAATAACCTTGTAAATACTCTGGAGTTTGCGTTCAAGGAAAGGATCACTTCTGCCCTCATAAGCTCATCCTTCACCAAACCTGTGTATGTGCCAAAGTGTCCAACCTCTTGACGAACCATTAAATGTCCAAATTGGTCAAGACCAATGTCAAATCACACAAGGCGACACCACCCGGGATGAAAACTCACTTCCAGAAGAGTTGCAACAAAATAAAGTGAGGAATAAGGTCCCTGATCTGCCTTTCCTGCTGAGGATAGCTACGCGCCTCGCATATGTTTATGAACTTGATGGCTTTCGCTAAGCATAAGTACAACAAAACAGACCAGCCAGTGGTCGACCATGTAGTCATCACCCGTGGCATGTGGGAGAACTGCATGCGCATGTGTCCATGCGGCCGCCAGCGCAGGCTCGATCCGTGGATCTCCTGCAGGAAGGCTCTCAGCGATGCGACGCCAGCACCAAGCACGACTGGCATTAAGCCCATGTAGGTGAGCAATGAAACCATCGCTGGCATCTGAAACGACTGCCGGAGTAAACAGGGCCGCTGGTTTTTCGTCCGTAATCCCGGGTAGGAAGGCAGCCAACCAGCCAGCAAATCTGTCAGATGGCAGAAGTTGCAACATCAGTTCAGCCTCGACCAATGTAGGTGATAGAAAGTCTGTCCCCGATGGTTCAAATTGACCGGGATAATTGGTATCGCCATCATACCATCGGTGAGCGTTAGCAGTAATGGCTTCGAGCAGTGCGGCATCACCAGCTCGCGCTCGTTCATAGGCATAGGGCAGTGACCGCGAGAGTCCGAAGGCACTATTGGAATGTACACCATGCCGTACTGGATAGGTCGCTTTTGGCAACCAATGTAAAAAATTATTTGTTAACGCTTCGGCTAGTGGAGCAATGTTCGTTGCCCAGCGCCGCGCATCGGGATCATCCCAAGTTATAATTTCATGCACCAGTTGTAATGCCCACCCCCAACCATAGGGGCGTTCGCGGCTACCATTCATCGGATGGCCGATGAACGCCGCCTCTGCTGCCAATGCCTCTGCGGTGAAGTGTTCATCTAGAGCGGCACGAATCTCCTGTTGGGGCACAATGTCGCCAGCACGGCGCAGAAGCCGCACCAATAACCAGTGCATTTCTACACAGGAATGCCAATCGAAGCTGCCATAAAAAGCTGGCGATTGCTCGCGAGGCCGGTGTGGGAAATCACCGGGTGTCTGCATCACATTGTGAACAGCGTACGGAAATTCTCGCTCGATATTGTTCAGTGCCACACGCACATAGTCAGTTGCGTTGGCACGCAATATCGTATCCCATTGAGTGATACTATCCATCATTTTGCTCCTCTCAGTTTTTTCTTACCTTTGCTGTAAATTTTGGAACTCTGTGGGCGGAATCTTTCCAATTCCATGGGCGGCAAAACGTGCAATAGTGTGTAGAAAAAAATTGAGAGTTGCTGTGGGTTCTCTCTTTCGGCTCTGCTGGCTGCTTCGCATTGGTTGCTTGCTCGCCCATTTAATTGTCAAGATTTTTAACAATTCGCCCATTTAATTATCAAATTTACAACACTCAAATGCGGAGAGAGGCCAAATCGGTCTCTTGCCTTTTGTGGGTAGTGACTCCTCTAAGAGGTGATAGGGAGTCGAGTAGTCAACAAGTCTTGGAAGGACCAGAGATGATCAGTCACGCCCAGAGCCATTGCTGGAGATCGATGGTGATAGCGATGAACGCCATCGACAATCTGAAGCGGCAGGCGTAGAGCGTAATGAGCCCGATGGAAATTGTGATCGAAGATCTGCAAGCCGACCAGCGCATCCCAGGTCGCGTCTCGTTTGGCAAAAGCATGCGTCTTGCGGGTCAGCGCATTCAACCGATCACGCAACGCTCCATGAAGTCGCTCCACGTGCACGGTCCCGGCGGGTCCCTGGCTTGCTCCCATCGCGCCATGCGGATTGCTACTGACAGGAGGCGTCCATGCTCATCACGGTGTTTGACTGTTTGCGTCAACGACACGGTGTCAGGCACCACCAACTTGCGCCGTCCGGTTTTGCCCTGACGCGACTGGGGTTGGCGATAGGCACGATGGAGAATGGCCGCATAGCCATGCCAGCCATCACTAAACCAGCAGAGCGGGCGGCGATGGGTTCGCAGGACCGTCCTGCTGACGGCCCGCGTCATCAGGTTCTCGCCCAGCGGTCCGGTGGCACTGGCAACCACGAAGCGGCTCTCCCGATCTTGGACGAGGCAAGCCCAGCGTGCTCCTTCGTCGGACGCCCCTTCAGTCCCCTTTTTTTCTGGACAAACGACCAGAACTCATCGATTTCCACCTGGCTCACGTGCAGATCGCAAGCCATCACCTGCGTCAGGGCCTCGGCATGCTCTGCTGCTCGCTTGAGCCAGACACTGATCGTTTCGTATTTGTGCCCGGTGATCTCCTCGGCAGCCCGCAAGCTGCCGCGCCGCATCACCACCAAGAGCGCTTGCGCTACCTCGGGGGCAGGCGTCTTCAACCCATACATCGGCGTGCCTTGCGTTGCTCCAAAGTACGTCTTACAGGTGCGGCACAGATACCGTTGCCGTCCCCGGTGGCTGCCATTGCGCACAACGCGCGGCCCTGAGCATGCGGGATTGGGACACGTTGGCAGACTGCTCTGCTCCTCTGCTTCTCGCTTGTTCATCGTTCACCTCCTCCTCTCTATTCTATCACCCCCTTCCGGAGTCACTACCCAAATTTCGCTGAGAGGCGATATAGGGTGAGCCGCATCGCGAGTAGACTGTGTCATATATATTGTTCGTCGCCTGGAATACACCTTTTGTCTCAACTGATGATGTGATACTATACCACAGGTAGCACTTCATCATCGTCATGGCTCAGGGATGAGTTGCTTTGGGGAACGAGAAAGGATTTCGCGTACCCGCTATGGGGAATATTTTCGTACCGACAAGACCCTTAACACGGGATTGTTGCTCGAAGGCAATAAAACGGCGAGAGTTCCGCCGCTTCAAAGAGGTTCGAGTTCGTTCGGGAGAGCTCAATGTTCCCGAGAGTGAACTCCAGCCCACTGCTTACGAGCACGTCGCTGCTAGTATTGCAGCCGAAATTCCCGATGCGAAATTCGCTGAGATTCTTCGGGAAAATCCTGAATGGTGGGATATCTTAACAGATCTCCATGAAAGTGATTTAGCAACTGGTGTCTCAGTGAAAGCTCTTGTCCTCAGACACCTGTTCCTCCAGGCATAACAAACGGCTGTACTTGCTGTTCCACTTGTTGTTGTGAATCAGGTAGATGTGTGCCCGCCAACGAGACCGAGCGATCACCATGATTTCCTGCCAGCGGATGTGGCGGGGGAGCTTCGAACCTCCTTTACCAAAGACAGTGCGCTTGGAAACCATAAGCGTGTGCTTGGCGTGGATGAGTAAGGTCCCTTGGGAGCTGTTTCCCAATCGCATTCTGTGCGACGAGGGATTTCCAGCCATGGCTGCCCGCGGGTAAGCAGTAATGTTACACGTTCGTGTTCTAGAGAGAAGGCTCCCCTCTTTTCGCCTTATCCCTCTTTTGCATCTCGAAACCATCTGTACAGAGTTGGACGTGATATTGCTAGTGTGGTGCAAATCTCCATGGGTTTCTTGCCCTCCTCACGCAGCTGTTGGGCAAGTGCGACTTTGGCCGGATCAGGATAATTCAGATGCTGACCATTGGTGCGACCAAGTGCAAAGTGCATCCCCTTTTCCACGCAACGCTGTTTGATACGCAGCACTGTACGCTGTGCAATTCCCACCGATTCTGCAATCTTAACATCCAGTTGTCGTTCTGGCTGACTGCAATCAACCAGGAGCAAGACATGAGCAACTACCCGCTGATATTCGGTCCCCGTAGGGAGCACGACACTATTGAGATAGTCCCGCTCCTCCTTGGTCAAGGTAACGGTATAGCGGCGCATGCTTGTTTGCCTCCTTCTTTTTTGTCTCAGTATATCCATCTTTGCTTACCGGTGCCAAGAAAAGAGGCGAGAAGTCCCATCCGTTTTTTTTGAAACACAAGGTATCTAGTGTCGTTGAAGGATTATCCTCTCTAAGTACCCCTAATAGCGGAATGAGGGGCGGCATAAACCGACCTGGTGCGTTGCAACGCACCAGGTCGGTTCGATGTGTTTGGTCCAGGAGAAAATGGACGTTATTGGGCAGTGAAGGGAGCCTGACCGATTACATAGCCACCCATAATTAGCTCGACCTCATATGTTCGCCCACTGACGAGATTCGCCGGGGCGGTCACCGTCCCAGGAAACCAGCAAGCCGAGGCTAGATACTGTGAAGTACCCGCCGTGGGATCATACCAGGCAATATACGGTCGCTCAGTAACACAGAGCAAATTATTTCCAGTGTTGCTAAAATTCGGAGACTGCACCGAGATGCTTGTGCCAGCGCTTCCCGTGGTAGGCGTAATGATCAGTGGAACGTCAACGACCAGGGGAACGCTTGAGCTAACGGTGCCATCCGACACAGAAACACTTGAAGGGCCTCCCTTGATGTTCGAAGGGATGGTAAGCGAGGCCGTGAAGGTTCCATCGCTGGCAACGGTAGCAGTGCCAACAACACTTGTCGACCCTGCGAGTTGAATGCTGACGGTGGCATTTCCATCAAAGCTTCCGCCGCTGATACTGACCGTGTTTCCCACCAGAACGCTGGTTGGGTTAAGTGAAACGGTGGGTTGTGGCTGCACTTGGTAGGATGCCGTAAATGTGCTAGTTGAAGCAATTGCTTCGATCGTAGCATTGCCGGTAAAAGGGCTGCTCGGGGTAGTAAGGTCAAAAGAGAATGAGCCATCGGCAGCCGCTAGCACTGTTCCCACCTCGACCTGTCCAGCTTGCTGATAGTTCCAATAGAGTGTGATCTGTTCGTTTGCCGGGAAGTTCTGGCCACTGATGGTTCCAGAAGAGCCATAGGCGGCGGTATTATTCTGATTGTAGATATCCGAACTAGCCCAGCTGATGCTTGGTGCAAGAATATAGAAAAAGGCGGTCGCTTTCTCAGAGCCGTCGCTATTTATTGCCTCGACATGATATTGCGGGCCAGGGATAAGGCTGAGAGGAACGACAAGATTTGTCTGAAAACTGCCATCAGCCGCCGTCGTCACTGAAATGCTGGTAGCATTTTTCTGATCGACAATAAAGACATTTAGCGTTTCCCCGGCACGAAATCCGCCGCCAGATACCGGAATAGTGCCACCTGGATTGTTCAACGCATTTACCTGGATGCCAGGCCCCACATTGAGTGGCGCACTGACCTGCAATCCGCTGCTTTCGCCAGTAAATGTAAGGGTATACGAGCCGAGAGGAGCCGAGGGGATAAAGACTTGCCCGTAACTTGGGCTAGCAAAGAAGCCATAATAATTTGCTTGAATCACGCCTATTTGTTGACCGCCGTTGGCATTCCAACTGATAGTGACATTTTCGTTACCCTGGAAGCCTTTGATCTGGAATTTCAGCAACTGTCCGCTACGAATGCCGGCGGCCGCAGTCACAGTAGGTGGCACTACGGTAAAAGTCGTTGTTACCGAGGCAGGTTTCTGTCCTGAGCGCACAACCGTTATAGGATATTTGCCAGGAGCTACATGTGTCGGCGTGATAAATGGAAAAGTGAAAAAGCCACTATAGCTGTCGCTCGTGACCGTTCCGAGAAGGGTACCTGTCGCATCCCCCCAGTAGACACTGACAGTTTCATTCAGCTGAAATGCATACCCAGTTATCGCAGTACTGGTTCCGGGGCCGCCCTGGTTAGGCTGACCCTGGGAAGTATTAAAGAAAATTGTCGGATTGAGGATGATAGGCGCATTTACAACCGCTTCACCAGGTTGGGAACCTTGGGCAAGAACCATGTGCTGCCCCTGCGGGCCGGTCAGCGGTATAGTCACCGAGCCGGAGCAATCGCCATTGCCATTACAGGTCAGATTCCCGAGAGGATAATACAGTTGATCCAGAAAAACAAATACCGTGTCATTCGGCGCAAATCCCTGGCCAGTGATTGTGATCTTCTGCCTGGGACGTACAGTGTGAGGCGACACGCTAATGGTCGGTGTAACAGTAGCAGCGTGCACCTGCGACATCCCACTCTTCGCGAATGGGAAGCCAGCCACGAACGCCACTACCAGGAAAGCGACGACCAGCAAAAGAGCCGGGCGGCGCATCCATGTCTTCATTGTTTTCATCCTTCTTTTCAAGAGAACGGCAATACGAGATATTCAACAAAAATGGTCCCCAGATGGAAAAGGGACACCAGATACATAGACGTATGCAAATTATGCAACTCAAACGGCTGAGTATAACATCGCTTCTTATCGAAAAAATGGTTGTATTTTCTCCATAAACATGGAGATTTCTTATGCCGCAAGATGAGTGATATATTGCGCTCCTATTTCCCAGCCAGGCGTGCGATAACTGGCGCAAGAGTTTCCATATGTGGTTCAGTTACTTCAATATTCGAGATGCCAAAGAGCTCACGCCTCTTTTGTAATTCCTCAACCATTTGATCGGTAGTGCCAATAAGTATATGCAAGCAATCCAGAGCCTGTTCAGCCGTTAAGCCTAGACGACTTCCAATTTTTTGAGCAGCAGGCTGTGGATGGTCAGTCGCTGCAGCAATAAAAATGGTTGAGCTAAACTCTAGTTGCGAGAAACGCTCTCCTGCTGCCTCGCGTACCCATTGCCGTTTTTCTCTATTTGCATCGGGTAGGGCAGATGTCCAGTCCAGGCCCTTAGAATTGTTACGAGCGACTAGTCCTACGATATCAGCTTCCCGCGCAGCAATTGAAAGAATACGCTTCCCGCCACCACCAACATATATGGGAAGATGTGGTTTTTGCATAGTCTTGATAGCCGTTTTCAACCCTTGAATTTGATAGTGTTTGCCAGAAAATGTCACTTGCTCTTCACGGAAATATGCTTTAATGATTTGAAGAGCCTCTTCAAAACGCGAGATGCGGACTCCAACAGGATCTAGAGAGATGCCAGCCTGGTGATATTCTTCAGCGAGGTAGCCACATCCGAGACCAAGCTGAAAACGTCCTTCTGAAAAGAGATCGAGATTAGCTGCCTGGCGTGCCAAGACAATGGGATAGCGAAAGTCATTACAAAAAACATGGCTACCAATACGTAAAGATGTGGCATCTGCAACTGCCATAAGGCCTACAATGGGATCGACATCAAATCCGAGATGATCTGGCATTAGCAAGGTTGTATATCCAAGATCTTCTGCGCGATAAGCCTTGTCAAGCCATTCCTTGCGTGATTTTGCCACCTCCGCTACAATGCTAAAACGGAATGGACGAATGCTTGTCATAGAAAAGAACTCCTTGTCGTGATGAACAAAATAAGCACATATTGGATCGATTGCGTAGGGTAATTGCTCCAGGTCTCCAAAGATTGTTGTTGCTTTAATTGAGGAACAGAGCAGGCTAGTGGTGAAGTATAGAAAGCATCAAGTATTACTACCACAATTAAAACAACATACTAAGGTGATACTGGTTCCAATAAGTTAAAACCCATCAATATGGGCGTTTTGAGTGTAACATATATTCTGCGTTTTTACTTAGATGTTACAAAAAGGTAACAATTTTGGCTACGATTATAAATTGGGAGCTGATGGCCATGAGTAGCTATTTTGTAGAGTTTCTTGACAGAAAGCACCAAGTTTCCTAACATGATCGTTATGACGTAACGCAAGATTCTGAGGTTAGGCATTGATGAGAGCATTCCAATTTTTATCTTCTGTTTTATCCTTTTGCATTAATTGTTAATGTTTCTCTAAAATTTTCTTATTTCGAATTGATAAGCAGAAGAAACAAACTTGTGTGTATTTCATCGAAAAACGTGTTACCTGATAGGATAGGTAATAGCAGCTAAAAGGGAAATTTTGGAATTGCTTAGGAAAGTAAATTATATACTAACTTTCTAATCTAGCTGCTATCGTACCTTTATTATTTTCGTTGCCTGATTCTTCCTCATATTTTGCTAACATACCTGGGTAAAGGAGCAAAGAAATGGCACGCCAGGAACATCTTTATGTTCTCAAACAGGGAACGAACTACTGGAATCAGTGGAGACAGGCAAACCCAAAGATACAACCTGATTTGAGCAAAGCTAATCTCAGCCGGGTGGATTTGAAAGGGGCTAATCTTAGTCAGGTTAACCTGAGCTTTGCCAACCTTATTTCTGCGAACCTCGAAGGTGCCAACTTGAAAGATGCTAATCTCAGTATCTCAATTCTTCGCTCCGCTAATTTGACGGCTGCAGATCTCAGTAACGCGAATCTGACCGGCGCTGATGTCACGGATGCCGATTTGAGACAAGCTAATTTTAGTTTTGCCAATTTGCAAGCAGCGAATCTTACCAGAGCAGATATGCGAGAGACAATTCTTGATGCTGCTAACTTAGATGGAGCTATACTTGACAATGTAAAAAGGCGATCAGGTCTTAGGCGTATCTTTGGTGGCGGTGATTAAGCGCCCTTGCACACTAGGGATTTTTGGGAGAAGATATGTATTTATGACTGTAGTGTGGCTGAATACTTCTCGAAGTGCACCCAGCCACATTTTATGTCATTCTACGTGGCTATTTAGCGATAATTTTTCCTCTCTACGTTTGCTTTAGGCTGTTGTGGAGATTTCTCCTGCGCGGGAGCCGGTTGGTTGTTTTTGACCGGGTTAGAAAGAGATGTGCTGCTCATAAGCTCCAAAATAAGTGGGTCCAGGTGTGTTCCTGTGCGGTTAAATCTAATAGGCTGACCATACTTGGCTTTTTGGATAGCTTCCACCAGACGTGCTGTTTCAGCTCTGGCGCGCTGGAGCTCGTTTTCCGCTTGGCTCAAGCTCTGTAGTCGTGCTAATAAGTTATTGAGCGAGGAGCCAATCGCCCAGAGAACGTTCCCCCGCTTCAATGGTGTGCGCGCGGAGAAATTACCATTAGCTACTTCCACATGCGTTTGCAAAATTTGCTGAATTCCCTCATCCAACTGCTGTTTTAGCGCAATTTCTTGCTGCTGTCGCTCTACCTCGCGGCGCTCTAACTCCGCGATAACTTCTGCACGATCCGCTCGTTTGATGGCATAATTTGCGCTTGTTACCCATAGATAGGTCACAATAGCCACGATGATTTGCAACGTAATAGGACGCAGCAACATATCGTAATGATTAGCTGCCAAAACGGCAGCGAACTCGTTAGTATGTGGTAGGAGTTCGATAGTAGCAACGATAAAAGCACTGTGAAGGAAAAGCATCAAAAATACGGTGGCTGGGGGTAACAATGTGACAGCTACAAACTCAGCCTGTACCAGCAGGTCATATTGTGGTAATGCGTAGGTTGTCAGTCCCCCTGAGCCAAGAGCTGGTCCAAGAATTGAGAGAACGAGTCCTACCTCAATGCCGATAATGACCAGAATTCCGGCAGTAGTAATTTTCCCTGCTCTATTAAAAATCAGCGCAACGATATCAATGAACACGGGAATAAGCAAAATAAAAGCTAAGGCCTTATTTGTTCCAAAGATAGCTGTGGGCTCCGCTGCTAGAACCAAGAGAATAACCACAAGCAGGGTTGCGCTGGTGAGTCTGCCACGACGAGATATATCTCGTTGCTGGAGGGTAGCATTTGCAGGTGCTGGTTTGGGAGCGGTGAAGCGATACCACCATCGTAAAGGACTTACATCCTTCTCAACAGTCTGGGCAATCACTGATACCGTTGATTGCCCGCCTGCATTGTTTTGATTGTCATAAGGGAACTGATCCTTATGAGCCGTGAAGAAATCTCTACTCACGAGGTTTAACCTCCAATACTAAGAGCGACAAAATTACGGGAAATACTTTGAATAGAAGGATTCATATTTATGAATGCGGCGATGCAATAATTGCCTTGAATATTTGGATAGGCAGAGTACATGGACATCGTCGATCAAATCTAAGAATGGAGAGATGAGCTCTCGAATTTCAGACTGGACTTCTTTTTCATTTCAATATGAACACCTTCTATCGCCAACTAGATATGCAATAGCCCTTGCATGTAACTCCTCTCTTGCTTTGCCAGTATTATAATACCAAACTAGGCTTGACAGGTCAAAAAAAGTAGGCTTGAGTATAAATTTTTATACGGGGAGCGGCGAGAAAACCACGAGGTCTTCAGCCTCGTGGATGAACGCCGCTCCTTCGGTCTCATCATTTCTGATGAGGAGTCTGGTGAACTTGAGCTTCCGAAAAAGCTGCCAAACCGCAGACCCGACGAATTCCGAAGAAGCCGCTGAGTCTTCAGCTCAGTGGTAGTTCACTGATATCTGGGCATTAATAACTTACTATGCTTTATGCGCCTGTTTGGGGCTTTTAGTTGCATGGAGGCAATGACAGCAATTATCGAAAAAGTGGCGGCAATGACCCCGAAGGCGAGGGTAAAGTTATTTTTTTGCTCCTCAAGGAGTAACCCAATAATAGGCGGGCCTGCAATTGCTACTGGTGATGCTAATATTGCTATTAGGCCCTGGGCAACGCCTGAACCTATGGGGCTTGTTTTCCCAATAGCCGATGCGGTACTAAAAATCGCGGCGTAGGGCAGTGTTGTGCCTAGTGCGAGCAGAAGTAAGCCGATGCAAGCAAGGGGAAGAGAAGCGATTGGTAGTGCCAGGACACCTAAGCCAAGAAAGGCCATAATTGTTCCCGCTCGAATGAAGTGCAGTGGCTGACGAGTGCGCGCTAGCAATAAACCTCCCAAGGGCCGGAAGACAATGCCTGCGAATAAGCCGATTGAGCCAAATCCTGCTGCGAGTACGAGAGGTAAATTGTACTTAGTCGTAAAATATATGGCAAGCCAGGCCGTAATAGCGTTCCCCAGGCCGAACGTACCCATATTTGCGAGGCCTAGCGCCCAAATAGCAGGCGAGCGAATACCCGTCACAGGATTGGCTTGCTGGTGTGCTTCTCCAATATGATCAGATTTATTTGACGGAACAAAGAGCCATACCACGAAAGCCAGAATACCCAGACCTCCGCTGACGAATAGTGCACCTTGCCAACCAAGAGGTCCTAACAGTTGTGGCGTGACGAAGAGTCCAAGCCCCGCTCCTAGTTGTGCCACTCCTCCATTCAATCCCTGACCTAAAGCTTCATACCGTCCTAACTCTGATGTGGCATGGGAGCCAGCCACCAACGCTGCGCCAGCTCCTAAGCCAATCATAGCCCGGCAAACCACCATCCATGTAAAATTAGGGATTAACGGAAAGAGTAGCGAACCAGCGCTAACAAGTATGAGTGAGCCAAGCATGGTTAAGCGTGACCCAAAGAGATCCGCCAGGAGGCCGCCAGGAATATTTGTGAGAGCAATACCCAGAAAGAGCAACGTCGAAAAAAGCCCAATCTGACCACTATTGATGTGTAGCTCATTTTGTAACACTGGTATAAGTGGCCCATAATTAGTAAAGTTGACACAGACTGCTATCGGGGCTATGCAAATGGCAATGAGCCGCCATGCT
Organism: Ktedonobacter racemifer DSM 44963; assembly: GCF_000178855.1. Classification (GTDB taxonomy): domain Bacteria; phylum Chloroflexota; class Ktedonobacteria; order Ktedonobacterales; family Ktedonobacteraceae; genus Ktedonobacter; species Ktedonobacter racemifer. The sequence goes on along the minus strand of NZ_ADVG01000004.1, from coordinate 143,652 downwards.
ATTTGACGACCATTTCGTAGCGAAGGTTTAGAGACGACCAGGTGCTCTTTGGGTGTGGGCTGTTTTATCAGTGTCTGAGATTTAGCTAGCGTCTGAGATTTAGCGCGTGTAAGGTACTCCTGTTTTGCTCCAGGTAGAGTCTGGATAGTTTGTACCTTCGTCTTCAATTGATTACTAGTTTTTTGCTGTACTAGTTGTTTGTATTTTCTTCGAGGTCTAGATTTTGCTGTGACCTTGTATTTTTCAGTATTTCTACTCAACCGTAAGGCCCCTCTAATTCCATTTTAAACAATCATCTCATCTTCTTATAACAAGAAGATAGTGCTTGCGGAGCTATAAGTCAATTTATTGTTACTTATAAGTACCAATGTAGTATAAGTATATGTCAACGGCATTGCTTTTACTGAAGAAAATAGCAAAATAAGTTGACCTGATTTATAAATTCTTTTGAAATTCTCTGGAATTAATAAGTGCTTAGAGTTAACAATTTGCTTTAAAGCGATTCATATTGTGTCAATTTGCCTGAAAGTTTATTTATAAATTTCAAGACTATTCTACATTATATACCACATAAGATACAAATAGCTTATACGCTTGACAGATGGCATGTAGATCTGTTATTTTGAACTAAAGGTTACGCTTGGTAGGCAGCTAAAAGAGTTTTTATCCTATTGGGGAAGGAGTCTATCAGGAATGCTTATTCCCTGATAAATACTCTCCCTCCTTTTCTTCATAGAAAGTAGTAATTGCTACTATTTAGGAGTTATATTGAAAATTTCAATTAGCATGCTCGTATCCTGCAAATATATCAGGTATGCTCCTTGTATAATGGAGCATATTTACCAAGCAGTGTATCTGTTACTGCCCTCTTTGGGCAGTAAATTATATACCTATGTCTCCTCATGAGGAGGAATAATATTCTATGACCGCTTCTCTATCTGGTCATAAAGAGCAAAAGCTTCTTCCGCAAATGATTCTCGATATGAATTATGCTTTTGCTCGTACAGCCATGTTAGTGGCTTCAGTGCGACTTCGCGTTTTTACCCACCTTGCTGAGAAGGCGCTCACATCTGTTGAGCTGGCTTCTCTTACTGGCACTCATCAAGAACCACTGGAACGTCTCTTGAAGGGCTTGGAAGGGCTAGAACTAGTAAAAAGAGAAGGCGACACCTACCGTTTAACCCCTATTGCCAACCTTTTTCTGGTCGAGGGGAAATCCTCTTATCTTGGCGGTGATACCCTGGCTATGGTCGACTATGTACCGGCATGGTTTGAACTCGACCGGACCATGCGCATGGCGGCACCATATCGCGATTTGGGCGATCAAACGACAGCGGAGGCATTTTTCGCCCCGCGTGTCGTCGATCTTTTCCCTCTCGTTTTCCCAATTGCCAGTCGCACAGCGGCCGACCTCCCTTTGAGAAGGCCGAAGGATGCACCGTTACAGGTACTTGATGTTGGCGCAGGAAGTGGCCCATGGAGCGCCGCATTCGCCATGCAATACCCCAATGCTTGTGTAACAGCCCTTGACCTTTCCGAGGTCGTTGCTGAGGGAAAGCAACACATCCTTGCACAGGGACTGGAGCATCGATACACCTGGATTGAGGCGGACATGGAAACCTTTGCGTTTCCCCCTCTTGCATATGATCTGATTCTTTGCGGACACATCTATCGTTTCATTGGTGACGAACGCGCAAAAGCCCTGCTTACCAGGCTGATGCAGAGTTTGCGCCCCGGGGGCACACTCCTCGTTGCAGATGTATTTTATTCAGACGATCGTAATGGGCCTCCTCCTGCGATCACGCTCGATCTTTCAATGCTCGTAAATACCGCCCAGGGCCGTATACGGACCGTAGACGAGATTATGCACTGGTTGATCGAGATTGGGCTGCAGGATGCACAGCGATTTCATGTTGCCGGACCATTTCCAGTGGTCGTTGCGCATAAAGAGGAGAGCTTATAATGCGCCGTGTCGTTATCTCTGGATTGGGAGTGGTTTCACCTGCTGGTATTGGCAAAGAAGCATTCTGGCAAAATTTGCTGGATGGAGTCTCGGGAGCGGTAGCGTTGGATAGGGTGACTTGCTCCCCGCTCTTTGGACATCATGAATTTGGTGCGCAGGCGGTGTGTGAAGTTACGGGCTTTGATCCAGTAACCCACCACGTCCCCACTGCCTATCATTCGGCTGACCGTTTTATCCAATTTGCCTTTGCTGCGGTTCATCAAGCATTTCTTGATGCACATTTGGACCAGGATACATGGGATGTATCACGCGTTGGCGTGACGCTGGCGACTGCCATTTGTGGCACACAGACCCTTGATCTTGAATTTACGAAATCTACGAATGGGGGCAAGGAAGCTTTTCATTCAGAAGGGATTTCCCCTTTCCTCTATTCCGCGGCAATGGGCAACTCCGCCGCTCTGGCTGTCGGCTCACGCTATGGTTTGCAAGGTGAATGTGCCACTTTATCAACCGGGTGTATCGCTGGTCTCGATGCAATCAGTTATGCCTATGAGAGCATTGCGTACGGAGATCACGACGTTATGATCGCTGGTGCATCTGAAGCACCCATCACTCCTATCACTATTGCCGCGTTTGACATTATTAATTGTCTTTCACATCATTCTGACCCGACAACCGCGTCACGCCCATTTAGTGTTGATCGCGATGGCTTCGTGCTCTCAGAAGGCTGTGGTATTGTGGTGCTTGAGGAACTAGAACACGCTCTTGCTCGGAACGCGCCAATCTATGCTGAGATTTTGGGTTGTGACGTTACCGAGCATGCTGTTCACATGACTGATATGTCACCGGAAGGTCGTGACCTTGCACGTGCCATTACGGGGGCATTAGGCAAAGCCAACGTAGAGCCTGAGGCGATAGATTTTGTGAATGCACACGGAACATCCACTCCGCAAAATGATTTTTTTGAGAGCCTGGCCCTGAAAACGTCATTGGGGCAACAAGCCCTGACAATTCCTGTCAACTCAACAAAATCAATGGTAGGACATGCGCTAGCCGCCGCCAGTGCCGTAGAAGTTGTGGCATGCGCAATGAGTATGCAGACACAACGTATTCACCCAACGATTAATCTTGTGAATCCAGATCCGCGTTGTGATCTGGACTACGTTCCAAACCATGCTCGGTCGCATGATGTTCAACGTATGTTGACGACAGCAAGTGGTTTTTCTGGCTTGCATGCGGCTATGGTCCTCGAGTCCTACTCAACAAGGGAAGAATGATGGCAAGAATAGTTATCACTGGTATGGGGGTTATCTCTCCCTATGGGATTGGCTCTGGGATTCTTTGGGAAAAGCTTCTAGCTGGCGAAAATGGATTGAAGCCGCTTACAACCTTTGAGACATCACACATCCAGTGTCGTGTTGGTGGGCAGCTGCTTGATTTTCGCCCGGAAGCCTATCTTAGCCCTCGCCTCATTCGCAAGATCGACCGCTTTTCGACTTTTGGTTTGATTAGCGCATACCTGGCTTTGCAGGACGCAGGATTGTTGTCTGACGGGAAAAAGCCTGTATGGACCCAACAAGAGCAGCATAGCCATCGTGTCGGCATTACGGTTGGCAATAACCTGGGCGGATGGGAGTTTGCCGAACGCGAATTGCGCCATCTCTGGGCTTTAGGGCCGCGTGATGTCAGTCCTCACATGGCAACAGCGTGGTTCCCGGCCGCAGTGCAAGGCAATATGTCTATTTATTTTGGCATCAAAGGTATTGGGCGTACCTTTCTCAGCGACCGGGCCAGTGGCGCGCTTGCGATCATGCATGCCGCCGATTGTCTCCAACGTGGACGCGCAGATATTATGCTCGCTGGAGGAACTGAGGCTCCATTCTCTCCCTATGCCGCTCTCTGCTATGAAACCTCAGGGCTCATGTCAAAGAAAGCTGTAACTGGCTCTCCAGAGACATATCGGCCATTTGATGAAGCGCACGATGGGCTCGTTGCGGGTGAAGGTGCAGCCTTTTTCATTCTCGAACGCGCGGAAGATGCTGAGAAACGCGGCGCCACTATTCTGGCTGAGGTGGCAGGTTGGGCATCAACCAATGATGGTTATCATCCGGTACAACCAGCCCCTGACGGCGAGCGTTACGCGGCGGCTATGACTCGGGCCATGCAGCGAGCCGATGCGTCTGCTGATGAAGTAGATTGTCTCTTTGCAGCGGGATCCGCGGTACCCGATGAGGATGTCTCTGAGACGCGTGCTATTCACTTGGCATTGAGAGAGGCGGTCAGGCGTGTTCCGGTCGCGACACCTAAATCTGCCTTTGGCAATCTCTTTGGGGCGGCATTCCCCGTTGATATGGCGATTGCGTTGCTTGCGATGCAGCACCGGGTGCTTCCTGCGACGCTCCACCTGGATCAGGCAGCACCGGGGTGCGACCTGGACTATGTGCCGCAAACTCCTCGTTCCGTTGACCATCTTGATCGCTGTCTCATTAACGCGCGTGGCATAGGAGGGGCGAACGCTTCTGTGTTACTGCGCACGTGGGCCTAGCGCGCAAAGAAGACGGAATGAATGGGAAGCGCATAGCACACCACACTTTTCTTTTTTCAGGGTAAGCAGTTGTAGTATACGTTGACAATGTGCGAAAGGAGAATCGCAATATGGCTAAAGATTCGGGACAAGCGACAGTTTCTTCACGTGTCTATGAAATTCTTCGCCCTTACGCCGAAGGTATAGCGTTGACTCCAGAGACCCATCTCTCGGATGATCTGAATATCGATTCAATTGAACTTGTGGAAGTAGGCGTCGCGCTAGAAAAAGAGTTCTCTAATAAACGGTTCACTATTACTGGCTTAAAAAGCTGCCCCACTGTTCAAGATCTTGTCAAACTGGTCGAACAGACTGTGGCAGCGGAACAGGTCCAGAGCGTATGAGCGAGTGGCCAAAACAAATAATCTCTGAGGTCGCTGACGGTATCTTCGCGGTCATTCATGGACAGGGGGAAATGGGGGTCTCAAATGCAACCTTCATTGTAGAGCAGGGTAGGGCCTGTGTTGTCGATACAATGACCTTTCCAGAGATGGCGGCACAGATGGCGCAGGCGATTGAGCGCCAGGGAGCACATGTCGATACTGTCTTGAATACGCACCACCATGTTGATCATATGGGTGGTAACGCAGTCTTTACAGGTGCTCGTATCCTGGCTCATCCCAGGTCGATTGACGCAGGACAAAAGTTGGGATTTCCTGTTGCTGTTTATGAGCATTTGATGCCGCGGTTCAAGGAGCATTTTGCCGACCTGGAGCTGGTTATCCCTGAACCCTTGCCAGATCCTATGCCTCTGCCACAAGAAGGTGAAATCCTTACCTTTATGCCAGCTCATACAGCAGCGGATCTCGCTGTATGGTTCCCCAAATCGCGAGTGCTTCTGACTGGCGATGTCGGCTTTAAGGGCGTGGTTCCTCTTGCGCTCAACGGTCTGGTTTCAGGCTGGATAGAGGCCTTGAATACTTTGATTGCCCTGAAGCCTGAGGTTGTGGTTCCTGGTCATGGTTCTCTGGGCACACTTGAAGACCTTCTCGTGTTACGGAACTATTTCACGACCATTCATAACCTGGGGCATGAGGCTGTACAGGCCAAGCTAACATTGCGGGATGCTTTGGCTCAATTTGATCCAGGTCCTTTAGGCAAATGGTTGGAGTCGGAGCGTCACGCTATCAATCTTGAGCGAGCTATGAAAGAAGCAAGAGGCGAAATTAGTCGTATTGATCTCTCAGCTCCGGTTCTTAGTAAACCTCTAGGATGAAGATTAGTGTTGCTCCACGCTTCACACTAAAAGTGACTAGTTGTATGTCAATGCATATTTTGTAGAATGGAGACGAACAATGCCGCAAGCACAAGCATCTATCGTCATTAAACGCGATCCCGATCAGATTTTTGCTATTACCAACGATATTGCGCGTTGGCCAGAACTCTTTAAAGAGTATCGTGGAGCAAAAGTATTATCCTTCCAGCGTAACGGACGCTTTGCCAGAATCGAGTTTGAACTGACAAACGAGGAAGACGAAACCTGGCAGTCATGGCGTATCCTGGACTTTGAAAAGCGCGAAGCTATTGCCCAGCGCGGAACCCCCAAATTCCCATTTTTTTATATGCACCTGACATGGACCTACGAGCCAGTTGAAGAAGGCGTCCGTATGACCTGGATTCAGGATTTTGAGATGGATCCAAAAGCGCCTGTCACAAATGAGCAGGTGCTTGCGAGAATGACAGCGCATATGCAGAACAATCAGGAGCACTTTAAGAAGGTGCTTGAGGCGATGCCAGAGGCGGCGCTGTAGGCTTAATTATTTCATGAAAGAAATGTGAGTGCATGCCTTACAAGGTATGACTCTTTGTGCAAAATAGAAATCAGAAAAGGCAAAAAGCAGTGAGCGAAACAAATACTACCCGCGTTACCACGATCCAGGAAAATCAGCCAATCTGCACCATGATCAATACGTTGACGGTGAAGCCTGAGAACCAGCAGAAGCTTTTGGATTATTTGAGGGCCATGACCGAAGAGGTTGTGGTGACTGCGCCAGGCTTTATCAGTGCCAACTTCCATCTCAGCCAGGATGGCACAAAAATTATCAATTATGCCCAGTGGCGGAGCCTCGCGGATTTGCAGGCAATGCTCGCGAAGAACCCACATCATGTGAAACAGTGTAATGCGCTCGCAGAAAACATTGAAATCAGAACTGACCTTACCGTCGCATACTGCGCATATCCAAGTGAGGCCCTGGTTCACTAGGGTTTGCTGCCTTTGTGTTGCAGGTCAGGTATATACGCAATTTTGCGAAATAGGCTGCGACGGAAAGTGATATTTTAATGTAAAGCGTCTATGGGCAAAATTTGACCCATAGGCGCTTTGCTGCATGATTTTGAATTTATCCATAAATATCCATTCTGCATTCCTTGCCCAAAGGAGGAAATATGGCTATTGCTGAACAGGCGACGCCTGCTAAAGGATCAACAGTGCGCGTGCGTCCGCTCACCAAATTGACCGGCGAGCAGTTCGCAGGTGATTGGACACCAAAGAAAGCCTCTGTACCAGTGTATGATTTACTTTTTGAGCCAGATGTTTCTATCCCTCTACCTGATGGTACAATTTTGCGAGGTGATCTCTATCGGCCAAAAGCCGATGGGACTTTTCCCGCCCTTGTTGCGTGGTCTGGTTATACCAAGGAATTACAGAATACGGGTCTTCCTCTTCCAATTAATGAAGTGGGACAGGTGAGTTACATCGTATCGCGCGGCTATTGTCACTTGACAGTGAATGCTCGGGGAACAGGAAAATCGGGCGGCGATCACATGATGCATTTTTCTCCCCAAGAGCAGAAAGACGTGGCTGATACTATCGAATGGGCAGCGGCACAACCCTGGTGTAACGGAAATGTTGGTATGGTTGGTATGTCCTATTTTGCTGCCATCCAATATCTCGCGGCTGCTCAGCAACCACCACACCTCAAAGCTATTTTCCCCTACCTGGGCTTCACTGATCTCTATCGCCATTTCGCCTATCACGGCGGTGCATTTCATTCGGGATTTTTTGCTCCATATTATGCGTTTGTGGGAGCGACGCAAAAGATGTCCGTGCCTCCTATGTTGCGCCATCTCATGAGCCATATTTTCAATCGGAACTGGATTCAGAAACAAATCACCAGTTTCTTTTTCAAAAACGAAAAGAAGATGCCACAACAAATGCATCCCGAGGAAGCCTGGATGCGTGATTTTGCAGAGTTAGCCTTCGATGAGCCGTATGACGGTCCATTTTACCAGGAAAAATCGGCCTGGCCTGTATTGGATCGTATTCAAGTTCCCGTATGTATAGGAACCAACTGGGCGAATCCAGGTCTACATATGCGTGGAGCTTTTCAGGCCTGGCATGGCATCCAGGCGCCCAAGAAACTTTTTATTGGTCCTCCAGATCCCCGATGGCCATGGTCAAACTATCACGGAGAAGCACTTGCCTGGTATGATCACTACCTCAAAGGGCTTGACACTGGCGTTGATGAGCAGCCCGCCGTGCGATACTGGTTGCAGGGGGCCGATTGCTGGAAAAGCGCTTCTGATTGGCCTGTACCAGAAGCAGTCACGCAACGCCTCTACCTGGCTACTAGCTCAAACGAAAGTGAGGGACCACATAGTTTGCAAGGGGAACTCCCTTCCCAGCAGACGACGCTAAAATTTGCTGCCATCCCACAAGGAATGCAGTATCCCAAAGAATTGGATAAATATACAACCCAGGTTTTAAGCTATCTCAGTGAACCGTTTGGCGAAGAAACTGAACTAACGGGTCCGATCAAGTTGCAGCTTAGACTCGCCTCGACTGCGATTGATACTCATGTTATTGCACGTCTGAGCGACCTTTCTCCCCAGGGGGAAGTTCGCCTACTCTCATTTGGCTGGCTTCAGGCATCGCATCGCAAGATTGATGAGAAGCTATCTCGGTCAGACGAAATTATTCATGAGCATCGCGGTTCAGAGCCGTTGATACCAGGCGATCCTGTCACTCTTTCCTTCAGTTTGACTCCCACTGCCAATCTCTTTAAAAAAGGCCATCGCCTCAAATTGGAAATTGGGAGTCGTCCCGATATTCTTAATGCGACAGTGTTTGACAACTTTATCTATTTCCCATATGAAGCACCGCCATATCCCGCAAGGAATACTGTATTCCATGGCGGTGCGTCAGCCTCCTATCTTGAAATATCGGTTCTAGGCAACCGTTAGCTGACGTGACGACTCCCCACGTATACATGCGGGGCTTCTCAGCAAGTTTCGGCTTGCTGATGGCTCCGTCCGAGCCTATCGTTCGTTGCAACCACGCCGAGCGGCTTGTGGGCTCTAGACTCAGTAGACGGCGTTTCTATTTAAGCGATAGAGGTCTTGTATGCCTTCCTGGAAGGGAAAAATCGCTCTTTTGAGCTAGATACCGAAGAAAGCTAGAGAGCAAGCGCCAACAGAGATTTCTGGTTTGTGCTACACTACGCATGAATCGCATCAAAGATGAGATTGACCCGGAATTGGGGAGGACTCAAACGTGGAAGTTGAGTCAGAGGAGAGACGTGAAAAACGTTAAAACGTTCTATTTATCTTAAAATAAGAAGTGCCAACGTTAAAGCGTAATGTAACGTTTACACATAAACATTATGTGACAATTGATGTTATTTGTCAAGTGTGAGTCTCTTTGCTTCTTCCTGTTTTTCAAAGGTAACTGGGCTAAGATAGCCCAGAGCCGAGTGTCTTCGTTTTCGGTTATAATAGACCTCGATGTACTCAAAAATAGCGATTTTCGCCTCATATCGACTTAAAGAGGGAAAAGGAGCATCACATTCTTCCTTGAGTGTCCCCCAAAAACTTTCGATCATCGCGTTATCATAACAATCTCCTTTTTACTCATGCTGATCTGAATATGATGCTGGCACAGCAAGGCTTGATACGCCAGGCTCGCATATTCGCTGCCACGGTCGGAGTGATGGATCAGGTCAGCTTCAGGCTGGCGTCGGGAAAGCGCGAGATGAAGTGCGGCTTTTGCTAGCTCTGCATCATGATGCTCACCCATCGACCATCCGACAATTTTTCGTGAAAATGCATCTATTACCCCTGCAAGATAGAGCCATCCCTCGCGTGTCTCGATATAGGTAATATCTGACATCCACTTCTTATTCGGTGCAGAAGCTGCAAAATCACGTTGGAGGAGATTGGGTGCAATCGGCAACGCATGATCGCTGTCCGTTGTTCGGACTTTTCGCTTCTTTTTCCTAGCACTCAGCTCCTTCTCTCGCATAATTCTTGCAACTCGTTTTCTTCCACAAGAAATCCCGTCCTCCTTCAAATCAGCATGGATGCGAGGACTTCCATAATGGCCCCTATGAGAATGATACGCATCTTCAATCGCTCCGCAAGTCGTTCATCTTCTCGCTTTCTCTGGCACTTTCCTCTTTTACGCCAGTTAGAGTATCCATTTTCTGATACTTCTAATACGTGACACATGCGAACAATAGGAAAGAGATAGCGATGCTCATCAATGAACTGAAATTTTACGGATGGGGTTGCGCAAAGATGCTTACCGCTTTTTTTAATATATCCCTTTCTTGCCGTAATATTTCTAGTTCACGCTTTAGATTTCTCATTTCCTCTTCTGTTGGTGTTTGATGTCCCTTTCCAGGAAAAGCTTCCTCACCTCGTTCACCAAATTCTTTACACCATTTGCTTAAAGCACTGTCAGATATGCCGAGATCTCTCGCTATTTGTGTTTTACTTTTTCCACTGGTTTGAACAAGCTGAACAGCCTGCTGCTTGAATTCTCTCGTATAAGTCGGTTGAGATTTGCCCATGAAACCCTCCTGGTTGTATTGTAGCAATTTTCTCTTCCCCGACTCCCCAATTCCGGGTCAATCTCACTTTCAAATCGGGGCAATCTCAACTGCTCCCGACTACAAAGGGTTCCGTTTCCCTTCTGAGATTATCAGCCACGCGGTTTGGTTGTATTTCCGCTTCTCACTCAGTTATCGTGATGTTGAGGAACTTTTGGCCCAGCGAGGGATCGTCGTGACCTATGAAACAGTGCGCCAGTGGTGCCAGAAATTTGGGCAAACCTATGCCAATGAACTGAAACGCCGTCATGGAAAGCGAGGAGACACGTGGCACTTAGATGAGGTCTTCCTCAAAATCAACGGGAAAACCCACTCCCTGTGGCGGGCGGTTGATCAGGATGGCAATGTGCTTGATATCCTCGTCCAAAGCCGGCGCAACAAGCATGCTGCCAAAAAGTTCTTTCGTAAATTGCTCAAAGGCTTGCAATACGTGCCGCGGGTTATCATTACCGACAAACTCGCTAGCTACGCCGCCGCCAAGAGGGACATCATGCACAGTGTCGAGCACCGCCAGCATAAGGGCTTGAACAATTGTGCGGAACGTTCGCACCAACCAACCAGGCAACGAGAGCGCACCATGCGACGCTTCAAATCCCCTGGCCATGCGCAACGCTTCCTCTCTGCGTTTGGTCCGATCTCCGATCATTTTCGGCCCAAACGCCACCGTCTGAACGCCTCGGTCTCTCGTGCCCTCATGCAGGATCGCTTCCAGGTTTGGAATGAGGTAACCAGCGGGAAAACAGCAGCTTAAGAGAAAACCACTCTTCTCAACCTTCCACCTTCTCCTTTCCTCTCATCATTCTTTTCAGAAAGGCTCTTCCATTATCTCGCTAAGTTGACAATATCCGTCTCAGCGGCAGAGGTTGGCCTGGATGGGCCACAAGATCTTTGCGCAACGAGGCAAAGAGTTCTGGAGAGCTACAGTGCCATGAAAGTGGCCCGCTGGGTGTGCGCCGTGAGGCGCGTTATGATATTCCTGCCTGAGGCAGGAGGAACTGGGGAGAAGTTCCTGGGTTACTGGCATACCTAACGGGGAAACCCAGAGGGGACCAAGCATGCCAGGTAAGCGGGGCATGTCCGAAAGCGTTGTAGGACAGGGCATTCGTAAGACCCGCTCCCTATGAGTAAAGCTGAATTGCCTGAACTCGAATCCCGACGGGGTGCATGTGCCCACCCATCGGAAGAACGCTTGAAACCGATGTCACGTTCTGTACCGGCATGAACCGGAGGCTGATACACTCCCTGAACGTGAACGGGGACCAACGAGGTCATTCAAGGGATGAGTCGAGGCTCTAAGGGGAGCTAGGACGTATCATGACGACGTACCACGGGATCACCTTCCTGTCGCGAGACAGATGGTGACAGAACTGCCGTAGTGAGTCGTGGGAGTCACGCCCCACCAGGGAATGCCGGAAAGCGGCATGCAGGGCAAAGGGCAGTAGGAGGAACAGATCAGAATTGCTAGGGTTGCAAGGCCGCGAAATGCATAAGTCCTTGCTTATTCCCGATGCTATGATTTGTCTCCTCTGGAAAGCCGAGTGCGTAGAAATGCGCCTGCTCGGTTTGGGAAGGGGGCAACGGAAAAGGTCCAAGAGGAACCTCGCCGGTGCCCTACTTCATTCGGGAAGAGACCGTTGGAAAAGGGCTGAGTTCAGGATACCGCCTGGCATTCCAGGTAGGTCGGAACAGCATCAGTACCTCGCTGGCGGTCTACTTCATCTGGACCTCGTAAGCTTGCTCGTCTCATTGATGAGCAATAAAGACGAACTCTTGGCCGGGGCGGTCGGGGGCATCTCGAACCGCTTCCACCGTTAATTGAGCACGGGAAAGTGTCTCTGTAACTTCTGATTGAGTGCGGAACCGTAACGTTGACTCGGATGTCATTGTGCTCCCGTCCTTATGAAATATGTATATGCTGCGAAAAGAGACGAGCGGTAGCTGCACGTTCACCCAATCCACCCAGGACTCGACCGTGCCGATTTCAGGCGCTTCAATCGTCGTGTAGGTCTGCTCTCGGTTCAAGCCCTTCCATACTTCCTTATCTGGATTCCGCGTCTCAAAGACAAGCCTCCCATGCGGGCGAAGTGCATCGCGACACGCGCGAAGAGTCGCCATCCATTCCTCGTCCGTAACGAATACTTGTGCCACATTGCCAGTCATCGTGATGAGGTCAGCACTCAATCCTTGAAGCTGCTTTGCAGTACCCGTGATCCAACGAACTCGGTCGGCATACGCTTTCCGCTTCGCAACGCTCAACGAGGCGGCAGCCGGATCGATGCCAACGACCTCTTTTCCAAGTGCCGCAAGGCGACAGGCAAGATTCCCAGTTCCGCATCCCAAGTCAATAACAGAATGAGCGTGGAACTCATCTGCCATGGCTAGATAGATATGGAGCAAGGTCTGGTCGATCCAATCCCTCGAAGAGGTCATAGAGTTCGGCAAGTTTAGACTCGGCAAATACAGCGTCTGGCATTATGGTGACTCTCCTTATCTACACGACAGTTCATACGTTTCCTTTATTTAAAAGAGGGACGACTGGTGACAAACGGCGAGCAGCCTCGGCTTTGGCAAGGTTGTGATCACTGCGTTTATCGTCTTCCATGCCCGCCTCGGCAATGAATGGCGTTCCGTCCGAAAGACGGCCTACCACATTGGGCAGATACTCGTGTGGTTTCCCCTCGAACGCGTAGCCAATGGCGAACGGCGCGTGCTTGGGGATCGGCAGTCGATAGGCTGCGGCAAACTGCAGGCCAATATCGCCACGTGCATAGCTGACCACTAGAGGATGGTACTCAAGCCACAAAAGTATCAGCACCTCAACGGTGGCCGTTGGATGGGTCGTATTTGTCTCTGTGGTCTTCGTTTTCATGAGCATGCATTTTGTTCTTCTGCACACAATATTCACCTCTTTCTAGAGACTCTTAACGTACATGGTGGACATGCAGCAGATATTCCTCACGGTGCAAGGGATTATAGTCCATGCGTTTGCGCGTGGGATACTCGCCCTCTTTTTGACGATAGCCGGCTGCCTGTGCCAGGAAAACGCCTTCGCCCTTGCTAAAGGCTGGCAGTTTACGCCTAAATTTCTCTGTTGTTTCTACTGGGATTGTGCCTGTTAAAAGGAAGGCGTCGCCTTGCAGAATCGGTTGCTCATAGACGGCTCCCAGTGCTGAGAGTTTGAATATGGCGGTGCTGAGGACATCTACCGGAATGCTGAGCTCAAACTGGTTGATTGGTTCATAGACGGCACTGCCAGCCTGGGAAAGAGCAGCCATCAGGACCAGCGGCGTCAGGTTTCTGAAGCCGCTCGCTGTGGAGCTAGCGCGATCAAAGCCCATGTGGGTGAGGGTGATGGCGATATCCGTCACTTCCCAACCATACAGGCCCTGTGCCAGGGTGGTGTAGAGCGTCTCCTCGATCGCGCGATAATAGGACAGTGGCAGCGCGCCGAGCGTACTTTTATAGCTCACCCCGCTTCCCACTGGCCCTGGCTCGACGCGAAAACCGATCGTCGCCACAAAAGGATTATCATCCTCGCCCATAATCTCCACCGCCTGTCCTATCCCTACCGGCTTTTCGATACAGACGATGGTTGTCTCGCTAAAGCGTACAGCCAGGCCATGCTGTTCTAGCAGCAAGGACTCAATGACCTCTTTCTGGACCTCGCCAAAGATGCGCAGGTAGATGGTCTGATGCAAGTCGTCCTTGAGGACAGAGATCAAAGGATCCTCTTCCGCCAGTTCCAGAAGCACCTGATAGAGCTGATGGTTGTACTCAGTGGGCACAGCCTCGATGCGCGTCTCCAATTGCGGAATGGCGAAGTGCAACGTTTTGATCTGGCTGGACCACTCGCCGACCACGTCACCGATTTTGACCTCCTTGAGTCCCCAGACTTTACAGAACTCGCCAGCCGCCACCATTGGTACCTGCTCGGTGGTACCTTCGCAGAACAGATGTAGCTTCTGAATCTTGCCCGTATACGTCTCGCTCGCGCCATCCGCCATGCGGCGTAGTACGTTTACCTGGCTGCGCACCTGCAAGCTGCCAGCGAATATACGCACATAAGCGATCTTCTCACCTGTCGCCTCCTTCTCCAGCTTAAAGACGATGCCTGACAATGGCTCCTCCTCCAGACTGGTCTGGGATGGGAACAGGTCGGCGAGCTGGGTCAGCAGCTCTTTGACGCCGACACCCGTAATGGCTGAACCAAAGAAGACCGGCGCGATCTGTGCCGTCCCGACTTGCTGCTTGAGCGCGCTCCAGACCTGTTCCGCTGTCATGCGCTCGTCCTCCACATAGGCGGCAAGCAGATGCTCATCATGAAGCGCGAGTTGTTCAAGACAGGTGTGTAGGAACACAGGATCATGCAGATCATTGGGGATAATGGCAGCCTGTTTGGTCTCGAGTTGTGTTGGTTGATTAAGTGGAAGAATATGCTCTGTGAGCTTGTCCTTGATGCGTTGCAGCAGGGAGTCAGATTGCGCGCCGCTGCGATCGATTTTGTTGATAAAGATAATGGTGGGGATTGCAAGTTTCTGCAGGGCTGACAGCAGAATGCGGGTCTGTGCCTGGATCCCTTCGACGGCTGAAATTACCAGCACCGCACCATCTAGCACGCTAAAAGAGCGCTCAACTTCAGCTAGGAAGTCCGCGTGCCCAGGGGTATCAATCAGATTGATTTTAACATCATTAACAAAAAAAGAGACCACAGAGGCCTTGATAGTGATGCCCCGTCTCTTCTCCAGATCCATAGCATCGGTCTGGGTCGTACCTTTATCGACGCGACCGACAGCGTCGATGACATGGGTCTCATACAGAATCCGTTCGGTCAGGCTGGTCTTGCCCGCGTCTACGTGCGCGACGATCCCTATATTGATGGTTGGCAATTATGATCATCCTTCTCTTATTCCTCATAATTTTTACCTCCTTTCCTGCTAAATGCACTAAAACGATCAACGTGTTCAGCCAGATTGCTGATCACTCATGAACTCACAGCAAGTTCGGCGCCTAGCGTACCATGGATGAATTCGCCTGTCAACTTTATTGGGCGGACCCCCAGGGCTTTCCAGTTCTCGAAAACGTAAATGTTGGAATTCTGTGGAACTGGCCCAATCTTGGTGAAAACACATCAGTAGCAGTGGTGTTGCTCTTCCTCCCATGCTCAGAAATAGGAGGACAATTGACCCAAAAAAGCTCATCATTCACCAAGATTGGGCCAGTTCCAAAACATGAGCACTTGCCCTCAATCATGAGCACCGCAAGGAAAGTACCTGGGCAAACCGCTCCGCACCTGGGGTATCGGCATGGAATGTTGTAAATAGGGGGGTGTTCGGATCACATTTACTTACCCGTCTTTGCTCCTCCCTTTGGCCTTTTCCGTGGGAGCATATTGCCGGCTTCGTCGTAAAAGTCCTTCATCGTGTCTGGGAAGTACAGGCGTTGTATCCCTGTTGACCTGCTCTCCTCCTTCGCCTCTACGTCAAAGTACAAAACCACTCCCGTCTCTAAAACGAGATGGACTATTCCCTCATAAAAGGGATCTTGACGTGTGTGATACCTGAGTTGACTCTGTGTCAAAGTTGCCCGCGCTTCTTCTAAAGACAGGCCAGGATGGAGAATCCAGGGATCTATCTGCATCTTTTCGCCACCAGAAGGAAGACACTTATACAGATAATCTATAAGGATGTACCATAGACTATGCTGCTCATCAAAGAACAGTTGCACACTGCCCGGTATGCCGTTGTCGCCGTTGCTGCCGTAGACCCATACCCCGGAATATTTCCAGTGATCTTCCTCTTTGTACCGCCGACGCTCCTTGCGGGAAAGTATACCATAGTCATCTGGGGGGCCAACAATCTCTTCTATTTGTCTCCGGGGCATTTTCAGGCGAAGAGAACCGAATGCTCCAGTTTGAAAAAACTCAAGCATCGAGACGAAAATAGCCATCGTTGTTCTTCCTCCAGTTCTCTGAAAAGAGTATGGGCGACACGTATTTTTCGATGAGACTCCTTTACAGGCTATGACAGCTTCACTCATTTTACCCTAAGTATGCTATTTACAACATTCCATGCCGATACCCCAGGTGCGGAGCGGTTTGCCCAGGTACTTTCCTTGCGGTGCTCATGATTGAGGGCAAGTGCTCATGTTTCGGGGCAAAAGCTGCTACATTTCAGGTCATTTACCACGAGCCTCACAAACCGTTATGGCATCGGTACAAGGAAAAGTTTTGTGAGAGAATAAGAATCCACACTATTTATCACAGCGATCATTAAGCCGGCCTCGCTAAGCCTGGCCCTCTCTTGGGGTGTGACTTCTAAGAGCCTGTTTGAAAAGGGGCAACCAGTCAGGTGAGATACACTTGGGATATGAAAGCAAACCAAATCTATCCCACAGATCTGACGGATGCCCAATGGTATTGTATCAAAGAGTTGATCCCAGCGGCCAAGCCGGGAGGAAGACCCAGAACCCTACCCATGCGAGCCGTCATCAACGCGATCCTCTACGTGGTCGTGACAGGATGCCAATGGCGTATGCTGCCCAAAGAGTATCCCGCCTGGCAAAGCGCGTATGTGTACTTTCGCGCGTTTCGTCGCGATGGGACGTGGCTCCGAATTCATGAGACACTGCGTGCTCAGGTTCGTCGACGAGTTGGCCGTCACAAGCACCCAACCGCAGGTGCCCTGGACAGTCAAAGCGTGAAAACGACACAGGGGCCTGGTATCCGTGGCTATGACGCAGGCAAACACGTCAAGGGTCGCAAGCGTCATATCCTGGTTGATACGTTGGGCTTGCTCATGGCCGTTGTGGTCACGGCAGCCTCAATGTCCGACGCGGCAGGAGCCAAACTTCTGCTCAAGCGCCTGGGTGGGGCTTGCAAAAAGCTCCGGCGCATCTGGGTCGATGGTGGCTATCGCGGTCATCTGCTCGAATGGGTGATGCTGCATTTTCACTTTCTTCTCCAGCCCGTGCTACGTAGCGATGATCAGAAAGGCTTTGTTGTCCTGCCCAGGCGGTGGGTGGTCGAACGAACCTTTGCCTGGATCACCCAATGTCGTCGCTTGAGTAAGGACTATGAAACGCTGACAGAAAGCAGCGAAGCTATGATCTACATTGCTATGACTCGCTTGATGATCCGACGCTTGGCAAGAAAATGACCTTTACAAACAAGTTCTTAGAGAATTCAGAAAGCGTCTCTCATTCAATCGCACTTATGGAAGCACAGCATAGTTTGGACGTAGGACTATAGGGATCGATCATATTGCTTGGATGTTGGTTCGAGGGTGTAAAATATTTTGGGTATGTGGTCACATGAAAGGTAGTGGATGCGCGAAGATGAAAGAAGAAGAAAAACGTCTGACCATTTGACGTGAACTGATCGATGAATTACTCGAGGAGAGCCACTTATGAACAATGGAGGAGAGGAGCAAAGGGAAGACCTGTTTGCGATTGAGCATTTTCCTTTGCCTCAAAGTGCCAGTATCTATTCACGTAAGGTCGCTCGCAGCGGGCATATTTCCTATGAAGGACGCCCCTACTTTGTCAGTAAGGCGCTGGCTGGTCGCTATATTCGTCTCGTGGTGAACGAAAATCGACTGATCGTAGATGTTGCGATCCCTTTGCATAAAGAGTACCTCTTGCACTAAAGATCAGGAAAAGAGCCCAGCTGTTTGTGCCAAATCGTTCCAGCCTGCGGTGGTAATAAGCGCGAAGAGTGGCTCTGCCCACGGGTTGCGCAACGAGATGTACTTTCGGCTAAAGGAGCTTCGAAGGCCCATTCAACGTTCGCGCTTTTTACTGGCAAGGAATCAGAAATACCTCTGCCTTATGGAAGCAGGAGCGTCAGGAAAGATGCTTTCAAGCCAGATTACTGGTGAGTTGAAACTCGTTGCGCAACCCGTGGGCTCTGGCTCACTCTTGATACCGCTGGCGAACCTTGGAGAGAGCGATGAGGTAGCCAGGGAACAGGCGTAACGTGAAGGGGGCCGGATCTGCGAACACCCTTGAGCCAAACAGAAGACTGACAAAAGGAGGAATTGCTCATATATTCCGCATTTCACCGAAGATTGAGGAGCTTTCAGCATGCTTGGGATCCAGACGCGCCCTTTACAATGCCACTCTGATGCGGTCGAGATGGGTTCGCCAGCAGTATCACTCTTGGTGATAAGGTCTGCAATAGCCCACGAGAAGTCAGAAGCCTGAGCACAAACATTGGGAGAGCGCAACTAAATAAGCTCATCATCCTCAGATACCCTACGGCAGAAGAAGCGCTCACGACACATGACATGTGCCGTGAGCGCTTCTTTTATTTTTGTTCCAGTGGCTAGCCGGTGCTTAGGAAGTACTGCATCGCGAGATTTAGGCCGGGACCTGTTCTTTCTTCATCTCGGCCAGCAGCTCGTGGTCGCCCGCGATCTCCTCCAGGGAGCGCTGATTTGGCTCGGGTAGGGTGAAGATGGTCAGGAGCAGACCCAGCAGGGAGACGACCGCCGCGACCCCCATGGCGCCCGGCAGTTTGACACTGGTGAGCAGGTAGGGGAAGGCGAAGGCGCCGATGAAGGCCCCCACCTTGCCCAGAGCGGCGGCGAGACCGTGCGCCGAGCTGCGAATCATGGTCGGGAAGATCTCGGCGGGATAGACAAACGTGGTAACGTTGGGTCCAAATTCTGTAAAAAAGTAGCCCAGCGAATAGAGCGAAAGGAAGGGCAGTGTGCTCTGTGTCAGCCCCGGCACCAGCGCAAGCAGGCCATAGGAGAGCGTCATCATCGCAAAGCCAAGGCATTGGATCTTCTTGCGTCCCAGGCGGTCGATGGTCAGGGCCGCTACAATATAGCCAGGCATGGCCGCGACCACAAAGATGACCAGGGTATACATCATGTTCGTAACGGCATTGGCATGCGAGTTGAGCGACTTCAGGACCAGGGGACTAGAGATGGTCGTGCCGTAGTAGGCGATATCGAGCAGGAACCAGGTGCCTGCGGTGCCAATGATCCATTTCAGGAAGCGTGGGGTAAAGAGCAGGTAGAGCCAGGATTTCTTTGGCTGCTGAGCCTGTTGCTTCTGAACTTTGACGTTCTTTTTTGCTGTACCATTGCCGGTCACGTTGCTGATGGTCTGCTGCGCGGCCTCGGCGTTGCCATGCATTATCAGGGCATAGCGGGGAGTTTCCTCAATCTGGCGGCGCAGGTAGAAGGTCGCCAGGGCGGGAACCGCGCCAAGCGCGAGCATGATGCGCCAGGTCAGGTCTGGATGCAGCCCTGAGACAAGTAGTACCAGCGCGACCAGGGGACCAAGAATCAGGCCCAGGCCCTGCATGGAGAAGACCATCGTGATCAGCTTGCCCCGGTCCTTGCGGTTAGAGTATTCGCTCATCAACGTGGCGCTTAGCGGATAATCGCCACCGATGCCCAGGCCCATGATGAAGCGGAAGACGAGCAGAAAGTAGATGTTAGGGGAGAGGGCTGAAATGATCGCCCCTGCCGCCAGCACGATCAGGGTCAGACCATAGATGGCGTGGCGTCCAATACGATCAGCCAGGCGCCCAAAGACGTACGAGCCCAGGGCTGCGGCGATGAGTGAGGTGCTACCTACGAGTGAGGTCTCTAAAGCGTTCAGGTGCCAGAGAGGGATCAGAATGGTCAGCGCGGCCCCAATAATAAACAGGTCATAGGCATCGGTAAAGAAACCCATACCTGAAGTGATCATAGCCTTCCAGTGAAAGCGTGAGAGGCCACTATTATCGAGTTGTGACAGCACATCATGCGCGTGTGGTGTTGTATGAGAGGGTTCGTTGGCCAGTGAACCAGTTTGACTATCTTTGACGAGCATATGGAACAAAACTCCTTGCTTAAGGGATAGGTTTGTAAATAGAAATATAACAATTAAAAGAATAACGCTCAATTGTTATGGGAGTGTTAAATAGAGGTTAAATTTCGCTGAGACAAAGGCAACGCCCTTGCCCACCATTGCTTCTCCCTAGAAATTGGGTACAGCCACAGGACATGGTGGAGAATTCTAGAAGCCTCTGCCAATCCCCTCTGGGCTGGATTTTTGTCATTGAACGGTCCAGACAGGCCATCGCTTCCCGAGGCGAGGCTTTATCCGAGTGCTTTTGCTGGCACCTTCACTGACTTTCTCACGACATGACACTGCACCCGCAACTGGCTTCGGTGGCTCTCAAGAGGAAACCGGCGACAATGGGTAAGAGAGCACCTCACGCGCCGTCCATCGTCGGTTGGTTCTTTCGGCTGCCATGGCTGGCGTCTGTTGCCGATAGCGTTGCGCTAACAGTTGGCCACCTCGCTGTCGTGGCTGCTCGAGCGCCACCCGCAGGGATTGGTGAGGACGCACAAAATGGTAGTACGCTCGCCACCATTCCAGATGGGCCAGCAGTTGTGGAGCCTGTTGGGAAGTGGCCCAGGTACGGCGAGCGAGCGCGGCTATTCCATGTCGGACGGTCAGATTCACCCGTTCAATGAAAGCCGTATTCAGTCGTCCTGAGAAACCCAGTCCCTGCAAGGTGCTTGTGAGAGCGGCCTGTGTCCCAAGGCGCATCACAGGCGTGACTTGTGCCAGCTTGCGCCGTCGGTAGCTTTTCTTCACTTGACCATACAGCAACTTCGCTGCCACTTGCCATCGGAGGACTTGCCGGCCTCGGCGATTCACCTGGAGCCAGTGTCCAAAATGGGCTGTGAGAGCATAGAAGTACAAGTTCAAGCCATCACTGGTGAACAGCGGAATGCACCCAGGCGCCAAGAACTGCCGCAGGGAATGGATGACCGTATGGGCCATGTGCTGCGTGCGGGGACCCAGATGGAGTACGGGAAGGATCTTGGTGAGAGGATCGATGGCCAGCCAGAGCCAGAGCACCTGTGTGGAACAGCGCAGCCGGATGCGCAGTTCGTCCAACTGGAGGTATGGGAGGTGGAGATGGAAGAAGAAGTGCTCATGCAAGGTCTGTGCGTGCCCACCTGCACGAGTGAGCCACGTCGTGATGGTGGCCTGGCGATAGCCGAAGACCCGTTCGGCGGCCGAAGCGTCCAGCCCTTCGGCCAGGGCAGAGAGCACCATGGCGATCTGGGGCGAGGGGGGGTTCAGACGATACAAGGGGGTGTGGCGTCTGGCAGTGAATGTGGTGTGGCAGGCCTGACAACGAAACGTCTGGATCCGCTCAGCCTGGCCATGTCTGCCATCACCGACCAAGGCGTGGACGTGAGCGTCTGTGATCCCGGCGTACGGGCACTGCGTGTTGGGACAAGCGAAGCCCTCAGTGTTGATCCGCTTGGGGGCTCCCCGGCGGCTTTTCACTTCGCACCAGGGTCGCACAGGCGTAGGCAGTGGCCCTCCCCTCGGCGAGGCAGCGGAGGCAAGACGACAGGAGGAACAATCGTGTGGGGAGCGGGGCTTGAGGAGACGATGGAGCTTGGGACGTAGCTTGGCAACTGCTCTCGACTGGGCAGGACCATGATGGGTCCAGCAGAGAGACCAAAGCCCGAACAGGCAGAGCGTGAGGAAGGACACGAGCAGGAACAAAAACACATAAGTGGTCATCAGGATCCTCTCTGCTTGAAATGAGGTGAATGGGAAGAGTACTCAGGAAGGATAACCAGGGTCACGGAGGATTGTCAATCCAGTAGGAGAGACGGCTGATTTATCCACCATCGTAAGAGGCTGTACCTCCCCCCTCGGATAAAAGAGGCGAAAGCGAGTGCGCGGCAGCTGGTGCGCTTGATTGCCAATGATGAAGGATATGGGACGCGTGTGGCGCAGCGCTGTGTCGAGGAGTGGTTGTTGTCTGGGAAGGGAAGTGTTGAAGCGCTGGCCGATAGCCTCGCCTATGTCTATGATTGCGAGCAACCAGCGAATGGGCCCAGTGTTCAGCGATAATTAGAACTGCCGGCGAATTGACTCACTAAAGATCTTACTTTGACAGGGTGATTGCCTCACGAGTAATGTAACCCAAGGCAATGTATTCCTACAGAGCGGAGGGTCAAGAAGTGAGGTCACACTTGAGTTATCAAAGCAAACGAGAATTGTTATGGCAGATGGCCCCTCGGTATCGAGAGGCATCCTCAGCACTCAAGGAGATCATCCTTGATGAGTTTGTCGCAGCGACTGGCTATGTCCGCAAGTATGCCATTCGGCTTCTCAACCACCCTGCGGAGCAGAAACTGATCATCACCCGCTCACGTCCAGCCCACTATGGACCAGAAGTACAGCACGCCTTGCATCTGGCCTGGACCGCAGCCAACCACATTTGCGCGAAGCGGCTCATTCCTTTCCTCCCGACCCTGGTTGCATCGCTAGAGCGGCATGGACATCTCCACCTGAGTGAGAAATGCCGGAGCCAGCTTCTCACGATGAGTCCAGCGACGGCTGACCGGATTCTCCAGCCGTATCGTAAGCAGGAGCGACATGGGATCTCGACCACCAGATCGGGAACGCTGCTTAAAAAGCAGATCCCAGTTCGCCCCTTCAACGATTGGAATGAAACCCAACCCGGCTTTCTGGAAGCTGACCTGGTTGCTCATTGTGGCACCCATGCCGATGGGTCATACCTTTACACGTTAACCCTCACCGACATTGCCACCGGCTGGACCGAATGCCTCCCTCTCCTCAACCGAGGCCAGGAGGCGGTGATCGTCGCCCTGAAACGAGCGCAGCAACTCCTCCCCTTTCCGCTGCTCGGGATCGACACGGACAATGGGGGCGAGTTTATCAATGCGGAATTGCTGACATTCTGTGAACAAGAACACATCACCTTCACCAGAGGGCGCCCCAGGCGCAGTAACGATCAGTGTTACGTCGAACAGAAGAACGGGCAGATTGTTCGGCAGGTCGTGGGCTATGATCGCTTTGAGGGCAGACTTGCCTCTCAGCAACTGACCGAACTCTATCGAGCATTGCGTGTCTATGTCAATTGTTTCCAGCCTTCGATGAAGCTGGCATTGAAAGAACGGGAGGGCAGCAAAGTGCGGCGCACCTACGATCAGGCCCAAACGCCCATGCAACGGCTGCTCGCCTCGGGGATCTTATCGGAGGCCAAGCAGCAGGACCTGCTTCGGATTACGGAGGCGCTGGACCCACTCCGTTTACTTACCCAACTCGAGCACTTACAGAAAGCCCTTTGGAGGCATGCGGTCACCTCATCCGCAGAGGAGGCTGCATCTCTTGCTCCCGTTCGGTTTTCGGTGCAGCAATGCACCGAGGGAAAAGTCCCTACCGATGGGCTTCCTCATACGCCGCCTTCGCTGCTCAAACAAGCGCGTAAGAAGACGTATCAAAAAACAGGGCGACCGCATGATTGGCGGACGCGCAAGGACCCCTTCGAGGGGGAATGGGAACAAATCACTACCTGGGTGCTCGTCCAACCAGAACTGACAGGAGTGGAAATCTTTCACCGCTTGGAACAGCATTCCCCAGGACGCTACCGACCAACGCAGGTTCGTACCTTACAGCGGGGTCTCGCGAAGTTACGCGCTCGGCTCCTGATCACCTTCGAAGACCACTGGGAGGAGGAAGTGGTGAATGGACACCTCCCAGTTCCTGAGCTGCGAGCTGAAGTCCTTGCTGGTCTTCCCTCATGAGAGGACGAGATCGGAGGAATCTCCTCGCCAGAAGGCGTGGGCGATGCCGCCCTTGACCGGAGGGGGGCGCTCTCCGCGCCTTCTGGCGGAAGCACGCTGGTCATACCGCCAAGAAGCCTCAAGCCCCCCAGAGATGCTTGATGAGCCTATCGGCTCCTCCTTGCAGAGAGGAGGTTTCTCAGCGTAAGATATGATATTCGCAAAGTAAGATTTCCCATGAGGCATTTCCTCTGGTTTGGTAAGATTCTTTCATGAGGCAATGCGCCTCCTCTGCTGTGGCGCGGCAAATCCAAGGGCGATTGTTGGACCTGAAGGCATTGTCTGGTGGTCGTACGTTTCCCGACCAATGGTGGTGGTGGGCGCGTCACGCGCACCTGCACAGCGCGGGGGACTTCTTTGCCCACCGAGGCCAATATGAGCGGGAAACGGCGGGGACGGGAGCGACCAAGCTCTACTCTATAGAGAGTGTTGTGCAGGTGTGTTCCTAGGCATGTCTGGACCTGGTGACGGTGCTTGGGTTGGGGTTGCTCCTGGAAGAGGAACGTCTCTCTTTACCAGGGGTGCTTGATCTGAAGTGGTGGCAGGAGCGGGTGAGGTCCGCGCGGATCTCCTCGCGGATCTCCTCGCGGATCTCCTCTCGCGTCGAGTTGTCACCGCTGTGGTTGCCCCAGGGGATGAGCACGGGACGCTGCACGTTGAAGAACAGGTTGAGCTACATCCAGCGCATGGTCTGCAGTGAGGGGAAGACAGCGTGTCTATTTCCTGGTGCTCAGGAAGGACGTTAAAGGGAACATCATACAACGGATTGGCTGATGTGCGGCTTTCCGTTGTATGATCGCAAGGGAGTGTGGCGGTTGTGCCTGGTCGGGTGTATGTCGCGCGTGCGAGTGTTGGGCTGGATGAAAACGGCGCTCATTGCGTGCTTGTGCCCACTGCCTGGCTGTTGCCAACAGTTCATCGTGACCTGTTGGAATGATGGTATCCTGTTTCTTCTCTAAAATATATGCGATATCGTATAGATTTTACGTGTGCGGAGGGGACGTGATATGCTTATTCTGTGAGGAGGAGCATATGAGGTTGACGTATGAGCAGATGAAGGAGCAGGCGCGGCAGAGTGGAAAGAGGGTGACGGATTTCATTGCGCTGGCAGCGCAAAACGATCCGTTTTATGCGGGTCGTCCGAATAATCGTCGCCAGGCGCAATGGTTTGCGGAGCTCTGGAGAGGATTGGGATATGAGCAGAGGACCCATTTGCGACGGGTGCATTATCAGCTTGTGAGCCAGGCCTCGGCGATTGTAAATTCACGGTGTTTCTTCTTGAGCAGGAAAGAGACTGAAGTAGGAAAAAGACAGGCCAGACAACTGATGAGGAAAACTGGCCTGTCAACGGCAGTGTTAGCCCTTACTGGCTAGTGCTCCGTTCGTTACGTGCAGTAGCAAAACGGACTGGCTTCTAGAACCGGATCATGCGATAAGCCTGCTTATTTTTGTTACTGGCGGATGTAACGAAAGCAGCATTAGCCTTTGAAAAAATCCGCGTTGATCTTAATATACTGGTTCCATTCCTCGGGAACGGCAGATTCCTCGAAAATAGCCGTCACCGGGCAGACAGGTTCGCACGCGCCACAGTCAATGCACTCGTCAGGATTGATATAGAGTTGCTCGCTGGACTCGAATCCCGCCTCGCTCTGAGTGGGATGGATACAGTCTACCGGGCAAACATCGACACAGGAAGCATCTTTCACACCCACGCATGGCTGGGTAATTACATAGGTCATAGCTACGATATCCTCCTCTTGGCTCGCCATGTGAGAGAGGCTATTGATCCCTGGTACATGACGGCTACGTGTTTAGTTGTTGGTGGTGTTGGCACTAGGGACAAGCGAACGTTCCAACGGAACGGGCTGGCAACGTTCACGACGTCATGGGCGAATCCATCACAAGGAAGGGACAAGAAGCATTCCCCTACCTCATTTTAGGGCAGAGATGCAATGAGCCCCGAATTTACAATTGTCGAGCACTGGAGGTCGCCTCTAGAGTGGTTTTCCCAGGCGGTCAATGGTTACTGCTCATGCTTCGCGCCAATTGCTCACTCTTCGGTTCTGTTCCGCTTTTGGTGATTTAGGTTGCTTGCTACATATGCAGTGCTAGTGCTGGTTCCATTGAGCCTGTATGGGCAGGTTCGCCGGCGTGCCGGATGTGAGGCGCAGGATGGAGTGGTGGACTTGATTCTCCAGGGCGAGCGCGTTGTCGCCAACGTGTGTTGCTCAAGGAGGTTCTCCCAACCTTTTTCCCCTTCTGTTTGAGAGGAAGTGCACACGAAAGGTGAAAACGCTCTATTGACGATGAGAGCGTGTTGCTCTTGAGCAGAGGAGGGAAGAAGAGATGCTTGGGCAACTGAGTCGCACGCAAATCGAGGAAATGCTGCATACAGAAATGGTTGGGCGTTTTGGGTACCATGCTGAGGGCAAAACCTACATTGTCCTAATCAACTATGTGTACGATGACGAGCATATGTATGGGTACTCGCTCCAAGGCATACAGATCCAGCTCTTGCAGGCTCATCCCGAAGTCTGTTTTGAAGTGGACCATAGACAGAACCTCTCTCACTGGCGCAGCGTTATCGCCTGGGGAACATTTGAAGAGCTTGAGGACGAGGAGGCGGCGCGCGCGGCCCTCCTGATCATGCAGCGCGAAATGACCCTGATCGCCAGTGGGCATTCGGTTCACAGGATGAACCGGATCAATCCGCAGTCCACCTCATTGGGCAGTATGATCTACCGCATTCACCTGGTGGAGAAGACCGGGCGCTTCGAGACGGATAGCGAAGCAGGACAGCCATAGCAGACAATCGCTTCAAACAAAACAGCGTTCATGCGAAACGTGCAGCGGCATGGCCTCTACGTTTTCACTCACATGTGTATACAATGTAAAATAATAGATATTATGCGCATGTGAGATATGAGAACATATAGGAAACATGGACGATTGGAGTTTTTTTGCCACGTATTTGAGGAGGGAGCCAGGAGCCAGAAGAGGTGTTCAGCTCGCTGGCTTTCGCGACCTGTGTGGCAGCAGAAGCGGCAGAGAGGATCAGCATTGTCCCAGAGAAGTGTCAAGCCTGACCATCCTCGCATCTGAACATTTCCCATCTGGCGCTCACGCCTCAGTCGTCATTTGCATGGGACGTGTCACAAAAAACGTGTTCCCTTTCTCCGCTGAGGATTCCGTCCACATCTGCCCTCCATGCTCCGACCTGCGCCTCCTTTAAAACCTGGCGACACGTGGTGCGATGGAACGACGATGTATCGCTATCAGTGTACTCCCAGTCCCTATCCCGGTAGCCGGTTCTGTCAGAATTCAGAGAAAGGCTTGCCCTGGCGATCGTTTGCGAGGTATGCTGAGAGCACCAACGTATTTGAGATGGAGTGATTTATGAACTGCCCACACTGCGACTCAACCACCACAAAAGAGCAAGCCCAGAAGACAACACTCGATTATCGCATGTTCCATTGCTCTGCTTGTAAGCGTCTTTTCAATGAGCGCACAGGGACGCCGTTCAATTTTCTGGAATATCCCACCGATGTAGTCCTGCTGGTAGTCCTGTGGAGGCTTCGGTATAAGTTGAGCCTGCGAGATCTGGCTGAAATGTTTCTGGAGCGGGGCCTCGTGTTCTCTTATGAGACGGTTCGAGCATGGGAAGCGCGCTTTGCTCCACTCATCGCAGAGCAATTACGAGTCAAACGGCGTGGGCAAGCAGGGCGGTCCTGGTATGTGGACGAAACGTATATCAAGGTCCACGGGAAGTGGTGCTACCTTTACCGAGCCATTGATGCTGATGGCTATCTGGTTGATTCGCTACTGAGTGAGAAGCGTGATATGGATGCTGCCAAGCGGTTCTTTAAGCACGCTCTTGCCGTTGTTGGCCATGCTCCGGAACAAGTGACAACGGACAGACATACCTCCTATCCACGAGCAGTGCGTGAAACACTGGGCAACCAAGTGCAACATCGAACCAACAAATACCTCAATAATCGCCTGGAGCAAGACCATCGGGGAGTCAAGCAACGGTATTATCCCATGCATGGTTTTGGAAGCTTCAACTCAGCTGCCCGTTTCTGTTCTGCTTTCGATGAATTACGAAATTATCTTCGTCCGCGCTCCGCTGTAGGAGAGTCAGCCACACTCTCAGAGCAGCGACGAGCTTTCCTTCAACGACTTGCTGCCTTGAAAGCTTTGATACAAGCAGCTTAGTAGCGAGAGACGAGCTGTAGTAAGTTCTCAGGAACTCTGATGAGTCTCTACGCTCTCAGTTCTGACAGAACCCTTCGTATTTCTTTGAGCTGTTGTGGTGTACACAGTGTTATATGCGTCTGCTGGGCGGCCGTGTGTCAGGCGGATCCGTTTCCTCCAGAGGGGACAATGGGTGTGTGCTGGATTCACAATTCCGGGATATCGAGGCCTGCATCGGCGATGTAATAACGGCCGTCGAGGGGTGAGCGTTCGACGACGCAATAAGGCTCAAGTGGTGGGAGGTCGCGGGAGGGAGGATGTTGTTGTGCGAGCCAGGTGGCGAGGGCCTCTGGGAGGTCAGACATGTGTGGCGCAAGCCAGGCAACAAATTCCAGGGCTTGCTCCGGTGTCAGACGGATGCGGCGACCATCGGGGAGCAGCAGCTCGAAGGGAGTGTCCATAGGTATCTCCTTAGTAGGACAGAGTACGAGGGGCCTACTGGTCTTTCTCTTAAGAGTATACAGCATTCTTGCTTGGAGGAGGCAGGATGAGCGTGCAGATGATGGTGCCTCTGCATCCTGATCCAGAGGCCAAAATCTGGCGTGCGTGTCTCTGTGAAGAGAAGAACGTGGTGAGAGCGCGATCGCGCTTTGGAGAAGAGCCTATGCGAGTGAGCGAGTCTGTGGTGCTTCCGTTGCCCAGCCGGGTGCAGGTGATGGTGCTGGCAGCGCTGTTGTTCCACGAGCAATATGGGAGGGGCGTGCGGATTGAGGTGCGTGGTCAGGTGCAGGGCAAGGGGCTGCAGGTGCATGTCTTTCGTGAGTGGGTGGAGGTGGGAGAATTCGATGCAGCTCTTGATTTGGTGGGGCTGAAAGATCCGGGGTATAGTATGGAAGAAGAGGATGAGGAGGAAGATGGACTCAGGTGGGTAATTCCGACAGGCCCGGGCGAATATCGGCTGTCGGAGCGGAATGAGAGGCCTGGGTTCTAGTGGTGACGAGGGGCGTAGGCCAGGCGCCGTGTGCGCGATCGTGTCCTGCAGGGAGAGGATTGTATTCCTGTGGAGGTATCGAGATGCTTGTCTGCGTTCTGTTTCTGTCGCAGGAGTGCAGCGCGAGAGTGTGAAGGTGGGTGTGGGAGGACTCGCTTGCCGTATAGAGGAGCAGCAGGAGTCGGAGACATTGATGGGGAAGGAAGAGCTGGTGCTGTTGATAGATGGCAATTTCATCTTCCCCGAGCTCTGATGCACAGGCCCAGGCAAGGTATAAGTGTGCCTGGTGGAGCGAGCGAGCATGGGTGATCTGCGTGAGCAGGTGCGGCAGAAGCGAGGGGTGCCTCACAGAGCAGCGCGTCTTCTCTTCGCTGGCCTGTTCGATAAGCGTCGTTTCAATGGCTGTCTTCTCCAGATGTTGGAGACAGGACTTGCAGGAGATGTGTTGCGGCTTGCCATGAAGGGAGAGACGCCAGCCACGCGAGGAGATGTTCCCTTGTGAATCTGCATCCGGTTTCCCATTGAGGCAAAGCGTGCGGCCATGCCTGGCAACATGGGTGGTGAACTGTGTGGGCGACCAAGTCTTGTGTGTGGTGTCCCAGTGATGTTTGATGAGAAGGTGCATATTTTTGAATGCCTGTGTTTTGATGTGTAGCTCTGAACGAGAAACGTGTATATTTCTCACTAGTATACCATAAGTATTTCAAGAGCAAAGGGGGAGAAAGGACGTTTCAGAAGGGCTTACGTTTCAGCAGGGCTTTAGGAAGGAGTAGCTGATCTTCGATGTTCGGTAACAGCCATCGACTTCCTTCTCGAATGTGCTCCCGTGTTTTCCTGGAGATCTCGCTCTTCCTGTCAATCAGGGTGAAATTTCACCGCTTTTGCCAGTATCATAAAGGCGTCTGACCACTATGCAACACGCGAGCATGAAAACAACGGGGTATCCAGAGGCGCTGCTCTGATGAGAAAGGAAGAACACGTGACTGCCGATCCCGATGGGAGTGTCCCTGACCAGCTACATGATGAGATGCTCTTCGGTTGGGATCCGACACCAGGCATTGTCTCTGTCTGGGCGACACGGGCAGGGAAAGCGCTTGTCTGGCAACGGCAAGGGGGAGAGGTCAGCTGTAGCAAAGCGTCCTTTCGCCCCTGGCTCTTTGCCAGAACGTTGGAGGATCTCCCACCGTTGCACGCGCAACCTCCGGCGACACTTCCCTGGGGCAGGGATCAATCGCCGATCAGCTATCGCGTGCTGGAAGGTTCCGTTGGCTCGTATCGGTATCTGCTTTCAGCTCGCGATGGGCACCTGTTAGAGCGGATGCTCCTTTCGGGAGCCTCACGACGCCTGGGCCGCCAGGTAACCTCGCTTGGTTCCTTGTGGGAAGACTATTACCGCGTTGGCCCCGTGGAACAATATCTGATGCAAACGGGGCGTGTCTTCTTTCGAGGCCTGGCCTATGATGATCTCCATCGCCTGCAATTTGATGTAGAAACCACCTCGCTTGATCCCTCGCGAGGTCGCATCTTTTTGGTCGCAATTCGAGACAATCATGGGCACGAATGTATTTTGGAAGCGCCTACTCCTGAAGAAGAACCAGCTCTCATCACTGAGCTGTGTGCAGTGATTCGTCGTTTGGACCCCGATGTCATCGAGAACCATAATCTGTTTGGCTTTGATCTCCCGTTTCTTGAGGCCCGCGCTAATGCGCTCCATGTGCCCTTGTTGCTTGGACGATCTGGTGCCCCATTGCAGCTGGAATCGTTTGAGGAAGCGGGAGCTCATCGCAGGAAACGCAAGCACTTCAGTGTCGCGGGACGAGAACTGATCGACACTTTAGATGCGGTTCGCCGATATGATTTTGTTGCGCGCTCCTTGCCATCCTATCGCTTAAAAGAAGTTGCTCGCCATTTCGGCATGGCCGCTCCAGAACGTGTGTACCTGGAAGGGAGCAAGATCTATGAGACATATCAGCGTGACCCAGATCTGGTACGCAAATATGCACTCGACGACGTGTGTGAGGTTGACGAGATTTCGCTTCGCCTGATGGGAGCTGCCTTTGCCCTCGCCGGGATGGCCCCTCGTCGCTATGAGCGAGTAGCTTCAGCCGGTCCAGCTATGGGAATCCTTGAGCCGATGATGGTTCGGGCATACGTACGAGCAGGTGCGGCGCTTCCACCCTATACGACCGGCCAGGAAGAGCGTTATGGGCAGCATCAAGGTGGTGCCTCTTACCTGTTAGCAGAGGGAGTCGCAGAGCATATCGTGAAAGCCGATGTTGCCTCGCTCTATCCCTCGCTAATTCGGGCTTTTCGGATTGGACCCAAGAGCGATCGCCTGGGCGTTTTTTTGCATTTCATGGATCGGTTGACGGAGTTGCGCCTCTTCCATAAAAGAGCAGCACGGGAAGCTTCTCCTGGCTCGACAGAGGCGAATCAGCACGATGGCACACAGGCGGCCATGAAGACCGTGATTAACGCGGCGTATGGGTATTTGGGAGCGACCTCGATGGCACTCTTTGCGGATCTGGAGGCGGCAAACGAGGTGACCAGGCGCGGCAGGGCACTGCTCGATAGTCTTCTTGCGTCCCTACGAGAGCGAGGAATGGTGCCAATTGAAGCGGATACCGATGGGGTATACTTTGCGGTCCCGCGTGAGTGGAGTGAAGAACAAGAACGTGCACTAGTGAACGAGGTGGGCGCGACGTTGCCCGACGGGGTGAAGTTGGAATACGAAGCTCGCTATGCCGCGATGCTCTCTCACGCGATCAAGAATTATGCGCTCTTGACGTATTCGGGAGAGACCATCGTGCGAGGGGCGGCCATGCGGTCGAGCCGATCGGAACCTTATGGGGAGCGGTTTTTGCGTCAGGCATTGCGCTGTGTGATGCAGGGTGACCTGGTTGGAGTGGAGCAACACTATCAGGAAACGCTCCGGGCGCTGCGGATACGCTCACTTCCTGCCTCCGATGTCGCCACCCGTCTTCGGCTCTCGAAAGACGCGCAGACGTATCTCGTCGGTCGTGCAAGGCAGAAAGAGATATTGTCAACTTGGAACGTAGCTGAACAATGTGCTAACATGGCTTCATGAAAACAACCACCACTGCCCCCGATTACAGAGGCTACCGCTTTCCGTCTGAAATCATCAGCCATGCTGTCTGGCTCTATTTTCGTTTTTCCTTGAGTTTTCGCGACGTTGAAGAGCTTCTGGCACAGCGCGGCATCGTCGTCACCTACGAAACCGTGCGCCAGTGGTGCTTGAAGTTTGGGCAGACGTACGCGAACGAACTCCGCCGCCGTCGCCCTCGGTGTGGGGACAAGTGGCACCTGGATGAGGTCTTTCTCACCATCAATGGGAAAAGGTCGTATCTGTGGCGAGCCGTCGATCAGGACGGCAACGTGCTGGATATCCTGGTGCAGAGCCGGCGGAACACACACGCGGCGAAACGCTTTTTCCGCAAACTGCTCAAAGGGTTGCAATACGTTCCTCGTGTAATCATTACCGATAAGCTGAGGAGCTATGGCGTGGCCAAACGCGAGATCCTGCCTGGCGTAGAGCACCGGCAGCACAAAGGGCTCAACAACCGGGCGGAAAATTCTCACCAACCGACGCGCCTGCGTGAAAAGAAGATGCGGCGGTTCAAATCAACGAAACAGGCTCAACGCTTCCTCTCTGCCTTTGGCCCCATCGCTGGACATTTTCAACCGCGACGACACCGTCTGAGGGCCGGAAAATACCGCGCTCTTTTACAGGACCGATTTCAGACTTGGAATGAACTGACTGGAGCAAAGCGAGTCGCATAACCATAGGTATCCCCCACATCTTCCATGACCCATCAGCATCCTTCTTCGCTATAACTCAGCAATATTCTTCATTTTTCTGGTTAAGTTGACAATACCGCGCGGGATTCAGAGACGCGCCGCTAATTGATCCGCCCACAAGGATGCTGACCAGCAACGTAAGGCCGATGCCAAAGCCGCCAATTTTGGGCGCGCGCTCGTCAACAGCAGTTCCAAAGACCGCCAGGACTAGGAAGAAGGTCAGCAGCGCCTCAACGAAGACGCCCAGGCCGAAAGAAACGCCGGTTCCAAGCATTGGCGTACCGAGTTTCGCCGCTTCCCAGACTGATTGTGGGAAAATGACGCGCAGTGCCAGGCCGGAGAGCGTCGCGCCAACCAGTTGAGCGATAATATATAGCAAGGCTAGGGCAGGTTTGATACGGTTTGTTACTGCCAGGCCGATAGTAACAGCAGGATTGAAATGTGCTCCCGAAGTCGCGCCGAAAATGCAGATCATGATCGCGAGTCCCAGGCCGTGCGCGAGCGCAATGCCTAACGTACCCAGCGCTCCATGCGTCATTTGATTCGCAACAATCGATCCCGCGCCGCTGAAAATGAAGCAAAACGTTCCGATGAGTTCCGCGATAACGGGTCGTACATAATCGACGCTTGTCTCTTGTGTCGTGGAAGCCGCTTGATCCTCGCGGATCATTTTACCTCTTATAATATCGCTGCTCATTTATTTTCATCCTGTATGCTATCTTCCATAAAGCGATGAATCTGCTGTTATAAGCGATCGCATCGTCGTATTTTCCGAAAAATTACCTCGTATTTTCCGAAAAATTACCCAATTACGTTACCGCAGCTGGCATCCCGTAGCGTACGGACACCAGCTTTGTATGCGTTATCTCAACCGCTCCCTAACCACTCTTGACGCGATTATCTGACGCTCACCTCAAGGCCGAGACCTTTGGCTACGCGGCGGCCCAGGTCGGGATCAACCTGCGACCAGTAGGTGTTGATCACACGTTCCTGCAGGGCACGGTCAACACCCTGGCTCATGTGGGCGACAATATTGGTGACCAGATGCTCTTTCTCCGTCTCGCTCAGCACGTTACGGTAGAGGTTGCCTGGCTGGATAAAGTCGTTATCCTCAGGATGCAGCGTGTACGCGGTACGCGCAACCTCACCACTGATCACTACGCCCTCAGGCTCGCCATAGCGCTGAGTATCGGCCTGGGGACCATTGAAAGTGTTCGGAGAATAGTGAGGCTGGTCCCCATTGTGACGGTAACTCATCGCGCCGTCTTTATTGTAGTTATTCACTTCGCTCTGTGGCTGGTTGACTGGCAACTGATTGTAGTTGGTGCCGATGCGATAGCGGTGAGCATCCGGATAGCTGAAGATGCGACCCTGCAACATCTTATCCGGGCTGGCAGCAATACCAGGGACCATGTTGGCCGGAGATAAAGCAAGTTGCTCAATATCATTGAACATGTTCGCCGGGTTGCGGTCAAGGACCATGCGACCAATCGTGATCAACGGATAGTCGCTGTGCGGCCAGACCTTGGTCAGATCGAAGGGATTGAAGCGATAGGTGGCGGCATCCTCATAGGGCATGATCTGCATCTTCAACTGCCAGGATGGATATTCCTTTCGATCGATCGCCTCAATCAGATCGCGGCGATGGAAGTTAGGATCCTGACCGCTTATCGCACCTGCCTCTGCATTGGTGAAGTTCTCCACGCCCTGATCACTGATGAAGTGGTATTTCACCCAGAACTTCTCGCCTTTGGCATTGATCCACATGTAGGTGTGGCTACCATAACCATTCATGTGGCGTAAGGTGCGGGGAGTCCCACGATCGGTCATCAGGTAGGTCACCTGGTGAGCAGACTCAGGGTATAAAGTCCAGAAATCCCACTGAGCAGTGTGGCTCGGGAGACCCGTGCGAGGTACACGCTTCTGCGAATGGATGAAATCCGGGAACTTAATGGTATCGCGGATGAAGAAGATCGGAGTATTGTTCCCGACCAGATCGTAGTTACCCTCTTCAGTGTAGAACTTGATGGCAAAGCCACGTGGATCGCGCACCGTGTCAGCAGAACCCAGCTCACCGGCAACTGTCGAGAAACGAACAACGAGAGGAGTGCGCTTACCGACGCCATTGAGGAAGGCGGCTTTGGACCACTGGGACACATCAGCAGTTACCTCAAAATAGCCAAAGGCACCTGTACCTCTAGCATGCACTACACGCTCAGGAACACGCTCGCGGTTGAACTGCGCCAACTTCTGAACCAGGTAGTGGTCTTGCAGCAGTAGGGGCCCATTGGGGCCTACAGAAAGCGAATGCTCATCGTTCGCGGTAGGAATGCCCGCATCATTCGTTGTGACTGGTGGTTTCTTGTTGACTTGATCGCTCATTGATTCCTCCAGGAGTTCGTGTTCATACCAAATGTGAAAGTGATTTCAGCAAAGTTCGTGTCGGATACACACAACTCACTTCACAATTTCTCTGTTGTTGACATGCATTAGCCGATGCATAACCGCATCTGGATATAATGATGTCACACAATTAAATTTTTGTCAATACTATTGATCAAAATTAAATTTTTCAAAATTATATTTATTTCAATTTAATTGCACACAATTAAATTGACAAAAACATGTCCATGCGCTATGATATGTGTTAGTAAGATGTAATTTAACCCTTTGCTGCTACTAAGCAGAGGAGTAGGTGGATTTTTATGCACCTATATTTCTATTGCATTGCAAATTTTCGTCGGAAGGATTTTCTATGAGACAGATGTCACAAGATGATATTCTCAAGCTTGACCGCCAACTATGCTTTGCTCTTTATGCAGCAACACGGGCCATGACAAATGCGTACCGTGAACTTTTAACATCGCTGGGATTGACATATCCTCAATACCTGGTCATGCTTGTCCTCTGGGAACATGGGACAAGTACAATGAAAGATCTTGGGCAGATGCTCTATTTAGATTCAGGCACACTCACTCCCTTGCTCAAGCGCCTTGAGATCGCAGGATTGGTGGAACGAATACGTAGCCATGTGGATGAGCGATCGGTAGAAGTTCATCTCACTGAGGCTGGTCTCTCACTCAAAAATCAGGCTCCTCCGATTGCTAGGGAGTTCATCTGTCGTACGGCCTTAGAATCTGAAGCATTTACGAATTTGCGTGAACACCTTCATCAACTGACAGCGGCACTTTCAGCAACAGGTGATGTCATGTGACTTGATTACTGGGCTCTTGGACACATTCGGCCCACGGGATACGCAACGAGTTGAAAACAAACGAGCGAAAAGCGGTTCACGAGAAGTCTCGGAACATGGAGAAGGGGAACAGATGAGGAAATTGGATGGATAAATAGACACAAGTGAATGTCAATGAGATGGTGAAGAGAAGAGGTCCGGAAGAGAAAAGGCGATGGAGAATGCGAGACGAGTCAAGCAGCTTGTATGACAGGAGGTTGTGTTGCAAAAACTATGACGAAGGCGAGATGGACGTGAAGAGGAAGTGTAAAATATTTTGGTTCTTCCGCACTTTCCGTGCTCAACAATTTCAACATCCTGGCAAAAAGCACACCCAGAGAGCGATGAGGTCTGTTTGCATTGAAAAGATGATCAAAGCCATCGAAGAAGCCTTCCTACCTCTGGTGAGGCCGTATGATACCTGGCTCTCCGTATTGTTGAGCACGGAAAGTGCGGAAGAACCAACGTTCGGGATGGCCCCCTAAAAAGTAATACGCGAGAAACACCCGAATGGACTCTTTTGGTCGATTTTCAGCCAAGTGTGCTGAGGGACCCAATTTACAAGCTGTCAATGGAAGAAGAGGTTCTGTCAGAACTCAAACCTGATCTTGCTGAAAAGCCACATCTTTGTTATGCTCATCCCGTCAAGAGAATGGAAGAAGGAGTACGGCCAATGAACTGTCCCTATTGTACAGGGTAGTGTTGCAAAAAAATTAAAGCTCTGCAAATTGAAGCACACACAAACATACCTCACTAGTAAAAGATGCAAAACGTGCGCCCTTTCTCTAGAATAATGATTCTTGTGCTGTAATTACTGGCTCCATTTTCTCCGCTCAAAATTTTTTGCAACACTACCGTTGGAACAGCACCAGTTGCTTTCATCTCGTGGAAAGCTTTGGGATACGCAGCGTTCTTGTCCACGGTGATCACACGAGGGGAGACCATGTGAGAAGAGTCAAGCATATTGTGGAAAAAAGCGTTTGGCGGCTTCAGCGTCGCGGGTGGGACTGAGCAAGAACTCAAGCGTATTCCCCTGAGAATCTACCGCTCGATACAGGGAGACCCAGACGCCTTTGACTTTTCCATACGTCTCATCCACGCGCCAGGAGTCCGTTGTTGTCTTCAAATGAGGTCGACACCGTTTCTCCAACTCGGACGCATAGTGTTGGACCCATCGATAGATCGTGATATGGTCGACGCGCAGACCGCACTCCTGCATGATGCGCCTCCAGGTCGCGATAGCTGAGCGAATAACGGAGATACCAACGAACACAGAGCAAAATAATCTCGGCTTCAAAGTGGCGCCATTTAAATGGGGTTTGCGTCGCCATAATCATCATCATCCCATCTTTTAGCTCCACCCTATCAAATGAAGCTCTGTTTTTGCAACACAACCCGTCCTGGAACGATCGTAGATGTATGCCTGATTATCATGACATGTAGAGCGGGATGATGACCACCGATTAACGCGGGGCGGCCTATGGGGCGGGGTGGCTCTCCCTCTATCCTGGTCAGTAACGAGCAAGCAACCGATTAACCGGGTGAGCTAGGGGTAGTGGAGAGGGTAAAGCCCAGGCTAGGGGTCAGGTGAATCAGTGTCAATCGTCCTCGTCCTGGTCAATGACTGTATGCTACGGCTGCACAGGGTGATGGGATTCAGGAAACGTAGGTAGGCTGTACAACCATAGCATAGAGGATATGACGGAGAGACAGAGCGACCAGTCACAACGTTCCAAAGACAAGGGGAAGGGGATAGGGTGAGTGAGTAGCCTGGACTGCACCCTGGCTATAGGGGAGGAACACCCCACGCATACTCACAATGAGCATACGATCATGAGCAGTTATAAGCGTCAGGTGAGCCGCTCAAAGTGGATCAATGAGCACAACAATGGGTAATCTCAGCGATAACAATGGGTAATCTCAAACACTGTATGAGATTTGAGCCAGTGAGCACAAGTGACCAGTGAGCAGGTAAGCAAGCGAGCGCATGTGAAACTGATTGGTTGTTTGGTCCGTGACACTCGTTGAGTATTTAGCCCGAGACCGAAATTGGAAGCTATTTGAATGGAAGAGCTATCACTGCCTCTCAAGACGGTGCTCATTGTCGAGGATGACCCTTGATATTGGCGAGATGCTTGTAGCGGTTCTTCTGGATGAGACCCCTTATCAAGTGAAGCTCATCCAGGACGCTTCTACTGCACTTGAGATCGTTCGCACTCTCACTCCCCAGCTTGTCATCCTGGACTATCTGTTACCCCATATGGACGGGGTAGCGTGTCTGGACGCACTACGAGCTACGAAAGGCTTGGAACGTGTCCCTGCTATCCTCATGAGTGCCAGCCTTCCCAAGCAAGCCAGGGAACGAACGGACGTCCTTCTTGTGGAGAAGCCCTTTGACCTCTATCAGTTCGTTTCCCTGGTAACGCAAGTGCTCGAAGCAGAGTAGTGAGTGCGATTGAGACACTCATGGTAAGAGCCATGCGCCAAAAGCGCACCACCCCGGATGAAAGTCATCAGAATAGATGACTTTCAGAGGAAATGACCTCAAGGATCGAACGAAAATGCTGGGCCGAGAGCCTCTGCGTCGAACCCTCAGGTCAAAAAAATGCGCTGAAGGTTCGACACGATTTCCGAACCTTGGTTTCTTTTCCGATGAAAGGCTATTTTTCATTGCAAAAGAGGTACCACATGCTTCCATTCTGTGCATCGAAACTCTAACTCCTGGAGCGGCTCTAACCATACAAATTTGTGGCTGACCGAACCTTGAGGGCGAAATTCGATCCTTGGGGTCCATTCCGTCGAACCTTCAGGTCAATTACCAACTCATTTGCCGCCGCTTGTGGTAAATGCCCCGAAAAGTGAGCACCTTTTGACCTCAAGGGTTAGCACTTGCCCCGAAAAGTGAGCAGTTCAACCATTGACGAGCTGTAAAACCGCTCCAGATGCGGATGGTTGTGTGCAGAAGTTGTAAATGCATCTCGAACGACCACAGAGCAAGAGGACAAGGCAAAAGCTGCTTACTTTTCAGGGCGTTTACTTATAACGTGCGTAGCGTGCTTTCCACGATCAGGCATCCCTCCTTTTGGGGAGGGTGACTGTAAAGGTCGATCCTGTTCCGACCTGGCTCTCCACTGTGATGGTTCCCCCATGGCTTTTGACGATTTCGGCCACAATGTAGAGCCCCATGCCCAGGCCGGGGATCGCTCTCTGCTTGGGATCAGTGACCCGATAGAACCGGTCAAAAATCTTGTCGCGCTGCTCTCGCGGGATGCCCAGGCCATGGTCGCGTACACGGATCGTGACCGTCTCAGCGGAGGTGGAGAGATCCATCTCGACCGTCTCTGCGCCAGGAGAATACTTGATAGCATTGCTGATCAGGTTGGTGAAGACCTGTCCGAGCCGATCTTTGTCTCCGACCAGGGAGCAGGGTGCCGTGCCACGCACCACAATGGTATGCGTCGTATGTATCTGCTGCATCGTGTCTGCCACCTCATGGAGCAACGCATCAAGATCGACCATCTCCTGCTGATACTCCAGCCTGCCCGCCTGGATCTTAGAGACATCCAGCAACTCTCCGATCAGGCGTTCCAGTTGCTTGACGGACCCCTCTACCCTGGAAAGCGCGGTGGCAGCCTCGTGATGGGATTGCCTTTCCAGTCGTTTTTGCACCAGTTGGGTCTGCATCTTTACTGCGGCGAGCGGGTTCCTGAGCTCATGGCTGGCCATGCTGATAAAGTCATCTTTGCGTTGTTCCAGTTCCTTGCGGGCCGAATTATCCAGCACAAAAGCGATTGCTTGGAACGGGTGATGCTGTAAGACGACGGCACCTACAAGCACAGGAAGGCGACTGCCATCTTTACACACGTACTCTTTCTCATAGGGTATTATTGACTGATGCAGCGCAAATTCCTGATGGGCCTGCAGGGTCCGGGCCATATATTCTGGAGGCGTCATGTGCCTCCAGCTCATACGCCTTTCACGCAGGTCTTCGAGTGTATAGCCTGTCATGCGCAAAAACGCGTCGTTCGCGTCTACCACCCGTTCATCTTCGGCGACAAAGATCCCGATAATGCTGGAGTT
Organism: Ktedonobacter racemifer DSM 44963; assembly: GCF_000178855.1. Lineage (GTDB taxonomy): Bacteria > Chloroflexota > Ktedonobacteria > Ktedonobacterales > Ktedonobacteraceae > Ktedonobacter > Ktedonobacter racemifer. Next base: position 103,339 of record NZ_ADVG01000004.1, on the reverse strand, counting down.
CATCAGGACGCTCGCGCGTTCCTGACTCTGGCGTAAGGCTTCCTCCATCCGTTTCTGCTCGTCGATGTCGGTGACCGTGCCAAACCACTTGACGATCTGACCTGTGTCATCACGTACCGGCGCCCCGCGTGTTAAGAACCAGCGATACTCCCCAGTCTGGCTATTTCTGAGACGCTCTTCGTGCTCATACATTGCTCCCGTCTCCAGGGCATGCTGCCAGAGCGTTCGGGTGCCTTCCCGGTCATCGGGATGGATGAACGGGAGAGGAGCCCATCGGTCGCTTTGCATGTGTTCAACCGTGACCCCGGTGTAGTCACACCAGCGCTGGTTCACATACTCGTGCTGCCCGTCTGAGCGCGTCGTCCACACCAACTGTGGCACCGTTTCGGCCAGCACGCGCCAGTTCTCCTCGCTTTCTTTGATTTTCTGTTCAGCCTGTTTCTGCTCATCGATGTCAGTGCAGGTGCCAAACCATTTGATGATCTGACCGGTGTCATCGCGCACCGGCATGGCACGAGCTAAGAACCAGCGATACGTCCCCGTTTGGCTATTTCTGAGACGATATTCTATCTCATAGGGTTCACCTGTTTGGAGTGTCTGCTGCCGAAGAACCACAACCCGTTCAGCATCCTCAGGATGCATGAACTGACGCCATCCATAGCCTTGGAGGTGCTCAAAAGCGGCATGGGTATACTCACAATAGCGCTGATTACAGTAGTCAAAACGGCCATCTGGTCGAGTGGTCCACACTAACTGCGGCACCGTTTCGGCCAGCACGCGCAAATTCTCCTCGCTTTCTTTGAGCTGCTGCTCCGCCCGTTTCTGCTTCTCAATGTCGGTGCTGGTGCCAAACCATTTGATGATCTGGCCGCCTTCATCACGTACCGGCATGGCGCGGGCTAAGAACCAGCGATACGCTCCGGTCGTGCCCTGGCGCAGGCGCAGTTCCGTTTCATACACTCCGCCGGTCTGGACGGCGCGCTGCCACATGGAGAGGACGCGTTGCCGGTCCTCAGGATGGAGACACTGCACCCATCCCTCCCCCTGGGCCTCTTCGGTACTCAGCCCGGTATAGTCGCGCCAGCGTTGATTATACGAGTCACGATAGCCGTCCGGTTGCCCGGTCCAGACCAGCTGGGGGATGGCATCGATGAGGGCATGGATTTCCGCTTCGGCGCGCTTGCGCGCGGTGATGTCGATGCCAGCGAGGACGAGGTACTCGATGTGGTGCTCCACATCCATGTGGGGGGTGATCGTGACTTCCAGGTGACGGTCCATGCCTTCCCTGGGGTGAACTACCGTCTCGAAACACACCGTTTCACCCATGCTGGCTCGCGCGATGGCGGCGCGTAGCTGCTCTTGACTAGGAGGAGAACAGGACCACCACCGGGTTTGGGCGAGCGGTTGGCCAATGACCTCCTCGCGTCGGATCTGCGCATCCGCTAAGGGAACCTCATTGATCCCCAAGACGATCCCTTCGGGGGTCAGAACGACGATCCCGCTATACAAGCCATCCAGGCCATTGAGGTAGAGATGCTCGCTTTGGGGAACCGTCTCCTGGCGTGGGGCTGGTGCCCCCATCTCGTGGAACTGCAGAAGAAGTCCCCCAACCGTGGAAGAGAGCTGCACGTGCAGCCAGGTCTGGGTCACGGGAGAAAAATACTCCACTTCGCTTGGTGCTCGGGTCCGTTTGGTCTTCTGGACGGCCTGGTAGAGCGAGGTGCTCACCAGCTGCGGAGCGCAGCGCCACAATGGCTGGGCACATACTTCCTCGCGTGTGGCGCCTAGGATACTCTGCGCGCTCGCATTGGCATACACAATCGTCGCGGCGTCATCGACGACAAACAAGGCCCCAGGAAGCGTCTCAAGAAGCGTGAGGAGCGTCTCACTCGACGCAGGCGTGAGACGCTTGGTCGGCTTTGGATTCGACATAGTGCGGTCAATCTCCCTTTCACGTGTTCCCATCCCTGGTGGCGAAGATGCGTACCTGCTCTCACCTCAAGAAGTCTAGTGAAATGATGTGCTATCTTCAAGAAACAAGCAAGCTGTACAATGAGATATCGGTGAAATCGCTCGCCCTATACATAGGACTATTGGCTTATGCACGTCAATGAGACGTTTAGACCTCAGGGGAACTTGTAAAAATAGACTCAACATCTCTCTATGACCCATACCATTTTTCCACCGAGCGTCACGCGGACCGCCCGAAGACATCATGCGTCGCAGTCGCACCACCCGGCAGAGAACCTTGGGAAATGCGCCTTGTCCTCTTGCTCTGTGGTCGTTCGAGTTGCATTTACAACTTCTGCACACAACCATCCGCATCTGGAGCGGTTTTACAGTAGTAAATAAGGCGAAATCCGCAACAATTTTGAGGCGAACGTGAAATAATCAGCGCGAATTGTAGGAATTCGCTATCCTGGGTCTGGAGAAACGGCTCCTCATCTGAGGTTTCGGCGTAAAATGTTGTAAATAACTTGAAGAGAGAATATATAAACAGAAATATGGTGGAGATGGGAAAAGAGGTGTGAATGTGAAACGAAAAACCTGTTCCATTCGTGAAAGAAGCACGCCTTTAGCGACCACAATGGAAAGGACCACGACGCACAATGCAAGCACCTGATGCTCCCTCCTCCCAGGAGGAGGACCCTCCACCTATCAAGACCATCCTCATCATCGAGGACGATCCTGATATTGGCGAGATTCTCGTGCAGTTCTTCAAAGACGAGTTCCCCTGTCAGGTGATCCTTGTTGGTGATGGATTTGCCGCTCTCAAAATCACGCGCACCCTTGTTCCCGATGTCATTCTTCTCGGTATTGTCAACTTAACCAGAAAAATGAAGAATATTGCTGAGTTATAGCGAAGAAGGATGCTGATGGGTCATGGAAGATGTGGGGGATACCTATGGTTATGCGACTCGCTTTGCTCCAGTCAGTTCATTCCAAGTCTGAAATCGGTCCTGTAAAAGAGCGCGGTATTTTCCGGCCCTCAGACGGTGTCGTCGCGGTTGAAAATGTCCAGCGATGGGGCCAAAGGCAGAGAGGAAGCGTTGAGCCTGTTTCGTTGATTTGAACCGCCGCATCTTCTTTTCACGCAGGCGCGTCGGTTGGTGAGAATTTTCCGCCCGGTTGTTGAGCCCTTTGTGCTGCCGGTGCTCTACGCCAGGCAGGATCTCGCGTTTGGCCACGCCATAGCTCCTCAGCTTATCGGTAATGATTACACGAGGAACGTATTGCAACCCTTTGAGCAGTTTGCGGAAAAAGCGTTTCGCCGCGTGTGTGTTCCGCCGGCTCTGCACCAGGATATCCAGCACGTTGCCGTCCTGATCGACGGCTCGCCACAGATACGACCTTTTCCCATTGATGGTGAGAAAGACCTCATCCAGGTGCCACTTGTCCCCACACCGAGGGCGACGGCGGCGGAGTTCGTTCGCGTACGTCTGCCCAAACTTCAAGCACCACTGGCGCACGGTTTCGTAGGTGACGACGATGCCGCGCTGTGCCAGAAGCTCTTCAACGTCGCGAAAACTCAAGGAAAAACGAAAATAGAGCCAGACAGCATGGCTGATGATTTCAGACGGAAAGCGGTAGCCTCTGTAATCGGGGGCAGTGGTGGTTGTTTTCATGAAGCCATGTTAGCACATTGTTCAGCTACGTTCCAAGTTGACAATATCTCCCGCGCGCACCTTCGGGCCTGCGCTCGCCGGTGGTTTCTGGACCAATGATCTTGTCTACTGGATTGGCCCAATCGTTGGTGCAATCATCGCGGCCCTGCTCTACCAATATGTGATCTTGCCCCGCAAGAATCAGTAATCAAGGGTTGGGGAATACAACATTCGCGGCGGAATAATCATACTTTACGCATTCAGAAACACCACTCCTGTGGCTAGAAAAAGGCTGCGCCTCTTTCTCAGATACCATGCTACATAGCAGAAAAGCCCGGAAGTCAGGTCTGGACTGAGTTTAGCACCCTCTCGTTGTACATCGTTAATGAAGTAGGCTGATGGTGAGGTACCATTGCTGGCCCTGCTCTATCGGCCCTTTCCCAATATACGGAAATGGACCTCTTGGCTGTACTTGATAGAGTATCAGCTGGAGAAGCACTCGAAGAGGCAGACAAGTGCCAACCCTATGAGCATGATGATAAATGAGAGGAAAAAGACGCTGTGAATGCTGGGGGGGGGCCAACGCGGACTTGATGATCATCGCATCAGAGAACAGTGGCTGTTCCTTGACGGTAGCTATACGATACAAGTATCGTGCTCAATTGTAATCTTTTGCAGGCGAGGTGGGGATGAGGCGGAGATGTGATTCCCTCGTCTGTCTTGTTCATGACTATAAATATGAGGAATGATATATGTCAACGGTACCACAACCTTCTATTGGTGTGCTCGTGATGGCTTATGGTACGCCTGCTAGTCCTGAGCAGATCGAGCGTTATTATACGCATATTCGACATGGGCGTAAGCCGACGCCCGAACTGCTGGCCGAACTACAGGGTCGCTACCAGGCAATCGGCGGCATCTCGCCTTTGATGCACCATACGCATACGCAGGTTCGTGGCATCCAGGCCGCACTGGATACATTGGCACCGGGCCGCTATCGCACATCCTTGGGAATGAAACATGCTGCGCCTTTTCTCGAAGAGAGCGCACTGGCGCTGGCACAGAGCGGTGTGAAGCAGATCATCGGCTTGGTGTTGGCTCCGCATTATTCCAGCATGAGTGTGGGCGAGTATATGCAGCGTGCCCGGACCGCTATCCCGGCGGAGATCCCCTTCACAGCCGTCGAGTCCTGGCATCGCGCGCCCGGCTACTTGGAGTATCTCACCGAACAGGTGAAGCAGGCGAAAGAGCATCAGTTACGTGAGAGTGGGATCGCTGAGGAGCGGCTAGAAGTCTTGTTTACCGCCCATAGCTTGCCCATGCGTATCCTCGCGCAAGGGGATCCCTATCCTACGCAGCTACAAGAGACCGCACAGGCGGTAGCCACGGCGGCACAACTCCAACACTGGTCGATTGCCTGGCAAAGTGCAGGGCGGACAGCCGATCCCTGGATTGGTCCCAGCATCTTAGATGTCTTACCGGAACTGGCTGCGCAGGGCGTACAGGGCGTGCTGGTCTGTCCCGCTGGCTTTGTCTCCGACCATCTGGAGGTGCTCTACGACCTGGATATCGAGACGATCCAACTGGCGCAGTCGTTGCAGTTGGCATTTGCGCGGACTGCATTACCGAATAATGATGCCCGTGTCTTTGCGACGTTAGCGGACCTCATTCAGGATCATGTAGCAGCGCAGGATATGGCCCATGCCTGAGATGCCGAGGATTGTCATTATAGGCGGCGGGATTACCGGCTTCATCGCCGCCTGTAAATCCCAACATTAAACTGGTGGGAGCGGTATAATTATCCTGGTCAAGGCGGAGATGTTGTTTGAGGAGGGAAGAGAACTTGTTGAGCCTCTCAAGAGCAATGGGGCAAAAACAAAGAAGGCAGAGCAAGCTAGAAGCCACCAGAATAATTGTACTCCCCCCACCAGCTTAATGTTGGGATTTACACACAGGATACGCAAAAAATGCGCGTTTTTCACGATTAACTGCTGCGCACTGCGGAGCTGACAAAAGCTTTGATGAGGATCATGCTTGTGATCTCTGAGGATCATAAACAGCTGGGAGGAAAACGTCGTGAACTATGAAGAAAACACTGACCGTGAATGCACAGGCAGTCTTAGAAGCGGTGCGGAACGCACCGTACCACCCAACTGCCTTAGAGGTGTATGAGATCGTCAGGCAAGAGCAGCCTCATATCGGGTTAGCGAGTATCTATCGTATTCTTCGTTCTCTCGTTGAGCAGGGATACATCCGAGAGTTGCACCAGGGGGACGAGAGCAGCCAATATGATGGGCATATTGCGCGTCATGACCATGCGATCTGTCGCGTGTGTGGCAAGCTCGTGGATATACCTGTTGACGTTGCTTTCTCGTCACAGGCATTGCAAGAGGCGGCGTTCACGGTAGGCATGGTCTTAGAGACGCACGAGGTTCGTTTATATGGATGTTGCTTGTCGTGCCAGGCCGCTCAAGAAGACAAAAAGACCACCAAAGACTAACGATGACCAGTTGAGAGGAGGAAATTAGCTCATGTCATTAGAACAAGAAGTCAACGTGGGGCAGCCAGGCACTGTCGAGCATCCTGCGACAGCCGATGAGCGAGGGGGAGGAGAAGAAACGCCCAGGACCGTCCAGGGTCAGATTGCCGAACTGTTCCATGCGGCCACATCCGACGATGACCAATCGCGCACGTTCTTATTGCGCGTGGTCCAGCCAGGATTGGCGGGTTTGATGGATGGCTCCGTCTCAACGCTGGCTCCTATTTTCGCGACGGCGTTTCTTACTCACAAACCGTTCGCAGCCTTTCTCGTTGGTCTGGCGACTGCCACGGGTGCAGGGATTAGTATGGCCTTATCGGAAGCTCTCTCTGACGATGGAAAGATCACGGGTCGGGGAAGTCCGGTGATCCGGGGGGCTATTACGGGACTGATGACCTTCTTCGGGGGAGCGCTACACACCATCCCCTTTCTGATTGCTGACCTCCACCTGGCGCTGATTGTGGCGTACGTGGTGGTGGCGTTTGAGTTGATCTGCATTGCGGCTATTCGTCATCGCTACTTCAATACCAGTTGGTGGCTCTCGTTCCTCCAGGTGGTTGGCGGAGGCGCATTAGTCTTTGTGGCAGCGCTGCTCTTTGGCAATGCGTAAGCCATCAACGCTTCGGCTTTCCGAGTTCCAAGAGGACGAGAGCTAACGCGTCCTCTTGGAGCTTGGTATTTTCGTGTGGATGAAAATGCGAGAGGGAGAGAATAGAGCGGTGAAAGTAGATGAGGAGCGGGGTGAATGCTTTCACGTGTAGAGGAATATTTGCGCGTGATATGGCTATGGTGGTGAGAAGAAACGAGCAAGTGCGTGCCCCTTGCTGCCGGCGTGATTGTGGTCGCCGTTGAGGCTTTCAAGCGGCAATTTCATGTACCGCACTGTTATCTGTATGTGCAAGGGCATGTAGTAATTGAAGAGGGGAGTCAGCTCTGCGAGATTCTAGTCCTACAGTTGTAGATGACTGGAGATGGCACTTCGGCGCTTGTAGTGACAGAGCCGAGCGAGGGCCTGATGGGCACGTCGCCAAAATGACCAGGCCAGGTGGTAGGCAAAAGGGAAAGACTGTGTGCCTACAAGACGAAAGAAAAGCCGCCGGATTTCGGCAACACTGAGGGAAACCATTACTGGAAGATCAGAAGACACATAGGCTTGAACAGAGTCGTTTGCTTCTGGCTCTGGCGTCTGAGGCGTCTGTTCAGACTTTTTTTGAGTGCGTCTTCTTCATCATGGGCTTGCAAGACCGTTAAAAAGGCCAGAGCAAGCATTGAAAGCGTGACGTGCCGGTACCAACCGTGCCAGGAACGGACTTCATACTCATCCAAGCCCACTTCTCCTTTCCCTTCCTCAAAACACTGCTCCACCGTCCAGCGCGCGCCGAAAGCCTCCACCATCTCCTCCAAAGAGGTGCCAGTGGGGGCAAAGACCAGCACGTAGGCCATCTCTGCCGGTTTGGTTCCCTCGTCCAGGCTTCGCCGCACCAACAGCCAACGTTGCCATCCACTGATAGTTGGTGCCACGAGTTCGATGCGCGCCCATGCGAAGAGGCGTGGTCCTTTGCTCCCCGTGCCTGCACTCAGCTCTCGCCAGTCCTCCCTCGCCAGACCACGTGCTACCTGATCCACTCGCCTGCGAGTTCCTTGCACCTCCACGCGCTCTTTGCAGGCCACAGCCAACGCATACGCCTGCTTGCGGGTCTCCAGACCAGCCCGCAGCGACTGTGAGCTTCCGTACACGGTATCACCAGTTACCCAGGCGGCAGGGAGACCAGCATCCAAAGTGCGCCAGAGCATTTGCGCTGCCAATTCCGGTTTCGTCGCAAAGGTTACCTCTTCTGGCACATGAGCTTCGCGGCGGCGCTCCCGGTTGTCTGTCCAGCTTTTCGGCAGATACAATTCGCGATCCACCAAGGTGTGCCCACGCGAACTAGCGTAAGAAAGAAACACGCCGATCTGACAATTTTCAATCCGACCAGCCGTACCACTGTACTGTCGTTGGACTCCCACCGATTTCCATCCTTTTTTGAGAAAGCCCGTCTCATCAATTACCAAGACAGCACCTGGAGAGGAGAGCGCTTCCCGAACATAGGCATGCAATTCATCTCTTACCCCGTCGCAATCCCACTTCGCCCGATCCAACACGTGTTGGATCGCATACGGCGCGGCCTCTCCCATCTCTTCCGCTACTTGCCATGTGTTTTTTCGCGAGGCATCACCCATCAATCCCTGGAGGTAGGCCAGCGCTCGCTGATGAGCTTCTGGTCGGACGAAATATTGCCTGATCTGTTGGCTCAAGTGGTTGAACGCCGTCGTCCATATCTCTTCAAGGAGAGAAGAGGGGCGAGCTTTGGGGGGGAAATTCATAGCAGCCTCCTTTGTTGTTCTTGTGCCTTTTTAGCGAAAAAAATGCTTGCAGATTGCCTGAGAAGTGAAGAGGGGCAAGAGATCATCCGTCTCCGGGAGGACGCAATGCACCCCCGGCGGAGTTCGGCTGATCAGGCCGCCGAGCTGAATGGCGATGGGCATCCCTTTCTGCCAGACCCGAACATCCGGCCTGCCCGGAACCCGCAGAGAGGTATCTCCCAGGCTGGGGGATGCGGATGCGACTAGCCGGGTCTTCAACAGTGATAAATAGCACCGCCACAATGATTACCTTGATCGGCCTGGTGACTGGGCCGATCAAGGTGCGCTCGACGGGTCAGCCATCTTCGGCTGCGCCAGTGGTTCCAAGTGACGTAATGTCGCCGTTGCCAGTCACGGTAAACGTGCCAGCGAACTCGACGAGCGAGCCTGGGTGGTGGGGCTTCCCATTGGGATCGATGGTGACTCCGACATCGTCGCGGCTCCACGCGCCTCGGGGCACTCCGCCTTGCAGACTGACGTGGTCGAAGACGGCGGTGGCCTGGGCGAAGCGACAGCTACCTCCATTCTTCTCTCCCGTCAGGACGCACGGGGAGGTGACGAAGAGTCCGATTTGCACTGTGACCAACAGCCCGGCCAAGTGAGCCGTGCCGACCCTGGTCCACCGCGTGCCATCGGTCGACTCGTCGCCGGTGAGCGTGTCACCCAAGCGCGTCAGCCGCAGCCAGCGCGGGGATGTCGCGGAGACGAGGCCCGGGATGCCAGCAATGTCCTGGGTGAAGTTGTCCTGCATCCGCACCCCGTGGCTGCCAGTGAGCATCATCGCCGCGTAGGGTGATCCCTGTGTGGTGCTCTCCTTGATGATGACCCCGGCCTTCGCCCATGGCTGGACACCGGGGACCAGAACGATGCTAGAGGCAGAGGCATTGGGGGTGGCGTTTGGCGGAAGGTAGGCGAATTCTCCGGTCATGGAGGTTAGACGGGCGGTGATGCTGCCGTTGCCGACCAGCGGTTGGTAGACAAAGAAGAACTTGTCCTCCACTGCTTCGCCATCTGGCCCCACCGCTCCCTCGGAGGGAACAGTGGGAGAGGAGCAGACCGTGTTACCACCGCAATCCACGGACACAGGGGTGTTGCCGGCTACCACGTAGGGCAGCCCGATCAGCCCGATGAGCAGTGCCGCGACCACCACGCCGACCACCATGCCGCGTTTTTTACGGAAGATGGCCCACTGCGCGCGCAGCACGTGCGCGACAGCTTCGCGCTCGGTTCTCTTTGGTTCCATCATGGTTCCTCCCAGTGTGGCTCCTGTTAGAGACGAGCTTCTTGCCTGCCCACAGCAAGCAGATAGCCTTCTTCCAGGCTGGGGTCACTGGCGACGGCGGACTCGTGCGGGCGCGTTGCGCTGACGATGCGCAACGTGATGCCGTTCATCTGGTTGACCATCGTACTGACTTGATAGGTCGCCTGCAACTGCAAGGCGGTAGCCTGATCGGTGGTCACACTCCAGACCGAACCTGCGGTGCGTACCAGCAGCGCCTCCGGCGTCGTATCAACAAGCACGCGCCCCTCCTGCAAAATCATCAAGCGGTTGGCCACGGCCTCCACATCGCTGATGATATGCGTACTCAGCAGAATGATGCGGTTGCGGGTCAGGCTGGCGAGCAGCGTGCGAAACCGCACGCGCTCGGCGGGATCGAGTCCTGCGGTCGGCTCATCGACAATCAAGAGTTCGGGATCGTTGAGCAGGGCCTGCGCGATGCCGATGCGCTGCTTCATGCCGCCGGAATAAGTGGGCAGCTTGCGGTCAGCCATCTGCTCCAGATTGACGACCTCGATCACTTCATCAACGCGCTTATTGGCAATGGATCTAGGCAGCCCTTTCATCGCAGCCAGATAGCGCAGGAACTGGCGTCCCGTGAACTCTGGATAGACGCCAAACTCCTGGGGCAGATAGCCCAACACCTGCCGGAGCGCCTGGCCATGGGTGCGGATGTCCTGTCCGTTCCAGCGGATGGTCCCCTCGGTCGGCTCCAGCAGGGTCGCGATCATGCGCATCAAGCTCGTCTTGCCAGCACCGTTGGGTCCAACCAGCCCCAGCATGCCCGGGGCACCTCGCAGCGACAGGTCACGTAGAACCCAGTTCTGCCCATAGCGCTTGCTCAGGTGGTCAATCGTCAATTCCATCTTTGTTCCCTCTTTCTTTTTGCGCCCTCGCGCTCGAAGCCCTTAGCTGAGCACATCGCGGAACCGCTTGAAGGCGAGGGCCACAACCAGCACCAGCACCAGGCTGAACCCGGCCAGCAACAGGTGTGGCACGAACCAGCCCGCGAGATCGGGCATTTTGTTCTCAATGGAGAGAAGAAACTGCTGAAGCTGTGCCTCGCTCGTGATCGTAGGGTCAAGGTTAATGAAGTACGAAGGAAGGAGCCCATGCGCAGTTATCCCGCTCGTCGGGTCCCAATTGACGTACCAGGCAGGAGGAGTGGTATTGTCGCCTAGCCCGAGGGGGATCACCAGCGCCCCCACGATCCACGCCACCAGGATCACAACCTTGACCAGTGTGGAGAGACGCGGGAACAACGTGCTCAAGGCGAAGCCGAAGCTGCTGACTAGGATCGTCGCCGGTAAGACCATGCCAACCCAGAGGAGCAGCACGGTGCCGATCTGGGGCAATGGGTAATCGGCGACGGTCAGATGCAAAAGCCCCCCCATCCCAAGAATGGAGGCCAGCAAGAGCAGCGCCAGTCCCAGGCTCATCACCAGGCCCGCCAGGTAGCGTCCCCAGACATAGGCCCAGGTCGGCAGCGCGGTCGTCATCAGCAGTTCGTGGGTGCGCCGTTGCAGATCTCGTGTTACGCCATCAGCTGTGACAAAGGGCAGAAGGAGAACCAGCACGATCAGAACGGTCGGCAGGGTACGAAGAAGCCCTCCCGCGCTGGTTCCGGCAACGAAGCCGCTGAGCGATTCGCTACTCCCCCCGTGAATTACGCCTGTACTAAAATGCTCTGGTGCGTGCAGTGCCCACGTGATGAGGAGCAAGAAGCCGATGAGGCCGAGGGCCTGAAACCAGAAGAGCTGGTTGGCGCAGAAGCGGCGAAACTCCCAGATCATCACGTTCAGAAACAGGCGAGGGTTCTTGTTGAGAGATCGGGTTTGCTGGCCAGTACCGGTCAGCGCAGTAATACTCATGGTAATCTCCTTTTGTATGTGAGAGTTTACAGGTGCGATGTGTTGCACATGCCCTCTTACGAGTCAGCCCCTAAAAAGGTTCGCAACCCTTAGAGATGCGGGAGCAGGCGGTGCATGCTGGCGTGGATGCGTAGAAGCGCAATAACGAGCAGTGCCAAGCCGATGCAGCCCGGCAGCATCACAAGCGAAAGTGAGAGCAGATGCGCCTGGAGGTTGGAGAGAGTGCTGATGGCCAGAAAGGCGAGCCAGCTTCCATAGGCCAGGGAGGCTGCGGCCTGGACCGAGAGGCGGAGCGAAAGCAGCAGGGTCAGTCCCGCGACCAGGAGCAGGGGTATGAGAAAGGTGAGCGTCAGCGTCAGCACCTGCCCGGCGCCGCCGGCCCAAAGCGCCAGACTCAGCGCAAGGCCCAGGCCCACATCATAGCCCAGCACAATCACCAGCCGGGCTATGGCCAGTTGCAGTGGAGAGGGCAAGCAGACCAGTTCCAGTTCCAACACCCGCGTTCCTCTCCCACGAAAGGCGACGAGGGTTCCCAGGTAGGAAAGGCACGGCCCACTGACACGCAGCACCAGTTCTTGATCAGGAAGCACCCTGCCCAACACCACCGCCGCGCCCAACAGGGTGACAAGCGCGCTCACTAGCCAGAAGCCCAGGCCAAAGAGGCTCACCTGCGCGCGGGCTGTTGCCAGCAACCCGGTGACGCGACGAGGCTTTTGCTCACGAAGCGCCTGGCGCACGGCTGAATGCAGCGGTATCGCCTGTTCGAGGACGGACAACAGGTCCCCCTGGTCAGCAGGAGTGATGTGCCCCTCAGGCCACTCTGCCAGCCGTCGCACAAGGGGTGTCCAGGCAGCGATTTCAGCCGGAGTCGCATCCAGTTCCCGCAGCGCTTCCCTCAGATCATCACGATCGTTTGTCTCCACAGATCTCCTCCTTTAGCAATAGGTATCCGCTGACGATGCGAGAAGACTCCGTAAGCGCCGCAAACCCGTAGAGAGTCGCCATTTGACCGTTCCCAGGGGAATACCGAGCGTGTCAGCGATCCCTTGCAGACTCAAATCGCAGTAAAAACGCAACCAGAGCGTCGTCCGGTATTCCATACCCAGCAGGTTTAAGGCATCGACAAGAGCGGATCGCTGCTCCCCGCGCAAGGCATATTCCTCTGGCCCAGGAACCTCATCGAGTATCCAGACCTCATGCTCAGACGCTAACGGCGTTGAAAGGCGTGTCGCGCTCGATTTGAAATGATCGCGGGCCAGATTGGTCGCGATGGCATACAGCCAGGATTTGAACGGGCGATTGCCACGCGTCGCATGTTGGCGAAGCACGCGCAAGAAGGTTTCCTGGGCCAGATCTTGAGCAAGCGCTCAATCAGCCCCCATCAGCCGATCGAGGTAACCGGTGAGCACGTGTTGATAGCGCTCGACAAGGGTAGCCAGGGCAGCCATTTCTCCTGCTATCACCTCATCAAGGAGTTGCTCATCGCTCAACCTCTGCATACCTATCCTTTCTTTCTGGCGCCTCTCTGGTGTGTTTGTGTTCGTCCCTTAAACGAGCGAACAGGGCAAAAGGTTGGCGGATGCCAGACAAATTTCACGTGATGGAAGTTCATCCACAGTGGCTCGCATTTCCGCGGCCTGGGCTATTGCAAGCAGATCACTGGGCACCTGGCAAGACACAAGCAGAGGAGATAGGCAAAAGCCAGATCATCCTCTCGGAAGGGGGCGAAAGAGACGGAGTCATCTACAACTGTAGGACTAGGCTGGGCGAGTGTGATTGGGCCGGACAAGGAATTGGATTTGCTTATTTTAGGAGATGCAGGCGCGGAAGATGATCGAGCCTGGCGCTGGGTCTGTCCAATGCCGGGCACTGTGCTCCTTTTATCGACGTCTCGACAGGCCTTTCAGGCATTAGTGGTCTGTTCACCAATAGCTAGGAGCAAGCTTCTTGTGAAGAATCCCTTTCCGCCAAAAAGAAGCGAAGAGCATCTTCCCCCCGACGGGGGAGGATGCTCTTCGCTTCTTTTCTCGCTAGAAGAGACTAGTAGCGGTCGCGATAACCACCACCATTTGAGCTGCGACCGCGGCTCTGGTAGCCACCACCACCGGGAGCGCGACGCTCGCGCGCCTCGTTGACCGTAATAGTGCGGTCGCCCAGGGTTGAGCCGTTCAGCTGCTCAATAGCCGCGCGGGTCTCGTCATCGCTGCTCATCTCAACAAAGCCAAAGCCTTTGCTGCGCCCGGTCTCACGATCGGTGATGACTGTGGCGGAGGTAACCTGGCCGATCTGCTCAAAAAGCTGGATCAGATCTTGCTCGGTTGACTGATAGGGGAGGCCCCCAACGTAAATTCTCATCTTAATTCTGCTCCTGTGCTGACATCTCTCGACAATTGATGCTCGTGAAACCAACTCTCACAGGAGCGATCCAATTCCTTCTAATGCCATACGGCAATTGTACCATATGTCGTGACAGGGGTTACTGTTTCCCCACCTGGGACAGCCAGGAGTAGTGCGGTGCTGCCAGCTTTCCCAACTCGTGTGATCAAGGCCTTGACCTGGCCTGTTCTCTCGTCGTGCATGGCGCGTTGGTGTCTATGAAGTCAAGGACCGCGAGCTTTTTGTCATCCAGGAGAGCGGAGAGAGAACCGGTATCATCGTTGGAGCTTGGAGAGAGATGAAAAAGCGCATAGGACAGAAATAGAGTATACTTGAAGCACTAAAGTAAGAAGCACCAGGGCGAGCGTCTCTCGTCAAATCGGCTCACCCTGGTGTGATCGGATAAGAGCAAGGCTCTTGCTTTCATGATACCAGATGAGGATGGAAGAATGACATTTAACACACAGCAGTTATTGACCTGGCCGCGTGTCCATGAGTGGGCAGAACAACAGGAACCCGGCGCGATCGTCGGCGAGAGCTGCACCAACAGCACTTGCCCACTCGCCAACTATCTACGAGATCAGACCGGCATCCATTGGAGTGTAGGCCCAAGTATCCGGCCAGTAGACGGTACGGTACAAGATCGCTTGAACAAGCCAAAGTGGGTACAGATGATGATTGATCGAACTGACGAGGCCACCGGCAACAAGGGCGGTCACGTCACACGAGAGCAGTTGCTTGCAGTGCTAGAGCAGGTGAAGAACGAAGCGGAGCCATATACCCCCTCACCCTCTGATGAGGGCCTATTCTTGACGCTCCTCACAGGTCAGGTGTGCCAAAAAATTCAGCGTGAGTACTCAGCTGGTCGAATCGCCGACCTGGAGACCTACAATTGCCTGTCTGAGATGGCGAGGAAGGCAGATATGCAGGCGAGGAAGCTTCTTCAACTTTTAGAAGGCGGTCAACAAAGAGAGGAGAAATAGAGCATGCCAAAACGTGTACCGCATGTGGCAAGCCTGCATACGACGGCGAGGAAGAAGGGCGTGGATAAACGCAAAAGAATGATGGGCGACCTCAGCTATGCCGAGCAAGTTCTCATGCGTGTAAGCACTTGGCTAGAGAAGTTACAGCATGATGAGGCACTCTCATCCGACCTGCGCACGCAAGCCTCTTCGTATTGCACAGATGTAAGACAGGCTCTGCATGGTATTCAAGAGCCTACCGATGGGTTAAAGGTGGCAATTCTCTCTCTGATAGGCGAGTTCTTGCCTGGGGATATCGTGAATCATCCTCTTTTGGGGAATGGCATTGTGCTACCATCGGCATCACACCCTGGATACATCACAGTTCAATTCGCAGATGAAGCAAAGCCAAAAGAGCTTGATTTGTCAATCGCCAAGCTGAAAAAGGTTACCATCTCCACTCCTTAACACCTGCCACCTCGACCAGAGCGCCTCTCCAACTGGAGGAGCGTCTCTTTCAAAGAGACGGAGGCCATGCCGAGTTGTGTGTAAGGGCAAGCCTTTTCAAAGAAGGGTAGTGGAGGTGATACTACAGGCATAGGATGTTCTTTTAGAACAAATCACTCATTTTCTCAAAAGGAGAAGACTATGCCTGCATCCAAGAAAAAGCCTACCACACCAGCTTCTGAGGTTTCAACTCAGGAGTCATCATCGCCTGCCCTGCCAGAACAGGAGGAATTTCGTCAATATTTACATGACGCCATTCCGAGTTTTGTGTAAAGAAACATCTGCTTGATTTGGCACACAAATCTATAAAACGTGTGACATTGCCCATTCAGCAGGATGGAAGAAGTGAGAGCAGAGTACGTGATGCAGGTGATACACTAGAGAAAAGGAGGTATTCATGAACTACGAATCCTCAGCTACAATATTTTGGCTGGTGGCGAAGGTCGCCTTCCACTTCTTCTTAGTGTCATCAAGAAGCAACAGCCAGATGTTATCGCATTGCTAGAAGCCAGAAGTCGTTCTCATGCAGCCATGCCCGCCCAACAATTGGGGATGGATCTCACCATCAATGAAGCACGAAACATGGTTACCCGTCCCTACTTATTGTTTTATCAGTTTGCTCTGGAGGCTCATGTAAGGCCAATGTTGTTGTTGGTTGTAGGGGATGAGTAGAGATAGTTGCGAGAATCAGGGCGTTTCGTGTCTTCTATCATTGTGCATCACGTTCCTTCACCTACGTTTTCATGCGCGAGTCAAATTAACCTATAGATAGGTGGGGAGAATTTCATCAGTTGAAGAAACAGGCGAGGAGGGAACACCTCGGCATTGAGGTGTTCCCTTTTGATTCGTTAGCAATCAACGAGTTCAGGACTCTGGTTGAGCAGTTGACTTCTAGGCGAAACGAACTCTTGGTAGCTCTCCTGGTCAAGCTGGTCCTTCTGAAAGAGCGCAACCCGATGGCAGTTCTGGAACGCCAGTTTGACGCCAAAATGGCTCTCTAAAGCGGTGCGCATGGAGTCACTGGCGAGGACGCGCAGTAGTTGACCGCGTGCCTGCTCGCTGGGAGGTGGGGTCTGATTGTCAACAAAGCTGGCCTCACTCTGATGAAGCTTGCCCGCAAGTCCTTCGATGAGATTCCAGGCATAGGGAAGTGAGTCCTTGATACAGGCCAGAAAATCGTTCTGCGAGACAGTACCCTGTTGGGCTTGCTCCAATAATGTTGGGGAAACCGTGAGAGACATTGTGAAACTCCTTTTTGCTGCTGACGTTCTCTGCTCAAGCGAGGGGAGAACAGCCGTTCTACTTACAACGAGAGAGAGGTGAGCAATGTGCTCAAGGAAAAGTCAGGGTCAATCTGCGTGGTGACATCTTCCCCAAGGTATGTATTCATCCAGGCAAGAGCGTTTCGACGGTGAAACTCGACGGCCTGGTGGTAGAATTTGTCCCAGTCCTGTTGACAGTTATCCACAGCCCGTTTCATGGCTGTAAGCGCGGAATGGGCGCCTGCTTCCAGGGAGGTGAACGGGAGAACATCTCCCTTCTCCATTGCTCGCACATAGTCTGAGCGCCCAAACCAGGTGAGGAGACCATCCTTCACCTGCTCACGCACAAAGGCCAGATCCTCCTCAGTCTCAACCTTGTTCGCGATAACCTGCAATTTCACGTCCTAGCCGCACGCATATTCAGCGTGCTGGCGATAGACACCAAGTGCATTCCTGGTAGATTCAACGACCAGGAACGTCAGATCAAAGCGCGTGAACAAACCAGAAGTGAAGGTATCCGCACCAGCCGTCATAACCACGACGACGTACTCATCTGACCCCTCAACACAGTGATTGAGGAGCAGTTCTACCGCACCCACTTTTGAGTGATAGCATTTGAGTCCCAGATCCTGTTCCTGGAATGGCCCCGTCACCAGGAGCGTGACCCCGTTGGAAAGTGCGACCAAAGTAGGACAGCACGGTATTTTCTTCGCGCACGCGCCAGAGACGGGAGCCACAACAGCGCAATTTTCATACCGCCTCACATCCACCTCTTCTTACAAATGAGATTTCGTCTCATTTATTGCTTAGAGTATGCCATACGCATGAGGGAAAAGCAAGGGTTTTTGGTGCCAATATTGATATTACGTCTTATTTACGAAGAAATTGCTATATACTGTTTGACGGCTATGTAAGACTCCTTTTTGCCGAGCCGCCTTGTGAGCGTTCCTGGCAGAGGCTATGAAGATCAGGAATGGTGTTCTCTTCAGATACTCATTTTTCACCAAGAGATTGCTAATGATATCGCGTATCATTGACAGAACGTGACCGTATCCAGTATACTTGCTAAAGATCTCACTATTGATACTTTATATCATTAGCAGGCCAAGAGGAAGTTGTGTTATGCCGATGTACGAGTTTGTGTGTCCCACGTGCCGAACTCATTTTGACGAGTTACGACCGGTGCGTGAGGCCGATGATACGGCGTGGTGTCCCGCGTGCGCAACAGTAGCGGTACGTCAGCTTTCGCGCTTTGCCTTTAAGAAGGCTGCCAGAGCCAGGGCGCAGGAGCGTGAGAGCACGCTTCAACGTTCCGGTCCCGTTTCGCATCCTAGCGGGTGTGCCTGCTGCTTCCCATCGCCACCTCGCACACAACGTGCCTGAGTCACTGTACAGAGATACGTTGGACCCTGGAAAGGACCACATGTGATTGTGAACCAACGTTTGCAGGAGATTGGACAAGAACGTCTGCGTCTTGCTCCGGCCACGCGCGATGACTTTGAGGCTGTCGCGACGCTCTTTGCCGCGTTGCATGCCTATAACGCCTCGCTCAATGCGCAGTTTGCGCTGGCCGATGGCTGGCAAGCCTTATTGAGGGAGCATTTTCTGCGCACGCATGAGAGCGAGGGCACGTTCTGGCTGTTGGCCTGGAAGGGGCAGCGGCCTGTGGGATTGTTGCTTTTAGAGAACCACCTCGACTCGCCCCTCTTTCGCCATCGCGCCTGGGTGGAGCTGGTCGCGCTCTATGTCGATCCAGACGTGCAGGGCGCAGGACTGGCGCAGTGCTTGATGGAGGAGGCGAAGAACTGGACGGCACAGCATGGAGCCTCGCATATGCAACTCTATGTGACGGCGCAAAACGCGCGGGCAAAGGCCTTCTATCGCCATTGTGGCTGGCAGCCCATCCAGGAGATCTGGAGCCTGGCCCTTTCGGCAGAGCCAAACTCGCCATCCTTGCTGGTTGACCCCTCGTGTGATGGGGAACTGCTCAACAACGGGCACCATCACCTGGCACTCAAAACACATACACAAGAAGATCAGGCTCGGAGCAATATCTACACTCTTGAGCAGGAAGCACGATGAACAGAAAGGATAGATACGTATGACGACACAAACGCAGGTCCCGGTGACCGTTCTGACAGGTTTCCTGGGTTCCGGGAAGACGACCCTCCTCAACTCTATTTTAACCGTCGAGCATGGCAAGCGCATTGCGGTGATCGAAAACGAGTTTGGTGAGGTCGGCGTCGACCAGGATCTTGTAATTGGGGCGGAGGAAGAGATCTTTGAGATGAATAATGGCTGCATCTGTTGCACCGTCCGCGGAGATCTCATCCGCATTCTGGGCAACCTGCTCAAGCGCAAAGATCGCTTTGACTACATCCTCATTGAGACGACAGGCATGGCTGATCCCGGCCCTGTGGCTCAGACCTTCTTCGTTGATGACGAGATGCAGAGCAAGATGCGTCTCGATGGCATTGTGACACTGGTGGACGCCAAACACGTCTGGGAGCACATTGATGACAGCAGTGAGGTCAAGGAGCAGATCGCCTTCGCCGATGTGATCTTGCTCAATAAGATCGACCTGGTTGCCCCCGAGGATGTGGACCGGCTTGAGGCACGCATCAAGAGCATGAATGCCGCCGCGAAGATCTACCGCACGCACAACGCGGAGATTGATGTTGAGAAGATCCTCCATGTGGGTGGCTTCAACCTGGATCGGGCCATGGAGGTTGATCCCCAGTTCATGGAGCCAGAGTATCCCTTCGAGTGGGGTGGGATCTACGCGCTTGAGGCGGGAACGTATCAGCTCGCGCTTCAGCCCGGACCCGACCCCGAGATCAATGTTGCGCTTTTTTCGGCTCAGGAGGCAACGACCGCAACCCTGGCTGAGCGCACGATGGATGCAGTGCTGCTCTTCTCCAATGATGAGCAGGTGCGCCGCCCCGGTGAAGTGCTTGAGCGAACAGATATCCTCTATCAATTGGCACTGGAGGGCCAGGAACTCAACTATACGCTCTCAATTGCGCAGCCTGGTTTCTATGCCCTCTACACCCAGCACCATCCCACAGAATTTGAGCTCGAACTGCGCGCTGAGCGTGGTCCTCTGATGGCTGTGGTGGCACACGACTACAAGCCAAAGCACGAACACGACGACGAAGTTTCCTCCGTGGGCATTGATGTTCCGGGTGACCTCGATCCTCGCAAGCTCAATGAGTGGTTGGGCGAACTCCTGCGTACTCAGGGTCCCGATATCTTCCGTATGAAGGGAGTGCTCAGTATCCAAGGGGCTGAGGAGCGCTATGTCTTCCAGGGCGTTCACATGCTCTTCGATGGCCGTCCTGACCGAGCCTGGGGGAGCACGCCCCGTCGCAACTCACTGATCTTTATTGGGCGCAACCTCAATCGCGAACAGTTGAACAAAGGATTCAAGGCATGCCTGGCATAAAACCTCATTCCAAGCGATTACTGGATCCGACCTCGAGCCAGCGGTGGGTGGCGCACCTGGATGACCATGTCAATTCCCTGGCCTGGTCACCCGATGGGTGCTGGCTAGCGGCAGCTTCGGTCAGTGGTCCTATTACGATCTTCTCTGGTACCACCGGGCAGGTCGCGCATACCTTAACAGGTCATGGCTTTGGAACCTGCGAGCTGGGTTGGAACGCTGATGGTAGCCGCCTTGCCAGCGTGGGACAGGATGGCAAGGTCAAGCTCTGGAACCCACAGACAGGCGAGGAACGCTGCTCGCTGCCTGGTGGTGGCTCCTGGGTGGAGCACCTGGCCTGGAATCCCCAGGGGAACCTGCTTGCCACGGCGGCCGGGCGCAAGCTCCGTCTTTGGGACGCGGTAGAGGGGAAACTAGTGCGTGAGTATCCCGACCACCGCAGTACCATCGCCGACATTGGCTGGAAGCCTGCCAGCAATGTGCTGACCTCGGCGGCCTATGGGAGCCTCACGTTCTGGAGCATCGACAAAGATGAGCCATTGGAGCGCTTCGAGTGGAAAGGCTCGATCCTGACGATGGCCTGGGCTCCCGATGGCAAGCATATCGCGACCGGCGACCAGGATGCGACCGTGCATTTCTGGATCTTCCAGAGCGGCGAGGACCTGCAAATGTGGGGCTATCCAACCAAGGTACGCGAGTTGTCCTGGAACAGTACCGGGCGCTACCTGGCAACGGGTGGCAGTCAGACGGCGACCGTCTGGGACTGCTCGGGCAAGGGGCCAGCCGGAAGTAAGCCTATTGAGCTTGAGGGGCATGCCAACCTGATTACGGCGCTCGCCTTTCAGCATAAAGGCTCACTCATTGCCACCGCCAGCAACGAGGGGAAAGCGATCTTCTGGAATGTTGAGCGTCCACGCCGTCCGCTGGTCCAGGCCGATTTTGGTTCAGGTATCAGCCAACTCTCCTGGTCGCCTGATGATCAGTATGTCGCGATTGGCACTGAGGGCGGGCTGGTCACTGTGTGTACGCCTCCACGAGGCAAGTAGAAAGAGAGGCCGCATATGAGTATGCTCGCACAGAGGCGCGCGGATCAGCGCGTTCCAGTGTATGTGCTCGTCGGTTTTTTGGGCAGTGGCAAGACCACCGTGCTCGGCGAGATGCTTGGCTGGTGCGTCGAGCAGGGCCTCAAGCCAGGCCTCATTATCAATGAGTTCGGCGATGTCTCCATTGATGGCGAGGCGCTGCGCAAGGAAGGACTCGCGATGACCGAGCTGACCGATGGCTGCGTGTGCTGTACGGCGGGCGAGGAACTGGTCCCTGCGATTCTGGAGATGGCACGCCGCCCGGATGTTGACCTGGTCTTCTTGGAGGCAACAGGCATGGCTGACCCGGCAGATATACTTGACGAATTGACGGACCCCTTCCTCTGGCAAAAGGTGGTTGTTGGCGGCATCATTTCGGTGATGGATAGCAAGCGCATCATTGAACTGGCAGGCAATCTGGAGTTGGCGCGTAAGCAGATTGAGTTTGCTGATGTCCTGGTTATGAACAAATGTGACTTAATCGACCCGGAGTGGCGCCAAGCCCTGCTGGAGTGGGTACCACGTTATGCTCCCAAAGCACGCGTCTTTCCCGCCGTCGAGGGATTGCCCGAAGAGGGCGTCGAGGCCTTGCTTCTGCACGCGCTGCATCTGGGAGAGAAGCGTTTGGAGCATATTCCCGCTCCTCAGCGTCAGGAGGAGCACGAGCGCACACATGATGCACACGAGCATCATCATGAGCATGGACACGCTCATGAATCTCTTCATACCGTGGGCTTGCCCCTTGATCAGCCGGTAGAGCGCGCCAGGTTTGAGCATTTCCTGCGTGAGTTGCCTGAGGAGATCTATCGTGCCAAGGGCTTCGTGACCTTTGTGGATGATCCACAGGCCATTCATGTCTTCCAGTTCACCCCTGGCTTTTTGCGTATTCGCCCCTTCAAGTTGCAGCGGCGCGATTTGTTGCGTGCTGTCTTCATCGGGCAAAATCTTGAGAAAGCCGGGCTTGCGGAACAGCTCCAAACCTGCACGCAGCCAGCTACTCCTGAGCAGACAAAGATACCCTCCAACTAGTTCTTGCTCTTCGTGACTCGTCGTGTGCCGTTGACCTCCCTTGGCACGCGACGAGTTTTTCTCTTTCGTATGTCCAGAAAGGTAACAGATGGAACGTTCAATGCGCGTAACAAGCACGCCAGTTGTGCGAGAAGATGGAAAATTAATCAAAGTAGTGCAGAAACGAGGACAGCTCTTTATCTGTGCACATGGGTGTTGTTGTGGAAAGACCGAGCGCGGTTTCGCTCCCGTCCCCGAGGACCTCTATCACCAGGAGTGGGAGCGACGCAAACTGCGGAACAAGGTCCATCTGACCTTTTCAGCGTGCCTGGGACCATGTTCACTGGCCAATGTGGCCTTGCTCATCTTCGACGGCACCTCCACCTGGTTCCACTCGCTCAACACACATGAGCAGATTCTCGCGCTCTACGAATATATTGAGGCGCGTCTGCTTGGTGATGTTCCTCTCCCCAAAGACTTACAAGAGTGTATCTTCGACGGATTTGCGCCCGTCGAGGGAGACAGGTCTTCTCTTCTCCCGGTCGAGTGACCTGCACTACTGGATGACAGGAAGATCGACCCCTAATTGATGCAGAAGCCCTGCGAGACCGCTTCCTGGTACAGGCTCAATGGCGAACGCTACCAGTTGATCCTGCTCAAAGCGATAGGTGACGTCTTCGGAGGGCAATGCGATACTGCGTCCCTGGAGCGCAACATCTGGGAGTCCGATGTCTTGCAGGGAAAAGCTCTGGCTTTGATAACCGGAGATCCGTAATGTCCCCGTAAGCATCGTCTCGTCCTCCTCCAGAATATTATGCAGGTTGAATATGAGTCCTGGTATCCCCTCTTTCAGGTGCGTGATCAGGCTGAGAAAGCCTGGCTTTCCAAGTGGTTGAGGCGTCCAGCCGGAGAAGGTGAAGGCTTCTGCCAGGTAGCTCTCGACAACCTCTTGATCATTGACCTCAAGCGCATTCATGACGTTGAGGACGATATCAGTATTGCTCTCTCTGCTGTTCATGAGCGGTCCTTTCTCCGTGGAGCATCTTCTCTCATCTCTTCTGGAGGTTCGCCTGGAGAACAGGCCTCTAACTGTGACGAAGGATAGGCTTGGCTTCGGCATTGCGCACAGCGTCCGAAGAGTGTCAAGGTCAGCCCTTCGAGCGAGAAGTCGGTCTGGTGACATGCGGAGACGAACTGCTCAACGGAGACATCCAGATCGACCTCAACAAAGCGCCGACACTGAACACACGTCAGGTGATAATGGGTGTTATCGTGACAGACATGATAACGATGTGTCCCATCGGCATACGCAATTCGATCCAGCAATCCCTGGTTGACCAGGACTTCAATCGAGCGATAGAGTGTCGCACGTCCAAAATGAGGATCTTGTTGACGCAGATCCTGCCATAGATTGTCAATCGAGAAATCTGTGCCGCTGGCAGCCAGCTCCGCCAGGCGATCCGCAATCAAGCGGCGTGGGCGCGTTATGCGTTGTCCGGCCCGGTCAAAGGCGGTCTGAATATTCTTCGCAAGCATGGTCTTACTCTCTCAATCCTGACTGGTTGCCATGTGCAGACGCATCCTCGCTGTCATGCCTGCCATGTCTTCCTTGTTCTTCCTCTGAATTAATGATATAATGTATCATTAATTCTGTCAAGCAGAGCGCCTGGGTACTTGTATGATAAAGAATGCATTCGTGGAGAGAAATCAACATGCAGCGAGACACATTGATTGAGACAAACGATAGGGAGGCTCAGCTTCTGGAGCAAGTGACACGCTGGGTTACTGATCTGCTTGCTCTTGAGGAGGATACGTCTCTCCTGATCAAGCAGATGCGTTGTACCACGCCTGACTGCCCTCCTTTCCGGACGATGATCTATCTCATGAGTGAGGGCCGCCCTGTCTATCGATACAAAATCCATAAGACCCTCATGGACATCACGTGCGAGGATGTGGCAGCACTCGTATTTATTGAGCCGAAGAGGGATACGTTTCTGGACATCCACATTACTCAGACTGAAAAGGGATAATAGGCAAGTATGAAGAAAAGGGAGGGCGGGCGGAAGGGAGAATACCTATTCGCTGCCTGCTCTTCTCTCCATTAAAGGGGATGAGACCTTGTGCCTATGAAGTTTGTCATTGGTTTCAGGTTTTACACTCTGCTCTAATGACGAGACAGGTGGTAAAAAGTATAGCGTGGAAGGGCAGCGAGTTATAGACAGCTCATTGTAGAGAGCAATAGGCACTTATTTATTGCCTGCGATGTTGTAGAGCTGAAGTAATTCATTGATCACAGCCTCTTCCCGGCCCTCTTTGATGCCTTCAACAACACACAATTGCAGATGCTCGCTGAGGATCGCTATCTCAAGCTTCTCGATGGCCTTACGCACGGCATATGTCTGGCGCAGTATATCAACACAGTATTTGTCTTCCTTCACCATTTTTCGAATACCTGCGATATGCCCTTCTATATAGTTGAGCCTTTTGAGGATATCGTGCTCTTCGGCTTGCATTCCTGTTCTCCTGTCTCGTGCTCTCCGCAACGTGAGGGTCTGCAATAATGTTATTTTGTGCACTTACATCCATGAAAAATGATTCTGAATCTCATGCGTATACTGCATTTGTAATACCTAATATATCCAAAGGACGCCTGTTTTGTCTACTGGGAGAACATTCTATTGCTATACCTGAGGGACCCCAGCATATGGCCTCTCTTTGCTCATAAGGAATGAACATCTTCACATTCGTGGAAGCCTCAAAGTGGGCTTAATCTGTCGGCTGTGTAAGAGTCGCAATATCCTCTTGCGTGATTTCAGCTATGGTCTTATGGATCTTGTACTGGCTGGTTGGATGAGCTGTTTTCAACAGAGCAATGACCGTCTCAATGGGAGGGCATCCAGGTTCGGAACAGCGTAGCTCTGTCACCATGATAGAGGTATCTTCATCTGGATGAAGTGCCTGGTGAACCCAGCTTTTCACCTGTTCGACGAGGCGAGGATCGCTTTGGTGCCTGGGTTCAAAAAAGTTGTTCAGCATGGTCTCTCTCTTCTCCTGGCGACGTGTCGCCGTTGTATTCTGTCAGGGCATAATGGTTCGCTTCATCCTGTGTAGGGATGAGGGGGAAGATTCTGGTAGACGTGATCGGCGTGATACTCAGCCTCGCGAAAAAGGACCGCGAGATGCTCATCGTCGAGCGAATAGTAGATAATGTTGCCCGAACGGCGTTGCCGGACGAGCCGTCGATCACGTAGCAGCCGCAGCTGATGGGAGACCGCCGACTCCGACACACCAACCAGAATCGCTAAGTCGCGCACACAGAGCGTATGATGCATGAGCGCGTACAGTATTTGAAGCCGGGTGGAGTCGCCCAGGGCCTGAAACATCGTGACCACCAGGGAAAGTAGCTCTTCTGATGGAGCAGAAGAACGCGCACCCTCCAGGGTCTCCGGGTCAATCGGTGTCAAGACAGTAGGCGTGGCACGGCTCGGTTGTGGTATGGGGTTCCTCGGTTCTGTCATAATCTAATGATACATTGTATCTTTAGTGATTGTCAAGCGCCCTGTGAAGGAGCGAGCGATAGTTCTGTGTCCTGTGGCGCGAACAGCGTCTCGTCTCCTGGCTCTTCTAGAGCCTCGCGCTGCGCGCCTCGCTTGCGTAGGAGCATGGGGAGAAGGCGTACCAGGACGTATGTCACAAAGGCAAAGGTGGTAATAAAGAAGCTCACGGGGTAGGGGAGATAATACGAGACCGTCAGTCCCAGCCAGGTGAAGAGGATGGAGAGCACGACGGAGCAGAGAATTGTGAGAGGAGGGCGTGAGGTCAGGCGCTCGGCAATCGCAGCGGGCGTGACCAGGAGGGCGAAGATCATGAGGACGCCGACGACCTGGGTAGCCGCGGTCACTGCCAGGGCCAGCACCACCATAAAGAGCAATGAGAGCAGTTGGGTTGGCACACCTCGCGCCTCGGCGATCTCTTCGTCGAGAGAGGCAAAGAGCAAGGGGCGGTAGATCGCAAACAAGACGACGAGCGTCACAATGGTCGTGATCAAGGTAATGATGACGTCGCGCTGGCTGATCCCGAGCACCTGCCCAAAGAGCACGGCATAGGCCTCGGTCGCATACCCCTTGTAGAGTGAGAGGAAGAGCACCCCCAGGCCCAGCATCCAGGCCAGGACAATCCCTGTGACCACGTCGCGCCCCTGCAAGCGTTTCCCCAGCCATCCCATCATCATGCCACTGCCAATGGTGAAGGCCAGGAGGCCGTAGAGCGAACTCACCCCTACGAGGATCGCCGCAGTCGCACCCGCGAAGCCGATGTGCGAGAGCGAGTGGCCAGCGAAGGAGAGTCCGCGCAGGACCACAAAATAGCCAACAATGCCAGCGACAATCGCCACCAGCGTCCCCGCGAGATATGCATTGCGCATAAAGGCATAGCGAAAGATCTCCCCGAAGTCGGCGAGCAGATTCCAGGACAGGGTCGGGCTACTCGCTACGACCAGGCCGTGTCTTACCTGTAGCTGGGACAGGAATGGGAGAAGCAAATTGATCGTGTGCAGCATCAGTCTGAAGTTCCTTCCTTCTCTCTTCTGTGTCAGTATTCATCTTCCCAACTCTAAACCAGAGACCAGGACGCGCCCCCGGCTATCGCGCATGACCTCAACGGGTGCGCGGTAGAGACGCGAGAGACGCTCAGTCGAAATAATCTCCTCGGGCGTGCCGAGCGCGATTTGCTTCTGTGCGATGTAGAGCACCTGCTGCGTCATTGACAGCAGCGGGTTGATATCGTGAGTGACCAGGAGGACCGTCATCTGACGCTCCTGGGTGACCTTGCCAACCAGCCGAGCGATGGCGTACTGGTTGCGGATATCCAGGCTCGCCAGTGGCTCGTCGAGCAGTAACAGGCGTGGCTGGCCCAGAATGGCCTGAGCCAGGAGCAGGCGCTGCTGCTCACCCCCCGAGAGCTGTCCGACCGGACGATTGATGTACCCGGTCGCTCCGACCGCCTCACACGCCGCCTCCACCAGTTCGCGGCGCGCTTGACGCTGTTGTTGGGTGACAAAAGGCGAGGCAATGCCCCATTTATGCCCATCGAGGCCCAGCATGACAAAATCGCGTGCGCACACTCGCAGGTGCGCGTCCAGGGTGCGCCTCTGCGGGACATAGCCGATCAAGGGATTGCCGCGTCTCGGTTGCGCTCCCAGCACACGTATCTCCCCTTGCGCTGGCGACATCAGGCCGAGCACCAGGCGCAAGAGCGTGGTTTTGCCCGCGCCATTGGGGCCAAGCGCGCAGACAAACTCCCCTGTATGAATAGTGAAGGAGGCTTCGCGCCAGATGGTGCGGCCTCCCTGCCGCACTGTCAGGCCATACGCTTCAAGCACGTTAGCGCACACCTCTTGTTTCTGCCTGGTCGTTGTCTCGGTAGCGTGTTGCCTGGCGTGTTCTGTCTCTGCTGCACCTGTCATTTCCTCACTCCTCTCTGGCTAGCTCTTGCTCCTCTGGCTCAGGGCCTGCTCAAGTTTGTCGAGCTGAGCAAGCTGCCAATCCTGGAACTTACCATTGGCGGGGCGCACCGTCTCGGAGACCTCGACAACGGGAATACCAGCCTTTGCCACCTGTTGTTGGAGGTTTTTGACACTGTTATCGATAGTCTGCACATTGAGAATAAAGACCTTGATCTCGTTCTTCGTAATTTGGTCGTTGAATTCAGCGACAGAGTTCGCAGGAGGTTCAGAGCCATTGGCCTCGGCGGTGTAGTAAGCCTCCGGCGTGATTACCTTGAGCCCCAGGGCGTCTGTCATGTAGATAAAGATGGATTCAGAGATGCCAATGGGCTTCCCTGCATACTTCGACTTGATCTCGGTGATCTTGTCGAGGTAGGGCTTCAAAGCCACCTCAAAGGCGCTATATTGTTGCTCGAAATAGCTGGCATCAGCGCTATCAATCGCCTTATAGTCAGCGGTGATCTGTTTGGCGACCTGTTGCACATACTCCGGGTTATACCAGAGGTGGGGATTCTCGCCCTCTTTCTTGCCCACCAGCTTGCCCACATCGAGCAGCTTGCGCGTATCGGAGGGGTTGGCATCCAGCAGCTTGCTACCCCAGGTATCATAGCCCGCGCCATTGAGTATGACGTAATCCGCCTGAGCGATAGCACGCGCATCGTCGTTGGTGCTCTCGTAGTCGTGTGGGTCGCCGGTTGGTGAGCTCACCAGGCTCTTGAAGGAAGTGTGTTTGCCACCGATTTGTGTGGCGATACTGCCCCAGAAGTTTTCGCCCGCGACGACGCTTACGACTTTCGATCCGCTGGCGTTGCTGGCCTGGCTCTCTCCTCCACAGGCCGCCAATGGCAGGAGCAGACCAAGGAACAGCAAGATGCCGAAACAGCGACGGCTGACTGACAATCGGCGTTTGGGTCGTAACGCCTTCTCCATACGTGACATGTATCCTCCAAAGAGAAAAGGAATTCGCTGCGTTAATGATACACAATATCATTAACTTCCGAGACACTGTACCATCATTCAATAGCCATGTCAAGGGAAAATAAGCCTATTTGCGCAAATTTTCTAGTAAAAGTCACTACTTTATTACATGAACAGATGCTCATATAGGTGGGAGGAGAGAGAGGAGCTGATCGTTCTGAGACTTTCTGGAGGCGAGAAATGTTCTACCTGCTCTTCTCAGCTCTGGAGCGTGCTGTATAGGCATCCGCAAGGTGCTGCCATTGAGACACTATCGCCTCAGCGGGACAAGCGACTTCTCCCCAGGCGGCGAGACACTGATAGCGATAGGCCAGGCCTTGCGTTTGAAGCACCCAGGTCTCGTAGGCACTGATCCAGGAGAGTAAAGAAGTGAGGAGAGAATTGACGGCCTGACATTTTCGCGGGCTTGATGGAAGCGAGAGCGCCGGAAGCTGATCCAGTGCCCAGGCGTCCAGAGGCCATTCGACATTGAGAGCCAGGCGAGGCGTGAAGCTATACCGTTTGAGAAAGATGCCCTCAGAGGGGGAATGGGTGTAAAAGAGACCAAATCCCCAGAGGGTAACGGTGTGCTGTTCTTGCGTCTGAAGAACATAGGAACTGCTGCCCACGACCTCTTCTGGCGGCCTCCGACGTGTAAAGCCATATTCGAGTAAGAGATTGCCTTCTGCACGGCGAATATCCTGCCCCCAACACCACATTTGTTGATTGAAAAGCGCGGCTCCCTGCTTCTTGAGGTGTAAAGGGCGTTGAGAGCCTTCAAGATGAAATTGATGCGTCATATGTTCCTCCTGTGCATAAGATGAAGCCATATGCGGTTGAAAAAGATCTCAAAGATGCTTGCAATTACTAATGATACATTATATCATTAGTAGGCAGCGGTGTGCCAGCGAAGACTCTTTCCTGGAACAACATGGTCTACAAGGAGACTCTCTGTTGCTGCGGAGAGCGTGAACAGACAGGAGAAAAAAGCATGAGACTGTATGTAGGAAACTTGTCATATCGGATAACCGACCAGGAATTGGGTGATTTCTTTGCCCAGATTGGTCGAGTGCAGAGGGTCCGTGTGGTCACGGAGCGGGAGACCGGACGGAGCAAAGGTTTTGGCTTTGTGGATATGTTGAATGAGCAAGATGCCAGAGCCGCTATTGAGCAACTGAATGGAAAGAGGCTTGGAGGAAGGGCTCTAACGGTGGCAGAGGCTCGTGAGCGTCCTGAGTCACCAGAACGCTGGCCGATATCTACGCGAGAGCAAGCCAGGTAAAAGCCTCTCTCTCAAACCGATGTGGTCCTGGCCCCGCTTGCCAGGACCACACTGGTCTTACCTGGAGAAGGATGAGTAGTATGCTGATACGCATATGGCATGGTCGAATTGCCAGTGAGAATCTGACGAACTATCTCAGGCGTTTGCGAATAGACTGTAGCCAACAGTATCGCCAAGCGCGGGGGAATCGTGGCCTTCAGATCTTGTGTAGGCAGGACGGAGATGCGCAGGCGCTAGAAGTACACTCCTTCTGGAATACACAGGCTGACCCGCAAGCCTGTATCGCAACCTATGATCTCTATCAGCCTGAGACACAAAAAGACCTGCTTCTGGAGGCGCCATACGTGGTTCTCTATGAACTGGCCATGGAGGCAGATCTGGGACACTACCACGCGATGCATTCAACACAGGCTCATACACATGACTAGCCGCAGCCCTTTGCTGTTTGCAGAAGCATACGCCTGGATTTTACCAGAGAGATTGCTGAGATTTCGTCTCAACAAGTATTGACACTGCATCTCAATAAATGGTACTGTAATAGCGTATTGATATACAGTATCGCTAGCAAAATAGCGCAAGGAGCACCTGAAATTTTCCTTGGAGAGACTTTTCACAGGGAAACGATGAGAAGATATCTTTACAAATCATCAGGTGCTCTTACTTATCTATTGTCTATGGTGTATATTTCTATTTCCTTCAAGGAGGAATCCTATGTCTCCCTCGCGTCGTGTAGCGCTTCCGTCTGCACTTATCAGTATGTTTTTCCTGCTGCTCCTTGCGGCCTGTAGTGGGAGCAACGCTCAGGGGTCGTCCACTGGAAGTGGCAGTAGTGGAAAGACGATTGAAGTGGTGGCCGCCGAAAATTTCTGGGGTAGTATCGCCTCCCAGGTTGGCGGTAGTCATGTCCATGTCACCAGCCTGATCGTCGATCCCAATGCCGATCCTCATAGCTATGAACCAACCACCGCCAATGCCAGAGTGGTGGCTGATGCGCAGTATGTTATCTTCAATGGTGCGGGCTATGATCCCTGGATAGACAAGCTGTTGAAGGCCAATCCGGCAAGTGGGCGCAAAGAATTGAATGTGGGCGACTTCAATGGCAAGCACGAGGGTGATAATCCCCACATGTGGTACAACCCCGATTATGTGACAGCCGTGACGAATAAGATTCGCGACGACCTCAAGACGCTCGATCCGGGCGATGCCACTGCCTTTGATCAGTCGGATCAGGCTTTTCTCACGAACGGGTTGAAGCAGTATCATACGCTGATCGCAGACATCAAAGCAAAGTATAGCGAGACGCCGGTCGGGGCGACAGAGAGCATCTTCTCCTACCTAGCGCCCGCCCTGGGATTGAAGCTGGTCACGCCATATTCCTACCTCAAGGCCGTTTCTGAGGGACAAGATATCGCAGCCGCTGACCAGGCGACCGTCGAGCAGCAGATCAAGCAGAAACAGATCAAAGTGCTGATCTACAACTCGCAGAATACGCCCAATAATATCCAGGCCCTGATCAACCTTGCGAAGGCCAACAACATTCCTGTCGCCACCATCACTGAGACACTGACCCCGGCGAACGCCTCGTTTGAGGAATGGCAGTCAGCGCAACTCCAAGGCATCGAAACCGCCCTCGCCCAAGCGACGGGCAAATAACGCATTGGCACGGCAAGTCTGGGCTTGCCGTGCCAATGGAGGGAACCACAGCATGCATGATATATCCTCTTCTCCTCTGCCTGTTCCCACCTCTACCGCGCTTTCCCCCATTATCCAGGTGGAAGAAGCGGCGGTCATGCTGGGCGGGCGTACTATCTGGCAGCAGGTACACCTGAGCGTCCAGCCAGGCGAGTTTCTGGCGATCCTGGGTCCCAATGGCGCAGGCAAGTCGACGCTGCTCAAAGCCATCCTCGGGCTGCTTCCGCTCGCTGCTGGAAGCATCACGGTCCTTGGGCGTCCCGCGCAACGAGGAAATACCGTCATCGGTTATGTCCCCCAGCGGCGGCATTTTGAGGCCGATGTGCGTGTGCGCGGGCGCAGTATTGTGCGCCTCGGGCTGGACGGCGCCCACTGGGGATTACCCCTGCCGCTGCTTCAGCGCCGTAAAGCACGGGAAGTTGCGGCACGCGTGCAGGAGGCCATTGAGCTTGTTGGCGCAAGCGCGTACGCTGATCGGCCCATTGGTGAGCTCTCCGGCGGAGAGCAGCAGCGCTTGCTGATCGCACAGGCGCTGGTCAAGCGTCCGCGTATCCTGGCCTTGGACGAGCCTCTCGACAGCCTGGATCTGCGCAACCAGCAAGGTGTGGCGGGCGTGATCCGCCAGATCAGCCGTGAAACGGGGGCCACGGTACTCCTTGTCGCGCATGATGTCAATCCCATCCTGTCGGCGGTTGATCGCGTGGTGTATGTCGCGCATGGGCAGATTGCTGTCGGGAGGCCAGAAGAGGTGATCACGACGGAGACACTTTCGCGCCTCTACAATACGCCTATTGAGGTTCTGCGTGCCAGCGATGGGCGCATTGTCGTGGTTGGGCAGCCCGAAGAGGAGGTCAGCTATCATGCACATCGTCTTCGCTGATGCCAATCCCTTCTCCTGGGACCTCATCGCAGACCTCCAGCTCCTTTTGCACTATCACTTCATGCAAAACGCCTATCTCGCGGGGACGCTTGTCGCCGTGGTGGCAGGAGTGATGGGCTATTTTATGGTCTTGCGCGACCAGAGCTTCGCGGGACATAGCTTGGCGAACGTCGGCTTTGCCGGAGCGACGGGGGCCGCTCTCTTTGGGATCGCGCCCGTCATCGGCCTCTTTCTCGCGGGCCTGCTCGCAGCGGTGGGCATCCAGACGTTAAATAGTGCGGCTCGCCAGAACCGCCAGAGCGATATCGCGGTCGGGGCCGTTTTTACCGCCTCGCTGGCGCTGGGCTTTCTCTTTATTCACCTCTCCACAGCCGAGTACGCAGGCAGCGTCTACACGGTCCTCTTTGGCAATGTGCTCGGCATTAGCGACACTGATCTGACCATCATTGCCTGCTCAACGCTCCTTTTGCTCGTCATTATGTTCTGTATCGCACGCCCCCTCTTTTTTGCCTCCCTTGATCCCAATGTAGCGGCGGCGCACCGAGTACCAGTGCGTATCCTCTCCCTTGGCTTCCTTGTGCTGCTGGCACTGGAGGTGGCCGTCGCCGTACAGGTCGTTGGGGTGTTGCTCATCTTTGCCCTCCTGGTCACGCCAGCAGCGATTGCGCAATATGTCACGACTCGCCCTGGTGTGGCTGTGCTCGTCGCGATCACCTTAGCACTGCTCTTTACCTGGGTCGGACTCGCCATTGGCTACGCCACTCCCTATCCAGTTGGCTTTTTTATCACCACTTTGGCCTTTGTCACCTATGTCCTGGTCCGTGGCATGCGCTTCATCCAAACGGCTCTTCTACGCCGACGTATCCATTCACGAGAAGGGGGGATCATATGAACGTCATCACTGCAACAGCACTGCCCCCATTCACCCTCAATCTCTGGCAGGATCTCCAGGTGATGCTGAGCTACGACTTTATGCGCCAGGCCCTCCTTGCCGGAACGCTTTTGAGTATCGTTGCCGGGCTGGTTGGCTATTTTGTCGTCCTGCGCCACCAGGCCTTCGCTGGTGAATCGCTTTCGGACGTCGCCTTTACCGGAGCACTGGGTGGTGCGGCCTTGGGGATCAACCCTTTCCTCAGCCTGATGATCACCACCGTTGTCGTGGCGCTCGCGATGGGTGGATTTGGTGAGCGCTTGCGGGGGCGGGATGTGGCGATTGGCACGGTTCTGGCCTGGGTGCTTGGATTAGGCGTCTTCTTTTTGAGCTTGTTTACCGCGCATGTGAGCGGAACAGGAACGGGCTTTTCAGGGGTCACCGTGCTCTTTGGGAATATTCTGGGGGTATCAGCAGATCAACTGCGAACGATAGCACTTGTGAGTGGTGGGGTAATACTTGTCCTCTTGCTGCTTGCACGCCCCTTACTCTTTGCATCCCTCGACCCTGATGTCGCAGCTGCTCATGGGGTACCAGTACGTGCGCTTGGTCTGGGGTTTATGGTGCTCCTGGCCATCACGGTGAGTGAAGCAACCCTGGCCGTGGGAGCATTACTGGTATTTGCGCTGTTGCTTTTGCCGGCAGCCATTGCATATCAGGTTGTCAGCCGCCCCTTTGCGGCCCTTGGGTTTGCCGCTGTCCTCGCCATCGCTTTCACTTGGATCGGCATTGCCATCGGTTTCTACACAGGATATCCGAGCAGTGTCTGTATTAGTCTACTAGCCTTTGTGAGCTATATTGCAGTAGTCGGGGGAAGCGGTCGCATGGTGAAGATCGCAAGGACAAAGAAAGAGATCTCACACGCATGAAAGGGTAGTGTTGCAAAAATTTTTGAGCCCATCAAAACAAAGCGTAGGACAGCAGCAACAGAAGCGTTTTCAGGAGAAAGAGGTACATCTTTTGCTTGTTTTACCCTAAGACGATTTTCGAATATGCATCATTTTGATGGGCTTAAAAATTTCTGCAACACTACCCCGTAATCTACCTCGCCCGCGCTGACAGCGCGAAAGACATCAGCGAAGCTATGATGGGGCTGAAAGGATGCTTCCTGCTGACCCTCCTGGCGGAAATATGCCCGTGCAGCCTCGTCCCCAAAGGCTCCCCGCTCCCCCTGGAAGGCGACACTGATCATGTTGGCCGCGCAACTGGTGCTCGACTGTTTACTGGGAGATGCTACCATTGATTGATTTTCCTCCATGTGTCATCTGGAGGGATTGTGTCAGCTTTTCACGTGATCTGTCAAGAATGGTACCTGCTATATAGTATTTTTGAGTCATTATAGGGATATAGCTAGACTATATTGATCAAGTGCTCTATCTGAAAGGAGGGTGCTATGCCTGTGCCCAAGAAAAAGCCCACCACGTTGTTCCCTGATGGGCGTGTTCAAGGCGTTTTGCGGGAAAAGAAGTGCATAATAGGAAGAGGAGCAGCAGCAGTTGAGTGTGCTGGGGAGGCTTGTGCCAAGCGTAGAGAGAGGAACGGTATGTGGGGGAACTGCAGCCCTATGACGATTGCTTGTGGTGTGCTGCCTGGCGAAAGGCTTCTGTCTCTGCCATGGTCTCCTATTGTGATGGTGGCTCCTGCTGAAGTGGGAGGACCAGGTCGCGAAGGTTGCCATGATCGGCAGCCCTCTGGCTCTGTGGCAAAAAAAGCGATCTCCTGGCGGTATTGTGAGAGTAGGGGACAACAACATGTTCGCACTGGCACGGATCGAGTCTGAAGACTCGTCCAGCATTCACCCTCACGTGGCCAGGAGCCATACCATGCAGAGAAGCACGGACGATACTCGTTTCCACTCGTCCAGCAATCTGAACTGACATGCATGGAGTACGCATCGCGTAAGGAGAGGAAAGAGCAAGCTAGAGCCTGTATCGTCCTTTACCGCACGTGTTTTGCTGCCTGCATCACCTGTTCGGCCATCGCCTCAATATCGTGGGAGAGACCAGGAGCAAACTCTTCTGGCCGTACGTCCCCTGGCGTGAATGGAACGCCTTCAGGAGCCTGCTTGGGAACCTGCAGGGTGCCTCCATTGTGCTCACTGGTCGTCGAGGGGGATTGGCCGGTAATAATCTTCGCCATCTCTGAGCCATCCAAGCGCCAGTGGTACTGCTGGTTGTGAAGCCCCTTGTCCATCAATTGCTTCACTTCGGGGAACTGTGTGGCATCGAAATTGGGAATGGGAAGCAGTTTATTCCAATTTACGCCCAGCGACTCCAGTGCCTTCGCAAAGACATTCTCATGCGCGTGATCACGCACAATTAAATACGAGATGGTGGAGCGTGCCGTCTTATTCGCGGTCATTTCATACAGACGACACTTTTGGAGACGCCCCGTGCTTTCCAGCATCAAATTATAGAGCAGATCAAGCGACAAATTGCCGCTATTATAGACATACGAGCCCGACCAGGGATTTCCGGCGGCATCCACTGGCATTGCTCCCTGAGCAGCGACCAGGAAATGATGAATATTGCCATGCCCCTGACCATTCCGATCAAGCGCAACCTTGAGCGGAGTGCTGTTGCGCCCTTCGCCCATTTCCTTGCCCTGATAACGCGGAGATCCATCCACGAGCCGGTTAATTGTGGTCGCGATCAGTTCCACATGGCTAATCTCTTCGATGCCTACGCCTTGAATGACATCGAGATAGGGTTTGGCTTTGCCGCGAAAATTGAAGCTTTGAAAGAGGTACTGCATCATGGTGCGCATTTCACCAAATTGGCCGCCCAATCCCTCCTGAAGCGCATTAGCCGCAGCCGGATCTGGTTCATCGGGCACAATTTCATTGATCAGCTTCTGTACATGGAAAAACATATTTTCTCCTTCTTGTCTCGTAAAGAGGAGCACACCCGTCTCCTCTTGGGGAAGAAATCACTTTATTTCCATCATAGGCTGAACCACAACTTATTAACCTCTATCGTTGAAGCGAAAGCGTGTTAACTGGTATGTCTGAGGGCTGTTGCAGGCGGTGGTGGCCCAATTGATGGTGGTGATCGTGCGTCACTGGCTGCACTGGTAGGAAGAGCGTGATGAAGATTGTTGATGGCTGGTAATTGACCCGAAACCTTAGCTGGTTTTGCCCTCAAACGTCGGTCTGTCTCACTCTTGGTGAAGGATGGGTTGATCTGGCGACCGCTCTTTATTTTCTGCACAGAGAAAAGGGCAACCCCCCCTGTTTCTGTGCTTTCGTTCCAATAGGGCCAGTTCCATCTCAGGAGCCTGGCCCCGCGGAGCAACGTCTCGCTCACTGCATATAGAGCGTGCCGCGAGCTTCATGGATCTTGAGCGCGAGCGTCGGGGCGACGTACTTGCCCGTCACCACTTCAATATAGACTCCCGTCTCACCCGTTTCGGCACGAGCGATGGCACGGTCCAACTCGCCACAGGTGGTGACTCTAGCCACAAACCAGTTGTCACACCCGAGGGCCGCTGGTACCTGCTGATAATTCCACGCCGCCACATCGTTGTAGGCTTTCTCTCCATCCTTACAGAGCAGGCGTTCAATCAGGTAGCCATGATTATTGAGGACAAAAATGATGGGCTTGAGTCCGTAGCGAGCGAACTGGCCCACTTCTTGCGCAGTGAGTTGATGGGAACCTTCCCCCGTGATCAACACGGTCCGGTGCTGCGGGGAGGCAACAGCGGCCCCAAAGGCTGCTGGAGTGGCCCAGCCGATGGAGCCCCAGAGAGCCTGATTGTGAAAGACGGTGTTCGCAGGCATCCGCGCGAAGGCCATGCCCATCGAGGAGGTGCCTGTCTCGGTGATCAGGATATCATGCGGCTTGAGAAACTGCTCCCAACGAGGATAGAGATACTCGGCGGTGATTTTCCCATCCTTCGTGCCCTGGGGGGGTCCCAGTCCGCTGACTGGTGGTCCTTTCACATCGGAACGCCTGGGCAACCGGCGGGCAAGTTCCTGCAACACATCCTTCATCCACACATGCCCAAAGACCTGATGGCCTACCCGCACATGATCGTAGAGCATATTGATACTCTTTGTGCGATCAATACGTGCTGTGAATGCTCCCGTGTTGAAATCCGTTAAAAGAGCTCCCACACCCAGGACGCAGTCGCAGTCTTCGACGAAGGCACGCACTTCGGGATTCATCAGTTGACCATCATACATGCCGATAGAGGAGGGATGCGTCTCATCAAGCGTGCTCTTATCGTTGAACATGGTGGCAAAGGGCAACCCGGAGTGGTCTATGACCGCTTCCAGCTCCTGGCGCAGGTTGGCTCGTGCGACGAGAAAGCCAGGAAGAATACATGCCGTCCTGGCTCGGGTCACCTTTTCCACGATGGCCGCGATCGCAGCTTCAAGGACCGCCGGGTCACTCTGCGGCATGGGCAGTGGTGTAGCCATTCCGAGCACGGGCTGATTGACATCATCGGCAGGGAAAGCCATGTAGACCGGTCGGCGCTGAGAGAGGGCAGCCGCAATCAGCCGTTCGGTCTCAGATGCGCAGTTCTCTGGGGTCAAGATGGCTCGTGCGCAGACGACAGGTTCGACCATCCGATAGAAGAGGTCAAACTCGCCATTGCCAAGAGTGTGGTGGACCAGTGCTCGTGCGCGCTGCGTGGCTCGATTGGGCATACCCACCAGGTGGAAAACAGGGACGTGCTGCGCATACGCCCCAGCAATCGCATTGAGCGCGCTCAGTTCGCCAACCGCGTAGGTGGTACTGACTGCCGCCACGCCTTTGATGCGCGCATATCCATCGGCGGCATACGCCGCGTTCAACTCATTGCAGCAGCCAATCCAGCGCAGGTTTGGGTCCTCATCAATGGCATCATCGATGGGGAAGGCATAATCACCGGGAACCCCAAAGATATCGGTGATGCCAAGCTGATGCAGCCGCGAGAGCACATAGTGGATGACACGTTGTTTCATTGAAGCGTTCCTTTCTCTCGTGGAAGAGCGATTGAGCTACCTTTCTTTGATAGCCGATGCGTCGTATGGAATAGTTCCCAACGTCAGTATAGGCGAGCAGTTCAAGCACAGGGGGCAAGTGTCATCCAATCATTTTGAATCACCGAATCTGTGCCAGACTCCAAACGTGAGCAATTGCCCCAAGAGTGAGCACTAGCAGAAACGTGACTGGGGAAACCGCTCCAGATCTCACTTCTTCTCTTGCCATCTTGTAAATTGGAACTCTTTTGTCTGGTGCCCCATACCTGCCGCGAGCCCGTTTCTGGGCTATGCGCTTTCCGAACTCGTTGGAAGAGGCAAGGCGATAAAGAAGATTGTCCCCTTTTCCTCCGAAGACTCTACCCAGATGCGCCCACTATGCTGCAGAACAATTTCTTTACAAATGGCAAGTCCCAGTCCCCATCCGGGTGTCGCAGAGGATCGCGCTTCAGGACTGCGATAGAATGGTTCAAAAAGCGTCTTCTGCTGTTCTTGGGAAAGCACAGGGCTTTCATTGGAAACCGCAAGGATGGCCTCTCCTGGTCTCTGGCTTATCTCCACGCCTATGGGCGTGTTCGCAGGGGAATATTTGAGGGCATTGGTGACCAGATTGCTCACGACCTGAGAGACCCGTCTATCGTCGGCTTGCACGACCACAGGATCAGCAGGCAGTCGCAGATCAATCGAACGATCTGTCTGCGATTGTTGTTCTTCAATAACTTGCTGACGGAGAGAGCCAGACAACGCGCGTCCAGGGCCTGCTCTGGGGTCAAGGAGATGGAGCGGCCATCGGGGAGCTGCATTTGCAAGGTGGTGTCTCCCTGGCTGGTATTTCAAGGTGGCGAGAGGACATCCTCTCAAGAGGATACCTCATTCTTGCTATTGAGCAGATGTGCTCGCCGTCATCGCGGCGCAAACTGGTCAGTCACCTATGCAGATGACAATACAAGCCGCTTGGAAAGCCATTGCTCAAATGGGGGCTATTTAGCTCGTCGCAGCGATGGTCCTCCCGGCTGGAAAACGCTTTGGAAGGGCTGGCTTCGTGTCCAAACCCTGCTTGAAAGGGTTTATCTCGCTTCTCATCTCCGTTTGTCATTTGTGTAGAAAAGACAGGGCTCTAGCCGTGGGGAGTCGTCACTATAGCTCAACCTCTCTTGGCTCATATTGATATCCATTCGTTACCCATTGGCGGCGGATTATCTCTGCCTTCTTCCTCTGCTCATCTGTGATATCAAGCGTCTTAAACCAGATGATAGGCGAGAGGCTGTAGGCATTTATCAGAGACTCGATACTGCTATGACTCTCACAATCAACCGACCCCAGGCCAATCGAGTCGCACTGATCGAGCGCGACCCTGCCAGAGTCAAACTCTATACCATTGATCAGGTTGAGTTCGGTGACGAGCATAAACCGTCTCATGTTCTCACTTCCTTCTACGTTCATATTGAAACAAGCCTACTCGACGAAGGGCCGGAGCAAGATGTAGACTTGCTCAAAGGACAGTCGAACACGCTGGGGAAAGGCGACTCATTCCGTA
The DNA here is from genome assembly GCF_000178855.1 of Ktedonobacter racemifer DSM 44963. Classification (GTDB taxonomy): domain Bacteria; phylum Chloroflexota; class Ktedonobacteria; order Ktedonobacterales; family Ktedonobacteraceae; genus Ktedonobacter; species Ktedonobacter racemifer. The sequence continues at coordinate 63,255 of NZ_ADVG01000004.1, read as the reverse complement.
CGGTTTGACCGATTAAGAAAGCTTTCCTGGGCCTATCTCTGATAACAAAAACCTTCACTCCGGGCCTCATCAGTAAGGCCCCCATACTTCACACATTCACCACATGCCCACACCATATCGTCAGGATCTTGTGGCGCTTCAACGGGACGAAACATGTCTGTCTGCTTCCCGCACAGTTGGCAATGCGTCGGGATGAACATCGTCTCTTCAACCTCTTCAGGTGTCAAATCGGTGATAGCCAATACATTGTCGGGATGATCCTGTAGACAGGCTTCAGCGCACAACTCACACAGGTATTCCTCACACGCAAGACACACATACATCGCATGGGCTTCACAGGTGCATCTAATCAATTCTTTCGACATGAGACACCTCCTTACCACCGTCCTACCACGCCACACAAACACAGCTAGCTTCCCTACTTAGGGGAATTCAGAGGGGGGTATGTCTGGCCTCCATAGAGAGGGGAAAAACGGGTTGTGTTGCAAAAAGTACGAGGAAAGAATTTGAACATGAGCGACTCTCTCAACCTTTCTTAGACTGCCACTCCGAACAGTTTGGCGACCAGCGCAATCTGCCCTCTCACATCCCCTTTTCCCACCCCTTGCAACTGCCCTTTTCTCATCATATTCATCACCTCGTATCCTTCTAAGGTTCGCCATGCCGTTTCAAAAGAGAAAAAGCCCATCCCTGGCTTCGTCAGCCGTTTGATGAACCGATGGTCTTGCTCAATGAGATTGTTGAGGTATTTCACTTGCCTCAGTTCGACAGTTTCTGGAAGGATCCCAGCGACTTTCAGATCGGCAAGTGCTTTGGGGTAGGCTGCGTTTTTATCGACGTTGATCACTCGTGGAATTGGCGTCGTGGTGGTGGGGAGAGCCGAAACGGTGGGCTGGCTCACTGGCTCCTCAAGCAGACGAGCATGAGGAACTGAACACGCAGGACCGTGTAGCGCTTTGAGGAAGAAGCGTTTGGCAGCCTCGGCGTCGCGTGTTGAGCTTACGAGGAACTCCAGGGTCTGGCCATCTGAATCCACTGCACGGTAGAGGTAGAACCACACCTTTTTGATCTTGATGTAGGTCTCATCAACGCGCCAGGAGTCATTGCATGCTTTGAGATGAGGCCGACAGCGCTTTTCTAGTTCCGGAGCGTAGTGCTGCACCCAGCGATAGATCGTGGTATGATCGACAGAGAGTCCCCGTTCCCGCATCATTTCTTCGAGGTCGCGATAGCTGAGTGTATAGCGCAGATACCATCGTACACACAGGAGAATGAGGTCGGCCTCAAAATGACGCCATTTGAACGGGTGCTGTTCTGCCATGATGGATCCTCATTTTTCTTCTTTTCCACTCACTCTAACAGATCAGCTTTCTTTTTGCAACACAACCCGATGGAGAACGTCGCTACCAAGTGTTTCGCGAATCGCTCGTGGATAGGAGCCATGCCCATCCGTCGTCACTTGCTCTGGTGCATGGCCAACTGTCTGGAGTGCTTGCTGAAAAAAGCCCTGAGCAGCCTCCATATCTCGTTTCTCGCTCAAGCGCGAATCCACCAAGTTGCCATCCGAATCAATGGCTCGATACAGATAACACCACTTCCCATGCACTTTGACGTAGGTTTCATCGACATACCAGGATCAACCCGCTTGTCCGCGTCGCTTGGTGCGCAGTCTCTCCGCTAGTAAAGGGGCAAAACGAGCTTCCCATTCTCGAACGGTCTCATGTGTGAACACAAAACCGCGTTCCAAAAATATTTCAGCGAGATCACGCAGGCTCAACTTGTAGCGAAGCCGCCACAGGACGACGAGAAGCACGATATCGGTCGGATATTCGAGATAATTGAAGGGAGTACCAGTTCGCTCGTTGAAGGTGCGGTGACATCTCATGCAGGAGAACGTGGAATAGCCGAGTGTCGTTTTCTTGCGCTGTTCTTTCGTGGTTGGGGATGCGCAGTGCGGGCAGTTCATAATGCTCTCCTTATAATGATGTCCTCTAGGACTATCAGTGTATCACAAGACTGATTTCCACTATCCTTGTTCTCAGTCCTGACGTATCCCAGCTTCCCATGAAGAGCAAGACGATCTTTCGTATAGCTTCAATGACGAAACCGATCGTCGCTGCCGCTACCTTGACGTTGGATGAAGAGGGCGAGCTTAGTCTCAGAGAACAGGGCATTCTAGCACGTTCTCTGTAAAATTTGCACAAGACACACTCACAATCATCGGTAAGTTTGCCCCTTGTAAGGCAAGCAAGTGGACGGTATCCTTGTGATAAGCGCATATGATTGTGCACCTTGTATGAATATGCTTGCTCAATGATACCAGCGAGGCAGTGGCGCATACGTGTTCCTGAGAGGCCTTATCCTCTCGTCCTCTGACGAGCGTAATAATCCCGAGCCGGCAATATATTGCTAGTACAAGGAATTTGAAAATACCGCGTACCCATTTGTGATTATGAGTGGAAGCTGCTGATATTTCACAATAGCCTTATAAAGGAGGTTCACAATCGAAAAAGCCTGAATGGCTCAGTGTATCTTATCTTATACAAGGAGTATTCACGGATGAAACCTGGCAAAACGCTTGCTGGCAACTTGCTGCCAGCTGTCCTCTTCATGTTGACCATGCTCATTGTCGCATGCGGTGGTCCTTCAGGGAACAGCACTGGTGCTAGCAATAAGCTCTCCGCCGACAAACAGATCTACATCTCTCCGCTCAGTGGCATCTCCGATGTCGCTACGCTTGACCCGGCACTCTCAACCGACGGTCCTTCTATTAGTGCTCTAAGTACGATGTTCGTGGGTCTGGTACAACTCAACGACAAACTGGAAGTCTACGGCGAACTGGCGCAGTCCTGGACCACCTCTCCAGATGGACGTACCTGGACTTTCAAGCTGCGGCCAAACCTCAAGTTCAGCGATGAGAACCCCATCACTTCTAAGGATGTTATCTTTAGCATCGATCGCGCACTCAAGCCAGAACTGAAGTCTACCGTTGCTCCGTCCTACCTTGCTCTGATCAAGGACGCCACCAATCGCAATACGGGCAAGGTCAAGTCTCTCATCAATGATAGTCTCTTCGCGCCAGATCCCACTACAGTCAAGATTGTCACCGAATCCAAGGCACAATATTTTCTCCAAGCGTTTACCTACCCCACCTCCTATATCGTAGAAAAGAGCTTCATACAGAAGTACGGTGATACTGACTGGCTCAAGCACCTCAATGAGGGCGGCGTTTCCGGCCCCTTCAAGCTGGATCAGCACATCGGCGGCAAACAGATCAGTTTTGTGCCCAACCAGAACTACTGGGGACCTAAACCACAGTTGCAGAAGTTAGTCTATGCGTTCTATAAAGACCCGCAAACGGCCTATAAAGCCTATCAGTCTAACCAGCTCGACTATGTGGGAGTGCCAACAGCCAACCTGGAACAGGCACGCGCCCTGCCCAGCAAACAATATCATCAGTTCCCGCAGCTCTCCATCGATTACCTTGCGATGAACTATCTGGTCAAGCCCTTCAATAATGTGAAGATCCGCCAGGCCTTCGCTCTCGCTATTGACAAAGATACCATCTCACACAACATCTGGAAAGATGCACGCATTGCCACCAACCATATCATCCCTCAGGGCCAACCCGGCTATAACGAGAGTCTCTCTGGTCCCGCTGGTGTTAAGGGGACCAAGGGCGATAAAACATTGGCCAGACAACTTTTGCAGGAAGGCATGAAGGAAGAGGGCTATACAACCTCGAACTTTCCGCGCATCATCCTGACCACTGCCACCGGTGGCTTGCAATCCTCAAAGGACGAGTTTCAGTTCATCCAGCAGCGGTGGAAGGACAACCTCGGCATCGATGTCAGCATTAACGATGAAGACTTCAATAAACTGCTTGACGACACGACTGCGGCATCCGGGAATGCCAAGGGATTGCAGATGTGGGCTATTGCCTGGGGTGCCGACTACCCTGACCCACAAGACTGGACCAGCCTGCTCTTCGGGAATGGCTCGCCTTATAACCAGACCAACTATGGTAAAGGGAACTCCCAAGATGCGTCCCAGCAAAAGACGAATCAAGATCTGATGCCAAAGGCTGATGCCAATCAGAACACGAACGAGCGCATGGCCCAATACAACAAGATCGAGCAGCAACTGGTTGATGATGTTGCCTGGATTCCCATCGATCAGCGCACGGCGAGCTACGTTCGCAAACCCTGCGTCAAAGGCTTTGTAGACAACGCACAAGGTATCACTTCTCCACAGAACTGGGCGAACATCTACAAGTCCGGCGATACACCTTGCGCGAACACCAGTGCCTATAAATAAAATCTGCATTCTTGACTCGCGAGAGAGGGTCGTGTTGCAAAATTGAAAGCTCAGCAAATCAAGCGTACTTGAACATATTTCTCCAGGAATGGACTGCAGAATATGCACTCTTTCTCCGAGGAAATGATTCTCGTGCCGTCATTACCTGCTTCATTTTCTCGGCTCAATTTTTTTGCAACACAACCCTATATAGTAGATGTTGCCTGGCAGGTTGTTTTGTTTACCGCGGTTATATCGCAGCAAGGCGCTACGTATAGTGATAGATAGCGTATTGGTTCGGGTGCCACTCCTGCGAGCGTGCGTTGTAAATAAAATAGTGCGGGAATAGTGCATTCCTACATTGTTCTCGTAAAGAGCGTCGTTCAGGTTACTGCTCTGCCAGTTGCCCCATCTGGTATGTGTCCGTTCCATATTTTGCAATTCCTCTGTTTTTTGCGAAAGGAGATGTTGACATGCTATCGCACAAGCCTGCTGTTCGTCGCCTCTTACCGGTTCTATTTTTCTGTGCACTTGCCTTTATCGTGGTCGCTTGCGGTGGGAGTGCTCCATCACAGACATCGAACACCGAGAAGGCTGCCGGTGACAAGCAAACCTTTATCTTTCCCGAGACTTATGTAGCTGACATCAAGACATTCGATCCAGCTCTTGTCACAGATGTGCCCTCTAATGACGCCACCAAGCTGGTCTTTAGTGGGCTTTTGACGCTTAATGATAAGAAAGAGCTGGTCTATGATCTCGCGCAATCGTATAGTGTTGCCCCCGATGGCGTTACCTGGACCTTTAAGCTCAAACCCAATCTCAAGTTTAGCGATGGTTCCCCGCTAACCTCAGAGGATGTGGTCTTTAGTATCAACCGCTACCTCCTTCCTGAGACCAAATCTGGCTCCGCCTCTAGCCTGGACATGATTAAGGACTACGATAAGCTGCAAAGCGGCCAAATCAAAACTCTTATCAATGATAGTCTCCTGGCTCCTGATCCCCAAACCGTCACGATCATCACCAGTCGTAAGGCACAGCCCTACTTTGCCTATACCCTCTCAGGTAGTAACGTCATAATCAGCAAAAAACTGTTCGATAAGTACGGCCCGAAATTTGTCGATCATATCAGCGAGGGTGCTGGTTCGGGCCCCTGGACTGTCCAGAAGTATGATAAGGGCGTCGATATCACCTTTATTCCCAACCCCAATTACAATGGCGCGAAGCCACAGCTTAAGAAGATAGTGATGGTTTTCTATAAAGATAGTGATACTTCCTACAGGGCCTATCAGACCAGCCAGGTAAGCATGGCTCCGGTTCCGTCCTCCTCGCTTGATGCCGCCAGAAACCTGCCGAATAAGCAGTTTCGCCAGGTGCTTGAGCCAACTATCTCATATTACACAATGAACTACCTGGTCAAGCCCTTCGATAATATTAAGATCCGCCAGGCCTTTGCCCTTGCCCTGGATAAGGAGGCTATTGTTCACAGTGTCTACAAGGACGATGGAAGCGCTACGAATCATATTGTCCCCCAAGGCACTCCCGGCTATAACCAAAATCTGGCGGGGCCGCTCGGTGTTACCTCTCTGAAGGGAGATAAGACCAAGGCTCGCCAACTCCTGGAAGAAGGTATGAAAGAAGAGGGCTATACTCCTGCGACCTTCCCCCAGATCTCGCTAAGCGTCAGTGCGGGCTCATCTGATATCGCCAAGGAGGTTACGGTTGCTCAGCAGATGTGGCAGAATAACCTGGGTATCAGCGTCAAGATTAACGCGATCGACTTCAACAAACTGCTCGACGATATGGTGAACGCGATAAATAACCCCAATGGCCTGCAAATGTGGCGTATCGGCTGGCAATCAGGTACGCCCGACCCGCTCTACTCGCTCACCTATGTCTTCGGCAAAGGCTCATCGTACAACTACATGAACTATGGTAACAACAAGACCAGCGCCGCCGCCACCCAGCAGCAAAATCAGGCCTTGATGGCTCAGGCCGACGGCAATACCACTCGTAACGAGCGTTTTCAGCAGTACAACCAGGCAGAGCAGCAACTGATCAATGATGTGGCCTGGCTTCCAGTCTATCAGCCAAAAGCTGCCCAGGTCTATAAGACCTGCGTACAGGGTGTACCCGCTGAAGCGTATGGTATGCCCTCTTCGGTGAGCTGGTCTCAGATCTACATCTCTAAGGCCACACCCTGCGCGAACACCGATACATACAAATAGTCGTTAGATGATCATTTGTGACGATTCTGCTTTGCGTAAGCACTAACCGGTAAATAAGCTGAAAAGTTGGCTCTTACACAATTCAGGTGAAGGATGAGCTTATCGTTGAAAGCTCCTCGCGTTTTTGAGCACAAAGAATGGCTTCTCATCGTTCTATTGATGTGCTTATCTCCTAAATTGTGTAAGAGTCCTACAAGCTCTTAACGTGGTTTTCCGGTCCATTAATACTCGGGCCCCACTATTCATGTACATATCGTCCATTGAGAATTGGAGAAACTGACCCGTGATGCATAATAGATTGGAACGTATGAGCAGGTCTATGTTCGCACGCACATGGGTGCTTACGATCACTGCCATTTTTCTTATTTCGGCGCTGATCCTGACAGCCTGTGGGCAAGACAACAGTGCAACGTCTCAAACGAAATCAGGCGGTACCATTAGTGTTGGTCTGGGGCAAGATGTTGTAACACTTGATCCATTACGCTCATCTTCGTTCGTTGACCGACAGATAATGTTGAATATGTACGACACGCTGGTACAGGTTGATCAACAAAATAATATTCTTCCTGACCTTGCAACTTCCTGGTCATACACTTCACCTACACACCTGATATTTACACTGCGCACTGGTGTGAAATTTCAGGATAAAGCGACTTTTAACGCTGATGCCGTTGTCTTTAATATCAATCGTATTTTATCTACTCCATCGTCACCACGCTATAGCGAGTTATCCAGTGTCAAGTCAGTCCAAGCTGTAGATGCAACTCATGTTGCTTTTAATTTGAAAGCGCCTTTCTCTCCACTGTTAGCAACCTTGTCCGATCGTGCGGGTATGGTTGTATCACCGACAGCTGTAAAGAAAGCAGGTGCCAATTTCGCGAATGATCCTGTAGGCGCAGGAACTGGACCTTTTATGTTTAGTAGTTGGATGAAAAGCGATCATCTTATCATCAAAAAGAATCCAGGCTACTGGCAGAAAGATGCGCAGGGGAATAAGCTACCCTATCTGGATGCCATTACCTACCGCCCAATCACGAATGGTACTCAGCGGTTTAACAACCTGCAAACTGGGACGATTAATGTTGCCGATTCTGTCGATCCGACTGATATCGGGATGGCGAAAACAGCGCCTAATCTTGTCTACAAACAGATCCCAGCACAGAGTTTCTATGGCATCGAAATCAACGCAAAAGCTGCACCATTGGATAATGTTCATGTGCGGCGAGCAATCGAATACGGCGTGAATCGACAAGAGATACTGAATACTGTCTTGAAGAATGTTGGAGTTGTTGCCAATGGTCCTGTTCCGCCGAGTAGTTGGGCCTATGACAAGAACTTTGTACCTTATACATATGATATTAACAAAGCGAAAGCTGAACTCGCGCTCGCAGGCAAGCCGCACGGTGTCTCCTTTACACTGTTGATTGCAAGCGGTTCTCCGCTCATTGCACAGGAGGCACAATTTATTCAAGCGGAATTGCAACCAGCAGGAATTACAGTGATAATCAAGCAAGAGACAGCTGCCGCCGAGTTCAGTGATGCCCAGGCACATAACTATCAGGCAGGTATGTTTTTCTGGAGTGGTCGTCCAGATCCTGATGGTAACACCTATACCTGGTTTCATACCGGCGGTGGACTCAATAACACACAGTTCACAGACCCTCAGGTTGACTCTCTGCTGGATGCGGCACGTGTGTCCAATAATCAGAAAGAACGTGCTGCTGATTATCAGAAGGCCCAGCAATTAATACTGCAAGATGCAACCTGGATCTTTCTCTATCATGGAGTTGCTGTCCAGGCTACGACGACTAACGTGCAGAATTTTACATTACAGTCTTCAGCTATCATAAATTTCGCTCGGGTGTATCTTCACCCATAGCAAAGGGATTCTCCTGGTAATACGAAGATTATCAGATCGGTCCTGGGCAGAGCATTCCCGTACAATGTGGTAGGAAGCGCCCTTAGCACATCACAAGCGATGTTCCAAGGGCGTAATGGTCGGAGAGATATCTAGAAGCCTTTGAAGCGACGTCTGAAGACACTCCCAGGCAAAAGCACGGGAGTGTCTGTGTTGTTTGAATCAATTCCAGGATCATACACAGGTTTGGTGAAATAGTGCTCGCTTAGTTTTCCCTTCCATACTGAACGGAGAGAAGACGCTACAGGGCGTGAAGGACACGTTGACGCAGGAGTGGAATGCTGGCTCGGCCATATTCCCTTCGTTTAATGTACTAGTACATGGGAACCAAAATCCTTGGATGGTTTAGATGATCAACGCCTTGCCTTGAGAGGTACACTGGAAGGGCTTGGCCGTGGTAACATTATAGTAGTCGATGAAGGCCAGGACTTTGGCCTGCAAGTCGTCAACGCTCGGGAAGGATCCACGTCTAAGCACCTTGCGCACCAGGATCGAAAGCCCACGACTTGCGCAACGAGGTGTTCTCAGATCCCATGCCGCTCTTTTGGAGCATCTTCCTCAAAGAAGTCGAGATGATATACTGCCAGGAGGAGATAGTCGCCATCAAGCAAGGAGAGAGCTATGACACGAGCTTCTTACAATGATATCGCCCAATGGTATGATCAGTTTCTGCGCGAGAGACCTGTCTACATGGAAGTGATCTTGCCGGGTCTGCTCACGCTTGTCGGAGAGGTCGAGGGGGAAGTCATTTGTGACCTGGCCTGCGGACAAGGCTGGGTGGCGCGCGAGTTGGCCCGACGTGGAGCGCAGGTCATCGGTCTTGATCTGGCCCCGAACCTGCTGGCACTCGCCCAACGTTATGAAGAGCAGGAGCCGCTGGGAATTGGATATGTTCAAGGAGACGCTCAACGTGCAGAGGGGCTGAGCGACCATCAGTTTACTGGTTGTGTTTGTGTTATGGCACTGATCAATATTCCTGATCTTCAAGCCACTTTTCAGAGTGTCAGACGGATTCTCAAGCCAGGAGGCTGGCTGGTCTTTGCCATTCCTCACCCGTGTTTCGAGTCCCCTCACGCTCAGTGGACATCGTTGTCTGATCCTGAGCATCCACTCGGCAGGACCGTCACTGGCTATTTTGACGAACGTCAATGGTTCTCATCGAACCCAGATGGAGTCCGTAGCCGGGTTGGAGACTATCATCGCATGCTCAGCACGTACCTCAACCAGCTCGCCGCCGCAGGTTTTGCACTTGAGCGCACCCTCGAACCTGGACCCTCTGACAGACAAGCTGAGCGAGTGCCAGGCAACCGCGAAATCCCTACGCTCCTTCTGATCCGTGCCCATCTCTCAGATGGTCCCCAGGCCGAGAATATAAGCCGTGGCTGAGGGCACTCCAAACAGGGTGAGAGCCACAGCAGGAGCAGAAGGCTCTCGCGCATTGCGAGCCAGCCGCACAGTCCACGAGAGCCGAGAATGGGCCCGTTGCGTACGGGACAGGGATGCAGGCGCAACCGTTGGGTTGGCAGAGAGACTTTGCTCCACGCGTACTTCCACAGATACTGTCAACTTGGCTATGGGCTTGACCAGAAAACAAATCTTGTGACAGAGTGCGAGCATGAAAACAAACACCTGTGTTGGCTACTTGGAATATCTGTTCATAAGATCGGATAAATGGTCCAGGATACGCTCTCGTCTTCCACATTGCTTTCACAAAGAGACGCACTGCCAAGCAAGGTGAGGCCTTTGCTTCATGAGCAGAGAAGCACCGATCTCGGTAATGAAGCAGAGAAATAACCTGTTCTTTTGTCCGATGAGGGAAAACGGGCAAAGAATGTTCAGATGCCACATTCGATATTTTACGGGCTACACATACTTTTTGGGGTATATGCTTGCCAGTGTTTATGCTGCTCTGCGGTAGTTGTGGTGTAAGCCACCCAACACAGGAATGGCGCTCACCTGGTTCGATGAGTTCGGGAGAGGAGTAGACGGAATCGATGGATCGGGAATTCGCTGTCCCAACCCTTGATGCGGTCGAGCCTGGTTGAAGTACACGACATACGCTTTGAGAAGGCGGTACAGCTGCTTTTCCTGGAAGATCAGGAAGTGATCCAAGCATTCTCGTCTCACACTTCCCAGAAAGCGTTCACAGATGGCATTCGCTTGTGGGGTTCGGTACGGCGTTCGAAGGACGTTGATGCAGCTCGTGGTTGCTACTCGCGCGAATTCCGGCCCGAATTTGCGATCATTATCCCGGATCAGATAATTTGGCGCGTGTCCATAGGGAGTCGCTTCTCGCAACTGTTGCGCTACCCAGGGATCGCTGGGAGAGCGCGTCACATTGACATGAATGACCTTTCGCGATTGCAACTCGATGATGAAGAACGCAAAAAGCGGGCGGAAGAAGAGGTCAGGGACCTGCAGGAAATCGCATGCCCATATTTCTGCCGCATGGTTGCGCAGGAACGTTTTCCAGGTCTGTCCACTCAGCCTTTTGCGGCGGATGGGTCTCATATATTTCTGAATCGTGCGTTTACTCACCCGAATATCGAGTTTGAGAAGCTCACCGCGAATACTTTCCGCTCCCCAGAGCCGATTGTTTGCGGCCATCTCCTTGATCAAGCTGATCGTCTCGGACGAGAGCTTCGGCTTTCTCTCATGCGCCTTCGATGTGCGCTTCCAGAACAGACGGAAAAGCTCACGGTGCCAGCGGAGGAGCGTCTCTGGCTGGACAAGCAAAAGCGCCTGTTTCCAGGTTCTGACCATCCTGGCAAGGAGCACCAGAAGAAGACGATCCGTCTTCCGATAGGTTGGTCGCTTGACCTCTCGATGCAGAATGATCAGTTGTTGTCGCAAGAGTGCATTTTCCGCAAGTAGTTCGGCTTTGCCGCGCGTCAGATCGGCGAACGTGCCGAGTACAAAGGAAGTTGTCGATGGTTTGATCCAACGCAAAACATGTTCTTGAAGCGTATGGAAGCAAAAAGAGACACATTGCTTGATCGAGGAAAAGAGACACAGCACAAATAGAAACCTCTTCTTTGTGAGAACGGCGTATGGTCGGAGCTCATACGCAGAATGGACCCTATTGATTGTACGCGCATCCCACGTGCTTTGACAAGAAAGCTCACTTCGTCATACACAACAGGCCGATTTATCGAACGGATGTCCCAAGTAGCTAGCACAGCTATTACCCGATGCGTGGATTTGGAAACTTCACCTCGGCCTCTCGCTTCTGCAGGGCATTTGACGAGGTACGCCAGTTCTTTCGGTTTCGGACCACGAGAAAGCAACATGTTTCCCTCGCTGACCAACGTCATCTCTTCTGCCAACGATTGGATGCCTTGAAAACCATGTTGCTGGTCGCCTAAACAGATTCAGGTTGAAGATGAAGCACGTCTTGTGATCTTCTGTGTTTTCAGTTCTGACACATCCCTCTGGAGATGCTTGATGAGCCTGACGGCTCTCCTCCCCCTACTATTACTGTTGACATGTCGTAAAGATTCCGCCTGTCTCGTTGCGTATCCCGTGGGAGAATGGACGCCATTATTACAGAAGTTTAGGGTCAATATCTTTTCTTTCGGGCAAAATGGTCAGCAAGTGCCCCATACGCTCACGTTTGGTCCGGAGGTAGAAGATATTGCTCGCGTTGGGCGGAATCTCCAGAGGAACGCGTTCTGCGTGAATGCCATGTGCTTGCAGGGCCTCGATTTTTTCAGGGTTATTCGTCATGAGGCGTGCGTGGGTAATCTGCATCTCTTGTAAGATAGCGACCGCAGTTGTATAGCTACGCGCATCAACGGGATAGCCAAGGTGTTGATTAGCGTCAACAGTGTCATAGCCCTGCTCTTGCAATTTATAGGCTTGCAGTTTGCCTGCCAGGCCAATCCCACGTCCCTCCTGGGGGAGATAGAGGAAGATTCCCCGACCTTCCTGGGCAATAGCTCGCAAGGCGGCGTGCATCTGGGCCTGGCAATCGCAGCGCAGTGAGCCAAAAATATCGCCTGTTGTACAGGATGAGTGAAGACGTAATAAAGGCGGATTGTCCTGGCTCTGTTCAAGATCACCCAGGAGCAGGACAAGATATGCCTCTCCACTCATGCTTTCTTCGTAGTAGCGCAGGCGAAAAAGCGCTTCCCTGGTTGGTAGCTGTGTTTCAGAGAGTAGATTGATTGATGATTGCATATACGCTAATTTCCTGTCGTGGTTTGTTCTACTATGTGGGGTATCTCACCTTCGATCAGCAGATCTTCATCGATGGTCTGGATTGAGACACCCTGGAGGCGGAGAGCATGTTGCATTACCGCCAGTCCCGAACCACCAATGGGAGATGGTGAGCCTGCTCCTCCAATAAGCTTCGGTGCGATAAAGGCCGCGACATGATCGATAAGGTTGTGCCCAAAGGCAGTGCCAAGTAAATTGCTCCCGCCTTCCAGGAGGAGATGCATGATCCCTTTTTGAGCCAGAATGTTGAGCGCGGCAACGAGATCAACCTGTCCGGTTTTGTTTGCGGGAACCTCGATGACCTGAACTCCCCGCTGGCGCAAGTCCTCGCGCTGTTGGAGAGAACTGGTCTCGCTGACCATGACGCAGGTTCCTGGCGCAAGTTGCTCTTGGAGGAGATGGAGATGGGAACCCAGCTTGCCATATGACGAGAGGACGATGCGCAAGGGATCTTGACGTGGTGTCCGTTTGTGAACGCGTTGAGCTTCAGTCAGGCGTACAGTTAAGAGCGGATTATCGGCGTGAGCAGTTCCCGCTCCAATCATAATAGCGTCCACGCGGTCGCGGAGCTGGTGGACCCAGGTACGGGCTGCTGGTCCGCTAATCCAATGCGCATCGCCAGTGTGGGTGGCCAGTTTGCCATCCAGGGTCATAGCCCATTTTGCTGTGACATAAGGACGCCCTTGCGTAATATAGGTTGCAAAGGGTCGGATCAAGGCAGACGTTTCCTGCTGGGCGATGCCTGTAACAACGTTGATTCCTGCCTCACGCAATTGTGCAACGCCGCGGCCACTAACCCGAGGATTAGGATCGAGCGCTCCAATAATGACGCGTCGAATCCCGGCCGCGATAATCGCTTTTGTGCAGGGTGGCGTATGGATGGCAATGCAACACGGTTCAAGCGTCGTATATAGATCCGCTCCGCTTGCTGCTGTCGCACCGGCTTCGTTCAGAGCGTGAATCTCGGCATGTGGTCCATAAGGCGGCGAAGTTGCGCCGCGTCCAATAACTCGATTGTCCCGGACAATCACAGCCCCGACAGCCGGACGCGGACTGGTGTGCCCTTCAACGGAATGTGCGCAGGCTATGGCCTGCTGCATAAATTCCAGATCACTCATAACTAAAAAAAATCTCCCAGGTGTTGCACACCAGTACAGGCAAGAAAGCGCCTGTACTGGTGTAGGAATGCCGCAAGGTCAGGTCTCAGCTTTCCCTGGCGCTGGCGTGGACTCGCGTGCGCGTATAGCGTTTGGCGGGCGTCAGCACGATGGGTTGGAGCTCGGGGGCATTGAATGACGCCTGGCGTCGTTCCTGCGAAGCCGGTTGATAGAGCGTGGTGCGTTGGAGAGGGATGCGCCCAACCGAGCGTATAATCTCCTCCATCTGTTCCGGTGGTAATTCCTGCCCCATTTCACCACCAGCCGCTCGCGTGATGCTTTCATTCATCAGTGTGCCTCCCAGATCATTTGCCCCAGCTTGTAGGACGGCCTGAATGCCTTCACGTCCCATTTTGACCCAGGAGACCTGAATATTTGTAATGTGGGGGTACAAAACCAGGCGTGCAATTGCGTGCACCAGCACTGCTTCGCGGAAGGTTGGTCCTTTGCGGGCGTGTCCTTTCCAGTAGATGGGTGCCTCCATATGAACAAAGGGTAGCGGCACAAATTCGGTAATTCCACCAGTTCGCTCTTGCAGCTGTTTTATCCGCAAAAGATGACGTGCCCAGTGGACGGGCTGCTCGATGTGACCATACATAATCGTACTGGTCGTGCGTAGCCCGACGTTGTGCGCTTCTTCTATCACCTGTAGCCACTCATCTGTCTTGATTTTGTCGGGACAGAGCGCGGCGCGTACCTCATCGTCCAGAATCTCGGCGGCGGTTCCTGGTAGAGTGCTCAGACCCGCCTCCTTCAATTGGAGCAGGAAGTCATGCAGGCTGATACCGAGCGTTTGGGCGCCTTGCCAGACTTCCAACGGCGAGAATGCATGGATATGCATATCAGGCAAGGCCGCTTTAATTGCTCGGCAGATGTTCAAATACGTTTCACCTGTATACTCTGGGTGTATTCCCCCTTGCATACAGACCTCGGTTGCACCGCGTGCCCAGGCTTCTTGTGCTCGCCGGACAATCTCGTCCAGGCCAAGATCATAAGGTGTTCCTCGCAGATTTTCGCTTAATTTTCCTTTGGAGAAGGCACAAAACTGACATTTAAAGTAACAGATGTTCGTGTAGTTAATGTTTCTATTTACGGCATATGAGACAACATCGCCATTCAGACGTTGGCGGAGTGTATTCGCAGCTCGACAGACTGCTGCAAAATCGTCTCCGCGTGCCCGAAACAGGCGCACGATCTCTCTCTCTGCCAGACTCTCAGCCACCAGCGCCTTCTCAAGTAGCGCCTGCACATCGGAAGAAACATGTTCATTTGCTCTGTTCTGTGTCTGCGTTGCCAGCGCCAGCTCGTCAGCGGGAATCTCAACCTGTGCTCCTGGGGACCAGGAGCTTGTGCGAGCATAGCCCTCGCTATCACTTGCATGTAAAAGAGGCATGAGCAGTTGCGGGTCTTCCCATTGTGGGGCATCGAGGGTGTAGGTTGGATAGACCGCCAGCCGTTCAACCAGTATCTTTCCCGTTTCGGCTGTGCGCGCCGCCAGTTCTTCCAGGTGTGGCCAGCGCGCTTCGGGATTCACGTGATCGGGCGTGACGGGCGAGACCCCACCCCAGTCATTTAAGCCAGCGCTGACCAATTGCTGATAGACGCCGGGACTCAGGTTCGGGGGAGCTTGAATATTCATAGTTCCGCCAAAAATAAGCCGGGCAATAGCCAGGGTCCAGAGCAGATCGTCTAAATCAGGTTCGGGCGCGTTGGCCATGCGTGTGCCTGGCTTGGCGCGGAAATTCTGGATAATGATCTCCTGAATGTGGCCATAGTGCTGATGGAGCGTACGGAGCGCGAGGAGCGACTCTATGCGCTCCTGTCGTGTCTCTCCAATGCCGATCAGAATGCCGGAAGTGAACGGCACTTTCAACTCACCAGCCAGACGAATGGTTTCCAGGCGAACCTGTGGTTGTTTATCCGGTGAACCGTAGTGTGCTCCTCCGCGCTCACCGAGCCGTTCGGAGGCACTCTCTAGCATAATCCCTTGTGAGACAGAGACGCGTCTGAGCAGAGCAATCTCATCCGCCGTCATGACCCCTGGATTCGCGTGTGGCAATAAGCCAGTCTCCCTGAACACAAGTTCAGCCATCTCGGCTAAATAAGAGATGGTTGTTTCATGGCCTAATTCGATCAGTTCTCGTGCCGCAACTTTATAACGTCGCTCTGGCTTATCGCCAAGGGTAAAGAGTGCTTCATGGCAACCAGCCTCGGCACCAGCCCGGGCAATTGCCAGGATTTCGTCTCGCGTCAGATAGGCTTTCTGGCCTGGCCGTGGTGGTTGTGCGAACGTGCAATAGTGACAAACGTCCCGACAGAGTTGTGTTAAGGGAATGAATACTTTGCGTGAGTAAGAAATACGATTATGGTGAATCTGGTCGCGAAGCTGCGCTGCGGCTGCAAGGAGTGGTGGAAGATCAGTCAAATCAACGAATGAGCGAGCCTCAACATCTGAGACGACATGTCCTTGTAAGACTGCATCAATAACTCTTGCGAGTGCCTTCTGCGTCATGCCTGTTTCCTTTCATTGGTAAGAGAAAAAGCCTGCGTTATAGATGAACAAAAATTTATGTACTCCATATTCCGAATGTTTGGCGGTATTGTCAGGTTCTGTCAGAACTGAGAGCACAAAAGCTCAGCAGAATACTGAGCTATTTACTCTCTCACTAGAGGGTTACTTGCATCAATGCCTTTAAGGTTTCAAGCCGATCAAGGAGAACTCGTCGCTGTTCTGAAAGTGAAGACAGTTCTCCTGTGGTAGAACGAGGACGGAGATAATGGCGCAATTCGTCAAAGGCACAGCAGAAACGAGATGCCGAGTTGAAGTTCCCGAAACCGTGCATAGGATAATACCTTTGCTTGATTCCTCGATGGTCTTGCTCTAAGCGATTGTTGAGGTACTTGTTTGTCCGATGTTGGACATCGTACCCCAGCGTTTCACGCACTGCTCGCGGGTAAGAGGTGTGACCGTCCGTCGTTACCCGTTCTGGAGCATGGCCGACAACGGCGAGGGCTTGCTTGAAAAACTGCTGGGCGGCTTCCATATCCCGTTTTTCGCTCAACCGTGAATCCACCAGATTGCCACCGGCATCAATGGCTCGATAGAGATAACACCACTTTCCATGCACCTTAATATACGTCTCATCTACATACCACGATGATCCCGCTTGCCCGCGCCGTTTGGTTCGCAATTGCTTTGTAATGAGCGGTGCAAACCGCCTTTCCCACTCTCGAACTGCCTCGTGCGTGAACTCCCAGCCGCGCTCCAGAAACATTTCCGCGAGATCCCGCAGACTCAGCTTGTATCGGAGCCGCCACAAGACGACCAGGAGAATGATGTCAGTGGGATATTCCAGGAAATTGAACGGCGTTCCTGTACGTTCATTGAAGCGGTGCTTGCAAACTGAACAACGGAGCATGCGATAGCCAAGTGTGGTCTTTTGTGTTTGCTCGTTGGTGGCAGCTGAGATACAATGTGGACAGTTCATGAATAGCTCCTTCTCAGGTGAGTCATTGTCCTCAGCATACCTTGCAAACAAGCTCCACGACAAGTCTTCCTCTCAGTTCTGACAGAACCCTTCACCCGGTTCTGTCAGAACTCAGGATGTCAAAAAGGTGCCCATAGCCTTACTGATGATTTCTGCATTAGGAGACTGCCATCATCAGCGTTTGTAGATCTGCGAACCTCTGAGAAAAGAACAGCCGTTGTTCCGCGAGAGACACGTTTTCTTCCCTCCTAGAACGAGGGCGTAAGTAATGGCGTAATTCATCAAAGGCACAGCAGAAACGAGATGCTGCTTCAACGTTTCCAAAACCATGCATCGGATAATACCGTTGTTTAACGCCACGATGGTCTTGTTCTAATAGATTATTCAGATATTTATTTGTACGATGGTAAACATGGTTGCCTATGATCTCGCGTATTGCTCGTGGGTAGGAGGTATGCCCATCCGTTGTCACCTGTTCAGGAGCATGACCACAGATCTCAACAGCTTGCTGGAAAAATCGTTTTGCCGCTTCCATATCGCGCTTCTCGCTAAGACGCGAGTCAACGAGATTGCCCTCGTGATCGATGGCTCGATACAAGTAGCACCATTTCCCGTGCACCTTGATGTATGTTTCATCAACATACCAGGAGGTTCCTGCTTGTCCATGCCGCTTTCTTCGCAGTTGGTCTGTAAGGAGCGGGGTAAATCGAGCTTCCCAATCCCTTACTGCCTCATGAGTGAAGGTCCATCCCCGCTCCAAAAACATTTCCGCCACATCACGAAGACTCAATTTGTAGCGCAACCGCCAAACGACGACGAGGAGAACGATGTCTGTAGGGTATTCAAGATAGTTGAAAGGGGTGTTCGTGCGCTCATTAAACAGGTGTTTGCAGGCTAAGCAACGAAATATTCGATACCCCAGAGTCGTTTTCTGACGCTGCTCTTTTGTCGAAGGGGAGGTACAGTGCGGACAATGCATGAATCACTCCAAATGTTTGTTTCTCACAAGTATACGATCTGAGTGGACATCGTGCCAAATCATCTTCTGAGTTCTGACAGAACCTTCGTAAAGTGGGAACAGATGGGTGTGTGAACGTGGATCTGGCCCCCTACTACATCAGTCAGCAGGTCGCAGGGCAATACATGGCCTTACAGGTGGTGGCGAGCGAGCGAACCTTTCTGGTCTGGCATGGCCCCAACATGCTCAAAACAGTGCCCATCAAACATCTCTACGGGCAACAGATGCCCTTGGAAGACTATTTCGCCCTCATGATCCAGGAAGCCCTGGCCGAGGAGCGTCGCCTCTCGGCCAGCCAGCGCCATTTTCGGCAACTGGTGCTCTGGTGAAGTGGAGCTTGGACGACGAACACAACGGAGACGTTCTCTGACCTGTTCAGCTCTGCGGCTGAACGGTTGGAGCCGTATGGCCAGCGACGTCCTCTGCACATCACTTCCCACCACTTCCACACTCTTTTTTCCGCTTTTCATGAGCAGGGACATATCATGTTCAGGTTTGTTGCTTCTCTTCTCTGATGTGGTTTCGATGAGGCTACTTGGTTGGGGAGACGATGACGCAAAGTCATACAATCAGTGCGAAGAGTGAGCGGCTCAACCATTAATGCCTGCTCAACCCGCTTCGCATCTCACTGATGGAGCACGTTTTTTGTAAGTAAAATGGTTCTCCAGGTCGTTTTTCTGCTACTCTTGGAAATGCCCTGAAATGTGAGCAGCTCAGCCATTGGCGAGTTGAAAAACCGCGCCAGATGCGGATAGTTGCGCGCTGAAGGTGTACATTTACAAGGCTGCCAAGCCTTCCGGCAAGTGACAGCCATAGAGGGAGATTGAGTCTTTTTTTACAAGTTCCCCTGAGATGTATACGTTTCATTGATGTGCATAGGCCTATACTCCTATGAAGAGGGCGAACGATTTCACTGATATCTCATCGTACAGCTTGCTTGTTTCTTGAAGACAGCACGTTCTTTGAAGAGACGACTTGAGGCCACAGTTAGGACGCAGCTTCGCCACCAGGGATGGGGACACGTGAAAGGGAGGTTTCCCGTATGCCGAAGACAAAGCAAACCAGGCGTGTTACTCCCGCGTCATGTGACACGCTGATCGATTCCATTCCCCAGTTGGTCTGGACGGCACGACCCGACGGCCTGCACGACTACGCGAACCGTCGCTGGCTGGACTACGTTGGGTTGACGTTTGAGCAGGTACACCGCGACATCTGGGCGTATCTCCCGTTCCTCCATCCTGAGGATCAGGAAGGGAACCGAATGCATTGGGAGTATGCCCTGGACACGGGAACTCTGTTTGAGTACGAACAACGTATCAAACAATGCCAGACCGGGGAGTATCGCTGGTTTTTAACCCGCGCCGAGCCTTTGCGCAACGAAGCCGACCAGATCGTCAAGTGGGTTGGCACCAGCACCGACATCGAGGAGCAGAAGCGGATCGAGGACGTCTTGCGAGAGGGTCAGGAACGCGCAGACGCCTTGATGCAATCCAAGATTATCGGGATCAACATCATCGAGGGTGAGCAGATTGTGGATGCAAACGACACATTTCTGCGCATGACCGGCTATACCCGTGAAGATCTGCGTGCTGGGCGCCTGAACTGGAGGAACATGACCCCTCCAGAATATATGGCCCGGACCGTGCAGTCCCTGCAGGAGCTGGCCACCCAGCAGTCGATGACGCCCTATGAGAAAGAGTACGTGTGTCAAGATGGCAGTCGCCTGCTGGTGCTCGTGTGCGGGGTCGTCTTCCAGCATCACCCCCACCAGGCGATCAACTTTGTCCTGGACAATTCGGCGCGCAAAGAACTGGAACAACACAAGGATGACTTTATCAATATGGCCAGCCATGAACTGCGGACCCCGCTCACTGTGGTCAAGATGCAGACTCAACTGGTGCACAAACGCCTCGAAAAGCACTCCCAGCACGAGGCGGCTACCACGCTTTCCAGAGTGGAGAGGCCGATCGAGCAACTGGAGCGTCTGATCGGAGAGTTACTGGATGTCTCCCAGATGCAGGCAGGGAGACTGAAGTACGTCCGAGAGCGGGTGGATCTCGACGCTTTGCTGCGGGAGGCCACCGATACCATGCAGCACATGAGTCCCAGCCATACCATTGTGGTGCGTGGGAGCATACAGACCAGTGTGATCGGAGATCGAGACCGACTGGAACAGATGTTAAGCAACCTGCTGAGCAATGCCATCAAGTATTCTCCCGACGCAAAGACCGTCGAGGTGGAGCTCTCCACCTCCGAAAGTGCGGTCACGATCCGGGTGATCGATCATGGCCTGGGCATCCCGCGAGAGCAGCGCGACAAGATTTTTGAGCGCTTCTATCGGGACGCTGGTCTCCGGCAGCATGCGGTCCCTGGTCTGGGCATGGGCCTGTACATTGTGGCGGAGATCGTCAAGCACCATGGGGGAACCATCACAGTGGACAGCGACGTTGGGAAAGGCTCGACCTTTACCGTCACCTTTCCCAGGAGGAGGGATGTCTGACTGGGGAAAGCACGCGGCGCACGTGATGAGGAAACGCCCTGAAAGCGTGATGTCGCAGCGCGACATGAAAGCGGATGAAAATGAGCTGCACCTGAGATTTTATCTCAGCATGAGAAGCCTATTTTCGGAGGAAGTCCCATGCCGCGCCGCGGCACCTCAGAGGATGAAAATGGCGTATACTGCCAGCAGTGAAGAGCAGGTCGAGGTCGGTTCTCATACTGGTGCCCTTGAGCCTGAGGAGGAAGTTGACCGGGGTGCGTCCAGAATCTCTGATTGTCGCCACGTGCGCGAGCAGGACCAGAGCCAGATGGCGATGCAAGCCGTTCCAAAAGAGCAAACAATCAGAATATGGTCATCTCTTATCGTCCTCAACATCTAGTTTCTGTAGATCAGCCTCTAGATAGCTGAGGATCACATTTAACTGGTGGTGGTCTTTCTCGCCTTTGATTACCTTGATGACAAGCTCTCGACCTTCACGCTTTCTGAAAATCGCTTGAACAAGGGAAATGGAGCCTTGGGGATCGCTCAAAGTGTTGATTTTTGCGCTGAGGACATCATGGTTATTTATCCATTGAGGGTGCCTCTGATCCTTGTACCCCAGACCTATATCAACAATGTCTTTCGGCGAGTGTGATGTTTGCTGCGAAGATGGGGCCGTTGGTTGTTGTGTCCCACTAGTTTGCGGTCTCACCTGCTGCTTGCTCCATTGCGCCTCTATGGCCACAAGCCCCTCAAGAACCTCAGCAAGCGTCGCTTCTCCAACAAGCAACGTATTGCCAACCTTCTTGACCAAGGAGCGATAATCGGTGCTGGAAGGAGAGGAACTCGGTTGAGCCACACGAGTCTGCAAGAAGGTCTCGAAGCGTCTATCGGATACGGCAAGATGTGTGATATCAGCTATGAGCGCGCCGCCAGTGCTTTTCAAGAAAACGACTTGGTGCAACTGCACGGATGGGAACGAGAGCTCAAAGGGTATTGTCAACTTAAGAATTTTTGTTGATGAGCTTTCACCACTTCGATGCTACTTTCCCCAAGATTCTTTAGAAAACATTGTCCGAATTAGGGCGTCATCCCCACTTTAAGGCATGTTTCTCCTATATAATCTCTACAATTTTGCTTAAGTTGACAATACCGAGGGAAGATGTCCATTGGGAAAAAACAGGAGCAAATAGGTGAGCATCATATACCAGCCCATTGCCCTGGCCCACAAACCAATAGCGCCCGCTAATGCTTCCAGCGGGCTCACCGCTGGATTTGCCAGGAAATCGGATACAGTATATTCTACCAGCACAACGCCCAGTGTCCACAAAAGCGTACTGGCACAGAAGAGCCAGCCAATTGGGTGCTCCGGACGGTGCGAGGCAATCAGCGCACCAACAGTAGCAAAGGCGAGCAAAACCAGGGTATCAAACAGCTCCCCAAACCAACCAGCAGGCTCTTGTCTGATCTGCGAAAACAGCGTAGCAATCACCATGCCCAGGCACAGCAGCCATACACTCCACGCCAGCCAGAAGGCCATACGTTTGCTCATGCATTTCCCTTTCCCGAACTTCCCACAGGGGAAGAGCAGCTCTCCTTCGCAACAGTGCTCTCCATAGCAGAATGATCGTTCTCCGAACTGTCCTGAGTATAGCGCAGCAACGTTACAAAAACGTTACATAGAAAAGATGAAATTACCCCGTTTTTGTCCAGTACCATCAATCCATGTGCTATACTTACGTTGATAGTAAATGATGCGGGAATAGAGGAAATGTGAGATGGAATGGCTCCCCACGATATACCCATAAAGCAAATACTGAGACCATTGAAGAAGCTCATTGGTCGTCAACGTGATATTGAGCGTTTCCTTGAGTTGTTTACATTGAGAGGCAGCCGCCTGTTTACTATCGTAGGAACAGTGGGAGTTGGCAAAACGCAGTTCGCTTTGCAGGTGGCCTCTGCTTTACAGTCTTCCTTTCCAGATGGTGTTTGTACCATTTTTCTTGACAGTCTCTTCGATCATAACCTCGTTCTATCGGCAATACTTCACGCACTAGGGATCACCGAGGTCCCTTCAAGTTCTGATTTAGAAACGCTCTGTTCTTTTCTTCATAAGACACAGATGCTGTTGTTACTTGATACCTTTGAGCATCTCCGCCCAGCAGCCTCATTCTTCCCTCGTATTCTCGATGCCTGTCCTGGCATTACCATCTTGGTGACAAGCCGCGCAGGTTTGAAAGTGCGTGGGGAACAGCAATTTCCTCTCTCTCCGCTCGATCTCCCAAACTTCACACAGAAGTATGACCCCGAAGTCCTTGCGCATAACCCTGCCGTTGCTCTCTTCCTTGCATGTACGCGCACACACCTCCCGCAGTTTCAGCTTACTGCAGAGAATGTGTACCCCATCGTGCAAATTTGTGCTCATCTTGGCGGGCTTCCCTTGGCGATAGAACTTGCTGCGACAACGGGTATGCAACTCTTCCCCCCCAGGATGTTGCTGAAATACTTAGAGCAACATCCATTACATATTTTGGTCAATGAAGAACAAGATATTCCAGAACGCCAGCGTACATGGAGCAAGACAATTGATCGGAGCTATTCTCTTCTTCAGCCCCAGGAACAGCGTCTGTTCCGGCGACTGGCTATATTTTCTGGAGGAGCGACGCTGGAAACCTTGGAAGATCTCTATGAGAGACTTGGCGAGAAACGTCACCATATATTGCAAGAGCTTGCTGTACTGACGAATCATCGGCTCGTGATTTCTCCTTCAGAGGGCCCAACAGATCTCTCTCATTTTAGAATGCTGCAGGTGATCCGCGCGTATGGACGAAAGTGTATCGATGTTGAAGGGGAAACGAACGCTATAGTACAGGCATATACTGCGTATTTTCTCCATCTTGCGAAAGAAATAGAGCCACAGCTTATTGGCGCGGCACAGTTACAGGGACTGGATATACTCGAGCAGGAGCAGAACAATTTCCGTGCGGTTTTCACCTGGCTGGTAGAATGCAATGAAATCGAAAACGCACTTGAGCTCGCCGCAGCACTATGGAGATTTTGGTCGTATCGTGGCTATGTCTCTGAGGGATACCAGCAGATCAAGCAGCTATTGAAGAGATGCCAGGATGAAATGGTCTCGGCAGCAGTGAGAGCAAAAGCGTCCTACGCAGCTGCTCTATTAGCCTTTTTTCAGCTTCACACAGCAGCCATGAAAGAATATTTACAAGCATCCTTAAAGCTCTACCGAGAAGTTGGAGATAGACATGGGTATGCTGTCGCACTTAATGCAATGGGATTTTGCGAACTTCTGCAAGGACACGACGAAAATGTAAAGACGTACTATGAAGAAAGTTTTCCTATTCTTCAGGAAATGGGAGATCGTTGGCATCTTGCCGAAGCATATGCTCTTGTGGCGAGAGAGGCGCAGGCGCAAGGTAACTACGTGCGGGCTCGAACATTACTTGAGCAATCTCTTGTCCTCATAAAAGAGGTGGGAGATCGTCGCGCGATTGTCCAGGCACTGGATTTTCTGGGGCAGATCATCTGTCACTTGAAAGAATATGAAACCGCGCTGCATATGTATAAAGAAAAATCTCTGACAGCTCTTGAATTGGGTGAAAAGCTCTTAATTGCCACAAGTCTTGAAGAAGTTGGCGCAATTGCGACCATCATTGGTCAAGAAACGTGGGCGGCCATCCTTCTAGGTGCTGGAGAGGCATTGCGCGAAATAAGCTGGGGATTGATTTCAGACGCGGACCAGCGGCGCGTTGACGATGTAAAAATGCAACTCCGCGCTAAAATGAACGAGGAGACCTTGACAAGGATATGGGCTCAAGGACGCGCGATGACTCCAAAACAGGCCCTCCTGGCCTCTTCTCTCGAAACCTCTCTTCAGCAAAAGACCGATTCCATTCCCTTGTCTGCCCCCGATACCTCATACCACCTGTCTATGTATCCTGATCAATTAACGCAACGGCAAGTGGAAATACTTCGTTTGCTTGCTGAAGGCCTCACCGATAAAGAGATTGCTGAGCGCCTTTGTATAAGTCCTCGTACGGTCAATGCTCACCTCAATAAGATTTACCCCAAAATTCATGTTTCCACCCGTAGCGCTGCAACTCGCTACGCTGTAGAAAGAAAATTAATCTAGTACCAACCGTCTCCGCTCAGTACCTCCATTTCGCGACGCATACTACCAGCACGAGATGCCCCGTACGTTATTCTACCTACGTATCTCCCTTCCACATGTTGAGAAAATTACAGTTGTTTTACAGATGCGAAACGACTTGCGCACGAATACACTCAGAAGAGGAAGCGCTTTCTCAAAAGCAAGCACAGAAGAGACGTACCTGCAGCAAACAAGAAGGAGTGTAGGATGTTAACGGAGGCAAATAAAGCGGTCGCTCGTGATTTTTATGAGGCTATTAAGGCATATAACGAAGGAGATGAACTGGCCCTGGAAAGGGTTCTGGCCCCTTCATTCGTCAATCACCGTCCTCTTGCAGGTCAGACACCTGATATCGAAGGGCTCAAGTTGCCAGCATTTCATCAAGCCTTCTCTCAGATTCATGTCACCATTTTGGATCAGATAGCGGAAGAAGACAAAGTCGTTGATGTGACAGCGTGGTCGCTTCTGCACACAGGGGAGTTCATGGGGGTACCTGCGACTGGAAAACGCATTTCTTACACAGAGATCAATGTTTTACGCGTGGTCGACGGCATGGTCGTCGAACGTTGGGGACTTCCCGATGAAATACATATTTTACAACAGCTGGGAATTGTATCACTACAGGCGTAGGATGTGATAGAACCACCTGGCGAGAAGTCTCTAGAAGATTTAATAGATATCAAGCAGAGAGGATAGTATGGATACGACGAGACGCAAAATTCTTCAAACACTGGCAGCTGCTGGAGCTGTTGCCAGCATCACCAGTGTCCCCGCTGTTGCTCATGCTACATCGACGCCGGCTGATGAACCGGTTCCCGAGCCGATTGAGGGCAATCTTGGTGCCACAGATCCTGGCCCCCGCAATATAGCGCTCGATGAGATGAACCCTGATACGCTAGCTCCTCCTACGACTGATGCAGGCATTATGCCAAACCTCAAGTTTTCGTTTGGCAATGCTCATAACCGGCTTGCCAATGGCGGCTGGGCCCGTCAGGTAACGGTAACAGAACTGCCCGTCTCAACATCAGTGGCAGGGGTGACGATGCGCCTGAAAGAGGGTGCCGTTCGCGAATTACACTGGCATGTGCAGGCTGAATGGGCCTATATGCTTAATGGGAAAGCGCAGGTCACTTGCCTGGACCCTCAGGGGCGTAACTTCGTCGATAACGTTGGCGTCGGTGATCTCTGGTACTTCCCTGCTGGCTTTCCGCATTCGATTCAGGGACTCCAGGGCGGTTGCGAATTCTTACTGGTATTTGACGACGGTAGTTTCTCTGCGGGTTCAACCTTCATGCTCAGCGACTGGTTCGTGCATACGCCGAAAGACGTGCTGGCGAAAAACTTTGGCGTGCCGGAAAGCAATTTTGCCAATCTCGCACCACCATCCACTCGCTGGATTTACCCCGGCCAGGTTCCCACATCAGCAACTCCGATCTCTGATCCCTACGGGACGTCTCCACAGAGCTTCACGTATCATCTGCTAGCTCAGCCACCAACGAAGGGCAAAGCCCACGGCCAAGTGAGGGTCGTTGATTCGACCAAATTCGGCGTCTCAAGGACGATCGCCGCCGCACTAGTGGAGATTGAGCCTGGTGGTTTGCGCGAAATGCACTGGCATCCAAATGCAGATGAATGGCAGTACTATATCGCAGGCAATGGACGCATGACCGTCTTTGCTGGTGCTGGCACCGCTGCTACGTTCGACTACCAGGCCGGGGACGTTGGGTATGTGGAGGCGAATATGGGACACTATGTCGAGAATACAGGCAAGGCAACGTTACGCTTTCTGGAGATATTCAAAACGGATCGCTATGCTGATTTTTCTCTCAATCAGTGGATGGCAGTGACGCCACCAGCATTGGTGCAAGGTGATCTCAACGTGCCTCAACAGGTGATGGATGTACTACAGAAGACGAAGCCGATCATTATGTAATTCAGCATAAATGCGAGTTTCGGATCAGCGTTGCCCGACTCAGCCAGGTCGGACCAGTGCCGACCTGGCTGAGCCCTAACTTAATAGGGCATATCTTTCCGCTTGACACACCAGGCAATGATCAGCGCATGCACAACGCTGATAACTACCAGTACCCCCAGCAGAGCAGTAGGTGTTGCAAGGCCTGCGCATGCATATCGGGTATTGTCAACTTAAGCAAAATTGTAGAGATTATATAGGAGAAACATGCCTTAAAGTGGGGATGATGCCCTCATTCGGACAGTGTTTTCTCAAGAATCTTGGGGAAAGTAGCATCGAAGTGGTGAAAGCTCATCAACCAAAATCCTTAAGTTGACAATACCCTTTTTCTCGCCCTCAACCACCCCAAGAAAAAGGGGTCAATCTTTCAGCTCGTAACGTTTGTGGTAACGATGAGAGGACGCCTTGCTCCTACACTTGTAGACAGAAGATGTATACCGTTAGACGAGTAGTCGCAGGAAGATGCTCTACAAGCAAGACAGTAGCAACTGGTTGGGAAAATGGTGTTGTGGAGGCATGAAAGTGCATCTTTCTCGTGTATTGTTACCTGATAAATAAATTGCCTTGTGCATCCCTCGAAAGGAGATGGCGAAGATGAAAGTGATCAGGACGCGAGTCAAATTGAGCGTTATGCTGTATATCGTTTTCCTTCTGATTCTCAGCGCCTGTAGTTCTTCCACATCAGCTTCTAGTGACCGGACGAATTCGGCAAATTCTGGAAACGCTACCAACCTGGCACCTGCTGGCTATAAAAAATTCATGGTCTTCATGGGTAACGGCGAATTTAGCCCCAGTAGCATGAACGATATGATGTCAATGATGAGCGGAGCCGACTTTTTCAGACACATGGACTGGAACGACGATCAGATTACCCAGCACAAGGCTCAAGCCCTGGCTTTCTTCAAGTTGCGCTATGGCCTGGACTTTTCTAAAAGCAATCAAATCGGTCACGCGATGTTCCTCGATTTCACCAATGATCCTCACATGAACCTGCGCGCCTATTCCATCTCAGATATGAACGTTCCCCGCTCCGGTTGGTTCGTTGATGATGGTGGCTGGGCTGTGTATGCCGTCAAAGGTAGCATGACCCTTTACGGAACGTATGGAGGAGCGACCGGGACACAAGTCCCCGCTGGCACCGCCCTGATGTTTGGCTACTACAAAATCAATACGGGTTCAACGCCGATTATCATTGCTTACCAGGCGATTGTTCCAATGTTTACCGACATGGCCGGTGACTCAACTGTTATCTGCCAGGTAAGCAATGACCAGTTTGGAAAAGGCATGAATCAAGGCGTTATGGGAATGCCCGAAATGCTGCCAAATGGAAACATGAAATACGACGTACGGGAAGTCATGACGTTCCCGGGTTACTAGAACACCCCAGGGCATAACTCGGAGGACTACGATGGATAGACGAGACGAGAGAAAGTGGCATGCGCCTCTGTTCAAGAGCACTGTTCTGAGCCGACGCAAGCTATTTCGGAGTGGTCTTGGCGTGGGAGTAGCGCTGGCTGGGTCAGGGACAGTAGCAGATGTAATCAGCGGCTGTGCCTTTAATCGGAGCGCAGACGCAGCAAAGAGCTCACAGTCTCTTCCCACAGCTCTCTCTTCCATAATTTTAGATATGAACGGTAACGCTGTACTACAGTGGAGCAACCTGTGCTTGCAAGCCATACGCGACACCAGGCCTGGACCACCAATGGTAGCCCGAGCAATTGCAATTGTGCAAACATGCATCTACGATGCATGGACGGCATACGATCAGGTAGCCGTTGGTACGCGCCTCGGGGGAACATTGCGCCGACCGGCCTCCGAGCATACTCTTGCCAACAAAAAACAGGCTATCAGCTATGCTGCTTATAGCGCCCTTATCGATCTGTTTCCATCGGAAACTCCGCTATTCAATGCTTTCATGGAAAAGCAGGGCTATGATCCCAGCGATAAATCCGCTGACCCAACGACGCCGACTGGTATCGGTAATATTGCAGCAGAGGCCGTGCTGATGTTCCGGCATAATGATGGCTCAAATCAGTTGGGTGATTTGCATACAGGACCCTATTCGGACTATACAGGGTATAAGCCGCTCAACGCTCCCGATGTTATCAAGGACCCCAATCGCTGGCAGCCTTTGAGAGTTGCCAACGGGTCGGGAGGCTTCGTTGTGCAAAAGTACATTGGGCCGCAGTGGGGAAGAGTGATCCCCTTTGCGCTGACTTCTGGCTCGCAGTTTCGTCCTGCGGCCCCCCCTCAGTATCCATCCGCCGACTATTTGCAAGAGGTGAAACAGGTTATCCAGTATAGTGCTGATCTAACGGATGAGCAAAAAGTGATTGCCGAGTACTGGGCGGATGGACCCTCCTCGGAGTTGCCTCCGGGCCACTGGTGTCTGTTCGCTCATTTTGTCTCAATGCGCGACCATCATGACCTGGACAAGGATGTCAAGATGTTCTTCCTGGTGGGAAATGCAGTTTTTGATGCGGGAATCGCTTGCTGGGACGCTAAACGTGCCTACGATTCGGTACGTCCTGTGACTGCCGTTCACTACCTGTATAATGGAAAGGTTATCCAGTCGTGGAGGGGGCCATACCAGGGAACCCAGTTAATCGATGGAAAAGACTGGAAGCCGTATCAGGCACCAACCGTTGTCACACCAGCTTTTCCTGAGTACATCTCAGGCCATAGCACATTTAGTTCGGCGGCAGCCGAGGTGTTGAAACGCTTTACTGGCAGCGATACGCTGAATGCTTCGTATAAGAAGCCCGCCAATACCTCTAGTTTTGAAACTGGAGTACTGCCCGCTTCCGACATCACCCTCTCCTGGCCCACTTTCTCGGCAGCAGCAAACCAGGCCGGTCTATCACGCCGATATGGAGGTATCCATTTTGAGCGGGGAGACCTGGAGGGGAGAAAAGTAGGTCGCCTTGTTGGCACTCAGGTGTGGAACAAGGGGCAGGCATACATAAATGGAAGCGCATAGCTTGAGATATTGACACTCCCCCGGATAAATCCTGTCACGTATACACAAATATGAACGTTTGTAGAAGATCCTCAGAATGATGCGAGGGAAAGGTGTTGAAAAAAAAGCCCCTTGATGCACAATGATGTATTGTTTTCCGACTTTGGCTCTTACGAGAGTACTTGAGATCGAAAAGCGAGCAAGCTATGAACATCACACTTGCTCGCTTGTTTTAGCAAGCAAACAGTATAGTTTGCACTTACTTGATTGCTTGAAATCAGGTAGTGACTCTTGAAAGAAGTGGTAAAATAGAGATCAGGAGGACTGACCATGACAGCAACCCCATCTCTGCCAGCATGTGTATAGCTTTCCGTCATCGTCTCCCCAACCACGTAGTCTCATCGAAGCCGCTCAGAGAAGAGGAGCAACAGATGCGAAAATGAGACGCCCCTGCTCATGAAAAGCGGAAAAAGGAGGGGATGGTCGAGGTTGAGAGGGAGTGGAAGTGGGCGGAAAGGGAGTGGAAGTAGATGGAAGTGGTGCGAAAGAGATGCTGCTGGACACACAGCCCCAACCGTACAGCCGCAGAGCTGAACAGATCGGAAACGTCTCCATGGTGTTCGTCGGCCAAGCTCGGCTTCACCAGAGAGCCAGTTGCTGGAGATGCCGTTGGCTGGCTGAGAGACGACGCTCCTCGGCCAACGCTTCCTGCACCATCAGGGCGAAATAGTCCTCCAGCGGCATCGGTTGCCCTTGCAGGTGCTTGATGGGCACCATTTTGAGCAGCGTGCTTCCATGCCAGACGGCAAAGGTCCGTTCACTTGCCACGACCTGTAAGGCCACGTACTGGCCCGCGACCTGTTGACCCACATAGTAGGGGACCAGATTCACGTTCACACAGCCATCTGCTCCGACCTTTCGCACAAAGATTTGCCCCTCAAGGGTTCGCAGCCAAGCATCGGGGTCCACCATTTGCGGAAGTGGGGGCAATGGCGGTAGGGTTGGGAAGGCGACCCGTGGAGGAACGTTGCGACAAGCGCGCCCCTGGTGGGGGCGTTCCCAATTGTAATGCTGCATGAAGGTCTCGGTGACCTCTCGAACCTCTTGCAGGGTGCCTGGACACTGGATCTGGAGGCATTCCTGAGCATACGTCCGATGATACCTTTCAACAAAGGCATTTTTGTCTGGGCGATGAGGTGGACAGACGTTGGGGTGGATCCCCAAACAGAGCAACAAGCGGCGGAGGGCCGAAGGAAAATCGCGTCCACTGCTGCTTCCGACCCACCTGGGATCGCGGTCAAAGGTCATCATCGGCGGTCGGCCATATGCTCGCAAGAAACCGATCACTGCCTGCATAGCCGTTTGCGCATGGAAATCTTCCCGTGCGTGAGCACCCAGAAGGACTGAGGTCCCCACATCCAGAAAGTGACAGACCTCCACGATATGTTGCCGCTTGCCTTCCTGGCTTTCACTGCTTGGAACAGTACTCACATCCTTAAAATCCATCTGGATCTCTTCGAGAGGCTCCCTTGGCTTCAGAGGCTGCTTCTTGGGCTTGGGGCGCTCCAGAATACAGCCGTGTTTGTGCAACATCTTCCACACTGTGCGAGTCGAGCGCGGCAAGGGCACCTGCAAGGCTTGCAGCTCGGCATCACGCGCTAAGTAGTACAGCAGGGCGCGAGGTCCCGGAACCCGCTTGAGGTTCTCCGGGGGTGAGAGGCGCATCTCGACGATGCGCTCCTCCACGCGTGGGTCCCATGAGGGGTAGGGGGCAGAATGAGCGCGTGAGCGAGATATGAGCACCTGCACATCATGCGCCTCGGCCTCTCGCAAGCGTTTGCGCCATTTCTTCACCCAACTGATTGAACGACCCACCACCTGGGCGTATTGCTGCTGCGTCCAGAGAGGATAGCGGGTCAGGAGGTCTCGCAAGAGAGCGCGATCGCGCATCCATTCTTCTTCCATACTTCCATTCCTCCACCAAAGGCGTGTCGAAACCGTCTTCTCCTGGATTCTACTCCATGCTCCACGCCTTGGTTTCCCCTCCTGGCTGAGATGGACACGAAGTCGCGACCTCGCTCGGGAGACGATGACGGAAAGCTATACACATGCTGGCAGAGATGGGGTTGCTGTCATGGTCAGTCCTCCTGATCTCTATTTTACCACTTCTTTCAAGAGTCACTACCGAAAAATGGCGGCAATGTTTTACTTTTTTATTGGGTATTGTGGCAAATATATGTTCCGAATTGACAATCAGAAGGGCAATCTATTCAATTATATGGACCAACAAGCGGCAAGTATGGGTTCCGAAAGCGGCAAAGTTCTTCTTCCATTTGCAGACGAGCGGGGGTGGGACAAGTTTTTTTGCGCGAGATAGCGTCCATGAATCAAGATATTGATTTTTTCTCCTCCAAAAACACAATAAATTGTGTAGCTCTACCATAAATGTGGCGGGTGCGGCTTGTGACCTGCTGAGGCTCAAGAGACATATGAACAGGTCATGAAGCAATTTCCTCTTCAATAATGGTTTTGGCAAGTAAGTGGGCGGCAGGCGTCTACGCTGCTGGCGAGACCCTGACGCCCCTTGGCTGGTTTGGCTGTGTCTGCATCCTCGTGGGCATGATTATTGGTGAACTCCGCCTCTGGCCCCGGCGCAGCCGATCATAACAGTGCCAGCGCACAGGAACGCGAGGCCATGTATCGACAGGAACTGCTGGCCCCTTTTGAAGGCATGATGCGTATTTATGGCGGAGGGCGACGATCCACTGGCTTGGGCGAAAATGTGGACCCTGTATACGCCTGAAGATTTCGACATTATTCTATATCTTGGTTGATATCCCAGAGGTTGCCTTCGGGGTCGACAAAGATGGCTGTGCGTACCCCCCAGGGATGATCGGTGGGTGGTCGGAGGAAGGTAACACCCGCTGCTTGGAAGGTTTCATAGGTCGCATGAACATCTTCAACTCTAGAGGCTATCATGGCACGCGGGTTGCCCTCGATGTTGACTGCGTCGGGCTCAATCCCAAAAAGTTTTGCGACTCCTTCTGGTGATAGCAGGGTCAGGTAGCGGTCTTGCACCTTGAAGGTGGCAACGCCGGGATCGCTTCCTACAAAGGGGAGCTTGAGGACATCACGATAAAATACGGTGCATTTGTCCAGTTCACGCACAAAGAGCAGTATGGCGTTTATGCCGAGCTTAATCATAAAGTGTACCCTTTCTTTATTCAGCAACCAAAATCGAGGACAGAAATCAAGAACCGATCAGGCAGCCCATAATGGTTCTGCTTCATGTGCAGTAGCATGCCCAAGTTTCCCTTAATATACCAGGGTGGGACCGACCAATACTTCTCTTATCTTGCTCTTTATATAATTTCTCAAATTTAGCGCCATTTAATTTTTGGAATGACAGAATGGACCCGACGACAATGGGCATTGTGTAAATTTGAGAATTAAATGAATGCATTGTTAAAAATTTTGACAAGTAAATGGGCGGGTAAAACGAGTAAGAGCATACAAAATGTTTGCAACGTATCGCTGTTTATGGTCTATTTAGCTGTTTGCTCGTTTTACCGCTCACGTAATTGTCAAAAATTCCGCTCACGTAATTCCAAAATTTACAATATGGTAAATGACTTACCAAGTGAGCAGGTTTTGCCCTCAAACGTAAGCACTTGCCCTCAATCGTGAGCACTGGTACGAACGTACCTGGGCAAACCGCTCCACATCTGGGGTATCAGCAGAGCATGTTGTAAATAACTTGGGCGCTCCGGGCAGTCGCCGCATCCTTGTCGTCTGGATATGGGCTGATCATTGGCTAAACCAGATATGCCTGACGACGAGCCGCTGAACACAATTGATACTTCATCGCTCACGCTGGTCTCATCCTTCGTCTTCACTTGATGCTTCATACCCGTCAAGCAGCAAGGAAGAACGCGTGCGCAGCAGGCGTTCGGCCCCATTTCCCAGAGCGTGAATAACTTCCCCAGCGGGTTGCTGGCGAGTCACTAATCCGACCGCTTCTCCTGCATAAATGGAGGCCACATCGTAGTTCTTGTTCGCTATCGCCGTGGCAAGTTGTTGACGTGCTTCGCTGGCTTGCGGAAGCGTCTCGAGGCGATCATGCCATTGCTGGGTAAAGTGATTGCGCAAGGCGCGGCCAGGATACTGTTCTGGCCAGGCCAGACCCTGGGCAACGTCGAAAGCACGCGTGAGAATCGTATCCGTTTCTTGCGCCTGCAGAATCCTGACCCTGGCTTGCTCGACATGCTCGCATTCTGGTGAGGCTAACAAACAGGTTCCCACCCAGACGCCTTCGGCACCGGCTGCCAGGGCCGCTGCCACACCATGTGGAGTAGCGATCCCACCCGCCACCAGCACCGGCACCTGCACCGCATCGAGCACCGCCTGTAATAAAGGAAGCGTACTCACCTGGCCAGTGACGTGTCCTCCGGCTTCCACTCCTTGCACAACAATGAGATCAACCTTGTCTCCGACTGCCTGCACCGCTTCCGCTCGTGTGTTGACCTGGGTGGCAAGCAAAATCCCATGCTGATGCAGCCGCTCCACATAGGGAGCAGGTGAACCAAACGAGAGCGAGAGAAGGAAAGGGTGAGCTTCTATCGCGGCCTCAAGCAAGTCGGGGCGCTTTTCAATGGCCCAGGTCATCAACCCGATTCCAAAACGCCCCTGGTCTGTTCCACGTGCAATCGCCGCCTCTCGTGCGATGAGTTCGGCAGGCTCCGTACCAATGCCGATCATGCCCAGCCCCCCTGCCTCGGAAACTGCGCGTGCCAGGCGTCCGCGCCCTACCCCTACCATGGGTGCGCCGATGATAGGATAACGCAAGCCCCAGGATGTGGTCAGATAGGTATGAAGCATATTCCGCTCCTTTTCTTGCACCCTCTTGATCTTCTTAGTGCCTTCTTCTGTGTTGAAGAAGCGCTTCTACTCTTCCTCTCGCACGACCGGAGCGGGGTATTGGCCCCTCTTCTTGCGCAGTTAACGATCGTGCTTCCCGCTGATTTGTTGATTGGGGAAAGTGCTTCTCAGTGAACCTCGTGACTCTTAACGGTAACGCCGCTCTAACTCCTGAATCGGATAATCATTCGCACTCATATCGCGCCGCCGCATGAGTCCCTCTTCGTCAAATTCCCAATGTTCATTCTCATGGTGCTGGAACAAACAGTAGAGCTGGCGTGCCGTTCCCTTCCAAAGCATCCAGTGATGGCACGTTTCAACATCCGAGAAAGATACTCATCGCTTCACCGTTTGACACCAGCCCGAGTTGTAAATCTCAACATTAAGCTGATCATTTCCCAACAATATTCTGAAAAAGCTGCAAAAAAGCAAAAAAGATTCCCTAACGCCACACCATGTGGCTGTGGTTTTCCTCACCTGCCTCTTGAGATGCCCGCATCCATCAGGCTGCTGGCTGCGTGATCTGATACCCCAGACGTTTGAGACGTTGAATCAATTCGCGCTCCACCTTGCCGCGATCCCTCTGGCGGAAAAACTCCTCTCCCTTCTCTTCATAGTCTTGCCCCGTTGTCATCATCTCATAGTAGGTGACCAGGATGCTGCGTCTCACGGCTAAGGCCGCACGTTTACTTCCTTGCCGCTTTTTCAGACGACGGTAGCGTTCTCCCAGGTAGGTATGCGAGCGGCGAACGGCATGGGCGGCTTGCACCAGGGCTGTTCGCACATAGCGATTGCCTTTACGACATCGTCCACTTTGTCGTTTGCCTGCGCTTTCCTTGTGTCCCGGGCAGACTCCGGCCCACGAGCTGAGATGTTCGGCATCGGGAAAACGAGAAAGATCGGTTCCTACCTCTGCCATCAAGACGTGGATGATGTGCGAACTCACCCCATTGATCTTTTCGCAGCGTGTCATCTGTTCCTCAAAAGGGTGCAGATGCCGTTCGATTTCCCTTTCCAAATGACTGATGGCACGATCTTGCGCATCAATAAGTGTGAGTGTCAATAGCACCGAAAAATGGCCCTTCCGCACTTCTGATGAATTCTGCTCGCTTGTTTAAAGGAAAGGTTTCCTAGCATGGTATTGTCAAGTTGATGAAGCTACACACAAAAGCTGAATAGCATGATAGAATACCCTCATGAAAAAGAGCGTCTCATCTTCACCCTACAAAGGGTATCGCTTTCCGCCCGTGATTATCAGTCATTGCGTGTGGTTGTACTTCCGTTTTTCGCTCAGTTTCCGTGATGTCGAAGAGCTCATGGCAGAGCGTGGAATCGTACTCACCTACGAAACAGTCCGTCAGTGGTGCCTCAACTTCGGTCAAACATATGCTCATGAGCTGAAGCGTCGCCGCGCAAGGCCAGGAGACAAGTGGCATCTGGATGAGGTGTTTCTCAAAATTAATGGAAAGCAGCACTATCTCTGGCGTGCCGTTGACCAGCATGGCAAAATACTCGATATTCTGGTGCAGAGCCGACGAGACAAAAAAGCTGCCAAAAAGTTCTTTCGCAAGCTCTTGAAGGGACTCGAGTACGTGCCTCGTGTCATTATCACCGACAAACTCACCAGCTATGCAGCCGCCAAGAGGGAGATCATGCCGAGCGTCGAACATCGGCAGCACAAGGGCTTGAACAATCGAGCAGAAAACTCGCATCAGCCTACTCGACAACGCGAACGAACGATGCGACGTTTCACATCTCCAGGTCACGCCCAACGGTTCCTCTCGGCCTTTGGACCTATCTCCGACCATTTCCGACCGAGACGACATCGCCTCAGGGCATCGGACTATCGTGTCCTCATGCAGGAGCGCTTTGAGACCTGGAACGATATTCGCAGTGAAAACAACGCTGCATAGCAAGCATAATTCTTCAGTTCTCCCTTGCCATTTTTCTCCCAACAGACTTTTCCTCAGAACAATGCTCTCCCTCATACAATAACTTGACAATACCATCCGTTGGACAATGTGTTCTTCTCGCTCGGAAAGTGCTACTGGAGGCTGCCAATCGAAAGGTTGCATGCATCTTCTCCTTATATGTTAAGATTTTGGTAAGCTCTCTCAAACAAGAGCTGAGCAGGATGAGCCTGCTCAAGAAACACTGCTGGGGAAAGGCTCTTTTCTCCACACAGCTTGACTGATAAAGCAAGATTGTCCTTCCCCTGGCAGCCCTCCTGGGCACATCGATGATTAGAGGGTCGTTGCTTCGAGCACTCGGCATATAAGGACCCGATCCCCCCAGGAATGCTTCTCGCAAAGGAGATGGAACGATGTGGTACGTTGGTTTGGACTGGGCAGACACACATCATGACGTTGATGTCCTCGATGAAGCCGGTAAACATGTTGGAGCGCGCCGCTTTTCCCACAGCCAGGAAGGCTTGCATGACCTGAAGCAGTTTTTGTTGAGCTTTACCTCTCAACCTGAAGAACTGGCTTGCATTCTCGAAACGAATCACGGGCTGCTCATCGCTTTCCTGCTTTCGGCTGGCCTTCCCGTGTATCCAGTGAACCCGAAAACGATCAATGGGTTGCGGAAAGTAGCAGGAGGCAAGACTGATCGCATTGACGCGCGTTTGTTGGCAAAAGCGGGATACTTCAACTTGGCTGAGCTGCATCGCTTGGAACCTGATAGCCCTACCGTCCAGGAATTGAAAATGTTGACACGCGATCAGGATGCTCTGGTTCAGATGCAAACGCGCCTGGTCAACCAATTGACCGCTTGCCTCAAGGAATACTATCTGGTGGCCTTGAAGTTGTTCTCCAAGCTCCAGCAGCCTTCCACACTGCGTTTTTTGCAAGCGTACCCAACTCCCCAAGCAGCACAGTGTGCGTCGGTTGAAGAGATAACGGCTACCTTGCGTCTGGGAACGTTTCCCAACCCAGCACAGGCCGCCGCCTCGATGGTTGAGGAACTGCACCATCCTCAGTTGGTCGCCAGTGAAGTCACCGTGCGCGCTAAATCGCGGTTGATGCTGTCTCTGGTCAAACAATTGCTGGTGGTCATTGAAGACCTTGCCAGCTATGAGAAGGCGATTCAGACCCTTTTTTTGACCCATAAAGACCATGCGATCTGGAGTTCTCTTCCACGAGCAGGCAAGCGTCTGGCTCCGCGCTTGCTTGCTGAATGGGGGGATGATCGCACACGCTATGCTGATGCCAACAGTGTTCAGGAACTGGCTGGGACAGCTCCTGTCCCCTACCAAAGCGGCAATTACGCTAAGGCGCACAAACGCTTTGCCTGCGTGAAGCCCTGGCGCAATGATCTGTACCAATTCGCCTGGCAATCGACGCTCTCGGAGCCGTGGGCGGCTTCGTATTACCAACGCAAACTGGCAGAAGGCAAAACGCACAGCATGGCCCTTCGCGCTCTGGCCAATATCTGGGTGCGGATCATGTACCGGATGTGGATGAGTGAGACGTGCTATCAAGCCGAGACCTTTGAAGCCGCGAAGCTGGCTCACGCGCCTCGCCAACGTGCCGCCTGAACCCAGGCTGTCCCTTTGCGTCACACTTGGTTGGGCACGCTCAGCACTGCGAAGTTCTTTGTCAGTGCTGATATCGTGTGCTCCAACGGAGTCGCCCAAGCGGTTCCCGCCGCGTCCCTTCTGCCGACGGTGAGCCGTTCCTGCGCACCTGCCTGTTGCTCCAACGTCTGCCGCGGCCCACCACCGCGTTCCCGACTCCCGGTGTGGGTTGCTCGCTCCAGGCCACACCGAGTCAAGGCCGCGCAGGTGGTGAGAGAGTCGGGTGTGGGCGCGCTTGTCTTGGCCTTGACCGGTGTGGAAAACTTGCATCACCACACGGGAGGCAGCTTCACCTACGTTCACCTTGCTTTTTCCTTTCTTGTTTTTGGCTCTTGACATAGAGGGTCTTGCTTTCATGAGAGGCGGAGGCGTGAATGTCGAGTGCGTTCAGGCCGCTTTCTGTATGAATGGAACGAAACATAACGCTAAGGAAACTGAGAAGGAATTTCCTTCATGTTCTCCGGTTCTTCGGCTGTCGGGGGAGAAGCGCCTTTCGGGATCGCGCGGTCCTGCGTTCCACTGGCAAAGATCCAGAAGCGCATGAGGAGATACGAGAGCACCGCATTCGCGGCCACTGCCAGCAGTTTTGAGATATTGCCCCACACGATCACATTGGCCATGAAGGGAGACAGAGCCATCCCTGCGAGCCACAGGAGAGCATTGTTCGAAAGAATTTCGAGCGCCACGCTGAGGAGAAAGCGCCCTACCTCCTGGCGTGTTGGCTGCTGCTTGCGCCGAAACGTCCAGTATTTGTTCAAGAAAAAACTACTCACGGCGCCGCCGGCATACGCCACGGAGTTCTCGACCACCAGGAGTTGCATATTGTGCGTCGGAAAACGCCAGAGCAGGGCATTGAGGATCGACACATCGATGAGCGTGTTGACCCCACCCACCAGGCAGTAGCGAACAACTTGCCAGCAGGTGCCGCGCCCTCCCCCACCAGGAAAAAGAGCGCGAACCGGGCCTGGCGGGGTAGGGCGCGGCTTGCCCATACCAGGAATGTGCGGCACGTTCACGAATGTCTTCTCACATGCGCTCATGGGGCATCTTCTCTCCTTGCTGCTCAACGGGAAGCCATCGGGGCCGGGCGATCGATCTCGTCAGCAGTCTCACGAATCCTGTTCCTGAGTAATGGCGCAGGCGCAGCACGGCCAGAGCAACTTTTGGGAGGGCGAGCCTGGAATCGACGACCAGGTAGCGGCTCTCCCAGCAGGGAGCAAATTTCTGTTTGAAGCGCAAGAGCGTCTGGCGCTGCTCGAACAGCGCCAGATGCCGGGCGACAAGATCGACGAGGGACCGCCAGGGTTGGGCCATTTCCTGCCTGGTATCAGCCAGGGCGACCAGGGCCAGGCTGGCCCTGTGTGCTCCCCGTGCCCGGAAGCGTTCGAGAGCCTGGACCAGTAACAGATCCATTGCGCCAGAAGGGGCATCCGCCGTGCGGCGCATCAGATCGAGCGCCCAACCCCAGCGTTGACCGGTGCCTTCCTCGCCAGTTGCCACGCCGTAGATGGGAGTAAAGGTGACAAAAGCGCACGCCTGACCAGAGCGGGTCAGGGCGACGCCGGTCACGAGTGGCAGCGCAGGTAACGCCCCATGCGATGGGATAAGCAAGCCGATAAGCCGGTCAGCTCGTCGAGCGTGTGTCTGTATCTCAGAGCATTTTCCCGTGCTAAAGCCCGTCTCCTCTGCCTGCCGGCCTCCTTTGCTTTCGAGCCAGGCGTCGGAAATGGAGACAAGCTGCTGCATCACGGCGGCTGGTACAACGCCCTCGTACCACTGGATCTGCACTCCTTCCCGCTGCGCGTGCCGACACCGGGTGCGGACTTTGGCCAGAGCCGGGCCCTGCAAACTGAAGGTCTGGGGAAAGAGCATCGCCTCTTCCCCCATTTTGAACGCATGCAGATTGAGGACGCGATAGAGAGCCAGATAATCGGGACTTGCCTGATAGAACGCCACGCGGAGGCCTCGCGCGCGGCAAAAGGCGAGGAAGCTGCGCGTGACCGCTTCAACCGCCTGCGGCGCACACAGGGGGTCTCCGAGGGCCACTGCCACGCGATTGACCACGCGATAGGCGATCAAGCCCTGCTCCCCTGGGGCCAGGAACTGCTCGAACTCTTCCGCCAGACCAAAGAAGGCGAGCGAGTGGCTGCCATAGAGACGGAGGAGGTCCACTTCGGGATGACGAAATGGGATGCGCTGGTCCACTGGCTCGGTGTCAGCTCCTGGTGGTTGTCTGTTCATCATCGGTGCAAGTCCCTTCAGCAAAACAGGTCGGGAGCCGTGTCCTGGTGCGGATGTCGGCACGCAGGACACGGGCGCTCGTGGATCATCAGTGCAAGAGATCACAATTGTACAGGACCGCGGCACTGCCTTCGTAACTGGACGAGGAAGACTGCCACAGGCTCGGCGGCACGGTCGCGCAGTGCTGCGCCACCCAGGATCTGACAGAGTTGCTGAGCGGGTCACTGCTACCAGAACGGCCTCCTTTGAGGGCTGGTCCTTGCCACAGCAGGAAGAAGCGTACCGTCCCATTGGCAACCAGGGACTGCAGTTCAGTGATCGTGAGGGGATAGGTCGA
This sequence comes from Ktedonobacter racemifer DSM 44963, assembly GCF_000178855.1. Lineage (GTDB taxonomy): Bacteria > Chloroflexota > Ktedonobacteria > Ktedonobacterales > Ktedonobacteraceae > Ktedonobacter > Ktedonobacter racemifer. Next base: position 22,285 of record NZ_ADVG01000004.1, on the reverse strand, counting down.
AAAGTAGTTCAGTGGTATCACCGGTTTGTTCGTGGCGAGAATGAGGGCATTGGGGTTGGTGATGAGTGTATCGATGGCGACCAGCGCTCGCGCGTGACCCTGATGCTCCTCCAGATACCGAATCAGCACTGGATCAACGCTCGTGCTCTGGATGGTGGGACCGCCAGGACCGGCCAGGGGGAGATCCGATTCCGTCCCCTGGAGGATGGGGATGGCTGCCCAGATCGTTGGGGCAAGCAGCAGAGCGACCAGCCCGACGGCCACGGCTGGCCAGAGCAAGCGAACAGCTTTCGCTTTGCCCATCCAGCGGAAAGCGAGGCGGGCGCCGATGAGCACGCCCGCTGCCAGGAGGCACGGGATGAGAAGCAAGGGGATCAGAAACTTCCCCCACGCGGGATAATTGGTGAGAATCACGATCTGCGCAGCCGCGGTCAGCAGCAGGGCGAGCGGCAACAGCCAGCCGCGCCAGCCCCCACCACGATAGTCCCGCCACATCACGACCAGGCCAATCCCGCAGAGAGCGGCAATGGCCGGGGCCATCACGGTCACATAGTATTCGTGCCTGGGGTCTACGGCGCTGAAGATGATGCCCATGGGCAGCAACCACATGCCCCAGAGAAGCAGCGACTGCATCCTGCGATCTTCTCGTGGGCGGGGACGCCCCTGCCAGGCGAGGGCGACCAGACCCAGAAGCTCCAACGGCAACAGCCAGCCGGTCTGCCCTGCCAGGGGTTCCTCCAGGAAGAGGCGCAGGGGATCCGCATGGCAATCCGGGCAATCCCTCTGATTAGCTGTCCCCAGTCCCAGGCGCTGGAGGCCATTGTAGCCAAGCGCCAGGCTGAGCTCAGAATCATCCTGGGAAACCATATTGCCCACGTAGGGCCGCTGCGACGCCGGGGTGAGGTCCACCGCCAGCACCCAGGAGAAGGAGACCACCAGCAGCACGAGCAGGGCCAGGGCCAGGTGGAGCACGCGCTTCTTGAGGCTGGTGGGAGCAGCCAGCAGGTAGAGCAAGCCAAAGGCGGGCACCACCAGGTATGCCTCCAGCATCTTGATATTGAAGCCGATGCCGACGAAGAGGGCTGAGAAGAGCAGCCAGCGCAAACGTCCGGTCTCCGCTGCCCGCATCACGGCCCACGCCCCGAGGAGCAGGAACAGGATCAGCGTGCTATCGATGGTCTCGTTGCGATTAGTCACCACGCTGACCGGGCTGATGGCCAGCGCAAGCGCGGAAAGCAGGCCGGCCACGACGCCGAAGTGACGCCGCACCAGATAATAGAGCAGGAGCACGGACAGCACGCCGGCCAGCGCCTGGGGCAGCAGGACGCTGACCGTATTCAAGCCGAAGATTTTGGCGCTGAGGACCTGGAACCAGAACCCCACCGGGGGCTTATCCAGCGACGTGAAGCCTCCGGGATCGTAGGCGGCAAAAAAGAAATTATGCCAGTTGTCCATCATACTCAGCACAGCGGGCGGATAATACGAACCGAAGCCGTCCTGGCCCAGCTTGTAGAAGTCCAGAAGAGTTGCCAGCAGGAGGATACTTCCCAGCGCGAGTCGTTCCCAGAGCACGGGAAAGCGCTGCGCTTCCTGTGGTGCGGTCGGATGCTCAGGCCCAGCCTGAGAGTGTATCGTGGATGTCTCAGCCATAGCTCGTTTTTTTCCTTTCACCGGTGTTGCCGGGCATTCCTCGCCGAGAAGCAAGGAAGATCATCACACCGGACAACAATACGGGACAGATATCTGCTCGTCTTCCAATAAAGCGAGAGTGTTCCACTGACTACTCTAGCAGCCTGTTCTGCCGCCTGTCATCGTGGAACTTCCCTTGTAGAAATGTCCGCAAAAGGGATACAAATTACCGGAGTACATTACTGCCGTAATTTAGGCGTGGGCAGGGGATGGAAGCGATGGTATACTGGTGGGAAAGCTGAAAAGCGCCGCCTATCGTCGCTTCTCAAGGAAGGAGGCCCGTCGGATGAAAAAGCAATTCCCTCTCAGGTCGTCGCTGCGCTGGTTTCTCTTGCTCTGGGTAGGTATGGCGGTTGCCGCATGGCTTGTCGGGAACCTGTTTCTTGGTAATTTCATGGGCACAGCTTCTCTCACACCGGGAAAGCAGGTTGCAGTGAGGCCTCCTCTGCCCCTTTCGCTCATGCTCCTCTTTCTCCTGCTAGTAGCGCTGTATAGCTTCTTGCTCTGGATGGGACTTTCTGACCGGATACAGCCCCGGTTCTTCTGGTGGTATTTCCTGGGGCAGGGTCTGCTGGTGTTCACCTTGCAGGTGGTGGGAGGGCCACTCAATCTCACGCTGAATTTCTACCTGGCACTGGTGCTGTGTGCCCTGACGATGTTCAAACGTGTTGGCCCGGTGCTCCTGATTGCCGCTGGCTCCCTCCTTCTCTGGGTGGCCCCGCTGGGCATGAAAATCTTCTCTATCATTTCCTTGGGGACAAGCCTGACGGCTTTTTGGTTCAATATCTGGAGCCAATCCGATGTCACAACGATGGTCTTTTTTGTGCTCGGCTATGTCCTCGTGTATCTCCAGCAAGCGCACGCACAGGCGCAACTCGAACGGGCGCATCGAGAGTTACAGGCAGCTCATCGCGAGCTGGCTGCCTCGGCCAGGCAAATTGAAGGGCTGACCCGGCTCGCCGAACGCCAGCGCATGGCGCGGGAACTGCATGATACGCTGCTGCAGGACATGACCGGGATGGTCATGCAATTGGAAGTCACCTCTGCTCAGATGGATCGGCAGAACTACCTCCGGGCGTACCAGGTTCTCAGCCAGACGATCTCCAGCGCGCACACTGCCCTGGTGGATGCGCGTCACGCCATTCGTGATATGCGCGCGAAGACCCCTCGCATTGAGCAGTTCGTCGCGTCCGTTCAGGAAGAGATCGCGCATTTTTTCCAGCTGACCGGGATCGTGTGCTATGCCGAACTGGATGACCTGGTGCATACTCCGCCGCAGCACTGCGAGCAAGTCCTGCGCGTCATTGGAGAAGCGTTAAGCAACGTCGCACGTCATGCCAGGGCCCGGCACGTGAACGTCGAAGCGAGGGTCGTGGAAAAGTGGCTGGAGGTCACGGTGCAGGACGATGGCCAGGGCTTTGATCCTGAAAGCTCGGAGCTCCACTCAGGGCATTATGGCTTGCTGGGCTTGCAAGAGCGCGCGCAGCTGGTCGGGGGAAGCTTGTTGCTCAGCAGTGCAAAGGGAGCAGGAACGACCCTCCGGTTCCGTGTCCCTCTCGCCACATCTCACGATCCAGCCCACCCTCTCAAGCAGGAGGTCTCACCTTCTTTAAGCGGAGAGGGGCACACGTATGTCTGAGAAGATTCGTGTCGTCATCGCCGACGATCACCCGGTGGTCCGCACGGGCCTGCGCTTGAGGCTCGACATGGAGGAAAGGATCGAGCTGGTCGGGGAGGCCGCTGACGGCGTCGCTGCGATCCACCTGGTAAGCGAACTGGTACCCGATGTCGTGTTGATGGATCTGCGTATGCCCGCAATGGATGGGTTGGAGGCGATTGAGCAGATTCGGGCGACATTCCCGCACATCGCCATCATCGTGCTGACCACCTATGATGAAGACGAACTGATGCTGCGCAGCCTGCAAGCAGGCGTGCGTGGCTACTTGCTCAAAGACAGCGGCCTTGAGACGGTCCTGCAAGCAATCGAGCGCGCCGCTCGTGGCGAGATGCTGCTCCAGCCAGAGCTGATGCAACGCGTCCTGGACTACGCGGCGCGTCGGGCAGCCCCAGCATCACCCCCACCCGGCAACAGCAATGTTCAACTGACCGAGCGTGAGCAGGAGGTGCTGGCCGGGATCGCAGCGGGAGAACGAAGCAAGGAGATCGGTGCGCGCCTGGGGATTACCCGCCGCACGGTCGAGTCCTATCTGAACAGCATCTACACCAAACTGAACGTAGACTCGCGAGCCGCAGCAGTCGCGGTAGCGATTGAGCGCGGTCTGCTTCCTCGGCGAAGAGAAGAAACCTGACCGATGATGGACGACGTTAGGTGAGTGGAGGAAGGCTCCTGCTTGTGCGGCTGCTTCGATGGTGCAGAGAAAATCGGAGCAGCCTTTTGCTTGAACCACTTTTCTCCTCAAGGAGAAGCAATGACTGCTTCTTTATAGGCTCAAAGCCCAGGCACTTCATTTCTTGACCGGTTCTCTAGCTGGACATGAGACGCTCGTCAATATCTTTCAAGATACATTAACGCTTGAATATGGGGAGTACCCTCTCTCGAAGTACTCTGTTGAATGGCAACCGGATGATCGACATTTCCTCAGAGTAGGCAATCCTCGCCTCTATCAGCATCCCTACCAATCCCCACAGCCATCTCTCTGGCCGCCTGGTGAAGTTGAGTGGCATGTGATCATCCGGTGTGAATCAAAGCCGCGCCGAAAGCGACGCCGCACGCAGTCCTTCATCATCCAACTGCCTCTGCCGATTGCGCGTGATGAGGCTCAAAGCTAGCTCGGTTTAGTTTCTCGGTTGGTCCGGGGCAAAGATATGATGTAATACTGGGCTCGTAAAATCTGTTGCCAAGCAATCCATGAAGATCTGGTCCCACAACTTTCCCCCCATGAAGCGACACTCGCGACGGCGACCACACGCTCGAAACCCTGCTTTCTCGTAGGCTCGTAATCCTGCAAGATTATAGGCATTCACCGTCAGCCAGACATTATGGAAACCACGCGCGGTAAAAGCATAATCAAGCATCAAACGAGCGACCTCCGTCCCATACCCCTTTCCACGAGCGTCAGGCTCGCCAATGATGATCCCAAATTCAGCACGACGGTTCTCTGCATCGATGTCCATTAATCCAGTGACGCCAATAGGGTTCCAAGTCGCTCGCTCATAGATCACAAACCACGCTTCTCGTTCATTGGTGGCGTGCCGTTCATACCATGCAACCGCCTGTTCCTGTGTCATCGGGCGTGACTTGCCCACGGTTCGTGTGGTCGTAAAATCACTTAACCAACGTTGATAAGGCAGATGTCGGCACAAAGGTCCTAAAGAGACAGACTCTCCAATGAGATTGACGAATGGCGTTTCCTTTTTGACCTCATCGTTTTCAGACATACAAAGCCCTTTCTCAGATTATTCTCCCTCAATTTTATCACATCCTTTCCGCTTATCCACCTCTGTCTGATTGCTTTTCACCTCAAAAACCGCTTCACTTTTGTTAGCTGAGCAAGGGAAAAATTCCAGACGATACTGCACATATTCGTCAAGCCTCATAAGAGTCGATGTCTTGAGGTGCAGGGGATGCGCTATTGGGCGGTCGTTATCGGGAGCGTCGCTGTCTACCCACGGTTTGAGGCGTAGCAGGCAAGGTGATGATATTTCTGTTCCGCCGCAGCGCAGGGGGGGTATGCGTAGTAGCGTGCTTGTTATGCATATCTTATAGCCATGTGCTTGGGGGTGTACTGGTGGTTTTGCGCGTGACCTTGCCACCATGGTGGTGAGGAGGCTTTTCGGATCTGGGTATCATATACCAATCCTTCGTTTTACTGGGTAAAGCCGGGAGTGCCGAGGCGTGGTATGCGGGCCAGGATGAGAACGGCAAGAGGGGATTGAACTGGGACACATGGACGTTGCGAGCATTGCGACCCTATGAGGAGTGGAGAGCCAGGCGCCTCAATCGCCCATGTCTCCAGGTGGAGTCAGGGCGATTGAGCAGAGAGGGATGACCTGCCCGAGGAGGATGGATGTCGATTGGTTTATGTATGGGGTAAAACTATTGCGTAACGGTGTGACGGTGTCACGGTCACAGGGTGAGGTCAGAAGAGATACTTCCTTGTCCCTGGTTGACGCAACGCTCCCTGGCACTGGTACGTAAGAATGCTAGGGCTTCTCTGTTGCCCCTGATCCTCCCTGCAGAACGAAAGAGGTTCAAGTCATGGACGAGCAAGAAAACGAGTATCGGAAGATGGTACGTTTGTTTCGGCTCCGTCGCTTGCAACGTGTGCTGCTGGTTCTGTGCTCTTGACAGGATTGGGAATGATCTGGATGCTGCTTTCCCTGCTTGCCTTTGGTATCCCCTTCGTATTTCTTTGAGCTGTTGTGGTGTACACAGTGTTATATGCGTCTGCTGGGCGGCCGTGTGTCAGGCGGATCCGTTTCCTCCAGAGGGGACAATGGGTGTGTGCTGGATTCACAATTCCGGGATATCGAGGCCTGCATCGGCGATGTAATAACGGCCGTCGAGGGGTGAGCGTTCGACGACGCAATAAGGCTCAAGTGGTGGGAGGTCGCGGGAGGGAGGATGTTGTTGTGCGAGCCAGGTGGCGAGGGCCTCTGGGAGGTCAGACATGTGTGGCGCAAGCCAGGCAACAAATTCCAGGGCTTGCTCCGGTGTCAGACGGATGCGGCGACCATCGGGGAGCAGCAGCTCGAAGGGAGTGTCCATAGGTATCTCCTTAGTAGGACAGAGTACGAGGGGCCTACTGGTCTTTCTCTTAAGAGTATACAGCATTCTTGCTTGGAGGAGGCAGGATGAGCGTGCAGATGATGGTGCCTCTGCATCCTGATCCAGAGGCCAAAATCTGGCGTGCGTGTCTCTGTGAAGAGAAGAACGTGGTGAGAGCGCGATCGCGCTTTGGAGAAGAGCCTATGCGAGTGAGCGAGTCTGTGGTGCTTCCGTTGCCCAGCCGGGTGCAGGTGATGGTGCTGGCAGCGCTGTTGTTCCACGAGCAATATGGGAGGGGCGTGCGGATTGAGGTGCGTGGTCAGGTGCAGGGCAAGGGGCTGCAGGTGCATGTCTTTCGTGAGTGGGTGGAGGTGGGAGAATTCGATGCAGCTCTTGATTTGGTGGGGCTGAAAGATCCGGGGTATAGTATGGAAGAAGAGGATGAGGAGGAAGATGGACTCAGGTGGCGCTCGGTGTCGCGCGTGCCGTCCATGACGCCGAGCAGCGTCAGCTGCTCCCCGTACTCTTCACGCAATTGGGCAAGCCTGGTCCTGAGATTGACTGTTGTGCCAATCTTGATGGAGTGATCTTCGAGATGGTGCAAGAAAGAGATCATAGCCTCGATCTGTGCGGGTGGTGGCACGCTCTCGGGAAGCCTACGATGATGGGTGTCTCCTTGTCTTCTCGATGATCTTGCTTCAATTGTACCATATGCTGTGACAGGTGAAAGCATTTTTCGGAGTGTGACAGGCTCCAGCAGCTACTTAAAGCCTGTTTTTCTTCTCCAGGTCTGTGTGCTGGCCTATGTGTGGCAGATCTCGTCAGGGTTTCACGCCAGAAATGATGGACGCATCTAGACATAGACTCCACGATATGCTAAATTGTTGAGTAGAAAGGACAGAGGAGTGAGGACCTGTGACCGAAACCGTTGGTTTCCTCGGCAGATGGACCCCTTCATCACTCCCACCGAGAGGCTCGGTCTTGTGTGAGATACCGGACGAAATGAGAGGAGCAGGCCAGAGCCAGGCAAAACGCCGAAACGTCCCAGGCTGGTGGTTAGATGTCCCGCCTTCTGCTACAATGCTCATGGAAACACCTTGTCTAGCTTTGATCCCTCCATCTGAAGCAAGGCGTCTTTCATGAACGAACGCTCGATTCCCTCCACAGCCATCTACGGGGGCAACCTGGCTCGCACGTTCGAGTATCGCACCACTGGTGTGCACGCCACGCCCCATCTGCACTGGTCCTTCCCACTCCGGGAAGGAGCCACGATTTCCTGTCCCGTCCTGGTCGCGGAGAACGTGGTCTATGTTGGCGACTCGGCTGGCTTCTTTTCCGCCCTGGATGCCCGCAGCGGGGACCTGCTCTGGTGCTTCGCCACCGATTGGGCCCTGGACGAGGGAACCGACGATTTGCGCTATACATCTACAGGCGTGACGGCATTCTGCCTGGCCGGGAGGGTTGGCTATGTCGCCAGCAGATACCACACGCTGTACGAAGTGGACTTGAGTAACGGACAAGCAATCCGCTCGTGGGATAAGGAAGCGCTAAGGATGAGGATCTCTTGTGAGATCTCTTCGCTCCTGTTTTATGATCAACTCGTCTGGTATCCTAGCGGCGATGGTTCGGTCTCTCGCCTTGATCCTGCAACAGGAAGCATTGCCACTTTCCTCTTCTCCTACTACGGCCCTCCAGTCATTTATCGTCCTCCTCATGGCGACTGCGATGTGATCTATGGCTACGAGCTGATCGATAACAGCATGCTGGGAGGCTTTTATTCAATAAGCTTTCTTGCAATCAATCTTCCCCTCTCTGGCCTCTCATATCCTCTGGACTTGGCCGGGAAGAAAATGCAAAAAAATACCCATCTCTGGTATATGGGCGAAGGAGACGGCAAGGAAGTCTGCGAACAAATCTATGAGGATATGTGTACGGTGATGGATGAAACGCTCTATGCGGTGTGCCGTCAGCACTCCCTCGACGGCACACCCCTATCCACCGAATTGCTTGCCCTCGATCCTTTCACAGGGGCAGTGCAGTGGCGCTACACTATTCCAGAGGGTGAAGACCCCTATGACGATCTCATCCAACTGGCCGCCTCTTCTCACCTGATCTTTCTCGTGACACGCGAGGGCGTTGAGGCCATCGATACGCACACCCACCAGCGACGCTGGACATGGACTTCGAACGATGATGAGCGGCATGCCCTGGTTGCGGACGGGCTGCTCTTTGTGCTTGATAAAGCCGGGCAGATCACCGCTCTGGATGCACTCACCGGAGAGCAGCGCTGGAACTGGCAGACAGAGCAACCGATCACGGGAGAGGTCAGTACGATTGCCGGCGCGACCCTCTATCTCGCTATGGGACACACCCTCTGCGCGTTCCGCTGAGAGGCGGGGCGTCGCCCCTCTCGAAGAACAAGGAGGAGTTGATTCTATGAACAAGGAACTGCTGAGGGACAACAGGGAGAACCACCACTCCAGCACTGCGCAGACAATTCTTGCACACGCGTAAAGGCCGCCAGGCGTTGCTCTTGTCTGGCTTGCCGGAGTTGCTCAGCCTGAGAACGGGCCAAAACGTGAGCGAGGGCTTGCTGGTCCAATGTTGCGATTATGTGATGCTCTTCGCGCTGCGAGCGAACGCGCATTTGAGATCAGCATGATGCCGGGCCAGGACTTTTTCCAATGTCTCGCCCAGGTATTGTCAACTTGATGAAAATTAATGAGTTTATGAGAGCACATGTGGGGTGCAAGTGGAGTGTTCGCCCACATTGTGCTCAAGAAAAGGTATTGTCAACTTGCTGAGTGGCTCCAATTTCTGATAGACTCACATTCATGAAAACACAAGCACCTGCATCCCTCTACAAAGGCTTTCGCTTCCCGGCTGAGATTATTGTCCATTGCATCTGGTTGTACTTCCGCTTCTCCTTGAGTTTCCGTGATGTTGAAGAGATTATGGCAGAGCGTGGGGTGGCGTTGACCTACGAAACCATCAGGCAGTGGTGTTTGAAATTTGGCCAGACGTATGCCAATGAACTGAAACGTCGTCGCCCAAAAACGGGTGACAAGTGGCACCTGGATGAAGTGTATCTCAAGATCAATGGCAAGATTCATTATCTGTGGAGAGCTGTTGATCAGTATGGAAATGTCCTGGATATCCTGGTGCAAAGCCGACGGAACAAACAAGCAGCCAAGAAATTTTTCCGGAAACTGCTCAAGGGCTTGCAATACGTGCCACGGGTGATCATCACTGACAAACTGGCCAGCTACGCTGCAGCGAAGAAGGAGATCCTGCAAAGTGTAGAACATCGTCAGCACAAAGGACTCAACAATTGCGCAGAGCGTTCGCACCAACCAACTCGGCAACGCGAGCGAACCATGCGACGCTTCAAATCCCCAGGACAGGCCCAACGGTTTCTCTCAGCATTTGGGCCGATCCTGGATCACTTTCGTCTGAAACGGCATCGCCTCACTGCCAGAGATTACTGTGCCCTCATACGGGATCGCTTCCTGGCGTGGAACGAGGTGACCAATGGGAAAACTGTCGCCTAACCCCACACCATCCTCTCCAATATTCCGCTTCTTTCCTCCTCCTTCTCCCTTTTCTTCAAAAAGCTCTTCTATTTCTTCGTTAAGTTGACAATACCTCGCTTTGTAATCTGAATAACGAGGAGCGGACGCGTCTTTGGCGCCGGCGTTGCCCAGAAGAGTATGCCCAATTTCTTTGTGCAGTTGAAGCAACCAATTATCATCCAGGGATGTTGCAGTATATACTGATCGTGTTGAGCCTGCTCGTATTCTTGCGCTATGGGCTTGTCGGGCTGGACGAATTGGCCCATTCTCTCTCGGCTGAAGACCTGGAGCAAGTCTGCCGTGAACATCGTCTGCTCACCTTTCATGTGCGTCATGGCCTGTTTTTGCCCTATCCGCTTTCAAAAGACATTCGTGTGGGTCATGTCATTCTCGATGAGATTCGGTATTATATCTGGCAGTATACGGCGCATCATGAGCCAAAGCCTGAGAGGCGCCAGAGAGGGGGTGGCCCTCGTCATTGGGATTTGTATCTGGTGAATGCTATTGAACAAGCGTTGGCTGCGGCCGAGCCTGGCCCAGGGCCAGACACGGGCGCGCCGGTCTTGTGCTCCAAACGATCCCACACGTTCGCCGTTGCTACCGGCGCGCCCAGCAATGCTCTCTGCACTGGCATCAATGAGGATCGTTCTCGAGGCTTGTCCCTGCCGCTGCCAGCATGAAGGAGCGTGTGTTGGCCTGGGAGGCGCCAGGACGATGGATGGTGGTTTTCTTTTTCCCATGTTTTTCCCATGTTTGTTCTACGCAGCGCCTGCCCTCCACGTGTGCTGCTCCCGTGTTTTTCCTCCAACGTCGTGCCAAATTACGATTGCACAAAATTGCGTTTTTTGAGCACGAAAAGGGGGTGTTACACCCCTGTTTTGGTGCATTTTTGGGGAATGGTTGCGTTTCTTCCGATACCGGTGAGGGAGATCGTCAGGCATTGGCAGGTGAGAGGGTGTGGAGAATGGTCTGGGGATGAACGAGAGAGGTGGAGATGGCGACCTGGAGGAGAGCGAGGGCTTCCGCTCTCTCCTCTGGATGAGGAACCAGGCGGTAGCGCCCTGGTTTGTTGTTGATAAAAAGGAAGTAGGCCAATTGGCAGAAAATGTGAAAGAAGAGGAGTCCAGAGAGAGGCGAAAGGGAAGCAATTGGAAGGGAATGTTAAAGAGGAGTGGGCCAGGGAGGAGGAGGTTCACCGGGTGAGGGGGAGATGGATGAGGGGCGCGTGTTGTTGCAGAGGAAGTCAGAGAGAAGCGCTTGATCCGAGAGGAGAGAGTTTTTTTTGTGGGAAAGAAGAGGGGAAGAGGGAAGGCAGAATGGGGAGCGTGGAAGGGAAACGGAGTGTTAAAAGGAGGAGGCCAGGGGTGGCAAAAGGATAGGTAAATAGAAATAGATGGAAATAGCGAAATGTTAAAGAGAACCTTGCCAGTAGAGCAAGAGATAAGTTAGGATGATACAAGTGTATATATGGATATAGAGGAGGATGGTGATGTATATAGGAGATGAAGAACGGGAAGAGATACGGCGAGCATATTATGTGGAGCGGAAGAGTCAACGTCAGATTGCGCGAGAGAGTGGTCGAAGCCGGGAGGCGGTGAAGCAGATTGTAGAGGGGAGAGTTGGAATGAAGCGAGAGCAAAAAGGTGAGAGAGTGGGGGTGTATGAGCCGTATCGGGAGCGAGTGGAGGAGTTGTTGGAAGAGAATGCAGGTCTGCCGGCGAAGCAGAGGTAGACGGCGGCGAAGATCTACAAGATGATTGTGGGAGAGGGGTATAGGGGATGTGAATCGAGAGTGCGGCAGGAGATGTGGAAGTGGAAGAAGAGGCAGCAGGTGGGAGAGGTGTATCTGCCGTTGGCGTTTGAGCCAGGTCAGGCCGCGCAATGTGATTGGGGGGAGGCGGTGGTGGTGATGGGAGGGAGAGAGATGAGGGTGCAGGTGTTTGTGATGCGGATGTGCTATTCGAGACGATTGTTTGTGATGGCCTTTCCGACGGCGAGGAGGGAATGTTTTTTGTGGGGGCATGTCCAGGCGTTTACCTATTTTGGAGGGGTGCCCAAGCGGATCAGCTATGATAACGTGGCGATGGCAGTGAGAGTGACGTATGAGAGAGAAGAAGGGAGGAGGGAGTTGAAGAGAGAGGAGAGTAAGACATTTGTGTCGTTTCGTCGGTATTATGTATTTGCCGCCCATTTTTGTACTCCTGGAGAAGGGCACGAGAAGGGGGGAGTGGAGAACGGGGTAGGGTATAGTCGACGGGATATGTGTGTGCCGATCCCACGAGTGAAAAGGTATGAGGAGTTGAACCGCTTGTTGTTGAAGCGGTGTGATCGAGAGAATGAGCGGACGGTGAGGGGGAAGGAGAAGAGCATTGGAGCGTTGTGGGAGCAGGAGCGGAGGTGGTTGGGGCCACTGCCAGCGAGAGCTGAAGTTGTTGCGGCTCAGAAAGAAGCGCAGCTTGCCAAACTCAGCGAACGACTACCTCAACAAGAAATCATGCAACTCAAGAAGACGCTCATTGCTTTGCAACGCCAAGTGGCCAGTCTAGAAGCGTTACTCGCTCGTTGTACCTGTGGTTTTTCTTCTCGTGGTACTACATCTTGAAGCAGGATACATTACATGAATGAAAACATTCCCATGTGTTTATTCTCTTGTTGAATGTGGTGAAAGTCTCTCTGTCGTGGTTATGTTTCCACTGTGATAGGATGCCCCAGGGGATAATGATTGATGGCATTACTTCTCTGCATGGGTGGTACTCAAGAAAGAGCGGGGGAGAGCTGTATATTTTTCGGGGTTGATGGGATTGCCTTTGGAATATCATCCATGACACAGAGCAGTGAACAAAAAGGAAAAGCCGCAACTGGGAAAGAATATTCCTAGCAGAAATATTCCTCTCGCCATTTTCGGCATAGCATGCATTCATATGTAGATTTAAAAATGAGATGAGGCATAGTTTTGCGCAGTATGTGAGGTCGAACACCCGACCACGTTGTTCCCCCGCATGTGATTGAGCTGGTTTCACACGCCCACCCCACCTTGCTTGGCCTTGATGGTTAGGCGGTTATTGAGGTGGAGTTCGATGAGGAGGAGATTGCAGTTCTCGATGAGATTCGGCAGCAGATGGGATGCGGGTCTTGCCGCCGTCGGGATGACGAATCGAGGTGAAAACGAAGGTGATGCTGCACCAGGGGGAGGTGCAGGCACGCTGCATCTCTCCATGTGCCTGCGCAATCAAGGACTCTCGCCAGTGTTGTATGAGTTTAACCGGCGTGGCTTGCGCGCATCTTCGCGGCAGTGTGGAGGAATTTGTCACGGTGTGCTTACGGGAGGAAATGCTCTTTGGGATTGCGCACTACAGCAACCGTTTGAGACAATGGTGTCCTCTGAATTGAGGGCAGGTGATCCCCCACAAGTGACGCGTCAGATCCCTCACGAGTAAGGCCGTAGGCCCGGTGAGACGAGGATGAGGGCGGTTCTCTGCGAACAGCGGCTCGCGAGAGGGTTGTGCTGCTGGAGGAGGGGAGCGTGTGCGCGGAGGTGATGACCCTGGAATCGGGTGTACCGGCTGTTGCTGGTACTGCTGCGCGCCTGTTCACGCGAGGAAGGTGAAAAGCCGTGCGTCGCGCAAAAAGAGCATGGGAGGGGGTGTTCTTGCGCAAGGAGAGGGAAAAGAGGAAAAAAAGAGAGAGCCCAACGGGTCTCTCAAAAAGCTTACCTATCAAGTGTACCTGAAGAGCAGAGAAAAGTCAAGTTATCGCATTCCCTCAAGTAAAATGTTACTGAAGAAGGTACACTTCCCTCAAATAAGAATGTTACCGAGGGGAGGAAGAGCATGCCGACAGAAGACGAGATGACTGTGAGCGAACGTCGAAAATATCTCAAGCGAATGAAGCCCTTGTACATCAAAGCTGAGCGAACGGAACAAAGTCGTATGCTCACCGAAATGGAGCAGGTAACGGGTTTGCATCGCAAAAGCCTGCTCAGATTGTTGCATGCTCCCACGCTGGAGCGCAAGAAGCGGGAAAAAGGAAGAGGGCGCACCGATGGGTTAGCCGTTGAGCAAGTGATCCTGGTGGTGTGGGAAAGTTTGGATTATGTGTGTGCCGAACGATTGACGCCTGTGCTGCTTTCCACAGCAGAGCATCTGGCTCGCTTTCGCAGTGAGCGGCTCACCAGCGAGGTCCGTGAGCGGCTCGCCCAGATCAGTGAGGCCACGGTGACGCGGATCTTGTACAAGTACCGTAGCCGTAAACAGCGCTTGCCGCAAAAAGGCCCAGAACGAGCCAATCAAGTGCGCAAGCCAGTCCCGATGAAGCGCATTCCATGGGAAACCAGCGAGACCGGCCATTTTGAAGTCGATCTGGTCCAGCACAGTGGGGAAAGCGGCGAGGGGATCTTTGCCTTTACGTTGCAAATGGTGGATGTAGCCACAGGCTGGAGTGAACGGGTAGCGATCCTGGGTAAAGGACAACAGGCCATGGAAGGTGGTTTCCGCCACATCCTACAACGCCTCCCCTTTGCGGTCAAGGAACTGCATCCCGATAATGGGTCGGAGTTCTTTAATCATCATCTCGTGCGCTTCTGGGGCGAGGCGATCACTGGTCTGATGTTGAGTCGGAGCCGGCCCTACCAGAAAAATGACAACCGGTTTGTTGAGCAGAAAAATGCGACTCTGGTGCGCCAGTATTTCGGGGCCATTCGCTTGGATACTCCTGAGCAGGTGCAAGCGATGAACGCCCTCTATGAACACATGTGGATCTACTACAATTTCTTTCAGCCCGTCCTGCATTTGAAGGAAAAAGTGTGCCAGGCCGACAAGGTCGTGCGTCATTGGGACCAAGCCCAAACGCCCTATCAGCGCCTGATCGCCGCTGGAGGACAGAGCCTCGACCAACGCACGCGTTTGCAAGCTCTCTACGAGCAGACCAACCCTATGGCTTTGCGAAAGGAGATTTACCGCTTGCTGGATGCGCTGTGGGACACTCCCTGTGCAACCGCCAGCATCGCTTAAATTGTTCTGCTTTTCTCAAGGAAGGAGATTGTCGGCTCCAGTAACATTCTTATTTGAGGGAACCATCTCCCTTCGGTAACATTTTTATTTGACTTGACACGGTTATTCGTATAGCCGTCGAATCTCACGCAGCATGGAGGGAAGGGGGCAGAACGCTTGCTGTGTGCTCTGGTGCTTTTGGGGGCAAGGCGCGGATGGGGGGAAAGGGCAAAAGGGATGCTCGACATGATCAGTGCTGGCATGATCAGCCGTGTCTAGTACGGAGCTGACGAGAGAACGCTTCTGCATCTCTCGTCAGCAGCGTGTATATTTGCGGGGTAGTATATGTCCCCTTGGAAAATGGCGCCTGCTTCCTTTGACGCCTGGGGCAGGCATTCACACCATGTACGAATGCCTCATTTCATCTTGAACTGTAGCATGAACGACCGCAATTTGCAATGCCCTAGATGCGCAAGAGGGAAATGTATGAGAGAGCTGTCTCTGTATGCGGTTGGGAGTGAGACAGGATGAGTCGATATCCATCCTTTCCTGGTTGATGTCCTGACTGCTGTTCTCTCCAACGTTCGCGAAGCTATGCACAATTGGTGCACACCCTCCTGGAAAACTTCGTGGAAAAATGGGTTGTGCGTTTGCCTCTGGCTCAGGTATGCTTTGGGTGACCGACTGCGGTGACCGCCTCCTCGCGATTGCTCAGGGCTCTCTATTTCTTCTTGGTCCTTGTTGTGCTTTGCGTGTCAAAGGAGGGAACCAGTATGCCAGTAATCATCGGGGGAGAGGAGCCTCGTCTGGCTCCACGCAGTCTTGTTGTACGTCGCCGTCCGAGGCCCTGGCCCGGGAAAGCGCCAGCGGTTCAGACGGCGCGCGCCTCTCAGTTCGCCAAAGCGCGAGCGCGGCGTCCCACGACAACCGAAGAGGTGCCAGAATTCGTGCGGGAGGCCGCGCCAGAGCCGAAAACGTCGCGAGGAGGGAGTTGGCTCCTGCCCCTTGGGCTAGGCATGTTCTGTGCGTTGCTTCTGGCGCTTGTTGGATCGACGGCGATGAATTGGAGTAGCACGCTCATTGACAACGTTCGCTATGGCTATCCGCGAACGACGCAGGTCGATCACATCGTGGGCCATGAGTTGGATCCCCATGTGCCAACCCATTTTACCGCTCTCAATCTCAAGGGGCAGGTGTTGATCTTTGAGGTGCCCAGCGGCGATGGCGCACAGGCTCGTCTTCTGCAAGGGCCTCACCTTGTTGGGACTGGCGCGGATCTGGCAGCGATCACGCTCACCTTCTCAGGCGATGTCCACCATCCGGATCTCGTGGTGACGGTGAATGGGCTTGAGGTGATGTTTCACAACACAGGAACGAGCTATACGCCAATGCGGTAGAAGACAAAGGGGCGACCGTCATAGCCACGTGAGTGAAGGTGGCTATGACGGTCGCCCCTTTGTCTTTGGCAGAGTCATGGAAACGTGGCAACCGGTTGCCACGTTTTGTAAGAGCAACCTGTTTATGAGAAGCAATGAGGAGCAGCAGCTGAGAAAGGAGCTGTCGTTTTCTTTGCGTTCTGGTGGCGGTATCGGCTCATCTGCTTCTCTGCTCGCGAGGGGTGTCATGGCGGGAGTGCTCACGCGACACGCGCCTATGGGATGTGTAGGATATCATACTTCTTGTCTTTGACTCAGCTCACCTCGTGTGAAAAATCCCACAAATGCTGTCATTGCTTCCCACAACCTGTGTCATTGCCCTCCAGCGTGTTCCTGGCTTGGTGATGGCGGAGTCGGCTGATACGCTTCTTTGGACTCACAACGTCTCCGCCTGCTCCGATAAATGTAGTAAAACGTATGCAAGCACAGCCTTACTGCATCGTTCGTTGTTGCTACTTCATCCGTAGGTGCCTCAATGCCTGGGCATTTTTGGTCTTACCCCGCGTCCATAACCAAGTTAACGTCCGCGTCCGAGCCAGTACCGCTGACGACTTGATCAACCAGCCCGATCAAGTGAAGGGCTTCGCGTAGAATGTTCAGAGATGCGTTATAATCTCTATCCTGCTCGAATTGATAATAGGAGCACGTCTGGTTTTGGCAGAGAAAAACGCGATCAGACAACGCCATGTCATCCCATTTCCAATGGCAACAATGGCAGGTCTTACTGGAGGGAAAGAAGCGCCCCACCTTCAAGATCTGTCCCCCGCGCTGCTCAACTTTGCTGGTGAGCAGGTTTAAGAGCTTGCCGAGCGAGGCATCAGAGAACGAGCGAGCGAGCTTGCGATTTTTGAGCAGTCCCTTGAGATTGAGGTCTTCAATCCCAATGATCCCATAACAGTCAGCGAGCCTGGTGGTCAGCTTGTGGAGCACATCCTCTCGCATGCAAGTGATACGGTAGTGCAAGCGTGCGACCTGCCGACGGGCTTTCTCCCGATTCGCGGGATCCCTGTTTCCTGCGATGCAGCCGCTTATTCGCTTGACGGAGCTTCCCCAGTGCCGTTTTGAGAAATGCTTGGTTTTCGTATTCCTCTCCGGTGCTCAAGGTGGCCAATCGGTTCAAGCCCACATCGATGCCAATGGCTGCGGGTCGCTTTGTTGATTGCTTCTCTGGAACTTCTACGGTGATCGCGATGAACCACCAATCCGCTGTGCGCGTCACCCGTGCCCCGGTGATTTTTCCCTGGAATCTCAGATTCTCCGCCATATTCACCCATCCGAGTTTAGGGATCCACACTCGGTGGTCCCCTCGTTCCATCTGATCATTCGCGAGATAAAAGCTCGGTTTACTCTGCTTTTTGCTCTTGAATGTGGGACGGCGAGCCTTGCCCTCGAAAAACGCCGAAAGGCTTTGCCCAGGTCCAGAATAGGCTGATCTGAAGCATTCTTCGTGACTTCCCACGTCCAGGGGAATTGCTCCCGCCTGATCTCGTTGAATTGCATCTTGAGCATCAAAGCGGTCGGTTTCTCTCCGGTTGCATATTGCCGATTCCATTCAGCCAATGCCCAGTTCCAGACGAACCGGCTGGTTCCCGCTGCCTTCGCGAAGTAATTGGCTTGCTCAGGTGTAGGATTCAGCCGAATCTTGTGCGCACGAATCATCGACAGTTTCCCTCAAAATAGATCAAAGCGCATGATGCATGTCTATAGTAGAACATTACTTCTCCAGTGTCAAGGGAAGAGAAATGTATGTCTTTTGCCACCATTTGATGGTGTTCTCCTCTCTTCTTGAAAACTGTTGCATTCTCTTTTTCGATCACCCAGCTCCACACAAGGAGCAGTGTGGAGCTGAGTGATCCATCCCCTTTGGATGTTTTGGCACTGGCGCTCATGGGCGTATCCCCATATTGCATCGCTGCATGTCTTTGGAGAGCGGCAGTGCCAATGGCCCGTCGATACCAATGCCGTTCTCCGAAACTTACCCATATCTGGACATGCCAGACACAGTGTTCGGTTTCTGCTTCAATGCAGACAGCAAGCCTTTCGCTTGTCTTACACCTGCTCCACAGGCGTCAATTCCCGCAGAACTTGCGGTACTCCGTTTTCATCAGGCCAATGCCGCTAAATTTCTAGCGGCGTTGTCGTCTCGATCCTGTACACTTCCACAATCCCTGCAGACAAAGATACGATCCGAAAGCGTGAGTGTCTCATTGACCCAACCACAACACGAACAGGTTTTTGAGGAAGGTTCCCAGCGGGAGGCCAGCAGCACCTGTACTCCTGCCTGCTCGGCTTTGTAGAGGATCTGCCGCTTGAACTCGTACATGCCCACATCGGCAATGGCTCGGGCCAACTTGCGGTTCTTGAGCATGCCTGCAATGTTTAAATCCTCTAAAACGATCACACGCGGCCTCTCTGCATCGGGCTTGGTTCTCGCCACGATCTGAGCGGTCGCTTTGTGCAAGGCATCGTTGCGCACGTTGGCAATCCGGGCATGCATCCGCGAGAGACGCTGCTTGGCTTTCTGGCGATTGCGTGATCCTTTGGCCTTGCGGCAATGGCGTCGCGACGTGCGTTTTAACGCCGTGATCTTCTTGCGCAGCGCCTTAGGGTTCTCAAAGGTGCGTCCATCAGATAGGGTAGCCAGTCGCTTGATCCCCAGGTCAACGCCAATGACGTCGCCTGTGGCTGCCTGGGGTTCTTTCGCTTCCTCGGCTTCCTCATGCACACAGATCGAGACATACCACCTGCCGGCTTGCTCACTGATGGTCGCACTGGTAATCTTGCCATTCAGAGGGAAATAGCCGTGCTCTTTGAGTCGGAGCACCCCCAAACGAGGCAACTGGATGGCATCAGGAGACACCCGAATGGTCCCAGTGAAGCGTGCGCCACCGATGGCTTTCTTCCGGCTTTTGAAGCGGGGATAGCCACACTTGCCCTTCCATTTGCCCTCTTTTTTGAGCCGGCACTAGCGAAAGAAGTGCTTGAAGGCAGCATCCAGATCACGCAATCCCTCTTGGAAGGCGCACTTGCTGACCTCATACATCCAGGGCTCAGAGGGCTTGAGGGCATTGATTTCGCGATGCAGATCGATGGCGGTGGGCGTTTTCTGCCCTGCCTTGTAGACCTCCTGTTTGCGGCGAAGACCATAATTGTAGGCCCAGCGAGAGGCCCCGGCATGTTTGCGGCATAGCGTCTTTTGTACATTATTGAGGTCAAGTTCACCCCGATACCCACGTACCATCTGTTGCTCTTCCCCCCTCTGTGTCGAAAGTAGAACAAATATACCAGAAAACCACTGCTTTAGCAAGGGGGATATATGTCCCTCTTTGTCACAATCTGTCTAAAGAATGTAAAACTAATTATTGCCCTTCCTGTGGAGCGAGAGCAGTGAGGGGCATTCTGGCAAGCGCTCTTCTTGGGTTGTAAGAGCAGAAAAGGAAGTAAAAGGAGTGAATGATGATGTTCCTTGGGAACTATGTTTCTCTTACGTGTAAATCGGTATAATTCTCACTTGACAGTTATTGGAGTAGTGTGATAACTTATAGGTATCGGAAGCTTCAGGACTGGGTTGTTCTGTTGTGTATGTGGATTGAAAAGGAGCATGAGGCGATGCGCATTCCTCAGTGGTTGCAGACGTATTGGCTGGAGCGGTTGTGGCCTGCACTGAGCCAATGTGATGGGAGCAATGGAGACTACCTGCAGGTGTTTGAGCAGACGATCCAAGACTGGCAAGAGCGGTCGTCGGAGCTGACGAGCCGTCCCTTCACGGATCGTACGATTGGTCGTTATCTGACCGAAACTCGCAACTGGATTGCCACCTTGCCCCAGCTAGAGGGGGCAAAGGAGAGCCAGTGGCACCGGCACTTTGAATCCAGGGAGGTGGAGCGTATTCTCGCGGTCTTCAACCAGCCTTCCCAGTGGTGGGCTGTGCTCAACGACCGGTCGCGCGAAACCGTGGATCAGCGCACCACCGCCCAAGTAGTGCTGACCCATCCCGAAGACATTGTTACTCAGCTTCGCACGCTGTTGCACGCGCCGGACTGGGCGCCACTCGCGGTTGGGTTAGCGGGTGCCACTGGCCGCCGCATTGGTGAAGTGCTGCTTTCTGGCACCTTTGCGCCCAAGAGCCCGTATACGGTGCTCTTTACGGGCCGGTTAAAGCGCCAGGGGGCGCCGGAGCAGCCGTTTGAGATTCCAACTCTGTGTGAGGCTGCCCTGGTGCTCTCTGCCTGGCAACGCCTGCGTTCTCACCCCGATATTGAGGCAATGGGCTTTCCTTTGCAGGATGGAACCAATCAGAAGCAGGCGTTGCAGGAGATGAACCAGCGCCTCTATCCGACGGTGCGTAAGGCCGCCAACTATTACTTTCAGGATCTGATCCCTTCGGTTGAGGATGAGGATGAGCAGGCGCGGGACCTCTATGCTCATTTGTTCCGCAGTGTGTTTCGTACCATCGCGATTTGGGCTTACTGTCCCGTTCGCGTCGACCCTGATACGTTTTCGGCGACGATTCTGGGGCATACCTATTATCAACAGCTCACCACCAAGAAAGAGCGGCTCAATTTTGCCTCTGAGCATTATTATCATCGTTTTGCCATCGGAGATCGCCAGGGACAGATTGACGGGCGGCGAGGCATTCGCTTACCCGATGGACTTATCGAAGCGTTTCGCAAGGAGTATGAGATGCAGGTTGCACAGAGTGGCGCGTCCAAGCCAAAGCGGAGCGCCAAGAGGGCTGCTGAGCCGCGCGTGTCTAAGACCGGGCGTTCGACTGGGCGGTCGCTCTTGTCCCCCAAGGCGGATACCAAGAAGTGGTTCGACCAGGTCGCTGATGAGCTGGAGCTGACCTGGAAGGGGAGCGATGCCACCCTTAGGCGCTTACTCGAGATCTACGAAGCGCATAAGCTGTGTGAGAATGGGGGCGCAAATGGTAGCACTCCTGATCCGCAGCGGCTGACACCGCAGCACCTGGTCCTCTCCGCTGAACTGCTCACACGCATTGAGCAGGCGATGCAGGAGTCCGGGCAGCCCTCGTTCTTTGAGTTTTTGACGCACGCTCTTGACCGAGAGAGCAATGTCCAGATTGGCCTGGCCAGGAATCGCAAGGAGCGGGTTGCTCAGGATCTTTCCAAGGTTCCCACTTCGAAGATTTTGCGTACGCATCGCCCTGAGGAGGCGCGCGAGCGCATTCGCCGCGCGATCGGGACCCTCATTGATTATAATCGCCGCTGCGAGGATCCTAATGGCTTCTGGTATATCAATGCCAGCCTCTTGCGCGAGTATACTGGCGCGAGCCTGGCCTATGTCTCTCCCTTCTTACAGGCCAATGCTGACCTCTTGGCGCGCCATCATGAGCACTATGGGATTGTCCCTGCCCACAACCGCACGCCTGTGCATAAGGCGACTCCCATCTCCAAAGACCCTGCCCTGGTGATTCCTGAGAACCCTGCTGATATTAAGAGCCTTAGCGATATTGCTATGCCTGTTCCTTCTCTAAAGACCGAGGGCTTGGCGGCTGAGTGATTCCTTCCTGGAGAAACAAGAGAGCGTCGATGATTGTTCGCTCTCTTGTTTTTTTGCATTGAGTTGTCCGGTCATCTGTAACTAGGGTTGTATCAACGAATAAGCAGTGATTTACAGACTGTATTTGTGTTATCTAAGTACTATAATAACTAATAACAGGTTACTGATATGGGTTATATAGTTATTGAGGTAGTTTAATGCCATAACTAGTAATTAAAATATCATAATAACACCATGATAGGGGGTAATTATGCTGATTCGAGGTGGATAATCGTCATTGTGCTACTACACTGACAGAAATCTCTGTGTAAATAGTCAGTGTAGTGCCATAATAACTAATATCGGCCA
>NZ_ADVG01000005.1 GCF_000178855.1 Ktedonobacter racemifer DSM 44963 | reverse complement strand
GAGCGGGGAGCATGCGCGACAGCGCATGCTCCCCGCTCTCTTTTCTCTTCTATTACTCTAACCGCGTGCGCGGCGCATGCGCTGTTGCATGGCTTCCATATCTCCGGCGACCGTTCTTAGCCCGAGGAGGCAGATGAGGCCAGCGATAAAGAGGCAGGTGGGCGCGGTAATGAGCAGGGCTGTGCCCAGTGAGGTGCGGTCGGCGAGAATGCCGATGATGATGGGCGAGGCCGCGTCCCCCAGCAGGTGCGCCAGCAGCAAGAGCAGCCCGGTGGCGGTAGCGCGCTTATCAGGCTCGATGATATCCTGAATCACGGCGTTGATTGGGCCGAGACAGAGGCTGAGCGTGATGATGGCCAGGGTGAAGAAGGCCACAAAGGGATAGATGGTGTGGAAGGTGAGCGCGATCAGGGTCAGGGGCGCGCCCAGGAGAAAAGAGATGGTTGAGATGATGAGGCGTCCCTGCGGCCTGCGCTTCTGCAAGCTATCGCCAAGCCAGCCACCAATGATGGTGCCAATAATGCTGCCTGTGGCGAGGGTGAGGCCGGAGACGAGACCCGCCTGGGCCTCCGTGAGTTTGAAGTCACGTACAATGTAGGTCGTAATCCAACCGGTCGCGGCCCCTACAATGAAGAAGCTGGCGATGAAGGAGCCGAGCAAGATCCAGTAGGTGCGGATGTGTGCGATCTGTTTGAAGGTCTGCCAGACATTCGTGCCCAGGCTATGGCCCACTATTTCGCCCTCTGAAGCATCCTCGCTTGCCTCCTCATCGACGCGATCATAGACGCCGCGCTCCGGCTCCACGGCGCGCCAGATGAGGAAGGCGGCGATCAAGCCAGGGATGCCCACGAAGAAGAAGGCCCAGCGCCAGCCCAGGGTAACAGCGATAATACCGCCCGCAATCTGCCCGATAGCGGTTCCCACTACGTTGCCGATGGACCAGAACGAGAGCATACGCCCACGTACAGATTTGGGGAAATAGTCGCCGATCATCGAGAGGGAGGCTGGCGCGTAGCCTGCCTCGCCAACGCCCAGCACCGAACGGGTCAGCAGGAGCTGAATGAAGTTATGCGTAAAGCCTGCCAGGGCAGTCGCGATACTCCAGATGCCGACACAGGCCGCGACAATATTCTTGCGCACCCCTTTATCGGCCCAGATGCCCAACGGGAATGTTGCCAGGCCATAGATGAGTAGAAACGAGGAGATAATAAACCCGAGCTCGGTATCACTCAGGTGAAACTCGGGCTGAATTTTCGTTTGTACGGCTCCCAGGATGGAGCGGTCGGCATAGTTGAGGACATTGATAACCAGGAGTACGATAAAGGCAAAGCGTGCCTGTCTGCGTGTGATCGGTTTGACGTTTGGTAGTGGATATGTTCGTGGCTTTGTCGTCGTCATAAAAGCAGCAATCAACCTTTCCCCAGATATTTTTAAGCCTCATCAATTGTCACAGGTAATTTAGCTGATAGTAGCATTGATCCAGGCCTCTGTCTACCATACGTACTAAACTCTGCCGAGTTGTAGAGATAGGAGAAAGCGTAATAAAAAGTGTGTGGGAGATGGGGCGGAGCCCCATCTCCCACGCACTTTTTATTATAAATTGACGACGGTGACGCCGAAGATGTCGCCGGTCTCGCTGAGCTCGCGCAGCGCCCAGTCTGGAATGGCATCATCGACCGAGATGACCATCAGGGCCGTATCGGTGGTGTTGCCGGGGACGCGGGTGCGGGGCTTGCGCTCCACAGGGCCGACGTCCATGTGGCGGATATTGACCTGTGCCTTGCCAAGGAGGGTTCCAGCGCGGCCAATCATGCCTGGCTGGTCGAGGTTGCGACAGAAGAGGATATAGCCCTCAGGTACAAACTCGGTCCAGTAGCGGCCAACGCGTACGATGCGAGGCTCGTCATAGACGACCGCGCCGCTGATGACATCGAAGTGCTCATCCTCGATGCCGGGCTTGCCGATAAACGAGGAGGAGTTGCCATTGGGCGAGAGCACGCGTAGCGTGACCTGGTTGGCGAACTCGGCTGGCGTCGTGGACTTCTGCTCGGTGATCTCCAGGCCCCGTTCTTTGGCGAGCAGCTGGGCGTTAATCATATTGACGTGCGCCTCAGAGACGGACTCGAGCAGGCCCTTGATCAGCGCGGCTTGCAGTGGGCGCAGATCGTAGCTCGCGATATCGCCGTTATAGGTAACCTCGATCTTGCTCAGTGGTCCGGGCTGCAATTGAGTGTAGAGCCGCCCCATCTTTTCGAGCAGGGTCATGTATGGTTCAAGCACCTTCAGCGTCTCCGGCAGGATCAGCGGTGCGTTGACCGCGGCCCGGGGGAAACCGCCATTGAGGACAGAGACGATCTGCTCCGCGACATCGGTGGCCACGCCAACCTGAGCCTCTTCGGTGGAGGCGCCCAGGTGAGGGGTCGCGATCACGCGGTCATGAGCCAGGAGTTGCAGCAGGGTCTCGTCATCGCGGATAGGTTCCTGGCTGAAGACATCGAGTGCCGCGCCCGCCAGGCGCCCCTCGTTGAGGGCGTTGAGTAGGGCTTTCTCATTGATCAGGCCGCCACGAGCGCAGTTGATGAGGCGGGCTCCCGGCTTCATGATCTGAAGCTCATGCTCGCTGATCAATCCACGTGTACCCTGGGGGCCGCTGGTGAGCGAGGTGTGCAGTGTCAGGAAGTCCGCGCGGGTCAAGACCTCTTCAAAGGTTCCCATCTCGACCCCGTTTTTGCGTGCCTGCTCGGGGGAGACAAAGGGATCATAGGCCACGACCTGCATCTCCAGGCCCAGGGCGCGGCGCGCGACCGCCATACCAACTTTACCAAGGCCAATCACACCCAGGACCCTGTTGCGAACCTCGATGCCCATGAAGCGGCTCCTGTCCCATTTTCCTCCCTTGATGCTGGCATTGGCGGCGGGAACGTGGCGGGCCAGGGACATCAGCATGGCGATGGTATGTTCTGCAGCGGCCATGATATTGCCCGTGGGGGAGTTGACCACGATGATGCCCAGGCGGGTAGCGGCATTGGTATCGATGTTGTCCACGCCAACGCCCGCGCGCCCGACGATCTTGAGGTTGGTGCCCGCTGAAAGCACATCGGCGGTGACCTGGGTCTCGCTGCGCACGATCAGGGCGTGATAATCGCCGATGACCTCGGCGAGCTGCTCTGGTGTCAGGCCACGGCGCTCGTCGACCTGTGCCTCAGGCATCTGCTCTTTTAAGAGATCGATACCTTCGCGCGCGATTTTATCGGTAATTAAAATACGAATAGTCTGGGGGGAGTTATCTGCCTTGCTTGTTGGTTCGTGTACCTGTGTCATGCTGTGTTTTCTCCTCGTTGCCACATATCCCTGGAGGCTAGCCTCCCGAAAGGTACGCTCCCAGGGGACGAAAGGCCTGTGTGAGACGTGATTTGTGCAAATAGCCAAGGTTAAGTTATTGATATTCTGTGCTCGTCCTCGAACGCTGTTTGTATCTTCATTGAAGGCGTGATGCGCCAATGCGTGCCATATATGTGCGATGCAATGTTTGAGCGACGGACAACGATTGCCTATCCGCCGCAGGTTTATCTCTACTTTCAGGATATAGCATGGGGTGCAGCATGTCAAACTCTTTTCTTTCGAAAAGTTGTGAGATAAATAGGGGATGATTGTGCGTATGTATAGTTAGTAACGGAATCAGTTAAGAGGAGGTCTCGTATGTCTTTTATCTTCTCCAAGCGGGGGAAGCGCATGTCATGGCAGGCGCTTGGTATCAGTTGTATGCTCGGTTTGATGATGATTTTGGCTGCTTGTGGTAGTAGTGGCACAGCTACAGGTAGTAATAGTGGTGATAATGTAAAGGCCACAGTGGCCGCGCCAAAGGACTTGATCACTGGCGGGACGTTGACAGTTGGCAGCGACACGACATACCCGCCCCAGGAGTATGTTGACACGGCCAGCGGTCAGGCGACTGGCTTTGATGTTGACCTGATTACTGAGATGGGCAAGCGGATGGGCCTGAAGGTCAATGTTAAGAAGGCGAACTTTGATACGATCATCGACGATCTTAGCTCCAAGCGTTACGATGTCGTGATATCTGCGGTGACGATTAATCCAGATCGCCAGAAGAAGGCGCAGTTCATTCCCTATTTTAACGCGGGTCAGTCGCTCCTGGTGCAGAAGGGGAATCCCGATCATATTAGCAGCGTCAAGGACCTGTGTGGCAAGAAGGTTGGTGTGCAGACAAATACTGTTGAGTTTGATGCCCTGACCGCGGCCAAAAAGGACTGCACAACGGCGGGCAAGCCAACGATTGCGCTGACAGTGCTGGACGCGCAGACCGACGTTATCCAGTTGCTGGCCGACAAGCGCGTCGACGCGACCTACCAGGACTCGCCCGTAACGGACTACTATCTTAAGTTGAACCCGGGCCAGTTTGAGATTGGTGGCGCCATCACCGACCAGGCCCCCGAAGGCATTGTGGTGCGCAAAGACGACACCGAGATGTTTAACGCCCTCAAAGCGGCGTACGACGCGGTCAAGAAGGACGGCACGTACGATAAGCTCTTCGACAAGTGGCAGTTGAACTCCGCCCAGAAGGTAAATTAAGAGTACAAAGAAACAAGAATGGGGGGCTTGCCAGTGGCAAGCCCCCCATTCTTGTTTCTTTGTACTCTTTTAATAGCAGGAACGGGCCTGTGCTTTTGCGAGTGGGTGAAAGTATGTTACACTGTATTCGTCTTTATCGATTGATTCTAGGTTTGGAGGCTTTGGGTTAATGCATTTGTATGGGTCCCTGGTTTCTCGGAGAGGTAAGACACCTCTGGTGTTGATTATGTGTCTGCTTCTTAGTTGCGCGTTGTTCGTTGCGGCATGTGGTGGAAGTAGTGATAGGTGTCACTTCAAGCTCGGTGAAGCCGTCAGTGACGCCACCCGCTGATTTAATTAGCAAGGGGACGTTGACAGTAGGTACAAACTCGACATATCCGCCCCAGGAGTACAAGGATGTGACAACGGGGAAGGATGTTGGCTTTGATATGGACCTGATCACTGAGATGGCCAAACGCATGGGCTTGCAGGTGGCTGTGAAACAGGGAAACTTCGATACCATCATTGATGACCTGACTTCCAAGCGTTACGACGTTGTCATCTCGGGTGTGACCATTAATGCACCGCGTGAGCAGAAGGCTGATTTTATTCCTTATTTCAATGCCGGACAGTCATTACTGGTGCGCAAGGGAAATCCCGAGAAGATTCAGAGTCCTAAGGACCTGTGTGGCAAGGGCGTTGGTGTGCAGAACACAACCGTCGAGCAGGATAGCTTGATACAGGCCAATAAAGCCTGTCTTGCAGCAGGAAAGCCAGCTATTAAAGTAACGGCGCTTGATAGCCAGAATGATGTGGTGCAGTTGCTGGTGGATGGGCGTGTATCGGCGACCTACCAGGACTCGCCTGTGACAGATTATTATATGAAACTCAATCCAGGGCAATTCCAGATAGGTGGTTCCATTACCGATCAGGCTATAGAAGGTATCGCCACACGTAAAGGCGATCAGGAGATGGGGAAAGCCCTTAAGGCCGCCTATGACGCGGTGAAACGCGATGGAACCTATGATAAACTCTTTGGAAAATGGGGCTTAAACGCGCAGCAGGAAGTGCGCTAGATGCGCTTGCAATGGTCACCTGGCGCCGCCAGGAACTGCTTAGTTTAAGGCTCCACCTGGCCTCCCCTACCGCATAAGGGAGGACCAGGCTTTCTTTCGTATGAGTAGAAAAAATGCCTGGTTGGTCGAATGGTAAGATAGAGTGGGAACGGGTGCCCCTGGTTGGAGCGAGTGACGTGCAATGAGGCACACGATGTACATGGTGTACATACAGCACAATGAGTAAAAGAGACCCATCTGCGAGTGGAGTGTACGCAGAGGAACACCGTGAAAAACCAAAGAGCAAAGATCTTATTCCGAAACCCAACGTCACTTGCGTGACTAGCGCTTCGCGCTCAGGGTTTTCGGATAAGAAGTAAGAGGACTGTATGAGACGGACGAAAATCGTGTGTACTATTGGGCCCGCGACGCGCAGCGAAGAGCAGTTAGAACGTTTGATGCGGGCAGGCATGAATGTAGCGCGCTTAAACTTTTCGCATGGAACTCATGAAGAGCACGCCAAAGTGGTAGCAAGCATTCGCGCTATTTCGAGTCGACTACATCGGCCCATTGCGATCTTGCAGGACCTCCAGGGGCCAAAAATCCGTACCGGCACGCTCCAGGAGCACCGACCGGTGATGCTGGTAAATGGTTCCACCATTACGTTGACCACGCGCCCGCTTGAGGGCACTGCCGAGCAGGTCTCGACGACCTACAAGCAGTTGCCCGAGGACGTGAAGGTAGGCGACCGCATCTTGCTAGATGATGGCTTGTTGGAGTTGCGTGTCCTGGACCATAACGAGACCGATGTCAAGTGCCTGGTGGTGCATGGTGGCCTGCTTAAAGAGCACAAGGGCATCAACCTGCCTGAGGTCGCGGTCAGCGTTCCCTCGCTCTCCGACAAGGACCGTGATGACCTGCGTTTTGGCATTGAGCAGGGCGTTGATTATGTCGCGCTGAGTTTTGTGCGTAAGCCGGAGGATATTCGCGAGGCCAAGGAGTATATCAAGCAGATTCAGGCTGACCTGGGCGTAAAGGAGCGTGATTGCTACGTGCCGATCATCGCGAAGCTGGAGAAGCCCGAGGCCATTGAGCGGCTCGACGAGATCTTACACGAGACCGATGCTGTCATGGTGGCGCGTGGTGATCTGGGCGTCGAGATGGCCCCCGAGAAGGTGCCGTTGATCCAGAAGCGCATCATCGCCAAGTGCAATGAACTCTGTCTCCCCGTGATTACCGCGACCCAGATGCTGGAATCAATGGTCAATAATCCGCGTCCAACGCGTGCCGAAGCCAGCGACGTTGCCAACGCCATCCTCGATGGAACCGATGCCGTCATGTTGAGCGCCGAGACGGCTTCGGGGAGTTATCCCATTGAGGCGGTAGAGATGATGGTGCGTATCGCCGTCGAGACCGAGAATGGGTATCGCGCGAGTATCCAGTCAACGGTGCAGCAGCGCCTGACGCAGGAGCAGGCAGTCAGTCATGCCGCCCGCGCCCTGAGCGAGCAGACGAGCGTCAAAGCGATTGTAGTATTTACACGCTCGGGAAGTTCGGCGCATCTTATCTCTAAGGACCGCCCACGCACGCCGATCATCGCCTATACGCCCTCGGAGCATGTCTATCGGCGCCTGGCACTCTGGTGGGGAGTCTGGCCGCAGAATCTTCCTATGGAGGGCACGACCGAGCGGGTTATCGCCGACGTCGATTGCCACTTACAGGAGGAGAATTTGATCGCGCGTGACGAGCACATCGTCATCATGGGTGGGATGCCCGTGGCGAGCCGCGCGCGGACCAACTTTGTCAAGCTGCATTGCGTGGGCGAGGGGCCACAAGAGCGTTGACATTTTGAGTGGCGCGTGCTATTCTAGTTGGGCCGAAGTTCATGTGGCCCTGTCGGGTGTTAGAGGTGCCGTGTTGTTGCGCGCCGCACCAGGGAACGCGGCGCAGGTAGAAAATACAGCCCCTTTAGTGGGCGAGAGGTGAGAATTTTAAAGCATGAGTGTTAAGATCCGTCTCAAACGTACGGGCATGAAGAAGGCCCCAAGCTATCGTGTAGTGGTTGCTGACTCGCGTTCCCCCCGCGATGGTCGCATTATTGAGAATATTGGCTGGTACAATCCTCGTGTTGAGCCTTCCGCGATCAACATCAACGAGGAGAAGGCGCTGGGCTGGTTGAAGAATGGTGCTCAGCCAACCGAGTCGGTTGAGTCGCTGCTGAAGCGCTCTGGTATCCTGGCTCGCTTTGAGGCTGAGAAGTCTTCCACAAGCGCCGAGTAGTATCGATTAGGTTGTGCGGTCCGTTGTGAAGCATCGTGACCAGGTCGCGAGTGAGCAGAGGTGAATGTATGCGTAAACTGATTGAGTACATCGCTCAGTCGCTGGTAGACGATCCTTCCGCGGTCGAGGTGCGCGAGGTGCGCAATGATCGTAGCGCGCTGGCTCTGGAGTTACACGTTGCCCAGGATGATTTCGGCAAGGTGATTGGACGCCAGGGGCGTGTTGCGAAGGCTATGCGCACACTGCTGCGCGCCGGTGGGACGCGCGAAGGACGGCATACATCGTTAGAAATTCTCTAGGCACCTACCCGCCGGAGAGCGCGATGGATGCAAGAGCCATCTTGTATGCCTATCCATGATTGTGGTACGCCAGCACATATGTTGGTAGCAATCGGTGGATGGTAGGTATGACCGAGAGGCAATTCGCAAAGGGCGAAACTTATGCCAATGCAAAACAAGACCGAATGGGCTACTATCGGCAAAATAGTGGCCCTTTTTGGTGTGCGCGGTGAACTAAAAGTGTTGCCGCTGACGGATATCCCCGACCGCTTTACATCCCTGAAGGCGGTACACGTGAGCACCGATGGCCATACCTTTAAACGCTGTATTATTACGAGCGTGCGCCCGTATAAGGGCGATATGCTGTTAGTCAAGCTAGAGGGGATTACCAGCGCGAACGATGCCGAGGCCTTGCGTGATCAGAGCCTCTGGATTCCCGAGAGTGAGCTGGCGCAGTTGCCTCCAGACTCGTACTATCAGCATGACATTCTAGGACTCAAGGTCTATACCCTGAGCAACCAGGAAGTGGGACAGATCGTTGATCTCTTTCCCACAGGTGGAAATGATGTGTATGTCGTGCGGACACCTGAGCGCAAAGAGGTGATGATCCCAGCGATCAAAACGGTTGTGCACCAGATAGACGTGCTGCGTGGAGTTATGTACATCGATCCGCTTCCGGGGCTGCTCGACGACCAGGCCGTGCTGGACAATTCAAACGAAGAGGATAAAGAGGGACAAGACGAATTTGGGGAAGAATAGTAACAAAAAGGCCTGAAATTGCCCCCAATATGGCTGTGCATAATGGCGTAGGTGTGGTATTATGTAGGAGGAGATGAAACTCTCCAGGCGTCTGATCCGTAGTATAAACGAGACCTATTGCGCGGCTCGAAGCGAGTTGAGCATCAAGTTTCTGTAGGGAGGTGTCTCGTGTCTGACCAGATCCCAACTCTTGCTGATTTATGTGCGGCGATCTCTGATGGTGTTATTGCCTCGTGTGTCGATGAGAACTCGATGTATCAGGTGAATGCGTTGGAATTGCGTAGATACGTTGCCAAGCGCGACCTGGAACCCACATTTGCTCGTCTGCTCGCATCTCTTCCTGACCCCGGTAACTACGTCTCCCCTACCATAAGCATTATCGGCCAATAAGGCCGTTTTTTTTGTCTTCTGGAAAGCCCTGCCAAAGAGGATAGAAGAGTTGCACGCGTGGTAGGTTAGGACTATAATATGATCCAAAGCATTGGACCCTCTCCTGTTAGGAGGGGGTTCGGCGGGATCGCTCGACAAGCCAGGCGCGCCTCCCTGGTTTCAAGAATGCCATGTTATTATATATAACACCACGGCCTGTTAGCGCTATTGAGAGCAGGCTCAGAGGCGAGCTATTCCTACTCGAAGGAAAGGTATTGCATGGAGCAACTCGATACAGATCTAGATTATAGCGTAAGCAAAGCGCGTTCGGATGCGAAGAAGCGTTTTAATACGCTATACCTCCTCCCTATTTTGGGCGTGCTTGTGATCGCCTTCCTCATATTGGCGGTGATCTTCCAATTGTCAATCGATACAATTGTTAGCTCGTTCATGTCATTCTTCATTGTCCTCTTCTTTATCGTAGCTGGTTTGATGTTCTGGGCCATGCGTCCAGAGACAAGCCGCTAGGAGCACAAAGAGCGTAGAGGTAGAGGAATACAGAAAGCAGCGGCGTGGTGCCTGCCACTGGCAGGCACCACGCCGCTGCTTTCTGTATTCCTCTAGAGGAGTATGTAGGCGGATGGGTCGACTGAAAGGGGGAGGCGTTGTTGCCAGATGGCGTGCGCGAGCAGTTCGGCGGACTCGACGAGGCGCGGACCGGAGCGATTGAGATAGTAGTTGCCATCAATGAGAGAGACGCGTCCCTCACGTACCGCGCGCAACGTGGACCAGGTGGGATGTTTCTGGAGGAGTGGAAGGTCCTGCCGCGTGCGCTCGATAGTAAAGCCACAGGGTGCGAGGATGAGGACGTCAGGATCAAGGTCGCTCAGTTGTTCCCAGGTGAGCCAGGGAGCGTGCCGGCCGGTTTCGCCACAGATGTTCTCGCCGCCTGCGTAGTCGATGAGTTGCGGAGTCCAGTTGCCAGAACCCATGAGTGGATCCAGCCACTCCAGAACGGCCACGCGAGGCCTGGGGCCTGACGCGACGAGAGACGTGGTTTGGGCCTGTAGCTGCTGAAGGCGCTGTTGATAGCCCTGGATACACTCCTGGGCCTGCCGTTCTCTATCGAGGGCCTTGCCAACGCGCAGCATGTCTTCCCAAACGTCCTGGAGGCGGTAGGGGGCCAGCGAGACGACGCGCGGACGCAGCCCGGTGGTTTGCTCTAAGGCCTGGACCACGTCCTGCTCGCTGACGGCGCAGACCTCGCACTGAGTCTGGGTAAAGATGATATCTGGCTGGAGGCGTTGTAGCAGCTCGGTATCGATGGTGTAGATACTCAGGGCCTTGAGGGCATTCTCCCGAGCATCATCTCGGGCATGGGCGAGCTGTTTGATCTGCGTGTCGATCTGCTTGCTGGACGTGTTAGTATCGATGACTGGACGGCTAAGCAGGGGCAGGCGCAGTACCTCTGGAGGGTAGTCGCACTCATGGGAGCGCCCGACGAGCTGGTCCAGGCATCCCAATGCAGCGATCATCTCGGTTGCGCTCGCCAGGAGCGAGACAATACGCATGGCTTGTTATCCTTCTAAATCAATCATTCGATATTTAAGTATAGCATAGGAGTCAGGGCAATGGATGGGAACAGGCCGCAGGTCTGTTCCCATCCATTGCCCCTTACCCATCCACGCGCCAGATGATGGCGGTGTTGTCGGCTGAGGCGGTTGCCAGGTAGCGGCCTGCGCCGGGTTGCCAGGCGAGATCCATAATACTGCCTGAGTGTCCGGGATTGCCGAACATCAGGGTTTGCAGTTCGTTGCCATATTTGGATTTCTTGGGCGCGCGGTTAGTAAGATCCCAGATATGGACGAGCTGGCTATGGCTATAGCTGGCGGCAATGTAGCGCCCATTGGGTGACCAGGTCATGCCATAGACCTGGGGATACCAGGCGAGATCCGGGTCCAGCCCCTTGCGGTCGTGCGCGTCGGGATCATCGGTCTCCAGGCGATGGAGTTGCTTCTTTTTCTGGATGTCCCAGACATCGATGACATCCAGGTTGGAGACTGCGATGAGATTGGGATTATTGGGGCACCAGGCCAGGGCGAAGCGCTCCAGCAAGATACTTTTGGCGTTAGGAGCGATCTGACCCGCACGGTCCGCCAGCTCAATAGTTTGCGTGCTATTGCCTTTGCTATCGAAGATGTGTATCTGTTGCTTACTGTTGTAAGCGGCGAAATGCTTGCCATCGGGTGCCCAGGCCAGGGCCAGAATGCTGGTGTTATCGTCGCTCCCTTTAGACGTATTATTAAGAGTCTTTACTGGCTGATTCATATCTCTGAGGTCCCAGAGTTGTAGGGTCTGCCCACTTAGCTGATTGGTAACGAAGAAGCTGCTGGTAGGCGAGGCGACGACCTCATAATATGAGGGCGCGTTAAAGTCGCTTTTGGGAATATGGCTATCCTGGTAGACGAGTGGGTCCTGGGAGTTGGTAGTCAGATCAAAGGCATAGACCGTGTTGCGCGTCGACACGCTCTGGGTAAGCGCCATAAGGCGTTGCCCATTGTAGGACCAGCTGATCTGGTAGTAGCTAATGGCATCTTCGAGCCGCCAGCGTTGAAGAGGCGTTTTGACGATGTTCAGGGCCTTATGCTGCTGCTGTAAATAGGTGTTGGTGTCCCAGATCATGATGGAGTGGTCCGTGCTCGCGGTGGCGACGCGTGTCCCATCGGGACTCCAGAGGATGAATGAGAGGGGGCGCTTGTGACCCATAAGGCTGAGGGTGGGAACGCCTGAGATGAACTTGTGGGGCCCTGGCTCGACGGTTTGCGGTTTGGGTTGAGGGCGCGGCCAGAGGGCCGAGGCGGCACCGCCACCCAGCAGGAGAGCGGCGGTAGCTGCTCCACCGATAAGGACACCGCGCCGACTCACGCCTGGCTTCGCGGGTGTAGCGGGAGCAGTCGAGGGTGTGGGCATATACTGAGAAAGCGTCTGAGGTGTGGTCGGGTAGGAGGCCATGTGCGTGGGCAATGGTGGGGGCGGGGGAGCCGTGGTTCCCTGGGATGTGTCCTGCATATGCACGGGTGTATCAACCGTTCTGGGAGGCATGGAGGGGGTCACCTGGGTAGGAAGATATTCGGGGCGCTGTTTACTCCATGGAGCGAGTAGAGTCGCCTCGGGATCGTTCGGATTGGTGCGGGCGATAGGAGCCTGGCTCCAGGCCTTATCAAGGGCATCTACAAACGCGAGGCAGCTTTGCGGGCGGTCTTCTGGGCGCTTGGCCAGTCCTTGTAAGATAATAGCTTCAACTCTCTGGGGCAGGATCGGATTGATCTCGCGTGGTGGCCTGGGTTCCTCCATGAGCTGCTTAATCATGAGGTCGTAGGGGGTCGCGCCGTGGAAGGGAACGGTACCCGTAAAGAGCTGGTAGGCGATCACGGCCAGGCTATAGCGATCACTGGCGGGCATGGCGCTCCCTTGCACCTGTTCGGGGGCCATATATTCAGGTGTGCCACTGCCAGCGTACGTCTTACTGCGATAGGTGGTGCTGGTAAGCAGTTTCGCGATGCCGAAGTCGGCGAGATAGAGCCAATCATTTTGTAGGAGCATATTGGCGGGTTTGACATCGCGATGAATGACCTGCTGGCTATGCGCGTAGTCAATGGCCTCAGCGGTCTGGCGCAGGTAGTTCATGGCCAGGTCCCGGGTGAGATAGCGCTCGCGCTTCATAACATCGCGCAGGGTGCCACCTTGTAGATAGGGCATAACGATATAAGTCACAATCTCTTCGTCAGAGATAGGCTGTTCGCCAAAGGCATGAATGGTCAGAATATGAGGATGCTCCAGGGTGGCGGCCGCGCGCGCCTCATAGGCGAAGGCACGTAAAAAGCTTTGCTCGGAGGCCAGAATCGAGGGGAGTATTTTGATGGCCACCATTCGATGCAGTTCAGTATCCTCCGCCTGCCAGACCTGTCCCATGCCTCCATGTCCAAGACGGTGTAGCATGCGGTAGCGGTCAAGCATTTTTCCTTGCCATTCGGTAGCTTGATTGAGTGCCATAGTTGTTAAAAACCTCGTCCTTGTGTCTTCCAGAGAAGAATACTATTGTTGGGATCGTTATAGCTGGCGACGAGCCAGTTGCCATCGGAGGACCAGGCCAGGGAGAGCACCTCGTGTTTGAGGGCGTCGCTGGCGAAGTCGCCGACGGGGATTGTACCTTGAGTAATATTCCAGACCAGGATATGCCCATCCTGGGTGCCCCCGGCGAAGGTGCCACTCTGACTCTGATTTTTATAGGCCAGGCCGGTAAGCACGGTATTGGTCGGG
This sequence comes from Ktedonobacter racemifer DSM 44963, assembly GCF_000178855.1. Lineage (GTDB taxonomy): Bacteria > Chloroflexota > Ktedonobacteria > Ktedonobacterales > Ktedonobacteraceae > Ktedonobacter > Ktedonobacter racemifer. The sequence goes on along the minus strand of NZ_ADVG01000005.1, from coordinate 1,288,888 downwards.
ATTTGCGTGAACGGGCTGGTCTTCTCCGTCCAATCCCAGAGAACCAGCGTCGATGCGTCCTGTTGCGTGATATAGCTGCCCGTAATTCTGCCATTGTAGGCAATAAAGGCGCTTCCAGATGGAGTAACCTGGTTATTCTCGAAAGAATAGAGCGTGCTGCCAGCGTTCCACTGAGTCTTGTCTGTAGTGCTCTGAGGAGCGCCGAACCAGGTGGGTTTATTACCCTGGAATTGGACCCGGCCAACGAGCATGCCTTGCGTGACCGCAAAGGTCAGGATCGTCTCGCCTTTGGGGGCACGCTGGCTGTGATTCGCGGTCGAGAGGACAACAGGCTTATGGCTGGTGCCAGGGGCAACCGCCAGGCGATTCTGGATGGTCAACGTGCCTGGCACCTGCGTTGGATTGGTTGTATCAATCACCCAGGCCGTAAATTGCAGCTTCTGTGTATCTGGATCATTGGCCGCCAGCAAGAGCCGCGTGTTACTGAGCCAGGCGAGGCCATCAACCGTGCTGGTTGGCAGAGTAAGGGGCGTTACGAACCCGGGCAGCGGCTTTAGATCGGGGGTGTAGAACGCGAGAGAGGCGGCCTGGCTGCCGCTGAAGGCCACCGCGATATATTTGCCATCCAGCGACCAGGAGAGCAGGGGTGCGCTGGTCGTACCAGGCAGTTTGAGCTTGGTTCGGGCGAGCGGCTGGGGGCTGCTGTGAGAGCGTAGGGTGTTGCTATCCCAGAGTAGAAGCTGCTGATCGCTGGCGACCGTCGCGAAGATGTTTTGCGTTGGCGACCAGCTGAGCGAGGTGACCGGGCTTTGATGCTGGTTGTGCATAGCCAGGGCCAGCCCATCGGGCGTTGGGATGGCTGTGGGCGCGTGATGGACCTGGGGCGCCGGTGGTGCGATGGTATGATTGAGTGTTAGCCAGCCGCCTGTACCAGCGGCGAGGCCCACCACAGCGGCCCCGGTACCAATAATAAGCTTACGACGCGAGAGCGGCCTGGTTGGCCGGGCCGCTGGTTGTGCAGACGCTTCCTGTGAGGGGCTGGACTGGTGCTGGGTCGAAGATGACGCTGCCTCCGTGGTTTGCCTTTCCTCAGAGGGCAGGAGGCGGACGACCTCCTCAAGCGCCGCGATATAGGCTTTGGCGCTGGAATAACGCTCTTCTGGCTGTTTGCCGAGCTGGCGGAGCAGAATCGCTTCAAGCTGTGGCGGGAGCGCGGGATTTAGAGAGCGAGGCGCTGGCGGCTGCTCCGTAAGATGCATGATGGTGGTCATCGCAGGCGTGGCACTAGTGAAAGGGAGCTGACCTGTGAAAAGCTGGTAGGCGATGACACCCAGGCTATAGTCATCGCTCGCGGGGACGGCGCGCCCCTGAATCTGCTCGGGCGCAATATAGTTGGGCGTGCCCAGGCTGGTGCCCGCGCGGGTCAGATTCTTCCTGGATGCCAGGATGCGGGCCAGGCCAAAATCGGAGAGCAGGAGCCAGTCATCCTTGCGCAGGAGCATATTGGCGGGCTTGATATCGCGATGCACGATGCCCTGGGTATGTGCGTAGTCGATAGCTTGCGCAGCTTGCTTCAAATAGTAAAGTGCCTCGCGAGGCGGCATCAGTTGCTTGCGTTCCTGGTAGGCATCGATGCGATCCGCCAGGGAACCGCCTGGGAGATACGGCATCACAAGAAAGAGCAGCATCTCATCGGCGTTAAGGGCGATCTGTCCATAGTCGTGGATGGGAACGACATGGGGATGGTTGAGGGCGGCCGCGGCCTGGGCCTCCTGCCTGAAGCGTTCGAGAAGCTCTTCTTCTCCCTGTGTGTAGATCTGAAGTGTCTTCATCGCGACCTGGCGATGAAGGCTGGGATCCTCGCAGAGCCAGACCTCCGCCATGCCGCCCTTCCCAAGGAGGCGCAAGAAGCGATAACGGCCAATATTCTGGCGCTGCTGTGTACCTGGTATGTTTGGCGCTTGTACGTTATGGCCATCGTTTATCATGAATCTCGTCCTTAAAAATAGCGATTGTAGCTCCTCTGTTTACCAACTGCTTGTAAGTATGCCTGATTATAGAGCAAACTACTATGATATGGCTCACGAAATCAGAAGCGAGTTAGAACGTCCTGCCCTGCATCTTCCAGATGTGAGTAGTCGCGTAATCGTCATTGTAGCTGGCTGCCAGCCATTTATAGTCAGCAGACCATGCCAGGGCCTGTACCGCCTTTTTGACGTCGCTGCTGAGTGTCGCGACGGGCTGGTCGAAGTGGTTGGTATCCCAGAGCTGTATCTGGCCATCGGGGGTTCCCGTGGCGATGAGAGGTGTCTTCCCATTGGTGCCGTAGGCCAGGGTCGTAATCTTATTTGAAAGCGTGGTTGTAAGTGCTGTTTGTTTGGTGCCCTTTCCCACATCCCAGACGGCCAGGGCAGTCGTGTTACTGCTGTAGTAGCCTGCGACTTTATTGCCATCCGGAGACCAGCTAACAGTGAGGAGATCCTGAAAGTTTTGATCTTGGGGTAGGGGTAGCTGACCGGGGGCATCTTGCCAGGTAGGCAGACCTCCATTCATACTCGCGGTGCCTACGAGAATGCCGCCTTCGCATGCAATAGCTATCTTCTGGCCATCGGGAGAGGCTTTCACAAGCGTATTCGCTGGGCTGATGCCACCTCCTATATATGCCTTGATTTTCGTGGCATTCATTGTGGTTTGCCCTGGCTTATTGCAATCAAGCCCCCAGAGGTAAAAATGCTGGTAGTCCTCAGCGTCTGCTATATATGAGACAGAGAAAAGATATTTTTGGCGTGTCCAGGTGAGACCATTCAGGGTGCCCGCCCCCTTGGCAAAGATGGGTTTTTGAAAGCCTGGAGCACGACCTGAGAAGTCTCGTGTGTACAGATCCAGAGACATTGTGTGAAAGTCAGAGAGCGTTTCTTCGTTCGTATTGCCTAGCGCAAGTATGCTTCCATCAGGTGACCAGGCCAGGGTTTTGGAACCATATTTTAGATTGAGTTTGGCGCCAGGCTGGGGAGTGGCATTGGCACGCATATGCTCAATGTCCCAGGTATAGATGGTGTCGCTTGTGCCTGGCATGGTCGTCAAGAAATTGCCCTGGGGCGACCAGGCAAGCCCTGAGATCGTATCTATATTGATATCGCGAATGACCAGGTTGGGACCATTGGGATTGGGCCTGGCTGGCGGCGTGGGAGCCTGGACAGGAGGCTTCGGCGTGGGCTTGCTCTGGTGAGTGAGGAACCAGGCAGATCCACCCCCTGCAAGTAGCAGGGCTGCGATACCGCCGCCAGCCAGCGCGGTTCGCCGCGTGATGGGCTTATCGCTCGCTGGCAAGAACCCTGAAAAGCGTAGGCGAGACTGGGTAATTGTCGAGTGCTGATCGCGAGAGAGCGACGCGTTCTCGTTCAAGGGAGGAAGCGTGTGCGGCGTATGTGACGAGGCGGGTAGAGGGGCCTCGGAGGTGAAGCGAGGCGCAAGCCCTGGATAGGCCCGAATAAGTTCAGCGAAGAAGACCTGGGCAGAGCCCGGGCGCTCTTCGGGCTTTTTGGCCAGGGCGTGCAGGATGGCCTGCTCAAGCTGCACGGGAAGCTGGGGATTGAACTGGCGCGGCGAGGGTGGAGGCGTGAGGATATGTTGGACGCTCAGTGCATAGGTCGTCTCCGCAATAAACGGGAGGCGACCAGTGAAAAGCTGGAAGGCGATGACCGCGAGACTATAGATATCGCTGGAGGGGACGTCGCGCCCCCTGGCCTGTTCGGGAGCCATATATTCCGGTGTGCCGAAGCCCGCGCCGGTATGGACCTCAGCGTCGTTGCCGGAGAGCAGGTGCGCGATGCCGAAATCGGAGAGCAGGAGCCAGTTGGCGTCGCGCAGAAGCATATTACCGGGCTTAATATCGCGATGGACCACCCCCTGCTGGTGGGCGTAATCAATGGCGTCGGCGGCCTGCGCGAGATAGGTCAGGGCCTCTTCAATGGGCATGTGTTGTTTAGCGGCCGTCAGAGCCTCGATGCGGTCGGCGAGCGAGCCGCCGGGGAGATAGGGCATAACGATATAGGTAATGACCTGTCCATTGGGCAGGGAATGTTCACCATAATCATGTACCGATACAATATGCGGGTGTGTAAGCGCGGCCGCGGCCTGGGCCTCCACTTCAAATCGGCGTGTAAAGGCTACATCATCTGGAGCATGGGCGGGGAGGGTTTTAATTGCCACCTGGCGGTGCAGGCGTGGATCTTCGCAGAGCCAGACATCGGCCATACCACCACGGCCGATGCGTTTGATTACCTGGTAGCGTCCAAGGGTTCTTGCGATTGCCTGTTGGGAAATAAAGCCATCGTTCGCCATGAGAGCCGTCCCTTTGCGTATACTTATTTTTGCCGTCATAAATAGATAGTGCTAAATATGCATAAACTATACTACAGCTAGATCATGTTGTATAGATATTGGTAGTCATTGCCCATAGAGGTGACGCCACCCTTCGCGCCTTCGGCGCTCAGTGGTCAATAAAAGTGTGTACCTCTTGCAGGTATTCGCCTGCAAGAGGTACACACTTTTATTGATAGGCGGAATGGGTGTGGAACAATCACGGTTAATGAGAAGGGGGATATGGATGACGTGTATTGAGGTACAATGTATTGTGTTGAGCTTTTTTTATGTGATGTCCCGGAAATGCCATTGGCGCAATTCCTGTGCTATACTTAGATTACTTGAGCGAAATATGTGTGCTGATGTGGGGTTGATGGCGAGGTGGGAAGGGGTGATACTGGCAGGTAAGTCCGAGGGGGAAGTGGAGCTTAGGTAGCAGGATGGGCTGCTATGATACAGGTTTGATACGCGAGTACTTCGAAACTCGATGCTCTGTTGTCGAGGGACGAGAGATGTTCCATGGTGGAATAGTTTAGGAGACCAAAGGAGGCGACTCGCATGAAAAAGCTCATCAACAAGCCGGAGGATGTGGTCAAAGAGGCGCTGGCAGGTATGGAAGCCCTGCACGCAGAACTGATTCGTGTCGACTATGAGAGCCAGGTGATTGTGCGCGCCGATGCCCCGGTCCAGGGGAAAGTGGGAATTATTTCGGGTGGTGGGAGTGGGCATGAACCGATGCACGGCGGCTTTGTGGGGCGTGGGATGCTGGACGCGGCCTGTCCCGGCGAGATTTTTACCTCGCCTGTCCCCGATCAGATGCTGGCTGCGACGCGGGCCGTGAATGGTGGCGCAGGTGTATTTTACATTATTAAGAACTATACAGGCGACGTACTGAACTTTGAGATGGCGGCGGAACTGGCGGCGGCCGAAGATATCGAAATTGCCTCTGTGGTCACGAACGACGACGTCGCGGTCCAGGGTAGCCTCTATACCGCTGGTAGGCGTGGTGTGGGCGTCACCGTGCTGCTGGAGAAAATTGTGGGTGGCCTGACGGAGACCGGCGCTCCCTTGTCGGCAGTCGCCGAGATGGCGCAGCGCGTCAATGCTAATGGGCGTAGTATGGGCATGGCCCTGACCTCCTGTACCGTGCCAGCCATGGGAAAACCAACCTTTGACCTGGGCGAAAACGAGATGGAGATCGGCATTGGCATTCATGGTGAGCCTGGGCGCAGGCGTGTGCCCCTGGCCTCTGCCGCGGAAGTGACCGAGATGCTGGTCAGCCCGATTCTAGAAGACCTGGAACTCAAGGCGGGCGAGCGGGTGATCGCCTTTGTAAATGGGATGGGGGGGACGCCACAGATTGAACTCTATGTGGTGGCGAACGAACTGGCAAAGATCCTGCGTAGAAAGAACGTTACTATCGCGCGCTCCCTGGTGGGGAGCTATATCACTTCGCTAGAGATGGCTGGCTGCTCGATTACACTCCTGCGTGCGGACGATGAAATATTGAAGTACTGGGACGCACCTGTCTATACTCCTGCGTTGCGCTGGGGCATCTAGCGTTGTCGATAAGGAGTACGTCTGTAGTAGCCCTATGCTGGCAGCAGACGTATTCACGTAGGGAGAGAATGTATGCCGATAACGAGCGAGAAGCTTATTGCCTGGTTGCAGCGGGTAGGGCAGGTGTTGCATGAGCAGCGAGAATATCTGACGCAGCTAGATGCCGCCATTGGGGATGCCGATCATGGCATCAATATGGACCGGGGCTTTCGGGCTGTCGTTGAGAAATTGCCTGCCCTGGCGAGCGCTGATAGCGGCACCATCCTGAAGACTGTGGGGACCACGCTTGTCTCCACTGTTGGGGGTGCCAGTGGCCCGCTCTATGGCACCGCCTTTTTGCGCGCGGGTATCGCTATGGCGGGTAAGCAGGAATTACAGGAGGCGGATGTGGTCGCGCTGCTCGCTGCGATGGTCGAGGGTATCCAGGCGCGAGGCAAGGCCCGACGGGGGGAGAAAACCATGTTAGACGCGCTACTTCCCGCTCTGGAGGCCGCGCGCAAGGCCGAGAGTGAGGAGCTGGAGATGCCTCAGTTGTTGCAAGTATGCAGTAGCGCAGCGGAAGCAGGCATGAAGAGCACGATCCCCTTACTGGCGACGAAGGGGCGGGCCAGCTATCTTGGTGAGCGCAGTATTGGTCACCAGGATCCCGGGGCGACATCGAGTACCTTGATGCTACAAGCGCTCGCGGAGACCTATCGATGATGAGAGACCTTACGCACATGCAGAAAGAACGAGGAGCTAAGCCATGGGAGTCGGGTTAGTCATCGTGTCACATAGCGCACGGCTGGCGGAAGGCGTTGTTGAACTGGCTAGCCAGATGGCGCAAGGCAAGGTCTCCATCGTCGCGGCGGGTGGCGGGCCGGATGGTTCATTAGGAACGTCGGTGGAGAAAATTCTGGCCGCGCTACACACGGTCGAGGGGCGTGATGGTGTCCTGGTCTTGCTTGATTTGGGGAGCGCGGCCATGTCGGTTGAGATGGCTGTAGAGGCCTATCGCGCTGAACAGAAGGAGCGGCGAGTGATTGTGAGTTCAGGCGCGCTGGTCGAGGGGGCCGTGGTCGCCGCGGTCGAGTCCTCGATTGGCAACACCCTGGATGCAGTGGCAGCTGCCGCGGCTGAGGCGCATACCCTGCCGAAGGTCCATCATTAAACTCGTGGGCGTTCTCCATGTTGTACCTCTCTGTCTAGATTCGCATAGGGAAGGCATCGTCTATGGCAGCGTTAGAAACAACACTCAAAATCACCAATAAAGTTGGCCTCCATGCCCGTCCTGCGCGCCTGCTGGTTCAGACGGCCGCCAGTTTTCGAGCGCACATCTCGCTCCAGGTTGGGGAGAAGGTCGCCAACGCCAAGAGTATCCTGGCCGTCTTGAAGCTAGGGGTGCAGCAGGGGACTGAGATCCTGGTACGCGCCGAAGGCGACGATGCCGAACCTGCACTCGCGGCTATCGCCGCCCTTGCCAGGCGTAATTTTGATGAAGACGCGTGACCTCATAATATGCCAACACTTTCTTCTGTGTCAGACAAGATGCGATAAATTTGCTTATAGTCAAAGATGAAACAAGCAAGGAGGCCCATCTTGAAGAGACTGGATTATGCCCCAGGCCTGGATCAGTGGCGGGATGTCTTGAGCAGGACATTGCCGGATTGTACTGCGCAGATAGAGTGCTTTTTCGCGGATCGTGAGTTTGGCTTTCAGCATGCCTGGGAGGTGCTCGACAAGGTGAGCCGCCTGGCGACACAGATTGAGCATCGAGATGGGCGCCTCCTGCATCACGAGGTGATAGAGCACCTGGCACTCTTCCACGATATCGGTAGGTTCTTTCAAGGGGCACATGTAGTGGAGCCTATCGTCCTGGCGCAGCAGGTGTACACGCGCTTCGCCCGAGAGCAGGCGGTACGGCCTGATAGCGCGCGGGCGGTACTCGATGGAATTGTGAGCACACCATTCTTGAACTACCGCTTGCATCCCTCCAGTCATCCTCCACGCACCCTGGAGGCCGATATCGTGCGTGCAATCGTGATTATGTTGAATACAAGAGGCGCGCGAGTTGACTACCACTATGCATGCAGCCGCGCCCAGCACGATGCCCCCTTTTTTGACCCCTCACTTACCCAGGAACAGCGCGCTCGCTTCTCCTTAGAGCACTTTTCGGGCGACCATCTCAATGTCTTGCTCTCGTTGCTAGCCATGCGCCCCGGTGATTTCTCGCATCCTGTGCTGCAAGAGGCGTATCGCAGGTGGCGAGGGCCTGTAAAGGAAGAGGTCGTCGCACATATTCTCGACCTTGCCCGGCGCGTAGGTGAGAGCGAGGAGTACCTGGAGAGCATACAGCAAACCATTACCTGGTATCGCAGCACATTCGCATGTTAACATATGGGTGGGGGGATGAGGTGTGGATGTTGAGTAGTTTTCTACATGGAAAAAGTGTTGTAAAAGGATGGTGGTATTTCTCTATGTCCATAACTGAACAGGATAAAGAGCGTATTTTGTCCCAGTGTAAGCGCTTTCTAGCCATGCATTATCCCAGATCTCCGCGCGAGGTCTTGCATGATCTGACGGAATTTGTTGATCCAGAGGCGAAGGCGGATCGGTACGGTGGTGGTGAACTGATTACTTCGTTTGAGGAGGAGATTGCCCATTTACTGGGAAAAGAGGCCGCGGTCTTTATGCCCAGCGGAACGATGTGCCAGCCCATCGCGCTGCGTATCTGGTGTGAGCGCAAAGGGTGCAAGCGCGTAGCGTATCATCCCACCTGTCACCTGGAGATTCACGAGTACGATGGCTACCAGCGTTTGCATGGCCTGGAACGAGTTTTGCTGGGTTCGGATCGCCAGGTCTTCACCCTGGAAGACCTCAAAAGTGTGCCAGAGACTCTGGGTGCCCTACTCATCGAGTTGCCCCAGCGCGAAATCGGTGGACAGCTTCCTTCCTGGGAGGAACTGGTAGAAATCACGACCTGGGCGCGTGAGCGTGGGATAGCGACGCACCTGGATGGTGCGCGTCTCTGGGAGTGCAAGCCCTTCTATCAGCGTGAGTATGCCGAGATCGCGGGCCTGTTCGATACGGTCTATGTCTCATTCTACAAGGTCCTGGAAGGGATCGCGGGCGCGGTGCTGGCGGGCCCTGCCGACATTATCGCCGAGGCGCGTATCTGGCAGCGGCGGCAGGGAGGCAACCTGATCAGCCTCTACCCTTATGTACTCTCGGCGCGGCAAGGGATGCAGAAGCATCTCGGGCGCATCGACGAGTATTGCGCGAAGGCGCGCGAGATCGCCGCCGCGCTCTCGGACCTGCCCCAGATCGAGATCCTGCCCAATCCTCCGCAGACCAACATGCTGCACCTCTTCCTGCGTGGCGACCGTGAGCGGCTGGTAGACGCTGCCTGGCGCGTCGCTGAGGAGACACAGACAGTCCTTTTCCGTATGCTGACTCCCACGCTTGTCCCACAGTATAGTAAATTTGAACTCTCCATCGGCGAGGCCGCCCTGGAGATCCCCACAGAAGAGATTTCCCCCCTCTTCCGGCGCGTCTTCGAAATGGCCGAGTAAGGCGCAGCCCCAGTAACTGCGTACGCAAGTAGTGGGCTCCAAGCCCACTACTTGCGTACGCAGTTACTGATGGTTTGTGCTGGTGCATCCTGGTGGCGTACAATTTCGTGTGTAGATCAGACGTTAGCCCTGGTCACGCACCCGGGCGGGCATGAAAAGTTATTGTGCGTTATGCCATACCCTGAAGGGATCAGGAACGATGCAACTGGTAATTCTCGCTATTCCGCTAAGCGTTTGTCGGCTCGATCCGGGGCAGGAGATACCTGCCTGGGCATTGAGCCGGCGCGAATTTCTAGCGATAACATATACGCGTGGAGAACTCTCGATTGTCTGTGCCTCTGAAGTCGTGCCAGAGGAGGTTCAGGTGGAGCATGGCTGGCGGGCCTTGCAGGTTGAGGGTCCGCTGGACTTCTCTCTGACGGGCATCCTGGCGAGCCTGGCGACCCCGTTGTCGGGCGCGGGCATCTCGATCTTTGCCATCTCAACCTATGATACCGACTACCTGCTTGTGAAAGAGGTACACTTGGACCGGGCGCGAAAGGTGCTAGAGGCGCTGGGATATACCTTTCTGAATTGAATTCTTATAGTCATGAAGCGTAGTCTTGCTACGTGCGTTCTGTTTGTATCCATTGAAGTAGATCGATCCGTATGTGTAGTGTGACATGGTAGCGTGGGGTGATAGAGCCTGGTGATGCTATCCTGCTTACTAGAACATCTGAGAGGCATTTCGCCGCAGGGAGGATTGAAGCTATGAGTGCAACGGAGCGCACAAGTGGACCGTTTCAGGTAACGCAAACACGAGCAACGGAGAGCACACGACACGAGCAGGCACGTGCTCACTGGAAGATAGAGCTAGCATTATGGGTGGTGGGCGTCATCATCTTTCTGCTCACCTGTATGGGCATGCATATGCATCCCCGTCCCTTCTCCTTTGATCTTTCGATCATGCAGACCATTCAGAACTGGCACCTGGGAAGTGTGCTCGATGCCATTGTACGCTTGCCTAGCGTTCTGGATGACCCCTTCTGGTCAATCGTACTTTTAAGTAGCTGGCTGATCTTCTTGTTAGTGGGAGCGATCTGGGCCTGGTTTACGCACCGACGAGCGCTGACCTGGCTACAAAATGTGCTCTTTCTGGTCGCGATTGTCGCCAGCGGGTCAGGGGTAAACACGCTTCTGGACATCCTGGTTGGGCGCCCGCGTCCCCTGGCGAAGATGTACCCAATTCACAACTATGAGACTATTGTCCCCTTCCCCTCTTATCCCTCGGGCCACGTCTCACATGATGCCATCTACTATGGCTTCTTGTTGTACCTCAGCCAGACCAAGCCTGTGCGCCGCTGGAAGTATTATCGCTGGCTCCTACCCTTGCAGATTCTCGCGGTGATCGAAATCGTGCTAATTAGCTATTCACGCATTCTCATGGGTGGGCACTGGCCAACAGATGTCCTGGGTGGATACTTTGAGGGCGTGCTCTGGCTCAGCCTCTTCATTTTCCTGTATCGCTGGGCGACACCCTTGCAGGAGAAGTGGCAGCAGCGCCTCGACCAGAAGCGGGGTGCGCGCCATCGCCATGCTTAGTTCAGATTCAGGTGCTTGTTGAGGAGGAAGGCGCTGAAGTCCGCGACACTCTCGATTGCGCCTTCGTCGAGCATATTCACCATGCGTTTGACCACAGTCCGACGACTCTGACCGGGAGCCCCAGGGAGAAAGCCAATGACGCTGGTAACCTGGGGTTCGCGTTCGCTACGGATCTCTTCCGCGACCATCTCCAACAATTCCGCGACATCCAGCTCCAGAGCGCCAGCCAGGCTTTCCAGCACCTTGGCCGAGGGATATTTCTGTCCCCGCTCGATCTCTCCCACATAAATTTCGGAGAGGCCAGCCTTCTCGCCCAGCTCTTTGATGGTCATATTATGATCCTGGCGTTCGCGACGGATGACGCGACCCAGCAGTTCTTGTAAATCGGCCATATTTGCTTCCTTCCTATGCTCAGAGCATTGCCTATGCTGTAGCTATGCTGACAGCATAGTTTTTCTCTATGAGTATACGCTAATGGCGTGCTATATTCAAGGCAACAGATAAAACTATGGTTATTGTGTGTGGTGTAACAGGGGCATTCGCCCCTGTTACACCACACACAATAACCATGTTGAAATGAGTAAAGGAGCAATAAGATGCATATGCCAAGGATTGGTATGGGTTACCTGGCGGGGAAGATGGAGAAGCAGGAGTCGCAGCCAGGCTCGGTCTTTATCCCTATGGTGTATGAGCAAGCCCAGGCTGCGCGGTGGGAGTATAAGATTCTCACAGTGGATCCAGCCGAGGAGGCTCTGCCTGACGAGGTTCGCCTGAGCGAACTGGGAGCAGAAGGCTGGGTTATGGCCGGTCTTCTCGATGAACGGTCAACAGGAAAAGGCAAAAAAATTCACTACTACTTCTTGCGCCAGGTCTAGAGACAATCGTCTGTAGGGGCCATGCTGGCATGGCCTTGCTGCGAGCGGGAATCGTTCCGACTGGCGGGAGAAGTCCAAGCAAGCTTGGATCCTACAATACACGCTCAAAGATATCACAACGTACGATAAAAGGAGAGAAACGCATGTCGAGTTTACTGGTTCCTACTGTACTGGAGAATACGCCACGCGGGGAGCGCGCCTATGACCTCTTCTCGCGCCTCTTGCGTGACCGCATTATCGTTGTCAATGGACCCATTGATGATACGATGTCGGGGCTGGTGGTAGCGCAGCTGCTCTACCTGGCGGCTGAGGATAGCAAGCGTGAAATCAATATGTATATCAACTCGCCAGGCGGCTCGATTAACGCGGGCCTGGGTATCTATGACACGATGCGGGTCCTGCCCTGCCCCATCTCGACGACGTGCGTGGGCTATGCGGCCAGTTTTGGTACCATTCTGCTGCTCGCGGGCGAGAAGGGGCGGCGTTTCTCGATGCCGCATGCGCGCATTCACCTGCACCAGCCCTTGATCTCGGGAAGCCTGAGCGGGCAGGCCTCGGATATTGATATTCACGCACGCGAGATCCTGCACCTGCGCAGCGAGATAAACGACATTATTCAGGAGCATAGCGGGCAGACGCTGGAGCGTATCCAGAAGGATACCAATCGTGATTTCTATATGAGTGCCGTCGAGGCCAAGGAATATGGCATCATCGATGATATCCTGACCTACGCCGAGAAGAAACTGCCGGAGCCGGAGGAGGAGCCCAAAAACAAGTAACTACTCGGTTCTTCTCTTTCTCAGCGTCTGCGACGCTTCGCGAGGGTCAGAGTGTATGGTGCCGGGCTGGCAGAGCCAGCCCGGCACCATACACTCTGACCCGGCGAGCCACGCTGTGGCGAGAAGTCCTGAAGAGCGCTACCATCGGTGTCGGTGGTGTCGACTGTAGAAATAGGAGAAAATCAGTTTTAGTGGCGCTCAATGTGGATAGAATCGATCTCAAACCACTCATCATCACAGGCGACCGTGCCAAAGCGTAGGATGCCGCGCGGGGTCGCGATGGCGTACTGGTTATCGAGCCAGGCGACAAAGCCGAGGGGTCGCGTGGGAGGATTGGGAGCGCGCAAGACAGGCTCGCCATCGACCCAGAACAGGGCGGCCTCTGGCGTCCATTCAATGACATAGGTGTGCCAGATTGTCATTGGCACGGAGAGCAACTGCTCCTGGGCGCCACTGAGGCGCTGGAGCCAGCGGCCAGCGGGACGAGTATTGCCGGTGGTCAAGCCCCACCCGGTCGCTAGGGCCGTGGGGAGGGTCGCGAGCAGGGAGCCTGGACGCATGCTATGGATGACCTGGGCCTTCCAGCCCCAGCCGGGAATGCCCGGTACCAGGGCCATATTCGAGGGGGGCGAGGCATAGAAGAACCAGACGGCCTCTGGCAGCATCAGGATATCTCCTCGGACCGAAAAGGGATAGTTCCAGAAGCCAAAGCCTGCTGTCCCGCGCAGGAGGTGTGGGTCGCGGCTGGTCGAGGCTGGAGTCGCGGCGGGATGTGATGAGCGGGCGCGCACCTCCATGCGCAGGGGCGGGTGCCAGGGGAAATCGCTGCGGGCCAGCGTGCCATAGTCATCTATCTGGGCGTCGGCATAGGTGCCCTGCGCGACAGCGGGAATAGCCATGCGTAGGACCGAATCCTCAAGTGTGAGGGCACCGGTTCCCAGGCAGGTTTGCGTCCAGCGTGAGTGGAGGGTCTGCGAGGTTTGTATAAAATCATCAATCACAATCGCCACCTTCTCCTAATGAGAGTGTCTATTTCCAGTGTAGTCTCTTCGCGAAAGAGCGTCAAGAAGAAAAAGAGTGTGCCAGGGCTTTTGGGTTTACCCGTATTACCGTGATAACTTGCCACACAGCAGTTGCAAGGCCTCGCGAGGCTGAGCACAAAAATGCCGCATAGCAGAGGCGACATTGTTGACCTGCAACCAATCCATCATGGCGAGTCCCCCTCCATTAAGGGCTGCTAACGCTGCTGGAGCCCCTGCCAAACGGACTTGAGAGGCATCTTCACCCATCGTCACATCACGCCGATAGTGTAGGCGGTTTTCAATACACCAATGGGCTTGCTGCAACTGGAGTAAGCGTGCTGCGTTGGCCAGACGAGGCGGCAGATTGGTGAGACCATAGACGATCTCCTCACGCACCTTCCCATCCTTTTGATGCGTCGTGTGCCTGCGCAACCGGAAGACCTGTGCCACACCTGCCCATTGCGGCTCAAACCAGTCATTCATCAGCGTGCTGCTCCACAGTTCTCTGATTTCCAGACGTCCATGCCCCTTTTGAACGCTCCTGGCATACTGCCACTGCTGACGGGGAGCGTCTTCTTCCTCAAAAAAGTCGCGGAGATCTTCATAGAGTTGTGGCTGATTCAGCTTGGCAATCAGCAGATAGTAGCCTCCATAGCGCTTAACCGCCGCACACCACTTTGTTTGCGTATGCATGGCATCGGCACTAATGATACGCCCTTTGACCAAGGCGGGATGCAACAAGGCCGCCGCCGCACTGATCTCATTTTCTTTGCTGCGAACCCCACGTTGGGCGAGGACAATGCCGCTTTGGCACTCATAGAGGCAGAGCAGATGGACAGGAGGCTGCTCACTGCTCTGGTGTCCTAAGGTTCCTCGCATCTGTTTGCCATCCATGGCTGTCTGAATGAGCGGCTTCTCTTGACCTGGCTTGGAAAGCCGACCAGATTCCTCACCGCAGTGCTCAACCGCTCTGGCTTTCAGCACAACACCAGCCAAGACGGTGGCAATCTCCTGGTCATTACACTGACTGAGTGCAAAGGTGTAGGTCGAATTCGTTGGAAAGCGCCTCGGCCAGCCCAAATAGCCCTGAAGCTGCTCCTTTCTCTCGTCAATCCACTCCACAATCCCGTGGATACTGCTCTCTCCTGCCAGCTTTCCTAACAGCAGCAGCGTCAATATCAACGGAAGGGGATAACGTCTCCCTCGTTTGCCACGTCGATCTTTCACCTGAGCAAAGGCGGCGTAGAAGGAGGTGGGATCCACGTGAAGCGCTTCGGGAAAGGCTTTTTTCATTTCGTCAGATATGGTAAGGTACATCCAAGGTCATTTCTCGCTTTCTTAGGGGTGTTTTGAGTTTTCCTAAGTGTCGCAAGAAATGACTTCTTTTTCACTCTTTTCGGGTAAACCAAAAAGCCCTGAGAGTGTGCAAGGTGTAGTGGGCATTCGCCCACCACACCTTGCACACTCTTTTTTAACCATCGCCGGAAAGGGTATGCTCAATGGCATAGTGCAGTAGTTGTTCTTCTAATTGGGAGCGTACGTGTTGCTCGGCCTCGTTCTTATTGGCGGGCTGGTTGCGGCTGGAGGCCTCCATCATCATCCGGCGGGTCAGGTCATTGAAGTGGGCGAAGAGGGGCCTCTGGGCTTTCTGTGGTGGCATAACGTGTAGCGCGATCTGGGCAGGCTCATAGAACTCTTCAGGCGAGAAGAGCATGGCTGTCAGGTCGGCATATTTTTGTAGCAGGGTGAGACGATTTTGCGCGTTGAAATAGTTGTATTGCGTGCTCGCGGCTGAGAGGACGCCCGCGATACGTCCGGCGTAGAGGATGGGAAAGATGGCGCAGCTTTTCTCGTATTCGGAGTAGGCGACGGGGACGAGCGTATTTTCCGCCGTAAGATCGTTCACGACCTTGTAGTGAAAGACGGTTACGACATGGCCGGCCAGGGATTCGGCGCCTAGGAACATCCCATCGTGCTCCAGGTTCTCCTTCCAGGGAGGCGTACCGATGCCCTCACTCTCATAGAGGCTGAGGACCTGCTGAGAGGGTTCGGCTGGGGGCATACAGCGGGCAATCCACAGGCTCATGCCCAGGCGGTTAGGATCGAGCTGAGTCAGAGCATTTTGCAGAATCTGGTTACAGAGCGTCCAGTAGTACAGGTTCTCGGCCACGGAGGCGCGAGTTTTAAAGAGTTCTATATAGAACTCAGGAGGGATATTGAGAGGCGTATCATCTTCGATGGGGTTGGCAAATTCGCCCATGCCTTTCTCGTCGCGCAGTAAAGAGAGAATTTGCTCGCGATATTGGGGATAGAGATTGAGGAATTGATAGAGCTTGTTGGCACGAGGAAAGGTTTCGCCGCTGAGCCAGCGCGAAAGTGTAATGGATTTGATATTCAGTGTGGCGAGGATGCGCTGTCTCTCCCTGGGGTCCTGAGTAATTTCTGCCAGAATATCACGCCAGCTTTGTTTCTCTTGCATTTTTTGACCCTATACTTTACATAAAAAGGGCATGCATCATTCTGGTTATAATAGCAGCTTGCAGGCAGAAAGTCAATTTTTATGATGTTGTGGGTTAAGTTATGGAGATGGGGATGTGGTCTGGAAAGGCCGCAGACCTTTCCAGACCACATCCCCATCCTCCATAGCTTAACCTATTTTTTGATGCCAACCATTTGGAGCCAGTTACGTGGCACCTCTTGTAGCTCCAACTCCTCGCCAGCCTGGTAGACAGCGACTTCAAGTGCGCGTGCACCGTAGGCCAGGGGAATCCCGGGAAGGGCGCCATCGATGAAGAGCCAGTACTGACCAAGATCGCGCCAGGCGTCGAGCGAAATAATGGCGGTATCCTGCACCATATCTAGCTTGCCGAAGCCACTCTCCTGGTAGATCTGGACATAGTCGTCGCTCGTCACCCATTGCATGGCAGCGGCCTTGGCCTCGCGTGAGAGGCGCACGTCGGGATGTTCCTGGCGGAGCCAGGCCACGGCGCGCCGTGTCCAGAGGCGATAGAAGCGCTCGGTACCGGGCACATAGGTGCCAGTATAGAACGCGCTATTACAGGCGAAGATGCCCTGGGGAGCAAGAATAGAGGCGACTTGCTTGAATGCAGAGAGTTTATCGGTAAGCAGGTGGATGGCATTGCAGAAGAATGCGGCGTTGGCATTTTGAATTAGCTTGGGGAGATCTTCAGACTCGCCTTGAATAAATTTCACATCGGCGGGTAGACCCATTTGATCTACACCTTTTTGAGCCCTGCGCAGCGCCTCGGCTGAAGGATCGACGCCGATCAGGCGCAACTGCGAGAGCTTGCCCTGGCGTTCCATCTCTTCAATGATCAGGCGTGAGACCGCGCCTGTGCCACAGGCCATGTCCACGATGGTCACTGGCGCGCCTGTATCCTGTTGGGACAGGTGTGCCAGTGCCTGGCGTACGAGTCCGCGGTTCACCTCTGTATAAAAGGGGTGTGCAGCGAAAGGCTCGAAGGTAAATTTATTTGTCTCCTCGGTTTCAATTAAGCCCATGAGTATAGCCTCCTTAAAAAAACACCAAAAAGGACTGGTTGCTTTATTAAGAAGTTTAGAGCGCTCCCGAGGTTAAAAAGTTTCAGCTTTTAGCGAATGTAAGCGAATGTATTAGATATGCATTGCCATACCGCCATCGACGTTGAGAATCTGGCCCGTGATGAAGCTAGCATCAGGCGAGCAGAGGAAGGTGATTGCCGCGGCAATCTCGTCTGGTGTGCCGAAGCGTCCGAGAGGCGTGGTATCGATCATGAATTTCCGTTGGGCCTCGGTGAGTGTCGAGGTCAGTTCGGTGGGAACAAAGCCCGGGGCGACCACGTTGGCTGTAATATTGCGGCTGGCCATCTCGCGGGCGGTACTGAGCGTAAGGGCGATGATACCGGCCTTGGAGGAGCTATAGTTGGCCTGGCCCGCGTTGCCTAGCAGGCCTGAGATGGAGGCGACATTGACGATACGGCCCCAGCGTGCCTTCATCATGGAGCGTAGCACGGCCCTGGTGCAGAGGAAGGTTGAACGCAGGTTGCTATTGATGACATGCTCAAAGTCGGCGGCAGACATCTGAAGGATCAGTTTATCGCGGGTGGTGCCGGCGTTATTCACGAGAATTGTCACAGGACCCAGGGCCTCAGTAGCTTCAGCGAAGAGGCGGGTTACGTCTTCTTCCTGGCTGACATTGGCCTGGATGGCGACGCAGCGACGCCCTAACTCCTCTATACTAGCTTTCGTTTCAGCTGCTGTGCTGGCATTGCTGCGATAGTTCACGATAATGTCGGCACCGGCCTGGGCGAGACGTAACGCGGTAGCGCGGCCAATGCCCTGGCCGCTGCCCGTAACGAGCGCGATTTTTCCGCTGAGGGGGAGTGCTTGTTCGTTTGCCATACTGCTTCTATTCCTCTTTAAAAAAGTGTTGCTATTCGCCATTCACTGCTGTGTGCCAGAAGTGGGACGTAACGTTAGCAAGTGTACCACATTTCGTCTATACATGTGCTTCTCAGGGGGGGCCGCAGAAGAGAATAGCAAAAAAAGTGGGGTGAGGCAAGGCCCAACGCGTATGCATGTACGCGCTGGGCCTTGCCTTTTGTTTATGATTAATGTTCGGTGGATTTCTGATTGTCGTTGGTGAGGCGGGAGCCGTGGGCGACGACTTCCTTGGTTTCTGGCTCTGGCTCGGTTTCAGGCAGCGCGGCGGCTTGTAGGTCCAGCAGACTGCTGCCGGAGAGGTGAGGCGAGAGCGCTGAAGGCTCGCCTGCCGGGACATAGGAATCGCTGTCCTCTGTCTCTGGTAAAGAGTCTGGAAGCAGAGCGTAGCCGCGGGAGGATTGGCTTAAGAATGAATTATCGGGTGCAGGCGCTGTCTCTGGCTGAGCCTGTGCTTCTGCTGGCTGAGCCGAGACGGTCTCCTCCTGGTGAAGTTCCTGGGCTGGCTGTTCAGGTGGGAGAACAGGCGTTGCCACATCAATGTAGGCCAGCCACTCTGAGGCATCCATGCCTGGGGCGTTGTCTTGCAGGCTCTCTTGCTCTGGTGTGGTCTCTGGGGCAGGCTTCGCGGCAGGCATGGGGGTAATTGGTGGCGTTACTGCTGGAATGATCTCGGTCCTATGAGGCATGGACGCCTTCTTGCTGATGGCGCGCATATTGGTCAGGGTGGCGCCGCTATCTCTGAGCTGCTCTTCCTGAGTGGTATTGATGAGATCGCTCAGTGTGCTATCATCATAGATGGCGGTGCGAAGCTGTTCCACGGTGAGGTTGCGGGCGTTAAGCAGGTTGGCACCGATCAGGTTGGTTTTATAGAGGTCAGCGGCCAGGAAGTTAACGCCGTTTAGATTGGCGCCGCGCAGGTCGGTATGGGTCAGATTGGCGCCGGAGAGATCGGATTCCTGGAGATCGGCCTCTTTCAGGTTCGCCCAGGAGAAGTCGGCCATAAAGCACTTAGTGGTGCGTAAGATAGTTTGACTGAGATTAGCGTGTCCCAAATAGCGTGAGGAGAGGTCGCGCCCGGAGAGGTTGGCGCCACTGAGATTGACATGTTGCCAGCGGGGAGTGGATTTGCCTGACTGGTCCTGCTTTACCGGTAGCGGAACATCTTCGATGCGGGGGATGCGGGCCAGTTCGTATTCGGCACGTGCCTGTTTTGTGGAGGCTTCAAAGGCGTGGCGTAGCTCGTCGCGCTGCTGGCGCTCGAATTTCTCCAGGGTGTTCCAGGCGTTCTGTAGCTGCTGTATCTGGGCCTGGATGCGATGTTCCACTTCAGTGAGGTGTTTTTCTTGTTCAGCGCGCCAATCTTGCTGACGAGTATTCTGGGATTTCTCCCAGATTTCTTGTTGTGCCTGTACCTGCTCGGAGGCCTGTCGTAGATTTTGCTGTGCCCGGTAAGCGA
Source organism: Ktedonobacter racemifer DSM 44963 (assembly GCF_000178855.1). Classification (GTDB taxonomy): domain Bacteria; phylum Chloroflexota; class Ktedonobacteria; order Ktedonobacterales; family Ktedonobacteraceae; genus Ktedonobacter; species Ktedonobacter racemifer. The sequence goes on along the minus strand of NZ_ADVG01000005.1, from coordinate 1,269,256 downwards.
GCACGAGCGCCACGATGGCAATGATGAGGCTCACAATGGCTAACACGATTTCCATATACACCTTGCTCCGTAATTGATACTAGTTTGAAACGATCCCTACGTCAGTTCGCGCTATTTTGTTCTTATTTTGTGAGTTGTGCTGGCGCTTGTGAAGCAATAAACCAGGCTGAAAGGCTTTGTATGCGAGTTTGCGGTTTACTATGCGCGTGCATGGTGCGTTTTTTTGCCTGTCCTTCAGTATAATATAACCTTCGACCGCGCGGTTTCTGGGTCGTAAAGAGTACTATGCGTCGGCATGACTTTCTGTTTTTGACATATGCTTGAGAAGGGATGAGACGCACCAGGGAAATTGTTTTCTCTGATAGACCAGAGAGGCTGAAAAACATTATAATAAGGCCTGTGTAAAGAGGGAATAAAGTATCCTCCTTTGGGTACTATTGGTTTAGCTCAAAGGTCAATTCTGGCCACTTGACGGAGTGTTTATATGATGAATAACTACCTTGTACCGGTCTCCTTCTTGCTTGATGAGGAGAAACGGCAATTGATTTTAACCTGGAGTGATGAGCACGAGAGCCTGCATAACTGGGAAACGCTGCGCTGGGCCTGTCCCTGCGCGTGGTGTGCGGGTGAAGGCGGACAGCCTGGAATGCTCCAGAGTCGGCAGAGCCTGACGAGCGAGGAGACCACCCTGGACAACTTGCAGCCAGTCGGGCGCTATGGCCTGACACCGATATGGGAGGACGGCCATAAAACAGGTATTTATACCTTCGAGAAGCTCAGGGCCATGTGTGAATGCGATGAGTGCAAGAAAAATGCATCTCAGGCAGAACGCTACCCCAAAAGGTAATACCCACGTTAATGTCAATAATCCTTCTCGTTATATGTAGTATGCGCACCATTTGCGCGCGTGAAGAAGGATGTTTCTTGCGGAAAGCAGAAAACGTATGCTTAACCGCGAGAAGCGTGGCACGGATGTTGTCACTACATTTGTATGAGGTGCAAGGATGACGATAGGGACTGAAAGTAAACGAGAGGCGGTAGCCGCGATCAGACCCTCGCGGCGTCGCCATCTGTATGTGTCGGGATTGGTACTTCGTATTTTGATTGCCCTGTTGGTAAGTTGGGCATTGGTGATGCTCTTCTTCGGGGCTGCCGCTATCTCGCACTAATCATTAAAAGTAGAGGCACGGCAGAGGCATTGCCTGCCGTGCTCTGATCGTGGTGGTGAGGCGTTTTTTTACCGCGCTTCGCTGCTCGCCTGGCTGGCTTGCTGCTGTTGCTGGTGAAAGGCCATCCCCATCAACTGCTCGGCCTTGCGCTCGTCGTCCTTCATCAGTTGGAGCGCGAAGGCGATATCCTGGTTGGGTGCCAGGGTGAGGTCGGCCTGTCCCTCCTGCACAGCTTTGACAATCTCGGCCGCGACCATGTCGGGTGTCAGCAGGATCTCAATGTTCATATTGAAGCCAGCCTCCTGCTGGAGCATCGGGGTATCCACCCAGGCTGGATAGACAGTGGTGACATCAATGCCGCTGCCGAAGAGTTCCGCGCGCAAGGCCGAGGAGAAGCCACGTACCGCCCACTTGCTGGCGACATAGCCGCTGAGCTGTGGTGGTGGTAACTTGCCCGCGACTGAGCTAATGAGGACATACTGTCCGCTGCCCTGCTGGCGCATAAAGGGGAGCGCGGCGCGTACCGCGTGATAGGTCCCCATGAAATTAATGTCCATCAGGCGCTGCATCTCCGCTCCACTAAATTCATCGACCGGGCCGCCGCGCCCGATGCCCGCGCTTGTCACTACAAGGTCAATATGACCATTTACCTGGGCCGCGCGCTGCATCAGCGCCTGTACCCGAGCCTCATCGGTGACATCGAGGGCAAAGGTTACAATCTGCCTGTCGCTGGCCTCCTGGCTGGTGCGTAACTCCTGGGCCGCCGCCTCCAGGGCTTGCTCATTGATATCGGCGATGACGATATGCGATCCACGGGTATAGAGGGCGTGCGCCGTTGCTTTGCCAATGCCGCTCGCGCCGCCTGTGACGACCGCGACAGCTCCTGAGAACTCCTTGAGGGTCATTGATCCGCTCCTCTCAATTGTAAGGTACAAAATAGCCAAAAAGAGGTAGTGTATTCTGCTTTGATCTTATCCCCTGGCTGCTTTGCTTGTCAAACAAGCCGCTCTCTTTTATGCACTCCTCAGCACCTGCGGTGCTTCGCATTGTTTGTATTGTGATGTGGTGCCAGGCGACCGAAGGTCGCCTGGCACCACATCACAATACAAACAGGTTGTTCCCAAAGATGGTTGGGCAGGTTGTTCCCAAAGACGGTTGGACAGGTTGTTCCCGAAGATGGTTGAGGCATATACTAGGGGGGTAATGTCATTATCTAGAGTTGGAGGAGCAAGAAAATAATGCTTGTTGATTTGCGTAGTGATACAGTGACCCAGCCGACGCAGGAGATGCGCGAGGCGATGTACCGCGCTGAGGTTGGCGATGATGTCTATGATGAAGACCCTACTATACATCGCCTGCAAGAGCTGGCGGCCGAGATGACGGGGAAAGAGGCGGCGCTCTTCGTGCCAACGGGAACGATGGGCAATGCCATTGCTGTGTTGACGCATGCCGGGCGCGGGCAGGCGGTGATGGTGGGTGATGAGTCGCATATTTATCACTATGAAGCGGGTGGAGCCTCGACCCTGGGTGGCTCGCCCATGTATGTCGTGCCCACGCATGCCTCGGGAATGCTGGACCTGGAGCGGGTACGCGATGGGATCGCGGGGCTGGCAGATCCCCATGTCTCGCCCACAGGACTGATCTGTGTGGAGAACACACATAACCGCTGTGGTGGGACGGTGCTGACCGTTGAGCAGCTTGCGTCGCTTGCGGACCTCGCTCACGCGCACAATATCCCTGTGCATATGGATGGAGCGCGTCTCTTTAACGCCGCTGTAGCCCTGGACCAGCCTGTGCGCGAGCTAGCGCGACCGGTGGACTCACTGATGTTCTGTCTCTCCAAGGGGCTGAGCGCGCCTGTGGGTTCGCTGCTGGTGGGTAGCAAAGACTTTATTCGGCGTGCGCTCCGCACGCGCAAACTGCTGGGTGGTGGCATGCGCCAGGCAGGCTTCCTGGCCGCGGCGGGCATTGTGGCCCTGGAGCAGATGGTTGAGCGCCTGGCGGATGACCATGCGCGCTGTAAGCGCCTGGCGCTGGCCCTGGCCGATATGCCACAGGTCGAGGTCTCCCCAGAGAAGACGGTGACCAACATGGTCATCTTCCGCCTGCGCGATCAACAGGGCGCGGCGCTAGATGCCACTGAGACCCAGCGCTTTATCCAGGCTGCGCGTGAGCAGGGCGTGTTGATGGGCCAGTCGGGCGCGGGCCGCGTGCGCGCCGTGACACATTATGGCATCGAAGACGAGCATATTGAGGCGGCCATCCAGGGCATACGCCAGGCTTTACGTGATGTAATGCCTGCTTAATCGAGGTGAAAGCCAGCTCTACTGGGAGTGCCTCCGCCAGTAGAGCTGGCTTTCGTTTGGATGCCTGGCTTTTCTACCTTCGTACACTGTGTATAGAGTGGTAGAGACTAATGCTCCTGCTCTTGAGTGTAACTGGTAGTGTTTAAAGGGAGGCTATTAGACTGATGAGCGTTAAACGCAGTCAGCCTTGTTCAGAAGTATCAAGTATTCGTGTTTTGCCCATTCTCCATTGGCTTACTACGGCTATTGAGAATATAACTCCTAGCTGGTTCTCTTGCGTTATGGGAACTGGCATCTTAGCGATCTGTATGACGCTTTCCCCGGTGGAAATTCCTCTGATTGAATATGCCGCTCTTGGGCTTTGGATTGTTGACGTTGTGCTCTTTGTGTTCCTGCTCCTGATATGGGGACTTCATCATACTCGTTACCCTGTTCTTAAGGGCCGTCGTTTGCATAGCTTTATCTACGCGCAAAGCCTTGGCGCTCCTCCAATGGCTTGCTTTACCATCGCAAGCGGTTTTATGCTCATCGGCCAGGAGGTATTAGATCCCTCTCTATGTGTGCTAGTAGCGCAGATACTCTGGGTGTGTGGGGTCTTAGGAAGCCTGTTCTCAGCCGTTGTTGTGCCCTATTTTATGTTTACACATCATAATCTGAATGCTGAGCAGACCTATGGTAGCTGGCTCTTGCCTGTCGTGCCGCTGATTGGAGCCGCTGTTCCCAGTGCTATGCTTGTAAAGTACTGGCCTACTTCCCTGCACCTGGAAATACTTATGCTTAATTATGTACTCTGGGGAACTGGAATGGTTTTGGCCGCGATTGTGATTGTGTTGTTTTATTCTCGCCTGGTGTATCACAAGGTTCCGCAAGGCGCATTGGTGCCAACCCTCTGGCTTGTAATTGGTCCATTAGGGCAATCTACAACAGCCATTCTCGCCCTTGGGAAACAGGCCAGGAATCACCTCCCCTCCTTTGCTGACATTCTTCAGGGGGGTGGGGTAGCTTATGGCCTGGTGGCCTGGGGCTTTGGCCTGTACTGGCTCGCCCTGGCCATTATGATGACGCTACGCGCCGCCCGCGTGCATCTCCCATTTAATTTGAGTTGGTGGTCCTTCATTTATCCCCTTGGCGTCATGACCACTGGAACCTATGCTTTGTATGAACATGTCCCAACATACCTCTTTATGGGCTGTGGCCTGGTGCTTTTATTCCTGCTTACGGTTCTCTGGCTGGTAGTCTCAACCTGGACTGTGTATCATATTTCGAAGTGCCTTCGGCGCTCTTAGATGAGTTAGTACGTTACCGCATTTCATCTATGGTATGACCACAGTGCTGGTATATGAAGCATTTACGCACAAATAAATGTCTGCGCGCCTGATAGTATGCCCTGGCAAGATGAGGTGAATAGCTCAATTTGTTCATCTCATCTTGCCAGGGTGCTTTATTTGGTGGGGAGCATTGTCTCCTGGGGATTGACGCTGCCCGCGTAGGCGCACTCAGAGAGCAGCGGACACTGTGGACACTTAGGGCGCTGGGCATGGCAGATGGTGCGCCCGTGGCGGATCAGGTTTACATGCAAGGTGTAGGCCCATTCTGGTGGGAGCGCTTTGAGGAAGATGGTATGGGCCTGGTCGGCGCTGACCTTGGGACCGATCAGTCCCAGGCGATGCGTCAGGCGGTGCAGGTGGGTATCAATGGGCATAAGAGGTCGGCCCATATTAAAGAGAAGCACACAGGCTGCGGTCTTGGGTCCCACGCCTGGCATCTGCTGGAGATAGCGCCAGGCTTCCTCCAGTGGCTGCCCTTTGAGTTCATCTTGCAGAAATGCGGAAAGTGAGCGCGTATCTCCCTTCGCTCTCTGCCACTCGCTGAGCGTATGGAGCGCACTTTGAATGCGGGGCGCTTTTACATTGGCAAGGCCGCCACTCTTGATGGCCTCGGCTACCTCGTGGGTGGGGGCGTCACGAACCTCCTCCCAGGTGGAAAACCGCTCTATCAACTGATGGTAGGCGCGTCCTGAGTTGATGTCAGAGGTGTGTTGTGAGAGAATTGTTCCTACTAGTCCGCCCAGGGGATCATGGTCTGGCTCCCAGGCTGGTTCTCCATAATAGCCAATCAGTAGATCATAAACGCGCTCTAAATGCTCCAGAGCGCCAGGCGTGATACCCATACTTCTTACCCCTTATTCTCTATTTTTTTTACTCACTCTACAGACGAGCGACGGGGCTTTTTGGGTCTATGTCAGGGAAAAATGATTGTTTTGTTGTCTCTATTCAGGACTTCTCGCCACTACGTGGCTCGCCAGGTCAGGGGATGTGACGCTTCGCCAGCCTGGCACCACATCCCCTGACCTGACGAAGCGTCACATCCCCTGACCCGGCGAAGTGTCACAGGCGTTGAGAACAGTTCCTACAAAAAGTATGCGCTGACTGCCCTGGCAACTTCCTGGGGGCCAGTTTTATTGAGTCCAAAGTGGTCGAGGGCTGGAAACTTCCGCGTTTCAACGTGCTGGAAGACTGCTGCGAGTCGCTTCATGCTTGTGTCCGCCTGCGGAGTATTGCCTTTGCCGCCATGCATGAGCAGGACACTTGCAGCTATTTCCCGGTAATTTTTATAGCTGTTGTCCAGGTGTGCTACTTCTTTGTGTTCACTCAGATTTTCCTGGAGGAGGCTCAGGATGGTCTTGAGCTCGTGAGATTTCATGAAAAGCGGCAGCATGCGCTTCATGAGCCAGGGTGGTGTTTTGCGCGCGGACTCCGGCCCCATGGCGAGGGTAAACTCGACAAAAGCATCTAGTTTCTTGTTCTCGGCCAGCTTCTTTTCGTAGCCAGGTATCCAGCCTGCTGGGATGGACCCGTCGATGGAGACACCGGGTTCGTAGACGGCTACTCTGGTGAATGCCTGGTTGTTGCGGGCTGATTCCAGGGCGACAAGCCCGCCAAAGCTATGGCCGACGAGCAGGGATGCATTGGTTTGGCGCTGCAGCGCGAGTACATCCTCGCACTCTTTTTTAATACTGTAATCGCTGCCCTGTGGTCCGCTCTGGCCGCGCCCACGTCGTTCCATGGTGTGAACAGTGAAGTGCTCGGCCAGAGCACGCGCGAAGGCAGTATAGTCACGGGCCAGCGAGAGCGCGCCTGGTACCACAATCACTGCTGGCCCGCTGCCCACGCTTAGATAGCTAATCGTGGTTCCATCCTGAGAAAGCACAGTGCTGGTGTTCTCTATCGCAGTGTTCATTATAACGACTCCTTTGGGGTGGTTGGGAAGGCGGTGGCGATGGAGGTGGCTTCCCAGGTTTTCCATTCCTGGGAAACTTCGTCCAGTTTTTTGCGCATCATCTCCAGGGCATCAGCTCCCAAGGCCAGGCGCAAGGGCGGCTGGGGATGCTCTACAACCTTGAGGATCGCAGCTGCGGCCAGGGCTGGATCGCCTGGTTCATGCCCGTGGATGTTCTTCGTGGTGTAGTCAAGCACCATACCGCTGGTCTGCGCATAGTCCTCGATTTTGCGCTCCGCCACCTTTAGCGAGCGACCGGTAAAGTCTGTGCGAAACAACCCGGGTTCAATGATAGTCAGGTGAATGCCCAGCGGCGCTATTTCCTGGGCCAGCGCGTCGGATAGCCCTTCTACTGCGCGCTTACTGGCGTTGTACATGCCCATTCCCATGAAGCTGACAAAACCGCCAATTGAGGACATCATCAGAATATGCCCGCGTCGTTGAGCGCGCAGGATGGGCAGAGCCGCGCGGGTAACGTTGAGGAGCCCGAAGACATTGGTCTCGAACTGCTGGCGTACCTCAAGCGCTGAGGTTTCTTCGATAGCTCCAAAGAGACCATAGCCGGCGTTGTTGACCAGCACGTCGATCTGCCCGAATCGCTCCATGGCTTGCGTAACTGCCTCCTGGCATTGGGCCTCGTTGGTAACATCCAGCGCGAGTGTGAGCAACTGCTCGGGAGAAGGGGCGCTCAGGCTCTGGAGTTGTTCCAGATGGCGCGCGGTCGCTACCAGGCGATCCCCATGAGCCAGGACGGCCTCAGCTAGGGCTCGTCCAAAGCCGGTGGAACTTCCGGTGATGAACCATATGCGAGAAGACGAAGAGTTTATCGCTTTATCATGTGTCTGAAACACTGTTTTTCCTCTGCTCTACTAAACTGTCAATTGTCAGATGTGCTTTCGCATCACTGACCAGAGTATAGTGGGCAAAGGGGGAGCCGCGCGCCGCCCGACTGGGTAGTTGGGCGGGTGGTTGTGAGTGGGTGTTGTTAGATCAATTTCAGGCGACTGGCGGCTGCGCTAGCTTCGATGCGGCTGTTGACGTCGAGTTTGCGGTAAATGCTTTTGACATGGCCCTTGACGGTGTTGACGGAAATGATCAGCGTTTCGGCGATTTCGGGGTTGCTACGCCCGGCGGCGAGGAGGGCGAGCACGCGCTGTTCCTGTGTGGAGAGTGGTTCGAACAGCGTGCTGTCCGGGCTGCTGGTCTGAGGCGAGAAGGGGTGAGCAAAGGCGTGGAGGATGCTCTGAGTCCAGGCGCGCAGGGGTTTCTCTGTAAGGGAAGGCAGGAGTTCGCGCAGGAGGGTCTCCACTTCTTCGCCTTCATCAAGGAAGAGGCGCAGGAAGCCCTCGCCACGCGCCTGCACGAGGACGAGGGTGAGTTGCTGGTTACTCTCCGGCCCCTGTTTGAGGGAGGCATGGGCGAGCGCGATGAGGAGCTGAATTTCCAGTATTCTCAACATGTGTTGGCCCTCTTGAGCGCGACTAAGAAGCTGCACAAGCTGAGGTAGAGCGGTCGCTGCCTCTCCATGGGCCAGGAGCAGGCGCGCGTTGAGGAGGTCGATGGACTGCTGTTGCAGTGGGGTGAACTTCTGTCCAGAGCTGGTGAGCTCGTCAAGCGTGTGTTCTGCAGTCTGGAAGGCACCATTGTGAATCTGTACACGTGCTTGCCAGAGGAGGACATCGGAAACAAGCTGGCGCGTGTGGGTGGCTGCTTGTAGGTGTACGATAAGAGCGGAGAGCGCTGTCTGTGCCTCGGTCTCTTTCCCACGCGCGCGCAGGAGGAGGAGCCGTAAGAGTTCTAGCTGTGTGCGCACGGCTTCCTCTCCCACGGGGAAATCGCCCTGGGAGTGGTGTCGATGAGATGCCTCGCGGGCCAGTTGCTCCGCCCTGTCAAGCTCGTTCCACGCGTAGGCAATGCGAATGAATCCGCACGCAACTTGTATGCGAAAAATATCCTCGCCGGTCTCATTTGGCCAGGGAGGTTCGGCCAATGCTTGCCGGTAATAGGAGTCGGCCTGGTGCAATTCGCCCATTTCAAGAGACACGTCGCCTAGCATGTGCCCAATGACGCGGGCGAAGACACGGTCCTCGACGCGCAGACTGAGGGTATAGCCTGCAAGGAGATGCTGGCGGGCACTGGCAAAAGCGCCAGCCTGCATGGATTCCATGCCCAATGTGAGCAGGCAGCCGCAGTGCCATTCGATCCACTCCGCTGGTCGCTGCTGGTATGCTTGTTCAGGGCTGGTGGGCAGGAGGTGGAGTGCGGAACGCGCATAGGTGACGGCAGGCGCGACAAAGCCGTGAATGATGGTAAAGGTCGCGCGAAAGGCATAGAGAATGCCGATCTGGAGCATATCTCCCTGTGCGCGCCAGCCCTTTTCCGCCAGTTGGAGCAGGTCTTCGGCTGGCTCGATGCGCCAGATCCCACCTGGATGCTTTTCGGTGAAGATGCGCGCCTGGGCGAGGAGGAAGCAGAGGACAGGGTGCGCGGCCAGAAGGTTTTGTGGTATCTGTTCCAGCCAGCGGCGCATGGTATGGTACTCGTTGGAGTAGGCATGCTCGTTGAGGTTTTCGATCAGTCGCCCGGCTCGCTCGAAGTCTTGCGCGAACAGGGCGGCCTCGATGGCTTCCGCGAGCATGGCATGTTCTTCATACCAGGAGCTGGCGTGCGCCGACAGTTCGCGCAGCGTCCCGGTTCCTAAACGGCGCTCTGCCTCGGCTCGCATGGCCTCGGCGAAGAGGGTGTGATAGCGATACCACTCGCCAGCATTGTCCAGTGCATCGAGAAAGAATCCATTGCGCGCTACCATCTCTAGCCACTCAGCACCATCATGTCTGCCTGTCAGCGCATCACACAGCGAGCCGCTCAGACGACCAAGCAGGCTAGTCTGGAGCAAAAAGAGCTGGAGCGGCTCCGGCTGGGCGGCAAGTACTTCGCTCAGGAAAAACTCCTGGATTGGGCGATGAGCGCGCTCAACTGTGGAGTTTTCGCTCAGTTGTTTGAGCGCAGCCTTGATTGCCTGGGGTGTTCTCTGGCTTTGTAGGCTCAAGGCCAGCAGGCGCAGACCAGCAGCCCAGCCCTCCAGTTGCGTATAGAGCGTGTGCAGGAACTCCTCGGCGAGTGCCTGTTGGAGGAATTGCTGGAGAAAGAGCGTCGTTTCCTCCAGGGAGAAACGCAATTGGGAGGTCTGGATCTCCAGCAGGTGCCCATGGGCGCGCCAGCGCACTAGTGGAAGTGGTGGTAGGCTGCGTGTCAGGATGATGACATGGAGCGAGGCTGGCAGGTTCTCGATGAAAAAGGCCAGCGTTTCGTGGATCTGAGCGTGCTCAATCAGATGATAATCCTCTAAAACCACTACGCCCTCCTGGACAAAGCGGCTCAGATCGTTGAGCAGAAACGCGAGCGCCGCCTGCAATGGCGCCTGCGTGAAAGGTTGTCGGGCACTCTGGGAGAGCTGTCCCAGGGCCGTCTGGCCGATTTGCTCGTCAGAAAGCTGGCAGGCAGCGATCAGCGTTGACCAGAAGCGCAGTGGATCGTTATCGCCCACTTCAAGCGAAAGCCAGGCCGCAAACAGAGGAGCCTGCGCCTGGCGACGCGCTAGCCAGCGGCTGACCAGCGTGGTCTTGCCAAAGCCAACTGGAGCGTGCACGAGGGTTAACTTTTGCTGTCGGCTGCCATCTAACAGCGCCAGCAGAGGAGCACGTTCGACCAGTTGGGCTGGTAGGCGCGGGGGCCGTAGCCGTGTCTCCAGCAGCGGAGTGGCCGCCTGATGCAAGCCTTCCCCGTGTGTAGCCAGAGGTTTTGCCCCAGAGGGTTCTTCACTCGCTTTCTCCTCGCTTGCTATCCTTGATGAAAGCGCCTGTGCGATCTCCTGAAGCCGCGCTAGCGTCAGATCCTCCCCTTTGCCCATGTATGCGCGATACAGCTTGCCCTGGTGTTTGCGATACGCCTTCCAGTACCACCCACCGCGCCCGCTGCCAGATCCCTCCTTGCGTGCCGTATAGCTGCCCTCTGGTGCATGAAAAGCAAAGAGCGTCGAGCGCTCTCTTCCCACCCACTCAAACCATGCCGCCGACCCAACAGCAATCTCAATCGCCCGCTTGCCTTCATGAGTCACAAGGGTGTTCTTCTCAATGGTAGGTGTTGATCGCGTCATGCGTCTCTCTCTTCGCCACCTGTTTATTAACTGCTAAACGCAAAGTTCCCTAACAGTATAGCATACTTGTGAGGGAACTTTATGTTTAGCTGCTGAGCCAGCATAATCTTCTTGCCGATCTTATCGCCAGGCAGCTCCGAAGGGGTCCGGAGGATGGCGTACGAGAGAAATATCCTAAAAAAGATGCTACGTTTTGGTGCTCTCTGCGATGACAATCATAGAGAGTATTCTCCCACTTCTATTGTCAAGGATGAGATTCATGCAGATATCACCGAGAGCGTTGCTCTTTTATTGTGTGCGCATCATGTGTCTTATCCCAGAGAAGGTCTCGATGGACGAATCAGCGTCGAACAATACACGGCTTGATGCTATCGCACATCGCTCTTAACTGGTGGGTATCCTATGTTGGTATCATGGAGGAAGAGAGGTGTAAACTCTCTTATTGAGGTTCCTCCAGTTTTGTGTGCGCTGGGTAGTACTGCCGGGTAGTGGCGTATGGTGGCGAACTGGAGAGCCTGACAGTGGTCATGCGCTCTCGACGGCTTGCGGAACGCGATGCTAGAATGGAGAGTGGAAATTTCCAAGCCCCGCGAGTGTTGAAAAAGATATTATTACCTATGAGGGTAGAACATATGTATTTAGACAAGACACTACAGCAATATTTAGATGACCTGGCCTCCGCGCAGCCTACGCCAGGTGGCGGCTCCGCCTCGGCGCTGACCGGAGCGATGGGCGCGAGCCTGGCATGTATGGTGGCGCGGCTCACCGTAGGCAAGGCCGATTATACAGTGGTCCAGCAAGAGATTGGCGACCTGATCGAACAGGGCGAGGGCCTGCGCGCTCGCTTTCAGGAGTTGATGCGCCTGGATATTGAGGCCTATGGCAAGCTTTCAAGCTGCTTTAAGATGCCACGCGGGACCAGCGAAGAGAAAGAGGCGCGCCAACAGGCCGTACAGGGTGCGCTTGTCGAGGCGGCTCTGGTGCCACTAGAGATGGTCGAGCGCGCGCTTGAGCTTGCGCGCTGCTGCAAGCGCGTCGCCGAGATCGGCAACAAAAATGTGCTCAGCGATATTGCGACCGCGACGTCGCTGGCCCTGGCCACAGGGAACGGAGCAGCCTGGATGGTCAATGTCAACATTACCTCCCTGAAGGATGCAGACAAGGCTCAGGAGTTGCAGGGACGGCTAGATGGCGCGCTGGGACAGATTACGGAAGAGGCGCTAGGGGTCAATCGCGCAATTGAGGAGAGAGGTGCTAAGTAGCATGACGGCAACTGTACTTGATGGAAAGAAACTGAGTGCGGAGATTAAAACTGAACTGAAAGAGGAGGTGCAGCGCTTTCAGCAGACCTATCAGCGTGCGCCGGGCCTGGTAGTAGTACGCGTGGAGGGTGACGCGGCCTCGGGCGTTTATACCAAGGCCATCCTGCGTATCGCCAAAGAGTTGGGCGTGGAGGCACGCCTGGAGCTTCTGCCTGCGGATACAACCACCGAGGGTCTGCGCGATGCGCTTTTGCGCCTGAATAGCGATCCAGCCATGCATGGCGTGATTGTGCAGATGCCGCTGCCAGAGCATCTCTCTCAGCGCCTGGTGGCTGAGACACTCGCGGCCGAGAAGGATATCGATGGCATTAGCCTCCAGAGTGCTGGCAACCTGGCGTTGGGGTTCCCCAGCTTCCATCCCTCGACCGCCGCGGCTGTGGTGGAAATCCTTGAGCGCACCCAGACGCCCATTGAGGGGAAGCGCGTAGTCATACTGGGGCGCAGCAATGTTGTTGGCAAGCCACTGGCCCTGATGCTCTTGCAGCGCAACGCGACCGTGACGATCTGTCACTCGCGTACGCAGAATTTACGCGAAGTTATGCGTGAAAGTGATATCCTGATTGTGGCTGTCGGACGTCCTACTATGGTAAAGGCGGAAATGGTTCGGCCTGGAGCAACAGTCATTGACGTTGGCACCAACGCGCTCCCAGAGGGTGGAATTGTGGGTGATGTAGACTATGCCTCGGTGAGCGCGGTGGCTGGCGCGCTGACTCCAGTGCCCGGAGGTGTCGGACCATTGACCAATGTAATGCTGATGAAGCAGTGCATCGAGGCAGCCTGGCGACAGGAGCGCGAGCGAGCGCGATCTCGCTAAGCCAAGTCAGCTTTCGTATATGAGGATCGCACCTTTACTCTGAGTTCCCCCTCATGTGGTAGGAGGGCCTTGCAAGGCGGCAAGCCCTCCTACCTTTTTGTTTTGCTATGCAAGGAATAAAGGGAATGAATGCTATATTAGTGAGATTATGGAATTTGCTGAAAATAGGGACATTGCAGTGGTATCTCCTCTGGTTTATGCACCATAAATATATCGTCGGCGTCTCGGGCGTGATTTTCAATGAGCAGGGGGAGATCTTATTGCTGCGTCATCGTTTCTGGCGTGAGGGGTCCTGGGGCCTGCCAGGAGGTTACGCCGAACATGGTGAGTCGCTTGAGGAGACGGTCTGCCGCGAGGTGCGCGAGGAGACAGGCTATGAAGTGGAGATAGAGCGTGTCTTGCGCCTGGTCAGCGGCTATAAATTACGTATGGAGGTTAGCTTCGTTGGACGCCTGATGGGAGGCGAGCGCAGGCTGGATGCACGGGAGATCATCGAGGCGCGGTTTTTTGCTCCCGTTGATCTCCCTACTGGTTTGATACGCTCACATCAACATCTCATCTCAATGGCGCTCGCGGGCGAAGGGGGCGAGCGGAGCGTCGTCTCCCTTCATCCGACCTTTCCCAGGCGTTAGATGCCTGATGCGTGTGGTGTGTGCTCCTCGACGTGGTCGATGTAGGCGACTTCGTAGAGGGTGGGCTCGGCCTTCGTGGCGATCTGCATCACCTGCTGCATATGCTCACGGGCCTTAGGATTGTTCAGCATGGCCTCAAAGTAGGCCTGGCTGCGCCATTGTGCATAGTTGGTGACTTTGGTCCCATCCAGACTCTTGTGAATGTTTGCCGATATATAGCCAGGCTGCTTGTTGATAATGGTGGCCGTGATATGGGCCAGAAAATCAACAAGCTCCTGCTGGCGCCCTGGCTCGACTGTGAAGACATTGATCAAGGTCACCAGTTGTTGCTCTGTGTGAATGATTGTCATGGGCTACTTCCTCTCCCCTGCGATTATTATGAAGTTCTTATCTCTAGTATGTGCTCCATGTGTGACAGCCGTATGTCAGTAGCTCGATTTTTACTTCGCTTTGTCACTGTACTGGTGGGTGCCTTTGCGAGCGGCGCGCGGCGCGTAGGCGCATAATGCTCTCGCGTAGGGAGAGGGGCGAGGGGACATCCGCCTGACCACGGGGGACATCCAGGGCGGGCGCGGCCTCCGCTCGTTGGCGTTCAAGCCAGCTCCGACGCCATTTCTCTGTGGCCTCGCTGGCAGCCTTCAGGCTAAACGAAGGCTGCTGCGCAAGGTCTGGCACGGCTATGATCGCCGTGGGCAGGTCCGCGATGGAGAGATCCATGCTTGCAGGGGCTGGCGGATATGTCTCTGGTATGTGAGATGCCTGTATAAGTGGCTGAGGCGTCTCGGGAAGCTGAGGGAAGGCCATCCCTTGCGTATAGACGCTAGCCTGAATATTGTCTGGGAAGGAAAGCGCGTTGAGCATGCTCTCTGCTGCTTGCTTGGTTACCGCATCTGGCATGGCAGGCTGGGAAAAGAGTAGGTCTGAGCTCTCTCCTGTGTCCAGTAGGAAGGCCATTGGTGCCTGTTGGTGTGAGATGAGTCTTGCCCCCTTTTCTGGCGGTGCTGAAGGGAGAGGGGCAGAGCCGGTTCCCTGATCCAGGCTGTTGTTCGTGAAGGCCGTGTCGATAGGTTGAAAGGGAAGCATATCATATGCTTGCAAATGTGCAGGTGCGGATGTGGTGACGTTGGACCCTGCCTCACGGCTTGTCCCAAATACATATGAGTTGGGTTCTGGTAGGGGAGAGAGGGGCGAATGCGGATTTATCGAGGAGGGAGGAAGCTCCTCGTGATATGCGCTCGTTGGGGTGTGCCACTGGACGCCTGAGGGCGGAGGCGTATTGCTACGTACAGGCGCGAGTTGTTCTAAGAGTGAGGCGAGGGTCTGCGCTTCCGGCGTTGAGTGAAGATCCAGGGAAGGCGCCGTGGGTTTAGCTGGCACCAGCGTATCAACGGGATGGGGGCTGGCGGACGCCGGAGACAGCTCTGGTAGCGGTCGGCTGGGATGGGGGTGGAAGCCACACGCCCGGCATGTGGCGTCATCAACTGGAAGCTCGGTGCCGCATCTGGGGCAAGGAAAGACAAAGTGTTCTGCATGTTGTTTGGAGAGTTGGAAACTCATGCGACGAAACGTTCCACTGCGTCCACCAAACTTACCACCTGATGTTGTCTGCTGTTGTGTTTTCTCTTCAAACATAAATAGAAAACCTACTTGTACGCTAAAAACTAAAAAACAAAATAAATATACAAAGAGGCAAAAATGTCTCTTTCTGCATTTTTTAACGAATTTAAAGAACATTGTCAATAAATGTCAGTGGTAATGGGTCGACTCTCCTAGTTTCTGCCAGGCAAATAGGCTTGCTTGTATGGTTACTCGTTATATAATGTGCAGGTTTGGGATTTGACCTTTCGCGTCTACGGTGCTCGCTCTGGTTGCTACTGTGGTGCTGGTGGGCAGCCGCAGACTGCCTACCAGCACCACAGTAGCAACTGACCCTCTTCTACTCTCTCTAGCAAGAGGCTTCACGCGCTTGATGCGGGTCACGTCGATGGCGCCCACCTGAGAAAAAATAAGGGATTTTACCGATAGGAGATAGTGCTAATAGGACTTGACGATTTTCTGAAATTCGCTAAAATCTACATAGACACTTAAATTTTTTGAGATTTCTGAGGTTTTCATGGATATTGTTGTTGTTGGTGCCGATCACACGACAGCACCTATCGCGTTGCGTGAGCGTCTTTCATGCTCAGCGCGCCAGGTTCCTCAGGTCCTGAGTGCGGCGCGCCAGATTTCACAAGAGAGTATGCTGATTTCAACCTGTAACCGCATTGAGCTTTACGCTGTATGTGAGGATAAAAAGCAAGGAATTGCCGACTTATTGCGTGTATTAAGTGAGTCGCGGGAGGTGGCAGGCGAGGAACTCCTCGAGCACTGCTACACTTTCACCGGCCAGGAAGCCGTAACCCACCTCTTTAGCGTGGCTTGTGGTCTTCGCTCTCTCGTTCCCGGTGAACCTCAGATTCAAGGACAGGTCGTAGATGCGCTGGAGATTGCGCAGGGGGCTGGCCTGAGTGGCCCCATCCTCTCGGCGCTTTTTCGTGCCGCAATCACGACCGGGAAACGTGCGCGCAATGAGACAGGTATCAGCCGCAGTGCCACCTCTCTTAGCCATGTTGCCGTGCAGCTAGCACGCCATCTCTTTCCCCGGCTTGAGGAGGCGGCCGTTTTATTGGTTGGCTCGGGCCAGATGAGTGAACTGGCGGCGCGCAATCTCTATGACAATGGGGCGCATAATTTGACGATTGTCAATCGCACCTACGCGCACGCCACGGAACTGGTCGAGACGATAGGCGCGAAACATCGCACCTTTGCTGAGCTACTCCCCGCGCTGGTAGATGCCGATGTAGTAATTAGCTCGACGAAGGCTCCGCGCGCCCTTATTAACTTGGATATGATGCAGCAGGTCATGGCCAGGCGCGCTGGTCGCCCGCTCTTGCTGGTTGATATCGCGCTTCCTCGTGATGTCGAACCCGGAGTCGCCGACCTGCCTGGTGTACATCTTTATAATATAGATGATTTGCAGTCTGAGGTGGACAGAGGTATTCATTTGCGTTGGCAAGAGGCCGAGCACGTACGCACAATTATCGCACAAGAGGTCGAGGCCTTTGAACGCTGGCTCTCCTCGTTGAGCGTGGTTGGCACGATTAGCGACCTGCGCAAACAGGTTGAGGTGTTGCGCCAGCAGGAACTTGCCCGTACATTACGCCAGCTCTCCGCCTCGCTCTCGGAGCGAGAGGTGGCGGCTATTCAAGAATTAACCCATCGCCTTGTCAATAAAGTTTTGCATACACCGACTTTACGCTTGAAGGACGCGGCAGCGGGTGGACAGGGGCATGTCTACGCCGAAGCTATGCGCTATCTCTTTGCTTTGGAAGATGATAATAATGAAACGAATCACGATCGGAACGCGAGCAAGCAAGCTCGCCATGATACAGACGCAGTGGATCATCGAGCGGATACATCAGCAGTGGCCAGGCCTTGAAATTGCGATTGAGCAGATTCGCACCACAGGCGACCGGGTGACGAGTGTGCCGCTCTCGCGCATTGGTGGCGACGGTGTATTTGTCACTGAAATTGAGAGTGCGCTTCAGGAGCGGCGTATCGATATCGCGGTGCATAGCCTGAAGGATCTGCCAACCGCGCAGCCAGAGGGACTCTGCGTGCTTACGCCAGGACCACGCGAGGATGTGCGCGATGTGCTCGTCTCAAAGGGTGATCTACATATTTCGGCGCGGGGTACACTGGAAGGGATAACGCCTGGGCGCGCTCCCCGCATCGGCACCTGTAGTTTGCGCCGTACCGCACAGATTCGTCATCTCTGCCCCGACGCGGAGATCCTCTCTCTACGTGGGAACGTCGATACACGCCTGCGCAAGCTTGAGGCGGGTGAGTATGATGCGATCATCCTGGCGGCAGCGGGACTACATCGTCTGGACCTGCAAGGCACACTAGAGGGGAAGCTCAGTTATTTCCCAGTTGCGCAGATGCTGCCCGCGCCAGGGCAGGGTGCGCTGGGCCTGGAGATTCGCGACGAGCCAGCTTTCCGTGAACTACTGGCACCTTTGCAGGATCGGAACGTCCAGGCCGCAACGAGCGCCGAGCGCATGTTTATGCGTCGCCTGGGCGCGGGGTGTTATCTCCCGGTCGCGGCCCACGCTCATATCATTGATGAACGCCTGGTGTTGCGCGGACTGGTAACGAGCCTGGATGGGCAGCGACGGATTCTCGTGCAGCAGGAGACAGGTTGGAACGCATATGCCTTCCTGGAGAATGCCGAGCGTCTAGGTATCGAACTGGCTGAGATAGCGCTGGCGCAGGGCGCGCACGATATTATCGCGGAGCTGGATGGGAGTCGTGTGCAGGAGCAGCAACATGTCTGAGATGCAGGCGGTCACTCAATCTCTACAGGGCCAGCGTATTCTGGTTACGCGTACACGCGAACAGGCATCAGTCTTTAGCGAGCGGTTGCGCGCTTTGGGAGCGCTGCCTATTGAGTTTCCCACCATTCGTATTGAGCCACCCCAGGACTGGAGCCAGCTCGACGCCGCGCTACACCGCCTGTATGCTGCTGAGCAGTCCCTGGCCTATGATTGGCTGATCCTGACCAGTGCGAATGGCGTCTCCATCTGTATGCAACGCCTGCGCGCCCTGGGCCTGGAAACCGCGCGCTTACGCGAGGTCTCGCCCGGGCTACATATTGCCACCATTGGACCCGCAACAGCCGCGACCTTGCAGGATTATGGCCTGCATGCGGACCTCGTGCCAGAAGAATATGTGGCCGAGGGCGTCATTGCGGCCATGCACGAGTGGGCGCGGCAAAAGGAGCTCTCTCTACAGGGCCAGCGTATTCTGTTGGCGCGGGCCGCCGAGGCGCGTAAAGTGCTGGTGGTCGAGTTGGAGCAGGCGGGGGCGCAGGTAGATGAAGTGCCGGCCTATTATACCAGGCCGGTCGCGAGCGATGATGAGCAGGGACGCGAGATTCTGCGTCGCCTACAGCGTCATGAACTGGACGTCCTGACCTTTACCAGCTCCTCGACGGTACGTAACTTTGTGTCCTGGCTCAACTCATGCACGCAGGGTGTAGGCCTGGACGCTACGGAACTGCTCGCGGGTGTGCGCATCGCCAGTATCGGCCCCATCACATCCCAGACCGCACGCGACCTGGGTCTGCATGTCGACATCGAGGCCCAGACCTTTACGATTGATGGCCTGGTAGAGGCTATCAATCACGCTGTGAGTGCTTAAGCTATATTTTTGCTTTTTTTACTGAAATAATTCATGATAGAGGAATAAACGTTATGGCAGAACAGACAACTGAGATCACACAACCAGTACAGCACGAGACGCGGGAGACGGCTCCCGCAGCCGCGCCCGCCCAGCCCAAACCCAAACAGCCACGCCAACTGGTACGGTTCACCTTCTACAAACTGGATCAGCAGTGGCAATTGCTGCCCGCCGAGGTGCGCGAGCAGGGTAAGCGTGAGCTTAAGCGCATTGTTGATGCCTACTCTGAGCGTGCGTTGATCCGTAGTTATGGCCTCTACGGTGTGCGTTCCGACTGCGACTTTATGCTCTGGACCGCAACCTACGAGGCTGAGGATCTGCGCTGGCTGAGCAGCCAGATTCGTCGTAGCCCGATGGGTCCCTACCTGCGCGAGGCGCAGGCCTTTCTGGCCATGACCAAGCGTTCGGTCTATGTGGGGAAAAACGCGCGTGGCGCGCACGATCCACGCCTGGTGATCTCGCCCGAGGATAGCAAGTACCTCTTTGTGTACCCCTTCGTCAAGACGCGCCCCTGGTATATGCTCTCGCTCGAAGAGCGCAAGCGCATGATGAACGAGCATATTCGTGTGGGCCTGAAATATCCGCAGATCAAACTCAATACCACCTATTCCTTCGGTATCGACGATCAGGAGTTCGTTGTCGCTTTCGAGTCGGATAGCATCGCTGATTTCCTCGACCTGGTGCAGGAACTGCGCGAGACCGAGGCTAGCCAGTACACCCTGCGCGATACTCCCATGTTTATGTGTGTCCTGGAGGAGATCGACCAGATTCTCGACGCCATTGGTGCGTAGAACACGAATAAAAATAGAAGGGGACGTGGTGTGGTATTGTAACCTGCTACTGGCGTACGCGGCTACAATACCACACCACGTCCCATGTGTAGAGAGAGGAGCGTTAACATGAGTCAGCAGAGCGCGAGTGAGCGCAAGCTCAATTTGTCCAGGTCGCGTGCGCTCTTTCAGGAGGCACAACAGGTCATGCCCGGTGGCGTCAATAGCCCGGTGCGTGCCTTTCGTGGGGTAGGCGGAGAGCCGGTCTTTATTGAGCGAGGTGAGGGCGCCTACCTCTATGATGTCGACGGCAATCGCTATCTCGATTTTGTTCAGTCCTGGGGGCCGATGATTCTTGGCTTTGGCTATCCCAGCGTGCTTGAGGCGGTGACTGAGGCCAGCAAACGAGGCTTTACCTTTGGCGCCCCAACTCAGGCTGAGACCGAATTGGCACGCCTGGTGATCGAGAGCGTCCCCTCGGTTGAGATGATCCGCTTCGTCAATTCCGGTACTGAGGCCACTATGAGCGCGCTCCGCGTCGCACGTGCCTACACGGGTCGCAGCAAGATCGTCAAATTTACCGGCTGCTACCATGGACACGCGGATATGCTGCTGGTACAGGCTGGCTCGGGTGTGGCCACGCTGGGCCTGCCCGATAGCCCCGGTGTGCCCAGCGAGACCACGGCCAATACCCTCTCGGTTCCCTATAATGATAAAGAAGCGATCAAGCAAGTTTTTGAGACGTATGCCAATGAGATTGCGGCGGTTATTGTCGAGCCTGTCGCGGCCAATATGGGCCTGGTTCTCCCGGTCCCAGGATTTCTGGAGTTGCTCCGCGAGCTTACTGCGAAGCATGGCGCCCTGTTAATCTTCGACGAGGTCATGACAGGTTTCCGTGTGGCGCTGGGTGGCATGCAGGAACGTGTCCAGATCACGCCTGACCTGACCTGCTTTGGCAAGATTATCGGCGGTGGTCTTCCTGTGGGGGCCTATGGTGGGCGACGTGAAATTATGCAGGTGGTCGCGCCGTTGGGTCCCATGTACCAGGCGGGCACACTCTCGGGAAATCCTCTGGCGATGGCCGCGGGTATCGCGACTCTAAAAGAGCTGCGTAAGCCGGGCCAGTATGAGCTATTAGAGCAGAAGAGCCAGCTCCTGGGCGAAGGCATCGCGCGTGTTTTGCACGATACTAATAGTGATGCCCAAATAGTACGTATCGGCGCCATGTTCTGCCTCTACTTTACCCGCGAGCCAGTTCACAACTACGCGGACGCCAAACGCGCCAGTGCTGAGCGCTTCGCCAGCTACTTCTGGGAGATGTTGGAGCGAGGTTACTACTTGCCGCCCTCGCAGTTTGAGTCTTGCTTTCTCTCACTAGCGCAAGAAGAGGCGCATTTGCAGGAGATGGTGCAGAGCATCGAGACCGTATTACGTCAGCAAGCATAGAAAAGGGAGCCCTGGGTACAATGACAGCCAATTTTCCGATTGTTCGCATGCGCCGGACGCGCCAGAACGAGGCGCTACGCTCCATGGTGCGTGAGACTCATTTACAGACCAGCCAGTTGATTTATCCACTCTTTATCGCGGAAGGTCTCACGCAGCCAGAGCCTATCGCATCTATGCCTGGCATTGTGCAGTGGCCGCTAGAGCTGCTGGAGCAAGAGGCGAAGCGTCTGGTACAACTGGGGATCCCCGCGGTCCTGCTCTTTGGCATTCCCGCGGAGAAGGACGCCGTTGGCTCACAGGCTTATGCTGAGCAAGGCATTATCCAGCAGGCCATTCGCCTCCTCAAGGCCACCGTTCCAGAGCTGCTCGTGATTACGGATGTCTGTCTCTGCGAATACACCGACCACGGGCATTGTGGTGTCATCCATAATGGGGATGTCCTCAACGACGAATCGCTAGAGCTGCTGGCGCGTATGGCGGCCTCGCATGTCGAGGCGGGCGCGGATATTGTTGCTCCCTCGGATATGATGGATGGACGCGTGGGAGCCTTGCGCCATGTGCTCGATGAGCAAGGATACAAGCAGACTCCGATCATGGCCTATTCCGCCAAATTCGCCTCCGCCTTCTATGGTCCCTTCCGCGAGGCGGCGGGTTCAACTCCGCAATTTGGGGATCGGCGCTCATATCAGATGGACCCGGCTAATGCTCGCGAGGCCTTGCGCGAAGTGGAACTGGATATTCGTGAGGGTGCCGATATCGTCATGGTCAAGCCCGCGATGGCCTATATGGACGTCATTCACCGGGTGCGTGAGTCTTGCGACTTGCCGCTTGCTGTCTATAATGTGAGTGGTGAATACTCTATGATCAAAGCCGCCGCCCAGCAGGGCTGGATTGACGAGCGGCGCGTGATCATGGAGGTACTGACAGGATTGCGGCGTGCTGGCGCGGACATGATCATCACCTACTTCGCGCCAGAGGTCGCACAATGGCTCAAGGAGGCGTAGAGGACTCATGACACTCTCAAAAGACGAACTGGAGCGTATGCGAAACCTGGCGCGCGAACATGTCGAAGAGGTCGCCACGCTCACGCAGCGCATCTGTAGAGTGCCTGCCCCCACCGGCAGCGAGCAGCAACGGGCCGCATTTGTAACCGGGCTGTTTGAGGAGCGTAGCTATCAATGCGAGCACGACGAAGTCGGCAATGTGTACGTGCGACGCGGGCGAGGGACTGGCCCCGTCTTGCTGCTGCTGGCGCACCTGGACACGGTCTTCCCCCAGGACACGCCGCTCAACGTTCGTCGCGAGGGTGACGTACTCTATGGGCCTGGTATTGGCGATAATAGCCTGAGCGTGGCCTCTATGCTTACGCTGCTCAAGATGCTTGATCTGCTCAAGCAGGAGACACCCATCGATATCGTGGCAGTCGCGAATGTGGGTGAGGAGGGCCTGGGCAACTTGCGTGGAGCCAGGGCGGCCGTCGAGCGTTATAAACAGCAACTGGGAGCTGTGATCGCCATCGATGGTAACCTGGGTTATATCGTGAATGAAGCCGTGGGTTCGCTGCGCTGGCGCATTACTGTCAATGGTCCTGGCGGCCATTCCTATGGTGCCTTTGGGCGTCCCAGCGCCATTCATGGCCTGGCGCGTATTATCGCGCGGATCTCCGAGATCCAGGTGCCAAAAGATCCCAAGACCACCTATAACGTGGGGGTTATCGATGGAGGTACATCAGTCAATACGATTGCCGCCAGTGCCTCGGCTCTGCTAGATATGCGCTCCACAGATGTGCAGGCGCTAGACCGGCTTGCCAACGAGGTGCGAGCTATCGTCAAGACCGCGCCTGGCGAAGGACTCCAGGGCGTGATTACCATCATTGGTGAGCGGCCAGCGGGAAAGATCGCGTCTGACGCTCCGCTTGTGCACCTGGCGCAAGAGGCTCTGCGTTGGATTGAGATCGAGCCGCGCCTCGTGGCCTCCAGTACAGACGTCAATATACCCTTGAGCCAGGGGATACCCGCCGTATGTGTAGGCGTCTCACAGGGCAGGCAGGCCCACACGCTTGAGGAGTGGGTCCCCGTGGCCCCGATTGCAGATGGCCTGGCCCAGCTCCTCTACCTGATCACCCACGCCTGTGAACAACTCGCACGCTAAAGCTAACACAAGAGAACACCCTGGATTCGCAGTATTTCTAGTAAGTAATGTAGGAATGAGCCCCGATAGCCTTCGGCTATCGGGGCTCATTCCTACATTACTTACTAAGCGAGCGCGCAGGCGCGAGAACTAGGAAAGATGGGGGATGATAGCAAGGAGCGATGTTTGCGGCTCTGCCAAAAACATCACTCCTTGCTATCTTAAAGTACGCGCCGTACGACCGGCGAGAAAATGGCAGAGGCCAGCGAAAAGCAGAATTTTACTGGCATTGCCCCGCAAACTTGCCAGAAAGCCGAGTGTGAGACCCAGTGTCAGGCCGATGCGTCCCGCGGGATGGCGAACCATTTGTGCTAATATCTGCATACAAACTCCTCAAATTATGGTATCTTTGGCGTAACTTCTTCCTTGAGTGATACGTGGAAGACTATTAAAACGTGGAGATGCCCTGGTACCTAAATGTGGCCTCCTATATGCTCTATTGGAGAAGAAATTAGAGTGCTCGGGTGTTATTACTGATACGAGTAGTATACATGCCTGGCTCTAAAAAGGGGGTGAAATATGGTGACATATATATAATCTTTTTTTTGTCATTTTTATATATGTGTCATTGGTTTTGAGAGGGCATGGCGACGGACCTTAGCAACTTGCCGGGGGGGATGATGAGCCATAAAAAAAACTTATGGGAAAATCTGTTACTATTCTTCGGGGTCCTGCGTCTAACCCTGATATAAGGCTCCAATCAGGAGTTCTAAGGGCTTTCTAATAATAAACTTAGTGAATTTTAAGGATGTTGGCGAACAGTTCAACGCCGAACAGTTCTAGGAAGTATAGTCTAAATGGTTGGGATGACCGAATTCAATCGCACTTATCTACCAATTAATTCATACGGAGTCATTGGCGATTGTCACTCAGCCTTGTTGGTCGCGCCCGACGGGTCAGTTGACTGGGGATGCCTGCCAGACTTCGATAGTCCAGCCATCTTCTGTCGTTTGCTCGACCATGAGCATGGTGGCTACTTTCAAATCGCCCCCTCCGAGCCTATGCCGGGGGCCCAGCGCTACCTCAGAGGTAGCAATGTCTTGCAAACCCGTTTTACCAGTACCATTGGCGAACTGCTCCTGACCGACTTTATGCCGGTAGAAACCTTGCGCGCCTGGCCGTACCAGGGGATGAATAATAATACCTGGACGCGTGAAGATGGCTCATGCCACTGCATGGTGCGTATTGCCGAATGCACACATGGCGAGATGTCTGTGACCATGACACTCAAGGTTAGTCCAAATTATGCTGCCTCGCCCAGCGAGATCAGCCTGGTCCCCGGGAACAAAGGCGTTCTCGTTTCAGGTGGGAACCAGTACGTTGGCCTGGCGATTATTGGCGCGCACCTGCATCCATCCTTAACGCTGAATGTCGTACAGGACGCAGAAGACAGGCATCCCTCAGTCGTATTGAACGTGACGCTCTCAGAGGGCGAGCGCTTGCTATTCGCGGTGGGTATGGGCCGCAACATGCAGGCGACGCGAAGACTGGTCGAGGGCGAGCTGCACCAACGCAATTTTGATTCTGAACTGGCACATACCCTGCATTGCTGGCGTGAGTGGCTCTCGACCTGCAACTATCGTGGCCCGTACCGCGAGGCGGTGGAGCGGAGCGCGCTGGCCTTAAAGATGATGACCTATGCCCCCACAGGAGCCATTGTCGCGGCCCCCACGACCTCGCTGCCCGAGCATATGGGTGGGGTACGCAACTGGGATTACCGCTATACCTGGCTGCGGGACGCGACCTTTACGCTCTATGCCCTGAACGTCCTTGGCTTTACCGACGAGGCACGCGCCTTTACGCACTGGCTCAGGCGCCTCACATACGCGGATGGCGAGTCGCTGCAAATCATGTATGGTATCCGTGGCGAGCGTGACCTGGCCGAGCAAGAACTGACTCACCTGGAGGGCTATGCCGGTTCAAGCCCCGTACGCGTTGGCAATGGGGCCGTCAGGCAGAGACAGATGGATGTCTTCGGTGAGGTGCTGGACTGTATCCACCTCTACCGGCGCCAGGGCAGCTTTGAGCGCTATGGCGAGACACTGGATGGTCCGCTATGGAAGCTAATGCGCGACCTGGTGGAGCATGTCTGTGCGCACTGGCAGGACCCCGATAGCGGCATCTGGGAGATCCGTGGCGATGACCGGCACTATGTCTATTCCAAGGCGATGTGCTGGGTGGCTTTAGACCGGGGCATTCGTGCCGCGCAGCAACTCAACCTTGAAGCGGACCTGCCGCGCTGGCTGATGGTGCGAGACCAGATTCGTGCCGACATCCTGGCGAACGGTTATAACACGAGCGTCGGCGCGTTCACCCAATCTTATGGGGATACTGCCCTGGATGCCTCCAATCTCTTGCTGCCCTTGATCGGCTTTATCCCGCCCGATGATCCGAGAATGCGTTCAACCGTGGACCGTATCATTGAAGGCCTGACGGACGAGAATGGCTTTGTTTTCCGCTATACCTCCCATGATGGTCTCGCTGGTCACGAAGGGACATTTACCATTTGTACCTTCTGGCTGGTGGATAATCTCGCCATACAGGGCCGGGTCGACGAGGCACGCTCGCTCTTTGAGCGCTTGCTTAAATATGCTGGCCGCCTGGGACTCTTCTCGGAAGAGGTGGATGCCAATACCAGCAGCGCGCTGGGGAACTATCCCCAGGCCTTTACGCATATCGCGCTTATCAACAGCGCCTTTAACCTGCGTAAGGCTGAGATTCGTCAATCCGAGCATCATACAGATCCTTTGATTGCAGCCATTCGCTTGAACAAACAGTAACCCTGGTCTTTCTCATTGGTATTCTGGAAGCAAGTGTAAGACGGCTGGTATGCGTAACTTACCATAGGCATGAATGTGAGGGAGCAGTATTAATCTCCTTCACATTCATGCCTTTTTACATGAATGCTTTGTTCCAATTTAACGACTTCACTATGTATGCGATAATGGCAAGAACAATATGCACATAAAATAAGAGAGCGAGTTATATCAGTGTCATCTGTTCAATACCCTACAGCGAGTTTAAAGCCCCATCGTGACGAGAGCCTGCTTGGTGGTCACCTCTGGATCTTCTCTGGCGCCTTACAGCAGCCGCCACGCTGGGTCGAGCCAGGCGCCCTGCTGGACGTGAAGTCCTCGACAGGCCAGTTTGTGGCGCGCGGCTACTATAATCCCCAGACGGATATCGCGATCCGTATCCTGACACGCGACAATACAGAGTCTATCGATGGTGACTTTTTGCGTAAGCGTGTGCGCGAGGCACAGGAACTACGCAAGGTCTTTGTGCCGGGGGTGACCAATGCCTATCGCCTGATTCACTCGGAGGGAGATGGCCTGCCGGGCCTGGTGGTGGATCGCTACGCCGACATCCTGGTTGCCCAGGTGCATACCCTGGGGATGGATCGCCTGCTGCCCCAGGTGCTTGAAGCCTTGCTCGCGGAGACGGGCGCGCGCGGCATTCTCTTGCGCAACGAGAGTCAGGCACGTCGCCGCGAGGGTCTGGAGGTAGAGGAGCCACGCGTGGCAGCAGGGGAAGTGCCTCAGCAGATTGAGGTCGTTGAGAACGGCGTGCGCTTCATTGTTGATCTCTGGCGGGGGCAGAAGACGGGCTTTTTCCTGGACCAACGCGATAAGCGCGAGGCCTTGCGCAAATATGCGCGAGGTGGGCGCGTCCTCAATGGCTTCAGCTATAGCGGGGGCTTCTCGGTCTACGCGGCCCTGAGTTCAGAAGAGACGCAGACAGTGAGTGTGGATGTCTCAGCGCCCGCCATTGAGGCGGCACGCCAGCATTTTGCCCTGAATGGCCTGGATGCCAGCAAGCACGAGTTTCATACCGAGGATGTGTTTGAGTACCTGGAGCAGGCCGCAGAGCGTGGGGTGCGCTTTGACGTGGTCGTGCTGGACCCACCAGCCTTTGCCAAGAACCAGGGCGCGCGTACGCAGGCGCTTAAAGCCTACCGGCGTCTCAATATCCTGGGCATGCAGGTCTTGCGTCCAGGCGGGATTCTATTGACCTGTTCATGCTCTGGCGTGGTTGGTATGGATGATCTGCTGGGGGTCGTCTCCAATTGCGCCCAGCGGCAGAAGCGCACGGTGCAACTGCTGGAGTCCTATACCCACGGTGTGGATCATCCTACCAACCTGGCGATGCCAGAAACCAATTATCTCAAGTCCGTCTTTTGCCGGGTCCTTTAAGAAAGGGAGGTGATGCGGGTCCTAACGAACCTGCGTCACCTCTTCTGTCTCTGCTGACTGCTTCTTGAACTCGGGAACGGCAGGCACGAAGTTCGCGGCCTCGCCTGAGAGATGAGCACAGGCCGCCCACTGTACCAGCCTGCCCACGACATTGTGCTCACTGGTGGTGAGTTCGATCTCGCTAATTGAGCAGTTGTGCTTCTTGCCTCTGCGAATGGTTTCCAGGCTCTCGGGACCGCAGATCGCCGAGACGAGGGCGGTAAAAATGGCCGCGTGTCCGGCGATGGCGATCACGCGCCCCTGTTTGCCCCAGGTCACTTTATGCAAGCCCTGTTTGCCGCGCTCGGTCAGGGTCAGAAAGCTCTCTCCATTGGGGAAGCTGACGTCGAGGTGACCATGATACCACTGCGCCAGGATATTGTTATGATAGTCCCAGTTCTCAGCGGTGGGCGCGGCATCTTCGAGATCGCCCACATTTAGTTCGCGGAACTCTTCAAAGAGTGTGACTGGTAGATGATGCGGTTCAGCGATAATTTCGGCGGTTTCACGGGCGCGTTTGAGTGGCGAAGAGAAGAATTCATCGATATGCCATTCGTGCAGATGGGCGGCGGTTTGTTGTGCCTGGAGCACGCCCTTGGCCGTCAGCGAGTAGTCAACGCGTTTATATGAAAACTCTCCAGTCACGTTTGCGAGATTCTCTCCATGGCGAATAAGGTAGATGGTATTCGTATATTGCGTACTCATAATCTCCTAATATATTGTAAGGGGGTAGTTTTCAGGTACCTTCTTATAGAAGGGTCTCAGCGCCGAGTCCCGCACGGGCATGTGGTGGGCACCCGAATAGGCAAAAGGTCGGACAGCGCAATTGATGTCTTTTATACTATAATTCCAACGACATAACATTGTCTAGTGATTCTTGCGGTTTACTGGCCACTTGTTGTCACGAGGCAAGGCTTGCCCGTTGGCTTCGTGAGGTTCGCGCACAGAAGTAGTCTTGCTCTGTTCTGGCTTATGTAGAGATGCTAGAGCATAGTTGCTTGGTGTGTAGCAAGAGGAAAGAGTCGCGTCAGAGCGGAAAATAAGGTATGCTAGAGGAGGTCCGCACAGTTTGGCACATGGTAAGACGCTTCTGGCTAAGTGAGAGCGTGGCTGTTGCAGCAGTCCTTCGGGGCTGCTGAGGATTGAAACCTCGAAAAGCTGAGCGAATATGCAGATCAGGTTGAAGTTGCAGCAGTCCTTCGGGGCTGCTGAGGATTGAAACTACGTCAGGTCAGGCTGTTCCAAGATGGGGTTCGCGCAAATAGGTGCGCGAACCCCGACTGCATCTACCTTTACGTTGTGCGCGTTGCAGCGGCCCGCAGGGGTCGCTGAGGATTGAAACGTCTACGCGGTCCTCTGCCAGATCGGGAACCGTCGTTGCAGCGGCCCGCAGGGGTCGTTGTGGATTGAAACAAGAGGGGCCGCAATTGTTTGCGATCCAGAAAACGTTGCAGCGGCCCGCAGGGGTCGCTGAGGATTGAAACTCTGGTATCAAGGAGATGTGATATCATGATAATGATGCTCCGCTTGCGTGGCAAGTAGGAATTGCGGAAAGGATGGTGTGCTATGCAGTTTACTGGATCACAAACGATTGCTGCCCCGATTGAAAAGGTGTGGGCGTTTCTCTTAGATGTGAATAATGTGGCGAGCTGTGCGCCGGGCTTTCAGAGCCTGGAGCAACTGGGCGAAGAGCATTGGAAGGCCCTGATTTCGGTCGGTGTGGGACCCGTCAAAGCCAAGTTTAACCTGGATGTCACGCGCCCGGAGAAGCGCGAACCCGAATTTATGGCCGTCAAGGCACGTGGCAAAGCACCTGGCAGCGCAGTCGACCTCGCGGGCGATATGCAGTTAAGCGCCATCGATGCCAATCAGACGAAGATGGACTGGAATGCTCAGGTGACGATCAGTGGCTCTATTGCCAGCGTCGGCGCGCGCCTGATCAATGGCACCGCCGAGAAGATGACCAACCAGTTCTTTAGCTGTCTCCAATCCAAGCTCCAGGAGCCACAGGCCGCCTCGGCTGGCGAGTAAGCCCGGTAACGTAAGATCCATAGCCTGACTGGCGAGCCTCTCAGGGGAGGAAGAAACAATGCAAACGGCGCTTGCGCGCTGGCAAGAGATCCTGACAGCGAGAGCACGTCAGATGGATGAGGCATATGCTCGTCTGGGGCGTTCCAGCGCCGACTTCTGGGATCGGCGTGCATGCAACTACCATCGCTCAAGCCAACGAGTTCAATCCGATAACCCGTTGCTGCTGCGAATGAGCGAGGTGCTTACGCCTGAGAGCGAGGTGCTGGATGTAGGCGCGGGTACCGGGCGTTATGTGCTGGCCCTGGCTCCGCTGGTGAAGCATGTCTACGCGGTCGAGCCAAACGCAAGTATGTTGAGCTATTTACAGGCGGATGCGCGGGCCAGGGGGATCACGAATATCTCGTCGATAGCCAGCATATGGCAGGAGGCTGATCCCACTCTGCGCGCGGATGTTTCGCTGTGCAGCCATGTGCTCTACCCTATTCTCGACCTGGGCCGCTTCCTCACCAAGCTGCATGCAGCGACGCGGCACACCTGCTTCCTCTTCATGCGTGCCACCTCCTTTGATGAGATTAGCGATCCCCTGTGGCGCCATTTTCATGGCGAGGCGCGTTGCCTACCCCCTGGCTATATCCACGCGCTGGATGTCCTCTATGAGATGGGCATCTATGCCAATGTAGAGATTGTGTCCACCACGCAAAGTATGCGTTTCTCCTCGCTTGAGGAGGCTGTTGCAGAGATGCGCGAGCAGTTGATTCTGCCTGAGAATCCCCAGGTCGAGAAAGAACTTCGGGGCTTACTGGCGTCCTGGCTGGTGGCGCAGGAAGGTATGCTGATCTTCCCGCTACCCCAGATGCCCAATGCCATTATTTCCTGGCGCATTGATAACTAAGCGAGAAAACGCAAAGCGGGCGCCTCGTCTTCAAACGAAGAAGGGGCGCCCGCTTGTTGAGTTTGCGAAATTACGCGATATTGTTATCCAGGTTCTTGAAGATGGTGTTCAGGGTGCTGTTGACTACGCCCTTGCCGATGGGATTGTTCGCCATCGCGACCGCGCCTTCGAGTTCCGCGTTGGCCTCATACGCCAGCACGGCGCCGCCGGGCTCGTCGGAAATATTGATCTGGCAGACGCCATTGACCGAGCCACCGGCGCCCCGGCGCTGGATCTGAAGCTCAATGAAGTTGGGTTCCTGAACGCGGGTGATGTTGATGACCACCGCGTAGGGACCCTTCAGTCCGGGGATGGGTGTCGTCACAAATGCCTTGATGCGGTTCGCGTCGAGGAACTCAATCGACTGGCAACCAGGGATGCTGGCCTGGAGGACGGAGGGATTGAGAATGCCCTTGAAGACCTGCGAGCTGGAAGACTTGAACTTGTGTGTACCACTAAGTTTCATGCGAGAAAAACCCTTCCTTAGAACAAATATTGTTGATAGCGTCTTGATGCGCTTCTGCAATATGCATGTGTTTGCATGTACGATCTAATAGATCAGGCCCTATTGTACCGACTTCTCATGCGACTTTCAAGAAGTTAGCCTCTTTTCCTATTCCTTCCCCTTCGCGCCTGCGGCGCTCAGGGGTAAAGTGTGGCGTTGTGGCGCGCGGGCATTACCCTGGCACATCGTTAAGGAGACTCACGCCAATAACCTGACCAACTTTTGCCGCTATCTATCCGTGCCAAGCGGCATACAAGCGTTCTACCGGTCAGGTTATTGGCGTGAGAGCCCTAAATCGTACACGTGGAGCGGGGGGTTATCATCTCCCTCAAAGAGGCCTCTTTTCACAATCCGCTTAACAGCACTCATCATGCAGTTAATGGTGTTAGGGGAGATGTCAGCAGAGAGCACAAGGACATCATGCCAGAGGGGAGGGCTACTGTGCTAGGCACACAGCTAACATACGAGAGGCTTGCTCCTGTAGATCAGTTTAAAGTCCTTCTTTACAGAGTTACCAAAATATGACCATCAAACGTGATGACCAAGGAATTGAAGGCAAGACAAAGAGGCAAAGCACATACTCAAGAGGAGAGTAATAAAAACATGGGAAAGAAAATATTAGTAATTAATGACACTCAGTACATACTTGAGATGTTTCGTTTACTATTAGAGCCTGAAGGCTATGAAGTGCTTCTCTCCGCTTTGCCTATGCAAAATATGAAAGAGGTAGAGCGGGTCAAACCAGACCTTATCATTCTCGATATCATCTTTGGCAACCAAAAAAGTGGTTGGCAAATGTTGCAATTGCTTAGGATGTACCCTCCCACTGCACGTATCCCTATTATCGTGTGTAGCGCTGCTGTAACTGAGGTCATGGAACAAGAAGGATTTTTAGTCTCTCAGGGGATAAAAATAGTATACAAACCCTTTGACGTAGAAACCCTCTTTGGGGCAATAGCACAAACATTTAAAATGGGCGAAGCAAGCATACAAAATAAGCAGCAATCATAAAGCTCTTATGCCCTCGTTGAGAGGGAGCAATCTGTTAAATGTGAGGGGCTCCCAAAGAGGGCGGCTATCTTTGTTGGAGAGGACAAATTGATAACCAGGGCTTACTCATACAGATAAACCAAAGACGCAGAGAATGGCATCGTAGCCCATCATAAAGGTCATCCATGCCTCTCGAATGGATATCCTCTATCTTCTATGAGGTCTATAAATTACATTCAATATGCAAATTTGGGATTTTGAAATGTATGGAAAGTAGATTATCCAAATGTGCTATCTGCATAATTTTTGCAAATCTTTTGTGGAATATGTGTTATACTGCATCTATACGTTCCAACCTGTATCGTATAATCCTAAAAACTTTTGGGAGCAGCGATGTCTTTGCATAGAGAACAAGTAGAAACAACGAACCAAGATTGGCATACTTATGTGGCGAGAGAGAGGTATAATCTTTCGGCCTCTATTGAGCAGACATTCTATGAGAAATCTGTGGCTGCTGGCCGAGAGCGGGAGGGGGTAGATGGGAAAGTGAAGAACTCGAGTCATACCATCTATGGCAAAACGCTGATTCCACCTCGTATTAGCTTGCAATCGCGCCTGGCACCGGCCTTTTACCGTAGTAATCTGGGCGAGGAACCCGCGGCCACGCAGACCAATGTGGCCCTCATGGCCCTGGGTGAAAATGGCGAACTGAAGGCGAGTTCTGAGAATAACCTGCTGACCCGCTTCGCGCGGCGTGTCACTTCATCGCTGGCGGCTATCGGTTTCTACAAGCGGAGCGGTACACCTCCAGAACCAGGTGATTATAGAAATACTGCTGCTAGCAATACTGCAAATGTTGTGGTTAACACGATTTCTGCGCAAGAGACGCTTGATTTTCCATCGATACCGGCATCTTTTCATGATGGCATGCCGATTATGAATGAGATGAGAGAGGCGTCGCATATTGCGGACCAGATGACCATACCGCCGCTAGAGCAAATGTTTGACACGCCCTGGAATGAAGCCTTTCGCCCATTGCCATCTTCGATGGGTTCATTCTCGGCCTCCATGACGAGCATCAGTTCCTCCATGGGAGGCGTTGCCGTCTCGCAGACGGGCAGGGGCAGGTATCGCCTGGCTGGCCACACTACCAAAATTCATTTGCAGGCCGCCTCACCTGCGGCTATGGCGAAGGTGACCCTGGCCTCTACTCAGATCCCGCTTTCACCCACAGCTCCCCGTGTTCCCATTGCCGGGACGCGCCGCAAGGAGAGCGTGAGCGCCTATATGCCAGCCGTGCAGAAGGGAAGCGAGAAGCGTGCAAGTGAGGACGCCATGGCTACACACGCACCTGGTCTCTTGCCCGACACTCCCATGGAGATGATGCGTAATAGCGCTTACCTTACGGCCCTGAAACCAGTGCAGACAGCACGCCAGACGAAGAACACGGGGAGTGGCGTCTTTGAGAGCGCTCAGCGCGACGTCACCATCAATCATGAGCAGGTCAGTGCCACCAGTACGGTCCTGGTCACGTTGACATCTGACCCTGGCCCGGTGGTGGTGCATTTCGTCACGCTCCAGCCCGGCGTCGGCTTCACCGTCCACCTAACGGCTCCCGCATCCAAACAAGCAACCTTTAACTATATCGTCCTTTAAAAAAGAGAGCTATAAAGATACAGGATGTGGAGGTACCATACGGTACCTCCACATCCTGTATCTTTATAGCTCTCCTTGTACTTCCTGGCGCAGGCGCTGGAAGAAGTTTTCCATATAGTCAAAGCGCTCCTGTGCCAGTTCGCGGCCAGTCGCGGTCGTCATGCGCTGGGGCATGGCATCGAAGAGCAGTTCAAACTCGATGCTTGGCGAATAGTCGGGGCGCCGACGGAGCTTGCGGACGAGGAGGGGATCGACGGGCTGACTGACCTCGGGGGGAACCTCTGAGTAGACCTTCTGGTTGTATCGTCCCGTAATGCAGAAGAGGCGCGCGATCCCAATTGCGCCTAGACAATCAATCTTATCTGCGTCATAGAGGATACGTCCTTCGAGGGTGCGCGGAATCTGGCCCCCTGTCATGCGATGGTCGCGAATGGCCTGCTGGACCAGGGGAATGCTCTCCTGGGGGAAGTGGGTATGCGCGAGCAGGTCGGCGGCCATGTGCGCGCCTATCTCGGCATGGTCGCCACCATGCAGGCGTTCGCGCTCCTGCCCGATATCGTGAAATGCGACCGCGGCCCAGATAACGGACAGGTCACCACCCTCCCTGGCTTGAATCGTCTCTGCCAGGGACATGACACGAAGTAGGTGGTCAAAATCATGTGATGCATCCTTACACTCTTCTTGTTCCAGTACCTCCCTGGCGCGTTCCACGATCCAGGAGCGAAGTTCAGGCTTCAATGATGTCAGATCTTTCTACTAAGGGTAAGGTGAGAATAAAACAACTGCCCTCGCCCGGAATACCACTACTCTCGACGCAGATATGCCCACCATGCAGGCTCAGAAATTGCGCCACGACATACAGCCCCAGGCCCACACCCCTGGTCTTGTTCCCTTCGATATTGGGGGCGCGATAAAAGCGCTCGAAGAGGCGTGCCTGGGCATCGAGGGGGATGCCAATGCCCTGATCTTGTATGCGTATCTCTACAAAGGGATCCCCGCTGGCGTTAGGTGTCTGCTGCAAGGTAACAGTAATAGATCCTCCGAACGGACTGTATTTTATCGCATTTTGCAGGAGGTTCGCAAAGACCTGGGAGAGGCGGGCGCTATCACCCAGGATGAGGTAGGGGTGCGCGCCTGTTTGAACCTGGCAGGTGATGGTATGCATGGGCGAGGTCATAGCATGCTCGGCGACCGTCCGCTCAACGATACGCTGGACATCAAGTTCTTCTGTATTGAGCACGATCTGGCCCCGATTGAGGCGCGTTACCTCCAGGAAGGTATTGACGATGTTAGTGAGTTGATGGCCCTGTTGATCAATCGTGGCGATGCTCTCATGCAATTTGTCCTGGAGCACTGGCTCAAGTTGATGCTTGCGGAGCAGGCGCGCCATCATCTGGCTATGGGCGACGATAATGGTGAGCGGCGTGCGAAACTCATGGGCAGTAATATCGAGAAATTCGTCTTTCAGATCGTTTGACTGGCGCATAAGCTCCTCACTGGTGCGGGCGAGGGTTGCCTCCTTTTGCCAGTGCATCTGCTCCATGGCTAGGCCCGCGAACTGCGCGATACCTTCGGCGACCGCGAGATCCCAGACATTAAAGACCGGGTGGCGCAGGGGACGTGTCGCGCCCTCCTGTGGATGCTGCTCCCTGCGCAGCGTGGTCGAGCGGTCGAGCAGAATAACCCCGTGGAGGTCGTTATGATGCATAATGGGAGCCGCGATGAGCATGGTCTCGGCGAAGGGATTAGGCTGCTCCGGGCATTGTTCTGCGCTGACCTGGAGCGCGTGCCCGGCCAGCAGGTGTTCCCGAAATCCCGTGTACTGTCCTTCTGTTGGCATAAGCCAGGTTTGTTGCTCTTGCTGCCAGAGCTCCTCCTCCTCTGGAGCGAAACCAATGGAGAGATAGGGTTCAAATACATGCTGCTCCTGGTTGTAGAGCTGGACCATACCGCGATCACAATGCAGCGAAGCCAGGGTTTTTCCCAGCAGGCTCTGTAGCATATCGTGAAGGTTCGTCAGGCCCGAAACCGCCTCGGCGGCATGGAGCATGGTATCCAGTGCGCGCCGGACGCGCCGTTCGCTGCGTATCTGTTCGCTGATATCCCGAAACGCGCTGACGATGCCAATCTGTTGCTGTTGATCGTCTAGGAGCGGCTCGACATTGATCTCCATGGTACGCTCGGAGCCATCGGCGCTTGTCGTCACATAGCGCTCGCCACGGATATACTCGCCACGCAGTGCGCGTACAATCGGGAAGCGCTCAGGTGGGATGGTTTTGCCGCGCAAGGTTGAAATATGTCGATGTTGAAGGAGCTTGGAGAGGTCAATTTGCGCGTCAAAAGAGGTTTCCAGGTAGCGCCTGGCCATATGGTTGCTGAGAATGGTCTCCCCTTGCATACCCAGGACCAGGATGCCCTCGCTCATGGCGTTGAAGATAACATCAAGTGTATTGGCGCGTTCATTCGCCAGGGCGGCGGCCTGGCGGGCCTCCTGCAAAATATGATCTTTCTCGATGGCCAGGGCACACTGAGCCGCGATATCCAGGGCAAAGGCGCGATATCCCTGCGAGGGGGCACGTGCATGCAGGGGAAAGCCAATCAAGGCCAGTCCCAGGCATGAGGTCTCGCCTCGCGCCGTCCGCCGACTATGCTGGCGGGGAAGATTCCCCATCAAGGGAGCCACGAGGACCTGCTCAAAACCAAGTTGCTGAAACCAGGCACGCTCATGTGGAGTGGCCTGATCGGAGGGAATAAAGTAGGTCTTCCCCGTTGTGGCCGCTTGCTGACAGTGAGATAACGCTGGCAGGTGTGGGCCTTCGTTGGGTGTTGAGGCGGTTGACTCGCCCTGGCTCATCACGCTCAGGGTCATGTCCTGGGAGAGAAGCGCAATGGCCGCCTTGCCCGTACCAAAGCCCTGTTGGAGGTGCTGTGTGGCAATATGCAAGACAGTCGCCAACTCCTCACCGGAGTTGACGGCCATAGCGACCTGGTAAATAGAGCGGGCGCGCTGGATCAGGCGTTCGGCGCGCTTGCGCTCACTCTGTGCTTGCTGATAGAGGCGAGCATTATGAATGGTGAGCGCAGCTTGCTGGCCGATGGCGCGTGCCAACTGCTGTTGTTCCGCGCTAAAAAGCGTTTCCTGCTGGGGATTATCGAGCGACATGATGCCTACGGGTTTGCCTTCACGCAAGAGCGCGATCAATAGGATCGAGCGCACCAGAAATTTATCGGCGAGCAGGAGCATGTGGGAACTGGATGTACTGGCGAGATCGCTAAGTGCCAGGCAGGGTTGTTGTTGTACGAGGTGTTGTACAATAGGATCATGAAAGGGAAAGCGACTTCGGTGCCAGACGTGGTCGGCGGCCTGGAGCGCCTTCGGCGGAAAGTTTGAGGCGTTCAGGTGATAGGCTGAGGGGAGAAAGGACATCTGGGCTTCGTCGAGGAGCCAGACCGCGCAGCGCTGCACTTCGCACACTTCTGTGGTACGGCGCACGAGTATCTGTAAAATATGGGTCGGATCCAGCGAAGAGGCTAGCAGTTCTGAGAGTTCGCGCAACAACTCGCTCTCGCGCAATGCGTTTCTCAGTCGAATGTGCTCTTCATTACTTGTCGATATAGATTGCTCTCCAGGCATACTTGCGACCTCTTCCGAAGCTACATGGACCTCAAAAAAGCACGTGCATTCCCACTACACTCTGTCACTAGAACCAGGAGTTCATCGGCGACATTGGGTGAATGAGGCATCTCATCTAATTGAGTGAAAGTGTAACAGATTCTTACAGGTTACGTCAAGGAAAACGAAGGAATACAGCATTGGACGCGCTGCGTGTTTCAAGGTGTTGTGTTCACACATGGGAGATGAATTGAAGAGCATGAATATAAGCCTGGGTCTTGAGTATCGCCATGGTGATTGG
Source organism: Ktedonobacter racemifer DSM 44963 (assembly GCF_000178855.1). GTDB lineage: Bacteria > Chloroflexota > Ktedonobacteria > Ktedonobacterales > Ktedonobacteraceae > Ktedonobacter > Ktedonobacter racemifer. The sequence goes on along the minus strand of NZ_ADVG01000005.1, from coordinate 1,231,633 downwards.
CGTCTCTGCGTGTTGGAGCAGGGAAAGCCCATAGAGTACAGATCCTTCGCCACGGGCGAGCTGCTCGCCGAGTATATATCGCGTCTCTGTGCCTGCTATCCCGAGCCAGCTCTGGCCCTGGCATCTCAACTAGAAACGGGCCTGTGTCCTTTAGCTACGTTTGAGCAGGAGACACAGGCACCCCTATCACTCTGTACCGCAGCTAGCGCTGAGGAGCACGATGCGCTACAACGCTTTCTCGTCTCGTTAAGCGCCTACAATAACCATAGCTACTGCCTGCCGAGTGTGCGTTACTTGTCGAACGTGCCGGCTTTTCGCAAGCGTTATCGCTCCCAGATGGGCGGATCTGATCGCCTCAGTGTGGCGGCGACCTTGCTCTACCGTATGCGCCAGCGTGAGGCGGTCTGGCCAGAGATGCGCTTCCTCTTGCTTGACATGAGCAGTACAGCGCGTCATATTACGGTGATCTATGATGGGTGTATCATCGATGATTATGGCGAGAAGCCGCTCACCTATTTCTCGCCCGAGCAGGCTGAGAGCGAGGAGCTAGCCATAGCGCTGGAAGAGGATCTACGCCAGGACCTCGCAGCGCTTATAGCTATCCACCACATCGAAGATATCGTGTTGCTGGATCGAGGCTATACGCTTGCGGGATCAACAGCCACGGTGCCACTGGTAAACGAAAAGATGCTCGCTCGCCTCGGGGATCTCTACCAGGTCTATGGTTTTCCCCGTGAGGCAAGCGAGCCTGAAGGTTTTGAGTGTGCGCTAGGAGCCGCGCTTCTCGCCGATGGTCTGGATGGACAGGGACTCGCGGCCGAGGTTACTGAGCATCTAATGTCTCTGGCGCAGGCGGAACCATTCGAGCAAGACCGCGACGATGGAGCCAGCGGCCACCTGTAGGATCATGCCCCTCCTGGTTGGTTTGGCTGCGGGGGCTTTTCCGGCTGAACCGTGTTGCAGGTAACCTGGCGTCTGGTAGATTTTCTCCTGGTTGCGGTGCTGGTTCTGCTCCTCCTGTTTCCGCGCTTCTGCGACATGCTGGCGGTCGGCAAGCTCGGTGGCTTTGATATCTACAATTGCCTCAGCTTCTTTCTCTGGAATGTCTTTATTGAGCTTGCCCGCCATGGTGCTGACAAACGTTACCAGGTTGTTGGGGAGAGGGCGTACGCCTTCGCTAAAGAAGGCATTGATCTCGCCACCAATCATCAGGATCATGGCGAAATAGTAGAAAAAGATCAAGAAAATGATCGCGAAGCCCACCTGGCCGGTATAATTGCCCAGGCCAAAACGCGCATAGATTGGGAAGAGTGCCAGGAAAAGAGCCAGGGCAATCGACGCGCCAAGCGCGCCCTTCCAGCTATTCTTCCAACTGATATGTTGATTGGGGACGATAACGTAAATGGCTTCGAAGAGTATAAAGCCTACCAGGATGCTACCGCCAAAACCTGCCAGGTACGAGAGCACAGGGTTTGCGGCGATGGTTGATACAAAGGGAATGCTCTTCAATGCCGGGTTATTTTGCAGTAATCCGAGTATAAGGGTGGGGAGCGACGAGGCAAAGACCATGATGGGGATGAGAAAGACAAAGATCAGTACCATGCCTATGGCGACCAGGCGCTGGCGTATCATAGGGCGTGGCCGTACGTGGTAGACAATATCCAGGCAGTTCTCTATGGTCACAAACAGGTTGGAGCCGTTGAAAAGTGCCAGCACCACGGCGATAATCGTCAACCAACCGGCGTTTTTCTGCAGTTGCGTAATCGCCAGGCTGAGCGCAGCCTTGTTCGACCCTGCGATTGGGAAGAAGCTTGTTGCTTGGTTAATAAGTTGCTGTGTATCGGTGACACCACCCAGGGCAAAACCAAGGATGGCGATCAAGGCAATGGCGATAGGCACTATCGACATCAGAATGTTATAGGCCAGCAGGCCCGCCAGGCCCGACGACCAGTCGTTATTAAATTTGGTCAGGAATTCGCGGAAGGTCTTGCCGCCCGCTTCCGCCTCGCGGAGGAGGTGCTGTGTCGCGCTCTTTTTCTTGTGCGCCCCACTCTCCATATTGCTTATGCCGCTTGCCATAATTGCATCTCCCGTTGGATACTATACAGTGATCGATCTGCTATCCGCATTTTCTAAAAGATAAAGGAAACACAAGAAAAAGGATCTTATCTTCTGTATATCATTCACGGTTGAGCATAGTGTAGCGTTTCATTTCTAGCGCTGTTTCGGGTATAGTATGGTTAGTGGTGTGGTGGCCCCTGGCGGCCGCAGGTCGCCAGGGGCCACCACACCACTAACCAGGGCGAGTGCCGCAGGCGCGAGGCGTCATGCCAAGAATGTGCATATCAGATTAGATTAGATTGAGAGAACAATGAGTACACGACCGCCAAAATCGCTGGGCGCCTTACTATGGCAGATGCTGCGCCTGAGTATGAAAGCGCTCTGGGAGAGCAATTCAAATCCAGCCCGTGTGCTCATGCAGCGCCAGCAGGCCCTGGCGGTGCTGGGCCTGCCTGCGAACGCGACTCCTCAACAAATTAAACAGCGCTATCGCCTGCTGGCCAAGCGGTACCACCCGGACCGAGGAGGCGATCCCCAGCAGATGCAGCGTATCATCGCGGCCTATCATACTTTGATGCGCGAGCAAAAGTAGGGTCCATGCTTGGCATGGACCCTACAACGCGCTCCGTTGAATTGGTGGCTGGTGCGCCTACCTAGAAGAGGGGCGCGCCACAGCGATTACAGAAGCGCTTCCCCGGTCGACAGCGATTGCCACACTGCTCACAATAGATCGGCTGCCCACTGGCTGCTGGCGCCTGATTTTGGCTGACAACGGGGGGCGCGGATGGTGGCGCAGGCGGCGTGGGCATAGTTTGGTGCTGGGGCGCAGGCGAAGCGACGTTCTGCCCTGGCTGCCCGGGATAGTTTGGATTTGCTGTAGGTTGGCTCGGACCCGCTATCTGGGCGTCGGGATCTGGCTTCTGTGTGCTCTGAATCGTGTCATTGATGGTTTTCGCGGCCTTGACGGCCATTCCACCCAGCGTCGTGGCGATCTTAATGCCCTTAGCGATGTCGTCCATATCCTTTTTCATGCGCTGCATCGAGGGCAGGGATGGCGAGTCTGAGACCTTCGCGAACAGGTTCTTCCCCAACTGGATGCTATCCTCTTGCGGCGTCAACTGTCCTTGCTCCTGGTTTCCATCATCAAAGCGTAGGGTTAGTAGCGAGCCCTGCTGATAAAAATTCCCCTCACGCCGGATCTCAGCGGCGGGCGCCGTGGCGTTGGTCTGCTCGCCCTTGATGAAGGACTGGGCCATATGGGCCAGGCGACTGCGATCCTGGACAATCAAGATGAAGCGCCCATTAGTTTGGAGAATAAGGCGGTCAATGAGGGAGGTAAAGTAGTCTAGACCCACCCCTGAGCGATGCTGACACTCATACTGACCTGTGATTGGCTTCATGATATTCGCGCCCTTTCCCGGTGAAATTCTATCCTTGCTGTCTAATACTACGAATATGAGGCACGGATGGTTGAGTATACCACAGCCGTTCGTGCTACCCCCAGTTGCCAAATTGGCGTCTCTATTCTAACATGTGCATGCGCTAATCTTGCGTCCCGGCATGATTACCAGATATGCTAAGAACAAAAAGAATTTGCTTGATAGAACTTTTGATCCAAAATTGCTAGCGATTATCTTGACTTTCCATGTTTAAGGCTGTATGCTGATTAGGCAATTAACGCATTGAAAGAGGTATAGGGTTAGATGTCTCGTTCCCCAAAAGCACTCCCTTCCATGCAGAATGAGTCAGACCTTCAGCAGCAGGAGTTCTCATTCTTAGCGACGCGGAGTATAGACGAAGATAGAGAAGAAATACAACACACACATAGCGTTGAGTCGAAGGCACCCAAGGCCAGGAAGCAGGCAGCATACTCTGCTGCCGATATCCAGGTGCTCGAGGGTATTTCCGCCATTCGACATCGCCCGGGGATGTATATTGGCTCAACATCTACCTCTGGACTGGTGCATCTGATTTGGGAGGCGCTTGACAATGCTGTTGATGAGGCTGTGGCTGGCTATGGCAAGCAGATTTGGGTAACGATTGATCGGGAGGGCTGGGTCACGGTACGTGATGAAGGACGAGGCCTGCCCTTTGACCCTATGCTTTACCAGGGGGATTACCTGCCCGCGGCAACGGTTATCCTGACAGTACCTCATTCAGGCGGCAAATTCGCTGAAGGTGCCTACAAGACTGCGGGCGGTCTGCATGGTGTTGGCTCGACCGTCATCAATGCCCTTTCAGAGAAACTGGAACTGACTATCTGGAAGGATGGGCAGTGTTTTAGCCAGTTGTTTAGTCGTGGCACCGCGTTGCCACACCAGATTGAGCCTTGCGACCCCAAATTACACGGTACCCAGTTGCGCTGGGCATATGACCGTGCCATCTTTGATCCCGATGTCTACTACTCTCTTGAAGCCATCGATAGCCGTTTGAAGGCCGCCGCCTATCTCAATCGCGGTGTAACCATCCATTTTGAGGCCTGGGATGAGAGCCTCAGCGAGCAGGTACGGCGCGTGTACTATTCGCGTGAGGGCCTGCCAGACTACGTGCGCGACCTCTCCTCGGGGGCGAATACCCCCATGTTCAAGCATGTGCTTGGTATCGCCAAAGAGAAGGACAATGTCTCGGTCGAGGTTGCGCTCCAGCCTACCACAGGGTATAAAACCGCGCTCTATAGCTATGCCAACGCCGTGCGTACGCGCGATGGTGGTGTGCATGAAAGCGGGTTTAAGGCCGCCTTAACCAAGGTCATCAATGACTATGCCATCAAGCTGAGCGTGATCAAGAATCGCGAGCGCGATGGCTTTAAGCCAGAGGTGATTCAACAGGGCCTAAACGTCGTGATCTCGGTCAAGCTGACCAACCCTCAGTTCCAGGGCCAGACCAAGGATCGCCTGAACAATGCTCCCGTTGAAGGCATCGTACGTTCAATCGTTGACGAGGGGCTGAAGGACTGGTTTGAGAAGAATAGCGTGGCTGGAAAAGAGTGGCTGAAGAGAATTCAGCAGATGCAGAAGGCACGCAACGAGGCTCAGTTGGTGGAGGAGTTGGCGCGGGCGGGCACCAAGAAGAACAATGAGATGATCGATACCTCGCTCTCAAAGAAGTTTCTGCGTTGCAACACCAGCGATGCTTCGCGCGCGGAACTCTTTATCGTCGAGGGCGATTCGGCGGGTGGTAGCGCTGGTCAGGGGCGCTTCTCCGAGTTCCAGGCCATCCTAAAGCTCAAGGGCAAACCCCTGAACGTGGCCAAGGCCGATTTGAAGAGTATCGTCGAGAATGAAGAGATTCGCACGATCATCAATGTGCTGGGAACCGGCACACGCGATGTATTTGATATTAGCCGTCTCAAATTCAACCGGGTTATTATCGCGACCGATGCGGATGTGGATGGTCTGCATATCCAATGCCTCCTGCTGACGCTTTTCCACCAGGAGTTTAGCGATCTGATTGAGCAAGGGCATGTGTATATTGCCTGTCCCCCCCTGTACTCCGTCAAGTATAAGGGCAAGGTGCATTGGCTGCTCAATGATGAGGCGCGTGAGCGCTTTGTACGTACCCATGCCGACGCGCAGAACCTGGAGTTTAAGCGTTTCAAAGGCCTGGGCGAGATGAACCCGAAGGAGCTACGCGATACCACCTTTGACCCGGCACGGCGTACGCTCAAGCGGGTAACGATGGAGGATGGCGTCCTGGCGGCGAAACTGGTGACTGAGCTGATGGAGGATAAAAACGCGGAGCGCCGTCGCGTTTTCCTGGCGGAACACTCGCGTAAGATCAAGGAACTGGACGTGTAAACGGTCAGGAACCCCCTAGCGAAAGCTAGAGGCTTACGCAAGTAAGCCTGGACTTGACCAGACTCAGCCCTGGGCTTTCTCCCTTGTGGAGAAGGTCATCGAGCTACGATAGATGAGAAGTGTTTGTGTTCCTACCTACAGGTGCGTGCCAGCCTGTAGCTCTAGAATCCCTGGGTTAAACAGGTGTACGAGGTGAAGCCAGTGCTCAGGGAAAAGTACCGCTCTCTATCTTTGTCGAGGCAACCATTACCCTAGCAATAGGAGGCTCAACTTGAGCAATGTCTTCGTGATTGATAGTGATTACAAACCCTTAAATCCGGTCCATCCAGCACGAGCAAGATGTTTGCTCACCCAGGGAAAAGCATCCGTGTATAGAAGATATCCTTTCACGATCATTCTCAAACGGGTGGTCGATCAGCCAGAGGTGCACCCATTACGCCTTAAGCTTGACCCTGGCAGTACAACCACCGGCATTGCCATCGTGAATGACCAGACGGGAAACGTGGTCTTTGCGGCTGAACTCTCCCATCGTGGTTATGCCGTCAAAGGAGACATGGAGCGTCGCCGCGCTCGGCGTTGTGGGAGGCGCAACCGCAAGACGCGCTACAGAAAACCACGTTTCCACAATAGGCGACGCAAACAAGGATGGTTGCCCCCATCATTAGAAAGTCGCCTTGCCAATATTCTGACGTGGGTCGCTCGCTTGTGTCGCTATGCTCCCATTACAGCGCTAAGCCAGGAACTTGTCAGATTTGATATGCAAGCGATGGAGCATCCAGATATAGCAGGGATTGAGTATCAGCAAGGAACATTGGCTGGATATGAGGTGAGAGAATACTTATTAGAAAAGTGGAAGCGAACGTGTGCCTATTGTGGAAAAGAGAATATTCCTCTCCAAATTGAACATATCCAGGCACGCGCCAAGTTAGGCACGAATCGAATAAGCAACTTGTGTCTTGCCTGTGAACCTTGCAACAAAGCCAAAGGAACACAAGATATTCGAGTGTTTCTTGCCAAGCAACCAGAGGTCCTCACACGGATTCTGGCACAAGCCAAAAAGCCGTTACAGGACGCGGCGGCGGTCAATACGACACGATGGGCCTTGTGGGAACGCTTACAAGCCTTCGGGTTGCCTGTGGAATGTGGAAGTGGAGGGTTGACGAAATATAACCGCACGACACGAACGTTGCCGAAATCCCATTGGCTTGATGCTGCTTGCGTTGGCAAAAGTACACCTGAGACGCTCAAGGTGAAAGGGGTTGTGCCTTTACTCATGACAGCGACAGGGCATGGATCACGCCAAATGTGTGTCCCTGACCCCTATGGATTTCCTGAGAAGCATAAGAAACGCGTAAAATCCTTTCTTGGCTATCGTACCGGGGATATGGTGAAAGCGGTGACCCCAAAGGGGACATTTGAGGGAAGAATAGCGATTCGTCATCGTCCTTCGTTCCATCTTGGGAAGAGAGATATTCACCCCAAATATATGCGATGTGTGCAACGAGCCGATGGCTATGAATATACACAGAAAGGAGTGCGCCATGCTCCTCCCCATATCTAAAGCCAGGGGTTCCTGCATGGTGCGATTGGAAGATGGCAAGTGTGAGTGAAAATACAGAGAAAACCGTAGAAACGGGTATCATACAAGAAGATTTCTCCGTGATCATGGCCCAGGCCTTTGCGACCTATGGCCTCTCCGTGGTCACGGATCGCGCTCTCCCAGATGCGCGCGATGGTCTCAAACCGGTGCAGCGCCGCATTCTGGCGGGTATGCGCGAGGCACGTTACCTTGCCAGCCGCCCTACGGTCAAGAGCGCCGAGGTCGTGGGCCTGATCCTGGGTAATTATCATCCACACGGCGATACCTCGGTCTATGATGCGGCGGTCCGCATGGCCCAGCCCTTTACCATGCGCTATCCGCTGATTGAAGGGCAGGGCAACATGGGTAGCGAGGATGGCGATGCCCCGGCGGCTTATCGCTACACCGAGATGCGCCTCTCGCCGCTCGCGGAGGCCTTGATGGCCGATATGGAGCGCGAGACGGTTCCCCTGCATCCAACCTATAAGCAGGATCCCAGGGTGCAGGAGCCTGACTATCTACCTGGACGCATTCCGCCCGTCGTCAATCCCTCCAGTGGTATCGCGGTTGGCCTCTCAACCAACATTCCGCCTCATAACCTGGGCGAGGTGCTGCGAGCCTGTATCGCCCTGCTGGACCGTCCCGATATGACCGTCGATGAGCTGATGGGCTATATTCCAGGGCCTGACTTTAGCCAGGGGGGCCATATCATCGGTACCGAGGGCATTCGCGATTATTTCACTACCGGCAAGGGACGTATCATTGTGCGAGCGGAGGTGCGCCTGGAGGAGACGCCGCGCAGTCGCGCGCTCGTCGTCACCCGGATTCCCCCCACTGGACGTGACAAGGTCAAGGCTTCCATTATCAAGGCCTTTAACGCGCGCAAACTCGAAGGAATGATGGCCGATCTGCGCGACGAGAGCGACACCGAGAAGGGGACGCGCATCGTGCTGGAACTGCGCAAAGACGTGGACGCAGCCCAGACGCTGGAGCAGCTCTATCGCGAAACTGATCTCCAGATCGCGATCTCCTTCCAGATGGTCTTTCTCTTTGGCTCACCCATGCAGGCCGCACGCCAGCCCAAACAGACCGGGATGCTGGAACTGCTCAACTACTGGAACGCGCACCAGCTCGACCTGCTTACGCGCCGGGCGCAGTACGACCTGCGTAAGGCCCGTGAGCGCCTGCATGTCATTGAGGGCCTGATTACTGGTGCCGCGCACGCGGAAGAGATCGTGAAAATCTTCCAGCAGTCAGAGGATCGTGCCAGCGCCCGTAGAGCCATTGAAGAGCGCTACTCTCTGACGGAGATCCAATCGGACGTCATCGCCTCGATGACACTCTCGCAGGTTACCAAACTGGATAGTGGCAAATACCAGCGCGAGCGCGATGAGTTGCAGCGGCGCATCGAGGAGCTAGAGAATCTGCTCGCGAACCGGCGTGCCCTGATCTCTCTCTTGAAGAAGGAGATGCAGCAGCTCATGCGCCAGTTTGCGGATGAGCGCCGCACCTACATTGATGTTGAGGGGCAGCCCCACGCGCCCATCACTCATGTGGCCAGCCTGCATGAGCGTGAGCCACTGACCGTCGCCTTTGCCTTTCCTGGGACGCTGAAGGCGCTTGCGCCCGATACCTTCAAGCCCAAGCAGAAAAATGGCGTGCTTGCATATAATCCTGTCCGTGGCGATGAGCAGTTGCGCCAGGTGGTCGCTACCACCACGCGGGACTACCTGTTGTGTATGTCCTCGACCGGGCGTGTCTTCCAGGTCGGTAGCCATCGCTTGCCCCTGGTGACGCGTTCCGCCAAGGGCGAGGTCATCCGCGATCTGCTGGAGCTGGCGCCAGGTGAAGAGATCGTGGCGGTTGTGCCCATAGATGCCTATGACGAGGATCGCTACATGGTCACCTTTAGCCGCCTGGGCAAGGTCAAGAAGTCGCCACTGAGCGAGTACAAAACGGTCGATATCGATGGCGCGCAAGATATGAAGCTGGCCGAGGGCGATAGCGTCGTCACGGCGCTGCTCTCACGTGGACAGGGCGAGTACTTTGTCACTACCGACTATGCGCAGACGCTGCGTTTTAGTGACGAGGCCTTGCGTGCTCAGGGCCGTGTCGGCCAGGGCGTCGCGGCCATCGCCCTCGCCAAGGGAGGTGGCGTCGTCGTGAGCGCCTCTTACTACGAGCCCCAGGGGACCGTCGTCGACGAGACCACGGGCGAAGTCCTGCCAGAGCTGAATAGCCTGCTGGTCGTAACCGAGCAGGGCACGCTCAAGAAGGTACCTGTTAGCCAGTATCCCCAGAAGGGACGTGCAACTGGTGGTGTGGTCACTACCGAGATTGGCGACAAGGACCGCGTCTTGCTCAGCATGCTGGTAAATGAACAGGATCACCTGCTGCTTGGCTGGACGGGACGCAATGGGGAGAAAGGCGAGCACGCCCTGGTCCTTCCCGTCAGCGAGGTCAAGGCCTTCCCACGCGTCAAGCAGGGGGTCGAGGTCGTCAATGGGCGCATCCTCACCGTGGTCAAGCTAGGCTAACACTTTCAGAAAAAAGTGCGTGGGAGGTCTCGGGTGTTCGCCCAAGATCTCCCACGCACTTTTTTCTGAAAACTTTCCTCCTTAGAGGGCTGGGGGAACGTCGTCGCGAATCTCTTCCACCTTGCGCTCGATATAGTCGGCGGGGCTATCGGTGCGCACGACTTCGATGGAGCACTGCGTCAACAGCGCGCCCAGGACACCGACCGCTGCCAGGGCTGGAGCGAGGAGAACGCCCGCGACGCCAATGGTCAGAGGAAGCTCCAGAATGGAGTTGCCATCCTGCTTAATGATAATACGGCGAACATTACCCTCATGGATAAGCTCTTTTACCTTGGCCAGCAGTTGTTCGCCAACGACCTGGAGCTCTTCAACACCATAGCTTTTCTGCTCAATATTGCTGCGATCAGTATAGCCTTCGCGTGGATCTTGTGCCATTGTATTTTCTCCTTTTTGCATATGCTGCATAAGTATGTTTTTATATGCTAATCTCATCTGCTAGCTGCTAATCATGACTGTGACCGTTCTCTCACAGCCTCACATATAATACGCAGCACATGGCTGAAAGGTTGGAGAAATCTTAATACAAATAGAGAATGTGGCGCTGGAGATCGGCTCAGCCGATCTCCAGCGCCACATTCTCTATTTGTATTAAGAAGGCTAGTCAGCAACTGGATGCAGGGCATGCCAGTTATGGCCACCGTTATCGGTCTGGAAAAGGTTCCAGTTGTTCTGACTATCTTTGATCCATACCCAACCTGTCAGGGGGGTGAGGAAGGTTAAACCACCTAGTACCTGATTATCCACATCCGGCTTTAGCAGCCCGTTCGGGTGAATGAGATCCCAGGTTCGACCGCCGGTGCTGGTGTGGTGCAGGACAAATTGACCCTGACCATCAAAGCCAAAGCTGAAGCCTTCTCGCGCATTCGGGAAGCTAAAGCTTGTAAACTCCGTGTACCAGGTAGAGGGCGAAGACGGTCCCAGCAGCCAGGTCTTGCCCCCATCTTGTGTCTGGTAGGTGGTGAGGTGAGGCATGCCGTTGCCAGAGCTTGTATCGTATTTCACGAAAAGCGTTCCAGTGCGGCTGTTCTGCCAGAATGGCCCGTAACTTTGCGTAAAATAGATGCTATCGGCCCCTTTGATTGGCGCAATGCTGTCTTTGTTCCAGGTTTTGCCACCGTCTTGGGTGCTAGCGAGATAGACTTCGCCTGAGAGCCAGATGCCCGTTGCCCAGCCCTGTTGGAGGTTGGCAAACGTAAAATGGATCGACTGGCCGTATGGACGGGCCAGGCTCGCCGGATTATCAACGGTATTCAGTAAGGTCTCCCAGGTTTTACCGCCGTTACTGGTGCGCAATAATGCGATCACGGACGATCCTGGATGGGAACCCTGAGCGCTAAACGCGAGCCAGCCATGTTGGGAGTCCAGAAAGTTAATCTGATAGAAGTAGTACGGCCCACCAGGGGTCGAAAGGGTAAAGGATGTTGTTTGCCAGGTCTGACCACTATCCTGGGTGCTGAGAAGAATCTGTGTTTGATCTTGTAGAGCTCCAATATAGCCATGCCAGGCATCCAGGAAGAATGACGTTGTGACGAACATATTTGTCGCTTTGAACTGTGATGGCGTCACGTCGCGCCAGTGTTCGGGTCCCTGATGCGTCACATAGATATGGGTATGGCTCTCATCGAATGCCCAGCCGTGTTGCTGGTCAATCATGGTCAGCCCCGCAAGCTGGATCTGGTGCGTTGATGTCGGTGCCGCCTGCGCGTTGGCGATGGAGGGCGCTAGAAATGCCCCGATCATCAGACACACCGCCAGCAATGCTATGCAGGAAAAGCGTGCTTGCCAGGCTGTAATTCTCCATCTGGAGCCTGTGAACAGAGGTCGCATACCGTAAACTCCTTTGAATGTTCTTCTATCCATGGTTTGCCTCTATTTTCAAGAATGGGTAGCCGTCAACGCCACATCATCAACGAAGAAGGCCGTCGCAGTCGAAGATGTCGTGGTCCCGTGGAAGTCGACCTCAACGCGTTTTCCGGCATACCTGGCAAGCGCCGATGTGATGTCAAAGGTGTACTGCTTCCAGCCCGAGGCCTGCGTGTTGCACAACTTCTGAGGGGTGGTAATGATGGTCCCATTGCTTGTGCGCAGGCGTGTGGTGAGGGCGTCGGTGCAGTTGCGCCCCGTGGCCTGGCTGCTGACATAGACCCAGTAGCTGAGCACAACTTTAGTGGTGTTGGCGGGCAGGGTAACCGTCTGCCCGATGCTATCGTTACATGTTGCGTAGCCACAGAGATCGGCGCTCGTATCTCCCGCATGGGCTTGTGTGGTATCAACGATCTCATACGCGCCAGAAGCATGCTCTGTCCACGATTGGGAGCCATTGTCAAAGCCAGGATTCTGTAACAACTGCGTTGAACCATGATCTCCGCCTGGTGCCAGGGTGAGCAGATCTCGCGCGATATTCCAGGCGTCAGGGGTGCCGATACCAGACGCGTTATCATAGCCTGAAGTGGCCTGGTAATACAGGTTATTGCCCGACGTGACATCGTGGTAGGCGCTGTAAGTCTGTGGCGTGTTGTAAAGGGCGTATAAGCTGGCGCTGGCGCCACCGAGACCTGGTTTGCCCTGGTGAGAGAGGTATTCGTTCATATCGGTGGCGAGACCTGCCCATAGGGGGGCCGCTGCACTTGTGCCACCAACAGCTCCCCAACCCTGGGCGCAGATAGCATCCGTCGTGGTGCAGTAGATGGAATAGCCGGTCTTTGGATCGGCATCCGCCGATACATCGGGCGTCTCGCGATTGAGATTCGTAAGATTGGTGCCTGCCTGGTAGGCTGGACGCGTAAAGTGAGCACTGATGCCACCGCCGCCGCCTTCGCCATAGGTCTCATTGCTCCACGCTGACTCGCTGCCGTAGGTCCCATCGCTTTGAAGCTGTAAGTTGGTACCGCCAACGCCCACCACGTGTGGATCATCAGAGGGGGAGTCGACCGCCAGAGTGGAGCCATCGCGACAATCGTAGGCGCCAGAGTCACCCGATGCTGAAAAGAAGGCCTGGCCCTGGGCTGCACCCTGCGCGAAGATATTGTCCAGTGTTGTCAGTTCCGCGTCACCAGAGTACAGCTCACATATTCCCCAGCTAATACTGACGACTTTGGCGAGGTTATCGGTCACGATTTTGTTGTATGTATCATTTATACCAGGAACGGTATTGGGACCGATATACACCTTCTGCGTGGCATCGGGCGCTAGCGCTGAGAGAACCTCCATATCCAGCTCGACCTCTACCGCTCCATCGCCAGGGGTATTGGTCGCGTCATCCACAAGCACATTCGAGTACTTGGGAGAGCCGAGATGATAGTAGTCGAGGTAGGTCGAAATATCGGAGGGATTATAGCCATCGAGCTCAAAAAGAGCCGTCGTCTGACCAGCGCCGGTGCCGCCATTACTCATCAACGCGTTTACATCATAGGCGTTCCGCAGCTCTGTCGGCGTGTAGCCTTTCCCTGGGCCAGTCGCTGGCCTGGATTGTTGTGTTAGAGTTGCATGATGATAGCGAACGAGATTATCCAATCCTTCAATGTTCAGGATCGTGGTACTCAGCGCATCCGGAATAGTCGGATCAGAAGTAGGCGCATAGACCACGCGCCCATTGACCTGGTAGTCATTGAGCGTGACGCCAAAGGCCTTTTCAACCGTGGCTACTGATCCGGCTGCATTCACCAGCATATTGTTTGGGGCGACCGAGGTAATCGTTAATCCCTGGCCCTTCAAGTAGGAGACGACGCTCTCCACCGTCGCCTGCGTTGGGCCAAAATCGGCTGTAAACTGCTGGGGCGTCAGGTAATGATGATAAGATGGCGATTTGGGGTCGTTCTGGGCCGCAATCAGCGCGTCCAAGCCTGCTCGATTGCGGAGATTGAGACTGATCGAGAGTTGTAGTTGTTTCTGTTTGCTAGTTTCTTGTGTGGATTTGTAGCGTTTGAGCGTAGCAATCGCGCGACTGGGTAAGATATGGCGCCCAGTCTGTGACACCGCCGAAACGGGATTACTATGATAGATAAACATCGATGTAAGCGTCGCCAGTAGGACAGCACATCCCAGGCGGGCGAGAAATGGCGCCATTTTGCGCCGCGAGCCTTTTCTCACAAATCCTCCGGAGTAATAGAACGACAAAACATACAGTTGTCTTGCCAGGCACAGTTCCTATACCGTCAAAAGAAAAGAAACTTACTTTTTCTTTTCTACTAGGGATAACGCAATCAACCAGCCAATAATCGCAGATGTAAGAGATTTGGTATTCTCTGGGGAGTGGCGTGATCGATAGGCAACACCTATCGATCACGCCACTCCCCAGAGAATACCTATCCCTTGATACTCTGGTCTCAGCAGTTGTGATATAATACCTATCAAGTTTATTGAGTTGTAGCCTCGCACATACGTAGCATGATCGGGTTCCACGAGAAAGCACGATGTGATATGAGTACGTTTGAAAAAGATGCCCTGGCGTTAGATGCCTATTCGCACGCGGTCACAACGGCGGCTGAGCGGGTTGGACCTGCGGTTGTACGTATCGATGTCGAGCATGCCACGCGCCGTTCTCGCTCCTATGGCTATCCGCCCGAGTTGCGGGGAGGAATCGGCTCGGGCTTCATTTTTGCTTCTGATGGACAAATTTTAACCAACGCCCACGTCGTCGAGGGGGCGCGCCATATTAAGGTGACCCTGGCGGATGGGCGGACCTTCGATGCAGGCTTAATGGGAAGTGATCCCGCTGTCGATGTCGCGGTTCTGCGTATCGGAGCTGAGCGCTTGCCAGTGGCCGAACTTGGCCATTCGCCCCTGCGGGTTGGTCAACTGGTGATCGCGGTGGGCAATCCCTATGGCTTAAACTGGACGGTCACCGCGGGCGTGGTCAGCGCCCTGGGACGCACCTTGCAGGCTCCAGGCACTCCCAAGATGACCAACCTGATTCAGACAGATACCTCCATCAATCCCGGCAATTCTGGAGGTCCCCTGGTAGACAGCCTGGGGCACGTGGTTGGAATTACGACCGCCATGATGCCAATGGCTCAGGGTCTGGGCTTCTCGGTTCCGCTCGATACAGTCAAGGGTGTGGTGGCAAAGATCGCCACCCAGCGCTCCGCCAGGCCCGAGGGCGTCTCGCTCGGCGTGGGCGGCATGCGTGTCACGCTTGAGGAGTCGCTGCGCCAGCTTTTACAACTCCAGCAGCGCTGGGGCATGGAGATTCTTGAGCTTCGCTCCCAGAGTCCAGCGGACCAGGCTCAGCTCAAGCGCCTGGACGTTATCCTCTCAGCCGATGAGGAGCCTGTAACCGAGCCTCGGGACTTGCAGCGTATCGTGCGAACCCACAAAGCTGGCGAAAAAGTCACCATTGGATTTCTGCGTGGAGGAACACAGCGGAAAGTGACGGTGGTTTTGTAGGATTGGTATGGGAAAGAGACGTTGATAGGCTTGTAGCGCGCCAACTGTATTGAATGTGACGCGAAAAGTTACGCTTTTCTGACAAAATCATTACGAAATGCCTCCATTGAAGAAAAATGGAGGCATTTCTTTTTTTAGCACCTTGTGTAGTATGCGTCTAGGTAATTGAAAGTGCGAACAACCACGCAAGTGGAGTAGTAAACAGACTGGTATGTTCAGGCAGACACAAAAAAGGGACGGTGTAACTATGCAAGCAATGGTCGGTTTGATCGCTCTAATCTTCTTCGTTGCCCTTGTCGTAGGCGGCGTGTTTGTAAATGTGTTCCTGTATACCAGAGGTGTGGTCAGTTCGCGCAGCCGCATGGGCGAACTTGCCACGGTGACCCTGAGCCAGGAGGCCAACACCGAGGCAGAAGACCTCTTCTATCTGGGTATTGGAATGCATGACGAGACCATGAATAATTATATGCGTAAAACTCTGGTCGCCTTTGGCGCAGCCATCCTGGTGGTAAGCCTGCTCGGGGCGGCGGCCTTCAACCTGGTCATGCACTAAGCAAGCCTTAAAGAATGTGAAGAGGGGGACAATTGAAACAACGGCCTGGAATGTGATACAACATTCCAGGCACGTTTTATTTCTGCATCTAATTTGGCAAAAAGAAAGTGAGTACGCCAGCGATGTCGTCACTTCCCGAGCGTATACAAACGCGTTTTACCGAACTGGTGGGTATTCGTTATCCCATTGTGCAAGGAGGGCTGGCCCATCTCTCCTTTGCCGAGCTTGCGGCGGCGGTCTCTAATGCAGGCGGACTGGGGCAGATTGGGTGCGCCTGCTTTAAGACTCCCGATGAATTGCGCGCGAATATTCAGCAGGCGAAGCGTTTGACGGCGCAGCCCTTTGGCGTCAATTTTCCTATCGGTCACATTCCCCTGGGCGAGTTTCTGGATGTCACCCTTGAGGAAGGCCCGGCCGTCATTAGCATCACCGGCGGCAATCCCGAGCCACTCTTAAAGCATATTCAGCAGAGCGGCGTCCCTGTGAAGACGATGGTATTGGTCGCGGGGGGGCGTGCGGCGCGCAAGGCCGAAGCTCTGGGCGCGGATGCCATCATTGCCGTAGGCTTTGAGGGTGGCGGCCACCTTGGGCGCGACGATATTGGGACAATGGTGCTCACTCCACGCGTGGTGGACGCGGTCAGCATTCCCGTCCTGGCCAGCGGAGGCATCGCCGATGGACGAGGGCTTGTTGCGGCCTTGGCCTTGGGCGCGGAAGGCATTGAACTGGGGACGCGTTTCGTCGCGGTACAGGAGAGTAATGCTCATCCCGCCTACCAGCAGGCGCTGGTCGAGGCGCAAGAGACGGATACTGTAGTGGTTGAGCGCGCCATCGGGCGCCCGGCGCGTGTGTTAAAAGGGAAGGCTGCCGAGCAGATCCTGGCGCTTGAAGCCGAGATGGAGCAGGAGCAGCTCGCGCCGCCGGAGCGCCTGGCTCGCCTGCTTCCGTACATCCAGGGGCGGGTAAACACGCGTGCCTCCCTGGAGGGCGAGCTCGATGAGGGCTTCGTCTGGGGTGGCCAGGTCGCGGGCCTGATACAGGATATCCCCTCGACCCAGGAACTCATCGAGCGCATCGTCAGAGAAGCCACCACCATAGGCCGTGGCTTCTCCGAAAAATTCTTATAGCGTGAGGAAAGGGATGTGGGCGGCAAACGGCTTTGCCGCCCACATCCCTTTCCTCACGCTATAAGCTCTATTAACGAATGGATGCCTGTGAGGCTGGAGCCGTGCTCTCCTGTTTGGCCAGGAACTGGCCGACTTCGGAGAGGGCGGCCATGGCGCGGCAGGTGATCTCGACCGACTCGTAGTAGGGGACGCCCTCTCCGCGCAGGATGCGCAGCGCGGGGATATCGTGGCGCGCATAGATGGTCTGAACCAGGATGGGTTTGCCATACTGGCGCACCAGGTCGCCAAGCGCGCGGGCCGCGGCCTCTTCGCGTGGGCCAAAGTCCTCCGAGAGGAGCCAGCGGTAGCCACCGAAGAGTCCCGTAATGATCACGCCATCGACATCGGGATCTTTGACGCAGACCTCGGCCAGGTGGGCGAAGGAGAGGGGATCCTCATCGGCGGCGCCCGCGACGTCTACGGGATTTGTCGAGGTCGCACGACTGGGCATAAGCTCGCGGAGGGCCGCCTGCGTCTCGGCTTTGAGGACGGGAACCTCCAGGCCGGCGCGGATCACGGCGTCGCCAGAGGCGACCGAGCTACCGCCGCCATCGCCGATGATCGCGATGCGTCGACCACCCTGAGGGGTCGTTGGCTGTAGCGCGAGGGCCTGAGCCACGGGGAAGAGCTCGTCTGAGCGCAGGACGCGTACGACGCCGCTGGCGAAGAGGCCGGTATCGCTATCTGGACGCACGCGAGCCTGGGAGCCCGTATGGGCCAGGGAGGCGCGCACACCCACCTCTGTCGCGCCGCTGAGCAGGATCACGGCAGGTTTGTAATGGCCACGCGCATGCATGTCTCTAGTGACCTGGCGCAGGGTCTCCTCTTCGATGGACTCAACATAGCCTGCGATCACGCTGGTCTCTGGATCATCGGCCAGGTACTGCATGCATTCCGGGAAGGAGACATCGACGGAGTTGCCAACGCTCAAGAATGTGGTGAAGCCGCAGCCATCCAGGTGCGCCTGGGCATAGAAATACATGCCAAGGTTGCCGCTCTGCGAGACCAGGCCGATGGGGCCTTCAGGGAGCGGGAAGACCATTCCCAGCGCGTTGAGTTTGGAGCGACGCACGTAGAGACCCATGCAGTTGCTACCGATGATACGAATGCCATGCTCGCGGCAGCGGGCCACAAGGTCTTGCTCCAGGGCGCGCCCCTCGGGACCCGTCTCGCTAAAGCCAGCGGTGATCAGGACAATACCTTTCACGCCTTTAGCGATACAGTCCTCAATGGAACCGGGAACGTGCGGGAACGAGGTCGCAATCACGGCCAGGTCTACCTGACCAGGGACATCGCGCAGGCTGGGATAGGTGGGGCGTCCCAGGATCTCGGACACGGTAGGATTGATGAGGTAGACCTCACCGGCGAAGCCCCCTTCGATCAACTGGCGCGCGGCGACATGCCCCCACTTCTGGGGGGAACGCGAGGCGCCCAGAATCGCGACTGAGCGTGGTTGCAATACCTCTTCGAGGCTATGAAGCTCTTTATTCATTCTACATCTTTCTCATCGTCATCAGAGTGATAGGGAAGGCCCTGATGCTCCCGTTCCATCCGTAACATGGCCTCAATATTCTCGATCAAAACATCTGCGCTTGGCAGAGGGGTTGACTGCTCTTCGCGGTGGGAATCCGCCTCATCCTCGTCTTCCTCCTCCAGTTCAATTTCAATCTCGATCTCGTTCTCTAGCTCATCCAACTGCTCTTCAAGCTGGCGAATGTACTCGCCAGCCTCTGGATTGCGCGCAACCATGGCATCAATGCGGGAACTAAAGCGCCTGGCTTCAGCCTGGATCTCATCGAGGTCCAGGTCTAGAGATAGGTAGCCATTGAGCGTGGTGAGTAGGGCAGACGAGACCATGATATTGGGGGTAGTTGCCAGGTAGTGGGGGGCAGCGGCCCAGAACATCGTGGTTGGTATTTGTGCCTGGTGGCAGACTTCATGGAGCACGCTGAGAATCCCGGTGGGACCCTCATATCCAGAGGTAGGGAGCGTCATCTCTTCCAGGCGTGAAAGTGTTGCGGGATCGTACGAAGCCCCCGTGATGGGGACCGCGAGCGAGTGGGGGACATCTGAGAGCATCGACCCAAACAAGATCACCTCGGAGGCGCGAAAGTTCCTACAGACCTTTAAGAAGCTTTGCGCAAAGGTATTCCATTTGAGTTGTGGCTCGGTCCCCAGAAATAAGATAATATCGCGCTCTAGATCGGGTGCGCTATAGGCCAGGAATTCATTGTCGGGCCACACAATCACGCGCTTATCGTCGTCGGTAATCTTGACTGTTGGCCGCGTTTCTGTAAAAATGAAGAAGTCTTCGCTATCTATCTCGGCAATTTTCTCGGATGACCAGCGGTCAGCGAGATATTGAATGGCATGCGTCGCCGACTCTGCGGCATCGTTCCAGCCCCGGAACGCGGCGATTACCAGGGGATCTCGTAGGGTTGGCTGGGCATGATAGTGCAACTGTGACATTCAAAAAACCTCTCTACCTGCCTGTGTAAATGCTCCTTAAGCAAATATTTGTTATCATTCTACCATTCTTGCGCCTTGTGGCAAATATGGTAGTAGAGATATGCCATCTCTTTTTTGTGCGAGGGAAAAATTTTATGTGCTCCGTCCTGCGGGTGAGCCTGATAGGACCATTGTCCAGTTGAAAGGATTATTGACGTTGGCGGCTTCAATCCCTATACTGCCTAACATGGAAGAGATGGGCATTACTATTCTTTATCAAGACCATTATCTCCTGATCGTCAATAAACCGGCAGGCATGGTCATTCACCCCACTTACAAGCATACTGATGGCGGTACGATGTGGGATGCTCTGCTGCGTCACCTGGAAGCGCAGGAGCCCGAGCAGTGGAGCCCGCCAGCGCTCGCGGACGATCCCGCCTGGGCGCGTGCCCCTCTGGAGATCCAAGATATGCTGCGCGAGCGGCGGCGTGCCCAAATCCTGCAAGAAGAAGGCCTGCTCCCACGCCCCTGCCTGGTGCATCGCCTGGACAAAGATACCTCGGGCGTGGTGGCCCTGGCGCGTACGGAGCGCTCGCGCACACACCTGGTTCATCAATTTCATGATCATACCATAGTCAAAAGCTACCTGGCGGTCGTCGAGCCAGGCTCGCCAGACTGGACACAGCCACGCGCACCCCTGAGCGTCGCTTTCCCTCACAATGGGCGGGTGCTCACACACTTCCCCACCTCTTTCATTCAGGAGCTTGTGCCCGATACTGAGTTCCTGATCGATGGCCCCCTCTGGCGCGACCCCGATGATCGCCGGCGCTGCGTCGTAATTGAGGGCGGACAGGAGGCGCGCACCTGGGTCCGTGTGCTGGCGCATGAAGCGGGGCGCTCATTGCTCGAAGTCCGACCTGTGACGGGGCGCACGCACCAGATCCGGGCGCACCTGGCGGCCTTAGGCCAGGCTATCGCGGGTGATCCAGTGTATCGCGAACTCCAGCCCTCCGATCTTGTGCTTGGTCGCCAGTTTCTGCACGCGCGTAGCCTGACGCTGCGCCATTATGTCGATAATCGTGTCATGACCTTTACCGCCCCCTTAACGGCGGACCTGCTGGCCTGGTTAGAACGCTACTTCCCGGCTGCCCAGCTCCATGTTGTATAGTAAAATATAGCCAGCAGGCTGATCTACAAAGAATGAGCGTGGGTCCACTGATGTGCCCGCGCAAAAGAGGATAAGATGATGACAGCTTCAACGCCATACCCCGCAAATAGTGGCTCGCTGGCTGGAGCGAGCGAACAGGAAAAGAAGAAACGCCTCGATGCGATGGTGGCGCTCTGGCAGAGCGATACCCAGCGTCGCCTTGCGCGTGATGGATATACTCCCTTCGTCTCCGCTATGGGCCTGGACGAGTATCGCTACTCGGTCTGGCTGCGCTTCCCTGAGTGGGAGCGCTCGGTAGTTGTTGGACAGGTCGTGACCCTGCGACCCGCTGAGGGGAGTGAGGAGCCACAGCCCGCGCTCTTTAGCGCCTGGCGCCAGGACCCCTTGCTCAAAACCATGCCAGATTGGAAGCAGCACCTCCCTAAAGAGACGGTCTTCAACCTCAATGTCAGGATCACGCCGGGTTCCCTGGGCGAGGGCAGCAAGTGGGCGATTATTATGCCCCGCGACATGGTAGCGCGTTACCGGCCCGGCTGGCCGACACAGCAGGAATGGGTCGTCTGGACGCGCTCCTTCGACTGGCTCTCAGTAAGCGTTGGCTTTATACGTACCATGCTGGATACCCTGGAGCAATGAGAGTCAGCGGCCCGCGCTGCTAAAGCACGCGCTTATATATAATGGCGCGATGTGCCTCGTACTATTATATATAGGCGCGTGCTTTAGCAGCGCAGCCCCCGCAGTGCGACTCCTCGCAGTGTCGTTCGGGTAACGCATTGCCTGATTCTTTGCTGAAACGCCAGAAAAAGTAGCCGCGTACGCCAGTAGCTGGCCAGCTACTGGCGTACGCGGCTACTTTTTCTGGCCTGGGGCTAGCTGATTGGTAGCTCTTCTTCGTTGACTACGGGCTGAGCTTCTTCTCCTTCTGCCTGTTCGCCAGGCTTCACATGCGCAGCTGGCTCTTCCTCTTTAGGGTGTACCGTCTCTGGTACAGGTTGCTGCGTGTGTAATGTCGCTGCTGGTGGTGGCGTAGAGAGTCTTTGTGGTCTGTAGTTCGTCACCTGCCGTCCTCTGCGCCAGCGCCTGTAGAGCCAGATGAGGATCAGGGTCGGGATAATATAGATGCTGAAGGCCAGCAGCCAGATGAGGATCGAGACCAGGAATTGGAAGAAGTGGAGCGAGGCCTGGAAGGCATCGTGTGCGATCTGACCGGCGTTCCAATTATTGCCGCTGGAGGCCGTAGGCGTAGCGGAGCCATCTCCTGGAGGTTGAATCGTGATCGAAATGGGATAGAAGGTGGTCTGGTCGCTCAAGGCGTTGAGGTGTCCTTCTGCCTGCTCGATCTGCCCCTCGACATCCGACAACTGCGAATTAATGCTCAAGACATCCGACATCGATTGGGCGTTCTTCATCAAATCCTGTAGGCGCTGCTGCTCGACGCGCAGATTCTTGAGGCGCGACTGCGTATCAATGTAGTCATTGGTGGCATTCTGTACCGACTCATTGAGGCTAAGCAGGCGCCCGTTGTGTTTGGCGGGATAGTCTACCAGGTAGCGCTGAATCTGGGTATAGTCGCTGGCCTGCACGGAGAAGGTAATGCTGATCGTATACGTATCTCCGTTCAGTTGGTATTGCATACCCGATGAGGAGGCGCGTGTATCGGTGCTCGTGATCCAGTTTTGTAGATCATTGGCGGTACTGTTTGTATCTTTGGCCTCCATGGTGACATTCAGTTGCTTAATGAGGTACTGTGGCGTGTAGTTTGTCGGCGCACTGGATTTAGAAGATCCACTCGCATTGCTGGAGCTGGCCTGCTTGGATGCATTATAGTCTGCTGTGCTGCCAGCATTGCTGGTGGCGGTGCCGCTGCTCGTGCTCGCGCCTCCACAGCCTACAAGGAAGATGGTCAGTACTAAGCAGAGCAGGCCCCCTAGTTTTAGGCCTCGTAGCTGGTTTCCCCGACCCTTCATAATTGCGGCTCCTTTTTTAGACATAAAAATACAACAACCGTACGTACAGACAACGGTATGCATTGTGTGGCGGTCTCAAGACAGCCAGTATAGAGATGATTTGTCCAGTTTTTGTTCTACATTAAGAGACGTCAGAGGCGCGTGTTTTGTTCCCAGGAGGTTAAGCAGCATGTTCTGCTGGATATAATACGCATTTTGCGCCAAATTTCTCACAATGTGCCTGTTGAGTAAAAAGAGATGGGCGCGTGGCGCTGGCGAATGCCAGCGCCACGCGCCCATCTCTTTTTACCCTTGAGCGCCGCAGGCGCGAGAGAGGGCGTTTAGCCTTTGAGGCCTGTTCCAGCCACGCCCTGAATGATCTGGCGCTGGAAGAACAGGAAGACGATCAAGACTGGTAGGCCGCCCGCGACCGCCGAGGCCATGATCTGCGCGTAGCGGACGCCATAGGAGGTCTGGACCGTAGCCAGGCCGACGGGCAGCGTCATCATGTCAACGCCGGTGGCGACGATGAAGGGCCAGAGGAAGTTGTTCCAGACGCCGATAAAGGTAATGATCGCGACTGCCGAGATCGCGGTGCGTGCCAGAGGCATCCAGATCTGCCAGTAGACGCGGAAGCGACTGGCCCCGTCAACGATGGCGGCCTCCTCCAGTTCCTGTGGGATATTATCAAAGAACTGCTTGAAGATGAATACCGCCAGGGGAGAGGCAATCTGTGGCAGGATAATGCCCCAGTAGGTATTGACGAGGTTCATCTGCTGCATCTCGGTGAAGAGGGGCACGATCAGGATCTGACCGGGGACCATCAAGCCGGCGAGAATGATCCAGAAGAGAGGACCCCGGGCGCGAAAACGAATGCGTGAGAGACCAAACGCGGCCAGGCTCGCCAGGACAATGACCAGTACCGTGGAGATCAACGCCGTCAACGCGCTATTAAAGTACCAGCGGAAGATATCCGCCGTGCTGAAGACGTTGTGGTAGGCGTCGCCCGTGAAGTGCGAGGCCAGCCAGCTTACAGGCACTGTAGTGGTCTCGGCCTCTGGTTTCAGCGAGGTATCGACCGCCCAGAGCAGGGGAATGATCCACAGCAGCGCCATGATCGTCAGCAAGACAAGCGCGAGCGTGCGCGAAAGCGAGAAACGTTTCCTGGGTTCTGCCTGTCCCCGGGTCGACAGATTAGATGCCAGACTACTCATTGCCTTTTGCCTCCCTACGATACAGTACGACAAACTGGATGACTGTTACGACGAGTACAACGATAAAGAAGAGATACGACATCGCCGATGCGAACCCGACGCGGAAGGAGGTGAAGGCCGAATCGTAGATGTATTCCAGCATAGGGCGGGTCATAAAGTTTGGGCCGCCACCCGTGAGCAGGGCTGCCTGCGCGTAGAGCTGGAGCGAGCCAATGACCTGGAGGATAATCACGGTAACCGTCGTATTCTTCAAGAGTGGAACGGTAATGCTGAAAAGCTTCGAGCTGGAGTTCGCGCCATCAATTGAGGCCGCTTCATAGATCTCCTGGGGAATCTGTTGTAGACCTGCCAGGTAGAGCAGGAAGTTAAAACCAAGCGTCCACCAGACCGTCACAATGACGACCGAGAGCATCGCCACATTGGGATCGGACAGCCAGGCGACTTCTTTGAACCCAAAGGCCGTGATCACGCTATTGAGCAGGCCAAAGCCAGGCTGGTAGAGCCAGTTCCAGATCAGGACCACCACCGAGACCGGCAGGATATACGGGGCAAAGAAGGCCAGGCGGAAGAGCCAGCGCGCTGGAATGGCCATATTCGCCAGCAAAGCCAGGCCCAGGCTCAGTACCACCAGGATAGGCGTGCTAATGATGGTAAAGAGGAAGGTGTTTCCCAGGGCACCCCAGAAGTTGGCGTCGCCCAGGGCCTCAGCATAGTTGCTCAAGCCCATGAACACGTCGGTGCCCGTGCCCGCCAGGCTCCAGTTAAAGAAGCTCATGCGGAAGCCGAGAATGACGGGCCAGATGAGGAAGATGGCATAAGCCAGCAGGAAGGGAAGGACAAAGGCAAAGCCGGTCAGTTCATTGCGCCAGCGAGCCTGCCTTCTGGCCTGCTGCGCCTTCTGAAGACGCTCGGCAGGCTGTTGTTCAAGCAAAATTTCTGACATGACGAATCCTCTCTGTGCTGTAGAGCGTCCTTAAAACGGTTTGGGCGTTTGCAACTGCTTGAGCATGGCCGCACGGAATTGCTGGATGCCCTGCTTGGGCGTCTTTTGCTGCGTGATGACCGACTGAAAGGCCGCGCCCGCCTGGTTTTCCAGCTCAGAGGCTGCTCCAGCAAACCAGACTGGAGGATCGTATACCACATTTGAGGCTTCGGCCGCGTAGTGCGACTGGGGCGCAAGCTGTTTATATTCGCTGCTGGTAGCTACGGGGAGATACGTCGGAATGTGCCCACCCTGTGCCCAGATATAGCTACTCTTGAGAAGCTCACTAACAAATTTGATGCTCATCGCGCGCCGCTCTGGATCAACCGTGCCCTGGCGTGGCAGGACGAGAGAGTGCGAGTCGGCCCAGGTCTGCTGTCCACCAAAGACATTAGGGAAGAGCGTCATGTCGAATTTCATCTTCTGCGTCTGGAAGGTCGTGACCTCCCACTCACCATTCCAGTGGAAGCCTGCCTTGCCACCGCTGAAGAGCGCGATGGCTCCTGCATAATCGATATTGGTGCTACCTACCTCTTTGGCGAGCTTCGAGATATAGGCCAGAACCTGCTCCGCCTTGTCATCTTCAAAGGTCAGTTGCGTGCCATCAGCTGAGAAATACTGCCCATTGAGCTGAGCATAAAGGGCGCAGAAGACGCGCCAGCAGGTGGAGGGATCACCCACGCCCATGGCGAGGCCCAGGCCACCAGAGGCTTTTTTAGCTTCGCTAAAGGCTTTGAGAACATCGTCCTCACCCTTGAATTCCTGGAGCTTGCCGTTGCTGTCAAGTAGCCCCGCCTTCTGGCAGACGTCCGTGCTGTAGTACATCACCAGCGGGTGGGTATCAAGAGGTACGGCATACAGCTTGCCGTTGTAATGCGCCTTCTGCCAGACGGGGTCCACGAAATTATCCTGTGTGATGCCGTTGTTGGAGAGGGCGGAGGTATCGAACGGCTCAAGCAGGCCGCTTCCCGCATACATTGGTAGGCGCGACATATGCAGAATACCCACATCGGGTGGGCGTCCGCCCGCCGCCGCCATCGCAAGCTTGGTATAGTAGGGGGTTCCCCAGGAGAGGGTGACCGCTTCCAGGTCGACCTCGGGGTGGTTATGCTGGAATTGTTGCACCATCTCAAGCATGCGCTCGCCGTCGCCGCCACCCAGGAGGTGCCAGTAGGTAATGTGAGTCTTGCCCGCGCCAAAGGCGGTTGTGCCACAAGAGTTGAGGATTCCAGCTAGGGCCGTGGTTCCCAGACCGAGAGCGGCCGCGCGCCCGAGGAAGCCTCGACGGCTGATGCGCGACGCCTGTTCCGGTTCAGAACCCGTCGTAAATGTACGCTGCTCAGAGACCATTGAGTGATCCTTCCTTTGTGTGATACTCCTCTGAAAAAGCTGTGTCAGCGCCACACGGTTACAAGCATGGCAGGCCTCTCTGTAACTTACACTCCCAGTTGAATCTGCGTGAATAGGATCGAGGATACAAGCAGGTGATTGACGTTGTAATTGCATGTGAGCAACAATAAAAGGCCGGAAGAAGAGATCGTCACCAGCGTTGGCACCTCGGCACCTCTAAAAATCTACGTTGATTCGTGAATTTGCCTGTCAGATTTCTTGTAACTCCACTGTTTACAACGTTGTAATCGCGATTACAACGTTGTAAAGAACTGTACCATATAAAATTTACCATTGTCAATATATTTTGACGTTTGTATTGACGGTCATAAATTTTTAATGGTATAGTTGTTTGACGTTGTATTTCATGGAGTTGTGGGAAAAGGAATAAGAAACACGTGCCAACGACGCTCAAAGATGTCGCATTACGCGCTGGGGTTTCTATAAAAACGGTTTCCAATGTGATTCATGGCCAGGTGTATGTCACTGATGAGAAGCGCGAGCGGGTTGAAGAGGCACTCAAAGAGCTGAACTACCAGCCCAACCTCTCGGCACGCTATCTGCGCAAGGGACGTGTGGGTGTGATTGGCCTGGCTATCCCTGAACTCTTAAACCCTTATTTTGCGGAGGTCAGCAATACTGTTATCTTGGCTGCGGGGCGCCAGGCGTATACCGTCCTGGTGGATACGACTGGGGGGGAACGCGCCAATGAGCGGATCGTCATCAATGGATGGCGTCCGCAGCTCTTGGATGGGGTAATCTTAAGTCCCCTGGCGCTTGAGCAGGAGGATCTGCAACCGGGCCTGGTTGAGACGCCCGTGGTGCTGCTGGGCGAGCGCTTCCTCGATGTCCCCCATGATCACGTGGCGATTGATAACGTTGCCGCGGCTTATGAAGCCACCTACCACCTCTTGCGCCTGGGCTACAGGCGTATCGCCGCCATTGGCCTGCGCATCGATGTCCCCGACGAGACCGAAACGTCCAAACTACGCCTGCGTGGCTACCTGCAGGCCTTACAGGAGGTTGGCATCTCCTCTGATAAGCAACTGATTACCACAACCGAAGCCTTCTATGATCGCGAGAGTGGCTATAGCGCTATACGTCGTCTGTTCGCTGATGGCGTCGTTGTGGATGCCATTTTTTGCTTCAATGACTTGATGGCGTTGGGAGCCATACGTGCCCTCTATGACATGGGATTGCGCGTGCCCGAGGATGTCGCGGTCATCGGCTTTGATGATATCGAGGAGGGGCGCTACGCCTTCCCATCCCTGACGACCATTTCGCCCGACAAAAAACTGATTGGCGAGACGGCGGTCGATTTCCTGCTGGGGCGTATCGAGGGCACACGTGATGTACCACCAGAGCGTGTGTATATCCCTTTCCGGCTCATCGAGCGCGAAAGCACAATGGGGCGTGCGTGGGGAGGAGAGCGGAGGGATGTGCTGAAAGATCATGCATGACCTTTCAGCACATCCCTCCGCTCTTAAACGGACGCCGGTGGCACGCCAAACAGGACACGCAGGTAGTCGTTGAGGAAGAGTCCCTGGGGATCAAGCTGTGTCCGGATGCGCTTGAAGTCCTCCCAGCAAGGGTAGAGGCTCGCCAGTTGCTCCGCTGTGAGAGTATGCATCTTGCCCCAGTGGGGGCGCCCCTGGTAGTGTTGATAAATCTCCTCGATGGCCTGGAAATAGTCTTTGTAGCGCATCCCCCGATACATATGCACGGCGATATAGGCGGAATCACGCTGGTAGGCCGGGCTGAGCCAGATATCATCACCCCGCACGAAGCGGCATTCGATGGGGAAATGGACCTCAAAGTTGTGCTTCTCGATGCAACGCCGGACCTCGGCGAGGACAGTGGTGAAGTGCTCGGCGGGAATATTGTATTCCATCTCCTGGAAGCGCACCCAGCGGGGGGTGGCAAAGATCAAATGGCTGTAGTCAACCTCGTCCACGGGGGAGATACCCATGGCGGAGATGCGGCTAATAGTAGGCGTCAGGCGAGGGAAGAGGCGACAGGCCTCCGAGAGCAGCCAGTAGAGGCCGTTCTCCAGCGCGACCTGGTTAATCGTGCTCCAGAGACTTCCAGCGTTGGGCGCGGCCTCCGTTTCATTGGCAAACTTGGTCTGAACCCACTTTGTATGCGGGAGCCAGTAAAATTCGAAGTGGCTATTCTCCTGTTTGTAGCTCTCCAGGTGCTCCAGGCAGCTTTCAAGGCTCTCGCGATGGCTGCGGTAGTGCAGGCGCTTGCTGGGAACGGTGCGCAATTTGATGTGTGTGAGAATGCCCAGGCTGCCCAGCGAGACCTGCGCGGCCTTAAAAATATCGGGGTGCTTTTCAGGTGAGCATTCTAGTTCTTCGCCCTGCGCTGTCAGCAGTGTCAGGCCAACGACCTGCGTCGCGATGCTGCCAAACTGAATGCCGGTACCGTGCGTACCCGTGCTGATGGCGCCAGCAATGCTTTGCACATCGATATCACCCAGGTTCTCTTGAGCTAAACCATGTTCGTGTAGCAATTTGCCCAGTGTGCTTAGTTTAGTGCCTGCGCGTACAGTAACAATGTCCTGTCGCTCGTCCACCTTCTCGACATGCTCAATCCCCTGCCAGTTGTCCAGCGAAATAAGGATATCATTAGTCTGTACGAGGGGCGTGAAGGAGTGTCCTGCACCGACGACGCGCACCTGTCCACCTGCTGTGCTCGCCTGGAGGACAAGCTTACGTAGTTCCTCTATCGTGCTTGGGTGCGCGAAGTTCTGGGGTGTGCAGGCAACCGAACCCGACCAGTTGCGCCAGTTACGCGCGCTTCCCGTGCTGGTTGGGGCCATCAAACTCTTCTGGCTCATATCTATTCCCTCTTACAACTCGTTTATAAAAAGCATTTACCGTCGCCGCGATAGGTAGTTACCTCGTCGATGATTGTGCCGGACTGCACCAGCAGCAGGTGCGTAAAGCGTTCGCAGACCTCTCCCGCCTTGGCGTGGCGCATAAAGATAGGGTCTCCCGGGTGGAGGGAGAGCTTTCCCTTGTAGTGGACTGGTGTTTGCACCTCTCCTGCGCCCTCCATGGGGTCCAGCCTGGCTCCTTTGGGCAGATAGGGCTGAGGCTGTTTATCGAGTCCGACCGCGCCAGAGGCCGTGTAGCCTCCTCCCTGGCAGGTATAGATTTGAGGCTGAGGTCGGCGGACGATTTCGATGGCGTAGCCAAGCGCGGGCTGATAGCGAAACGCCTGGTAGTTATCAAAGAGAGTGGGCGCGTAGAAGCCTGAGCCGACCGTGATTTCGGTGACTGCTGTCTCTGTGCGGGTAGTGTGTACGCTTCCGGTCCCGCCGCCATTGACGATGCGTAATGGAAGCCCCGCCTCCTCCTGAATGTAGCGCACGATCTCTGCTCGCCTGCGAGCAATATCTGGGAGCGAACGCCGCTTGAGCAGGCGGACGAGGGTATTTTTTGCGCGCTGGCCTGCGAAGGCGTCGCCTACTCCCGCGATCTGGGCCTCGTAGCCCATGACGCCATCAAGCAAGACATGCGCTGAGCCCTGGATATGCTCAACCAGTGGACGCACATCCGCGACGGTGCGCAGGGGTGAGCGCCAGACGCCGAAGTGCAGCCCCGGCAGGGGTAGAGACATATCAATATCCAGGCAGAGCGGCAGGCGTACGGCGAATTGCTGCGCAACGCGCTCCGCCTGCGCGATCTGCTCCAGGCTATCGACCATCAAAACGGCGCGTTTCCCCTGAGCATTGACGCGGGCAATCTCGGCGAGATCCTCCTCATTCCAGGTGGGATAGCCCAGCAGCAGGTCATCGAAGCCCTGTTCCGCCAGGAAGGCCGCCTCACGCGCGGTAAAGCACATAATGCCCTGAAAGCATGGGTTGGCTTCCAGGATGCGGCGCAGGATAGCGGTACTGCGGATAGACTTTGACGCCAGGCGAATATGCTTCCCTCCCGCCTGGGTGGCGATGCGCTCGACGTTCTGCTGTAAGAGGTCAAGATCCACAAAGGCGAAGGGCTTTCTCCGTGCTTTAAAGATCTCGCGGTAATACTCATAGCGCGCATCAAGCTGCTCTGGAGGATGGAAAGAGACAGATGATGCAGAGCCCGTTTGTGCTGTAGTCAAAAATTCTTCTTTGTGTGTAGACATGGCAGTATCCTTTATGCAGGCAAAATGAGAGGTCCTGTTTGGATAACTTGCCCCTGAGTGTAGCATCTAGAAATGCGCAGCGTCAAGCAAGCAATAATAAACGAGCTAGCCACGAATTCATGCGCTCTAACGTGTGAAAGGAAAAGGGCTCGCAGAAGGATGGAGCCGTTCAAGAAGGGGAGATGCTATGTCGACACGTGCGCGTGAGGCCGATGCCCAGGAGTATCCATCGTGGATCAATGATGCCGTTGCCGGATGTGTAGCGACCGCGCCAATGACGCTGTTTATGCTGCTAACACAACGCTTCTTGCCGCATGGGCAGCGCTACGATCTGCCACCCGAGATCATCATACAAGACCTGGCGCGGCGAGCGCACCTTCATTGGCTGCTCAGCAAGCGCCAGGTCTTGCTGGCGA
This sequence comes from Ktedonobacter racemifer DSM 44963, assembly GCF_000178855.1. Lineage (GTDB taxonomy): Bacteria > Chloroflexota > Ktedonobacteria > Ktedonobacterales > Ktedonobacteraceae > Ktedonobacter > Ktedonobacter racemifer. The sequence goes on along the minus strand of NZ_ADVG01000005.1, from coordinate 1,200,792 downwards.
CGCTTGTATCTCATTTCGGCTATGGAACTGCTATGGGCCTGTTCTATAGACCTGTCGAGCGCTATATGCCCGGACCCTCGCTGGCGAAGGGAGGCGGCTTTGGCCTGCTTGTCTGGGTCGCAAGCTACCTTGGACTCCTGCCTGCGCTGGGACTGGTAGAGTCAGCCTACCGCGAACCCGGACGGCGTAACCTGATGATGATCGCCGCCCACCTGGTCTGGGGGAGCGCGACGGGCCTGCTTGCGTCCCTGTTTGCCAACCGACGCTAGGTGAAGTAGGGTTGTGTGCGTTGCTCAAGAAAGTGATGGATGCGCAGGCGAATAGAGGGATGCATGCTCAGATACTCTATCTCGCAGGGGAAGAAGAACGCGACTTCGAATGACTCCGCGCTGACGCGTAACTTGCCACCAAGGAGAATACAGGCAAAGCAGACCGAGAACTGTTGTCTGACCTCGCCATCGCTAAAGGCAATGATGTGGCGCGGATCTGAGTAGATACCCACAATCCGCTCTGGTTGGACATGTAAGCCCGTCTCTTCCCGCACCTCGCGTACTACTGTCTTGCCAATAGACTCGCCTGGCTCCATTGCGCCACCGGGCAGTGCCCAGAGATTATTATCGCTGCGCCGATGGAGTAAAATGCGGCCCTGCTGATCACAGATAATCGCTGATGCCGCGGGCACCAGGCTATTGGGTCTGGGGGCTTGAGGGTCATTATAATAATCGATGCGTGCCATTGCTCCATGCCTACTTCATATAATCGCCTGCAGTTGCTATTGTAGCATAGGAATGATGGTATATGCTGCTCTGTTCTCCCGTATAGGAAGAAAATAGTGGTCTATGCTTGTACACTCTACCTCTGCCGCTTATTGGCGCTTCATTGAAGGCGACCTGCCAGGCAACACTTCTACTTAAGATTTTGTCGATATTGCATACACCGTATTAATGATGTTAAAATAAACCCATGCACCTTCCCAATCGCAAATGTTCTTTCGCATTCCTGGCGTTGTGAGTAAGAAGAAGCCTCACTTTTTGCAAGTGATCATGTTGTATATATATTTATATATGCGCACAAATTCCATCTTACCCTTTGCCAGGCGATCTCTCTTAGTATCTTCTCCTCCTGTCTCTGCACCCTTCAATAGCTTCGCCTACCACCTGTTATTTTTTACGCATGAGGTGAGCATGTTTGTCTATCGAACATAACTGATACTGGAGAACGCGGGCGCTGCTGCCTGTGGACATCGCGTGCGAGTTGCGTGGAGGCTCGTTGGAGCGCCTACCTGGAGGGAAAGGGCTTGTTAAAGGTTAACGCGTGTGACATGCAGAGCGCTAGGCGTTGGCTTGTAGTGTAAGGCTCAACCTGCCGGTTCGTGTGCCTGCACATCATCTCTCATGAATACGGCTGCCTGGGCCTGATAAGATGAGGAGTACAAGGATGAGTAGCTCGATTACGCGTCGTCAATTGCTTGTTGAGGGCAGCAAAGTTGCTGTAAGTGCCAGTGTGCTGAGCGCACTACTCGCCGCGTGTGGGGGGGATTCGGGGTCGGGGAATCAAACAAGTGATGTTTCCTTACGCTATTGGGTGCTTGGCTATTCGCCCAATGGTGGTAACCAGACGGGTAAGCTAACCGATGCCGCGGTCGCCGCTTATAAAAAGGCTCACAAGAACCTGAAGGGGGTGACGATTACAGGTTATACAGGCGATCAGAGTGGCTTCACTAAGCTGACACAAGCGGTGCAGGGAGGCAGTACCGTGGATGTATTTCGCCTGCCATCCGATGTCCTGCCAACCCTGGTGCGCTCGGGGACGGTTGCGCCAATTGATGACTTCCTCACGGCAGACGACAAGAGCGATATCGCCTCTAACCTTCTTGACGCGGTTTCGACTGATGGCAAACGCTACTCCTGGCCGCTCTGGGTGCCGCCTGTGGGCATGTATCTCAACCTGGATATTTTTAAAGAGCGAGGCATCGATGTTCCCAAGGATGATTGGACCTATGAGGAGTTCGTGGATATCGCCAAACGCCTCACCTTCAAACGCTCCAATGGCCAGCAGGTATATGGCTATAGCGGCGTCATTGATCCCGGCGTCGTCAATACCTGGCCCTTTATTATGGGCGATGGGGCCTATCCGCTGAGCAAAGATAACAAACAGTATACCTTTAACACCCCTGAAGGCGTGAGCGGTCTGCAAAAGCTGATGGACCTGGCGCTGAAGTATAAGGTCACGCCTCCTGACTTTGGTACGCAAACCCCCACTGACATGGTCACCGGCTTTAGCCAGAAGAAGAACTACGCGATGTATAGTGAGCCCAGTGGTTCCTCCGCGACCTATAAAGCCCTGGGGATGAACTTTACAGTCAAGTCGATGCCCATTGGCATGAGTGGCAAACCGCTCACAACCGGAGGCATTGGCCTGATCTCGGTGGCGAACCTGCAGGATGAGAATAAGCTTAAGGCCGCCATGGATCTGGCGCGCTACCTGACAAGCTCGCAGGTGGGTCACGATATTACTGGCTACTACCTGGCGCCCGGAGCGCGTAAATCGGTCGACGTGAGCAATCCTATCGCTCTGTTCAAGCCGTTTGTGCCTTATACCTATATTACCCCGATTATCGCGCAGTGGCCGCAGATTCGCACGATCCTGCACGATCAGATCCAGAAGGCCGTCCTGGGCAAGGTCACAGCCAAAGACGCGCTCAACAATCCCGCCAGCGAGGTCAATTCACTGCTCAACGGCTAAACACTTTACAAGTTGATGATGTGGTGGAGGTGTGCAGCTATTGGCCGCACACCTCCACCACATCATCAACTGAAGCCAGCGCACAGGCGCGCGGCTTCAGGCACATCACTCGCTATAGCGTCAATATTAGGAAGAGACCTATGTCACATTTCGCACTTGAAAAGCAGGCTGGCCAGCGGCAACGCGGCGTCGTTGCCAGCCTGAGGCGCTTCTTCAAAGCATATGGGTGGGGATATGCCTTTATCCTCCCCAGTATGCTCGTTTTCGCTATCTTTACGCTCGCGCCCGTGCTCTGGGCACTGCTTATCTCCTTTCAAAGCTATGATTATACCTTCGTCTGGAATGGCAAGTGGGCGGGCTTGAGCAATTATGTACATGCCTTTACGACGCAGGGTGGCGTCTTTGGCCAGGCGATCAAGAATACACTCTACTATACTGTGATCACGGTCACCGCCAATATTCTGATTGCGCTGATCCTCTCCAGCCTGATTCAGGGGCGCAGCAAGCCCTGGCGCACCTTCTTTCTCTCGGCGTTCTATCTGCCCGCCGTTACCAGCGTGGTTATTATTGCCATCACCTGGCGCTGGATCTATAACAGTGAGTACGGCTTCCTCAACTATATCCTGGGTACTTTCCACCTTGCCGCTGTGCGTTGGCTGTCAGACCCCAATATTGTGCTCAATAGCATTACGCTCTCAACCGTCTTGACCGTACCGGCGACGGGCGTGGTGCTCTTTAATGCGGCGATGGGGAGTATTCCCACGGAGTACTATGAGGCCGCCATGCTGGATGGTGCGGGTCCCCTGCGCCGCTGGTGGCATATTACCCTGCCGCTGATCAGGCCCACTACCCTGTACCTGGTGGTGCTCTATACCATTGCCAGTTTTGAGGTCTTTGAGAAGGTCTTTGTGATGGTTCCCGCTGGCGTCGGCGATAGTGCGCAGGTCATCGTGACGCAGATTTACCAGAACGGCTTCCAGCAGTTTCGCTATGGCCTGGCCTCGGCGCAGGCCTTTGTCCTCTTCTTGATGATCGCGGCGGTCGCGCTGGTCCAATTCCGCTTTCTCAGATCTGATGTGGAGTATTGATAATGGCAAGCAAATCAGTTTCTTCGCGTCCACGGGCTGCGCGTATTCGTCTCTGGCACCCATCGAAGGGGCTTGCCTGGCTGGTCCTGGCTATCACGACCTGTATCTCGCTCTGGCCGATGTACTGGCTCTTTGTGACCGCCCTAACGCCGACCACCTTTGTCTTGAAAACGCCGCCTGATGTTGTGCCATTGCATGCAGACTTCTCGAATTTTCAGCGTCTATTGAACCAGGCGAGCGATTACTGGATCTGGGCGCGCAATAGTATCGCTGTTGCGCTATGTGTCACACTCTTCCACGTTTTCTTTGACACACTGGCGGGCTATGCCTTTGCCAAGAAGCGTTTTCCGGGGCGCAATGTGCTCTTCTGGACTGTTATTGCGACGATGATGGTGCCAACGTATGTGACACTGGTACCAATGTATCTCGTGACACGTAATCTGCAACTGCTCAACACGCTCTGGGCGGTGATTCTTCCTGGCTTTGCCAGCGTCTTCGGCATCTTTCTGATGCGCCAGTATATTCAGACTCTGCCCTCAGAGTTGATGGATGCGGCGCGCATCGATGGCTGTGGTGAGCCAGGAGTCTTCTGGCATGTCATCCTGCCGCTCTCCAGGCCCGCCATTGGCGCGCTGGCCATCTTCACCTTTGTGCGCCACTGGAATGACTTCCTTTGGCCACTGATCGTGCTCAATGATGGCTCCGCCTATACCTTGCCAGTTGGCGTGGCTGGCCTGCAAGGCGAGTTCTCCACAGATTATGGCATCATCTTCGCGGGCGCGGCCCTGGCGGCCCTCCCCATGATTATCTTCTTCCTGATCTTCCAGCGCTACTTCCTGGAGGGCGTCCGTATGGGAGCCCTCAAGGGATAAAGGAGCATGGTTAAAATAGTTTTGCCGGCTTGAGCCGGCAAAACTATTTTAACCATGCTTGACGCCTTAACGCTGTGTTACGGGTTGCCAACGAACTGGCGTGCCTTCGTTGTGCATGCGATCAACGGGGGTAATGTAGTAGGTGTAGTTTCCTCCTGCCTGGATGCTGGTATCCATGAAGGCGTGCTGATAATTGTTCTGGAGCTTGGGGAGAATCGTCAGGATGTTGGTGCCAGTGTTGAAGTCGGTTGCCTGGGTTGCGCCGTTGCTGCTGAATCGATAGATCACATATGCTATTGTGCCGTTATATGGTGCGTCGTTCCAGTGCAGGGTGATCCCTTGCGTGGTCTGTTCCGGCGGTTGCAATGTGAGAGATCGCGGATTTGTGCGCGGGAGCCAGGACATGGTGGGGACCAGTGCCGGAGTGTGATAGATGGTGCTACTCAGACGATCTTTGAATCCCAATGGATTGGCGTGCAGGCTGGACAGGCTAAAGAAGATGCTACCCTGGACCTGGGGATATTGCAGATTGAGCGCGAGCTGATTGGGCATCTCATCGGGAGATTGCCAACCTGTTGTCTCACTGGTACCGATCTTGTAAACTCCTTGCCCGATATAGAGCTGGACGCGGCTCCGGCTGACCTCGTTGGCCCACCAGGCGACGAGCTTGTCATAGGCGGCAGGCGTGAAGCCAATACTCCAGTAGATCTGTGGAGCGATATAGTCGAGCCAGTTGTTTCTGAGCCAGGTGCGGGTATCGGCGTACAGATCATCATAGCTGGTCTGCGTGGCGGCGGTATCCGAGCCGGTGGGATCGACAGCTTTGTTGCGCCAGACGCCAAAGGGACTGATGCCAAATTTGACAAAGGACTTAATCTGCTTGATGCGCGTGGAGAGTTCATAGATGAGGAGATTGATGTTGGCTCGCCGCCAGTCATCCTTTTTTGCAAAGCTTCCGCTGCCATAGCGTTGATAGGCGGCGTCATCGGGGAAGTCCTGATTGCCAACCTTGTAGGGATAGAAGTAGTCATCCAGGTGGATGGCGTCGATGTCGTAGTTGCGTACCACCTCAAGAATACTATCCTCAACATATTGGCGTGCCGCGGGCACCCCGGGATTATAGTAGAGCTTTCCTCCATAGCTCACGACCCAGTCGGGGTTCAGGCGTGCCGGGTGATTAGCGACGAGCTGGTTAATATCACCTTGCATGCTAACCCGGTAGGGATTAAACCAGGCGTGAAACTCCAGTCCCCGCCTATGCGTTTCATCGACCATAAAGGCCAGGGGATCATAGCCGGGATCCTGTCCCTGTGTGCCCGTCAGGTAGGCCGACCACGGGGCATAGCGTGATGGATAGAATGCGTCAGCAGTGGGCCGTACCTGGACGACGATGGCGTTCATGTTCATCTGCTGCATTTCGTCCAGGTGGGCCGTATACTCTTGTTTCTGTGTGTCGACGGGCAATCCAGGCTTCGAAGGCCAATCGATGTTTTGGACGGTGGCGAGCCAGGCGGCACGCAACTGGCGCTTGGGCGCGAGCGTATCCGTTGATCCCAGGCGCTTACCTGGGCCGCTTGTGGCACCATACGTGCTGGCTGTGCCTGGCACCAGGCTCAGGGCGAGCAGGGCGCAGAGCAACGCGGAGAGTGACATGAGTTTGCCCATGAGGCGTGCTGGCAGTGGTCTCATCGTGTGACATCTCCATCTCTTGAGTGCGGAAATTGAAAGAAGAAAACGAACATTCTTATATAAATTGTATTGTAACACGCTATAAATAGTTTTGTATTCGCATAGGCTTTTAAGATTATATATACATGTAAAGCGTGCATTTAGGGGTTATTGTTGAGTCTGCTGGCGAAGCCAGCAGACTCAACAATAACCCCTAAAACAACCTACCAATAATTTCCAGGAATGTGGTAGAATTCGCTACGGTGAATGCTGGCCCCGAGGAAGAGGTCTTTTGTAGCGTGTATTTCGTAGAAGATCTTTGGCCTGGGCAGCGTTGTGGAATTGAAGAACGAACAGAACAACACATGAGGAGTATACTAATGGCAATAGCACCAGGAACAACTATTCTGGATTATGCAGTCCCCGCGCGACGGACATCACGTGTCGCCAGCCTGGGGCGTGATGGATTGCTCATAGTGAGTGCTAGTATTTTGATGGCCCTGGCCGCGCATATCGGTTTCTACCTCCCCTTTACCCCGGTTCCTATAACACTACAGACATTTATGGTCTTGCTGGTAGGGGCGGCTCTGGGCAGCAAGCGTGGCGCGCTGGTAATGCTGCTGTATATCGCTGAAGGTGCGGTCGGCTTGCCAGTCTTTGCGAGTGGGGGTTCTCCTGCCAGTCTGATCGGGATTACTGCGGGCTACATCTGGGCCTTTCCTATTGCGGCCTTCGTGGTTGGCTGGCTCTGTGAGCGTGGCCTGGATCGCAGCTACCTGACCTCGATCTTTGCCATGCTGCCCGCTGTGGTTATTAACCTGGGTCTGGGTGTGGCCTGGCTGGCTATCTTCGGTCTGCCCATGGCGCACGGTGTGAATCATAGCCTGGGCGCGGCCCTGCTGGCGGGCGCGGCCCCCTTCCTCCCTGGCGAGGCGTTCAAGATGATCGTTGCCGCGGCCCTGCTGCCCACCGCCTGGGCTATTGTACGCCGCGTCCGCAAGGAGCAGGAGTCCTAGCATCGCCTGAGTGTGATGAATTGATCGAATGCAATATTGGCCTGGCAGTTGGCATGGAACGTGTAGGGTCCATGCTGGCATGGACTACGAGCGCAGCGATCTCCCGATGGCTGAACCTCAGCTTGTAGGCCGAAGAGTCCATGCTTGCATGGACTCTACAAGCGCTTTGCATACTTCTATCATAGAATGTCCCCAGCAATCTCGGATTGCTGGGGACATTCTATGATAGAAGTATGTGTGATCGATAGCATTCTCATTCACCTAAGTGTGATTGATGATGTTATCGCTCAGGCGAGTGTGATCGATCGCCCACTTGAAGGCTGGCTTTCGTTATGCAACCGATCCACTGCGGTGACATAGTACGTGTAGGCGTGACCGCTCTGGGCGCTTGTATCGACAAACTGCTGCTGTGTGCTCTCCTCTTGTAGCTTGCGCAGCGTTGTGAGGATGTTGGCGCTGTTGTCAAAGTCCGCCTGGGTAGGCACAATCTTGCCGTCGAAGCGATAGATCACATAGTAGGCCGTTGTGTTGTGAGGGAGATCAAGCCAGCGTAGACTCGCGCTGTCCTGTTTCGGTCCGCTAGGCAGGAGTACCACGGGGCGTGGAGCGGTACTATCCAGCCATGGCATGGTGGGGACCAGTGCCTTCTGCTTATAGATATCGTTGACCAGGCGGTCTTTAAAGCCTAGTAAATTGGCATTGAGATCTTTTAAGCTAAAGAAGATGCTGCCCTGAACCTGGGGATATTGCAGGTTGAGTGCGAGCTGATTGGGCATCTCGTCCGGGTTGAGCCAGTTCGTCGGACTGCTGGTGCCGATCTTATAGGCGCCTTGCCCGATGTAGAGCTGGACATGCGTTCCGGCGACCTCGTTGGCCCACCAGCTTACAAGCTTGTCGTAGGCTGCGGGCGCGAAGCCGATATTCCAGTAGATCTGGGGCGCGATATAGTCGAGCCAGTTGTTCTTGATCCAGAGACGTGTGTCGGCGTAGAGGGTATCGTAGTTGGTCTGACCGGCGGTGGTATCGGAGCCAGTTGGATCAACCGATCGATTGCGCCAGACACCAAAGGGACTGATGCCAAACTTAACATAAGGCTTGATCTGTTTGATCCCGCTTGAGAGCTCCTGGATCATCTGGTTGACATTATCGCGGCGCCAGTCGTCCTTATTGGCGAAGCGAGCCGCGCCATACTGCTGGTAGGTGGCATCATCGGGGAAGTCCTGGTTGCCGACCTTGTAGGGATAGAAGTAGTCATCCAGGTGGATGCCATCAACGTCGTAGTTGCGCACAACCTCCAGGATGCTCTGCACCACAAACTCGCGAGCCGCGGGAATACCGGGATTGTAGTAGAGCTTGCCGCCATAGCTCACGACCCAATCGGGATGCAGGCGTGCGGGATGATCTGGCACAAGCTGGTTGATATCGCCTTGCATGCTAACTCGGTAGGGATTAAACCAGGCATGAAATTCGATATTGCGCTTATGTGTCTCATTGACCATAAATGCCAGGGGATCATAACCGGGATCTTTCCCCTGCACCCCGGTTAAATATTGGGACCAGGGGCCATAGTGTGATGGATAGAACGCATCGGCAGTGGGTTTCACCTGGACGACAACGGCATTCATATTCATCTGCTGTAGTTCATCTAGATGCGTCAGATATTCCTGCTGCTGCGTGGCTGCGGGCAGGCCCGGCTGTGATGGCCAATCGATATTTGTAACTGTAGCGATCCAGGCGGCACGTAGCTGGCGCTTGGGTGAGTCTGTACTTGTGGAAGAGAGGGCATGGTTGGCTGTCGTGGACGTTTTGCTTGTTTCGTGGGCTGAGGCTGTTCCTGGTACTATGCCTAAGGTCATGAGGGTGCAGATAAGCACACCTATAGATAGGTGTTTTCCCAGGTGATGAAGTCGTTTAAGTGCTAATCTCATCGGCGAGCTTCTCCTTCTGCATGGGGGATCTACTGAAGAAAGCGGACAACATTGTACAGGTTGAAATTGTATCATACAAAGTCTGCCTTGTTGAGTGAAATATGCTATTTGTGCTAGGAGGCTCTGAAAAAGAGCATCACATTGTCTGTGTTTGTGAATATAATGGGCCCTGGCAACCTGAGGTTGCCAGGGCCCATTATATTCACAAACACAAGTAATTTACGCCTTGATGATGCCGTACTGCAATTTCATGAGGAGGATGCGCTGGAGGGATTCATCGATACGCTTTTCTGTTAAGCGCCCATTCTGGATAGCATCTTTAAAGGCCTGCACGACCTCGGCTACCTGGGAGGAGGTGTAGGGTCCCTCGATCAGGTCGTTGCCTGCGATGATCGAGAGAACGGCAGACTCGGCCAGGCCCCAGCGTTTGAGACCACCCATATAGAGGCCATCCGTGATCACCACACCGTTATAGCCGAGCTGTTTGCGCAGGACGCCATCGATAGCCTTGGGCGAGAGTTCGGCTGGCATGTCGGGATCAATGGCCGTGGTGATCACATCGGTCGACATAATCATGGCGGGCTTCTGCGTCGCGATCAGTTTTTTATAGGGTGCCAGGTCGTACTTTTGGAGTGTATCCATGCTGCTGGAGACGACGGGTAGAGTGTCATGAGGATCGTCCGCACTTGTGAGTGATCCCAGACCAGGGAAATGTTTCAAGCAGCCAATAACGTTATTTTTCTGCAAGCCATTCAGAAAGGCACCCGCGTAGGTTGCGACGGAGTTGCCGTCTGTGCCAAAGGTGCGCGAGGCGAGCAGTGGAGGTGTCGCCGTCTGCACATCGACGACGGGGGCAAGGTTCACATTAATGCCAACCTGTTGCATGTGGTTGGCATCTTCCTGTCCCGCCTCCAGGGCTTTGTTCGGGTCTCCGGTGGCAGCCAGATCCTCGGCGGAGGGGGCATCGCCAAACAAGGTGCTGAGCTTATTGACAACCCCGCCTTCCTGGTCGATGGCGATCAGGAGGGGAATCTTGGCGTCTTTATTGGCTGCGTCCACGACCTGCTTTGCCCCCTCGATGGTGTTGGAGGGATATTCAAAATTGTGATTTATTTGCTGATAGAGATAGCCACCCACATGTTGTTGCCCTACCATGTAGGGGAGAGCAGTGTTAGCATAGTCTGAACCGAAATATTCGACAATGATGAGCTGCCCAATTTTTTCATCGAGAGACATACCTGAGATCAATGCCTTGACTTTGCTGAGGCGTTGCTGTTCAAGTGTGTTTTCATACGAGTTCTCGTTCCCTTTGGAGGCAGTGGCCTGGCTGCCTTGGGAGGATGTATTTGGTGAGTTGCCCGTTGTCGCATCTGCGCAACTGGTAAGAAAGAGGAGGAGGCAGCAGACGCAGGCAAGAAACGATTTTAAAATATGTTGATGGGTCGATTGTGTGCGTTTTAACGGATAGTTTTGCATAGTAAATTAAAGCTCCAGCAAAAAAACATTTGCGGTATCATATGATGGCATCATGCCATTCCCTACTTACCATAACGCAAAGCCCCCCCGTTTGTTTTCAACAAAAACCAGAGGTCCCATAAAGGAAGCAATTAAGCCTGCGAGGCGCGCCACAAGTGGCTACACAATGCAAAATCCAACTTACTACTCAGCGCTCGGGATGGGAGTGGTGTGGATAGGCCGAAGTCATGAGAGGCGAACTCAGGCTTTGATAATGCCATATTGCATCTTCAGCAAGAGGATGCGCTGGAGGGATTCATCGATGCGCTGCTCGCTTAAGCGCCCATTCTGGATGGCGTCTTTAAAGGCCTGCACGACCTCGGCTACCTCTGAGGCGGTGGTGGGGCCCTCGATCAGGTCGTTGCCCGCGATGATCGAGAGGACGGCGGCCTCTCCTAGCGTCCAATGATTAATTATGCCGCCCATATAGAGTCCATCTGTAATCACCACACCGGTATAACCGAGCTGTTTGCGCAGGACGCCATCGATGGCCTTGGGCGAGAGCTCCGCTGGCATATCGGGGTCAATGGCTGTGGTAACCACGTCGGTCGACATAATCATGGCGGGTTTCTGCGTCGCGATCAGTTTTTTATAGGGTGCCAGGTCGTACTTTTGGAGTGTATCCATGCTGCTGGAGACGACGGGTAGAGTGTCGTGAGGATCGTCCGCACTTGTGAGCGATCCCAGACCGGGAAAGTGTTTCAAGCAGCCAATAATATTATTTTTCTGCACGCCATTTAAGAAGGCGCCTGCGTAGGTCGCGACAGTATCGCCATCCGAACCGAAGATGCGTGATTGGAGGAGCGGAGGTGTGACCGTTTGCACATCGACGACGGGCGCAAGATTAGTGTTTATGCCTAGCTGCTGCAAGTGCTTGGCAGCTACCCGCCCCGCCTCCATGGCCTTGTTGGGATCGCCGGTGGCTGTCAGGTCTGCCGCAGCCGGTGCATCCCCAAAGAAGGTCGCGATTTTATTGACTAAGCCGCCCTCCTGGTCGACGGCGATCAGCAAGGGAATCCTGGCATCTTTATTGGCTAAATTCCCCACCTGCTTTGCCGCGTCAATAGTATTGAAAGGAGGGTCAAAGTTATGGTTTGCTGCCTGGTAGAGATAGCCACCTACATGCTGTGCAATCATGGCGGGAAGTTCAGTACTAGCATAGTTGCTATAAAGATACTCGACGATGATGAGTTGCCCGAGCTTTTCGTCGAGAGACATGCCCGAAATTAAGGCTTTGACTTTGCTGAGGCGTTGCTGTTCGAGTGTGCTTTCATATGTGTTTTCGTTCCCTTTGGCCACAGCGGCCTGAGATGACGTGCCTGATGGATTGGCAGCTGCCATATCTGAGCAACCTGTGAGAAAGAGCAGTAAACAGCAGAGGCTTGTAAATAAAGATCTTGAAATATGCTGATTGGTTATCTGAGTGTGTTTTAGCAGGTATTTTTGCATAATTGATATGTCTCCAGCAAAAATATTTATGGCGTTCTAGGAAGGCATCGCGCCATCCTCACTTACCATAACGCAATAAGTTCCCTTTTTGCCCCTGAGAAGACCAGATGTCCCATAAAGGAAGCAATAAAGCATTCGAGGCACACCAAAAAAGGCTGTATTACAAGCGAGAAGACGCCAGCCATTTGGACATGCCTCCTTTTCGCGATACTATAATGAGAGTGCGTAGATAGATACACAATGTTGTGTGTCATTCAGGGTATCGATTACAAGGAGTTATGATATGCCACGCGCCGTTGATTTTCATGTCCACCTGCCGACTACGGAGTTTATGCAGGTGACGCTTGGCCCATATGCCAGGGCCGCTGAGAAGTTCTTCCGCACCGAAGTCAAGCTTAAAGATATCGAGCAGATCGCCGCCGATTACGCCGAGTTAGATATGATCGGTGTGCTGCTAGCCTGGGACGCCGAGACCGCGACTGGCCTGCCCCCACTGGGCAATGACTATATTGCCGAGATTGTGAAGCGCTACCCGCAGCAATTTATTGGCTTTGCCAGTGTCGATCCCCATAAGGGCAAGGTCGCCGTGAAAGAGATAGAGCGTGCTGTGAAAGACCTCGGGCTGGGTGGGGCCAAGTTCCATCCAGGAGTTCAGGCCTTCTATCCCAATGATCCGCAATTCTATCCATTGATGGAGAAGATTCAGGAATTGGGCATTCCGGCGCTCTTTCACACCGGAACCAATGGCCTGGGAGCTGGCACGCCTGGTGGCATGGGCATCAAGCTTGACTATACACGCCCGATCTACCTGGATGCCCTGGCGGCTGACTTCCCCGGCCTGACGATTATTGGCGCTCATCCCTCCTGGCCCTGGCATGAGGAGATGCTGGCTGCCATGCAGCATAAGACCAACATCTATAACGACCTCTCAGGCTGGTCGCCCAAGCGCATCCCCGAGGTATTGTTGCGCGAGGCCGCGACACGGATGCAGGATCGTTTCCTCTTTGGCTCCGACTATCCCTTTATTACCCCCCAGCGCTGGCTGCGCGACTTCGAGGCCTTTGACTATTTTACGCCTGAGGCACGCGAAAAACTGATGTGGCGCAATGCGCAGAAGCTCCTAGACCATACCGCCGTGGCCCAGATGAAATTCTCTGGCTAGCCTGGGGCTTTTCATTTCTCTTCTCGCTCTTACCTCGGCTCGCTACGCTCGCCTCGGGGTAGGGGAGTGTGTGGGAAACGGCAGAGCCGTTTCCCACACACTCCCCTACCCCTGAGCACCGCAGGCGCGAGGGATCTCCTGAAAGGGGCGTTTCGTGCTAAAAAAACTGACTAAAAGCCTGGAAATATTGACATAGCTGTATTTGCTACCTATACTGGTGAGGCAAGACACGCTCAAGCGGACGAAATATGAAGAGGGGATAGGTCATGTCATTTACTCAAGATGAGCTACAAGCATTTACTACCATTCTCGATCAACGGCTGAGCGCGCATCGACGCGAGATGGAGCGCTCGCTGGATAGCCGCTTTGCGACCTTGCGCCGCGAGTTTGAGCAGCGCCTCTCCTCACTCAACCAGGAACTTTTACGTACTATTCCTCGTCGCTTGAATGAGCAGCATGCGCGCACGCTGGAGGGGCTGAGCCAGATCGTCTCTTCCGGGCAGGAGCATGCGGACCAGGTTCTGGCGCGCCACCTGGAACAGCGCGAGGATCGCCAGCAGGGACAACTTCAGCATACCATGGAGAACGCCCTGGCGGCCCAACTATTGGCCATCGAGGAGCTAATCAAGCAATATACTCAGAGTGACTTTGCAACCTTTGGGGAGGGTGGCACCGAACTGGAGTTGAGTTCCGAGTACGACTCGATAGAGTTACAGACCGAGATTCCCTGGGATGAGATGGCGGGCGTCTTTGACAAGGTGCTGGAGCAGCGCCTGAGCGTCCTCGATGATTCCATGCACGGTATGCTCAAAGAGGTCCAGAACTACCTGGTGGTCCAGATGCAGAGTCTGCACGCGGACCTCATGCAGCAGCAGCCCGCCTTTGCCAGCAATATTACCAATATTGAAGAAATGCTCACTAGTATCCAACAATTGGAGCATATCATTGAATCCATGCAGGTGGCGATGAACGCCAATCACGCCCTGCTCTCGAATCGTATCTATCATCACCAGCAGCTCCCCCTTGAGCGCGCGCATCCCAATAATCACTCCGCGCGCCCCTCAGCGCTCTCTGCCAACGGCAAAAAAACGCCCTTCCCTCTCCTTCTGGAGCAGGAAGATCCCACCGGGGAAGCCCCCTCCACACCAGAGTAAATGGTAGTATGCCTCCCGTTGTTTGGTAGCGAGAGGCATACTATTCCCACGTGGGAACATCCTTGAGGATCGAGCACATCATGTGGTAGTAGTACATGGCTATCTGCCTGGTCGTGTAGGGCCTTCCCTGCTCTAGCCACCAGGTGATGGTATCAACCAGGAGCGCGGCAATTTGGGCGGGCACAAATCCGTCCATCAACACGCGAGAAACTCCGAGATTCCCGTTGAAAGCCTTTACCAACTCCTGGAGACGCTCGCTTATCATATCGGCGAGATATGCCCGCATGTTCATTACAAACCAGGAACTCCCCCTCTTGCCAAGCAGCGCCCGATACAGCCTCTCATATTCCGCAACATGCTCGAAGAGTTCCACATATGGTAGGGGCGTGGGAATGGCTTCCTCGGCATATTTGAAGAGTTGGGTCCAGGACTGCGCAGGGGTTTTGGGGTCAGCAGTGCTCAATGCATCGCGACGAAAGACATCGAAATCCCGGTTTATAGTAATGACGGTCTCCTCAAATAGTTTCATGACCAGGTCGTATTTATCCTCATAGTAGCGATAGAAGGCGGTTCGGCTGACCATCGCACGGCTTGCAACCTCTCCAACAGTGATGGCATCGAAACCGCGCTCTTCTATCAAGGCGATGAACGCATCCCGGATGAGCTTCTGGGTGCGCCTCACACGCAAATCACCAGGCGAGTGTGACATCTTGCGCTCCTTGTTACATATCTAACAGTTGGCTCCGATTGTGGCTTGTTTCCAGCCAGGAGCCAGGCTACACTTGGAAAGAGACAACATGTTACGAAATTTCTTTTACGTTACAAAATAGCATGCCTGTCAAATAGGGACTTTTGCAAAACAAGCTTGAAAAAAGGTGAACGAGAAAGCAGGTGGTACCGTGTCAGTAAATACAGAACAGCAAGAGACAATTGAAGCGCGCCCCAGGCGGCAACTAAATAAGAGATCGAACGCGCTCTTCCTCAAAATTTCTGGAGGGTGTTTGCGCACCTATTCTGTGCTCAAGCATCTTGGACGAAGCAGTGGCCGAGAATATATCACACCTCTCTCGGCGTATCCACTGGGTGATGGTTTTGTTATGGCAGTGCTCTATGGGGAGGCAAAGAATGTTGATTGGGTCCGCAATGTGATGGCCGCTGACCGTTGTGTTCTCAAGACAGGTGGGGAGGAGGTTATGAAACAGTTTTGACATAAGCACTAAATTGTGTTAAAATGTGTTTATGAAGAACACATACGATATCCAGGCATTCGGAAAACTTATTGGCAAGTCCACCAAAACGCTCCAAAAATGGGACCGTGAAGGCAAATTAGTTGCTCACCGTTCTCCACAATCAAACAGGCGTTACTATACGCACGATCAATACCTTGAGTATCGCGGGTTTAAAGCGCCAGAACAGGGCCTCACCATCGCTTACTCACGTGTCTCTGGGATTGCTCAAAAGCCTGATTTGCTTCATCAAACAAAAGCGTTAGAAGCCTATTGTCACCAGCATTCGCTCAAGGTCGATGAATGGATGTCGGATATTGGTAGTGGACTCAACTATAAACGCAAACACTTCAATCGTCTCATGGAGATGGTGGAGCTTGGTCAGGTACGGCGCATTGTTCTTGCCCATCGGGATCGGCTAGTTCGCTTTGGTTATGAATACTTTGAAGTGTTTTGCGAGCGACACCATACCGAACTCGTGGTCATCAATGGCGAAAACCTTTCTCCTGAACAAGAGCTTGTGCGAGATTTGATTGCTATCGTGACCGTCTTTTCGGCCCGGCTTCACGGATTGCGCTCCTACAAGAAAGCAATAAAAGATGCTGCTTTGCAAAAAGATCAAGATTGACGTGAGCGAGCAGGATGCCGCTACGCTTGAGTTCATGCAAAGCAAGTGTAGAGGGCTGTACAACTGGTGGGTGATGCGGCTCAGAGAGGGCGAGAAGTGGGATCTCTACGAAGCTAAACGAAGCTTGCAAGAGAGCAAACAGCATGATCCTGAGCTCGTTCAGGTCTATGGTAAACTGCTGCAAGAGGTCTACTACCGCCTTCATGGTGCGATGAAAGCCTTCTATCGCAGAGTCAAAGCAGGAGAGACGCCAGGATTCCCGCGAGTACGCCCACGTCACTGCTTTTTCACGCTCTGCTATCCTGCAATGTATCTCAAGATTGAAGGCGATACGCTCATTCTGCCTACTGGTGGTGGAGGGAAACATGGTGCAAAGGTGTATCCCAACATTGTTGCACGCCTCACAGAAGCGCCCCCAGAGGGTTTTCGAGAAGTGGCGATCAGTCGCGATGGCAGAGGCAACTACTCTGCCTCATTTGTCAGAGAGCGCAACGAGAAACGACACGAAACAGAAGGAACGGTTGCTTTTGATCTAGGCATCAAGACCCTGGCAACAGGCGTCAATGAGCAAGGCAGAGTCTATACCATTGGCGGCTTCAAGGGGGCACGTTGGCACAACAAACAACTGGATAAGATTCGTTCCAAGCGTGACAAGTGCAAAAAGAAATCACGTCGATATATTCACTTAAGCAAGGTCTACAAGCGCGTTTCGCAGAAGAAACGCAATAAACAACAGGATAGTCTTCATAAAGCGTCACACTTGATAGCCCACAAACTGGTTGAGAGAACCGTTGTGGTTGGGGACCTTTCCCAAAGACAAATGGTCACGAAAGAGCATCGAGAGCGCAACAAACACCTCAATCGTGCAGTATTCAATGAGTGGGGCTTGTACACTTTCATTCAAATGCTCACCTACAAAAGCCAATTGTACGGGAAGGACCTTCACTTTTTAGATGAGCGCAATACCTCCAAGCAGTGTAGTGGCTGTGGGAATCTGCAAGCCATGCCACTGTGGAAGAGAACGTATTGTTGTGTCGAATGTGGACTCGTTATGGATCGCGATGAGAATAGTGCGCACAATATCCTGACGAGGTTTTTTGCTCGGCAAGAGCCACACACTCAGGCTCGTCCTGAGTGCGGTGTGCTGCATGCGACCCAAAGCGGCGTAGAAGTCAAAGGGGCTTCCTGTAAGGGGCAAGTGCAGCAATTGAATCTATTTGAGGGTGTGTAAGCACTTTTGAGTAGATTTAGAAAGGCAGTATGTGTTAGAGAGGCCTGAGATTATCCCCGCTTCACAGGCGGAAGTTGCCTATCCTCCACTTCTGAGATTTGTATATCGATCAAGAGGCATTCACGAGTTCCTGTGGGCACATCGATCTTCCCTTTCTCGGCTGGCAAGTTAGCCCTGGGAAGAATAATGTGGTGTTTGGGTGTGAGCGTTCGCCCACATCCAACACCAAGTAAGGGGTATCTGGTGGCGGGATGGCGAAGCCATCCCGCCACCAGATACCCCTTACTTCTGAGCGCCGCAGGCGCGAAGGGCAAAGGACTTGCTAAGCTATGGTGGCTGATGCTATAATAGTGCTCCTTCGCGTGAAGATAACGCTCTCTTTGGCGCGTAGGGGTTTTCCGGTACTTGTTTTTCTTCCTTACGGGTTGGTTGTGAGCCATCCCGGTTTCGTCGTGTCCCCGATAATTTCCTTTCCACATCTTCTCCATCAACACGGCCTTGTCCGTGTACCTGGTTTGCATGCACATAAGCCACGTTTTGTCACAGTCCTTTCATCAGAGTAGGGCGTTTTGTGCTCTCTCTGGCTGTCCTTTGCAAGGAGTGATATGTTCCCTTTTTATGTTGAGGTGGCGTTGACCGCATTTCGCCGCCAATTAATCTATCGCTGGGCCAATATTTCGGGCCTGGTGACCAACATTTTCTTCTGTACCCTGTTTAGCTATATCATCATCGCGCTCTATCACGCGCGACCAGCGGTCCCTGGCTATAGCGTTCAGGATAGCCTGCGCTATACCTGGCTCTTACAATCCTTCCTTATGGTCATTTCGCCATTTGGTTGGATGGACCTGATGATGACAATTCGCACCGGGGAGGTCGTGTCGGATCTAAGCAAGCCCTGCGACTTCTGCTTGTATTGGTTTAGCCGCGAAGTGGGACGGAGCCTCTTCTTCCTGTTCTTCCGTGCGCTGCCTATTTACGTGGCAGGCATGTTTTTGTTTCATATAGGCACGCCTGTCTCCTGGACGAGCTGGGGCACGCTTCTCTTGATGCTGCCGCCCGCTATTCTGCTGGGTGTGGCCTATCGTTTTCTCTATAACATCTTTGCCTTCTGGATTCTTGAAGGGCGAGCCATGGTCACGATGTCAGTGGTTATCTCGCAGTTTTTTACCGGGTCCTATGTGCCGGTCTACTTCTTCCCTGGCTGGCTGCGGACATTTGCGGGTTGGTTGCCGTTCAATGGCTTTATGAACGCGCCCGCGCTGGCCTTTCTGGGCAAGATGACGCTGACCGACTTCTGGTTTGAGTTTGTGCGCCAACTGGGCTGGCTGCTAGTCCTTATCCTGATCGCGCGTGCCGTGACTACCATCGCGACGCGTCGCGTGGTGTCTCAGGGCGGTTAAGAGAGGAGTGTTTATATGATGCTATCAACATTTCTGGCCGATCTGCGCCTCTACCGCTACCTGGTGGGCATGCAGATCAAGACTCAGTTTCAGTACAAGGTTAATCTGTTACTGGATATTGGCTCGTACCTGGCGGTGACCGGGCTGGAGTTTTTCGCGCTCCTGCTGTTCTTCATCCCCTTCCCCGACCTGCTTGGCTGGAAGGTGGGCGAGGTGGCCTTTCTCAGCTCAGTGATCAATTTGAGCTTTGGCGTGGCCGAGCTGGTGGGCGCAGGTATCGACAACTTCCCTGAGACGATTCGCAAGGGCGAGTTTGACCGGGTGCTCCTGCGTCCAACGGGGGTCTTCCTCCAGATTGTGGGCAGCGATTTTCGCCTGCGCCGTCTGGGGCGTATCTCGCTAGGCGTGTTATCAATGGGCTACTCCCTGACGTTGTTGCCCCAGCTCCACTGGACCTGGATCAAGGCGCTTTTACTGCCGGTTGGTATTGTCAGTACAGCGCTCATTTTTGTGGCGATCCTGCTGCTTGGCGCGACCATCTGTTTCTGGACCATCGAGGCAGTGGAGATCACCAATGTGCTCTCCTACGGGGGGCGTGAGATGCTGAGCTATCCGCTCACGGCGTATAACGCCTTGATGCAGCGCTTCTTTCTCTTTATTGTGCCTCTGGCCTTTGGCTCCTATATTCCAGTCTGCTACATTCTTGAGCGGCCTCTGCCCTTTGGCCTTCCGCTCTGGCTGGCCTTTTGTGCGCCTGTCCTGGCGTTGGCCTTTGCCACTGTCTGCGTGCTGGCCTGGCGCTTTGGCGTTCGTCAATATCAAAGCACTGGCAACTAAGATCTTATTCCGAAATTCAACCCCCATTCGGGGGCGCGCGTCACTCGCGTAACTAGCGCTTCCCCCATTCGGGGACCACCTGAAGATGGCACGGCAAGCGCGCTCAGGATCTCGGATAAGAAGTAAATTGTCATTTATGAAAGGGGTAAAACATGTCGGCAATCATTGAGGTTGAGCAGATGACGAAGACCTTTCGTCTGGCCCGGCGCCGGCCTGGAATGCTGGGTGGAATACGCAGTATCGTCAATCCAGAGCTGCGCCTGGTGAACGCGGTCCAGGATGTCTCGCTGCGTGTTGAGCGCGGGGAGATGCTTGGCCTGGTGGGTCCCAACGGGGCGGGGAAAAGCACATCGATTAAAATGATGACGGGCATCCTGACGCCCAGCGGTGGCACTCTACGCGTGGCGGGCCTGGAACCCATCCGTCAGCGACGCGAACTGGCCTCACGTATCGGCGTGGTCTTTGGGCAGCGAACCCAGCTCTGGTGGGATCTGCCCCTTATAGACTCGCTACGCCTCCTGCGCCACCTCTACCAGGTGCCGGAGGAGCGCCACCGCGCGAATCTGGAGCAGCTGCGCGAGACACTCGACTTAAACGAGTTTATTGATACGCCTGTGCGCCAGCTCTCGTTGGGCCAGCGGATGCGTGGAGATATCGCGGCCGCGCTCCTGCATGATCCGGAGCTACTTTATCTGGATGAGCCAACCATTGGCCTGGACGTTGTGGCCAAGGCTCGTATCCGCGAGTTCTTGCTGCAACTGAATTCCGAGCGGAAGACCACGGTCTTGCTGACAACTCATGATATGGATGACGTCGAGACACTCTGTCCCCGCATGGTCATTATCGATCACGGTCGTAAGCTTTACGATGGTTCGGTAGCGGACATTCGAGAGCGCTTCGGCGGCGAGCGTACGCTGATCGCGGTCCTTGATCCCGCTGAGCTGGACCAACTGGCCCGCGACGAACAGGACCAGGTTGTGCTACCAACTCTCCCACCTGGTGTACGCCTGGTGCGATCTGAGGGACCGCGTGTCTGGCTCAGCTTTGCGCGCGATACCCTGCCCGCGCATGAGCTGGTGGCCTGGTTGGGCGAGCGGCATCGCCTGCGCGATGTCACCTTCCAGGAGCCAGAGATCGAAGATGTGATTCGCCGTATCTACGAAGAGGACCTGCTCTTGCAAGAGCAGGGCGTGACAGTCTAGAGAGGCATATCATGTATGGTCCATGCCAGCATGGACCATACATGATTGATGAAAATTCATCGGAGTGCTGCCTCTACCTCGGCGTCGTGCAGGGGGAAGCGTTGTTGGAATTCGCGTGTGCGTTGCTTTAGTTCCTCTGAGTCTGCCTGTAACTCGGTCAGAATGAACTGCTTATACTGGCGCATAAAGTGCTGCTCAAAGCCCTGTACGAGCTGGCAAATTCCTCGTAACTGTTGGCGCTCCTGGGTGCTGGTGGGGAGCAGGTAGTGCCAGCGCTGGCGACAGAGGGTATAGAGACTCTCTAACAATGTTCCCCACTCGTCATCGATATGTTGCCGGTAGGTGAGGTGGCAGTCGCGTTTGCGCGCCACGTATGCTCTAGCCTGGAACGCCAGCAGCGCTGTCGCGGCCCAGCCCGTAGTGCGGAGCAGGTTGCGTGTGCAGGGGGCCTCGCTCCCATTCGCGAGCGTGACGGTGCGATTCATATAGCCAAAGAACTCATCGCTCCATTCGGGGTAGTCCAGGTTCAGGCGGCCCTCTCTGGGGTAGACGTGGGTGAGTAGATAGTAGACGGCATGCATGCGCTCATGCGCCCACTCTTCGATAGGTATCAAGGGATAGCGTGCGCAGATATCCTCGCCGAAGAGACGCTGCCCAGCTAGCTTGAGATTGGGGTCGATGCCCCTGGCGCGGAACGCCTCTTCCTCGGTGAGGGAGATATCGAATTCGAGTTGTCGACGTTTAGTGCGTGCCGTAAACTCGTCTCGCAACTGTTCCGCGAGCTGGCGCTCCTCTATGTTGCGAAAGCGCTCACGGAAGATAATATCGAGGTCTACATCGCTTGTTTGTACATCGCTCTCATCGGCATAGCTCCCTGTTAGGTAGTATGCGGTGATGCGCTCGGGAAAGGAAGACTCATATCGTTCAACAAGCTGTTGCAGAGCCTGATCTATCTGTGTATGGTTGGTTGAGTGACTAAGTGTAAAGTGAGGCACATTACTCCTCTCTCTTCAAGAGACTCTTCTCCCCGTATCATCTCAATGAGACGGAGCTTTGTTGTGAAAGACTTTTGCATTCGCAAGAGGTGCAAGATAAGCGCCATGAGTGTTTGTTAAGATATAGATACACTTTTAGAAGTGTACCCCAATGAAAGGAACGTTGGCAACCTCTGCGCGCTCAACGCTCACTCGGGCGAGAAACGTTGGTGTCACCAAACGAGGACGTGATTCATGCTTCAGTCGCAGTCGATGAAGACCTTGTCTACACCGGCTCCTCTGACCACTCCTTGTATGCCTTGCAGCGCATACTACACCCAACGCATATTTATCTGCCAGGTTGATGTCTCTGCGCTAAATAGTCGAGTTTCTCCTCAATATCTGCTATTCTTCGCATGGGGTAGGTGTACTTAGTGGTGAGAAGCCGCCTCCCCATGATATCCCACATTAAATAGTTTAGAAGTTATGCTATTTATAGTGAGTTATGGGTTTGCGGACCAGAACATTTAGATGCTTTATCTGTGTTACTACTGGCAAAAATTTATAGAGAAATTTTTCTTTTCATGGTATCTTTCGTTTGATGATGTGAACTGGGCAACAGCAGGATATAGGTGAATATTGATCAGCCAGTTGATACAGGTCTCAATCTGAGGAACTATAAAGGCGATCATTGTTACCCTCTTGTTTTCAATGCATCGTCGTGACGCGAGTTCCCTCTCAGAAGACCTCCACCAGCAAAATATACATCTAGACACTGGTATCTGGATGTATAGCGACCTCCACCGCCATCGTATGCACAAAGGAATATCAGGTGCCATTCAAGCGTGTGAGCGAAGCCGCCCGAGAGGTAAACAGGTATGCACCTAAGAGGTAAGTTTCACAAGGCTGAGGGGTGGCGGCGTTCACGATTGCTTTTTCTTAGCTTGTTGTTTGGCAAGATGCTGCTAATACGTGTCAAAAACAGTGCTTAAAAGAAGAGGGTTCATGCTATGCAGTCAAACAACCCGGAACAACAGAAGGCCACAACTGGAACCACGACAGCCACTGAGTCAACTCAACAGAGTCAAGCAGAGCAACAGCAGACTCCGCCCGAAGCTACGACAGCCATCCAGTCAGTTCCCCAGAGCGAGGCGGTACAGGAAGAGCAACGCAAAGCGGAAGAGTACCTGGATCAACTGCGTAGAACGCAGGCGGAGTTTGTTAATTATCGCCGTCGCATGGGTAAGGAACAGCTTGAGGGGCGCATCACAGCCCAGAGCAGCTTACTCTATCACCTGTTGCCTGTCCTCGACGATCTTGAACTGGCGCTGCGCTCGGCACCAGCGGAGATGTGTCCGCATTCCTGGGTGCAGGGTCTGTTTCTGGTAGCGCGCAGACTTGAGTCAATGCTTGACCAGCTGGGTGTGCAACGTGTCGGTGCCATCGGCGAACAATTCAATCCACGCTGGCACGAGGCTATCACGACAGAGGCCTGTGCAGATGCGCCAGAAGGGACCATTCTCGATGTACTTCAACAAGGGTACATTATTGAGGATCACGTCATTCGTCCAGCCAGGGTGAGTATCGCGGGAGCCTCCCCACAACGCGAAACGCCCACGGCGCAAGAAAAGACTGATCCTAACAACAGGCAAAAGCAAGCCGAATGAGCAGTGACAACGCCTCATTGGAGTCGATGGTGCCAGATAAAGAAGCAGCCTCTGGCATTCGACAGTTCACGTGAGCAGGCCACATACTTGCTTGGGCTTCTTGTCGAGAGGAGCTGTGGACACAATACAAGAGAGAGGGGCAACAATGGCAAAGGTACTCGGCATAGACCTGGGAACAACAAACTCAGTTATGTCAACCATGGAGGCGGGTGAACCCACCGTCATTGAGAACAGGGAGGGTGCGCGGATCACGCCCTCTATCGTTGCGATTACAAAGAATGGCGAGCGCCTGGTGGGTCAGGTAGCCAAACGCCAGGCCGTGACCAACCCGGAAAATACCGTCTTCTCCATTAAGCGTCTCATGGGGCGTAAGTTTGATGATCCTGAAGTGCAGCGCACGATGAAAATGGTCCCCTACAAGATCACACGTGCTGATAATGGTGATGTCCGCGTCGTGATGGGAGGGCGTGAGTATAGCCCGCCAGAAATTTCGGCCATGATCCTCCAAAAGCTGAAAGTCGATGCGGAAGACAAATTGGGAGAGCGCATTACTCAGGCTGTTATCACTGTCCCCGCCTACTTCAACGATTCACAGCGCCAGGCCACAAAAGACGCGGGCACGATTGCAGGACTTGAAGTCTTGCGCATCATTAATGAGCCAACCGCGGCCTCTCTTGCCTATGGGCTGGACAAGAAGCATGATGAGTTGATTGGTGTCTATGACCTTGGTGGTGGCACCTTTGATATCTCCGTCCTGCAGCTAGGGGAGGGTGTCATTGAAGTCAAGGCCACCAATGGTGATACACACCTTGGTGGCGACGACTTTGACCAGCGGATCGTGGACTGGCTTGCCGACGAGTTTCGCAAGGATCAGGGCATTGATTTGCGCAACGATCGCATGGCGCTACAGCGCTTGAGAGAAGCCGCCGAGCGTGCCAAAATTGAGCTCTCCTCATCGACCCAAACCGAGATCAACCTCCCCTTTATCACGGCTGACGCCAGTGGGCCAAGGCACCTGGTGATGACGCTCACACGTGCCAAGCTAGAGCAACTAGTGAGCGACCTGATCGAGCGCACACGTGGCCCGGTCATGCGTGCCCTGGAAGATGCACAGGTCAAGCCCAATGACATCAATGAAGATGTGCTGGTAGGTGGGCAGACCCGTATGCCAGCCGTCGTTCAGTTTGTTAAAAACATCTTTGGCAAGGAACCGCATAAGGGGGTCAATCCCGACGAGGTGGTTGCCGTTGGTGCCGCTATTCAAGGAGGCGTGCTGGGAGGCGAGGTCAAGGATGTCTTACTCCTGGATGTAACCCCGCTCTCACTTGGCGTTGAGACGCTAGGCGGCGTATCAACCAAGCTCATTGAGCGCAACACAACCATCCCCACACGCAAGAGCGAGACCTTCAGCACGGCTGAAGATAATCAATCCGCGGTGGATGTACATGTGCTTCAGGGCGAGCGCGAACTGGCGCGCGATAACAAGAGCCTGGGGAATTTTCGCCTGGAGGGTATCAGTCCCGCGCCGCGTGGTATGCCACAAATCGAGGTCACCTTCGATATTGACGCAAACGGCATACTCAATGTGACCGCGCGCGACAAGGCCACGGGCCGCGAACAAAAGATCACTATTACCGCCTCCAGTGGTCTCTCGCAAAGTGATGTTGACCGCATGGTGCGTGAAGCGGAGCAGCACGCCCAGGAAGATCGACAGCGCCGCCAGGAGATCGAGATACGCAACAATGCCTCCAGTGTAGCCTACCAGGCAGAGCGTATGCTCCAGGAAAACAGAGAGAAACTCGCGCCCGATGTGCGCAGTGAAGCGGAGAATCGGATCAAGGCTGTACGTGACGCGCTGACTGGGAGTGATACAGCGCGCGTGCAGAGCACCATGGCTGAATTGGAGAGCACCTATCAACGCATGCAACAGGAGATTGCCAGCTATACAGGCGCTCCGGCTGGTAGTGAAGCCACTGAAGCGAGAGCACAGACCGGTTCTGGCAGCGAGCCGGGAACCGTCGAAGGCGAATACCGCGAACTCTAGCTACTCACAATAGGATATCCTGGAGGGGACACTGATGTGCCTCCAGGATGTCGAGTACACCTTTTCAATGCCAAAACTGGATGCAGACATATAAATTTGCTTTCTGTGTGTGCATTCAAGAGAATAGGTGTGCCCGCATGGATCAATACGTTGGGGAGGCAACGCTGACGGAGGCTGGTCTGGATCTACTGGCTGTCCAGGAACTCATTCGTGACGACTCCCCACGGATAAATCCGGGGGCTTCTCAGCAAACCGAAGTTTCCTGAAGGCTCCGTCCGAGCCAATACGTGTTTGCTCTCTTGGATGGCAAGGCGGCTTTGAAGCTCTTAAAAGACCTCACCGAGAGGGCACAGGGACACTTGTACGCAAGTGCTTTTACGCAAGGGAACGATTTACCTTGCAACGCCCAAACACTTTTCAGTTGTGTATGTACCAAAACACTTGTTCTAGTATAGTGTAAAAGGTGGATAGTATCAAGAGAGGGATATCCCCAACCACCCTATCCGCCTTCAAATGACTCGCTTCTATCCCTGGGGCTAAAGCCCAGGGTTTTACGCTCGGGTCGATAAGCATGTGGCATTGATCCAGCGTGGAGCGGAGATTGGTGCATCGAAACTCTGGTATGACAAGCCCAAGAAACAATTTTACCTCCTTGTCTCTCTTGCAATTGAGACGGCTGATCCTACACCTGAAACACACAAGCAAGTCGTTGGCGTGGATGTGGGGATGCGATACCTTGCCGTCACGGCGACGATGCAAGGGGATTGCACCTTCCATTCAGGCAAACAGATTGTCCCCAAGGCAAACCACTCCGCACGACTGAGAAAACGTCTGCAAAAGAAAGGCACTCGTTCAGCGACAAGAAGGCTCGTTGCCATCAGTGGACGAGAGAGACGGTTGAAGCAGAATACCAATCATGTCGTGAGTAAGCGGATTGTCCTACAGCACCCTCAAAGCTTGATTGGACTGGAGCATCTGACAGACATTCGAGAGCGTACCAAACGACGCAAAGGCAAAAATGCAAAACAGCGAAAAGCCAATCGTACCTTCTCCAAATGGTCCTTCGCTGAGTTGCATAGCATGATTGCCTATAAAGCGCTCTTACATCGAAGTATGGCAATCAAGGTCGATGCCAACTCTACCTCGCAAGCGTGCCCCAAATGTGGGCACACCTGCAAAGAGAATAGACCCAACAAAGGATTGCTCTTCGTCTGTCAGAATTGTCAGTACACGCTCCATGCCGATCTGGTTGGAGCAAGAAACATTGCGATGCGAACGCTTCTTATCCGGCAAGACTGGAGAGGAACGGGCCTCTTGTCAGTACGCGCCTTCTGTGTCGGACGATGAAGCCAAAGCCGCACGCCTGAAAAGGTATGCTGAATTGCGGTGGAGTTCAGACACAACTCCAAGCCCTCGGCTTTCGCCGTAGGGTACTGACTTTAGCCTCTTCCTCCTTATGCTGCGGGTTTGAGCACGACCTTGGTCCAACCGTTGTCGCGCGCATCAAAGTGTTTGTATGCGTCGGGGGCTTGCTCTAAGGGCAACCTGTGCGAGACGATGAAGGCCGGTTTGGCCTTCCCCAGGTGAATGAGATCACGCAGGTGGCGGTTATAGTCCTTCACATTGCACTGTCCTGTGCCGATGCTCTGCCCCTTGAACCAGAGGAGACCCCAGTCGAAGAGTATCTCTCCTTGCTTGTTTTGAGGATCTGGTGCGCCTGGATCGTTAGGGACATAGACTCCAACGACCCCAATCCCACCAGCAAATTTCACTGAACGCACCAGGTTGTTCATGGTCATGTTAGGGTGCTCATGGCCCTGGGGATCATGTGCCTGATAGCCTACGCACTCACAGCCTCTATCTGCTCCTCTGCCATTCGTGAGTTCTAACACACGCTCAACGGGATCCTCCTTCGAGAAATCAATAGGAATTGCCCCAATGGATTCAGCAAGCTTGAGCCGATCTGGATGGAAATCGACAATCATGATCTTGCTCGCATCCTTGAGCGTTGCTGAGTAAGCCGCCATAAGTCCAACCGGACCTGAGCCATAGATGACAACAGTGTCGCCTGCTTGTACGCCCGCTAATTGCGTTGCGTGCCAGCCGGTTGGAAAGATGTCGGAGATCATCACATATTCATCTTGCTTCTCACGTGCATCCTCTGGCAGCCGCAGACAGTTGAAATCAGCATATGGGACGCGGAGGTATTGTGCCTGCCCGCCCTGGTATGGTCCCATATCTGCGAAACCATAGGCCGCACCAGCCATCTTTGGATCTGGATTGGTGGTGAGGCAGAACGCCGTCAATCCCTTCTCACAATTTCGACAAAAGCCACAGCTGACGTTAAAGGGGAGGCAAACCATGTCGCCGACCTTGATTCTGTCAACGGCGTTTCCAATCTCAACAACTTCGCCAAGGTTCTCATGCCCGAAGACACGGCCCTTTTCGAAGTCGGTTCGGCCTTCATACATATGCAAATCGGAGCCACAAATGTTGGTTGTGGTAATCTTTACCAGCGCATCGGTCGGACGCTCGATTTTTGGATCTGGTACATCCTGTACGCTCACGCTACGTGGTCCATTGTAGACGACTGCTTTCATTATGTTCTCCCATGCACACGGGTGTGCGTTTGTCTATGTCAGTGCTTACCGGTACAAACTCCCTCGATGAAAGGGAGGCCGCTTTCGTTGTAAAAAGACGTGAAATCAGGAAATTTATACTAAAATATTGAATTAAAGTGTATTGCAGACTTTTCAGATTGTTTTACGAATAACTAATTAAAATAATATTGCACAGCATATAATTGGTTCTCTTAAGTATATCTGACACAGATAGCACATTTTAAAAAGGCCAAAAGTAACGATAAATTGGATCTGGTCTCGGCTCGCGAAATGAGCGCTTGGAGTAAGGGGTGTGTGTGGAAAACGGCTTAGAGCTTATCCGAAAACCTCTAATTTAGTAAAGATCAATTGAGCACAGGCGAGGTGAAGAAAAGCGAGATAATTTTCCACTTTCTTTTCCCAGCGCACTAGAAGCCGACGAGAGCGATTGATCCAGGAGTGGGTGCGTTCCACCACCCATCGTCGCGCCCGATGACCCGGAAGGCATATTTTCTCCTGCTTCTCTTGCCCGCGACTACGAATATGAGGCATATAGTGACGGCTCTCGACCTCCTGGCGCGCTGGTGCTCCATCATAACCTGCATCCAGACAGAGATGCTGAGGGTGCTCTTCTGTTGGCTCAGGACGCATGATCACAATACCATCCAGAGTAGCGCAGAGCAAGCGCACGTCGTGACGATTAGCCCCATCAACGACCAAGGCCAGGGGAATTCCTGCCCCATCTGTGAGGAGACTGCGTTTGGTTCCGCTCTTGCCACGATCGGTGGGATTGGCTCCAGTTGCGGCTTTGCCGAAAGGGGCTTTCGTCATCGCTCCGTCTACGGCTTGCCATTCCCACTCGATCCCTTGTACCTCATCGTACTCTTCCAGTCCAGCTTGCCAGAGCGCTTTGAAGAAGCCCGCTTGTTCCCACTCTTGAAAGCGGGCATGCACTGTTGAGCTTGCTCCTAATTCCCTCGGCAACGCATTCCATTGGATGCCTGTGCGCAACACATAGATGATCGCCGCAAAGGCTTGACGATCATCCATGCGTGGCCGTCCTCCTTTGGCACGCGAGGGTGCCGGCGGGATGAACGGCTTGACTTTCTCCCACCATGCATCGCTCACTTCCCACCGACGTGTTCGTGGCATGGCTTTCCTCCTCTCCTGGTCTTTTCTTCGGTTCCAAGATCCAATCTATTCTCTTAACCCATCCAGCCAGGCACTCATCACTTCACTTACTCGCCTATCCGTTTCCGCATCCACTGCCATCGCCTCTTGCCAGGTAATGCCAGGCACGACATGCTTGTAGAAGTGTTGGAGATCAGGGAAGAAGGCCAGCTGCGTTGTCTCAGGATGGACCGCATGTCGAACCTGATAGAGCCGTTCACCATTGTCCGCATGCACCCCTGACTCATCCATGCCCCCCTGCACAACCAGCACCGGGCAGGCCACCTTTGCGATCTCGATGCATGGATCGACCGCATCGTAGTCGCGCATGTATTGCTGTCCCTCGTGCGCTTGAGGGTTGTCACTGTCCCAACTCTTCACCAAGAACTCCATGGTCGGATCAGCTTTGATGTCCTCTGTGAATGGCTTCCTTGCGCGCATGAGTTCGAAGGCGTGGATATAGTTCGTCGCATTGACTTTGAACGCTCCAAAATCGATGATCTCCCCCTGTTCCTTTGCCATTTCCTGGGCTTTATGAATAAAGAGATCCATATAGCGCAGTGCCGGTCCAGAAAGGCTTATGAAGGCATCGACGCCCATTTCGGACTGCTGCGCGATCATCATTCCATGCACGCTCCCCTCGCTATGCCCTGCAACCGCCAGCCCCTTCGCCTGCGGGACCATTTCGCGAAGCTTCTTAACTGCTGCCTCGGCTATATATCGTTGCCGTGGGAAGATCCGATGCGCCACAACCCGCTTCTCATCCACCATTTCTGCCCCTGTTCCTGCTCCATACTTGGCGTAACGCAGGACCGCATGCCCTCGTCCCGCTAGTTGCCGCGCCAGGTCTGCGTACAGATGGGGCTTCATCAGTGTTCCAGGATAGTTTCCGTCCACGTCGTTAGACATAGAACCGGGAAGAAGAACGATCCTCCATTTCACTTTTTCTCCTTGAGGCAAGGTCAGTGCTGCCGGAAGCCGATACCCCTCTGCTTCCAACGCCAAGTGCTCTTCTTGATAGGGCTGTTCCATCTTTTCCTCCTTTTCAAATGCTGCCTTTGACTGAGCAGCAGAGAAGAGTGTACACTCTCCAGTAACTGGAGAATCAAGTCTTTCTTGAGGAGCGTATGAACGAGCCACGCGAGCAGTTACACACCATTGGCGCTGTCGCAAAACTGACGGGGGTGCCAATCAAGACGATCCGTTATTACACCGATATCAACCTCTTACCTGCCACCGACAGAACGCAGGCACGCTTTCGCCTCTATTCAACCGAAGCGATCTGGCAACTTCAATTGATTCGCGTGCTACGTCAACTCGCATTCAGCTTGGAGGAGATACGGGCCATCATCGGTGGGAATCTTTCGGTGAGCACTGCCATCGATTGGCAACTGGACGCTGTCGCACACCAGATCCACCAGCTTCAACGGGTTCAGGAGGTCTTACAACAGGCGAAGGAGACCAGACATCAGCCAGAACAATCCATCCAGACGCTCTATGAGCTGGCCCTGGCGTTAAGCGAAAACGTGGCTGAACGCAGCCGCTTTGTTACCGAGAAGTTACATGCACTGGTAGAACAGGCCAACCTGCCAGAGGAATGGCGACAACATCTCCTCGACCACTTCACCTGGCAATCGCCAGACACGCTCACGACAGAGCAGATAGCAGCCTGGACAGAGGTTGTCAGCATCCTCAACGACCCGGCTTTCACTGAGGAAGCACTCCATTTGAACTCACCCACACCCAACAAATCAACGCGCCAGATGAATATCGCTGAGTATAACCAGCAAGCGCTCATACTTATCCAGCAGGCACAGTCAGCCGCGTTACAGGGAGAGCCTCTTGAGAGCAAGTCGGTGCAAACGTTGCTGAGAAACTGGATCAGACTCATCGCTGCGTCAACGCAACAAGCAATGACACCTGCATTTGTGCACAAGCTTTCTACTCAGCTTTCCACCTCGTCGAGCGAACGCATGCAGCGCTTCTGGACGCTCATGGCGTTGCTCAGCGGACGTGAAGCACCTCCTTCTTTTCAAGAAGGCTTCGACCTGCTGGCTGCGGGTTTGCGCTTCCTCATCTCGAAACCAGGGGCGCTCAGCACTGTGCTAGATGATCCTTCTCAAGAGCAGTAACAAAAGACGCTTACTCAGGGGAAAAGGGAAAGCAAAGAAGTATCTTGTGGGAAATTACCTTTTTCTCCTCTTCCTTTCCATTTTATTGACTCTCCTAGATGCCGAGACAATTACAGGTTTTCGGATAAGCACTAAATGAAACAGCTTTACAGACGTATCGAAGCAGCTATAGAGCCAACAAAAAATAAGCAGAGGCGTAGTTCAACTCTCCCCGACCCAAGAGCTATAATAAAGTACTGCACTTCTCAAGAATAAGGGCTGAAGGAGCTATTCGAACGTGAAGAAAGAAATTTCAATCGATCAAGCATAGCGTTTCCCTCCGTCTTTTGGCAACAGAAACTGTTTTTTGTCTCATATCTCTTGCATTATTCTCATAAAGTGATATAAACTGTATCAAAGCAGAACTATTCATGACATATCTATTATGCTTCACATTTGAGGTAGCAAAGGAAGAAAGTAGCGCATGTCTTCACAACCTCATTTTGATTCCTCTAAAGCACATAAAAAAAGGCGAAGGAATAGCATCTGAGAATCGTCACAATGTGATAGAATAGATGAACAACATCATATGCTAGATTCATACAAGGAGGTTTTCAAGCATATATGCGAAAAGTGGTAAGACCACAGGCCCTAGGCATGGGTATATTGTCCATCATCATGGGTTTAATCTTCCTTGCGGTTTGGCCTGGGTGGACCGATTTGCTCTTTATTGGAGGAGGGATCGCGTTAGTTCTGGTCTCCGGCTACATCATCAAAATGCCATATTAACCAGAGTAATTTGAGTATCTCACTGACTAAAAATATATCCGAAAACCTTCCTGAGACCTTTTCATATCACGGGCAAGATCAGGTTTTCGGATAAGTTCTTAGCCGTTTTCCACACACAC
The DNA here is from genome assembly GCF_000178855.1 of Ktedonobacter racemifer DSM 44963. Lineage (GTDB taxonomy): Bacteria > Chloroflexota > Ktedonobacteria > Ktedonobacterales > Ktedonobacteraceae > Ktedonobacter > Ktedonobacter racemifer. The sequence continues at coordinate 1,168,197 of NZ_ADVG01000005.1, read as the reverse complement.
CCCTTACTCCAAGCGCCGCAGGTGCGAAGAACTCTCCTGAGAAAGATATGGTCGTATCCCCAAAATAGGCTAGGTGATTATAGCCTATTTTGTGAATTCCTCTTCATGATGCACAAGAGAACGTTGTTTGCCCTTGAGCTTATCCGGTGTTTGTGCAGCAGGCGTAAATGCGCTGCTGGCGCTTCATGTTGTGTCAAGATGTGTGTTGCGCAATTGCCTTATGGGGATGAAGGTGAGGCTCTTTTTAAGTGAGCGAGCAGACTTTGCATTGACGTGAAAAAGCAACTTCTCTATAATCAGTTACATGGATATTTAGGATTACATCGCCCCCAAAGGACTTATTTCATGCTGTATCGTGCGGGACAACAGATAGGCCACTATCGTTTAACCCATATTGTCGGGGAGGGACCGCATGCTCAGGTATTTGTTGCAGAGCACCTTCCTTCTCAAGCGCCTGTAGCTATCAAAATGTTACGGGCACGCCTCGCTCAGGAAGAAATTGAAAAATTCTCGCGTTCGGCTCGCCGAATCGCGAACCTGAGCCATCCTCATATCATGCGTGTAAGTGATTATGGTGTCGAAAGGAATGTTCCCTACCTGGTCATGGAGGTTGCCCTCAATGGGAGTTTGCGTCGTCGCCATCCCGAAGGGACGCGTCTCTCCACGCAACGCATTCTGGCATATGCCAGGCAGATTTCTGAGGCTTTGCACTATGCACATAGCGAAAACTATCTGCACCAGTTTATTAAGCCAGAGAATATGCTGCTTGATAAGCAAGGTAATGTATTGCTGAGTGATTTCTTTCTTCCTCTGGGAATATTTACGGCTCGTTCCCCAGAGAACTCACTCTACATGGCCCCTGAGCAATATCAGGGTGTGGCTCGTCAGACCAGTGACCAGTATGCCTTAGGACTGATCATCTATGAATGGTTTACGGGTGAGCGTCCAACTTATGATCCGCTTAGCACGCGCCTATTTCAGTATGGTTCGCTGTTGCCTCCATTGCGGGCGAAGGTCCCCAGCGTGTCGACCGAAATTGAGCAGGTGGTCATGACCGCGCTGGCGCGGGAGCCACACCAGCGCTTCAAAAGCATGCAAGCCTTCGCAAGTGCGCTTGAAGAGGCGTTTCGTGCGCGTCCCTCCTCTGGGCCGCTACGCTCCTTCCCGCAGCGGGTGGCGGTTGCCCCCGCTAGCCAGATGACTACCCCTTTATCTCCCCTCTCGACGCCAAATGGTGTTGCCGTAGATGTGCCGGAAGCTCCGGCAGAGGTGAAGGCGGCGGGAAGAGTAATCTGGACGGCACGCGCGAACCATGGCGCGGTTCGGAGTCTTTCCTGGTCTTATGATGGGCGTCGGCTTGTCTCGGGCGGGAATGATATGCAGGCTCGCGTCTGGGACGCCTCTACGGGAAAGGTTCTCCTCTCCTACGGTGGGCACCGGACGGGTGTGCATACCGTGGCCTGGTCACCCAGAGGGTTATTGATTGCCTCGGCGGGCTATGATCCACAGGTTCATGTGTGGAGCGCGACCAGGGGTGCTATTATGCATACCTTCCAGGCGCATACGCAGCCGGTGAAGGCGTTGGCCTGGTCCTCCGATGGCCAGCGCCTTGCCTCGGTTGATGGACCAGATGGCATGGTCCGTGTCTGGGACGCCATGTCGGGAATGCAGCACGCGACCTTTAAACCTCAGGATAAAGATGTGGCCGCGCTCACCTGGTCTCCTGATGGCACCTGTGTCGCGGTGGCCAGCGAGGATGGGGGCGTACAGATCTGGCATGTCAACACGCCACGGCATCATGGGCGCATCTTTAGCGACCCCTCGTTTGCTAGTGTGCAGGCCCTGGCCTGGGCGTCTGGGAATAGCTATATGGCTTCAGGCGGAGAGGAGCAGGTTATCCACTACTGGAATACCAACACGGGCCGGGATAAATTGCTCTTCAGTGGGCACACGCAGAAGATTCTCTCGCTTTCCTGGTCGCAGGATGGCAAGCTCCTGGCCTCTTCGAGCGCCGATGGGAGCGTACGTATCTGGGATGTGCGCACAGGAGCCTGTGTCTTTGCTTACAGTAGTAAGCACCCTCCCGTGCACGCGGTGGCCTGGTCGCCAGGTGGTTCGCTGCTGGCCTGTGGCGATGCCGATGGCTCTATTCAGGTCTGGCAGATTCAGTTTCCCGCTTAGGTTTCTCTTTATTTCGAGAGGGGACGCGACATAGATCTATGTCGCGTCCCCTCTCTTCATGTGTGGAAAAAACTGCTTGTTTGCAGAATGGTTTATGGATGCGGTAAGCTGAGAGGGCGGCGTCACTGTAGCTGTCCTGTTGTGCGTGCTAGCTAAGAGATGGCGTTGTGCGTCTTTCACGTCTTTCATAAAAATTCGTATGAAAATTCTCTGTTGAGAAGAGAGGTTGTGTATATATGCGATACCGTTCGTTTGGACGAACTGGCTGGAATGTCTCTGAGATTGGCTTTGGGGCCTGGGGAATTGGCGGAGATGCCTGGGGACAGCAAGACGATACCGCCGCGCTTGCGGCCCTCAATAAGGCTATTGACCTGGGCGTGAACTTCATTGATACTGCCGATGTCTATGGTGATGGCCATTCCGAGCAACTGATTGCCCAGGTGCGCCAAGCGCGCAAAGAAGAGCTTATTATCGTGACGAAGGCGGGCCGTCGCCTCAATCCCCACACGGCTGAAGGGTACAACAATCACCAGAACCTGGCAGGCTTTATTGAGCGTAGCCTGCGCAATCTCGACGTCGAGGCCCTGGACCTGGTGCAACTGCACTGCCCACCCTCTGAGGTCTACGATATGCCCGAGGTATTTGCGATCCTCGATGATTTGCAGCAGCAGGGCAAGATCCGCAATTATGGCGTCAGTGTCGAGAAGGTGGAAGAGGCGCTCAAAGCCATACAATATCCCAACGTCAAGAGCGTGCAGATCATCTTTAATATGTTCCGCCTCAAGCCCGCCGAGAAGTTCTTCGCGGCGGCACGGGAGCGCAACGTTGGCGTCATCGTGCGTGTCCCTCTGGCCAGCGGCCTCTTGACGGGCAAGTTTAGCGCGCAGAGCCAGTTCTCCACGAGCGATCACCGCAATTATAACCGTCATGGCGAGGCCTTTGACCAGGGCGAGACCTTCTCCGGGGTGGACTATGAGGAGGGTCTGAAGGCGGTTGAAGAGCTACGGGACCTGGTCCCCGAGGGAACGACGATGGCGCAGTTCGCCCTGCGCTGGATCTTGATGTTCCCCGAGGCCTCGACGGTGATTGCCGGGGCGAAGAATCCACAGCAGGCGGAGGATAACACTGCTGCCTCAGAACTCCCCGCGCTGAGCGATGAGACCATGAAGCGCATCCAGGAACTCTATGACCGGCGCTTCCGCACCAGCGTCCACTCCCGCTGGTAGAAGAGAGTGGAAGAGAGCATCTGGGGGCTGTGTGCCATAAGCACACAGCCCCCAGATGCTCTCTTCCAGAGGCGTGTTGCATAGTCAATCACCTCAGGTCTCTGACCGGAGGCTTGTTGGTTACCTCTGGACTCCACCGCAACTCAGCGTACCTTCGCAGGCGCGCTGCTTTGGCTTCACGGTCCGAGGCATCAGGGATGATTGACAAACATCCCGTCCTGTTCCAGTCCTGCCGGACCAGGAGCGCTCTCATCGTGATATTTCTTGCACCAACCAGATCGGCGTGCAGGCAGTAATGACACTGCTGGCACACGAACAGCAACCCTTTTCGCGGGCGGTTCTCCTTGGCCGTATGCCCACACATGGGACACGCCTTTGAGGTGTCATTCGCATCCACCTTGATGGCGAGCGATCCGGCAAGCGCGGCCTTGTAGCTGATGAGCGTGTGAAGCTGGGCAAAGGACCATTGCGAGTACACCCGATTGGCTTTGCGAGCCTTTACAGAAACAGGCTCATAGCCCTTGCCGTTCTTCTTGCGTTTGCGCTTCCTGCGCCTGGTTCGCTCTCGAATATGGGTGAGGTCTTCTAGCCCAAGAAGGGTGTGTGGGTGCTGCTCAACGATCTGTTTGGCGAGGGTGTGATTGGCGTGCAATTTTAACCGTCTCTCTCGCTGCTCGATGCGTCTCAGCCGACGTTTCGCGCCGCGAGTGCCTTTTTGCTGCAAGCGTTTGCGTAGTCGTGCGTAGTGGTTAGCTTGGTGTCGAACTCGTTTGCCTGGGTGAAAGCTCGCTTTGCCTGTGGAGGTGGACGTTACGGCCAGGTAACGAATCCCCACATCCACTCCGACGACCTCTTGCAGGTGGTCGGCTCTTGGCTCAGGAACCTCAATGGAGAGGGAAACGAGCAGATAGAAGGTTTTCCTGGCTTGGTCGTACCAGAGCTTGGCATCCCCGATCCTGGCTCCTTGCCGGATCAATGCGATGTGCTTGTCATAGCCCTGGTAAGGGAGACTGATTCGCCCATTAAGCGTGCTGACACTGACTCGGCTCTCTCTCTGAAAGGTATAGTCTCGCTCATAGGTGTACTGCACCGTCGGGGAACTGTAGTGCGGCGGCTGATCCAGGCCCTTGAAGCGCTTTTTTGTGATTTTCGCACGGCGATGCTCGGCATTCTTTTTGAGTTTGGTCCACAATCCTTTGTATGTGGCGGCCACCTGCCGCTCCACGCTACAGGCGAGTTGGGAAGGGAGATGATACCGAGCACGAAGCTCGGCGTACATCCCTTTGTGCAGCCGGGTCACACTGCTGGTTTTGCTCTGCTCGAACGCATACTGACTCACCGCATTGAGGGCATCGCGATACGCCAGTTGCGTGTGGCCCAGGGCCTCAAACTGCTCTGGGCTTGTTATGAGTTTGAGTTTGGCGGTGATGATCTGCCGCATGTTGTTCACTTTCGAGAGGGGCGCGAACGCTGCCCGGCCTATCTCCAGCTTTCCCAATGACGTGCTTCGTGCAGAGCGTCCTGGTGTTTGTTCCATTTCTGCTCAGAACTGATTTTTTTGCTGATGGACATCTCTTCTCCTCCCAGGTCAGTAGGTAAGGAACAACAAGCGGATATGTTGAGCGTCTGGGAGGGTCGCGTTATTAGAGAAAGAAACCGACTGGATTCCTGATTGTGCGAGTAGAAGGCTCTTGGCCTGGGCCTGGCTCTTGCCTGCAATGCTGGCCCTGAGGCGCTCCTGCTCGGCCAGAGAGAACTGATACACCCATGTCTGTGTCCCTGTTGCCTGCATGGTCGTTGTTCCCTGTGCCGTGGTCGTGACCTGTATCTCTCCCTCTGGTGTATACCCGGTTCCGAACCGCTGCCTCGCCTGGATGGTAAGTGCCTGGGTAATGAGTGTTTGTAGGACTTGTGTCTGGTAGACCATGCCTGTACACGTCTCGTCAAGCGTGATCTGTACGCTAGTGGCTTCCTCCCCTGGCTGGTGGTTGCTATTCGTCTTCTGCTGACAGTGCAAAGGGGTTGCTAATGTCTCGGTGCTCTTGACCTGGGTTTGGAGAGCTGCGATGGTGCTCTGGTCAAGGCTGGCTTTCAGGCTTGCGCCTGCGGTGTCGATGTCGTGCTGCGTCACGCTCTGGTAGTCGCGTGCGTCTTGCCCTCCGCTAAAGGCTCCGTTCACGGCAGAGATATTCACACGACAACAGGGGCCATAGATCACGCCTGCCTTCAGGTTGCCTGCTGGTCCTGCCTGGGTCGTGTGGGCACTGATGCTCGCTTGCCCAAAGGTGGGAAAGCTTGCCGCGTCTATAGTCACATCTTGATCGGTAATCACCTGTACCCCGTTGGCTGAAGTGACAAGGGTTCCGGCGGGTATGGTCTGCGCATAGGTCGCGCTATTATAGAACGTGATATACCCATGTGCGCTCTGGGCGTCCTGGTAGGCTTTCCCAGTCGTGGCAACCATGCGCGCTTGGCTCATGGTCACCGTGGGAAGTATCCTTCCCGGCACCTGACTATGTGTCCTGTCAGTGCTCCCCCCAATAGTCACGGTCAAACGGGTTTCTAGCGTGCGTGAGACGGGAACCAGTGTCACGGTTGTCGTCGTCATTAAGAAGGGCAACACATACAGTAGGCAGCCCACAACAAGCGCACAGGCGCATACCATGAGGCTGAGAGCCACAAGAGGACGTGTGTGCGCTCTTACCCACTGTAATACCTTCGCTCTCCTGGTTCTGGCTCCTGATCGATGGGGTGGGAGGCTATTAACCGTGTTGGCTGGCTCCTCTGCCTCCTCCTTGGGGTAAATGTGGATCTCAATGTCATACATACGGTGTTCGCGGTCGTACTCCTGTTTGGCTTCGATGTGTGGTATGTCGTTTGTCGTGTACGCCTGCTGGTGCTCCGGGTCAAGCTCGCGGAGCATCTGCTCCAGGTCGTTGTACATATTGTCTTGCATGGGTTCCCTCCAAACGGCAGGAGAGGGAAGAGCACACTGTGATGTGACTCTTCCCAGAAACATTAGGCGTTGGTGGTCCCGTCCCACGGTGCTCGACAGATATCGAGCGGGCCTGCGCTAAAGGTCATGTAGTAAGCGATTTCTCTAGTAAACTGGTCGAGTTGGTCAAAGAAGCTCTCTGGGACGATTCCACGCCAACGGATGATGATATAGCCATCTCCTGACGGGTTGGCTTTGCCATACGAGACAAGAACCGCTTGTATGGGGCGCTCCGTCTGGAATGTGGTCTGAAAGTTCAGGGCAAGGGTGGCTGTGATGGTCTCGGAACATGCGATAACCACATATTTATCTTCTCCGCTAAAGGTCACGCCCATAAGGTCGTGTACCCGTTGAGTCAACATGCGTATGGTTCTGTATGTTCCCCTAGGGGCGTTCTCCTGGGGGCGTTGTGGGTGCTCGTCCTGGATGGGGTATGCTTGTGTGGCTATCACTCTTTGACCTCTTTCATAGGTGTAGCACTAAACGTGTCGTTCTCGTTCTTAAAGGCGACGCTTTGCCCTCCAACAGAAACAATCATGTCCGGCTTGCCATCTCCATCCAGGTCTTTGAATGCGACCTGTGCCGGGGTCAAGTCTTGCCCACTTCCTAACAGGTTCATTCCTGTTTTGTAGATGTGTGTTTTGCTCGGGTCGCCTGCGGGCAGTTCAATGACCGTAATCTGGCCATGCAGATTGAGCACCATGAAGTGGGATGGGTTTGTGCTGGTGTCGTGATTGTGACCGACAACGGCGTCAGTCTGGTAGGTTCGGGGGCGTCCATAGTGCAGGTCATCTTGCCACCCCTGCAACGCCTGTTGTCCCATGTTCATTCCAAGCCATCCCCCGACCATCGCGAGGCCCAGGAGTCCTCCATAGAGAGGCCAGCGGGGAAATTGAAACGGCCTGGGTGTCCCAACGGGCAAGAGAGGCGGCTGCTGGGGCTGCCTCTGCTGCCTGGGTTGGTTGTGAACATGGACACTGACTCGGCGCGTCACCTGCCCGTTCATCTGGGCTGGCTGGTAGAGGTTTTGACGGACCACGCTGGTATGGGTGCGTGTGTCATATAAGGCGTCTTCGTTGATCTGGTCTTGCGTGTCTATGTCCACTCGCGGAGCTCTGGTGACGCACTTTGTCTGTTTCGGTGGCTGCTCGGTTTCCAGGTTTGGACGATAGCGAGAAGGGCGCATTATCGTTCCCCCCTCTCGTCGCGTGCTGGCTTTGAGGTATTGGCTTGTTCCTCTCGCTTGCGCATCGCGTACTGGTAAAACTCTTCGTTCCAGCCGCAGAGATAGCCATAGCGCCAAAGTGCCGAGCGGAACGTATCATAGGCGGCAGAGAAACTGACTCGGGTTGGCCTGGCTCGCTCAACCGATGGAGGGCGCAGCTTCGAGCCCCCACGTATGATCACGGAAGCGGAGGAGATTGTGGTGGCCGGGGCTACACTCGACGGTGGCCTGCTCAAGAGAATGCTATTCGAGATTGGCTTATCCCGCTTGGCATCGATACCAATCATGGCTATGCAAAAACCGTCGTCGCCAACTCTGAAGTGACGAAAAAGCGAGAAGCGTTGCAAAAACGGCTTGAGAACGTGCAGCGGTGGACAGATGGAGCTCGCAAGCGTATGCACAACGCGAGTAAGCTGTACCGGAAACGTTGTCAACAGACGAAAGAACGAGCCGACATGCTCTATCGCGTCCTTAACGAGCATCAAATGGAGATGGAGCAGCAAGGCGTCGAGCACTGGCTTCGGCACAAAACGATCAAAGAGGAGAAGGCTGGGGCTGATGCCGAAATTGAGGAGTACCAGCAGCGCCAGTGGAAAGCCTATCACACCAGCAACAAGGAGTTTGCGAAGTGCGAGAAGTACTGTAGAGAACAACGTGAGTTACTCCGAGCACTTGAGGATCTAGAACGACAGGAGCGGGAAATGTACGAACTGGACGTGCGACCCGTTCAGTCTAAACTCGCTGCATAAGCGGGAGGACGACTGGCAAGGTGATGAACTTTGACAACTGATCATCCGATGTGAGGCGCAATTCCTCACCCGCGAGGTGAACGCGGAACAGCAAGGCCCCGTGGTAGCGACTGGTCATCAATCCACGAAGCGGGCATCAAAGAAGCAACTGTGAGTCTGACGACGGTGAACTTCTGAGCCAGGCTCCTATGGCTAAGGAAACTGAATGTACGGCTGAACCATCGTAACGTACAACAAGTCAAACAGACTGAAAGACTTGCCCAAAAGGGAACAGGATAAGGCTAGCAGTATCCAAATGACTAGCAAACGTGATGTGGTTGTCGAGACCGCATCATCTCACCCAACACTATCCTCGGTGGATAGTACAAGCCTAACGGAGCGCAAAACGGATGATCGGAACGGGATAACCCTCAAAACCGCTCTCATTGATGGTCGATACAATGAGCAGGCGACCAGGCCGCATGCGCTTGAGGGAAGGATTGCCGAAAAAGCGAATGCTAGGGGTAATGCCCTAGATAGGCTAACGTCGGCACAATGATCTGGAAGAAAGAGGCACAAGTAGTATGACAGATACGAAGGCACCTAGGGTGAAGCGGAAAATGCCACTTGACCCTGAGAGTGAGAGTTGGCACAAGCTGCCCTGGCGCAAGTTTGAGCGGCATGTGTATAGGATACAAAAGCGCATCTTTCGAGCCGAACAACGTGGCAACGTGAGAGCAGTCCACAAACTCCAAAAACTCTTGATGAAATCCAGAGCAGCGCGAATGATAGCTGTCCGGCGGGTGACGCAGGAGAATCAGGGCAAGAAAACCGCAGGGATAGACGGAATCAAATCTGTCCACCCCAAACAACGGTTGGAAATGGCTGATCTCTTGCACCCGAAACGAATAAGACACAGGAAGCCCCAACCGGTCAGACGAATATACATTCCAAAGCCGGGAAAAACGGAAAAAAGGCCGTTAGGCATACCTGTCATGCTCGACCGCGCCCACCAGCATCTAGTAAAACAAGCACTAGAGCCAGAATGGGAAGCAAAATTCGAGCCGAACAGCTATGGATTTCGCCCTGGACGCTCGTGTCATGATGCCATCGGAGCCATCTATATGCAGATCAACAAAAAGGCAAAATATGTCTTAGATGCGGATCTGAAGGGGTGCTTCGATAACATCAACCATGAGGCACTGCTTCAAAAACTGAAAACCTACCCGGCGCTCAAACGGGTGATCCGGGCGTGGTTGAAGGCTGGCTATGCTGATAACGGGGTGTTTGAAGAAACACCGAGCGGCACACCGCAAGGGGGAGTCGTTTCACCGTTATTAGCAAATATCGCACTTCACGGGATGGAAATAGCTCTAACAGAAGCATATAGACCCAAAGAAGGGAAACCAAACTTTGTCCGATATGCCGATGATTTTGTGGTTTTTCATCCAACGGAAGAAGGGATATTCAAGGCTAAAGTAGTGCTAGAAGCATGGATCAAGGACATGGGATTAGAAATGAAGCCCAGTAAAACCAGGATTACACATACGCTCCAAGAATATCAAGGAACGATAGGATTTGATTTCCTGGGATGGACTGTGAGGCAATTCCCGGTTGGGAAAACGCACTCAGGAAAACTCCATCAGCGTCCACTGGGGTTCAAGACCATCATCAAACCGAGTAAAGAAGCAGAGAAACGCCATATAGCGGAATTGGGAGAAATCATTCGGAAAAACCGCCATGTATCCCAAGAACAACTTATCAACAAGTTGAACCCGGTGATACGTGGATGGACAAATTATCACAAGACCGTGGTAGCCGCCAAAACCTTCCAGCGATGCAGGAGAAATCTGTTTCAGCAACTCCAAGAATGGGGGAGACGACGACACCCCAACAAAGGGAAACGATGGATAGCCAGGAAATATTGGCATGTTGAGGATGGCGCAGGATGGATTTTCAAAGACGAAAAAGCCACCTTATGGAGCCATGATCTCACGCATATCCAACGCCATACCAAAGTAAGAGGGACGGCAAGCCCATACAATGGAGACTTACTCTACTGGAGTCAAAGACTGAGCAAACACCCAATGCTGAGCAGCACCAAAGGCAAACTCCTCCAAAAACAAGAAGGAAAATGCCGATGGTGTGGACTCCTCTTTCAAGATGGAGATCTGATAGAAATCGATCACATTACCCCCAAAAAGGAAGGAGGTGGAGAAGAATTGAGCAATAAATTCGCACTCCATCGACATTGCCATGATGTAAGACACGCAAAACGTGTTGCCGGTGCTTATGACAAAAGCCAAATCATTGAGGAGCCGGATGCGTTGAAAGGCGCAAGTCCGGTTTTGAAGACGAGCGGGAGGGGCGATCCTCCTGCTTAGTTTAACAACCACAAAGATCAAGTGATGACGATCTTCAAGGTGGCTCTCGCGAATTTGGGTATATGGGTGCGTGATCACTATTTTCCAGTCGAGTACGCTCATGCAACTTGGCACCGCTTGCAGCCTTTTTTTCAGTTGCCGGGGCGCATCTTCTGGGGACGGGAGCGAGTTGAGGTCGTACTCAAGCGATTTAACGACCGCGCACTCAACCGAGATTTGGAAACGCTGTGTGCAAAGGTTGCTCAAGGACAGCCAAACTTACCAGATGGACGCCATCTGGTCTTTCGCCTGCAAGATTCAGGCATTCTACATCTAGATGCGCAAGAAAAGGAAGTGGCGTGAGATCCTGATAAGGAGGCACCCAATGGTTCAAACCCAGGCGTTCCTGCATATCTAGTCCACATAGACGCAAGATCTCGTGGGCAGACTCGACATTGACTGGTGAGAGTTGCTGATAGCGTAATTCCATAGTGCAGAACGGTGCAAAGTGGATGGTGGCCTACGAGGGACAACTCAACCTAAGACAAGCATACCGTATTTTGAGAGAAAAGACAATCCTGTGAAGCATATGTTGGCTCATGGACTCGTTTGGTGAGAAGAAATGGAACCAGATCGGCCTGGGAACAGCGAAGGGCTATGCTGAATCCTCTCCATGCTCTCGAAGGTGTGCAAGGGCTTGGTGCGCTCTTGCATACGCAATCCGTATCACCAAACGAGTCTAAGAGCTACAATATGCTACACAATACAGAATCGCTGCCAAAAGATGCTTCACAACATCATATTGCCTGATTGCTCTCGATCGGCCTGGGAGCGTGAAACAGTGCCAGGATATACTTCACAGGCACTGCCAACATGGGGGTAAAATGAGGTAGGGCTAGGATCACTGCAAAAATCTATCACAAGGCAATCTTGTGATAGATTTTTGCAGTGATCCTAGCCCTACCTCATTTGCGGGTAAAAACCTTGAAAACAGGAAGAAGACACGGTACTCTAAGAGTAGCCTATCCTGTTGTAGAAGGTGAAGGAGTACCTTTTGACTATGAGCCAAAATTCATCTACCAACCCTGAAGATCTCGCAAAAAGTATTGATCAGCTTGAGGTTCTCATCCAGCAACAAGTGGTGAGCCAAAATCAGAGTACCCTGCAGAATATACGCACCTTTGAAAATCTTTCCGAGCAATTAACGAAGCTTGCAGAGGTTTCCGAAGATCAGATGGACCTCTTAAAAGAGCAGCTTGCTTACCAGCAACAGAGTGCAACCGTGTTGAGCAATATGACTAGCCAGCAAGTCAGCGCCCAACAAGAGAATACACAAGTTTTGAAGGAACTCCTCAAGCAATCGAAATCCCCTCTCTCTCAAGCTGTTGCAAACATTGCCGGTGTTAATCCTGGTAACATTCAGGAAGTTGCCGCATCTCAACTTGCCATCATTAATAGCTACTATCAAAGTGGGCTGGAACAATCAAGACAGAGCCTTCGTTGGTCTCTGGTCTGGTGTGGTATTGGCTTTGGCTTTTTTCTGACGGCCGTTGGTATTGTCCTCTTTCAGAAATCTCTTGAAATTTCTATTATCAGCGTTATCAGCGGTGCCATCATAGAGGTTTCAGCATCAACCTATCTCCTGCTCCATAGGCGAGCCTCTGATCAACTCTCGACTTTTCGTTCTAGCCTAGAAAGCACCCAATGGATTCTTCTTGCGAATAGTATGTGTGAAAATTTAGAAGGCGAGATTAAACAGAACACGCGCTCTGAAATTATTCGCGTGATTGTCAATGGTGCCATCCATAAACAGTCTCCAACCCCACCGTCAGAAGACAAGAAATCCCTCTAGAGAGCCGGTCAAGTAATGCCATTTCAAGGTCTGAGCATTCTTTTAAGAGCAGCTTTATTTGACGGGCCGATTTTTCTTTTTCTGCCTTGGGATCAAACCCTCCACTTTTTCGTGGTCAAACCCATGTCTTCGCCCCCCCCAAAAAAAAATTGGTTCTTCGGCTCAACTGGTTTACAGCATTGTGACGAGAGAGTAGCAGCTTCGGCCCAGCTGGTTGAAAGATGCCCTTCTGAGGAGGTAGAGAGAAGAGGAAACACCGGCCTCACTGGTTGAAAAAGGCCCTTGAGTATGAATGGACCGGATTACAACGTTAGCGTTGTAATCCGGTCCATTCATACTCAAGGGCCCTGTCCTGGCTGCGCCAGCAGTCCACAGAACGGCGGATTGGTCAGGTTGTGCGCGAATCGATGCAGCAAGCCTCGTTTCGTCGTCTCCTCCTGCTGAGCGGCATCTGGGGATGTTACCTCGTGGGAGCAATCTGCGGAAGCGCTCTCGAGCAGCGCATGGCCCTGACCGCTCTGGTCTTCCCCCTATGCGTTCTCGCCGTACTGATTGTCATTGACGTGTTTTGACCTTTCGAAGACTGACGTAAAGCACCCGCTTTCCTAAGGTTCGGCGGGCTCTTCGCGCTTCCAGAGCTTTTGTGAGGGAATGCGCAGGGCCCGGTTAAATTTGCTTGAGGCATTTTCCCAGGCAATGATCTCCGTCAATTCGACCAGTTCATTATCGTTATAGAACTCACGCAGGCGGGTGAAGAATTCATCGCTGACCTCGCGCCCGGTGATCGTCATCCTATCGGCGTACTCCAGCGTTACACGCTCGACCTCGCTATAGAGCGGACTGGTCGCGTAATCGGCCAGCGCGAGAATCTTCTCATCAGAGATACCCAGACTACTGCCCACGGCAGCATTGATATCCTGTCAGAACTCGCACCCGTTGAGCGAGGCCACACGCCGGTTGACCAGTGCCTGCAACTTTTCATCAATCAACCCTGAAGTCGCGATACCCGTCCACATCGCCCGCGCCCCACGAAAGATCGAGGGCCGTCGTGCATATACCAGGTGGTTGAGCAGCGGCGCTCCCCATGTCTTTTCCTGGGCCTCCAGGACTTTGCGCGTATACGCATCTACCTCTTCGGGATTTACCCCGTCGATTCGTGCCATGATCTGGGCTTCCTTCCTTGCTATATGCATCTCCCCTTCATATGATTAGAGAAGCGAAGCGCGAATATAAATCTAGCATCATTCTATGCTACGCGGCGAAGGGAAGCCAGAAAAGAGCCAATGTTACCAATATAACGTCATCGCGTCTTCTCGCGCTCCCACTCAAGCCACGTATCTACGACGCCTGGGAGATCTGCTATCCCAAGGAGTGGTTTTCCGCGTGATGAACGGGCTACGCCAAGCTTCCAGGCGACTATGCGCAAATCACCGATAATGCTGAATGCTGCAACGGCTTGTTCGTCATGTCGGTTGAAAGGCCGAACTCTTCGGTAGCCGTCCAGCCATGCTTCAAAATAGGCCCTTGAGTATGAATGGACCGGATTACGGCTCTGACACAGTTTTGGGGATAAGCTGATCAATATTTTGGCCAATTCTCTCACCCGCTGGTTCTTTCTTTTACTTTCATCTCTTCCATATAGACAACCCCTGGAGTCTCATTTATACTACTGCAAAGGTAATGGTCCATTTGTGAGATTAGCCAGACCTCATGACTGATAGCAAATCGTCTCCATGTGAGGAGACTGAAAGTAACTTCTCAGTGGTCGTGTCTCGAAAAAGTGTGCAAAGTTGCAGAGGTTATCTCTCCGTGTGAGGAGACTGAAAGTGCATGGGGAGCCGGTCGGCCTCGTACTGCATCGAAAGGTTACAGAGGGGATCACTCCGCTGAGGAGACTAAAAGTGCATGGGGACGAGCGGCAACACGGTGGGGCTTGGAGTGTTACAGGGGGGCTCTCCGCTGAGGAGACTGAAAGTTGAGGCATATGAAGGTCGTGTGTGCCTCAGTGACGGTTACAGAGGGAATCACTCCGCTGAGAAGACTAAAAGGTCAATGAGACCGCGCGGGCGCCACAGGCCTGAGCCAGCAGTTACAGAGGGAATCTTTCCACAGAGGAGACTGAAAGTACTGGAAGGACGCGCAACTCTACGCAGGCGCGACGAAGTTACAGAGGGAATCACTCCGCTGAGGAGACTGAAAGTGGATGAAGTAGATTCCCTGCTCAGTCTGACCTGACGTTACAGAGGGAATCACTCCGCCGAGGAGACTGAAAGTCACCGAGTGATGCGCAGTTGCAAAATGAGGTGTTCAGAGTTACGGAGGGGATCTCTCCGCTGAGGAGACTGAAAGTAATGGAAGTCAGTCTAACCGGAGGCCAGTGTCATAGCTACGGAGGGAGTCTCTCCACAGAGGAGACTGAGAGATCCAGAACGGGGAAACCGCCTGCCACGTGGTGGTGTTATAGAGGAAATCTTTCCACAGAGGAGACTGAAAGTACTGGAAGGACGCCCAGTTATACGCGGGCGGCACGCGGTTACAGTGAGCTTTGCTTTGTAGATGAGACTGAAAGCTTCCTGGAGATCCGGTCATTATCTGGTGCAACTCTGACTCACAGAGGCCTGTGCTCCGCGGAGGGGACTGAAAGGATAACCACGCGCTCCCAGAGAGGATATGTATCATGTTGCCGAGGGAATCACTCCGCCGAGGAGACTGAAAGAAAAGAATATAGATGTAGTAGATTTTGGAGGTGTATTTTGGCACAGGTTGATTTTGGTTTGATGTTGCGTCCGACCAATCCTGGGGACTCTTTTCAGAATTTGATGCAGTATAACCGGCAGTGCGTCGAGGCGCTCTCTCCCGCCTTTACGACGCTCTGGCTGGAGGATCATCTTGAGGTGGGGGCAAACGATCACCTGGAGGCCTTGACGACGCTGACGTACCTGGCAGCGCAGTACCAGCGCTTCAAGGTTGGTACGCTGGTCCTCTCCCAATCCTACCGCAATCCCGCCCTGCTGGCGAAGATGGCGGCCAATATTCAGGCCTTGACCGGTGGGCGCCTGATCCTGGGTGTGGGCGCCGGTTGGAAGGAGGATGAATACCGGGCGTATGGGTATCCCTTTCCCTCCGTCAAGGAGCGCATGAGCCAGCTGGAGGATACGGTAAATATCCTGCGTGCGCTCTGGCAGTCACAGCCCGCCAGCTTCGAGGGCGCATTCTATCAAATACAGGATGCCTATTGCGCGCCCCGGCCTGAGCCGTCCATTCCTATTCTGATTGGGGGTGGTGGGGAGCAGCGCACGCTGGCAATTGTGGCGCGCCACGCGGACTGGTGGAACTTCAACTCCTGCCCAGTCGAGGAATATGCGCGTAAGCTGGCGATCCTGCGCCAGCATTGCGAGCGCATCGGACGTAATCCCGACGAGATTAAGCTAACCTACCTGGGTACGCTGAGCGCTTCCGCTGATCCTGCCCAGGTGCAGCGCCACCCGCAGAAGCACTACATCGCCGGCAACGCGAGCGAGGTGCGCCAGGAACTGGAGCAATTCCAGGCCATCGGCGTCACGCATTTTATCTTCCGCATTCCCAACCTCCAGACCCTACACTACTTCAACGAGCAGGTCGCACCCCATTTTCAGTAATTCAGTAAAGGAGAATGACTTGGGAGGCCCTGACTGCCGCAGGCAGTCAGGGCCTCCCAAGTCATTCTCCTTTACTGAAAATAATGCCCAAAAAGGCCTTCTCAGCCCGTTTATAATGTGATTTTATGAGAAGCTGAACTTTTCATATTGTTACTTCTCGTTCGCGTTGGTTCTACTACTTTTATCAGGGGATGTAATGGCAACGCAGCAAGCATATGTCATCATTGGCAATGGAATCGCGGGCGCGACCGCCGCGGAGGTCATACGCGCGGAAGATAGGGCCGCAGAGATTACTGTGGTTGCGGAGGAGCCGACTCCCGTCTTCTACCGCCCCGCGCTTAAGGACTACCTGGGCGGCAAAATTCGTGAGGAGAAGCTCTGGGCGCGCCCCATCAGTTTCTATCCCGATCGTCACATTCGTTTTGTGACCGACCGCGTTATGGCTATCAGGCCAGGAGAGCACACCCTGGCGCTACGCAGTGGGGCGACGCTTGCCTACTCGCGCTTACTGCTGGCGCATGGCGCGCGTGCGACCTCACTGACCTGCCCTGGCGTCGACCTGGCGGGTGTCACGACGTTGCGCACTGTCGCCGACTACCAGCGCGTGCTGGTACGGCTGAATAACGCGCGCCGTATCGTGGTTGTGGGGAGCGGGACGCTGGCACTTGAATCTATCGAGACGCTGCGCCATCGTGGGTACGAGGTAACGCACCTCTTACGCCGACGCACCCTCTGGTCCGAGGTACTGGACCCCGTGGCTTCCGACCTGGTTCTACAGCAGGAGAGGCGTGAGGGCGTCGATGTGCGCACCGAGCAGGAGATCGCCGAGGTCTGTGGGCAAAATGGGCAGGTGACTGGTGTGATCACGACGACGGGGCAGCATATCCCCTGTGAGATCGTCTTGCTGGGCATTGGCATTGAACCAATCATCGACTTCGTGAAGAGCGCGGGCATCGCCTGTGGGCGTGGGGTCAAGGTCGATGGCGCGATGCGTACCAATGTGCCAGATATTTTTGCGGCAGGCGACCTGATTGAGACCGCTGATCCCATTACGGGCAAGGCGCGTGTGATTGGGCAGTGGTATCCCTCGGTGCAGCAGGCGCGTGCCGCCGCGTATAGCATGCTCGATCTGCTGGACACAGAACACCTCTTCCGCTTCGGCAACTTTTATAACGCCACCTTCCTCTATGGACTTGATTTCGCCTCGGTGGGCATCTCAACGGTTCCCAGGGGTGAGAAGAACTACCAGGAACTGGTCGCTGATCCCCAACCTCGCCATTATCAGAAGGTTATTTTAAAGCAAGGCGTCCCCGTGGGGATGGTGGCCCTGGGTGACCGTAGGAGTGTGCTGACCTATAAACGTGCTATCGATCACAGCGTGAATCTCTCCCCGGTCGTCTCACGCCTCTTCGCCCCTGATTTTCACCTGGGAGCCTGGTTGGATACGCAGGGGGTGCCGCCTCCGCTGCTTGGGGTCAATCGCGAGGGCGCGGTCGCCGTCCAGCGCATGGCTTACGCGACCGGGGTTGTGCCTGAAGTGAAGCCCGCCACTGACAAGCCTGGAACCGCGCCGACTCTGCGCGAGGCCCGGCTGGTGCCTGTGAATCCGCTATCAATCACACCTCCCCTAACCGATACCTATCTCAGTCAGACGCGGGTCGTTACCATTGGCCGGCTGGAGGGGTCGAGCCTGGTCATTAATCATAATACGATCTCACGTCGCCATGCGGAGATTAGCTACGCCAATGGGCAGTATGTGTTGCGCGATCTGGGAAGTAAGAATGGGACGCAGGTAAATGAGCAGCGGGTGGTGCCCAATAGCCTGACCGTAATTGCGCCAGAGAACCAGGTCCAGTTTGGCTCGGTGAAATTTGCTTTGAAACTGCAAACAGTTGACCCCGCTGAATCTGTCCTGCTCAATAAAGAGCAGAAGCAAGCCTTCTTTAATGCCACACCAGGCTCGGCCGCGAATATACTTACGTTCTCGTCCGCGATCGCAGGGGTGGGTGAGCAGACGGTGATTCACGCTCCTGTACCAGCCTTGTCCCAGGGACAGCCAGTGCTTGCCAGCGATGGTTCTCTCTCGTTGCCTGGTGTTGCTACCCCCCTTCCGGCTAATCTCCTGGCGCCTCTGCGCCAGGGGCCAGCCTTGGTATGTGTACTTAATGGCCATCCCCTGGTCTTTGCTCTGCCTCTAGAGAGGCAGGTCACCATTGGTCGGGAGCAAGGGAACGATATTACGCTCCAGGAGATGTCCATCTCACGCAAACACGCCGCCATTTTCCCTGGACCCGATGGCCTTAATGGTCTTAATAGTTTTTATATTCGCGACCTTCAGAGTGGCAATGGGGTGCGTGTGAATCATCACAAGATTACGTCGGTCTACCCTCTGACCCACGAGGCCGCAGTTGAACTGGGGAATGTGAGGGCTTATTTCCTGAACTATCAACAGCCACGCTCACCGCTGCCTGTTCGCGGTGGAGGAAAGGGAATACCCGTCATGCAAGCTGTAGCAGTGCCCGGTAGCGAGCCTGTACGCGCCGGGACAGCGGCGAAGACGGCGTATTGCCGCCAGTGTGGCGCGTCACTCGTGTCCCCTCAGGCGCGCTTCTGCCCCAGTTGCGGCTCACCACAATAAGAGAGTTGAGAGAAAGCCTATGCAGAAACCAACCGCCCTGCCCATGATTGGCGTGCAGCATCGCAGTCATCTCACTCCACTCACCGAGAATGAGGTGCGCTTTGAGATTGATATGTGTATCGGCTGCGACCGCTGTATGCGAGCATGCCCGCTCCCGCTCTCGTCGCAGGTCAATATCGCCGATCTCAACCTGGCCACGATCTCGGATGAGGTCGCGCCTCACGTGGCGCGTTTTACGCAGGAGTGCGTCATGTGTGGCTCGTGTGTGCCGGTCTGTCCGGTCAACAACCATCGTGATCTGCTTATGCTCTCGCTCAAACAGCGCCTGGGGATCTCCTGGGATCGTAACGTGGATATGAGCCTGGTGCTTGAGTATCTCCCCCAGGGGTGGACGCTCCCCTTGCTACTGAGCCGCCTGCGTGAGCAACCCATGTTTGGTGATTCGCAACTGGTGCCAGATAATTACCTCAAACACCTGTTGAGCAGTTCCAAACTCCTCTCACTGGTGCCTGATTCCATCCTCATTCAGGAGCGTACCTATGGTCGGGAGATGTACTTTATCCTTGATGGGCGCTTCATGACGAGCACACTTGGCCCTTTGGGACAGGAACTGCCCATAGCGGTGCTTGGGCGTGGCGAATTTGTGGGTGAGCGTGGAATGCTGACGGGCCAGCAGCGGACAGCCACCGTCAAGGCGCAGACCACGGCCATGGTGCTTGAGGTTCCCGAGCAGGTGATCCAGCGCATGATGGAGGTCGCGCCCTCGGTGCGCCACTACTTTGAGAACCTGCATAACACCCGCTCGATTGTCAGTATCCTCAAGCGTATGGCCCTCTTCCAGGGGGTTGCGGACCAGGATATGCACTGGTTGGCGAGTAAAGTGCGCTTTAGAAACTACGAGCGCGACGAAGTGCTTTTCGCCGATAGGGAGGAGGCACAACCGGCGCGTGAGGCGCTACATGTCATTCTGGACGGCTTTGTGAAGGTGGCGCGCATGTCCTCAGGTTCTCATCCTGGTCAGGGAAAAGAGCGCATCATTGCCTACCGCCAGAATGGCGACTATTTCGCCGGAGGCCTGGACATGCTCGGCGATGGGAAAGCGGTAACGGCGACTGCGATTAACCGTGTGCGGTTGGCGGAGATCCGGCGCGAAGATATGCTCGTGATTCTCTCGCGCTATCCCGAGGTCAACCAGCGCTTTATGCATCGCTTGCAGGAGTATCGGGTGATGGCGGACGCGGCCCAGACCTTCATCGGGCCGCGTGACCTCCTCTTGCGTGGGCAGACACAGGCCCTGGCCGAGGCGGAGGCCAGGGCTGGTTTGCGCGCCCTGGTCGGTGGCGGAGTCGTTGAGGGGACCGAAGTGCTGGTCATCGATCTGGATAAATGCGTCCACTGTGATAAGTGCGAGGAAGCGTGCGAGCGCAGGCATGGACACTCGCGCATGAACCGTCGTGGTATGGTCGTAGGCAATATCAGTGTGGCCACCGCCTGTCGTCACTGCCAGGACCCCGTCTGCCTGCTTTGTAGCCGCGCTGGTATTGCACGCCTGCCTAGCGGCGAGGTCTATATTACCGAGAGCTGTATCGGCTGTGGCATTTGTGCCGAGCGTTGCCCCTATGACAACATCTCCATTATCTCACTGAACGAGCAGGAGGCTGCTCCCTCTTCAACCTGGGAGCGCTTCACGCGCTTCTTCTCGAAAGGCGTTGGCAGAGAATATGGCAAGCGCCAGCTCCCTATGGCGCAGCAGTTCGCGATGCCTGGCCCCCTGACGCCCGCCGATGGCTCTGATGCCATTGCCGAAGTGCGCAAAAAACTGGCGATCAAGTGCGACCTCTGCGCGGGATATAGCAATCAGGCCTGTGTGCAAGCTTGCCCTACGGGCGCGGCCTTCCGCGTGCAACCGGGCCAGTTCTTTGGTTCCACCGAAGACATTCTCAATCTTACTACATCTCAGGAGCGTTAACCATGGCTGTTTCGACCAAGACGCCCGGCAAGAAGGCAGTGGCGCGCATCTGGCACACTCCGACGTCAAAGGCGGCTTTGTACTGGCTGCTCTTCGCCGCAGGCTATACCGCGCTCTTCTATATTCTCTACCTCTTGCTTCTACACGAGAAGGCGCGCTTCTTCAAAGGTCCCTTCTTCGACGTGGTGTTTCGCTGTGGCGTGATGTCCTATCTCATGATCCTGGGCGTCGCCGCGTACTCGCTACGGGCGCGTTTCTTTCATGGCCTGCCCTGGAAGGCGCAGAACTGGGTCTGGGCGCATATGTGGGTGGGGATCGCCTCCATTATGCTGGCCCTGCTCCATGCCGATTTCCGCTATATCCTGCACTTTGAGTGTAGCGGTGTGAGTTGCCTCACGGATAAATATCTGGCCCTGCCCTCGCTCTATGGCCTGATCTTTCTCGTGTTCAGTGGGATCGTCGGACGTCTGCTGGATAGCTGGCAGACAAAGATGATCGCCCAGGACGCGAGTACAAACGGTGTGGGTATCGCCAAGGCCATCCCGGCGCGCCTCTCCGAGCTGGAGTATATCATTGAGCGCCTAAACGCGGGGAAGTCGGATGCCTTTAAGCAGTACTGTGAGCGCGCCCTGGCGTGTGTCGGGCTGCTACCAACGGACCTTCCCACGCTTCCCGCGCAGGAGCAAGCGGATTTTCAGCGCGCTCACGCGGCCCTGGCGGAGCATGCGCGCCTCGCCGCCTCGCTCCAGGTGCAGACCCGGGCGCGCCTGATCTTCAAGACCTGGCGCCGTATCCACATGGTCCTGGTGCCGCTGATCCTGCTCGTCATCTCCTATCATGCCATTGCCGAGCTGATCCGCGTCCTGCTAGGCCTGATTCACACCCGCCCACTGTAGAGTAAGGTAGGTGGGTGTGGGTAAAAAACGGGAGGGGCAAAGCCCTTCCCGTTTTTTATCCACACCCACTTTACTTTGAGCGCCGCAGGCGCGAAATCAGCCGTTAACGACGAAGATGCTTATGCGGTTTGCACCTTGTGTCGGCGCGCCAGGCGCTGCTCCCAGCGATATTTAAGCCATTGATAGGCGGCAATGCCAATACCCAGCCAGAGCAGGCCAGCCAGGTAGCCACCCAGGACGTCAAAAAAGTGATGCTCGCCTGCCTCTATACGCGCGTAGCCAACGATAAGGACATAGATGACCATGAGTATCTGTAGAATGGGTAGTAGCCAGCGCAACGCCGAAGTGCGCGCAGGTCTGGTAAGCGTCAGGTAGAAGACAAAGCCCCACAAGGCAACATCGTGCATGACATGTCCAGAGGGGAAGCTATAGGCCTGGATCAGGCGATGCATACAGATGCCATCGGCGGGTGTAGCGCGTGGGCGACCCACCAGGATGGTTAATCCGCCCCAGACGACGCTGGCTGTCGCCACCGTTATCCACATGACCAGCGTCTCGATCCAGCCGCGAAAGAGCAGAAACACAATGCCGAGGATGCCGGGAATGATGACTGATGGAATTGGATCATTAAATGTATTGACGTAGTCAGAGGCAGTATCGATCCACGTGCGTGCGTTTGGCGAAAAGTGGCAGGGTATGGCATGGGGACCCTGAATAAAATCCGCCACATTTTTTTCAAGAGGCCAGAACGTTGGGTGAATAGAGACGAGAAACCCAAGAATTGCGAGTGAGATGAGTCCCACAAGCCATAAAGCAAGAGCCGGGCCGCTTACCAGGCCCCTCTTTGTTTCCTCCCCTGAATGTGATGCAGATTGTTCCATAGAACGTTCCTCCTTGATTGCTGTATGTTCTGCTATTGGATACGTTGTTCAGATAGCGTATAGATGCAGTAGGGCATGTCTTACACATTTGGCCCCTGAGCTTTTGCTGCTCCCTATAATGGAAAGGCAAGTATAGGCAAGCGTAGATCCATCTGGTAGAGCTTGAAGCAAAGATAGCGCTATATAACAAAGCACCGAAAACGAGGATTGCACCATGAGAAAGATGTTGTGTCTTTTCCTCATGAGCGCTGCGTTTGCGTTGCTCTTGATGGTTGGTATGGCAACACCTGCATCTGCCTCAACCTCAAGCGTGACCACAAGCACAGGAAGCGCAGCCGGAACAGCCTGGTGGCCGTATGGAGGGTATGGTAGCTGGTATAGAGGGCATGGCTATTCCCGACCCTTCTTCTATTATCGACCCTTCTACTACTATCACCCCTTCTACTACTATCACCATTATTACTATCCCTACTACTGGTAGTGTACGCGCACATGCAGCGTGAAGGGGCAGCTCAACATGGTTTGCGCGCTGTTGGGATCAAGGGATGAAGGTAGCTCGTCTCCACAGTTGGAGACGAGCTTATACACATGAGGATATCCTTCTATGCTTGCTGGAGATGAAATAAGAGAAGCACCAGAAAAACAGAAACTTCCTCAAGAGTTGCGCGCTCGCGATCTCGCTGCTATGTCGGTGTTGATTGTCCTCTATTTCTTGTGTGTCAACTCTGTGCAGACAGGGACGTTGGAGACCTTTAGCTACTGGCTGATTGGCCTCTGTTTTCTGCTCCCCTCAGCTTATGTCTCTCGCTGGCTATCGGTACATCTCTCATTTCATGGAGGGCACTATATCTGGATTAGAAAGTTGGGTGGTCTGCGCTGGGGTGAGATCACTGGCGCCTTTACCTGCTTATATGGTGTTTTTGTGATCCTGACTATTTTACAAGGAGCGCTGATTCTTATTACGGATTTTGAGCCTCACTGGTTTGATAATCCTTTGACACTCTACTGTGCCCAGATGTTCCTGGTGTTGTTCTGTGCCGCGCTTGCGCTGGTGCCATTACGTTATCTTAAACATATGTTGCTGCTGGGGGCTGGCCTCTATATCTCATTGTTCCTTGCCGTTGGAGCGGCGGGTATGTGGTGGTTGTGGCAGGGGCATCCCTTTCATGCCACCTGGCCAGTGTGGCATGGCTGGCCTTCTATCAGACAACACATTGGGATCTATGGCATTGTCATGTGGGCTTTTATGGGTGTCGACTGGCCTTTTATCATGGGCAAAGAGGTGTGTGACGATAATGACGAGGCACGAATGCGGACGGGACGCTTTATCTGGTGGGCGTGTGCCCTGATCTTCGTAGCGTATGTCATTGCTACCTTTGGTGTCCTGGTCGTCGTCCCATATGAACATGTAGAGGCGTTTGATGCCATGCTGCTCGCGGTACAAAATAGTTTTGGCCCCCAGGCTGGCGCCCTCTTTCTCATCCTGTTAGGCTTCTGTCAAATTGCTATCTCTATCGCCGTTTTCCTGGTCTGTTCGCGTATGTTGATATTCATGGCCTATGATCGCCTTTTGCCAAGGGGTATTGGTCGTCTCTCCTGGAAAGGGGCCCCCTTCGCTAGCGTTCTGACGCTGGCGCTGCTGTGCGGCCTGATATTTTCCCTCATCTATGTTCCTCTTTATAGTTTCTCCAGCCCCTCTGCATGGATAGCTCTTCCTGGGAAGATTGTGAATGTGGTCCTGCAGGCCCTTGCGGCTGTTATCTGGTCGATGGCGACTCTGCTGCTGTACGGACTCCTCATCTGGACATGTATTACCAGGCCACGGGCATTTCTTCGCTTGCGCGAGCGCCAGAGAAGAGTGCCCTGGCGAATCATGGGGCGCGTCCTTGGTGTGACTGTGGTGGGTGTGCTGACGACCTTGTTGGGTGGTATCCTTGTTCTCACCTCTTCCTGGATACCTCATCTGCTTTCGCCCTCGCACTGGACGTTTACGATTGCCTCCTTTACTGGTGTGGTGCTGCTTCTGGGATGGCTGGGGGCTGAATTGCCTCGCCAGTGGCGGCTCACCTATGACCTGCACGCGAAAAATGATTATGCTCGTACGCTACGAAGTCAGCTGCAAAAGGCCTATGATGAGAAGATTATTCTCGCCCAGAGGCAACAAGCGCTGCTACAAGAACGCGATACGCTCTTCCGGCAGCATGCACAATTAGCCGTGACTGATCCGGTGACCGGGCTGCCCAACCATCGCGCTTTGATGAACGCGCTCGATGAGCTGTTAGCACAGAGTCGAGAGCGGGGCGAGACATGTGCGCTTCTGTTTATTGACCTGGATAGTTTTAAGCATGTCAATGATACCTGGGGTCATCAAGCGGGCGATTTTTTCTTGCACGAGGTGGGCGAAAATTTGCGCCAGGCGGTATCGCCCCAGGCCGTTGTGGGTCGCTATGGAGGCGAAGAGTTTGTCGTGATTGCGCCCAACATCTCGCTGTTGCAGGCAGGCGAACTTGCTGAGCATGTTCGTGTTCAGCTTCAGCAGGCATTACATGCCTGGAGTCCAAATGAGCATAGCCCTCCGGTGTATGTGCGCCTGACGGCGAGTACCGGTGTTGTCTTATATCCATTCCACGGTGCTAACCGGGGCACGTTGCTTGAAGCCGCTGATCGTTTGATGTACCAGGCGAAGCAGGGGGGGCGCAATTGTGTACGTATCGCCGGGCTGGATACAGGCGCTCTATCTTCCCCGGTAACCCATACTGGCCCGGTGGCCAGTATGGCCAGCTTACAGACACATGCCTTGCTAGGGCTATTAATGGTAAAGGACCCACAGCTCTACGAGCAGGGGCAGCGCATCGCCTCGCTTGCGGTGATGGTGGCCAGAAATATGCAATCCGCTGGTAGCATGGTGCTCGTGACGCGCCTGACAGCTATGCTACATGACATCGGCATGCTGGCGCTGGCTGATACTTGCCCATTAAGGCAGGAAGCAAATGCTACTGACCTGTGTAAACATACAGCCTATGGAAAGGCGATTGTGGCGGAGGCTGGCGATATCTTCTCGCTTGTAGCTCCAGCTATAGAAGCGCATCATGCGCGTTGGGATGGACTGGGCTATCCTCATGGTCTGTGTGGGGAGGCGATTCCCCTAGCGGCCCGTATCGTGGCCGTTGTCGATGCCTATGATACTTTGTGCTTATGCTCCACTGCCAGAAGCGAGACCGCGATCTGCCAGAAGCTAGTGAGCTGTGCAGGAACACGCTTCGACCCGGCTGTTATACGCGCCTTCCTCCAGGTGCTCCAGACCCAGCAGCGTACGACAGATGCTGACTTAGAGGCAATTGTACTTCCTCAATCGCAGCGTGAGCCTTCTGAGTAAGAAGCGTGTGCGTGTTCCTTGATCCATGTCAGGGTTGAAAGGAGATGTTTATGTCATGGAGGCGCCTTCAGAGGCGCCGCGTGCGACCCGTGCATAGAGTGAAAGAATGCCGCTGCTGTGGCGGGATGCAGGTGGCGTCCAGTGCGCGCGACGCTCGCTCAGGATACTCGCTATCTGCTCCTGGGGGAGTGGTTGCCCCTGGACACCCACAATTGCCAGTCGCCGTTCGGGAATATGAATCTCGATCAGGTCGCCCTCTCCAATAAGCGCGATAGGACCACCATCGAGGGCCTCGGGCGTAATATGTCCCACACACGGACCCTTCATGGCGCCAGAGAAGCGTCCATCCGTAATCAGGGCTGTAGTGGTGTTGAGCACGGGATCGTCGGCGATGAGGGTCGAGGCAAAATACATCTCGGGCATGCCATTAGCCCGTGGCCCCTCATAGCGAATGACGACAACATCGCCAGGGATGATCTTGCGCTCGCGCAGGGCGGCCAGGGCCTCGCCTTCAAAGTCAAAGACTCGTGCGGGTCCAGTATGAATGTGCATCTCTTTAGGAACCGCAAAGGCCTTAATGACGGCTCCTCCCGGGGCCAGGTTGCCGCGTAGCACCGCGATCCCCCCATCGGGACCAAAGGGATCTGAGCGCGGGCGCAGCACTTCACGGCGCGAGACCTTGACGTTGTGCAGGTAGCCAATGCGCTCAGCGAAGAAGCGGCTGTGTTCTATCTCTTCCAGGTTCTCTCCCACAGTCTTGCCGGTGACGGTCAGACAATCCAGGTGCAGCATGTCGCGCAGTTCAAGCATGACGGCTGGCACTCCACCTGCATACCAGAAATACTCGACCGGGTAGCGCCCGGTGGTCTTAACGTTGGCTAGCACAGGGACCTGGCGATGAATATGATCAAAGTCGTCGATGCTAATATCGACGCCAGCCTCACGTGCGATGAGTGGCAGGTGCAGGAGCATATTCGTTGAGCCACCCACGGCTGCGTGAATGATGATAGCGTTCTCAAAGGCCTCGCGCGTCAGGATGCGGCGAGGCGTGATCTCTTCCTCAATCAGTCTGAGGAGTTGCTTCCCCGTGGCTCGGGCATAGCGCAGCAACTGGGTGAGGGGCGCTGGCACAAGGGCCGAGCCAGGCAGGGCCAGACCCAGCGCCTCGGAGATGACCTGACCTGTGCTGGCACTGCCCATAAATTGGCAGGCCCCACAGGTGGGGCAGGCTCCATGCTCCGCTTGCTCAAAGTCCTCCCTGGGGAGTTCGCCGCGTTCGACCGCCATGCCCATGGGCCAGAGATGATTCGAGGTCACATAATCGGGGGCGTTAAGTTGCGTGCCTCCGGGGAGATGAATGGCGGGCAGGTTGCAACGCGCGATGGCCAGCAGGTGTGCGGGCACAGACTTATCATTACCAGAGACCAGGACCATGCCGTCGTGCGGGTGTCCAAGGGCATGGATCTCGATCATGGCCGCCATGATATCGCGCGATACCAGGGAGTAAGACATCCCCGCGTGCGCCTGGGCGACGCCATCGCAGATGTCGCTGACGGTGAAAACCCCTGGCTTGCCGCCCGCCTCAAAGACGCCATTACTGACCTCCTCGACGAGCGAGCGAAAATGAAAGGTGCCTGGATGTCCCATGCCATAGGCACTATCGACAAGCACCTGGGGCTTGCCCAGGTCTTCCTCGGTCCAGTTCATGCCCATACGCAAGGCATCGCCCTGGTGATTGACCGCCCGTAGGCGCTGACTACGTAGTTTTTTCGGATCTATCGGCACTGTTTTTCGCTCCTTTGCTTGCTCTACTGGTGGTGCATCTATCGCAATTGGGAAGAATACTCGGGCAGGTCTGGATGTGCGCTGGGTAGGGGGCTCTGCAGGGTCCAGCCACCATCGACGACCAGGGTCTGCCCGGTAACATGGCGCGCCTGGGGCGAGGCGAGATAGAGGGCGGCGGCGACAATATCCTCGACATTTCCCACGCGTCCTGTTGGCGTCACACCGGCCCAGTTCGCTTCATAGTTGGGGTCATCCAGGAGGGTGCGTTCCGTGAGCGTCGCCCCCGGACAGATGGCGTTGACGGTAATGCCATACTTCCCCAGGTCCAGCGCGATTCCTCGCGCCATCATGCGGATGCCTGCCTTGGTAATGCCATATCCCTCCAAGTTCGCGTGAGCTTGAATGCCAGTGACTGAAGACATCAAAATAATGCGACCAGGAATGCGGGCCTTGATCATACTGTTGGCGGCGGTCTGGGCGGTAAAGAAACTTCCGCGCAGGTTGACGCTGGTCAGACGGTCGAAGGCATCGGGCGTATAGGTAAGGAAGTTCCCATAGTTGGTGATGCCAGCATTCGCGATCACAATATCCAGCCTGCCAGCGGCTTCGGTAAAGCGTTGAAAGATGCTGCGGATGGCCTCTACATCGGCGATATCGCCCGCGTAGGGCGCGACTCGCTCGGCTCCCACTGCGCTGTTTATCTGCTGTGCGGCCCTCGCGCAGAGATCCGGGTCGATATCATTTAAGGCGACCGCGGCGCCCTCGCTGGCGAAGGCCTGGCAGAGTGCATAGCCGATCCCTGTCCCGGCCCCGGTAACAAGCACGGCTTTCCCTGCAAATGTATTCACATGTTTCCTCCTTCATTGGCTGTTTTGCTTGTCTTTTTTATTTTGTCGCGCGATAGCGAGTTGTGCCTCCCTGGTGTAGGGTAACGAGGGTGGCCCCGTCTCTCTGTTCAAGTTCACCCTGAGTTCCAGTAAGGTGTTGCAGGCTTGTTCCCTCATCAAATTGTAGCTCGCCAGTGATGCCGTCGGGCAGGTGTACTTGAACTTCCCAGGCGTCATCGATCTGTTTCCACTCTACTGCGATGTCGCCCCGAGGCGTAGGCACATACCCATTGGCCCACGTCAGGCCGCAGTGGCGTGGAGCGATGCGTACTCGTTCATAGCCGGGCGTAATTGGTGAGACACCCAGGACGAGGGTAGAGAGGAAGTAGGCAGGAGCAGCCGACCAGCCGTGGCAGAGGCTGCGGCTCCAGTGCTCACCAGTTTCCGCGGGGAAGGTTTCCCAGAATGTGGTGGCCCCTTTTTCCAGCATACGCCCCCATTGCTCGCGAATGATACGAATTGCCAGCTCAACTTCATTCTGTGCCAGAAGCGTCTCCAGGGTAAAGAACAGGAACCAGGGACTGCCAACCGGGACCACCTTCTCGGCGGGCCAGGAGGGAGCCTCGCCTGGATTACTCCCAATAAACTTTCCTTCTCCTGCCTTCTGTACCAGGGGGAAGATCTTGCTCACACGCTCTGGAGGAGCGCAATTGCAGAGTAGGACCAGGGTGTTTGTTGGCTCGCTGACACGGCTAGCCAGCAGAAAGGTTTGCAGGTCTACACCCTCTTTATCCAGGCGGTCCTGATGGCGGGTATAGGCCTTCTCATCGCGCAAGGTGTCCACATATGCCCCCTGCTCCTCCGACCAGCAATAGCGATTGATGGCCTGATACACACGCTCTGCCATTGTCCGATACTGCTCTGCCTCGGCTTGAAGCTGAACCATATCTTGCGTATCTGCATTGGCGAGCAGAATTTTGGCCATGCTAGCGGCTCGGCGCAGGCTTTCGACCAGGAGTGCATTACTGCTAGTAACCTCGCCATAGCGGACCAGGTCCATGGCGGACCAGTCGACAAGGTTCCAGACATCAGGAATGTCGACCAGGTCCCTTTCGGTTAAGAAGCTGAGGATGCGTGAGAGGCATTCGCGTACCGCTGGGTAGAGTTCTTGCAGGGCTGTGAGGTCCCCGGTCAGGTGATAGTGCTCCTGGACATTCCAGAGCCAGAGGAAGGTCCACATTGGAATTTCATCGAACCAGCCACTGGCGGCATGGCTGACCGCCAGGCCAGGGCGATTGAGCACACGGGGTGGTTTGATGCGGTCGATATTGGGTGAGAGCGATTCGGCGGTGAGGCGCAAGCAGTGCTCGGTGAGTTCATAAGCTCCAAAGGCCACGGCATTGACGAGGGCTGAGTTGCGTGCATCACCCACCCAGAAGGTCTGCTCGTAGGCTGGGCAATCGGTATAGGTATCCTCCATACATAACTGAACTGTATAGGCGGCGACCTGCCAGATCTGGGTCAAGAGCGCGTCGCTACAGGCGAAACGTCCTCGCTCTTCCACAGGATAGGTGCTCTGGAGACAGCGCACGTTGTAAATCTTTACCGGAGCATCGGCCCGCACGGTGAGCGAGAGGTAGCGAAAGCCGCGCCGGACGTGTGAGCGAAAGGTTTGTCTCCCCTGGCGGCAAATATAGCGTAGACTGTTGCGCAGATACTGCGTCC
The DNA here is from genome assembly GCF_000178855.1 of Ktedonobacter racemifer DSM 44963. Taxonomy (GTDB): domain Bacteria; phylum Chloroflexota; class Ktedonobacteria; order Ktedonobacterales; family Ktedonobacteraceae; genus Ktedonobacter; species Ktedonobacter racemifer. Next base: position 1,137,892 of record NZ_ADVG01000005.1, on the reverse strand, counting down.
AGAAAATGCCGCCTTCATCAATGCCTTCAAACAGATTGGCGTCGATAATGGTGCCTTCGGGCGCGTCAAGCTCGAAGAGCAGGTAGCCAACCAGCTCCCGCCCAAAATCGATCACCAGGTGGGTATCCCCTTCTGTCTGGGGTAAGAGCGTGGTCGTGAGAGTGTTCTGGTGCAGCAGGTGCGCTGGATGTTCGATGATAGGAGCTGTGAGCTCGGGGAGCGCTTGACGCGGCTGAGGCCCGGCGATGGCAGGATCACAGAAGCCGCTGGCAGGCAAGAGAAAGTGCTGCTGGCTGGTGAGCAGGTAAATGTCCTCCAGGTTATCGGCCTCGGTGAGTGGATGTACCGGAAGCGTTGGCAACTCTTCAACGTGTTTGGCTTGCATGAGCTGGTTTCTTATTGATGTGTGGGTGTCGAAGGGGCCAAGAAAGGCCCAGGGACAGGGCGTTGTCCTGGTCGACGTTGTGAGGCGAGAGGCATCGAAGGTTAATTGTTCTTCGGTGGCAAAATAAAGTGCTGGCCAGGGAGTGCCGGTAATAACGAACAGATTTTTCCCCTGGTGTAGCTCCACGGTTGCGGGAAGCTCACCAATGCGCTGTCCACGCAACACGCAGACATTGGCTTCATAGTCTCCAGGAGAAGAGATCGTTATTGTGCAGGGGTGTTCTGCAATAATCTCGGTCGCAAAGGCATGGCCTGAGATCTCAGGAGGATTGGCGCGAATGCCGTCGCGCGCAAGATCAAAATAGTGACGCAGGTCAAACGTCCAGCGATACCCGGCTCGTGGACGGGCCAGTTCGGCGGCCAGGACACGAACGGGAGCAACATCATCACAACTCAAGAAAGGAATACTGCGTTCCTGCAAGTCTGTCCAGGGCGCACTCCCAACTGGTCCAATGATTCTGGCCATCGACCAGTGATGCGCATTATAGACCGTTGTGAGCCAGTCGGGTTCGGTGTGGCGGGCGTCGTACTGTTCTTCGTACCCTTGTTGAAGTGAGATGCGAGGCGTCTGTGCACGCATGGCCTCCTCTGGGGCAACCTGCCAGGTGTCATCGCTGCCGATATGGATGGCTGTTCCATCGTGCAGCTCAAGGATGAGCTCACACAGGAGTCCCCCTCGCCCACGGATATATTGGAAGGTATGATCTCCCCAATGCACAACGAGCATGCCCAGGATGTTCTCTGCCCCGGGTTGCAATTGAGCGGTGAGGTCATATTCATCGTAACTGTAGTTCCAGGGATAGGCACGTCCGGGTCCTACTCCCAGCCACGTGCCATTTGTGTACAATTCATAACGGCTATCGGCACTGATGAGCAGCCTGGCGCGAGCGACATTGTCAGGGCACTGGAATGTGCGCCGGAAGCGATACCACTTATTACGTGGGGCGGCTTCCCCCTCTGCCCAGATCCAGTTAGCTGCGGGCGAGAATTGCATAGCTGTTTGTGACTCCAATCTCTACAGAATACTTGATCATATCGCATAAAGATGCGGGCAAGCAACAGGAGAAAAAAGCTGAGTCTACAGTTTGTAGCGTGCTTTTTCTGCTAGCCTGACCTCGATACTGAACGAAACGAGGCCCTGTATGCGCTCGGCGACAGGTGAAACAGGTCGCGAAAAGCTCGTGAAAGCTGTGCTCTATCGCGAAAGCCGACCTGGTGCGCGATCTCAGTACAGGTGAGTGTGCGGCTACGCAAGAGGGTCTGCGCGCGTTCCAGGCGTAGGCGTCGGATGTAGGCTGCCGGGGACATCCCAACCTCGCGTAAGAAGAGTTCGCTAAAACGGCTCGGTGAGAGAAACAGGTGGCTTGCGAGTCGCGATACGCTTAGTGGCTCATGGAAATGTTCCTCGCAAATGCGTAAGACGCCGCTCATACCAATTGCGTAAAGTGCTTGCTTCTCTCCCTCTAAGCCTTGTGCGCTACTGTGTTGCTTTACTTGTTCTTGAGTGTATTCACCCTGCCAATAGGCGAGGCGCACTAGCAGGCGAAAAAAGAGGCCACGTGTCAGCAAAGTTGAGGCTAGCCGCGTGGAACTATATTCTGTATTGAGTTCATCAAGCATCTCATCAAGGAGACGCTGGCGCTCTGGCGAGAGATGGAGGCGGTGTTCAAGACGTTCAGCAGGATGGGTATTGTCTGTTATATGTTCCTCGAACGTAATCAGTAGATGCCAGAAGCCAACCAGCTCGCGAAGGGCGGTCAGCTCCTCCGGCAGAAATATATGAGGCTGAAAATAGAACGCGTCTATCGCGAGCATATGGTAATCGCGGTAGGCATGTATTGCCCCAATGGGCATCAGGTAGATATCACCGCGTGTTATGCCATAGGGGTGGCCGTTGATTATATGTATTCCGCGCCCACTACGCACGATATAAAGGGCGTAAAAGTCTTCATGACGATGTTGCCCGGTATCACTACCTTGATCGTATAGCTCCTGCCGAATGGCGAGTGCAAGCTCGTTATTATGCCAATGACTCAAGTCATTAAACCAGCAGCGTTGAACTTCGTCCTGGTCTGTGGAACTTTGCCAGAGATAGACCCGTTTCTCACGCATCGTCACCTGCCTCTATGCGATCTCCGAGAAAATGCCAAAATGCTCCACTAAATCGACAAGCAATCTTCGCCATTCTCACGTATGCTTTTATCATCGATAGAGTTGAATGTATTATATCTCAACACTCATAGGAGGTTTGTACATGAGTGAAGTCATTTCCGAGAGGCGCGAGTATACGCCGTTTATTGAGGCTGATTCTACGCAGAGCGCGGAGACACTGCGTGCCCAGATGCATGAATATGGCTATCTCTTCTTTCGCGAGTTGGTTCTAGCGGAGGACGTACTGGAGGTGCGTCGTGCCGTTCTGGAGCATCTCAATGAGGCGGGTTGGCTCGATCCGCGTTATCCCTTGATGGATGCTGTTGTTTATCCGGATGTTGAGCCCAAGACTGAGGGGATGCGTGAGTATACGGATGTCTATCGCAAGATCTTGCGTACGCCTCTCTTTCACGACTTCCCTGCGCACACCAGTCTGATGGCGGTCGCGCAGAAGTTGTTGGATGGTGAGGTTTTCGTGCATCCGCGTCGCATTGGACGCATCACCTTCCCCGGCTCTGTCAACTGGACCACGCCTGCGCACCAGGATTTTTTCTATATTCGCGGCTCTGTTGAGACATACTCCTGTTGGACGCCGCTGGGAGCGTGCCCTATGGAGCTGGGTGGGTTGGCCGTCTGGCCTGGTTCCCATAAACAAGGGTATATCGAGCATACCGTGCAGCATCCAGGCGCAGTGGGAGGGCGTGGCGTTCCCGTTGACGAGTCTCAGGCTACCTGGCATACGTCTGACTTTGCCCCAGGCGACGCGCTCTTCTTCCGCTCCTATACCATTCACAAGGCGCTTCCGAACCTGACGCCCGATCGTCTGCGTCTCTCGACTGACAACCGTTACCAGGTAAAAGATACCGCCATTGATCCAGGCGCGTTACGTGAGCATTTTGAAGGTGCCTGATCAAAATGTGCCAGCCATACTCATGGCTGGCACATTTTTTCTGCTCAACGAGGACGCTGGTGGGCTGACTGCTGGCAATAAAGGGTCTGCATTTCTCCTCCACAAACAGTTCAATCTTCATTGCTTGCTCTATTCCTTTCTCGTTTGTTTGTCTGCTTTTCAGGTCTTATCAGGTGTATTATTAATCTGGATCTGGGTCCTCTCGCTTGTGTATTATTGTATAATGAGCTAAATTTAATCTCCAGTTTGTATTCACGAAATGGGATTGTTGTGAGTTTGTAGCACCCTTCTGGCCTATGAGTCCTCTTTGCTTGCGAGATATGTTGTGGGGAGAAGGACGTATACTATGTTGCAGTATTGCAAACAATCATGATCCCTCTTATTCCTGATAAGCTATTATGAGGGCGCAAAGAGTACTATTACATGGTTACTGGCTATTTTTCCCTCTGCCCAGACATGATTGAAAAAGGAGTATCTTATGCCTGAAGAGAAGGACTATCTTGGTAGACGTATTGGTAATTATCAACTTTCCTCCCGGATCAGTAGTGGTGGGTTCGGCCAGGTCTATCTTGCGCACCATACATTGCTGAAAGAGCGCGTGGTTGCTGTCAAACTGCTTCACATGTTTCTCCAGACTGAGCAAGAACGTGAGCAGTTCTTGCAGGAAGCCCAGTTTTTAGAGAGCCTTAAACATCATTATATTCTGCCACTGCTAGATGTGGGTTTTCTCGAAGGGGCACCCGCGCCCTACCTGATCACTGAATATGCGGCGGGTGGCTCGTTGCGTGAACGCCTCAGACAAAGGCTGCCCCTCTCAATTGAACAGGCTATTTCAATCCTATCTCAGGTGGGAGAGGCGCTTGCCTTTGCGCATCAGCATAACGTCATTCACCGTGATATCAAGCCAGAGAATATTCTCTTCAATGCGCAGGGTGATGCGTTACTAGCGGATTTTGGCATTGCCACTATTGCCTCGGCCACGACGCGTTCACAACTGGTAACGTCGGTAGTGGGAACCCCATTATATATGGCCCCCGAGCAGTTCCAGGGAAAGCTGAGTCGGGAGAGCGACCAGTATGCCCTGGGGTGTATCGCCTACGAACTCTTCACAGGTCGTCAGCCCTTCCAGGCCGGCGACTTTATCGCCATTGGCTTTCTGCATGCGACTGAACAGCCTGTCGCGCTACGTCAGTACAATCCCACGCTCCCGCTTGCGGTTGAGCAGGCGGTACTCAGGGCGCTTGCCAAACAGCGTACGGAGCGCCACGCCGATGTACAAGCATTTGTATCGGCCCTACGGCAGGCGGTGCCCATGCCGGCGAAAGCTCTCCCATCAACCGCAGCCAATACACCTGTCTCGATAGCGCCTGCCGTGGGAACTGAAAGTCCCCAGACGGAAAAAACATTTCAGCGAACGCCTGCCCCGGAAACCGAGGCACCGAAATCTACGAAGGCGCTTGAGGACGCTCTCTTCGCCTGTGAGCAGGAGATACAACGTAGCCCAACGCGCGCGGCCCTCTATAATCGGAAAGGCCTGCTTTTGAGCGATCTCTTACGGGATACGCAGGCCTTAGCGTCCTTTGAGCAGGCCATTCTGCTGGAACCCTCTAATGCTGAGTTCCATTATAACAAGGGCCTCACATTAGCGAACCTGAAGCGTTATGAAGAGGCGCTCCAGGCCTGGGATCGGGCTATCCAGATTGATCCTTCACATATGCTGGCTTATAGCAGTAAGGGATGGATCCTTACGCTTGTCGGGAGAGATGCAGAGGCGCTGCAGGCATGTGAACAGGCGCTTCGTCTCGACCCCAATGATGCCGCCTCTTATACGCGCAAAGGGAATGCGCTCTGGGGCCTGGAGCGTTATGAAGAGGCCCTGGACGCGCATGAAGATGCATTACGTCTCAACCCACGCTATACCGCGGCCTATAACAACAAGGGTCTGGTCTTAAGTGCTATGAAGCGCTATCCCGAGGCAATAGAGGCGTACGAGCAGGCGGTGCGCATCAATCCTGCCTACATCAATGCCTACATTAGCATGGCCCGCTTGCTCAATACATTGGGTCGCTATGACGAGGCCATCAAAGCCTGCGATCATGCCATCGCGCTTGACCCCCGGAGCGCTGTGATGTATAACCGCAAGGGATTGGCGCTGATTGGCCTGAAGAGATACACAGAGGCTGTCGCAGTCTATAAGCAGGCGACCATTCTGGACCCTTCTTACAGCGATCCCTTTGGCAACCTGGGCTATGTGCTCTGTCTCTTACAGCGCTATGACGAGGCCTTGCAAGCCTGCGAAGAGGCGATTCGTCTCGATCCGCAATTTACGCAGGCATATGGCAATAAGGCCTGGGTGTTAAATAATCTCAAGCGATATGACGAGGCCTTGCTGGCAAGCGAAGCCGCTCTGCGTCTGGAGCCAAACAATGTGACCTATCTGATTCGCAAAGGCAATGCCTTCCTTGGTTTGCGCCGCGATGACGAGGCCTTGCAAGTGTATGACCTCGTGTTGAGGCTGGATTCCAGTGCTATTTCCGCTTACATTAATAAAGGTATCATCTATAAATCCCAACGGCGTTACCCCGAGGCGCTACAGATGCTGGAGCAGGCGCAGCGGCTTGATCCTCGTGACGCGCTGGTCTATAGCGATAAAGGCGATGTTCTCTATGAAATGAGGCGCTACCAGGAGGCCCTCGACGCCTTCGAGAAGGCTGCCGAGCTTGGTTCGCAGGATGCGAAGAGCTATCGAGACCGTGGAGATGCCCTCTATGAACTGGGGAGATATCGCGAAGCGCTGGAGATGTACGAACAGCTTATACGTCTGAGTCCCTCCTATGCTACGGGATATTATAACAAGGGCCTGGCCCTGAGCGCGCTGGGACGCCATCAAGAGGCCCTCGACGCCTTTGAGCAGTCCCTGGTGCATGACTCCACATCCCTGAAGTTTCGTAGCCGTAGAGCGCTGGCCCTCTACGACCTGGGGCGCAACCAGGAGGCCCTCGACGCATGCAACGATATCCTTCGTACCCATCCCAACGATACGATTACGTTGAATCGGAAAGGCAATGCCTTGCTGGCTTTACGGCGCTATGAAGAGGCGCTGGCGGCCTATGAGCAGGTGCTGCGCCTGGATGAGAACTTTGTTGCGGCCCACAATAATCGGGGCTTGATCTTCAAGGCGCTCAAGCGCTATGACGAAGCGCTTGAGGCATATAACCAGGCCCTGCGCCTCGATCCCAAATACGCCCTGGCTTACTACAACAAAGGCCTGGTGCTGAACCTGGTAGGACGCCAGCAAGAGGCCCGAGAAGCCCTGGATAAGTCGAGAGAACTGGGATATATGGGGTAGGGTCAGCGCGGGGCTGGAAGCGAGACAAGCGTAGCCGCGAGCACGAGCATGCCTAGCAGAGATAATGCCTCCAGCAGCCACCAGCGTTTTCGTGAGGGCTGCTGTTGCCAATTACTAAGCATAGCGAAGAGGAGCGGAAGAAATAAAGCCAGTGCCTTGATGCCAAGCACACGACCATAGGATGTCGTGAAGAGGTCCGTCACCTGTGCCAGGTGTAACCAGGAGAGCACGATACCCGTCAGGAACAGTTCGGCTACCGAAGCCAGAGCCAATGGACCAAAGCGGAGAAGCAGCGCATTTCGATAAGCCTTCGTCGCCTGAAGCCTCCAAAGCGTGAGCAATGCAATCAAGCCACCAAGCCAGACCCCCATGGCCGTGATATGTAGTGTTGTTGCCAGCAAGGCGAGCCACGCCATCTGTGAAGAGATGGCGTGGCTCGCATCACTATCAATAAAGGCCGATACTCCTCCCAGGACCAGGGAGAGTGTCACGGCTCTCTTGCTGCCCTGCTGGGCGATCCCAACCAGTATCCAGAGTGTCAGAGCCGCACCAAGGCGGAGTGCCAGAACGCGCCCAAAACTGGACCCCAGGATGGTTACAATGAAGGCAAGATCAAAGATCGCATGCCCCCTCAAACTGGCAGACTGCGCGATGAGAGCCGCGCCCTCGGCAAGCAGTAAGACGAGAATGCCAAGATTGACGAGTCGCCAGATGGGCTGTTGTAGTGTCTCCCGCTGCGACGGTACGGCTGGATAGACAACCAGGCGGAGAAAGGCCAGCACGCCAAAGCTGAGCGCATAGCCCAGAAAATGCAGTAGATGCGCGAGGATTTGCAACCAGAACCCTGTCGCTGAAGTGTTATCGCTAACAGTTCCAGCCCATGCACCACCTGGATGTCCAATGCTAAAGGTAAAGCTTCCACTGGTGGGATCTGTATCCTCCGAGATGACCTGCCAGTTGACCAGGTAGGTTCCTTCTGTGCTGGCCTTAAGCGGCATGCTGATCTCCTGGCCCCGCACCTGAATGGTTTCTTGCCTGATAGCGTCTCCCGATGGAGCGAAGATCGTCAGCGATTGCCCTACCAGTTGTACTGGTTCCGAGAACCACAGCCGAACCGTGGAAGGGGAGTGTGCCAGCACACTTCCCTCCGCGGGAGAAGAACTCAACAGCACGGCATGCAATGCCTGGGCATGGGCTTTGCCCGGCAGAAACATGACGAGGCCCGCGAGGAGCAATGCGATGGACAGCACAAAACCATACTGTCTTCTTCCGCCGTGCTGTCTGTCCATGCCGCCTCTCTTCTCCTATTGTGTGCTTGCTACTGAAGGGCGCTAGCTGACTCTACTGGAATCTCTATTGCTACCTGCTCACGGCGTGTTCGGCCAATACGAATGACCATGCCCGCTGCGAACAGGCAGAGGATGCCCGCGGAAATGAAGCTAATTTGATAGCTGCCCTCCGTGGTGCGAAGCGCGCCCGCGGTATAGGCAGCCGTCGCTGCCCCAAACTGGTGAGCGGCAAAGATCCAGCCATAGACGATGGCCACCTGCTCTTTGCCGAAGATATCGGCGGCCAGGCGAGACGTGGGAGGAACGGTCGCCACCCAATCCAGGCCATAGAAGACGATGAAAACAAGCAGGAGAAGATAGGTGCTACCCAGGGCATAGGGCAGCAGGAGCAGTGACAGCCCGCGCAAACCATAATACCAGCAGAGCAGCCAGCGAGCGTCGACGCGATCAGACAACCAGCCAGATACGGTGGTTCCGATCAGGTCAAAGATGCCAATGAGCGCCAGCATACTCGCCGCCGTCACCTCTGAAATACCATGATCCATCGACGCGGGAATAAGGTGTGTTCCGATCAAGCCATTGGTAGAGGCACCACAAATGAAGAAACTCCCAGCAAGGAGCCAGAAATCTTTCGAGCGCATCCCGAGTACCAGGCCCTTGATGGCATCGGAGAAGGGATTGCCAGTCGCATTCGTCGCATTCGATGGATCCTCCTCCTCTGGATCTGCGCCGTAAGGGCGTAAGCCGATATCACGCGGATGATCACTAAAGAGGAGAATAACCAGGGGAAGGAGTATAAGCGCGGCGATGGCGGTCGCCCAGGCCGAAGCGCGCCAGCCCCACGAGACCGCGAGTGAGGCCAGCAATGGGAGGAAAACAAGCTGGCCGGTCGCATTGCTGGCCGTTAGCAGCCCCATCACGAGACCTCTGTTCTTCACAAACCAGCGGTTGGCAATCAGGGCCGCCAGAACTGAGGCGATTGATCCCGTTGCCAGGCCTACCAGAACGCCCCAGAGCAGGTCCAACTGCCAGGGAGCAGTCATCACCGTCGTCAGCCCACACGCCAGCGCGATCAGGATCAGTGCTCCGATCATGACGCGACGAATGCCCATACGCTGCATCAGAGCCGCCGCGAAAGGACCACTCAAGCCATAGAGCACAAGGTTGATAGAGATCGCAAACGAAATAGTGGCGTTACTCCAGCCAAAATTCTTCTCAAGCGGAACAATCAGGACGCTCGGCGTCGAACGCATCCCAGCCGAAGCGAGGAGCGCCAGGAACGTGATGATCGCAATCAGCCAACCATAGTGAAAGCGCAAACGGATATACTTTGCCAGCACAGAAATTCCCTTTCAAACGGATACAGCACATGACCAGAATACTCTACATTAGGGGTAACTCTTCAGAAGCATAAATGTATTCCAATTTCCAACAAAAAGCAGCAATTTATTTAACCTCGCAGCCTTCTTGGAAGAGGCGTGTCTCATTGAGAAATGAGGACACTAAGACTTAAGCGGACGAGATTGAAAGTCAAGTGAGAAAAAGTATGTCTTGCAGAAAGCGGTTTCTGACTCTATACTATGATAGTTACGTCCCAAATGTTTTGTAAAAAAACCATTCTATATTGAAATTTATCAATATGGTTGGGGAAAGGGGAGGGACAAGGCTATACATCCTGGAAAGCCCGTTCAGGATTGACTACTCAGGACTGCCCGCTGGCCTGGGTGAGCATACCGAGGTGCAATTGGTCATGGCGGGTTGTTTCTTCTGAACAGATGCGAGAGCCGCAGGGTTGCGGCAAAATTTACAAATCAAGGAGGAGATGAACTTGCGCACATTTCTTTCCCAATGGCAATGGAAGCCAGGCCCCCACAGGGCGCAGCGCGTCCGCATTGATAGCGGATGGCAGCGTCGTCTTTCGATCTTCGTTGCATGCGTCCTTGTGGCCTTCGTATGTGTGATGGCTACCAGCGGTGCCGCCCCCGCCCATGCGGCTTCGTCGGCGTCCAGCCAACCCAATTTTGGCTCGAATGTCTATATCTTCAATCCCAGTATGCCACAGAGCCAGATTCAGGCGACGGTCGATTCCATAGCAAACCAGCAGGTCTCCAACCAGTTTGGAACCCAGCGTTACGCACTCCTGTTTGCACCTGGCACCTATGGATCCAGTACCGCTCCCCTCAACTTCAAGGTTGGCTACTACACTACGGTGGCTGGCCTCGGTCTCTCACCGAGCGATGTTACCATCAACGGGTCCATTGATGTCTACAATCAATGCTTTGGCTCTAACAACTGTATCGCGCTCGATAATTTCTGGCGCTCGTTGTCGAACCTAACCATTAACGTAAACACCCCCAACGCTGGCTGCTACAACGGCGAGTTCTGGGCCGTGTCGCAGGCCGCGCCGATGCGCCGGGTCCACATCAACGGCCCGGTCACACTTATGGACTATTGCTCCGGCCCGTCGTACGCGAGCGGAGGCTTCATCGCTGATTCGGCCTTCGACGGCGGCACCGTGATCAACGGTTCGCAGCAGCAGTTCATGGTCCGCAACAGCAAGCTGGATGGCTGGACCAACGGTGTCTGGAACCAGGTCTTCTCAGGTGTCGTAGGCGCGCCCGCTCAGTGTTTCCCCAGTCAGTCGTCATGTGGTGGCCCATACACGACGCTCGCGACCAGTCCCGTGACACGCGAGGCTCCGTATTTGTACATGGACTCCACCGGGAACTACAATGTCTTCGTGCCCTCGGCGCAACACAACTCTGTGGGCACGACGTGGGCCAACGGAGCGACACCCGGCTCGTCCCTCTCTCTCAATAAGTTCTTCATTGCTCAGCCAACGGACTCCGCGTTGAAGATCAATGTGGCACTAGCTTTAGGGAAGGACCTCATTCTGACTCCGGGCGTTTATCACCTGGACCAGAGCCTCCTGGTCATGCATCCCGATACTGTCGTGCTCGGTCTCGGTTTCCCAACCCTGATTCCCGACAATGGAAACGAGGCAATGACGGTCTCGAGTGCGAAGGGGATCTCGATCTCAGGGGTGATCTTCGATGCGGGCGCAAAGACCTCTCCGGCGCTGTTGCAGGTCGGAATCGGCCACGCGCGCAGCGACAACGATGCCTCTGATCCGACGGCCCTTCAGGATGTGTTCTTCCGTATTGGTGGCGCGGAGCAGGGCAGCGCAAAGACCAGTCTGGTCGTCAATAGCGACAACGTCATCCTCGATGACATCTGGGCATGGCGGGCCGACCATGGCAATGGCGTGGGCTGGACCAGCAACACAGCAGATACTGGTGTCATCGTGAATGGTGACAATGTGACTGCGTACGGCCTTTTCGTCGAGCACTACCAGAAGTACGAGGTGATTTGGAACGGTAACGGCGGCACCGACATCTTCTTCCAGAATGAGATGCCCTATGATCCACCTGCCCAGTCGGCCTGGATGGAGGCTCCTGGTGTAGATGGCTGGGCGGCCTTCAAGGTTGCGGACACTGTGACCAGCTTCGCCGGATACGGTATGGGCAGTTACAGCTTCTTCAACCAGGGAGTGGATATCTACGCCGCACACGCATTCGAGGTTCCCGCTACCCTTCCGGCGTCAAGCCTCCACGACCTGCTCACGATCTTCCTCTCCACGGCCGGGTCCGGTGGTATCCAGCACGTGGTCAACGACACTGGTGGCTCGTCGACCTCCGCCAACCCGGATGTCCCGGTCACTGTCGTGAGCTATCCATAAGGCAGCATGAAATGCAGCCGTGCTAGCCAGAGCAGGACATTCACTGTTCATAGAGAGAGCCGGATATTGCTTCGCTCTTATGCGAAGCAATATCCGGCTCTCTCTAATGTAGCCTGTTACAATTCATAGCAATGTCACCTCTATTCGCGAAATGCCATCGGGTTCAATACCCTGGACCTGGTGGCATGCATTCGCTGGAGCCTGCTTTATCGGGTTCTTATCCTGGCAAGCTATCTCCGGGGAAGCTCTGACAGGGATGTACGTCATAGATGAAGACGCCAGCCTGGACACCTGGATCCTCATCCATAATCTTGCGCACCTCCTCCTCGCTCGCATTGAAGATGCCAATGCCTGCGACGTCACTGTCGTCCGTGACCCGGCATATGATCGGCAGCAGGCCAGCCATACGTAACTCCATATTCCTACATCCGTGCTGCCAGATGATATCTCTTACCCCTTCCATCCCTATCTTTGGCCCGGCCTTCAAAATAACCACACTGTATGGTCTGCTCTTTGCCAGCATCTCGCGCATAAATTCTTCTGTAATTTGTGGCATAAACTCTTTCTCTTCTCTCTCAATTGCAAAAAAACATTGCGCCGCCAAAACAGCATTATACCACCAGAACTTGAGTGGAGACTGGCTACACTGTGCCAGAGGAACTGAACTCGAAGGCGCGTCCTTTGCTGGACGTCAATATGATACACTTTCTACAAAAATGCTGAGAAGGGTAGCAAATTATGGTCAATCTTGCTCCAGTCTATGCGGCTCTGGATCGTTTTCTTGAAGAGAAAATGCAGCAAGCAAACATTCCTGGTATGGTGGTGGCCCTTACGGATCGGGAACACTTGCTGCGCGTCTCTACGTATGGTTTGGCCGATATTGCCACGCGTAGCCCCGTGACCCCTGAGACGCTCTTTGAAATTGGCTCCATCAGTAAATCATTTACCTCCATGCTCCTCCTGCAATTGCAGGCTGAGGGGCGTCTCGATCTGCACGCGCCTGTGACGCGCTATCTCCCCTGGTTTCAAGTGCAGTCTACCTATGAACCCATTACTGTACACCATCTGCTGAGTCACACGGCTGGTATCACCTCTGGGGTAGATTTTGCGCCGAGTTCCCGCTATAGCACATGGGCCTTACGTGAAACCACGGCAGCCTCCGCGCCAGGCACCCACTACCATTACTCCAACGTTGGCTATCAGGCACTCGGCTATCTGCTGGAAGAACTGCTCCACCAACCGTACGGACAGATTCTGCAAGAGCGTCTTCTGACGCCCCTGGGTATGCATGCTACTGAGCCGGTGTTCACGCATGAGACACGCAAACGCCTGGCAATTGGCTATGAGTACTTTTATGATGATCGTCCCAACCTCGCCACAAGCGCGCTTGTGCCCGCGACCTGGCTTGAGTGTGGAGCTGGAGATGGCAGCATCGCCGCCACAGCCGCCGACCTGGCAATCTATCTGCGCCTACTTCTCAACAAAGGACAGGGATCACACTTTCTCTCTGAGGCAAACTATCACCTGATGACGCAACGCTTGGTCCAGATGGAAGAAGGCGTCTTCTATGGCTACGGTCTATTTACTAGTGAGCGCGATAGCGCTACAGTGATTGGGCATACTGGGGGCATGGTTGGATATAACTCTGTCCTCCTGGCAGATCCTGAGCATGGTTTGGGAACTGTCGTCTTCGTCAATGGTCCGGCTAATCCCTTTGGGATTGCCAACTTCGCGCTTAAACTGTTGCGCGCTGCTTCTCTTGGAGAAAGATTGCCAGAGCCTCCTGTTCTTGCTACTGCGCTCCCCGCTGAACGTGTGGCTGACTATACGGGAACATATCATGGTGGCGACAACGACAAAACGCTTGTCGTTACCCATGAAAAGGGGCAATTGATGCTTGCGTATCAGGGCGAGAGGATTCCGCTGGCAAAGCTCAATGCCTCGCCCGATGTCTTCTACACGGCTCATCCTGATTTTGCGCTCTATTCTCTCCGCTTTGTGCGTGAAAAGGGCAAGATTGTCGAACTCTACCATGGTTCAGACTGGTATGTGAGTGAGCACGCTACAACGTCCACCACACTTACTTCTCCGCCACATTGGGAGACCTATGTTGGCCACTATCGCTCCTACAATCCCTGGCTGAGCAATTTTCGCATTGTGTTGCGTAAAGGATCACTGGTGTTTCTCTATCCTTCCGGAGAAGAAAAGAAACTCACTGTGCTTGACAACGCCTCAGACTCCTTCCGCATTGGTGAAGAGGAGTACGAACCTGAATGCATCCACTTCGACACAGTGGTGAATCAGCGGGCCTTACGAGCGAGCATTGCGGGTGGCGACTATTTCCGCACGTTTACGCCATAGCATCTGCATTTGTTCTATTTGCTCTGAAAGTATGGTAAAAGAGCAAAAAAAGGAAGAGTTTCTTCATGGAATCAAGCAATAGAGCACGCACAACTTCGCGCCTGTATCTCACCGCTCCCAGGAGCCTGGAGTGGATCACTGAAGAACTGCCACCTCTCGGTCCGCACGATGTGCTGGTGCAAACCAGGGCGGGGGCCATTAGTATTGGTAGTGAGTTGCCCCTGTATAGGGGCAATGCTTGCGCCAGCCGTCTACCTCAATATCCAAGAAGTGTGGGCTACGAGAACGTAGGCTTTGTCGTGGCTTGTGGCTCTGCGGTACAGAGAGTTAGACGCGGAGAGCGTGTTGTGGCTTTTTATGGGCATCACACGTACGCAGTTGCGCCAGAAACGCAGGTTATCGTAGTGCCTGATGGGGTCTCTGATGCGCTCGCGATTTTGAGTATTTTGACGTGCGATACAGCCAAGGGAGTGCGTAAGGTCGCTCCCAGGCCAGAGGAAATAGCCCTTATCACTGGTGCCGGTGTGATTGGGTTGCTGACACTTTTTATTTTGCGTGCCTATGGCGTGGTCCAGGTCGATGTGGTAGAACCACTGGCAGAGAGGCACGCATTGGCACGCCTGTTAGGTGCGCAACATGTTTGGCGTTCACAGGATATGCCCAGCGAGAGTAGAGAGTATGCTCTTGCCTTTGAGTGCTCCAGCCGCAACGAGGCATTTGCTCTCCTTCAAAAGCAGGTTCAACAACATGGGCGCATCTGCATCACTGCTGATGGAAATATTGAGCCGCTTGTACTGACCCCTGATTTTCATGAGAAAGAGCTGCACATCGTTGGATCGAGTGATGGTTGGGATTATCACACGCATGCTGCATGGTATTTTCGCCATGTGCAGCAGTACGCGACATGCCTGGAGCAGCTTTTTGAATTGCGCGTAGCTCGCAATGAGCTGATCTCGACATTTGAACAGTTGGCGCAAGGTGAGATTCGCCCAGCAAAGGTCCTCGTTTCTTATGAAGAGGCAATGAACCCAATTGAAGCCTGATAAAAAAATCCAAAGTATTGAGCAAATTTTTAGTTGTCTCTCTCCTCTCTTGATGCCACCCTGAGCGAATAAGCGATACGATGTGTCCAGGAAAACGCTGAGATGCCCACCAGCCTGGCAGATGCAAGATGGTTGGACACATGACGTTCGCTGTTGGGCCTCACAACTTCCTTCTATACGTGTACCACGTCTACCTGTACTCACCACAACGAGGGGCCTTGAGATGCAGCAAGCACATATTCTTCTAGTGGAAGACGACGCCATGTTGCGCAGTCTGATTGAGCAGAACCTGGTCGCTCGGGGACACAGTGTGTGGTGTGCCTGTGCCGCCGAAGATGCGCTTGCCCATTTGCGTGCGGAGTCGTTTGACCTGGTGTTCCTGGATATTAATCTCTCTGAGCACACGGGCTGGGATGTACTACGCATCGCCCAGCAGGAACACCTGCTTGTGCCTTGCCGGAAAGAGGGGAGTACACCGGTCGAAAAACTTCCAGTTGTGATCCTATCTGCGGTACGCGTCAGTCCTCGTCGACTGGCGGAGTTTCACCCGCTGGCCTATCTACCCAAGCCGTTTCCAATGGATGCGCTACTCCGATTGGCTGCCAATGCGGCTCAGAAGCATGCCAGTGAAGTGAAAACAAGCTACTAGCAGTAATTCCTATCGAAAACCTGAACGAGGAGCGCTAGCCACGGCAGTGGCGTTGGTTTTCGCATAAGAAGTAACTGAGGAAGGAAATGAACCAATGTCCGATATCGTGCTTGACCTGGTTGTTGTGATCGCAACGGTCGCTTTTTTCTTTGTTTGTATTGGCTTTACTCATGTCTGTGATCGTTTGTAACAGAGGGCAAAAATGAATTCGCCAATTGAGTACATCCTGGTAGGGATCATTGCTTTGGGGCTTATCGTCTATCTCGCGATTGCCCTACTGATGCCCGAGAAATTTTAAAGACGTATGTTAAAGATTGAGGTGAGGTTGAAAAAATTATGCCTGTGACGATGAATGCGATCTTGCAGGTGCTTGTCTATGTAGTGCTCCTGGTTCTGCTCACCAAACCGCTGGGGCTTTACATGACCAGGGTCTTTGCAGGTGAGCGTACCTGGCTCTCGCCTGTGCTGGTGCCGGTAGAGCGTCTCTTCTACAAGCTTTGCGGCGTACGCAAGGAGGAAGAGCAGCGCTGGACTGGCTACACTATCTCGATGCTGCTTTTTAGCATAGCTGGTATGTTGCTGCTCTATCTGCTTGAGCGCACCCAGCAGTGGCTGCCTTTCAATCCCCAGCAAATGGGGGCGGTCGCTCCTGGCCTGGCATTTAATACGGCTGCCAGTTTTACGACCAATACCAACTGGCAGGCCTATACCGGCGAGCAGACCATGAGTTATCTAACCCAGATGGCGGGCCTCGCGTTCCATAACTTTGTCTCGGCTGCGACGGGTATCTCGCTGGCCGTGGCCTTTATTCGTGGCCTGTCGCGTCGAAGCGCGCAACACCTGGGCAACTTTTGGGTTGACGTGACGCGCTGTATTCTGTACATCCTGTTGCCCATCAGTATTATTGGCGCCCTGGTCCTGGTTTCGCAGGGCGTGGTGCAGAATTTTAATGCTTATACGGTTGTTCACACGCTTGATGGTGTCACACAAACTATCGCGCAAGGACCTGTCGCCTCTCAGGAGTTCATTAAAGAGTTTGGTACGAATGGCGGTGGCTTCTTCAATGCCAACTCGGCGCATCCCTTTGAGAATCCTAATGTCATCACCAACATGCTTGAGATGCTGGCCATTTTTGCGATTCCCGCTGGTCTTGTCTATATGTTTGGCCGTATGGTTGGCAATACGAAACAAGGTTGGGCGATCTGGTACGCCATGTTCGCGCTCTTCCTGCTCGGCGTCGCGGTGGCACTGCCCATGGAGCAGGCTGGTAACCCAATGCTAACGAAGCTAGGAGCCAATCAAGCGGTGACGGCTCAGCAGGCGGGTGGCAATATGGAGGGCAAAGAGGTACGCTTTGGCATCGCGCAATCCACGCTCTTTGCGGTGATTACTACTGACGCCTCATGCGGGGCTGTGAATGGCTTCCATGATAGCTACACGCCTCTGGGTGGCCTGGTTCCACTTGCTAATATTGCCCTGGGTGAAATCGTCTTCGGTGGAGTTGGCTCGGGCCTCTACGGTATGCTGATCTTCGCCATTCTGGCGGTCTTTATCGCAGGTCTGATGGTAGGGCGCACCCCTGAATACCTTGGGAAGAAGATTGAACAGAAAGAGATGAAGATGGCCGCGCTGGCTATCCTGATCCTTCCGGCGAGCATTCTTGGCTTCTCAGCCATCGCGAGTGTTCTGCCAGCAGGGACAAGCTCTATTCTCAATTCGGGACCGCATGGCCTGTCAGAGATTCTCTACGCCTATACGTCTGGTACAGGCAACAATGGCTCTGCCTTTGCGGGCCTCTCGGCGAACACCAATTTCTATAACTGGACGCTTTCGTTCGCGATGCTGGTAGGACGTTTCCTCTTCGTCATTCCGGTGATGGCCCTGGCCGGTTCGCTGGTCACGAAGAAGGTGGTGCCCGCCAATGCTGGTACCTTCCCAACTACTGGCCCGCTGTTTGTAAGCCTGCTGGTGGGTGTGGTAATTATCGTAGGCGCGTTGACCTACTTCCCGGCCTATGCGCTAGGACCAATCGTTGAGCATTTGCTGATGCTGTCGGGCAAGGTGTTTTAAAAAATGAGTATAGAGACTGATACCATAGAGCAGACAGAGTCGTTAGAGTCGAAGCAGTGGAAGACACGACGCAAGAGCGCCAGCTCTATCTTCAATGGCCCAATCCTGCGCCGGGCGATGGTCGATTCATTGAAAAAGCTAGATCCACGCTGGCAGTTGAAGAACCCGGTCATGTTTGTGGTCGAGGTAGGTAGCGTCATTACGACGATTGAGTGGGTGCGGCTGCTACTTCAAGGCCCTGTAAACGAGATGTGGTTTACTCTGGGCGTTGCCTTCTGGCTCTGGTTTACGGTGATCTTTGCTAACTTTGCCGAGGCCATGGCCGAGGGGCGTGGTAAGGCCCAGGCCGACGCGCTGCGTAGTACACGTACCTCAATGATGGCGAAGCGCTTGAAGACAAGCGAGCGCCAGGCAGGTTTCACCGAGGTACAGGCGCCCGATCTGCGCAAGGGTGACCTGGTCCTGGTCGAGGCAGGCGAGGTGATTCCAGGTGATGGCGATGTCATTGAGGGCGTGGCCTCGGTTGATGAGTCGGCGATCACGGGCGAGTCTGCGCCCGTGATTCGCGAGAGCGGTGGTGATCGTAGCGCGGTCACTGGCGGCACGCGGGTACTCTCCGACTGGGTTGTAGTGCGCATCAGTGCCAACCCTGGTGAGTCGTTCCTGGATCGCATGATCGCCCTGGTCGAGGGCGCAGCACGCCAGAAGACGCCAAACGAAATCGCGCTCAACATCCTGTTGGCCAGCCTGACGATTATCTTTATGCTGGCGGTCATCACCCTGGAGCCGTTCGCCATTTACTCGGGCAGCCCAGTGGCGATCACGACCCTGATCGCGTTGCTGGTCTGCCTCATTCCAACGACTATTGGTGGTCTGCTCTCAGCGATTGGTATCGCGGGCATGGACCGCATGGTGCAGCGCAATGTGCTGGCGATGAGCGGGCGCGCCGTTGAGGCCGCAGGTGACGTGGATGTGTTGCTGCTGGATAAAACTGGTACGATCACACTTGGTAACCGCATGGCGAGCCGCTTTGTGCCTCTGAATGGCATTGAAGAGCGCGAGCTGGCTGAGGCGGCTCTGCTCTCCAGCCTGGCGGATGAGACACCTGAGGGCCGTTCCATTGTCAAGCTTGCCGAAGAGCAGTATGGCTTGCATGTTTCCGCCAATACAGATGAGGCGATCTTTATCCCCTTCTCGGCGCAGACACGCATGAGTGGTGTCGATTTCCAAACCAGGACCGGTACACGCTCGATTCGTAAGGGCGCTGGCGATGCCCTCAATAAATATGCGGCTGAGAATGGTGGCGAGGCTAGCGAAGAACTGACACAGTTGGTTGAGGAGATCGCGCGAGCTGGTAGTACGCCACTGGTGGTGGCCGACAATGGCTCTGCCAATGGTTCTGCGCGCTTGCTCGGTGTAATCGAGCTGAAGGATATCGTCAAGGGTGGTATGCGCGAGCGCTTTGAGCAGCTGCGCAAGATGGGTATCCGCACCATCATGATCACAGGCGATAACCCGCTAACCGCAGCTGCAATCGCCAGAGAGGCTGGTGTCGATGACTTCCTGGCACAGGCCACGCCTGAGACCAAGATGAAGCTGATTCGGGAGCAGCAGGCGGGTGGTCGCCTGGTGGCCATGACTGGTGATGGCACCAATGACGCGCCCGCCCTGGCACAGGCGGATGTCGGCGTGGCCATGAATACAGGCACTCAGGCGGCGAAAGAGGCCGCGAACATGGTCGACCTGGACTCGAACCCGACCAAGTTGATCGAAGTGGTCGAGGTAGGCAAGCAGTTGCTCATGACGCGTGGCGCGTTGACCACCTTTAGTATCGCCAATGATGTGGCTAAGTACTTTGCGATTATTCCGGCGATGTTCTCGGTCGCGTTCCCAGTCTTGAATGCGCTTAATATCATGCACCTGGCGACGCCACATAGCGCGATTCTCTCCGCGGTCATCTTTAACGCGATCATCATTATTCTCTTGATTCCGCTGGCCCTGCGTGGTGTCAACTACAAGCCCCTGGGGGCGGGTCCATTGCTACGGCGTAACCTGCTCATCTACGGCGTAGGTGGTTTGATTGTCCCATTTATTGGCATTAAATTGATTGACCTGCTGCTCGTGTTGTTGCATCTCGCGTAGTAGTGCGGAAGGAGAGAGACATGGCTCTTGATATGAAGAGACAAATTCGCCCAGCTATTGTGCTAACCCTTTTATTGACAGTGGTTACGGGATTACTCTATCCTGGTATTGTAACGGGCCTGGCGCAACTACTTTTTCCCTCCCAGGCAAACGGTAGCCTGCATACCGTTAATGGGCAGGTGATTGGCTCAGACCTGATTGGTCAGTATTGGACCGCGCCGAAATACTTTCATGGCCGCCCCTCTGCGACGGTTTCAGTGACCGATAGCAGTAAGAGCGAGCCATACAATGCGCAGAACTCTGCCGCGTCAAACCTGGGACCGACGAACAAAAATCTACAGGATGCGGTTCAGGCTCGGGTGAAGGAATTGCAGAAGGAGAATCCGGGGGTGCCAGTGCCAGTTGACCTGGTGACCGCTTCGGGTTCGGGCCTGGACCCAGACATTTCGGTCGCGGGTGCCCTCTTCCAGGTACCACGCATCGCCAAAGAGCGTGGTATGAGTGAGGACCAGGTGCGTGCATTGGTCATGAAGCATGTCCAGGGGCGGTTCTTGGGCATCCTGGGTGAGGAGCATGTCAACGTCCTTGAGCTTAATTTAGCGCTAGACGGTAAATAAGTTAGTAATATCAGGATAATGATGGACACATCAACTCCTAATAATAATCGGCGTGAGGATGGACGCCTAGATCCTGAAACGCTGCTGAATCGGTATAAACTACGCGATAGTGACGTAGGGGTTCCATCCCCTACGTCACTCGACGATGTGAGCGATCCGACGCCAGGACGGGGTCGTCTCCGCGTGTATCTAGGCGCCTCCGCTGGCGTCGGTAAGACCTATGCCATGCTTAACGAGGGGCGGCGACGTCAAGAGCGTGGCACCGACGTTGTGATTGGCTATGTCGAGACGCATAAGCGCCAGAATACCGCCGAGCAGATTGGTGATCTGGAGATTGTGCCGCGCAAGAAAATTGACTACCGTGGAGTGGTGCTGGAGGAGATGGATACGGATGCTGTTATAGCCCGGCATCCCCAAGTCGCACTTGTTGATGAACTGGCGCATACCAATGTCTCGGGTTCAAAGTATCGCAAGCGCTATAAAGATGTACAGGAACTTCTAGATGCCGGCATCGATGTGATTACAACGCTCAACGTCCAGCATCTGGAGAGCCTGAATGACCTGGTGGAGAATATCACTGGTATTCGCGTGCGTGAGACGCTTCCCGACTCGATTCTCGACCAGGCTGATGAAGTAGAACTGGTCGATATAGCCCCCAGTGCCTTGCGACAGCGAATGCTGCATGGCAATATTTATCCGCCCGAGCGTATTGAGCCTGCGCTGAAGAATTTCTTTCGCGAGGGCAACCTGACGGCCCTGCGCGAGATCGCCCTGCGCCTGACCGCGAATAAAGCCGAGTCACAGCTACAGGCATATATGACCGGGCATGCCATTACCGGCGCCTGGGCCACCAATGAACGCGTGCTGGTCGGATTCGATCATCGCGTCCAGAGCCGGCTCATTATTCGCGATGCCTGGCGCCTGGCCCATGGCCTGCACGCGGATTTGATCGCAGTCTCTGTCGAGCTTGAAGGATATACGGCTCTGCAACGCCAGGTCCTGGCTTTCCTTAAATATGGCAGTGGAGCAAAGAGATACCTTGAAGAGGCGAAGCAGCGGCTGGAGGAACATGCGTTATTCGCGGAGGACCTTGGAGCCGAAGTTGTACGCTTCAAGAGCCAGGACATTGCGACCGCCCTGGCCCAGGCCTCGCGCGAGCAACGGATTACACAACTGGTGATTGGCCAGCCAACGCACACGCGCCTGGAGGAGTTCTTCTTTGGTTCGGTCGTCAATAAGTTGTTGCGTTTACATGTCAATGTCGATATCCATGTCGTCCCCCTGGAGCGAGCGCAGGAGCGCGAAAGCTAACTGAGGGCAGAAAGAAGAAGGGGTAAAAATGCCTGCGGCATTTTTACCCCTTCTTCTTTCTGCCCTCAACTGTAGAGTCGAGGACAGCGCTTTTGAGGATTTATACGTGCTTCCTACGGTTTTTTTGAGCGAGTGGTTATTAGCAAAGAGCAAATTTTTAGAACTCTTCTCCATTTCTTTAGACTATCTTTAGATCTTCTGGGTTATAACTTATCTGTTAGGTAAGCAGTAAGAATGGCATAGTGTGCATTATGTCTGTGTCCGTAAACAGAGAAGGGTTTGACTCATGGAGCACAAGGACGTTCAGGCTTCCTCCACGCAGGAGCATGAACCGGTAGGTCAGGCTGTGGCTTCGCCTAAGCAAGCGCCAGGCGAGCAAGATAGATTACTAAGGGAGGAAGACCCCTCGCTTCTGGCCCGTGCGCAACTGGTTCAAGGAAGGTTGCCAGGGCATGAGCGTATTCGCATTATGCGCCCGAGTCATTCCTCACTCCGGCGTGTTGGAGATGGCGTATTGGAGGCGACTGAAGCCTCACTGGCTCCCAGAAGTGGCAGTGAGCGCGTCACCTACCGGGTCAAGCGCTTCTTAATTGGTTCGCCACTCACTAATGCCCAGGCCGCTCACGAGCGCTTAACCAAGTTTAAAGCTCTGGCAGTGCTCTCCTCGGATGCGATCTCCTCGGTGGCGTACGCGACGGAGGCCAGTATGGTGGCCTTGCTCGCGGCAGGGGCCATGGCAACTGGTATAGTTTTTCCCATCAGCATCGCCATTGTGCTCTTGCTGGCCATTGTGGCCATCTCTTATCGCCAGACGATTCCCGCCTATCCCGGTGGTGGTGGCTCCTATATCGTTGCCAAGGATAACCTGGGTACTCTGCCCGGCCTGGTCGCCGCGGCCTCGCTCTTGATTGACTATATCCTCACGGTGTCGGTAAGCGTCTCCTCAGGTGTCCAGAACCTTGCCTCGGTCTTTCAGGGCCTGGGGCCGTATGTGGTTGCCATCGATGTTGCGCTCGTGATCTTGATTACGATTGTGAACCTGCGCGGTATTCGTGAGTCTGGCTCTGTCTTTGCCATCCCCACCTACTTCTTTATCGCAAGCGCTGTGATCATGATTGTTGGTGGACTCTTCAAGGCCTATCTCATCGATCATCAACCTTTTATGGCTGCTTTCCATCCTCCTACGGGCATAACAGGTATGGAGCCGGTCTCGATCTTCTTGATCCTCAAGGCCTTTGCCTCGGGCTGTTCGGCCATGACGGGTGTTGAGGCCATCTCCAATGGCGTGCCTGCCTTTAAAAAGCCGGAGACGAAAAACGCAGCGATCACACTGACCTGGATGGCTAGTATCCTGGCGACTTTGTTTATTGGTATCACCCTGCTGGCTATGGCCTATGGCGTCACGCCTCAAGTTGGTGGCAATCCTACCGTCATCGCGCAGATTGCGCAGAAGGTCTTTGTTGGTGATCCCAGTCACCCAGGGCCGCTTGCCTTCTTCTTCCCCATCTTCCAACTGTCAGTGCTCTTCATCCTGGTGCTGGCGGCCAACACGAGCTATGCCGACTTCCCCCGCCTGGCGTCTCTGCTGGCGCGCGATCATTTTTTGCCGCACCAGTTCGCCTTCCGTGGTGATCGCCTGGCCTTCTCAACGGGTATCGTTGTCCTGGCTATTTTCGCGAGCGCGCTCCTGATCATCTTTAAGGGGAGCACTGATGCCCTGATTGGCCTGTACGCTGTCGGTGTCTTTATGTCCTTCACACTCTCGCAGAGTGGAATGGTTATTCACTGGTGGCGCTTGCGCCCATCTGAGCGTGGTTGGCAGCGCAAGATCAGTATTAACGCTCTGGGCGCCTGTACCACGCTTGTGGTGGCGATTGTGATTGCCAGTACGAAATTCTTAGAGGGCGCGTGGGTCGTCGTGATCCTGATCCCGATCCTGGTGCTGATGTTTATGAGCATTCATAAGCATTATCGGGGCGTGGAGGGTCAGCGCACGACGACGGTGCCTGGGCGCGCAGCGGAGATCAAGCACCTCTTTATTGTGCCGATTGCGGCCATGGACCGCGTCTCGGTACAGAGCATTGCCTATGCGCGCTCGATTACGAAAAACGTGGTCGCGGTGCATGTCTCGATTGACGAAGGGGATACAGACAAGGTGCGCGCAACCTGGCAGGATTGGGCCACACGCCTGCCAAGCGATGATAAGACCATGCTGGTCGTGATCGAGTCGCCTTACCGCTCGCTCTATCGCCCAATCCTTGATTATATCGACTCGGTGAAAGAGCTGTACCCGGAATTTACAATCACCGTGCTTCTGCCCGAGTTTGTGGTAGCGCACTGGTGGGAGCATTTCCTGCACAACCAGACGGCGTTGCGTCTGAAGGCCGCGCTACTCTTCCGCCCAGGTATTGTGGTCACGAGTATGCCCCAACACCTGCCCTCGCGCATCCCCGACATGGCCGAGGTCGCGGAGTTGAGTGGCCGCTAAAGTTTTGTGGTAGATAGTAAAGAGTCCCCTCGCGGGCCACAGCCCGCGAGGGGACTCTTTACTATCTACCACAAATACATAGATGGGCTTATATCCTGTCCCTTGCGTTTTCTTATGTCAGGCTGTAGAATCATAGTGGTTCCACCTCTGTCTGGTATCGTGGGGCCCATGCAGGAGCAAATACTGTTTCCTCTCGCGCTCGCATGCGTCCACATGAAGCCAATCCCCAAGAAAGGTAGCATAGAAACTCAATGTCAATCACTACTCGGCCGCGAACTATTGGAGAGTTGCGTGCAAGTGGCTACAAGGTGCTCTCGGTCAAAGAGGAGATGCGCAAAAACTTGATTGCCAAGATTCGCGCAGGTGAAGAGTTGTTCCCTGGGATTGTTGGCTATGAAGAGACGGTTATTCCCCAAATCGAGAATGCCATCCTTTCAGGTCAGGATATCATCTTCCTTGGTGAGCGAGGGCAGGCCAAGACGCGTATGGCCCGTAGCCTGGCGAATCTGTTGGATGACGAGGTTCCCGTGATCGCGGGATGTGAGATAAATGATAGTCCCTATGAGCCGATTTGTAAGGCATGTCGCGATAAAGTCGCCCAGTCTGGCGAAGAGGTAGAGATCGCCTGGTTGCCCCGTGATCGACGTTATGGGGAAAAATTGGCGACTCCAGATATAACGATCTCTGACCTGGTGGGTGAGGTTGATCCCATCCGTGTGGCGGAGGGGCGCTATCTCTCGGACGAGTTGACCATTCACTATGGCATGATCCCACGCACCAATCGTGGTATCTTCTGTATTAATGAGCTACCGGACCTGGCTGAGCGTATTCAGGTGGGCTTGCTCAACATCATGGAAGAGCGCGATGTGCAGATTCGCGGCTACAAGATTCGCCTGCCCCTGGACGTCTACGTGGTGGCTAGCGCCAACCCCGAGGACTATACCAATCGTGGACGCATTATTACGCCGTTGAAGGACCGTATCGGTTCGGAGATCCGCACGCACTATCCCCGCGGCCTTGAGCATGAGATCAATATCATGGAGGCCGAGAGCATGCACTTCCCAACCGAGGGGCTTGAGGTTGTTGTCCCCAAGTTTATGAAGGAAGTCATTGCTGAGGTCACACAACTGGCGCGCATCAGTAACGACATTAGCCAGCGTTCAGGTGTCAGTGTGCGCGTGTCGGTCTCAAACTTTGAGAACGTGCTGAGCAACGCTGTGCGCCGCGCCCTGCGCCTCAACGAGCGCTCGGCTGTGCCGCGTGTGAGCGACCTCTCAGCGATTCTGGCTTCGACCTGTGGCAAGATCGAGCTGGACGCGGTAGGGGATGTCAAAGAGGAGCGCGTTGTCCAGAAACTCATTAACTCGGCTATCCTCAACATCTTCGGCGAATACTTCGAGCAGCGTGACTTTGACCAACTGGTGGTGGGTTTTGAAAAAGGCCTGAATGTCCAGGTTGGAGATGATATGTCGTCCATGGAGTACGTCAACCAGCTTTCCAAAGTGGGAGGCTTGAGTAAGGCTATTGATAAGCTGAATGGACGCGGCAACCCTGCGAGCATTGCCTCCTCCATTGAGTTTATTCTCGAAGGGCTGCACCTGAATCGGCGTCTCAACAAGGATGAGGTCAGAGGCAAGGTGCGCTATCGCCGCTAAAGGATACGCGCTATGTTTCAACGCTTTATAAAGAATCGCTACGGCTATACCCGCTGGGATGGCTCACAGCGTATTGATGGCCTTGATGCCGACGATATCCTCAAAGCGCTCTCCGATGACTACATGGAGAACGGTAACCTGCAACAGGCGCTTCGGCGCTTGATGCAGGAAGGAGTGCGCAACGAGGATGGACGGCAGGCCATGGGTCTGCGTGAGATCATGGAGCGCCTGCGCCAGAATCGTAGCGAGCAGCTCAATCGCTATAACATGGCCTCCGGCGTGATGGATGACTTGCGCGAAAAACTGGAAGAGATCAAGCAACTGGAGCGCGAAGGCATTCAGCGTCGCCTGGATGCGCAAAATGGCGAGCAGCAACCTGGACAACAGGGCCAGCCGCAGCCCGGAGGCGAGAACCAGCAACCTTCTGGGCAACAGCCATCTGCTCGCTCCAGCTCTGAATCCCCTTCAATGGAGAGTCAGCAGCCTGGCCAGCAGGGGCAGGAGGGCGCGCAAGGCCAGGAGGGATCTGGTGGCGACCAGCTCTCGCCTGAGCAGATGCGCAAGATGCTGGAGATGATCGCCAAGCGCAAGCAAGAGTACCTGGAGGGCCTGCCCCAGGATATTCCTGGGCAGATCAAGCAGCTCTCCGAGTATGACTTCATGGATGACCAGGCCCGCGAACAGTTCCAGGAGTTACTGGCAAGCTTGCAGCAGCAGATGATGCAGCAATACTTCCAGGGTATGCAGCAGTCGTTGCAGAACATGACCCAGGAAGATGTGGCGAATCTGCGCGAAATGATTCGCGATCTCAACAAGATGCTGCAAGAGCGCCAGCAGGGACTTGAACCCGACTTCGACTCCTTTATGCAGAAGCACGGGCACTACTTCCCTGGAGTCAACTCGCTGGATGATCTCATCGAGCAGATGCAGATGCAGCAGGCGGCGATGCAGGGTATTATGGATAACCTCTCGCCCGAGCAGCGCCAGGAACTGCAACAACTCATGGATCAACTCATGGGTGATGACCGTATCCGCGTCGATATGCTCGAACTGGCGCAAAACCTGGAGGCAGTCGCTCCTATGGAGCAGGTCAGGACGCGTTTCCCCTTCAGAGGCAATGAAACCCTGCCTCTGAACGAGGCCATGCGTATGATGGGCCGCCTTCAGCAGATGGAGGGCCTACAGGACCAGTTACAGGAGGCGCGTCGCCTCGATGAATTGGGAGCTATTGACAGCGACAAGGTCAAAGAACTGCTTGGTGATGACGAATACCAATCGATAGAGCAGCTCAAGGAACTGATGAAGACCCTTGAGGAGGCGGGCTATATCGAGAAGAAAGGCAATCGCTGGGAGCTGACCGCGCGCGGTATCCGCAAGATTGGTCAGAAGGCCTTGCAGGACATCTTTAATAAGCTCAAGCGTGATGGCTTTGGCCGTCATGTCAGCCCCTTCCGTGGGGTTGGTGGCGAGCGAACTGACGAGAGCAAGACCTATCAGTTTGGCGACCCCTTCCTGCTCGACCTACAAAAGACGCTGATGAACTCCATCAACCGCAAGGGCGCGGGAACGCCACTCGCGCTTCAGCAGGACGACTTTGAGGTCTATCGTACAGAGTTTATGACCCAGTCTTCAACGGTGTTGATGATCGATATGAGCCTGAGCATGGTCTATAACGGTTGTCAGCAGGCGGCGAAGAAGGTTTCAGTGGCGTTGGAGAGCCTTATTCGCTCGCAGTTCCCACGCGATAACCTCTATATCGTAGGCTTCTCGTTTGTCGCACGCGAATACAAATCCAATGAGTTGATGGAGTTGAGTCGCTACGACAATGATCGCGGCACTAATATGGCGCATGGACTGATGCTGGCTCGCCAGTTGCTTGCCAGGCATCGGGGTGTCAATAAGCAGATCATCATGATTACCGATGGTGGCCCGACCGTCTGGTATGAGGAGCGCTATGGTGGCTGGCAGTTCGCCTTCCCTAGCCCCTACGCGGAGCAGCAGACCCTGCTGGAGGTCCAGCGCTGCACACGCGACGGCATTACCATCAACACCTTCATGCTCTATGATGATGACTGGATGGTAGCCTTCGTCAACCAGATGGCCGAAATCAACCGCGGCCGTACCTTCTACGCTGACAAAGATAATCTCGGCGAGTACCTGCTGGTAGATTACCTCAACAGCAAGAAGAAATTTGTCTCGTAGCGCGAATCTTAGCAAGAGAAGATGGGTTGGGCTGAGGTTTCTGGCCTCAGCCCAACCCATCTTCAGTTTTCTCACAGCAGGTCGTGGAGTGCCTGCATTAGCTGGGGATACGCGAACTGGAATTGCGCCTCTATCAGACGTTGGGGGAGAAGGTGTTGGCTGTCCAATACCACTGTCGATAATTCCCCTAACAAAACTTGCAAGGCGAAGGCTGGCAGAGGAAACACGGAGGGTCGCTTCAAAACATGCCGCACCTCGCGGAGCAACTCTCGATTTGTCACTGCTTCCGGCGCGCATAGATTGAAGGGGCCAGAGAGTGATTGTTGTTCAAGGAGGAACTGGATGGCTCTGGCAACATCCACTTTGTGAATCCAGGGAATCCATTGTCGCCCATCGCCCAAGCGTCTCCCGAGCAGTTGCGCAAAGTGCAAAAGCGGAGGAAAGGCACCCGTGTGTGTATCAAGCACAAGACCTGTGCGCGCAATACAGCGCCTGGTCTGGGCAAGGGCCGTGGATGCTTCCCACTCCTGGCAGACCTGTGCGCGGAAGCCTTGACCAGGAAGGCAAGCCTCTGTGAGCAACTCCTGCCCGCTATCCCCGTAATACCCTGATGCTGAGGCTTGCACCAGCACTTTCGGCGGTCCATGGTGTTCCATTGCCTGTATGATAGCTTCTCCAGCGCGCAAACGACTCTCCAGGATACGTGCCCGATACGACCGTGTCCAGCGCCAATGTGCTGGAGTCGCGCCTGCCAGGTTGACGATGGCGCTCTCGCTGGTGATCAAATTCCCCCATCCCTGGGCAGATCTCGCATCCCAGCCAATGGTTTTGATGTGTATTAACCCCAGTTGGACGAACATCTGAGCCGTCTGCGTGGGACGGCGGCTCAGGACGATGATCTCGTATCCCTGGGTGCCTAGGAGTTGAACGAGCGAGCGCCCAATAAGGCCGCTGCCGCCAGTAATGATTACGCGCATTTTTCGCCTCCCTTACTGTCCTGTCTCGCTCTAAGCCTCCAGCCGAGCAAACCACAGAAGCCAAAGACCAGGGCGTTCTCCAGTCCATGGATCAGAATCATTTGGGAGATGGTGATGGTCCAGGCTCCGGTCGCCACTCCTAGTGCATAGGCTGCGGCAAACAACATGGTGAAGAAGACAGCAGTATATGAAAATAGGAGGAGTACTTGTGTCAAAAGGGAATTGGTCATAGGCACAACGAAACGCAACCCTAGCAACGCGATCAGGATCAAGCTCAGGGCTAAAAGGTCAGCCGGAGCAGTATCCAGGAAGTGCAGTTGGGTGACCTGGGCAAGGGTCAGCCCCGCGGCCACCAGGATTGGATTGACAAGGACGCCAAGAGCTGCAACTCGATAAGTCACACGAGAAAGCGTATATGCTGTTGTTGGTATAACCTGACCTGTAAGGCCCGTGATGATCAGAGCCGCCATGGCAATAAAGTGAAAATGAACAGCCGTGAGCAAGTCAGTATGCACGCCGAAACCCAGTGGCTGAAGTCCCAAACGCGCCAGTACCATCCATGTGCTGCCAATTGGAAGATAGAGGAGTGCCGCTGCCAGGCAGATATCAGGGAGCGTTCTTCTGGCCTGGAAAAGCCGGACCAGACCCAGCAGCGTGAGAAGGCCCGTAAATAGCAGCCATACGGCGGCAAATGCGGCGGCGAGTGGACCGGTAGCTAGCAGAAAGGAAACCCCACCAATGAGCGCGGCAAAGGGCTGTAAGAACAGAATCAGGGAAGAGAGCTGATAAAATTGGCGGGACTGTCTAGGGAGCGACACGAGTGGAACTGTCAACGGCATAATGACGAAGAGAGCCAGCAAAAGCAAAAGCTCCAGCTCGTTGAGGATAATCCAACGAAACCAGGCACCCAGCACGAGCAGTACCCAGATGCTCCCTCCAAGCACAATACTGATGATGTTCCATCTCACCAGATCAAGCGTCTTAAGTGACATAATCGAACCCTTCTATGTGGAATGATGGGAGAGAATACCTCTCAGGCGACCCAGATTCCTTTCTGAGACCTCTCCGGCCTAAAGGCACGGAGGTTCCTGTTCCTCACCCACCGTTTCCGATCTCCCCCGAAGGAGAAACCAGCTCTTGGCGGGGATAGGCAGGACTTTCGAGCCGACGCGCTCTGGCACGGGCAGCTCCGCTCTTGCGCCGAGCCACTACGCCCATGCTTCGGGGCAAGTGCTGCCCCTCATTCGCACGTTGTTGTAGATCCTCCATCACGGCTCTCAGGCGCGGCTCCGCACCTTCCCAGACGTGCTGGTTGACGGAGGGAATGGTTTGCTCCGGTTCCAGGTAGGCCAGCAAGAAGGCCGAATAGAGATCACGCTGCACTGGCCCGAAGCTGCAGGGGCATTTGTGCCAGCGCTGTGAAAGCGGCTTCTTGTGATACTGCCGACACTGATGGCAATATTGAGACAGTTTGGTCGATGATGCAGGAACTTCGTACAGGGTGCCGCCAGTTTTTGCAACTATGCGAGTCAAATGCACTATAAACACCCCCGGTGCCCGAAGTCCGATGCTCCGACCATACTGTTTTTGCCAGGCTTTGAATGAAGTCTTTTCTAGAGTGATCGTGGTGCCTATCTGTGCAATGCGATGAGCGAGATTGCCATGCAGACTCTTGCGGTGCGCGGCTAGTTTGCGCTCGGTGTTGGCATGCTGTCGCCTGGTCGCCTTATACCGCTTACTCTCTTTCCAGCGCAAGCGACCTTTTTTCACACGTCCCTTTTCGTCATAATTTTCAGGATTATTGGCACGGCGCTGTCGATCCATCTTGCGCTGCAATCGGCGCTTTTTTCTGGTATCAGGTGCTACTTCCTCGCAGAACGTGACCAGATCGGCTTTGCCTTCTCGTGGCACCATTGCCAGTGTGGATGGGCCAATATCCAGGCCGATGATGTCTTTGCCCACTTCCTCATGCCTGGGCTTGACGAACGCGCGGCCTTCTAACACCAGTTGCACGTAATAGCGGTTGCCGTCTTTGTCGGTTCCCTGCGCTTGCGGTGACGATGCTTTGCGGCGGACCAGACGCACATATTTCATGCGGTGGCGCATGCCATGCTGCACCACCGGGTCAAGCCAATCGATGATGGCTGGGATGACCTCTGCATTCCAGATGAGAAAGCCACCATCGCCTGCATTGGGGTCCAGCACAAAGTGCATGCCGGTATCATTGCGCTTGCCCTCTACGCTATCGATGCCTCGTCCTTTGCTGCGGAAACGCACCCGTTTGGCTTTTCCGACACAGACGCGATTGGCGGCTTGATAGGCGCGGGTGGCAAGCGTTTGGGCCATCGTACTATCGATATGATCAGCGATCCACGAGACACGGGCTTGTTTGGTATACTCATGCATCTCGTATTCTGAGAAGCGGTATTTTTTGCGCAGAGTAGAAAACGCCTGTGCCCGTTCCTGTTTCTTGGAGCGAGGGATAGCGCAAGCTTGTGCCCACGCTGGATCATTGCGCATACCTCTCAGCCGCTTCATGGCCTCATCAAGGAGAGCATTATACAGACACCGGGCCGCTTCCAGGTGTGCGCGTACCTGGCGTTCCTGGCTCCAATCGACCTGGAGAGGTAATTCGAGAAGAAAGGTCGGTGTCGCGGGCTCGCTTCATGATGTGCTCTCCCTTCCGATGCGGTACATCTCCTCAGAAAAGGACGGGCAGCAGTCCCGTCCCTTGTTCTGGCTCAACTTTCACACGCTACGAAGCTCTTCTTTCTGTGCCGTCTTCTTCCGGTAACTCGACGACGTGGCTGTGACGTCCTTCTTTCCTCTCGACCGCAGGCAATGTCAGCAGTGGAATCATCGCACGATCTATTCAACAACAAAGCGAACACGAAGAGGTTCCTGCCTCCACCCCCTCTCTCCCTGACACATTTTAGCTAGAGAGGAAGCGAGCAGAAAAAGAGACCGTCCAAAGAGAAGAAAGCAAAAATCATTCTCGGAGGAACGGCCTCAATGGATGCATCCGCTGTATTATGGGAACGATGGAGCGCTCAAGTCAAGGAGTTGTTTCCAAAGATCCATGGGCATCAAAAGAAAACGCTTGCCTTGTTTGTCATCGGCATCGTGTTCACAGGAAATGCTGTGCTGCAACGAGTGGCCGAAGGTATCAGTTTGCATGGTATCGATCCAGCGAAGATGACCAGCATCGAACGGAGGCTTGCCCGTTTTCTCGCCAATGATCGGGTCGTGGTCACGAACGTCTGGGACGATTTTTTATCGCAGGTATTGGTATTCTGGCGCGGGAAGTCGCTGCGGTTCGTGCTGGATTGCACGCCATTTCGCGACGATGCAACCATCGTCTATCTGGGGCTGCTCGTGCATTCACGGGTCTTGCCCGTCGCATGGGCAGTGATGCCAGCTCAAGAGAAATGGGAAGAGAAACAATGGAGCATTGTGGCACGGCTGCTGGATCGCACCATCCTGCATCTGACCGGGACGGATTGCACCTTGCTCGCGGATCGAGGCTTGGCAGGTTTCCCATTGGTCAAGCTCTGTCGCGATCGCAAGTGGCACTATCTGTTACGTGTCTCGAAAGAACATACCTGTCAGCGCAAGATGGGCGACGCTTGGAGTTCCTGGTCCCGTTTTGATGCATTTGTGCACAAAAGGGGACAGCAATGGTATGGATGGGCAAAAGTCTGGAAAGAGGACACGATCGAAACCTACGTGAGTGCCTGTTGGATGCCCGATTGCGAGGAAGGCTGGATCCTGATTTCCGACCTGAAAGCCGGCAAACGGCGTGTGAACGAGTATGCATTACGCATGCGTGTTGAGTCAACCTTTCAGGACAGCAAACGTCGCGGCTGGACATTGGAAGCCAGTTTGGTCAAGGAAGAAGCTCGCCTCAATCGTTTGCTGCTGGCGCTTTTTCTGGCGATGTGGTGGGTCAGTCATTTGGCTGCCTCGTGCATGCATCATGGCAAACGAGATCGTTTTGATCGTACTGATCGGCGTGACAAAGGCATCTTTCGTCTCGGACGCCTCTGGCTGTTGGATATTCTGCGTCGAACAAGCAACCCAGCTGACCTGGTTCACTGCCTCCCTTTCCGCAAACATGCTTCTGGATGGCGCTTTTCGCTACGTTTTTAAAATGTGTCAGGGAGAGAGGCCTCCACCCCTGCCCCAGATAAGGAACGCCCATTCATCCCCGTCTTAGAAAGAACGGGGCTTTCTGGGCCGTTCTCTGTAAATGCGTGTACTCTAAAAATGAACAATGTTCACTTGTGATAAGTTTAGCAAATGCGATATGCTACTGTCAAGGGTGCTGGGGGCACGGTTAGCCTGCACCCTTGTTTGCAGGAGGAAATCATGGAATCATCTGAGGTAGGTAAGTTGACCCAGAAAGCAGCTTTAACGCGGCAGCGTATTGTTGATACCGCGTTACATCTGTTTGCTACCAAAGGTTACGATCAGACGACCATGCGAGATATCGCGGCGGCGGCAAACTGCTCACTAGGGCTGGCATACCGGTACTTTGCCAGCAAAGAGGAGTTGGTCCTGGAGCTGTATCAGTGGCTGGCGACCCAATTGGAAGAACAGGTACGTTTGTTGCCTGCCGCATCTATCGCGGACCGTTTTCGCCACCTGATGCGCGAGTTGCTGGTGATAATGGCCCCACATCGCTTGACCCTGGTGGCGCTATCTGGGGCCGCTTTAAATCCGCTCTCACGCGCAGGTGTCTTTGGCGTAGAGGGGGCGGAGGTTCGTCGCCGGGCGAGAGCGAGCTATCTTATCCTGGTCTCTGAGGCGAGAGATGCCCCGCGCGCCTCACAGGCGGATGACCTGGCCACTCTGCTCTACGGGTTGCAACTGGCCCTAGTACTGTTCTGGTTACAGGATCTGAGTAAGGGGACTCAGCGAACACAAGAGCTTTTGAAGTTCGTCCATGAGTTGCTGGGGCGTCTCCGCCCGCTCTTACGGCTCCCCTGGGCGGCTCAAGTTGTTGCCCGGTTTGTTCAAATTGTCGGGCCATTACTTGGATGGGAAGAGGATCTTGCATTGTCGCAGGGGGGCCAGTATACTTTTCCAGGTGAATATGGCGAATAATCAAACAGGAATAGAAGTCTTAACTATGACAAATGTTTTTCAAGAAGGCTTGCAGAGGTTGGGGTTGAGTGGAGAGCTGGAGGCGGCGTTTTTGCGCTACCGCCAGGAGTTACTGGAGTGGAATACACGCTTCAATCTAACGGCCATTAAGGATCCGGAAGAGGTAATGACCAAACACTTCCTGGACTCGCTCTCGCTGTTAGCTATCTACCCTCAGGATGAGGCCACTACGCTGCTCGATATTGGCACGGGACCGGGCTTTCCCGGTTTGCCGCTGAAGATGGCGCGCCCACGCTGGCGGGTGACCCTGGTTGAGGCCACCAATAAGAAGGTCACCTTTCTGCGCCATATGGTTGACGTGTTGGAGCTGGAGCATGTCGAGGTCATTCATGGACGTGCCGAGGAGCTTGGGCAGAAGGCAGCCTATCGCTCGGCGTTTGACCTGGTGACGGCACGCGCTGTGGCGGCGCTTCCGGCCTTGCTAGAGTATTGTGCGCCCTATTGCCGGGTGGGGGGAGCCATTATTTTGCCGAAGAAGGGCGAGCTGCAGGATGAGATGGCGCAGGGGAAGCGCGCTGCGGCCCAGGTAGGAGCAGTCCTGGAGGCGGATACGGTAGTAGATCTCCCTGGTATCAATGATGGGCGTCGTTTGCTCACCTGGCGCCAGCAGAAGCGCTGTCCTGAACAGTATCCACGCAGTGGTGCCGCCATGGCTAAGCGCCCACTGGGTTAGGTCGTGACACCGTGCTTTCAGTTGTAATATTGCAGAGTGTCATGATACCATCATTTTAATTATCTTGAGAGGGCGGGCGCATCTCCACTGGGCAGAATCTCGATCTCGCTAATGGTTGGAACTTTGCTCGGTGGGATAGTAATTGTGCTGATAGCGAGCACCGTGTCGCTTTGTAAGGTAACACGCTTGAAGGTTTGCCACATTGTGAAGTCATAGCCAATCTCCAGGCAACTGGCCAGGAGGATGGGCAGGCCCAGCGCGAGGAGCGGACCAACCATGAGCGCGCTCGCGGCGAGGGGACTGAGCGCCACGGCTGTGCTCCGGGCCACGGTCGCGAAGCTGGCGGTGGATGTGCGCTCCTCGGGCGTGACCAGGGCGGCGGTAAACGCCTGGCGGGCTGGCACATCGATTTTTGAGAGCGACTGGCGTAGGAGCAGGCAGAGCGCGGCCAGGAAGTAGGTCGGCATACAGGCGACCAGGAGCAGAAAGACATTCGAAATGAAATGGGGCACGAGCATGGTCTTCAGCAGGCCGTGGCGTTTTGTCAGGTAGGGAGCGAAGATAAGTGAGAGGGCCGCGAACATGTTGACGCCAAAGAAGAGCATTCCAAGGGAGCCGAGTGAGGCACCGAAATGCTGGCGAAACCACAGTGAGAGCATGGTCTGCACTGCAAGTCCACCGGCGAAAGAATCGAAGGCAAACAGGGTCAGGAGCAGGATTACAACTTTGCGTACACGTGGTTTATAGAGAAGTTGGGTATGTTCGCCCTGTTTATCCAATTTCTGCGTATATTTCTGCTCAAGCGCTAGCTCGGCTTTGGGCGAGAGACGCAGGAAGAGCAGGGCTGTACAGCCAGCCAGCAGCCCATAGAGCGCGAACAGGCCATGTGTACTCATGTGTTCGCTAATGCCCAGAGGCGAGAGGACGCTGCTGATACCCACAAGCAATCCTCCCAGCGCACCGGCTAGCTGAGCCGTCAGGTTATAGTAGGTATACAGGGAGGTATAGCGTTTTGTAGAGGCCGACTGGGCCAGAATCGCTTGTTCAACGCCACTGAAGGGCGTATTATCATTGGTTGAAGGCGAGATAGTGCCACAGAAGGAGGCAATCAGTAGGAGAGGGTAATACTGGGTTGCGGCAAATACCATACCGGTGAGCATCATCAGTAAGGCTGAGAGAATGAGCAGCCGCTTGCGACCAAGACGATCGGCGTAGAGCCCCATCATGCAACTAAAGGCGATTGAGCCAAGGGCCGCGACAGTGAGCAAGATGCCAACGTTTAGCGGTGAAAGACCAGCATCCGTCAGAGACACACCCAACAGAACACTGGTAAAGCCGTAGCCAAAGGTGCGTAACGCGCGTGCCCAGATGACCAGGCGCGTATCCGTAATGGGTAACAGGCGAAATAGGTGATTTCTCGTTTTTTGCATATAAAATACCTCTTTGTGATCTTATATGCAGTTTAATTGGAGCGAGAAGTATGATATTTCTATCATTGATTTTTGCGGACATAGACGAAATCGTGTGCAAAATAGAGTTGCTCCCCTTTTTCGTTTGCACTTAAATTCGTGTACGTGACAAGCCAGCTCATATAGAGTATTGTGCGCCCTATTGCCAGGTGGGGGGAGCCATTATTTTGCCACGTGGTTGGGGGTTGGGCCTTGCTCCCTATGCGCCAGGAGCTGTGAGAGGGAGCAGGGCCAGATTGTTAGCGGGACGTGGATTCAAGCACATCTTGTAGCTGAATGGTTCTCCCTCGCTGTGGGCTAACCGAGACCATACTGACCGGCGTCTCCAGGAGTTCTTCCAGGCGCTTGAGATAGGCTTTGGCTTCGGCGGGCAGCTCTTCATAGGTATTGATATTGGTGGTGCTGGTCTGCCAGCCAGGGATCTCTTCGTAGATAGGTTCGCAGGCGGCCAGGTCGTTGAGCGTTGCAGGGGGGGTATGGATGATTTGCCCGCGCAAGTTATAGGCGGTGCAGATTTTGATGATGGGGAACGTATCCAGGACATCGAGCTTGGTAATAATGGCTGAGTCCAGGCTGTTGAGTTGTGCAACGTAGCGCCCGGCAACGGAGTCGAACCAGCCACAGCGCCGGGCGCGCCCTGAGCGTGTGCCATACTCATGGCCGCGTTCGCGCAGAATCTGGCCGATATCGTCAAAGAGACCGGTTGGGAGCGGCCCGCTGCCAATACGCGTGGTGTAGGCTTTGTAGATCCCGATGATGCGATCAATAGAGCGAGGTGGTAGCCCGGCGCCAACGGTGGCGTTTGCCGCCATGGTGGAGGAGAAGGAGACGAAGGGGTAGGTGCCAAAGTCAACATCGAGGAGCGCTCCCTGTGCGCCCTCCAGCAGAATAATCTTTTGCGCTTCTAGCGCCTCCTGGAGCATCTGTTGCGTGTCGGCTATGTGGGCATAGAGGCGCTGCCCATAGGCAAAATATTCTCCATGAATCTCTTCCAGTGAGAGGGGAGGCTGACCGTAGATCTGAGTGATCATGCGGTTCTTCTGCTGGAGAATAGTCGCAAGCTTGGCGCGGAAGGCGTCGACATCCAGCAGGTCGGCCATGCGGATACCATTGCGAGCATGTTTGTCGACGTAGGCGGGTCCCATGCCACGATAGGTGTTGTCAACGACCTCGCTGCCGCGAGCCTCTTCCTCCAGGCGATCAAGCACAAAATGATAGGGCATAACCAGGTGGGCACGCTCGCTAATGTAGAGGCGAGAAATATCTATGCCCTGGCTTTGTAGGGTCTCCATTTCCTGGATTAAGGCCTTGGGATCGACGACCACGCCATTGCCAATGATACAGGTCGCGTTGGGGTAGAGAATGCCGGAAGGCACAATCTGGAAGGAAAACTCGCCTTTCTCATGAACCACGCGGTGACCTGCATTGGTTCCTCCCTGGTAACGCACGACAAAATCGGCCTTCATCGAAAGTTCATCAATGATCTTGCCTTTGCCTTCGTCTCCCCATTGTGCTCCAATAATTGCAACTGCCACCATAGTGATGTTTCCTCTTTGCTTTCTTTGAGTCTCTCGCAAACAAAAACTGGTATGCGCAACGCTTGCCCGTGTTACCTTACATTACGCTCCAGTAACTGTCAATACTCATCAGGGTTGTCCCTGAATATAGCTGAGCAAGAGTTGGTCAGTAAGCTCCTCAATCGGTGCGCGGTCGTCGGTGAAGACGACCCCATTACCTGGCTGCCCTTTTTGGACGACGGGCAGGACTTCATTGGCGACCTGTCCTAGCGTGGTAGATGGATCGACTTGAGAGAGCTGCGCTCGAAACGTCTCCATTGAGGTGGGTTGCATCGTTGCCATGACGACCGTGTTGAATGTATTTGGTACATTGAACACATACACGCTTGGGTATACCGTGCTCATAGTAGCTACAATAGATTGTACCAGACGATAGTCGGTCTGTGTATGTCCTGTGTTCAATGTGACGACTCCCTGGGGAGAGAGATGGCTGCGTACCTGGCTGAAGAACTCTTTAGTGGTAAGCTGAAAGGGAATATAGGGCTGCTGAAAGGCGTCGACGACGACTTCATCATAGGTCTCGTGCGTGGTGGCGATATAGGGCCGCCCATCCTGTACATGCACATGCAGATTGGGCTCATTCATGTCGAAATATTTACGCCCCACGTCTACGATCGCGGGATCAATCTCAACGCCATCGATGGGGACCGGGCCATATACCTGGGTAAACTGGTGCGCGATGGTCCCGCCTGCCAGGCCAATAATGCCCACACGATGCAATTTATCAGGCGTAAAGCCTTTATTGAAGTAGGGAGCAGCGAGAAAGTAATCCCAGTACCAGCCGGTCAGAACGTGCGTCTTATCGGGGTAATAGACCGAGTGAATGGCCTGTCCCTCATTGAGAATGAGCTGGCGTGTGCCATCTGGTTGCTGAACAACCTGGATATAGTTGTAAAGTGATTCCTGATGGTAGATCAGATTAGGAATTTGCTTCAAGGGTCCCAACTGCATCAGAAGCGTCCCGATCAGGGTGGCTTGTATGATTACCGCCAGGGGGCGCCAGAGGGGTCGGGGCTGCATCTGCCAGAGGCCCCAGAGCGAGGCGGCAAAGAGCAGCGCGGCAAAGATCAGGAAGGTGCGGCGCACACCAAAGGTAGGAATAAGCCAGAGCACAGGCAAGAAGGAACCCAGGATGCTGCCGCAGGTCGAGATGGCATAGAGCGAGCCGCTGATGCGCCCGCTACGTTTGACATCACTGGTGACCAGGCGGATAGCAAGCGGTGAGACGAGGCCCAGCAGGGTCACAGGAATGGCGAAGAGCAGGACGGTTCCCAGGAGCGAGCCGAGGAAGGCGCTGACGGAGATATGCTCAATGGCATCAACCGACCATGAGAGCACACTTTGACTGATAAAGGGAATCAAGGCCGTGGCGACCGCGGCGCTGCCGGTAATCAGGCAGAGTACGCGCTCAGAGGGATAGCGGTCAGCCACGCGCCCACCCAGGAAATACCCGGTGGTGAGATAGATCAAGATCAGCCCGATCAGGACCGCCCAGATATAGAGCGAACTGCCAAAATACGCGCCCAGGAGACGCGATGCGCACATCTCCAGCCCCAGGCTGGTCATGCCGCTGATAAAGATTAGGATGATAAAAAAGGACCTTTTCAAACTGCTGCTACCTTTTCCTTCTATGCTGCTTACTTCTTCTCCGAAAACCCTGAGCGCGAAGCGCTAGACACGCAAGTGGCGCTTGCCCCTCCGAATGGGGGGTTGGGTTTCGGAATAAGATCTTACTATGCCGCAGGTGGATTAGCGAACTGAAATGTACTGAGCATAGGAGCGAAGGCCTGGCCATTGAGGGCATCAAACAGGTCGTCCTGTGCTTGCTGTTCAATAATATAATTTTTGCCATTGTGATTGGTGGAGTAGATAACCACACGTTCGCGCGCGGCTGGATTCTGATCTGATTGATAATAGGCTATCGCCTGGACCCAGGTCTCACCGCCAATGGTAGTCGCGCTAATGCTCGACGGTGGCGTATAGCCGGGTTTGGCACCAAAATTGGTCTGGAGATCGGCGCCAGCCATGTCACTAGCGGAAGACGCTGTCGCCTGGGCTGACTTATAAGACGTGAACTGATCTGGTGCCCCAGGATTGGTGAACTGTATGCCCGCTGCATTGGCGGCGGGAGTGACAGACCAGCCCGCAGGATACTGGGTCGCGAAGCTAAAGGCTTTACACTGCGCGTCGCACCAGGCAAAGCCCGGGTTGGGAGGCGGTGTGACCGTTACCGCAGGTGTGGGACTGGGCATCGGGCTGGGTGCAGGAGACGGCGTGGGTGCGGGCGTGGGTGCCTTGGTCACCGTCGCTGTTACCTGTGCGCCTGGACCTGGATGCGAGCCCTGATTGGCAAAAACGGCTATAAGCCCAACAATGCAGACAAGTACCAGTCCCGCGCAAGCCAGGGCGATAAACAGCGGGGTATTGCTGTTGCCTGTGCGTGGGGGCAGTGCTGGTGTTGGATTGAACTGCGTCTGATTCGCATAGTAACCGCCACTACGCGGCTCTGAATAGCCTCCGGGACTGCTCGCCCCTCCTAAATGAGTGGAGTTTTGCTGGCGAAACTGAGACGGGTGAGAGCCAGGAGGGGGCTGAGTAGGATTTGGGGCTACTGGCTGCCCACCTAAGAACATTGGTGTGTGGGGAACGGGCTGTTGGTACTCCTGCCCCGGAAGCGCTGACATGGCCTCCGTGGCATCGCGATAGAAGCCCGTCTGCTGTTGCTGTCCTGACGATGGTAGCGCCCCGGTTCCAGGGGGATATGGAATGCCGGATTCAGAGACTGAATTCGGTGTTGATGGGTAGTGGTGTGGGCCGTAGACCGGACTGCGAGAGTAATCCCGAACGCAATGGTTGGGATGGGTTTGATTCAAATGGCAGTTGTGTGTGGTAGGTATCATGGTTTGCATTTGAGGGATTGGAATTTGTCAATCTTGTCGCGCTGGACCTCACTGCCGCCCCGCACTGTCCACAATAGACCTCCTCCTGGCTTACCTCATTGCCACACCTGGAACATCTCATGGTGATATCCTCGCTCCTGGAATTCTCTGAATTTGGACCGGGTATTCTTGGCGCTCATTATAGCGTATTTGCTTTCATCTGTACAATGGCATTGCTGCTAGCCACAAAAACTGTGCTGGATATGCTAGACTATAGAGCAGTCCCCGATTCTTTCTGTAAGGCTCTTTTTATGATCTTATTTCTGTTTGCTATCTAAATACAGCTTACTTGCAAGGTTTATGATGAAGGGCGCGAAGGCTGTATGATGTTATTTATGTGTTGATGAGGGAAAGATGCAATGCACACCCCATGGGGAAAAGCCCAGACAAAACAGCAGCTTGATGAGGGCGTATACTGGGTTACAACGGCGATACATGCTGGTCTCCTGATAGAGAAGGAGCGTGCGCAAGCGTTGCTCAGTACCAGGGCATGTCGTATTGGGATGCCCTGGAATGACTTTCTCGCTTTCGAGCAAGAGCATGCCATGATGGTGGTGTTTTATGAGCAGCCCCAGCTCTATCCCTGGATTGAAGAAGAGCTCAGCGCAAAGCTGGCTGAAGACGCCTTACGCCTGCGTTATCCAGACTATTTTGTAGGCGAGAAGGCCATAAAGAAGCGCTATCTGAATGAAGACGCCTCCCATTGAATGGTATTTTTGAAGGCGGCGAACGAGGCCTGGGCGTGCGCGTAGCATTCTTCTGAGGTGAGCATGGCGTTCCCAACGTGTATGCGAGGGTTGGGGACTGCCAACGGCCTTGTTTTGGCGCAGTCATGATCTAGTGCTTGCACAGCATAGCCGCTTTTAAGCGCCCAGTCGAGATAGAAAATACAGTTGGTCATGGCTTGTAACGCGCTTTGAAAGTTGGTTGGACAGAGACGGTACTGGCAACTATCATTGAGGTTGTAAATGATGAGATCTAGTTCCTGATACAAGGACATACGAATGTCCTCAAGCATGCCTTTCTCGGTCTTGATATAGTCAAGCACATTCCAGCGGGTCTGGAATGCGAGCCAGTAGACCATCAATTGCATAGCGTGAAACTCATTTGGTTGCACTTTGGCTGCATATTTCTCGTCTCGCTCCTGCTTTTCAGCCAGGCCCGCAAAGAGGCCTGGTAGCGGCTCGTCTTTTCGCTTGCGCACTCCCAGCCCCTTCTTAAACTCAATGATGGCGGGTCTCTGACTTACAGATCCACCCTGTTCCAGGCGTAGCATGCGTACCTGGTCGAACTCGCCGACCAGCCCTACATGGCCTCCCCAATCTGTATGGCCCTCGAAGGTATGCCTGGTTGAGAGCAGTTTTAGCTGGAAGCGTTCCGATGTTGCCAGAACGGTGGCGCCAGTGATCGCGAGTTCGCGTTGATAGAGTAAAAGGGGATGGATGATAAGGGTATAGAAGCGCCCTTCATGCGCGCAAAGCTCTGCATAAAACATGGCCAGACGGAGCTTGCCCGCTGCCTGTAGCGCGCTGAGTGCCTCGGTATGGAGAAAATCAACGAGTTCGGAGGGGTGGGTGAGGAGGGAGGCCTGTTGTTCTTCAGAGAGTGTGCCTTTGGGGTCATGGAGCAGGTTGATGAGTGTATGGAGAAGGGTACCAACCAGGCGGGGATCAGGTTCGCCCCCTGAAAAAAGGCCTTGCTGGCGGACCATGGTAAACTGCTTGGGTTCTTTTGGCCGCCGTTTACGCCGTTGTTCGAGGGAGCAGCAAGGGCACTCAAGGTAAGAGGCCAGGGTTGAGTAGCTGACGGGATTAAGAACGAAGGGATTGCGGATATGTTGGATCTTAAACAAATCCGCATAATTGAGACTTACATATTGTGGAATAGGCTGCGTTGCAGCCTGAGAAGCCGTGAGAATGCTTAGTGTATTGGTAGTGTGCTTCATGCCTCGCCCAGTAGAATCTAGAGGGACGATACCAGGATACACTACAATTTATTTCTCTTCTATATTCTATACATTTATTTATTAAGTTTGTCAACCATCTCAAATAGATAGTGCAAGGAAAATTGTTAGCTTGTATGATATGAAATCGTGAAATTCTATAGATATTGCGCTGTAAAGGATTTTTCTAAGGTGGTTGTGGCGCCTGCACACTTTATGGGGTATGGGAGGGAGTGGGGTAAGGTCTGTGGCTTTGCCCCATTCCCTCCCATACTAGCGAACACATACGTGTTGCTACGCCTTTTCTTCAGGGGTATCAATCGTTGAGGTAAGCTCGACAATGGCTTCCTCATCAGCGGCTTTCAGGTTCAGTGGTTCCTGTTGATCGACTTCGACCAGGAGCAGGGCATCATATCCACCATGCTGCTGAAGCACCTGGACATGGGTTATCTTGACAACGATATAGCTAGGATTGCCAGGAGCTTCTTTGCCAAGCAGTTCGTTGCCACGACTGGCTACCTCTGTGATGGAAGGAACCTGTTTTAGGCCTACTAATCGAGCCTCCATAGGCAAGCATCATCTGCTACCTTCAGACACCACGGCAGCCTGCTTCAAGCCCACGTCCACCCCGACCACAAGGGAAGGAGTGGGAGAGCGCTGTTGCTTGATCTCAACCTGGATGGAAACGTACCAGTGGCCCGCTTCACAGGAGACAGTGGCTCCCAGAAGCTTGACGGACTCACAGAGCACTTGCTTGCGCTTGTTCCGCTTGTTCGTGGGAACGGTCGCTTTCCCCTCCTCGACAAAGCGCAGCTTTTCTGCCAGGTTGACTGTCCCGAGTGTGCGTTTGAGCTTGCCTCGATCCTTTGTGGTCTGCCGCTGGTCGAGGATGAACCGCCCTAAGCCAGGAATGGCAATCCAATGGCTTCCCAAGGTGAATTTATCATTGGAGAGATAAAACGCTTCGTGGGACTTCCCTTTCTTCTTGTACTTGGGGTAATTGGCTCGCCCCGCAAAGAAGTTGTCGTAGGCGCTTTTGAGGTCAGCGAAGGCTCCTTCTACGACACATTTGGTCACCTGGTAGGTCCAGGGATAGTCTTGTTCCCGAATCTGGTGGAACTGTTTTTTGAGCGCGAACGCATTGGGAGGCGTGAGCACACGCTGCTCTTCGGGGGCTGTTTCTTGTTCCAGCTTGTACGCCTGATACTGCTTTTCCCACTGTTGCCGCCCCCAGTTGTAGATAAAGCGCCTTGTTCCACAGGCTCGTTTGAGATACTCCACCTGTTCAGGGGTGGGATTCATCCGGATCTTGTGCGCGGTTTTCATCCTTGAGCGTTTTCTCTAAGGCTTTGCGGTAATTCCTGAGGCCGTACAATCGTGAACTAAAACCGTGGACAATACTCATCAAGTCCTGCACTACCTCTTGTTCGGGAGAGAGCGTTTCGGTGTTCATCACGACCAATTCCGTGTGGTGGGTCTCGCACAGATGCTTGATCAGAGCAAAGCCAAAGCGAGCCAGCCGATCCTGATGGGCGATGAGCAGGCACGAAACCTCTCCCACGACAATGGCGTCTATGAGCCTGAGAAACCGTTTGCGCTCAAAATTGAGGCCGCCCCCGATTTCCATGATCCACTCATCCACCACCAGGTGCTTGGAGACTGCGTAGCTCTCTAAGGTGGCC
The DNA here is from genome assembly GCF_000178855.1 of Ktedonobacter racemifer DSM 44963. Lineage (GTDB taxonomy): Bacteria > Chloroflexota > Ktedonobacteria > Ktedonobacterales > Ktedonobacteraceae > Ktedonobacter > Ktedonobacter racemifer. The sequence continues at coordinate 1,093,047 of NZ_ADVG01000005.1, read as the reverse complement.
CGTTGTTTCTGTAAGTCCGGTCTTTGAGCAGGGCTCGACACCCGGCAATAGGCCACCGTTCGGCGTATGGCTGGCCGTTGAGGAAGGTTGAGCGCCGTAGCCAGATCGGCCTCATCATAGTAGCGACGCCCAGAAAGGGTTCGTTTCGCTTTGAGACGGCCTTCCCGATCCCAGCGCTGCAAGGTTTTCACGCTGACACCCACCTGCTTGGCAAACTGTGCGACTGAGTACATGTAATGATTTTAATTCACTTTCGTTCACTTTGTCAATACCTAGTACAGATCTCCTTTTTGCTTTTCATTTTATATATGGTACGGGAGACAGCTTAAGAATGAATACTTCAAAGGCAACGCCGCACGCCATAAGGCCTCCCAGGTATTGTATACTGGAAAAACGTTTGCCTGTCATCGATGCAGGCATCTGTGTCATGCCCACATAGTATTTTGTTAGAGGGAGATCTTTACATGATCGTTGATATGCCTCTCGCGGAACTTGAGCAGTACCGTCCCGCACTCACCGCCTCAGCCGATTTTGACGCCTTCTGGCAGGCGACGCTGGCCGAAAGTGATGCCCGGCCCCTGGATGCCCAGTTTGAAGTTCAGCCCTACGTCGTCGACCGGGTAACGGTCTATGATGTGCGTTACAACGCGTATGATGAGCGGACGCGTGTCGCGGGATGGTACATTGTGCCGAACGAAGGCTATCGCCTGGAGAAAGATGGCAAAATCCCGACGATTGTGCAGTATCATGGGTATTCTGGCGGCCGGGGACATATCGCGTCATATCTGCACTGGGCCTTACAGGGCTACGCGGTATTGACGGTCGATACGCGTGGCCAGGACGGCCAGACGCCCGATAACTATCCTTACAGCGGCGGCGGCTTCGTTGGTTTTATGACCAGGGGCCTCAATGATCCGCGTGAGTACTACTACCGGCATGCATATGTCGATTGTGTGCGTGCTATTGATGTTGTGCGTTCGCTCCCCGAGACTGGTGACATTATCATAACTGGTGGAAGCCAGGGGGGCGGCCTGACCCTGGCGGTGGCGGCGCTGGCACAGAACAAGGGGATTGTCGCAGCTATGCCCGATGTGCCTTTCCTCTGCCACTTCCAGCGCTCTATCGAGGTGTTTGGTGCGGGTCCCTATCACGAACTTGTGGACCTCTGGAAGCGGCGCCCCCACACGGTCGAAGCAAGTTATCAAACATTGAGTTATTTCGATGGAATGAACTTTGCGCCGCGTATTACCTGCCCAGTCTTACTCTCCATCGCCCTGCTGGATACGATCTGCCCCCCCTCAAGCGGGTTCGCGGTCTATAACCATCTTGGCGGCGAGAAAGAACTCAAGGTTTATCCGTTTAATGGCCATGAGGGTGGGAGCGTCATTCACGATGAAGAGAAATATCGCTTTGCGCGCAAGATGTTCCAGCTCGCATAAGCATATTTTGTTATTGGAAAACGATCTCCAGGCGTTGCAGGCCCTCGCGCTCATAGTGAAAATAGCCTAGCAGCTTCTCGTTTGCCAACTCCTGAGCCTGGTTGAAGGGTCCGCAGACAATCAGCCAGGCCCAGGGAATGCCCTGTTCAGCGTTGACGCGGCGCATGTTGTCGCTATCCGTACTGCTGGCCTGGGCATAGCCTGTTGGGTGACTGTGGTAGACTCCAATGAGTTGTCCCGGGTGGCTCATCTCTACTGTTAAGAGTTCCTGAGGGTCAAACTCGAAGTAGACAGGCGAATTCGCGGTATTGGCCAGTGGATGCGCGTGTTCTATACACCAGTTGCCCTCCTCATCCATGATCCCCAGGAGGGCACCACAGGCTTCAATATGCGCGCGCTGATGCACATCTTTCTGTATCTCCTCCCGAGCCTCCTGGCTGAGGATGATATGCGTATGGGAAGAACGTTGCTGCTTTTTCATAACGGTGTTGATTCTACTACTTTTCTAATAGCAAATGCCACACAGCGAGCGTATATCCGTTTGATGAAAGCTTTGTCCTTTAAAAGGCAATAGCACAGATACTATACCATATCGACCAAGCGTTGATTGCCGCCTTGCGGGACTCGATGCTACAATGTTCGCACACGACCCCCAAATCCTTCTTATGCGAAAACCAACTCCCATTCGGGGGCACGGCGCCACTGTCGTGGCTAGCGCTCCGCGCTCAGGTTTTCGAAAGGACGTAATGGGAAAGAGAGGATAGAAAATATTTATGCCGCTTACTGAGAAAAAGCTTAGGGCTGCGATTAAGCGTATGGCTCAAGCGATGGAGGGACCGCGCCGTCAACTCCAACCCATTCTACATGCCCCGGCTACTGGCCCAATGACGCCGCCTCCCCTTCCAGATGATGTGGCGTGGCAACCTTTAGAACTTGGCCAGGTGTGGGGACGCAAACATGCGACAACCTGGCTACAGACCTCCATGCAGGCTCCTGACTCATGGCAGGGCCAGGCCCTCGTGCTGCAGTTGCATTGGCCCCAGTCTGAGGATGATTCTCTGTTATTGCGTCTCGAAGCGACTGTCTTTCTTGATGGTCAGGCCATTGGCGCCTTTGACTGGCGCCACCGGCAATTGCTGCTACCTGAGCTGGTGGGTGATGGGCAAGAGCACCAGCTCACGATCCAGGTCTATACCTATATTCCACTGCTTTTTGAGGGCTTGACGTTGCATGCGCGCAACGAAACAGTATGGCAACTCTATCATACGATGCACACAGTCTTTGAAGCAGCGCTGTCGCTTGACGAAAATGACCTTGTACACCACACCTTGATTGAGCGTTTAAATAAGGCCCATACTCTGCTCGATCTACGCGAAGGATACGCGAGTGCGCGCTTCATTCAATCGGCCAGAGAGGCCCTGGCGCTTCTCCAGGATCAGCTTGCGGACGGTTTGAATGCGGGGACACGCCCCCATATGATTGTCACGGGGCACGCGCACCTGGACCTGGCCTGGCAGTGGCCGTATTGGCGCTCGCACCAGAAGATTTCCCATACGCTCGCCAACGTGCTGAGCTTGATGGAGCGCTATCCCGATTACTATTATGCCCATAGCCAGCCCCAGGCGCTGCAATGGGTCAAAGAAGACCTGCCTGAGCTCTATGAGCGGGTGAAGCAGCGTATTGCTGAGGGGCGGATCGAACTGGTTGGCGCCATGTGGGTTGAGGCTGACTGTAACCTGACCTCGGGTGAATCGCTGGTACGCCAGGTGCTGCACGGCACGCGCTTTATGGAAGAAGAATATGGCTATGCGCCACGCTATATCTGGCTACCGGATGTCTTTGGCTATAGTGCGGCCATGCCACAGATCATGCGCGGCTGTGATATCCCGGTCTTTATGACCACGAAGATCAGCTGGAACCAGTTTAACCGTATGCCATGCGATACCTTCCGCTGGCGTGGCATCGATGGGACAGAGGTGCTCACGCACTTTGTGACCGCGCCCGATGTCTCAACGGTCAGCACCTACTATACCTATAATGGTCCCTTCCGCGCCTCGGATATCTGGGGGACCTGGAAGAATTATCGCCAGCAGCAGATCAATGACGAACTGCTCTACCTCTGTGGTTGGGGTGATGGTGGTGGTGGCCCCGAAGAGCATCAGCTTGAGCGCTCGCTTGTACTTCGTGACTTGCCAGGCTTCCCCACGGTGGAGATGGGACGCGTGGATCGCTACTTCGATGATCTCTATGAGCGCGTCTGGGAGCATCCCGAATTGCCAAACTGGGTGGGCGAGCTCTACCTGGAGTATCATCGGGGAACCTATACCTCGCAGGCACGCACCAAACAGGGCAATCGCCGGGCCGAGTTCTATCTGCGCGAGGTCGAACTGCTCAATGCCTGGGCCAGCCTCTATGGCATGCAAACGCGCCAGGAGCGCGTGAATGAGGCCTGGAAGTTGGTGCTACTGAATCAGTTCCATGATGTCCTGCCCGGCTCGTCGATTGCCGAGGTCTATGAGGACGCCCTGCGCCTCTATCAGCAGGCGCACGCGATTGCCTCTGAGGTACGCGACGAGGCTATTGCCCACCTGGCCAGTTCCCTGGGCTGGAGTTTAGCCCAACCAGGTTTACTGAATACACTTCCCTGGGAGCGCACTGATCCCGTCCAGGTTGCGCTGGCTGCTGTCGACGCGGAGACGCTGCCAGAGGGACAGCAGGTGGAGGACTGGGATGGCCAGAAGCATCTCTTACTCGATACGGTTAAGGTCCCTTCAATGGGCTTTGCCACGCTTGAAGCCGCTGAAACTGGTGCATCGGAGAGCGCCTGTCGGGCTTCCGTGGATGCCAATGGACAGATTACCCTCCAGAACGCCTACTATGAGCTGAACTTGACGGCAAACGGCGAGATTGAACGCCTCTATGATAAACTGGCTGAGCGCGATGTGCTGGCGCCAGGGCAAACGGGCAATCAGTTGATTGCTTTTGAAGATCGTCCCTTAAACTTTGATGCCTGGGATATCGATATCTTCTATGAAGAGAAGCCTTATCCTCTGTCGGAGGCGGCGAGCGTACGTGTGATCGAGGAGGGTCCCATCCGGGCGACGGTTGAGGTGGTGCGTCCCTTCATGGCCTCGCGTGTCACCCAGCGGATCTCTCTCTGGCGTCACTCGGCGCGTATCGATTTCGTGACAGAGATTGATTGGCATGAGCATCAGACAGTCCTGAAAGCCGCCTTCCCCGTGGCGATTAACAGTGCCCAGGCAACGTATGAGATCCAGTTTGGGCATATTCAGCGACCGACGCATCGCAATACCTCGTGGGATATGGCGCGTTTTGAGGTCTGCGCCCATCGCTGGATTGATCTCAGCGAGAGTGGCTATGGCGTGAGCCTGCTGAACGATAGCAAGTATGGCCATGATGTGCATGATAATGTCATGCGCCTGACGCTCTTGAAATCTGGTGTCAGTCCAGATCCAGAGGCTGACCAGGGGTTGCATCGCTTCACCTATAGCCTCTTACCGCACCAGGGAGATTGGCGCGAAGCAGGTGTGGAGCGTCGTGCGTATGAGCTAAATGTTCCGGTGCTGCTGGCGCAGGGGACGGCCCAGCCCACTGCTGCCAATGCACCTTCGTCCGCTTCATTCTTGCAGACCGACTGCCCACATATTATTGTGGAGACGGTCAAACCTGCCGAGGATGGCGATGGTCTCATTGTGCGTCTTTATGAAGCGCACAACCGGCGCGGAAAGGCCACTTTGCGCTTTGCCTCTTCCATCGTCTCCGCGCAGGAGTGTAACCTGCTGGAGAAGCCACAGGGCGAGGCACAGTATGAAGGCAAGACGCTCTCCTTCGCCGTGCGCCCCTTCGAGATTAAAACCTTCCGCGTCCACCTGGCCTGATTTCTCGCGCCTGCGGCGCTCGCCTTGAGAGTGATGTGATGGACCGGAGCGGCCAGTGGCCGCTCCGGTCCATCACATCACTCTCAAGGGTGTATTGGGCGATGAATGGGTCCATGCTGGCATGAACCTCTATTTCAGGAATTGTTCTGCGGCGTATGTGTGCAGGTCCGCGATTGTAGAGACTGTGATGGTTGGTGTAAAGCCCTTGGGTGGGTTGGCGTGTGCATACTTGCCTTGCTGGACGAAGACGGTTGTCAGGCGCTGGCCTAGAATGGCCTTCGTTTCATGCAGGATCTGAGGCTTGTCATCGATCATCACAAAGTGGTCCGCCGGGTAGCGCGCAATGATTTCGTCGAGGTGCCTCTGTTTATGCCCATAGATGAGGACGCGCCCCTCGACGGCCTGGGCCAGCCCGCTCTGGTGGATCTTATTATCTTGAAACACCTGGTCGCCATCGGAGACGATGACCGTTGTTCCCAGGGAGCCCAGATGGGCCAGCGTCTCCAACGTATGAGGATAGAGCTGCTCGTCAAAGGGATAGTCGTCAAATATGGCGTGGGCGCGTTTGTAGGTTTCGTCGTTCATCTCTGTAAGAGGTGTCTCTTCACGCAGGCGCTCCAGTGTAAGCGGGATATCAACGACGCTTTTCTCCTCGCGCACCTCTTCATAGACTTCCCAGAAACGTGTGTTGAGCTTCTCGCCGAGAAGATTTTGTAGCTGATCAAAAAGATCTTGTTTGACCCTGTCATTATCAATGAGGGTATTATCGACATCTATCCAGAATGTAAGTGTAGACATGGGAATCTCTTTCGTTTCTTATAGTTGTTATGGTATTAAGCTAGTCATTCGCCTTTCTCTGATGTATTCTACTACGAAAATGTAATAATGTGGTGTGTAGATGACAGCTTTTGGCGCGCGAAATGGTTTTCATAAGAGCTGGTTGCTGCTATGATAAGCTAAGCATAGGAATCCGCACGAGGTTTGGAAGCATGAAGGTCATCTTTCGCAGTAAAGATTTTGCTAGCATTGATGGTGCTGGCCTGGGTTTTAACCATCGCCGTCCAATGACCGCGCCCTGGCACTACCAGGGGCGGGTGCAGCATAGGAACTGGCAGGGGGCCTATGAATGTCATTGGGAGGAGAGCCAGAAACCGGCGTTGTCCTCTCAAGAGCTTCTCTGGACGGTGCGCGGCGATGCACGCCTCTTCGGGCTGGCGGCTGCCTTGAAATCAAAGGGTCTTGTTGTAGATGTAGAGCAGGATGAGTAACGTCTATGAGCAATGTACGTAGTATGTATGCAAGAGAAGAGGCCTCAAAGCGCGTTCTCTTGCTTATGTCGCCCTCAACCTATCGCGCCGGTGCGTTTTTGAGCGCTGCGCAACAGTTACAACTGGAGGTGGTTGTAGGGATCGATCTTCCTGAATCGCTGGCGGACTACTGGCATGTGCCGCTGGGGATTGATTTCTCCGATACTCCAACATCGGTGCGTACCATTACGGACTATGCGCGGGAGCATCCTATCACCGCCATACTCTCAGTGGATGATAGCGCCAGCGAGCTGGCCGCTCAAGCCTGTGCCGCCCTGGGGCTTCCTCATAACTCGCCCGGTGCGGCAGAAGCCGCGCGCGATAAGCTCTTGATGCGACGCCTGATGTCGGAGGGGGGCGCGCCCTGCCCGGTGTTCCGCGATTTTAGTTTGCAGGAAGCACCAGAAGAGATCGCGCAACGCGTGAGTTATCCCTGCGTGTTGAAGCCACGTCGCCTCTCCGGTAGCCGTGGGGTGATACGCGCCAATAATCCAGCGGAGTTCCTCCAGGCCTTCTATCGCCTGAAGCGAATCGTCCTGAGCGAGGGATATGCAGAGGAAGAGACGACTTTCCTGGTGGAGGACTTTATTCCAGGGGTCGAGGTCGCGCTTGAAGGTATCCTGACTCATGGGGCACTCAAAGTCCTGACACTCTTTGATAAGCCAGATCCCCTGGACGGCCCTTTCTTCGAGGAGACGATCTATACCACGCCTTCGCGTCTCTCTCAAGAGGTACAGCAAGCCATCGCGGCGTGCGTCTCGACGGCTGCGTCTGCGTTGGGGTTGCGCCATGGGCCGGTGCATGCCGAGCTTCGCGTCAATGAGTCCGGACCCTGGATGCTCGAAATTGCTGGCCGCTCGATAGGGGGCCTCTGTTCTACCATCCTTGAGTTTGGTTCAGGCATGTGCCTTGAAGAGCTGATTTTGCGGCATGCCATCGGCGAAGAAATTCAAACGCTTGAACGTGACACGCACGCGACTGGCGTGATGATGATTCCTATTCCCTCCGCAGGCATACTCAAAGGGGTGACAGGCGTGGAAGAGGCGGCGGCTGTTCCCTTGATTACAGGCGTCGAGATCACGGCGAAGGTGCATCATCCCCTGGTGCCATTGCCAGAGGGGGCCAGTTACTTGGGTTTTATCTTCGCGCGTGGTGAAACTCCAGTCCAGGTGGAGGAGGCGCTGCGGCAGGCGCATCGCTGTCTCCACTTTGAGATCCGCCGAGAGATACCAGTGCTCAGTATGCGCTAGGACACAAGTGGGGTGAGGTAGGCAGGAGCGATGCTGCTAACGCCAGCATCGCTCCTGCCTACCTCACCCCACTTTTTTTGCGAAAAGATACCACTTATTGCTGACTTTATGATACTATAAGCCCAAGCAAAATTTTTACTGATTGGTTATTGTGTGTCCAGCCACCGTGCCTTTTTTCCTAGATTTGTGATATATCTGGCTGCCTTTGCGATATATTTCTAGTGGGAAGAATGTTTTACGGAAGATTGTTGTATTTCCTGCGTTAAAGGGATATTTTTGTACGATTTTTGTAGTATCGACCGCATTGCTATAAGTATAACCTACGCTTGTTGCGCGCTTATCTCTGGTAAGCATACACACTTCTTTGACTTTCTCGCGTGTTTCTCTATGTATAGAAGTCCTTTATAAAGCAGGTTGTAACTACTCAGTTCCTCTCTTTGCGAGGTGTTCTCAGCGTCTGAGACGCTGAGCAGGGGTTAGAGGGTGCGGTGCGAGCCACGGAGTGGCGAGAAGTCCGGAGTAGATACAGCAGATCAATGCAAAAAAAGATGTGTAGAATTCGCCAATCGACCTAAAGATACCATCTTTCAGGAGTGTGTTGGACTTTCTTGTGGATCTATGCGATACTCAGCGTTAAGCATGTCGGTTGTTATTGGAGGTTTCCATGTCCTCGTCGGTATTTAATATACAAGGACGTCAATGTCCACGCTGCGGCGCGGCATCGCCTATGAATGAGGGGCGTTGTCGAAATTGCGGATTGCTCTTTGAATCGGGACCTGCGATGGGAAATCAAGGGAACAGTGGGTCGCCATTTGGCAGTAATTTTCCTCCTTCAATGCCTGGACTCAACCAGGGAGGTGGCCCGGGTTGGAATCAACCGACAAATGCACCCGATTCAGCGCCAGATAATCGTTCTCAGTGGGGGCAATTTGCGGCTCCTCAATGGGGACAATCAGCCCCGGCGCAGGAACCAGCGAATGCAAATGCGCCATGGGGAGCACCTGCTAACGCTGCGCCCGGTTCAGGCACACAATGGAACCAGGCGCAGCCCCAAACAGGTTCTGGACAATGGAACCAGGCGCAGCCCCAAACAGGTTCTGGACAATGGAACCAGGCGCAGCCCCAAACAGGTTCTGGACAATGGAACCAGGCGCAGCCCCAAACAGGTTCTGGACAATGGAACCAGGCGCAGCCCCAAACAGGTTCTGGACAATGGAACCAGCCCCAGACACCAATGGGTTCTGGGCAGTGGGGGCAGCCCCAGGGGGCCACTGATTCAGCGACACAGTGGAATCAGCCTCAAACGTCAATGGGCTCAGGGCAGTGGAACCAGCCCCAGACACCAATGGGTTCTGGGCAGTGGAACCAGCCCCAGGCGCCTAACGGTTCGGGTATGCAGTGGGGACAGAATGGCATGGAGAGCGGTTCTCCTTTCGCTGGCAATCAAGGCAATGAGCGGACTACCGGGAATTCGATCCCATTCTCGCCTGCCCCTGATCCCTTTGCCCTCTCGGAGCAGCAGAAACGTCCTCGCTGGGGCATGATTATTGGCGCAGTTGTGCTGGTATTGGTAGTGATTATCGCAGGTGTTGGTGGCTCGCTCATTTTCTCTCATGGAAACAATACTGATGCGAACAAGAGTACCGCGACAGTCAATACGCTCAAGCCATTATCCACCCCGACCGGTAAGCCATTGTTTGCCGATACGTTCGCAAATAACAACAATGGCTGGCACCTGGAAAAGGATGCGAAAGGCGCGTTCGCGGCGTCTCTGAGCAACGGCGCGCTTACCCTGAAAGACAACGATAATAAGCTCTTCACCGAGACACTACCCGATAGTAAGTCATATGGTGACTTCCAGTTGTTTGTGAATGCGACGCTTAGCAAAGGCGACCCGAATCCACAGTCAGGTGGTGGTGGCTATGGTGTGGTTATTCGCGCCGCTGCGGCGCAAAATGGCTCATTGGCGACCTTCTATCGCCTTGAATTGTATGGCGATGGCACCTATACCATTTTCAAGGGCATGTCTGATCCAGCTAAGACGACAGTGCTTGAGGCTCAAACGCTCGTGCCTAATGCCGCGAGCCCGGCTATTCAACCAATGGGTAAGACTAATCAAATTGTGGTGAAGGCCAAAGGGTCCACGATGACTTTCATTGTGAATGGACAGACCATTAAAACGATCTCTGATAACAGCTACTTAAGTGGTTCTGTTGCGTTCTTTGTCTCGAACCTGCCCAAAACAAAACCAGGGGCTGAGGCACAATTTACGAATCTAGCAATCTTTCCTCCTCAATAGGAGGCGAGACGCGGAGTGAACTACCGCTGAGCTAAAGACGCAGCGGCTTCTTCGGAAGTCACTGAAGATTTGGTTCAGTAGCTTCCTCGGAAGTCTGAGTTCACCAGACTCAGCCCCAGAAATGGGCGCTACGTTCGATAGGTCATGACACCTGCGGTTGACGCATCAGACCGCTGCTCTGTCGCTGAGAGTTAAGTAGGCTTGAGGAAAGGGCTGGTGCTCTCGGTGTAAAAAGCCTTTTGAACCTTGTCGAGATGAAGCCGGATTCCCTTCGTGGTCATAGCGAAGGGATACGCACCACCTGCCTTCGGGCAGAGTTTTTTGAGTCAATGGATCGTCTCTTGCTCAAAAGAACAAGAGGCGGTCCGGCGATTCATCCACGAGGCTGAAGACCTCGTGGTTTTCTCGCCACGCCTATATAAAGAAGAGGGGCGCGATTCTTTCGCGCCCCTCTTCTTTATTCCGCATTGAGATACTGAGCATAGAGTCGCGGATCAACATTGCCACCACTCACGACGCAGCAGACGCGTTTCCCCTCAAAGCGTCCTGACTCGTTTAAGAGTGCCCCCAGGGAGAGTGCGCCCGTGGGTTCCACCTTCAGATTTAGGTAACGGAAGCTATGGCGGAGTCCTGCCAGGATCGCTGTATCTGGCACCTCAAGGATGTCACTCATGCCCTGGCGCAAGATTTCCCAGTTAAGTTGGCCCAGGCTAAGCGTGCGTGCTCCATCGGCCACCGTCGTGGGTTCATCTGTATTGCTTATAAGCGTACCCTGATGTAGTGAGCGCGCGGCATCATTGCCTAATAAGGGTTCAGCCCCCAGAATCTCCGTTTCTTTCTGCAAATAGTCCCGGGCAATCACCAGGCCAGAACTCAGTCCGCCGCCGCCAACGGGTACCAGGATAACATCGGGATCAAGTGCCGCAAAGATCTCCATCCCGAGCGTCGAGTTGCCCGCGACAACGCGGAAGTCATCGTAGGCGGGGGCCTGGAAGGCCTCTGGATGTTGTTGCATTAACTGAGCCACACGCTTGGCCCGGCTGACCTGGCGCACGTCCACAAGATCAACGGTTCCGCCATAGGCGCGTACAGCCTCAATCTTCACCTGAGCTGAAGTTGTCGGCATAACAACGGTACAGGTTTTTCCAAGTAACTTGCTTGCATAGGCGACCGCCTGGCCAAAATTGCCTGAAGAGGCCGTAATCACATGCTGATGAGGGATGCTGGCGAGCAGGTTATAGGCTGCACGAAACTTAAAGCTGCCCGTGTACTGGAAGGTTTCGCTCACAATTGTCACTTCGCAGCGAACCTGTTGCGAGAGCGTAGGATCGGCTACAAAGAAGGTGGGGCGTAGAGCAGGAGGGAGGCGTTCCCAGACCTCGCCAAGATAGGCGCCCGTAAGCTGTGGCGCATGAGTATAGGTTAGCATAAGCATAACTCCCAAATAAAAGTATTCCTCTGTATTATATCACATCCGCATTTCTTATAGTCTTGAAAGGTTGCAGTATCAATAATAAGTAGGGTATGCTAAGCACCGCAGGTGCAAAGAAACAAAAGGAGTATCTTACAAACCCTTGCTTTTTAAGCAAATTTTGTACATAATGGACATTAGCCACGCAAAAATACTTTTTCTTGCTGAGGTATATTAGACCTAGATACTAACAAACGTTTGTTAGGGATATTGTGAAGGGAGCCATCCATGGTTGTCACGTCTGAGTATACGTCGCTGTTGCGTGTGCGTTTAAGCGCCCATGATGCCCATTACGGGGGACAACTGGTAAATGGGGCGCACATGCTATCTTTGTTTGGCGATGCCGCGACGGAACTGGCCATCCTCTGCGATGGGGACGAGGGGCTGCTGGTAAGTTATGAGCATGTGGAATTTCTCGCGCCGCTCTATGCAGGAGATTTTGTGGAGGTGAAAGGACGTGTATCGCATATCGGCAAGACATCTCGGCGCCTGGAATTTGAGGCGTATAAAGTAATCGTGGCTCGCCCCGACATCGGCGCCTCAGCGGCAGATGTGCTCATAGAACCACTCCTGGTAGGGCGGGCGGTAGGCACAACCGTCGTCAAAACAGAGAAGCAGAGGATATCTCATCATATTGCCCAGGTGTAAATTGCGGTCGCCGATTGGCTCATACGCATTTTTGCTGAGACAAACGTTCCATTCTCAAATTCTCTTGATGCGTCACTCCCGATCCATGCAGTACCCGCAGACGAAGCTGCTCAAAGCTCGCCCTGCCATACGCCTGCCTTTTGATCAGTTTCAGGCGATGGACCTGAGCTTCGGTTTGTCCATTGCTGTACGAGGTTTCAAGCGCACCATACACCGCATGGTAATCGCGATAGACGCCTACGGCCAGGCTGCGCAATTCGGGAATGCCACATGTCTCAGCCTCTTTGAGCCAGCGTGGTAGGACAGCAACTTGTCGCTGTGTGATCATGGCACGAAAATCCTGTGCTAGATGATACGCTCTTCCCAGCTCTTCATCTTCGACTCGGAGTGGCTCTAGTTGCCACCAGATTTGCCGCCATTTGAGTTTGCGCGGATTACAGACAAAGAGCCAAGCCGCTTGGTGGGCAGAAAGCGGCTTTTTGGAAACCCCGCAGGCAATCTGCTGTTTGCGCTGCTGATAGACATCTCTCCAGGCAGGCTCTCCACGACGCGATCTGAGATAGTCAAACACGATCGTATTGCTCCCTCGAAATCCTTGTTCTCGAATTTCTGCAATCAGATGGGTCACATTCTGTTGCCCTTCTGCAAACCGCTGATGAAGATAGTCTTTGTAGGGATCAAGCTTGCTCTTATGCCTGCTGGATCGAGCTTGTTCAAGAAACTCCGGAGCCTGGATGTAGCTATGAACTGTGTTCCGATTGAGCCCAACCAAGGTGGCAATCGCAGCCTGACTCATGCCTTGTTCATGCAGCTTGATCACCTCCTCATAGCGATTCTTGCGTCTGGCATGCCGTGCTTGTCGTTGCGCTTCGGTGGGCGTCAAGGGTTTTGGTTCGTCTTTTCCCTGCGCGTCAGGCTCGCTGCAATGGGAAGCTGTCCCCTTGTTCTGAGCCTGTTCTTTGGTCACTACCTGTTTGAGGATCTCATGTTTGCGCTCAAACAAGCGAACCATCGCACTGTGCAGGTTCACCAGGAGATGGAAGCGATCGGCGATTTGTTGAGCCTGTGGGGCTCCTTTTCTTGCCCCATCAGCATATGCTCCCGCTCGATCGCGGCTAATAACTTCTACACCAGGGTGATCCACCAACCACCTGGTCACTGTCTCCGCCTCCCTGTCAGGCAAAACATCAACGACCTTATGCGTTTCTTGGTCAATGAGTAGCGTCCCCCATCGGTGGCCCTTCTTCCACGCAAAATCGTCCAACCCTAAAATGCGAGGAGCGGTCACCACAGGCGGTTCGCTGCGTTGCATGAGTCGGAGCAACGTATCATGACTGGTTTCCATGTTGAGCAGTCTCGCGATCCGGGATCCAGCCTTGCCTCCCAGCGCAAAGGCCACCTCACACAGCACTGCAGCCTGCTGAACCGTTCGACGAGCATGGGCAGGCGCACAGACGGGGAGTCGTTCGGTAAAAATCGTGCGAGAGCACGCTGTATTCTCACACCAGAAGCGGCGGACCTGAACGAGCCAGCGGACCCGCTGCCCAGAGCATGGGAGATCGGCGAGAGTACGCACATAGCGCGAGTGAACCCGATCCGCAGCATGCCCACACACTGGGCAATGAGCCTCTTTTGAAGTCGTTTTTGCGGTAGCAGTGATTATCTTCGCCTCTTCATTCACTTCAACGTCGAGCAGAGCGAGGACGGTAGGATCAGGGAGCAACAAAACGCTTGCCATTGAGGTGGGACTCCTTTTATCCATTCCACAATTCAATCAGCAAGCCAGTATATCGCTCCCTCCTGTAAAAGGCTATTAAAAGTGCATAAACAAATCAGCACGAGGAAAAGTGGAACGTTTGTCTCAGCAAAAATGCGTATGAGCCCGCCGATTCAGCACGAATTCCGGTTCTGGCTAGGCGCGCTCTGCTAGCCCATGCTCAATGAGCCAGCAGAGCGCGCCTAGCCAGCATGGACAATGGCGTCGTTGTGCCAAATCCATGCAGCCCGATAAACTGCAATTATGCCGAAACCAAAACCGCGATTTACACCAGGAGAAGCGATGATTCTTAAAGCCAATAAAATTCTACTATTCACTATAGCGCTGCGCATAAAAACACCTGCCCCCTTAGCGCTAAGCAATATTTATCTCTGATATTTGTGGCCGATCCTACCCACATAGAGCATTTGTGCGTCACATGGCTCTTTTGAGGGAAATGAGGAGGAAGCATGATGAAACAAGATTTGACACTGGTTCTCATGGCAGGTATGCCTGGTACAGGCAAAACGACCCTGGCACTAGCACTCGGCCAAAGCTGGGGCTGGCCGGTCATTGACAAGGATAGCCTCAAATCACCTCTTTTAACTGGTGGCGTAGGTGCAGAACTCGCTGGGCCAGCTTCCTACACGCTGATGCTAGAGATAGCTCGAGATCTGCTGGTAAAGCAACATCTTTCGGTTATTCTCGATAGTCCAGGGCGCTTTCCCTTTGTGCTTGAACAGGTAAAAGAAATGACAGAGCGGGCTGAGGCGCGTTTGAAAATCATCCGATGTGAGGCTCCTCGGAAGTTACGCAATCTGCGTCTCATATCGCGTGAGACTCGACCTTCTCAATGGAGAGAAGACGCAGGACTCAGTGATGAAGAGGAACGAGAGATGTTTACTCACCTTCCAACAGAGACTCTGGTCTTAGATACGAGTTTTCCATTGGAAGACTGCTTGGCCTCGGCATATGCTTACCTGTACCAGGAAGAGGAACAAGTCAACAGTGAAGGCGCTCAGATGAGAATGCAGATGTGTAGTTTCCTTCTCAAAAGGCAACTGGCGGCAGTGGTGCTTGTCAATGAAACCAAGCAACTCTTATTGCAGTATCGAGGGCCTGATGCACCTACGTCTCCACATCAATGGAGCCTCATTGGAGGAGGAATTGAGCCAGGAGAAACGGCAGAGGAGGCCGCTTTGCGTGAAGTGAGAGAAGAAACAGGATTACATCTGCAAGAGCCCCTCGCCCAGCTTTGGCATGGCTTATTGCCTTCTGTTTCCCAACTAGCAGCCTACAATGAGTGGTTTGTTTTTCTTGCGCAGACACAAGCTCGTCAAAGTGATGTGTCTGTTGGTGAAGGAGACGCCATGATCTTCTTCCCACTCAGTCAAGTATTTCGGCTTGATTTGGCACCAAGTGCTCTCTACTTGCTCTCTCTGGCGTTCCTCGTAAGAGATTGACATCCTCCCCACGGCTAAAGCCGGGGGATTCCTCGAATCACTTCGAGGCTTTCCTGCTTCGTCGAGAACTGCCTGGTTTGGTTTTCACCGCACCAGGTCTTATGCTCTCTCCACAGGCATGGACCGTGAGTCCCACGGCAAGGATATTGTTTGCTGCATTGATGTCACGGTCGTGATGGACACCACATTCAGGGCAGGTCCATTCACGCACATCAAGCGTGAGAGCGTCGAGAAGATGACCGCACTTGAAACAGCGCTTACTGGAAGGGTACCACCGATCAATCTTGACCAGGGTTCGACCATACCAGTCGGCTTTGTATTCCAATTGGGACACAAACTCAGACCATCCGACATCGCTTATCGCTTTGGAGAGCTTCTCGTTCTTGACCATGTTTTTGACTACCAGCGACTCAACACAGATCGTTTGGTTTTCACGGATCAATCGTGTCGAGAGCTTGTGCAGGAAGTCACGGCGCCGATCAGCGATACGGGCATGAAGACGCGCTACCTTGAGACGTGCCTCGTCTCGATTCTTTGAGCCCTTTTTCTTCCTGGCATGACGACGTTGTGCTTTGGCAAGCTTCTTCTCATCTTTGTGAAAGAATTTGGGATTGCCCACGATCTCACCAGTCGAGAGAACCACAAAGGACTTCAAGCCAAGATCAGCACCAAGAGCATTCTCATTAGAGGGTAAATGTTCAATCTCATCTTCAGCTAGAATGCTGATAAAGTAGCGATCAGCACAGTCTTTGGTGATGGTCACACTCGAAGGAGTTATATCATCAGGAAGAGGACGCGACCAGCGAATATCAAGTGGCTCACTCATCTTAGCGAGTGTAAGAGCCCCATTGCGCCAGGTGAAGGCCGTGCCAGCATAGGTAGCAGATTGACGGTTGCTTTTCTTCTTGAAGGTAGGATACTCTGCGCGACCTTCAAAGAAATTGATGAAGGCTCTATCGAGGTTACGCAAGGATTGCTGCAAAGGAACGGATGCAACTGCAGAAAGCCATGAATACTCTTTCTGCTTTTTCAAGTCAGGGAGCAGAGCAGAAAGATCTTTGTAGTAGAGGCGTTGGTTGTCATTGTAGAAGGCATCCGTCTTCTTACGCAACGCCCAATTATAGACGAAACGAACACAACCAAAAGTACGAGCAAAAATCTGTTTCTGCTCGTCAGAGGGATAAAACCTGTACTTGTAGGCGCGTTTCTGTTTCACATTCTACATTTTAGCATATAGCATGTAGAAAGTCAAAAGAAAGGAACGGCGTCATTCATCCCCATAGCTAGAAGCAAGGGGTCCTCTGACGCCTAATTAGAGATAGAATCTGGAGAAGCCTCACTTAAGGACCGGCTTCGAACGTACATGAGAGGGAAGGGATTGATTACCCAGTTGTGGAATGTATGCCACGCCATTATCTTTGCCTCAAGCGCCTATTAGGTACGCACAAGCATCAAGCCTGAACACATAAATTATACATCAGAGCGGGGATTATATACTCGCTTCAGCACTCCTACCCTTCCAGCATTTAAGTAAAGAGTCATTCATCGAACAGATAGTGGCTAACCTCGCTTCCTAAAAAGAGTTTTCAACGGTTCTCAAAAAGAGAGGAGAATGGAGGCAAAGCGTGGCAATATGCCCAGAAAGGACATTCTCATAGACAGATGCGAAAAAACGTTCTATACTAGAAGAAATAAGGGGTTTTGACGTCTATCAGGAGCGGTGGGCAATGATTCGCGCGCATAAGATACGCCTCCATCCAAATGAAGAGCAGAAACGCTATTTTGTCAGAGCTGCAGGTGTTTCTCGCTTTACCTGGAACTGGGCACTTGCAGAATGGAACCGGCAGTATCAAGCGGGCGAGAAACCAACGGCCTTACAACTGAAGAAACAATTCAACCAGATCCGACGGCAAGAGTACCCCTGGACATGGGAGGTCACCAAGAATGCCTCTGATCAGCCATTCCTCGACCTGGCAAACGCCTGGACCGCTTATTTTGAAGGTTTGAAAAAGGGAAAAAAGACAGGTCAGCCCACATTCAAGAGCAAGAAGAAAAGCAAACTGAGTTTTTATCTGGCCAATGATCAATTCGAGCTTGGGGACCATCGCATGTGGATCGTGCGCCGTGTCGGTGCAGAGAGTAATACCTGTCACAGACAGGAGAGGTCGAGAGTGAAAACCTCTAGGAAAAGAGCTAACCCGGAGGGGAAACCCAAAGGCGACTGTAGCATGCTCATAAAGCGAGAAATATCAGAAGGCATGTATAATAGAGTCTCGCAAGTCCTGTGTGCATGAAGCCCCGCTAGGGGGAGAGGTGAAACTGGCCAATTGTTGAACCTACGTTTCCGTGCGATGAAATGCGCATCCATCCCACCATGCCCAAAGGGATGACACTGAGAATACATCATAGGGGATCCAGATGATGGAAACACTCTCTCCAGTGAGTAGCGGGTAATGAACCCGATAGGAAACAAACGGGCACCTAAACACACTCAACGTTCTCTTTGCGCAAAAGCGGGATCGCCTAAAAGACGCGAGTCTCATGGCGACGGAGTTGCCATAGTAGTGCGCCTTTGTGCCACAAATGTCTCCCTTACCCGTCGGGGTAAGCTCACTAGAGCAAGGTGAGTAACACAGCGACTTACCCGTTCTCATAGAGAGCGGGGACACCTTCACCCGAAAGGCGTGGGGGGGAAATAGCATGTCGTGTCAAAGGTGAGTGAAGCTCCAGTCCCAGGAGCCAGAGGCTCATCAGTGAAGCTGTATAGGGTGAAGTCTTGATTGGCTGAATTCAAGTCACGGCGGAAATGGAGCAGCCCACAGGAGAAGGGACTATCGCCTGTGTCCAACGTGTAGGGGAACGGTACTACTTTCCCTACAAGCTCTCGTTGGAGCCAGCCCTCACGGAGAGGGAAATGACGAAATGGGCACCTACGTACAGACTGAGACATTTGATGGAACTAAGGGATCGCCTAAACCCCGTAAGGGGCATGGTGACGGAGCGACCATACGAGTTGGGTATGTACCCAGCAAAGGGGTGCAGGAGGCCACACTCAAAAATGGTGGTTGACACGGATGTGTCAGAAGACCACTGTGGGAGTGGTGTTGAAAAGACACGGGCCTCTGGAGAGCTTAATGCATCGAAAGGGTGCACGTGGAGTTCGGAGGGGAGGGGTTGATGCTCCCGAGTAATCGGGACTTGGCCTCTTACCCTACCTCAAAGGCTTGGAGTAATGTCCGAGACATGGGGAAGGGCAACAGGTTATATGGGAGCGGAAAGGCAAGGGACGCGAAATGCGAAGAGCCAAACCTGAAAACTCCCAGAAGCTGGAGAGCCGGATGCTACGGAAACGGGCATGTCCGGTTCGGTGGGGGGCCGAGGGAAAAGGGCTGCCACAAGGCAATACCTCGCCCGCGGCCTACCCAACCCCAAACTTGGCTGGGTGAATATGGCAGAGAAGTTGCGCTTTGTGGGCAAGGTGACAGGTGCACGCATTACCAAAACGGCAGACTGGTGGTTTGTGTCGATTCAGGTCGAGCTCCCAGATGTGATCCCGGTGAAGAAACAGGCTGCTTGTGGCATCGATGTCGGACTGAACCGACTGGCAACCTTGAGTACGGGAGAGGGAGTCGAAAACCAAGCCTTCCTCAAAACAGCGCTCAAAAAGCTACGTCAGACGAACAAGCAGCTCCATCGCCGCACACTCGGCTCGAAAAACCGGGAGAAAGCACGCAGGCAGGTTGCACGCCTGCACTACCGAATCACCTGCATGAGAGATGATGTGCTCCACAAGCTGACCACCCGGCTCGCGAACTGCTATGGGATCATTGGCATTGAAGACCTCAACCGGAAGCGGGTTGCTGAAGAATCGTAAGCTCGCTCGTTCGTTCTCGGATGCGGCATTAGGCAAACTCTTGAACATGCTGAAGGCGAAGGTGGAGCAACGGGGTGGGCAAGTCATCAAGGTAAACCGTTTCTTTGCTTCCAGTAAAACCTGTCACGGTTGCGGCTGGAAGTGGGAAGACATGCAGCTCTCAGATCGGGTGTTTCTCTGTCAGAACCCGCACTGCGCGTATGCTCAATTCGAGCAGGATAGAGATTATAACGCCTCTCTGAATATCCTGGCGGAAGCCCTCCGCTTGATCGGGCTCATTGATCAAGCCGTCTCCGGTACTGGCTCGGACGAAGACGCAAACTTGGCTGTGGACGCGGGGTAAGACCAAAAATGTGCTGATCACATTGAGGCACCTACGGATGAAGCAGCAACAGCGAACGATGTGAGAGAGCTATGCTCGCATACGTTTTCCTACATTAATCGGAGCAGAAAGGGCCTGGATAAAACATTTCATCCAGACCCTTCGAATATCTAAGGCTATAGTGTCTGTCGAGTATTTACTCTACAGTTCAACCCAGACAGCACCCTTCTGTGAGCTCTCCACCGCTTTCACGATGAAGTTCAGGCCACGCAGGCCATCATAGACGGTGGGATAGCCACCCTGCGTCTGCTCACCTGACTCGACCCTGCGGATATCGGCGATCGCCAGGCGATAGATGTTGGCAAAGGCCTCGTAGAAGCCCTCGGGATGCCCGCCAGGAAGGCGCGAGAGTGCTTTGGATTCATCACTCATATACCCCTGGTTCGTACGCAGGATCTGCTGCGGTTGACCATGGGGTTTGAAGATGAGCGTATTTGGCTCCTGCTGGTGCCATTCCAGGCCCGCTTTTGTGCCATAAACACGAAGCGTCAGGTTGTTTTCCTCGCCAGCCGCGATCTGCGAGCAGGTCAGGAAGCCCTTGCCACCATTCTCCAGGCGCAGGAGCATGTTGGCATCATCGTCGAGGGCACGTCCCTCCACAAAGGTGGTCAGGTCGGCACAGAGCGAGGTGATCTTTAACCCGGTGATGAACTCCAGCAGGTTCTCGGCATGCGTTCCAATATCACCAACGCTACCCGCAATACCCGATTTCGTTGGATCCGTGCGCCAGGAAGCCTGCTTGTTCCCCTCTTTTTCGAGTGCGTCAAGGAGCCAGTCCTGGACATACTCCACGAGTACCTTGCGCACTTCACCTAGCGCCCCCTGGCGTACCAGGTCACGCGCGTGACGTACGGTGGGATACCCGGTATAGTTATGGGTGAGGGCGAAGACCAGCTGCTTCTCCTCCACCAGGGATACGAGCTGCTGCGCCTCCTCCAGGCTGAAGGTCATAGGCTTATCACAGACGACGTGAATGCCTTGCTCAAGGAAGGCTTTCACTACGGGAAAGTGCATATGGTTCGGCGTGGCAACAATCGCGAAATCAATGCCGTCGGTGCGCTGCGCCTCTGTGCGTGCCATCTCTTCATAACTATCGTATGAGCGTTGCAGGTACCAACTTGCCGCAGAGGCACGTGCACGCTCAGGATTAGTCGACATCGCGCCCGCGATGACCTCGGCCTGTCCGTCAAGCTCGGCGGCGATACGATGGACCGCGCCGATGAAGGACCCCTGGCCCCCGCCAACGATACCGGCTCGTAGCCTGCGATTGGCAACCTCTCTAGCCATCGTTTCTCTCTCCTTCTACCTACTACTTATCCGAAATCCTGAGCGCGGAACGCTCGTCATGAGAGTGACGTTGGATTTCGGAATAAGAACCTAGTCAAGACCCAGGATGCGACGATTGGTCGCGTCATCGGCCGCGCCACCAGCGAAGTCGTCGAAGGCTCTGGTGGGAGTATCGATCAGCATGCTCTTGATGAACTCTGCGCCCTCGCGTGCGCCCTGCTCAGAGTCCTTAATGCAGCACTCCCATTCAAGCACAGCCCAACTGGAGTAGCCGATCTGCGTGAGCTGGGAGAAGACGCGCTTGAAGTCAACCTGGCCATCTCCCAGGCTGCGGAAGCGACCAGGGCGATCCTGCCAGTCCTGGTAACCACCATAGACACCCGAGCGGGGCGAGGAATTAAACTCGGCGTCTTTGACATGGAAGGCCTTGATATGATCCTTGTAGTAGTCAATGTAGCCGACGTAATCGAGCTGCTGGAGCACGAAGTGCGAGGGATCATACAGGATATGCACGCGGGAATGATTCCCCGTCGCGGCCAGGAAGCGCTCGAAGGTAACGCCGTCATGGAGATCTTCGCCGGGATGGATTTCATAAGCGAGATCGATGCCATACTCATCGGCGACATTGAGAATAGGCTCCCAAAGCTTCGCCAGCTCTTTAAAGCCCAGCTCCACCAGGCCCTGGGGACGCTGTGGCCAGGGATACATAGTATGCCAGAGCAGCGCGCCGGAGAAGGTTGGCAGAACATCCAGGCCCAGGTTGCGCGAGGCCTTGATGGCTTTGATCATCTGCCCAGTTGCCCACTTCTGACGCTCCTTTGGATTGTTATGCAGCTCGGCAGGGGCAAAGGCATCAAACATGATATCGAAAGCAGGGTGAACTGCGACCAGTTGCCCAATTAAGTGCGTCGCAAGCTCGGTAATCGCCAGGCCATTGGTCTGACCCTTGAGATCCTCACAATATTGCTTTGACTCGGCGGCTTTGTCCAGGTCAATAAAATGCGCATCCCAGGCTGGAATCTGGACGCCTGCGTAGCCCAGGCCCTTTGCCCACTGGCTGATGTTTGCCAGGGTATTATAAGGCGCCGTATCCTGGGCAAACTGGGCAAGAAATATCGCAGGTCCTTTGATCTGTGACATTGATCGTTTCCCTCCTTTGGTTACTATCTTCTTATCCGAAATCCTGAGCGCGCTTGCCGTGCCACCTTCAGGTGGTCCCCAAATGGGGGGAGCGCTCGTCACGAGAGTGACGTTGGGTTTCGGAATAAGAACTATATAGTGATGGATAGCGTGGATGGCCTTTTTTTACCAGAGCTTGGGTCCAACTGGCAAGGGCAGAGGACGCTCACACTGGCTGCTAAGCTCAATGTGTTTCCCCTCATTAGAGGAATCGTGAATGGCTTGCATGATGTCAAGCACATGATAGGCCAGTTCGCCACTTGCGCGATGCGGGAAGCTGCCAGACTGGAGCGCATGCGCCATATCCGCGATACCGATTCCTCGAGAGTTGACGGTATTGCCATGCGTTAGCTCGACGTCTCTCCACTCCTTATCGTCAAAGCGACGTACGCGAACGGGGCCACCGAATGTATTTGGATCAGGAACGCTCAGTGTTCCCTCTGTCCCATAGATTTCAATAAGGGGCAGGCGATGTGACCAGACATCAAAGCTGGTAATAATCGTGCCAATCGCGCCGCTGGCAAAGTCCAGCGTTCCCGTCACATGGGTAGGCGTATTAACAGTGATCGTCTGTCCATAGAATGGCTGGCTGGTAATCTTGCGCTCTGGGAAGGTGATGCGAGTGGAGCCAGTGACGCGGCGCACGGGTCCCATCATGGCAATGAGCGCGGTCAGATAGTATGGACCCATATCAAACATGGGACCACCACCCAATTGATAATAAAAATCTGGATTGGGATGCCAGTTCTCCGGACCATGGCCCAGCATAAAGGCAGTGGATGCGATAGGCGCACCGATAGCTCCATCATCAATCAGTTTAATACATGTTTGAAGCCCCCCACCCAGGAAGGTATCTGGAGCGCACCCCACAAGCAACTTCTTCTCGCGCGCCTCTTCTAACAGCGCCGACGCCTCTGTGCGGTTGATGCCCAACGGCTTTTCGCTATAGGTCGATTTCCCTGCCGCGATGGCCGCCCGTGCAATCTCCGCATGGACTTTGGGAATCGTCAGGTTGAGTACAATATCGATCTCTGGATCTGCCAGTAATTCCTCGACCGTATAGACCTTGGGCACATGATATTTCGCGGCCTGGGCCTGAGCACGTTCAAGATCGATATCTGCGCATGCAGTGATGTTTAAAATATCAAATTTCTCTGGCGCCTCAAGATAGATAGAACTAATCGCGCCACAACCAATAATGCCTATGTTTACTTTTCCCAAGAACGGACCTCCGTCATGTATGTTACAGTCATACGCGTATCTTCGGCTTGATACGAGTCAACAAGGTGGGCTCTTGATGCCTCATGGCATATGAGAACTCTTACCCCCTTTGCCTTTTAAGTCTACAACATAGCCTTGCTTGATGGAAGGGGGAAAACTTCTCAGTCTGGTCTCAGACTTCTCTTAGTCAGGTATCAGTGTGCAGTGATATACTACTGTGGCGATACCCCTTTGCAAACTGGAGAAGAGAAGACAACGATGAAAGCACATTTACTGGTTGTTGATGATGATCCACGCATTACCGACTTATTGCGACGAATTCTGGCCTATGAAGGATACAGTGTTGCCGTCGCTACCAGTGGTGATGATGCGCTCAAGAGAACATTAGAGCGCGCGCCGGATCTTATCGTCTTAGATGTCATGCTTCCAGGACTCAATGGTCTGGAGGTCGTACAGCGTTTACGCGTAGCAGGAGATAATGTACCTATCTTACTGCTTACGGCACGCGATACCGTCGCGGACCGTGTGAAGGGGTTTGAGATTGGCGCTGATGATTATGTCGTCAAACCGTTTGCCCCCGAGGAACTGGTGGCGCGTATCAAGGCCTTGCTGAGAAGAAATCAGGTTGAGCGACACGAGATCTTGCACTATGCCGATGTGCAACTTGATACAGGAACACGTGTCGCTCACCGTGGACCCCGTGAAATAGAGCTCTCACCTACGGAATATGAGCTTCTGGCACTTTTCTTGCGTCGTCCACGCCAGGTATTGACAAGGGATGTCATCATGGATCGTGTCTGGGGACTGGACTTCGAGGGGTCATCCAATGTGCTTGAGGTATACATCGGCTACCTGCGAAACATGCTCGAAGCAGATGGCGAGGCGCGCCTGATTCACACCATTCGTGGTATTGGCTATGTCTTTAGAGAATAATAACACATCGCTACGCCAGCAGCAGGCTGAACACCTCGCTTCGTCCTTGCCTACCAGGCGCCCCCGATTGTTACGGCTGCGCTTGATTACCTGGTATGGAGGACTGGTCGCGGTTTCACTCCTCTTTTTTGGTGTGCTCGTTTTCCTGTTAACCTCACAGTCGCTCTCCAATAGCGTTGATGCATCACTGCGTGCCGAGGCAGGAGCTGCTCAGGCCAACATTCGTGCAGAACTCCTGCGCCATCAACGTTTGCATGCAGAGAGCGATTGGCCCACTCCCCTCTCGTTGAGTGTGATCGATACTCATAGCCTCTCTAAAGATACGCTAGGGATTACCGTCAAGGTCTTCGACCAGGCGCATCACTTACAATATGCCTCGAAGAACGAGCCTCTCAGTATCACGCCTACAGCAGTGATGTATCAACACGCCCTGCAAAATGCAGGCGATCCCCAACCATATACGGTATCTGGCCAGAATAAGGAATCTCTGCGCATTCTGGTTGAACCAATTCATAAACCCCAGGTCGCCCCAGGGGGCCAGCCGGGTCCCGTGATTGGCATGCTTCTGGTGGCCAGATCGCTCAGTCCAGAGGAGGCTACCAAAACCCAATTGCTCTTTCTCCTCTGTACCACGGGAGCGCTGGTGCTTATCACAGCGCTGGGCATCGGCTGGGGGATTACGACCAATGTCTTGCACCCGCTCTCCGATATGGTCAAGACCGCGCGTGATATCGCGAATGAGTCCCGTGGCGTGCATGTGGGCAATTTGCACCAGCGGGTCCAACGTCCGAAGGGGCATGATGAAATGGTCGAGGTCGTAGATACCTTTAATGAGATGCTGGCCGCCCTGGAGAAGGCTGCCACGGCCCAATATCGCTTTATTGCAGACGCTTCACACGAGTTGCGTGCCCCACTAACGACCATCCAGGGAAACCTGGCCTTTCTCCAGCGGCATAGCGATGAGCTGCCCGCCGAGGAGCGCAAAACAATGCTCCTGGATGCCCATAGCGAAACCCTGCGCCTCGCGCGCCTTGTCGACGAACTGCTCCTACTGGCGCGCGCGGACGTAAGCGCCGATACCATAACCACGTCTCCCCCTGTCGAGCACGAACAGAAATCTACAGTGGCAGCGCCACGTGGAAGCCTCCGTGAGCAACCAGTCGAGCTAGATCACTCCCTCTTGCAGCTGGTTCGTCAACTGCGTGGACGACTGGCTATGGATCAGTCGAGTTTCCAGCTCAAAGTGAGCCACATCGAGCCTGTGCGCGTCTATGGCAATGAAGAAAATCTCCGCCGGATCATGCTGATCCTGCTTGATAACGCGCTCAAATATGCACCTGCCAAGGAAAATGGGCATGGCGGTATCATTACCGTCTCGTTAGAGCGAAAAGGCCAGGAAGCCCTCCTCCAGGTGAGAGATAACGGAATCGGTATTGAACCTGGCGATCTTCCCCATATCTTCGAGCGCTTCTATCGCGCGGATCGCGCCCGCTCTCGGGAGGGCACTGGCTTAGGCCTGGCGATAGCATACACCCTGGTAGAGCAGCTGAATGGGCGCATTACCGCTGAGAGCCAGCCCGGAGAAGGCAGCACATTCTATGTCTGGCTCCCACTCGCTGTGTAGATCCAGGCTTCTTACCTGCGATTCAGCCTCCTCACAGCCCTGCCTTAGGCCCATATGTTACGTTGTTTTTGGGTAGTGAGTGTGGTGGATGCTGGCCGCCACAGGCAGCCAGCATCCACCACACTCACTACCCAGGCGAGCGCCGCAGGCGCGAGAAGTCACGCACAAAGCTGCATATGGGTTAATTATAGGGAGAGAGAAGTATGTTCTTTACACAGGGAATCTGGCCATGGGTGTTGTTTAACGCCTTTGTTCTGGTGCTTTTGGCATTAGATCTAGGCGTCTTTCATCGTCGCTCACACACGGTCTCAACCAGAGAGGCATTGATCTGGAGCGCGGTCTGGATTGGCCTGGCTCTGGCCTTCAACCTGGGTCTCTACATCTTTCAGGGGCCAGACCTCGCCTTGCAATTTTTGACTGGCTATCTCATCGAGAAGTCGTTGAGCGTCGATAACATATTCGTCTTCGTCCTACTGTTTACCTACTTTGCCGTTGCTCCCAGGCATCAACATCGTATTCTCTTCTGGGGTGTGTTAGGCGCACTCATAATGCGCGGCCTGCTGATCGGCGTTGGCACAGTGTTGTTAGAGACATTCCACTGGATCATCTACCTCTTTGGTGCCTTCCTGATCTTTACGGGTATTCGTATGGGCTTACAGAAAGATGAGGCGGTGCATCCGGAGCGTAATCCCGTGCTTAAGCTTCTGCGACGCATTCTCCCCGTCTCACAGGACTATGATGAAGGCCGCTTCTTTACCCGCCACAATGGACGGCTTCTCGCGACGCCATTGCTGCTTGTGCTTATTGTGGTAGAGACAACTGACCTCGTTTTCGCGGTTGATTCCATCCCCGCCATTTTCGCAGTCACCAATGACCCATTTATTGTCTATACCTCAAACGTCTTTGCTATTCTGGGCCTGCGTTCGCTCTACTTCGTTTTTGCCAATGTGATTCATAAGTTTTATTACCTGAAAGCAGGGCTGGCCGTCATTTTGACCTATGTCGGCGTGAAGATGCTGCTGGCGGACATCTTCCATATTCCAACCGCACTCTCGCTTTTAGTTATCGCCATCGTTCTGGCCCTGGCCATTGTGGCCTCGGTGCTTCGTGCGCGCAAGAGAGGAGGAGAGACTGGAAACAAGCAAAAAGAACACGCTGCTTCTCGGTAAGCAAAACAAAAAGGTGCTCGGGTCTTCCCTCTGAGCACCTTTTTGTTTGTTTCTACTTATGCGTATTCCCAGTTGATCTCGCGCAGCAGGCGCTGAAGCGCCTGGGAGGCCTGGCGAAAACGATCTGCCCCGCTGAACCCCTGGAACTGGCCAGCGGCCGCCAGGTGTGGCTCAAGCGAGAGAAAGCCATCGTACCCATCGCTACGCAACCGCTGCAGGATGTCTGGCCAGCGGGCCTCTCCCTCACCAGCGACCACGAGCGTTCCCTGCGCGTTCACATCCTTCACATGCACATACTCCAGCCAGGGCTTCACCGCTTCATAGGCCTGGGGATATGGCTCCTGCTGACACTCAAGGTAGTTCGCGGGATCAAAGACCGCGCGCAGGCGTGAATGATTGACGCTTTGCAGGAGATCAACATTGCGCGCAATCGTATCTCCATAGATCATCTTCTCATTCTCATGCACCAGTGTGATACCGGCTTTGGCTGCTTTCTCGGTGAGCGCTGCCAGCCGTTGGAGCACATCTGCTCTATAGGCATCGATCCCAGGCTCGTCTTGTTGATCCTGGTGGAGGGCCTCGCCCAGAGTAGGCGGATAAAAGGAAAAGATACGTACATAGGGCGAGCCCAGGTACTCTGCTACATATAGCGCGCGCTCAAAGCGCTGCATGTGCTCCGCAAAATCGCTGGTAATCGAAACTTTCCCAATCGGCGAGCCAATCGCCGCGACCCCAATACCAGCTGTTTCAAGCGCCTGCTTGACCTCCTGAAGCTGCTGATCACTCAGATCGAGCACATTGCTATTCCAGGCTCCGCGCAAATCAATGAAGTGGATCTGCTCTTCCTGGAGAACCGCGATCTGCTCTCCCAGGTCGGGCGAGATTTCATCGGCAAAGGCTGAGAGATGAATCATGAGAAGGAGACCTCCTTTTTGGTACGTGCCGATTCATAGATACCCAGAATAATTTCCACGGGATGGCGCGCGGCATACCCATCAATAGCGGGGGTCCGATCTTCGCGGATGGCGTTGATAAAGTCCGCGATCTGCGCAGCATGGGTTGAGGTCTGGATATTGGTGGGATCGGAGGCCCCGGCGCCATCATCCTCTGGCTCTGGATCACTTGAGCCAGCGCTCCCATAGGCACCAACCTCTTCCTTTTCGTCGCGAGCCAGGCGCAGGAAGCGCAGCTTATCATTCTCAATGACGGCCGAACCCCGGTCGCCAAACACTTCGATACGCGTGGTCACACCGGGATAGGCCCCTGTGGTCGCGTTAATAGTACCTAGCGCGCCATTGGCGAAGCGCAAAATAGCCACGGCTACATCCTCGGTCTCCATCGTATGGGCCAGCGTATCGGTATAGGCCTGCAAACTCTTGACCGGTCCCATAAACCATTGAAGGAGATCAATAGAGTGAATAGACTGATTCATTAAGACCCCACCCCCATCTAACTCCCAGGTGCCGCGCCAGGCGCCACTATCATAATAGGCTTGCGAGCGCCACCAGGGAATCGCCGCATTGCCAAGCACTAGACGTCCAAACGCGCCCTCCTCGACCAGTTGATGCACCTGCTGAGACGCGGCATCAAAGCGATGCTGGCTAATAACCGTCAGCTTGCGCTCGGTCTCGCGCTGGACCGCTAGCATCTCCTGAATACGCTCAAGCCGTATCTCCATGGGCTTCTCTACTACCACATGTTTTCCAGCCCGCATGGCCTCGCAGGCTGGCTGTCCATGTTGCCCACTAGGTGTACAAATACACACCGCGTCGATGGGTGCCTCTGCCAGCATCTGCTGGTACTCGGCATAGGGGGTCGCCCCATATTTTGCTCCGAGCTTCTCCGCACTCGCGACAATGGTGTCCGCGACCGCTACTAACTGCGCGTCGGGCAAGGAAGCAATGGCTTCTGCATGCATCTGTCCAATCACACCGCAGCCAATAATGCCGAACCGCAAACGTTCCATGAGTTCTCATCTCCTCTTCCAAAAACACAATAACGACCCTCATTCCCCAATGAGGGAACTTTCAGGCTTGATAACTGGCGACCTTCTTCTCATTCCGCGTCGCCACCTGTCCGTTACGGGTAGCATATCACAATTGTCGTCCGGACTTCATCGTTCGCTCGCACTCAATCGTGTATATATACAAGAAAGGGTGTGGCAATGCGCTCGGGGTGAAACGGAAATTGTGCAGTTTGCATTATCTGAGAATTGCTCTATACTGAGACCTCTCCGGCCTAAAGGCACGGAGGTTCCTGTTCCTCACCCACCGTTTCCGATCTCCCCCGAAGGAGAAACCAGCTCTTGGCGGGGATAGGCAGGACTTTCGAGCCGACGCGCTCTGGCACGGGCAGCTCCGCTCTTGCGCCGAGCCACTACGCCCATGCTTCGGGGCAAGTGCTGCCCCTCATTCGCACGTTGTTGTAGATCCTCCATCACGGCTCTCAGGCGCGGCTCCGCACCTTCCCAGACGTGCTGGTTGACGGAGGGAATGGTTTGCTCCGGTTCCAGGTAGGCTAGCAAGAAGGCCGAATAGAGATCACGCTGCACTGGCCCGAAGCTGCAGGGGCATTTGTGCCAGCGCTGTGAAAGCGGCTTCTTGTGATACTGCCGACACTGATGGCAATATTGAGACAGTTTGGTCGATGATGTAGGAACTTCGTACAGGGTGCCGCCAGTTTTTGCAACTATGCGAGTCAAATGCGCTATAAACACCCCCGGTGCCCGAAGTCCGATGCTCCGACCATACTGTTTTTGCCAGGCTTTGAATGAAGTCTTTTCTAGAGTGATCGTGGTGCCTATCTGTGCAATGCGATGAGCGAGATTGCCATGCAGACTCTTGCGGTGCGCGGCTAATTTGCGCTCGGTGTTGGCATGCTGTCGCCTGGTCGCCTTATACCGCTTACTCTCTTTCCAGCGCAAGCGACCTTTTTTCACACGTCCCTTTTCGTCATAATTTTCAGGATTATTGGCACGGCGCTGTCGATCCATCTTGCGCTGCAATCGGCGCTTTTTTCTGGTATCAGGTGCTACTTCCTCGCAGAACGTGACCAGATCGGCTTTGCCTTCTCGTGGCACCATTGCCAGTGTGGATGGGCCAATATCCAGGCCGATGATGTCTTTGCCCACTTCCTCATGCCTGGGCTTGACGAACGCGCGGCCTTCTAACACCAGTTGCACGTAATAGCGGTTGCCGTCTTTGTCGGTTCCCTGCGCTTGCGGTGACGATGCTTTGCGGCGGACCAGACGCACATATTTCATGCGGTGGCGCATGCCATGCTGCACCACCGGGTCAAGCCAATCGATGATGGCTGGGATGACCTCTGCATTCCAGATGAGAAAGCCACCATCGCCTGCATTGGGGTCCAGCACAAAGTGCATGCCGGTATCATTGCGCTTGCCCTCTACGCTATCGATGCCTCGTCCTTTGCTGCGGAAACGCACCCGTTTGGCTTTTCCGACACAGACGCGATTGGCGGCTTGATAGGCGCGGGTGGCAAGCGTTTGGGCCATCGTACTATCGATATGATCAGCGATCCACGAGACACGGGCTTGTTTGGTATACTCATGCATCTCGTATTCTGAGAAGCGGTATTTTTTGCGCAGAGTAGAAAACGCCTGTGCCCGTTCCTGTTTCTTGGAGCGAGGGATAGCGCAAGCTTGTG
The DNA here is from genome assembly GCF_000178855.1 of Ktedonobacter racemifer DSM 44963. Taxonomy (GTDB): domain Bacteria; phylum Chloroflexota; class Ktedonobacteria; order Ktedonobacterales; family Ktedonobacteraceae; genus Ktedonobacter; species Ktedonobacter racemifer. The sequence goes on along the minus strand of NZ_ADVG01000005.1, from coordinate 1,062,180 downwards.
CCCACGCTGGGTCATTGCGCATACCTCTCAGCCGCTTCATGGCCTCATCAAGGAGAGCATTATACAGACACCGGGCCGCTTCCAGGTGTGCGCGTACCTGGCGTTCCTGGCTCCAATCGACCTGGAGAGGTAATTCGAGAAGAAAGGTCGGTGTCGCGGGCTCGCTTCATGATGTGCTCTCCCTTCCGATGCGTTACATCTCCTCAGAAAAGGACGGGCAGCAGTCCCGTCCCTTGTTCTGGCTCAACTTTCACACGCTACGAAGCTCTTCTTTCTGTGCCGTCTTCTTCCGGTAACTCGACGACGTGGCTGTGACGTCCTTCTTTCCTCTCGACCGCAGGCAATGTCAGCAGTGGAATCATCGCACGATCTATTCAACAACAAAGCGAACACGAAGAGGTTCCTGCCTCCACCCCTGCCCCAGATAAGGAACGCCCATTCATCCCCGTCTTAGAAAGAACGGGGCTTTCTGGGCCGTTCTCTGTAAAGAGCGCAATGCACCTATCCATATGGAATAGCATGGTAGTTGGTTGCTAGAAAAGGAGGGAAACAATCTATGCTTCCATTTCCTCTCATCATCTTACGCCTCTGCATGGCCTTGCTCCTGGGAGCCACTATCGGCTGGGAGCGCGAAAATCGAGGTCAGGCTGCCGGGATGCGCACGAATGCCCTGGTTGGGCTGGGTTGTGCCTTCTTTACCATTATTTCTGGCTATGGCTTTTATGATCTGCTCAACAGGCAACATATCCGGCTAGATCCGACGCGTATTGCTTCCTACGTGGTCGCGGGCATCGGTTTTCTGGGTGGCGGCGCGATCTATATCAGTAAGGATCATCAACATGTCAAAGGGCTGACATCCGCCGCCGCAATCTGGGTAGTCGCCGCGATTGGAATGGCCTGTGGTGTGGGTATGCTCTGGGAAGCCTTTGCGGCAACCGTTATTGCCTTGCTTGTCTTGATCGCGATGCGCTACCTGGAGCGAACACATCTTCTGGGACTGGCACCTTTAACCTACACCATCGATATGACGTTCTCCGCCCAGGCCGATACCTCCAATCTGGCAAATGCTATTCATGCTATCTGTGCTCAACAGAAGATAGAGCTGAAGATGTTCCATCTCCAGCAGCGGCAAGCAGGCCAACAGGTGCACCTGGAATGCACTGCACCAGGGACGCTGCATATGACAATGGCGCTGGATCAATTGCGGGCTATTCCTCATGTCCAGGAGGTAACCATGATTCTGGATCGAGCTGAGAAGTATGCGCCCACGTAGACAAGAACCTCTGTTCTCTGCTATACTTTTTGGGTAGGAGCATCACGAAGAGGGAGGAAGACGGACGCAGTATGGAAGAACAGGCGCTTTCAACACTCGTTACCAGCAATCATATTGACCTAGCTATCATGGCCTGGCTAGACTCAAAACGGCGACGCTCAGGCAGCGCGAAAACACATAAGGCGTATGAAGAGACGCTCTGGGCCTTTCGTAGCCTCTTGCGTCAGCATGCCCGAGACCTGGACCCCTTCATCCATCTTCTTCCCGACGCCAACGAGCAGGAAAAACAACAGGCTCTGACAGAGCTGGCCTTGACCGCCCAGGGCTTCGCGGGGCAATCCGTACACGAGCGCCTGATCTCAGAGGCGACCTATAACCAGCGCCTGGCCAATTTGAGCAGCTTTTATACCTTCGCCAATAAGCGTGGCTTCTTCCAATGTGAGAACCCCATTGCTAAGGTCGAGCGCTCAAAAGTGCAGGCGTATAAGAACGCGCAGCCCATCGACGCCCAGGAGATTGCCCAACGCATGCAGACCATTGATCGCACTACCAAGCAGGGTGCGCGTGACTATGCTATGCTGGCGATCTTTCTCCAGACGGGGCGCCGTCTATCCGAAGTCATTGCCTTGCGCTGGCGCCATGTGCAGGTGCAGGGATCAAAGATTATCCTGGTCTTTGAAAACTGTAAAGGTGGCAAGGCCATGCGCGATACCCTGACGCCAGGGATCGCCAACGCGCTGCTGGAATGGCTTGTCCTCGCATATGGAGCAAATCTGCGCCGCCTGCATCCCGAGGCCCCCATCTGGATCAGCTTTACGCGCCAGGCCGAACGCGATGGCACCCTCCCAACCCCGCTCACCATTCGCTCAGTCGCCAATATCTGCGAGAAGCACCTGGGAACATCCAAGGTCCACGTGACACGCCACACCTGGGCACGCACCATGGAGGATGCTGGCGCCAAGGTCAGCGAGATCCAGGCCCGCCTGGGACATGAATCGCTGGCCACCACGGGCCGCTATCTCGCCTCCCTCAAACAGGCAGACAACAGGCATGCCGACACGCTTGCCTCGCTCTTTGGCCTCTCCTAGCAGCTTTTGTCATTTTTTGCTGGTGAGTTCTTGCAGTTTGGCCTTATCGCCAAAGAAGACGTTGAGATCAACAAAGCCGGGGACGCCGGGAATATGCCCGCGATTACTATACTGCCAGAAGGTCCAGCCATTCCTCTGGCTCCACTGGGCTGGTATAAGGATATCGTGTATCCAGATGGCATAATTCGTAAAGTTGCCTTTGATATACTCGTCGTAGCGAGTGTGATCGGTATAGATAATGGGCTTGACCCCGTAGTAGGCCTCTATACGGTCCAGGAAGACCTTGATTTCCTGAAGCATAATCGCGTGGTCCGGACCAGATACCTCCAGGTCCAGTACAGGTGGAAGCATATCTGCCTCTTTAGGCACCACGCTGATATAGTTGTCAGCCTGCTCAGCACCAGTTCGATACTCGGTGTAGTAGTGATAGGCACCTCGAAGGATGCCGTATGTTCTGGCGCCTTGCCAGTTAGCTTGAAAGAATGGGTCTTTATAATATTTGCCCTCGGTCGCCTTCATAAACACAAACGTATAGGTGCCGGTCTGTGACACGAGTTTCCAGTCAATCTTTTGCTGATAGCTTGAGACATCTAAGCCCCGCACCTGGTAACTGGACGCGAAGAGAGCGTTTGGCCAGAGCAGACCTGTATAAAGCAAGAGGCCCAGCGAAAGTAGGCAGAGAAATGGGAGGAAGAGAAGAAGGATGATGCGTTGGCGGTACTTCAAGATGTTCTTCACTAACCGCGACCTCCAATAATTGCCTATATATGCATCATACCATACGACCACTATACTCTACAGTATCTTCTGGGCCAGGTAGCCATAGTGCTCGCGCACGGCTTATTACCAGGAAAGCAACCACGCTGAAGCCTGGATGCGCGCGGGGAAAAACTGTCATGCTCCCAACCCTGCCTGACCTCAATCGTAATGCTTAGCCTGTGCCCAGAGCACCGCGAATGGTACCTTCGCCTTCGGCTGCCGCAAGATCAGGATAGGAGCATGATTCTCAAAGTCCACACAATCATCGCAGGCAGTTCTGGCGGCCAGCGTCACCGAGTTGAACCCCTGTGCAGCGTCCTGGGGAGAAATATTGATCGTGATGACGACCTGGCCGGTACACCCTTGCGGCCCCCAGAGATAGAAGGCGTTGTGTCCGCTGATCGGCGGGGGCAGATGATAGCGCCCACCGAATTGCACGAGCGCACCAGCCTCGCCATAATTGGAGGTAAAGATACAGGCAACCCGCTGCTCATCCATTGGCAGGCTGTGATATACCTGAGCAATCAACGCGATCTGTTCCTCCCAGCCAAAGCGATCCGCCAGGGCTTGTGGCAAGCCGTCGATATCGCCTGCATCCTGCTGCGACCCTGCGTTGCCACCCTTGCCATAAATATGTCCATACACGGCAGGTGGCAACACCGGCATCACCGCAGGGGCCAGCAGCACGGCACTCACGACCAGCAGCACGGGATAGACCGCGACCCATCTTGGCCAGCGCACCCGCCATTGACCGAGCAGCACCGCCCCACCAGCATATAATGGCGGGTAGGCCGGTGCCAGAAAATAGGTTTTCCCCTGAATCGCACTGAAGAGAACGAAGAGGATGAGATACGCCCACCCGAAGACCCGAAAGCGCGCACCGCGTGCGGAGAAGAAGTACCACAGTCCTGCCCCCCACAAGAGCACCGAGAGAGGATTCATGCCGAGGATCTGGTTGGCCAGGAAATCGAGGGGCGACCCACCTGCACTATGATTTTTGGAATAGCCTGCCCAATACTGCACCGACGCCCAACCATTCGTGGCATTCCAGATCAGGAATGGCAAGACGAGAGCCAAGGCGATCAGGCCCCCAAACGCCGTCCAGCGAGTAAACAGCAGGCGGCGTTGTCGGGTCAGCAGCAATCCAAGGATCAGTGCGAACCCCCAGAAGAGGATGGTCTCCTTCGTCAATAATCCCAGGCCAGCCACCAGGCCGAACGCGAGGAAGCCGCGGGGGCGTTCATCGCGCAGCAGGACAATGAGGATGGTGGCAGAAGCCGCCCACCAGAATGCATCGAAGACATCATAAGTGTAGATTGAGCCGTTTGCCATCAGGACGGGGGCCGTCGCCGATCCCAGGGTAGCGAGTCCCTGGACCCACCTCGTGCCGCCGAGGAGCCGGGCCATCAGTCCGGTCAGGATGATTGTCCCGGCACAGACCAGGGCCGCGATCACATGGATGGCCCAGAGGGCATTGCCGGTAAGCAAGCGGGGAATCAGCGTGATCCAGGGAACCAGCGGCGGGACATCCACATAGCCAAAGGAGGGATGCTGGCTCATTGCCAGAACATAGAGTTCATCCCGGAAATACCCGTAATTGTCTCCGACCAGGACATGGGCCAGGAACGAGATGCCAGCGATGATTAGCACGGCGGGAGCGAGGTCAGCGCGGCGAAGGAGGGTGGTGATGCTGGCATGCAGTGATGAGGCGGCGCGTATGGCAACCACTTGTGCCGATTGAGAAACGTCTCTCCGGATGAGTCCCATGAGAAAAGATCCTTTCGCGAAAAAGACATCAAGCAACTGTGTAAATCCACCTCACAAGCTCTCCCCTCCAACCACGTCCCAGCCTGTCTTTCCCCATAATTGTACCATTCTCTTCACCTTCCTTACCAATGTGCTTCTGCTGGAAAAGAGCCTTCCCCACATATGCCAAACTCACGTAACATCAGAGTAATATGAAACAGATTATGACGACAGGCTTAGAATCTAAGATGACACAACGGGCTTTAGCCCGCCGCAAGCTGCGCCGTTTCAACGGCGGCAGTGAGGCGTGTTCCGGCTTTAGCCCTTGCATAGCACAATAGAGAACATATATTTGACAATTACAACGTATTGTAGTACTCTCTAAAAGAGGTACAATATATTTTGAGAGAAAAGTACTAAAAATGGCAAAAGCCACGAAAACAATCAGACAAGCGTTGCAGCATCTGCCACAGTCAGCCCACTCCTTCGCGGAGCATCAGGCGCTCTACAATCGTGTCGTGGCCTTCTACTTTGAGGTCATCCAGGCCCATGAGGGCATCCTCTCTCTCAAGAACAAGGAGGCCCTCACCGCTCTGGAGAAACTCACCCATGCGACGGAGAAGTGTATTGTTTTCCGACTTTGGCTCTCGCAAAAGTACTTGAGATCGAAAAAGCAAACAAGCTATGAATATCGCACTTGCTCGCTTGTTTTAGCAAGCAAACAGTAAATTTGCGCTTCCTTGATTGCTTGAAATAAGCAAGCAAGTAGTAAAAAGAGAGCCTGCTCGCTTGATTTTGAGAAGCGAGCAGGCTCTCTTTTTACTCCTTGCTTCTCACTGTGAAATAGCCCTTGTCCGCTTGCTCGACTCCCTTCCCTTTCATCAGGTAAACTCCATGACAGGTGATCGTTTTCTCTGCTCTCCGCTTCTCAGAAAGGGAGTGTTATGGAAGTTGAATATGTTGGAAAGCGTGCTCACCTCTTCCACCTGCTTCAGCAGCATCCTGAGTGGACACTTCAGCAGTATGCTGATGCGGTCGGCTGCTCTGTGAGCATGGTTTGTACCTGGCGTCAGCGGTTTCGAGAAGCCCAAGCCCAGGGAGCGCTCGATGCTTCCATCTTCTTTTCTCGCTCTCGCGCCCCTCACCATCACCCTCCTCGCATTGACACTGAGGTCAAAGAGCGGGTGCTCTCGATCCGTCAGGCTCCCCCAGAGCCGTTGCAGCGCACGCCTGGACCACTGGCGATCCTGTATTATCTGCAGCGAGATGCGCGCCTTGCAGGCAAAAAAGGCCCGCTTGCCTCGTTCGACACGCACCATCTGGCGCATCCTGGATGCTGCAGGAGCCATTGAGCGCGATCCCCCTCGTCAACGCTCTCCGCGCCTGCCAAGAGCCCCTTTGGAAGAAGTCCAACTCGACTTCAAAGACATTTCCACCGTTCCTGCTGATCTGCATGATCCTGATGCCCGCGCGGCAGCATGTGATCGAAGCGTGCAACTTTGTCGACGCGGGCACCTCCCTCTTGCTCGATGCCCAGGTTCATGAAGATTTTCACGCGGAAACGGCCTTCCAGGCGGTGGTCGCCTTCTTGCGTCGCTCTGGCTGTCCTAGCATCTTGACTTTTGATCGCGATCCCCGCTGGGTGGGAAGTGCAACAGCACGCGATTTTCCCTCGGCCCTGTGCCAATTTCTCTTGTGTGTCGGCGTGCAACCCAATATCTTGCCACCACGCCACCCGGAACTTAACTGCTATGTGGAGCGCTATCATCGGACCTACAAAGAAGAATGTCTGTTCGTACATCGTCCTGGGACCCTCGAAGAGGTGCGCAACGTTACCGAGGCCTTTGAGCACTTCTACAACACACAACGTCCTCATCAGGGGCGCAGTTGTCGCAATCGTCCTCCCAGCCAGGCGCATCCTGTTCTGCCCACCTTACCCGCGCTTCCAGCTGTGGTCGACCCGGATGCCTGGTTACAAGCGGTTCACGGGCGGACCTATGCACGACGCGTCAAGTCAGACGGTCGCGTGAGCGTTGATGGGGCTGACTATTACATCAAGCAAGCACTGGCTGGACAGCTCATCACCTTGTGTGTCAATGCAGTTGAGCGCTGCTTCGAGGTTCTGCAGCATGAGAGCATCATCAAGCAGCTTCCCATCAAAGGGCTGCAAGGCCAACGGATGCCGCTCGATGACTACATTGCCTTGATGCAAGAGCGCGCTCGTTCAGAGGAACGACAGCGCATGATGAACCTGCGACGGCGACACCTCCAGGCGCGATAATCTTTGTGCTTGCTTGCGGGAGTAGATTCGTCGAGGAGACTGCTGTCCACTTTTCTGCTTGCTCGTTTGCTCTTCATCACTTGCGCGCCTACTTTTCTCCCTTCCTGGACGACTCTTTCCTCATTTTTCTCGCTCATGTTCTCATGCTTACTCGTTTGCTTTTTGCTTGAGCGCTTGTTTTTTGTAATCTCAAGTACTCTTGCAAGAGCTGAAGTCGGAAAACAATACAGAGAAGAGCCCCCATCCCATTCTGCCACTCTCCGACATCGCCCCGGATATCCCCGCGATGTTCCGGCGCGCCGCCATCAATGCGGCCCTTGGCTCTGCTCGCGCATTTTTCTCCTCGCTCAAAACGTGGCGAGCACGCAAAGAGAAGCACGAGGCCCAACCATGCAAAAAGGGCAAGAAGAAGCAGCCGTTCAGGGAGCGACCACCGGTCCCGCCGCGCACCTGGAACAAGTCGGCCTCCTTCTACGCGGGCTTGTGGAAAGAACGCTCTCAGCACTCCATCATGCTCAGAGTGCGGACCGGCACGTACCGGTCCTGGCTCAAAATTGGTGCGCTTTCTCGCGATATTCCCGAGGGGTACGCACTAGGGAGCCCGCAACTGGTTCGCAAGGGCAACCACTGGTGGTTGCATACTCCCATCGAGAAAACGTTGGAGGCCCCCGCCAACGTTGTTGAACAGATAGCATCCAGAGAGACACGTCTCTGCGCGGTCGATTTGAACCTCGACCAGCATATAGCTGTGTGTACCGTCCAGGCAGTCGAAGGCACCATCCTGGCGACGTCCTTCATTGGAAATGGCACAGCGGTATCTGGCTTTTTGGAAGAGACTGCTCGGACGCATTGCACACAAGCGATCTCAGACTGGCATCATTGCCCAAGGGGAACAGGACAATGCTGATCTGTGGCGCAAGATCAAGCACGTCGATGAGCACATCGCGCACCAGGTGAGCGCCCGCATTGTCCAGTTTGCCATCGAGCAGCAAGCAAGCATACTGGTCTTCGAGCATCTAGGCAACCTGCGCCCGCAAAAAGGCACGTATGCGCGCCGCAGCAACATGAAACGCGCCTACTGGATGCGCAGGGCGCATCTTCAAGTATTCGAAGTACAAGGCGTGGAAGGCAGGTGGTCTCATCACGTGCCGCGTCAATCCGCGCAATACGAGCCGGCAATGCCATCGCTGTCACGCGCCCGTCATTCGCTACAACGAGGGCGAGCCGGTTGAGGGATACACGCCCGGCGCGGCGCTTTGCCTGTGCTCACAATGCCAGATGCGCGACCATGCCGACCGCAATGCCAGTCTGAGAATCGGGCAGCGCTTGATCAAGCGCGACCAAGAACCGTTGAAGGAAAAGCCTCATGCTCGTTCGCGACGTGCGATGAGGGGGTCGAAAGACCCAGGTGTTGGGATCTCTCAGGATGCCGAACGCGAAGGGCAACCATCTCTTGCTCAAGCAAGGCAAGGGGATCACGCCAACGGGCCTGGCACCGGTGCGCCGTATCGGCGGCAGAATATGAGCGCAACAGAAGTTGTGAAGGTTGTTGGAAGACCTTCTGCGCACCTCACTTATCCTTGCTGAAAGGCTTGAACCTCGAAAGGGGGAGGGGAGTAGAGCATGTGAGGAAAAGACAGCGTAAAGACAAGTCATCAACGCCTTGAGCTGCCAGCGCAAAGCGTGTATGGGTAAGGATGGATTTCTTGAAACCTAGTCCAAATGGTCTCCAGGCCGACGCTAGCGAAAGATGGCTGAAACGCTAGACCAGATTGTAGCGCGATAAGGCGGTGCTATCGTTCTATCCAACCAATCTGGCATTCTCTTACTACGAGAGGTACACATTGGACGAACGGGTGCCCTGGAGCATGCTAAAACTCATTCTGCTGTAAATACGGGATCACCTAAACAGGGTCACACCTGCATGGTGACGGAGCTTCCGTAGTAGTGCGCCTTTGTGCCACAAATGTCTCCCTTACCCGTCGGGGTAAGCTCACTAGAGCAAGGTGAGTAACACAGCGACTTACCCGTTCTCATAGAGAGCGGGGACACCTTCACCCGAAAGGCGTGGGGGGAAAATAGCATGTCGTGTCAAAGGTGAGTGAAGCTCCAGTCCCAGGAGCCAGAGGCTCATCAGTGAAGCTGTATAGGGTGAAGTCTTGATTGGCTGAATTCAAGTCACGGCGGAAATGGAGCAGCCCACAGGAGAAGGGACTATCGCCTGTGTCCAACGTGTAGGGGAACGGTACTACTTTCCCTACAAGCTCTCGTTGGAGCCAGCCCTCACGGAGAGGGAAATGACGAAATGGGCACCTACGTACAGACTGAGACATTTGATGGAACTAAGGGATCGCCTAAACCCCGTAAGGGGCATGGTGACGGAGCGACCATACGAGTTGGGTATGTACCCAGCAAAGGGTTGCAGGAGGCCACACTCAAAAATGGTGGTTGACACGGATGTGTCAGAAGACCACTGTGGGAGTGGTGTTGAAAAGACACTGGCCTCTGGAGAGCTTCATGCATCGAAAGGGTGCACGTGGAGTTCGGAGGGGAGGGGTTGATGCTCCCGAGCAATCGGGACTTGGCCTCTTACCCTACCCTACGTGCGCCCATGTGGCACAAGAATCTCTCTCACCCGTCGGGGTGGGTCCACTGAAGCAGTGTGGATAAACCAGCAACTTACTTTCGCTCGAAAGAGTCGAGGGGACCGTAGCATGTTGTATCAAAGGCGAGTGAAGTCCCAGTACCAGGGGCCAGAGGCTCGTCAGGTAAGTCGTGTATGGTGAAGACTGATTGTCTGAAGCCCAGTCAAGGCGGAACCGGGGCAGCCCACAGGAAACGGTACTAGCGCCTGTGTTCGACGTTGCCGGGAACGGTACTACTTCCCGACAAAGCTTCCGTCGGAGCCTACCCGTAAGGAACGGGAAAAGACGTAAAGGACACCTGGAGCACGAACTGAGATTCTTGGAGGCAACTTGGGGTTGCCCTAACCACCGCGAGGTGTATGGGTACAGAGGGACCGAAGTAGTCGCGGAAGTCACGCCCCGCCGGGGCCTGTGAGAAAGACACAGACAGGGCGAAGGGTCCCAGGAACTCGTCTCAGCGGCAGAGGTTGGCCTGGATGGGCCACACGATCTTTGCGCAACGAGGCAAAGGGTTCTGGAGAGCTACAGTGCCATGAAAGTGGCCCGCTGGGTTCGGGAAGAGACCGTTGGAAAAGGGCTGAGTCCAGGAAACCACCTGAAACATCAGGCAGGTCGGGACAGCATCAGTACCTCGCTGGCGGTCTACTTCATCTCAATGTGAGCCTGTAATGGGTCTCGCAGATCGCAGAGCAAAGAAGCTCATGCGATACTGATAGAAGGATAAAGCGTAGTAATACGTCTGAAACCTCCACTATCGAGGGGAAGGGAAGTAGCTTACGTAGCCTACAATCAACCGAAAGCGAGGGTGTGCTGATGCTACCCGATACAGTCATTAGGAGATTGGAAGCACTGACGGCCATCTCAAAACAGGGAAAACGACTGAACGCTGGTACGCTCCCTGATAGAGAACATCTTCAGCGAAACGTAAAGGGAGAGCCGGATACCTGGAAACTCGTACGTCCGGTTCGGCGAGAGGGTGACGGGTGATCCCGCAAGGGACAACCGCTCCCTACTCGACCCCAGGGGGGATTGCGCCGGATGGGTGCGCGCCTCTCAGATATGGCTACCACACTACGCCTCCATTTTGAGTAGTCCCTACGGGACATGTCTCACGGAGGCGCTTACGGAGCCGTGTCAGAAGCTGCTGGGCTTTAGCCCATGCAGAGTGTCACTGATCAGGAATATGTTGTGTTTGATAGAGTCGCTACTGAGTATACAGGCAGTATGTATAGAGGTAGATGAATGATTTAGTTGGAGGGGTATGCTTGCTATGTAAGGGTATGCAATAGATGACCTGCCCATCACTCATGTATTGTGACTGTTTGCCTCACTTTCCGCGAATGCCAGAAAGAGAGAAGATCTCCCGCCTCTTCTCTCTTTCTGGTATTTTTTTGAGCACTTGGCTGTAATGGATGGCTATGGTATGATCGGTGGGAATTCTCAGAGTCTTTTCTTGGAGGAAGGGATCGCGTTGTGTATTTAAAACGCCTGGAAATGCTTGGCTTCAAGAGTTTTGCCTCGCGTACGGTTCTGGAGTTTAGTCCAGGGATTACGGCGGTGGTGGGACCCAATGGGTCGGGCAAGTCGAACGTCGCCGACGCGATGCGCTGGGTGCTTGGCGAGCAGAATATGCGCCAGCTGCGTGGAAAGAAGAGCGACGACATTATTTTTGTGGGTGGACAGGGGAAGGCGGCGCTAGGTATGGCCGAGGTATCACTAACCATTGATAACAGCACGGGCTGGGTGCCCTCAGATTATAGCGAGATTACGGTCACGCGCCGTTCGTTTCGTTCGGGCGAGAACGAGTATTTAATTAATAAGCAGAAGGTACGTCTCAAGGATGTCCTCTTACTGCTGGCCCAGGCCCGCATCGGACACGACTCCTATACCGTTATCGGCCAGGGTCTGATCGATGCCGCGCTGAGCCTGCGCGCCGAGGAGCGGCGTGGACTCTTTGAGAACGCGGCAGGCATTCGTCCCTTTCAGGTGCAGCGCACCGAGGCCGATAACCGTCTCAAGCAGACGGAGATGAACCTGGATCGGGTGCGCGACATCGTTAGCGAGATTGAGCCGCGCCTGGGTCCGCTGGAGATCCAGGCCAAGCGCGCCGTCGAGTATAAGCAGGTTAGCGCCGAGCTGCAAGAGGTGCTGCTGGCCTGGTATACCTTGCAGTGGCGGCGCCTGCGCGTCAATAGCGAGCGCACCGAGCGCTTAGAACAGGAGCAGGCGAGCAAGGTACGCGAGCTGGAGCAGGCCTTGCAGTTCGTTGTTGACCAGGGCATGGGCTATCGTGCCACGCGCCAGCAGACCCAGGCCCGCATCGCGGAACTGCGCCGGGCCTGGAACGAGGCCAACGAGGTCGTTCAGCGTGGTGAGCGAGACCTGGCGGTCAATGAGGAGCGTATTGGAGGCCTGGAGCGCCAGCGCGGCGATATGCAGCAGGAAGAGCGCCGCCTGCGTGAGCGCCTGATCGCCCTGCAAAAGCAGCTTATCGACCTGGAGGAGCAGTGCGACCTGGCCGACGAGGCGGTTGACGAGGGTTCGGCGAAACTGGCCGACCTGGAGATGAAGGTCTCGCGTGCGCAGAAAGAGTATGAGCTGGATGAGCGCCGCCTGCGGGCCGCACAGAACGATCTTGTCCAGGTCCAGGCACGCCTGGGCTCCAGTCAGACCGAGCTAGGACGCTTGCAGAAGCAAGTAGGTGAGCGCAACCGGACCCTGGCCGCCCGGCGCAACACCATCGCTGAGGCCCAGCAGACGCTGCGTACTCTTGAAGGAAAGCTCGTCGAGGAGCGGGCGCGCCTTCAGGCCGTGCGTGACGAAGAGCAACAGGTCCAGCAGCAGAAGCAGGGCATCGCCAAATCCATCGCCGAAGGGCAGCAGGAGATGGAGCGGATCAAAGGTCTGATCGCGGACGCCGAACGCAAGCGCCGCACAATCTCCGACCGCCTGAACATGCTCAAGAACTGGCGCCAGAGCCTGAGCGGCTATAGCGACGGCGTACGTGCTCTTCTGCGCGCCCCCGCTGGCAAGCTCAATGGCATGCTTGGTCCAGTGCCGCAACTGGGCGTTGTCCCCGAGGGGATGGAGCAGGCCCTGGAGGCTGCTTTGGGACCCTACATGCAGGCCGTTGTGGTCGAGACATTAGATAATGCCCTGGGCTGCCAGCAGTACTTGCAAAGCTCGAATAGTGGCAAGGCCATGATCGTCTGGCTGGAGCGCGAGGACGAAGATGAAGGAGGCAGGGAGGTCAGCGGCATCCAGGACCAGGTCGAAGAGGCTGTTTTGCAGCGCTTCCTTGAACAGAAGCCCGAGTTGCAAGCACGCGTTAAAGGTTTCGCGGCGAAACTCGTCCAGTGTGAGGCACGCTACCAGCCCCTCTTCGCGCGTTTGCTGCGTGGCGTCGTCATCGCGCAGGACCTCGATGCCGCGCGCGAACTTCTGGACTGGGCGCTGCCCTTGAGCCTCTCTTCCGTCAGCGACCTTCCTTTTACCTCCATTGTCACGCTGAAGGGCGATGTCCTGCACGTGGATGGCTGGCTTTCTGGTGGTGCGAGCAAGGGGGGAGCGCAGCAGGGCCTGCTGGCCTATGAGCGCGAATTGCGTGAGCTTCCCCAGCAACTCGATGAGCAGAAGGAGCAACTCGATGGCCTTAATGCCTCACTGAGCGAGGTACAGCGTGCCCAGGAGGGGCGACGCGTCGAGCAGAACGCCCTCGATAAGCAGCTCCAGAAGCTCTCCGCTCGCGCTAATGAGCAGAATAAGATTGTGACGAATATCCAGCGCGATCAGGAGCGCTCGCAGACCGAAATCAGACTCTCAGCCTCCATTGAGCAGCAGCTCGCCGCCGAGGTCGCGGGCCTGGAGCAAGAGGTCGTGGCGGGCCAGGAACGTGTCCAGGCGCATGAGAAGAAGCAGCGGGAGATGTCCGGCCTGGTGGAGGAGCTACAGTACGAGATGGAGGAGCGTGCTACCTCCTATCGTCGTCAGCAGGATGAGCTAGGTCGGGCGCGTACAGCCCTCGCAGTCAAGCGCCAGGAGGCCAAGGCCCTGCGCCAGCAGCTCGCACAGCAGAACACGCAGGCCCAGGATCTCAAGGCGCAGATTGGTCAGCAGGTGGCGCGTGCCAAAGAGCTTGAGCAGCGCCAGCAGCAGTTACGTGAGAGCATTGAGGGCCAGCGCCAGCAGTTGGAGCAGGCACGTATCCAGGCCAAGGCGCAGCAGACGCAGCTACACGAGGTCGAGGGACAACTGGCCCAGGTTGAGCAACAGATCGCCAGTATCGAGCAGCAGCGCAACCGCATGCAGCACGAGATGAGTGAGCAAGAGGGCGTCTATCGTAAGGCCCTGCTCGACAGCCAGAAGGCGCATGACGCCATCGAGACCCTGCTCGAACAGTTGCGTGACGAGATGGGCATCGAAGATCCCCAGGAACTGGCGCGCCAGGCCGAGCGTATCGAAAGCATCGATAGCGAGTCCACGCCAGGCACCAACGGAAGCCATCCCGCCGCACTACAGGCAGATGGGAGCCTCTCCGAAGAGGAGGAGGCGCACCTGCGCAAGCTACGGCGGCGCGTAGACGCCCTGCGCAGCCGTCTCAAAGCCATGGGCGGCTGTGACGAGAACGCTCCCCAGCTCTACGAGGAGACGAAGACGCGCTACGAATTCCTGACCTCGCAGATCACGGACCTTGACCAGGCCGCGCTCCAGCTCCGCACCATCATTGATCAGCTAGACGCCACCATGGCCCGGCAGTTTGAGGCCACCTTCCAGGCCGTCAACGCCCGCTTCCGCGAGCACTTTACCACCCTCTTCAACGGTGGTAACGCCCGCTTGGAGTTGATCAGCGCCAAGGGTGGCGAGGATGAGGGCGCGGCCTCGCCCACGAGTATGCCCGCTGGTGTCGAGGTGATTGTCCAACCGCCAGGCAAGAAGGTGCAGGACCTCTCGCTACTCTCGGGTGGTGAGCGCGCGCTGGTCTCGGCCGCCCTGCTCTTCTCCCTCCTGGAGATCAACCCTCCGCCCTTCTGCCTTCTCGACGAGGTCGACGCCGCGCTCGACGAATCCAACGTCGCCCGCTTCTGCGACATCCTCAGACAGCTGGCGCAGAAGACCCAGTTTATCGTCATCACGCACAATCGCGTCACTATGACCGCAGCCCAGGTCATCTACGGCGTCTCCATGCGTGACAGCGTCTCGCGCATGCTCTCCATCCGCCTCGAAGAGGCCGTCGCCGTCCACGAACGGTAAATAATGGGATGATATGTGATGGTTCCACTGCCCATGCAGGTGGGCCAGGTAGGTGCGCCCTTTAGAAGCACTACCTGGCCCACCTGCTGGGCGTGGGCAACTACGAAAGATACGAGTTAGTTAGCTTGTCCAATGGTTTCATGGGCCAGGTGTGCAATGTCCTCGCTAATGGCATACCAACGCTGCCAGCGTCTCAAGGCACCCTGAACCCATTCGTTTGTCGTGTCTTTTGCCAGGAGCGAAAAGAACCAGGCAAGCCGCCAAGTCACGCTGAAACGAACAGCCTCTAACAGGGCTTCGCTCTCATAAGTTGAGAGCCGTCGCCAACGAGAATAGCCTTGCACAACGGCTGCGATGCGCTGGGGGTCAGGTTGGTACTGGGGGTAAGCCTGGTGTTCGCGTTTATCCCGTTGATCAAAGTGGCAGTGCAGGAGCAGTGAGCCGAAATCAAGAATCGGTAGCCCCAGGCCTGCGCATTCCCAATCAATCAGAGTTGTCTGTCCCTCTTGCGCCTGGACACCATTTTCGGCCCAGCAATCTCCATGGATAAGCGTTTGTGGAAGGAGTGAGTCATGCTGGAAATAATCAAAGGTGTGCTGGCATGCATCATAAAGGGCTTGTATCTCCTGGGGAACATAGGGTGCGGCAGATCTCAGGCGGTGTGACCCTTCTTGTAGGCGAGTACGCGACCACCAGGAAAGTGCAAACTCACTATCCGTTGAAGACTGTTCAGGAAGGTAAAGTGTGTGCAACTGGCTAAGTGCAGCTCCCAGTGCAGCCATCTTTTCTGGACTTGTATCTTTTGCGTTACCATCTACAAAGGTTGTCACGAGCATATGCCACTTTTGATGTGTTCCAACAAGCTCTCCTGTAAGAGAGGGAATGATCGTTGGGGCAGGATAGCCCTGGTTCGTCATAGAAGATAACGTATGAGCAGTTCCTTGTAGCCATTCAAGGAGGGATTGAGAGCCACTTATAAAGCGAAAGGCGTCGGTCAGGTTATGGCTCTCATGATAGGCGCGCATCACCCAGGAAGGTCCCACCGTAAAATCGACGCGATATAGCTGCTTTCCCTCTGGATTATGCTTGCGTAATGCAGTGAGGGCAAGGGGCGATTGCCCATATGCCTCGGTGATGGCTGTCAGGAAAAAAGAAGTTTCTTCCATTGAAATGCCTCATGCAGCGCTACTGACGTACACGCCTACGCCACCCAGGCAGCGTACAAGCGCCCAGCATAGGGTGCGTACGTCAGTAGTGCCCTTTTTTCTACAGCTCCTGCAATGCTTTAACCAGTGTGTCGATCTCTTCTTCGGTGTTGTAGAAGCCGGTGGAGATGCGCAGGGACCGAGTTTCGGGGATGTTGCGGATCAGGATGTTGCGCTCGCGCAGGGCGGTGACGATCTCCTCGTCGGCCTTGCCTTCGATAGTGAAGGAGAGGAGTCCGCTGGCGCCGGGCGTGGGAGTGAGGAGAGTTAGGCCGGTGACGCTTTGTAGGGCCTGGCTGGCGTAGCTGTTGAGCTGACTGATGCGCTCGAACATCCACTGGTGCCCAACTTCGTGCTCAAACCATTCCAGGGAGGCGTTCTGGCCTGCGATGGCCGCCGTCTGCCTGCCGCCCAACTCGAAGCGCTGCGCACTCTCGATCAAGGCCCAATCGCCGTGGAAGTTCTTGGCTGACCAGTAGCCGACGTAGGTTGAGGTGATATGCTTGAGTGCCTCGCGGCTGGCGAAGAGGCCACCCGTGCCCTCGGGACCGCAGAGCCACTTCTGCATGGGGATGGCGTAGAAATCGACCTCAAGTTCTTTCATATCCAGGGGAATGGCCCCGGCAGACTGAGCACCATCGATGAGTACAGGAATATTGTGCTCGTGTCCCAGGCGATTGACGGCGCGTACATCGAGCACCGCACCCGTGGTCCAGGTCACATGCGAGATGAGGATCAGGCGCGTGTGCTCGTTGATAAGCGGCGCGATGGCCTCGTCGACCGGGCGGTCGGCGCGCAGGCCCAATTCCGCGAAGCGAATGGTAATGCCGTAGCGGTCGCGGAGCTGATAGAGCGGGGCCAGGGCGCTGATATGCTCGTGATCGGTAGTGATGACCTCGTCGCCCGCCTTCCAGTTGATGCCATTGGCGACGATGTTGAGGCCCTCACCAGTGTTATCGGTCAGAGCGATCTCTTCTTCATCGGCTTTGAGCAGGCGCGCGATATTCTGGCGCGCCTGCTTATAGGTGTTGCCCGTATTTTCAAAGCTTTTGGTCCCGATACGTCCCTCCCGCAACTCGCGCTCAAAGTGGTCCTGAACGGCCTGGATACACAGAGTAGGCAGGGGACCAAAGGTGCCAGTATTGAGATAAATATTGCTTGATGTCGCGGGCAACTGCTCGCGGATGCGCTGAATGTGAGATAGGTCTGCCAACGTTTTCGCTCCTTGGATAGATAATGCGACATATACTGTGCATGACTTCTCGCGCCTGCGGCTACTCACTACCAACTAATTTGCATGCATTGATACTTTAGTATATCGCATAGTCACGGGTTTTAAAATACCTAGCCCCTTTAATCCGCCCTGCAAGCCTGATGAGTCTATGTCAAACTAGACCACAAGCCCCACTTTGCACCCAATTTGACACCCAATAGCCTTAAAAATGTACTTTTTGCCCCAAATTTGCCCCGCTTTTATATCGCGTTTTCGCCCAGGTCGCCGCCTTTAAATTTGGCGTTCAGGCCCTCCACCGCCGCACTATGCATTGACGGCATAACGTGGCTGTAGATATTCATAGTTATGGTTATGCTACTATGCCCCAGTATCTCCTGCACTACCTTAGGATGTACGCCCATAGCTAGCAGGATAGACGCGAGGGAGTGCCTGAGGTCATGCAAGCGCATATCCGGTAAGCCGGCCTGAGCTAATACACGTTTGAACATTTCGTTAATAGACACATATATGTGGCCCCCGCGCCGATTGGTAAACACTAGGCCGTGATCCACCCAGGCTGCCCCTGCCTTAAGCCGTTGCTCTTTTTGCCGTATCTTATGGGCGCGCAATTCGTCAATGACAAAGTCGGGCAGGGTAAGCGACCGCCGCCCGCTGGACGTTTTAGGGTCATTTTCCACAATTTGGCCTGGTGTTTCATCTAACTTCACATAAACCGCGCCCTCGGCGACATACAATTTTTTTGCGTCCAGGTCGATAGAGGACCATTTTAAGGCGGTTATTTCAGCCTTACGCATACCCGTCCCGACCGCGAGGGCAATTATAGCACGTATAGGCGTATCGCCCGCCGCGTCTATGAGGCGCTTAGCTTCGTCCATATCCAGCAATGTATATTCTCTCTTGCCTGCTTTTGGGGGCGTGACTTTTGACGCGGGGTTACTGGGCAAGTATTCCCAGTCCACCGCGTCATTTAAAGCAATGGCAAAAATCGTGTGCGTGGTTTGTATCGTCCTGGGCTTAAAGCCGTTCTTAAGCATCGTACCATAGGCTAGTTGTATTTTATCTGCCTTAAGGGCCTTTAACTTAACGTTGCCCACAATTTTATTAATGCGGTTAACGGCGTGTCTGTAGCCCATAAGGCTAATAGCACGTATGGTCGGCCCATGGGCGCTTAGCCAGTATTCCAGGTACTCCTGGACGGTCCAGGCAGGGGCCGACTGACCAGGCCGGAGGATGTTGCGGCCCTGATCGTGTTCCTTGGCTCGGCAGCCAACGGTCATGTGAATGGGGAAGCGATCCGTTGCACTGGTGGCATCTAGCAGCAAGAGCAAGAAAGAGGAGACATGATGCATATTCTCGTTCTCGTCCATTCGCAGGGTGGCAACTGTTTGACGCTGGCCGAACAGGCTCTGAGAGGCGTGGAAAGTGTGCCAGGAATGACTGCCCAGTTGAAACGAGTTCCTGACCTGGAGACGGAGGAAGCCTTGCGTGCCCATCCCTGGACGGGGCGCGTGTACGCAGAACGTATCCATCCGCTTCCCGTGGCACGTATGGATGATTTGGTACACGCTGATGGGCTGATTCTTGGTTCAGGGACACGCTATGGAGGAATGTCAGCAGCCATGAAAGCCTTTTTGGAACAAGCGAGTCCCCTCTGGAGGAGCAATGCCCTGCTTGGTCGTCCTGCCGGGGTGATGGCTGTGGCTTCAACCCCGCATGGGGGCGTTGAACAGGCCGCTTTGGGGATGATGGTGCAACTGATGCACCTGGGCATGCTCATGGTGCCATGTGGCTATGCCACCCCTTTGCTCCAGCGTGCAGGCTCGCCGTATGGGGTGATGGCGATTGCCGGTGGAGCGGCGGGTCGTACCCTCTCCGAGGATGATCTGGCCGTGGCTCATTACCTGGGACAGCAAGTGGCCGAAGTGACACTTCGGCTTGGTCCGAAGCAATTCCAAGCGTAAGGACAGGAAGAACAGCAAGGCAAGCGTACAGAAACGGCTCTCCGACCTGGACACCAGAGAGCCGTTTTCGTGACAATACAGGATCACCGGCGGACTGTTTCTTTGCTCTTTACTTGCGCTTATCTCGTTGCGCGTCTCGTGGGTGCCTCCCTTCCAAGAGCGAAACTGATCAGTGTGAAGAGGTCTTGTAACCGAAGCGTTCGGTGAGCGTAAGGGGCGACTACCCCAGGCAAACGCTCCGTGAAGATCTTCCGTTGGCAGTCTGGATTCAGACAGAAAAAGCGCCGGATATGCAGAACCATTTGGACGGCACACCCCATCCAGGGCAGGTCTGCCAGCACTCGACGATACTGGGAATGGACTTTTTCTGATCCGCAGTTGCAGGGCGGACATCGGGCCGTTTCAACTGTTGTTTTCACCGTGGCCGTGATCATGTTGCTCTCTGCCTCCAGGTGAAGCAGGTGTAAGTGCGTAGGATCAGGTAAAAGTGCTTGATCAGCCATTGAAGAGGCCCTTCCATCAAGTTCGGTATCACCTCATTCGGCCTGCGGATGCCCCTGGGTTCACCCATGGGGAGGAAGCAGGCGTTCCTTTCCTGGTGGCAGGGGAGGGGGCTCCTCGGTCCGTCATCCCTGCAAGGTCGTTGCCACCACAGCATAGTCGTAGCCGTCGGCCAGTTGGAGCACCCGGCAAAATCGCGCAGGAATCCCCTGCACCTTGCCCATGCGAAAGTGCTTGTTCGCGCGCACGGCGATGCGCCCGGTATGGGTCCCCTGCGCCGCAAACCCTTCCGGAACCATGGCCCGCACCCGGTCCCCCGTTTTGATTCCCAGGACCTGCTTGCGGCGCATCAAGGAGCCAACCGGAAAGCCCGACTCGTCGACATTCGTGCGGCTGTAGCGACCCCGACCCGTGGCTGTGATGGCCAGGGCCTGGTGCGCACCCACCTTGACTCCCGCCACCTCCCCCACGCACAGGGCATCCAGCGCGTGCGTCTTGGGGATCGAGAAGCGCGCCCGGTTCCATCTCGTGCGTCCGCCGCTCCAGGTGGTGAGCGGCAGGTCCAGCGTGCGCAGTTCGTCACAGAGCGCGTAGCGGGTGGCGTTGACCGCCGCCGTGTCCCGCAACGGCTGCTTCGCCTGGGCGGCCACTTCGGGATGGCCGAACTCCGCGGCGGTGCGCTCCCCCTTGGCGGCATTGCACGTGTGGCAACTGA
Source organism: Ktedonobacter racemifer DSM 44963 (assembly GCF_000178855.1). Classification (GTDB taxonomy): domain Bacteria; phylum Chloroflexota; class Ktedonobacteria; order Ktedonobacterales; family Ktedonobacteraceae; genus Ktedonobacter; species Ktedonobacter racemifer. The sequence continues at coordinate 1,041,522 of NZ_ADVG01000005.1, read as the reverse complement.
GCGCCAGATTCGACACGCGGTTGGAACCACCCCGACTGCGCGGCTGGATATGGTCCAACTCGAAGGGCGTGTCCGTGCGCCCGCAGTACACGCACCTGCGCCCGAACTTCTCCAGGAGATAGGCGCGCACTTCCCAACCGGCCAGTTCCCCGCGCTGGTACTCGACCCCGGAGATCTCTGGTTGCTGCAAGAGCTGCGTGTCGAACTTCACGCGCTCCACCGCGATGCGCACCAGCGGAACCCAGCGCTGATAGCGCCTGCCCCAGGACAGGACATTGTCGATGCGTGAGCGCAGGGACGGCGGGAGCCAGCCAGGCGCTCGACGGCGGTTGAGGAAGCGCGCCGGCCGATAGCGCAGGTTGGTCGAACGCCTCCGGCGTCGATACCCGGCCCGTTTGCGCAGTTGGTCGCGGACCTCCTCTCCTCGGTGGGAGAGTTCGGCCAGGTGCAGCGCGTGGTGCACCTCTCCCTCGCTGGTCTCCTCCACCCGCGCCAGGGCCAGGCCCGTGGTTTTTGCGCCAGGATCGATCTTGAGCGCCACCGGTTGCAGCGTGCTCTGCTGGACGCTGCGGTCCTTGAGACGGATCGTGAAGGGGCTGAGCCGGTGGACCACCGCCCGCTTGCGTGCGAGCAGGAGGCGTGCACGTCTGGGGGTACAGGGCATGAGCGGCTTTTTGTGTCTGTCGAGCACAAACACCATGGGTGACTCCTTATATGTTAATATGTTTTCAAGCCCTCTCGACCAAGGGCTAGCAGGGTCGCTCCCTGCTCGATTCGTCCTGCTGGGGAAAGGCTAAGGACTCCACACGGCTTGACCGGCAACGAAAGATCGCTCTTTCCCAGCAGTTTTTCCTGGGCCAATCGATGATTGGAGGGTAGTTGCTTCGAGCACCCGTTATATAAGGACCCGACCGCTCCCAGGACGTTTTGGCGAAAGGAACTTCGAAGATGTGGTATGTTGGATTGGATTGGAGCGATACCCATCATGATGTGGTTGTGCTCGATGAAGCCGGACATCGGGTGGGAACGCAGCGTTTTGCCCACAGCCATCAAGGTTTGCACCACTTGAAAGACTTTTTGCTGAGCATAGCCTCTAGGCCGGAGGATCTGGCCTGTATCGTCGAAACGAATCATGGCCTGCTCATTACCTTCCTGTTGGAAGCAGGCATTCCGGTGTATCCGGTCAACCCGAAGACCGCGAATCAACTGCGTAAAACAGCAGGCGCGAAGACCGACCGCATTGATGCCTATCTGCTGGCGAAAACCGGACGTTTTGACCTGGCCGATCTGCGTCGCCTCTCTCCTGATAGCCCGATCATTGCTGAATTGAAGACGCTCACACGCGATCAGGATGCCCTGATTCAAAGCCAAACGCGACTGGTCAACCAACTCACCGCCTGCCTCAAAGAGTATTACCCAGTCGGCTTGAAGCTGTTTGGAAAACTGCATCAGCCCTCGACACTGCTGTTTTTGCAGGCGTATCCGACTCCAGCCGCAGCGGCGGCCGCTTCCCTTGAAGAGATTGAGGCACTGCTCAAAAGGTGCAAGTATCCCAATGCGAGGCGGGCAGCCACTGAGATAGTGGAGCAACTGCATCACCAAGAGTTGACGGCCAATGAGGTTATCGTGCGTGCCAAATCGCGCCTGATGCTCTCGCTGGTCAGACAGTTGCTGCTACTGCTTGAGGACATCAAAAGCTACGATAAGGAGATTGCTTCCCTTTTTTTGAAGCATCCCGACCATGACCTGTGGCAATCTCTGCCTCGGGCCGCTCAGCGTCTGGCTCCGCGGCTGCTTGCCGAATGGGGGGATGACCGAGCGCGTTACCGAGATGCCCAAAGCGTGCAGGAACTGGCGGGTACGGCTCCTGTGCCGTTCCAAAGCGGCAATTTTTCCAAAGCCCATAAACGCTTTGCCTGCCTCAAGCCGCTGCGCAATGTGCTCTATCAGTTCGCCTGGCAGACGACGCGACAAGATGGCTGGGCACGAGAGTATTATCAGCGCAAGCGGATGGAAGGCAAGACCCACAGTATGGCCGTCCGCTGCCTGGCAAATGTCTGGGTACGCATCATCTATCGCATGTGGGTGAGTAAGGACGTCTATCAGGCCGCAACGTTTGAAGCGGCGAAGCTGGCTCACGCGCCTCGTCAACGTGTCGCCTAAACCCAGGCTGTCCCTTGGCGTCATGGCTGGTTGGGCAGACTCAGCACTGCAACATCTTTTGTCAGTGCGGAGACCGTGTGCTCCAACGGAGTCGCCCAAACGGTTCCCGCCACGCTCTTTCTGCCGAGCGTGAGCCATTCCTTCATCCCTGCCCTTCGCTCCAACGTCTGCCGCAGCCCACCACCGCGTTCCCGACTTCCGGTGTGGGTTACTCGCAGCAGACCACCCCGAGTCAAGGCCGCGCAGGATGGGAAAGAGTCGGGGGTGGGCGCGCTCGTCTTGGCCTTGACCGAGGTGGGAGACTTGTAAGCCCACACGGGAGGCAGTTTCATTTCTGCTCACCTTACTTTTTCCTTTCTCGTTTTGGCTCTTGACATAGAGGGTCTTTCGTTTCCCTCGTGTGAGGGCCCCGTTACCGGGCTGTGTAACGGTCCTGAGCAGGCTGACTCAGGACGCTCCCCTCGCCGGTGTTGCTCTCGCTTGTTCGGCTCAACGCACCGACCCGTACCCCGACGGGTGCTTTTAACGCTGAGCGACAGCGCTCGCTGCTGAGGAAGCACAACGAGGTGTCGTGACGAGCGCAACGCTGGTACCAATCAGCGCCTTGCCTGCGGGCTCTGGTACCTCGGCTGGACAACGAAGACGGCATCAACACAAGGGACAAGCCCCCGCATTCATGCGTGGGGATCGTTGACTAGGGAGATGATGCAAGTGTAATAGAAGAACCTTCCCAATTACATAAAAGGCCTGTTAAAATGCTTCGCGCTTTAGCAAACTACCGGTGTTTTTCATCAACTTCGCGGAAGAGCCAGCATCATGTGAGTCGGTCTGCAACCCCACCACACCCAGTTTCCCCTTTGCAATTTCTTGCAGCACAATCCAAAAAAGAACCCCACTCGGTAAGAGCTTCCTTTGCTCTCCCTTGGCGTTTCCCCTTTTTCATGATAGGCTGTAAACGCCAAAGCTGGTTTCACTCTGTTTGCTAGCAACGCTATATAGATAACAATCATTTCATCTGATCGGAGAATTCTTCGCATGCGAATAGAAGTTCGGCACCTTACCAAAGTCTATAGAGGAGATATCCGTGCTCTTGAGGACCTGAGTCTGACTATCTCTGGTGGTATGTTTGGCCTGCTTGGTCCTAACGGCGCAGGCAAAACGACCTTCATGCGCATTCTGGCGGGCGTTCTTTCCCCTTCCAATGGTTCAATTCGTGTCGGCAGCTATGATGGCACTACAGAGCGAGGTCGAACCCAGATCAAGCGTATCCTTGGCTATCTGCCTCAAGAATTAGGTGTGTATACCGACCTTTCAGCGTATGAATTTCTGGACTACATGGGTATTCTCAAGGGTCTCGATGATCGTAAACAGAGGCAGCGACGTGTTGATGAGTCGCTAGAGATCGTCGCAATGAGCCATCTTGCTCGCCGCAAGCTCAAAACATTTTCTGGGGGCATGAAGCGCCGCATTGGCATTGCACAGGCCCTCCTCAACGACCCTCAACTGCTTATCGTCGATGAACCTACAGCGGGCCTTGATCCCGAAGAGCGTATCCTCTTCCGCAACTTGCTTTCAGACCTGGCGGGGAAACGGACTGTGCTTCTCTCCACACATATCGTTGAAGACATCGCTCAAACGTGCCAGCAACTTGCATGCATAGCGAAAGGTCGTCTGCTCTTTCAGGGAACGGTTTCTGAGATGTTGAAGGAGGCGCAAGGCAAGGTTTGGCAGATTACAGCAGATCAAAAGCCGGAGGGGAATTTTACGATTGTGTCAACGCTCAATATGGGTCTGAATACGCACTATCGTGTTGTTGGTGAAAAGCCGTCCAACCCCAATGTTGTCGCCATCGAACCCAACCTGGAAGATAGTTATATATGGTTTATGCGCAATACACGTCAAGCTCTTGCCTCTCCACGCTCCCCTCTCAACGAATAACCTCCGGATGTGAAAGTATCTATGGTGAAAACACTGTGGCGCCTGGGGGACCTCAAACCTGCTGAAGAGAACTACAAGAGCACAGCGTAATTCATGTTTATCAAAAAAGCCTCTGGAATTTCTTGAAAACGGGAACCAAAGCAGAACTTTTTGCACTCTACTGTATAGACAGAACAAAAAAAGATTGGCGAAAGGGAAGAAAGCAGGCGCATGAAGAGTCTGGAAATCGAGTTGCCGGAGTTACTTGCATTGAATCTTGACGCGCACTTCGCTCAACTTGTCGCGAGTTATCAGCAAGGATTATATGTATTTCTCTTGCGCCAGACAGGCCATGCCCAACTCGCGGAAGACATTCTGCAAGAGACGTTCTTACGCGCGTACTCGACGTTGCGCAATTACCCAGCCGAACGGAGGCGCACGTTGAAGATTCAAGCCTGGCTCTACAAAGTGGCATTGCACACCTTTTATGGACATTTGCGTCAGGCAAAAGTGCAGGAAATTTCTCTTGACCTGCTTGAGGACGTCACTCGAACCTGGCAGAGCGCCTGGTATGACCAACCAGACATCATGAGTGAGCAGCGGGAGTGGATACGTACCCTTGAAGGGCATATAGCTCGTCTCCCACTTCAATTTCGTACACTCGTCAATCTCTATTATTTTGAAGAGCTGAGTCATCAGGAGATTGCAGATTTGCTTGCTATTCCATTGGGTACTGTAAAATCTGGTATTTATCGTGGCACGCAATTGTTGCGTCGTGCTTTAACCACTCAGGAAGGTGAGGTGCGGTCGAGATGAATGAGTCTACACCATTTGCTTCTGGACAAGGGGATGAAAAGCATGTGGTTCCTGCTACGCTGGCAAGTGATGTTCTGCGACAATTGGGATTAGATCAATACGATTCGCTGTTCGAGCATCCTGGCGTGAACATTGATCAGCCGTTAAAGAGTCCTGATTGGCGTGTACGCCTCCAGGCCTTGAATAGGCTCCCTCCATCGGCTGTGCAGGAATATCATGAACGCTTATTTGCTCTGCTAGAGGACCCTCACCCATCCATACGTATGGCGACGCTTCGTGTGTTCAGCATGGCGAGAAGTGGTGTTCCACTAGAACGGCTGGTTGAAATAGGTGCACACGACGACGATTGGCGTGTTCGCGAAGCAGTTGTTCGGATGCTGGGGCACGTCCAGGCCCCAGCCTGTATTGAACCATTATGCGCCGCCCTTCGTGATGAAGATGAGGCAGTACGTGCAGCAGCGGTCCATGCCCTTGCTTCTCTGGGAGACGATGTTCCCGTAGACACATTCTCTCTCGCTTTACAGGATCGTTCCTGGATTGTTCGCGAGGCTGCTGCTTTGGCATTCGGGACGTTAAGCGAGCAGGGCATTGCTCTTCCACTTGAAACATTGTCTGCCGCAGCTCACGACCAGGATAGTATGGTCCGAACAGCTGCTGTACAGGCGCTCGATGCGGTTGCTTCGTTGGTACCACATCCAACTCGTCGGTCATGGCGTGGCGCATTCTGGAAGGTCTGGCAACTGTTGTGGATGCAGATCCGCTTGATTCACATTGGCGTCTGGATTGCTCCGCTCCTGGTCGTATTGAGTGTGAGCATTTTCCTTTTCTTTAAAGCACATTCTGAAGCTCAGCTTCAGTTGGCTGTTTCCGTCCTCGCCGTGTTTACGACGGCGGCGGCGGCATGCGACGTTCCCTTTCTCTATGGGATGAAGTTCGACGCAGGTTTCGAGTTAATAAGCTCGACGCCTGCTTCTATGCGGCTGATCGTGTTCTGCCGCTTTCTGTTAGTGGTCGGATACAATATTGTACTGGCCCTGGGGATGTCCGCGTTACTGGCTCTCACCCATCACGTGAACGTTCTCACTATCTTGCATATATGGTTAGGCCCCATGTGTTTGCTTGCTTCTCTGGCACTGGCACTCTCGTCGTTGATTGGGGCCTGGGGGGCGGCCTGTGTCACGCTCTTGTTGGAGGCAAGTCAATCACTCCAGATGAAGGCAACCGCTCTCAATACGTTTCCGGGGGTTGATGTTGTGCTCTCTTCCTGGTGGCAAACAAATGCCTCAATAGGTTTGCTGACCGTACTTTGCCTGGTTGTGGCTCTTCTCGCCATTCCACGCCAGCCGAAAGTATCCAGGTGGGCATAGGCAGGAACATGCCATTTATTCTTGAGTGAAGGAGATTCTGACTGGTGGTGAGCAACGTTGCGAGTTTTGTTGGCATCATGCGCTATGAATTTCGTATGCAGATCCGGCGTATCGCTGTCTGGATTGTGCCTGTGCTGCTTATCGCGTTTCAATTCAGCCTGAGCAGAATGTGGCTGCCAAATTCTCTAGATACCAGTTGGTATAAAAGCTTTTTTAGACATGGTGAGTTTGAGAGAATGCTCTTATATAGCAGCGCCTTGCTTGCTGGCAATGCCAACCTGTTCTTACCACTAGGTGTAGGGATACTGATGGCGGATCGTTGGGTACGGACCCGCAGCGCACTGGTGGAAGAACTGGTACAAGCCTTCCCTGTGTCTATAGGTGCGCGTATCCTGGGAACATATCTGGGGAATGTAGCCGCCACGCTTGTGCCTGTTTTGCTCTGCTATGGTGTCGGTGTGGCGTATGTATTCTGGATCGCGCGCGATATTCATGCTGTTTTGTATGGCATACTTTGCTTTGCCGTCATTATGCTCCCAGGCATGCTGTTTGTCAGCGCGTTCTCGCTGGCTGGACCAGTTTTCTTTGGGACGCCCTTCTATCGTTTCCTGTTTATCTGCTACTGGTTCTGGGGGAATCTCTTGCGTCCAGGCTATGGCGTGCCTACTATTAGCCGTACCATTCTCACCCCAGTAGGCATCTATATGGCCAATGGCTTCTTTGGCGTTGATATTATCGCTGGTAGCGGGCTGATGGTGGTATCTCCGCTCCAGGGCTTAGAAAGCTTGTTGGCCTTAGTGGGCACCGCCCTGGCCGCCTTAGGGATATTGTGGGGCTTTGCCTGTTGGCGGCAACGACGCTGTTAGGGACCTCTACACGGAAGGCGGTGCTGTACGCGTGAATAGCGCACGGGCAAAGCGAGAATATTCACCCTTTGCGACTTATGTCACCAGACCCCATGGGTAAACCCAGGGGCTTGCACCTCACCTCCCTCTACCCAGGGGACCAAGGGTGGACGCATTGACCAGCAGGACGAGCCTGAAGGCCGTTAGGACGGGTGACAAGCGGTTCAACCAACCGCCACCCTCCGGAGAGAATCGCCCCACCAGGAAGGGATACTCGCAGGTTGAGCTAACGAGTAGAGCTTTGGCCCCATGCCGATCCTGGCATGCTGAACAGTTCGACCGATGCAGGTATCCGTGCATCACAAACCGTTTCTCGTGCTGTGCAGAGGAGTGCCTTTGTGCTGACCTGTTCGTAGCATCTACATATCCATTCTTCTTCAACGCAACAAAAGCGGAAGTTGGAAGTATTCCCAACCCTATCCACCCAAGAAAGGAACGCCTCTTTCCTCCCCATACCTGAAGGTAGGGGTCTCCAGAGGCGGAGGCTTGATGAGGTATCGCTGAGACAATAGTGGAATATGCTACTCATATTCACCATACAAGTCACAATTTGTGAGTGCATACAAACTTCTATAGAGAGGATGAGTGAAGAGAAAAGGGTAATTGATTCAGATGTTGATTTTTACCAAGTGTCAGGAGCATGTCTAGATGTTTACACTACAGGATGTTATTGCTGGCAGTCAGGAGCTCTTGTCCATGCATGGTTCGCTGGCAGATCCAGGGCACCTGCTCTTTCAGTGCGCACAACATGACAGTAGGCAGTACGAACGAGATGATCTTTTTGTTGCCATCACAGGAGCACGGGTCGATGGACACCGCTTCATCCCCGCCATCGCACGTGCAGGGGGAGCCGGAGCACTCTGCACCACGCTCTCTGAGGATGTGCCTGCTGGTTTTCTCCAACTGGTCGTGCCAGATGTGGTTAAGGCCTTACAGGCAACTGCCCGTGTGCGTGTCCAGCGCCAGCCAGAAACGCTCAAGATTGGCATTACAGGGAGTAGCGGGAAAACGACGACCAAGGAAGCTATTGCCGCTGTCCTTGGTCGGGTTGCGCCGACCCTCAAAACCTACGCTTCTTACAATAATGAGCTTGGTTATCCGCTGACGCTTCTGCGCCTAGAAGCCGAGCACAGGTATGCAGTGTTAGAGATGGGAGCCGAATGGGTTGGCGAACTGCGAGGTCTCTGTGAGACCATCGCGTGTCCCGACTGGTCAGTGATTACGACGGTGGGGGCTGCTCATCTCAAGCACTTTGGCTCCCTGGCCAATGTCGCCATCGCCAAGAGCGAACTGGTCCAGGTGCTCTCGCCAGAAGGCATCGCGTTCCTCAATTATGATGATCCCGTGGTTCGAGCCATGAAGGAGAAGACGCGAGCGCGGGTGATCTATTACGGGCAGGGCGATGGGGCAGCGGTACGCGCTCTGCATGTCGAAGAACGGGGACTCCTCGGTTCCCGTTTTACGCTGCGCATCGAAGATGAGGACGTGCCAGTGCAGCTACGCCTCCCCGGCACGCATGGCATCACCACTGCCCTCGCGGCGGCGGCCGTTGGCTCTGCCGCGAACATTCCGCTTGAGAGCATTCGCGAGTCCCTGGAAGCCCTTTCACCCGTGCAAGGGCGCGGCGTGGTCAAGGGTGGAGCAGGCCCCAATGGCAGTACATTGATTGACGATACCTATAACGCCATTCGACACTCCATCATTGCCATGGCTCAGGCCATGCAGGCGACCACTATTGCGCCTCAGGGGAAGCGTTGGGTTGTGTTAGGCGAATTGTTTGAGCAAGGGGAGCACACCCGCGATGAGCACCTGGCATCTGGCCTGGGGCTCGCTGGAAAGGTTGATTACCTAGTGGTGCTCGGGGACAACGCGCGCTACTACATGGAGGGCGCGCTGCAGGCAGGGATGCCCAGAAAGGCAATCTATCATTTTTCGGTTGACACTACAAAGAGCACGGATGTCGAGGAAGGCAAGCGTGCTATTGCCTCCTTGCTCAAAGAGAAGGTCACTCCTGATGACCTTCTCTTGATCAAAGGCTCGCGGCAAATGCGCATGGAAACCATGCTTTCCATGTTCTAGATAGAAGGAGATACACAGAACCATGACACACAAGAAGCGGATCGGCGTCATTTACGGTGGGCGCTCATGCGAACATGAAGTCTCCCTGGCTTCAGCAGTATCAGTTGTGCGGTATCTCGATACTGAGAAATATGACATTATCCCGATAGTCATCATGAAAGATGGAGCCTGGCTCTGGAATGTAGAGCCAGGTCAGCTGCTCCAGGCTAGCAGTGATCCAGAGCTGGCAGCGGCGCTCGCCTCAGCACCCGTTGTCTCCCTGGCAACTGATACGCAGAGTAGGCAGTTTTTTGCTCTCCAGAACAAACAGCCTCTTCCGGCCGATGGGAGACTTGATCTACTCTTCCCGGTGCTCCATGGTCCTTATGGCGAAGATGGTACCATCCAGGGACTCTTCGAGATGGCTAATATTCCCTATGTCGGCTGTGGCGTCCTCGGTTCGGCGGTGGGTATGGACAAGGAGATCATGAAGGTGCTCTTCCAGGCCGCCGGACTGCCAGTCGTCGATTCCCTCGTCTACAGGCATTTCCAGTGGAAACGCGACCCGGAAGGTCTTCTGAACGAGGTTGAGCAGCGCCTGTCCTATCCCTGTTTCGTCAAACCCGCCAACCTGGGTTCAAGCGTTGGCGTGAGCAATGCCCGGAACCGCCAGGAGATGGCAAGGGCCATCAGCGAGGCCTTTACCTATGATCGCAAAGTGATCATTGAACAGGGCCTGGAGTGTCGAGAGTTTTCCTGCGCTATCCTAGGCAACGAGTATCCCCTGGTCTCGCAGGTTGGGGAGATCCTGCCTGGCGACGAGTTTAGCGACTATGAAGATAAATACGTTAACCACACCATACAGTTTGTTATTCCCTCAACGCTTCCCGCGGAGACCGCGCGGGAGCTACGAGAGATGGCCCTGAGGGCGTATCAAGCCCTGGACTTAAGCGGCCTATCGCGTGTCGACTTCTTTCAAGACAAAACAGGCGGGCAGTTCTATATCAACGAGGTCAACACTTTACCCGGTTTTACTGACATGAGCCTCTATCCCAAACTCTGGGCAGCCAGCGGGCTATCCTACCCAGAATTATTGGATCGGCTCATTGAGCTGGCAGTAGAGCGACATGAGATCCGCCGGAGCCTGCGTTCTCGTCGCTAATCTCACTGCAAATCCGGTGAAAGACTGATTCTATAGGTGAGAGCCAGGGCCGCATAGACCCTCTGGTAGGCATGGGGCTCCTCATTTTTCTTCCTTTTGATCTATCTTAAAGAATTGGGTATTATACATGAAAGGTAAAACACTATAATGAATGATACACCGACAGATATGCAAAATCCCTTTCTTGTTGGTCAGCGGCTCTACCTGCGCCCATTGGAGCCGAACCAGGATTATCATCACGTCGCTCAGTGGCATAACGAAGAGAAGATGCGCAGCTATTTCAACGTGTACCCTACTAGTGATACACGCATGAAAGAACGCCTGGACCAATTCTACCGCAGCTTTCAGCATATTTTGCTAGGGGTGGCCCTCAAGGAGAACCATGCCCTGATCGGCATTGTGGGGCTTAAAGACATCAATATCCTCAATCAGAGCGCGGAATTCTATGTAAAAATCGATCCTTCCATGCAGGGGAAGGGATATGGTACCGAGGCCACAACATTGATGGTCCACTATGGTTTTATGGAGTTAAACCTCAATCGTATCCAGACGCAAGATATGGAGGAGAATATAGGTGGCTGGCGTGCCGACGAGAAAGCTGGCTTCAAACTAGAAGGCACCCTGCGTGAGGCCATCCTACGCTTCGGGCGCTATCAGCATGTTCGCGTCTATAGCATTTTGCGAGACGAATTTCTACAAAAGCAGGATACACAAGACAAGCGACTCCTCAGCGCCACCTAATGGCAAGGCGTCCTAAGCAGCAGTTACAACCTGACCATCATGTATATCAATTTCTAGATTGAAGAGGATATTTCTTGTTTCCACTCCACTATTATGAGCACGTTATTCGCACCCCATTAGTCCGCTATCAAGGCCCTCTTGCGCCGCAGAGTGAGCTGTGGCTCAAAGACGAGACCAAACAGGTTGGCAAATCCTTTAAGTTTCGCGGCGCATATCATCGCCTGCTTGAAGAGGCGCCTGGGACAACGGTCGTCACCGCCTCCACTGGCAACCATGGCATGGGAGTATCTCTGGCCGCGCAGCGGCTCCAGCTTCACGTACGGGTCTTTGTGCCAGCGCATATCTCGACCGTAAAAGCTCAGGTGCTTGAAGCATTGGGCGCGGTTGTCAAGAAGGTGGACGGTGCTTATGACGAATGTGTGCAGGAAGCACTGCGCTTCTCCGCTAAAACGGGCGCTCCGTATATCTCTAGCCTTGATGATCCCTCGGTGGTCCATGGCCATTCGAGCCTCTTCCGCGAGATCCGCCAACAAGCGAAGGGCAAACTTGACGTACTCTTCCTTCCTGTCGGAGGAGGTGGTTTGCTAGCAGGCTGCCTGGAGTGCTATCAGGACCCGGATCAATCTATCGTTGGGGTTGAATTGGAATGTGTCCCCTCTATGAAGATCGCGCTGGAGACGAATGAGCGCGTCCTGCTCCCCCCAGCGCGCAGTTTCGCCGAAGGGATGTTGGTACACCAGGCAGGTGTCCTTCCCCTGGCGAAGGCCCAGACATATCCAGACCTCTCCATTGAGCTTGCCTCCGAAGAAGAGCTTCAACATGCCCTCTTCCTCCTTTATAGATATAACGGTATTCGCGCGGAGGGCGCGGGTGCCGCGGCGGTAGCCGCAGCCATTCGACATGTGCAGACATCGCCAGGCCAGAGGGTCTCCGCAGTGATATCAGGCGGCAATATTGACGAAGAAACCTTCCAGCTCGCCATACGCAAGTATGCCACGGAAGCACACGTAGGGCAGAGGGAAAATCATGAGTGAGCTTTTTCAACAGCATCGACACATTGTCCAGGGTGAGTATGAACGAACTCCTCTGACAAAGCAAGCTACCTCTGTGATGAAATTTGGCGGAACCTCGGTGGGAAGTGGCGCCCGGATCTGCCAGGTTGCGGCTATTATTGCCCAGGCCGCTCGCGAGGCCCTGAAAACCCCTACCGCTCCCTTTCCGGTGGTGGTTGTCTCCGCTATGGCTGGTGTTACTGATCAGTTAGTGCGCCTGAACCACTATGCCTGTGCAGGGAAGTTCGAAGCGTGTGCAGTTGAGATCGAGCAGCTCAAACAGCAGTATGTGCGCGTGGTTGCCGAGGTGGTGCGGGAAGAAGAACAGTACACAGTTCTCTTGAGAGAACTGATGGAGACGCTAGAGGCACTAGAACGTGATGTGAAAGCGCTCCAAAGCTCCACTGAAGAGGGTCAGGACGTAGCTTTACACACTGCCGCGGTCGTGAGCTATGGGGAGCGACTCTCGGTACTGCTTGTCGCCGCCGCACTAACTGATCTGGGAGTAGCCGCCGAAGCGATACGGCAAGAAGTGATTATCACCGCACATCCCCAGAGCGTCGGGGTCCAACCCCTGGGGAGCATTGTGGGAACGGAGCCGCTCGCTCAGGAGACGCGAGAGCAGACGTATAAGCTTCTCTGGCCGGTCGTGCGCCGAGGGGCTGTCCCTGTGGTCGCTGGATTTATCGGTCGCACCGTAACAGGTGAGGTGACGACGCTGGGGCGTAACGGCTCGGATTACTCGGCGGCGGTGCTTGGAGCCGCGCTTGATTGCGAAGAAGTGGCGATCTATACCGATGTCGATGGGATCTTGACAGCGGACCCACGCCTCATTGCCAACGCGAGTTTGTTAGCTTCTCTGAGTTACGAGGAGGCTACTCACCTCTCCTGGATGGGCGCCAAAGTGCTGCATCCTCATACCCTGCAACCGCTTCTCCAGAGCAACATTCCGGTACGTGTACGGAATACCTTTCAGCCACACCTGCCCGGTACCGTCGTTGGTTCGGTCGCGCCTGGGATGAGTGGTGCACGTGCTCTGGTGATACGGCATCACATGGCACTGATGACACTAGAAAACATTGACCCGTTGAATACATCGGAGTATGTGGAAGAAGTCTTAGCATTGATCACGCGAGCGGCTGTGGATCCGATAGTGATCTGTACCTCATCGGAACGGCACATATCGTTTGTCATCGATGAGCAGGAAGTAGACGCGATTCTGGCGCTGTTAGCACGCGAGACGTACTGCTGGGAGGTACGGTGTCACCATGACGTGGCGGTCTGTGCCTGTATTGGCTCAGGTTTTATTACCGACCCAATGAGTTCTGTACGTGCGGTCGCTGCACTGGATCGGGAGTGTATCCCTCTCATTGCCCAGGGATCGTCGGTATTAGGTCTCCTCTTCGTTGTCGCGAATGATGATAGCGAGCAAGCCTTGCGCAACTTGCACCGGGAACTGATCGAGCCTGAGCATGCTTGCTGCACGCTGAGGTTGTCGACATATGGAACGAGTACGAGTATAGAGAAAGAAGGGATGATAGCCAAGAAATGGCCAGAGCAGGAGTGCCTAACGCAAAATCAAGAGATGCATTAGGAAAAGGAGGTCTGGGATCCTCTCCTGGCGGGAGTATCTTTCCACTTCACTACGCTGAAGGCTAGGCGCAAGAGCTCAGTTGTGAAGTGGAGGAATAAGCACAAAGGGTATTCCACAATGATGATGTTTTGTGCTGAACGGTAGGAATGAAAATGCGCACTTCTCAGATTTGACAAACCGTCAAAACCTGAGAAGGTTTGGAATGCAGCCATATGTTAGGAGCCTCTACTACTACCGTAGAGATCTCTGACACTCTCCAGCAAATAGAAGGAGTTATCAAGGCCAATGTACCTTCCACTACGCCGTCTACTGGCACTCGCTCTGTTGTGCCTGCTTCTCACCGCCTGTGTATCCTCAGGGAACGGGATAGCCAGCGGTACTGCTACGCCCACGACAACCAAAACACTGCCCACTCCAGCGGCGACGTTCACACCAGCACCATTTCCTACGGACACCTCTCTGAACGATACCTGTCCGCCGAGTCTTGCTTCTCTGGTGAATTGCCAGACCCCTCAGAGTATGCGCACCGCCTACGGACTGACCCCTTTGATCGAGAAAGGGTTCACCGGCAAGGGACAAACCGTTGTCGATATTGTTTCCTTTGGGAGCCCGACGTTGCAGAAGGATATCGATGCGTTTGATACGCAATTCGGCCTGCCACCGATCACTATTCAACAGATCAGTCCCTTGAATGAACCTGCACCCACTGGTCCAAACAACTGGGCAGACGAAACAACGCTGGATGTAGAAACGATCCACGCGCTGGCCCCCGGGGCGAATATTGTGGTCCTGATCAGTTCAGTGGATCAAACCGGACGAGGGACCGCTGGATTGCCCAAATTTCGCCAGTTGTTACAGTACACCATTGACCACAAGCTGGGCAATATTGTCTCTCAAAGCTGGGGAGCCTCGGATATAGCGCTCAAGGATGCGGCGGGACAGGCGGAAATTCAGAAATGGGATACACTTTATAAGCAGGCAACAACCCGGGATGGCCTGACTATTTTCGCTGCGTCTGGCGATAACGGCGCAACCGCTCACGATGCGACTGGTCAGAGTGTCTCGCGCACGGTCACCACCAACTTTCCGGCTGATGATCCCTGGGTCACCGGTGTCGGAGGCACGACGTTAAAGCGCCATGGGACGACGTTTGCGGAGGTTGCCTGGAACCCAAGCGGTGGCGGCTTCAGTTCGTTGTTTCCAGCCCCGGCCTATCAGAAAGCCTTGCCAGCCAGCGTCCAGACGCTCTCACAGAACCGGCGCGGCGTCCCCGACGTTTCTGGCAATGCGGACCAGACCACCGGGCTGGCTCTGTATGAGAACGGCTCCTGGAAGACGGATGCTGGTACCAGTGCCAGCGCGCCAATGTGGGCAGCTCTCGGCGCGATCGCCGATCAGATGGCGGGTCATCCCCTGGGTTTTCTGAATACGGCACTCTATCAGATAGCAGGTTCCGCGCGGTACACCCAGGATTTCCACGATATCACCATTGGGAACAACAGTGTTCTTGCTGGCGGTGTCAAGGTGAAAGGGTATAATGCAGTCCCAGGTTGGGATGCCGTCACCGGTCTGGGCAGTCCCAATGCGGTGAATCTTCTACCCGATGTCATTACCGCACTAAACAACCAGGGATAATCTAGCAGGATATATGGTAGGGAGAAGGATAGACACATTGGTATATCTCAACGTTATCTGGTCAGAAAGAGCGTCATGCATCTTTTTCTGGGAAGTCTGACGTTTCTATTGATACCAATCTGGACAACGGTGTTTGCAATAATCCTTCTCTCCCAGGCTTCCTGAACCTGCTTGGACTGCTTTTTATACCCTGTATAATTGTGATGCTTGTTGGTGCTCCGGTTGGCCTTAGCGAAATAATTGTTGGCTCAATCAAGGCAATCAGGGGGTTTTTGCATATCCCCCCTTCAAGAGGATGGCAGATCCTCGGAATCTCAGCGAGAAACACGGGAGAAGCCAGGCCGGGTAAACAGACGAGGGGGATATCGCTTCCCCTCGCTCCTACCCCTGTACGCCAGACACCCATAAAAGGACATCCATAAAAGCTCAATTCGATTTGTAAAAGCTCAAACTGTTGTCTGGTTGAGTACATGACATACTGTATCTTTTTACATCACTCGAAGCTTATAGACATCGCAAAGGAAAGGAATTCAACTGATGTATCAATTTCGACAGCCACTGATAAAGGAGCAAAGCCGGAACGCTCCGCGATCCTCCTCTCTAAGAGAACAGGTCCCACCGTGGATGGAGGGACCGCATCTTCAAGAGACAACTCTTCAACGCCCCACATCCTCTCTCACGAAAGCGCCCCACATCCGATCTCATCTCCTCGTAAGGGTGGGCCTTTTCCTGCTCGTGTTCCTTGTTTGTTTGGGCATCTTTATCAGTCTCGTCCAGTTTTCTCCCCTCGCATCGCTCCTGGGGGGAAGCCAAACGCAGGCAACTCCTATAGGGCATTCATCCACATCATCCATCTTCCAAGTTGTGCAACGTCCGTCCGAAGTGAATGACCAGATGAGGGCGATGGGACAGGAGAAAATCCATGCATTTGAATCCGCGCTTGGGCATATCCAGCGAACGGGCAAAGATGTGGCCCACTATCAAGCTCAATTGCAACATTACCGCACGCAACTGGCGGCGCTCTTAACAAGGCGCGACTATATAGCCTTTCTCATTCAGATTGGCTCCGATCTGGCTTCAATGCAACAGGATCTGGCTGACAATCAACCACAGCCCATGCTCAACCAGTTTAAAACGGAGGCTCAGGATTGGGGCAAGGCTCACCTCTATCACGACCCCTTCGACAAGAAAGACTACTATCTCAACTCAAGCTATCTCTCGATGGATGGACATAATGGGTACTTCTATGGCGAGAGCGCTTATCTCAATGATGAGATCCGGGCCAATTCGCCCCAGGTTATGCAAGATATTAAAGATGATTACTTCCTGCACGCAATGCTGGAGGCCAATTATGAGGATACAACATCCTATAATCAACCACATCAGGTCGATCAAAGCTTACTTGCTTACTACGGTTTGCAGAATGCAGATGTCTTAGTGGTTTCGCTGACAGAGCAATCCATGCGCATTTATCACAATGGGACGTTGAAGCAGTCCCTCCTGCTCACAACGGGGCGAGTCTATCGTCCTACCCCGGTGGGCCACTTCCACATGTCGACACATTATGAGAACCTGACGCTCACCTCGTATGATGCTCCCAGTTCGCCTGATTACTACACGCCAGTCGTGGTACGGGATGCGGTCCAGTTTTGGGACAATGGGTATCTGATCCATAGCTCACAATGGCGCAAGGATTATGGTCCTATGACCCAATTTCCTCACAATGACTCCGGCGGAGATCCAGAGGCAAGCGTTGGAAGCCATGGCTGCATCAATGTTGCCCCCAGCATTTTGCGAACGCTCGCGCCAACCATTACCACGCAAACCCACCTGATCATTTTCTAGCCGCAATCATGACTCATCCCTCGATACCGTTGGGACATCCTCAATCAACTAGATATGAAGAGCAACTCTGAGGAGAAGAGCAGAAAAAAGGGTTGTGTTGCAAGAATAAAGCTGATCTGTTAGAGTGGGGAGAGAAAGAGGAGAAGAGGACCCCTATGACAGAGCAACACCCGTTCAAATGGCATCATTTCCAGGCCGACATCATTCTCTTGTGCGTCAGATGGTACCTGCGCTATCCGCTCAGCTACCGTGATCTCGAAGAAATGATGCTGGAACGTGGTTTGCAGGTGGACCATACCACGATCTACCGCTGGGTTTAGCGGTATGCCCCTGAGCTTGAACGGCGGTGCCGTCCCCATTTAACGTCCACAACGGATTCTTGGCGTGTTGATGAGACAGACATCAAAGTGAAAAAAGAATGGGTCTACCTGTATCGAGCGGTCGATTCACAGGGGAAGACGCTCGACTTTGTGCTCAGTCCGACCAGAGATGGGCAAGCAGCTAGGCACTTCTTTCTCAAAACCCTCGCCGCCTCTCATACGGGTTCGCCACGGGTCATCAACGTCGACAAAAACGCTGCCTATCCCAAGGCATTCGCTGCATTGAAAGAAGCCGGCTTCATCCCCCAAAGCTGTGAGTTGCGCCAAGTGAAGTATCTCAACAATCTGATTGAACAAGATCATCGCGCGCATCAAACGGTTGACGAAATCTGGGATGGGCTTTTTCTCGTTCGAGACAGCATGGCGAATGTTACAGGGATTTGAGGTGATGAGCATGCTACGAAAAGGACAACTGCGTGACGTGGCAAAAGGGGATGTAAGAGGGCAGATGGCCTTGGTTGCCAGGCTCTTTGAAGTGGTTGCTTAAATAGAACAAAGAGAGACCTCTCTGCTCATTTGGTTTTCTTCACCATTCTTGCAACACAACCCTGGTGATGCATCGGCCTGGAAAAACCGCTCCCCACCTAGTATACTTCCTCTAGAAGTTGTAAATTGCGTTCTGCATCGCGGAACGGTACTTCCCGTAGGCGTTGACTTCTGATGGTCACGCCGGATCTGTGGGAGGAAATCATGTTGTTCCTCAGCCTGCTCTTCTGGGCATTGCTCGCGTCATACATCGTTCATATTCTTGACGAGACACTTCTCAACGGCGGGTTTGTGCAGTGGATTGTAGACAATTTCTGGCCGACCTACACTTGGCGGATGTTCTTTTGGTTTAACGCGGGGGCCATTGCTGCGATTGCGATCAGCAACCTGCTCTTTGACAGTCTTGGTGGTCATTGGGTCATCCTGCCACTCATCTGGGTGGCTGGATTCGTCACCCACGTGGCTACCGTCCACGTGTATTGGACCATTCGACGCAACACCTACTCGCCGGGCTTGCTCACGAGTCTGCTCTATGTGATCGTCTTCTATCTCTTGATCAGATATGGCCTCGGCTCTCATCTCATGACTGGCGCAGACTTCGCTATCGGAACGGTGGTGGGCGTTGCGACAGTGGGGGCGTTCTTGACCGTGGGACCAACGGTCCTCTTTCCCAGACTCGCGAGGCCTCGTGCCAATTTACAAGGCATTGATAAATGAAGCTAGATGTGGAGCAGTCTCTCAAGCAGTTAATAGCTGTGCTGCTTACTCTTCGCGCCAAATACTCACTCTTGGCCCTAAAACCTGCTATAGTTCCGTCGCGACTAGCGAATCCTGACAGGGGCCAGGATTTTCACGTGAACGGGTTTGTGAGGGAATGACTTCCTCACGGGATGGACTACCAGCAGATGGACCCTGCTTTCCCCATCCTCTACTCCCTTCCGCTCGAAAGCTCCAGGAGCTACTTTTCGGAGAATATTTCCCGCGCCATTGACATCGGCATGGATCACTCGCCCATCGGCGGCTCGATACAGTCCCCGTGTGACCCGTTTGCCGCTAAACTGGTAGTCTCCCTGTTCGCCTTTGCGATACACGGGCAGGGGATCGAGATCAAGCAAACTGGCTTTGCTTGTATACGACTCTTCGGTGAGGATCACGCGAATGCCGACCAGTTCCGCTTTATACTGAAGCATCTGAATGAAGCGAGCGTGCGGGATCTGCACGAAATGTTGATTCATGTGTTTTCCCAGGCGAATCTCTTGCTTTTGCAGCGGATTCTTGCCGATGATAAGCGTGCCAATCCCTTCGGCGACCAACAGATCGATCAGGAAGCGGTTGGCCGTGTGCAGATCATGCTCGATGCGCCGGTTCCGTCGCGTCGTCAGTTGCTCGATGCGCCGACTTCGGCCAGGACGTCCCAGGGATTGCTGGAGGACTGCTCGTTGTTTATTATAATACTGGTTACAGGACTTGATGCCACGCCCATTAACAATGACTGGAACAAAGCCCGGTTTGTTTGCGCGTTAGCGTGGCCAGATTGTCCATGCCAGGATCAAGTCCAGCGAGCAGATCGGGATCAACTGCCGTGACGGTGGGTTCGCGTTCATAGATGACTTCTACCACCACATAGCCGGTTTTGGGAACCACACGCACCTGCGCGAGCGTTTGAGGGTTTTGCTTCGTTTTCACCTGAATACCCAGTTGCGAGGGCTGGATGATACCTCGATCCAGGGTTCGTTTGCCCCGGCTCACGGCTTGCATCGTGTAGACGAGCAGATTCCGCCCTTTCGCCTTTGGCAAATACTTCGGGAGCTGAGGGCGCCCCACAAACTTCGCCGGGGTCTCTCGATACGCAAGCCTGCCCGCCCAGAAACTTGACCAGGCGGTGCAGACCTGCTTGAGGACGTGTTGCGCCACTTTGGCAGGCAACGCACGGTACGCCTCATGCCCTTGCATGCGTTTATCCAGCGCGGGATAGCAGAGGCTGGTGCTGGTCGCAAAAAAGGTTTGACGCACCTCATAGAGGGCGGCATTGTAGAGATTCTTCGAGGCAAAACAGGCGGCATCCACACAGGCAAAGCGCGGATCGGTCTGCGCAATGATGTGCTTCTCAACCAGTTGCATCCTGCGCCTCCAATTCCTGGATAATCCGCTCGGTCTTGCGCTTCGCCCGACGTTGCCCGTAGAGTCTGGCACAAAAGCTGTACATGATGCTGGTCAGATCGGAGAGCAAATCCTCGGTGCCATTCTCCGCGTGATTGACCACCTCGATTTCCCGCCCGTACGCGGTGAGGAGCGTCTCAATATAGCGAAAGCCAAAGCGCGTCCCTCGGTCTTGGTGTTCAATGACAATGCGCCCCACATTGGGATCGGCCAGCAATGCCAGGAACTTGGGGCGATTGTCGTTGACCCCCGAACCAATTTCCTTGACCACCTTGCTCACCTGGTAGCCACGAGCTGCACAGTAGGCCACCAACCGCTCCGCCTGACTGTCCAGATTGGCCTTGTTCTCGGCTGAGGAAACACGGGTATAGACGACGGTTGTGGCTTGTACCGGGCTGGCGGTCCTGGCCGGTTCATCGATCAGAATGGTGTGCGCTCCGACACGCCTGCCCTGGATTTTTCCGTCGCGGAACCAGCGCCAGGCCGTCTCATAGCGTACCCCTTGTTGTTTGGCGTAGTCACTGAGTTTCATGCTCATATCATACCGTAATCCTCAGTGATTATCAAGGATTCGCTATGTTTTCAATGATCGTTTTCAATACCTTCACCTTATTTACCAGTAGCCCATCGGCGTAGAAATGTGGCTCCTTGAAGAGAAAGATCACAACCATTCTCAACAAGGAGATCCAGGTCAGCTTTCACAAGAACGCACGCTGCTCCGGCTCGATGGACAATATGGCAATGGGGTTGTGCTCTCCGATGTGGCTGGTTTCTCGTTTGTGACCCGTGGCAAAGACTATCACCTGCTCGATCATCCGCTGATTCAGGCGCGTCTGCACCTGCCTCCCGACCAATTCCAGCAGCGTCCCGAAAGTCAGATGGAGCGCAGTCTCTACGATTGCCCCCAGATCCCGGTGGGATCCGAGGGTATCCCCTGCCGTGTGATCGTGGCCACCCATCCGGCGGGCAAAAAGAAGAGTCCGATGGGAGTTACGCGGGCAGAGTCGTCTACGAACTCTTCTTCACGAATCTCCCACAGCACGCGTTCACGGCTTCTGACGTTGTTGAGTTGTATCTGCATCGTGGGGCTTTCGAGCCCGTACTCTCAGACGAAGATAGAGAGCAAGACCCCCGACCGGTGGTGCAGCCATTCGGCCTGGGGGCAGGAAGCCTGGCAGACGGTGGCCCAATGGGTCTGGAACCTGAGACTCGAACTGGGGCATCAAGTGGAACCAACGCCGCTGCGCATTACCGAATTTACTCCTGCTCTCCCAGAGCAGAACGCCCAGGCTGCCACGCGTCCGACCTCATCCGCTCCTACCTCTGGATACAGCTCACCGACCACTGCCACCTCCTTCAAAACAGGTCGTTTTACCGGAGCCGATTTTCCTCTCCAGCTCGACGGAACGCTCCGGTGTCCAGCAGGGCAGTCGCTTGTTGCCCATGAGCAGCGTCGAGAAGCTGATGGAAGCTTGCGCGTGGTGTATGGAGCCAGTATTGGGAGCTGTCGTCCTTGTCCGCTGCGCGAGCAGTGCCAGTGGAATGGGAGTGCGACAGCAAAGCCGCGACAGGTCAGTATACTCCTGCATCCACTCGTCGTTGGTTCTGCCCCCTTGCTCTGGAAAGATTGGAGTCGTCGCGTCCACCGACGGGCATGCATCCAACTGCTGCGTCAACAGCACATCCAGGTAGAGCTTGAGCCACCTGCCCGTGTCCACCTCACAGTCCCGTCTGCGCCCCTTTCCCGTGCCGAACGAGCGCATGCTCGACTCTCGTGGGTCCAGCGGCTCGCTTGTAATGGCCGGCCTAGCACAGCTTGCACCATCACGCTTAGATTGTTTGGGGTCCCAACCGCTTTTGCGGCTTCGCTGGGTCTGGAAAGCCACATCGGGGCTTGATGCGGCGAACAAGGTGAACCTATGGGTGTTCAGCGCAGAAAAAAGCAGAGAGAGTGGCCTGGGCAGGTTGATACTCGACCACGTTCACTGCTCCAACGTGATGATGAATCTCATCGGGGACGCGAAGCACGTGTTCAAAGAGGGTCAGAAGAACCCCTCCGTGGGTGACAATCGCCACCCGTTCAACGTGCTGGCGCTGGGCCATCTCCACAATATGATGGAATGCTTGATGCACACGCAGCAAAAACGTCTCAAATGGTTCAGCACCTGGCAGTGGTTCAGGAGAACGTCCAGGATGAGGGGGAATCTCTTTCATCAGATGGCCGAACAACTGGATGGCTTCCGATCGCTTGACCCCGCTCAGGATACCGTACGCATTCTGCTCTTGCAGGGCCTCAACCACCACGACTGGAGGAATGGGGGTCAGTTCTTGTGCCATGAGTCTCGCGGTTTCATGGGCACGCGCTAAGGGACTGGTAAAGAGTACCTGGAGTTGGACCGATTGGAGGTGTTTTCCCAGCGCAGATGCTTGCTCTCTCCCTGTCTGCGTCAGAGGAAAGTCCGCGATGCCTGCATACCGGTCCTCAACTTGTCCCACAAATTCGCAATGCCGAATCAGATACAGTTGCATATCTCACCTGTTGTGCCGCGATACGGCTCGTTTTCACCTGTTCTCTTTGTTCTGAAAACCACAGGAAGCTCGGCCAATGGCAAGCGACGGGTTCCTGGTTCTGAGAAAGGCTCTTTGATATGCGTATCGTATCCCATCTGTTGCTGAGCTGACAAGGACTGCATTCAATGGCGGAAGAGGGGCTCCAGGAAGCAAATTGCTTGCGGATCTTCCCACGTTCTAACTCGTTGCGCATCCCGTGGGATATTCGTTTCCCGATACAGCCACGCGTTTACTTCAACTTAAAGAAGCGCTCCAGATCATCAAGGCGATGTGGACAGAGGATAAGGCATTCTTTGAAGGGAAAGAATATCAAGTACGTGGTGCTATCAATCAGCCAAAAGGAGTTCAGCAGCCGCATATTCCGTTGCTTATTGGCGGAAAAGGTGAACAGGTGACGCTGAAACTTGTGGCACATTATGGGGATGCTTGCAACTTTACCCATCCAGACCGGGAGGAAATGAAGCGTAAATTTGCTCTTATCAAACAATATTGTGAAGACATTGGACGCGAAAATGTTCTTTGGAGAGAAAATCGTTAGGGCGTCATGGGGGGCTGGGTGAACGTTCTTTTTCACAAAAAGAACGTTCACATCATCCTTTCCGCTCATTCTTACTGATATGACTGTTCGACTTGCGTGAGAAACTCATTCAGCACAGCGATATAGGTGTCTGTCTCCTCCGCATGTGCAAAGTGAGCACTGTCCTGAAAGACCATATGCTTTGCCTGAGGAATTCCTTGAAAAAGGATATCATCTTGCGTGGGAGACATTCCATCATAGACGCCAGAAGTAACTAAGGTTGATACATGGATTTCACGTAAACGAGGACGAATATCCCAGGTTCGTAATTCTCCTTGGCTCCACATGCTGATATTGACTTTTACATTCATTCTTTTGTTGGCTTGGTCAAGAAAATCAGGCCAGGGTTCATGACGGATAACATGATGCGTATCAAAATACTTGCGTGCCTGCTGATATTCTGGTTCCTCACTCCATCGCTGGGTCAATAAGATCTCACGTACCTCAAAAGGAAGTTGTTCATATACTCGTTTTCGCTCCGCGTCAATGAGTGCCCCGCTAGCAAGCGAGCTGGCAAGAACGAGACTTAATACTCCACTTGGTTGAGTGAGCACATATTCCATGGCGAGCATTCCCCCCCAGGAATGCCCAAAGAGATGTATCTGATCTAGCCCTAATTCACGACGTATCGCGATAAGTTCATCCAGAAAGAGCTTCACTGACCAGATAGAAGAATCATCTGGGCGGTCAGAATTTCCACACCCGAGCTGATCATAGAATATGACGGCACGCCCAGTTTCAGTGATTTTCTCAAGTGGGAGAAGTCCATAATGGGTCGCCCCTGGGCCACCATGAAGCGTTACCAGTGGAAACATCCCTTTCTTGTTCACAGAAAGGTCACCAACAATGCGATACCAGGTACGATATCCTCGAAATGGGATAAAGCCTTCTTGAACGGGCAACGTCGAAGACATAAATAAGTAAGGGTCCTTTCCTCTTCTCGTGAAACGTCGTTTTTACCTGGAAACTTGATCACGACATAGTTTGCACATACCGATAGTAACCGTTGCAATAAAATTCCTAACCCACTCGATTGTCGAGAAGGTTTTCAGGGGCTTGCTGCCAGCATGGTCCCTCTTGCTGGAAAAGTGTTCGGGCATGAGTTGTTTCACCGATCAGCTCTGGAACGTGCCTCTCAATGAGAGCAAAGGTTTCCTCAATGAGCATATGGAGCAATTGAGTTCCAACAGGAGCTGGCATCTGAAACACCTGCTTCAAGCGCCCAGCCAGATGAAAAGGCGCAAAAGGAAGTTGTTCAACAAGGGCATCCAGCCACTTGAAGCCAGGATGATAGATCCGGTTGACTGCGAGCAGAAGCGTGAGGATTCTCTTTTGGGCAAAGCAATAGGAGTCATAGAGTACTAGCAGATCGCCCCGCTCGGCCAAGACTGAACGTTGCCAAGCAGGTGTGAAAAGGAGCCACTCACGGATGACAGCGGCGCGCAGTGCGTCAGGATAAGGAAGGGCATGGTCGCGCCAGCTCGTAAGTTGTGCCTTCCCAAAGAGAGGGAGGGCATGAAGAATGACAGAAATCAGGTATTGTTTGAGAATATCAGGGTCCGCATGGTCTACCACATCTCGGAGTATCTGCTCTATCGAGGAGACCGTCATATGGCACACATCCAGTTTCATACCTCTCACATGAGACAGGTATCCTCCCAGACCTGTTTTCTTGAATCGTAGGGGCGCAAGGTTCTCACTTGCCCTCCTGTAGCTTCGAGAAGGCGACGACGTTCCGCATCCGAGGGGGGCTCATTCCAAAAAATACCGAGTTCAATATCAGAGAACCGATCAGCTTGGTTGCGAGAAACAGACCCTCCGACAAAGGCGGCCTCCACATTGGGGTGTGTTGCATACTGCGGAGCGAGCCTTTGGGCAAAGTCATAGCGCCACTGGCTCGCTTCATGCATCTTCATCGTACCTCTTTTCTCTGAATAAAGGATTTTGTTGCAAGCATTACTCAAACCATGTTTTGATCAAGTTTCTTCACCTGCTCTCTCATCAGAATACAACGCTCCTTGCTCTCTGATCAAAGGCCTTGCCTTTCCTCTTGCGCTAACCGCTGTAACGCTTTTGCGAGAGTTTGTCGCAATTCCGCATCGGTGAGCGGGCTTGCAGCGGCCAGTTTCCCATAGAGCCGATCGATCTCGCGCTGCTTTTGTCGTAACTCGGCGTCTTTCTCAGCCAGGATATCCTTCACAGAGTGTGTCTGCGTCAGAGGCTCGTAGCGCAGGGCCAAGCGGTTAACGAGCATCTGGCCGCCTGGCTGGTACGCAAAGAGGCTAAAAGCCGTTATGGAGACGAACCAAGCCTTTTAAGAAACTCTGGATTTATCGCTTCTCATAGTTGACCGGACATGTTCCATATGCTATTATCACTCCTGATACTTGATTGTCTTTGACGTGTTTCTGCATGTTGCCAGTTCAGAAAGGAGGTGCAGTGATGCTTAGAAGCGCATACCGCGCAACATCGATGCCTGGCGTGAAGGGATGGAGATCCATTGGGGATGTTCTGAGAGCGTAGATATTAAGCTAGTATTTTGCTCTAGACCATTCTCGTTCACAAAAACCGCATCCTCTTTGCAATCTCCACGCGCCATATCTCCGCGTCTCCCGGTCTGGCCTTCCACGTTATCCCTTCTCGTGCTGGTATTCCTGTCGCGCATCCTCACCCTGCCTCCGCTCGTCTGTTTTGGGCTGGAGCAGGCTTCCTTATGCCTTTTGCGCTTACTTGCATACCACCATGAGGAGCATCTCTTTGCAATCAACCAATTCGATCACGAAAAAACCGTCGGCCTCGATGAAGAGTTTATCCGTATCCAAAGCTGGCTCCCAATCCGACGCGGCCAGGCCAGCTCATACACGCGGCAAAAAGTTTTTGTCGTATTACAAACCGTACATGGGCCTGTTTTTCGCAGATATAGCCTGCGCGCTCATCGTCTCCGCAATCACACTGTTCCTTCCGCTTTGCGCGCAATACATCACCAAAAACATCCTGGAAGGCAATGATCCGCATGAGCTACGCGACATTGCTTTGCTGGGCGCGTTCATGCTGACGCTGGTTGTAATCCAGACCCTGTGTACGATGTTCATTGACTGTCAGGGGCATATGATGGGAGCCAGGATGCAGAGTGATATGCGCACTGAACTCTTCGAGCATTATCAAAAGCTCTCGTTTGGCTTTTATGACGAACAAAAAGTGGGCCAGCTCATGACCAGGCTTACCGATGATACCTTCTGGCTGAGCGAACTCTATCATCATGGCCCTGAGGATATCGTCGTGACCTTCTTGACAGTCACTGGCGCATTTATCATTCTCGCGAAGATCAATCTTGAGCTGACGCTGCTGCTTTTTCTTTTCTTGCCTCTGATGACCATGTACGCGTTGTACTTCAATAAGAAGATGAATAAAGCGTTACGCAGCAGCAAGGATCGCATCGGGGATATCAATGCGCAAGTTGAGGATACGCTCGCGGGTATCAGGGTGGTCAAATCCTTTACCAATGAAGAGGCCGAAAAGCGCAAATTTGCCTACGCCAATCGTCGTTTTCTCGCCAGCCGCAGCGATGGCTATAGAAGTGAGGCGTACTTTTTCGGCGGGTTGGGAGCGTTTGCCCAGCTTATGACCATTGTTGTCATAGTTCTGGGCGGCATTGCGATTGTTCACGCTGCCCTGGATCTGGCGGATATGCTGACCTATTTGCTCTGCGTCGGCATTCTCGTTGATCCCATTAAAAAGCTGATCAACTTCGGCGAACTCTATCAGGAGGGCATCACCGGCTTCCAGCGCTTTATGGAGATTCTGGAGATAGAACCCGATTTGCAAGACACACCAAACGCGCGTGAGCTCACGCGCGTTCGAGGAGATATCGAGTTTCAGGATGTCAGCTTCAGATACAAAGAAAACCAGAAGGATGTTGTGAAGAACCTCTCATTGAGGATATGTGCTGGAGAATATATAGCCTTGGTCGGGCCTTCTGGCATTGGCAAAACCACGCTCTGCTCGTTGATTCCTCGTTTCTATGATGTCAGCGTGGGAAAGATTCTGCTGGATGGACATGATATCCGCGATGTGACCTTGCACTCATTGCGCAGAAATATTGGCATTGTCCAGCAGGATGTCTATTTGTTTGCCGGGACCATCGCGGAGAATATCCGTTACGGTAAGCTCGATGCCAGTGAACAAGAAATCATTGAGGCAGCCAAAAAGGCGCACGCGCATGATTTTATCATGGCGTTACCGGACGGCTATGATACGGATATCGGTCAACGTGGTGTCAAACTCTCAGGCGGGCAGAAGCAGCGCTTGAGCGTCGCGCGCGTCTTCCTCAAAAATCCCCCCATGATCATTTTTGATGAAGCGACGAGCGCGCTGGATAATGAGAGCGAGAAGGCTGTGCAAGACTCATTGGAGAAGTTAGCCGACAATCGCACAACGCTTGTCATCGCTCATCGTTTGTCAACTATCCGCAATGCTCAAAGGATCGTGGTATTATCCGAGAGCGGGATCAGCGAACAGGGGACACACGAGGAGCTTATCGCGCTGAATAGTGCCTATGCGAATCTGTACAACATGCAGGCAAAAATATGAGACTGGCTCCATTTTCACTGCCCTGATCGCTTTTACAGGGTTTCTCAAAACTCATCATTAAAACCCAAAGGTGACCTGCGGTCGCTGGTCTGAGAGTAAGCCTGGTGACTTTTGAGAAACCCTGAGAGCGAATGGTCTCCTTCTCCGAACCGTCACACCGCATGTACCAGCCTGCGCAGAGAGACGCTACGCGCCTGCCTCTTGCTCCCTGACTGGATAGCGTTTCGGTTTGGGTTCCCCGACGCGCCTGGTTCGTCTGGGTTTCGCTGGCACACTGCCTGCGGAAGCATCAGTCGAAGTCTATGATGCGGAACCGATGGATTCGGATGAGACGTTGATCTCTGTTTCAGCAGGAGAACCGGCCAGGTTTTCGGTTTTCTTCTTGCGGCTTCGTTTGGATGGAGTGATGGGCGATGTCTCTCCTGATTCGGCCTGGACGACACTTGTCTTATCTGCGGCGCCACCAGAAGCCGCCTCGGCCTTCTTGCGCGCAGGTCTTTTTGATTGGCGGCGGCGAAACTGCCGAACTTTCCGGTGCAGGCGTGCCGGAAACGTCTTCGATTCCCTCTGCTGGTTGCGTCATATTCACCGCCGATGAAGCTTCCACAACGTCAGGAGTCTCGCGTGGGGGAAGGGGAGGAACGGGAGCAATCAGTACGAATAGTCCCCCACGCGTTTCAACCGTGACACATCAACCGGCATAGAAAGATCCGCGAATCTACATCTACATCTACATCTACATCTACATCTACATCTACATCTACATCTACATATATGCATTTCTGAGATATTGTACAGTATACTACTGTGTCCCGCTGCTTTCTCAGTTTTTTTCTGAAAACACCTGATAATGTGTGTGAAGTGATAGAATATCTTGCATACAAAAATTTTGAGGACAAGGTACCATGCATGCTATTGATCAGCAAACGAGTGAGGCTCATGAAGATTATCGGCTGCTTGCTCAAGCTCTGCGTGCCTACATTGAGCAACACCTCCTGCCTCAAGCAACGGAAGCTTCGTTCCCATATACGTTGAGGAAGCGTTCTGGCACGCCACTCCTCTCATTGACCGTTCTGGCTCAGGTGAGAGCCTCTCGAAGAGAAATAATCGCCTTTTTCGTCTCTGATTCCAGCAGATCTATCGGAATCAGAGGGATATGGCACCACGGTGTTGAAGAACTCTTTTATGTCCAGCAAGAGCACAGTCAATTTCTCTGCCGGTTGCTTCGCTCCCAGGACGATGAAGTCATAGGAGAGGGCCTGCGCTGGCTTAGCGCTCATATTTTGACCTGGCATCAAATGATTTGAACTGGAGCAGATACTCCTTTAAAAAATACATCTCCCCTGGAATACATAGAAACACCACACGCCATGCTATCATAAAACCTCCCGATTGATCGTAAAAATTATCATGTGAGCAACAGCCGTATTTGAAGCATGTCTTAAATGATATACTGAGTAGTATTGCGCTTTATTTGCGGTAAGGAGTGTGTAGAACAATGAAGATAGGCATTATGCTTCCCCAGGAATGGGAAAGAAGCCAGATAGATCCCGTAGAAGCATATGAACAGATGACGCATGTTGCTCAGGAGGCTGAAGCATCAGGCTTTACCTCGGTATGGCTCTTTGAGCATCTTCAATCAACTTCTCACCCAACTGACAGGGCCATCTTCGAGGCCTGGACGAGCACAGCAGCGCTTGCTCGCGATACCAGGCGTATACGCATTGGTCAACTGGTCACCTGTAATAGTTTTCGTCATCCCGCTCTGCTCGCCAAAATGGCAAGCACGGTTGACGTGCTCAGCCACGGCAGACTTGAGGTAGGTCTTGGCGCAGGCTGGCACGAGCCAGAATATCTGGCATATGGATATTCGTTTCCCGATACCCCCACGCGTTTACGCCAACTCAAAGAAGCGCTCCAGATCATCAAGGCGATGTGGACAGAGAATGAGGCATTCTTTGAAGGAAAACAGTATCACGTACGCGGCGCTATTAATCAGCCAAAAGGAGTACAGCAGCCGCATATTCCGTTGCTTATTGGTGGAAAAGGTGAACAGGTGACACTGAAGCTTGTGGCACGTTATGGAAACGCTTGCAACTTTACCCATCCAGACCCGGAGGAAATGAAGCGTAAATTTGCTCTTATCAAACGACATTGTGAAGATATTGGGCGCGACTACAACGACATTCGTCGCACCATTTACGTCAATGGTTGTCTTGGGGAGACTGACGCTGAAGCTATCACCAGTTTTCAAAGTGTTCCAGGCAAAGTCACTCTCGATCACATTCGTTTGCGTGGCTTATTGGGAAGCCCTGAAACCATTAGGCAACGTTTTGCTGCCTATGAAGAGGCGGGCGTGCAAGAGATTATCGTCTCCCTACGGGATGTCGCGCAAATAAAGCCATTACATCTTCTTGCTCAAAGCATGCATGCATAAAGAAATATAGAGAGTTACAGGCGAGCAGATATCTCAACTGGTCAAGGTCCGCTCGCCTCTACCCTTTTTGGAGATAGATAGTGCTGAGAAGCCGCCCTAAGCGTTTAACCGCAAAATTGTCTTTGTAAGGACTCGCTATTAACACCGAGTACAGTTCATTCACACGAGCAAGATGAGAGGTGGAATGAACTTCCTTGCAAGCATTGAAAGCATTAATAGCTTCGTTTGTCGCTGTCGCATAATCTTCCAGGTAAAAGGCAGCTTGCGCATACAGGATATGTGTCCAGGCCCTTCTCCTGGTGTGACTTGCTCCCTCTGTAAGCATTTCAAGATCAAGCAGTTCGTCTAACGCCTTTGCTGGCCGCCTAATCGCCAGAAATGTTTTGGCTCTGCCGAGGATCAGTCGCCTCTTGTCTAGCCCTTTCATATCCCCGTTCAAGAGGATTTGTGTATGGAAATCATCGCTGCTATCCACGTCTATAAAGTTCTCTGCTTGCTCTATGAGTTTCAATGCAATCGAGACATCTGTTGGAGAGGTTGACAGAAGCCCTTTCGCGCGCGCCATTTCTGAGTAAATAATCCCTTTCAACTGAGGGCTGGCATATTTGAGCGCTCGCTCAAAGTCCGTAAAAGCGGCTTCTAGTTTTTCTTTTTGAAGGACAATTTTCCCCTGTTTTACCTGGTTGCCAAATGCTCCCCATGCGAGATTGACAACTCCTCGTGTATACTGAGATGCTGCAATAACCTGCAAGGCATATAGGTCATCGCCCATTTCTTTCGCCAAACGCACGCTTTCATTGGCAAATGCATATGCCTGCTTGAAGTCTCCACGATCACGCTGGATGGTGGCTGCTAATCGGTAATAGCTATTTAACAGTTCGCATAGATGGCGTGCAAGGCTTCCATGAGCGGTTTGTTGAATGGGAACAAGGTTGCCAATGTAGGTAAGCAGACCAGGGAGGGCATCCTGGGCAGTTTGTGCATAGTGCAATTGCCAGAAAATACGAGCTTCTTTGCTATACCATTCCATATCCAAAGAAAGATAGGCTAACGTCGAAGGGGCCTGAGTCTGGGTTAAGGCATGATAGGCTATCGACTCCAACGACGCAAGGCCGAGAAGAAGAGGAGGAATATTGAGAATTTTTATGAGTATCCTACGCCGTGAGAAGTCAGTTGGAACTTTGTTTTGCTGCTCCATCTTAAGTATCCACCTTGCTGTGACCTGTGAATTTGTGGCTTCGCCGTATTGCTTCGCCAGTTCTTCTGCACTCATCTTTAATGTACGTCGATAGTGCCGTATCACCTCTCCAGCGTGGGGCCAGCCATCTTCCTGCGGCGTAAATGGGCCATATTCACCTTTTGCCCCCCAGAATGTTTTCTCCACTCTGCTCACATCCTCTCTGCGTCTTCTGTGCATGCCACATGCATGCCTTTCTATCACTTATTAAAACGAGAATTCTGCTCAAATATCACCTTGATATAAAAGAAGTGAACTTTTTAGTTCATGGGAGCAAAGAAGAAACATATTGCGTACAAAAAGATGCTAATCTTACTTTTGAGAAACGAATGACGGATAAGCGGTTTCTTACAGACCTGTATGAAACACTGTTACAAAACAAGCTAATAAGGGAGAGTGAGATAGATGCATATAACCAATCAGAGTGAAGTAGCTCACCTTCTGGACCAAATTCAAATGCAATATCAAGCAGCGCATAACGGCTTACATAGATACGCTATGGTTGCACAGCATCGTATGCGCACGACTCAAACAGAGCGGATAGGGATACTACACCAGGAATTGCAACAGATCGTCGGCGAAGATGAGGCTATCCAACTTGTCGCGCAGGCATTAGACCAGTTGTAGAGGAGAAAGCATGGTAGCACATAGGCAGATTTCTACTCTCACAACAGAAGTGATGCCTTCGCTTCAAGAGGCCAATCTCCAACAAGGACACATGTTGGTCTATAACCAGGCACGTGATCGGTGGGAAGGCGGAGTGGAGGGGTGGTTTCTCTGGATGGAGCATTCTACCTTCCTGCTCTATGTCAATGCATATCTTGAGTTTCACAAGATAACGCATCCTACCAGAGAGCAAATGCAAGAAGCTGTCAAACATTGTGCTCGCCTTGCATACTGGGACGGGTGCGAACGCTTCTATGATCGTCGCGTCCACGTCCAACGTTCAAAAATGGAAGCACATCAGGAAAGGAATCCATCATGCCCCTCTTCTCTCTTTTGAAACGGAAACAGCGTGGAACCATTCCCGCCTTTGAGGCTCCTCCTCTCAATACAACGCCAACAGCGACCATCATTGGAGAGAGGCGCTTCCGCGTCGATGTGCCATATCTGTTTCCCAAAGATATGCCCGAATACGATAGATTAACTTTCCAGCACTACTTTCTGAAAACCATGCTCAACAATAGTAATTATGCCGCGCCACTCGAATATCCCAAACGCATTTTAGATGTTGGTTCAGGCACCGGCATCTGGGGGCGCGAAATGGCGCAGACATTTCCCGGCGCTCAGGTCGTCGGCTTCGATATTGAAGCCCAAACGCCGCTTTCACATGTTCTTGAAATACCGTCCAATTGCCTGTTTATCCAGGGTGATGTGCTCAAAGGTCTTCCGTTCTCCGACAATGATTTCGATTTCACCCATCAGCGTTTGATGGTTGCAGCTCTCCCTGCTCGCATCTGGCCTTTTGTTGTGAGTGAGCTGACACGTGTCACACATCCAGGTGGGTATGTCGAACTGATTGATGCGGCTGACACCTTCGAGAATATGGGGCCTGCGACAAAAAAGTACATGGAGTGGTGGCACAAAGCGGAACGGCGAACCGGCTTTGACGCATCTCTGATGACAAAACTGCCTGAACTGCTTGGCCAAGCTGGTCTCCAGGATATCAAAGATTACACCATTAAAGTCCCTCTTGGGGCCTGGGCTGGTCGCGGCGGTGAGCTTCTGGCAAAGGACTTGCACGCGATTTTTGCCAATCTCAAATCGTTCTATTGTTCCACACTCAAGCTCTCCGAGCAGGAGTTCGAGACAATGCTGAAGGCGCTTCCTCGGGAATGGGAAAACCATCATACGTACTTCCATTTTTATCTCGCTTATGGCCAAAAGATGATGAGCTGAGAGGCAGGAGGGTCATGATGCAGCGTCAACCAGGAAAATATCAGCTCGCGTTTCATCGTTCAATGACCTTTCATACCATTGATGGGAAAACGCTCTTCCTGTCGTCGGCTGAAATCGTGCCTGTAGAACTCCTGAAGGCCATTCCCGCGACGAAGGCAGTCCCGGCGCTCTATGAACTAGCCTTGACGCTCGATGGTGAGCGCAAAGTGCTCATTGTCAACAAGAACAGCGTGGAACTGCGCAAGGTGAGAAACCAGAACGTCCCTTGCATGGCCCCCTTACAACGTATCGTCACAACACACAACGAGGAAGGACATGACTGAAACATGTGAGCAAGCCGGGCAGGATAGGAAGACACCAAGCGTGTCACTCGCCCCTTATGAATTGGTCTCTCTCGACAACATCCTGATAAGTTACCAGACGTACCTTCTTCGTCCAGTGCCGATGACGGACAGGAGAAACAGCACTTCACGCATATACTGAATATACGACGAAGAATTGGGCGATTGATTCGTCCGGGAATGGCCATCGGGAATGAACTCATTGAGCTGAACGAGGGCGAGTTGGCGACAATTACTGCAGCGCTCAAGATGTTGAGCGAGCTGGTAAGCCTCTTCTTCACACAGATAAAAGTATGAGGTACATATTTATGTTATTTGCGCTCGATATTGATCGAACCATTGCTATAGATCAAAACGCGTATGCCATCTTTATCAATACGTTACTCAATCTCTCCATTTCACAAGAGGTCCTGATGGCAGTAGAGAGTTATTGGGCGTTCTGCAAGCTCCCTGAGGTTGAAGCCTACCGCTTTGCTTCACCTGAAAATGAAGAGCGTTTTCAAGCTGCCTTTATGCAAGCGAAAGAAGCGCTAGAGGTTCTGGCCCTGCTCCACCCTCTTCCTGGCGCTGCTGCTGGTGTACAGACGCTCATGCGGTATGGAAAGGTTGCATACTACACCTCGCGTGGCTTTGAGATGCAGGACACCACTCGCGCCTGGCTAGCGCAACATGATTTCCCTCTGGGGCTAGAAATTGTCTCGTGCAAAAATTTTTATGTCAAATACATGGCATCGTACTCCAATACAAAAGCCACCAATGAACCTGTTGTGCTCATTGATGACAATGCAAGCAAGCTCATAAGCGCCTGGCCCCGCGCTCTTGAAAAGTGGCCTGTTCTTGACGAATACCCTTCCCGCTTGACGCTTGTCGCCTTTGGCACACCCCTGGATGAACTCTCAATCCACGATGTTCCGTTTCCTGTGCTCGGCCTGCCGAGTTGGGAGCCTGAACATATACAGTCCCTTCTTGATCGTGTGTTATTAGCTTCCCACAAGGAGGAATCAACCCATGACCACTAGTTCCCATGTCCCTGTCCCTTGTACCCGTAAGCCAGCCATCTTGAGCCAGATCGAGGCGTGGCCGTATTGGAGTGACATTGTCGCTGTTGCTGTCAAGGAATATGGTCTCTCGGAAGAAGAGGCGCAAGCTATCCTGCCTGAATACCAACGTTTCCTGGCGCTCCTCGCGGCAGAGCAGCGATTGGGGATGCATAGCGTTGCCGTGGACAAATTGTGGCACGCTCATGTGTTGCACACCCGGCTGTATAGCCTCTTCTGTCAGGAGTATCTTGGGCGCTTTATTGACCATGTGCCAGTTTGCACCACGGCTTATGAATGTGAAACGGGTCCAGATACAAACCCGCTTCCTGTTCCTCCGCCACAACCACCCAAGCCGCCCGAGAAAGCAATTTATCTCTCAGCACCAACGCAAGCACGCTTCTGGCTCGCCTATCACCGCTTCTTCGGTGAAGCGCCTAGCCCAGCTATCTGGAATCTGCCTGATGCTGAGAGTGCGGCTGTTCCAGCATAGGGCCTCCAATGGTTGCGCCCCATCCCGACATGTTGACTTATTCGAAAAGAAAGGACCTTTCGACGATGAACCCAGTAACGATTCTTGTCCCCTCGGGGAAAGAGTATCATTCTTCTGATGTCGCCACCATTCGCGCGCAGCGACGGAGTTCTCTGGGCATGCAGTTTGTGGGAATTACTCCTCTGGCAAACGGTGCTGTCAGCGACAAAAATTCGACCAACTCCAATGAGGAGACCTCCAACGACGGCACAAGCAAGCTTGATCCCGTCTACGACGATGACTAGCATAAGAAAGGCAGGCACATGATTCTCATTCTCTCACGAGATGGTGATTCCCATGTGCGGCGCGTGGTGGCCGAGCTTGATCGGCTCGGTCACCCGTGGTACCGCTTCGATCCATGTGATATTCTGGCCCAGGTGCAGGTAACGATTACCCCTGGAGCGTTGCAGAGCAGTACGCTTCGCTTTCCCGATGGCACTATCCTCTGCCTCGGTGAGATTACCAGCGTGTGGAATCGCCGCCCCTCTCCTATCGAGGTGCCAAAGGAGCGCACAGATCTGCTTGCTCTGGAGAAGACCTTTATTGAGCGGGAAGGGAAGGCTGGCGTATGGGGAACCCTGCGTGCGCTCCCAGCCTTATGGGTCAATCATCCCGATGCTGTGAGCGCCTCCTCCTATAAGATTCGTCAGCTTGAAGTGGCGCGTGCCCTTGGCCTCTCAGTCCCTCATTCCCTGGTGACCAATGTGCCAGAGGATCTGCAATCTTTCTATAAAGAGCACCAGGAGCATATTATCTATAAGCTGATGGGATATCCAGCCTATGAAGACAGTGCTGGGATTGGCCTCCGAGTAGTAATGGAACGAAAAACAACGCTAAGGAATTTGCCCTCCCATTGAGGGATATCCCATCTCTTTCTTCATGGAAGGGCAAATTTGGAAGCATCATTGTGAAGAAAAGATCCGAAGAGCGGAGTGCCCTCTCAGGGTTATGTCGGCCAAGAAGGGACAGAATATGAGGAACAGAAGGCTATGCGCGGACCACATTTTGAGCGCTCTCGTCCATCCCCTCTTGCTCTGGTTCCGTTTCTTCCAATTCCCGTAAGGGATGAAACGCTCCCTGGCGGATCTCATCGGAGAGAGAAAAGGTATAGCGTCCGAGCAGGTTGATATGCTCATAGCCAAGTGGAGAGAGGCGTTCAACATCCGCGGGCTCGATGGTCATGCCTCGACTTCGCATATCTTCCAAGGCTCGATTCATGTACAACGTATTCCAGAGGACGATGGCATTCACGACCAGCCCGAGCGCACCCAATTGCTCTTCCTGTCCTTCTCGGTAGCGTTGTCGGACCTCCCCTTTTTGCCCGAAATAGGTTGCTCGTGCCAGACTATGGCGGCTTTCGCCTTTATTCAACTGGATCAAGATGCGTCGTCTGTAGGCCGGGTCATCAATATAGGAGAGCAAGTAAAGTGTTTTAGCAATGCGTCCCAGTTCCCCAATGGCTCTAGCTAAGGTGGAAGGGCGTCCGCCTCCTTGCAATGCTCGCAAGAGTTCGGTCACATTGACCTTTTGGAGCTTGAGAGAACCGGCCACGCGTAACAGATCATCCCAGTTTTGGGTGATCAAGTCTCGATTGATCGTCTGCCGTGCCAATCCATTGAGAACACCGTAGTCCGCCGAAGTGTCCATGCGCCAGAAGCGCGATTCGCCAACATCAGCGAGGCGAGGACTGAATTGATACCCAAGCAGGTGGAATAAACCAAAAATGACGTCGGAGTACGATGCCGTATCGGTCATGAGTTCCTTGGGCCGAAGTCCGGTTTCTTGATTCAGCAATCCTTCCAGAACCACGAATGAATCGCGCATCGTCCCCGTCACAACAATATTTTTAAAGCCACTAAACTGATCGCTCGTGTAGTTCACCAGCGTGATCCCGCGCCCTGTGCCAAAGTATTTTGGGTTGGGGCCGGCATTCAAGGTTCGCAGCGGAACGGTAAAACGCAATCCATCCGCACTAGCGACTTCTCCACCACCCCAGACCTGTGCGAGAGGAATCGAGGCTTGATAATCCACCAACCGGGCGTTGGCACGCGAGAGGGTATCGGGTCGAATGTAATTTTGTTGCACGTAGAGCAACCGATCACGCTCAAGGGCCGGAACACCTTTGCGGATCATGGGAGTCAAGCCCACATTACAGGCTTCTGCAATGAGGATAGCACAAATACTTGTTGCCAAGTCGTCGAGACGAGAGCGGCCTTCACTGATATGGGTAAATTCTGGCCCAAAGCCCGTGCGCTCTTGCATTTCCAGCAGCAGTTCAGGCAAATCAACCGTTGGTAAGCGACGAGCGACACGGGGACGCAACTGTTGCAAACTCTCTGGCTCCTCTACTTTGTCCAATCCCGTGAGGACGAGCGTATCATGTTCCTGTCCTGTTCGGTTTTTGACCTTCTCGATGCGCACGCCTTCTTGAGGAAATCGGGCAGCAGTGTTGCGATATGCTGTATCTAACCGTTCAGCTAACTCGTCTAGCTCTTTCTCCGGAGTCACTGATCTTCCTAATGACTGACAGATGGTCGGTCGAACCCGTTCCCAGGCATCTCCCGTGAGGAGTTTCGCACGTGGATCACCCCAACGTATGCTCTCATCTACGAAGACATCGTGGCGTCGAAGAGCCTCATGGAGCCGCTCCAGGACGCATAAGGTGTAGTAGCGACGATCAATAGGCTGACCTGTTGGCGCAACATGGCGTTTCCAAGAAGCTGGCACGACCTCCATTGGAGCGCCCTGCATGGACGGCTGTTTACGCTCTTCCAGGTCTTTAAGAAAGGTGAGTGCACTGAGAACCGGTTTGCCTGCCTCGTTACTGGTAAAGGAGATCGTACGCAGAAGTGCTGGAAAAAAGCGACGGACCGAGGAATACCGGGCGACAATTTCCTGATAGTAGTTGTCATCGGCAGGACGGGCCAGAGCATAAATGGTCTCGACTGCTTCTGTGATCTTGGTCTGTTTTTCGGTGAGAAACGTTCGTACCTGGATATCCGTCCACTCTGGAGTGATGACTTTCTCGCTCATCTCTGCAAGCGCTAATGCGGCAGCATCGAGATCGCGAAGTGTCCGTAGGCGTTCTTTCTTCCCAGAGCTGGTAGAGCGTGCGAGCAGATCTCGAATGAGCATATCGAAAACATCCAGGGAATCATCTTGTGCCGTGACCACCAGGTGGCGAGCAAAGGAAACCAATGTGGCGGTACGACGCTGCTCGGTCAGCCTGGCAATGCTCTGAGCATTGGTGGTCACGGCGTATTGTGCCAGGGCTTTGATGCGAGACGCTGGGATATTCACCAGATCCTCTTGCCCGACGTCCAACTGACGTGCTTCTGTAAGACGAGCAAGCGCGGCAACCAGAACAGGGGCACTGGCACGAGAAGGCGCACGGCGCAGCCGTTCGAGATTGGTGACGCGGGACACACCAGCACGGGCAAGTAATCCCTCTAGATCTGTGCGTTGTTCAGGCGAGACGGTTGCACTAAGCTGTTGCCATAAGCGCTCTGCAACCCGTTCGCGGATAGTAGAGATGAGACGGGTGAGCGTCGTTACGCCTGGCAAGAGCACTTTTTTCTCCAGTAACCATGCGGTTGCCAAGTCAAAGAGAACACTGGGTCGCTCAGTCCCGATCCAGATGCGTGCATAGAGGAAACGCATCAAGGCAAATCCTCCACGGGGGTCCGAAAACTCTGTATAGCCAGAGTATAGCCGGATTTCTTGAGCGTGATCCTGCTGGGTCTGGACCCGTTCGGCGTAACGAACGACACATTGCGCATCAGCAATACTCAGTTGGGAAGCCATGTAGGTAATCACCCGGATGGGAATATTGACTGGATCACCGAGAAACGTTCCAAGAAATCTCGCGTGCCGATCTGGAGCGCGAACCCCAAGCGGTTATGCTCTCCACGACGTTGGGCAATGAGGGCACGATCTTCATCGTCCAGATGAAAATAGCGGGCGAGTTGCTCGGGGGATGGTTCACCAACATAGCGACCATAGCGCTGCTCTTGTTCCTCGGTTAAATACTCAACAGGCATCGCTCATGCCTCCTCTCCTATGCTTTACGGGCGCAGGCTGTAGATACGTGTGTTTAAAATAGCTGAGTAGGAGAGAGCATCACAAGCAAACGCACACAAACAGGACCAATGTCTGCTCAACCAGCGCTCGTCTTTTCTGGAAGGGCAATGGCCCAAAGGGAGGAGGTGAAGCGTACGGAAAACGTTCATTTTCCGTACGCTTCACCTCCTCCCACAGATCACCACAGATTTCCTTCTTTTCGCCTTCAAGAACCGTCGGTAAAACCATTCCGGAAATCAACGTCAAAATACTTGCATTTCATGATGAGTTCTCGTACGATAACCACAATCAGAGAGAATGAAGGAGGACTGATGAAAATAGGATATATGCGCATATCAAAAGGAGAACAAACGACGGACTTGCAAGAAGACGCTTTAGCCAGCGCACAGTGTGAAAAAACCTTCCGCGATGTGATGAGTGGAGCAAAAGATGAGAGACCTCAATTTTTAGAGATGGTGAAGTTTGCCCGTCCCGGGGACACGATTGTGGTCTGGCGACTTGACCGCCTCGGCAGATCGCTCAAGCATCTTATTGAAACGGTCATGGACTTGCAGGCACGCAGGATCAATTTCTTGAGCCTCACAGAAAGCATCGATACTTCCACACCAGGAGGGAAGTTCACCTTCCATCTCTTCGGGGCACTAGCAGAAATGGAACGGGATATCATCCGACAAAGGACACAGGCGGGCTTGGAAGCAGCTCGTGCGCGAGGGCGCATTGGAGGCAGGCCAAAGGCAATCCAGAGCATGGACCCAAAGAAAGTGCAGCGTGCCAAAGAGTTGTATGCGAAAAAAGAGATGACCGTGCCTGATATTATGAAATTGACGGGATTTAAGAGCAAAGACACCTTTTATAAGTATGTGGTGAATGCAGAGAGAGAATAACTGTACCTTGACCTCATTCCTGGCCAAATTGGGGCTCCATATCTTGGTCGCTCATACGCTTGAAGCGGCTTCTAGCCTTGATTGTCTCCTCTAGCCTTCATTGACGAAAAAGTACGGCGTACCATATAATTAGCAAAATTGTGCTCGCATGGCCGCGCTAACGTAACAACGATGAGTGGTACGAATCGGCCTATAGAGTAAACTGACAACATAGCATTTCGTGCCACAAGCGTAAATGTAGGATATAACAGCAGTTATATGGTACAAAGTAACCAATCGTCAGAGTTCAACTTTCAAATCTAAAGCATTTGTTACCTAAATGCCTCGAAAGTGGGGGCCTGTGCCCTTCCTGGGAGCCTGGGATGATGTCGCTGTAAATCGGCGCGAGTCGATGTCATCCACTATAAGTTTTTCCACAGAGCGAAACTCAACACTTTGTACGCGTTGCTTGGCATGAAAATGCGTAGGATGGTGGTAACGTGCCGAAATCTTCCCTCATTTTTGATGTCCGAAGAGGGATTTTCAAGGGAATACGGCGAATATATTGAAATAATGGATTTCATATGCTAAAGTGAACCAAGCAGGCTGTATCAGTCATGAGAGGTTGCCTATGAGTCAGAGAGACCAATCAGAGGACCTGCCCCAGGAGGGGGTACACGTTACCTGGAATAGAAAGACCCCCTTCGATAACGTGCCCGAAACATGGCAGATCGGTGATCTTATCCTTCAGGAGTACGAAGTGACCAGGCTGTTGGGTAAGGGAGGTATGGGGGTCGTGTATAAAGTACATGATCGTTTGAGAAACGTTGATCTAGCGGTAAAGAGCCCCATGTCAGATATGTTCTCCAGTGAGGAAGCCATAGAGAACGTTGTACGCGAGGCTGAAACATGGGTTCATCTGGAGCCACATCCCAACATTGTTCTCTGTTTGTATATCCTCACACTCGGTCACATCCCGCGTATCTTTGCCGAATATGTTGAGGGAGGCAGTCTCAAGGAGTGGATTCAGCGGCGTAAACTCTACAAGGGCGGGCAGACGGATGCTCTGACACGAATACTTGATGTCGCCATTATGATGGCCTGGGGCATCCACGCCGCTCATGAGCAGGGATTGGTCCACCAGGATATCAAGCCAGCCAACGTGATGATGACAGGGGATGGCATTGCCAAAGTGACTGACTTTGGGCTCTCCAGAGCACGAGCGCTGGCTGGCAAGCGCACGGACAGGAGCGCGGAGCATAGCATCCCGGTCACTTCAGGAGGTTACTCGATACTCTATTGCTCCCCGGAGCAGTATGAAGAGGAGGCGCTGGGTCGCAGGACAGACATCTGGAGCTGGGCCGTATCGGTCTTAGAGATGTTTGTCGGGGACGTGACTTGGAGGACTGGAATAATGGCATTGGATGCGCTGGACAAGTACAAGCCCCAGGAGGGGATCATTCCCTTGATGCCACCTGAAATCGAGCAGGTACTCAGACAATGTTTCCAGCCCCGACCAGAAGATCGTCCGGCCAGCATGCTGCAAGTCGCAAATGAGCTGAAAGCAATTTATCAGCACCAGTTAGGCCGTCCCTACCCTCGTACTGAGAAAAGCCATCGGGCAATTCCCAGATTCCACACCCTGACGAATCGGGCGAACTCCCTCAACGAGCTGGGAAAATACGAAGAGGCGCTGGCAACATATGAAGAGGTGATACGTCTTGATCCCAATGGCGCCCGGATATATAGCAACAAGGGCAGTGTGCTGTTCCAGCTCGGTCGCTACGAGGAAGCGGTGGCCGCATTTGAAGAGCATATTCGCCTTGATCCAGAGAGCCCAGAGGCTTACTTTAACAAAGGGAAGACATTGATCGCCCTCGATCGTCCAGAGGAAGCGCTGGCGATGTTCGAACAGGCT
The DNA here is from genome assembly GCF_000178855.1 of Ktedonobacter racemifer DSM 44963. Lineage (GTDB taxonomy): Bacteria > Chloroflexota > Ktedonobacteria > Ktedonobacterales > Ktedonobacteraceae > Ktedonobacter > Ktedonobacter racemifer. The sequence continues at coordinate 999,159 of NZ_ADVG01000005.1, read as the reverse complement.
CTCTGGCTTGATCCCTACGATGCCCGTAAATATTACCATAAGGGCAACATGCTCATGGCCCTCAAGCGCTATGAAGAGGCGCTGGTTGTCTTTGAGCAGAGTATCCAGCTTGATCCAGAGCCTGTGGATGCCTATGCTCAGCGAGGCGATATCTTGTCTGAACTTGGTCGCTATGCAGAGGCTCTGGCAATGTATGAACAGGTCCTGGCTCGTGATCCCAATCGTGCTGAGATGTATGTTAAGCAAGGGTCTCTTCTCTACATGCTTGATCGGTTTGAAGAAGCAGCGGATGCGTTGGAACAGGCTCTATGTCTTGATCCTGGCCTGACTCAGGTCTATCTTGCGCAAGCCGGGCCTCTGCAAAGGCTCGGCCGCCTTGAGGAAGCAGTAGCTGCGCTTGAGCAGGCTATTCACCTTGATCCGAAGAATGCCGATGCATATTTTAGTCAAGGTGGTATGCTCATTACCCTTAAACGCTATGGGGAAGCACTGAACGCAATAGAACAATACATGCGTCTTCGACCCGACGACGCGTTCGCTTACGTTGCGCGAGGAGAAGTTTTGGTGTCGCTCAATCGTCCAGAGGAAGCGCTCGAAGCGGTTGAGCAGGCTATTCGTCTTAATCCTAATGATTCGCGCGCGTACGCGTTAAAAAAGAAGATAGAGCTTGTCCTCAGTCCCGGTAAAGAAGCGCCGGCGGAGCTTGAGCAGAAGACCGTTCCCGCTCAAGTAGGTGCGTTCGTTGCTCAAGGTGAAGCGCTGGAAGAAGGAAAACGGTGTGAGGAAATACTAGCTGTGCTCGATGAAGCCATTCGCCTTGATCCCACGAACGCTTACCACCATAATGATAGAGGCACTGCCCTCTTTTTCCTCAAGCGCTATAAGGAGGCGCTGACAGAATTTCAACTGGCTATTCTCCTTCATCCCCGCTACGCAATTGCGCACCAGAATAAAGGCAGGATATTGTTTGAACTGAAGTGTTATGAGGAAGCACTGGCAGAGTTTGAAGAGGCTCTGCGCCTTGATCCTACGATTGCTGAAGCCTATCTCAACAAAGGTCTCCTTCTGCTTGAACTGGAGCGCTATGAGGAAGCGCTGGCGACGTTTCAAGACGGTGTGCAGCTTGATCCCCCTGATGCCCGTATATACCACAATCTGGGCGCTGTTTTGAGGATGCTTGAGAGGGACGAGGAAGCGTTAGACGTCTACGAGCAGATGCTGCAGCTTGGTCTTGGCTCTGCAGATCTCTATCTGTCGCAAGGAGGGGCTCTGTATGCCCTTGAGCGCTATGAGGAAGCATTGGTGGCGGTCGAGCAGGCTCTTCGCCTTGATCCCGACAATATAGCCTCACATCTTGCTCAAGGCCAGATTCTCTATTCCCTGGAGCACTATGAGGAAGCACTGGTGGTGGCCGAGCAGACTCTTCACCTTAATCCCGACACTATAGCCTTACGTCTTGATCAGGGCCAGTTTCTCTATACGCTCGGGCGCTATGAGGAAGCACTGGCAGCGGTCGAGCAGGCTCTTCGCCTTGATCCTGAGGATATCCGTGCGCTTCTTCTGGAAGAGGGGATACAATCTGCCAGGAGCAGTGGAACGCAACCAGAGCGGAGGCGCGGCATTCCCCTTGCCAGCCAGATAGAGATGGTACCAGATAAAGTCCTGGAAGCGCTCAAGCGGCAAGAGGAGGCCATGCATCCTGATCCCGATCGTATTGAAAAACTTGTTGCGCGGGGGAAAGACTTGTTCAAGCGTAAGCAATATAATGAGGCGCTCGAAGTGATTGAGCAGGCCATTGGTCTTGATCCCAATCATGCAGAGGCCTATGAGGTGAAAAGTCGGGTTCTGGTTGGACTTAGCCTCAAGAAAGCAGCGCTTGAAGTGCTTGAGCAGGCCATTCGCCTGAATCCTTATTATTCAGACTATAGTTCTTACGGCTTGCTCCTCCATGAGCTGGGGCGTCATAGGGAAGCACTCAAAGCCTTTGAGCAGCACATTCACTTTGATCCTGGCTTTGCTCCCGCCTATTTTATGAAAGGCAAGATTCTGCTTTTCCTCAAACGCTACGAGAAAGCGCTGATCGAGTTTGAGCGAGCCATTCACCTTGACCCCAACATCGCAGATTTTTATCAAGGTAAGGGCAAAGCGTTACAGGCCTTAGGAAGAGGGAAGGCGGCCAAGGCTGCTTTCGCGAAAGCAAAAACAGGAAGGATGCTCTTCGGATGATACAACTAAAGCTGACTGCTGGCTCGAAGTATATAAAAAGGACTGAAGAGCAGGCTATCAGGGAGCTCCAACGCCTCCTCTCCCGAGAGAATGGATATATCCTCCCGGCTACGTTTATCGGCAAACAGACCATGGATCGCGAGATCGATGCCATACTGCTGCTACCAGATGCCATCTTCTTGCTTGACTTTAAAAATTGGCGCGGGCAGCGCATAGAGGTTGAGGGGAGCAATAGCAAGGTGAGACGGTTCGTCGATGGTGTATGGAAAGAAGAGCACAATGCGCTGCCAAACTATCGGTACGCAGCAAAGGAATTAGGGGGCCGTCTGAAAAAAGAAAGGCGCTGGCTACCCGTTGCTCCGCCTATTTACGCCGCACTTGTATTTACGAGTATAGATCTTGATACGCGGCCCCAGATCTCATTTGCCGGGGGAGATCCGCAGCGACCACAGCCTGAAGGAGCAGCGGGCGCCTGCCGCATTGAGCAGTTGCCGCAACTGATCGCTGCCTTCCGCGCGGCTACTCCCACGAATAAGGTGCATCTGAACGCGATGCAACAAGCAAAGGTAGCCGAGGTACTTCTCTCAGAAGTGAAAGCGGCGGCCAAACCTCGTCAGCACAGCATCGAAGGGTATCTTCTCCTTGGAGAACATCACACCGATTCCTTTCTCGACTGTAAAATCTATCTGGGCGAGGGAGAAGTGTTCAAAGATCCAGTCTGGATCAAAGAATATGGACAGGTGCTGGCTTCACAAGACCAGCGCGCCAAACGAGAACAACTGGTCTTACGCCACGCTGATGTCTTGACTCGTTTTGCCCAACACAAGCATATTGTCGAGTACCGTACATTCAAATCAACAGATGACAGCCTCTATGTCATCCTGGCGCGCAGGTCGGGGGCTTTTTTGAGCGAACTTCTCACAGGAGAGCCGCATCGCCAAACTCCAGAGGAGGAATTGAAACGTATTCCTTTTGATCTGGCCGCGCGTTTCCACATCCTGGGAGGGCTGCTCAACGCATTGCAATATCTTACGCAGCAGCCGGGCTTTAAGAAGAGCGCTTACCGAGATCTGCGCCCAGATAGCATTTTTGTGCAATACAGTGAATCGGAGCTGATCGCGCAATTATTTAATTTTGATTGTACAAAAATACCAGGAAGAGAGACCAGGCTCAATCATCTTAAAAAGGGAAAAGAGCGCGATAAAATGTGGGATGAGTATGCCTCGCCAGAGTTATTAGAATATGTCGATAAAGGGCAGAGCACGCCAGGAGCGCCAGCCAGCTTCAAAGGAGATGTACGAAGCGATATTTATTCCTGGGGGATTATTGCCTGGGAACTGCTGACCGGGGAGCTACCTTTCAAAAAAAGCGATGACAAGCTAGTTGAGAGACGAAAACCCTGGCCTGATCAGCTTGCGCCGGAACTGCAACTGGCAGGGAGTATCCTGGAGCCGGAAGCGATTCGCCTGATAGAGGCATGCCTGGTTATTGACCCGGCCAGGCGACCCGATCTGGCGACGCTGAGAAGGTGCTTTCCCTAAAAAAATGATGGAACCAGAGCGGGAAATTCCCAAATGCCCAAGAGTTGCGTAACAAGATTAGGGCGGTGACTTTGAGACGCTGCTCATGCTACTTGACCCGGATGTGGTGTTCCGACATGAGCAGCCCACAACCCTGCCTGCGGGCGCGTTAAAAGAGGCCAGTGGTGCAGCCTCTGTTGCCAGACAGTTCGCGGGAAGTACGCAGGGAGCACGGCTGGTTGTGATAAACGGCTCGGTAGGACTTGTTGTAGCCCCGCGTGGACAGCTCCTCCTCGTCGCCACGTTCACGATCACGCACGGCAGGATCACCCAGATCAACGCGATTTCCGATCCCGCACATCTCCGCCAGCCCGACCTCTCGGTTCTGGGTGACTGACGAACTGGCGCAACCAACTGCTGTTTGGGTTTGAACTTCATGTCAAGCTCCAGTCCGAGGAGGTTCTCTCTCGTGCGTCCTTCGCCCTGTGTGAGCATCGCGGCTAAGTGAGTACCTGAAACCCGCTCCTGCTTTGGCTGTCCACATCGGAGAGGGGCGAGCAGGGAGGCTTCTGCGGATATGCAATGAGCGATGAAATGCTCCCCGATTCCCCGGGGTATGATTTCGACAGTGCTCATCGCACGCTGTTGGAGATGCGTTCCCACTGGGAGGAGCAGAAACCTGCTCCCTGGTGTTTTGAACCGCGAAGATCAACCGAGAGGCATGCTCCGCCTCGTCTCCACGTCCGTCGCTGAGATCTGCTCTCTTCTCGGGGTCTCTCGCTCAACGTTTTTCAGCTATGTGAAGGGAAGCAGGAAAGCGCCAGGACCTCAAGCTTAGCGGAACCCATCAGGACTTTTTTACAGCTAGCTCGCCCTTAGCGGAATCTATCGGGGAAATTATGTCGGAACCCCTATTAATGAGCCTTATGAGTTCAACTTTTAGAGCACCTATTCAGATCCTCTGCACTTGCTTCTTCAGCACAGAGGATCTGAATAGGTGCTGTATCTTGTATCCTGGGTCTACTCGCCATACCTCTCTCAAAGGCAGAGCAAATTCCTTAGCGTTGTTTTTCGTTCCATTACTACTCGGAGGCCGGATTCCCCTTTCAACCCATACCAGCCTTGTGCCTCCAGAGATCATCGAGCAAGCCGAACGCGTTTCGACCACTACGCATTTCTTTCAGGAGTACATAGATAAGCAGTATGATATTCGCGTGGTCATCATGGGAGAGCAGGTATTTGCCACCGAGATCCACGCGCATTCTGAGGAGACCCATGTTGATTTCCGCGTCGATTACAGCCGTCTGACCTATCGTCTGCATCAGCTACCTGCGGAAATTGAGCAGCAACTGCTCGCGCTCAACGCGTTCTATGGACTGCACTTTTCCGCGATTGACCTGGCACGAGATCATCAAGGGGAATACTATTTCCTGGAGTTAAACCCTTCAGGCCAGTTTGCCTGGTTGGAGGAACCAACAGGTATTCCACTTCACGCCCACCTGGCACGATTATTGACGCAAGGAAAGAAGGAAAAACATGCCACCTATGAGCCAGCAAACATCCATTCAGCATCGTGAACACCTGGTGACAAACATTGAGGCTGCGCTTGGCCATCGTCTCACGCCTATCGTGCGCGACGCGTTCCTGGCTATTCCTCGCGAAGCCTTTGTCGACCAGTATTATCGGCAATGTGGCAATGAACTGGTCTGGGAGACGATTCTCAATCCTACGCTCGAAGAGGTCTATCAAGACCATCCCCTGGTGACGAGACTCGACACCCGCAAGATGCCGAGTAGCTCCAGCTCGCAGCCCTCGATCATGGCAGCACAACTGGAAGCGCTTGCGCTTGCTCCTGGGCAGCGGGTTCTGGAAATCGGTTCCGGGACAGGCTACAATGCCGCCCTCATGGCGCATATGGTCGAGCAGAGAGGGGTGGTGGTCAGCGTGGATATTGCTGAAGACCTGGTACAGCGCGCAACAGATCGACTCACCCAGACAGGCATCTCTAATGTGCAAGCACTTACTGCGGATGGGTATCAGGGATATGCTGAGCATGCGCCTTATGATCGGTTGTTAGCGACTTGCGGCGTTACGGCCATTCCTCCTTCCTGGCTTCAGCAACTTCGAGAAGGAGGAATCTTGATCGCGAATGTGCTCCTTCCCCTGGCAAGTATCTTTGTGCGCATTGAGAAGATTGGAGAGGTTGGCATTGGGTCCCTGCTCCCTCTTCATGCCAGCTATATGCGGCTCACTGGTCCTAATAGCGTTGACCCCTTTCCTAAATTTAGCTGGAAGCAGTTATCAACCCTGCCAAAGCAAGTACTCAAGCTTGATGGGGACCTGGAAGCCCTCCTGGAGCGGTCAAGTAGGTTTGCCATCCTCTTGCAAAGTTTCTGTCCCACACTGACGAAGAGGTATTACCGCCAACCTGACCAGCAGGAGGGAAATGTTTCTCTCTACCTCCTCTCTCAGCCGCAGCAAGAAACTATCATCCACATCCACAAAGATCAACTCACCATCTATGGGCAGAGCGAACCATTGGTAGGTAACATCCAGGCCTGCCTCCAGGCCTATCATCACCTGGGCGAGCCACAGGTTGAAGACTATACTCTTTTACTCGGCGAAACATCTATGATGATCAGCCAGAATGGCCAGGAGTTCCCACTCTCTCAGAATATGGGTTAGCACCATCTTTCCTGAGCAATACGAACGAATCGATAGCGTTTAGTGTTGTGCAATAATATGAAATGTATGCCAATGCTTTGTGTGCTATCAGCAGTTGTACCGTCTTGCTCTCCTTCTCTGAAGACATGGAGAGCAAGATCGCGGAGGAAAGTTCCGGCTTACTCACGGGTTACAAAGGTGAGCGATGAGTTGAGTGTATTCCATTTGTTGCGCTGAAAATCAGGAAATAATCAGTTATGTTACGCTCATTCTTTAGGCAAAAGGCATGCGTATATGTCATCTTTGCGACCATTCGCAATTGCGTCTGGTAGAGTTGAGAAAGCTGGTATGTATGATTATTCGAGAACATATATCTTGCAAGCTTTCTGAGCCAAAGAATGCATCAAAATGTTGCTGTATATTTTTCTCAGGGTGGGAGAGAAAGTGGTTTATTTCTTCATCCATAAATGTAAAGAGGATCTCAGTATGTGGATACTGTAAGATGCTCGTAATGAGGTTTATAAAAGCGTGGGGAAAAACAAGTAGATTAATAAAGGTGTATGTTGTAAGTAGTGTGATAAAGCGAGAGAGACGAGAAAATACAGACATTAAAGAAAACATCTGCTTGCGAATATAATCCATGCAAGATATACTATGAAAAAGTAGGTAGTGACTCTTGAGAGAAGTGGTAAAATAGAGGTCAGGAGGACTGACCATGACAGCAACCCCATCTCTGCCAGCATGTGTATAGCTTTCCGTCATCGTGGCTCTGATTGCCTTTTGATGAAAAGCGCAACAAGACCAGGGATGCGAAAATGGAGGCATGAAACCTGTCTTGATTTTGAGTGCCAAGGATCAGATTGAACAGTTACTGAAGCCTTTGATCTCGGCACCGGAGAAACTGAAACTCCAGCAAGTGCGGCTGACGTCGGAGGAACTGACGCTCGTGGTCGTCTCAACACAAAGCGTCGTGCATTGTCCTGTCTGTGGGCAAGGAGCCAGGCGTGTTCATAGTACGTACCAGCGAACTCTCCAGGATCTGCCTTGGGGGCCATTCCGCGTGCAACTCCAGGTGCGCGTCCATCGCTTTTTCTGCCAGAATCCCGATTGCCTGCGAAAAATCTTCACCGAGCGGCTCCCAGAATTGATGGAGCCTTCTGCTCGTCGAACCTCTCGACTCCGCGACGCCTTGCGCGCAATTGGATGGGCGTTGGGGGGACGGGCCGGGGCCAGGCAATGCCGCGCGCATGCGATGCCGGTCTGTGCCACCACGCTCCTCGCGGTCTTGCGTCGGGAGGAAAGCGCCACCGTTCCCACACCTCGGGTTTTGGGCGTCGATGATTGGTCGTTTCGCGCCCGCCAGACTGGAACCTTGCTGGTTGACCTGGAGCGGCATCAGCCAGTGGATGTGCTTCTGGGAAGCGATGAGGAGGTCTTTGCCTCCTGGCTCGGTGATCATCCGGGAGTGGAAATCATTAGTCGTGATCGCGGGGTCAGTTATCTCAAGGGAGCCACGAAAGGAGCTCCGAACGCCAAACAGGTGCTCGACCGGTGGCATTTGTGTAAAAATCTCGAAGAGGTTCTGCAAAAGGCCCTGGCGCGGCAGATCGATGTGCTCCGGCAGGCGGGCCAGGAGAGCCAAGGGGAGAACCAGGATCAGCCGACCGCTCCGGCTTCGCTCGCCCGGACCAGGGACAGACAACGCAAACCACCGAGGCGGAAAGCGCCATCTCCCAGCCCGCAGCGCGCCTGGCAACTCACGATGTACCAACAGGTGCATGAACTGGCGGCTTCGGGGATCTCCCATCGAGAGATCGCGTCCCGTCTGCAGATCCAGCGGCAAACGGTGCGCAAATATCTGCGGATGCCGGAGTTTGTGGATCGGCGTCATAGCCCCTTCCCCTCTCACCTCGAGCCCTATCGCGCCTATCTGCAGCAACGGTGGGAACAAGGAGAGGTCATGATCAAAAGGCTGTGGCAGGAGATCCAGCAGCAAGGCTTCACCGGCAGCTACAACAGCCTCTGGAAATTCCTTCATACCTGGCCGCTTCCCGCAGGAATGGTTTCAAGTCCCACGTCTGTTTCCTTTGTCCCAGCAGTTCGTGCGATGCCCACCACGCGCACTCCTCGGCAAACGATGTGGCTCCTCCTGCGTGATCCGGAAGAGCTTTCAGAAGCAGATGCCGCCTATCAGCAGACGTTATTTCGCCTTGCCCCGTCCCTGGAAAACTGCTCCGCCTTGGGACAAGCCTTTCTTCAGATGATCAAAAAACGTGAGCGTGACGCCTTCCTTCCCTGGCTCACCCAGGCAAAAGCTTGTCCTGTCGACGAAATGCGCCGTTTCGCTCTTGGTTTGGAGAGCGAGTCGGACGCCGCTCTCGCGGCTCTGACAGAGCCCTGGAGTACAGGGCAGGTCGAAGGGCAGATTACCCGTCTCAAGCTGCTCAAACGGCAAATGTACGGGCGAGCCAACATCGATCTGCTTCGCCTCCGCGTTTTACACGTTGCGTGAGTCAGCTTTCAAGACCCAGATGAGGCGAGTTTCCTCCTTATCGGGCTCGTGTCTCCGCTCCATCTCCAGAACCATCGTTGGATGAAGCATGTGGGCTGACACGCTCTTGGAAGGCTGGAGGAAAGCTCTCTGGCTTTTCTCCAATCGCTTCTTGTCTCTGCGCTACTTGATCACCAAAAGGCAATCAGAGCCACGATGACGGAAAGCTATACAGCATGCCCCAATCCTGCGTGTGCGCAGCCACACGTCATTCGCAATGGCAGTAGCAAAGGACGACAGCGCTATCAGTGTCGTGGATGCGGCCGCTTCTTTGGCGAAACGGAAGGCACACCGATGTATGGTCTGCATACGCCAGTAGCCGAGGTGGCTCAAGCGCTCCTGGTCGTGATGCGCCGAGGAAGTCTGCGGGCGGCGGAAGAGATTACAGGCCACAAGTACGAGACGATTGGCCAATGGCTGCGGCGAGCAGGCGAGCATGCGGAGGCCTTGACGAATATCTTCACACAGGATCTGCACCTCTCAACGGTCGAAATCGACGAGTTTTGGTCTTTCGTGCGCAAAAAAACGGAGCCCCCGACGAAGCTGATGCCGGTGAACGCTGGGGATGCCTCGTCCAAGATCGCCCCAGCCGCTTCATCGCCGCCTGTGCCACAGGACGCATCGGCGACGATCTCGTCGAGCGAGCGGTCACCCTCACCGTAGCACGCACGCAGGGCCATCCGTTGAACTGGTGCAGCGATGGCTGGCGGGGCTATGCCGCGATTCTCAAACGAGCCTATCGCCAGCCGCTGCGCGCCGGGCAGCGCGGACGTCCCCCACTGGTGATGCCCCCATACGTGCGTTTGACGCAGACCATCAAGCATCGTGATGAGCATGGGAAACTGCTCTCCGTTGAGATCCGTGCCGCCTTGGGCGAGGTGATCACCCAACCCGGAACCGTCCATATTGAGCGGGTCAACGGCATGCTCCGCGATCGGCTCAATGCCCTCACCCGCAAGACCCATGCCTTTGCCAAACGGGACGCTACCTGGGATGCCCTGGTCCACCTGCAGCTTTTTGAACACAATTGGATACGCCCTCATCGCGTATTACGTCTCCCAATGCCTGCGCAGTCGCGACGCTATCAGCCACGCACTCCTGCCATGGCCTTGGGACTCACCGACCATCCCTGGTCCTGGATCGCGTTCTTGACTACTTCTCTCTACACCACTCCTAAATAGAGTCACTACCAATTTTGGAGCGGCCTGAGCTTAAGTAGGCAAGCGGTAAAGGGGTCAAGCATGGGTTTTTAAATGCCCTTCAGTATATCGCATAGTCACGGGTTTTAAAATACTTATCCCCTTAAATCTGCCTTGCAAGCCAGATGAGTCTATACCAAATTGGACCATAACCCCGCTTTGTACCCAATAGCCTCATCGGAGCGATCTCCTGCAAGGGCATCTCTTTGACTTGACATCTTTTCTGTTCCGTTTCTTTATTTATTAGCCAAGGAGGGGTTTGGGTGCCTTCTCCAGCGCCGGGATATCGCCTCTTCCTGTCAGAAAGCTGAGCGCTCCGCTCTTGTCCCCGCCAGCATACATGCGATGCCAGAAAGACCAATCACCAGTGCAGGTGAAAGGTATTGGAGAAGGAGCCCGCCCATCAATGTTCCCAGTGGTGTCGCCGCAGTCGTCAGAGCAAGACGCGCACCGAAGATCTGTCCTCGCATGGTCGGCGGAATGAGTCGCTGCAACAGTGAGGCTTCTATCAGCACATACGGAGCCCAGGAGCACGCTCCCAGAGCGAGACACAGGAGCGCCAGGGGCAACGAATGGAAGATCATCAGCGGGCAAAGGAAGCCTCCCCACAGGAGAGCGATCAGCGGTTGGCTCAACCCTGGCCGGAACCGGGCAGCAACGAAACTGGTGAACAACGCGCCGATCAGTGCTCCTACCCCAAAGCCCGTCCAGAGCAAGCCGTATCCTTGGACTCCAGCATGCAGGATCTTGTCGCTGTAGAGAGGCAGGGCTGCTTCGAGAGGACCATACGAGAAAAAGAAGAGCACTGATAAGCTCGTGAGCAGACGGATCTCCTTGGTGCGGACGAGCAGATCAAAGCCACTCAACCATGTTTGCTTCACTGTTCGGGTTTCTACCAGCAGCAGCTCTACTTCTACGCCTCCGCCCTGACCAGATCGGCTAACCAGATCTGTTACAGATACTGGCTCGTCAGCGAGTGCGTCGCGCCGAGCAGGTCGCGGGGTGTGCCCTCGAAGATGACTGTGCCTCCCTTGTTGCCACCCTCTGGTCCCATGTCGATGATCCAGTCGGCGTTGCGAATGATATCCAGGTGGTGCTCGATCACAATCACGGTATTGCCGCCATCGACCAGCCGATTCATGATGGTGAGCAGGCGACCGATATCTGAGAGGTGCAGACCGGTGGTCGGCTCGTCCATGATATAGATGCTACCCCGTTTATGGAGTTCGCTGGCCAGTTTGATACGCTGGCACTCGCCGCCTGAGAGGGTGCTCAGGGGCTGGCCGAGGGTCAGGTAGTCCAGGCCCACGTCGCTCAGTGCCTGGAGTTTGGGCAGCACTTCTTTGATGGTAAAAAACTCCAGCGCCTGGTGAATGGTCATACCCAGCACGTCAGCGATGGATTTTCCGTTTAAGGTGTAGACCAGCACCTCGTCCTTAAAGCGTCTCCCACCGCATACTTCGCAGGGAAGCTTGACACCCTCAAGAAAGCCGAGGTCGGTGTAGGTTACACCGAGACCCTGGCAGTTGGGACAGGCGCCCTTTGAGTTAAAACTGAACAGACCAGCATCGGCATTGTTGGCCACAGCAAAGGCCTTGCGCACATCGTCCATGATGCCAGTATAGGTCGCGGGATTAGAACGGCTGGAGGTGCTCAGGGACGCCTGGTCAATCACCACCGCCTCGCGGTGCTGGCTCAGGAAGGCTTCATTGATCAGCGAACTCTTGCCCGAGCCGGCCACGCCGGTGATGACCGTCAGGACGCCGGTGGGAATATCCACACTGACGTTTTTCAGATTGTTGACGGTGGCGCGGACAATCGGCAGGCTGCCGGTCGCATGGCGGAAGGTGTCCTTGAGCGGCCTGGTACGCAGCAAATGGTTGCCGGTCAGCGTGTCGGCAGCAAGCAGGCCTGCGTAGTTGCCTTCATACACGACCTGGCCGCCCTCGCTCCCAGCATACGGCCCCATATCGACAAGATAATCCGCGACTTTTATGACATCGGGATCATGCTCCACTACAATGACTGTATTACCTTTATCGCGCAATTGCACCAGGAGTTCGTTCAGGCGATGAACATCCCGCGGGTGCAGTCCGACGCTCGGCTCGTCAAAGATATACATGACATCCACGAGGCTCCCGTTGAGATGCTTGACTATCTTCACGCGCTGTGACTCACCCCCGGACAGCGTATCGGTGGCGCGCTCCAGGCTGAGATACTCCAGGCCAATCTCCACCAGATGTTGCAGCCGTTCGGTCAACGTGCGAACGATTGGCGCCGCCGCCGGTTCTGTGATACCCTTGACTACCTCTAAAAGCTCATCAACTTCCATCGCTGCCATGTCGGCAATAGTGTACCCCTTGACCTTACAGTTTAAGGCGGCCTGGTTGAGCCGTGTACCCCGGCAGAGCGGACAGGGGCCGAGCTTCAATAAAGGCTCGACCTTTTGCCGGATGCGAGGCGAGAGCGTCTGAATGTCCCGCGCAACGAACTTGCGATTGAACTTGTATGCCAGGCCCTCATAGGTGTTGTACGCCAGACCTGTATGTTTACGCGGTTCGCTGTAGAGAAGCAGGTCCAGTTCCTCTGGTGTATAATCGGCTATCTTCTTGTCGTTGTCGAAGTAGCCAGAATTCGCGTAAAGCTCGCTTTCCCAGCCGGCCAGTCCTGGGGCGATGACAGCGCCCTCGTTCAGTGATTTTGTTGTATCAATCAGATCTTGCGAGGTAATGCCGACCTTGCGGCCAAGCCCATTACACTCCAGGCACATGCCCTGGGGATCGTTGAAGGAAAACGCATTGGCAGAGCCCACGTAGGGTTGGCCGATCCGCGAAAAGAGTAGGCGCAACACAGACGCGATGTCAGTAACCGTGCCCACCGTCGATTGCGATCCCCCACCCAGACGTTTCTGATCAACAATCACCGCCATGCTCAGGTTCTCAATCGCATCGGCGTCTGGTTGAGGGTAGTGCGGCAGGAAGTTGCGAATGAACATGCTAAAATTCTCAAATAACAGCCGCTGTGCTTCGTTGGCAATGGTATCAAAGACCACCGATGACTTCCCCGAACCAGACACGCCGGTAAAAATGGTAATTTTGCGCTTGGGCAGCCGAAGCTCGACATCCTTCAAATTGTTCTCGCGAGCGCCACGAATCTCGATATATTCTTGAACCATGCTGATCTCTGTTCCCTCCGGATCTTTTCACCAGGCTTTCGCCTTTCTTCCGTTGTCGGAACGCCTTTGTTCAGGCCCTTCGCGTCTCCGCTCCTGGCTGTACCAAGGAGCAGTATAACACAGAAGGATTGGCAAAACTTCTTCTCTTTTTGCTCGTATCTCGACCACGACGTTTCTAGCCCTTCCATCTTTTCCGTATCGGCTCACCAGTATCGGAGTATATCGTTGAAAACGCGCTTTCTACAGTCAACTCAAATAAAATATAAGGATTCTGCGGCTGATACCCATATGTAGCAGCAAGCTCCCGCATAGCCGGATTATCAGTGAAAAGAGCATGCCCTGCCAGCCTAAACTCTCCTTCACCACCATCATTGCTGCTTACCCCACAATGCAACGCATAGCCAGAACCACGCTGTACATCATGCCCTTTCGGAGAGGTTGGCTCCATAAACAAGAAAAGATGCCCCTCGCCTATAATTGGCGTCACAGGATGAACTCGGGGCATTCCGTCAGCACGAACGGTGGCCAGATATGCTGGACCACTTTTTAAGCGAGCCTCCCCAAAGGCAGGGAGTTCTGGTTCAGTGAGCGCAAAATCTTGCCAGGACTGTTTCATACATTCTCCTGATTTTTCTGCTCAACTCAGAGTAAGTTGAGCAAGATGTAAGACAATCGGCGCGACGCCTCGAATGATCCAGCTTCGCGCCGATGTGCCCGTCTCCAGTCGTCTGATTCGTTCTGACCTGCTCCCTGTCTGGTGGGAGCGTTGACGGTTGAAGCGGTTGGTCACAGCGATCATAGGAATGATGATCGCCAGAAGACTGAGCTGTGGCGACTAGGACTGAACCATCAGCCACCGGTTGCCATCGGGATCATTGAGGTCAAACCACTTGACGCCAGAACCCGGGCCATACAGGTTATCCTGAACATCGTTGACTTCGACGCCCTTTGCTTTGAGCTGCTCGTGCGCCGCTTCAATATCTGAAGTCGAGAGATAGAGATTCATCGTACCCGGTTTCATGTTTACATGCATGGTCGAAAGCGTCAGCGAGGGACCTCCTCCTGGGAGCTCAAGCGAGACCCAGTGCCGATCGCCCTTCCCGTAGTCTTTGGTGACTTTAAAGCCCAATTGCTCCGCGTAGAAGGCTTTGGCCTTCGCCATATCGGTGACTGCCATCTGCAACATCAGAATTTTTTCATTAGCCATTGTTATAATCTACCCTTTCATCTGTGGTAAAACAGCGTGTTGTGTGTCCTTCTCGACTGCACCGCAGTCGGCTCTTTGAACTAGACTCTAGTGGTGTTTTCGCTCGTCACTCTTCTGACGAACCATCGCGCAGAAATGTGACCGGCTTTCCGTGCGTATGCGGGAGGACCATTCGTGGCCCGTGCTCACGCAACCAGAAACGCTTCTGCATCCTTTTTGCTTCTGTCAGAGATCACCCCCTGTCTCGTGCGCAGCGGCTCCATTTCGTGCTTCAAGTGAGAGCAGGGTGAGCCCAAGGCGATGGATCTTGAGCAGTACGCCAAAGAGCGCTGCCTGATCAGGCAAGGGACCGGAAAGCAGCGTGGTTCCAGATGGCTCATGCACGATCTGAAGTCCCGCCAACCAGTCTTGCCAGGAGAGATCGAGATGTCCTTTAATCCGAATCTGGTAGTTCATCAGTTTTTTCTCCTTGCATGATCTCCACATACACAAGGATAGCGCAGAGATGAGGCACAAGCAGTCACCAAAAGTCTACCCTGGGGTAGCATTTTCTTGGGAAAGAAGGTGGGTGTTGGGGAGGAACACGCTTACAGCAGGGAGAAGGCACGTGCCTTGACAAGCGCCTGGGTGCGGCTTTCTGCTCCCAGCTTCGCGAGGAGGCTGCCGACATGTTTCTTCACGGTGGAAAGTTGGATCACCAGCACCGCAGCAATCTGTTGGTTGGAAGCGCCTTCGGCCAGCAGGCGCAAGACTTCCAGTTCACGCCTGGTCAGCGGCTCGACTGGCGCAGGTGAGGCGGAAGCCACACGTCCAGGCACAGGCAACACAGGCGTTGCCTGGGGCAAAGAGGGATGAGAAGCCCCCTTTCTTGGCAGTGCCTCTTGCTCGAAAACGGCAAGCAAGCGTAACACGTAAGTGCGCGAAATGACAACCGTTGCGCTACCGGGTTCATCCTCTGCGGGAGCTTCATCCTTCCCCGGATGTGCGGAAGCCTGCAACGCGGAGAGCGCCTGATGCATAAGTATCCCTTCGTCCAGATAGACACGCAGATGGCCCTGGGGCTCCGTGATCGCGAACAGGTGTGCCGCGACACGTGCCGCCTGTTCCAGCTTTCCTGCATGATGCAGAGCCACGACAGAGAGCGCGCGAAATTCGAGGACGGTGTCAATCGAACCTTCCTGGTCAAGGTACTGGCTGAAGCGTGCGAGCATCTCGACCGCCTGTTGGTACTGCTGTTGGGCCAGCAAGACCCGCACCAGTATCAGGAATTCCCAGCGGCGCAAGGGGCTCCAGGACTCAGGGGAAAAGGTGGTGTGCGCTGCCCACGCTGATGCCTCGCCCAGCTTTCCCTCGGCCAGCCATATTTTGACGCGCAACACCGTTACCCAGGGGGCATGATGGGCAAACGTTTCTTGTTCAAGCAACCCTTCAAGCCGGTGCAACGCCTCATGAGCGGCCACAACATCTCCTCGTGCCAGTCCAAGTTGCACCGCGAGGGTCTCGCCTTCAACCAGGAGTTGCAGATGTTGCCAATCTCGCGCAAAATGTCGCAGTTGCTGGAGCCAGTGAGATGCTTCATCCAGCTTATTCCAGGCATAACAGATTCCAAACAGGCAATACGAGAGATATCCTTCCCAGGGCGTATGCGCGCCGATCTGTTCCGCCAGGGCCAGGGCGTACAGCGCGTCGTGCTGTCCCTGATGCAATTGGGTAGCATAAGCAGAAGAGACAAAGGACAACCAGCTCAAGACGCGCGTGGCCATCAGGATGTCTCCTGCCTGTAGTAACTGTTGCTTTACCATGCGGAGTTTAGGTATCAAAGCCACACCATATCCTTGATACACGGTGGTCAGCCAGAAGATGAGATAGAGCGGGATCATATTCCAGCTCGCCCCTTCATCTTCTGGCAGTGCTTCAAGCTCCAGAATAAGATCGCGCAGGCGTTCAGCATCATCGCGCGCGAGCATTTCCCTGAGTTCGATCAAGGTATGTAACAGGCGCACACGTTGCCTGGTCAGCGCCAGCTCAGCTTCGGTGAACTTCCAGTGCGATGCTGCTTCCAGGAGCCCCTCCACACGGGTAAAGGTGTGCTCTATCTGAGCAGCTACGGCAAGATAGAGCGTTTCATTGCTCAGGTTCATCGCGTCGAAGAAACGCAGGGCGGCATCTAGTGCCAGGGGCAAGTGCGCACTCAGATCGGCATCGGGCAAAGAGAAGACCCAGGTGTGGATCGTCCTGACTTCCCCGCGAAACCAGAACGGTCTCGATGCCTTTTCCATCAAGGAAGCGGCAAGGGAGGAGTCACCCGCAGCCAGCGCGTGCGTAATGGCCTCGCGCCACTCACCTTGAGCCTCATAAAAGCTGGCCGCGCGCCTATGCAACGGCGGCACCAGGTGTGGAGAACTGGCATGCAAACGCGCCAGCAGCGCCTCGCGAAAGAGATCATGGTAGCGATACCACTGACGATGCTCATCCAGCGGCACGAGAAAGAGGTTGGCCCGTTCCAGGGTTTGCAACATCTCCTGGCTCTCAGATGTATTTGTCCCGGTGGTGATGGCCTGGCAGAGGGCCGCATTCATGCGAGAGACGATCGATGTCTGAAGCAAAAAGTCCTGGAGGGACTGAGGCAATGGTGCGAGAATATCTTGCTGAACATAGTCCAGCAGATAGCGGTGGGTGCCTGTGAAATCCTTCACAAAAGCAGCGGAATCGGATCGCTTGCGCAGGGAGAGCGCTGCCAGTTGCAGCCCGGCGATCCAGCCCTCCGTGCGCAGGGAGAGCCTGGCCACCTCATCTTCTGAAAGGGGCAAGCCCATTGCCTCGCGCAGAAAGTGGGCGGCCTCGACATCAGTAAAGCGCAAATCCTGATCGCGGATCTCCAGCACCTGCCCACGCACGCGGAACCGGGCGAGAGGAAGATCTGGGTCGGTGCGGCTGCCCAGAACCAGGTGCAGAGAAGCAGGTGCATGATCGAGGAGAAAGAGCAGGGAATCACAGATAGCCTGATCAGAGATGACATGGTAATCATCCAGAATCAAGATGATGTCCTGAGTGACTCGCTCAAGATCATGCAGGAATGCCGTCACCATGGTTGAGAATGGAAGCGGCTGGGGTGAGTGCAGCAGCGCAAGAGCTGTCTTTCCCAGCGTCGGACAGGCCTCGCGCAGAGCGGCGATGACCAGGTCCCAGAAGCGGATCTGATCATCGTCCAGTTCCTCAAGGGAGAGCCAGGCCACTGCCTGGTCGGCTCCTTGTGCCCTTCCGCTGTTTGCCTGCGCCTTCTGGAATGCTACCCATGTCGCGAGCAGCGTTGTCTTGCCACTACCAGCAGCAGCCGAGACAAGGGTGAACGGGTAAGAGCCCATGGCAGCTAGATCTGCAAGCAAGCGAGTGCGTTCCACGAGAGCGTGCGGCAAGCGAGGAGGAGAGAGTTTACTGGAAAGCAGCATGCCCTGCGCCTCGGATGGCGGCGTGCCAGGCTCAGGAGCAAAAGAGGAAAGCTCAGGCTGGTTCGTCAAGATCTGCGCTTCCTGCTCTAAGCGGGCGAACGTCACCTGGTTTGAGCGGCCCAGATAGCGTTTCCGGGTCTGTCGGCCCTGTTTTTGATAGGCGTACCAATAGCCGCTTCCACGAGGCCGGGCTTCTTTGAGCACCGAGAGCCGTCCAGCTTGTCCCACAAAGGCAAAAGACGTGTGCGCTTCCAACCAGCGCGCGAATGCGGCTTCGTCTCCCGGGTGAAACCACTGAACAGGTTGTTCTGGTGTCTGGAGTCCATACTGCTCTTGCTCATGTGACCAGATGAGCACATATCGCGGTGATTTGGGCATCGCATCCTTCCTCTAGGGTTGGGGATTGAGGATGAGTTCCCCAACACCCAGGAGTATACCACACAAGCAAGCAAACGATGCGATCTATCCACTTATTTTTTTTCGCGCCATCTTTCTGGTATGGAAGAGGAATTTCTCAAACCAGAAGAGAAAAGAGGGCCAATGTTGCTGGTATTGAACCTTATCAGAGCACCAGGATGCCAATGCCTATCTTGACGCCTTGGAAGAACGCTACCAGGCAACCTTGCGGAACGTATTGGACGGGTGGGACACCAACGACTTTGCCGAGATTGTGATGAAAAATGGCAAGGCCATGCTGGATCTCTCCATCACCTGGACTTGCAAGCTCCTAAAAAGCGGAATGGGCAGTTGCGCCCCTTGCGAACGACGCCTCCACTGTTCTAACGCGGCTGACGAGAGGCTTAGCGTTGTGGATATCCCTTACTCTCGGGCTTTTTGTGGGCTTAGCGTTGTGAATTCCTCCGGCGGGCCTAATAGGGGTATCGAGAAAAGCTTTCTTCTTTTGCCACCAATTGCTACAAAATGTTACCATCTCTTGCAATCTGTGAGCGCATCGACTATACTAGATCTATGAAGTTGTCGAGCTATGCCAAGAAGCTTGGAATCCATTACAATACGGCTTACCGGCTCTTTAAACGGGGGCAGATCAAAGGCTATCAACTGCCAACGGGCACGGTGATTATCGAAGAGCCTGTCGAAAAAGCAATGATGAATGATCCTGCTGACCAGCAGGTGGCCGTCTATGCGCGCGTGTCATCAAGTGAGAACAAAAAGAATCTCGACACCCAGGCCGAGCGGCTCATCACCTGGTGTAACGCTCAAGGCTGGTCGGTGGCCTCGGTGGTGAAAGAATGTGGCAGCGGCATTAACGACCAGCGTCCCAAGTTCTTGGCATTACTTTCCAATCCCCGGATTCACCGCATCGTCGTGGAACATAAGGATCGCGCGAGCCGCTTCGGCGTCACCTACATCCAGACCCTCCTTGCCATGCAAGGACGAGAGCTGGTGGTTGTCAACACGGCCGACACGGCCCAAGATGACTTGATGGGCGACTTTGTGGCGATTATCACCTCGTTTGCCGCTCGCCTCTATGGGCGCAGGCGAGCCAAACATAAAACGGAGCAAGTTCTGGCGGCCTTGAAGGAGAATGGGGGATGAGCGAAAAGCTGACCACGACGGGTGCTCTTGCAGACGGAACCCAAACGCGGTGGCACGGTGATCATCGCGGCTCTGGTGCGGAAAGGAGAGATCACGGTTTCTGATGAGCAAGAGAGAGGCCAAAGCCACAGCTGAAGAGAAGCAGAAGCGCAAAAGAAAGCGGAAGAAGAAGACAAAGCACACGCTGACCCGTGCGGTGACGCATATTCGGCTGCTTGAAGCCAATCCGGGGAAGCTGGCGGCCCTCGATGCGCTGATGGCCGTCTATCTGCCGCTGTGTCAGCAGTACACCACGCTGTTTGGCACCCGAGAGGAGAGCCCAGACAAATATACTGATCCCATCTTCGAGACGGAACTGTCTGAGCGCTTGCATCGCGTCGCCATGCAACAGGCGGCAGGCATTGCCAAATCGTGGCGAACCAACCGCACCAATGCCTACCAGGCCTATCTGGACGAGGTGGCTGATTACGCCGCTGCCCGTGCGAAAGCGGAAGCGGAAGGCAAGCGCTCCTCCTTCAAACGAAAAGAACCCGAATGGCAGGAATGGGATGTGCCTGTGCTGCGTGTGCCTGTCATGCAGGCCAACGCCAACGTGGTGGTCATCGAAAAATCCGAAGAGTCCACCTTCGACTACTGGCTCAGAATAAGTACGCTGGACAAGGGCAACCCTCTCCGGGTGCCGGTCAAACTCGCCTCTTATCACAAAAAAGCGATGGGAGGCAAAACGATCAATACCTCCACGACCCTGCAAAAGCGCAAGGGTGTCTGGTGGCTCACCCTCAGTTTTGATGAGGACATGCCTCCCAAGACTGAAGCCGGAGCCCCAGGTGTGGGCATCGATGTCGGCATCAAAAACTTTGTCACGACCTCAACGGGCAAGCACTACGGCACGTTTGCAGGGAAACTGGCGACCAAGCACAAACGTGATCGGGAAAAACGCCGGCGCAAGGACAAGTTACGGGCCTGCCTCAAAAAGAAGGGGGTCCCCAAGGAGAAGCTCCCTTCTAAAAGCTCAGCCTCAAGCCGACGGTTAGGTCGCCAGGTGCGGCAGGATATCAATCGCGCGATCAATCAAGCCCTCGATGACCATCCAGATGCCCGCATCATCTACGAGGACCTCAACGTCGCTTCGATGCGCTTCAAGGCCCGTTCGATGAACGCCTATCTCTATGCGTCCAACCTGGGCCATATCCCCAAGCAACTCGCCTGGGCAGCAGCCAAACGCAGGATGGCGTCACACACCGTGCGAGCGGCCTATTCTTCTCAGGAGTGTCCCGTCTGTCATTACGTGGACCGAGCCAACCGACCCGACCAGCAGACGTTCTGCTGTCAGGTCTGTGGCTATACCGATCACGCCGATCGCAAAGCCGCCGGGACACTGGCTTCTCGCTGGGCAGACAGGGAATTGGCAGCGTGCGCTGACCTCAAGCAGGTCAAGGCCCTTCTTCTGAGACGTCATGAGAAGTGGAAACAGGAAAACGCGCAAAGGATCACGAGGGCTGGTCCTCCTATCCAGTTGAGCTTCTGGGATCCCCCAGAGATGTTCCTGGATTCATCTCACGAGTGAAAATCTCTTGTTCAGAAGAGATACATCGGGTGCCCGTAGTGCATCCGCCCGCCCAGTCCGCTGTTTTGGTAAACGGGCGTAGGTCAGGTCAGGAAGACAGAGTGAAAACGCCAGGGAATGACGAAATCTGGGCCAAGGTAAGAGTTGGTCAAGGTTTCAGCAACTATATGAGTCATACTCCAACTGTGGGATGTGGTAAGCGGTACACGTAGCAGTCATTGCCATGAGTATCTCGGTGGCGTGCGTTGCGAACATAGCCGCAACTCTCCCAGAAAGCCTGGGCCGGAGTATTCTGTACCAGTACTCCCAGCCCAAGCTCAGTCACCTCCGAGGAGGAAAACAGGTAGTCTTTCAGCAGGGCAGCGACCTCGCGTCCATATCCGCGTCCCTGAAATTCGCGCCGAATAATCAGTAACGCAATCCAACCTACATTCGCTGAAGGATGAAAAGCTGTCTCAGCGACTCCAATAAGCCCTCCTTCTCGATCAGCAATGCGCCAGGTGGTTCCACCTGGCAATTCAGATGTTTCCTGAATATCGTCTCGCACCTGGGAAAGTGACATCATTCCGGATGGATACCCACTCCAACGGAGAAACTGCGCATCGCCATTAAAAGCCGGGAGGAGTTCCTCCGCTGACTCGGCACTTGCAAGGATAAGCGTAAGATTATTTCCTAAGATGTTCATGCCTAAGGCTCGCTCCCTTCCTCTGGTATGCGCCAATAGATGCCTTTCTCACGCGCCAGGAGCCGAGCGCCTACCAACTCACGGCGCCAGAATGCCCAGTCTGGGTGATGACGCTTAATGATCTCGTTGACTTCAGCTTCCTGGTAACGCATCCCGGACTCAAACCGGTTGGCGAACCACTTCAGAACGACGGCCCGCTTCTTCGTGTTCGTAGGAACAGCCTTCAAGCGCGCTCCATCAAACAGGTCTCGAATGACTCTCTTCTCCCACTCATCACCCTCGATATCATCAACCAACGAGGCCATTCTCTCCTGGGTGAGAAGCAGTTTATTAACCGCACTTAATGTGGAGGTGTTGAGGCGGTAGAAATGTGTATTTCCCTCGGCCTGCATCTCGACGAGGTTCAATGCCTTCAGTTTCGCCAGGTGGTGTGAAATGGTTGGGGGCTTTAAATTCAGGAGAGTCGCCAGCTCGTCCACACTGTATTCCTGATTGGCGAGCAGACCTAACATTTTGAGCCGATTCTCGTCTGCTAGCCCTTTGAAAAAATCGAGCATTCTCTGGAGCTCTTCCTGTCCCATCCTTCTCTCTCCTGTTATTTTGATATATATCGAATTAGCTAAGTAGAAGTATACTGAGATGCGAAAATTATGTCAAGAGAAGTGAAGACTAAAGGAAACTTCCATTTAAAGGGAACTGGCCTCGCCATGCCAGAGGCGTTGGAACTCAGGACAGGTTGCGAGCAGGTCGGTGTACGTTCCCTGTGCGATGAGTGTTCCGTCTTTGAGCACGAGGATAGTATCCGCGCGCTGGAGGAGGATGCGGCGCTGAGAGACAGCCAGGCAGGTGACGTCACGCCGCTCCGCGAGACGCTGCCAGAGTGTCTGCTCCGTCTCGACATCGAGCGCGCTGGAGAGATCATCAAAGAGCAAGAGGTCCGCGTTGTGGGCAAACATGCGTGCCGCTGCGACGCGTTGGACCTGGCCCCCGGAGAGACGTACCCCTCGGGGGCCGATGACTGTTTCGATCCCCTCATGCATAGCCAGCAGATCAGGGGTGAGCACGGCGTGATAGATAGCTTGTTCCACCTCCTCTTCGCTATAAGGTGGCACAAGGAGCAGGTTTTCGCGAATGCTCCCGCTGAACAGGCGTGGCTGCTGGGGAGTATAGGTGCTGTGAGGTGGCACAAGGAAGGCGGCCAGATCCTCAATAAGTGTTCCATTCCAGCGAACTATCCCCTCTTGCCTGGGTAGAAGGCCAAGAAGGACGCGTAAGAGCGTCGTTTTCCCCGAACCTATACCTCCAGTGATGACCGTGAGGGTACCGCGTCGCAGGCGAAAGCTCACATCCGTAATTCCGCGTTGGGCGTGGGGATACTGGTAGGACAGGTCTTCAACGTCCAACTGACGAAAGGATTGCTCTGCCATCCTGGCGACAGGCTTGATCTCGGGGAGCGCTCCATGCAGGTGCGTTTGCACAGGTGCGATCAGGGACGAGAGCGGTGCGCCCTGAAGGAAGGCACCCAGGCGCTCGAAGGAAACGCCAAGCTGGCGATAGCGCGCGATAAGCATTCCAAAGGTTGAGAAGCAGGCCATTAGAAGTTGGGCGTACACGACAAACAGGAGAAAGGTGCCGACGCTGAGCGTGCCACTGGCGATGACCTGAGCCGAAACGAGGATGATCAGGCCAGTCACCAGGTTGAGCATATTGCTCATAAAGGATTGCATGATCTCCCAGAAGACGCGCTCGCGGAGTGCGACGTGACGCCGCTGTGCATTGAGGCGACGAAAGTGCGCGATGATTGCTGTCTCCGCCGTGGCGACCTTAATGGCCTGGGCCGACTGAAAGATGTTGCCAATGCAGGTGGTTACCTCACTGGTGGTGGCCCGGCTGGCGTGACGGTAGCGCTGAACATGCGTCATCAGAACGCTATTGAGCAGAATGATGCCAGTAATCGGAAGCAACGAGACAAGCGTTATCAGAACATTGATGCGTAGCATGATCACGAGCGCGCCACAGATGAAGAGGATGCGCCCAAAGAAGACCGCCGACCAGATCATAAAAACGCCGATTTCTCGTGTATCGTCGCGCAAACGGCTCACGGCATCGCCACTGGAAAGGCTGAGCGCCTGGGTTGCGGGAAGCGTGAAGAGATGTAACAGGATGTTCTTTGTCAGCAGGGCAATCGCCTCCTGATCCATAAGCGGTTCAAGAAAGAAGATCAGCGGGCGCAATGCTGGCGAGACAAGTGAGACAAGCAACCACAGCAGGAGCGCACTCTCCCAGCGAAGCGGTGCTGTGCTGGCCACGTTATCAAAAAAAATTCTCAGTAATTCGCCCGCCAGCAAAGGCATCGCGAACGTGATTAGCCAGCAGGCGATGAGCGAGAGATAGACCTGGGGACGGAAGCGAAAGAGCGACCAGGTAAGATGCCATGTTTTCATCAGGCGAGAACCTCCTCCATGCCAGTGTGAAGCAGATGCGTAAAGTAGGAGTCAGGACATTGTTGCAGATGCTGACGCGCACCTTGCTCGCGGATATGGCCGTTTTCCAGAATCACCAGGTAGTCGGCCCGGCGTAGCGTTGCCAGGCGATGCGCGATAATAATCACTGTCCGGCCAACCAGCACTCTATCCAGGGCCTCTTCCAGTCGGCGCTCGCTGGCCAGGTCCAGGCGTGAAGATGCCTCGTCGAGAATGACAAGCGATGGGTCGCGCAGGAAGACACGGGCCAGGGTCAACAGTTGTGCTTCCCCGGCGGAGAGGCCCGTGTTACCATGAAGCAGGGTATCCAGGCCAGCAGGGAGGCTCTGATACCATTCGCTGAGATTCGTCTCACGCAGGGCATAGAGCAGGCGCTCATCAGGAATATGGGGATCGAAGAAGGTCAGATTATCGCGCAAGGAGGCATGGAAGAGTTGGATGTCCTGCGTGACCAGAGCGATAGAGCCACGTAGCGTGTGCAGGCGAAGCGAGCGCAGATTGAGTGGGATCGTATCGGAGCCACTGAGGTGAATATTCCCGCTCTGAGGATCATAGAGACGCAACAGGAGACGGGCGATGCTGGTCTTCCCACTGCCAGTGCGCCCAAGCAGACCAAGCACGCTCCCACCTGGAAGCGAAAAAGTGATATCTCGTAGGACCGGTTTGCCCATCTCATATGCAAAGGATACATCGGAGAGGGCGAGAGAGAGAGGCCCTGTGGGGAACTGCGCTACATTGCCATCATGTACCTGTGGGGTGCTAGTAAAGAGCGCGTTGACACGAGTGATGCTGGCGCTGGCATCCTGGAGATTGCGTAATTGATCGAGGAGTTCAAGTAAAGGCGCCTGCAAGAGTTGGGTATAGTAGAAGAGCATGACCAGCGTGCCTGTGCTCGACCATCTCAGGCCAAAGAGGTATGCACCCAGCCCCAGGGCCAGAAACGTGCCGCCAACCAGGGCGAGCGAGGTCACACCAACCTTGAGACCATCAAACAGCCCCAGGAACTGGATTGTGCGTAGCCAACTGCGCATCCGTTCATAAAACCCCTGTAATATAGACGTGGTCGCGCCCAAAGAACTGATATCCTCAAGGCAGGACAAACGTTCCTCAAGATACCCATAGAGTTGAGCTTGCTGCTCTTTATGTGCCAGGCTGTGCGCGATGGCGAGGTTGCGCGTACGTTGCAAAATGAAGAGTGCGAGTAGGGTATAGAGTGCAAGGCCCAGACCTAGCCGCCAATCCACAAAGCAGAGCATAAGCAGGATGCCAAGGAGCAGCAGCAGGTTCCCAAGGACGCGTATGACGAACTGTGAGAAGAAATTCGCCAGGCTGGTCACGTCGCCATCGAGGCGCGAGATCATCTCGCCGGGACTATGCGCGTTGTGAAAGGGCATATCCAGCTGCAGGCAATGCTCGGCCAGGTCCTCACGCAGGCTATTGGTGGCCCGCCAGGCCACGCTCTCACTCAGATAGGTTGCCAGCACCGAAAGCCCCTGTGAGGCTAACCCGACGAGCAGAAAGAGCAGACCGAGCAGGCTCAGGATGGAGAGAGGTGCTTTATGTACCGCCCCATCGAGAAAGAGTTGCAGGACACGTGGGTTCAGGAGTTGCAGGCCAATCGTGAGGAAGAGCAAGAACGCGAGTAGGCGTACGTGTGTGCGCTGGTGAGCGAGATAGGTACGCAGCAAACGAACGTAGATCCGAAGTGGTATATGCATGCGCATCTCCTTTGATCAGATGAAAAGAAAAAGTGGAGAGTGCAGAGGGGCGTCAGCCCCTCTGCACTCCCTTTCCCGTGCCGCCGCTGGTGGCATGAATACCTTTCAAACAAACCTTCACAGAGCAATAGGGAGAAACAGAAGACGTGCAGAGCATACCCTAGAAAAGACGAAAAAAACATCGACACAATGGACGATGTGCATTTGTTGACACATGCAGTATAATGGTGGGGAGGAATACAGTTCTAGAATGCTTAGTCCCACTGTTGTCCATTAACAGGTAGTAGAATAAAGACAACTTTCTACATTATTTTTTGAATCCCCACCGCTTTTCTGAGTAAGAAAGGGAGATTATGTACTAGATGTCATGCGTATTGCCATTATTTCCGATATCCACGGGAACTGTCTTGCGTTTGATGCTGTCCTGGAGGATATTCGTCGGCATTCTATTGATCAGATTGTTTGCCTGGGAGATGCTATCCAGGGAGGACCTCAGCCAACCGAGACGCTCCAACGTTTGCGCGAGTTGGCTTGTCCGGTGGTTATGGGCAACGCGGATGCCTGGCTGCTCACAGGAGAAGAAACCAGCCCGCATGAACAGGTCTCTTCTCAACAGATGGCTGTCAGGGAGTGGTCCCTGGCGCAATTATCAGAGGATGATCGGGTATTTATCGGCCAGTTCGCCCCCACCGTGGAGATCGCGCTGGAGGCTGACAAAAAACTGCTCTGTTTTCATGGCTCTCCTCGTTCGTTTGACGATCTTATTTTGCCGAATACCTCTGAAAAGGGCCGCCGCAAAACCTCCTGGGAGGTTTTGCGGCGGCCCTTTTCAGCGGAGGACATACCCATACCCAGCAATTGAGGCGGCTGGGAGATGCCTGGTATGTCAATCCTGGTAGCGTTGGTCTGGCTTATAACTGGACACTTCCGGCTGACACCTTTCATGCCGATCCCTGGGCTGAGTATGCGATTGTCACCTCTGAAGGCGGGCGGAACAATATAGAATTTCTTCACGTTCCATTTGACGTCAGGAGCCTTATCGAGCTTATCAAGGCCAGCGGCAGACCTCATCCCGAAACATTTCTGGCGTTGTACCAGGCGAAAGCATAGCAGATCGAAGGATGCTATTCCCCTACGCACGGAAAGTCGGAAGCTTACGCTGGTTTCCTTGTCGTGAGAAAGCGGATGATATGCTGAGCGATCACATCTCCATCTTCTTCAAGCGCAAAGTGACCAGTGTCCAATAGATCTACCTCACTTTGTGGTAGATCTTGTTTAAATGCCTCTGCGCCATCAGGTCCAAAGATGGGATCATTCTTACCCCAGACGGCCAACAGTGGTGGTTGGTAGCGCCGGAAGTACTCATGCCATTGTGGATAGCTCTCTGGATTGGTACGATAGTCCTCAAAGAGGGCCAGTTGTATTTCTGCATTGCCTGGGCGATTGAGTCCCAACTGGTCAAGCGTCCAGGCATCGGGGCTGATATGGTCTTTCTGACGCACCCCATGGGTATATTGCCAGATGGTTGACTCCTGTGTCAACAAGTTTCGTATAGGTTTCTCTGTTTCAGCGTTGCGATTGGACCAGAACGGTCGCGCCGCGTCCCAAAAGGAGGTAAACCCTTCTTGATAGGCATTGCCGTTCTGACTGATAATCCCCTCAATCATCTCTGGATGCTTCACTGCCAGGCGAAATCCCACGGGAGCACCATAATCCTGGACATAGATACTGAAGAAGGGAAGCTTGAGCGCACTTACAACCTTTTCTATGATCTCTTCCAGGTGATCGAATGTGTAGGTGAATTGCTCAACACTTGGACACTCGCTATATCCATATCCTGGATAATCTGGTGCCACGACATGGAAATGTTCGGCGAGTGTTGGAAGAAGGTTGCGAAACATGTGTGAGGAAGAAGGAAATCCATGCAGCAAAATAATTGTTTGTGCATGTTGTGTTCCTGCTTCACGATAAAATACTTTGACACCATCAATTGGTATGTTTCGATAATAGATGGTTGCCATCGATGTATCCCTTTCATAGATGGTAAGCAGAAAAAGAGTGTTACCTCAGGTATCCTTTTGTCCAGGTGGAAGCTGTCGTCCCTCTATATCTAGGACTTGAGGAAGGAGAGTAGGTCAGTATTGAGTTGCTCCTTATGTGTGTTGGGGAGGCCATGGGGGGCTCCTGGATAGATCTTCAGGGTAGCATCTTTGACGATCTTCGAGGAGAGCCGAGCCGAGTCGTCAATGGGCACAATCTGATCGTCGTCACCGTGAATGATCAGCGTTGGAACGTCGAAGCGCTTGAGGTCTTCTGTGAGGTCTGTCTCGGAGAAAACTTTGATGCAGTCATAGGCACCTTTGAGGCCAGCCTGCATTGACCATAACCAGAACATATCTCGAATGCCTTGAGATACCTGGGAGCCTGGTCTGTTCGCACCGTAGAAGGAGGCACTGAGATCCTTGTAGAATTGTGAGCGATCCTGAAGGACGCCAGCGCGGATCTGGTCAAAGACCTCAATAGGCAGCCCACCCGGATTGGTTGCTGTTTTGAGCATGAGTGGAGGTATTGCGTCTACGAGCACGACCCTGGCGACTCGCGAGGTTCCATGACGACCAATGTAGCGAGTCACCTCTCCTCCACCAGTCGAATGACCAACCAGCGTAACGCTGGAGAGGTCAAGCGTTTCAATGAGCGCTGCGAGATCATCGGCGTATGTGTCCATGTCATTGCCCTTCCAGGGCTGACTGGATCGACCATGGCCTCGACGATCATGAGCAATTACGCGATAGCCGTTGGAGGCGATAAAGAGCAGTTGATCGTCCCAGGCGTCGGCGTTCAGTGGCCAGCCATGGCTGAAGACAACAGGGGGTCCCGATCCCCAATCCTTGTAATAGATTGTTGTGCCGTCTTTTACGGTGATCGTGCCCATGGTATACTCTGCTCCTTTCAGGGACAACTAATGCCACACTGTTGCGATTTGACTGCGGCATTGTGGTACAGCAGCGTTGACACCTCGCTATCAGAGCGTCTTCTGAAGAGACTTTCTTCGCCGCTTTTTCTTCTCGCCATAACTGTATCTGCATCCATTTTTCAATATATACTTGAGCTGCAATCGCAATTGATCTACTCTATACAAAGTGCAGAGGGCCGCTCCTAACGACCCCCTGCACTTTGTATTGCGGGACAGGGTCTGATGTCTTCGGACGGTGCCAGCTCTCTGATCAATTGAATAGCCTCCTCGCCCGAACCTGCCTCCCCACCACCTCAATATTGCCTACCTCATCGCGAGCGTGATCATGGATGGTCATCTGAAATTCTCCCCAGCTCCACTCTTTTGTTGCCTGAGCGATACGACGCAAGCGACGGGTAAGATTATGCGAGATAAGCATGTCGGCGCTTGTGCCCAGGGCGGTAGATAAGAAGATGAAGTAAAAGCCCGCGGGCTGCCAGTAATTCCATAATGTAGAAATGACCTGTTGTAGTTGTATGGTACGTGTGCTTTGCGTGACGACGGGACCATTGATCACGACGAGGAGTGTGACTGTTGCCTGCTTGCCGTGGCCCTGTATGGAGACGGCGATAAGAGACTCGCCAGTTGGAAGGCTATGAATGACCTGGGTTGAAGAACGATTGGGGCTGGTTATTTCGCGTATCGTGCGCCGCGTCATTTCGTAGGATTGCAGCGTGGTGAGCTTCTGCTGCGTTTGTTGCGCGCACTTTTGCGTGCCCAGAGAAAGCAATTGGGAGCTTGCGTAAGATGTTGAAGTGAGAGGCTGTCCAGCTTGATTGAGAAAGGAGGGTGGCGATTTTGCGCACCGAGAGTCCCAGTTTGAGGAGATCCTGAAAGACATTGGCCACTGCTTCCTTCCCAGCCAGGCCACGCTGCAGTGAGCCTCTTGCTCTCATCCGCTATGCTCGTAGTAGTAATCGTTGCACTTGTGAAATGCTCAACAAGAGTGTCATTCAGGCGACCTTTCCGGTCTGCGTGATCATACTTTTTCCCTTCGTGCGCGAGACCCAGGACGTCTGGAGGCCGTGTCCCACAGGAAACTCACGAACACATAAAGGAAGAGCCGATGACACACGCACACCTTCCACCACCTCCTGCACCGTCAGGCCCCATCCAGGTGGTGGTTGATCTCAACCGGTGCCAGGCCTATGCCCAGTGTTGTTTTTTTGCCCCCAGCGTCTTCAAGCTGCATGGGGAGGAAGCGCTCTGGTACGATCCAGCGCCAGACGCCTCGCAGCGTGAGCAAGTGCTGCGCGCGGCAGCGGCGTGTCCCGTTCAGGCCATCTTCGTCGAATGGCGAGACGGCAGCGAACCGCAGATCAGGAAGCCAGTGCCGTATGAGTAGCCAGAGAAAGGGGGCAGCGATCCAAGACCTCGGTCGCATCGTGATTGTGGGCGCTTCGCTCGCCGGACTCCGTGCAGCGGAAACCCTGCGCGCTGAGGGCTTTACCGGACTCCTGACCCTCATTGGCGATGAGCCGTATCTTCCCTATGATCGTCCTCCGCTCTCCAAGGCCGTGCTGACGGGCTGGGTACCGGCAGCGCATACCAGGTTGCCTCGGCGCGAGACCGTGGTCGATGTCGAGTGGCGGCTGGGCGTGGCGGCTGTGGGTCTGGATCTGCCTGCCAAACAGGTCCGCCTAGCTGATGGACACACAGTCGAGTTTGACCGTCTCCTCATCGCCACTGGCACGCGGGCACGACCCTGGGCCAACCAGGCTGAGGCGAAGCTTGAGGGCGTCTTCACCTTGCGCGGACGCGATGATGCTCAGCGCCTAGCGCAGCGCCTGGCCGCCAAACCACGTCGGGTGCTCGTGGTCGGGGGTGGGTTCACCGGGTCGGAGATTGCCTCCGCCTGCTGCGAGCTGGGTCTGCCGGTCACGGTGGTCGAACGTGGGGCCGCTCCGCTGGTGGGAGCGCTTGGGGGCGTGATTGCCGAGCGTGTTGCCACATTGCAGCGCCAGCACGGGGTGGATCTGCGCTGTCAGGTGACCGTCACCGGTCTTTCGGGAGATACGCAGGGACGGGTGCGCCGCGCTCATCTCTCAGATGGCAGCACCCTCGACACTGAGGTGGCAGTGGTTGCCCTAGGGGCGATCCGCAATACGGAATGGCTGCGTGATTCCGGGCTCGCCGCAGGGACGTTTGGGGTGGGCTGTGACGCTGGGTGCCGTGCCTATGATATCAATGCCATTGTCACCGATGATATCTTTGTCGCTGGCGATGTCGCGCGATTCCCCCATCCCCTCTACCACTACCAGTTCTTGTCACTGGAACATTGGGGCAATGCGGTCGAGCAGGCCACCGTCGCCGCGCATAATATGGTCTGTGCCCCCACTGCTCGCCGCCCGCACGTGGCCGTTCCGGCCTTCTGGTCCAGCCAGTTTGGGGTTAACATCAAGTCGGTGGGGGTCCCCTCGGCTGCCGAGGAAGTAGTGATCACGCAGGGGGATCTGGCCTCAGCCAGCTTTGTCGCCGCCTATGGAAAAGCGGGGCAACTGGTCGCTGCCGTGACGTTCAATCACGCCAAGTGGGTCGAGTTTTATCAGCGCTTGATCGAGCAAGCCGCTCCGTTCCCCCCCAAGATGCCCGGCGTTGAACTGCCCGCGCTAAGCTGCCCGGTCCCAGCTGCCTTTCCCGATCCGCGGGTCCCGACCCATGATGCGACGGTGATCTTGACCGGGTACGATCCCAATGAACGGCGGGTGCAGTGGGTTTACCGGCACCGCTCCCCATGAACAGCAGACGCACACGAGTGCGTAGGAAGGAGAGAGAGCAACCATGTCCCAGGAGACCATCCTACGAGAGATCTACGACGCTGCCAATCGTGCGAATCCCTACCCGCTGTGGGCCCAATTGCGCCAGACACCGGTGTGCTGGCAGGAAGATGGCCCCGACGAGAGGGGGACGTATGTCGTGAGTACCTATCGCGAGATCGAGGCGTTGCTGCATGACCCGCGCATCAGTTCCGATTTGAGAAACTGTGCACAAACCGGGGGACGACCACGGACCACCATGGATCCGTATCGGTTTATCAACTTGGACCCCCCGGAGCACGACCGCCTGCGTCGTCTGGCGATGTGCCACTTTGGTCCGCCAGAACGCTCGGAGTATCTGGAGCAACTGCGTCCCGAGATGCTACGCATCGTCACCATGCTCCTCGATCAAGTGCGAGGCCAGCGCCAGATCGATTTCGTTGAGCGCTTTGCCTATCCCCTGCCGGTGACGGTGATTTGTCGGATCCTGGGCGTGCCACGGGAAGATGAACCCCAGTTTCACGTGTGGGCCGAGGCAATCGTGGCAAATGCGTCAGGATCGAGCAAAGAGCAACGCCGACAGCTGGAACAGGCCCAGAGCGATCTGAACCAGTATATGGCCGAGCTGGTCGAGCGTCACCGCGAGCTTCCGGGTGACGATATGCTCTCCAGGATGGCGACCGATACCGGCCCTGAAGGGCGGATGGCAGACTCCTACCTCGTGGCGACCGCCGCGCTGCTACTGGTCGCCGGTCATGAGACCACCGTGAATCTGCTTGGCAATGGGATGCTCACGCTGCTGCGGCATCCGACGATGTTTGACCGCCTGCGTGACGCCCCGGACCTGATCCCGGCCACCGTGGAGGAACTCCTGCGCTATGAGCCGCCAGTCCAGTTCTTAGTCAGTCGGACCACCCTGGACGAGATTGCTCTGGCTGGGACGACGATTCCCAAAGGGGTGCGGGTCACGCTGGCCCTGGCCGCGGGCAACCGTGACCCGGCGCGGTTCCCGGATCCAGATCGCTTTGATCCCGAGCGGCGCGATAATGAACACCTGGGGTTTGGCAGTGGCATCCATATTTGCTTTGGAGCGCCGCTGGCACGCATAGAGACCCAGATCGCTTTGACTGAACTCGTGCGGCGGCTGGAGAAGCCGCGTCTGGTCGTGGACCCCCCACCCTACCGTCCGAGTCCCTCCCTGCGAGGTCCAGAGCATCTGCTGATCAAAGTCGATGGGGTCGCGAAAGCTAGGAGCATCTAGCTTCCCTACACGCAGCGACGACAGCGGGGAAAGGAATGTCCTCTTTCGAATAAGACGTTCCAAAACACATGGAAAATAACGGTCGTTAACGCTTTCCACACCCTCCTTGACCATAACTATCGAGCGTCTTGAGAGAGTGCTTTAGCTCACGGACTCCTGGGGAGTTTCCTCTCCTTCTCCTTTCAAACGCAGAGGGCGAAACAGCGACAGGCGCAAGAGAGGGAAGAGCGCTGGGCCTGGGTGGAACTGGCTCGTACACAGTAGCTCGGATGTACGGTGATGTTTCGACTATCATGCTCTTTCAGGGCATATCTATAGGCTCTTCTTTCGATGTGCTCGTCTCTTCAAGTTCATCGCTGAGATAGTGCTGGCAGACGGAACCGACAATCTTGATGAGCTGCTCGTCAGGGATCGCGCTCAGGGCCTCGGTGTGTAGCAAACTACTCATAATATTGACGCCAATGAGTTGTGACAAGGCCAGTTCGGCGCGTAGATGCCCATCGGGACCGCCAACCTGCTCCTCGATAGGCCGCAGGAATTGTTCGTTTCTCATCATCAATCATACCATAGTCAACAGATGTTGACATAAGCAGATGAGGTGGTTTATAGTGTTTTTAGTAAGTCAACAGGTGTTGACAAATGGAGAGAGTCGGGCTTGAGTGCCCGTAGAAGGGCGAATATGTGTGTACTGGGTTGCACTTGTTTTGCAGGTATTATTGGGGCTGGCATTCTTCGCGTCTGGCTACCCGAAGGTGACGCGTAGTAAGCAGATGGTGGAGAGCTTTCAGAAGAACCATTTTCCTGTCTGGTTCTTGGTCCTGACCGGTGCGCTTGAAATTGTGGCGACCCTGGGCTTGATTGTGGGCATCTGGGTGCCTATTATGGCGACATTGGGCGCAGCGCTCCTGGTCTGTGTCATGTTGAGTGCGGTCCTGACGCATATTCGTAGGAAGGACGCGATCTCCCATATAGCTCCAGCGGCGGTCTTGCTCTTACTGGGGGTTGTCCTGCTGGCCATTCATCACCCCCTGGCATAAGTCTGGTGCTGAGGACGTTGTGGCCGTGGGTGGCTGTGCTGGTTTTGTAGGTTGATTCCTTGCTGCTTGCCTGTAGAAACTTGAGCGTCACCCAGATTTGTGGAGATCCTGAAGTGGGTTATCTCAACGATGGTGTAAAGGCTTGTTCATAGACAAGCGGACTCACGTACCGTAACGTGGAATGCAGACGTATTGGGTTGTAAAAGCACTCCAGGTATTCGAAAATGGTGACTCTGGCCTGCTCTTGAGTGGCGAAGTGGGTACAATTCACGCATTCACTCTTGAGTGTGTCGAAGAAGGACTCCATGGCCGCGTTATCGTAGCAATTGGCTGTGGGGCTCATGCTCACCTCAATGCCCTGGGCCGCAAGCAATGCCTGGTAGCCCTGACTGCTGTATTCGCTGCCTCGGTCAGAATGGTGAAGCAGACCAGGTTGCGGATGTCGGCGAGTCAGCGCCATGTGCAACGCGAGCGTGACCAGGTGCTCATTTTCGTTTGGGGCCGTGGTATCTGATGTCCACTGCAGGAAAGGCGTTGGGGCCGTGTTCTTCCAACTCCTTGCGCCAGGTGGAGAGGGTGCTGTCCGCCACACCCAAGTCGCGGGCAATTTGCGCCTGTGACTTCTGACCTGCTTGGACCAGGTGGACCGCTTCCACCTTAAATTCTTTCGGATACTTTTTTTGCTCTTTTGCCATGATGCTCACGCTCCTTTGGGAAGCTCTCTCTTTCGAGTTTACTCCCTCCAAAAGGTGGGCCATGGTTATGGTACGTGAGGCAGATGTGCCGGATGTGCCTTCTGGCTCACGCACCAGCGCTTTCCCTGGCGGCTTCCCTCAGCCGTTGCACGTCGCGCATCGGTGGGACGCCGAAGAGGCTTTTGTATTCCCGATTGAAGTGGGAGGCGTCGTTGTACCCCACGCGATAGGCAGCACTCGCCGCGTCGAGGTCTTCGTTCAGCATCAGACGGCGGGCCTCCTGCAGCCGCAGTCGCTTCTGGAATTGCATGGGACTCATCGCTGTGACGGCCTTGAAGTGGGAGTGCAGCCCCGAGACGCTCATGCCGAGCTCTTGTGCGATCTGCTCGACGTGAAGTGGCTGGTCGAAGTCCTGGCGGAGTCGCTTAACCGCTCTTGCGATGTGGGGAGTGTAGCCCCCTTGGATAGCAAGATAACGGAGTCGACCACCCTGCTCTCCCATCAGGAGCCAGTACATAATTTCCCGCGTGATCAGTGGCAGGAGGACCCGCGCTTCGGCAGGAGCATCCAGGAGCCTCGTGAGCCGCACGAAGGCGTCCAGCAGGTTTCCATCCAAAGGGCTGACAGCGATGGCTCTCGCATCTGCACGGCCTGGAGAAGAAGCGTGACCGGCCTCAACCATGACCGAACTGACGAGGGTGGGGTCCAGTTCCAGGCGGAGACCGAGGTAGGGCCGCTCCTTCGACGCTTCGAGAACCTGACTGACGCGAGGCAACTCGACAGTGGCGAGCAGATACTGTGAGGGGTCGTACCGGTAGCGACTGTTACCCAGAAGGACCTCCTTGCTGCCCTGGGCAATGACACACAAGGATGGCTCGACCACGCTGTGAACCGGCACTAGGGGCACGGAGCGGCGGGACAGGTGAAGCCCTTGGAGTGGCTGGGTCACCCCATCTTTGCGGATGGCCCACCCGATCCGTTCAACCAGTTCCTCGCGATTGGCTTGCGCCCGCTGAGCTTCGCGTTCGATCTGCTGGTGATGTATCACATACATAGGAAACCTCCTCACGTGTTTCTCTCATCTTGAAAATTTGTAGAATTATACAATCATTCTCGACAATTATTCTATCAGCTTGTCATCAAGGGTGTCTATAATACTTGTCAGACAGAGAATATGCCTCTCTGCTTTGGCAACCATAGTGGAGGAATGCTGAACATGGATATCAAAAGAAGTGGCTCACACCCTTCCGGCAAAGGACCGGTCGAGTATTTTACCGGCGCTGTGCGCGTCGACCCCCTGTTCGAGGCACCCGATCCAGCACGCGTGCGCGGTGCCAGTGTCACGTTCGAGCCAGGTGCTCGGACCGCATGGCACAGCCACCCGCTGGGCCAGACCCTGATCGTGACGGCTGGCTGTGGCCGGGTCCAACGCTGGGGCGGTCCGATCGAGGAAATTCGGCCCGGTGACGTGATCTGGTTCGCGCCGGGTGAGAAACACTGGCACGGTGCCACGGCAACCACGGCCATGACGCACATTGCCATTGCCGAACATCTCGACGGCAAGACCGCCGACTGGATGGAAAAGGTCAGCAACGAACAACACCAGGCCTGATCGTGGCGGAAGAACGCTCCGACCTTTACTCAAAGACAGGAAGTTCAGAGAATGCACAAGCGCACTCTTGGAAAGAGTAACTTGGAAGTTTCGGCTCTTGGGCTGGGGTGTATGGGAATGAGCTTTTCCTACGGTCCACCTGCCGACAAGCAGGACATGATCCGACTTCTTCGATCGGCAGTCGAACACGGCATCACCTTCTTCGATACTGCTGAAGTGTACGGACCGTTCATCAACGAAGACCTTGTGGGCGAAGCCCTCGCCCCCTTCCGCGGGCTAGTGGTGATCGCTACCAAATTCGGGTTCAAACTTGGTCCCAATGGAGAGGGGTCCTTTATGGACGGCATGGATAGTCGGCCAGAGCATATCAAGCAGGTCGCCGAGGCCTCGCTCAAGCGACTGAAGGTCGACGCCATTGACCTGTTCTATCAGCACCGTGTTGACCCGGACGTGCCCATCGAAGATGTGGCTGGAGCGGTGAAGGACTTGATTCAGGAAGGCAAGGTCAAGCACTTCGGCCTTTCTGAAGCGGGAGTGCAAACGATCCGTCGCGCACACGCCGTTCAGCCCGTGACGGCCCTGCAGAGCGAGTACTCACTCTGGTGGAGAGCCCCTGAAGCGGAAATGCTGCCGACACTCGAAGAACTCGGAATCGGCTTTGTTCCATTTAGCCCTCTGGGGAAAGGCTTCCTGACGGGAAAGATCAACGAACACACGACGTTCGACCGTTCCGACTTCCGCAACAGCGTCCCTCGCTTTACGCTAGAGGCTCGCAAAGCGAATCAGGCGTTAGTTGATCTGCTTGGCACGATCGCTGAACAGAAGCAGGCGACACCTGCTCAGATCGCGCTCGCCTGGCTGCTGGCGCAAAAGCTGTGGATCGTGCCGATTCCGGGGACCACGAAGCTCTCTCGCCTGGAGGAAAACATCGGAGCACTTGCCGTCAATCTCTCGCCCGATGATCTGCGTGAGATCGAGAGCGCCGCCTCACAGATCACGATACAAGGGGCTCGGTACCCCGAAGAACTGGAACGAAGGGTGGGTCTCTAAACTGGGCCGCGACATGGGTTTCGATCAGGTATACGCTGGCCCTCTACGGATCGTCCGTTACATCGAGCCATTCAAGCAGTTCGTCGCCCAACTGGCTGGCGTATGAGAGAAAAGGGAGCCAGAACTGGCGTACCGGTTCGAGCGGTTGGGGAAATAGGATGACCAAAGAAAAAGGCAATCAAGTGAAGGAGTAGCAATTTCATGAGCAAGAACATCGAAGGAAAAGTCGTCGTCATCACGGGCGCGAGCAGCGGGCTTGGCGAGGCGACTGCCCGGCTTCTCTCCGCGCAGGGCGCAAGCGTTGTGCTGGGGGCGCGGCGCGTCGATCGCATCCAGTCTTTAGCGGACGAGCTGACCAGGAGTGGCGGTAAGGCGCTCGCCATACCGACAGACGTCACTGACTCCGACCAGGTGAAGAGATTGGTCGATGCAGCCGTACAGACATACGGGCGTATCGATGTGATGATCAACAACGCTGGGCTGATGCCGCACTCACCCCTTGAGCGCCTCAAGATTGACGACTGGAACCGGACAATCGACGTGAACATCAAGGGCGTGCTGTACGGCATTGCCGCAGCGCTGCCGCATATGAAACAGCAGAAAGCGGGGCAGATCATTAATGTTTCCTCTGTGGCTGGTCATAAGGTCCGCCCCACCAGCGCGGTCTATGCGGCGACCAAGACTGCCGTGCTGGTCATATCCGAGGGGCTGCGCCAGGAAGTGAAGCCCTACAACATTCGCACGACGGTGATCTCACCGGGCGCAGTAGCGACGGAACTGCCAAACAGCATAACCGAGCCGGATATCGCCGAGAATGTCCGCAAAGGCTATGAGATTGCGATTCCTGCCGAATCATTTGCGCAGGCAGTCGCCTTCGCCATGAGCCAGCCGGAAGAGGTGGACGTGAATGAGATTCTGTTCCGGCCCACGCGCCAGGAGATCTAAGTTCCCCTGGCTGACAGCACCTGGGTCGGTTCGTCCAACGAGACCAACACACGCGACTGCGCGATGGTCGTCCGACCGCTCAGAAACTGGACGATGTGCCGAATCAGACACGCATTTTCGACAATCATGCGACGCTCCTGTGCCATCGCTCGTCCTGGAGGAAGCATCGGTGACGTTGGTGTGCTTCATGGCGTCGAACAGATCACTATTAAGCAGCTCTTTTTTGGCATAATCACCCTGCGAGGTGGGGAGCCCCTGTTCGGGCCTATCTGTCCGGGTTGCTCGCTGATGTGCTGGCTGGACGGCTCGATCCTTCTCCTGTGCTCGATCTCGTTGGCGTTCCATCGGGTTACGCTGCGATGGATCAGCGCACAGCCATGTAGGTCATGGTCCGGTCTTCGAGGGCTGGATGGAGTCATCACGATCACGAGCGAAAAACAGCCTCCGTTCCGCTGAGCCAGGAAGATAGACGGTAATCTCGGCACGTGATACTGGTGTCAGTGTTGGCCCGGATCACGATACATTGAAAACAGTGAATGTAAAGACGACAATTCAGGAGGAAACAATGTCTGACGCACAAGAACAAAGCCGGGCACAAAAACTCATTGGCGACTTCTTACCAAAGATGGTGTCGCTTACCGATGATGTTTTGTTTGGTGACATCTGGGAGCGGAAAGAGCTCTCGAAACGGGATCGTAGTTTGATTACCGTCGCTACATTGGTAGCAGGTGGCAACACCGAACAGCTAGTAGGCCACCTTATGAGAGCGAAGGAGAATGGACTGACAGAGACAGAGCTGAAAGAGGTTATGATACACCTTGCGTTCTACGCTGGCTGGCCGAAGGCAATGTCTGCCATCGCAGTAGCAAAACGCGTTTTTGGC
This sequence comes from Ktedonobacter racemifer DSM 44963, assembly GCF_000178855.1. GTDB lineage: Bacteria > Chloroflexota > Ktedonobacteria > Ktedonobacterales > Ktedonobacteraceae > Ktedonobacter > Ktedonobacter racemifer. The sequence goes on along the minus strand of NZ_ADVG01000005.1, from coordinate 959,906 downwards.
GAGGAATGAGCGGCTTCTGGTACATGGACCCCAACATTTTCTCGCCCCGGTTTCCCCTCCAAGCAAGAGGGGAAATCGGTGATTTGAGGAGCATCTGAGGTAAAAATAGAAGGCTTGAAAGCATCTTGAGGCCACCAGGAAACAGAGAGAAGAGATGTTCCATGAAAACCGTAGGACACCAGCGAGCTGCTCAGTGTCTCTCTCACCAACATCTCTCTGGAAGATCTGGACGGCTTCCAGGCCCAGGTTGAACAGCATCTCAAAAGAGGCAACCAAAGATGGCCGCTCAGTGGTGAGAGGTGGTGCGCTGCGCTTATATGAGGGCGAGATGTTGACTGCTGCTGGCTCTCTGCTGCTCTCCTGGCGGTGCGGCGTTGGCGTTTTGCCTGTCGTTCTAACATAGTGAATCTAGTACAGATCTCCTTTTCTTTGGCAGAACAATGCCCCCAGCCCGACCGTGACTACGAGCAGGCTGGGGGCATTCCTTTTCACGACAAGAGCACACAGAAGACGCCTTCTCTGTGTCCTTGTCGTCTTGAAGATAATGATGCGTTCCTCTTTCTTTGTTTACCAGGCGCCTGACTTCTCTCAGGCGGGGGAGATGACCAAAGAGCACGTCAGGGTCAGGGTCTTCTTCTGGCGCATGCACCACTTCCCAGCAAGCATACAGGACGCAGCAGTCAAAAGTAAGCACCTTACCGAGCAACGCAGGATCAGACCTGATCCCTGTGAGGACCTCATGGAACAGGTTTGCGTCCCATCCACGTCCCGCGGCTTCGCGGGAGAGTTGTTGAAGGGCGTACTCAGTTCTCGCCATATCGGTACTGCCAAGAATGGCGGAGGTAGCGAGGCGCTGATGCGGCACTCCTCGACCTTTTCAAGAATGGATACCATCGTCTCTTCCGAGAAGAGATGATCAGCATCCCATGAGCGCGCCAGCATAAAGGCGTGCTGCCAGGTGGCTCGTTCTTCTGTCCGCTCCTCTTCGAAGGACGTAAATTGACTCCTTAGCATGCGCAGCGATTTTATAACCGGAAGCTAGAAGATGGACTCTATGCTCAAACGATCATCTCCATTCATAATGTGCTCCACCAGGCTCTGGAAAATGCGGTTCGCTGGAATCTGGTAGCACGTAACGTGTGTGATGTCGTGACGTCCCCAAAGGCCGAAAAATATGACATAACGCCACTCACGCTGTTTCAATCACAAGCATTTTTAGAGTCGCTACAGGGTCATCGTTTTGAAGCCCTTTTCCTCCTTGCGATTATCACGGGTATGCGCAAAGGCGAAATACTTGGATTGCGCTGGTCAGACATTGACTTTGAGCAGCAGTATGTTCGCGTTCAGCGTATGGTTAGCTATATTGAGAGACGTGATTATCTTGATCCACGCTATCTCTCACGACTCTTTGCTCGGCTGCTAAAAAAGGCCAACCTTCCTCATAACCGTTTTCACGATCTTAGACATAGCGCTGCCACCATTATGCTGAGTATGGGGGCACATTTTAAAGTGATCCAGGAAATTCTCGGACATAGTTCAAGTCGGGTGGCGCTCAATATCTATGCCCACGTATTGCCTGCTATACATGAAGAGGCAATGAGTGGGTGGAAGAACGTGTTTGATGAAGCGCAGTAACCATGTAAGACAGGGCAATTCGTAACATTTTCCAACTACCGCCAGAACTACCGTCAAACCCGAAAAACGCGAAATTTTGAAGATCGGGTTACCTCACACAAAAGCGCTTGGGAAGCCGAAGGAACGCGTGCGATGGAGAGGCCAGAAAGGGTTGGGACCCAGGAAATGGCCGATCCATCGACCGCCTTTATTTGCCACCTCTTTCAAGGTGATAAATGGCTTCCCAGGCGGTGTGAGGGCTAAGGCATCGTTCGCCGGCATTCGCGCCGTTTCGCGGTAATACGGCACAACTACCGTCAAAGCAGATAGGCCTGAAGCAGCTTTTTATCAGGGGTTAGATAATGTTTTTTGTATGTATCTCATTTGGCTCTCAAACTCAATAATATGTTGACAAAAAACACACGCATTCTTCCAGCTTCTAGAGATGACTAAGAATGCTGAGGTTGGAAGCTCTTCTTTCGTTTGCCTCTCTAACTCAATAGTGTGCGGTGCGAGAGCGATCAATGGGTTAGAAAAGGAGATTCTCCATCTATTTTTATCTCTTTTGTGCTCATCTGAGTACATCCTAGGAGGTCTCGGGTGTTGCAATACGATTGCATTTCTCCCACACGGGTACCGTTGATCTGGTATCCGGCAACTCGCGTTTTCTCCGCGTGAACTCTACACTTCTTTTAGCGCTGCCTGCGGCTCTCAACAGCGTCATACACCACATCCTCATCATAGTGCAGCTAAAAAGAAAGGAATGTGTTACTCATTGAAAATTGTACAATTTCTTTTCCATTTCATCACACAAGAAGCGCTCTCATGTATGTTTCCTGCTGTCATCTTTCTCTCACTGGCGCTCTCAAAACACTTTGCGTTGCCACATCGTTATGATATCCTCCTGGTCATCTGTCTGGGAACACAATGGATCATGTACCATAGCGGGCTGGAGACGAGAGACGAGATCAAAGTGATTGCGGTTTTTCACCTCGTAGGACTCCTCCTGGAACTTTACAAAGTTCATATGGGTTCGTGGGCATATCCAGAGGAAGCATGGACAAAGGTGGGCGGTGTTCCACTCTATAGCGGCTTTATGTATGCCAGTGTGGCAAGCTATATCTGTCAGGCCTGGCATCGTCTGCATCTAGAGATGGTACGCTGGCCATCGCCATACTGGATTGTTCCATTGGGAGCGTTGATCTACCTGAACTTTTTTACGCACCATTTCATTCCTGACCTGCGCTGGCTACTGGTCGTGCTCCTCGCGTGCATTTTCTGGAGAACAGGCGTTCTCTATTCGGTCGATCACCGGTGCTATCGCATGCCGCTCCTCGCGGCATTTTTTTTGATAGGCTTTTTTCTTTGGATTGCGGAGAATATTGCAACCTTCTTCGGAGCATGGGCTTATCCTGACCAGGTACAGATATGGCGTATAGTCTCACCAGAGAAGATCAGCTCGTGGTTCCTGCTCGTCATCATAAGCATCTTGCTTGTGGTACAACTCAAAAGAGGGAGAAAGGGCAAAAAGAAACGTGTGCGAAATGCAAGAGCCTTGGGAGCTGCAACGAGAGGTGCTTCTGATTGAAGTGGCTCTCTCTCGAAGTCTTTTATTCTAACCAGTCAACCATGTTTGCTAACAACGTCATCCTTAATGGCTTGAAGCAATTGAAAATATGTGGCAAGATCATAGCCTGCTCCATAAGGGGGAACAGATTTATGTTCTAACCACCCATAGTCATGGAATTTTTGTATGTATCTTTTGACAGTTGAAGGCGCGAGCATACCAACATTTTCTGCTATTTGAGACTCTGTAATAGAGAGAGTTTGATAGTTGATCAAAGCATAACCATCTATTGCAATGATTATCCTTCTCACTTTAACCTACGCCTGTTTACCAAACAGCGGACTAGGCGGGAGGATGCACTACGAGCATCCTATGCACCTCTCTCTACTGAGAGATGTTCACTCGTGAGATGATTCCAGGAACATCTCTGGGGGATCCCAGAAGCTCAACTGGACGGGAGGCCCGGCATCCTGGATCCTCTGCTGATTCTGCTGTTTCCACGCTTCATGCCGCGTCATGAGGAGCGCCTTGACCTCCGAGGTCGAGCGACATGCCGCCAGTTTCCGATCCCCCCAGCGTCCCGCGAGCGTCTGTGCGGCTTTGCGGTCGGCCTGGTCTGCGTAACCACAGACCAGGCACTTGAAGGTTTTCTGGTTCGGCCGATTAGCGCGATCGACATAATGGCAGCGGGGGCATTCCTGAGAGGAATAGGCGGCTCGGACCGTGTGGACTGCCATGCCCTGTTTGGCGGCGGCCCAGGCCAGCTGCTCTGGGATATGCCCCAGGTGAGAAGCATACAGATAACTGTTCATCACCCTTGCTTTGAAGCGCATCGAGGCCACATTGAGGTCCTCATAAATGAGTCTGGCATCTCGATGATCTTTGACCAACGCATTGACCGCCCGGTTGATCTCTTGCTTGACGTGACGGCTCAAGCGTTGCGACGTTTCAGAACTTGTCGAAGGAAGCTTGCCCTTTGGGACGCCTTTCTTTTCCAGACAGGCTCGCAGTTTCGCCTTGCGGCGACGCTTTTCCCGATCGTGCTTGTGCTGTCGGGCCATCTTGCCATGAAAACTGCCATACGCTTTATTGGTGGAGGTCGTGAGGAAATGGGCAATGCCCACATCGACGCCTACTGTAGGGGCGTCAGGCTTGGTTTGAAGAGGAACGTCCTCGTCAAAGGAGAGCGTCAGCCACCAGACTCCATTGCGCTTGTGAAGTGTTGTGGATGCATTGAGCGTGCGGCCTTCGAGTGCTCGTTTGTGATAGGAGGCGAGTTTGACTGGGACTCGAAGCGGATTCCCGACATCTAAGGTGGACACGCGCAGCCAGTAGTCGAACGTGGAGTCCTCCGACTTCTCGAGCACCACCACGTTGACATTGGCTTGGATGACTGGCACACGCAGCACAGGGAGATCCCATTCGGTCCAGGTCGGTTCGCGGCGTTTGAAGGCGGACATCCGGCCTTCCGCCTGAGCCTTGGCCTGAGCGTAATCAGCCACATCTTCCAGGTACGCCTGATAGGCGTTCGCTCGATTCGTGCGAACGCTTTTGGCAATGCCTGCGGCTTGCTGTATTGCCACTCGATGCAAGCGGTCGGAAAGATCGGTTTTGAAGACGGTTTCTTGGTACTTGTCCGGGCTTGTCTCGGCCTCGCAAAACAGGGTGGTGTACTGTTGGCACAGCGGCAAGTAAACCGCCACAAGCTGATCGAGCGCCTCAAGTTTGCCAGGATTGGCCTCAATGAGACGGATATGGGTCACCGCTCGAGTGATGGTCTGCTTCGTCTTCTTTTTGCGCTTGCGCTTTTTTTTCTCATCAAGCGAGGCTTTTTGGGGCTTCTTGCTCACAGGCGGGTCCATTCTGCTGCAAAGCCGCTAGCACTTGTTCCGTCTTGCGTTTGGCTTGTCTGCGACCATAAAGACGAGCGCAAAACGAGGTAATGATGCTGATAAAATCGCCCATGAGATCATCGTCGGCGGTATCAGCGGTGTTGACGATGACCAGTTTCCGTCCTTGCATAGCCAACAAGGTCTGAATATAGGCCACGCCAAAGCGAGAAGCGCGATCTTTGTGTTCAACCACGATCTGCCCGATTTTGGGATCTGCCAGCAGCGCCAGAAACTTGGGCCGCTGATCGTTGATGCCACTGCCGCACTCTTTGACGACTTTGCTGACCGACCAGCCTTGGGCATTGCACCAGGTCACCAGCCGCTCGGCTTGCCTTTCCAGATTGTCTTTGTTTTCGCTGCTTGAAACACGAGCATACACAGCGACGGCGTGGACCGGAACCGAGCGAAGCTCTGGCGGATCAATGATCACGGTGCCGGTGGGCAATTGATAGCCGGGAATCTGGCCGCGTTTCCACATACGCCAGGCGCTGTTATAACTGATCCCAATCTTCTTGGCATAACTCGATAACTTCATACATCCAAGTATACTCTATCTGCTTGAGATATGCAAGAGATGATGATACTTTGTGATGGTTGCTTATACGAAATGGATACTTATATTGTAAGTCGCACATCGCTTCCAGAACAGATGCCTCACTGCGCAAAGATATCGTTTTCGTGGGGGTAATTTCTCGGTGCTCTTTATCGATTAAGAGCCAGAGAAGAACTTCCTCTTCTTCGGTAAACTGAAACAGTTCGATTGTCGATGCAGGAATCTTTGTGCTAAGAAAATTTTGTCTCCTTCTTTCTTGAAACTCTCTTTCTGTTTGCTCATCAATAAACCTTCTATCTGTTCGTACCATCATTATGCTCCTCAAGGGAATAATTGTTTTGATTTCGGCCAAATATATTATAAAAAGAGCTTTCACCATTTGTAATTCTTCATTCGGAAAGCCAGCCTCTCTGGCGCGATCATTGCCTTGTAATCTTAATGCAGGTGAACGTATAGAACCTCACGACCTGGAAGAAATACTCAGTGACATCCATGAGTTGTTGGAGAAAAAGGGCATAGCGGTCACTATGTAAACAGGTTCTGGAGAATAAGGAGGAAGAGGCTGAAGTGAAACCGCATCGCTTCAGCCTCTTTTGCGTTCTCTCTTAATGAACGCTTCAATTTCTAGGAGAAGGAAACTTCCCTTCCGTTCTTGGCTTCTACTGAATTGGGGCAATACCAATATGAAAAGATGATGAACTAGCTCTTCTATTTGTACTCTCTACAAAAGTGAATCAAGCTCAGAGTGCACAGAAGCAACGGGATTGGATTTTTTCAGAAGATTTTTGCTGTTCAGGCTCCTTCTTCAGCGCTGGCCTCCTCTTCAGAGATACTTTCAGCGAAAAGGATGAGGTTCCGAAAGGGATCACGAATACTAAATTCTTTAAGTCCCCAGGATTGGGCCACCAGAGGAGACGAAATCGCGTTGGTCGGGAGATACTCCTGGTACAATGCCTCAATGTTCGTCACTCCAATCCAGCACACCGAGTGGCGTTTGGGAAGCTCTTCAGAGGGATTGAGATGCAGATCGATCCCATCTCGTTCGATAATGGCAAACCCCTCATCCTGATAGGTGGCGACAAAGCCGAGTTGCTCATAAAAGGTCAGAGCTTGCTCCAGATCCCCAACAGTGAAGCGGGGAGCAATCGACGTGAGGGCAGCCTGACGGCCTTGCTCAATTAACATGGTTTCTTCTCCTGTTTTTTGTGCAAATACCATTCCACACGCCTCTTCTTTTCCTCTCTTTCCTATGTGGAAACAGTGCCTGTCGTTTGACCTCAGTTCTGACTGGCTTGCAGAGGAGATGAGCCTGACCTTATCCGAGCAGTGAGGCATCCGAGAGCAGCAGCCTCTTCGATAGAGAGGAGCATCGCTTCAGGGTGCAATGTGATCCAGGGCAAGGCTGCCTCCTTTGTCTGAAAAAAATGAGACTGCGCACAAAAGGTTCCCCGCACACACTCACATCGAGCAGATGGCAGGATGAGCGATAAAACGCTCGTTGCTGGAGTGCAACAGGTAATTCCTTCTGGGGTGGCGAGAAAGGTAATCGGCTGGCCTGTGATTTCGCACATCGATTGAATGCGCGCTTGGGTCTGGAGCAACGCTGGGAAAATGACCGTATCAAAGGCGCACCAGGTAAAGAGGGAGTGTCCTTTCACCCAAAACTGGTGTTGGGTAGGAACAAGGGTGATGCCCCAGCCGACAATATTGCCCTCATTGTCAAATTCCATATCTGGGGCATGGGCTAGATAGGTTGCCAGGCTTTCCAGGCGTATCTGTAAACGGCTTGCTACATCCATTGGAGCAAGGGGCTGACCTGTTTCGGCGAGCCCCCGGAGAATCTGCTGGCAGGCCACATCCTGGGTGCAATCGAGTTGAGCAGCCAAGTGTGTTGCCAGCAGGTCAAGGGAAGGCTGATTCATAGGCTTCCATTCCTTTTCTCATCCTTGCATGAGGAAGATCTCTTCATCGGAAAGGACAGAAGGGCAGCATGCATCCTCTCCTTGCATGGAGGGACATGGCTTATCCGCATAGGAACAGAACACGCAGCAGTCTCCTCTTTTGTGGGCATGGGTCATGGAACACGCTTCACAGGTGTAGGACAACTGACAAAAGGTGGTTGGCATCATGACGCTTTGTTGATGCTGACACGTCGGATTCGGACAGATAAGGGTCGCCAGGAGGGCATTGCTATTCATGTAACCACCGTTTCTCGATCATGGTCCAGTGCGTCGAGCATAGGGCAACGGCTTCCTGGACCTTCTTCTTCACACAGGGAGGTGACTTGGAGCAGGGCCTGTCGCATGTGTTGGAGTTCAGCGATTTTTTGCTCCACTTCTGCCAGTTTCGCAGCTGCACGCTCTTTGACTTGCTCACAGGAGGTTTGTCCATCCACTCGTAGTGTAAGTAGTTCCAGAATCTCCTTGAGGGAGAAACCAAGCTGTTGGGCACGTTTAATAAAACGAATCTGTTTCACCGCGTCTTCAGAGTATTGCCGATAACCAGAAGCTCGGCGCATAGGTTGCTCCAGTAATCCCTGATGTTCATAGAAGCGAACCGTTTCGACACCGACGCCTGCCCGGCGCGCAATTTGTCCAATTGAGAAGATCTCCATCGTTGTCACCTCTTGAAGAAAACTATACACTCTGTACCATACTACAGAGTCAAGAGAAAAGGGATACGCGTTACGAATTGTTAAGAAGCGACCTTTCTCAGAAAGGATCACATGATAAAGCTGAGCGTAGAGAACCTCACGACGTAGAGGATATACTTAGTGACATCCATGAGTTGTTTGAGAAAAAGGGAATAGCGATCGCAATCTAACCAGGGTTTGGAGGTCAAAAGGGAAGAGGCTGAAGTGATATCGTTTCACTTCAGCCTCTTGTATGTTCTCAGGTCTCATCAAATTGAGACTTCAAGTCATAATGATCTGGTTTTATCAAACCGGCCCGTAAAACCCCGCCCTTTAGGGCTGATTCTTACTCACATTTTACAAAGTGAGCTTGAGCACAGACCTTTTCCATTGAAAAGGAAAGCACATCAACAGCGTTTCCAATTTGGGGGGAACCACAGGATACACTCTCCGTGTAATCAGCCCATCCGCCTCTAATTCACGTAACTGCTGCGTAAGCATCTTGTCGGTAATATCGGGTAACATCCGTTTAAACTGACCGAATCGTATGGTTTGGTAGCGATACAGTTTCCATAAAAGACGCGGCTTCCACTTTCCAGCCATCAACGCCAGTCCAGCATCGACTGGACACTGAAAGAAGCGGGCTTTAACCTGTGTATCCATACTTTCCTCCAGGAGAGTACCTTTCTTTTTTGTACGTTCTTGTGTTAAAGATAGTTCAATGATATGCTTGTGTCAAGCCGGCTGATAGTCGGCTATCACAGAGAGAGCGAGGTAATTATTCGTCCTCGCCTTCAAGGAATGAGAGGAATGTCAAAAGAAACACAGGCTGAAACGTTGAGAGAGCTGGACACGAGCGCGAGACACGCTCCAGAGCAAGCCGAAGAGACATGTTGTCCTGTTATAGAATTGCGTCAATATATTCATCACCCAGGGAGACGCGATGCGTTCATTGCCTTATTCGATGAATATTTCATTGAAGAGCAAGAGCGTTATGATGCGTTCATCCCCGGTCAATTTCGAGATCGCACCAACCCTGATCGCTTCGTCTGGTTGCGTGGGTTTGCCGATATGCACACGCGACAGGCTGCGTTGCACGATTTCTACCATGTGAGCCCACTCTGGCAAGCGCATCGAACGGCGGCCAACGACACGATCAGTGATGTGAGCAACGTTTTCTTGCTCAAGCCAGCTCACGCTGCTTCTGGTTTTCGCCTCGACCCGGCAAATCGCCCACTGAAGGACGCGGAAGATCTGGCAGGAGGGGGCATCGTCGCGACCATCTCTGCTTTTGATGCACCAGTTGATCCACGCTTCGTGGATTTCTTTGAAAACACCATGATCCCTCTGCTGCGCTCGGCAGGAGCGACTCTTTTGGGGTACTTCGTGACCGAACCAGCCGAGAACACCTATCCAGATCTGCCAGTACGCGAAGGGGAAAACGTCTTTGTCTGGTTTGCTTCGTTCGCGGATGAGGCAGCGTATAGCAGCTATCATGCCGCTTTAGTACAAAACCAGGAGTGGATTACCTCAATTGTTCCCGCTCTCCAAATGTGGGGAGCTTCGTTCGAAGAGACGTTGGAATTGCTCACAACGAGGCGTTCGCTCTTACGCCACCGTGCGGAAGAGCAAGAAACAAGGAAGGACTGCGGAAAATGACCTTTCAATTTCCAGATGAGAATACGACTTTTGGGAAAAATGTACGGCGTCGCGTGCAGGAAGAATATCTCTTGTGGCTGACCACGGTGGATACGCGTGGAATGCCTCAGCCCGCACCCACCTGGTTCTGGTGGGATGAGACGGCATCCAATTTTTTGGTCTATAATCTGACGCATGCCAAACGCCTGGATTTTGTACATCGGAATTCCCAGGTGGCGCTGCATTTTAATGGCGACCAGACTGGCTCTGGGATCATCGTGTTTACTGGGCATGCCCAGATCAGCACCGCTGAACCTCCTGCTGATCAACATCCGCTCTATCTGGCGAAATATCATCACTGGATGACTAGCATGTTTGGCTCGCCGGAACAGTTTGCAGCGGAGTATTCGGTGGCGTTGCGTATCTCTCCCATCAAGGTGCGAGGCTCATCTTTATAAGATAGGCGTGCCTGAGACAGGGAAAGAGCTCTCTCCGGAACGAGAGACCTCAGAGAATGCGAGAGCGCAGGTTGATCCTTGGCGTGAAAACGTAAACGAGGCCACAGATGCGCCTAGTGGTGGCTATCCATGCCACCACCTCCTCACCCCCGCCGTTGGTGTTGAGTGAGATGGCATTGTTTCCGAACTGTTTGGAAATCACGCTTTCCTCTCGGCTTCGTTCTCATACAAGATCAAAGATAGTCCTCTGTTCCTTTCATTGCTTGAGCTTACCTCGTTGCGCAACCCGTGGGTAATTACGGCACAAGAATCATTACCACTGAGGAAAAGTGCGTGTTCTACATCTTTTCCTCGCGATAGGCGTTCAAGTGTGCTTCAATTTGCTGAGCTTTAATTTTTTTTGCAATACTACCAGAAATCCACAAGCTAGAAGAGAGACCATATCAAGGGAAACATAAGCGCAAACAAAGAAAGGAGGAGCAGGATTTTAACCTCGTTGCGCATCCCGTGGGAATTACCTCCTTCATTTTCTCTGCTCAAAATTTTTTGCAACACTACCGTTCCAGGTTCCTACTTGCATCCAACTGAATAATTTCCGTGTTAATGGTTGTGAGGCGTTCGGACATCTCATCCAATGTCTTGTATGTGGTGATACCCAGCTGCCCCGCTGGTGGTGTGTAATACACTGTGCTATAGACCTGGCCTGCTGCTGGTTGTTGTTGCCTGCTCCCCCTTCTTGGCGCCATCTTCTGCGACGTCATCCCGATAATTGTGTACAGATAGAGGTTTGATTGAGCGAGGCTGTTCAGATGGTATCGAGCTGCTGCAAGAATAAGCCCCACCAGTCTCCATCATCCTTGGGGTTAAAAAGGGTGGCCAAAAAGGCTTCGATTGATGAGGCAAGAGGAGGTTCCCAATCGCCTCCTTTCGGGAAGAAAGCTGCGACCTGATTGGTAGAAACATCCCAGATAACAGGTGCACCACCGGAATCGAGAGCAAGAACAACGTGCCGTTCAGGAAGCAGCACATCCCCACGCTCATCATATGCACTCAACAGACGAAACCAGGAGGAATTCAGGGGCACGAGTTGAGAAAGAGGTGGCCAAGTGAACCAGTGAAAACATCCCCCATCACATATCTGATAAAAATCTTTGAGAGCCTGACAAACTGGCAGAGAAGAGGGCCAGGGATCTGATGAAGGAACACGAATATCCCAGGCCCAATATTCCACCTGTTTCTGAGCCAAGGAGGCAATGACGTCCTTCTGGATTATCCACTTCGAAAGGGTGTGTCTCCAATCTCTCATAGATCATTGCTCCATTCATTTCTTTTTCTCTGTATTTGCAGCGTATCAAGGAAAAGAGTTCTTGTCCATTCTGACGGAGAAGAAGGAGTTTGTGCTACACAAGAGGCCACGAAATGAAGAACTGCCTGCAACCAGCCAGCCCATCATCCGCTGACCGTCTGTTTCCCGCCAATGATCAGGGATGAGTCTCTAGCCAACCGGAATTTTCGGCAAGCGACTATCCTGCATGACTGCCCAGACGATGGTCAGACAGCTAGTTTCTGTCGTGAATGCATCAATCTGATCCGTCCGCTGCCGCACATTGCTAAAGAAACTTTCAATGGCATTGGTACTGCGGATGTAGCGATGCATCACCGGTGGAAACGCATAAAAGGTCAAAAGATGCTCTTCATCTTCAACCAGGCTGCGGATGGCTTCAGGATAGCGCTTCTGGTATTTCGCTTTAAAGGCTGCTACATTGAGCAGTGCATCCTCTTTCTTCTCCTGTTTGAAAATCCCGGCTAATTCTGCACTGACCTCTTTGCGTTCCCGATGAGGAATAGCATTGAGCACATTGCGTTGTTTATGCACCACGTACCGTTGCCGGGGAGTCGCGGAAAAGAGGGCAGAGACGGCCGCGAGGAGCCCTTCATGCCCATCTGTCACGGCGCACCCCCATGAGTGTGGAGGCAACCTCTCCGACTTTATGGGTGCTTGTACCACTGACGAACATCTGGGTCAGCGCTTCGGCCACCTCCGGTTCGTAGCGATTGTATCGCTCGAATACCTGGCTATGAAACTTCCCTTCCCGATCTCTGGGGACTTTGAGATCCTCAATGCGCCCGGTGGAAGTCACCAGATCACGGGTGTAAGACCCATTGCGATATCCACGGCGATTAGGGGTGCATTCTCCCCACGAGGCTCCAATTCTTCGCGCATCACTTGTTCAATCAAAACTTGGATGGCACTTACCGCTAGGCGGCGTAGGTACTGACGCGCATTCCTCCTGCTCTGTCAGGGCGGGTAATGACGACTTCTGTGCTGGAACCTCAGATGCTAATGTGGTAGGCTTTTTCTTGGATACAGACATACACTCTAGTATGTATCTCCTTTTGATGAAATGCTGAATGTGCTCCGAACGAACATTCTATGCCTGTATTCTCATTTCAAATAACCCACTTTGGAAAGGCTGGTCTTTACACAATTATTGGGAGGGTGTCATCTTCGACGCTATACTGTGTTTTGTGTAAAGATTTGCAGCCCAAAGAGGACACATCGAAGAGATAATACAGGCATAGGACGATCCTTTGGATCAAAATCTGTAACTCAAATAAGGAGAGAACTATGCCTGTGTACAAGAAAGAGCGTACCACACCAGAGATCAAGCCTCGAACTTCGGAGTCGTCAACCCCAAGCATGCCAGCATCAGAGGAATTTCATGAGTATTTGCGTGCTCAGATTCGCGTCGCCATACGGGTGATGATGGAAGAAGTGATGCGAGAAGAGCTCCAACGGTTTGTAGGAGCAGCTTGGGGAGAACACACACCCGAACTCAAAGGGTATCGCAACGGCTTCCACTCGCGCGATGCGCGCAACGACGAGCGGCCCCATTGAGGATTTGAAAGAAGATGCGCTCCTCAATTTGGCAGCATTTAAAGCGAAATACCAGAAGCGCTATCCTGAAGCCATACGGAGCCTGAGTAAAGACGAAGAGCATCTCCTGACTTTAACGCGTTTCCGCCGGTGATGCACCGCTACATTCGCAGTACCAATGCCATCGAAAGTTTTTTCAGCAACGTTCGGCAATGCACCGATCAGATTGATGCCTTTACAAAGGAAACCAGTTGCCTCACGATTGTTTAGGCCACGATGCAAGATATCCATTTGCCAAAGATTCCGGTTGGCTAAAGGTTGAGCAGTCGTCGCTCTCAGGGAGCAAGCAGCTTACGTTCAACGGCTGCTCAAGGAGGTTTTCTTTGTTTGCCTGTTTTCTTGCGTAGCACGCTCAACGCGTGCAGCTCAATGCTCCCGGATACATCTTCTGTAGGAGTGATAAAATGGAGAAAATCAGGCATAACACCTGGTGAAACGAGGCATCTGATAGATAAGGAGTATCACGTATGACCAACCCCTCAGCACCATCACAGGCGGAAGATATCCAAACACCTCAATCGGTCGCGCGCTTTCCTCTCTGGGTCTCCATCGTCGTTATACTTGGGGCTCTTTTGAGCATCATGGGTGCGGTGATCAGTAAGGTCAATCCTACGCTGCTAGCAAGCGGGGGGCCTATAACAGAGACTGCACGAGTCTATGCAGACTATATGTTTGCACGAAGCCTAGTGCTTGCCGTAATGTTGCTTTTTCTCCTCGCAGCAAGATCTCGCCGGATGCTGGCCGGCTTCATGGTACTGATTGCCCTTATTCAACTTGTCGATGGAGTGGATGATCTGGTGCGCGGAGCGTTTTTGCTTGTTCCAGGCTTGCTGGTGTTCGCTCTCGTGTTCTTGGCTGGAGCGTGGCGGCTGGTTGGGCGAGCACTCTGGCGCCTCGATGCCTGGCGCGAGTCTTAGGCATCATTGATACATAGCCAGGCATCGACGCTCTCTCAAATGCCGCTCCTTAGCCGCGAGTTCACCCCCTATGATCACCCTGGAAACCTTGGAGCGGGGAGCTGCTTCTCTCGTGGCGGGAAGCTTCTCTTCTTGTTACGTCAAGGGAAGAGATTCACGAGAGAAAAGCTCGATGCCTTTACACAACATTCGGGATGGCATCCTTTTTTTGACGCATGCTGACAACTCGATTTCCCGCAGTTTGCCCCGTGCGGGAAAACGGCTCGTGCCTCGGCTGTTGGCAAAAATTGGGGATGAGTGGACACGCTACGAGGAGGCCAGCAGTTTGCAGGCGCTGGCTGGCACATCTCCGGTCATCTTTCAGAGTGGGACCTACGCCAAAGCTCACCGTCGCTCTGCCTGTAGTAAACCTTTGCGCAATGTCCTGCACCAGTTCGCCTGGCAAACGACCTAACAAGAACCCTGGGCCAGGGATTACTACCAACGAGAGCGAACTGAGGGGAAAAGTCACACAGAAGCCATCCGTGCCCTCTCCAACGTCTGGGTAAGAATCATCTTTGCAATGTGGAACAAGCACGAATGCTATGACGGCGCACCTTTCAGTCCGCTCAGCACGCCCATGCTCCAAGAGCCGCGTAGGAAGGCCAGCCTCTGAGGGGCAAAACCACCTGTTTTTTTGCCTTCAACTGAGCATACCTTCTTTCGGTCATGCAAGCCTCCGTGCAGAAATGACTCAAATGAGCACATGGAGACACAAAACATCATCATAGTATGGATGTATTTTTGGATGCTCTTCCAGTCATACATGTATTTCTGTTCATGATTGTATTATACTAGAATATGTGACCCATGGTAAGTCCAACCCGATCTATCCCATGACGAACCCCATAGGCATTCGCTCTATGGGGTTTCCCCCTTACAGAAACAGGCATGGAGGATGTGGAGGTATGCCTGATGGCCTCTTCCAGTTCACTGATGTCACACGTGGTGTCACATGGGAGCACCTCCACGCCTGTTGATAACAAACACACGTTTCTTCCAGCTCCTACAGCGGCGTCCAGAAGGATTGCGCTCCAGTGAGCGTTGCTGAATGATGTTCCGCCATCGTCTCCTCATCAGCATGGACAGATCGCGGTTCTGGTCGAGGGAGGGCAACGATCTCGGTCACTGATCGTTGCGTTCAACGTGCCTGAGAAGCACCTGGTGCGTTTGGACCGCCCATGCCGTTTGTGGATTGAGGCGCAATACCTGTTCGCAGGCATGAAGCGCTTCCTGAGAACGCCCGCTTTGCACCAGTAGCTTGCCTTGAGCGATGTATGCAGGCAAGTAGTCCGGATCGAGCTGGAGCGTCTGTTCAAACGCCCCGAGTGCTTCCTGGATGCGTCCAAGACGAAGCAGGGCAAGACCTTGGTAGTAATGAAGCATGGCATCGTCAGGATTGCGACGGAAGATCTGATCAAAGACGGCAAGCGCCTCGCAGTAGCGCTCGGCTTCGAAGAAGAGAGCCCCTTTCTCATAGAATAGCGAGAGATCTTCGGGTGTAAGATGGATAAGCTGACCGAAGATAATCAAAGCTTCTTCATACCGTCCCAACGCTTGCAACGCTTGACCTTTTTTGCGGTGAGCAAAGAGATTATCAGGTTGCAAGCGTAGCACCTGTTTAAAAGCTTCCAGGGCCTCTTCGTACCGATGGCGATCCAAGCTCCAGGGACGATGGGTGCCGTACGGATTGAGAACATGCCGATTGAGCGCATAAAACTGCTTGGACGCCCAGGCGGCCTCGTTCAGATCTGTTTCCTCTTCTTGCTTGCGCCGTGCTGCAAGGCGTCGTAACCCTTGAAGAAGGAGACTATGGCCACGGGCTCGTGCGATCCGGAGGGCCTCCCATTCGTTGGGTTCTGGTTCCTGCTGGTGCTCATCTTCTTGGGCCTCGTCCTCCTCGATCTCGTGTCCCGTTTTTTTCAGGTAGACTTTCCCGGCAACATATGCACTTCCTTCAAAATCTGGAAGCCATCTGGGGCGAAACCAGGTGGGGATATCTGCTAATCCCTTTGCTGGCTTTGAATGCGCGTGAATCAAAGGGAGAAGGTTTGCTGAAGCGTGGGATGCCAGGGTGTAGGCATCGTTTCCCTGCATGATGATCCAGGACAGAAAGTAGTGCCAGCTATCGTCTCCCCAGGTGTAATGCCGATTGAGCAGCAGTTGTCGCAGGGATTGGGATGGGAATAGATCGTTGGATAAGGAACGGAAGCGTTGGTCAAAGGCTCGAATCTGCTCAGGCGAAAGGGCATGCAGCCCATAAGCGAGCCGCTGCGTTTGCTCCTGTTGAGTTGTAGCTTGTCTGGTTTGCTCAATCACTGCCCAAAAGGGCTGTTCCTCCATCGGAAAAGGTGCGTTCATAGGCATTGCTCCTTGAAGGATATTCACCTTCCTGGTCGTTTTGGCTCTCTATTCTCTCTCCGTGTGCTCATTGCGGTAACTCACTCCGCCTTTCGTACTTCGCGGCTTCTGGTTCCCTTCTTGTTGCGCCATCCAGGAGCGTCGAAGGCGTAGGATAGCCACAATGCAGAAACCAGCCGAGCGCATCGGCAGGAGTAATGCGAGGCAATATCTCAATGATCGCGTCTTGGAGCGCCTCGCGCGTACGAGCGCCGACCCGTCGCAAGATCGTTTTCAATTTGGAAAACGCTCCCTCTATCGGGGAGAAATCAGGCGAGTAGGCAGGCAGAAACAGGAGTTGGCATCCTCGGGCTTCGATGGCCTCTTTGACCCGAGGCCCCAGGTGTATCGAGAGATTGTCCAGGATCACGATCTGGCCTTCGCGCAAGCTGGGAGCCAGGATTTGCTCGATGTAGGTCTCAAAGGCGGCGGCATCAGCTGCGCCATCCAGCAGCATCGATTCGCCCATGCCTTGCACCGACAACGAGGCAATTAATGTCAAATTCGCCCCGTAGTTGCGGGGAACCGTACCGATGGCCCGCTTTCCTTGCGGAGCATAGGCATACAGCGGCGTCATGTTGATCCGCGAACCCGTCTCATCCACGATGACCAGATCTTGGGTGGGCAACTGCTTGGCTTGCTCCTGCCAGACGGCGCGTTCCGCTTCATCCTGTTCGCTGGCTCTCAGAATCTTTTTTTTTCGCGTCCAGCCTAAAGCCATTCTGGCACGGCTGATGGAAGCGGGGCTGACCTTGGTGCCGGTCCTGGCTTCCCACATCTGGCAGTGCTGCTCTCGGGTCGCATCGGGGTTGGCCTCTAACTGGTCGAGCAAGCCAGCCTGCAAGGCCGCTCCTTTGATGCTGGGACGACCAGGGATTGGTTGGGGCAAGACATGCCCCCTCTCTCGTCGCGCTTTGAGATAGCGTTTGATGGTGGCGGTGGAAATGGCAAACATCTCTGCAACTTCGGCCTGCTTTTTTCCTTGGCCGATGGCTCGCAGCACGCGTTGACGTAGGTCTTGAGAATAGGCTTTCACGCAGACAGTGTATCATAGATCAACCCTTCTGGACACCGCTGTAGAGATGGCTGAGAATGCTGAGGTTGGATGCGCTTCTCTCGTTTGCCTCTCTCACTCAATATTTTGGAGAAACGATTTAGATTTCTTCGACCTCTAGAGCGAAATGAGGAAGATGTGAGTTATAGCGCTTCTTCTTTTTGTCTCTCTCACTCAATAGTAGCGACACAATCTCTATGATGTCTGGTACCAGAACGAGAGACACAAGAAGAAGTGAATGAGCATCAAGGATCAGGGGAGATAGACCTATCTTTCTCAAGAATCTCGGTATTGTCAACTTGTTCGAAGCTGGATGAAGGATTGATGGGGAAGAACGAGGAAAAGCGTGAAAGGTTCATGAGAAGTGGAGAGGTTGGTATGGTTATGCGACCTGCTTGACTCCAGTCACCCGCGTTTCATTGCTGAAATCGGCTCTGTAAAATGGCACGGTATGTCCCGGCAGTCAAGCGGTGACGTCGCGGTTGGAAATGCTCAGTGATGGAATTGAATGCCGAGAGAAACCGTTGCGCGTGTTGTGCTGATGTGAATTTGCGCATCTTCTTCTCTCGTCGTCGCGTGGGCTGATGCGAATTCTCTGCTCGGTTGTTGAGTCGCTTGTGCTGCCGATGCTCCACGCCAGGGAGGATCTCATGTTTTGCTGCACTATAGCTCTTGAGCTTATCAGTGATGATCACGCGTGGGATGTATTGGAGTCCTTGAGGAGTTTGCGCAAGAAGCGTTTCGCTGCTTTTTTGTTCTGTCGGCTTTGCACGAGAATATCTAGCACACTGCCATGCTGATCGACCGCTCGTCACAGGTAGTGCTTCTTGCCTTTGATTATGAGCACGACTTCATCTAGGTGCCATTTGTCCCCACAACGAGGGCGACGACAGCGTAATTCATTGGCAGAGGATTGATCAAATTTGAAACACCATTGCCATACTGTTTCCTAGGTGATGGCGATCCCACGCTGGGCCAGAAGTTCCTCAACATCGCGAAAACTGAGTGAGAAGCGGTAATACAGCCACACCTCGTGGCTGATGATTTCAGGCGGGAAGCGGAACCCTTTGTAATCAAGTACAATGGTATTTGTTTTCATGATGTTATTCTAGCACAGTGTTCAGCTACGTTACCAAGTTGACAATACCCCTTTGCGCAATGCGTGTACATTGATCTGCAATATCCATTTTGTTGAGTCTTGACAGGAATGGAAAATAAATGTATGCTTTTTGCAAGCGCTTCCAAAAAGTTTTCAAGGAATTGCATATGCCTGTAAGTTTGATTGAAATTGCTGAGAAAGCTGGGGTGTCCCTCGCGACAGCATCCCGTGCTCTTAACGGCAAAGATGGTGTGAAGCCAGAGACACGTGAACGGGTCCTTGCCGTGGCGAAAGAGCTGGAGTATTCGGCGAATATGGCAGCACGTATGCTGGCCACATCGCGTACAGAGACCATCTGTTATGCTGTGAATCAGCGTCGGGCTCCACTGGATGTCGATCCGTTTTATCCAAATATCATGCATGGTGTTGAAGCAGAGTTGAGCCGCCATGGTTATCATCTCTTGCTGAGCACTATTGGTGATGAGCATAAGAGCATCGCAACATTTAAACCAATCGCCGAAAATCGGGTGGATGGGGTGATTTTAGCGGGACCAGATATCCCCCCGCGTTTCATTTTGGAACTGAAACAGCGGGGAATCCCTCTGGTCCTCGTCGATAATATGCTCTTAAATACTTCCATTGACACGATCAATAGTGACGATATTCAAGGGGCATACAAAGCAACAACGCACCTCATCGAGCATGGACATCGAGATATTGTCGCATTACTGGGGCCAGAGAACTGGGCCAGCTCTGCTCACCGTGGGCAAGGCTACACCAATGCTCTCGTTGCGGCAGGTCTCACCCCTCATCTCTTTCATGCCGAAGATACCACTTCAGAGACTGGTCATGTATTGCTGAAAGAGGCTCTGAACACCATTCCCAACCTTACAGCGATCTTTGCGGTCAATGATGCCGTCGCCTTAGGAGCACTGCATGCTTTGCAGCAATTACAGCGCCGTGTGCCAGAAGATGTTGCACTTATAGGTTTTGACGACACCTATTTTAGCGCGCTTAGTACTCCTCCACTTACAACGGTGAAAGTTTTTACACATGAGATGGGAAAGCTTGCGGCTCGCCGTCTGCTCACTATTCTGGAGGAAGAGGAAGACACATATCCGACTGTGCAGGCACAACTCGCGGCTGAACTGGTGCTGCGCCGTTCATGTGGATGCGCTTTTCGCGGCTACTGATTTCATCGTATATGCCGATGGAAGACCTTATCGCAGCATTGTTGCATGTGAATATACCACAAGGAGGAATCAGCAGTGAAGCTGACAAAATTACTCTGGGGTTCATTACTTCTTCTCATCGTGTGCCTTCCTTTGGCCGCCTGCGGTGGAGGAAGCACCGGCGATGCGAAAAACCTTACCTTCTGGTCAGCGGCCAATCCCCCACAGCAGGCCTTCTGGACAGAAATGGCTAAAGAGTACATGGCACAACACCCTGACATCAAAATTTCGGTCAAGGCTATTCCAGAAAACCCCACGTCAGAGGCAAGCATTCAGGCAGCGTTAGCGGGCGGTACAGCACCAACTGCTTCGGAGAATATTTTTACTGGCTTTGGAGGTCAGTTACAAAGCTCCCAAGCTATCGTACCTCTCGACCAGATGCCCGGATGGAATGATGTCATCAAGGCCCGCCACATGGAGAAGACCATTGCGAGCTGGAAATTTGGTGATGGCCATACCTACATCCTGCCCATGTATACTAATGCCATGCTCTTTGGGTGGCGTATGGATATTCTCAAGCAGATCGGCTATAATGAACCGCCCCGCACCTATAGCCAGGTCATCTCTATGGGCCAAAAGCTCAAGCAAAAATTTCCTGATAAATTTGTTTGGGCACGTGACGCACTCGTGAAAGATACCTGGTACGAACGTTGGTTTGATTTCTTCAGCATTTATGATGCTGCCAGTAATGGACAGAACTTCATCTCTGGAGGCAAGGTTACCGCCAATGAGCAGGCCGCGGTCAACTCCCTGTCCTTCTTGAGGGATCTATCTCAGAATAAACTCCTTCTGACACAGACGCAGACCGATGCCTTCGAAACAGGCCTCAGTGTCATGGATATTATTGGTCCCTGGCGTTTTGCCACCTGGCAGCAGAAGTATCCGAACCTCAAACTCAACGACACCTACGTCTTGACGCCGCCACCAGTTCCCGATGCCATGGCAAATAGCCAGGACATCAAAACGTTTGCCGACGCGAAGGGTCTTGTGATCTACAAGCAGGCCTCTTCTGAGCAGCAGAATGCAATCTGGGAATTTGTCAAGTGGGTTCTCTCAGACCCACAACATGATCTGCAATGGCTGCAAACAACAAGCCTTCCCTCGGCGCGTGATGATTTGAGCACAAACGCAACCTTCAAACCGTTCTTTGACAAAAATCCAGAACTCGTCAAGTACGCTGAGAATATTCCAAATGCTGTGCCGCCAATCACTGCATCGAAGTACACGGATATACAGGTGTCACTGGGGGACCAGGCAGTCATTCCGGTGGTCAAGGGGGACGCTACTCCGCAGCAGGCATGGAATAGCTGGAAAACCGCTGTTCAACCTATGCTGAACCAGTAAGAGCCTCTTTGCGATTGAAGTGATGTTCGCGTAAACAATCTACGGGTAGGTATCTAGCATCTACTGGATATCCTACCCGCAGACAGAAATACCTGCCGCATATGGCACAGATATCCCCCGAAAAGATACTCACTACGGGGCATGGCAAGAGCGCCAACCACACTGTTCCCTCCTGGAGCCAGGACAGGGTATCTCCCGACTTTCTTTTTGTACTCACTGGGTGCCCTTTTAACGCTCAAACCTATTCAGTGTCGAAGTGAAGGAGAATTATGATGGCACATGCGCAAAGCGAACAGGGAGTAGCCATACCTTTGGCTTCATCGGCAACTACTGTTCGTACAGTCAATTCTAAAACTTCATCAACCCATCGTTCAAAGGGCAACTGGTTATATATTATCGCCGTACCAGTACTGCTCATTATGATTTTGCCTTATGTGTATCTCCTTTTCCAGTCTTTTGCTCCCTGGGATCAGGTCAATAAGGCGTTTTTTCCCAACGCGCTTACCCTGCGCTCGTATCAGTGGATCTTGAGTGGAGGGGGCTACACTTCACTCCCATTGGTCAATGCCTTGCTGAATAGCTTCCTGGTGACGATCGTCGATAGTATCAGCGTTGTTGTTATCGGCGCTGTCGTTGGGTATGCGCTTTCCATCCTTGACTTTCGCGGAAAGCGTTTCATCAATAGCTTTATCCTTTTTCAAATGTTCTATCCGGCCATCATTCTTCTTGTGCCGACATTTCTTATTATACGTTTTGCGGGCCTATACAACACATACTGGGCAATGATTATTCCGAAACTGGTCAGTTTGTGGGCGATTTTCATGTATACCAGTTTCTTTCGTTCGACTCCTCTCGAATTGATTGAAGCCGCACGTCTGGATGGTGCAAACAATTTCTCCATCATTTTTCGTATTATGATCCCTATGGCACGCTCAATTAGCACGATCATCTTTCTGTTCGTCTTTATGGAGCGCTGGACTGAGCTCATGTGGGATATCATTGTTGTCAAAGAGCCAACCAGGCAAACGCTCAATGTGCTGCTCAGCTCCATGTTTGGCCCTTATGGCGCGTATCCTGGACCACTCTATGCTGCGGCCGCTCTCCTCACGTTCCCGATTCTTCTCTTATTCATTCTGTTTAGCCGTAACTTTGTCAATGGTGTGCAACTGGTCCTGCGCTAAGAACAGCATCAGAGAAAGAAAGGAGCGATGACGATGAGCACAATACCTGTTACTGTGAAAAAACAAGCAGCCAAAAAGGAGCTTCAGGGGTGGTTACTAACCAGTCCCTATCTTCTCTTTACGCTTATCTTCTTTTTCATTCCACTGCTATGGAGCCTCTTTCTGGTCTTCCAAAATTGGAACCTGATCTCGCCTACCCCAACATTTGTCGGATTGGCAAATTTTCAGGAAGCCTTGGCCAGCCCACGTGTCTGGCAGGCCTTTCTGGTTTCCTATAAATTCCTGGTACTCTTTATCCCGCTGGTGCTGGCGGCTGCTATCGGGCTTGCGCTGATTCTCCATCTTGTTCCGCGCTTTAAGCCTCTTTTCGCCGTTGGCTTTTTCTTACCGTACCTGGCCTCAGGCGTCGTCACGTCGTTAGTTGTTCGTGGCTTTCTTTCCTACGATAGCCCACTGAACTCCTTTCTCCGTGCGACTTTTGGCACGTCCCCTGACTGGCTGGGGGATGGAACACTGGCAACGCTGGTCATCGTGCTCATGATGGTGTGGAAGTTTGCCGGGTACTATTCGCTCATTTTTTTATCCGGGTTGCAGGGCATCCCTATCGAAATCTATGAAGCGGCCTCTATTGATGGCGCCAATGCCTGGACGCGTTTCTGGCGTATGACACTGCCAATGCTTTATCCTGCTTTCTACACGGTCATTATTCTGGCGGTTGGCTTGATGTTCTCCATCTTTACTGAGCCATTTACATTAACAAATGGTGGTCCACAGATGGCGACCCAGACCTGGCAGTTAGAGATTTATTATCAAGCATTCAACCAGTTCCGCTCGGGATATGGAGCGACGATTGCGCTACTCAATGCGGTCGCGACCTTCATCTCCATCATACTTATCCGCCGTATTGTTGAGGCATGGGGCCATCGCTATGGGTGGGACTAACCTTCTTACAGCTTTTTATGCAACTGGTTAACGCTATGTACAAGTCGTTTGCTTAAACCCTCGCGCCTGCGGCGCTCGCCCAGGTTGTAGGTGTGGTGCTCCTTGACTGCCACAGGCAGCCAAGGGGCACCACACCTACAACCAAAGAACCTGAAAATAAGGAGCAAATTAAAATGATAGATAAAGCGAAACGTTTCTCTCAAAATCCTCTCTTGCGGCCTGAAGATGTCAGGCCCAGTCTCGATGGGATCGTTATCGAATGTCTCCTGAATCCGGGGGCATTTACGTTCCAGGGCAAGACCTGGCTGTTGCTGCGCGTTGCGGAGCGCCCAGAACAAGCAGACGATACCGTAAGCGCACTGGTCATTGATCCTTCCGCAAAAGATGGTTTGCGTGTCCTTTCCTGCCAGAAAGGTGATCCCGATCTGGTGTATGAGGAGGATCCACGTAGCTTTGTGTACCAGGGAAATACCTATCTTACGACGCTTTCCCACCTGCGGCTCGCTTCAAGCGAAGATGGCATCCACTTTCAGGTCATGCCTACACCCACGCTCATCGGTGAGGGCGAACTGGAAACCTTTGGTATCGAAGACTGTCGCGTGACGCAAATTGGAGGACACTACTACCTGACCTATACGGCTGTCTCGAAGTGGGGGTATGGGGTTGGTATGATAAGCACGGAGGATTGGCAGCACTTTACACGTCACGGGATGATTTTTCCTCCTAATAATAAAGATTGTGCCCTCTTCCCAGAGAAAGTTGGCGAGCGCTATTTCGCGCTCCACCGCCCAACGCTGGGTGAAACCGGGCTTGGTGGCAATAATATCTGGATCAGTACATCCCCTGACCTCTTACATTGGGGTGAGCATACTTGTCTGCTGACAACGCGCCCTGGCATGTGGGACTCAGCACGAGTAGGCGCTGGGGCCGCACCAACCCGTACTGAGGCTGGTTGGCTCGAACTGTATCATGGAGCCGATGAACAAAATCGCTACTGCCTGGGTGCTGCATTGCTTGATCTTGATGATCCCACAAAAGTGATAGCGCGTTCCCAGAAACCACTTATGGAGCCGCTTGCGGAATACGAGATTAACGGCTTCTTTGGGAATGTTGTTTTCACCAATGGCGTCATCGAAAACGGGGATACGCTGACCGTGTACTACGGTGCTTCTGACCTGGTTGTCTGCGGTGCGACCTTCTCGATCAAAGAAATTCTTGACACGCTTCGCTAGAAATGGGGTATTGCTAAGATGAAACCTCTTGGCCTGGGTATCATTGGATATGGTGGCTTTGGCGAGTTTACCGCAGAGGCCTATGCTGCCATGTCCCAGGTACGTATTGTTGCTATTACTGATGTTGCGCCCTCGCGCAGAGAAGAGGCCGCCAGGCATTTCCATGCCTGGGCATATGCAGACATTGATCAGCTACTTGCCGATCCGGATGTTGATATTGTGACGATCGCCACGCCGCCCTGGCTACATGTTCCTCAAGCGCTAAAAGCTATTCATGCGGGCAAACATGTCTTTCTTGAAAAGCCTCTTGCGACCACACTCACGGATGCGGATGCCCTTGTAAGCGCAGCCAAAGTACATGGTGTACAAATTCAGGTGGATTATGTCCTCCGCTATGTTCCCTTATATACTACCCTGCTGGCCCTAGTGCGAAGCAAGCTCTTAGGTGAGGTGACCTACATTCGCCTGGAAAACACAGCCTCAAACGAGGCGCTCCATCCACAGCACTGGTTTTGGGATCGCTCCCGCAGTGGTGGCATCTTCATTGAGCACGGGGTTCACTTCTTTGATCTGTGCAACCAGCTTGTTGAAAGCAAGCCTATTCTCGTATCCGGCAATGCACACACAGCCTCCGGTGGCAGACAAGATCGGGTCATGTCGTCGGTTTCCTACGCCAGTGGTGCGCTTGCTCATTTTTATCATGCGTTCGACCGCCCGGCTATTCTGGAGAAAACGGTGCTTCGCGTGGTGATGGAACGAGGAACAGCAACGGCGTATGGCTGGATCCCAGATCGGCTGGATATAGAGGGATCGCTTGCTTCAACCGACTATCCTGCCCTGACGCATCTCCTGCAAACAGAGCTCGACATACAGACCATGCCTGCGCCAGAAGGGATTACAGGCGCGACGGCAGGCCAGTTGGTACATACAACGCTAACACGGCCCGATCGCACCGAGGATTATGCGAATGCCATTCGCGAAGGCATGACTGACCTTGTTCGCTCCATTCAGGAGCCAGGCTACACGTCAGAAGTTACGCTGCAAGATGCCTATGAGAGCTTCCGACTGGCGTTCCTCTCCCAGCAATCCATTGAGCAAGGTCATAGTATAAAAAGTTGACCATGGCCCACCTTTGTGGAGGGAGTAAACTCGAAAGAGAGAGCTTCCCAAAGGAGCGTGAGTATCATGGCAAAAGAGCAAAAAAAGTATCCGAAAGAATTTAAGGTGGAAGCGGTCCACCTGGTCCAAACAGGTCAGAAGTCACAGGCGCAAATTGCCCGCGACTTGGGTGTGGCGGACAGCACCCTCTCCACCTGGCGCAAGGAGTTGGAAGAACACGGCCCCAACGCCTTTCCTGGCAGTGGACATCAGACGCCACTGGAAGAAGAGAATCGTCAATTGAAGCGTGAAGTGAATAGCTTGCGTCAAGAGCGTGATATTCTAAAAAAAGCTATCGGCATCTTTTCGCACGTCCCTCGGTAACGTATGCGTTTATCGCGCAGCATCAGGGCAAGTACCCGATCACGGTGATGTGCCGCGTGCTGGAGGTGTCTGTCAGCGGCTATTACGCCTCACGACATCGACCTGTCAGTCAGCACCAGCGAGAAGATGCCAAGCTTGCCGCCCAGATCCAAAGCCTTTTTGTGCAGCATCGTCGGGTCTACGGAAGCCCGCGTATTCATGCTGCATTGAAAGCCGAGGGAGTACGATGTGGCCGCAAACGTGTTGTGAGACTCATGCAACAACTGGGGCTGTGTGCCAAGCCTCGCCGACGGTTCAAGCCCAAGACCACGCAGAGCGATCCCACAGCTCATGTTGCTCCCAATGTGCTGGGCAGAGACGTTACCGCTCCCTGCCCCAACGCCAAATGGGTGACCGATGTCACAGCCATTGCGACGGCAGAGGGGTGGCTCTACCTGGCCGTCATCTTGGATCTGTTCTCTCGCATAGTGGTGGGATGGGCCATGGCCCCAAACGAAAATGAGCACCTGGTCACGCTCGCGTTGCACATGGCGCTGACTCGCCGACATCCGCAACCTGGTCTGCTTCACCATTCTGACCGAGGCAGCGAATACAGCAGTCAGGGCTACCAGGCATTGCTTGCGGCCCAGGGCATTGAGGTGAGCATGAGCCCCACAGCCAATTGCTACGATAACGCGGCCATGGAGTCCTTCTTCGACACACTCAAGAGTGAATGCGTGAATTGTACCCACTTCGCCACTCAAGAGCAGGCCAGAGTCACCATTTTCGAATACCTGGAGTGCTTTTACAACCCAATACGTCTGCATTCCACGTTACGGTACGTGAGTCCGCTTGTCTATGAACAAGCCTTTACACCATCGTTGAGATAACCCACTTCAGGATCTCCACAAATCTGGGTGACGCTCAGGCCCACGCCATTGCACGCCTGGGAGGCTACCTCGACCGCAAGAGCGATGGTCTCCCTGGATGGCAGACGTTATGGAAAGGATGGATGCGGGTGATGGACGTCTTGGAGGGCGTTCATCTCGCCGCTCTTCTCTATCCTTCATGACTTGTGTGTAAGTGTAAGGCCTATAGGCGTGGGGGACTTCACTATGATGACGACAATACCACTGGAGCTGTTGAGGCGCGTACGATGAGTGTTGGTGTGAAACGCATGAACGTAGGTCTGCCTTCGGGCAACTTTTGGAGCTGAAGATAAGTAGCGATCAGGTGTATTGCCTGTTCGCCAAGGATGCGAGCTGGTTGCTGGACGGTAGTGAGGGAGGGATGAAGTAGGGCGGCGAGAGGAATATTATCATATCCAACGATTGAAAGCTGTTCGGGAACCGTGAGGCCGGCTTCCTGAGCTGCGATAATAGCGCCTATCGCGACCAGGTCGTTGTAGGCAAGAATGGCAGTAGGATAGGAAGCTCGCTCTGGTGGCGCTACCTTCGATCCTGTTGGTAAAAGATGACGCGTCGCTTCTCTTCCTCCATCGAGTGTAGGCCTGGCTGGCACAATGTAGTTTTCTGGAATGCTGATGCCGGCCTCTGCGCATGTCGCGCGAAACGTGGCGAGACGGCGTTGATAGACCTGCGCGGTCGTGATACCTCCAATGTAGGCGATCTGGCGATGTCCCAGATCCACAAGATGCTGCATCGCAGCTCTGATTCCCGCTTCCTGGTCGGTTTCCACTGTCCCGATGCTCGTTGAAAGTGGCAGGTGATTAATGAGAACAGTCGGGATGCTCACTTGCATCAGTGGGAGTAGGCGCTGTTCCGGTAAGCATGAGGCGCAAATGATCAATCCATCAGTCTGGCGCTCTTCAAGTAAACTCAAAATCTGTGCTTCACGTTCAGCATCTTCTAGCGTATCGT
Organism: Ktedonobacter racemifer DSM 44963; assembly: GCF_000178855.1. Lineage (GTDB taxonomy): Bacteria > Chloroflexota > Ktedonobacteria > Ktedonobacterales > Ktedonobacteraceae > Ktedonobacter > Ktedonobacter racemifer. The sequence continues at coordinate 931,833 of NZ_ADVG01000005.1, read as the reverse complement.
AGAGTAGTATGTTCAATCCATGCGTGAATGCCGTTTCTTCGATTCCCCGCACAATCTCTGCGTAAAATGGGTTGGTGATATCGGCAATGATGAGTCCAAGCGTTCCTGTGCGCCGTATCGCGAGATTACGTCCCAGCGCGCTGGGCTGGTAGTTTAGGTGCGCAATAGCTTCAAGTACGCGCCGCCGCGTTGTTTCTGATACGACTGGACGGTTATTGATCACACGCGATACAGTGGCGGGAGAGACGCCCGCCATTTGCGCGACATCATCAATTGTTGCTGCCTCTTCAGCGGCTGGTAATTTCTCATGCGTTGCGTTGATTTTCTTCGTCATGAATCTGAACTCATTGCCTTCCTAATCGCTTCACTGTATAGTGCCGCGTCTCAACTTACCGCCCTATTCTATCTCATTTTTCTTCCAACGTCATTACTCCCCTTCGATAACATTGACAGCTTGCTACTGTCGATGTTATAGTTCTACAATACTTTCATGAAAGTTTCTGAAAGGCATTGCTGCAAAGCATTGAAAGGAGAGATATGAAAGCATAATTTCGGCTTCCGTAGCTCTACTACTAGCTTTTGTAGGGAGATCAGTTCCCCTGATCACTGTTGTGTGTAATTATCCGTGTAATATAAGCAGATGAAGCGAATGCGTAAGTGCTGGACGGCAACGATCGCCGTTATGTCACTCATGTGAGCGCGATTTTGAATGGAGGCTATCTGGATGTCAGTATTTGATTGGATTGTCCTGGCACTCTACTTCTTGCTTATGGTCGCTATTGGTATCTGGTCCCATCGCCAGGTCCACAACACAAGCGATTACTTTACCGCAGGCGGAAAGATGTCGTGGTGGCTCGCCGGCATCTCACACCACATGTCCGGCTATAGCGCTGCTGTTTTTGTTGCCTATGCTGCCATCGCATATACCTATGGCTTTACCCTTTACGTTTGGTGGGCCTTTGCCATTAGTGTAGCCGTAATCGCGGGCGCGTTTATCATTGCTCCTCGCTGGTCACGTCTCAGGCAAAGACTGCATATTATCTCACCGATGCAGTACCTGGCAACGCGTTACAATATACCAACGCAGCAGTTGCTGGCGTGGAGCGGCACGTTGCTGAAAGTCTTTGACGTGGGTGCGAAATGGTCTGCCATCGCGATTATCCTGAACGTGTACACCAGCCTGCCTCTGGCGGTAGGCATTCTGATCTCCGGCGGTGCTTCGCTGATCTATGTCACTGTTGGTGGCTTATGGGCCGATGCGCTGACCGATTTTGCTCAGTTCATTGTACAGCTGGTTGCCGGCATTGTACTCTTTGTGATTGTGCTGGCGAAACTGGGAGGGGTAACTGCTCTGGGTGGAATGTGGAATCAGCTTCCGCCTAGCCACCATGCGATCTTTGGTGGCCCATATACCATCTGGTTTGTCCTGGCGTATCTCCTCATTAATTTTTTAAGTTATAATGGCGGCACCTGGAATCTGGCACAGCGCTTTATCGCGGTTCCCAGCGGCTCTCAGGCGCGCAAGGCTGCTATCCTATCGGCAGTGCTCTACCTTGTCTGGCCTATTATCCTGTTTTACCCGATGTGGGCTGCCCCCATCCTCTTCCCGCGCCTGTCAGATCCCTCTCAGGCCTATGCCATTATGTCTCGCGCCCTCCTGCCTCCTGGTCTGATTGGTTTCGTGCTTGCTGGCATGTTCGCTCATACGATGGCGATGACTTCCTCGGATGCGAATGCTATCTCAGCGGTCGTAACCGGCGATATCCTGCCATTCCTTTCACGAAGGCTGCGCAATCTGTCCGGTGAAGGTACACTGCGCGCAGCACGCATCGTTACCTTTATCTTTACGGTTTTGAGCATGATCATCGCCCTGGAATCGAACCTCTTTGGGGGGGTCATCGGGCTGATCGTGACGTGGTTTGCCGCGCTCGTCGGGCCAATTTCGATTCCCATGCTCTTTGGATTGCTGCCAGCCTTTCGTCGTTGTGGCCCGGCTGCGGCGATTATCTCCTGGGCGGGCGGCATTATCGCTTTCGGCATCATTAAGTATGGCTTTACCAATGATGTTGCCGCTACGGTGTCCCTGCCTGTTCTTGTATCCATCATCCTCTATGTCGGCATCGGGCTCATAAGCGGTCGTGCCAACCCCGATACGGTCGCGTTCGTCAATTCGCTCAACAGCGAGGACGGCGGTGAGCGGGGAGCGGAACCAGAGCTGGTAGACGCGAAACAGCTCTAGCCCGCTATAAGGTTACCTCGCTGAGCATAGATCGTCGTGCGATCGATGCTCAGCGGTACGTTGAGATGGATGAGAGAGAGGTGACATATTGGATATAGACAATTACCAAGCTTTACAAAACTTTTATCGACAACATCTTGAGAGGGTGATTCTGCCGTTCTGGTTAGAGCGGGGTATAGACGCGGAGCAGGGCGCGTACTTTACCTGCTTCGATAACCAGGGCGAACGGCTTGTGAGCACCGATAAATATACCTGGTCACAGGGGCGCATGATCTGGTTGTTGGCTCGCCTGAGTGAATTGAGCCGCAACGGCCTGCTGCGCCAGGATGCTGATCGCTTGCTCGACCTGGCGCGTCAGGGCGTGGCGTTTGTGACGCGCCACGCCTTTCTTGCGAATGGAAACTGTGCCTATCTGCTTGATCGCTATGGACATCAAAAGGAGCCGTTTCCCGGTCAGGGGTTTGATACCAGTTTCTTTGCCGATTGCTTTGTAACGCTTGGTTTTACCGAATATGCGCGCGTCGCTCAGGATGCTCAGGTGCTTGAGCAAGCCTTAGCGCTGTGTATGCGCATTGTGCAGCGCATCAAGGCTGGTTCTATCCGCAGCGAGCCGTATCCCGTTCCAGCCGGATTTGAGGCCCATAGTATCCCTATGATTATGCTGAATGTGACTCAGGAGCTGGCCTCTGCCCTGGAGGCGTTCGGGCATCCCCAGTCCCAGGAATTGCGCCACTTGAGTTTTGCATATATGCAGGCGATCATGGAGCGTTTCTACCAGCCGGATGGCCTTGTCGCCGAACTTCTTCCACAATCTGGCGACGCGCCAGATACAGTGTTATGCAGACACGTGACGCCAGGCCATACCATTGAGAGCATGTGGTTTGTGCTGCGCGAGGCTCAGGCCCAGGGGCAGAAGCAGTGGGCACGACAGGCGACGCAGGCGATAGCGAAAGCGTATGAGGTGGGCTGGGATCAACAGTATGGGGGCCTGTTTCGCTATGTTGATCGCTCTGGTGGCAAGCCCGGTGGCACTCAGACTGGTGCTGTGTATGAGCGTTTAATCCTGGACACATGGGATACGAAGCTGTGGTGGCCGCATTCAGAGGCCCTGTATGGCACTCTGCTCGCGTACCATCTTACCGGGGATGCAAGCTTCGCTTCATTGTATCAGCGCACACATGTGTATGTATTCAAGACGTTCCCTCATCCCGATCAGCGCAGAGGCGAGTGGATTCAGATCCGTGATCGACAGGGACGACCCATTGATAAAGTTGTGGCCTTGCCGGTCAAAGACCCCTATCACATTATTCGTGATCTCGTGCTCATTATTGAATTACTGCAGCAACAGTTGGCGATGGCATAAGAATGTGCGCAGGGCATGAAATACACTCTACAACAAGGAGATGAAAATGAGTACAACAGTGCAGCCAATCAGTTCTCAAACGGTAGATAAGCTACGGGTCCAGATTTACGCGCATCGACAGGCGCTTGGTCTAGCCGCCGGTCAGGATGTTGGTGCCAGATTGCGGGAGTTGCTTGCGCAACAGGCGCAGGTACGCATGATCTTTGCGGCGGCGCCCTCACAGAACGAGTTTCTGCACACGTTGTCACGGTACGAAGGCATCGACTGGGCCCGCGTGGTTGCGTTTCACATGGATGAGTATATCGGGCTGCCGGCGAGCGCTCCCCAGCGTTTCGCTCGTTTCCTATCCGATCATCTATTTGATATCGTCAAACCGGGCCAGGTGCATCTCATTGAGAGCAGCGGTGACATCGACGTCGAATGTCAGCGCTACTCCAATTTGTTGCGTTTGGCTCCCATCGATATTGTGTGTCTAGGAATCGGTGAGAATGGTCACATTGCCTTTAATGATCCCCCTGTCGCCGATTTTAACGATCCATTGCTTGTGAAGCCGGTCGCGCTGGATATCACCGCGCGCCAGCAGCAGGTCAATGATGGCTGTTTTGCGCGCCTCGATGCTGTGCCCACTCATGCGATTACGCTCACGATTCCTACGTTGTTATCTTCCAGGACGTTGTTCTGTATGGTGCCAGGGGCAACAAAACGTGATGCTGTGCGGCAGACGCTGCGCGGCCCCCTTACGACCGCATGCCCTGCGACCATTCTGCGCCAGCATGCCGATTGCGTGGCCTATCTCGATACCGACTCCGCTGCCTTGCTCTAAAGAGAGCACAAGTAGGGCAGGGACTGGATAAGTAAGGGACTGGAGCGGCTCCAGTCAGGAGATGATGAGGAGAAATAACGATGAGTACTCCGGCAATGACCCGGTATCTACAACTGATTGTAGAACATTTACAGCTATTGCATGAATCGAATCGGGAGTCTATTCAGCAGGCCGCTCGTATGGTGGCGGATCAGGTGAAGGCCGATAAGCTTGTCTATGCCTACGGACCGGGTGGGCACTCTAATCTCGGTTCGCAGGAACTCTTCTTCCGGGCGGGTGGATTGATGCATGTGAGCGCGATACTGGATGAGGGAACGCTGCTAAGCGGAGGCGCGCTGCGCTCGATGGCGATTGAAAGAACGCCCGGTTATGGCAAAATCGTGATCGATGACTATGGACTGGGCGAAGGCGATTTGCTGATACTGATCAATGCCTATGGGATTAACGCCGCTTTGATCGATGCCGCTTTAGAGGCCCGACATCGCGGCGTCAAGATTATTGGTGTGACATCGGTTCGCCATGCGCAGGCAACGCCAGCGGATCATCCGGCGCGCCACCCTTCTAAGAAGAATCTGTATGAGTTAGTTGATGTGGTGCTCGATAGCAAGATTGAGGTAGGGGACGCAGTAATCAAGATTGAAGGCATTAGCCAGCCTGTTGCCCCTATGTCTACCTTTGCCACGGCTTACCTGCTCAACTCACTGGTTGCGGAGGCCGTCCAACTGCTCGCGCAAGAGGGCGTGGACCCTCCTATCTGGCGCAGCGGTAATGCGCCGGACGGAGATGAGATCAATGCCAGATTTATCGAACATTTTAAAGGGCGAATTAAGAAGCTCTAGAGAAGCAATATGCTCGGAATGTGCTGGAATTAGAAAGGTCTTATACAGAAAGGTTGTACATCAATGTGGATTGAAGGGAGACTAGTCGAGAGCAATCAGATAGTGCGCTTGGAAGTAACAGATGGTATGATTGGTCGCATCGAATCGGCGAGTGCTGCCTCTTCCATTTGGATTGCGCCTGGCTGGCTCGATATCCAGGTGAATGGATATGCCGGACATGATGTAAATGCTCCTGACGTAACGCCAGAAGTTATCATAGCATTGACCCACTCACTCTGGCAGCGCGGGGTGACTGCGTTTTGTCCTACTGTGATTACCGAATCGGAAGAAGCTATTTGCCATAGTCTGCATGCGATAGCAGCCGCTTGTGAGGCCGATTCGCGTGTGGCCCATTCCATTCCTTGCATTCATATTGAAGGTCCAGCCATCTCGCCGGAGGATGGGCCACGCGGCGCGCATCCCATAGAGCATGTGCGAGTGCCAAGTCTAGTTGAATATCATCGCTGGCAGATGGCGGCTAAAGGGCGCGTTGGTCTGATAACGCTCGCGCCGGAGTATCCTCAGGCTTGCGAGTATATTCGCGCCTTGCACGCCGATAATGTCGTTGTCGCTATTGGGCATACGGCAGCCAACGCGGAGCAGATTCAGGCGGCTGTCAACGCTGGTGCGTGTCTTTCTACTCACCTGGGCAATGGCGCACATGCTCAGCTCAAGCGTCACCCGAATTATATCTGGGAGCAGCTAGCCGAGGATCGCCTTGCCGCGAGCGTCATTTGTGATGGCCACCACCTTTCACCATCGGTTATGAAGGCAATGCTGCGTGCCAAAGGAACGGAGCGCGCGATCCTGGTGAGCGATGCGGTCGCTATTGCGGGGTTAACTCCCGGCATTTATGATACATCGGTGGGAGGCAGGGTAGAGCTATTGCCAGGTGGACGCCTCAATCTCTACGGTACGCCCCTCCTCGCTGGCTCGGTGAGTTCTCTACCGGAGTGTCTTGCGAATGTTCTACGCTATACGGATGTTACTCTGGCCGAGGCTGTGCGCATGGCGAGCACAAATCCGGCACGGCTGCTTGGCCTGGACGAAAGGGCGAAGCGGGGGACGGTGCGCAGTGGAAGATCAGCTGATTTGACGCTGTTCCGGTTCGATGCTGAGACGAAAGCAATCATCATCGAGGCTACCATCGTTCAGGGTGAGGTCGTCTACCAGCGCCATGAATAAAAATATTTTATGCGGTTTTTCTCTCTAAGATGGCAACGAAGCGGAGCAGACGATGTCTTATGCTGAATTTACTACCGGGCGCGACCTCTTGATGGGCGTCGCGCGTGCGGTGATCACTCCTCCTGTGGGAAGCGAAATGTCAGGCTTCATCGCCAGAAGTTCTGGCATGTTGGGAGTGCATGATGATCTCTATGTGCGGGCGATGGCCTGGTCCAACGGCGATGACGCCTCACGTGCAATCTTGCTGACACTCGATGTTATTGGCCTCGATCTCTCGACTGTGGAAGCGATCCGGCAGCGCATTACTGCTCGTACCACCATACCTGGAATACGGATCGCGATCACGGCTACACATACACATGGCGGTCCATCGGTGATGGATGGCCGCCTGGGAGGAAAGGTTGATCCCAGCTATCTGGATTTTCTGATTCAGACCTCCGCTGATACAGCCGTGACAGCTGTCAGTAAACAGGTTCCTGTCACGGCTCGCTTTACTGTTGGATATGAGCCAACGGTTGGGAAGAATCGCCGTATCCCGGACGGTATTATTGATCCAGCGGTTCCTGTGTTGCGCTTTGATGGTCTGGATGGTCGCCCCTATGCCCTGCTGGTGAGTTATGCCTGTCATCCGGTAACGCTGGGAGCCGATAATTTCCTGGCGACGGCAGACTATCCTGGCTATACCGTGCGGGCACTTGAAGCTGTCTATGCGGATGCGCATGTGCAATTTGTGACCGGCTGTTGCGGTCAAATTAATACCGGTCACTCGGCACAGGATAGCGTCAAGGGGCGTGGCTTGGAGCGGCGTACGTATGCGGAGTGTCAGCGCCTGGGCCGTTTGATTGCTGGCGCTGCTTTACAGGCGTCCGAACGCGGCGCTGCTCCGGGTGGAGCACCTCTTGCGATGCTCTCCCGCGCTCAGGGAAGCGCAGCGGTTCAAGTTTTTCGGCGCGTCGTCGAGCTTCCTCTGTTCGAGCCTGAGTCCCCTGATGCGTTGCGTCAATTCGCTGTGCGCTGCTATGAAGAAGCGGCGCGACTCCAGCGTACCGGCGTATCGACCGGTGATGTGCTATTGCTGCGCGGATGGGCGGCCTGGGCCGAGAAGATTAGCATCGATCCTCATCCTGCTCGTAGCATTACCGCTGAGATCATAGTCCTTGCTCTAGGCGAGATATGTATAGTGATGTTACCAGGAGAACCATTTGTGGAGCTTGGTCTCACGATCAAAGCGCGTGCCGGGAATGAAACTCTCATGGTGATAGGGTACGCCAATGGCAGCCCTGGATATATTCCCGATAGATCTGCCTATGAGACAGGCGGCTACGAAGTGGCGGAGGCATATCGCTTCTATAACTATCCCGCCGGTTTCGCTCCTGAAGCCGGTGAAGTGCTTGTGCAGGGCGCGCTTGATCTTCTTGCTCAACTTTAATGACAAAAAAGAGGATGCTGCTGGCAGTTTTCCTCTTAAGAGAGGCATAGTTTCTCTATGAGAACGAGGCGTGCAGCAGCAACACAATAAGCGATGAGGGGTTCTACTACTGTGGACCATTGTTTCTAACCAATGACGCTGCTCTACTGATAATAGTATCGGATAACGATAATGAGAGATGCTCATCTCGCCCTCCTGTCTTCGGTAACATGAGAATCATGCTATATTAAATGTACTTGAAGCGTTTCCATCAAAGCCGGAATGCAGAGGGCTGCCAGTCCTCTGCATTCCAGCTTTTGGGGCGCTCCCAAATGATCACTCCTTGCGCACAGAAGAGAGTGACAGAGGCACAACAGATCAGTGTCACAGTCACCACCACCCTTGCTCAGGCCTGGGAACGGGTCGAGTGGTACAAGCATCACTGGGTGGTCGAGGAATGCCTCAAAACAGGATGTTGTCTGGAGGAACGCCAATTGCAACGTGCAGAACGCATCATACGCTTGTTGGGATTGTTGTCTCCAGCGGCTGTGCGATTGCTGCAACTGCGAGATCTTTCCCGCCAAGAACCCCAGACGCCTGCGTCTGAGGGGGGGAAGCCGATGTGCTCGCCGTGGTCGCGGCGCAAACGGGTCAGTCGCCCACACAGATGACCATGCAAGCCGCTTGGAAAGCCGTTGCTCAAATGGGAGGCTACTTGGCCCGCCACAGCGATGGTCCTCCCAGCTGGAAACCCCTTTGGAGGGGTTGGCTTCGCGTTCAAACCCTTCTTGAAGGGGTTCGACTCGCTTCTCATCTTCGTTTGTAATTTGTGTAGAAGAGACAGGCATCGATGCCTGGGGCTTTCTCGCTCGGTTTTCTGTAAATAGCCCTGCCTGGCTTGTAAGCGGACTGGACAAAAAGCTGTCCAGGTTATACATTGGGAATATACCATGATCAGAAGGAGTCTCGTCCAATGTTCAACCCCTCTCCGGTCTTGTCGCCAGAGCAGGTACTCGAAAAATTGAGGCAGCACGCCGATCCGCAGGTTGTTCAGGGGCAATCTCGCTTTGGCAGCCGGCCCGCGCACCCACTGGGTATCAAAATACCAGTCCTGCGTACCATAGCGAAAGAGATCGGGCGCAACCATGCTCTGGCGTTAGAGTTATGGGCATCAGGCATTCATGAGGCTCGTATCCTGGCGGCCATGGTTGATGAGCCGCAATACGTCACGCGTGAACAAATGGAGGCATGGGTGCGTGATTTCGATACCTGGGATGTGTGCGATCAGGTATGTGGCGGCCTCTTCGATAAGACCCCCTATGCCTACCAGAAAGCCATCGAGTGGTGCCACCGCGAGGAGGAGTTTGTGCGGCGCGCAGGCTTCGTATTGACGGCATACCTGGCGGTTCACGACAAGCGAGCTAGCGATAAAATGTTCTCGCCCTTCTTTCCCCTGATCAAGCAGTATGCCACTGACGAGCGCAATTTTGTGAAGAAGGCAGTCAACTGGGCCTTACGCCAGATCGGCAAGCGGAACGCCCAACTGCTCACCCAGGCTATTGCCTGCGGTGAAGAGATTCAGCAGGTCAATTCCAGGGCTGTTCGCTGGATCGCGAGCGATGCCCTGCGTGAATTGCGGAAGATAGCAATAGCAAGCTCAGGTGTTGAGAGCAACAGCGACGAAGTTGCCCGGCGGCGCTTCCCATCTCTCCGATGCAGCCCTCTCTCACCCATGTCCGGTAGTGACGGATGATGCTGGGTACATACCGCTACGACCCGTCGCTACCGAAAGGGGGTCTGTGTCTCCCCCCGTTATGGAAGTTGCCAGTTGACGACGACATCGACGGTGGTGATAAGGATGTGGCGGTCATCCTGAGACCAGGCAGCCTGAGTCACGCTGGTGTAGACACGACCAGGTGGGGCTTCACGGCCATCGGTGTAGAGCAAGAGGTGACCGTCGTTGGCATCCCAGACCAGCGTAGCACCACGATTGTCTGCTGATACAATGCGCTTGCCATCATGGGACCAGGAGACTGCTCTCGTAGTGACCGGCGGTGGCTTAACCCCTTTATGGTTCTCCGGTCTCAACCTGTCTTCAAAGTCCTCCTTATACGAGAGATGAACGTTGGTCTTGAGCACCTCGCGTCCCGCGTCGACATCCCAGATGTGGACATAGCCGTCTCCTCCTGCCGAGGCCACGCGCTTGCTGTCCGGTGACCAGGAGACAGAGGTGACGAAGGAAGGCTTCCCGTTGTCGAGCGGATACTGGAAGCGTGCGACTTGCTGCCCGCTCAGTGCATCCAAGATCTGCACCATCCCATCGTTGCCCGCGGTGGCTATGCGGTTCCCTTGCGGCGACCAGGCTACGGAGAGCACGCCGTCCTGATGACCTGTATAGGTCGTGATGCGCTCGCCAGTCAGCGCGCGCCAGATCTGGACTTCGGTCTTGGTACTCGCTGTATCGGCGGAGACGATGTACTGTCCATCAGGCGACCAGGCGATGGATGAGATAATCCAGGGACTCTCGCGGTAGGTCAGCACGCGTTGCCCCATCTTTCCCGGCTCAGCAGACCAGACGTGCACGGTCTTATCCTGTCCACCGGAAGCGATATATTTGCTATCGGGCGACCAGGCAATGGCCTGGATAAACTCAGTATGCCCGCGATAGGTATAGAGGAGTTGCGCGCTGTGAGCGTCCCATACCTGAACGGTCTTGTCCGCGCCCCCCGACGCCACATACTTGCCATCGGGTGAGAGGGCGGCGGCGAAGATGTCGATAGATTGGCCGCGATAGTTCACATACTGCGAAGCATAGGAGGCGTGACTCGGCCCCCAGAGGTGAATGGTGGCGAGAATGTATCCATACACCATGTAGAGGAGCACTCCCAGAAAGATCAGCCCGATGACGGCCTCTTTGAAGGTGAAACGCACTTTCCTGCGCTTGCCCCGATCTGGCTGCGGTGCGTGCGTCCAGGCATAGAACGCGTTGAGGCCAGGAGAACCAGGATATGAAGGGTCTGGTTGTTGTGGGTTGCCGGGATTAGGGTAAGCATTGGGGTTGTATGGTCCCGGTTGCTGCGGCCCCGGACCGGGATATGGTGGTGGTCCCGAATAACTCATCGGCGAAATCCTTTCCTGCACACATGTGGAGTCTTCTGCAAAGTAAACGGCTAGAGGTGATGTTCTGTGGGGTTGGATATTGATGGTGCCCCGTATGGAGGCGCGCGACGGGTAGCAACCCTCGTTCAGCAGTGCCAGCCACCAAGTGCAATGATACCCCATACAGGTGTCCCTCTTTTGAAGGAACTGAAGGTCGCTCGCGCCACAGGTGGATCGATATTTCACGTCACTCCTGATCAATGGGACACGCTTATGGAAATTGTTGGAGGGTGGCCTGGAAGCACTCCTAAATAGCCGGCGTTGAACGTGCCATCACAGAATACGCAGAAAAAAGACGTTTGGGACAGGGATATGTCCTCGATGCCGATCTCCGTCGAGCTATCGAACAGTACGCGATGGAGATCGCAAAGGCCTTTTATGAAAAACAGGGGTGGAGCGTCTTCGATGTTTCTGTCACTCATTCCTATGATTTGCTTTGCACCTCGGCAACTGGAAAGGAACTTCACGTCGAGGTCAAAGGAACGACCTCGGACGGAACACAAATTTCGCTCACAGCAAACGAAGTGACGCATGCGCAAAATTTTTATCCCAATGTCGCGCTCTTTATTCTCTCGCATATCCAAATTGACTCAACAACACCTATGACGCTCAATGGTGGCGAAATTCAGCGCCTGGAGGCCTGGAATATTGGTGAAGGGACGCTCTCACCCCTCGCCTTCTCCTATTAACAGGGAAAAATAAACAGAATTCTCTAATATGACTGATAAGTCACGATAGTTTATAGTATGGCAAATGCGAACAAATAATCTGGCGTGCTGTAGATTCTTCCATATTGGATCAACCCAAAAAATGGGAATGCATGGCTGGCGGAACCGATATCCTACTCCCGTGATCGTTTCGAGATACGTAGGATGCCTGGGGTCGTCTTCCAACTTGAGGCGCAGGGTATGCAGGTAGACGCGGATATAATCCACTTCAAGGGATCAGAGTGCGAGGGCGAAGAGGTCAAGGCCCTGGTCATCCTTAAGCAAGGAGCAGTCATCTCTGAGGCTTAACGAATTGCCTGGTCCAAGCAAAATATGGCCGATGATAAGTACCCGCGCATTATCAAGCTCCGCATCACGCTGCCTATGCATATGATGCAAAGCGGTGGAGAAGTCAAAGAGGTTTCCCGCTCTCACCGCGAGCAGAGTCTGAATTCTGTTCCTCATCTGCTCTTGCTCTCAGTGCAGATCTCTACAGCTCTGAAGCAGATGGTTGATCAGTTCATACATCATCCGACCAACCATCCTGGTCAGGATGTAGCCGATGTGGTAGCCACCTTTCAGTTTGGGTGGCGCCCCTTTGCTCATTGCTAAAATGCTTGGCTTCGAGATCCCTTTGCGCCTCTCCTTCGAGTACTCAGCGGTCGCCGCGCTCGCCACCGCCATGGAAGAGATACTTATTGAACACCTTGAAGCATCACCCGTAGGCGAGCGTGCAAAGCGCGTTACGCGTGCGCAGGCCACCTGCTATAGATCCTCAACACAGCATCTGTTGCTATGCCTCGTTTTAAGGTGGACGGGCAAGCCTGAGAGGTCTTACATAAGAATCGGAGAAGCTTCCTTAGAGAAGAGACCCTAAACTGCACGCAAATGGCATGCTGCTTTCGTACCGTTTGAGCAGCGGCAAGTCTTTTGCTCTGTCTTTTCAGAGGATTGTTCACGTGAAATCGCAAGAAAGTATCAGTGAATCGATATATTTATACTTATCTAAATAAAGGCGAATACAACGGCATTCGCCTGACTCGCCCCTAAAAAGAGGAGAAGTACAACATTGAAGCGTATCTATTTACTCATGGCGGCCACGCTGGCCTTCGCGCTCTCCATCTCGATCTCCCTCGCTAGCTCTACGAGTTCTGCTCACGCAAGCTCAAACAGTGAAGTCCTTCACTCCATACGCAGCATGCGAGTGAAAAACACTGCCGCCGCCTGTCGCAATTGCGCCGGGAGCAATAATCTGAGCTACCATGGCGGCACAGGCGGCGTGGGCGTGGAAACCGGAGCGGACAAGGTGTATCTGATCTACTGGGGATCGCAATGGAACAACAACGATCCATCTGGTGAGGCGGCCATTCAGCAGAATTTCTTTAAAGGCGTAGGTGGCTCAAGTTGGAACAACTCGGTGACGCAATACTGTGAAGGCGTTTCCTCCGGCACGATTACCTGTGGCTCATCGGGCACACATGCCACAAACCCCACCGGCGTATTCGCCGGCATCTGGTATGACAATGCATCTGCGGCTCCCTCTAAACCCAGTCAGTCGCAACTGGCCAGTGAAGCGGTCAAGGCAGCAGCGCATTTTGGCAATACGACTGCATCTTCCAATAAAACGGTTCAGTATGTGATCAATACCGCGACGCACAATAACGCGAGTGGTTTTGGAACCCAATACTGCGCCTGGCACAGTTCGACGAGTTCGAGCTATGGCAATATTGCCTATACCAACATGCCCTACATTACTGACGCGGGGGCGAGCTGTGGTGCCAACTTCGTGAACTCGGGGAGCGCGGGCTTGACCGACGGTATCACCATTGTCGGTGGTCATGAGTTTGCCGAGACTGAAACCGATATCTATCCCAGTACTGGCTGGATCGACGGCAGTGGGAGCGAGAACGGGGACAAATGTGCCTGGATTCGCTCCGGTCAGGGGGCCTCAGCCAACATTACCTTGAGCACAGGAACATTTCCTGTCCAGTCGCTCTGGAGTAACGCGTTTAATAACAACGCCGGTGGGTGTGTCATTTCCTATCCCTAATACGGATCTTAGTGTACCTGGAGGGATCGCCAGGATAGGCGATCCCTTTTCTTTTTGCAGCTTCCAATTTACAGAAACCAAGCGGGTGATCTTACCCCGATTTGGTAGAGTCGGCAAAGCTGAGATATACTCTAGCAAATCAGGAAAGGGATCAGTGTGATCGGCCTCTCTGAGAACATGTTTAACGGCTATACAAAATATTTTGGCATGCTCGAGTTACCGGCAGTAGCGCTTGTGCGCGAACTGGCGGGACAGCTTCGTGAGCAAGGAGCCAACGTGGTGATCCTTCTCTCACATATGGGATTGAAGAACGACCGCGAACTCGCCAGCGAGCTACAGGGTGTGGTTCCCTTGATTATTGGTGCACATACGCATGACCTACTACCCGAAGGCGAGCGTGTTGGTGAAGTACTGATTGCTCAGGCGGGCTGCTACGCGCAGCATCTTGGTTATCTTGATCTGCTCTGGGATGGTGAACGCCTCTCGGTCGAGCGCGTACGCGTCGAGCCCGTCAGCGAGGAAATTCCACCCGCGCCAGAGATCGTGGCAGAGGTCAGGCGGATTGAAGAGGATATTACGCATGTGTTTAGTGAAGTCATCGGTGAGCTCATGGAGCCACTGGACTTCTCAGAGGAGCGCGAGTGTAGTACGGTAAACCTTATGGCTGATATGCTGCGTGAACGAATGGGGGCCGAGGTGGCTTTGATAACATCTGGTGCCAGCTTTATTGAAGCGCTTCCGTCAGGACCCCTAACGCGTGGAAAGCTCTGGGAAGCCTGTCCCTCGCCTGGGAATCCTGGGGTTGTGGATATGACTGGTACACAATTGCCTGCCGTTATCCAGCGTGGCCTCGACCCTGAAATGGTTGCCAGGCGACCCCGTCCACTGCGCGGACATGCGCAAGGCCTTCTCCACCTGAGTGGCGCAAGCATGCGTGCCGGGCAGCTCTATGTTGGAGATGAGCCGGTTGACCAGGAACGGATCTACCGTGTCGCGGGGTCTGACTGGGAACTGGACTCCTATGGAGGGTATACCAATCCCGAGTGGGAGCTCAAGCCCACTTATGATATGCCCATTATTTTGCCTGAAGCGCTGGAGGCATATATCACACAACAGAAGAGGATCAGCCTGCCAGTGATGGGTCGCCTGGGGTAAAACATGCAGGAGCCCATGATCTTCTAGAATCTCTCCCAGGTTGGCTAGATACGAGGATGGTCCCACGAACCACAGAAAAGGGAGGTTCGACCTCGAGTCTGTTATGAACTTTAAGGGAACTGCACCTGTTCGATCATTCGCGCCAGCCACTCAAGTTCTGCACGTATTCGTTGATCATTGAAAGCATTCAATTTTTCGACATAGGGCTGTATTTTGCCCACAATTGGGGAATCAAGATATTTCTGGTATCGTCCCTTTTCCAGGACAAGGGACTGGAGCGCCTGTATACGCGTTTGCAGGATCTTCACGCGATCCTCAGGCTCCAGGAAGCCGAAGAGGGCGAAACGCACATAGAAGTCCATATCGTTGCGAGCGATTGCGTGTGGGAAGTCGCGCAGCATCTCGCGCAGTTCGGACAGACCATGGTCTGTCAAATGATAGATGTGGCGATCGGGCTTTCCTTGTTGCTCGATCGCTTCGCGCCGCACCACACCCATCTCCTCAAAACGCCGCAGCGCCGGATAGAGCTGATTATGGTGCAGCGTCACCAGTCCGCCCAATGTCTGATCGTACGTCTTCTTTATCTCATATCCATGCATTGGGCGAGAAAGAAGCGCGGCAAGTATAAGCATATCCGCAAGCATAGACGTTCATCCCCGATATATTCCACAAAAGAGCAAGAAAGACTGCGCTAGCCTTTCTGGAGCGTTGAGATCGTTTTGCCCGATTCTATGAGCAAAATCTGTAGGGCTGCAAGTAAGCCCATAGCAAGCTTGCGCAGTCTTTCGATGCGACTTCCGAATGTTATACCATAACCTCAGCCCCTCTACCACACTTTCTTTCAAGAGCAGAAAGGAAAATCAGAGATGGACAAGCGAGCAACTACTACCAGACCACCGGGAGATGAGCCGGACCGGTGGTCGCTGTATCGCCTGATCGCCAGGGCACCTCAGACGGAGCGACCGCCAGGCGCACATTCGGTAGGCGTTTGAGCAGCGTCATCCAGAGCACCTGCATCTCCATACGCGCCAGCTGCTGACCCAGGCAGGCATGGATACCACGGCCAAAGCTGAGGATGGGATTTGGCGTGCGATCAAAATTCACCACGTCTGGATCAGAGAAGACCGATGGATCTCTATTGCCGACATGAAAAGGCAGCACCAGCACTTCGCCCGGCGGGACATGGACGCCGCTGAACTCGACCTCCTCGCGAGCGATGCGCGGCCTACCGCCTGCACCCAGCAGGGTGACGCGCAGAATCTCCTCGATCGCGGAAGCCATTGCTTCTGCATCATCGACGCGCGCTTTCAACTGTTCCAGCAGATCTGGGCGTTGGAACAGCACAAAAGCGGAATTGGTAAAGCTTGTGCTGGTTGTCTCAAAACCGGCGGCGATCAATCCAAGCGCGAACGAGAGCATCTCCTGCTCTGTAAGCACGCCATCGCCCTGTTCGTGGTTCTTCACCAGCAGACCCAGGACGGTATTGCTCGGATTGGCCCGCTCTTTCTCGATCAGGGGCGTAATATACTGCACCATTTTCTGCCAGCGCTCCTGCTGCTCTTCTGAGGTGGCAGTGCGTGAGAGCAGATCGCGTCCCCATTCGCGGAAGAGCCTCTCATCTTCATAGGGAATACCCAGCAGTTCGCAAATGACAGCCATAGGCGTTTTGATGGCATAGTCCTCATAGAGGTCCGCCGGCGGCCCCTTGCGCTCCATCTCATCGATCAGCCGATTGGTCAGCGTGACCACCCCTGGACGCATCTCGTTGGCATGCTTAACGGTGAAGGCCTGCGTAACCAGGCGGCGAATCTGATTGTGACGCTCAGGCGTCACTGTAAAGAGCGAACCCTCGCGTGTACGGGATGAGACCTCCATACGCGGCACATCGCCGTCTGAGCGGAGAATCGTGCCACAGCGCTGCGCATCGTTTGCAGCCTTCGTGATATCTGCATGGCGGGTCAACAGGAGCGCATCACCGCCGTAGGGCATCTTCACACGCGCTACCGGGCACTTTGCTTGCAACTCCGTATACTCTTTGGGGAGTTCCAGACGATGATCGGCCAGCGGAAACGGGAAATGGAGCGGTGCTTCCTGCTGCACATCCTGCACCTGGACGTTTATGTCCTGTTCGTTACTCATAATGACTATCTGCTCCAATCTAGAATTTGCCTGTTTTTATCACTATCTCGCTGAAATGAGGGAATCTTCGCAAGCGAGTTCCACGGGCGGCAGTGAATACCGCGCCCTTCGTTTATCAGACCGCCTGGTCATTTTCTACAACAACGAGCTCTGATTCGTTCGCTTCGTCCTCGATGCTGAAGACCTGACCCGGACAGAGATCCACGGCCTGTCGCACTTTTTTCAGCAGCGCCAGGGAAGGTCGCTCGTTGAGAACGTGAACAGTGCCATCGCTGTCTCGCTGCTCAAAAACGTCAGAGCAGGCGAGCACACAGTTTCCGCCCGCAATACACTTCTGGGTGTGCGCGATCACGCGCATGTCATCACCTCCTTTCTGATATGTTACGTTGACATAGGTAATGATAATATACCAGAGAGGCAATGGGCAAGGTGCTGAGAGGGAACGTTAGGGGTGGAAATGGAGAGGGAGGAACACCTGATCGCGTAGGGGCTGTGCCTAATGGTCGATTCTGAGCATTTGTCCGGTTTCTTTAACCACGGCAAGAAGAGATGAGGAGAATAGTGAAGAGGTTCGTTCCTACAAAGAGCCAATGAAAAAAAAGGCGAAATCGCATGGGGAAAATTATTGTCTACAACATCATCTCACTGGATGGGTATCACACAGGGCCAGGCAACGATGTCTCGGTCATGTACCCAGTGATGGGCGGCAGTGCCTTCAACGGCTATAATGCCGAACTGCTGCGTACAGCCGACACGTTTCTTGTGGGCCGTGTTTCCCACGAGCTGTTCCACGGTTACTGACCCAAGGTCGCCGAGAATCCAGATTCTGATGAGTGGACGGACGAACAGAGGGAGATACATACTAGATCATACAGGAGAGCAAGTCCGTCAACAACATCGTCGTCTCAGATACACTGACTGGAAACTGGCCCGGTATCCGCATCATCAGGCGTGCAGACGCGTACCAGCAGATTGCCGAACTCAAACACCAAACAGACAAAGATATTTTGATTACAGGCAGCAGGACCCTCTGGAACGATTTGCTTGCGCATGATCTGGTTGATGAGATCCATCTGATGATTGGCAACATTGTCTTAGGCGAAGGAGTCCCTGCCTTCGTGGGCAAGCCGGATGCGTCGCTTCGGCTTCTCGAAGTCCGCAGTTGGGAGGATTCCGATAACATCCTTGTACGCTACGAAGTTCTCCACAAAAGCGTGTAGATGTATAAGTCGATGGAAAATGACCGAAAGGATACTTGACACCTCTTGAGAGCATCTGTTAAACGTCAACTATCTAGGCCCATCTGCAAAAAGAGTGAGCTCACTTGCTTTGTATGCTGTGAGCATCTGCCCACAGGAATGCGAGGCAATTGGACTGGCTTCGGATAAAGGCTCACCCCCTCCCTTTGACGTGGTGGTATTTACCATGGTATCATCAAGAGTAGAAATACCACCGTAAATACCATCATATTTGCCCAAAAAAAGGGAACAGAAACAGGAGCCGTTGTATGCCATCCAGTAAGGATCGTCAGCGTATCGAAATTCCAGTCCATTTCTATGAGCAACTGGCGCAGATCGCCGAGACGGAGGATCGCACGATCACCAGCGTCCTCAACCAACTGCTGTTTCAAGCTTTACAGGGCTATCAGCCGACATGGATACCCAGTAAACATCTCAGCCGCTTCAATGAGCATGCTCAGCATGTCCTCTTCCTCGCCCGCGAGGAGGCTCTGTCCTTCAATCACCAGTTTATCGGGACCGAGCACCTATTATTAGGTTTGTTGCGCGAACAAGAGGGCCTCGCAGCCCTGGCTCTGGAAAAATTGGGTGTCACACTTGATCCTGTCCGTGCTGCCGTTGAAAAGAAAATTGGGCGTGGAGACCAACCTGCCAAGGAGGAAATTGACTACGTGCCCCGAGTTCGCAAGGTGCTCTCACTTGCGCTGGACGAAGCAGAGCGTCAGGGAAGTGCCTACGTTCGCACCGAGCATATCCTGCTGGGAATAGTGCGCGATGGTGGCGGCGTCGGCGCGGATATTCTCGATACTCTTGGGATTTTGGGAAAGGTACGCGCCCAGGTTTTCGAGTTTCTCGGCTAGCTCTTCCCCTGCTTAAAAAGGAAGGAGAACACAGCATGACAGAAACCAGTGATGTTTGGACTGGCAAAGCCAGCAGCTACGATCGGGCGCGCCCGACGCCGCCACCAGCTTTGCTCGATCTGCTGACGCAGTTGATTCACCTGCCGCATCCCGCTCTGGTGGTGGATTTGGGCAGCGGGACCGGACTATCCACCGCAATCTGGGGTGAGCGGGCCGAGCGGGTGATTGGGATCGAACCCAATGCCGACATGCGTCAAGAGGCTGTGCGCAAAGTCGAGGGCCATCCCTACGCGGCACATATCGAGTATCGAGAGGGGCTTGCTCATCGGACGGACCTGCCTGATGGGTGTGCTGATATCGTCACTGCTGCCCAAGCGTTCCACTGGATGGAACCAACGTCGACCCTGGCCGAGATCGCTCGAATTCTGCGACCCGGAGGACTCTTTGCGGCGTATGACTATGATGCGCCACCAGCAATCCATTGGGAGCTTGATCGGCTCGCTCTGGAGGGAAGCTCGCGCTTAGTGGAGCTTGTTCGGGAGCGCGGGCTGGCTTACACCCTCAAGATCTGGCCGAAAAACAAATCTCTCGACCCCCTGCGCGAGAGCGCCCACTTCCGCTTCACCCACGAGGTGTTGCTGCATCATATCGAGCAGGGAGACGCTGCACGGTTTCTTGAGATGATGCAGAGCAGTGCGCTCAGTCACCAGTTCCAGTTCACTGAACAAGAGATCGGTTTTGATCGCCTCAGACAGGCCGCACTCCAACATATCGGGTCCGAACCCATTCCCTGGTATTTTAGTTACCGAGTCCGGATCGGGATCAGGTGAGGGCGGGGATGTGAAAAAGAAAAGCCCATCATACGTCCTCCGCATGACGGGCTTTTCTTTCACACCAGAAACGCGCCTGGTATCGCTGGCCCGGTCCTGAGGCGATCAGCCGTGGTAGTAGTCAGCGAGTGCGGTGAAGGCGGCCTTGGGTTCCCAGGGCATGTCGGGGTAGGTGTCGCCGAGGCGGTTCTCCAGGATCTTGACCACGCCCCAGCTGGCCATGTCGAGGTCCTCGCGGGGGTCACTGCGGTGCGGCCAGCCGTAGCAGACGAAGGTGCACGCGAAGGCGGCGTCGACGCCCTCGGCGGTGAAGACGTCCAGCAGCTCGCGCAGGTAGGTGGCCTGCTCCTGCTCGTCGCGAATGTAGTCGCCGTTGAGCCGCACCGGGGTGGTCCCGTCGAACTCGATCATCTCTCCGCCGCCGCGGGCGCCGTGGTCGGCCGCGCCGCGGTGGGTGGTGCAGCCGAACTCGGTGATCGCGACCGGCTTGCCCTGCGCGACCAACGTGCGGACGCCCTGCTGGAAGACGTGGGCGATCTCCTTCGAGCGGTGGAGGTCGACCGAGACGATGTCGAATGGCGTCCAGTCGACGCCCTCGAACGGGATGGAGGCGTACGTGACCTTGCCACCGAACCGTTCGCGGACCACGGTGACGGCCCCAGCGAGGAAGTCGTTGATGCGGGTGGGCAACCCGGCCAGCAGCTCACGCATCCCCGGCTCGCGCCGGAGCAGGCGGCCGGTCCGCTCCTCGAGGCTGTCGCCGGGCAGAAACCCGGTGTTGAACAGGCTCAGCTCGGCACCGGTGACGAACACGACCTCGGCTCCCCGGCGGCGGATCCGCTCGGCGCGCTCCGCGCCGTCGGCGAGCAGGTTGAGCATCTCCTCGGGGCCGAACTGGTAGGTGAACGGTGAGAACCAGACCTCCAGGCCCAAATCGGCGGCGTGGCTCGCGGCGAACTCGATCCGGTCCAGGTCGTCACCGAACAGGCGCACCGCGGTGCAGTGCAGGTCGTCGCGGATGATCTGCAGCTCGCGCCGGACGACCTCGTGGTCGAACGGCCGGCGGGTGGCACCGTCGAAACTGAATCCGGTGTCGTAACCGATGCCCTTGACTCGCAGGGATCGTTTTTGTTGCACGACTGAATCGGCGTTATTGAGCTTCATACACGTTTTCCTTTCGGACATTTTTTGCTTCATACACGAAAACATAAGAAAAGGACAGGAGAACATCAGGACATAGTATCCACTAAAGCGATACGCCCTTCAGCCTCCAAGCAAGCTGCTCTACGATTGTTCTGAGGCTTTCTTCTCGTCTGTTAAGGGCTGAAAAAGTCGCAGAACGATCTGGGCATCAGGAACATAGGTGCGGAATTGTTCTGGATCTCGTAGAGCCCAACGGGTGAGGCCATCAAGACAGGCGCTCATCACCGCTACCAGTTGATCCGGGTCGCCCGGCGCAACCTCGCCTGTGGCTTGGCCCTCGACAATCAGTTGTCTCATCGTCGCTAACAGCATTTGATAGCGTTTGCCGAGCAATTCGCGTATCTCCTCGGGCATAGCATTCGCATTGAGGGCGTGATGAAGCAGTTGGTGGGCCTCAAGTGGTTCGCGCTGCCCGCGTGCTCCCACGATACTCGAAATCAGCGTAGCAAGACGTTCCCCTGGTGTTCCAGGCATCTCCACCAGCTTCTGGAATCCGGCAGAATCGTCTGGCACTGTTTGCTTGACTAGCTCAGAGAAGATCGCCTCCTTGTCAGCAAAGTAGCGGTAAGCCAGTCCAAGACTAATCTGAGCTTCAGCGGCAATATCTGTGATCGTCGCTTCCATCCCCTTGCGAGCAAAGACGCTCCTGGCACTTTCCAGGATCTTTGCGCGCTGCGCTTCGCGGATGCGTTGATTCGCTTCTGGCGTTCGAGGCATTCCACTGTCCTTTTGAATGAATAAAAATTTCTTTCATTGAAAATATACCTCTTCAGCCCATCTTTGTCAAGCGCTTTCGGGGAGTGTGCTATCCGATCAAAAAAAATCTCCTAGTGTTGTCGCCTCACCTTGCACATGCACTCACCACGTTCTTTCTCTCCAATATAGTTTCGTTGCCGAGTTGATCCTCTCCGCCGAATTCTTGACAACCTGGAAGTGAGTGCCTATAATTGTGACTGACTTAGTCAGTCACAATACGAGAAGGAGGGACAGCCTGTGTTTGTAGAATCTATTGAGACAGAGAAACGAAGTGAGGAAGTGAAATGAGTTCAACGAAAAGCGGCACCTTGCGCGTGCCTGGTACACATCTCGCCTACGAGGTACGCGGCTCTGGCCCCGTCCTACTTCTGATCCACGGCGGAGGTGGCGATGCCCGTGCCTTCAACGGCGTCGCCAAGCACCTCGCCAGCCAGTACACCGTTGTGACCTACGACCGCCGGGGCCTCTCCCGCAGCACGCTCGACAATCCAGAGGAAGAACAGCAGGTGGAGATGCATAGTGATGATGCCCACCACCTGTTGGCTGCGGTCACGTCCGAACCGGCGTATGTATTTGGGAGCAGCGGCGGTGCGGTCGTCGGACTCGACCTGGTCGCACGCTATCCCGAACAAGTGCGCACACTGATCGCGCACGAGCCTCCATCTCATCTGTTGTCTGGGCTAGAAGAGCGTCATGATACCATCCGAGAAATCGCTTACCGTGAGGGCGCGACTTCGGCGATGCAGCAATTCATGGCACAGATCGGTGTGACCTACGACGACCGGGAGCCGGATGCCGACCTGCCGGAACAAGGGGAGCGACCCACCCAGAACACCATGTTCTTACTGAAGCGGGAATTTGCCATGTACGACCGCTACCGGTTTGATTTCACCGCACTCAGATCCGCCTTGGTCCAGACTTTGCTCGTGATTGCTGCTGGAGAGAGCGGACGAGCGTATGTTGGATACCAGAATGCGGTCGCAATGGCGGACAAGCTAGGGACGACCGTTGTGGAGTTTCCCGGGCACCATGTGGGCTACATCAGTCATCCGAGGGCCTTCGCCGCGAGGTTGCAAGAGGTGCTTGGCGAGACACCTCTCACGTAGGGTGCAAGGGTGACCGCGTGCCGAGACATCGCGCAGACACGCGGTTACCCTCACGGTAGCTCTGGTCCTTGTCTTGCGTTCGCCAGCGCCAGAGACTCCTTTCGGAGATGACCAGTTCTTGGACGGCTTGCGTCTGTTTTTTGCCGCTTTCGTGCAGGAGTCGCACCGCTTCCTGCTTGCATTCACGAGAAGAGGTCTATTGATGCGCTGCCATTGTTGTCTCCTTGAAGATCACTTCTGCCATTCTAAACCTACTCAAATGTGTTTATACACAATCAAACAGGTTCAATTGCTGCACGTGCTCCTCACAGGAAGCCTCCATGACTCCTACGCCGCTTTGGGTCGCCTGCAGCACACCGCACTCGGCAAGCCGAGCGTGTGGCCCTCGCCGGGCAAGGAACCTCATCAAGATGTTGTAGAGTAGACGGTAAGCGAGGTTCCTTGCGGACCTTTTCCTGCCGTCCCTCCCCAAACCGTGCTTGCGAGTTTCCCCGCACACGGCTTTCCAGTTTCTTACTGCTTCGTGGAGGTAGGCATTACGCATCTCGCGTACCACTCCGTTCACAGTAGTACTCCCTGTTTCCCTTCCCCATGTCTCAGGCATTACCCTGAGCGTTTGAGGTAGGGTAAGAGGCCAAGTCCCGATTGCTCGGGAGCATCAACCCCTCCCCTCCGAACTCCACGTGCACCCTTTCGATGCATGAAGCTCTCCAGAGGCCAGTGTCTTTTCAACACCACTCCCACAGTGGTCTTCTGACACATCCGTGTCAACCACCATTTTTGAGTGTGGCCTCCTGCAACCCTTTGCTGGGTACATACCCAACTCGTATGGTCGCTCCGTCACCATGCCCCTTACGGGGTTTAGGCGATCCCTTAGTTCCATCAAATGTCTCAGTCTGTACGTAGGTGCCCATTTCGTCATTTCCCTCTCCGTGAGGGCTGGCTCCAACGAGAGCTTGTAGGGAAAGTAGTACCGTTCCCCTACACGTTGGACACAGGCGATAGTCCCTTCTCCTGTGGGCTGCTCCATTTCCGCCGTGACTTGAATTCAGCCAATCAAGACTTCACCCTATACAGCTTCACTGATGAGCCTCTGGCTCCTGGGACTGGAGCTTCACTCACCTTTGACACGACATGCTATTTTCCCCCCACGCCTTTCGGGTGAAGGTGTCCCCGCTCTCTATGAGAACGGGTAAGTCGCTGTGTTACTCACCTTGCTCTAGTGAGCTTACCCCGACGGGTAAGGGAGACATTTGTGGCACAAAGGCGCACTACTATGAAAACTCCGTCGCCTTGAGCCTCTCGGCTTTTAGGCGATCCCGTATTTGCGCACATGAGACGTTTAGTGCGTTTAGGTGCCCATTTCGTTTCCTTCAACCAGTTCCTTACTGGTCGTCTGCTGGAGAGAGCTTCCGTACTCGCCGTCAATGAAGTACGTAATCCAAGCAGCGTCACTACAGGTATGGTGTGACGGGCCAATAGTTAGACCACTGGAAACTTGGGTTCAGCCAATACAGGTTTCACCATACGCACAGGACTTGCGGTGCATCACGTTACATACCTTCACGTTTAACCGCGTTCCCAACATGCTTCTTTCCCCTTTGAGTTTTCCCGCTAGGTAGGTTGGGTGTCCTTGAGGCATTACTCTCAGCCTCACTCCTTTCAAAGGAGGATCTCACGTGTGCCGAAACGGCGCACGACGGCGCTATTGTCGTCTCGATCCATGCTGAGTCCACATTCCGCGCACTGATACGTTCTCTTGCGCAATGGCATATCTTGCAGATTGCCACAACCACTATACTGCTTGGACGTGTTGCGCTCATCTAGAACGTGAAGTTCTTTCCCATACAACTGGCATTTGTAGGTGAGCATCTGGATAAAGGCATACAAGCCCCCGTCATTGTACACTGCCCGATTGAGCGCCTTCTTGCGCTCCTGATGCTCTTTTATGACCATGTGCCATTGCGAAAGATCTCCTATGACGACAGTTCTCTCAACCAATCGTCGTGCGATGAGATGTGATGCCTTGTGCAGGCTATCGCGCTGTTTGTTGCGCTTCTTCTGCGACACGCGCTTGTACACCTTACTCAAATGAAGGTACCTGCGTGACTTCTTCTTGCACTTACTGCGTTTCGAGCGCAGTTTGTCAAGCTGTCGGTTGTACCAACGCGAGCCTTTGAACGATAGAAGCGACCTTCTTCTGTGACGCCCGTTGCCAGCGTCTTGATGCCCAGGTCGAAGGCCACAATGCCACCATCACGTTTGGCTTCCTTGGGCTTTCGATAGCCGAAGGAAGCGTAGTAGTTGCCCCTGCCATCGCGACTGATGGCCACCTCTCGAAAGCCTTCTGGAGGCTCTTCGGTGAGTGCGGCACGGATGGCAGGAAAGCGTTTGTGCTTGCCCTTGCCTCCTGTGGGCAAGATGAGGGTGTTTCCCTCACGCGTGAGGTACATCGCCGGATAACAGAGGATAAAGAAGCCATGGCGAGGTCGCACGCGAGGAAAGCCTGGGGTTTCCCCATTGGCGAGGCGACGAAAGAAGGCTTGCATGGCTGCATCCAGGCGATAGTAGACTTCGGCAAGCAGTTTACCATACACCTGATTGAGTTCAGGATCATAGGCACGGCTCTCAGCCAGGGTTTCTTGCAGGCGTTGAAGCGCCACTTCTCTCCGTCTCGCAGTTTCATCACCCACCAATTGTAGAGGCCTCTGCATTTGCCTTGCATGAACTCAAGGGTCGCCGCATCTTGCTCGCTGAGATCCAGTTTGATCTTTTTGCACAGGATCATGAAGACCTTCTTTTCTTTTACCCCCATCTCTCCTGATGAGGAGAGATCCCCTTTCGCTAGAGACGTGACCTGTTTTGCGTTAGAACGTTTTTTCTTGATTTGTGCGCGTATCATACCATGATAGCGTTTGCATGTCAACGCGGAGAAATATCCGCAACAAGCACATATTTGATCATGATTGCACATCTATTTGATTACTGTTCTTTTGCTCCTTTCACTTTCGACCTCCTATCCAACCAGGACAACATCAGGTATAGATCACTTCCCTTTGTAGGAGGGATTACTGTGATATGCTAAATAGCAACAGCGACCGTGAACAAGGAGGAACCAGATATGTAAGAGGTAAATTGGGCATGCTGTCCAAAGGTCGCGGAAATTCTGCTCCTGAAATTCCCTTTTCGGAATAGCTCGAAGCCGGCGAAAGCTGGATAGCTGATTGTATCGATTGATTATGGAAGCGAGAGGTAAAACGAGAAAAATGGAGAATCTATAGATAGAAATAAAATCCTCATTGTGGTGAGGTTTAACACTATCTCTAAAACGTCCAACGAGGCTCACACGTGAGCTAAGGAGAACTATATGTTAAAAAAGACTGAGGCCTATTCCTGGCAGGATAAGGTGAGCTATTCCTGGCAAGATAGCAAATTGCTCTTGCTGACGCCTCTGGGTTCGCTACTTGTGCTGTATGGATTTACTGCCCCATGGTTCGCGTACCCGAATACGTCTGGCTGGGAGATAGCGCTCGATTTCGCCAGCAAGGATCTGATCCTTTTGTCGGACGTGGCGCCGGGCGCACTCGCGCTGCTCTGGCTGGTCCCCTGTACGGCGCTCTTCCTGCTCGGATGTGGGATTATGCGCCTATTTTGGGTGCATCTGCGTTGGGTGCGTGTCTGGTCATTGTTCCTTGCTGGTGTATCTCTCATACTCATGAGTAGTTTCTGCTTTCCGCTGTTTCCCCCTGAGACCCTGCAACATCTCCGCGGAGGGGACTTGCAAGTGGGTTTCTGGTTGACTGGTGGCGCCCTACTGCTCTCGGCGCTTGGCTTGCTCATTCCAGATCCAACGCAATGGATCATGAAGGCTGACCAGCAGCCAGCGCCAGACACGCGCATATCCCGGCGACACGCGCTGACCAGCGTGGTGAATCTAAGCGGACTACTGGTGGTTGGCAGTGCAGTGGGCCTGGATCTGGGCTGGCTTATCCACCCACATGTGACGCGCCGCCAGGTGCTCTCTATCGTAGGGTCACATTATTCATCTCTGGATGGGATGAGAAAGCTGGTGTGGTCGTCTGACAATACTTCACTCGTGGAATGTTTGAGTGGCGTCTTGCACTCCTGGAAGATCGCGACCGGCCAGGTGATGCGGACCTATATATCTCCTCCCTCTCCCAATGATGATATTTTTGGGAAAACCAACAAATCTTTCAATAACATTGCGCTCTCTCCCGATGGTCGTTGGATTGCGGCTGCCGTGAATGCTGATGGAGTGAGTATCTGGGAAGCAGCGAGCGGACATTTCGTGCAGCGCTTTGCCCCTGTCGAGCAACACCAGAGCCTTGGCGAGTTCTATGGTGGCGTTGCGTGGTCGCCTGATGGCACCGCTCTCGCAACAAGTAAGTTCATCTCGGAGAATCAGGCGGTGTTGTTTGTGTTGCGGGCGAGCGATCTAAAACCTCTGACCACATATCCACTCTCAGACACTGCCCGAACGATGGCCTGGTCAGGCGATGGCCAGATGCTTGCGGTAATCACAGATCAGGTGGACGTGTGGGATATCTCCCGTGGCAAGAAGATCTGGACGTACCAACCGCCACGCTACTCTGTGATCTCCGAGACCGAAAAGTTCAGAATGAATGTATCAGATGTGGCCTGGGCCTCCGACAGTCGGCGTCTGGCGATTTCGTTGAGTGCTGGCATCCCAGGCGATGGTTTTGCTGGCCAACCTTCTCCCGTGCTGATTTGGGATATCGCCGCGAATCGGCAGGTGTGTTCCTGCCAGGGACACTGGGGAAGCTCCAACGGGCTGGCGTGGTCGCCTGATGACTCCAGGATCGCGGCTGCCGGGTCGGACTGGACGGTCCAGGTATGGAATGCACAGACAGGGGCACAACTCTTAACGTACCAGGGACATCGCGACACTATCTGGTCGGTAGCCTGGTCGCCTGATGGCAACTTCCTTGCTTCTGGTTCTGCTGATCACACAATCCAAATCTGGGAAGCGCCTCGGCTCTAAGCACAAGCCGATTATGATGGTGTTCTGGGTTTTCTCATGAAGTTTCTCGCGAGCACAGACACAAAGTTTGCGTATCTATCTAACTTGTGGAGCATAATGAAAGAGATCTCAATGCTTGATCATGATAACCTGGAAGAGTTTCGCGATCCGCAGACCTTTGATCTAGAGGACGAGGGCTACTATGCTGATTGGCCATTGACCGAGCAGTGGACGCGTTCGCTTGGTGGACCACTGCTTGACCTGGCGTGTGGAACAGGACGTATTGCCCTGCGCATGGCTGCGGAAGGCTACCAGGTCACAGGCGTGGACATAGTGCCAGAGATGATTGAACGGGCTCGCCAGAAAGCTATTCAGCAGGGCGTCTCGATTGACTGGGTGGTGGCTGATGCGCGCACATTCCACCTCCAGAAGCGTTTCCCATTCATCTACATGCTGGAAAATGTCTTCCAATTCTTTCTGACGCGAGAGGATCAGGAAGCGATGTTGGCGCGTGTCCGGGAACACCTGGAGCCGGAGGGCTGTTTCCTCTTTGAAACGCGCAATCCCACCCCACACAATCTCCTGGAAGTGCGCCATCCAGATCCACCGAAGTACACGTTGCCTGATGGGGGGCAACTTCTCACTACCGAAGAGCAATATTATGATCCCATGATCCAGATCCAGCACTATACCCGTCAGCTTACATTTCTTTATCCAGATGGTCAACGCCAGGAGAAGACCCTTCACACGGACCTGCGTTACGTTTTCCCACAAGAGATGGAAGCCTTGCTCTTCTACAATGGATTTCAGATTCGTGCGTGCTATGGTAACTGGCAACAAGATCCTCTGACCGCTACGTCACCCGCGATGATCTATGTCTGCCAGAGACGTAGCTAAATCCATGCATCAATAAGACTCTTCTTTCTAGCCTCGCTTAGACCTTTCTAGAATATCACATCCACATATGTTGGTCATGTCCGAAAACCGCTAGACGCGCTTCTCTTCAAGGCGTATAATAGCGCTTGCTCGCTTCGCTGGTGGAAATGAAGCCATGGCTATTTCAGCGCATCTTTGGACACGCGGAATATCTCCTTTGTCAGGAGCAAGAAGGAATAGAAAAATTAGGAAATCCATTAAAAATGCAGAAAGCACTCAATTTTCCTCGCTCACTCTGGGTTCTATGTATAGGCACCTTTTTTAACCGTATTGGTGGTTTTGTCAGTGCCTTCCTCATCCTCTACATGACAACCAAAGGTTATACCGCTACCCAGGCGGGTATGGCTGCCAGTGCCTATGGTATTGGCAGCATCAGTGCTGCTGCTCTTGGCGGCTATTTTGCGGATCGAATGGGGCGGCGAAATACAATTATGCTCTCTATGTTTGCTTCAGCCGCCACCATGCTTGTGCTATCGCAGGCAACAGTGTTGTGGCTGGTTATTGTGCTTGTTACCCTGGCGGGCCTGGCGACGGAGCTGTATCGTCCAGCCTCCAGTGCGCTTATCGCGGACCTCGTTCCATCCGAGCAGCGGGTGGGTGCGTTTGCCCTGTATAGATTAGCGATTAACCTGGGGGTAACCGCGGGATCAGTAGTCGCGGGCATCCTCGCCAGCCACTCATTTATATTGCTCTTTATTGGTGATGCCTTGACCTCGGTCATCTTTGGCCTGCTCATCCTCTTTGCCCTTCCCGCTGATGTGCGCAAACGGGCAGAGCCGTCATCCGGGCAAAGCAATTTCTTCCAGGCTGTATTGCCAGATCGCGGCTTTCTCCTCCTCCTGGTAGCAGGGATCGCCGTTGCCTTTGTCTATCTGCAACACCTCTCTACTATGGCTCTCCAGGTTCAGGCGCTCGGATTATCGAATGCTGTCTATGGACTATTGCTTTCAGTCAATGCCCTCGCTGTTGTATTCCTCGAACTGCCAATAAGTGCCATAACTCGCCGTTTTCCCAGGCCTGCTGTGATCGCGTTTGGCTTCCTGCTCATCGGGCTGGGCTTTGGCTTGTTCGCGTTCGCGCCCACTATTCCCTTGCTGGCACTGGCTGTGATCGTCTGGACACTTGGCGAAATAGTCCAGGGACCAGTCACGACCGCCTATGTAGCAGATCTCTCGCCAGCGCATCTGCGAGGGAGCTATCAGGGGATCTGGGGTATGACCTGGAGCATCGGCCTGATCCTGGCCCCTCTGCTTGGCACACTTGTTTTTACCTGGAGTACGACTGGTTTATGGGTCCTTTGCGCTCTGCTAGGAACGCTGGCAGCGGGGAGTGTGCTGCTCATCACACGCCCCAAAGATCGGCAAGAGCAGGCCATCAGCAGTTCAGGGACAACCCTGGCCGATGTAGGCATGCAGGAATAAGAGGCGAGTTGCAACAGCATAAAGCAGGATTGTTAGTGGGGAACGAAGCGCTCCAGGGTACAAAGGTTGCGGCCCCGGCGCGCATTCCCCGTGTTGATTGGCGTCAGTGTGGCCTGCTCCGCGTAGCGTGCCAGCAGGCGCTCGGTATCGATGCTGAGCACGACCTGGGAGCGTTCCTTCATCGCTCCACGCATCCTGTTCAATCGCTCGGGATCGAGCCAGAAAAAGACGCGTATGTTTTACGCGAAGGCGACTTCGCTGGTTGGTTTGACTGTGATGGTGTGCTCGGGAGAGCCAAAGCCATTGAGGGTCGCGTTATGATGGGCGACAATCTGCTCCGCATTTAGCACGACGCGGTCAATGGTCGAATGGGCGTCACCGACTAGCGTCACATCATAGCCGTGACTGATCGCGGCCCGGCAGGTGGTATCGACGCAGAAATCGGTGCGGCAACCCGTAATAACGAGATGCGTAATCTGGCGCGCCTGGAGCTCCTCGTCCAGCGTCGTGGCGAGAAAGGCATCGGGTGAGCGCTTGGGGATGATCATCTCGCCTTCCAGCGGTGTGATGGATGGGTGAATGCGCCAGCCACGCGTGCCAGGAACCAGGGAACTGGGCGCCTGCTCCTGGTGCTGAATATAGATCACAGGCGTTCCGCTGGCGCGTGCCTGCTCCAGGAGGTGCGCGATATTGGCTAGCAACTCCTCCTCACGATAGGTTGGCCGCCCCGGAACCTTGAAGAGCGCCACCTGCACATCTACAACGATCAATGCTGTCTGCTTGCTCAAAATCCATTTCTCCTTTGTTACCCCGGCCCGCTTCTTCCAGCCTGGAGCATGTTGTCGCCTCCATTATACCTCATCTTCCCCTCATTCAGAGACGTCAAGTGTACGGCGCGTTGATTTATCCTATAAGGGTAACAACCAATCCCCCAACGCGACAATTTTACTTTACAAGGAATCACACCCAAATGTTTTGATTTAACAGGCAGAGATGCGTTGAATATAGAATAAGCTATTTTGCCTGCTTTTATGAAGAGCAACGGAGTACTTGTTTATGCTTCAGAGGACGGTGTCTTATAAGACACTTTTGCGAATTGTTAGCGCGTGCTTTCTCCTCTACGGACTCTACCTGGTTGTAGTGGTCCTCACCTCGCAAGTTAGTTCGAGAGGAAGCATACAATATGACGGGCCATGGGTTGTTGAAGATCCAAATGCTGTGATGAGTTATCTCTTTAGTGGCGGCTTGTTTTTCGGCACTCCGGTCTTGCCTGGTAACTTATATATGTTTGGCCTCTTCACGCCCAATCCTCTCTTCTGGGTGGGAATAGGCATACTTGCCCTGAGTATGACGAGTAAGCGTGTGTGGGCGATATATGTATCTTTACAGCTTGCGCTCTGGATGGTCAGTGTATCTCTCTGGTTCCCTATTGCTACCTTGGGTGGAACTACAAATTATGATCCAGGTGTCTTTGCACCTTCTGCGCTGGTTACGCTTGCAATCTCATTTGTTCTCCTGGCTTTCTACAAGCCTGTGATCCGCTTCTTGCGCAAGTTTTCAGAATCAAACAATATCGCCACCATTGCCTGAGAGTGAGTAATTTGAGGTATTCGTCACATTGTAGGGTCCATGCTTGCATGGACTTCTCGCTTTAGTGAGTGCCCCAATTATATTGATAAACGTGCCGGCCCCTTTTTTGCGTTGACAAATAGAAGCATGCAAGTTATCATGTAATTGTCTGCAATGACATCGTTGTCATTCTGGTTGAAGTGGGAAATGGATATATGTTTTAACGGCGCACTCTGTTGTGCAGGCAACAGGTAGGGATGTTGTGCTGTCTTTATGCTACTAATCGTAATTTGGTGAAAACAAGGAGGTTTTTTCGTATGAAACGACGTACCGCTATTGGTGTGTTGGGTGGGACACTTTTGAGTCTGGTTGGTTCACCTCTCTTCACTGCCTATGCAAGTGAGAGCAACCGATCACGTGCCATAGCCTCATATGCTGCCTTGCAGAAGTATTTTTATGTCAATGATGGCTCCTACCTCTATCATGAGCAGTACCCGGTCGCAGCCACGGATAACGCTTACTCCTATGAGTGGCCCTTTTCGCAGGCGCACGGCGCAACGCTGGACCTCTCAAACCTTCCTGGAGAGGCTGGGCGCGCGTATCGGGATGCTGTCAATGAACGCTGGTTGGGCCAGGAGCGCTACTGGAACACGACCGGGGCGACGGGTCTGCCGGGGTATGACTCCTATGCGCGCACGCCCTATGGCAATGGTGGCGATAAGTTCTATGATGACAATGAGTGGGTTGGCCTGGCCTCCATTCAGCGCTACAAGATGTGGGGGGAGGATGCTGTTCTGGAGCGTGCTAAGCAGATCTTCGCGCTCGTAGTCTCTGGTTGGGATAACGATGCCACGCATCCCGCGCCTGGAGGTGCCTTCTGGACGCAGGCCCCCTGGAGCCATGATCGCAACACGGTCTCCAATATGCCCGGCGCCGAACTGGGCCTACGCCTCTACCAGGTGACTGGGGAGCAGCACTACTTCGATTGGGCGAAGAAGATGTATGACTGGACCAATACCTATCTGCTCGCCCCCAATGGCCTGTACTGGGATCATGTCGACTTGCAGGGGAATATCGAGAAGACTCAATGGAGCTATAACCAGGGCGTGCCAGTAGGCGTCAATGTCCTGTTCTACCAGGCGACTGGCGATGCAACCTACCTGCATCGCGCCGAGCAGATCGCCCAGGCGGCGCTCGCTTTCTACGGTACCGAGAATCTCGATAAGCAGCCAGCCTTCTTCAACTCCATCTTCTTCAAGAATCTGCTCCTGCTGCAATCCGTCAATCATAACCAGGACTACGTAAAGGCCATGCAGGCCTATGCAGATCGTGCATGGGAGAACAATCGCGATGCCGCGACGGGTCTCTTCCACTTCAATGGCTCTCAGTCAACGCAAATGATAGAGCAGGCGGCGATGACCCAGATCTACGCCGTTCTCTCCTGGAGCCCCTCCCAGTATCACATCTTGTATTAGCAACGCATCCAGGTAGATTGTAGCGCAAGAAGGGCGTAGTGTGATCGATCACACTACGCCCTTTCGCTTTTTTGTTGAATATATGTTACAGAGAGCAACCTTGACAGGCTGCCCTGCCCTGGCGTATGCTCCTGCTCACAATGAGTGTGTTTGCTCTATGGTTGAGATAGTAGGAAGAAGTGTGATCGAATGCGCATACGACCCTTTCGCTACGATGATATTCCCGAGGTGCTGACGGTGCAGTGCGAGGCGGCGCGTGTGGATGGAACTGAGGTGGTCAGCGCGGAAGCCTTTGAGGCCTGGTTACGCGACGAGGCGCTTGACGCGGCGGAGAACGCCTTTGTGATTACGGATGATGATGATGAGCTGAGCACCTGGAGCCAGGCGGGAACGCTGGAGGGGGTCGAGGGCGAGATCGCAGGCTATACCCTGGTGCGCCTGGAGCGCACCGCAGACGCCTACCATTTTATATGCCAGGGAGCGGTCATGCCCCAGCAGCGCAGACGGCGTGGCGGGCGCCTCTTGCTGGTGGGCGCGCTCAACCGGGCGCGCGTCATGGCCTATGAGTTTGATTACGAGGCCGAGCAAGCGGGGACACCTATCTATTTTGAGGTACTACTGCCCACACGCGACGAGGGCGCGCCCCACCTCGCCGCCCTCTGCGAACTGGAGCCAACTGATGAGCCTGCCCCTGAGGGCTTTTGCCTCTACCGTCGCGAGCTATAACGGGTTCGCAAATCGAAAAGAGAGAGGCGCACACCGTACGCCTCTCTCTTTTCGATTTTTCTAATCATCACACCTTGCGGTAGGTGGTGGTGACAGCGTGGGTGCCATCGGCGAGCTGCTCAATCTCATAATCGCCAAAGAGAATGGGGTCGGCCAGGTTCAGGCAGAGGAAGATGCGAACCGCCAACTCGCGAATCTCGGTCTCTGCGTGGGCGTCGGCGCGCATCTCGATTACATGGCGCCAGGAGCGTACATTGCCCGTGACCACGATGGGGGCCTCGGTCTCATTTGGGAGCACTGAGCGAGCTGCCTGCTGGACCTTCTTGCGCAGGTCGGTGCGGGCCTCGGCACTCAGAATTGTCGAGCCCTCTTTTTGCATTTCCAGCAGGCGCTTGGTGAGCTGGGCATATTCTTCGGCGGCGCGGTCGACGCGCTGCTCAAACTGGGTGTGTAGCTGTGCGTCATCGCGATACTCTGGGCGCTCCACAAAGCGCAGCATGCGCCCTGAGACGTACCTCTGACTCAGCTGGGAAAAACCCATGCCCGCCCTGTGCCGGATCAGCTCGTGGGTCAGGCTGCGGGAGACACCATAGAGGAGCAGGCTAAAGTTGGCGTGTTCGAAGACCGAGCCATGGCCGGAGGACTTGAGATTCTCGAAATAGCGGCCGGCATTCTCGTTCATTGTGCGTTTGGGGCCAAAGCTCATATAGCAGGTCTGCCCGGCGATCTTACAGAGTTGTGAGCTTTCTGGAAGGGTGGTGGGATCATCGAGGTACTGGCTAAAACCAAGTGAGGTATCAAAACCATCAAGGAAGCCTGCTAGGCCGGTGGGGTTGGTCTGAGGGCGCGCCAGCGTCACGACTCCAGGAACCTGTAAGTAGGGCGTGCCGCCCGGAGTGTGATGGACTGGCGCGTGAATCGTGGCAAAGCCTGCGTTCTCACTTCCGTTATATTCCTGGAAGAGAGTTTGTGGGTCAAGAGCAGACAATGAGAACCTCCTTGTTGACTGGTGTAATCGGTAGAAATCGACCCCTAGTCTAACAGGTTCTCGGCTATTTGGCTACCTGCCTTTCTAAATCTACTCAAATGTGCTTATGTCCACTCGAATAGATTCAATTGCTGCACTTGTCCCTCACAGGAAGCCTCTTTGACTTCTACGCCGCTTTGGGTCGCCTGCAGCACACCGCACTCGGCAAGCCGAGCGTGTGGCCCTCGCCGGGCAAGGAACCTCATCAAGATGTTGTAGAGTAGACGGTAAGCGAGGTTCCTTGCGGACCTTTTCCTGCCGTCCCTCCCCAAACCGTGCTTGCGAGTTTCCCCGCACACGGCTTTCCAGTTTCTTACTGCTTCGTGGAGGTAGGCATTACGCATCTCGCGTACCACTCCGTTCACAGTAGTACTCCCTGTTTCCCTTCCCCATGTCTCAGGCATTACCCTGAGCGTTTGAGATGAAGTAGACCGCCAGCGAGGTACTGATGCTGTCCCGACCTGCCTGATATTTCAGGTGGTTTCCTGGACTCAGCCCTTTTCCAACGGTCTCTTCCCGAACCCAGCGGGCCACTTTCATGGCACTGTGGCTCTCCAGAACCCTTTGCCTCGTTGCGCAAAGATCGTGTGGCCCATCCAGGCCAACCTCTGCCGCTGAGACGAGTTCCTGGGACCCTTCGCCCTGTCTGTGTCTTTCTCACAGGCCCCGGCGGAGCGTGACTTCCGCGACTACTTCGGTCCCTCTGTACCCATACACCTCGCGGTGGTTAGGGCAACCCCAAGTTGCCTCCAAGAATCTCAGTTCGTGCTCCAGGTGTCCTTTACGTCTTTTCCCGTTCCGTACGGGTAGGCTTCGACGGAAGCTTTGCAGGGAAATAGTACCGTTCCCGGCAACGTCGAACACAGGCGCTAGTACCGTGTCCTGTGGGCTGCCCCAATTCCGCCTTGACTGGGCTTCAGACAATCAGTCTTCACCATACACGACTTACCTGATCGGCCTCTGGCCCCTGGTACTGGGACTTCACCGACCTTCCTGACAACATGCTACGGTCCCCTCATATCTTTCGACTGAAGGTAAGTTGCTGGTTTATCCACTTCGCTTCAGTGGACTCACCCCGACGGGTGAGAGAGGTTCTTGTGCCACATGGGCGCACTACTATGAAAACTCCGTCGCCTTGAGCCTCTCGGCTTTTAGGCGATCCCGTATTTGCGCACATGAGACGTTTAGTGCGTTTAGGTGCCCATTTCGTTTCCTTCAACCAGTTCCTTACTGGTCGTCTGCTGGAGAGAGCTTCCGTACTCGCCGTCAATGAAGTACGTAATCCAAGCAGCGTCACTACAGGTATGGTGTGACGG
Source organism: Ktedonobacter racemifer DSM 44963 (assembly GCF_000178855.1). Taxonomy (GTDB): domain Bacteria; phylum Chloroflexota; class Ktedonobacteria; order Ktedonobacterales; family Ktedonobacteraceae; genus Ktedonobacter; species Ktedonobacter racemifer. The sequence continues at coordinate 895,262 of NZ_ADVG01000005.1, read as the reverse complement.
GCCAATAGTTAGACCACTGGAAACTTGGGTTCAGCCAATACAGGTTTCACCATACGCACAGGACTTGCGGTGCATCACGTTACATACCTTCACGTTTAACCGCGTTCCCAACATGCTTCTTTCCCCTTTGAGTTTTCCCGCTAGGTAGGTTGGGTGTCCTTGAGGCATTACTCTCAGCCTCACTCCTTTCAAAGGAGGATCTCACGTGTGCCGAAACGGCGCACGACGGCGCTATTGTCGTCTCGATCCATGCTGAGTCCACATTCCGCGCACTGATACGTCCTCTTGCGCAATGGCATATCTTGCAGATTGCCACAACCACTATACTGCTTGGACGTGTTGCGCTCATCTAGAACGTGAAGTTCTTTCCCATACAACTGGCATTTGTAGGTGAGCATCTGGATAAAGGCATACAAGCCCCCGTCATTGTACACTGCCCGATTGAGCGCCTTCTTGCGCTCCTGATGCTCTTTTATGACCATGTGCCATTGCGAAAGATCTCCTATGACGACAGTTCTCTCAACCAATCGTCGTGCGATGAGATGTGATGCCTTGTGCAGGCTATCGCGCTGTTTGTTGCGCTTCTTCTGCGACACGCGCTTGTACACCTTACTCAAATGAAGGTACCTGCGTGACTTCTTCTTGCACTTACTGCGTTTCGAGCGCAGTTTGTCAAGCTGTCGGTTGTACCAACGCGAGCCTTTGAACCCGCCGATGTGATAGAAGCGGCCCTCTTCCGTGACACCAGTTGCCAGCGTCTTGATGCCCAGATCAAAGGCTACGGTGCCACCGTCGCGTTTCGTCTCTTCTTGCTGTCGATAGCTGAAGGAGGCATAGTAATTGCCCCTGCCATCGCGACTGATGGCTACCTCTCGAAAGCCTTCGGGAGGCAGTTCCGTGAGTGCGGCACGAATAGGGGATACTGCTTGTTCTTGCCCTTGCCTCCCGTGGGCAAGATGAGTGTATTCCCCTCACGTGTGAGATACATCGCAGGATAACAGAGGATAAAGAAGCCATGGCGAGGTCGCACGCGAGGAAAGCCTGGGGTTTCTCCATTGGCGACCCGACGAAAGAAGGCTTGCATGGCCCCATCCAGGCGATAATACACCTCCGCAAGCAACTTGCCATACACATGATTGAGTTCAGGGTCATGGGCACGACTCTCGGCCAGCGTCTTCTTGCAGTCATTGAAGTGCCACTTTTCTCCATCTCTGAGCTTCATGACCCACCAATTGTAGAGACCGCGACACTTGCCCTGCATAAATTCAAGGGTCGCCATGTCTTGCTCACTGATGTCAAGTTTGATCTTTTGGCAGAGGAGCATGAAAACTCCTTCCCTTTCACCATCACCCCGAAAGATGAGAATGTACCCTCTTTCACCAGAGACGTGATAAAATCTTGTGTAGGACATATTTTCTCATTTTATGCGTGTATCACATCATGCAGCCGACTCTCTGTCAACACATGCGCATGTGTGCAACGAGCGCATGTGTTGACTATGGTTGCCCACATATGTGATTGCTGTTCTTCTTCTCCTTATACGAAACCCCCCCATTCGGGGACAAGCGAGAGAGCGCTGCTGTGTCTCCGAATGGGGGGTCGAAAAGGCACTACCCGTCTATTGACTCACGGACTCAGGCGGTGGGGCGAGCAGCTTTTCCAGGGTTGAGCGGCGAATACGGTAGGCCTGGCGTGCGCCTCGGTGGGGAAGAGTGATTGCTTCAAGCACTCCATTTTTGATCCAACGGCGCACAGTGGTATCATCCACACGTAATTGTCTTGCAACTTCACGAACTGTCAGCAGTTCCGCATCGTCGTATTCCACAGAGCCCTCTTTTCTGGTCATAAGGCGTATAAGAAAGTACACCTGACCACAATAGCAGAAGAACGTTGAAAAAATTAAAGTATACCTTAGGTTCGCGCGATAAGTGATTTGAATATATAAACGGTTAAGGCACTTATTAGTAACAAAATCCCTAATAGCAGGGGTACACTGTAATTACGTGTACCCCACTGGAATTGTTGTATCAACCACCAATCATAGACATGCTGCGGTTCGCACGCTTAAAGCGTTTATCTCCGATGTAATGCTTCAACTCTTTATGCCACACTGCTTGTCGAATTACGCGGGCAAGTTCCACGTCATCTGCATCGGAGCGAACCACGGAGCGCAGATCGGTCTCCTCAGTGGCGAAGAGGCAGGTGCGCAGCTGGCCATCGGCGGTAATACGGATACGATCACACTGGGCGCAGAAGGGTTCGCTTACGGGATTGATAAAGCCTACTTCGCCAATGTTATCGCTAAAGGTATAGCGGCGCGCGGTCTCGGAGGGATCACCGGAGGTAATAGGGACCAGGGGGCCATAGGCGGCCTCAATGATGGCTTTAATCTCGCCGCCAGCTAAGATGTCTTCTTTGCGCCAGATCTGATCGGCATCAAGGGGCATAAACTCGATCCAGCGCATGACATAGGCTTTATCGCGTGCGAAGCGTACAAAGTCCAGGACCTCGGCCTCGCTAAAGTTGCGCATAGCCACCGCATTGATCTTTATGGGATGGATGCTGGGATAGGCGGCCAGCGCGTCCAGTCCTTCGAGAACGCGATCAAGCTGGTCACGGCGTGTGACCTGGGTGAATTTCTCATGTAGGAGCGTATCCAGGCTGACATTGATGCGTGTCAGTCCCGCCTCGGCCAGGGCCTTGGCCTGTTGTGGAAGCAGGATGCCGTTGGTGGTCAGGCTCAGGCTGCGTAGCCCTTCCAGTTCATGAAGCTGGTGTACCAACTCGGGAAGGTCGCGACGCACCAGGGGTTCGCCTCCTGTCAGACGAATCTGCTCAATGCCCATGCTGACTGCCACGCGACTGATGCGCATGAGTTCCTCATAGCTCAAGATCTCAGCCTTTTTTAGCCAGGGAAGCCCTTCGGCGGGCATACAGTAGGTACAGCGAAAGTTGCATTTATCGGTCACCGAAATGCGCATGCTTTTGATGCGTCTTCCGTAGCTATCGACTAAAGGTTCCATTGGTTGGCCTCCCCCAAAAGACTGTCTTGAACATGTTTTGCTCTATTTCACTATATCATATTTACGTGCCAATGTCACAGATCTGTCACGGGAAATAAGTACTTTGTGTTACAATGTCAAATAAAAGCAGTTGAATACATATTGTGTAGTGCTGTTCGATAAAAAAGGTCCGCCCCTTGTGTGTAGAGGGGCGGACCACTTTGTGTGTGTATTGCCACGGACAGGCAATGATGTGTGTTACGGGTGTGTGAGTTTTTTTATGCGTCGTAGTACAGCGAGAACTCGATGGGCGTTGGGCGCAGGCGAACGATGTCATTCTCCTCACGCTTCAGCTCGATGTACTTCTCCAAGATGTCGCTGGTGAAGACACCGCCCTCAAGCAGGAAGGCGTGATCGTTCTCCAGGGCCTTGAGTGACTCTTCGAGCGAGCCAGGAACCGAGCTGATCTCGTTCAGTTCTTCCGCCGACATATGATAGAGGTCCTTGTCGACCGGGCCAAAGCCGTAGTCGCTGGGCTCGATACCGCGCTTGATGCCGTCCAGGCCAGCCATCAGCAGGGCTGCGAAGAGCAGGTAGGGGTTGGCCGTTGGGTCGGGCGGGCGGAACTCGATGCGCTTGGATTTGGGGCTCTCGGTCAGCGGGATACGAACGGCCGCGCTACGGTTGCCCTTTGAGAAGACCAGGTTGACGGGTGCTTCGAAGCCGGGAACCAGGCGCTTGTAGCTATTGGTCGTTGGAGCCGCGAGGGCCATGAGGGCCGGAGCGTGCAGCAGAACACCACCAAGGTAATGGCGTGCCATCTGTGAGATGCCAGCGTAACCGTCGGCATCGTAGAAGAGGGGCTTCTCGTCCTTCCAGAGGCTCTGGTGTGTGTGCATACCGGAGCCGTTATCGCCATAGACTGGCTTGGGCATGAAGGTCACGGTCTTGCCATACTTGCGAGCGATGTTCTTAATAACGTACTTGTAGAGCAGAATGTTGTCAGCGGTCTTGAGCAGGGTGCCGAAGCGGATATCGATCTCGGCCTGACCGGCGGCGCCAACCTCGTGGTGCTGGGCCTCGACGGGGATACCCAGGGCCTCAAGCTGAAGGGCCATCTCGGAGCGCAGATCCTGCATGGTATCATTTGGCGCGACGGGGAAGTAACCGCCCTTGACGCGCATTGAATGACCCAGGTTGCGGGAACCGTCATGGCGAGTCGCCTTGTTGGTGTTCCAGGCCGCCTCGTCTGAATCGACCTCGACGCTCTGAATATTATCGCTAGAGGTGTACTGAACGTGATCGAAAACGTAGAACTCTGCTTCGGGACCGAAATAAGCGGTGTCAGCAAGGCCACTGGACTTGACGTACTCTTCAGCCTTGCGCGCGATGTAGCGGGGGTCGCGGCTATAGGGCTTACGGGTGCCGGGATGGGCGATATCGCAGATCAGGCTGAGCGTGGGGACAGCGGTGAAGGGGTCCATGAAAGCACTGGTGGCGTCGGGAATGACTACCATATCGCTCTCATTGATTGCCTGGAAGCCTCGAACGCTGGAGCCGTCGAAGAAGAGGCCCTCTTCAAAAATAGATTCTGCAAGCGCACTGAAAGGAATGCTGAAATGCTGCCAGGTTCCTGGAAGATCGGTGAATTTCAGATCGACCATTTTGGCGCCATTTTCTTTTGCAAACCGTAAGACTTCCTCTGGGGTCATCAAAGTTTTCTCCTCTCGCGTTCAATCCCCGCGTCATTGCTGGTATTTAGTGGCTTGCCTTGCGCACTTTGTTGATGTGTTTAGATATCTTTGGGTCATTCTGCATAATATAGTGGTCGCTTCCCAGCATCGTGCCAGGACTCAACTTCTGTACATATGATATGCTCTCAGCCCATGAGATACTACAGTTACTTTACCCGAAAGTTTTAGCCATACTTTTGTATATATTGCACAAAATTTTGTGAAGATAACTAGGTAAAAAGACAGCTATTACCTCTTCTCTGAGATGCTCCGGCTCCTGCTTGCTAGCAATCGTGACGGCAATCATCTCGTTGTGCAAATCCCCTTGTGTCTCGGGCATATTGCATTGTATTATCGGCAGATGACTGGTCACACTTGAGTCTTGTCTCTGGCGAAAGTTCTCTTGAAAGAGAACAGCGGGGAGTGCAGAGGGGCGTCAGCCCCTCTGCACTCCCTTTCCCATCCCGCCGCAGGCGGGATAAATCCCTTTCAGACCAAATTGAACAGAGTATCAGGGCAGGCTCAACCAGTCACAAAAAATGGTAGCAAATTGAACAGGAAGAAAATATTTGCATGATGGATTTCAAGCTAACTAATGCCCAACAGAAAGCTCTTGATTACGTGTATCAGAAGGCGATACAGAATAAGAGTACTGATAGAGAAAGAATACAAAAGATATTAAATGTATGCGAGATTGAATGTGATGTCGCTGACCTTATCAAAGCCATCTGTGATATAGCACGCCTTACGATCAACTTTCACCCGGACCGGCTGCTTGCCGATGGCCGTTCAGTGATTGCCGCGCTGTATGAAGAAGGCATATACCGTAGCCAGTTTGAGACTAAGATTTCTAACGGTGGGCTCACTGCCTTTGCTGGTGGAGACCGCGATATATGGGAAGCAGCCATGCTCGGTGGGGCATATCAGGTTCCGGGAGTAATCGAGGCAGAACGTCCTAAGTATGCCGGATTAAATCTTATGAACTACAGTGACGGGGCCTGCCCGCGCTTTGGTTCCTGTCATTTACGCTTAAAGGCACACGTAGTACAACGCGCGACGCTTGTCTTTGGTGATAGCGCGTCAAATCCTCGGGATATAGGGGTCATAAATGCCTTTGAACCGGTTCTTGCTGGACTACTGGAAGAAGTTAATGCTCATGGAAATGTGCTCGGGCGCAGAGAAGTAGATGTTATAACATTTGTTAGTGCCTTGCTTCATCCTGGTAATACAAGGACGCAGTTCTTTCACAGGTCACAGGGGCGCGCGCTTGATGATTACATCGAGGCGCAAATACACGGCGAACTGTGTATGGCAGATGATGTAGATGCGCTTGTCGCAGACCCTTCATTCCAGAACACTGCAACCGGTGAGGTATTGGAGGCAACCGCGAAGAAGTATGGCTTCCCTCTTGAATGGCACGAAGGCTTTGAGCTTTCCTTGGAAGAGGTGCCGAGCGACTTCCGTGGACCAGAAATGCCATCTCTTGCCCGGCGTGTACTGGGAAATCACGCGTTAAAGGATGGCTATCTTAATGCCGCAACGATTGGGCTAGCGGCAGTTTCGGTTGTTGCTGATCCTGAACAGTGGCAAGACTGGGGATCACCCAAAGACACACTGCAACACATCAAGTATTTGTGGCATATTCTTGTGGTCTACGGAAAGCTCAGGATGTAGGTAGAGATCAGGTGTGAGGGTATTTGGTCGCGCCGGAAAGTTGAACAGGGTGAGAATCTGGCCCACTGGTGTTGGGCTTTGTAGCCGTTAGATGTGATTGATGAGCATACCTCTTGGCGAAATGTCCCGAGTAATTAGAAAAGCTGCAAAGAAGAAGTGGTATACTATCAAATTACAGGCAACGCTATAGAATTTTTTGACCATAATTCGCGTTCTATTTGTTAACAGGTATGTTTTTACGTCCTTCTTAATGAAGAAGAAATTTGGAGGGCTTGTGGCTAGGATGGCTACGGCTTGCAGCGCAAAGAGGCGAAGTGCATGAAGAATCAATCTGATGGCCCTATTTTGCCGCTAACGAAGGTTATAAGATTTGTAATAACTTTCACGCTTTTTATAACACTTGTGTATTTGCTTAGTTTTTTGCATATAATTCCAGATTCATGGGGGAATTTCCTTCCAAACCTGGCGACGATTCTTGCCGTACCCGTAGGCATAATCGCTATCTTAGCTGCTCTCAAAAACTTTGAAAAGGCATTAGTGCAGGTAATGCCTCGGCCTACCGCCTGGGGACCTCCAAAAATTCCAAAGATAAATAGAAAATTGTGGATGCTTGTGGGCCTGGTGGTAGCCGTGGCTTTGATTGTTGTGGGGGGATACCATTATATATGGCCTGCACCTCAATCTACTGTGCCTCCGTTACTCTTCTCATATTCAACACCTGATGGCCCTATTGGAATTAGTGATGGAAGCTATGTCTTCGATGTAAAGACGCGAAATAATCAAGGGCATCATAATGGGGCCCTTAAACAGCAGGCCGCAAATGCATTTAGGAGTCAGAACTTCGATCAGGCCAGGCAGCTTTGGGGTCAAGCTATCTCTGGTGACGATTCAGACGATGCTGAAGTCTTGATCTACCAGGAAAACCAGCGGATTATAAACTCCGGCAGCCCATATATCACCTTTATTGCCGTCACCCAGCTTACTGGAAGCCACGAAGAATATGGGATTGGACGAGAGGACCTGCAAGGTTACTATGTAGCACAAAAAGAGTTTAATAGCCAGGCCAACCCATTTCGAGTCCGTGTGCTTATCGCGAATATAGGCGACCAGGAAACGTATGCGCAACAGGTCACGGATCGTATTCTCTCTTCGTATCAGCAAGATCCAACCATTAAAGGGGTCCTGGGATGGCCCGAGCGGACCCAGCGCATCAATTCTATGCTCCTGACTATGTGTAATAAGCATATTCCCATCGTGACTGTGTCTGCAAATGATAGTCGTAGTTCAGATGGTTGTAACTACAATTTTAGTGTTGCTCCTACGATCGACTCACAGGCAGCTACGGCAGTCCAGTATATCAAATCTGTTCTCAAGAAGAAACGTGTGTCGATTGTGTACGATCCTGCTAACGAATATAGCCAAAGTCTTTATAGAAGCTTCATTGATGATTTTCGTCGTGATCAGCCTTCGGATGCGGCTATTGTTGATCGCGAAACGTACAGCATATATAGTAGCAATACATTGCCAGGGTTACTGCGCGCCACGTTGCGGGGCAAACCAGACCTTATTTATTTCGCGGGATACCCGGCCGATCTTAATGCTGTAATACAGTCGTTACCTGCTTCCGGGGGTGTAGACGTGATGGCTGCTAATATTATCTACCAGGCTCCTCACTTTCCCAAAGCACAACCTGTAGAGCATGTACGCGTTTACTTCACTGCTTTTGCGTACCCAGATCAGTGGGCAATCCTTCACCTGGCTCAGCCAGATTTCACCCAGGAATATATAAATGCCTATGATCCTCAGCAATTTCATCGAGGAGCCTATGGTTATGAGCGCGCTAATGATAGTGTGATGATTGCATACGACGCTTTAAAGTCTTTGATGGTGGTCAGTAAGGGCTTTCAAGATAGCAGATTTCCTATGGATCAGTTACAAAGGGCTTTGTTCAACAGTAAATATAAAGGGATTACTGGTGATATCCGCTACAACCAGGGCAGTGTTGATACTAAACCAGTCGTCGTCATCCAGTTCACTCATGGTTACAACGTCTTTAAAGGTGTAGATGGTTGCTATGATGACAACGCGCAAGGAGGGTGCTTTGATGTCCAAAACAATGGACGCCCTTAATGATGCTATCATGCATATGCGGGCCGGGCGAATAAAGCGACGAACTTTTCTGGAACGCGTCATTGCCCTGGGCTTAAGTGCAGGGGCTGCTACTTCGCTGCTTGAAGCTTGCGGGACTATCTCTACGCGTTGTACGCCAAATGGCTGGGTTAGTCAGCCGAATACGATTGTCTGGAGTAGCGAGCATGACGATCAGGAAGAATTTATTAATATTGTCAAGAATTTTAACGCCCAGAATACCAATGCACATGTCATCTATAATAATGCTCCATTTAAAGATAATGCGCAATATAAAGATACGGTAAGCGCTCTACAAGCATGTGCCAGCGAGATGGACGTCATTTCAATAGATGTCGTCTGGCTAACAGAATTTGCGCATAACCAATGGATACTTCCACTAACGGAGGCGATTAAATCGGGCGTATTGCAAAGCTATAAAGGGTTTCAGAGCATTATAGACAGTTGTTCTTATAAGGGGCAACTGTATAGCACCCCCATTCGTTTTGATCTAGGTGTGTTATATTACAATACTGGCTTTGTATCTTCTGCTCCACAAACGTACGACGAGTTAAGGGAGCAAGCGTCTCAGGTACTTGCCAACGCACAGGGGAAAGAGCTAGACGGTTATGTATGGCAAGGCGCTCAGTATGAAGGGCTGGTGTGCAATTTTATTGAGGTTCTTGCCGGTTTTGGAGGATCTTTTTTCGCGGAAGATGATCCTACAAAAGTAACTATAAATAGCTCGGAAGCACATGACGCTCTATTTGAGATGGTAAATTGGCTATGGCTGGCCAATATCTCTCCTAATGATCCCAATGGCATAACCACCTATGAAGAGAATGACGCACGTGTAAGATGGCAGAATGGCTTCGCGGTATTTATGCGTAACTGGTTTAATGTGCAACAGCTTGTAACAGATCCAGGTATCTCAGCCGTTCAAGATAAAGTAGCGTATGCAGCTATCCCCCATAGCAAATCACAGCCCACTGGTCACTCCTGCATTGGTGGATGGCAAGTGGGGGTAAATGCCTCTTCGACAAATCAGGATCTCAGCTGGCAGTTTATTGATTTTTTACTAAAGCACACGAACGACTATCGCCCTACCGACGTTGTAGGTGAGGCTTCTCTGAAGAGCATGTATACGAACGCGGTAGCGCGCCCACAATTGCCCAATTACAACCTGATTTCAGAAAGTATTCAAAGACACGTTTTTAGTGCCCTCACAAAACGTGAGACACCATCAGAGGCACTGGTAAAAATGGAAGAAGAGCTGAAGCAGATTATCTCCAGATAGCAAGCATGGTATTCTCGTTCATCCTCGCTCCCTTTTTGCATGAAATATGTCATATGTGGTGCTGTAGGGCAAGCTGACCAACACTCTGTACCCGTTAGGTGGGGTTGATGAGTATAAAAGGTAAGAAGCGAAGAAGTCGTGAGGCGCGTTGAAGTCTTGCTTGCAGTTGCTGAGGTAATGCGTGTACTATTATACATGCATATGTGATAGATAAAATGTGCGAAGGAGAGATAGATTTATGAGTTCGGGTCATGAGGATCTTACAGAGCCGGTCGCCAGGCCAGGCGCGACGCCTGTACCACCAGCCAGGCGCGAGCGGCGCTCGGTAGGGGCCGGATGTTTCATCGGAGCGATTATACTGGCCTTGCTATTGGGCGTTGTGGGGGGCGTGCTTGGCTCGATTCTGTACGCGGCCAGCATTACGTCAAAGGCGCCAATCTCCACACCTAAACCCGATAATAAGCAGGCGCTGGTGGTGCAGTTGAGCAATGACTTGATTACGGTTATCGCAGCCAAGCGCGTCAAGAACGTCAATGTTCCTGGTACATTGCAGAATATAAAGGTTTCGACGCCCCAGGTGGGCCAGTTGCAGATAACGGGGGAGGACCAGTTCTCCATCTTCGGACTGACCGTGACCCGGCCCTTCCGCGTTGTGATGCAACCATACATCGATACGTGTAAACCAAAGATGCGCGTCCTGAGCGTGGATACAGGAGGGATTCCCGTTGGTGGCCTGGGCGATAGCCTGGAAAACGTGATGAACTCACAGCTCAGCGTCAACCTCTCCAGTTTGCTAAGTGGCTTCTCTTACTGCGCCACCGGAGTTACAACCAATAATAGTGGCCTGGTTGTGAGCTACGCAGTGACGCCAACAGCCTAAAATACAGGAAGAAAGAAGAGGAGACATGTTTTGCGGAAGACAGCGTAAGGAAGCAGGAGAAGAGCCATTTCTTCATGAGGTATGAACCATCTATTAACCGCACCGATCTTCTTAATGTGGTTTACACTTCGTACGGACTTGAGGTTGAAGAGATCCAGTTCGTGCCGGTTGGATATGTTGCGGCTTGCTATTCGTTGCGCTGTCTCGGAGGCGATCAGTATTTTCTGAAGCTTTGGCCAAATACCAAGGTTGGTCGCGTGAGCGCTGCTCGGCAAGAGATCATTCTGCCTTTAACACGTGCCCTCTACGAACGGGGAATCTTGCAAAGAGTTGCCTACCCACTCGCCACACGAGATCATTCCCTCTGGACGCACTTTCAAGGAGAACCATTTGCCGTCTTTCCTTTTCTTCCAGGGTATCATCCCTCGACATCTATTTGGACCATGGCGCTACGGGATGAGTTCGCCTGTACTATGGCCGCGATCCATCAGGGAACCTCTCTGCTTGCTGACGTCTTGCCCCCACGCGAGACCTTTACCCTTTCGTTCACGAACGATCTACAAAGTAGCTTCAAGACCATTGCCTCTCTCTGTCCACAAGCACGTCCAGGTTTGCATGCCTTGCGCAAGTTGCTGCTCCTTCGAGGTGACGAAATACGCGCTCAACTGGGGCGGCTGCGCCACTTGCAAGCCAAGGTCCACACCTTACCAGGTACAGCCGTGTTGTGCCACACTGACCTAACGAGCGATAATTTACTGGTGAATGATCAAGGTCACCTCTACGTGCTGGACTGGGATGAGGCGGTTGTGGCAACTCCCGAATATGACCTCAAAGAAGCAGTTGGAGATGGCTTTGATCGCTTTTTGCAAGTCTACGTCGCATCTAGAGGCGAGCACACACTTGAGATCGACCGCTTCGCTTTTACCTCTTGCGTCGCTATTTTGAAGATCTGATGGCTCGGCTGACAAGTATTTTGCAAGAGAATACGACCGAGGAGCAGGACCAGGACGCACTGGAAGGCATGGAAAGGTGGGGATTTGCCCGATGGAACCGCCTCGACGCCACCCTTGCCAGCATTAAACCTATCCTCAGTCAACTCTATAGGTAACCGTTTCCCACATCACCTGTGCGACCCGCATCCTCCTGGCAGTCTTCGATAGAAATACTCCCCCAAGTTATCCTTTTGGCTACCGCGAACAGAGCCAGAAGCAGATAAACTCTCTCCAGGAGCAGATAGTTGTCTTTGCAGCAGAAAGGATTCTTTTGGAGAAAGATTCTCTTACACAGCAAGAAGAGGGAGCTTTCGCCGTTGACCTGGCCGAGGAAACAGCGCTCTCACAGAGGGAGGGACAGAAATAAACAGGGCGATAATGTGCACAACGGACCAATGAGAGGGAGACAAGCGAGCGATAATTTTCATGCTATAATCAAGCATTGTGTCCGTAAGGAAGAGAAAGGAATCAGATCGCTGATGGCCAAACCTGCTATTTTGCTGGTTGATGATGACCCGGATGTCTTGCGCGCAATCGAACGCGATGTGCGTCGTCACTTTGGGGGAACGTATCGCGTTTTGCGAGCTTCATCAGGAGCGCAGGCGCTAGATATACTCACACAATTAGCCTTACGCCACGAACCAGTGGCCCTCCTTTTGACGGATCAGCGTATGCCTGAAATGGATGGTGTCGAGTTTCTCGAACAGGCGAAAGAGCTGTCTCCCCAGGCCAAGCGCGCGCTCTTAACAGCCTATGCCGATACAGACGCGGCTATTCGAGCCATTAACAGTGTAGGCATCGATTACTACCTGGTCAAGCCGTGGGACCCGCCTGAAGAGCAACTTTATCCGGTGCTCCAGGATTTGTTGGACGATTGGTTGGCCGATTTTAACCCTCCCTTTGAAGGGCTGCGTTTAATTGGTCATCGCTGGTCAGCGATGGCCCACGAACTCAAGGATTTTTTAACTCGCAACCTGATTCCCTATCAGTGGCTCGATGTGGAGACCCATACAGAGGCGCTCCGCTTGCTTGAGCTTGCTAACCTGGATGCCTCGCATCTGCCCGTGGTGCTTCTGCCTGATGGGACTTCTCTGTCGCAACCAACACCTGCTCAGCTCGCGGAAACATTGGGCTTGAGGATTCACGCGGATCTGTCGTTCTATGACCTGATCATCGTTGGCTCCGGCCCATCCGGGCTGGCGGGCGCGGTCTACGGTGCCTCCGAGGGTCTGCGTACTATGCTCATTGAACGCGAGGCCCCTGGTGGGCAGGCGGGTACCAGTTCACGCATTGAAAACTACCTGGGTTTTCCCTCTGGCCTTAGCGGCGCGGACCTTGCCAGGCGCGCCGTCACCCAGGCCAGGCGCTTTGGAGTCGAATTGCTCACGCCCCAGGAGGTCACAAGCGTACGCGTGGATGGCCCCTATCGCTTCGTTACCCTGGCCGATGGCTCCGAACTGAGTTGTTCCGCACTCTTAATCGCGACGGGTGTTTCATATCGAAAACTTGATATCCCTGGATTAGAGCGCCTGACCGGTTCCGGCGTCTATTATGGTGCTGCGATGACGGAAGCGCTGTCCTGCCGCGATTCCGATGTGTTTGTTGTGGGCGGTGCCAATTCTGCTGGACAGGCTGCCATGTACTTTTCGCGCTATGCACGTACCGTGACCATGCTGGTGCGCGGCGACTCACTGGCCAAATCCATGTCGCAATACCTGATTGATCAGATTCAGCAGACGGGAAACATCACTGTGCAAACCTGTACCTCAGTGGTCGAGGTACATGGTGAGAGCAATTTGGAAACCATCACACTCGCCAACACGCAAACCGGCGAGAGGCAAACGCTGCCCACCTCCGCGCTCTTCATCTTTATTGGCGCGATGCCACGAACCGAGTGGCTGGCCGATTTTGTCCTGCGTGACGAGCAAGGATTTCTCTTGACCGGGCCGGACCTGGACCGTGACGGCAAACGCCCATCAGGGTGGAAACTACAACGCGCGCCGTTCTTACTGGAGACGAATGTACCCGGTATTTTCGCGGCGGGCGATGTACGGCATGGTTCGGTGAAACGGGTCGCGTCAGGGGTGGGCGAAGGGGCCGTGGCGATCCAATTTATCCATCGTTACCTGAGCGAGGTGCGTTGATGCTCATGCCAGCAACGTTGCATACCATTCCCTTGTTTGCGTCTCTCCCAGATGACCTGACGCAATGGGTCATTGAGCATAGCAGCGAGGTTACTCTGCAAGACGGCGAACTGCTCTTCGCTGAAGGTCATCCAGCCGATAACTTTTTTGTCGTCCTTGCGGGGGGATTACAGGTCACCAAACTAATTGGAGGTCGCGCAGTGGTGCTGGCTCGTCACCAGTCTGGAGCCTTTACCGGCGAGGTCCCCCTTTTGACCGGCACCCCCTATATCGCGAGCGCGCACGCGGTGGGGACCACCCACCTGCTATGCATCACCGCGGCCGATTTTGATGAGATGCTCGGTAAATGTACCTCCATTATGCGCAGGCTGTTCGCAGCTATGGCCCAACGCATTCATAACACAGAGACGCGGGTTCAGCAGAGCGAGAAGCTCTCAGGACTGGGGAAGCTTTCCGCTGGCCTGGCGCATGAGTTGAACAATCCTGCCGCTGCCAGTCACAGGGCCGCAGGACAATTGCGTACCACGCTCCAGGAGATGCTGACGGCAGATCAAACCTTGCACCAACAGCTCACCCCCAGGCAGTGGGCGTTGCTCGCTGATATTCAGCAGGTGGCAAGCACCCAACAGACCGTCCAGGTGAGACTAGATACGTTGACGCAGAGCACGCGCGAAGAGACCCTCACGACCTGGCTGGAGGATCAGCGCCTCTCTGAAGCATGGGAATTGGCCGCCACCTTCGTCGAGGCGGGATTGGAAACGGCCCATTTTGAGCGGCTTGCGGAGGAGGTCGCGCACGACCTGCTTCAGCCTGCGCTGACCTGGCTGGCCGCCACGCTTACGGCCAACGACCTGCTCACTCAGGTGGAACAGAGCACTACGCGTATCTCCGCTCTCGTCAAAGCCGTCAAAGAATACTCCTACATGGACCGCGCACAATTGCAGGAGGTCGATATTCATGATGGCCTGGAGAATACCCTCACCATTCTGGGCCATAAGCTTAGAGGACACATCAACGTCATACGCGCGTATGATCGCCACCTTCCACGCCTGACTGTCTATGGCAGCGAACTGAATCAGGTCTGGACCAACCTGCTAGATAATGCTATCGACGCGCTCCAGGGGCATGGCCAGATTACTATTAGCACCTGGCAAGATGGTGCCTTTGTCTGTGTGGAAATCGTCGATAATGGGCCAGGTATCCCTCAGGACATTCAGACACGGATTTTTGAGCCGTTCTTTACAACGAAAGAGATCGGGAAAGGAACCGGGCTGGGGTTGGATATTGCCTATCGCATCATCGTGACCGACCATCATGGAGATCTTACCCTGACGTCCCGGCCAGGAGAGACCCGATTTCGAGTCTCTCTCCCTCTTAATAGTAAACAAAAATAGTACACTGGAGGAACGAAATGAGTACACAAATCTGCACCCATCAAGACGCGATTCAACCTGTTACCCCGCATACACGCGGGTGTGAAGAATGCCTGGCCACTGGAGATAGCTGGGTACATCTGCGCCTCTGTCTCACTTGTGGTCATGTTGGCTGCTGTGATTCATCGAAAAATAAGCACGCGACCAAACACTTTCACGCGACCAGCCATCCCATCATCCAATCTATTGAGCCTGGCGAGGACTGGCGCTGGTGCTACATCGATGAAGCCGTTCTCTGACGCTTCTTTCCTCATCACAGGGAAACCTGTGATGAGGATTGCCAGTGCCGAGGCAGGTCTTCCTTTGTCCTTACCAGAGGTTTTCGATCACACGCTCGATGGAGATATGGATGCTGACGCGCTGCTCCTTGGCGAATATATCCTCCATACTCTGGGCCGCTTTCTCATCGTCATTGTAGCGCACGGCCAGGCGATGAATGTCACGCTGTGCCGTCTCCTGATCGTCGATGAGGGTGGCTTTGCCCGTGATTGTTAGATATCCTCCATCCTCGAAGCAGATGGAGACGCGGGGATCGCGGCGCAAATTGCGCTCTTTGACGCGTCCCGCCATTGTGTTCATGAGAATATGGTCACCTTCCAGTTGGTACCACATGGCCGAGAGTTGGGGTGTGCCATCGGCGTTGATTGTGCCCAGAACAGCGAAACGACGCTCTTCTAAGAATGCGCGTACTTTTTCAGAGAGGATTGCGGTGCTCATAAAAATATATTCCTTTGCAAGTGTGATAGATAGCGTTTGTGCTGAATAAATATCTTACCTGTTGACCAGCGTTGCGCACTGATCATAGTGCCTGAAGAGTTGAAGATCTTCGATGGTATCGATATCCAACTCGGTTCCTAACTGGCGGTAGAAGGTATGGTCGAGTTTGAGAGCGCGGGCCTGGGCCACGTAGTGTTGCAGGCTGTTGATGCCAAAGACATAGGGGACAGCAAGCGGCGGGCGTGCCAGGAAGGCATTGGTGCCGGTGCCATCACGTGAGGGGGCGAGTACGACCTGGTGTGAGGCCGAGAGGTCGATCATCGCACGCACGTCCTGCCCCTTCAGCAGCGGGAGGTCTGCCGAGAGGGTGAGCAGAGTAGTGGCACCGTGATGGATAGCGTGATGGGCCGCCGCGGTCAGAGCCTGGTTGTGCCCTGGCTGCTCTTCTACCAGGCCATGCACACCCCAGCGGCGCGCGCGCTCCAGAACCTCAGGATCGGCGCTCACCACCGAGATGCATTCCAGAACCTCGCTGGCGTGCAGGGCATCGATCACGCGATGGAGCATATCGAGCACGAGTGTTGAGCGCTGTTCTGGCGTCAAATGCTCTGAGAGACGTGTTTTGACGGCCGATAGTTGTTTGACGGGTATTAATGCTCGATGCCCCATGCGTGCCTGACTTTCTACATTCTAGAGTGATTGATGCTAATAACGGAGGCCTGCGGCCTCAAGAACGGTGCGTGCCAGTGCGGTCTTGGCCTGCTGATCGCGCATGATGGTATCTGTGACCACACAGGGGATGCCCAGGTCCTCGACCTGTTCGGCCAGGTGCGCGTCCTGCTGGTCAATGACCATCACATCTAAGAAATCACGATAGCAGCGCGTGACGCCAACCGCTGTGGCCTCCATATGCAGAGCGCGCATCAGCCTGTCCGCTGGCCCCTTGATGGGAGCGCCGCCCACAAGTGGGCTGACCGCGACGACCATGCCACTGGCCTCGTGCAGGGCATCATGAATGCCGGGAACCGCCAGGATGGTGCCGATGCTCACAATGGGGTTGCTGGGCGCGATCAAAATGGCCTCGGCCTGCTTAATGGCATCGATCACACCTGGGGCTGGTCTGGCTGTTTTTGAGCCGACAAACTCGACGCCCTGGACCTCGACGTTGAAGCGATGCTTCACAAAATATTCCTCAAAGTGGATGAGGCCTGCTGGCGTCTGGATATGTGTCTCCACGGAATCATCGCTCATGGGGAGGATGCGCGGGCCGATGCCCATATGCTGGCGCAGACCCTCGGTGATGGCACTGAGCGTCTCTCCCTGGTGCAGAAGCTGGGTGCGATGGATATGCGTTGCCAGATCCTGGTCGCCCAACTGGAACCAGTTCTCATGGCCCAGTGCACTGAGGCGTTGCATGGTGTGATAGGTATCGTTCCGCACGCCCCAGCCCTGTTTCTCATCGACGAGGCCCGCCAGCGTGTACATGACGATATCAATATCAGGCGAGACATGCAGGCCATAGAACTGGCTATCATCACCAGTGTTGGCGATCACAACAATCTCTTCTTGTGGGACGACCTGCGTCACACCCTGTAAGAAGCGGGCGGCGCCAACACCGCCCGCGAGTACCACGATCATAAGCTACTTTTCCACCCTTACTCAAAATGGACAATCAGTTCTTCCAAAGGAAGACGCTCACGGCGCTTGGGATCAGCCGCCGCATAGCCAACGGTAATGAGCGCCTGTGGGATCAGCGAAACGCTGAGCCCCAGCGCGACGCGGGCGATATCGGGGCAGAAGAGTGGCGCGCACATCCAGCCCGTATCCAGGCCCAGGTCGTAGGCCATAAGCAGCATATTCTGAATGGCCGCGCCGATGCTCTGGACCGCCATAGTGCTCTCGTTGGCCTGGCGCTGCTGGTCCGGGTAGGTATCCAGGTCTTCCAGGTAGAGACAGGGGATGATAATGGCGGGCGCCTTGAGAATGCGCTGGCGAGATTTCTCCAGGCGCAGTTGTACAATCTTGGTGGGTTGCCCATCCATCTCCAGGTTGCGCTGCCAGTCCTCTCCCATCGCAGCGGCGAGCCGGGTCTTCGGCTCGGGCTGGGTGAGTACGGCGAAGCGCCAGGGCTGCCGTCCGTGCGGTGAGGGCGCCCAGCGTGCCGCCTCCAGCATCTGGAGCAATGCCTCGCGAGGTACCCCGCGCTCCTGATATTGCCGGACGCTACGGCGCCCACGCAGCAGTCCGGACAGGTCGTCGCTCCGCTGGAGGCCGCTGGAGGCACGCGAATGTGAGGTTGGTGTGGTCACAATATTCCCTTATATGTCTTCTTAGCGGAACATATCCGTGGCGCTCTCACGAATGAGGTCGCGACCACTCCCCTGCCCCGTTTTATAAGTATACCCGCGAATAAGCGCAACGGGAATACGGTCGACTTTACCCATGACTAATTCAGCCGCCGCCGCCAGCTCGTCGGCGACGCCGATCATGCTGGCGCGCAACTCATAGCCATAGGGATCATTCTGTCCACGATAATCGGTGACAGGCTCCATGCCCGCGACACCAATGGCCATATTGACCTGTCCATTGCGCCAGGGGCGTCCCCAGGTATCAGAAATAATTACCGCGAAGTCGAGATGCTCGCCCTCACCGGTCAGCTCTTGCATGCGCTGGCGAACCTGATGCGCGGAGCGGTCGGAATCCTCTGGGAGCAGAGCGAGAACGCGCTCGCCACCAATATTGGACTCGTCGACGCCAGCGTTGGCGCAGATAAAGCCATGATGGCTCTCACAGATCATTACTCCATGATCCATACGCACGATGCGCTTGCTTTCGCGCAGAACGACCTCAACATGCTGGGCGTCCTTCTGGTAGCGCTGTGCGTATTGGAGCGCGAAGGGAGAAGGCTCGATATCGTCGAGATGAACAAGGCGACCCTCGGCCTTAGAAACGATCTTCTGAGTAATAATGAGCACATCGCCCTGCTGCAGGGTCAGTTGCTGCTGCTTCAGGGCGTCATAAATGAGACTGCCCAGGTCATCTCCTGGGCGGATATCACCAATACCTGTAACAGGTAAAATTTGTATTTGTGTATGCATAGTTTTCCCTCGTACGGTATTATATCGTCTATTCGCTTATACTGTAAAGAATAAAGTGTTGGGCCGGATGGGCCAGCAGGCCCCCTGGTGAAACGGAAGTAGCCGTTGCTACGAGAATAAAAGAGAGAAGATGAATGGTAGAACGCCTGTCATCTTCCTTGATACTCTATCGCAAAAGGGAGATATACGCAATGCTGAAAACCCTGGGTCGTATGCTTCTGGCATCGATTTTTATCTCAGGAGGCGCCAATACCTTTATGCAGCCCGATGGCCGGGCAGAGAAGGTCGCCGCGGCGGGCATACCCCAGCCACGACAGGCAACCATTTTGAATGGCGCGGTGATGGTCGTGGGAGGTGCCGCCCTCGCGGCAGGCCTCGCGCCCAAGCTCGCGGCGACCGCGTTGTTGGGGGCCTTGATTCCCACTACCATCGTGGGCCATCCATTCTGGAAAGAGGAGACGCCAGCCGGGAAAGCCAGTCAGCAGGTCCAATTCTTGAAGAACCTCGCGGCGGTGGGTGGCCTACTTCTTGTTCTATCCGACAATTCTCACGAGGAGGTATAGGCCAGGAGCGCCTTCGCACCTGCTTATTGATTTGTTCACCAAGTTCGGGAATGCAAGACCTTGTAGGGTCCAAGATTGCTTGGACTCTTCGGCCCCCAGCCGATATCCTGCTTCCGGATCACGTCGCTTCGCTCGGAGTCCATGCCAGCATGGACCCTACAAGATACCCCTTACCTCGAAGGTTCGCGCAGCGAGTCTGAGATGTACGGAAAAGCCTACATACTCTAGCCAAAGCAACCTGCTTTCAGATATCATTAAAGACATGATACCAAGCAGCAGATATAAAGAAATTTTGCATGGAGGCATCGAGTGTCTTTCTTTGATCTCTTTACGCGCTTATTTCGTGCGTCCAATTATAGAAATGCGCGAAGCGATCTTCTTGCTAGTAATGTGATCGATCACACGCGAGCGGAAGAGTGGACCATTGCCTATGTGGACGAGGCGGGCCGCAGGCGGCGCACGGATGTCCCCTATTTGTTGCCGAAGGACGACCAGGAGATTCAGCGCCTGGATTACCAGCACTATATCTTACGCCAGGTACTTCAGGGAAATATCTCCGCGCCCTTTCAGCTAGAGTCCCAGCAAGGCTATGTCCTGGATGTGGGCTGCGGTACCGGTCGCTGGGCGAGCGAGATCGCCACGAGCTATCCACATGTGCAGGTGATTGGACTCGACCTGGAGGAGGCCAGTAGTAAGGCCTCCTCGCGCCCGCTCAACTATCAATTTACGCAGGGAAACGTGCTGGAGAAGTTGCCATTCCCTGGCGAGAGCATGGCCTATGTGCATCAGCGCTTATTAGTAGCGGCTATTCCCGCTGCAAAGTGGCCGTGGGTTGTGCAAGAACTGGCACGTGTGACCCGGCGTGGAGGCTGGGTTGAGCTAGTGGAGATGGGTGGTGGATTTGTGCGTGAGGGGGCGGCAACGCGACAGTTTATGGCCTGGTTCAGGCAATTGAGCCAGATGCGGGGGATTGACCTTGAAGTAATGGGGCGTCTGGACGTCTTGCTCCAGCAGGCGGGATTACATCACGTGCAGAAGAAGACGCTGAAACTGCCTGTCGGTTCCTGGGGCGGACGCATGGGCGAACTCCTGGCACGTGATATGCTCTCCGGCTGGCCCAGTCTGCAACCCCTCTGCCAGCAGTATTTAAACATTTCCAAAGAGACCTTTGACGCGGTCATCGCTTCCCTGGAAACAGAGTGGAACAGTCAGCAGACCGAATACGAAGTATATGTTGTCTATGGGCAAAAGTAAGTAGCCGCGTACGCCAGTAGCGGGCGACGGACCCGCTACTGGCGTACGCGGCTACTTAGCGGGGAATGTTAGGCTGGTTCGCTGCCCCAGACGATGTGCCCGTGGATATAGACGGTGACATAGGGAGCGAGCTGATAGCTCGTGCTATGGGCGTTGAAGGAGTAATCGTTGTTCTCATTGTAGTTACTCCAATCGGTCTTGTTGAAGCGAATTTTAATCCCGCCTGTGTCGCCTCCAGGTGGCAGACTCCCGGCGCCAGGTGTGAAGCTGAGTTCCAGGTAACTGTTGGCGCTGGTGCGAGGCGGGGTAAGCGTGGCAATGCGCTGATTAATGTGTTCACAGCCAAGGGTGACGTAGTCGCACCAGGTCTGCTGTGCCTGGGCGGAGTCGGGCGTATACCAGTAACGAATCGTCACCGTCGAGAGGTCAAGCGGGGTTGTGCCTGTATTGACGAGTTTTAGCTGAGGCTGGATCTGATTTACGATAGGGCCGCTACCATTGCCGCTTTGGTAATAAAGCTCGATATGCTGTCCACTGACGGGAGAGGGCGTCGGGTGTGTAGCTGTTGGCTGCGTTTTGGGGTGCGGTGTGGGAACAGGTGAGGCCTGTGCTGGACTGGCCTGGTCAAATGGATAGAGAATAGGCTGCAAGTAATTTTGCTTCTCCTGGTTGATATGGGTCCAATCGTCTTGTAGGAGTCCACCAGTATCCACAGAATCGGGGTTCCAGCTCCAAAAGGTCCAGTTAATGCCATTGACCCCGCGTCCCAGGTAAGAGACCAGGCTCGTCAGCCATTGTTTATCTTGCGCGTTTTGCAGGCGGGTCCCAAACTCGCCAACCCAGACGGGCGCGATCCCCTGCTTTTGGATATAGCCCCAGTAGCTATCCCAGATTGCGGAGAGGTTCTGGGGAAAATTGGGATCTTTAAACCAGAGCTGAGGATAGACGCTCACGGGATAGTCATGGACGGAGTAGACCAGGCGGTGCGCGACCTGTAGCTGAACAGGATGGGTCGCGACCCCTTTGAGATTGCTGCCCCACCAGGAGCAGTTTCCCGGCACCTGTTTATCGGCATTAGGATCGGGGTAACACTCCACACCCTCGATAAAGATGAGCCAGTTGGGATTAACAGAGAGAATGGCGTTGCCAGCGCGCTGCGCAGCCTGTTGCCAGTCAAGTTTTGGATCGCCGCAGCCCCAGCAGGCAGGTGCTCTTGGCTCATTATGCAGATCGGCCCCGATGACCATGGAATTATTTTTATAGTGTTGTGCCAGCATCTGCCAATCCGCGATCCAGCGCGACTCGGGATACTGCGCGGTATACCATAGTGGCTCCTGTTGTGTGGCGCCGGGGCGGTGCCGGTCCAGAATGATGTGCAGGCCAATCTGACTAGCATACTCCACAATCTTATCTAGTAGTTGCAACCCTCGTAACCCACTTAGTTCTTGATTCTTCGTATAGTCAATACCAATAGGAGTGTTGTTAGCATCAAAGAGATGGTTAGTATAGGGAAGACGAAGGGTGTTATAGTGCTGGTCCTTGATCTGATCGAGCATCTCTTTGTAGTTGCGCGTGGCGAGTCCATGCACGACCAGCGTCTCAGTCTCAAATCCGGACCAGTTGACGCCCGCGATGCGCACGGGCTGGTTCTGGTCATCGTAAATCTGACTGCCATCGGTATGCCAGGACCCGGCCCCGACCGCGCTAGCCGTGGTGGAAGGGAAAAGCGTGTTCTTAAGCAGGCAGAGGCTTAACAGCAGGAGCGAGCCAACAAGCAGAATAGCCAGACCGACAAGCACGATCCGGGAGACACTACGGGCCTGCCTGGGTGGCGCGGTTGGCTGATGAGGAAGAAATGGCTCGGTGGGACTCGCGTGATCGAATGGCTCTGCGTCGCCTGCATTGTGCGTCATTGTGGCTCACTCCCTTTCTATGATTTCTCTATGTGATTGATGAATACGCTTAGTTACAGCTAGTGGCGTCGTGAAGGACCTGGTAAATCTGGATACGCGATTGCGCATTGCCACTGGCTGTATCAAACTGCGCACGTAGCACCGAGCGATGGAGGGCGCGGTCCAGGAGCAGCATTGGCCCACCACGCGTCTGGATATCACTCTGCATCTGGGTATCGACCACGAGGTAGTCGATGCGATTCCAGCAGTCATGCAGCAGGGTATTATGGACCTCGGGATCAAAGGCTGCGTTCCAGTAGATCTGTGCCTGGGTGTAGGGTAAGCCTCGGCCAACACCCATCCCTCCGGTCTCATGGAGATCGGTATACAGGTAACTATTGATGATAATAACGGAACTGGTGGGGGCATTGCGATTGATCCAGAGCAGCGCCTGGCGTTGCGGCTCCGCGGTATTCTGGCTGAATTGAGAGTTTGCGCGCTGAATATTTAAGGGAATGAGTGCGCCAAGGAGTAGAAAGAGGAGCAAGGCCCGTGCCAAATCGAAGCCAGTGCGTTTACTGAGCGCTTTGAGCGGTATATCCAGCGCCAGCGCGATATTCATCCCCAGGAGCGGCAGGAGCGGGAGTATCGAATAAGGGAAGATGTTCTGAATGCTCAACAGGAGTACCCAGTAACTGATGAAAAAAAGAGCCATGAGCCATTGCAGGCGGTTCCACCAGCCGCCTGCGATATTGATCACCAGGGCGATGCCTCCGGCGATAAATAGAGGCTGGTCCAGGCGAATCCAGGTATTCCAGCTCGTCGCAAAGTCTCCCATATTGGGAACATATTGTACCTGTTGGAGCAGCGTACCAAGCAAACTGGGGTGTGCATGGGTGTCACCGGGGAGCAGGCCCGTTGGCAACAATTCCCCCTTCAGGATTGCCAGCAGGGCATAAGCAGAACTGAGCGAGAGCACAATGTAGCAAAAGGCCACCAGGGCAAACTTGCGCTGGAAGCGTGTGGCAAAGAGCCAGACCCCGTAGAGCATCACAGGTATAAAGATCAGAAAGACCTCTTTGCTTAGGATGGCAATACCCAGCGCAAGGGCCGAAAAGATGATGTTGCGTAGGCGGCTATTGCCACGCACCACAAAGAAGACAGAAAGGAGCAGCCAGAAGGTTCCAATATTATCGAGAAGGATCTCACGCTGATAGGTCACGCTAAGCGGAGAGAGGATATAGATGGTCATCGCCAGCAACCCGGCGCTGCGGCTGCCACTGAGGCGGCATGTGATGAGATAGACAAGTAGACCACTGGCGATGGCGAGCAAGAGCATCAGCACACGTCCGCTATTGATCGCGGTCTCGAAGCTAAAGAAGCCGCCAGTGAGCAGCGTCCAGACTGCCAGTTGTATCCAGCCCAGAGGTGGGTGGTCGTAGGTGTAGGGATAGGGTTGTAAGTGACCATGCATGATGGCCCAGGCGTTCGCCATGTAGGCGCCTTCATCCGGCCCATACTGCGGATAGTTGAATATATTGAAGGCATGGACGCCCAGTCCCAGGCTTAGCAAAACCAGGACGACCACCCCCTCAAGCAAGAGCGGTATGGAGACGGCGTTTTTTTGTGCTGGATTGAACAGCTCAATACGCGGTAGCAGGCGTGTCTTGATCTTGGAGACACGTAGCTGCTCGGCGGATATCCAGCGTATCTGCTCCAGCAGCGAGGTATTGCCGCCGGCCTGCTGGACATTGCGGCGATAGCTATCAGGAACGACCGCATGCACAAAAAAGCGGTTATTGCGGTACAGGGTCACGTTCCCTGGATCGAGCTTCTCCTCTGCCCCTGGCCTTGGTGTCTCGGCTGGACGCGCCGGAACAGATGGGGTTGTCGGTAGTGCTGGTGCAGGCGTCTGCTCGCTCTTCTTAGGAGCTGACCTCTGTTGTTGCTCAGGTCCTTGCATACTCTATCTCTCTTCTATTGGATTTGTTGAATTTAGGATAGGAAGAATGGCGTTGTCTCTCAGCCTTTGGCGACGTTGCCACGATGTTGTCCGATGTGAGTGGTTTTCTCCCAGTTGGAGGCGCCTTTGAGAAAGCGATAGACGGCGCGGATAGCGCCAATACCCAGTAAGATCTGGTAAGGCATAAAGGCTATCAGGAGCATGCCAGCCTCGCGCCAACTCCACTGGCGATTATGAACCTTCACAAACTCATGCAGGCCAGCCAGGTCGATAAACATGGCCAGGATGAAGCAGTAGAAGGGCATGAAGGTAAACATGGCCATCCATACCGGTAGCTTAACGAAGAAAAACATCACAATAGAGACGGGAATCATCAGCGTAAAGAAGGCCTGGACTTCGGGTAGGATTAGCACATAGAGCGCGAGCAGGCGCTGTGAGAGGTTTGGGAGTTTGAGCCAGCGTCCACGGAAGAGAATCTGGATAAAGCCCTGGTTCCAGCGGGTGCGCTGCTTGATAAATTGCTCAATTGTGTGAGGTGTTTCCTCTTTTGTGACAAACTCATCATCGTAGATGATGCGCACGCGTGCCCCCGAGAGGCAGAGGCGGATGCCCAGGTCCGCATCCTCGGTCAGACAGTTTTCGTCCCAGCCGCCGAGACGTTGCATGAGATCGCGGCGCACGAAGACCGTATTGCCTCCCAGAGGGGTCATGCCAACGCTAGCAAAGAAGTGCAGCGAGGACTTAAACCAGAAGAAGTACTCCAGGACATTCAGGAAACAGAACCACTTGGTATTGTGATTCATGAGTTGTACGCCGCTCTGTACCACGTCAACCTGCTCATTTAAGTAGGTCGTATTAATGACCTGGAGGATATCGGGATGAGGCTCGTCCTCGGCATCAAAGATGGTCACGATATCGCCTTTGGAGACCTGCAAGGCCAGGTTCAGGCCGTGCGGCTTATTGATGGGCTTGTCGTTAAAGATGACCAACTGGACATTGGGATCGCGCAGCTCATTAATTTTGGCGCGGGCCTCAGCGATGGTCCCGGTATCGTCCTCGCGGCAGATGGCCATGATCTGCACCAGTTTGCGGGGATAATTGAGATCATAAACCTTTTGAATAGTATCACGATAGACCTCCTCCTCGTGGCGCGCCGGCAGGAGAATGGTAAAGGAGATCTGGGGCTGGCGATAGACCGTGGGTGCGCTATTGAGCAGGGCCTGCTCTGGCTCCTCCCAGATGAAGAGGCGCAGGCGAATATTAAAGATGGCCTGAAGCGTCATCAGCGCGATAATAAGCATATAAAGCGCCTCCAGGCATGTGATAAAGATGGTCCAGAGCATAATATACTACCTTCTATTTCTCCGCATGTATGTTTGGTGTATCCGCCACATTATGTTGGGGGAACGACCGAATGTATCATATTCGAGCATTCCGTATTTAGCAGGTGATGGCGAGTGCCTCAGATTGCTGCCCACAAATGGTGTAGCGGATGCCCGGCGTGGGATCGCTGAGTGTTGCCTGCGCGGGCGAGAATGTATAGGCCTCGTTCGTACCATTGCGATGCAGGGTGAGGAGCACCAGGCTATGTCCCTTCAGCGTCACATCCTGGGCATGCCAGGCACTGAGTGGGAGGAGGCCGCTATCGGGTCGCACATGGACAATTTCTGTATTCATTTCCTTGTTAATCAAGAGCATGCTTACCGTATTGTGGGCGTCATCCTGAGTCGCATAAAGGCTCACACTGTCGTTCTCGCTGGAGGTGGCGATATAGTCTGCTTGCAAGTGCGCGAAAAGCTGCATGATACGCAGCATAACGGTCTGCCGTCCATCTCTAGCGGTAAAGAGAGGATAGGGGGCATCAACGCCCTGGGTAGAGAAGAAGGTTGTATATTCAACCTGCTGATTCATGAGCTTCCCCAGTGTATCGGCCCACCAGAGGGCGGCATAGTCGGGTGGAGGGACATCGCCCTTCGGGTTGGTATTTACCTCCGTCACGGCGACGGGGAGATCATGTCCAAAGTCCTGGCGTATGTTCTGGCGCAGGGAAGAGATGAGATCATTCCACTCACCGGTGCTGTTTAAGAGCAGATTGGTGGCCTGGCTAGCGTTATCAAGTGGATAACGGTGAAACGAGACGCCATCGAGCAGGTGAAATTTCGCGTTAGGATGAGACTGCTCATAGCGACTAACGATCTGAAGGAAGGTCTCCATCCAGAGGTTATGCGCGCTGTCATAGGGGCCTTGTCCGGCACCATAGAACTGACTGATCTCAGGACCGAAGACCTTGATTGTGGGATCGTTCTGGTGCATCGCGATAGAATACTGAATAAAGGCCTCAGCGTACTCGGTAGCCGTAAAGGTTGTACCTGTATCCGGATTCTTCAGGAGATCCGGCTCATTGCCCACCGCCCAGTATTTGACAGGGTGGTAAGGGGTGGCAGCACTGGCACGTTGAATACTTTTTCGGTTATTCATATAGTCAACAAGCAAGCCAGCTCTACTGGCGCGTGTGGCAAGCGTGTCCTGCTGAGAAGGATTAGAAAGTTGGGTCTGCATCAGACCATCGGCACCAGTTACCTGGAGGAGATGGCTAAAATCATCGAGTTGAGAGGAAGAGAGTGTATGTTCCTCCCCCCACTCTCCTCCTGGAAAGCGTAAGAGCCGTATCCTGGCAGAGCGTAATCCCGCCACAAGACCAGCATCGTAACGCATAAAGCCGCTCCCCTGCTGGTCTTGCGAGTCGCTACCCGCTTTAGGAAAGACATTGCTGCCAAGGAGATATGGACTAATTGGCAGACTTTGATTCAGGTCCAGGTCGGACTCTTGCACATCGCCAATACGCACAAGCAAGTGCATATTGGCACGCGTAATCGCCGAAGCCACTTGTATCAACCCTAAGATCAACACTACCAGCAGGAAGAGGGGAAGCAGATATCTTTGTTTCTCCACCCGATGTGAGTTGCCCCTAGGAGCCTGAGGAGGCTGATTCCCTGGGCTGGGCGAGAAACTCTTCCCCTGCGAGGAAGAGAGTGCAGCAGGTAACGGCGTCTCTGGCCCAGATAAGCGCGCGGACTCCCCCGTCGTCTGCTCATTGTTAGTAGACATCACGTGTCCAGGAACATACCCTGGAATATGCCTTTGAATATGTCTTTGACTATGTATATATGACACGCCCTCAAGCAAAGAGAGGCGATAGTTGAATGCATTCTCGTGAGAAGACATGGAATACCTCTTGAATAAGCTCTCAAACACGTTCAAAGCTCGCTAGCGCTTCGGTCTCCAGACCTGAACGGTATTATCTGCGCTAGAGGAGGCGATACGCCTCCCATCGGGCGACCAGGCAACGGCGTAGACACTACGCGAGTGACCGTGATAGGTGTAGAGCACTTGCCTACTGGAAGCATCCCAAACCTGAACGGTCCCATCTTCACTACAAGACGCGATCAGTTTGCCATCAGGGGACCAGGAGATTCCATGCACGGCATCATTATGCCCAAGGTATTTGACCTTCGTGACACCATCGACCCCTCGCCCAATCAGTACGGTTCGGTCGCCGCCCCCAGAGGCGATAAACTGACCGTCAGGGGACCAGGCAACGGTGTAGATCTCAGCGGTATGGCCTCCATACTTGAAGATGGTCTGCCCAATCGCAAAGGCATCGCTGGGGATGGTCGCCCAATCTTGCAGCGTATCATCCCAGGAGCCTGAAGCGATGCTATGCCCATCGGGCGCCCACGCGACACAGAGCACACCTGCGCTATGCTGTTGATAATTGAGGAACAGGCCACCACTAGCACTATTCCAGACCTGAACTGATTTATCCTCGCTCGCAGAGGCAATGAGTTGGCCATCAGATGACCAGGAGAGCGCATTCACGATCCCAGAGTGACCTTGATAGGTAGTGAGTTTCTCTCCATTGGCAGCATCCCACACCTGAAGAGTGTGATCTTCACTTGCAGAGGCCAGGCGCGTCCCATCAGGCGACCAGGCAACATTAGTTACGGCTCCTGTATGTCCTATGTATGTCCGCTTGACTACTCCAGTCCCTGCGTCAAAGACCTGGATAAGCTGGTCATCGCTTGCCGAAGCGATCAGCTTCCCATCAGGCGACCAGGCAATAGAGTTCACACGAGCGGGATGGGCGCGATAGATCAACGTTCCATCACTTGTGATCTGAGGTTGTGTCGCGCGAGATGTCGTGTTCGTCGTGTTTACGCTATGGGAGGCATTTCCGCTCTTACGCGTAATGAGATACCAGGTGCCGATTGCCCCACCTGCCACAGCCAGGCCAAGCAGACCCGTCATAAGTGCGCGCCGTGTAAGCGGCTCAGGCTCATCGCGCCTGGCTGGCGAATATTCTACTGGAGGATCAATGGGAGCCAGCTCCG
Source organism: Ktedonobacter racemifer DSM 44963 (assembly GCF_000178855.1). Taxonomy (GTDB): domain Bacteria; phylum Chloroflexota; class Ktedonobacteria; order Ktedonobacterales; family Ktedonobacteraceae; genus Ktedonobacter; species Ktedonobacter racemifer. Next base: position 866,102 of record NZ_ADVG01000005.1, on the reverse strand, counting down.
TCGGTGTAAGTGGGAGCGCTCCATATATGCTATGGGTCTGGCTCGCCGTCGGTGGCGGCGTAGCAGGTAATGACGGCGCAGGCGAGAGCTGGGCGACGGAAGGTACCGCTGATGAAGTGGTAGCATTAGTATGCGCTTGTGGCGAAGAAGACGTCGAGACCGAATCAACAATCATTAGCGTGGGTGTCTCTGCGATCTGCTGCTGAGGCACCGGCCTGGCTTCAGTGGGTGTAGCCTCTGAGGAAGAAATCTTCTTAGCTGTGACCTGGTTCTGGGTATACGCCTCTTCCAAAGCATTCACAAAGGCTTGGAGTGAGACATGACGACGCCCTGGCTCCTTTGCCAGGGCACGCATAATGGCTTTCTCGGCCTGGCTGGCAATACCCGGCACTTTTAAGCGAAGCGCGGGCGGTTGAGTATGCACATGCTGATTGGCGATCTCCACATATGATCCCTGAAATGGCGGATTGCCAGCGAGCCATTCATAGACAATCACCGCCAGGGAGTATTGATCACTCGCCGCACAGGGGTTCCCCTGAATTTGCTCTGGCGCGGTATAGGGAATAGCATCAAGCGCTTGCTGGGCATTCTGTTGCCCGACACGTTTACGATTCTTGATCAGGGCATCGAGGGCAAAATCATAGACCAGTACCTGGTTATTACGATTGAGAAGAAGATTCTCTGGCCGGAGCTGCCTATGCAGATAACCCTTCTCATGGGCATATTGCAGGGCCTCGGCTACCTGTTTCAAGTACGTAAGAAACTTCGCGAGAGGCTGAACTTTCTCTTTGGGGTAGACCTGGCGCAGGGTGATATGTGGCACGTACTCGACGACCAGAAAGGGCATACGGTTCTCCAACCCGGCATCACGTACCTGGAGGACATGCGGATGCGTCAACTTCTCCAGGTGACGGGCTTGCTGAAGAAAGGCTTCTTTCAGTTCATCGGCCAGGGGCTGAGTATGCATATCAAGCACATACTGCTTTTTATGATGAATATGCTGTCCTAAAAAGGTACCAGCAAAGCGCCCCTGATCGAGCTGGCCAACCACCTGGTACTGCCCGATCTGTTGCCCTTTCTGGTAACCTGGATTTTCTGTTTGCTCTTTTCTTTCCACCATGCAAAACTCCCACATCTATTTACTCTATTGTTTTTTGATATAAGGATTATCACGCTTTGACGATTGATAAGTGTTAGAAAAATTTAGCTTGTGTTACACTGCCAATCTCTATTCGGGCAATTTATCATTTAAACGAATAATAATAGATTTTTTAGCATGTGGCAATATTCATGCTCACTAAATACTAGTGGGCTATTTCACTAAATGAAGCTATATTAACAATAACAAATGTATCGATTGTCAGTCATGCTTGTCTGTTTGGTAAAGAGGAGCACTGTCTGTGCTACTATATAAAGCGGATGGCATTACTACTGGCATAGATAGCAAGGTAATCGGGAGGAGAGGCTGTAATGAGCGAACTACCATTGAAATTTGATCGGCAAGGGTTGATTCCCGTGGTCATTCAGGACGATGCCACCAATGAGGTCCTGATGGTTGCGTTTATGAACGACAAAGCATTGGAGCGGACACGAGAGAGTGGCTACACACACTTCTATAGTCGCTCGCGTAATACCATCTGGCGCAAAGGTGAGCAATCGGGGCATACGCAACAGGTGCGAGGCATATTCGTCAATTGTGAAGAGAACAGCATTGTGATACGGGTGATCCAACAGGGAGAGGCCGCGTGCCACGAGGGATATCGGAGTTGTTACTACCGACGTCTTGAAGATGATAATAGCTATGTGACCATCGCCGAGCGAATTTTTGATCCCCAACAGGTCTATACGCATGCAGTAGGCGTCAAGCAAGAACAGGCAAAAGACAAGGAGTATATTTCCATGGAGACAGAGCAGAAACTGCAGGACGCATTACGTCAGTTATATGGAGTGTACATCTACCTGCGCGACCACGACCTGAGCGAGGAATCTAACACCTCGCGGCTCTTACAGGAGCGCAGCCAGAGCTATCTTGCCTCGCGGTTGGGGGATGAGTTGGAGGAACTGGCGGAGGTACAGAGCGGGGAGCATGTGCATAGTGGACGCCAGTCGGACACCGTCCTGGAGGGCAGCCAGGTTGGGTACTGGCTCTTCCTGCTGGCGGCAGGCTGTAGCATCCCCTATCCAGACTTTGAGCCACACCAGGCCCTACTAGAGGGCTATCACGGACGTTATAACGACAGCCGGGTTATAGAATTGCGCGAAGAGTGTGCGCGTATGGTAGCCTCAGGTCAGCCAGAGATCATTTCCAGGGGACTGACCATCGGTTTTATGTTGATTGGCTGGGCCTGCGCGGCCGCGGGCGTAGATCCCCTGGCTCCAGCGGAGTTCGACCTGGGACAGATGCGCAGAAAAGGGCTGGTGCAGTAGCATGGTAGAGCAAGCAAGGACGAATCTACCATACGATGCCATTATCTTCGACCTCTTTGGCACACTGGTCGATGATCTACTCACAGAACCTTTTACCCAAACGCTGGAGGAAATGGCGAGTTTCGTCGGCGCGCCACGCGACATCTTCCTCCAGATGTGGATGCATGATACCTGGCCTCTGCGTGCCGCGGGCCATCTCCCCGACGTGGAAGCGAATATTCTCTATATTTGTACAGAGCTTGGAATTACGCCGAAGCCAGAGCAAATTCAGCATGCGGTACGACGGCGCCTGGAACTGACGCGACAATCATTGAAGCCCCGACATGATGCACTGGAGACGCTGGAGACGCTGCGCGCAGCGGGATATAAGCTTGGACTCATTAGCGATTGTAGCAGCGAAGTGCCCTTGATCTGGAGAACAACCCCTCTGGCAGCATTGATTGATGTACCCATTTTCTCCTGCTCGGTAAAGTTAAAGAAGCCAGATCCACGTATCTACCACCTGGCATACGAGCGCTTGGGGATCGCCCCTGAACGGGGCCTCTTTATCGCGAATGGCGAGAGCAACGAGCTGGCTGGCGCCCAGGCCATTGGCATGGAGGCGGTGCTTATTCGCGTGCCCTACTCTGAAGAGCATAATCCGCGCTGCCACGAGGCGCGCACCTGGCGTGGTGCACGCATCGAGAGTATTAAGGGCCTACTGGCATACCTGGACGGTGTCAGGGTGGAAGAGCTTTGATTGCTGGACAAAGCGAGGTGGAGAGGATATAATGCCAGTCCTCCCCTTAAGAGGCGTGTACAAAGAAGAAAATGAGAAATGCGAGATTAAAACGGGTGGTTACACATGCCTGAACAGAGCGAAGACGCGGTGGCCAGTCCACAAGAGCAACTACACAACGGAGAGAGCCAAGAAGAGAAGAAGCCGACACGGCAAGGAGTCATTCAGGCCATCGTCTTTGATCTGGGCGGAACGCTTATTGACTGGCCCGACTGGGATGAAGATATTGAGCGACGCTGGGGACTCTCCTACGAGCACCTGGTGGCACGCTCCAACGAGCAGGAGTGGCCGACGAAAGAGGCATATGTGCGCGCTATGCGCGAGGCCGAGAAGGCCCACTGGCAGCGGGTCAATGAGCAGCATACCAGTAACACCCCTGATGTCGTGTTGCTTGATGGCTTCCAACGCCTCAAGTGTGAAGTGAGCAAAGAGGCTTTAATGACGGCCCTGGATGGCTATGCCAACGCCATTATCGGATGGGCCACCATTTTCCCGGAAACGGTCGAGACCCTGCTGGAGTTGCGCAAGCGTGGCTATCGCCTGGGGCTACTCTCGAATACCTGGTGGGCGGCGGCCTGGCATGACGCCGACCTGGCGACCCATGGGCTGACCTCGCTACTGGACGTCGTCATGTATACCTCAGACCTGCCCTACTCCAAACCTCATTCCTATGTCTTCCAGGAGGCCGCGCGCAGGCTCGGCGTCGCAGTCAGCGCATGTGTGATGGTTGGAGATCGCATGGTCGACGATGTGCGAGGCGCCCAGCGAGCAGGCATGCGCGGTGTGTGGCGTTATAACGAATATCCCTGGCCTCGGCCAGCAGATGTGACACCTTCGGCTGTCGTCAAGACGCTTACAGAATTGTTTGAGCACCTGGAGACCTGGGAGCAAGAAGCCAGAAACCAATAGCTGGCAAGACCAAAAAAGAGTATGGGAGGATACTTGTCCTCCCATACTCTTTTTTTGCCTTCGCTAAAGCATATTATCCGATAAGGTGACTACTCCTACCTTGCGCAGCATACATAGCATCGTTATACGACCAGCTATCGAGGCCGGGAGCCTCAATCCCCTGTTGACTCAACAGAGTAGCGATCTGTGAGCTGTGATCGATGGCGTGATTGATAGCCTGAATCAATACGACGATGACCGGAGCCTCGTAGGTTCCCTCATCAAGAGAGAGGATACGGTCCAGCTCTCCCTGCTCAGCAAATGTAATGAGCTCCTTTCCCGACCACTCTGCTCGCCGCCGCAGTTCGTCGAAGCCTGGGAAAGCAGTTAGTTCCTTCAATCGAGGGGTAGGCGCGGTTCCAGCACAATGCTGAGCATAGCCTTCTTCGGAAGCGAACATGTGAAAGAGGGTCTCGCGTACACTGCCATACGTCCCTTGCATGGTGAAATCCAGTTGGACATCGGAGAGTTGGGCGCACGCATCGAGCAAACGCAGGTTGGCCCAGAGGTTATATTTGAAAAAGTCGGAAAGTCCCGTTGTCATGAGTATAAACTCCTTCTATGATCTACCTTACTAACAACATCGGCTTCCCACCACCTTGTGGCTTGCTTTCCTATGTGCCGTCTCACTCTGGCAAAATCATCAGAGGAGATGTCGCGCAAGAATCATGCTATGCGGTATTCAGGCACGGAAAGACTGCGCTCATTCACGATAAAATAACGCGTGAGCGATGGGCGCAAGAATGGTGGTGTCTGTTTTCCTGGCTGAGCAGGAAGCAGGATGAAGTTAGCGGTACACTGGCATAGAAGTCAGAACCTCCGATAAGAATACGTGGATACAGCGGTATTATACAAGTACATCGATGAGTGCGTCAAGCTAGCAGCTCACAAAGAGTGTCATGACGCACCCCCACTTACAAATATCGTCTGAGATGTGGGTTGACCCAGAACAAGAGAACGGCGACGCTAGCTCCCGCGAGTAGCGACGCGCCATGAATATCGTGAAAGAGCAGAAGGAAGAGCGCGCCAGCCAGCCCAAAGAAGCTCACGCTATAGCGTATGATATGTGAAGAGACATGGAGCTTAAACATCCAGAAAATGGCGCTGCTGGCCAGCACACACAGGAGAATAACGGGAATAAGGCCACCAATGACCGCGCCGCTGAGAGCTGCGACCAGGCTAACCAGGTAGAGAGCAACAAGTAGGCTCAGGGATTCACGGCGCCGCAAGAGCCAGATAAACAGCCCCCCCATGAGTCCACACATAGCAACGGAGGCTCCAGCGCCATCCGGATCCCAGGCGTAGCCCGCAATCTCTCCAACCAGGCCACCTGCAAGGTAAAGTAGAAGCCAACGCCAGCTCCCAAACAAACGCTCAACCGTCAGCCCCACAATGATCAGGCCTACAAGCACATAGGCAAAGTGACCCAGCCCTCCATCATGGACCAGGAGCGGCGTAAACATCCGCCACCACTCGCCAGCCGCTAGAGCATCAGGGTTACGGCGTAAAGCTGCCAGAACTGAGGGATAGAGAAACTGAAGCCCGGTACAGATAGATGTGATCCCGATCACAGTCATTGTGCTTATAGGAAGTTTCTTGCGTGCCGATTGATTATCATATGTCCTGGAATCTGCCTGGTCAACCTCATTGGTTGTTAGAGATGCTTGTTCTATATGCTGAGATGTCATATGTGTACCCTTGTACTCCTTCGGTAGAATCCGTTTGCGTTCCCTGCAAGCCGCTCTCTTGCTTGCTCCGTCTGCTGCTAGTGTATAGCAAAGAGCGGCGCACGAACATCGCCTGATAGGGTGATTTTCCGGTGGAACAAGCAAGAATTTGTTTCTCTCTATTCCTGTTGGGTAATAAAAAAGTGAGGCAGCTCCAAAGAGACGCCTCACCCTCTACGAAAAGCCCGCTACATCTTGCCGATGACGACCTCAATGGTGTATTTATCCAGCTTTTTTGCGGAGGTTGGTGAGATCGACTCGCGGTAGAGCTCCGTGAACGCGGGTTTATCCTTCTCCTCGCTGATCGAGATGAGCAGGTTATCGGCCAGCGTATTGGCGCGGATGGCCTGGGCAAAGTCGAGAATGACATCCGCCAGTTCGCTATCGGTGTAGAGCGCCAGCCCGATATGATCCTCGATGTTGAGGCCAGCCTTTTTGCGCATATCCTGTACATAGTGGACGAGGTCGCGCATCCAGCCCTTCTCACGCAGCTCCTGAGTGATCGTAGTATCGATGGCGGTGACGTAGCCATGCTCCTCCGCAGCCACATAACCAGGGCGAGCGGTAGAGACCACCTGGACCTCTTCAGATGTGAGCGAGACGTGGGTCTCACCAAAGGTCAGATCCAGCTTGCCCTGCGTATTGAGGTGTTCGGCGGCGGCCTGGGCCTCATCCTCCGTCAGCGTCTTAAAGTAAGCCAGGATCTTTTGCACCACGGGTCCATATTTTGCGCCCAGGACCTTAAATTGTGGCTTGAGGGTATAGGCCAGCATACGGCTATCGCGGCGCATGAGGCGCAGATACTCGATATTGAGTTCCTCAAGCACTTGCTCACGCAGGCGCTGGATGGCCTCTTCCTCCTGCGCGCTCGGCACACGGACATGGATGGTCTGGAGTGGCTGGCGCACCTTGATCTGTGCCTTGGCGCGCGTGGCCCGCCCCAGGCTCACGATCTGCATGACCAGGTGGGTATCGCGCACGAGCGGCTCATCGATCAACTCTGGCTGGGCCACTGGCCAATCACAGAGGTGCACACTGAGTGGCGCCTGGGGATTGATGCCGCGCACCAGGTTCTGGTAGAACTCCTCGGCCAGGAAGGGCATGAATGGCGCCAGCAGGGTCGCCAGCGTCGTCAGGCACTCATAGAGTGTCAGGTAAGTGGCGAGCTTATCCTTATCGAGTTCGGCGCCCCACACACGGTCACGACTACGGCGGAGATACCAGTTGGAGAGGTCATCCAGAAAGGATTGTACGGCCTCGGCAGGTTTGGTCGTATCGTATTGCTCCAGGCCCTGGGTTACAGACTGGATTGTCTGCTGAAGCTCGGAGATGATCCAGCGGTCCAGCGCATCGCGCTCGGCAACCGGCAACTGGTGCTTGGTTGGATCAAAGTTATCGATGTTGGCATATTTGATAAAGAAGCCATAGACATTCCAGAGCTTATCCATGGTCCGGCGCACCAGCATCCACTTCTCACTCAGGCGTATAGGCTGCCCGGTGAGCTGAGACTTCTCCATCTCCTCTGGCGTAGGAATATTGGGGAAGTTCAGGTTCTGCTCGGAGACATGGTTGCTATAGAGCCAGCGCATGGTATCCGCTCCGATGCGGTCCGCGGCCTCATCGAAGACCACCAGGTTCCCCTTGGACTTATGCATAGGAGTACCATCCTCGCCATAGACGGTGGCGTAGCCCAGGAGTGTCTTAAAGGGTGCGGTTTGCTCCAGGACTGTACTCATGACCAGCATGGAGTAGAACCAGTTGCGGAACTGGCCGGGGAATGACTCGGTCACAAAGTCAGCTGGGAACCATTCCTGCCAGCTAGCATGGTCCGTCAGGTAATGCAGGGTTGAGTAGGGCACAATACCGGCATCGAGCCAGGGATTGCCCACATCCTTGATGCGTGAAACCTCCGCGCCACACTGAGCGCAGTGGATCTTGACCGCGTCGACGTAGGGACGGTGTGGTGTATGGCCATCAAACTCTTCCCAGCCAGAGACGGCGAGTGCCTTGAGTTCCTCTTTGCTGCCGATAACCTCGAAATGGCCGCAGGCGGGGCAATCAAAGATGGGCAGGGCCAGGCCCCAGTAGCGCTTCTTGGAGATCATCCAATCATCCATATTGCGCAACCAGTCCATCTCGCGCTCATTGCCCCAGGATGGAAGCCAGGTGATCTGCTTGACTACCTCCATGATCTCGTGGCGCAACTGGTCCATGGAGATAAACCACTCATCGACCAGGCGGAAGATCAGTTCCGTCTTACAGCGCCAGCAGGTGGGATAGCGGTGCTTATAATTCTGGGTGCGGTAGAGCAGGCCCTTCTTTGCCAGGTGATCGGCGACCTGCTGCCCCACGCTGGCCGTGCTCTGGCCCGTCAGCCAGTCGAAGCCCTCGATATAGACGCCAAACTCATCGACGGGGGCGATCACCTCCAGGTTGAACTCTTTGCCAAGAAGGAAATCCTCGCGACCACAGCCGGGAGCGGTATGCACAATGCCCGTACCCTCGGTTGCGTTGACATCTTTCCCAGGGACGACACGGTGAACAATACCCTGGGCCGCAGGTAGCTCATCGAAGGGGCCGCGATAGGTCCAGCCTACCATGTCATGGCCCTTGAGGGTCTCTGTCACGCGATAGTCGCCCTTATCATGGCCCTTGAGGGCCTTAAGGACGGGCAGCAACTGCTCCGCCAGGTAGTAATACTCCCCATCCTGCTCCACGCGGACATAGTTCAGGTCGGGATGCACTGCCGCAGCGACGTTGGCCGCCAGGGTCCAGGGTGTGGTGGTCCAGGCCAGGAGGTATTCGCCGGGCTTCTCAACGAGGGGGAAGCGCACATAGAGGCTCAGGTGCGTCAGCTCTTTATAGCCCTCAGACTCCATCTCCATATTGGAGAGTCCGGTCGCGCAGCGTGGGCACCAGGGCATCACATCGCGCCCTTTGTAGATCAGGCCGCGCTCATGGCATTTCTTGAGGAAGTGCCAGATGGTATAGTTATTCTCATCGGAGAGGGTAAAGTAGTCGTTACCCCAGTCCATCCAGTAGCCCAGGCGAATCGACTGCTCGCTCTGAACCTGCGCGAACTTGAAGACGCGCTCTTTACAGCGCTCGACAAACTCGGCGATCCCATAGGCCTCGATATCGCGCTTGGTTTGCAGGCCCAGGGACTTCTCGACCTCGACCTCGACCCAGAGCCCCTGGCTGTCGAAGCCATTTTGATAGCGTTGTTTGTAGCCCTGCATGGTTTTAAAGCGCTGGTAGATATCCTTGTAGGTACGCCCCCAGGCATGATGGACCCCCATGGGATTATTGGCGGTAATGGGACCATCCAGGAATGAGTACTTCTTCTCACTCTGCGCGTTGCGCGTAAGATACTGCTGGCGAATCTGGTGCTCGTCCCACCACTGCTGGATGGAACGTTCCAGGGCTGGATAATCGACGCGGTCGGCATCGGGGACCGGGCGAAAAACGGTTGATGACACAGGCACGACAACCTCCTCCTCGTCTTACAACAAAAGATAAGACCAGATAAAAAGATAGGGTACTTCGCCTGGAGAGGGCTAGAGCGCTTCCTTGAGCACAATCTCCAGGCGTTTATTGATTCTCCCCTTGTTCTCGCTGCGTATGATCTGGATACCGCCGATTTCACGCGTGTGATTGACCAGGGTCCCGCCATCGACTTGCACATCAAAGCCGACGACCTCGGCCATGCGGACCTCGTCCAGGTGGGGAGGAAGCTGGTTGATCCTGGCGCGTACCAGGGCCGAGAGCGAGAGGGCCTTCTCCCGGGGCAGCATGTAGGTATGAATTGGGTAGTCAGCCGCGATAAGCGTGTTCACCTGCTGCTCCAACTCGGCGATACGGTCTTTCTCCAGGTATTCCAGGGCGAAATCCATGCGCGCACGGTCGGGATAGATCTGCCCGCCGGTGACCTGAATGCCAAACTCTCTCCAGATCACACTGCAGAGCAGCAGAAAGGCGGTATGGGTGCGCATGGAGCGATAGCGAAAGTTCCAATCAATGGACTCGGTGACCTCGGTCTCTGGTTTGGGTGGAATATAGTCGAGCGTATGCCAGACCGTTCCATTGCGATTACTGATGGAGATCACGTGCGCTTGATTGGCGCCCTGGTTCCAGCTCAGCAGGCCTCGATCCGCCATCTGTCCACCCCCACCGGGATAGAAGATGGTGGCATCCAGCGCAACCTCATCGCCACTCACAGCGACGATCTTAGCCGAGCACTCGTACGTATAGCTATTTGTTTGGTACAGTAGCTTCGTCTTCACCCGTTTGCGCTCCTTCAGTTGCAAAAGCCCAATAAAAAAATCCCCTCGTCCTGCCAGGGACGAGAGGAGCCTCCCGTGGTACCACCCTTATTAGTCAGACGACAGTACGACAGAGACGTGCTGACTCACTCGGTTTTTCGTATTCCCTGGCCGACACTCAGCGTGGCGAGCGGGATTACGTCCTTCACGATAACGGGAAGGGACCGGCCTGGCCTGGAGGGTCCCCTGTGAAGAGAGGGCGCTCTCGTTGGCAGACAGCTCAGGAGTGATCTTCGGCGACCCCCTCTGTGCCTGATTTGCAGCAAGCTCAGGCTCTCTGTGACAGGATCTAGTCGCGTACTGGCTCCGTCAAAGCCTTCGTGTAACTCGCCTCATGCGAGTGTGTGAACAAGATATAGTGATAGTATATCCACTTGAGGGTAGCACATCCCCTTGCATGAGTCATCCTGGTAGGAATACAGCCAGAAAAGCGGCTTATTACCAGTAAATAGGGAGAAAAAGTGACGATGCGGCGTGCTCATTCGTAGAAAGAGTAACGAGCCATCGTACTTTCCTTCGTTGCGGCGACTCGCCCCGGATATACTCGGGGTTTTACTGTTTTTAGTCATTCCATTTTTGAGAGACTAAGACCAGATCTATAGCACAAGGAGAACTAATCTCAAATACTTTGAAGTATTGTAAAGCTATGATACCATAGGGGATGGTAGAAAAACAATAGCAGAAAACTCAGACACAAGGAACCCACTCAACGACGAGACACAGTACAAAGAGGCACGTAGCCAGGTTCGTTGTGTCAATGAAAAGGGAACTTCCATGCACGACCTGGAAACGTTTTTTGGACCAAATGCCGGATATGTCCTTGAATTATATGAACGTTATCAACAGAATCCAGCAGCAATAGATGAGGCCACACGGGCCATTTTTGATTCCTGGTCTTCTACTGAGCAGCCTGTGACGACCGCACCCGTGGAAACACGTGCTCCCGCTCCTCAAGATCAAGGCAGAAATGTGGCTCATATTGTGGCCGCCAATAATCTGGCGCACGCGATCCGTGAGCGCGGGCATCTGGGGGCACACCTTGACCCATTAGGGAATGAGCCGCCAGGAGATCCTGCTTTGATGCTCGAGACCTATGGCTTAAGCGAATATGATCTGGCGCAATTGCCACCAGACATCATTGGCGGTCACTCCGCGGAGGGAGCCGCCAATGCATTAGAGGCGATCAATGCCCTGCGGGCGATGTATTCAGGATCAATTAGTTACGAGTTCGACCAGGTAAAAAGCCCTGACGAGCGTGGCTGGTTGCGCGATGCGGTGGGCCTGCATCTCTACCATCGCGAACCCTCGGGCGCGGATGCGCGCAGGCTGCTCAAACGGATGACACAGGTAGAAGCTTTCGAGCGCTACCTGCACCAGGCATTTACCGCACAGAAACGCTTCTCCATTGAGGGCACCGATATCCTGGTGCCGATGTTGGACGAAATTATCTCCGCCGCAATTGACTCTGAAACTAAGAATGTGATGATTGGGATGGCCCACCGTGGTCGCCTAAACGTGATGGCGCATGTGCTTAACAAGCCATATGCAAGCATCTTTTCCGAGTTTACTCATGCGCGCCACGAAGAAGGTACGCCCCTTACCGATAGCTTTGGGTATGGGTGGACGGGTGACGTGAAGTATCACCTGGGGGCGGAACACGTCCTGGATGAAGGGGCGTCAGTCGAGCTAAAGGTCATTCTGGCTCCCAATCCTAGCCACCTGGAGTTCGTCAATCCGGTGGTAAGCGGTATGGCACGCGCATCACAAGAGATTCGCACCGTTTCTGGCTCACCACTGCTCGATGTCGATCACACGCTGGCCATTCAGATTCATGGTGACGCGGCCTTCCCTGGAGAGGGCGTGGTCTCCGAGACGCTAAATATGTGGCACCTGCGCGGCTACTGGGTTGGTGGCTCGATCCATCTCATTGTGAACAACCAGCTTGGCTTTACCACCGATCCCGATTCCTCGCGCTCAACTCATTTCGCCAGTGACGTGGCCAAGGGCTTTGGCATCCCTATCATTCATGTCAACGCGGATGATCCCTATGCCTGCTTGACTGCTGTACGCATTGCCCACGCCTATCGCGACCGCTTCCATAAGGATGTGCTGGTCGACCTGGTGGGCTACCGGCGTTGGGGACACAATGAGGGCGATGAGCCAGCCTTTACCCAGCCACAGATGTATGAAATTATTCGCAGCCATCCGACCGCGCGCGAGCTGTTTGCGCAACGCCTGGTCGAGCGCCAGATCCTGACGCAGGATGAGGCGCAGCAGATCTGGGATGAGGCCATTCATGAGCTAGAGCAGGCGAAGCGCGAGGCCGATAGCGGGGCGATTAAGGTCGAGCGCGTGGTTGATCAAGGCGATATGGCCCACTATCCCATCGATTTCTCTGTCCCCCCCGTTACCGCGGAGGTGCTGCAACGCTATAACGAGGAGCTCCTAAACTGGCCAAAGAGTTTTCATCCGCATTCTAAGCTGGAGCGCGTGATGCAGCGTCGTGCCAATGCGCTTGGACCAGAAGGTGGCATCGACTGGGGTCATGCCGAGGCGCTGGCCTTCGCGACCATCCTGGCAAGTGGGACGCCGATTCGCCTGACCGGCCAGGATAGCGAGCGTGGCACCTTTAATCATCGCCATGCCGTCCTGCACAGTAGAGAGGGCCACATGACCTTCCTTCCGCTACAGAAATTTCCCGAGGCTCGCTCCTCGTTTACCGTGTATAATAGCCCTCTGAGCGAGACCGCGCCCCTGGGCTTTGAGTATGGGTATAGTGTGCAGGCGCCCGATTCGCTGGTCCTGTGGGAGGCGCAGTATGGCGACTTCGCCAATGTGGCCCAGGTCATTATAGATCAGTTTCTGGCCTCGGGTCGTGCGAAATGGCGCCAGGACTCCTCCGTGGTGATGCTCTTGCCGCATGGCTATGAGGGAAATGGACCAGAGCACTCAAGTGCACGCCTGGAGCGGTACCTGCACCTGGCTGCCGAGGATAACTGGCGTATCGCCAACTGCTCGACGGCGGCGCAGTACTTCCACCTCTTACGCTTGCAGGCCTATCTCCTCCCAAGCTATCCGCGTCCGCTGATCATCATGACGCCGAAGAGTCTCTTGCGTCATCCCCTTGCCTCATCGCGCTTGAGCGACCTGGTTGAGGGGTCGTTCCAATCGGTCATCAATGATCCACGCGCCAGTCAGGATCCCAAAGCTGTGCGCCGGGTTGTCTTCTGTAGTGGCAAGATCGCGATTGACTTGCTTTCACACGAGAGCCGCATGCATAATGAAGACACCGCGATTGTGCGTGTAGAGCTGCTGTATCCCTTCCCCAAGCGCTCATTGAAGCGAGTCCTTGAGGGGTATACCAATGCCAGCGAGTTCATCTGGGTGCAAGAAGAACCGCGCAACATGGGGGCCTGGGAATACATTGCTCCGCGTATACAACAGTTGCTGGGAGACAAGGCCACGCTACGCGTGATCGCGCGCCCCGAGCGCTCAAGCCCGGCTGCCGGTTTCTGGGACATTCATGCTGCAGAACAAGAGCAGATCATTAAAGAAGCCGCGGGCGTATCAGTATCACAAAAAGAGACCGGAGGGAAACATGTCCGATGAGATTCGTGTGCCAATCCTGGGAGAGTCGATTGTCGATGCTACCATCGCAACCTGGCTCAAACGCGAGGGCGATGCCGTCCACCAGGGTGAAACATTGGCCGAGCTAGAGACTGATAAAGTCAATGTCGAAGTCAACGCCGAGCAAGATGGCGTGATTCACAAAATTCTCAAGCGCGAGGGTGAGACCGTCCAGGTGGGGGAAGTGATCGCGTTCCTTGGACAGGAGGCCCAGGTCAGCGGTAAGGGGAGCAGCAATGGTGCCATTGCTACAGCTCCCGCGCCACAAAGCGAAGAGATCAAGCGCACGATCTCGCAGCCTTTAACCGCCGCAGGTGAGTCGCAGCGCCCACCATCACCACTGGCCCGCCGGATCGCCGCCGAGCATAACGTCGATATTTCCCAGGTCAGGGGCAGCAGCCCGCATGGCCGGGTCACCAAAGAAGATGTCATGAGCTACCTGGAGGAGAGCTCCAGCCAGGACGTTCCAGCCACGACAGCGGTAGCCCCACAGACGACACCCGCGGCTCGCCCGCAGGCGGCACAGCCTGTGTTACCTCCGGCACAGCCAGCAGCAGATGCCTCGCGTCGTGAGGAGCGCGTGCGCATGTCGCGCCGGCGCCAGACCATTGCCCAGCGCCTGGTCGAGGCCCAGCATACGGCGGCCATGTTGACCACCTTTAATGAGATCGACATGAGCGCCGTGATGGATGTGCGCAGCCGCCGCAAGGACGCCTTTAAGGAGCGTCATAATGTCTCACTTGGCTTTATGTCCTTCTTTACCAAGGCCGTCGTGGGTGCGCTCAAAGCCTTCCCGCGCCTCAATGCCGAGATTCAGGGCAATGAAATGGTGCTCAAGCACTATTATGATATTGGGATCGCGGTAGGCGCGGAAGAAGGCTTGGTGGTGCCCGTGGTTCGTGACGCGGATCGCAAGTCCTTCGCCGCCATCGAGCGGGAGATCGGGGACCTGGCCAAGCGTGCGCGTACAAATACCCTCTCGCTGGCGGAACTACAAGGCGGCACGTTTACGATTACCAATGGTGGGACTTTCGGCTCCATGCTCTCCACACCTATCCTCAATGGACCACAGGTAGGCATCCTGGGCATGCACAAGATTGAGCAGCGTCCCGTTGCCATCGACGGGCAGGTGGTCATTCGCCCCATGATGTATGTCGCGCTCTCCTATGACCATCGCATCGTCGATGGAAGTGAAGCGGTGCGCTTCCTGGTCAAAGTAAAGGAACTGGTAGAAGACCCAGAAGCACTTCTGTTGGAAGGGTAAGTTTTGTTGGATTTCTCTCGACAGAGTACGTTTCTATCTGTATAATCAAGGAGAAACAGGAACGCTTCGAAACGAGCGAAAGACTGTTTCGACAGAGAAAACACAATGGGCGTTTTCTGTCGAGGGATGCCAGGTTCTTGTGCGCTGATCTTTCTGGCGTAGAGGGAACCCACACCAGGCATCAAGTTTCGGATAACGGAGTTGTCAGGGGTATGCAACCAGAGAATATGTCTCCACGCCAGCCTGCTGGTCGTAACGAAGATGCGGGAGCACTCATTGGAAAGACACTAGGCCAATTCCGCATTGTAGAGCGCATCGGTGCTGGCGGAATGGCGACAGTCTTCAAGGCATATCAGTCCACCCTGGATCGCTATGTGGCCATCAAGGTCTTGCCCGCCTATCACGCGCGTGACCCGATCTTTGTCAAGCGCTTTGTGCAGGAGGCGCGCTCGGTGGCGAAACTGGCGCATCCTAACATCGTGCAGATTCATGACTTTGGCGAGCTTGAGAACATCACTTTCATCGTCATGGAGTACGTAGAAAGCGGTACGCTCAAGGAACGCCTCAAGGGTCCCATACCTGTGGCCGAGGCCGCGGATTTTATGATTCAGGCTGCTGAGGGCCTCGACTGCGCGCATCGCAATGGGATTATTCACCGCGATGTCAAGCCAGCCAATATGCTCCTGCGCAAGGATGGACACCTCCTGCTCTCCGACTTTGGCATCGCCAAGATTCTCGAAGGCACGACCAACTTGACTCGCGTGGGGACAGGCATTGGCACCCCGCAATATATGTCGCCTGAGCAGGGAACGGGCCAGGCCGTTGATCGCCGGAGTGATATCTACTCGCTGGGCATCGTCTTCTTTCACTGCCTGACCGGGAAGGTCCCATTTTCGGCGGAGAACCCGCTCTCAATCACGCTCAAGCATGTGAATGATCCTCTGCCCATCGATCGTTTGCAGGCCGAGAATGTGCCCCCTGGGATCATTCAGGTCATCCAGAAGATGTGTGCCAAGTCGCCCAGTGACCGCTATCAGTCGGCGGATGACTTTATCTCCGCGCTGACCAGCACCATGGCGTCCTCAAACCTGTCGCTCTCTCGTTCCCGGCGGCTCTCTGGTTCTATGTCCTCTCCAGATCAAAGCTTCGTGCAGACGCCGAACTCGGGACAGCTGGCCTCTACGCCTGCCGCGAATATGCCAGCTCAGACGGTGACGTGTTTCCGCTGTAGCGCGCAGAATCCCGCGGCGCGCCTCTTCTGTACGACGTGTGGTGATGACCTGACGAATAAGCGCGCCATCATGGATCGCTATACAGACGCGAGCGGGCGACCTGTGCTGGCACGCCTGACGCTCCAAAGCGGCCCCCTGGCTGGGCGCTCCTACCGTTTCCACCAGGATGTGACCAAGATTGGGCGCACCAATGGCTGCGACCTGGTCATCTCGGGGCGCACGGTCTCACGCCATCACGCACGCCTCTGGTTCGCCGAGGGACGCTGGTTCCTGGCCGATCTCAACAGCGTCAATGGCACCACGGTCAATAATATACGGATTCAACAGCCGGTGGTCTTAAATGATGGAGATGTCATCCATTTTGGGGATGAAGGCGTGGTGTTTAATATAACATATGGGGCGTAGTTTGCCGCCATAAGCAGGAAGGAAGATATGATGACGTCGATCAATCCACTGATTCAAGTCGCGCAACAATTGACGTTGGGTCCCGCTGTGCGCCAGAATCACGCGCTTGAACATGCTACGATTGTCTTGCTGTCTCGTAAGTTTCCTGAAGTGCGTCTCTCTGGCATCTCCTTTGCCGCCGGCTTCTTCGTTTTTGGTGACCTCCCCACCGAGGCCATTCTGCCCGCCGCCCAGGAGGCCCTCCAACTCTTGCGCACCACCCAGCCTGAACTGGCGGTGCATGAGCGCTGTGGTACCAACCTGGCGGTCGCGGGTATGCTGACGGGCCTCTCGGCGATGATGGTTTCCAAGATGCGCCGTCCCTATAGCACGGCTAATAACGCCATTCTAGCCTCGACGGCCGCCCTGGTCCTGGCTCGTCCCCTGGGCCTGGTCATCCAGCGCCATGTGACAACGCAGACGCCCAATGGTTCGATGCGCATTCTGGAAATTAAGCCAACCACTGTGCTGGGGGCGCCCGCTCATTTTGTGAGTACCGATAATCCAGAGGCCGCCAGGTTGTTCTCATAGAGAGGAAGAAAAAATCGTTGCAGCAGGAGAGCCTGAAGACGGAGACACAGCGTCATAATTTTCTGGTCGAGACGGACTGGCTGGCAGAGCATCTGCATGATCCGCATCTGCGCATCATCGATATGCGTGGCTATGTCCGCAACATTGAGCGCGAGGGTCCTGATGGGACAAAGGTTCAGGACGCGCACTATGTCGGCGCGCGCGATGAGTATGAGCAGGAGCATATTCCGGGCGCGGTGTATATTGATTGGAGTAGCGACATCGTTGACCCGGATGACGCGGTAGAGGCTCAGGTGGCCCCGGCAGCACGCTTCGCCGAGGTACTTGGACGCCTGGGTATTGGGGATCAACACCTGGTAGTTGCCTATGACTCGCACCCGGCCTCGCAGTTTGCGACCCGCCTGTGGTGGGCGTTGAACTACTATGGTCACACTCAGGTCGTGGTGCTCAATGGTGGCCTCCCCAAGTGGAAACGCGAGCAGCGCCCACTTACCTCAACGGTCCATACCTATGAGCCAACAAGTTTTACCCCCGTGATGCAGCCGCAGTTGCGCGCGACGGCGCAAGAGTTGCTCGCGATGCTTGGACAGCAGGGAATGACCCTGGTTGACGCACGCGATACGGGTCAGTATAGCGGCCAGGTGAGACGTGGTGAGGGACGGGCTGGACATATTCCAGGAGCGCTCAGCCTACCCCGCGAGGAGCTCATCGATCCGCAGACAGGGACGTTCCGTAGCAACGAGGAGCTACAGCAGATCTTTACCTCGGTTGGCGTCGTGCCTGAACAACACGTGGTTGCTTATTGCAATGGCGGGGTAGCGGCTACCACGGTCCTGTTTAGCCTGGCCATGCTTGGGTATCCCCGCCTGACCAACTACGATGGCTCCTGGAACGAGTGGGGCAGTCGCGCCGATTTGCCCACAGAAATCTAGAGACCACAAACAACAATGGAAGAGCAAGAGAGAACGCAGAACACTGCCGAGGACCTGCTTGACGTGCAAAGCGTCATGCAGGCCTTTGGCATTCATACATGGGAAAATCTCGGCCCGGCCGAGTTCTCCAACGACACAAGCCTGGGCTTGCTGGTCGGAATCGAAGGAAGGCGCTATATACTGCGCGAGCGCCCCGAGAGTCCGATGGGACAGGATGGAGGGCACCACTACGCCTTTCAGCGTTACCTGCGTGAGCAGGGCATTCCCTTGCCCGCACTGCACCAGACGCCAGAGGGAGCGCCCTTTGTTGCCGTGGGCGAGGATCGCTTTGAGCTACAGGAGTGGCCAGAAGGCGAGCTCTTTAGCACGCTCAATCCACGCAGCTTTCAATGGTGCGGGTCCGCGGCTGCCATGCTGGGACGTCTACACCAGGCATCCAGCCGGTATCCGGGAGCGCAGTATCGCTGGCCAGCGGAGGCGCATATTGGCGCGATGGTCCAGAACTGGCTGGGCCTGGCACGTGAGCGTGCGGACACATACGATAACCAGGCCATCGCTATGGCGCTGACCACCTGGGTTGAGCAGTGGGAGAAGATTCTGCCTGCCTCGATGATGGCGATTGGTGCAGGCAAGGATCTGCCCGAGTTCCATATTCACGGGGACTATCACGCGCTCAACTTGCGCTTCGATCCACAGGGGGTCACCTCTGTTATGGGATTGGAGGCCTCGCGCTGGGAGAAGCGCATCTTCGAGGTCGCCTACGCCCTGTTCTACTTCTGCGCTCTCTCCTGGCACCCGGGAGAGACCCTGACACCACCCCTGGTAAAGCGCGGCTTTGATCCGGAGCGCGCCCGCCAGTTCCTCGCTGCCTACTGCGAGGTCTTCCCGCCTGTGAAGGGCGAGGCTGCCCTCTTAGCGGACGCGCTGACGATTGTCGCGCCCATCGTGACGATCAATGGGCCACTGGAGGATCTCTTCTTCGTGCAGGAGGAGTTCAGCGATACGCGGGTTGAAGGCCTGATGGAGCGCCTGGAGTGGGCCAATTCCCTACCCGCCTGGCTCAACCGCATCCGCCCGGCACTCCAGGAAATGTGGGCATAAAAGGTTCAAAGATGGGGACGAAACGTCATGCGCCGCGTCAGCGGCGCATGACGTTTCGTCCCCATCTTTGAACGCTGTATCGAAAAATATAGGCTGTCTAGTGGTGGGTATTGCTTATGACAAAGACGGTAATGAGGGCGAGCAGGATGAGCGCGCCAAGCAAGACAGGCAAGAGAATACGCAGGTTCAGTTGTGGCTCGTTGGAGCCTGTTGCGGCAGGTGGTGGCCCCTGGACAGGGGGAGTGGCTAGACGCTGTGGCGCCTGAGGGTGTGGTTGTGGGCGCGTCTGCGGCGCCATACTCTGCTGTTGCTGTGGTGGCGCATAGACTCCTTGCTGTGCGGGCCTGGGCGTCTCTGTGCTGGCAGGCGCGGGTGGGGGTGTCTGCGCAACCGGTGGCAGGGATGGATTCGAGACGGTCTGCTTGAGCATCGTATTATTGGGCGCAAAGGAACCCTGTCCTCCTGCCTGCTGTCTCGCCTGGGCGGTACTCACAGCGTTGACGCTGGCCCTACTGGTCTGGGCTGGGGCTGGGATAACCGATGCGCCACAGTTGGGGCAGGTTGCCGCGCCTGTAGGTAGCAAGCTGCCACAGTGCGTGCAAGAGCGAGACTGTGTCTGTGGCTGTGGCGTGGATGCTAGTCCTGCCTGATCCGGGGCGGCTGGAATACGGCCATCAGCCACCATCTGATCATAAACGTCATCCAGGTCAGGCTGGGTGGTATGTGGATTCGGAGTTGCCGGCTTCACGGGCATGGGAGGTGGCGTTGGCAGGTGGGACATCACCATTTGCAGGTCATGCGCGAACTCCGCAACCGACTGATAGCGATCCTTGGGGCGCATCGCCATGGCGCGTTGAATCACCCGATTCAACTGCTGGAGCAGTTGCGGAGGCAGGGCGCCAAGTTGCGCCACATGCCGCGAGTGGCGGGGCGCGGGCTTGCCCGGTTGAGAGACGCCCAGGCGAAACTGGCGAGCGGCCTGCGCTTCAGCGCTCTCTTCAGGTGGATTATTGGCCAGGACCTCTTGCAGCGAAGGGAGATCGGGACGCCCCTGCTGGATCGACTGGTTGCGGATAGAGACGCTGGGTGGCTCATGCGTCGTCAGCGCGAAGAAGAGCGTGCCCCCGAGGGCATAGATATCAGAGCGGACATCAGTGCCTGTACCACCTGGATATTGTTCTGGTGGCGCATAGCCGGGCGTGCCCTGGTGGCGAATAAAGAAGAGCGTCCGCGCCCCGTCAGCGGAGGCCTTGGCGTTGCCCAGGTCGACCAGGATCGCCGTCCCATCGGGCATAATGCGAATATTATCAGGCTTGATATCGCGATGGATGACCGGTGGGCGCTGGTTATGGAGAAAATGCACCGCGTCACAGATGGCAAGCAGCCAACCAGTAACGCGTGCGATAGGGATCACCTCGCCGCGCTGGCGCGTCAGGCGGACCAGGTCGGTTAAATCGCTTCCTTCAATGTAGTTGAGGACGATATAGTAGCGTCCGCGTTCCATAAAGGCGTCAAGGAAGGCAGGCAGATTGGGATGATGCAGCTGGCTGAGCACGGCGGCTTCGTGGCGCAACTGTTCCTGGCCACTCGCGCCAGTAACCAGGTATTCTTTGACCGCACAGAGATTGGTGTTGGTAATATTGGTTCCCAGGTAGACATGTCCGAAACCACCACTCCCCAGAACGCGCTCAATACGGTACCGTCCGTGGAGTATGGAACCTGATGGAACTGTTTCTATCATAACAAATAGTCTCCCCCGATGTCTGCCGAACAGTACCTGCCTTGTAATCACTTAGAGGTAGGCGTGTTTCCCAAAAGTTTGCCTGCTCCGCTTACCATATTGTCTGGCCAAGGTGCAATCGCATTATACACCAGTTCCAGACTGATGTACACGCTGAAGAGAGCTTCTGGGATGTTTGCGTTATTGTCGGCAGCACGGTAATTTTTAGACTGTTGGGCCGTTGGGCCATTGGGAAGTTCGGAAGCGTGCGCCCAAAATGTGCTTTACTAAGAAAGACGCTCTGGATCTACAAAATATGCCTATATATTTTGCGTTGTTTCTATGTCGTAAGCCTCTCTCAAATAGATGGGACTCCCCTGAAAGGGTATCACGTTGAGGCCCTCTCCTTAGTGACACGTAGACGCTTACCTGGGAAGAGATGCATTGGGTATTCTGATTCACAACAACGGACAGGAAAAGCAAACGCAGGAAAGGTCAAGCAACTTATGACGCAGCGTAGTGGCCTGGTTTTTGATACACGCTTTCTCGCGCATGATACAGGCACAGAATCAGTTGTGCACCTACGCGAAGGATCGTTCGAGCTCTCACCCGAACCACATCCTTCGTCAGCGTTTATTACGCGACGAATCAAGGAATTTCTGGATGGCTCGGGTCTGAGCGCGCAGATGCATCCCATCACGGTGCGTCCCGCCACGCGGGAAGAACTGACAGCCTTTCATACGCCAGAGTATATTGAAGGGATACGTGCCTTCTCTCAGGGGGGCCCTGATCACGGTCCCTGGGGCGAGGTGGATGAAGAGACTATGCTCAGCCCCGGCTCCTTTGAGGCTGCGCTCTACGCGGCGGGTGGAGCGCTCAATGCCGTGCAGGCCGTCATGGATGGCACGGTTCGCAACTGCTATGGCCTGCTGCGTCCCCCTTGCCATCATGCCACAAGCAACAAGGCCCTGGGCTTCTGTGTCTTTAATAACACGGCGCTGGCAGCTTACTATGCACGTAATGTCTTTGGACTCAAGCGCATCCTGATCGTTGACTGGGATGCTCACCATGGCAATGGCACTCAAGAGGCATTTTATGATGATCCAGGCGTGCTCTTCCTCTCCATGCACCAGCAAAACTGGTTCCCGAAAGACTCTGGGACCCTGGAGCAGGTTGGGCGCGGCGCGGGCGTGGGCTATACCGTCAACATTCCTCTGCCACCCGGGACTGGTGACCGAGGCTACCGCGAGCTGTTTGAGCAACTCGTCGTGCCGATTGGACGCCAGTTTCAGCCGGAATTGATTCTTGTCACCGCCGGGCAAGATGCAAGCTGGCTTGATCCCCTGACCACGCTGATGATGAGCATGGACGGGTTTCGTGCGATCTCACAGTCGCTGGTCGACTTGGCTGAAGAGGTCTGCGGCGGGCGCCTGGTCATGCTCCAGGCGGGTGGCTATAGCTCGGCCTATGTCCCCTACTGTACCGCCGCCGCCCTTGAGCCCTTGCTCGGCGTCGACCTGGGGATCGTTGACCTCTACGCTGGCGCCCCCGAGCTTGAGGAGTGCCAGCACAGCTTCTCACAGGAGACGCGAGAAGCGCTCAACGCCGCGCTTGCCTGGCATCGCCAGTGGTGGCACATCTAGCAGAAAAAGAAAGCTCACTCTCTATGATCAAACGCACCCGGCGGGGAGGTTTATCCAGGCAGGCCATGGGGTATGCCATGGCTGCGAGTGCCTCGCTGCTCTTTGGCTTTAACGGGAATCTCTCGCGCCTGCTCTTTGATGGCGGCATTACCCCGGTGACTCTAGTCGAATTTCGTATGCTTATTGGCGGGCTCTGCCTGCTGGCCCTGATGCTGGTCGGATGGCGGCAGGGCCTGAAGTGGTATACCCGCCAGTGGGGCTGGATCATCGCCTTTGGCCTGACCCTGGCCCTGGTTACCTATACCTATTTTATGGCTATCAGCCTGCTTCCCATTGCCGTGGCCCTGATTATTCAGTTTAGTGCCGCCGCCTGGATGGCTCTGGGAGAGGCACTCTGGCGGCGCAAACTGCCTACCAGACCGGTGCTGCTGGCCCTGCTGTGTACGCTGGGTGGCCTGTTGCTCCTCACCGGGGCCTGGCACCTCAACTTGAATGGACTGAACCCCCTGGGCCTCCTCTTCGCGGTTCTGGCGCTGCTCTCCTTTATCGCCTATCTCCTGCTGGGCAAGCGCGTAGGACGCGATGTGCCCTCGCTGCCCGCGACGTCCTATGGAGCGCTCGTCGCCGCCGTCTTCTGGCTCTGTATCCAGCCACCCTGGACGATTCCCGCCGCCACCTGGAGCTGGCAGAACCTCCTGCTGATGGCGGTGGTTGGCATCGCGGGAATGGCCATTCCCTTCGCACTGGAATTGGGAGCCTTACGGCACGTGGAGGCGACACGGATTGGCATTGTGACCACGCTGGAGCTGGTTGCAGGCTCTATCATCGCCTATTTCTGGCTTGGACAATTGCTGGACCTGCCGCAGATCATTGGCTGCG
Organism: Ktedonobacter racemifer DSM 44963; assembly: GCF_000178855.1. Taxonomy (GTDB): domain Bacteria; phylum Chloroflexota; class Ktedonobacteria; order Ktedonobacterales; family Ktedonobacteraceae; genus Ktedonobacter; species Ktedonobacter racemifer. The sequence goes on along the minus strand of NZ_ADVG01000005.1, from coordinate 842,527 downwards.
TGCTCGTCCTGGTGGGCTTAGTTGTGCTGCAATATGACGCGGCGCCCGAGGTCGTAGCACCTGTCACGAATTAGCGCCTGCCTCTGCCCCTGTATGTCGATGTATCCTCCAGGCTTGAAACACGTCTTCAGGCCTGGAGGGTGGCTATTACCTGGACAGGGCCAGGCGTAGTCCCAGCGCGACAAAAAGTCCGCCGGTCACCAGGTCTAGCCAGCGCTTCAGGCGTTGGTAGCCGCGCGCAACTGGTCCGAAGGAGAAGAGGCAGGCCACGGCGCTAAACCAGGCCGCCGCCATACCCAGCATTAGCAGGACGCAGACGCACTGGAACCAGAGCGGAGGGTGCGTGGGCAGTAGGACGGCAAAGATGCTGCCAAAGAAGGCCAGCGCTTTGGGATTGCCCACGTTTGTCAGAAAGCCAATGCGCCAGGAGGAGCCGCGCCTGGTTGGTTGTGGCTCGTTGCCCAGCATTTCCCCCGAGGGTTGAGGACGATAGGCGCTCCAGAGGGTGCGCACGCCCAGGTAGAGCAGATAGAGCGCGCCCAGCAGACGAAAGAGATCGACCAGCCAGCTTACCTGGGCGAAGAGCACGTTTAGACCAGCCATGCTCGCGATGATCCAGAGCGCGATGCCACTGGTCACGCCCAGGCCAACCAGGATACCCTCGCGCCGTGAGCGCGATACCGCCGAGTGCACAGTCGCGACAAAGTCGGGTCCCGGACTGATGACAGCAATCGCCCATACTCCCATGAGTAGCGCCAGTTGTGGTACATAAAACATATATCTGCCTTTCGCAAAAAATACGCCAATATTACATAGATTATAATCGATGAAATGGATGGCCGTGCTGCGCCAGGCCTAGCGAAAAAGTACTTTTTTGTTTCCATTTAACGTATATATAACAGAGCGGATTTATGCTAGGTATGGTAGATGGAAAACAGAAATACTCAAATGCTGTCTACGCCATACTTATGCATGTGTTTGTTGGTCTGTTCTGACGCGTACAGGAGGTGATAAGCCGATTCTTGCAGAGAAATCAGGATATAGTAGCATCGTTTTTCTACGTGTTTCATGCTATACTGTATAGGCCACCTCATAACTGAAGAGTTAACGTATACAGGATAGCCAAAGATTGAGAACGTCTTATGAGTAACAATGAGTTTTCCTCACAGCACGCAGATGAGGGTAATAGCCATCACGCGCATAATAGCTCAAATGGCGATGGCGAACAAATTATACAGAGACAGAACCACAATCATCCACAGGAGACACCCACACGCGAGTATCCCCGCAATACAATGCAACAACGAAGAGCAAATGATAATTACCGCTCGCTACGTAGGAAGAAGGGACGCCCTGAAACTGAGGATGAGCGGCTCCTCAGGCGCCCCACGCAGCCACTGGTCAAACCCACTGAACCAGTTCCCAGTGAACATGTGCGTCAGGAGGAGCATGCCACTGAGCGCGCACTCAATTTTGATTTCACCATTACCGATCCCTGGCGCGTCATGCGTATTACAAGCGAGTTTATCAATGGCTTCGATGCCCTGGCGCATATCCCGCCTTCAGTAGCCATCTTCGGCTCCGCGCGCACCAGGCCCGATGATCCCGTCTATAAGGCTGCCTCTGAAACGGCACGCTTGCTTGCACGGGCTGGTTTTGGCATTATTACAGGTGGTGGCCCAGGAGTGATGGAGGCCGCCAATAAAGGGGCACAGGAGGGCGAGAACACCTCCATTGGCTGTAATATCGAGCTACCCTTTGAGCAATCATCTAATCAATACCTGGATATTGACCTGGACTTTCGCTACTTTTTTGTACGCAAGACGATGTTTATCAAGTACTCTAATGCCTTTATCATCTTTCCAGGTGGCTTTGGGACGATGGACGAGCTCTTTGAGGCATTGACCCTCATTCAGACGAAGAAGGTCAGCAACTTCCCCGTGATCCTCTATGGCTCTCGCTACTGGGGTGGACTTATACACTGGATTCGCGAGACGATGCTTCCCGATGGCAAAGTCTCACCTGAAGATCTTGACCTGTTACGTCTCTCGGACAACCCCGAGGAGATCGCTCACCTGGTCCGTGAAGCATACGAGCGCAACCAGGAGCTTGAGAAAGAAGATCCCAACCGGGAGAAATCTATCCGCTAAAAATATCCAGGAGACAAGCACGAGGGGCGAAGGCACTGCCTTCGCCCCTCGCGCTTGTCTCCTGGAGGCATTGCTGGCAAAAACGTTTGTAGAGGCTGCCGCACCTCCTTCTTGGAGCTCATGGACTGCGTTCGATTTCATCTGACGTGTGTAGCGTCCCTGCTCTCATCTTGCAGCCAGGCGAAGCGCGTGTCCAGCGGTACCTCTACTATGGCAAGTGTACCAGGCAGTACTTCCCTACCACTTTCTTACGCTTATCTGGCCTGGCAAAGGGAGGGAGAACCAGCTTCTCTCGTCATAATAAAGTTACTTGCTCGCCTGATTACATAAGACATAGAAGAACAAAGAAAGACAAAGAGGGCGAAGGGAACACTCCCTTCGCCCTCTTTGTCTTGTCGCCAATGCTAGTTTTCAGTCTCGGAGGTGGGGAGCTCTGGTTGTGGCATTTCATGTTCCGCGAAGGGGCGCCATTTCAAGACAATCGTGCTGAGTGGGGGTAGGGTCAGCAGAATGGAGTGCGGACAGGATTGCCAGTTGCGGGGAACGCTTGGCATATACTGGTTGTTGATAACGCCGCTGCCACCATAGCGCAGATCATCGCTGTTGATAACTTCGTTATAGACGCCGGGATAGGGCACGCCGATGCGGTAACCATAGCGCGGTACGGGCGTGAAGTTGCAGACAAAGATCAGGGTCTCCTCGTCCTTGTGGGCACGCCGCATAAAGGAGATCACGCTATTATCTGAGTCGTGGCAGTCGATCCAGGAGAAGCCCTCACCCTCATAATCGCGCGTGGTTAGTGCTGGCTCTTGCTTATAGAGGGCGTTGAGATCGCGTACAAAGTCCTGCAACTGCGCGTGGTGGGGATCGCTGGGGGCATCCAGCAGGTGCCAGTCCAGGCTCTCCTTAAAGTTCCATTCATGCCACTGGCCAAACTCGCCACCCATGAAGAGCAGCTTCTTGCCGGGATGGCCCCACATAAAGCCATAGAGCGAGCGCAGATTCGCGAAGCGCTGCCAGAGATCGCCAGGCATCTTCGTAGACATCGAGCCCTTCAGGTGGACGACCTCATCGTGGGAGAGAGGCAGAATAAAGTTCTCGCTATAGGCGTACATCAGGGCAAAGGTGATGTTATTGTGGTGATAGCGGCGATGGATGGGATCAAGGTGCATATATTCCAGCATATCATGCATCCAGCCCATATTCCATTTAAAGGTAAAGCCCAGGCCACCCACATAGGTTGGGCGCGTCACCAGCGGCCAAGCCGTAGACTCCTCCGCGATTGTCACCGCGCCTGGAGCCTGGTCATAGACGGCCTCATTAAACTGGCGCAGGAAGTCGACAGCCTCCAGGTGCTCGCGACCGCCATAGTGATTGGGATTCCACTCGCCCGATGGGCGCATATAGTCGAGATAGAGCATCGAGGCGACCGCGTCGACACGCAGGCCATCGATATGATACTCACGCAACCAGAAGAGGGCGCTGCCAATCAGGAAGTTGCGTACCTCGCTCCGTCCATAGTCGAAGACGTAGGTGCCCCAACCCTTATGCTCGCCCTTGCGCGAATCGGAGTATTCATAGAGGTGGGTGCCGTCGAAGTAGCTCAGGGCATGGCCATCTTTGGGGAAGTGTGACGGGACCCAATCCAGGATCACGCCAATCCCCTGCTCATGCATATAATCGACGAAGTATTTGAAGTCCTCGGGTGGGCCAAAGCGGCTGGTGGGAGCATAGAAGCCAGTCACCTGGTAGCCCCAGGAGCCATCGAAGGGGAACTCGGTAATGGGCAGCAGCTCGATATGCGTAAAGCCCAGCTTCTTAACGTGGGTCGCGAGCGACTCAGCCAACTCGCGATAGGTCATAAAGCGGTCCTCTTCCACCGCGCCTTCCTGGTGGCGCTCAGGAATATGGCGCCAGGAGCCCAGGTGGACCTCGTAGATCGACATGGGAGAGTTCAGCTGTTGCCGCTGGGGACGCTGCTCCAGCCACTCCTGATCGCGCCACTGGTACTGCGAGATATCCGCGACAACTGAGGCGGTGTTGGGGCGAAGCTCGAACTGGAAGCCATAGGGGTCCGACTTATCGGTGTGGTAATTATTGAAGCGCGAGCAGATAGCATACTTGTAGAGCGTGCCGGGCTCCAATCCAGGTACAAAGCATTCCCAGACTCCCAGGTCGCCATGGCGTAGCTGCATGGGGGTGGCTTTGCGATCCCACTGATTGAAATCGCCAATGATGGAGACCGCACGTGCATTGGGCGCCCAGAGGGCGAAATTGACACCCGTGACCCCATTCACGGTGCGTGGATGGGCGCCCATTTTCTCATAGATGCGATAGTCTTTTCCCTGACCAAAGAGGTACAGGTCAAAGTCGCTAAAGAGAGAAGGCGCATCCGGCATAGGCTTTATGGGTTGGGAGGGACGCTCTGACTCTCCCGGTTTTTGAGGCGTTTGTGATACCGACATACACGAAAATCCTTATGAAGTTGCATCTTGACGACATACACATGTTTAGCATAACAGATAGGACAAGCTCATTGTGTCTATCCAAGCCGAAATAGAGGTTCTCGATATCTACTACACGATTAAATTGCACCTGGAGAGAGAAAAGGCGAGTAGCATCCTTCTTAATTACTATATCATATCACGTGCCCTGGTAAAAAAAGTGGCAGGTGAGACCGTTCGCCTGGGTTCCACGTGTTGAGAGCAAGAGGGGGTTATATGCCCCAAATCTGGCTGAAAGGTTGATTGAAGATGGCACTTGATCTACAACATATAAAAGAGCAACTTCAGGCAAAAGAGAAGGAGCTTCAAGAGAGCATCGCGGGCCTGACAGAGGCCTACCCGGAACCGGTCGATCCCATCCAGGCCAGCGAGGGGCCCCAGGATTTTGAAGAGATCGCGGTAGATTTCCTGGAGACACAGCAGGAGCAGTCGATCATGGTGAACCAGCAGGCCCTGCTCCAAGAAGTCAGAGATGCCCTCAAACGCATCGAGGATGGTACTTATGGTCGCTGTATCGACTGTGGGCAGCCCATCCCCGAAAAGCGCCTGCAAGCCATCCCCTGGGCATCACGCTGCGTCCAGGACGCGGAGAAAATCGAGAAGAAGAACCTCAGCCGCGAAGAACTCTACGGCGACCGGCGCGAATTCTAAAGGGTATGGTGGCGTGGCGCATGGGCCTCCGACCCATGCGCCACGCCACCATACCCTACTCTCTTCTCAGACCCTTGGGTAAGGTGTGTGGGTAGGCGGCAGGGAGCGACTATGGTACAATGATCAACACATCTGGTCATCTCTGTTGGGGAAAGGAAGAACAAAAACGTGGTTGCCAAACATGCCCGCCTCCACGATGTATGCGCGCTCCTTGCCGCACTTATCGTTATCGGCCTCGATCAGTGGACGAAGGCTCTCGTGGTGGAGAACCTCAGCCCTCCTGGAAGTAAGCCCGACATCTCGCTACTCGGTCCCTACCTGGTGGTTCAATATATTCAGAACAATGGAGCCGCCTTTAGCCTCTTCGCCAATAGCACGCTGTTGATCATCTTGATCTCCGCGGCCATTGCTGTGGTTGTGTATATGTATGCCCGCATGATCAACACGGGTCCAGCGATCTACAAGATTATTCTGGGCTTAATTGTCGGTGGGGCCGTGGGCAACCTGGTTGACCGCGCGCGCCATAGCGGCTATGTGGTCGATTTCCTGGCCTTCCGTATTCCTCAGATTAACTACCGTTTCGCTATTTTTAACGTCGCGGATGCTTTCATTTCCGTCAGCGTCATTTTACTCTTCTTCCTGGTCCTGCTGGGTGGGTGGCGACAGAACGAGGGCGAACAGAAGACAGCAGAGCAGCAGCAGACTGAAGTTGTAAAGAAATAAGGGGACGTTCCCCAGTACATTGAAGGATGAAAGCCAACCATGTCCACGAGTCAAGATACGACAACCGAGAATTTCTTACATTGGGATGTAGAGAGTGAGCAGGTGGGCCAGCGCCTGGATCGTTTCCTGGTCTCAGTGCTGGACGGCGTTTCGCGCTCTGGCGTCCAGCAACTCATCGCCGACGCCCTGGTCCTTGTCAATGGCAAGGTCAGCAAGCCTGGCTATGTGTTGCGCCTCAAGGATAGGGTCACCGCTCTGCGTGCAACCCCCGCTTCGCAAATGAAACAGGTGACGCCCCAGAACCTGCCGCTGGAAGTCGTATTTGAGGATGACGATCTCTTGATCGTGAATAAGGCGGCTGGCATGGTGGTACATCCCGCGCCGGGTAACTACGAGGGGACCCTGGTCAACGCGTTGGTCGCGCACTATCCCGAATTGCAGCAGGATGAGGGCGACATGCGCCCGGGCATCATTCACCGCCTGGACAAAGATACCTCCGGCCTGCTGATGGTCGCGAAGAATGCCCAATCTCAGGCTGCGCTCATCGAGCAGATGAAGCAGCATAAGATTATTAAGCGCTACCTGGCCCTGGTCGAGGGGAATGTTGAGCTGGACCAGGGAAGCATCGATGCGCCCATTGGTCGCGATACGCGCCACCGGCAAATGATGGCCGTGACGCTCACGGAGGGGCGCGACGCCGTGACGCATTTCCGTGTCTTGCAGCGCTTCAGAAAACATACCCTGGTCCTGGTCCAGATCGTCACCGGGCGCACGCACCAGATCCGAGTCCATTTTCAGGCTATTAAACACCCCGTCGCCGGAGATCAGACCTATGGGTCGGGCCATCGCATCCCCAACGTCAAGCTCGAGCACCAGTTTCTCCATGCCTACCAGCTCGAACTCACTCATCCCCGTACTGGCGAATCCCTGCATATCGAGGCTCCCTTACCCCCTGACCTCCAAAAAGTCCTGGATAACGAGGCTATCTTATAGGCGCCTGGAAAAATTCAGTTGCTCATGTTATACTAGGTTGCGTAGTAGTAAATGCTGTACGCAGCCTATCTTCTTGTAGCGCCTCTTCCCAGACACTTCACAACACAATACATTCGCTACAACCAGTATTTTTCCTCAACAGACGGCTCGCAAGCTCTATCTTCTATGGGTAACTTTACCCTCTGGCGAGAGAGAATATTTTTTTACACAGACATTTCGCCTGGAAAACGTAGCTTTCGTTCGCGAGGAGAGGAGAACGCGCTTATGCCAGTCTTAGCCAGAGATGACGAATTGGATATTACTCCACGAAGCCTGGTGCGGCACCGGCCTATTCTACATACAGAGAACAAAACAGCGAAGAAACGCAAGACGACGTCAAGCGTTCAACCACCGCCACCGGCACCTCCCTCCCTACGTGCCTCCCGTACACAGGACATTCCCACGACCGAGAACGTCATGACGCAACCCGAAGCAGAGACCGAAGACGTCATACCCTTCACCCAGGCTGGCACCAGAAACGACAAGTCGCACGTGCTTGTGCGGAAACAACCGCCAAAGAGTACGCGGCGCCTCTCACCCTGGCAGCGTTTACGCCCGCAGGGGCCTGCATCTCCATTGCTCTATCTAGGCCTGGGCATGTTTGCCATGCTGCTCCTCTGGATAGCGCTGAACGCAGCCTTAAACTGGTATACGACCTTTCTGGACGACTGGCATTATGGACGCCCCCGCACCTTTCAAACGGATGCCTGGGTGGGACACAACGAGCAAACCGGCCATCCTAGCCACTTTATCGCCATCAATCTCAATCGACATATTCAAATTATTGAGCTACAGGGAGGCGATGCCGCCAAGGCACGCATCTACATGGGGCCCCAACTCTACGGTGCCAGTGACGACCTCGTCCCCATCACACTGCGCTTCGCCGACCTCAATAACGACCGCAAACCCGATATGATCGTCTCCTTCCAGCAAACGCAGATCGTCTTCCTCAATGATGGCCAGGGCTTCCGCCAGGTCCAGCCCACTGAAGAGCCACAGATCGAGCAAGCTTTGCATAAGCTGGGAAGCTAACGCAGGTTCAAAAGGAGTTTATATAAATTGGCAGGCTGTTCTAAAAGAGAACAGCCTGCCAATTTAAACGTAACGTTTCAGTTGGGTAAGTCTTTGACATCGGAGCCAGCTTCGCCGACAGTCCAGATCCGCACAGTTTTGTCATCGGAGCCGGAAGCAATCCTCGAATCACCACCCAACCAGGCGACAGTGTTGACTCCAGCGCTATGTCTGCGATAGGTATAGGTGGGAGCTGCTTGCGTCGCATTCCAGATCTGCACACTGCCATCAGCGGAAGCGGAAGCAATGTGTGTGCCATCAGGGGACCAGGCCACGCCATGCACCGCGGCTGTATGGCCAGTATAAGTCAGTGACCCCATCGCTGAAGCGAGGGGCTTGCGTCTGGACTCCACCGCAACTCGGCATACCTTGAGAGGCGTGCCGCTTTGGCTTCGCTGTCCGACGTATCAGGGGCTACCGACAACAGCCCCGTTCTGGCCCAGTCTTGCCAAACCAGAAGCGTTCGCAGCACCAGATTCCTCGCTCCCACCAGATCCGCATGGAGCGTGTAATGGCAGTTCTGACAGACAAAGACGAGGCCCTTGCCTGGCCGATTGGCCCGCGCGGTGTGCCCGCACCTGGGGCAAGCCTGGCTGCTGTAATCGGCATCGACTTTGGTGGCCACTGAGCCGGCGAGCATCGCCTTGTAGGCAATCATGGCCTGCAGTTGGGCAAAGGACCATTGGGAGCGCCGCCGGTTTTCCCTGCGCTGCTTGGGGGAGACCAGCTCGCTGCTTTTGCCTTGCTTTGTGCGCCGGTGCCTCTTTGGCTTGGTGCGCTCTCGAATGTCTGTTAGCTCTTCCAGCCCGATGAGGGACGCGGGGTGCCTGTGGATGATGCGCTTGGAAATGCAGTGGTTGGTCTCAGCTTTCAACCGTCTCTCTCGCTGCTCAATCGCACGCACTTTGCGCATTGCGCCGCGAGTGCCTTTCTGCTGAAGTCGTTTTCTCAGGCGGGTGTAGTGGTCAGCTTGGGCAACCGCCTCTTTGCCCAAAAAGAAGAGAGGATCACCCGAGCCAGTAGTGGTCGAGGTCACCGCCAGGTACCGCCGTCCGACGTCCACCCCAACCACTTGGGGGAGGTCGCCTGGCTCGGGGTCGGGCAGTTCCAGGGAGAGCGCCACCAGCAAGTAGAAGCGCTTTTTCCGCTGGTCATACCACAACTGCGCCGTACCGATGGAGGTTCCCTGCTCGATGAGGGCCACATGGCGCTCGTAGCCGCTGTAGGGAAGGATCAGCCGACCGGAGAGGGTCAGGACCGAAACGCGCTGCTCGGTTTTGAAGCCGTAGTCCCGGCCCTGCTGATAGGTCACGGTGGGAGAGAGATAGCGGGGCGGCTGGTCGAGTCCTTTGTAGCGTTTCTTGGTCACCCCGGCCTTGCGGCTGGCGGCATGCTTTTTGTATTTGGTCCACAAGCCCTTGTAGGTCGCTCCTACCTGGCGAGGGACAGAACAGGCCATCTGCGCCGGCAAGGCGTAGAGCACCCGAAGCTCTTGATAGGTGCCCTCCTGCAAGCGCCTTTTGCTGCTCATTTTGCCATGTTCGAAGGCGTAGCGGCTGACATAATTCAGCGCGTCGCGATAGGCCAGCTGCAGGTTACGAAGCTGGGCGAGCTGCTCGCTGGTGGTGTGCAACTTGAGTTTGGCAATGATGGTTTGTTTCATAGTCTACTTTTCTTTTTGCGGGGCAGCGAACCGGAAAGGCTCCCCCTCCGTTGCCCCACTCCGACAAGGAACGCCTGCTTCCTCCCCGCGTTTGAAAACGGGGGCATCCGCAGGCGATGTCCGGTGAAAACATGGCTCTCATCACTCGCGTTCGAGATCTGTGCGGTGCCATCAGCGGAAGCGGAAACAATATGTTCATCACTCATGGGGGACCAGGCAAGGCTCAAGATCGCACCTTTATGTCCTCGGTAGGTCGAAATGATGTGTCCATCTATTGGATTCCAGACAAACACATTTTTTTGTGCACCACCAAAAGCGATGCGATCGCCACCAATGGACCAGGCAACTGTATAGATTGCTCCAGCCTGTTTTATTGTAGTAAGCGTCTTGCCAGTCTGCGCATCCCAAACCTGCACACTCCCATCGGTAGAGGCCGAAACAATTTTCTTTCCATCTGGCGACCAAGCGACAGCTCGTACCTCTCCTGTATGGCCAGTATACGTCAGAACCGCATCTATGGTATTTGTAATGGACGAGATCTGTACAGTACCGTCAGCAGAAGCCAAGACAAAGTACTTGCCATCAGGAGACCATGAGACACCGTTGACGGCCCCTTTATGCCTGTAGGAACTGGAAAGATTATTCCCATGGGCATCGGGATCACCGCCTAAATCGATCACTTGCACCGTACGATCGGCGGAAGCCGAGGCCATGTACATATCATGAGCGTGCCATGCGATGTTATAGACTGGGCCAGAATGGCCCGCGTAGATATCGTCGGACGCAGTACTCAGGCCATCCCATAGTTTCCCCAATAAGAAAGATGTCCCTGCACATATCATCCCCGTTGCGAGTGTGCCAATGCCAGCTATCGCAAGCGCTTTTCGGCGCGTAAAGCGTTTAGGTGGCGCTGGAGGCACCGGGGGCAGAGAGATCCGAGGATACCCCTGTGGGGTTGGCGGTTTCCAGATGTGACTGACGTTGTGTTGTATGTCTATTCGCTGCTTGATCCGATTCAGTTCTTCGGCAACTGCTTGCACACTGCCTGGTCGCGCAATGGGATTGGGTGAGAGCATCCGGGTCACCAGGCCAGCCAGTTCCATGCCATGAGCCTGGTGGTCTAGATGGAGAGGGGGCAGGCTTCCCGGGTTGTCTGAGGGATCATAGCCGGAGAGTAACTGGTACAGGAGCGCGCCCAGGCTGTAGATATCAGCCTGCGGTGTGGTCTGCGCGCGTCCATACTGCTCGGGGGCCGCGTAGCCTGGGGAACCCAGTGGCTGCGTATCCCGGCCCTGGCCGGGCCTGAAATGGCGCGCGATGCCAAAGTCGATCAGATAGAGCGTTCCTGTGAGCGTGCGCATGATGTTGCTGGGCTTGAGATCACGGTAGATGAGTGGTGGCTGGCGGTTATGTAAATATTTTAGTATCCTACATAGTTGTAAGCCCATCGAGAGAATCTCTTCCAGTGAGAGATGTTTCCCCTGTTCTTTCCATGTTGCCAGGTGGCTTTCCAGCGTGCGTCCCGCGACATATTCCAGCACGAGATACCAGTGGTCCTGGTCTCTGAAGTGATCGTAGATGAGTGGCACCTGGGGATGACTGAGCGTAGAGAGGATGCTCACTTCGCGATTGAACGTATCAGTGGCCTCAATTGCCTCTTCGGCGCTTAATCCTTGCAAGTTAATCTGCTTAATAGCCACAGGTCGTCCATCCTCGCGCGTATCTCTGGCGCGATAGACAACGCTGAATCCACCCGACCCAAGCAGTTCACCTAGCTGATAGCGCCCGTGTAATAGGGATGCATTTCCTTCATCCATATGCTCTTGTTCGGCAGCCAGGTATTGCCCGCAGGAGAAGCAATAGGCAACCGTCGATTCATTGGCGGCCCCACATACCTGGCAGAAAAGGATGGATATCATAGCAGTTGCCATCCTCCCTAAAAAAAGTTTTTAGATTGTTTCGATTCTTTGTCTGATTATAGGGCTGGGAGGCCGCTGGAAGCAAGATAAGACGAGGTATATCGCCGAAATTTTTCTTGTAAAAAGCGCTGTTCGCTCTATCGCTCATGTCTATTCAGGTTTCTGCCCGAAATCTTCTGCTTTGCAAGCGGACAGAGACAAAAAAACGAGGCGCCCGCTGTGAGATAGTATCATCATGACACAGCGGGCGCCTCGGCTCTACGTCAGAGTATGAAGCAGCAATGTGGCGTGGGCCACGGGTGCTACTTGTTCTTCTTCATGGTCTTCTCGGCGGTGGTAACCTTGCTGCGGGTGTGCTCTGCGCCCTGAGCGGCCTGCGAGAGTACGGCACCAACGGAGAAGCCAACGCGCTTGCGCGCGGGGATGGTGATCTGATCGCCACCGCGAATGGACTTCACTTTGCGGGGGGCGACATCGCGCAGGTTCCAGGTACCAAAGCCCATCAAGCGTACTTCGTGTCCCTGGGAGACATCCTCGCGGACGACGTCGGTGAAGGCATCGATAATCTTGCTGGTCTCCTTCAAATTCATGCCAGCCTTCGCGGCGACCTGGTGAATCAGTTCGTCTTTACCAATCACGGTATGTTCCTTGGATGTGCTTTTCATTTGTATGTCACTCCTTCTACTGTGTTGTTTGTGCAGGGCATAGCTGAGCCTCTGCTCATTACGACAACGCGCTCAATTGTCGGGTCTGTCACCGTCTCGTAAAAAGTGACAGACAACGTTTCTTCTTTGCGCGTTGGAATGGTGCTACCTTCCACTACCACTATACAAAGGCCCACCAAATGCTATGGGTGACATAAGCAAAAGTAGATATCCCTTCAACGAATTTACTACCTGTCTTCCTGGGCATGCAAGCTCATTCACACTACGTGCAAGCCTGCATACAGGAGAAACATTTCCCTCAAACCTGGATGATGACGCAAACTTTCCGCCTTGTGGCACGTGTACCTACCAGCGCTCTATCAGCAACTTCTCGCCCGATACAACGTACATAGAAGAGGAAGGCATATATGTAGCTACGCGGCTGTGGTCTACTTCACAGCATTGAAGATGTAGTATGCACTATGCTTCTGTTTTCTGGTGGTCGTGGTTAGCGGCGCGCCCGCGCCGCTAACCACGACCACTATGAACTCCGCGAAGCGCCGCAGGCACTGAGAAGTTTGCAAGAAGATTTTGCCGAAAAGAGGAATGAATAAAATATGGAGAATCGTTTCTACCCGCTTCCCCAGCTCGATCTTGAGCGCCTGGCACGCGACCTGGAAGGTCAGTTTACACACCAGGGATACCAGGTGCAGCACTTTGGCACACGCGAGCAGGTCGCCGTCCAGATCCGCAAGGGGGGAGAAATTGAAGGGCTGGTCGGCCTCCAGGCCGCGCTCACCGTCTCGCTGCAAAGGGTGCAGGGAGGCATTACCGCCTCTATCGGCGAGCATCAATGGCTCGATAAGGCCGCGGTCGGCGCGATAGGTATGTTCTTTCTCTGGCCCCTGATGATCACCGCGGGCGCCGGACTCATTCGCCAGGCGGGCCTGGAGACCCAGATCTATAACGCGCTCGATGCCGCGGTCTACCACCAGACCGGCCGTGGTCCCCAGCCCCAGGGGGCACAGCAGCGCCAGGGGGCACCACAACCCTCTGCACGACCAGCGCAACCCCAGCAGGTTCCCTGCTCCCAGTGCCAGGCCCTCAATGACGCGGACGATGCCTTCTGCTCCTATTGTGGCAAGTCCCTCCAGCAAGCGCAGCCCCAGGCGCCCAAACAGTGCGAGCAGTGCGGTGCCCAGCTCAAGCCAGACGCCGCCTTCTGTGCAAAATGCGGCCATGCCGTCGCACGAGAGGAGTCCAGGCAATAATAGTTGATGATGTGGTGTTCCCTGGTGGCCGCAGGCCGCCAGGGAACACCACATCATCAATTTACGACTGGCGCAACGCCTGGCGTCGCTGCCAGTTGTCGGCGAAGAGGTCGAAGAAGACCTCCTGGCGGGGATGCTGCGCGACCGCCTCTTCATCCAGGGTGACGCCCAGGCCCGGACCCTGGGGCAGGGCGAAATAGCCATCGATCACCTCGGGATTACCGGGCGCGACCGACTTTACCCACTCATCAGAGAAGTCGTTGAAGTGTTCCTGAATCTTGAAGTTTGGTGTCGAGGCCGCGAAGTGCAGTGCCGCCGCCGTCGAGATGGGGCCGCCGACGTTATGTGGCGCCATGAGCATATAGTAGTTCTCGGCCCAGGCGGCCAGTTTCTTGGTCTCCAGAATGCCGCCAAAGTGGGTAATATCGGCCTGGAGGTAGTCGGCGGCCTGGAGTTCGATGACTTCGCGGAAGTCAAAGCGCGTATGGATGCGCTCGCCCGTGGCCACTGGGATATTAATCTGCTCAGCCGCTTTCTTCAGGGCCGCGGCGTTCTCGGGTGGTACTGGCTCCTCAACCCAGGATGGCTCAAAGCGCTCCAGCTCGCGGGCAATGGCGATGGCGGTGGTGGGATTGAAGCGTCCATGCATCTCGATCAGAATCTCTACATCGGGACCCACGGCATCGCGCACGGCCTCAACCAGGGAGAGCGAGCGCAGGCGCTCCTCGCGCTCCAGCTCATAGAAGCCCGCGCCAAAGGGATCAAATTTTAGCGCGCGATAGCCTTTCGCCACTACACGTTTGGCCGCGGCATGAAACTCCTCGGGCGTGCGCTCGACGGTATACCAGCCGTTGGCATAGGCCTTGATCTGCTCGCGAACCGCGCCCCCCAGTAGTCGGTACACGGGCTTATTAAGTGCCTTACCTACGATATCCCAGCAGGCCATCTCAATCGTCGAAATCGCGGACATAGCGATCTCGCCTGCCCGGGCAAAGTCATGGCGGTACATGCGCTGGACCAGGTCCTCAATATTAAAGGGATCATGCCCCAGGATATGGTTGGTCGCGGCCTCGTTCAAATAGCCCAGCAAGGCATCCGTATGGTTGAGCATACGCACTTCGCCCAGGCCCTCAAGCCCCTCGTCCGTCTTTACACGCACAATGGTAATATTGCGCCAGGGGCTACCGACAACATGGGTTTGAATGCCGCTAATCTTCATTGACTGTTCCTTTCTCTTCATGGACGACTGGGAGGGCCAGGCCCTCAGCTCGCAGTTGGGAGGTCGTGACCTCGGGATAATAACGCTGCAAGAGATCCAGGCCGATGCGCGCCCGGCGCACGCGTTCACGGGTGAGCGCGATGGCGGTGGCCTCGATATGCGAGCCGGAGGGATAGAGATTGGACGCATTGCGCAGGCCAAATTTGATGTAGACTGGGGCGGCAATGCGTATGATCTCGGGAATCTCATAGAGGCGCACAAAGCCGCCGACATCGTCGGGCGCCTCCACATAAATATCCAGGGGGATATCCACCGCCTGGCGAATGGCAGCGATCTGCGCCAGGGTCAGATCGGTCGGCAGGTTGAAGGTATTGGCGCCCAGGCGCTCCAGCAGGCGCACGGAGGCCGGGTTGGCCGCGGCGATCATGACGCTGATTTTGAACTGCATGTTTCTGGGAAGCTCGCCCTGCTGGCGCATCTCATTGGCGACCCAGAGCGCCCCCTCGTCGGCAAGCAGGACGCTACGAATACCCAGCTCAGCCGCGCGCCTGACATCCTCCAGGCAGTAGACCAGTTGCTCCTGCCCACGTAGCTTGGGCGCGATCGACTTGCCTCCGCTGGAGAGCGCCATAGCGCTGGTATCCCAAGCCGCGTTGGGGCGCGCGAAGAGACTGACTTCCATGCCAACAGCGGCGGCGGTGCGTGCCATCGCGCGAATCTCGCCATCGGTTTGCAGCATGACGCCGCTGCCCTGTGAGACGCGATGCACGGTGACGCTATAGCGTTGGGCCTCCTCCAGCAATGCCTCCAGGGCCTGGGGACCCTCGGTGCTGGGAATTTCAATTCTGTATTGCGCCCCATCGGGGAAGCGCTTGGTGCTTGTAGGTAAGTCGTGCGCATCGCCTGGGGGCAGACCCAGGCTGGTGAGAAAACGTCGTGTGGCCTCCATGCACACCAATCCTTTCTGTGCTACTTCTTTGTATGCTCAATAACGATTTTCAGGCTCTCCTGGCGAAAGAAGCAAACTATTTGTGCTCGCATATACATTTCAGCACCTGAATCTGGTATGATGCCAGAGAAATCTCTCTGGCATTGGCAAGAACGGTCGCGTGACACACGCATTGACAGGACCTTGCCAGCCGGGTATAGTGCTTATGTATTATTGTATGACAAATGAGGCTATGATGGCAAAAGAATTTCCCGCGCTGGAGCGCGCGAGTTTATATAAGCAGGTGGCGCGCCAGATTGGGCTGAGCATTATACGCCGGGATTATCTGCCGGGCGAGGCGCTGGCGAGCGAGCCGGAACTAAGCGTACAACTCAATGTGAGCCGAACCGTCTTGCGCGAGGCCTTGAAGACGTTGAGCGCCAAGGGGTTGGTAGAAGCGCGGCCCAAGATCGGCACCCGTGTACTGCCGCGTGCGCGCTGGAATCTCCTCGATCCCGAGATCCTGGCCTGGCATTACGAGGCGGGACCAGACACCGAATTCCTGCGCGCCCTTTCTGAGGTCCGCCTGATGCTGGAGCCAATGGCGGCGCGCCTGGCGGCAGACCGTGCCACCGAAGAGGAAATCGCGGAGATTGCGCACTGCTGCCAGGAGATGGCAGCAGTCACAGACGACGCTGAGAAATATATTGCCATCGATCTACACTTCCACCTGCTCATCTGCGACGCCGCCCATAACGAACTCCTGCGCAGCATTATGCAGACCCTCTCGCAGGCCATGCGTGCCAGTCGCCTGGTCACCGCCCAGATTCCCGGCGGAAACCGCGAGGCCATGCCACTACATACCAACATTGTACAGGCCATCCAGCAGCGCGACGGGTCCGCCGCCGAGCTAGCCGCACGCACCCTGATCGAGCTCACCATGCAGGATATCTCCCGCGTTTTGGAGGGCGAGCCGGTCCGTGAGTAATGCGAAAAAAGGCTTTGCATCACCCCAAAACGGCGCTCTCCCTTGACAATCTCTCGCCTGCATGGTATTGTGTACCATGCAGTACACAATTAAGAGAGGGAGAGCATGGGGCGACCAAGTGATGCAAGGCAGCGGCTGATTGTGGCCGCGCGAGAGGTGATTTACGCGCAGAGCTACGAAGCGGTGAGCGTGGATGAGTTGTGCGCGGCTGCGGGGGTCAATAAGAGCAGTTTTTATCACTATTTCTCCTCCAAGCAGGATCTTGTGCTCGTTGCCCTTGAGAGCCAGTGGCAGCAGCTCGAAGAGACCTATCTGAAACCAGCCTTCGCCGATCACCTCCCACCACAAGAGCAGATCTTGCGCCTTTTTGAACTGATGCTCCAGGGACAGCAGGCTCAGAAGGAGAGAAGCGGGCATATGTATGGTTGCCCTGTCGGAAATCTCACGCTAGAAATGAGCACCCTGGATGAGGTCATGCGTGAGCATACAACGCGCATTTTTCAGCGCTGGCTTGCCTACTTAGAACGGATGCTGCGCGAGGCGAAAGCCCAGGGCAGTGTTCCCGCGACCCTTGACACCGCCCTCACCGCTCAAGCCCTGCTCGCCTACTTTGAAGGTGTGCTCTTGCTCGCCAAAGGTCTCAACGATCCCGCACTTATCCAGTCTTTGCGCATGGGCGTACTCGCTTTGATGCAGTATCAAGGCGCGCCCGCCAGGGAAATCTAATTTTTTTGTCCTCATTGTGTACTAAGTAGTACACAATGAGGATGTTTGTCAGGGAAAGGAATACAATGCGTATATCATCTCGTGGAAGGTCAGTGATTACGCTGATCATCACCTGCCTGGGAACGTTTCTGGTACTCCTGGACCCTTCGATTGTTGTCACGGCTCTCCCTACCATCCAGGGTGACCTACATACCAATCTCGCGGATCTGCAATGGGTCGTTGACGCGTTCACTCTGCCCTTTGCGGCCCTGATGCTGACTGGTGGAACACTTGGCGACCGCTTCGGACGCAAGCGCTTCTTTCTGCTTGGGATGGCGCTGTTCCTGCTTGGCTCGACGTTCTGTGGGTTTGCCTCAACCCTTAGTTGGCTTCTCTTTGGTCGCGTGATACAGGGTATGGGTGCGGCCGCGCTTGCTCCAGGAAGCCTGGCAGTGCTGGCTTCAGCCTTTCCCGAGCCACAGGCACGTGCGCGAGCCATCGGCATCTGGGCTGGCATTTCGGGGCTGGGCCTCGCTATAGGGCCACTTGCTGGTGGCTGGCTGTTAGCAATCGCAAGTTGGCCCGCGATCTTTTTTGTAAATCTGCCCTTTGGGCTCTTCGCGCTGATCTTGAGCATGCTTATCCTGGCTGAGTCACGCAATCCTAACGCCCGAGACATTGATCTATGGGGTCAGGTGCTTGTAACTGGCTTTCTCTTTTGCCTGGTTATGGCGCTTATTGAAGGGTCCACGCTCGGGTGGACCTCACCCTTGATCCTGGGATTCTTCGCTAGCGCTATTGTCCTGCTGGCGACCTTTCTGCTGGTCGAAGCTTGCGTGCGTGAGCCGATGGTCCCCTTACAGTATCTTAAAATGATGACCACTATGCCTATGTGCCATCCGTTCAGACGGCCAGCCGTCTGGGGAGAACTGCGGCTCCCACTACTCCTCGCCCCACTTGCAAAGGGTCGGAGCTACTTTTGCGTAAGATGTTGTACGATCCGTTGATATCGGCATGAATGAGGCGTCCATCCCTGGCACGATACCAACTGCGCGCCACACGCTTGCCTGAGAACACCGGCTTTTCAGCAGCGTTGGCCTCATAGGTTGGGATGGGGTCATCGTCCAGAAAACTGGCCTTGCTGGTGTAGCTTTCTTCTTGAAGGATGACCCTGATCCCAACCAGGTGCGCTTTGTAGGTCAACTGCTCAATGAAACGAGCATGGGGAAGCTGCACAAACTGCTGGTTGTTCTTGCGCCCCATGGTCACCTCTTGTTTCCACAAGGGATTCTTGCCAATCACCAGCGTTCCGATGCCTTCGCTGACCAACAGATCAATGATCCGACGGCTAGCCGTGTGCAGATACGCATCCACACGGCGATTGCGCTTCGTCGTCACACGATCCAGGGAGCGGGAGGTATATCGGTTCTCATGCGCGAGGCGTTGCTGCTGCTTGGCCCGCTCTTTGTTGTAGCACTGATTCAGGCTTTTGAGGGGTTTGCCACTCACCAGACGAGGCACAAAGCCAGGTTTGTCGCTGGTGATGGCTGCGAGCACATTGACACCCACATCCACGGCGGCTCGAAGCTGTGGGTTGACCGCAGCAGGTTGGATCTCCTGCTCATAGACGACTTCGACCATGTAGCCATCAGCGCGTGGAACGATGCGAACCTGCCGGATGGCTTCCCAGGTGATCTGGGTCATAATTTCGATGGGCAATCCTGATGGGACCAGCTTGCCTGTGCGCTTGAATACCCTCTTGCCCAGGGCTTTTTTCTCGTAGATGAGCAGGAAACGGCCCTTGGTCTTGTCTTGATAGCCAGGAAGCTTGGGGCGTCCCGTGAAGGGAGAGGGGTCTTCGCGGTAGGCCTCCATCACGCGCAAAAAAGCTGCCCCAATTGTGGTGAAGTTGAATGAGGATGGCGTTACTGACTTTGCGAGGCAGGGCACAATAGGCCTCATGGTGTTTCAAGCGATGGAAGATGGCAGCGTAGGGCAGGTAGGTTCCCTCGTGAATGAAGGCTTGCCGGACGTGGTAATTGGCCTGGTTGTACAGGTTTTTGGAGGCAAAGGCCGCCTGGTCAATGACCGCAAAGCGTGCATCCTGGTGACGAATGAGATGTCGTTCGACCAACTGCATCTGGTGGCCTCCTCCTTTTCCAACAACACGTCCTTTGAGTCGATGTGCCTCTCTCTTGTTCTTTGATTGAAGAACATTCTTTCCAACAGAACTCTACCAGAGACGCCTTCATTTGTCAACATCTGGCATACTTTCTTGGAAACGTTTTTAACACCTCTTTCGCAATCGTGTCTTCTCGGTTGCCAATGTGACCAGTATCGTTCTTGGCTTTGCGATGATGGGGTCCCTGTTTTTCCTGGTGCAGTTCTTGCAGAATGTGCAGGGGTATACGGCGTTTGAGACCGGGCTGCGTACCTTGCCAACCAGCGTGAGCATGTTCGTGGTAGCTCCATTTGTAGGACGGCTCATGGCTCGCATTGGTCCGCGCCCGCTGATCCTCCTGGGAGCGCTGTTTGCGGCGACCTCGTTGTTCTGGATAGCTGCGACGCTCCAGCCTGACGCGAGCTATGCTCTGCTCTGGTGGCAAATTGCTCTCTTCGGTATCGGCTGTGGCTTCATGATGACTCCCCTGACAGCAGCAGTGCTTGCCGCCACACCTCAGGAGCGCTCTGGCCTGGGTTCATCACTACTGAATACAAGTCGTCAGGTAGGCATTACGTTAGGTGTTGCGGTTCTGGGGGCTATTGTTTCGCAGCAATTCCCCGAAAACATCGCCGCTCAACTCACTCAGCACGGCCTTCCTACCTCAACAAGTGCAACGATGGCAAAGCAGCTCGCCGCTGGACATCAGGCTTTCCAGGCGGGTCACCTTTTCCCCGCGACAGTCTTGCACCATCTCATCGGGCAGGCATTTGTGGACGCTTTACGTGCTACATTTTTCATATCTGCCATAGGCTTGCTCGTTAGCGCGGTGTTGGTTGTATTCTTCTTACGACGTGCGCAGCCTGCCCGAGTTGAAGTGCCTGTCTTGTACGAGGCACCCGCAGCCCATATTCCCCAAGCAGGTATAGGGGTGGAAGTGATCGAATAGAGGGGCAATGCTCGCGGCCTGGCAAAAGAAAATGAGGGGTGGATGCGCATGCGCGCATCCACCCCTCATGGTGAACGATGGTGAACAACGGAGGCGATAGGTGTCTATCGGGATGTGTAAATTCAGTTGCCCCAGACATCCACCAGGTAGCGATTGCGGTCTACCAGCACCTGGTGCCACTGCTGCGCCTCTGAGGCGTCCTTGCCGGTCTGCTCCTGGTAGATACGGGCGAAGGTCGCCTGCACGTCAGGTGCCATCTGGCTGGCATCGCCACAGACGTAGATGATGGCTCCCTGCTCCAGTAGCTCCCACACGCGCGCGCGCTGCTCCCAGAGCTGGTGCTGGACGTAGACCTTCTGCTCCTGCTCGCGGGAGAAGGCAGTATGCAGTTCGGTCACGCCCTGCTGCTCAAAGGTCTTCAGTTCGTCCTCGTAGAGGAAGTCCTGGCGCGAATGGCGGCAGCCGAAGAAGAGCAGGCTGGGGCCAACCGACTGACCCGCCTCGCGTTGGGCGGCGCGCTCCTGCAAGAAGCCACGGAAGGGGGCCAGGCCGGTGCCAGGACCAACCATGATCAAGGGTGTACTTGCATCCTCTGGCAGGCGGAAGGTTGACTTGGTGTCGCGCACAAAGGCGTAGGCGATCTGGCCCGGCTCCAGGTTCTTCAGGTAGTTGGAGCAGACGCCCTGGTACGCACCATGTCCCGACCAGGCTGGCTCGTCGATGACGCCAACGGTGATGCTACACTGCTCGGCGTCCTTGAGGGGCGACGACGAGATGGAGTAGTAGCGTGGCCGAATCGGCGGCAACATCTCCAGATACATGTGGAAGGGCAGCTCGCTGGCTGGATTATCCTCCAGGAGGTCGATCAGGGTCTTGCGCTTGGCCAGGACCTCTTCACGATAGCGGGCCGCGCTGGCCTCATCGTCGCCACAGAGGGCCAACAGGCGCATCTTTTCCGGCGGACACTCGGTCTGCTCGGCCAGGACCTTGATCTGCGTGCGGGTCGCGACCTCCTGAAGCTCGACATAGTCGGCGAGCAGGTCGAAGACGCGCACCGGCTCATTAATAGGCAAGTGCGTGCGGCGCTCATCGCCCTGGCGCAGGCGAATCTTGGCATCTTCCGCGAAGTGGAAGTGGGCCGCGACACGCCTGACCATCTCCGGTGTATTGCGCGCAACGACGCCCAGGTGGTCGCCAGCGCGATAGGCACTACCCGTGGGGAGCGCCAGCTCAACGTGACGCGTGGAGCGCTCCGCCTCTTTGCTATTCAGCTCGCGATTGGCCACGACGCGCATGCCGTGCGCGCCGAAGGAGGCGACAAAGGGATTGGGAGCCTCCGTCTCGGTCAGGACCTCTACCTCGTAGCGAGGACCCGTGGCCGCGTCGCTGGCGCCGAGGTCCAGGTTGAGTGTCTGCCCTAACTCGCTCCAGAGCAACTGGTACCAGGCCTGGAACTGACCATCGAAGTCATCGGCGGCGTCGCCCTCGCCGCGAGGATAGATGCGCTGCGCGCCATACTGCTCCAGGCGGCTATCGACGAGGCGCGGAATGGCCTGGAAGGTCGCGAACCAGTCATGGTTACCACTGCCAAAGACAGTATATTTGACCCCCTTAAGGGAGTTGGCAGCCATATCTTCCTGAAGCCAGGCGCAGAATGCAGCAGCGTTATCTGGCGGGGTCCCGTTATAGGACGAGGTGACCACGACGACCACGCCCTCGGTGGGGAGCTTACGTGTATAGTCGTCCAGCGAGGCCACCTGGGCGTCGAAGCCGCGCAGCTTGCCATCTTCCATGATTGTATGCGCCAACTCCTCGGAGGTCCCCATGTTCGAGCCATGCAGGACAAGTAACGGCGTGTGGTGCTGGTTGGCGACTACCTGCGCCTTCTTCTCCTCGCGAGTGGCAGTCACTTCAACTGGCTTGACGAAGCCTTGCAGGTTGCGTTCGGCGTCACTGCGTTTGCGCACCTTCATCGTGAAGCCCTCGGGCTTAAGGGTCAGCGTCTGCTTGATCTTGAGCTCATAGTTATGGGGATCAAGCAGGTTGAAGCGCTGGAGGATCTGTCCCAGGACCAGGGTGGCCTCCTGCATGGCGAACTGGCGTCCGATGCAGGCACGTTCGCCATTGCCGAAGGGCTTATAGGCATTGGCCGGGCGGCTGGCCTCGGCCTCGTGGCTAAAGTGGTCCGGGTTGAACTCGTCGGCGTCCTCGCCCCAAACGCTCTTGTCGCGGTGGAGCATGGGAATAAGGATGGCCCATTCGCTATCTTTATCCATGCGATACTTGTCGCCAACGACTGTCTCTTCATAGGGATAGACCGAAAAGAGGGGCGCGGTCGGCCAGAGACGCAGGCTCTCCTTGAGAATCTGCGAGACATATTGCAATTTATTGATCTGCTGGAATGTGGGTTTGGCCGAGGTATCGGGTCCCAGTACGCGATCCACCTCGTCATAGGCCTTCGCCAGGACCTCGGGATGCTTCAATAGGAAGTAGAGCGAGAAGGAGAGCAGACCACTTGTAGTCTCATGTCCGGCGATCAGGAAGGTAATGATCTGGTAGCGGATATTGACATCGTTGAGACCCTCGCCCGACTGCTTATCAACGCCACTGAGCATATAACTGAGCAGGTCTTTCTTCTGCGCGTTCTCGCCACCGGCCTTGCGCTCGCGAATGACCTGGTCCACCAGGTTGTTCATGAAATCCACATCGGCCTGGAACTGGCGATGCTTATTGACCATCAGCTTCTCTTGCAGTGCCAGGCGACGGCCACGCGCCATCGACTCGCCCAGGGCGTTGCCCATGCTCTGGATGAAGGGGTGCAGGTCTTCGCGATAGAACGAGTTGAAGCGATAGTCAAAGCCGCACAGGCCAATGGTGTCGAGGGTCAGGCGGGTCATGTCGCTGACCACGTCGATCTCTTCGTTAGCGTTCATGCGCTCCCACTTGCCCAGAAGCTGTTCCGCGATGTCCTGCATCATGGGAATATAGCCCTGCATGGCGCGCATACTGAAGTTTGGCAGCAGAATATTGTGGGCTTTGTGCCAGTTCGCCTCCTGGGTATAGGCGGTAAAGAGGCCATCGCCCGCGAAGGCGCGCACATTTTGTAGTGGCCGCCAGACGCGTTTATCGAAGCGTGTCTCGTCGCTGAGTTCGTCGGCTAACTCAAAGCCTGAGACGATGACGGTGCGACGACCGGGGATTTCTAGCTGATAGATAGGTCCCAACTCGCGAGCCAGGTCCATCATACTCAGCGTGGGAAGCGCATGATCGAGAGAGTACAGGTTCCCCACCAGTGGTTTTTTTTGTGGTTGGGGAATAGACACGAGTGTCTTTTCTTCTATTTGCATAACTCTATCCAACTCCTCTCAGCAGTAGAGGGTTTTACCAGATCAAGGTAGTACGTAGCAGGCAGGAAGCTTTATGCCTCTGGCTTGCCTTTCAATCGTGTGAGCGAAGCTAGCCGCTGCTAAGATCTTATTCCGAAACCCAACGTCACTTTCGTGACTAGCGCTTCCCCCATTCGGGGACACGCGCACTCAGGGTTTTCGGATCAGTAGTAAGCGGCGTTCACGATTGCTTTTCAAGGCTGTTGCCGGTCAGCACCTGTTCGGGAAGTCCGTGGCGCAATAGAAACAGCATTTGCGCCACAATTTTGTCGGGATCGGCCTCCTCATGCTCCAGCCACTGCGCAATACCTTGCGTAATCATCCCTGTTACAAAGCAAATTTGCATGGAAAAATCGTAGCCCACCAGTGGTTCCTTCTCATGTGCGGCGGTCAGGATCGACGTTAAGATCTCGGCGATGGCCGTCTGCACGCGAGAGATGCGGGCATATTGCATATCCGCGTGGAAGGCGATCCGAAAGAGATCGCGCTGAGCATAGGCGTAGCGGAAAATCGCTTGCAGGACCACCAGGAGCGACTGCCCTTCCTCCTCAACTGCTTGCTGGACACGCTGACGCGTCTCGCTGAAGCATTCGTGGAGAAGCGTGGTAAAAGCCTCATCCTTGTCGCGAAAGTGCAGGTAGAAGGTCCCTACACCAATATCCGCACGCTCGGCAATTTCAGCTATGCTCGCGGCATGATAGCCACGAGCTGCGAAGACCTGGCGTGCGGCCGCCAGAATATCGGCCCTGGTGCGCGCCCGACGCCGGGAGCCTCGTTTTTCCTCCAGGTTGTGTGGTGTAACTGAATTATCATTCATAAACTGAATTATAGTTCACTACCTTTGATATGTCAAGGATCTGGGAGAATATTTATGCCTTCGAGCCTACGGCGCCCGAGCTTGCGAGCCAGGAAGAGAAACCTTGACGGGAGACATTAGGCTATGCTAATATCCGACTAGTACACTAGGCTTTGTACTCAAAGCACTATCTGGATTGGAAGTTGGGAACGTGACAGAGAGGACATTCTGCGCCCAGGTTTGTAGCGAAGAGCCCATCATTGGCAGCGCCACGCACGCGGATACCTGGCTGCTTCTAGAATATACCGGCACCTGGTATCATAAAGCCCTGGAAGAGAGCACGCTAGCTGAGAGCGTCAAGGAGTGGGTGGCAGCTCAACGTCAAGGGCTACCACGCCTGCGCGTGCAATTGATCAAGCAGCATAATCAGCCGGTCGCCGCGCCCCGGTGCTTTCTGGCCGTCGCCCGCGAGGGGCGCTTCCTGTTCTATAGCTTTCAGCTACGCCAGTACGAGGATCTGCTCGCCCTCGACATTGCAGATATCGCGCGCCATCCCGAGCGCTACCAGGCCCATCGTACCGATGAGCCACTCTACCTTGTCTGTACGCATGGGAAGCATGATCAGTGCTGCGCCAAGTTCGGCCTGCCTATATATAATGAGCTGCGCACCCTGGTAGGGGAGCAGGCCTGGCAGACCTCGCACCTGGGGGGCGATAAATTTGCCGCTAACGTGGTCTGCTTCCCGCATGCTATTTACTACGGCCACGTCACGCGCTCCGATGTGCCGCGCATTGTCGAGGCGTATCGTCAAGAGCAGATCTACCTTGCAAAATACCGTGGACAGAGCTGTTATAATGCGGTTGAGCAGGCCGCTGATTATTTTCTCCGCCGGGCGTGTCACGATAACCACCTCCAGGCATTTCGCCTGGTTGAGGCGCGCCAGGAGGGCGAGATCTTGCTCTTCTCCGTTGTTTTTCAAGCCACTGGCGACGAGAGCAGGCATACACTTACGCTCGCATGCGAGCCACGCGAGGTCACCAGCTATAGCACCTGCAAGGGTACCTGGAGGCATACCATTACCTATTACCACTTGCGTCACTATAGCCATGCCCCGCTCGTCGCCCTCTCATAAAGGATTGTGCTGGTGATGGATACACGTGTCTCGCGTCGCTTCTGGGCAGGCTCCTGGCCGCTGCTCGTGGCTCTGCTCTGTCTGCTAACTGCCTGTACTGATACATCGACTCCTCCCACGGCTTCTCGTACGCCGACTGCGACCATGATCAGTACCCACCCGCTCACGCATGCCATGGGGACGACCCAGATACCCATTCAACCCCAACGCGTGGTCGTGCTCGATACCGAGGCGCTGGATGATAGTCTAGCCCTGGGTATTACCCCTGTAGGGGCGGCCGTGTCCGAGCAAGGCGCATCCTATCTGGGATATCTCCAGGGAGCGAGCCACCAGATCCCCAAGGTCGGAACCACCGCGCAGCCCGACTTGCAAGCCATTACAAAGCTCAAACCCGATCTCATCCTTGGCAGCAAGGTCTACCACGAGGATATCTACAACAAACTCTCGCTGATTTCTCCCGCGATCTATACCGAGACTGTTGGCTCAACCTGGAAAGAGAACCTGACCCTCTATGCCAAAGCCTTAAATAAAGAGCAAGAGGGCGTGCTCCTCTTGCAGCAGTATCAGCAGAGCATTACAGCGCTGAAAACCCAGGAGGGCGAGAGCCTGGGCAAGACCCATGTCTCAGTTCTGCGGATTATGCCTGACCGCGTTCGCATCTATATGCAGGATACCTTTATTGGCCGCATCTTGCAGGATGCCGGGCTTCCCCGTCCAGTGGGGCAGGACCAGCAGAAGAAATTCTCCCAGGACAACACCTACGATAACCTCGCCCAGATGGATGGAGATGTCATCTTCATCACACTCTATGACAAAAGCAATGACCAGCTCAAAGCGCTCACGAACCAGCCCGACTGGCAACAGCTAAACGCCGTCAAGGACAAGAAAGTCTACCAGGTTGATGACGATACCTGGATGGAAGGCCTGGGGATAGGCGCGGCTACCCACGTCGTCGCCGATCTCACAAAGGACCTGGCACCCGCGCAGTAAAGCAGGCATGTGGGTGGTGTGATCGATGGCGAAAATAGGTGGCAAGAAAGTGGTATGGCAAGGATGCGCGAAGTGGCACTTGTCTTGTGTCCAATTGCTTCGTAGAATGGCAGGCATACATGAAGCAACGGAGGAGCAACACGCCCATGTCACACATGCACATCACATCGATCACACTTGAAGGGAAGGTCGCCAGACTCGAACCACTTCAGCTGAAACACGCAGCCGATCTTTATGCCGCTGGCCAGGAGGCGCGGATCTGGCGCTATATGTCCGCCAATCCAGGTATCTCGCGTGCAGCCATGGAGCAGTGGATCGAGACCGTTCAGCAGGCCCAGGCAGCAGGCCATGAATTACCCTTCGCCATTGTCAGCCGGGAAACGGGCCAGGCAGTGGGATCGACACGCTATTTAAATATTGTTACCAAGGATCGTGGTCTGGAGATTGGCTGGACCTGGCTAACTCCTGCCGTACAGCGCACCGGCATCAATACAGAATGCAAATATCTCCTCCTGCGCCATGCCTTCGAAACCCTGGGGGCTATTCGTGTGCAGCTCAAAACCGATAGCCGCAACGAACAATCACAGCGGGCCATTGAACGCATCGGCGGTGTGAAAGAGGGCATCCTACGCAACCATGTCATCATGCCGGACGGCTACCTGCGCCACTCGGTCTACTACAGTGTGATCGATAGCGAATGGCCCTCCGTCAAGGGGCGCCTGGAGCAAATGATGCAGCGCTAATGCGCACTTTTTACGCTCATGTTGTAAGTGTTGTATTTCCACTGGAGCGGTGCTGACTTTCCACTGGAGCGGTGCTGACTTTCCACTGGAGCGACGCTGACTTTCCACTGGAACAGCAAATTTTGCAGTGGAGCGGGGAGAAAAGCCGCGCTTTTTCTCCCCGCTCCAGCCAAACGCCACAAACCCATCAATAAGCAGTGAAGCCTCCTCATGAAATTGTTCCTCGCCCCATGGCAAGCGATAATGGGGTCAGCGTATCGAAACCTGAAAACTGTACGCTAAGGTTTGGATGCGCTGACCCCTGCTATGAGTGAATAGGGCAGGGTTTGATTTGAACGGAATGGTAAGAGAGGCGGGATCGCGCTTGTTCATAAAAAGGGGGGAACTATGCTGGATCCTACTGCCCTGTGACAAGGTTCATTGTAGTGCAGTGCTGGCACAACTGCACTACAATGAACAGCGTCGAGCAGAGAAATCAGTATCCTAGCGTCCGATCAATAACGGAACCATCGATCGCATTAATGGTTAAAAAGCTTTCCATGCTGTGGTCGATCAGCAGTGGATTGCTAGGTTGAGGACCACCAGTGCCGTAGAAATCCCAGACCGGGACCATCGTATAGGTGGCTTGATCCTTGTTCTGTACCCGCATCATGCCCAGGGTGATCCGCTTGATCGTATAGGTCGTATTCCCCTTGCTTGTATCGTTTTGCGCATAGTGGATGAAGAATTGCTGCTTAAACTGGTTCATCGCATCCTGAAATGACAGAATCTGGGCATTCGAAGAGACGGTCCCGGTCTCATGCATCGGAGATATCCAGGAAAACTCAATCACCCCCGTATCATTCACCAGCATAAACAACCGCTCATAGGGATACGTTTGCTGATAGGCGTTCTGGTTTGGATTAGTCAAATCCACGGTCGTAGGGACGCCAGCAACATCACGGGTAAACCACATGCCATAGGCTTGATTCATCGTATTGGGATGATCACTAGCCGAGTGCGGGATTAAGGTCCCCAGTTGTACCTGGGTGAGCCTCAGATCTGTGGCTCCCACGGCCTGTAATGTCTGTTGCGCCAGGGCTTTGGCCTGACCCAGCGACATGCTCATGCCTCGGGCCGGACCAGTCAGGTCGGAATAATTATAGACATCAGTGATGTCATGATTCGCCAAATTTACACTACAATTTTTGGCATCATCAGACGCCATAATGTCCAGCGTCGTATCATACCCTTTGCCAGAGTCGGCATAAACTGAGAGCATATTTCCATGAAATCCTTTTATGACCTTTGCTCCACTCCCAAAGTCACTCTCATCAAGCCGTTGCAACTGTCCAGTCATTGGTGTTCTTTGTCGTGTTTCTGGTGCCAAGGATGCCCTTGACAATATACTCGTCGGATTAGAGAACTTCGAGTAAGCAGGTGATTTGCCCCTGGTGGCAAGGAGGGCAAGTCCTACGCCTACGTTGACTGATTGTGTTGTGATCTCTTTGTTTCCCTGAGCACCTGGCAGTTGGAGCGCCTGTATAAGCGCGGCCAGCTTTTGATAGTCCACTTTGGACCAATCAACTGTATTGTCATATAATTGCTTTCCCGGTATGAGGGTGTTGGTAATTTTGTTCACCGTATCTTGCGTAAAACAGGCTGGTTGCGTCGTCACCACCGGGATCTTCGAGGTGTGAGGGAGCTGCACTGGGGCGTTGACATTCAAGGTGACGGCTCCCTGTGTCTGCTGATACACCAGCGTCCGAGGAACCCCTTGCAGCAGATTGGTATTCTGCGTATTATTCTGCACAATCGTATTGATGTTCTGTTGCTTGCCAACCACTGGAGGGGTTGTAGGCGTGCTCTGGCAAGCGGCAAGTGATCCGACGACGATGAGCAACATCGTTAGCAGGAGAACCTTTGGGGCTGGCGCGGGCCGAGCAAAGACATGCTTGACGTGTACCTGTTTATGCACCTCATCTTTTTTCATTGTTTTGTTTCTCTCTCCTAGCGGAAAACATATTCCTTATGACGCAAAAGTGACGTTGAGAGAAAAGGGATCATGGCCTTTTTCCCGGCTGAAATCTCAACATCACGATACAGTCTAGAGGGATACTGCATCATGCAGGTACACAAGTTGTATCAAGATTGTAAATGTTTTTGCCCGTTTGTTCAGCAAGAGGGATATGCAGAGAGAAACAGCGCTTCATGGCTTGCTGCTCAGAGACATTGTGAAGAATAGAGCTGGTTCTTTCACTTCCAAAGTCAATTGCATGAGCAGTGCTGCATTATTAAACTTCCATGCGGCAGTTTGTGGAATAGTTTGCTCGTCCAATAAAAGCAGGCGTCCCGGCATATGCATCCCCTGGGCTATGGCCTCAGCGGTGCTCATCAAATCAACCGTCCCGGCAGCATTCACCGCGCTTATACGCATGGATAGAAACATCCCTGTTTGAGCATCCAACGAGACGCTTATTTTCGTCTGCATGGTAGGCTGATTGGATCGGGCAACGAAGGTAATATCCCAATATTGTAATGCTGGATTCCCACTATCATCCATGATGGTTCTCTGTTCTGCTTGAACGATATATGCCTTAGGGAATTGATGAAGTGGCACGAGCGCACTTTTATGTAAAAGAGTGGTTATTTGCTGAACACAGGCATCGACCGCCTCTTTCATATCCATACTGCCATTACTCAACCCTTTGGAGAGCACACTTTTCTGGACACCTTGCTCATACAATTGCACACTTCTGGTCATTTGTGCCACGGACACCAGCGATGGTGTGAGCGTTTTGCTGGCGGCAGTGGCGTTCTGCTGTTGAGAAAAAGAGATGCCTGTACTCACCGTAGAGGGAGAATCCAGGATACTATCCTCTGTTCTGCTGAGCAATACGCCGGGCATGAGCACGCTCCCTGTCACCAGGAGACTCACCACGAAGGTCACAACAATGTACCAGAAGATCCTATTCTTCATCCTCATACTCCTCTTGTACATGGAAACAGGGCAAACTGATGCTGACGCTGGTGCCAATTCCTATGCTGCTAGAAAATTGCAACGTGGTATGATGCAACGTGGCAATTTTGCTGGCGATGCTCAATCCCAGTCCCGCACCATTCTGTGCTCTGGAGCGGGACGTATCAACCATATAAAATGCCTCGGTGATCTTGCCCAGTTCTTCTTGCGGTATGCCTCGTCCATGATCGGTCACGATAAAAGTATATTGCTCACCATCCCGACTCCCTCGCAACTCAACGGCTGTGCCGGCACTCGATGCTTTTCGTGCATTGTCCATAAGATTGAGTAACAATGTCTTCATGAGGTCAGGTTCAACCTGCACCCACCCTTCCTGCGCCGATGCCTTGATGGTCATATCACTCTGCACAAAAGAGGGAGTCGCTGCTCGAACAATGTATCCCACCAGCTCATCAGCAGCGATCGGCACAAAGGTGAAGTCATGCAGTTCCAGGACCACCAGATTCAACATTTTCAGTGAAAGTGATTCCAGGCGATTGGCTTCATTGTAAATATAATTGGCGGCTTTGAAGACCGTCGCCGGATCCAACTGACGAGAACGCAGCATGTCGGCGTACCCAACGATGGAGGTCATCGGCGTCTTGAGTTCATGCGTGAAATTGGCGATAAAATCATCCTTGATGCGAGCGGACTGCTCTAACGCATTGATCTTCTCCTCTACCGAGGCAGCCATCAGATTAAAACTTTGTGCAAGTTCTCCAATTTCATCGGATGAGTGGATATCTGCACGCCTCTCGTAGTCTCCTGCGGCAATTCTCCTGCTGGTCTGGGTGAGTCGGCGCACAGGACGGGTCAGCAGCCATGAGATCACAAAAGCCAAAACCGCACTCATCAGGATATTGACACCCTGATAGAAGATAAAGCTATGCATCTGCGCATCCCTTTGCGCAAACACCTCGCTGATATCCTGGCTATAGCTGAGATACATCTTCTCGGAGCCATAGGTCAACAATCCGGTCACAAAGAGGGTATAGGTCTTTCCATGACGTGAAAGCGCAGACATCACTTGTCCAGCATGCAAAGAGGTCAGTTTCGTACTATCTGGTGCTTGTTTTCCCGCATCCGGGTAAATCTCTTTACCGCCAGTATTATAGACAAGAATGGCTCTTTCTCCTTGTCCGCTCTGCTGCAGACTGATGGCAATGCCTTGTGCGGCAGTGCGTACCGTATCATCGGTCATGGCTTGCCCCTGCAACTCTTGCGTGGCAAGCGCGGATTCAAACATATACTGCAGCGAGAGGTGCTCTTCAATAGCGAGATTCACCTCCCTGTCTTTGGCGGCGGTGAAATTTGAGGAGATCAGCAAGTAGCCACCGATAGCAAAGGAAAGCGCGACTGCGGCCACGATACAGATAAAGATTTTGAGAGAGAACCGCATCCTTACACTTCCAATCGATAGCCAATCTTGTACACGGTCTTAATTTTGTCTTCCCAACCCAGCTTTCGACGAAGCCGTTGGATATGCAAATCCAGCGTTCGCGTATTCCCCATAACATTTGAATCCCAGATCCGTTCAAACAGTGTCTCGCGAAAGAGCGCGATATTCTTATTGCGCACCAACATGACCAGCAATTCGTATTCTTTCAGAGTCAGTTCTACCGGTATGCTACTCTTCGTGACTAATCGCGATTCGGTGTTGATCTCCAGATCCTCTATCACCAGCATCCTCTTGTCTTTGTTGTAGCGCCGGAGTATCGCTTCGATTCTGGCGGTAAGCTCTACAATGGCAAAGGGTTTGACGATATAATCATCCGCGCCCTGCTTCAACCCCTTCACTTTGTCGGTAATCGAGCTTCTGGCAGTGATAATGATCACCGGAATACCAAGCGGACGAATATACTCCAGAAGTTCATACCCATTCACATGGGGCAACATAATATCGAGCAAAACTAGATCAAAGCTATCTCGCTCCAGCAGGTCGGCGGCGCTCAGGCCATCAAAGACACAGGTGCAGCTAAACCCTGTATCACGTAAATTCATGTGGATCAAATCATTGATCGCGACGTCATCTTCAGCAATAAGTATTTTCATATCTATCTGTCCTTCGCAGTAACTATTCAGCAGGGAATTCTAGGGGGACTGCAAGGTCCTTTGGCGAGTGTCGGGTGTCCTCACACTCCCTCGTATCCCGCTCCTTTAGGAATGCAAAGGGGTAGGTCTCTGAATAGTTTCACGCACGTTGGATGTCGCGGCTTGATACTGCCATCAAAGCAGCATTCAGCCGTACCATCTCATTTTGTACCATAGATGTAACAAAGTTGTATACACAGCCGATTTCGCAGAAAAATATCTTAAATATTACAACCAGGATACAACTTCTATGCAACCACGAAGCAAAATGGTCCTAGTATTGAAAAAACATATGAAACAGGGAAGGTTTCCAATGCTCTCTACTCTTCGTTCCGATATTCAACGTGCTGTTCTCTCCAGAGGATTTCTCGCTGGTGCGTTTGGCATGGCGATAGTGATCGTTCTTGCTTCCACAGAAAGTCTTTACACAACGTTTGAAAACGCTCCTCAATTGCCACCAGGCTACCATGTAGAGCTGATCAGGAATGCGTTGTCATCGGATATGGTTATGTTCGCGGTGCCTATTCTTTGCGCACTCCCCTTTACGCCCGTCTTTGTGGATGATATTCAGAGCGGCTTTATCAAACAGTTTTTGCCGCGCTGTGGGGTCAATGCCTATATCCTGGGAAAGCTTCTTGCCTGTGCCATTTCAGGTGGGCTTGTGCTCTTGATCGGTATACTCCTGGCCTATGTTCTCTCTACATTAGGACTCACACTATTGGAAGATCCGTTCGACGGAGGGATTATCGCGACATATTCCGCTATAGTCCTGGAAAAAGCGGCGCTGTTCCTCTGTTCGGGCATGCTCTGGTCCCTGGTGGGCTTTACCCTGGCAAGCATGACAAAGAGTCGCTATATGGCCTATGCAGCACCTTTCGTTTTGTACTATATCCTCATTATCGTGCATGAACGCTACTTTGGTGCATGGTATTACCTCTATCCCAGGGAATGGCTGAATCCTTCTCATTTCTGGATTCTGGGTGACTGGGGACCGGTCCTGCTGCAGTCGGTATTCATGATCGGTTTCAGCATCCTATTCGCCATCTTTGCAAAAAGGAAACTCAGTAATGGATAACATCAGAAAAGTTGTTCTCGTGGCTATGTATAACTTCCACGGGTGGTATAAAAATCCACGCATTCTCATCACATTCGCGCTGTCCTTCATTCTGTGTTTTTTGCTCACCAACAAGGTGCTCCAGTTTGCGGATGATTTCCACACGACCATGCAACTAGTGGAGGCCTTCGTCTGGACATTTAGTGATAGCAATTCTATTTTGCTTTCCTCGCTCCTGCTGGTGTTGCTGTTCGCAGACATCCCTTTTCTCAATGCAGGCGTGCCCTTTTACCTGGTACGCATTAATCGGAACATATGGCTGCTGGGCCAGACGCTCTATATCATTCTTGCAACCAGTGTGTACCTTGCCTTTATCCTTGGGGCAACGATGTTGCTGTGCGAGAATAATGCGTTTGTTGGCAATATCTGGAGTGAGACCGCAGCGATCCTCGGCTATTCCGCCGCAGGACAGGCCACTGGACTCTCTGTGACCGTGAAAACGTTGGAGATGTCCACGCCCTATGCCTGTATGGGGACGATCTTTGTCTTGATGCTTCTCTATACACTGCTGATTGCTTTTCTGATGCTGGTGTTCAATCTTCTCAAGGGGCAAATCTGGAGTGTCGCAGGAGTTTTCATCTTCAGTCTGTACGGCTTTCTGCTCAATCCACAACTCATCAAGACCCTATTCAATTGGCCAGATCAACTGATGTATAAAGCCAATGTGATCGTGGGTTGGCTCTCTCCACTCAACCAGGCCACCTATGGCATGCACAATTTTGGCTATGACCTCCTGCCTCGTATCTGGCAAAGTTGTGCGATTTTCGCGGTGTTACTCCTTCTCAGCTATGGCATAGCCTTCTATGCCATACGTACCTATAATTTTCATTTCATTGGAACAGAGGACTAAGTATATGAATATCGCCATTCACATAGATCACGTCAGCAAAGATTTTGGACCAGAACATATTCTCCGTGATGTTTGCCATGATTTTGAGGAAGGGAAAATTCATGGCATTGTTGGTAACAACGGGAGCGGCAAAACCGTGCTGATGAAGTGTATCTGTGGCTTCCTTCTCCCGACAAAGGGCAAGGTGTTTGTTCACAATCAACAGGTTGGCAAAGATATTGACTTCCCGGAAAGCCTGGGCCTCATCATCGAAACGCCTGGTTTCCTGCCAGGACTGACAGGGGGAAAAAACTTGAAAATATTAGCCTCTTTGCGGGGAAAGATTGATGACGCGACCATTTGTGAGGCTATGAAACGGGTGGGCCTGGACCCCCATATGAAAAAAACGGTGAATAAATACTCTCTTGGGATGCGCCAACGCCTGGGAATAGCACAGGCGATCATGGAGAATCCCCGCCTGCTCATTTTAGATGAACCATTCAACGGGTTAGATAAACAAGGTGTACTCCACATGAGAGAGTTGATCCTGCGTCTGCGTAATCAGGGAAAGACGATTCTTCTCGCCAGCCACAATGCCCAGGACATTGAGGTGCTCTGTGATACGGTCTGTGAGATGGACTTGGGAGTGTTAACAACGGTACGCAGTGCCTCATCCAATCCCTCTATGCTGGGCCTTCCCACCATTCGATGATGAGGAATGCTTCAGGCATGTGGTCATGCCTTGTCCAGATAGGGGTCAGCGTATCCAAACCTTAGCGTACAGTTTTCACCTTTGGATACGCTGACCCCGATAATGAATGTTCCTGGTACGTTCATTGCTGCAAACGCTAAAACGCGAGATACTCCTTGCAACGACGCGACGGTCTGAGCCTCCCGCAGGAAGTGCTGGCAGCAAACACTAAAACGCGATGATGCTCCTTGCAACGCCGGGTAGCAAAGATGCAGGGCTACGAGCGCATCATGCAGCAAACGCTTAGACGCGATCTTCCCTTTTGTGGCGCAAACAAGAATCAAGGCCATCAAGCATCCGAAACCGTGGCAGCAAACGCTTGGTCGCAATATTCCCTTTTATTGCCTGAGAAAAATGTTTCCTATATCCGTCGCCTTTTACAAAATAGTTTGCGAGAGGCACTCTCTCTATCCATTCTACTGATGCATGCAAATGTATCAGTAGAATGGATAGGGTATGAAAAGCGGCTTCTACAGATGTAGGAGGTGCAACGAACAACGTGTGCCGCACCTCCTCTCGCAATTGTGCGAAGGACACATGCTGCATACGAATGCCACAAACATTGCTATATTAATCAGGTTGTTGAGAAAATAGGATACCTGGGAAAGAGGGCAAGACGGTGCATATAGGAATAGTATGCGTCATGTGGCAGAAATTGGTTATTTTGACACGTCCAGGAGCATGGTATGCTTCTGATAGACGGAAAAGAAGCTTGATGGCAGGATAGGCAAAGGAGGCGAGAATGAACTACACTTATCTTCACAAGGATGAACTTTCGCGTTACGGAACCCCCAATGAGTTCCAGGGCTACCAGCATGGAGATACCAACATTTCATGTATCTGGGTCGAACTGCCACCAGGGGGTGGCCCACGTCTCCATAAGCACCCCTACGAAGAGGTCTTTATGGTACAGGAAGGCCAGGCAACCTTTACGGTTGGCTCAGACACACTTGAGGTGAAGGCAGGGAGCATCGTAATTGTGCCAGCAGGGGTGCCGCATAAGTTTATCAACTCTGGTGAGGGGCTGCTTCGGCAGGTTGATATCCACGCGAGCCCGCGATTCATCACAGAGTGGCTTGAGGACTGAATAAGGCTCAGCCAGTCCAAAACATCACCGCAACCAGTCCAGTGGAAAAACAACACTTACAGTAGATGTAGGTGTTGTTTTTCCACTGGAGCGGCGCTGACTTTCCACTGGAGCGGCGCTGACTTTCCACTGGAGCGGTGCTGACTTTCCACTGGAGCGGTGCTGACTTTCCACTGGAGCAGCGAATTTTGCAGTGGAGCGGGGAGAAAAGCCGCGCTTTTTCTCCCTAGTCCAGCCTGCGCAGGCACCTGACGAATAAGCCTGCTGTGGCACTCACCAGGGTGAGCGCTCCCGCAACAAGAAACAATATCCGAGTTCCCCAGGTGCCGGCGATCGCGCCCGAGCCGTAGAGTGAGAGGGGCACAAAGCCGACGCTCGCTAGCATGACGAAGCTCATCACCCTGCCCAGCATCTCCTTTGCTACGTTGGCCTGGATGAGCGAGAGGAAGAGCACGAGCAGCATCCCGTTGAGCAGGCCCACACCTGCCAAGCAGAACATCGTCAGGGGCAGCGGTGTGAAGGCTACCCCGGCCAGCAGCGGTGCCTCCAGAATCTGTATCAGGCAGAAGAAGCGCCCTCGCGCCCGAGTCGGGCTGTAGACGCCGGACAGAATGAACCCAAGCACCGAACCGAGGCCAAAGCTCCAGAGCAGTAGGCTGTAGCCCTCAGCGCCAACGTGCAGCACATCCCGCGCAATCAGCGGCAGGCCGACTGAGGTCGGGCCGATCGCCGCCAATGCCGCGCATGTGTCGATCAGCAGCAGTGCGATCAGCCAGGGGAAGCTCATGACGTAGCGCACCCCATCGCGCGCATCATGGTGCAACGACTTTTTTGTCTCCCGTAGAGCGCGGGCCAGCGGGGCCATCAGCAGCGCTGCCAGTACCGCGACGGCGAAAGAGAGGGCGTTGATGCCGAAGGCAGCCGCTGTGCCAAGTGTCGCCACGACCAAACCTGCAGGCAGCGCGCCGATCAAGGTACCCAACTGCGAGATTAGGGCCATCAGCGAATTCGCGCCATCAAGCTGCTTGCGAGGTACCAAGTGAGGGGGAATGCTGCCTGCTGCCGGGTCGAAGATGCCTGTTGCCACACTGTGCGCGCTGAGAAGCATGCAGAGCAGCCAGAGCGGCGCGTAACCGGTAAGCGCCAGCAGACCAAGCGCGCCTGAGGTTGCTACGCGCGTGGCATCGGACCAGAGCATCACCGTGCGCGGGTCGAGCCGATCGGTAATGATCCCCCCGGCGAGGGTCAGCGGAATTCTGGGGATCGACAGGGCCAGCATTGCCAGCGCCAGATCGAGCGGCGAGCCCTTCAACTGCTGCAGCACCAGCCAAGTCACGGCGATCACCTGGAAAGAGTTGCCCAACGCGGAGATTGTCTGCCCAATCCACAGCAGGCGGAAGTCTCGGTCACTCAAAGGGGCGATCATACGGGTAAGGCTCAACCGTTTCATCGCGGCCCCTCTCGCTCCATGCTTACTGGTGGCAGCCTGTGAAGCAGGTAGCTGACAGCGACGAACTGTTCGTAGGTATCCCGCTCCGGATCTTCCAGAGCCTGGTAGATTTCGCGACCCACGGCGTCGAGCAATTCCTGGATACGCGCCAACCGATCCGCGGGGAGCCGTACCAGCTCGTGCGCGAACCGCATCTCTGGTATGTGTCCGTTAAAGAACGTGTTCGCCCTGATGTACTCCTGGCTCAGCGCCTCCAGAGTGCTTTCCACCAGTTCCTGATCTCTAGCTGTTTCTTTTGTCTCTGGTGCGAGGCGTATCACGCGCGCCACGGCGCGGTAATATTTCTCGATTACGCCGCCTTTTGGCTGCTGGGAGACAATCTCAATCAGCCCCGCCGCCTGCAACTCGCGCACATGGAAGTGCAGGCGCGGCGGCGAGACCTGTAGCAGATCAGCGAGCTGTTTGTTGGTGTAAGGTGCGTTGGTTAACAGGCCAAGTACGCGCTGCCGTAGCGGATGGGCGAGGGCGCGAATCTGTTCGGGCGTCTCCAGGACAAGCTCGTCTCGCATTGGTGGCTCCCTTTCTATGATCAGCTCTATATAAATTGATAAAGTATATTTTAATCGATAAGAATAAGTATAATTATGGAAGGAGTTTTGTCAAGGAAGCTTGTGGGGAGGGAAAGGCTGAAACTGGGGGTTTTTGCATATCCCCCCGAAACGGTGTACTCGTTTCGGGGGGATATGCAAAAAAACCAACATGGAAAAAAGGCGATCCTGATCCCAAAGCGCTGGCCTGCTATGGGGTTTTGTGGCAAGAGGGCACATACGACGATCCGGTGCGAGATCAAATGTGGTTACGTTTTGTGACGGGCCGTCCCGTGAGTGATATCACGACCCAATTTCTGGACTGGTGCTGTACTCAATTGCAAGCACAAGGCAAGACCGGCTGGTTATTGATCTGGGATAATGCCTCCTGGCATTTGAGCAAGCAGGTGCGCACTTGGATTCGCGAACACAACCTGCAGGTCAAACAAGAAAACACAGGAGTACGCATCCTCCCCTTGTTTTTGCCCACAAAAAGTCCCTGGCTCAACCCAATTGAGCCAAAGTGGGCCCACGGAAAACGTGCTGTTGTTGAACCGAATGCTTTCCTTTCGGCGCATCAACTGGCCGAGCGTGTTTGTGCATATTTTCGTTGTTCTCATGAAACGCATTTGTCGCTGCCTGCTGCCTAAATATGCCTACCTATCAACAACATGGAGAGAAGCCCTATGAGTGATTACTATGAATACGCCATCAATTGCACGTTTTCCTCTTCTCTTGATCCACATCTCCTCGACACCCTTCGCTATCTGGTTCGAACGCACGAGTACGCATTCGACGCGCCATCAGACCATCCTTTTTTTGGGGCTGAAGAATTTGAAGGGCAGCGATACGAAGCATGGCGGGACATCTTGCAGGTTGATCCCGATGAGGAGAGGGGTTATTTTGCTCGGTTTTTTCGTGTTCACTCGTCTCGAACACAATGGTCGACGGCTTCCGAGGCCCCCTACATCCTGAGCTTTCAGATTGCTGTTCACGATGATGCTGAAGGGGATGTTTGGCGGCTATTGCAGTGGTTGGCTACGATTAGCGATTCCCAAGGCTTCGTTGGATACTCCATTCGCCAAGGCCATGGAGTCTCTGAACATCCAAGGCTCTGGTATTTTGAGAACCAGCAACTCGTGTCCCGATAGGCGTCTGGAAAGCGGCCCCAGTGCCCACACTATCAAGAACATGGAGAACAAGCAAGTATGAATGAACATGGATCGGACCATCCTGACCAGCAGAAAGAGGCTCTGCAATACCAGCATTGGCAAGCCGAGTATCAGCTCTGGCGACAAAAGCATCTCCCTCCTACCGACGCCCTTGCGCTCTTGCGATCTGAAGCACGAGAGGTTACTGCGGTCCTACAAGAACCCATGCGCGCATGGATTATGCAGTCCTATGGCTTGTTATTGCCAGATCATATTTTCACCTTCTGGACATTCTGGCTTGGCCTGGGTCCCATTGAACGCGAGGCGATAACTCGCTTCATTTATCCTGCTGGACTCTTTTCTTTTTTTGAAGAAGGTGGACGAGAACGTACTCCCCGCGAGGGACTGGATCATCGGCTTGCTTGGAGATACTACCTCGATCCCCCCGAATTTCTGACGGTCCTGACAGGGGATGCTGACGGACTCCATTATGGACTCTGGTATGATACCCCTCACGCGCTTCCTTCCTTTGTTGCTGGGTACTATTCGCGCGATGCCGACGCCATCAGATATGCTGGTCGAACGTTGTTGGAAGTCCTGCACGCCACAGTTGAGCGAACAGAGCGTGACTGGTATCCTCCTGCCAATGTGAGAGAAGGTGAGGAGGATCTCTTTCCCACCTGGCTCCTGCGTGATGCCATTACGGAGTACGAGACAATAGATCAACGAGAACGAGGAAACGCCTCTCTCGAAGTCTTCATTCACGATGCCCTGCAGGAGCGCCTTGCTACATACAATGGCATTGGCGTCCGTGTCCCTCCTCCTTACAACCAATCTGTTCCTCAACCCTGCCATGTGGTGTATGAAGCTATCAGAAGCGATGCGCCAGAGGTTACAACGTGGATTACTGAGGCAGAGCAGGCGTGTGAGAAAGGTCAACCAGCTTTCGCTCTAGTACTGGGGCATGATTTGCATTGGTTATCAGCAGGCCAGCCTCATCGAGAAGAAGCAGCCTGGCGCCTGCTCACCAGAGCCTACGAGGTTTTGGGATACGATGCCCTTGCCACCATTGCAACACTTCATCATCAACATCGCAACCTCCCCAGTGTACAGATCTACTAATGCTCAACAAGGGAGTGGAGACAGGATCTCCCTGATGGCAGGAACTCTTGCTCCTGCCACCCTATTCCCGAATTGGTCGCTTGAGAATGCACTAGATACTCAAATCTAGTACCAGCCGAATCAGCAAAACAGCCGTGTTGATACTCAGGTAGAACAGTCAAAAATAGCGATGACGAGCAGAAAGTAAGAACAGAAACGGAAAATCATCACTCTGACTGGCCACTTTGCACCTGAATAGTCCGTAAGCAAATGACAAAAACGAACCTGTTCATTGCGCGGTGAGGTGGGGATCACATAGCGGATCTCCACCTCATCCATTGTGACGACCACACGGTCGACGAGCAATTCTACCAACTGCCGTTTCTGCTCAAAGGTGGCCTGAGAGAGGCCGCGATTCATACGTTGACAAAATTCGTTGATCGAACCAGTGATGCTGGCTAATTCCATGTGCTGCTGGACACTCGCTTCAATCTGGCTCGCCTGCATCTCCACTGCCACCAGTCGCTGTTCTACGTCCTGCCGCCGCCGTTTGTATTCTCCTAGAGGAAATGCATCGGCAAGATAGGCCTCAGTCAGTCGTTCCAATTGCCCGCACAGCGTGTTACGTGCTTTGCGGACCTGTGTCCGGCGAGCTTGAAGTTCTTGCGGAAGCCAAGCGCCCGCTTGTGCTCGCTGCAACGCCTGCTCAATAACTACTGGATGTTGCAGCACCTCACAGAGGTCCTGCCAGACAAGTGTATCCAACTGCTCAACTGGAATGAAACGTGCATGACAGCATTCCTCTCGTCGAGAACGGATGGGCCCCTGCTTTCCTCGGCAGACATAGTAGGCATGTCCAGAACTCGTCCGAGCCAAACAGGAAAGGTGACACAGACCACAACTGACCAAGGCACGCAACAGGTACTGATGAGAGGTATTGTTCCGACGGGCAAAGTGCAAATTGTCTGCCAGTTTTGCCTGGACCCAATCAAATTGCTCCTGTGAAACGATAGCTGGCACTTGTCCCACCACAATCCACTCCTGAGAGGGCGTCTCTTGTGTACTGGATCGACGCCCAATAGGTTGCAAAGGGGAAAAACGACGATGTTTCGCGACAACACGTTCTCGACCAGCATACACGGTTCCGGCGTAGACCGGATTCCTCAACATGTCACGTAAGGTCGTCAGGCTCCAATACGACTTTCCATTGGGGGTTGGAATCCCTAGCTGATGTAAGTGCTTGGCGAGTTGCTCCAAGCCATGCCCTTCTTCCAGATAATACGCGAAGATTTCTGCCACATGGATCGCTTCAGGTTCTTGAAGGCGGACTCCTGATGGATCCCGTGGATGATCAGGATCTAAGCGATACCCATAAGGGGGGCGACTCCAGGGAAGCATCGTCCCTGCTCGAAATTTTTGCAGACGACCTCGACGCATCCGTTCAGCAATGAGGGTACGTTCATATTCGGCTACCGCTCCTCGGATTTGCAACAATAACTGATCATGAGGATCCTGACTCATGGGATGCTCCACAAATTCCACCTGACAGCCTCCTCGCTCCAATTCCTCAACGAGGAGGACTTGATGCACATATTTGCGGGCGAGACGATCGGGCGCTGTGATGAGAACCCGATCAAAAATTGCTCTTCCCACCTGATCTCGTAACCGATCTAACCCTGGTCGTTTGAGACTGGCTCCACTGTAGCCATCATCCCGAAAAATCTGGACGTCTTCCCAGAACCAGTTCTTACACTGGCAGTATATCTGTAATCGTTCCAATTGCTGCTCGATGGTCTGTGTCTGAACTTGACGCTGACCCGAGACACGA
This sequence comes from Ktedonobacter racemifer DSM 44963, assembly GCF_000178855.1. Lineage (GTDB taxonomy): Bacteria > Chloroflexota > Ktedonobacteria > Ktedonobacterales > Ktedonobacteraceae > Ktedonobacter > Ktedonobacter racemifer. The sequence goes on along the minus strand of NZ_ADVG01000005.1, from coordinate 799,915 downwards.
ACATATGCTGCGATGTTCATCGATTTCCTCCTGACTGACTGGCCCCTGTTGCGGGGCATTCGTCCATCGCAGAAGGCATTGGTAGGCCTGATCCCAGCGGGAGAGGGCATGAATATGCTCAACTCCTTGCCGACGGCACTTCCAGTGGCGTTGCTTCATCAGTCCCCTCCACGACGCTAACCAATGATTTCTTTCTCTGTTGAGAAGATACGAGGAGGGAACAAAGAACGTTCTATCATGGGTGATGTGCCAAGCGCCAATGAGAAAGATGAAGCTGAGTATGACGGCTCATACAGAATTTGTCATTTGCTATCATACCATTTGATGACAGCTTCGCGCATTTTAGGCCATCATGGGTAAGATTCCTCTGTCTTCTTTCCAAAATTCATACCCCAGTTGGCCTCCGGGTGAGCGTCATGTTTTTGCAATTGGGCTAGACAAAAGCCCCCTCTTCTGCGAAGATGTGTTCATTCTCAAGAGGGGAAGGGAAAAACATGAGCGAAGAGACTGATCAAGGCTGGCAACAACTCAGCGCACAGATTCTCACCGATATCAAAGCCTGGCGGCGAGACCATCCCAAGGTGACCTTACGTGAGATTGAACAGGAAGTGCATCAGCGCCTGAGTCGACTGGAAGCCCAAGTGATTCAAGATGCAGCTCAAGCAAGTGCGCAACGTGACTGGAGTGGTACCTCAGCCCAAGAGCGCCCCACCTGTCCCGTGTGTGGCACCCCACTGCAAGCCCGTGGGAAACGACCCCGCCGTCTGCAAGGAGCAGGAGGACAAGAGATCACGCTCAGCAGAACGTACGGAACTTGCCCCACGTGTGGGACAGGGCTTTTTCCCCCTCGATGAGGAGTTAGCTCTCCCAAGAGGGAGGAACTTGACATCGTTGCAACACGAGCATCTGGTCCATCTTTCGAGCTGGATGCCTTTTGCGCGAGCTGCTGAGATGATGCAACGTCTGCTCGGGGTTCAGGTCAGTGAAGCGAGCGCGCGTCGACAGAGTGAGCAGGCAGGTGCCTTGGCCCTGGCGGTGCAAACGGTTCTGGCCTCGGAACCTTTCGCCTCGTCACCATCTGTGAGCAAGCCTACCAAGCGCCTGGCCATCAGCGCCGATGGGGCCTATGTGCCTTTGCTCAAAGGGCAGTGGGCAGAGGTTCGAACGGTGGCTTTTGGAGAAGTCGAACCCTCCACCAGTCCGGCTGGAGCACAAGAGGTCACGGTCAGTCATCTCTCCTATTTTTCTCGCATGTGTGATGCTCAGACCTTTGCGACCTTGGCTGATGTGGAGATGCGAGAGCGAGGGGTCCGGCAGGCTCAAGAAATCGGAGCAGTCACTGATGGTGCCGAGTGGTTGCAGGGCTTCCTCGATCTCCACTGTCCCCAAGCGTTGCGCATCTTGGATTTTCCTCATGCAGCAGAGCATCTCCATCTGCTCATCCAAGCGCTCCAACAAGCCGGCCTCGTTCTGCCTGACGACCTGCTGGAGCGTGCCTGCCATCGACTCAAACATCGAGGTCCCCGTTTGCTCATCTGGCTGCTTGCTCGTTTACCAGCTCAGATCGCCCAACAGGAAGGGGTGCGTGAACAGGTCGGCTATTTTCTCAAACGCGAAGCCTTGATGCAGTATCCCCAGTTTCAAGCCGCAGGCTGGCCGATTGGGTCAGGGATGGTGGAAAGCGCCAATAAAGTGGTGGTGCAAGCCCGCCTCAAAGGAGCAGGTATGCATTGGGAGCCCAGTCATGTCAATCCCATGCTCACCTTACGCAACGCCGTCTGTAATGAGCGATGGGATCTCTGCTGGCAAGAGATTGAGCGGGAGCAACTCCGTCACCGGGAGCAGCGTCGCAACGAGCGAGCGACACCTCGTCTTGAGCAGATGGTCTCTTCCTTGATGCTCTCGCTCCTTCGCTTTCGTTCCCCTACTCCCAAGCCACTTCCCCCTCCCCCTCGTCCAATGGCACCTGCTGCCACCTTACCTGGTTCCTCACGCCCTTCAACCCATCATCCATGGAAACGAGTGTTGGCTTGTCGTCCCAAATCCATTGCAAAAAGATGACGCTCACCCTTGGCCTCCCTGCGTCATCGGTTTTTGTCAAAAAGTGTGCTATACTTGAGAAATGTGTGACTTTTGGCATAAAATGGCCGCCAAAAACGGCATAACTTAGCCGATAAGCAGGAGCATTCAAGCTCAATAGCGGCTGTGTTAAAACAGCATAAAGTGGCCGGTTGTGCAGAAATCAAGCATAACTTGGCCGCAAGTACAGATTTTGCCAGTGCGTTTGATCGGCTCCTGAAGCCAATTGAGTATTCAAGGATTATCGAGATATCTGCAAAGCGGCTTGTCTGGCTGGTCAAATCCGAATGGGAAGTATTGCCGGAATGCCGAAATGTGGCCAGGGCGGCCAGGTTATACCGAGAGTCACAAAATGAGCGTCTCTGTTAGTCTATCTGGAACCACCACAGTGAAATTTCCAACCCGCTTTTTCAGGCGTTTTCGTCGTTTGCAGTGGAAGCTGACCATCTTTTATACGCTCTCTACGGTGCTGGTCCTGTCTCTGCTTGAAATTATCACTGCCCTGCTCCTCCTTGGTTTCGTCACCGCGAACGCGACTGGTCTTCTCGCGACTCAGGTCGGTATTGCAGGGCAAAACATCGGCTCGAACTTCACTGGTCCGCTGGTGAATCGCGCAACCTTATCCCAAGCCTTGAAAGAATGGCGACAGGGAAGCGGCACTGAATTCCAGGGATTTATCGCAGCTCTCGATTCGAGCGGTCACGTCCTGGCGGCATTTGGAGACCATGCGCCGGCAGAAAACTCCGATCTCCTGCGAGCAGTATCTCCTGGCATACAACAGCAGATCCGAGAGGCACTCGCGGTTACTCCTGCAACGGTTACGAATCTCAGTACCTCTACCTATGAGGAAAAGGGCACCGTCTCGATAGTCGCTCCGATGGTCAGCGAACAAAAAATCAGGGGCGTTCTGCTAGTAATAGCTCAGCACGTGCAGTTTCACTCTGACAACCTCTGGGAATATGCGCCAGCCTTCCTCTTTTATGGCGGCGGAAGCCTCCTGATCTTCTTTGTTGGGGCGGGAATCATTGGGCTTGTCTTTGGAGTAGTGACGGCCCACGGCCTGGTGCGCCGTCTCAAGCGTATCCTCGCTTCGGTGGATGGCTGGGGGCGGGGAGATTTCTCGACGCTGGTGCTCGATACATCCAACGATGAGTTGGGACAACTGGCACTGCGACTCAATCACATGGCAGAACAATTACGCGACCTGCTTCACACGCGCCAGAGCCTGGCCCAGCTGCAAGAGCGCAACCGTCTGGCTCGCGAACTACACGATAGCGTGAAACAACAGATATTTGCGCTCTCGATCTGGGTGAGAAACACCAAAGGTTTAATCGGGCATGACGAGGAAGCAGCGCGCCAGCAAATAAATGAAGCTGAACAGGTGATTCGTCAGACGCAGCAAGAACTGACCGCGCTTATTCGCGAATTGCGCCCGGTGGCGCTCTCTGATAAAAATCTGGCGCAGGCGTTGCAAGAGTATGCCCATACATGGCAGAAGCAAACAGGCATCAGCGTGACATTTGAGGGAAGTGAAGCACAACTGGCGTCTCCGAATATTGAAGAGGCGTTCTTTCGGATTGCGCAGGAGGCCCTGACAAATGTGGCTCGACATAGCCAGGCCAGCGCTGTGACGCTCCGACTAGCAGTTGGCGAGGTCGTAACCCTCTCGATCAGCGATAATGGCCGTGGCTTTGATGTCAGGCAAGCAAATCAGCAGGGGGTTGGCCTCTCTTCCATGCGCGAGCGTATCCAGGCCTTGCGTGGGCATATCGAAATCCAGAGCGAAGAAGGCCAGGGAACGATGATTACGCTCCAATGTGAGCAGCAGCACGAAGGAAACACGCTCAAATCTCTTTGAAAGGGAGAAAGCATATGGCAGAGAGAGAGCCTATCACCATTCTGATTGTAGATGATCACGCGATTGTGCGGCAGGGCCTGAGAGCGCTGTTCGCGCTCCAACCTGATTGCAAAGTCGTTGGCGAAGCCGATTCGGGTGAAGCCGCGGTGTCCATGGCGGCTTTGCTGGTGCCCGATATTATTCTCATGGACCTGGTGATGCCTGGCCTCGATGGCGTCGAAGCCACCCGGCGCGTCAAACAGGCCAGCCCTCGTTCCCAGGTGATTGTGCTCACCTCGTTTCATGAAGACGCGCAGATTTTTCCCGCGCTCCGCGCTGGTGCCCTCTCTTACCTCCTGAAAGACGTCGATCCTGACGAGTTGGTGGAGACGGTGCGCAGAGCAGTGCGCGGCGAGTCGGTGCTACACCCTCAGGTGGCGGCGCGCGTGGTACATGAACTGCGGAAATCAAAGCAGACCTCCACCAATCCCTTCGCAGAACTGAGCGAACGCGAACTCGACGTCCTGCGCCTGATCGCAGATGGGCGTTCTAATGCCGAGATTGCCTCGCGGCTGAGTATTAGCGAAAAAACGGTGAAAGGCCACGTGAGCAATATCCTGAGCAAGCTGTATCTCCTGGATCGCACCCAGGCAGCTGTGTTTGCCTGGCAACAGGGACTCATGCGCCGGGACGAAAAGGCCACCAACAACAAAATGCGCGATGAATGAGCTAGTTTCCCTCAAAACAGGACTTCAGACGCATTCTCAAAACAAGACTTCAGACGCATCCGCAATTGCCATTTTCCTTGTATCATTCTCTCCAGGAAAGAGAATTTGATCGAAAATCAGATAAAGTGATGATATACATCTATCACTCCTGGTATTAATCACAATGAAACAAGGAGAAAATATGCAACAATTGTTTGATAAAAACGCAAAAGCAGTATCTGTCAGGGTGCCATGGTGGGCAGCGGGAGCGTCGTACGCGTCCTGTGGCTGGGCCTTGCTGGTCGCCATCGTGCATTTCTACTGGGCCAGCGGCGGAAACGCCTGGCTTGCCGCGTCCCCACTTCTCCAGAGTCAACAGATTTCCCAGGCTGCTTCTCTCTGGTTCCGCGCGGCCTGTTGGGGCCTTGGAGGAGTGAGCCTCGTGGCGTGCCTGATCGCGCTCGCGCTGGTCCAGTCATGGGGACGCAGGTTGCCTCGCGTCCCGTTGCTTCTCTTCACCTGGGGAACATGTTTGATCCTCTTGTATGAAGCAAATCTCTCAACCTTTGGTGGCCTGGCTCTCGATATCGTCGCTCAGAAACCGTTCAATGGAGGCTTCCTGATGCGAGAAGTTGCCGAGGTGGGAGCTTTCCTCTGGCTGGTGATGGCGCTTCTCGCCCAGCGCAGCCTCCGAAGCGCGTGTCTTACCTGCGGACGAACAGACGCCCCTCCATCGCAGACATGGTTACGCGTTGCGACGATCTCCGGCTATGTCTCCTGCATTCCAGCAGCGCTTTACGGACTTCTGAAAATCTTGTGGTCACTGGGTATTGCCATCGGCTTTCGTAATCCGGCCCAGGCCATCTCGCAGGGTCTGGTAGGCGAGTTTGATGGCTCATTTGTCCTGTCCGCCATTGCCATTGTGACTGCTCTGGCGCTGGTGCAGCCCTGGGGCGAACGGCTTGGCCGCATAACGCGCTGGGTACCGATGTGTATCGCCTTCGGGACGTGCGGGCTGTCGATCTCGGTTGGCGTCATGGGATCAGAAGAAGCCCTGGCCGCCGCCCTTGGCCTTCAAGCATTGCCCGTGCATGTACTCCCATCGCTTGGTTTCGTCTATCCCAATTTTTTACTCTGGGGTATCACCCTCGGTCTGGCGCTTATCGCCTACATCAACAAGACAAACGGATACTGTAAACGGTGCGGTCGTGGAAGCCGTGACGTGGCGCACGGCGGAAACATATCGCCAGCTCTCACACAATGGACAGCATATGCAGCCTGCGCCTGGGCGCTCCTGTGCGCAGGACTTTTCGCCTCTGCGACCTTGAACCAGAGCACGGTTTTCGGGCTCATCTTGATCACAGGCATCGCAGAGGGAATATGGGCCGTACCTGTGCTGCTTGCTCTTCTCCTGTGTCTCGCGGGAGTGCTGGTCCCTCTCGCGTTTAGCCAGTCCCTGCGCCAGAAATGTCCGCGCTGGCTGCTCCTCATCCTGACGTGGGCAGGCGCAGCACTCCTGGCCCTGCACGCGCTGAATGATTTCCTCGCGGTTGGCTTATTCACTGACCTGGAACGTTTCAAGCGCGCGACGCATATGGGCCTGGTAGCGCCAGCGACATTTCTCGGCCTGTGGTTTCTTATCGGGAGTGTGCTCTTCTGTGCTGTTGCCTGGAACTACCGGCGTCAGTCTCCCTTCTCCAGGGCAAAAAAACAGCACGTTTCCAACCTCGTAGGATGAAGTTGACCGGGTTCTCATATTCCGGGGCCGCGAACCAGGAAGGCCGCCTCTAACGCTTCGAGCGCGAAATGGCGGCTTTCCTTAACAGCATTCTGTTTTACTGGCGAGTGTGAGAGACAAAAGGAAAGCGATAAGATGTTCCCTGCCACCACGCCTGAACCATAGGTGCATTTTGGAAAGAAGTGAGTGGAATCTTACCCATGATGCTAGTGGTTCTCGATGCACACGCTCTGCCTTTTGCCTAAAGAATGGGTTCCTATGTGACTGAAGGAGAGCTGCTTTCAACAGGGCAATTGCCCAAAAATCAACAGCTTATTTCCAAAGAAACCATGCGGCGCAGCCGCACCACCCGGCATGAAAACGGAGTAGACTACAAGGGAGAAGGGAGGCAATGAGAGGACGGGTGTAAATTTAATGCCAGAGAGCTTGCTTCTCAAAGATGTACCCAGGTGCCTGGCCGAACCAGGCCCTTGAGTATTAACGGACCGGAATACCACGCTAAGCATTTAGGGGGGGGTTGCATATCCCCCCGAAACGAGTACACCGTTTCGGGGGGGTTGCATATCCCCCCGAAACGAGTACACCGTTTCGGGGGGATATGCAAAAAAAACCATGTTTGCCGCCCATGGATATACCCGTATGCAAGAAAAGTGTGCCCAGCTCGTTGCCAGCCTGAGACAACTCATCGCCGCCCTAGAGGAGCTACGCCATGACCTCATCGTCAAGATCCCAGAAATCGAATATTGAAGGACTGCGAAAAGCAGCCAAACAGAAGGCAGAGGAAACATCAAGACGTGCAGAAGAAGCGCTCAGCCTCCTGCTTTCACAACACCGTCCCGTTACCTTCAAGGCCGTTGCTGAAACGGCACAGATTTCAACCGCCTGGTTGTACGCACACGAGGATATCAAGATGCGGATTATCCATCTCCGTTCCCAGCAGGTTCCCAAAGCTCAAGTTATCGTCCCCCTCAAGAGCCAAGCTTCCTCTTCCTCGAAAGATACAGTGATTGCAGCCTTGCAAAAGCGGGTTCGTGAGCAAGCGGAAAAAATCAAAGAACTCGAAAAGCAACTGGAAGTAGCCTACAGCTCTCTCTACCAACGCTAAGGTGGCTACTCCACAAGGCTTCCCATCGTCATGGAGTTGTTTGTGCGACCTTGTCAAGTTTCTCTTTCTGGCATACACTTTGTCGAGATTGATGAGTCAGAAGTATGTTCGTCGGGCCGTGCTCGACAAAGATGAAGGAAGCACAAAAACCGATGCAGTCTCAGAATACCTCTTCCTCTCAGTATGAGGTTCATGTTGAACGCCAGGTTTCCATCCCTATGACAGATGGAACCATCCTGCGCGCTGATGTCTATCGACCCAGTAACCCGGGGTGCTATCCTGTTCTGATTGAACGAGTTGCTTACGAATTAGCAGAACGGTGCCGATATGCCGGCGAATATTACGCCAGCCGTGGCTATGTGGTCGTTGGGCAAAATGTCCGAGGACGCTTTGCATCCGAGGGCGACTTCATTCCGTTTCGGGATGATGGATGGAGTGAGCATCGAGACGGATATGACACGATCCTCTGGGCAGGAAAACAACCCTGGTCAAATGGGGTAGTGGGCATGCTGGATGGCTCCTACTCTGGTGGGACACAATATTTACTCACCCCAACACAACCCGATTTTCTCAAGGCCCTGTTCGTGCGCGAGGGCATGTCAGATATTTACCACGACTTTGTTTTCCGAGGGGGCGCTTACCAATTAGCATTGCACAGAGGATGGGCTATCAATGCAACGCTTGCGCACTTGCGACAAAACGTCCTTCCTAAGACGGCATCAGCGCTCGCCCTGTTGGAGCAGGCAGCCAAAAATGTGGATGATTGGCATCGCCATCTTCCTCTCACCGCCTGTCCTCCTCTGGAAGGACTCGCTGACTGGTATTTTGCCGATCTCGCCCACTCGGAGGATGGGCCATATTGGTGGCCGACCAGCCTTTCGCAGCGCTTTCACGAGGTAAATGTGCCAATCCTGCACCTAGGAGGCTGGTTTGACGTGTTTCTGGGGAGTACGCTTCGGTGTTTCCAGGGTATCCGAGCAAAAGGCAAAACAGAGGAGTGCCGGTCGAATCAGCGACTCATCATTGGTCCCTGGATACATGGCCCGAATCAAATTGGAGAGCCTGTCGTCGGCGAACTCAACTTCGGACCGCAGGCCGCTTTCGATCTCTTTGACTATCGTCTTCACTGGTATGATTACTGGCTCAAACAGGTGCCGAACGGGATCATGGATGGCCCAGCAGTGCGTGTGTTCCTGATGGGCATCAATCGATGGGTGGAGGCCGAGTCCTGGCCGCTGCCAGATACGACCTACCAGCCGATGTATCTCCAGGCAGGATCTGGACAAACAGCTGCTTCTCTCAACAACGGACTTCTTGCTTTTGAGCAACCAGCCTCGGATGAGCAAGCAGAGAGCTTCCTCTACGATCCAATGGCTCCAATCGAGAGTCTGTTGACCTATCCCTTTCTCGGCCCAAAAGATCATCGCTCTATCGAGGGACAGATGCTCACCTATACTTCACATCCCCTTGAGCAGGATCTGACAGTGATTGGACCAGTGAAAGCAGTCCTCTACGGCACATCTTCAGCTCCAGATACCGACTGGGTGGTGCGCCTCTGCGATGTCTGGCCAGATGGGCGTTCCATGTCTGTCTGCGATGGGATTTTGCGGGCACGCTATCGGGATTCCTTGACGGAGCCTACACTGATGCATCCAGGGCAAATTTATCGCTTTGAGATCGACCTCCAGGCAACAGCGCAAGTCTTTCAAGCAGGTCACCGACTCCGAGTCGAGGTAACCAGTAGTGACTTTCCCCGCTATGATCGGAATCTGAACACAGGGGAAGCGTTTGACACGGGAGACCGCGGGCAGGTTGCCAACAACACGGTGTTCTCTGGTGGGTCAAGAGCGTCTCATATCCTCTTACCCATTTGTTCACTGTAACGAACAGGTCTGCCTTACTTATCCCGGCATTGGATAGGTGGTAAATGACATCCGACATGAGCGGATTTTGCCCGCCGACTTGAGCACTTGCCCGCCAATATGAGCAGCAGAGCCATCAGGCGCAAATGAAGCCGCTCTCCAAGCCAAGAGGTGTGTACTGTTTCTGTCAATGAGAGTCGCTCAAGATTCAACGTCATGCTGGTACTCAATGCTCGGACGGTCTTCTCGTACCAGCAGCATTCAAGCCAGTAGCTTGTGATCTGTCCGAGCGATTCAGCCCATTTTGCTCATCATTGAGCGCAGGTGTTGGATGCAAGAGAACACCCTCCCACTGACCCTTTTCCTGCTCAGATAGATTGGTTGCAACCCTTTCCTCGTTCCGCTTCGTTGGGCAATCTGGTCGCTTTACTGCTTACCGTGAGACTAATCATGGCAAACCGACGCGTGGTTGGATTGCCATGATTAGTCTCCACGGTCGCCACTACAAACACTGGTTGGGTGTGACTGACCGCTTGACTATCGACCATCTGGAACGGATGGCGGCCCACCTCCAATCTCGCCTGACGACGCTCTAATTGCTACTCTGCCCAAACAGGTAAAAAACGAGCATAATTAGCACAGTACAATAGAGATTGCTAGCGAACGAAGTAATATGTTGCTTACATTGAAGCGATAAATATGCTACACTCATTTTTAGCAATTGTGCCAATTGATTGCTAAACATCGGCAGCATGTTGTTCATGCGCGCTCACAATCTGCGCGAGAAGGCTGTTCCACCTTTCGCTTTCCAGAGGAAGACAGAGCAAAGCACGACGACATCCCAAGAGAAAAAGGAAGGATACCCTCTTTTGAATGAACAATGGTTACACGACTACACCGTCCTGGTGTTGAGGCTGCAAAAAGCCGTTGATGCGCGCACATCCTACGAACCAGTTGAGGAATATCTGCCGCCGGAATGGTATGAGCAGGTGCAGCATGAGCCTGTTCAGTTGGGAGAGACGCTTGTACGCGATACGCAGGCGTTGATGGATACCCTCTCTCAGCAGCATTTTGAGCCACAACGGGCCGCGTATCTGGCGAAGTTGCTGGGTGCGTTGGAAACGGTCAGCCGTCGTTTGCAGGGTGAGCGCCTCTCGCTGCAGGAGGAGATCCTGCGCTGCTATGATCTTCACATCGATTGGCTGCCCGAGAGCATCTTTGAACAGGCACATGCGATCTATGATGAAGCGCTGCCTGGAAACGGCAGCATTGCTTCCCGCTTCCAGCAATGGAAAGCGGCTTTCACGTTGCCGCCAGAGAAAGCTCATATGTTGCCTCTTTTTCTCCAGCGTGGCCTGGACGAGGTTCGGCGACGCACCCAGGAACTTGTTCCCCTGCCAGCGGATGAGCAGGTAGAGATTCAGCCGGTGATTGATCGGCCTATACGAGCGATAGCCTGTTATCTGGGGAATCATCGCTCGCGCATTTATCTTAATCCTGCGGTGCCTTTTCCGCTCACCGATCTTTTCTATGTGTTGTGCCATGAGGGCTATCCCGGCCACCTCGCGGAGGCCGTGTTCAAAGACGAGGCCCTCATTCAGCAGCGAGGGTATCTTGAACAGCGGGTGGGATTCCTGTCCACACCGCCGTTTGTGATCAGTGAGGGTTTGGCTCTCCTCGCGCATGAGATGCTCTTCGCCCCTGGAGAAGCGGAGCAGTGGCTGGCTGAACATATCTATCCAGAAGCGGGCATATCTCCCGACGGGAGCGACCTGACGAAGATCCAGCGCGCCACGGATCTCTTGTTTGGTGTGTCGTGCAACGCTGTCTGGCTCTTGAGCGAAGGACGCACGGAGACCGAAGTGAAAGATTATCTGATGCGTTACGCGCTCATGGACGAAGAGGCGGCGCAGCGCCAGCTTGCCTCACTACAGCGGCCACTCCGCGAGACCTACATTTTCACCTACTTCTATGGTCGTCGGCTGCTCGAACCAATCCTGCGAGGACCACAGCGCCGCGAGCGCCTGCATCAGTTGCTCACCCAGCAGATTCTGCCATCTGATCTAGAAGAAAGGTCACAGTAACTCGTGGAGACGGAGCTTTGCGCCTCCGTCTCTGCATACAGGGATGATGGGGAGCCAGCACATCCAAACCTTAGCGTACACTTTTCAAGTTTGGATACGCTGACCCCAGATACAATCCAGCCAGGCCCCGAAAAACTGCTCACACATTTCGGGGCCTTTTCTTTCCAAATGGTCCGTTGCTCCTAGAAAATCTTGCCATTTGGTTGTCTCTCAGGTACTCTTGGAGGAGACAAATGTTCTATCAAAGAGCATGACCGGAAAAGACTTTCGGCTCGTAATGAATTGGAAAGGAGACCATCATGAAATTTCTTCTCACGTCTAGCGGCATCTCCAACGACAGCATTCACAAAGCCCTGGTTGAGTCTCTGGGCAAACCGATCGCCGAGTCCAGCGCCCTCGTCATTCCCACTGCGTGGTACGCCTACCCCGGTGGTCTTGCCGGAGTCTACCAGCTGATCCACGGAGTGGCCAAGAGCCCCTTTTGCGAATTGGGGTGGAAGTCGTTGGGAGTACTGGAGCTCACCGCTCTCCCCAGTATCAAGAAAGAGAATTGGGTCCCTCTGGTCCAAGAGGTTGACGCCTTGCTGGTTGGAGGAGGTGAGGTGTTTTATCTGTGCTATTGGATGTGGCAATCGGGATTGGCGGACCTCTTGCCGACGCTGCGGCGCGAGGCAGTCTATGTGGGGCTGAGCGGTGGGAGTATGGTGGTCACCCCCCCCATCGGAGTCTACGACGACCCTCAATTGACGGAGAGCCGCAGCGACAGAATGCTGGGACTGGTTGACTTTACGTTGCTTCCGCACCTGGATGCCGACTATCTGCCGGACAACTCCATGGCCGACGCAGAAAGATGGGCCGCCGGGATACCAGTACCGGCGTATGCGATCGACGATCAGACCGCCATCAAAGTGATCGACGGAGCAGTCGAAGTTGTCTCCGAAGGCCATTGGAAACGGTTTGTGCCTTAGCTCAATCCGTCCGCAAGTCGGCTTCCCCACTGGTTTGTTGACTCCGGATTTCGCTGTAAGCGGCACATCGTCACGCTGTGTGGGATGAGGTCGGCCTTGCCGCTTTGGTCGTTTCAGGCTCGGAGCGATCCCACACGGCGTGACGATGTGCCGTTTTTTTGACGAGAACGCGTCGCCTGATCCGTCAGGTTATTTCCATTGATTTCAGCCAACACCCTAGATATGGAGCGGTTTGCCCAGGTACGGTTCTCCAAGTGCTCATATTGGAGGGCAAGTGCTTATGTTGGAGGGCTAAACCTGCTCACATCGGAGGACATTTACTAATAGGTAAGGCGCTGCCGTTGTGAGTATATCAACAAGGCATGAGATGGCATATCAGGTGGCTTCAGCTAAAAGCGGTCCAGATTTTTGCAAGTAATAGTCACATACACAAGAAGCGAGGAGGTTCAATGACAGAAGCAGCAGCATCGGGCCAACAGCCGCGCATCCATACTGTGCAGGTGTATGGCAAGCTGCGTGCGCAAGGAAAGCCAGCCTTTGAGCGACAAGTAGCCGCACGAGAGGTCTCGTTTACGTGCCAGCGCTGCGGAACGCAAAAGACAGAAATGCGCTACCCAGGGCCTTTGCCCCGCTATTGTCCATCATGCCGTGAGGCGCGGCGCGCCGAAGCGTATGAGGTCCGTGTCGCGAAACAGCGTGAGAAGCGGCGTAAGCAACGCGAGGCTGAAAGGAAAGGTACCCATGTACATTTGCGCTCGTAAGCGGATGGCAGTGTGGTTTCGCTGCCCATCCTGCAAGCGTGGGTATTGCACGTATGCAATGCCTCGTCGGCTACGTAGTCGCATCTACCTGCATACCTGTATCCACTGTGAGGTGGAGGAGGTGATCGAGCAGATCAAGTATTACACGGTCTATGCTAGTGTAAATCATTTTGCTTCGTGGGCGAAAATCCGCGGATTATGTGGGCGGTATGATGGGAGATAGACGAGAAAAGATGCGAAAATTGAAGGACAGAAGCATGAGATGAAGAAGCGAATCGTCAATGCCTGTTTTACCGCCCACCTAGTTATCCAATTTTCGCCCACGAAGCAAAATGATTTACACCGCGGCTACCGGAAAGGATCAAGACAGTGAAAAAGTACATACTCTTCGATCATGATGGTGTTCTGGTGGATACCGAATTCTGGTATTACAAAGCTGGAGAACGCGCCCTGGCGGACATTGGTTTGACTTTGGACAAGGATCAATACCTCCGGGACATGAACCAGGGATTGGGCACTTGGGCCCAAGCCAGGGCGGCAGGTATTGATGAACAGACCATCAGCAGGCAGCGTGAGGTTCGTAATGATTATTATCAGGAATATCTTAGAACAGAAGCCATTGAGATTGAAGGCGTCGTTGAAACTCTTGCTGAACTGTCAAAATACGTCCGCATGGCCATCGTGACGACTGCAAAACGTGTGGATTTTGAAATTATCCATGAAAAGCGCCAAGTTAGACAATTCATGGATTTCGTCCTTGTTCGCGAAGACTACAAGCTCACCAAGCCGCACCCGGAACCATACCTGACCGGCTTAAAGCGCCTCGGAGCCACCAAAGAAGAGACACTGGTTGTAGAGGATTCATCCAGAGGGCTGAACTCAGCCGTGGCGGCCGGCATTGACTGTGTCATTGTCTATAACGACTTTACAAAAGCACATGACTTTTCACAGGCTAGCTATCGAATCGAAACTCTGATTGAATTGAAGGATATCATCCTTAATGTAACCTGAAGGAGCATTTACCAGTGTGTCCCATACTTGTAAATCATTTTGCTTCGTGGGCGAAAATCCGCGGATTATGGGGGTTTTTGCATATCCCCCCGAAACGAGTACACCGTTTCGGGGGGATATGCAAAAAAAACCAAACTGAAAATAACGGACTGCGTAGTTTGAGGACTGAATAAAGATCAGCCAGTCCAAAACATCACCGCAACCAGTCCAGTGGAAAAACAACACTTACAGTAGATTTTGACTTTGCACTGGAGTAGATTCAACTTTGCACCGGAGTGGTGCTGACTTTGCACCGGAGTGTGTGGTGCTGTTTTGGAGTAAGCAAGCGAAAGATATTATTTCTTGTGTACCCCACCAGAGCACCACAAACTCATCAATAAGCAGGTGACTATGGGTATCCCAAATACATAAAGACTTCGTTGAGAAGCAAGGTTGAAAGAACGTAAGTGAAACACTGCTCCGCCAACGGGTTCTTCACGCTCTATGACTGGGGCAAATGAACGCTGCATTTGGAAGAAAAATGGAGCGCTTATTCGGCAAGGAACGTGAAATGATGCTACTCTATCCGTATGAGGAAGGAGACGGAAACACTATTTGGAAGGCATGGGATGACAAACGAGGCGAACCATTTTGGGTCATGGCAGCCGTGGCAACCAGAGGAAGTTGCCAGGCTCTTTTCCACGCTCACGGTTCCCTGGTGGATCGCTGGCGGATGGACACTCGATCTCTTCCTCGGAGTGCAAACACGAGAGCATGAGGATATCGATGTCCTCTTTCTGCGCCCAGATCAGCACGAGATTCGTGCTCGGCTCCAGGGATGGGATGTTCAAGAAGCGCATCCGGAGCTGTTACCCGGTTCGTGGCCATTCCAAGAATGGAAACAGGATGTGCTTCTCTCGGCTTCGGTCCACGATATTTGGTGTCGCCCACACGAGCGTGATCCTTGGGCTCTCCAATTGATGGTCATAGACACCGACCGTGATCAATGGATCTTTCGTCGCACTGCACAGATCTGTGGTTCTCTCTCTACACTGGGACGGATAACCAAGGATGGCATTCCCTATCTTGCTCCCGAAATTCAGTTGCTCTACCCACGGGATGCGCAACGAGATTTAGCTCATCAGTAACCTGGCTTGAATGCAATTCTCCCAACTCTCTTGCTTGCCATAAGGCAAGCAAGGCGCTTTCTGTACGAGCGGAGCGGAAGACAATGCTAAGGCGTGGCATTGTCTTCCGCTCCGCTCGTACTCCAGAGTCTATGAGAGGGTCGCCAGCGATTACTCCTCAAAAGTGAGTTTGACAGGAATATTGCCGTGCGTGGCGTTGGAATCGGGGCAGACCTGATGGGCGAGTTCAAGGAGTTTCTCGCAGGTGGCGGAATCTACTCCAGGGATAGAGACACGCAATTCGACTTCGAGTCCAAACCCACCCTGCCCGTTAAGATCTATATTAAAGAGAATTCTGCGCATTTGGTAGAGCTACATTATGAAAATGTTGGCGAATCAGGGAGATTTCCGGCTCGGTACGCCAGAGTTGATCCTTTTCAACAGTCCAGTAGTAGCGGTAGGCAAGGTAGGCACTAAGATAGCAACGCTTGTCACTACTTGGCTGAACCGAGTATTTTTTGTAGGCTTTCACAGCAGCTTGCCAACCAATAGTACCTTGATTGTGTGTTTCGTGATCGTAGAGTTGTTGAACCTGGGCAAGAGATTTCTTGTCAAGATCTTTCTTGTCAAGACCTTGCCAGTCGGTAGGGGATGGACTGTTTTGTATATAGCAATCCCACGGCTTAAAATAATCTTGCCACTCCTGATAGTAGCGGGTTTGCCACTGTTGAAGATAGGTTGGCCAATCTTCGCGCTCTCCTGGTAGATCTTGGTTTGGGCAGGATGTTGTGGTATGTAGCTCCATGTGAATCGCCTCTCCCATCAGTAAAAGACAGTTTAAAGGCACGGGGCCTCCTGCCCCGACTTGATGAAAGATGCACGATTTTATATTGTGCGTTTATACATACTATAGAGAGTGTTTCCAAGCCCATCCCTTCTTGGAGTATCCTCAGATCCAACACGTGAGTGTGGAGTACAAACAGACCAGATGGCGGCTCCGGCTGGTTGGCACACGCGATATCGAGACCTTTCCGAGAAAGCCCATCAATGATGAGCATCTCTCTCCGAAGCTCTCTTGGCCCACGAATTGCGCAACGAACCAGTTGAAGAGCTAATTACTAGGTGAGAAGGCGAAAGCTCCTCAGAACGGGAAAGTATGCCCAGGAGAGGAAAGGAAAATAGGGGAGGATGAAGCAAAAAGAACAGAAGATGAGGAAAACAGAGAAAAAATCCGGGCAAAGAAGGCGTGAAGAGTTGCTCGGAGAAGCCTGCCTTCCCGAGGAGAGGATATCCCACGACGACCGATCTCAGTGTGACGCAGTGAACAGACCGAGCGAGGTCGCGAAGCCTTCCAGCACCCCGAACAGCGTGATCGTACATCGACCAGTCGTTGAGGCAAGGGCATTGTAGGCCAATCGCACCTCCCACGAGAGCCGAGAATGGGCACGCTGGGCACGAGAAAGCACGGGTTGAGACGTGGTTGGGCTAGGCTGGAGGGCTGGCTCCAGGTGCATATCGACCCGTTGGTGACGCAAGAGCTGCATACAGGCTCGACGATGCTGCCTGCGACTCCAGTCTTTCCAGAGTAAAGCAGCAGAGCCGACCCGGAGTGGATGGAGTAGCACGCTGACCCGACGTGGCTTCTGTGTGTTGCCGCCATGCCACTGACACTGTTCGCGTAACCCACAGCCTCGACAGTGGCTGATGCGAGCTGCGTACACCAGTCGCAGGCTGCCATCCGCCTCCCGGCGCTCTTCGGTTGTACTGAGTGTCTGCCTTGCTGGACAGTGCAAGGTGCCATCTGGCTGAAGAGCAAAGTCGCGCCCCGAGAAGCGATCCTGTTTGAGCGGTAAGGCTACCACGGCGGGGGCATAGCCGGAAGCAGGAGCTGTATGCTCTTTGGCTGGCGGAAGGGCAGGCGCAAACTCGGTGGTGCGTATCGGCTCAGGCTCAAGTTGATGCCCCAACTCCAGACGGAGGTTCCAAACCCATTGCGAGACGATCTGCCAGGCTTCTTGTCCGCAAGCGGCATGAGAACACCAACGATCTGGGTCTTGCTCCGTGTCCTCATCGCTTAGGGTGGTTTCAAAGGTTCCCCGATGCAGATACAGCGCCACGACATCAGCAGCGGTGAAGGCCTCCTGCGGCAGCTTCGTCAAGAACAGTTCGTAGGCAAGCCCGTCGCGTTCGATGCCAATCCGGTTCTTTGTCGGCCCAGTGCGATGAGTCGCCACCACCAGGCGGCAGTGCTGCCCGCTCGCACCCACTGTCACGTCAGAGCAGTCATAGAGCGTGCGGACCAGGTTACTTTCCGGGCGGGAGAACTGCTGATCGGCAGGCAAGCGCAAGCGTGTCTGGACGACAGGCAGATCAAGGAGCCGATAGTCTTTGCCGCGCATCACGAAGGCGAACCCAAGCAGATCGGCCAGGACGGCTCCGGTCCCATAGAGGCCATCAAGCCGCAGCAAGGCGCGTTCTTCTGGAAACTGGTGCGCTCGCAGGTAGGACTGGATCATCCCCACTGCTCGGCGCAACTCCTTTCGGTACTCTCCGTTGCCTGGATGGCCGAAGGAGCCGAGCCACTGGTACGAATGCGCTTGCAAGACAGTTGTGCGGGTACGCACGATTTCCCCCCGCTTACGACCCGTGTAGCCAGGAGCGCATACGTCCCGTAGCCGACGTTGGGGGACAGGCTGCTCCGGGATCTGGGGTAAGGCACGTTGCCGGGCGGCTTCGCGTGTGCCATCGATGTCGAACACCTTCCACAAGTTCCCTGCTCGGTCGGTGAGCCCACAGGGTTGCTGCTCAAAGTCTGGCTGCGGCCCAAGCAGATCTTCGAGAAACTGCGCGCGCAAGACTTCGACTGCTTCAGCGGTCAGAGCGGCCAAAAAGCGTGAGAGCGTCGAACGGGCAGGCAAGCGATCTCGTCCGAAGAGTGCCATGAAAGCAGCGGCAAAGGGATACACACGCTCGTAGAACGCTTCCAGTGTCCGCTCACCACTCACGGCATAGCCGAAGAGGACGGCCGCAAAATCGATGACCTCATAGCGCCCGAACCGACGCCGGGCGAAGCGCACGCGCTCGGAGATCTTTGCCAGCACACCCATGCGTTGAAGATACCGGGCGATGACCACCATCTCCCCAAACCAGGAGGGCGTCGAGGGAACGGAGTGTGAAGTGGTCTGGATGATCACGGTCGAATCTATCATACTGTTCATATATGCCTCCTTTGTGAGGAATCCTTTTGTTCTTCCTCATCAAGAAGGCATATTTTTCTGCTGCTTCGCTACTGGTCATCTCGTTGCGCAATTCGTGGGCTCTACAAAGCCAAGGGTCTGCGTTCCAAGGACGAGGCGGATTTCGCCAGGGCACTCCCAGCTCTTGATGGGAAGAGTCGCCCTTCCCTCCCTGGCGGCAAACGCTGAAGCGCGATAACCTGCCTTGTAACTATACTATTTCTTTGAAAGGATGAGCATGACCAAGGGCGGCAAACGCTGAAGCGCGATAACCTGCCTTGTAACCAATTGCCACTGATCGCTCATCTTGGTGCTCGGGTGGCGGCAAACGCTGAAGCGCGATAACCTGCCTTGTAACTGCTAGAGTCCCTTCATGGCATCATACCTTTTTCATGACACTCTTTGCGAGAGGCTCCTCTTTTCGTTTTTTCCAGAAGGAGTAAATTGTGAAGACCTAGATCTTTTGAGCGCCAGAGGCCATTGCAAGGCGTTCGAGAGGTTCTGCTCAATTTGTTTACTACATCGCCTCTCGCGATAGTATGTATCTTTCTCCTTTCCTATGAAGAAATGACGTTGAATTCCTTCCTTTCAAAAAAGGCTTGACGAAGAAAATATTTCCCGCTTCCATTCTGTCGTAGGAGTGTGAGTGGCCAGACGGCGACATCGAGATGAAGTACTCTTTTTTTTGAAAGTGCGTTCGGAGCAATCACTTCTCTCCAGGTCACACCATTATTGGCAAATTCCGACACCAGAGCAGGAAACCATGGCTGAATCATTGCCTGGGGGCGAAGCATCGCAAGCTGCGCAAGAGGCATCATACATTCTTCGCTCCTGGGTTCCTGCTCGCTTAGATCAAGACAGGTCGTCAGCGAACTACTTTGTCCCCAGTAGCCGATGGCTCGAAAAAGAGTTGCGTACTGGGTGAGAAACGCGGAGGGAATGTGGGCATAGATGGTCATTTCTCCTTTCGCATAGGCCATCTCCCGCTGGAGCAGTGACTCCTGAAGCGTCTCGGTTGCCTCCTCTCTATTCGGGCTTCTTTTATATCCGCGTAGTTGCTGTTGGGTTATGGCGACCTGCACCGGTGGCCGAATAGAGAGCGAACACGATATGAAGAGCGGAAACAGTGTGTGTTGTGTCTCTTCAGCACCAAAGACTTCAATGCTTGTTCGTAGCAGGGTTAGGCGAATGGTTGCTGGTCCTGGAGTTGGAAGCACCCGCGCATGCGTTTCACTACTCATTGGAACGCGAATAGAATAGGTTGAAGGGAAATGATAGGAGGCAGCGAGCCAGCTCATCTTCGTCACTATTTCTTCTGCTCCGTTTCCTTCTCCTCTTCCCGCCCTTTTTGCTGAGGCGCATCCTCCGTATCGGGAGATGAGTGCCAGATATGTGGAAGGGCAGGTGTGGAATTTTCAACAAGATGATTCATCTGAGTATGGAATTCATTTACGTCGGCAAAAGGGTACACTTGAACGTGGTTAGATTGGAGTGCTTGCAAACGACTGACAAAGTCATCTTGCAATGCCGAGTAGATAGGCGCACGCCCGAGGGTCGTGGCGACGAGAATGCCACTTAAGCCTGTGAGATGAGGAAGCATGGTTGCTGTCAACGCCCCTTCTGGGCTGAGCAAAGTATCTCGTAACGTGTGAAGCACAGCTTGATGCCGCCATCGTCGTTCCTGTTGGTCCACTACATACAGCTTCCATTGTTCGGTATCAGCGCCCACTCCTACGCACTGATAGCGAACATGCAGTGCATAGACACCTGAACGAACAGGCAGCTTCATAATCATTTGCCCTTCTTCTTTTGAGGAGCCACTTCGGGTATGGGTTTGAGCTGTCATCTGGTTTTGTTCAGGTAGGGCAAGAGCATAAGAAAAGTGCAACAACGAGTTTTTGTTCAGTCGTTGGCGCGTTTCCGCCTCAGTACCGCCTGATGCGTTCTTCGCAGTGAGCAAGAATCCATGGGCGTCGCAGAGCGCGCAGGTCGTGAGAATACGTTCCAGTGAGAGAACAGGATAGTCTGGATGATTCACAAGGATCGAGGCTCTGCGCCCATCACGCGTTTTACAGGCGGGACACAATGGCAGTTTCATCGCTTCCACATATTGGGCCATAAGGGCAGCATGGTGGTGTTTGGCAATATTACCGCTACAGGCATCCGTCTCAATGCCATCGGCAAGCAATTGCCTCCTCGGCATAATCCGGTTAGACCCGTTACTTCCAGCCGTACTTAGGCTATGCGCCTGCCAAGAAACACGTACATTGATGTATGGATCAAAGTGGCAAAAAGACGGTTTGTAGTCGAGCTGGTAAATAAGACGAAGAGTGGTCAGGTTTTGAGGCGACGAGTGATCAATCAGCGTGAAGAGTGGACAGTTAAACCATTGAATGTTCGAGAACCCGCTCCATCTCCCGTTTCATTCAGCACTGCTTTGTAAATTGACCCGGGTTTTTATCAGAACCCACGGAAAGCGGGCGGTTTATGCCCGCTTTCCATGATAATCTATGAGAAAAGAAGCAAAAAGGAGCCCATTCTATGGCTGAAGACAACTTTACACTCACGACGTACTACACTATCTGGAAAGAGTATCAGGAGCACGTCAAAGGGGCGATCGCGCCGCTTACCGCTGAACAGCTTGCGCTGCGTGCCGCGCCTCACCTGCGCTCAGTTGGCGAGAACGCCATGCACATCATCGGTACCCGTATCGGCTGGTTCATTCAAATCCTAGGAGAAGAGTTTGGCGAGGAGATGAGTGCGTATCTGAAGCGAAACGAGGTTGCGCTGCGACAGGGGGCACCCGTCCCAACCGCAGCCGAACTGGCTCAAGGTCTCGACCTCACCTGGCAACTCATCGCGGATGGTCTGGCTCGCTGGAGTCCCCCCGACATGCAACAAACCTTCCCCGATGAGTGGGACGGCAAACAGGTCTACCTGTCGCGCGCCTGGGTCGTCGGGCATGTGATGGAGCATGATATGCATCACGGCGGCGAACTCTCGTTCACCCTCGGCATGCATGGGGTTCCAGCTGATTTCCCTGGCTAGAGCCTCTGCATGGATAGGTGCGTGAATGCCACTTTGCCCAAGAGTAAGGGGTGTGAGCGGGGAAATCGGGTGGATGCCCGAGATTTCCCCGCTCTAGCTCCAGGCGATGAGCAGTGGGAAGACGGTTCAATCCAGAGAAAGAGAGTTTTTCCCATGGACAGATGTACGAGTGATCAGACGTATGCAATCATTCTGATGGATTGGGAAGTAACGTCAGTACAGATCGTCGTGCCGAGACCTTCAACGGCTGTAGTTCTGCTGTCTCAAGTGGCTTATCAGGCCAATGAACTACTTTGCTATTTTGACCCATAAGCTGCTTCACGCGTAAAGCTGGCCGTCCTGGAGAGTGGCTACCGCCGGACGTAAAATGCCTGGGGAGTTGATGTGAGGCCAAAACGGGAGGGCCGATCCAAAGGTTCCCGTGCGCTGGCTATCGACGATGAAGCAGGAAGAACTGACCGTTCGGAGGTGTTTACACACGTTCGAGTATGAGAAAGGTAGCAGAACAGTATGAGAGCATTTCAAAGTGAGGGAAGAACGATCAACGCCTATCTGGCCGAGCCTGAACATCGCAGTGGAGCAGGGGTCTTGGTCTTGCATGCCTGGTGGGGGCTGACACAGCCGTTTCGACAGATCTGCGACCAACTCGCGGAGGCTGGCTTCGTAGCGCTTGCCCCCGACCTTTATCACGGCAAGACGACCACAGCAATCGAGGAAGCCGAAGCATTGGTCGATGCGCTGAATCAAGAGAAGGAGCGGGTGCGCGACGACATTGCGGGAGCAGTGCAGGTTCTGCTCCAACACGTTGCGACATCTCCAGCGGGTGGGCGGGGGCAGGGCAAGCTCGCCGTCGTCGGCTTCTCGCTGGGAGGTGCCTACGCGCTCGACCTGTCTGTCAAGGAGGCCGAGGAGATCGCCGCAGTTGTGACCTTTTATTGCGCCTACTCCGGACTAGAATATAGCCGTGCCAGGGCTGCGTACCTCTGCCACTTCGCGGAAAATGACCCTTTCGATCCGCCTGAGGCGTTTGCGGAGATGGAGCAGGAGATCCAGGCCGCGGGCAGGCCGATCACCAGTTATACGTATCCTGGAACGACACATTGGTTCTTCGAGGAGAATCGCCCGGAGTATGACGCCCAGGCTGCTCATGTGGCTTGGGAGCGGACCGTTGAATTCTTGCACGAGCGGCTTGATTAAGCATTCTGTGCAACGCTGGATTTGGCTCTGCAGCGCAGAGCCAAATCCAGCAAGCTTTCATGTACTTTGGGGGAAATCTTGTCAAGGCCTGCTTCTCCGGAGAATCTGGACTACTTTATGAAATTGACCCATATCTTGATTGGCAAACCACACATTCCAAAACAGGAGTCTGGACCACTTATGAAATTGACCCATATCATGTCTAAGTTTTTTTTGACCCATATTGTGTCCGTGGCGGCTAAAACGTTTGGCAAATCACACAGTTCGTTATTTCTTATATTCCAGAATGTCTCCAGGTTGACAATCTAAAGCTTTACAAATCGCTTCCAAAGTTGAAAAGCGGATAGCTTTTGCCTTCCCATTTTTCAGTATCGAAAGATTAGCCATGGTTATACCTACCTTTTCAGCAAGTTCTGTGACGCTCATTTTCCGCTTAGCCAGCATTACATCGATATGTATTATTACTGCCATAATTTAGCCTCATACTGTTAAGTCATTCTCTGATTTTATGTCTACCGCATTTTGGAGAAGCTTTTGAAAAACAGCAGCAGCGGTTGCAATAACAATGGCTGCGAAAGATGCAAGAATTCCAAGTGCCGTCGGACCTGCTGGATCATCACCATGCGCAAAGAAACGGATATAAAACTCTGCTAATGCAATAAAACCGATAAGACTGAGAGAAGCAAATTTCATATTCTTGAGTATATTAACAGCACCTTGGGAAAAGGCTTTATCAGCATCAATGAGGTTTAATAATTTGAATGCCTGGTACAACACAACAAAAAATGGAATCGAAGCCATATACCCATAGATAATAAACGGATCTGTATAAATACTGATGAGATCTAAGTGAGTAGCTCTTCCTTCAGTTTGAGGAAACCGAATCATGCCAGCAAGCGCGCCGATTGCGACAAGTAAAAGAACAACTTTCAAGAATAATGTTGAACTTCGTTTCATAATGAATACCTCAATTTGTATTAGGTAACCATATCTTAGCACGTGATTTATTGTTTGTCAATACATTATTATCGTTATTCGTGAGCAGCTCTAGCATTGCATACGCATCATAGCCACAAGAGGGCAAATTCCTTAGCGTGGTTTTTCGTTCCGTTAATACTCAAGGGCCTACACTCCCCGCATGGGACCTCAATTTACAAAATGGGAATGAATGGGTCGAGGCAGGAAGCCGCTTCTCTCTCGTCTTCCTGGCTGATTCCTATGTTTCACCACTACAGTCGCACTTGTTGGGAACCAGAGGAGATCATTGACAGCAAAGAGCGCGACAATCTAGCGCGCTTCGATGTCAGATTGGAGCCTGGCAGCTGTGCGCTCCAGGTTGGCAATGGTCAAGCTCTCCGTCATGCCAAGATACTGCTTGTAGGTATGACGGCGGACACAACGAGAAGCCGACCAATAGCGCGTCTGTTGACCATCCTTGTATCCTCGATGCCCCGTAAAGCGCCCCATAGGCCCAACGAAACGGAAGGAGGAAAGGGTCGCCAACCAGTCAAACCACGCGCGCGAATTGGGTTCCAGATGCACCTCGCCTTCTTGCGAACTGATGATCACGTAGGTGCCCAGCGCGCTGTATTCGATCAGGGGAGGCATGCGAGAGCGAGCGAGTTGTTCAACGGGATGCAGAGGTCTCGGTACGGGCCGTGGACCAGGAGGTTCTTGCTCAACCCCAGGAATTGACAGTGCGGAGAGCTGCGTTCCCACCAGTGGTTGCAGGAAGGATTCTAGGGCGGTGAGACGATGCTCGACCGATCGCTCCCGCTCCTGGAGCAGCGCCAGCGTGAGCTGGGCAATCTGCTCCTGAAGAGTCACCACCTTGGTTTCCAGGGAAGCCAGCCTTTGGATCTGGTCCGCTTCCTGCATGTGGGAGGGGGGCAACAAGCAGGCGGTGGAGGCCGGTTCCCTTTCATTTTCAGGCGCTGAGAGGGCTTGCACTTGAGAAGGGACGAGAAGAGGAGAGGCTACATCCAACGGCCGAGATGCCTGGAGTGGGCGGCCATGCAGACTGGCTACCTGTTGCAGGTGTTCCTCCATCACACATTTCATCCGTGCATCCGTCGGGTGGGTGGACAAGGGCACATGGGCCTCTTTGAGCCAGTGGTGGAGCGTCTTGGGATGAATGCCAAGCAGACGAGCACCGTCTGCGACAGGAAGAAGAGTCATATTCAGAACTCATGCGCAAGGAAAGATACGATGGGAGACAACACACGTCCAGATTTCCAGGAACTCCAGCACTTCCAGGAAATTTCTGGGATATCTGGGAAATGAATGCTCGAAAGCAACAAAGCCGAGAGCAATGCTGGGAGGGCCAGCCAGGATTAGCCCGCTGTCAGACGACGTTTCGTGTGGTAATAGCTGGCATGACTTTGGTGGCAGCGACGCCACCACGACCAGGCCAGAACCCGACAGGCAGATGAAGACAAAGGCCAGATGAGCCGTGCGAGCAAATGGCGCACTTCAGGAATGGTCAAGGGAAGTACGCAGGGTTGGGTAGCAGACTCAGAAGTCGTAGGATGATCAGTGGGGAAACGCTCTGTGGCACAAATTCCTGCAAGATAAGCAAGAGCCAACAGCACGAGCGTAATGTGCCGGTACCAACCGATGAAGCTCCGTACTTCGTAGTGATCCATGCCGAGATCTTTGCCATTCTCAAAATTTTCCTCAACACGCCATCTGGCACCAATGGCCTTGACCATTGCTGGCAGGGTGGTTCCTTGCGGAGCAAAGACAAAGTAGTACGCTTTCTCAGATGGATCAGCGAGGCTACGACGAATGAGCAACCAATGTCTTCCATCATCCTCCCACTGGCGCAGCATGGGGACGATGGCCCAGTCGAAGAGCCTGGGGCCTTTGCTGCCTTCGCTCATTGACAGGCGCTGCCAGTTCCCATCGTGAAGGACGAACGCTTCGACCAATGCGGCCTCTTCGCGTCTGCGTCCAGTCGGTGTCTGGAATCCGACTGGTTCATTGCAAGCCACAGCCATCACGTAAGGATACGCACGCATTTCCAACCAGGTTCGCAGGTCCAGATTGCCCCCATAAACCGTATCAGCTACGACCCAGGAAATGGGGATCTGAGCTTGCCAGATGCGTTCGATCATGCGCTGGGCCAACTCTGGCTTTGTCTGGAAACGAACCGATGCTGGGATGCCTGCGGCTCGACACCGATGGCGATCCTCGCACCAGTCCAAGGGCAAATACAGTTCGCGATCAATCAGGGTATGCCCTTTGGCCGTCACATATGAGAGAAAAACTCCGACCTGGCAATTCTCGACTCGGCCCGTGGTTCCGCAATACTGCAAGCCAACGCCAGCTGATTTTTCGCCTCGCTTGGGAAAGCCGCTTTCGTCGATGACCAGGATAGGCGATTGCCAGCCTAGTTGTTCAAGCACATACGTACGCAAATCATCACGTACGCCATCGGTGTCCCAAACGGCTTGCGAGAGCAGGCGTTGCATGCCATCAGGACGAGCTTCTCCGGCGTGTTCAGCTAATTGCCAGCCGTTTTTGCGGGATATATCGCTCAAAATCCCTTGCAGGTAGGCCAGTACCCGGCGATGTGGCTCTGGTCGGGCAAAGCGCTGGGCGAGGCGCTCATGCAGGCGAAAAAGGGGGTGGACCCAGCGACAGACATCGGCAGGGGTCGTCTTGGTTCCGGTGAAGGTGGCATGCTTGTTTTGCTTCATCTTCTTCTCCTTTTAGATGTCGCTATCTGATTTCAGGTTTCACACCTACAGATTGCCACATCTGGAAGAAGATAATGATGTTGCTTTTCTTATACTTTTCTGGTTCTTATTGCTGAGTTAACAAGTGCGACTGTAGTGTTCACGCTGATTTCCCAGGTTTCACCCTAAAAATCGTCGAACATTCACCTTATTTACTACGTTGGTATGGGTACTGTTGGTAAATGTCCTCCCAAGTGAGCAGGTTTTGCCCTCCAACATAAGCACTTGCCCTCAATCTTGAGCACTGGGACAAATTTTCCTGGAAAAGCCGCTCCTCGTCAGACTTTTCTCAGCGAAATCTTGTAAATTGGAGGGAGAATGAGAAGTCAAGGTGTGAATTTTGAGATGAAATTGGCGGAACTTTGGGAATTGTTTTGTGGATGAATTGTTCCCTCTATCCTCATTTCATCGGCCTTCTCGCTGCTGTGAAAACCGCCTATCAAACAGAAAAGGGCAAAATGCGCACCAATTTCATCTCAAAGTTTACATTCTGGAGTGGGACGCAGGCGTTTAGTTACACTTGCGCCTCTAACTCTTCTACAGTCCGGGAGATCAGCTGCACCACATACTCAAGCATACCTGTGTCAAAGGCAAATCTTGCTCCGGCGGCTTCATACAATTCGGGTACTGTTCTTGTTGCGCCCAGGGAGAGCGCGAAACGATACTGGCGGATCGCTGTCTCTTGATCACGCAGATAGTTGTCCCAGATCTGCAAAGCGCCCAGCGCGGCAAAGGCGTACTCGATGAAGTAGAACGGGAGGCAATAGTAGTGCAACGTCCCTTGCCAGCGATTTGCGCGCTCTGTTTCCAGGCCGCTCCAATCAATTTCTGGCAAATAACGTTGTGTGAGTTCCGCCCACTTTTGCCGGCACTGTTCTGGATTGCTTCCCTGCTCAGGATGATCATAAATCCAATGCTGGAAAGCATCCCCCATAGTGATAAACGGCAGGTAGCGCGTGAGTACATTCTCCAGGTGTTGGATATGTATGCGCGCCGCCTCCTGTTGTGTACAAAAACCAGCCTCATGCAGATGCATCGCTCCGATAAATTCCATGCTGGTTGATGCAACCTCGCCAAACTCTAGTGGTACGGCATCCTCTTTTCGCTGGTGAATGTAAGGTAGAGGGATGGTCTCAAAGACGTGGAAGGCATGCCCCATTTCGTGAAAGATCAACGGCACAACGTCGGTGATCGAATTCACGTGCCCAAAAATGAAAGGACGGCGCCTGACTTCTAGCGGCAGATTGTAGCCATCGTCCGCTTTGTTTGGGCGCTCCTCCAGATCGAAAAGCTGCTCCTGGAGCATGGTCTCAAAGTAGCTTCTCAGTTGGGGATCGATCCGCTGAAAAACGGGGATGCACTGCCGCAGCAATCCATCGACATCAGAGATATGGCGCGGCGTCTCGCTCGCCCGTGGATCGACCTGCATATCCCAGGGGCGCAATTTCTCTACACCATGAAGCTTTCGGCGCTTCTCCCACAACTGGCTGGCCACCGGCACGATAACCTGCTCAACAGCCCTGTGGAATGCCTTGCAATCATCCGGGGTATAATCAAAGCGCAGCAATTGCCGCCAGCGATAATCGCGGTAGTTCTCATAACCGGCGTTGCGCGCAATCTGCTGGCGCAAATGCATCTTTTTAATCCAGAGTGTATCGAGCTTTTCGCGATCTTCAGCTTCACGTTCCGCAATAGCGCGCCAGGCTCGTTCTCGTTGTGCGCGATCAGGATGAAATAGGACATTTTCCACGGTGGTTTTTGGTATCTCTTCCCCGTTCCACGTGATCATTTGCGCCCCGCCAATCTGGTAGTATTCGTCATCCAGAGCCTTGTCTTCATTCAACAGTGGCAGATTCTCTTCGCGGTAAAGCGCTGCTTCTGCGCGCAGATTGCGCAGGGGAATCGCAAAACCCTCCGGCTCCAACCCGCTGGCAAGCAAACGTTCCTTGACCTGCTGATCCAGTGCCTGTTGTGGAGTATAGACTGTCTCCATGAAGTGCTGTTTCCTGCGGGGACGCTCTTCGTCCGCCGTGTCCCGCGTGCACTCAATGTCCAGGTGTTTCATCGTCTCATCGACAAGCGCGCTCAAATCTGACCACTGGATCATCCAGGGCTGGAGCGTCTCCGGTGAAAGAGGGCTCTCTAGTAGCTCTCGATACCAGGGCTCGATCTCCGCCCAGCTTAAACGTTCAAACGCTTCGCTCGTCTGGGGAAGTGATGTGAACATACATGAAACCTTTCTTTTCAATAAGGATGGGAAAGGCTACGAACGCTTTCCCCTTTCTCATTTTGCCAGAACAAGCGGCGGCGCGGCGCGTATAGCGAGAACTCCGCGGTACGCCCAGCTGCCACTCGGCTTTTGCCACCTTCTGCGCGTCGCCTTGCTGGTATCATTGGTGAGCAATAAAGACGAATTCTAAGCCAGGACGGTCGGGGGCATCTCGAACTGATTCCTGGTAAATGACGTCCGAAGTGAGCAGGTTTTGCCCTCTGACGTAAGCACTTGCCCTCCCATATGAGCACTGGTCCACGCGTTCCCTGGTAAAACTGCTCTTCATCTGGTTTCTTCCATCGATATCTTGTAAATTGGAGGGAGAAAAAGAAAGGCTCGCGTTAGCTCTCCTCAAGAAGGTGTCTGAGGTAGGCCCCAGAAGCCCTCTTTGTCTGTCAATGACACTTGCTAACGGAATGCTGGATAATAAGGCATCTGATCTGCTTCGGGAGGCAAGAGCTCACGCAACCTGCCAGCAATCCGCTCAAATGTCTTGCCGAGAGCTTGCAAGTACTCACTGGCTTCAATGGCTTCTCTTGCCACATCGAAGCGCAGCAGGAAACGCTGCCGAGCCGTTGCAAGGCCTGGCGACCACTGCCAATCCTGCTTCAGATGAAGATGCAGAAAGCGACAATCATCGATGGTCCAGTAGGTGCAGGCAGCAGCAACGGCCTGCGCAAATAGCTTGTCATCATGTGCTGCGGGGCAACCCTTCGCCAGTTCCATACGATAGCTTGCCTCCATCTGATGAATGATGTGAGCAGGAAGTCGGCTGACGCACCAGCAGGTAGGGAACGGCATGCGAGCATAGACGCCTTCGATGAGCGCATGACGATACGCTCCGAATTCAAAGTCAAACAATTTTACGGATGTGCCAAGAAGGATGTTATCGGGACAGGGATCGCCATGCGTATACGCTGAGAATGGCCCTGGATTTTCCATGATGGAAGTAAGCAGCTTCAATTCATCCTCGATGCCAGCAGCAGGTGCGACATTGAGCATATGAATGGTCTCCCACAATGCTGACGAAATCCAGGCATAGTCGGGGATATCTACTGGCCCAAGCTCCTGACGAATGTGGTAGAAAGCCTCTTGCTTCCCAATCGTGGCTGCATGCATCTTCCCCATGGTAGCTGCATACTGTACAGCTGCCTCTTCTGCCGCCTCAGGGTTATCCGCGAGCAGCAGATGGTGTAGCCCGTTTACCGTTCCCAGATCCTCCATGACTATGAGTCCATGCGCTTTGTTCCCAGCATAGAAGCTGGGTGCCAGAGTCGGATGAGGTGCGATCTCACTTAAAAACTGTAATCCGGCCCAATCATTGAATAAGAGCTGAAAAGTATTTTCTGGAGTTGTGTTGGAGGCTTCAGATATGCCTTCCGTCATATGCATGGCTTTGACAATAACGTGCTGCGGGGCATCAACCGGCTTTTTAAGGAGCGAGAAGCGATACACTTGGGTGCGACCACTGGCCTTAAGATCTGCGGCATTTGGAGCAAGTTGCACCTCTTGACCCCAGACCTCCGTAAGCAGTTCCTCAACCCGCGTTTTGAGAATTGAAAGCGGCCTTCCCTGGTCAGTTGACATAAATAAGCTCCTGTAAAAGATGCGTAATGAAATAAGAGTTATATGGTAGTTTCGTATTTCTCCAGTTTCCTATGTACGCGTGGCAGACAAAAGCACACACAGGATGGGCAGCAAAGCGTTACCAGGAGGCAGAAACGGCAATGAAGCGCCCCTCTACGTCGGCAACCTGATCAATCAAAGCGGCAACCTCCGACCAGGAGTGCTGCACTCCAGGATATTGCGCCTGACCCAGCAGGCGTGCCTGTCGTTCGAGCAGTGCTGCCGCCTCCGGCTGGTTCCCTTCTGCCAGGAATGCCTGCGCATCCAGGTTACGCCGAACGGCAAGCGGGATGGCGAAGTAGAGCAGGTGCGCGGCGAGATGCTCCGGCACCTCCGCACGCAAGGTTTGGGCCAGCATATGCAAGGCGCGCACACCGCCGTAGACCTCTGGCCCGCCTGGATCTCGTTGTACGTTTCCCCGGATATATGGCAGGGTTCGGGCGATCATAGCCTTCCGACTGACCGTTTCTCTTGGGTGGAAATCTGAGCGCATGGTATATGTTTCGTCAATATAGGGGATGCGCTCCGCACGCCAGGCTTGCAGTAGATCGTCAAAGGGGAGGGTGGCATAGGGGAACCCCTTGGGATCATGGACCAGGACGTAGTCCTGCGAAACTTCCAGCGCTACCACAAAATGATCCGCTCCACCAAGAAAGGCATAGTTGGGATGATACCTCAGGTGGCCCAGATCGAGAGGGCCAAGCAACACGGGACCACGCTGGCTGGCCGTGCGTAGGCGTCTCAATGCCTCCTGTTCATTCCCCCCTCGTTCCAATTGACATGTCCAGCCCAACGTTTCTATCGCGCGTGTCAACCCCTGATCCGGGTCGAACCCGTCGAACAACACGAGTTTGGTGCTCGTGAAATAGGTGTTGCCAAAGGGCATCGTGGTGAGACATTCTAAAAAGCCGGGCAAGGGTACCTGGTCAGGGGTTGCCCCACTCCCAAGCAAACTCATGTAGAGACTGTTGACATAGCAATAATCGCTGCTTCCAACAAAGGGGATCATAGGGCTTCGCTCCTCTCTCTGCCTTGACGATCTCGGTCATCTCGCAACACGTTTAGCTCGACCTCTCGTGTCAAGATTGATCCGCCATCCGAATCGCCACTTCTGTTTTCCATTTGTCTGGATCAGGCTCGTTTTCCGGTCCCTTGATGTAAGATTCCAGACGTGCGCCGAAGGCCTCGCCCCGTTCGGTTTGCTGACTATCCCACACGACGCCATGCTCAACTCCCCAGTCTATCAGCGCGCCATTGGCCTTCATGAGTGCTTTCCCTTTGTATGGTCCGATGGAGACGAGCGAAGCATATCGACCAGCGGGCAATATACCAGCGCGAATGCGCTCGGTGCCTGACAGCGGACTCGCAACAGGCCAGCCTAGTTCAAGATCGAACTCCGTCGACATATCGATGACGAGATAGCGGATGAAAGGCGCGTCAGTCGGGGTGATGCCCTGCTTTTCCAACCAGACACGCACTTCGCTAAAAAGCCGGGAGACCAGGCTTTTCCCCAATCCTCGCGGCGTCACCTGGGTGCGAATTGCGACATAGTGCTGCTCGCTACGTTGTTCTACCTTCGGTTCAGTAATCATAGGGCTTTCCTCGCTTTTTTCTGAGTCACTGTCCTGTGCATGCTCGTTTGCCGAAAGCTCGAGCAGTACAAGACCAAGACGGATCATCTGTAAGAGCACACCATGCAACGCTGCTTGATCTGGGAGAAATCCTGAGAGGAGGGTCGTTCCAGCTTCCTGGTGTTCGATGTGTAATCCCCCAAAGCGGTCTTGAAAGATCAGTGCAAGGTGTCCTTGCACACGAATACGGTAGTGCATGTGTCTGCTCCTCTGTTTGCAGTGCTCTTTTCTCTTGGAAAGTATAGAAGGAGCGTGTCCTCGAATACAACCCTCAAAAGTGTACCAGAGGGAGAAGTTTTGTGAGCAGAAAGGCTCTCTGTTGGGAGGAAACGGGTCTAGAGTAGCGAGCGGGCACGCGCCTGGGCAATCGCCTGCGTGCGATTGGTGGCTCCTAGCTTGTCGAGCAGACGGCCGACATGTTTTTTCACCGTGTCCAGAGAAATCACCAGGGTTTGGGCAATCTCCTGATTGGAGGCCCCAGCGGCCAGCAGGCACAGGACCTCCTGCTCCCGGCGGGTGAGAGATACCACAAGCGCGGGCTCGCGAGAAGCCATCTTCGGGGCAAAAGCCGATGATGGAGAAGGTGTGGTTGCTGAGACCTCGGATGGACTTGTGCCTTGTCCCTCCTGCTTGAAGGCAGCCAACAGCTTTGATGCATAGGCGGCTGTGGACCGGGGCAGCTCATGCTGCCTGCCATGAGAGGCGAGGAACGCCAGGAGCACCTGCCTCATCGGTTCACCCTGATCGAGATACACGCGAAGGTAGCCATCTCTCTCGGTCAGATTCAGCAAGCGAGCGGTGACGGTCAGAGCCTGCTCTTTTTTTCCTACCTGATACAGGGCCACGACCTGCAACACAAGCATCTGGATCGTCATATAGATATCCCCTGGCCGATCAAGAAGCTCTCGGAAACGATCCAGTATGTCGAGTGCCTGGGGAAATTGATGCAGTGCGAGATACACGCGCACCAGCATCAACACCGCCCATTTCTCGTTGGGGTTCCATGCTTGTGGGGAGAACACCACCTGCTGTGCCCAGGAACGCGCCGCCTCCAGATCTCCGGCAGCTAGCCAGTATTGCACGCGGGCCACCTCCACCGATATAGGGCTGAGCGCAAAGCGCTCTTGCTGTGCCAATGCTTCCGCCTGATGCATCCCCTGGTCTGCGGCAGCCAGATCACCTCGTGCGAGGCTGATCCACGTCATATAGAGACGGCTCGATATCAGCAAATCGACCTGCTGCCAGTCCTGTGCGATGCGCAGTGTCTGCTGGAGGGAGCCAGCCGCTTCTTCCAGACGATTCCAGGCGTAGTAGGCATGAAACAGGAAGAGATGCAGATAGCCTGCCCATGCGGTATGCCCACCGATGTGTTTCACCAGGACAAGCCCGGCCAAACATTCTCGCTCGACCTGCTGCATCTGCCCGGCTCTCAGATACGCATTCGCCAGCCACTCTATCACTCTGATGCTCACCAGCCGATCTCCTGCGTGTTCTGCCTGCTGCTTGAACTGCAAGAGCCTCGGGATCAGCAGGGCACCCTCACGCTCAAACGACTCGGTCAGCCAGAAGGAGAGAGCGTGCACAATCATGTTCCAACTCATTTCCTCATCCTGAGCGAGTCCCTCTAGCTCTCTGGCAAGCTGTGCGAGACGCACCTTGTCGCGCCGCCTGAGAATTGCCCTCGTCTCGATCAAGGCGCGCAACAAACGCAGGCGCCGCCCGATCACGATGCGTTCATCTGCATGGTGAACGTACTCGCTCTCAGATGTGCCCGCCTTGCTCTCTTGACGCATGAACTGCTCTTGCAGGCGAGCGAGCGTGTGTTCCACTTGTGCCTGTGCGCTGGCATAGGCCATCTCGGTCGTTTCATGCAAGGATTCCAGCACGCGGAGCGTCGCTGTGAGGGCGAGACGGGCATGCTGCCACAAGACAGCATCCGGCAGAGCCTCCATCCAGGCCTGCACGGTCTGCGCTTCACCGCTCACCCAGAGGCTTTGAGCACCGTCCTCCATCAGACGTGCGGCATAGGAGAAATCTGGCGCTTGCAGGGCATGGGCAATGGCCTCTCGTATCTCCCCTTTTTCAGCATAGTAGCGAGCCGCGCGCAGGTGCAGCTGAGGGAGCAGCTTTGGGTCTTTGGCTGAAAGTATAGCCAGAAGCGCCTCGCGGAAGAGATCGTGCAAGCGATACCACTGTCGCTGCTCGTCCAGGGGCTGGAGAAAGAGGTTGGCCCGCTCCAACTCTTGCAGGATCTGCTGGCACGTCTGCGGCTCTGGCGCCTGGGTCACTGCCTGGCAGAGCGGCGCTGAGAGCCGGGTGAGCACTGCCGTCTGGAGCAAGAAGTCCTGGAGCGTGCCAGGCTGCTGAGAGAGAATGTCCTGCTGCACATAGTCCAGCAAATGGCGGTGGCTGCCGGTAAAGGTCGCAATCCAGGCTGAACGATCTTCCCTGTGGCGCAGAAGCAGGGACGCCAGGTGCAATCCGGCTACCCAGCCCTCTGTGCGCCTTTCCAGAGCCGTTACCTCGTCTTCTGAGAGCGAGAGTCCCACCGCTTGCCGCAGAAGGAGACTGACCTCATCTGGACGAAAGCGTAAATCGGTGGCGCGGATCTCGGCCAACTGTCCTCGCAGGCGCCAGCGCGCCAGAGGAAGATCCGGGTCAACCCGACTGGAGAGCAGGAGATGGACGTGGGGAGGCAAATGCTCGACCCAGAAGATCAACGTTTCATCAATATCCTGATGGTCGATCACATGATAATCATCCAGAATTACCACGATAGGAGTGGCGTGCTCCGTCACAAGAGCCAGCTCATTGAGGAGTACGGTCAGGACCGCGGAAAGGGAAGGAGGTACAGGCTCGTGCAACAGGGCAAGAGCAACCACCCCAATGCCTGGCCGACATCTGCGCAGCGCCGCAATCACGGCGACCCAGAAGCGAAAAGGATCATTGTCCAGCGAATCCAGAGAGAGCCAGGCGATCTGTTCTTGATGCAAGCTGGCCCACGTGGAAAGCAGCGTCGTCTTGCCCCACCCGGCAGAAGCGGCCAGCAGCGTGAACGGGGCCGAGCGTGCGAGCTCCAAATCAGCGAGCAAGCGATCTCGCACGACCAACGATGTTGGGAGGCGTGGCGGAGCCAGCTTGGTTAAGAGCAATGTCATCGACGGTTCGGCTGGTGGCTGCGTGCGCGAAGTGGGCAACGAGGGGAGGGGTGACTTGCGTGCGAGAGCCTGTGCAGCAGCCTCCAGACGAGCGAACGAAACTCTCGTGGTCGGTCCAAGATAGCGCTTGCGCGTGCGGCCCTCTGTGGTATGGTAGGCATACCAATACGACCCTCCACGTGGCCGAACCTCCTGGTAGACGTTGAGGCGACCGCACGCACCCTGGAAAGCGAAGGAGACGACCTCACTGAGCCATGCTTGCCAGGCCGCTTCCTCTGCTCGTTGAAAACACTGCTCAAGATGGCCCTGCGTATACAGTTCATAGAGATGATGCTCACGAGACCAAATAAGCGTGTGAAGAGAGATTTTCGGCATATGACCTTTCGCGTGTCACGACGTTGTTCCCAACGGGGCTTCTGTTCCTCCCAACAGAGAGGAGGATACCAAAGAGAAGACCAACAGGCAAGGAGTGCTCCTCAAGGAGCATTTCCATCTAAAAATTGCGCCATGCGGGGACCCCTGGCTTTAGCTATGGGGAGGAGCATGGCGCACTCCTTTCTGTGTATACTCATAGCCATCGGATCGTTGCACACAACGCATATATTTGGGGTGAATATCGACCTTCTCCAGTCGGAATGATGGCCGATGACGAATGGCTATCCGTCCTTCAAATGTTCCTTTGGGGGTGATGGCTTTGACCAGATCACCCGTTTGATACCCAAGAAATGTCTTTTTGCGCTCTTTGTGCTGCTTCGGGAATCCATACTTGTCAGGCACACACATTTGCCTCCTCCCATGCCCTGTCGCTTTGATGCGCAGTGGGATGACTCCCTTCTGCGAAAGCACATCGGGCGTGCTCTTGCCTACGCAAGCCGCATCGAGCCAGTGGGTTTTGGGGAGTCCTCGCGTGGTACGATTCCACTTCGTCAATCCACCACTCCCACACTCGACAGGCAAGCCGAGAGCTTTCAGCCGTTCGAGCAAAGCACATCGTGTGCTATTGACAGCGCTGGCATCCTTGAGTGGCTTTTTGACCTGAGCGAGAAGACGCTTGAGCACGTCAGGTTTCTTTTTCAAGAAGACTTCGATCTCCTGAGTGCCTTTGGCAGTATTGCATGGTTCGCACGCCAAGGTAAGATTGCTCATCCGGCTTGTGCCACCATTGGCGCGAGGATGAATATGCTCGACTTGGAGAGGAACATTTTGCTTCCCACAATAGGCACACGTGCGTTCCCACTTCTCCAGCAAAAATTCTCTCACTTCATAGCCTTGCAGAGTGCCTTGTTGGTATTCCACGCCTGCAATATCGGGGTTCTCCATCAGTTGCAGATCAAACCTCACCAATTCCTGACTGATGGCAGTAATGGGAGCATACCTGCATAGACGCGCTACCCACGTCAGGATATTGGCAAGCCGACTCTCCAGCGAGGGGGGCAACCATCCTTTCTTCCGCCGCCTATTCTGGAATCTCGACTTTCTATAGCGTGTTTTACGCTGCCTCCGTCCCTGGCGACTTGCACGACGACTATCCAGGCTGTCTTTCATCGCGTGTCCTCGATGCTCAAGTTCAGCCGCGAAGACGACGTGACCGTTGGCATCGTTCACCAAGGCAATCCCTGTCGTTTTGCTACCAGGGTCGAGTTTCAAGCGCAATGGCTGTACCTCTGGCTGCTCGACCACCCGGCGAAGGAGAATCGTGAAAGGATATCTCCTATACACGGCTGCTTTGCCTTGCTTGAGCAAGCGCCTCGCGTGTCCTGGATGGACCGGATTTAATGGTTTGCAGTCACTATCAATCACAAAAACATTGCTCAAGGTGAGCCTCCTGTTTCCAGGGTGATGTTTGCCTCGACAATGATAGAGGGCGGTACTTTTCCCTGAGCACTGTCTTCAACCCCGTATGACTGTTTAACTCAGAGATTCTAGAGCTACCGGCTGGCACGCACCCGTAGGTAGGAACTTGAACACTTCACCTCTATCGTAGCCTGATAACCTCCTACCGAAGTAGAAGATTCTGGTTAAGTCTGGACAGGTCCGGGCTTGCTTTCACAAGCCCCTGCCTTTAGGCATGGGGTACCTGACTCTCCATCAATGATTTTGAACCGTCGCAGGGCCAGGAGGTTCTCTGCCCCACTCTGTTCTTCTTCCTTCTCCACGTTCTCCGCTTCCACCACTTCCCCTTCTTCTTGTTCTTTTCCTCTTCTCTTCTGCGTGCGTTGATCGCTGCATGTCACGTATGTTACAGACCGGCATGCTCCACTGCTGCTCTGACATCCCCTTCACTCGGCGTGAGATAGAGTCCCGTCGTCGAGAGTCGGCTATGACCAAGCATGCGCTGTACTTCGGGGAGCTGCGCCCCGGTTTTGAGCATGCGCCGCGCCAGACTATGCCGCAAGAGATGCGGCGCGGCACTTTCCAGTTGACGTGCCCATGCACGTAACTGCTCTGCGCGCTCCAGATTGCGCTCGCGCGCGGCGGACTCGCCAAGCTGGGTCGCTGCGATCTTGCCCAGATGGGCAATACGTTGGCGGGCCACCCGTGTTTTGATTCCCGGAACCAACGGACGCCCGGCCACCGCACGCTGCATACCCACGAGCAGTGGTGTGCGCTCCTGTTCACTCTCAATTGGGGGCAACCCTTCGACACCTCGCCACATGATGCTGGGTCTTCCGCGAAGTTGATGAAATGGGGACGAGGAGCTATGGGAGGATTTTTGGCCGTTTTTGCAAATTTCTCTGTTTTTGCTGAAGCTGCTCCTCAAGCATACTCAAAGGTTCTCTACTTGTCAACAAGCAAACAGTATTTTCTCTGAATCATCAACTTCGATACTGCTGGCGAACCTTGGAGAGAGCGATGAGATAGCTAGATAATATGCGCAGCGTGAAGAGGCCCAGATCTGCGAACACCCTGGAGCCAAGCAGAAGCCTGATAAAAGGAGGAATTGCTGATATATTCTGCATTTCGCCGAAGATTGATGAGTTTTCAGCATGCTTGAAATCCAGACGCGCTCTTTACAATGCCACTCTGATGCGGTCGAGAGGGGTTCGCCAGCAGTATCAACTCCGCGGAAGACCCACCCTCATACGGCGAGGCGTCGGCAGATCGGGTCGTCACGCCGAGAGGAATGCTCCTTGCCGGTGAGCCTCTTCTTTGGTATACTTGCCTTCTGTTGGGAGGAATGGAAGGGTCGTTGGGAACAATGTAGACACAAGGAAGGTTCGATGCCCAGAGCACCTCTTCACGCCCTGATCTGGTCCAAAGAGCAGCGCTTCTACGAGTTGTACACCCAGGGCCAGCTTGAGCAACGTTTTCAACCAGCGAAGGAAGACGCCTGGCTGGCCTGGCTCCAAGGGGTGTCCTCCTTTGCCTTCCATGGCGAAAGAGGCTCTCTCAATGTCTACCAGGAGCAGAGGCCACGTGGGGGAGCATACTGGTATGCCTATCAAACCAGAGAGGGTCGCACCCGCAAGCGCTATCTCGGACAAACGGAAAGCCTCAGTTTCTCGCGGTTAGAAGAGACGGCATACTCGCTCTTGCGCGCGCAACCGTCTGCGACTACGACAGAGCAGGAAATGATGATGCTCTCCAGCCGACTTGCTCCGCCGAGGCAGCCGAATACCCTGGTGGAGCGCGAACGCTTGCTGGCTGCACTCGATGAGGTGCTTTCGACGCCGCTGACCCTGCTTTCTGCCTCGGCGGGCTGGGGCAAAACCACGTTGCTCTCAGTTTGGGCGCATCAGCAAAAAAAGACACAGGTGGCCTGGCTCTCGCCGGACGAACTGGATAACAGCCCAACGCGCTTCTGGGTCGCGTTGATCGCTGCCCTGCGCCGCTGTCCCAGCCTGGAAGCGAACTTTGGAGAAAACGTGGTGGCTCAGTTGCAATCGCCCCAGCCACCGCCGCTTTCTAGATGCCTTTCTGTGCTTCTTCATGAGTTGGAAAGCCAGCAGGTGTACCCTGCTTCCATTGTTCTCATTGTGGATGATTATCGGGTGATAGAAGAGCCGATCATTCACCAGGGCATGGCCTTCTTTCTGGAGCACCTCCCCGCTCATCTGCACCTGATCCTCTCCAGTCGCGTGGACCCGGATCTGCCTCTCGCGCGTCTACGAGCCCACGGACAGTTGACCGAGATTCGCGCGGACGAGCTGCGCTTCCGGGAGGGCGAAGCGAATCAGTTTTTGGACAAGTTGCTCTCTCCTCCGCTCTCGGAAGAAGATTTGCGGCGTCTGGTGGGCCGGACGGAAGGCTGGATCGCTGGCCTACATCTGGTCGCGCTCACGATGCAGAAGCGTGAGGATCGCACAGCGTATCTTGAGACATTGACTGGTAGTCAGCGATATCTACTGGACTATGTACAGGAGGACATCCTGGCACGCCTGTCTCCCAATACGCGCGACTTTTTACTCCATATCGCCATTCTCTCGCGCCTGGACGCTTCTGTATGTCAGGCTATCACCGCCGCGCCAACGCGGGCGGTCAGCCAGCAGATGCTCGCGTTGCTAGAGCGAGCGAATCTCTTCCTGGTGCCCCTGGATGAGGAGCGGCAAACCTACCGGCTGCATGATCTCTTTCGTGAAGCTCTGCTCTCAGCGCTTCACACCAGCCAGCCAGAGATGGTGCCTCTCTTGCATTGTCGAGCCGCCAACTTTTATGAGGCTGAGGGACAGTGGGCTGAGGCCATTACTCATGCGCTTGCCGGAGCTTCCTTCTCCACGGCAGCGCGGCTAATGGAGCAAACAGTCGAGCAGTTCTGGATGCGTGGAGAGGCGGCAACAATGGCGCGCTGGGTACTGGCGCTGCCTGATCCGCTGGCGCATGAACACATTCGCTTGGCACTCACCACAGCGCTCTACCTGCTTCATCCCGTCACCTATTCGACCCGCGAGCAGCGCAAAAGTCGCCATCAGCAGGTGGGGCAGCTCATCGGGCGGGTCGAAACCGCCTTGCAGCATCGAGCGAATGAGACCAACCAGGAGACCTCAGCGATTCCATCCATCGATCAGGCAGCTCTGCTGCATCGGCGTCTGCGCCTATTACACGCGGGGATGGCCTTGTATGAGGCCATAGAGATCTCAGATTTTGAGCGCTTGCCCGCCCTCCATCAGGAGATGCAGGAGCTTGATCAGGATGAGGAGGTCATATGGCACATGCTTCCGCTCTTTTGTAATGTCGTCTACTACACGGCTCGACAAGAGAGAGCGAAGCTTTTGCCGCAACTGTTAGACGCCAGACAGCGAGTGCGCCAGTCGGGAAGCCACTTTGCTGCCACCAGAGTTATACAGTGGTTGGCGCTCTCAGCAGAAGAGGCGGGACAGTTACAGAAAACGAGCCAGAAAGCCCCCGTGATTTATCCGGGGGATGAATGGCTCTTCCTTGTTTGGGGTGGATTGGGTGGAGTTGGACAGTAGGACGGATCATACCACAACAGAAATGCATCCACAGCACGGCGTACCAATTCCGCGACAGGGACACCCTCTTTCTCAGCTTGCTCATGCAATTTTTGGTGTTGCTTTTCATTCAGATAAATGTTTGTACGTCTCACTCTTTCACCTCTTGCATACATCAGAATTTTGATGTATAATTATAACACAAAGGAAAGGAGCAAGGGGCGCAATGCTGATCTACGAGTACAAAGTGGATGGAACCAAGGCACAATACGCTGCCATTGATGAAGCTATCCGCATTGTGCAATTTATTCGCAATACGTGCTTGCGTTTGTGGATAGATGACCACGCGACCAGGAATGACTTGCAAATGTATTGCGCCGTCCTTGCCAAAGAACACCCCTTTGTCTTCTTGCTCAATTCTCAGGCTCGTCAAGCCAGTGCGGATCGGGCGTGGTCTGCCGTTGCACGCTTCTATGACAACTGCCGTAACCACAAGCCCGGCAAGAAAGGCTATCCCCGTTTTCAGCACGATAACCGAAGCGTCGAGTACAAGACAACCGGGTGGAAACTCGACCCTGATGGCAAGCACATCACCTTCACCGATGGGTGTGGTATTGGGAGGGTACGTTTAATCGGGAGTCGTGATCTTGCGACTCGCCCCATACCCGCCATCACTCGTGTTCGTCTCATCCGGCGTGCAGACGGCTACTACTGCCAATTTGCTATTGTTGCTCAACGACATATTGAACATATTCCCACTGGCAAGCAGGTTGGAATTGACGTTGGTTTGAAGGCGTTTTTCACCGATTCTGAAGGGAACACCGTCGAGAATCCCCGCCACTATCGCAAGGCTGAAAAGCGTCTCAAACGCTTGCAACGTCGCCTCTCACGCAAACAGAAGAAGAGCAAAAACCGCAAAAAAGCTCGTCAAGCCGTCGCCAAAGCGCATCTCAAAGTCCAAAGGCAGCGCGAAGATTTTGCCAGAAAACAGGCAAACGCGCTCGTCACATCTCACGATTTGATTGCCTTTGAAGAGTTGCAGATTCGCAACATGGTGAGGAACAGGCACCTTGCCAAGAGCATCCACGATGCTGGATGGGGGCAATTTCTGCTTTGGGTCAAGTATTATGCAGTAATACATACGATCCCTGTCATAGCAGTATTCCCCCACTACACTAGTCAAGCGTGTAGTGCGTGTGGAACGCTTGTGAAGAAAACCTTGAGTGTGCGTACGCATGTGTGTACGGGGTGTGGTGTGGTTTTAGACAGGGATCATAACGCCGCATTGAACATTTTGCAAAAAGCTCTCAGTACCGTAGGGCATACGGGAACTGATGCATCTGTGAGTGCATGAAACGCTTCTGGACAGGAGGGCCACTACACTATCTCAGCAATGGGATGGCGCAAGTCACCTGGATGAAGGAAGAATCCCCCTGGATTTATCCGGGGGAGTGTCAAACCTGGCCTATCAGGAGAGCCGGGCTGTCCTCGACCTGATCGAGCAGACGGCAAGCTATGCTCTGCTTAAAGGGTACTTTAAGGATGTCCTGGCGATAGTGTTGTATCAGTGGAATCGGCTGGAAGAGGCGCGTGGCTGGCTGCGAACGGCTATTCAGGATGCCGTTACCTGGCAGCAGGGTGATTTACTCCTGTCGGGATATATCCGCTTGATGCAAGTTGAGCTGGCGAGAGGAGACCTGCCTGCTGGAAAGCTCGCACTGCAAGAATTTGAGCAGTTGGAAGGATACCACCGCCGGAACTGGCTACCCATCATGCGAGCACAGTGGTGGCTGGCCCAGGGACAGATGAAGGAAGCAATTGACTGGGCGGTGAACGTGGTCTTTCCAGAAGGGGTATGGGAGCGCAGCTTGTATGACGCATTCCCGGTCGTGATGCGGGTGTATTTTGCAGCGCTTCGTTGGACAGAGGCGCTAGCGCTGCTAGAGCACTTTAGCGAGGGCCTGGGTCGTTCGGCCAATAGCAAGATCACCCTCACATATCTGGCCCAGTACATGGTGGCGCTGCACCACGCAGGCCAGAACGAGCGAGCCTATGAGGTCGGGGGGCGCCTGTTTGCCTTGACCGAGCCAGAGGGCTACCTGCGCGTGTACCTGGATGAAGGGGAACCGATGCGCCAGACGCTAGAGGCGTTCCTTTCTCCTCATTCCCATCAGCACGATCTGCCCGCTTCCACGATGGCCTACATCTCACAACTGCTGGCCGCAATCGCCCAGGAGCAGCGTGGCGCAACCAAATTTCTGGTGGCGAAACCTCCGCCCACGCCGGGGAGGGTCCAGGCGCGGCAGGAGTCCGCCAGTCCATCCGCGTCGGTCATTTCCCTCACGCAGCGTGAGCAGGATGTCTTGCGGTGGCTTGCCACAGGAGCCTCGAATCAGGATATCGCCCGGGCTCTGGTGATCGAGCTACCCACTGTCAAAAAGCATGTGAGCAACTTGCTTGGCAAACTGGGAGCTACCAGCCGTACGCAGGCGGTTGCCCTGGCGCGGGCTCGCTCCTTGCTCTAACGAGATTCCTCCCAACAGGTGGTCTTTCTCTTCAGGCAACTACTCCCTTTGGCATCCTTTTGGCGACTGTGGAATGCCTTGCGTTCTGTTATTCTTTGTTCAGACGCGGTGAGGCGATCCTGGTGAACTAAAATGGCTCGCCGATCCCTCGCACGGCGCGAAGGCCGTGAAACGCGAGAGATCAGCGGAGGGAGGCAGATGTACTACACGATACGGATCCGAGGACACCTGGACCCGTCCTGGCAAGACCGCTTTGGCGGGCTTTGCATTGAACAGCAGGAGACCGGGACAACGCTGCTCTCGGGAACGTTGCCGGATCAGGCCGCGTTGCATGGAGTGCTCTTCCAGATCGTCCGTCTTGGACTGACACTGCTCTCACTTGAAACGAGCGAGAGCAAAAGGAATAATGCTTGAGCATGTATGCTCAATTAAAGCTAAGAATACACTGTTTTATGATACCTGAAAGGTTGGTTATGACAATGGCTAATGAACAAATTCAGATGGTGATGATTGCGGTTACCGATATGGGATCTGCCAAAGCCTTTTACGCGGAGCAATTGGGATTTCAGGTGACCACAGACTACGGACAAGGCGACCAGCACTGGGTGACGCTTGCACTCCCAGGAGGCGGTGCCACGCTGACGCTGTCGACGTTGCATGGAAACATGAAGCCAGGATCGATGAGGATGTACCTCTCAACTTCAAACATTGAGGAGATCTACAACGGACTCAAAGCAAAGGGTGCTAAGGCCAATGATATAAAGGATGATCTGTATGGCCCGGGGTCTGGTGTCAAGTGGTTTGACCTCCGTGATCCCGATGGCAACGTGTGGCAGGTGGTTCAGTCCTAGCCGCGACCTTCTGGCGACCATCATTGCATGATCGCGGTGACCAACCTGATGGGGGCTGGCAGTCGCTCCCATCGGGTTGGGAGTGGGTCAGAACTGCTCAGACGTGTGCTGTCGGGCACATCGGCGCAAAACTGGATCAGGCGAGGTGTCGCGCCCATTGACACTACGTAAAGTAGAAAATTAGGAGCATGTATGAAACAGTCATGGCAAGATTTTGCGCTCGCTGAACCCGAACTCTCTTCATTTGGCGAGATCCGCTTGAAAAGTGGTCCAGCGTTTCTGTCAACCGTTCGTGCGGACGGAATGCCTAGAGTTCATCCTGTGACGCCAATAATTGGCGAGGGGCATCTTCTCTTGTTTATGGAGCCAACATCTCCGAAAGGGCATGATCTACAGCGTGGCTCAGGCTATGCGTTGCATTGTTGGGTAAGCAGCAATGATGGCGGCGAAGGAGAATTTAGGCTGACTGGGCATGCTCATTTCACTGATAGTCC
Source organism: Ktedonobacter racemifer DSM 44963 (assembly GCF_000178855.1). Lineage (GTDB taxonomy): Bacteria > Chloroflexota > Ktedonobacteria > Ktedonobacterales > Ktedonobacteraceae > Ktedonobacter > Ktedonobacter racemifer. Next base: position 755,489 of record NZ_ADVG01000005.1, on the reverse strand, counting down.
AGCCATGCGGGAGCTTGCTACTACATACGGATATCCACCGCAGGATCACTATATTTTATTCGAGTTGACTGTAGAAAGCGCGTTTTCAACGGTGTACTCCGATACTGGTGAGCCAATACGGAAAAGATGGAAAAGCAAGCAAGGCTCTTAAATAGAAACGTGCTGATGCCATAAGGGTACTGAATCTGAGTGGGGATACTTGAAGAAATGCCGACCGTGGTTTCACCACCATGTGAGGCGACACATGTCAAGAAGCGTATATGTCCGCAGTTGAAATGCGGTGAGGTTTTCAACCTAAATGAAGATGAGGAGATTGTTATGAGCCAGTCTGAAAAGAAAATCACGCAGGATTTTGCCAAGAGCACCGAAACAACCACCAACAAGTATAAGGGATTCTCAGAAGAGGAGCGAGCCGCGATGAAGGAGCGCGCTAAAGAGCAGAAGGCGGAGGCGCGCGCCAACAAGAACAGGGCAGAAGGGGAAAGCGACGTGCTCGCGAAGATCGCCGAGATGCCAGAACCGGATCGCTCCATGGCTACGCGGATCCATGAGATCATCAAAGAGAGCGCGCCAGTCCTTTCGCCGAAAACCTGGTATGGGATGCCCGCGTATGCCAAGGACGGCAAGATCGTCTGCTTCTTCCGACCCGCCCCCAAGTTCAACACCAGATACGCAACATTCAGCTTCGAGGATAGCGCGAATCTCGACGAAGGTGCTATATGGGCGACCGCCTTCGCGCTGAAGGGGTTGACTGCTGAAGTAGAGGCGAAGATCGCTGCGCTCGTGAAGAAAGCGGTGAGCTGAGGACTGAACTCGCCACTGGCGTACTACAAAGAGAGATTTATTCTTGTAGAACGATCTATTGATGCAGCGATGGCAATCCAACATCACCAAAAGCGGGACAGATCCGAAATATGAGCAACACAGCTATTCAGATCGATCGACCTGCTCACTTTCCGGGCTCAGTGCGAATTACAGAAAAGGCTGCTCTCCATCGAATTTGGTCAGGATGAGCTTACTTCACTGCGATCTGCTCCTTACAGAAAAAGGAGCGGATCGCACGCATCTTCTCAGAGGAGAGGAGTGAAGCCACATCAAGGAAAGCTTTGCAATGGGCGGCTCCTTTAGCGGTTTTCTTCGGCCAACTGGTAGGTTACGATCACAACGCCTGTGCTCGTCGTCCTGGTGCCGACAAGCTGGAGCGTGGCTGCTGCACCGCCTTCCGGGAAGAGGCGGCGTCCCGATCCCAGCACCAGAGGGTGAATAAGGAGCACGTACGTATCGACGAGGTTCGCCTGCATGAGCGACTGGACCAACTCTCCGCTGCCCATGATCACCAGATCCGTGTCTGACTCCTGCTTGAGCCTGGCCACAGTCTCTGCAGCGTCGCCTTTGAGCAGCGTGGAGTTGATCCACGGGAGCGGTTCAGAGAGCGTGGTGGACGCGACGTACTTCGGCATGTTGTCGAGCCTTGCCGAGAAAGGGCTGTCCGTTCGCTTGGGCCAGACGGAGTAGAAGTCCTCGTAGGTGCGCCTGCCCAGTAGCAGGGCAGGGATAGTGGGCATGCTATCCCCCGCCAGCGCCATCGCGTTGTAGGGCGCTCCCCAGCCGCCGTGCTCGAAACCGCCCCGGCGATCCTCGTCTGGCCTCGCCGGGGCCTGCCTGACCCCATCGAGGGTCAGGTTCGTGAAAACAATCACTTTGCTCATGAACTCTTTTCTCCTTCTGTCGAGAAACCATGGTGTTTCTCTCGTTTGTTGGAGTATATCCTGCCTTTCCTTTGAGCGCTTGTAAAAAACCGTCATCGTCAGACAAAAGCATGGCCTGCTTGCTCATGATAGAAGTCATCGACCTGTTGAGCAAGGCGTGTAGGAGTCATGCCAGAAAAGGCTTTCATGTCGTGAATCAAATGAGACTGGTCAGTGAAGTTAAGAGCAGCTGCCACATCGGTCAGCCGTGCAAAGCGCCTGGTTTTGATGAGGTGGATCGCTGCATTAAAGCGCTTTACCCGAAGATACGCCTGGGGGGTCAGGCCCACCGCCTGGGTGAAGCGCCTTTCAAACTGGCGTTCAGAGAGATGGAACGTGTTCAGCAAGTCTTTGACATGCAGCGAACCAATGTGCGCGTGGATCAAACGGAGGCTTTCTTCCACGAGCGTATCTCGCGGTTTCTCCTGCTTGAGCAGAGCCACCAAGAAGGTGGTGAGAAGCGCTATCTGTTCCTGCCCGCTCCGGGCTTCCATCAATTGACTTGTCAAATCGAGAGCCCCACACTCCTGAGGACCTATCCATCCGGGAGCAAGTTGCGAGGCATTGATTCCAAAGAGGGTTTTGAGGGCGGAAGGCTTGAAAATCACATGCACCGTTGTGAAAGCTGTTTTTTTGTATGTCATGACGCTGGGCTCGATCACGGGTCCAGAGAGAAAGAGGGGAGGTGGGCAAAAGCTGCGTCCCGAATGGGTGACGATGTGTTCAAGAGCAGCGTGCCCCTTATTGTGATGAAAGACCATTCCTGGCGCACCAGTGGGAGAAACTTTAATGGTCACAGCTTCCTCGCCACGATAGTCGGCGATCCTTACGCACTCTACCTCGTTTTTGAGGATGGCTGGAGGTGGGAGAATGGCAAAGTGGATCGAGTGCATACAACACATTCCTTCGTTTCATGAAACGACGCATTATCCGATGGTTCTTTCTCAATTCTTCTTCTTTTGCTTGCCTGCAAAGCTGGTAACGGCGAGAGATGAGGCAATCTTACTATCTCCTCTCTGGCTTGCTCTTTATCTCCCCCTTCTTCGTCAAAAGTTCACAACAGCCTCTAGGCAGGTATCATCAGCGAGTCACGCTATTTGGCGATGACCCTGCGCAGAAAGATTGCAACAGGGACACTCTCGCGTAAATGGAGAATGTGTTCCTTCAACAAGCGTGCTCAATTGTGATTTGGCGCTCTTTTGCCAGGGTGTCAACGAGGCTCCTTGATTTCCTGATGGATGTTTGCTCTCTTTTTCCATCCACTCCCCTCGTTGCATTCGCACCTTGCGCAGAAAGCTTCTTGATTACCAGGACCCCTGTTCAGACAGATGTGAGAGGTGTAAAATACGGTTTCTGTTTGGCTCATACGCATTTTTGCTGAGACAGACGTTCCAAGCGTAACTTCTCCTGATGCGTTACCCCCGATCCATGGAGCACCCGCAGGCGAAGCTGCTCAAAGCTGGCTCGGCCATAGGCTTGCCTCTTGATCAATTTCAGACGATGCACCTGGGCCTCGGTCTGCCCATTGCTGACAGCCGTTTCAAGCGCTCCATAGACAGCATCGTAATCGCGATAGATGCCTGCGGCCAGGCTACGCAACTCAGAAATGCCACTGGTCTCGGCCTCTTTGAGCCAACGTGGTAAGACGGCTACTTGCCGCTGGGTAATCATCGTGCGAAAATCCTGCGCCAACTGATAGGCTTGTCCCAGTTCTTCGTCTTCGATGCGCAGTGGCTCCAGTTGCCACCAAATTTGCCGCCATTTGAGTTTGCGCGGATTGCAGACAAAGAGCCAGGCAGCCTGATGAGCTGAAAGGGGCTTTCTGGATACTCCGCGAGCAGTTTGCTGCTTGCGTTGCTGATAGGCTTGCTGCCATTCTGGCTCGCAACGTTTGGATCGCAGATAGTCAAAGACGATGGTGTCGCCGCCGCGAAATCCTTGCTCTCGGATTTCCGCGATCAGATCGGTCACGCTGGGTTGTCCTTCTGCAAGGCGCTGATGAAGATAGTCTTTGTAAGGATCGAGCTTGCTTTTGTGCCTGTTGGGTCGAACTTGTTCACGAAACTCTGGAGCACGGATGTAGGCATGAACCGTGTCCCGATTGAGTCCCACCAGGGTAGCAATCGCTGTCTGGCTCATCCCTTGTTTGTGCAGCTTGATCACCTCCTCGTAACGATCCTTGCGCCTGGCACGTCGGGCTTGTCGTTGCTCTTCGGTAGGCGTCAAGGGCCTGGCTTCCTGTTGCTCCTGCTGGTTGCATGATGGCTCTGCGCCCTGGTTCTGAGCCTGTTCTTGAGTCACCACCTGCTTGAGGATCTCATGCTTGCGCTCAAAGAGGCGTTGCATTGCGGCTTGACGGTTGAGCAGCAGATGGAATCTGTCAGCAATCTGTCGTGCCTGTGGGGCTCCACGTCTGGCAGCATCAGCATAGGCACCAGCACGATCGCGGCTAATAATTTCTACACCAGGATGCTCGACAAGCCACCTGATCACGGTTTCGGCCTCCCTATCAGGAAGCACATCTACCACTTGATGGGTTTCCTGATCGATGAGCAGCGTGCCCCATCGAGACCCCTTCTTCCACGCAAAATCATCGAGCCCTAAAATGCGCGGAGCTGAAACCTGTGGCGGTTCAGCTCTCTGCATGAGCCGCAGTAAGGTATCATGACTGGTTTGCATGCTTAGCAGTTTTGCGATCCGTGCTCCCGCCTTGCCTCCCAACGCAAAGGCGATTTCACACAAGATCGCGGCCTGCTTCTCCGTTCGACGAGCAGGAGCACAAGTGGGGAGCCGTTCCGTAAAAATCACCCGTTGGCAGGTGGTATTCTCACACCAGAAGCGACGGACGTCAACGAGCCAGCGAACCTGTTGCCCGCAGCAGGGCAGGTCGCCGAGGGTACGAATATAGTGTGAGTGAACGCGATCAGCAGTATGCCCGCAGACAGGACAAGTGACCACACTTCCCGTCGTTTTTGCGGTAGCAATAATCATCTTCGTCTCTTCATTCACCTCAACGCTGACCAGGGCAAGATATGCCTCGTCGGGGAGCAATAAAACGCTTGCCATGTTTGTGGGCCTCCTTCCCATCCTGACCACAATCATCAGCAAATGAGTATATCGCTTCTTCCGGCATCTGGCTATTAAAAGCGCATAAACAAAGCTACATCTCAAACATGGAACGTTCGTCTCAGCAAAAATGCGTATGAGCCAAACGCTCACCGTACTTTACAAGAGGAATAGTGCTGGGTTTGCCAGGAACTTTTATACTAGATGGTGGGGATAACCAGAGTCTGTTTTCTGGAGAGGCAAGGAGGCATTGAACGATGACCAGTGTCACCACAGAAAGGATCACCACCTATGGTTATTCATGATGCAGCCACCCTTGTACGTACCCTCTATAGCCTGTACAATGCCCATCAAACTGACGCGGATTGGCTCGATAAAATAAGCATGCTTGTCTCTGAAAACTGCGAAGCGTTGAACGCTTCAACTGGCCATATATGTCGGGGGAAGGAAGGCTTTAAGCAATGCCTCCTCAATTGGAGTATCGCTTTTCCTGAAAGCTCGAACGAGATCACGAATGTCGTCGCGACCAACGATCAAGCCGCTGTTGAGTTCATCAGTCGCGGGACGCATAGCGGCGTTCTGCACACCCTGAAAGGCGACATTCAGCCAACAAACCGCAAAATCGAACTGCGCTGCTGCGATGTGTATCGCATCAGCAACAACGAGATTGTCACCCAGCACAGCTACTACGATGCTCTGGGATTGCGGGAGCAACTCGGCCTGACGCCAGCACGGCAAGGGCAGCGTGGCGAATCGCCACAGCAAGAGTAGCGTGACGGTTTGAGAAGTGAAGTGCCAGAAAACTGGCGCTTCGCTTTTGTTTTTTCTCTTGCTTCCCCCTGGCGGGTCAAACCTTTCGCTCTGGTCGGCTTGGCTCCCGATGGTTGCCGGACACTCCCCAGATACTGACCAGCGCGATCTGCTCCAGCAAGCTCGTTTTTTCTCCATCTGATCATTTTTGCCCTTCCACCAGGTCAAGGAGTCACGCTCTTTTGAAAAAGCTTGTTGCAAATGAGATGCGCAGACTTTTCAAAAGAGCGTGACTCCCTGATCATCTATAGCAAATACAATAAGGCTATGTCTTTCCAGACATATGATACAACACACTCCTGGTTATAGCAGAGCCATCGCTTCATACTATCACTGCACTGTTTTTGTTCAAACGAACCGTGCGCAAACCAGCGGAAGAGATTCTATCAGGAGGACAATATATGTCACAGAAAGACGATTTGAGCCAGCAATCGCCAGTATACGCGGTTCGAGAGCATTCTCCCCGTCATCGCGTGGGAGTCTATATTCAAGCAAGAGATACGGCAGAGGCCATTATCAGAATATGCGAGGCCGAGCACGCAGGCGTCCAACAAGCCTGGATGGCTATGGGAGGCGCAGGCTTTGCGGATATCTTGACCGTTCTGGCGGTTGCTGCCACTCGGACCGAAAGGATCAAACTGGGAACAGCGATTGTGCCCGCCTCTACGCGCCATCCTCTGGTGATGGCACAGCAGGCCCTCGCTGTGCATGATCTCGCTCCAGAACGCTTGCGATTAGGGATTGGTTCCGGCAATCCATTGTTCCTTGAGAACCGATATGGCTTGCCGCAGAGAGCGCCCCTGAGCTATCTCAAAGAGTATCTGGAGGTGCTGCGCGGCGTGTTATGGGAGGGAAGGATCGACTACCAGGGTGAATTTTTCCAGGTGGCGGATACCTTGCCACGCACAGCTCCGGTTCCTCTGCTCATCTCGACATTGGGCTTGAAGGCGTTCCGACTTGCGGGAGAGATTGCTGATGGGGCTCTTGCCTCGCTGTGTCCTGTTCCCTATCTGCTCAACCAGGCGCTGCCTGCCTTGCGAGCCGGAGCCGAGGAAAAGTCTCGCCCAGCTCCCCCCGTCATCGCGTGTTTGCCGGTCGCTATAAGTCAGGATGAAGCAGCGGTGAGCGTTGCAGTGCGTCGACTGATACAACAGTTAGCACAGGCGGGTGCGCACGCTCGCATGTTTGCTCAAGCTGGTTGGGCTTCCGCTGTGCATGGCGATGAGGCGGCGTTGCATGCCTTGGCACAGGCACTCGTGATCAGTGGCAATGAGGTGACGGTGAGAGAGCGTGTGCATGAGCTGTTAGCGAGTGGTCTGGATGAACTGCTGCTTTTAGCCATACCCATTGTGGATGAGGCAATGGAGCGAAAACAATTGCTCCATCTCATCGGTTCCCTTTAACATCCTCGCCATCTGGACGCTCATTGAAGCAAGAGATCGCCTTCCCACATCTGGGGAAGGCGATCTCTTGCTTCAATGAGTTGGGTTTTCCTCTCGTATCACAAAGAAAGAAGGCGCCGTCGAAAAAGCTTGGACTTCCGCGCGCACCAGCGAGGCGATCACGTTACGCAGCAGATAACCCTGCCCGGTATCGGCGTCGGTGCGTAGCAAATCGGGAGAGAGCGTCACCTGCCAGGGAGCGTCTACTGGTTGGCGCTTCCCGATCATTCTGGCTTCGACGCGCAGTGTCGTGTTTACCTCATCCATACTTGTTTCTCTACACCATCTAACTAGCGATAGAATCCATTGGCACTCCCCCTGCTAAAGCAAGGGGGATTCTTCTTTCATCCAGCCCGCTTGCCCGTTCTGGCCTTGCGACCAGAACGCGTAGAGGCGTTCTGTCCAGAAGCGTTCGGTGTGGCTTGCGCCTCACCCGTTCCTGTCTGCCCGACAGTACGATATGCCTTTGCTAAAATGTTGCGCGCCCCATTGTGATCGCGGTCAAGCACCACGCCACAGGAGGGACAGATGTGGGTCCTCACACTGAGCGACTTCTTGACCCGTGCACCACAGGCGCTACAATCCTGGCTCGTGAACGCTGGCTCGACGGCGATGACGGGGATGTGATGCAAGGCTGCATAGTAGTTGAGCCACCCAATGAAGCGGCCCCAGGCTGCATCACTGATCGACTTTGCCAGTTTGCGGTTCTTCACCAGATTGGCTATTCTCAGGTGCTCATAAGCAATCAGATCGTGAGATGTGATCAGCGCGTTCGCCGTCTTTCTGGCGAAATCTTCACGCTGCCTCTGAACCTTGAGATAGCCTTTGGCAAGCTTCTTTCTTGCCTTCTTGCGCTGCTGCGATTTCTTCTGGGTGCGAGAAAGGCGACGATGCAACCGCTTGAGCTTGCGTTCAGCCTTTCTCAGATGGCGCGGGTTGGCGACGGTGTTGCCCTCTGCATCGGTCAAGAACGCTTTGAGTCCGAGATCAATGCCTGTGTGCGTGCCAGTTGGCACATGCTCAATGTGCCGTTCAGCTTGTATCGCAAATTGCGCATAGTAGCCATCGGCACGCCGGATGAGACGAACGCGATTGATAGCGGGTAGGGGACGAGTAGCAAGATCACGACTCCCGATCAGACGCAAACGACCGATCCCACAGCCATCGGTGAAGGTGAGATGTCTGCCATCTGGCTCAAGCCGCCAGCCAGTCTGTTTGTACTCGACACTGCGGCAATCGTGCTGAAATTGGGGATAGCCTTTCTTGCCGGGCTTCTGGTTGCGGCAATTGTCATAGAAGCGGGAGATCGCAACCCATGCGCGATCAGCAGCGGCTTGCCGGGCCTGAGAATTGAGCAGGATGGCAAAGTCGTACGCTTTGGCAAGCTCAGAGCAAAAGCATTGCAGATCGTTGCGGTTGATGCCACGAGTATCCATCCAGAGGCGCAGGCACTTGTTGCGGATGAACTGGGTCACGCGTATGGCTTCATCAATGGCTCGATATTGGGCCTGTGTGCCATCCAGTTTGTACTCATAGATCAGCATACCGTTTCTTGCTCCTTCCCTCTTGATGTGCTATATTGTACATCAAAATGTTGATGTATGCAAGAGGTGAAAGAATGAAACGTACAAATATTTATCTGAACGAGAAACAACACCAGAAATTATATGAGCAAGCTGAGAAAGAGGGTGTTCCGGTTGCGGAATTGGTACGGCGTGCCGTTGATGCGTTTCTTCTGTGGTACGATCCAACGTATCAACCCGACCCAACCCACCCCAAAACAAGGACTCGCCATTCATCCCCTGCTTAAAAGACGGGGGCTTTCTGGCTCGTTTCTTGTAATATTCATGGCGTTTGACTGTTGCTGATCAGCTTTCATTTGTAAGGTAGTATACCCCTGAAGAGCGCACAAAGCGGTTATGCGTCAAGAAGGTGGCAGCACCCATACGATGAGGCTTGGGGCTGTGAACACGTGTGTGAACGAGGGCAATGCGCTGCTCCTCGGCTCGTTGGGGAAATTACCAAATTTTTGTATTTTATAAATAGTGCAACTATTTTGTTGTTTCTTTTGAGAAGCACTTGCATTTTCCTATAGACGCTGAGCCATTTAAAGACCATACCCCAGAGGAATGTCGCATTGTATATGAGGAATGTCTGCGTTTTTCCTATCGGAGGGGCCCTCATCTCTTCTGGGAGAGGTAATTAGCCAGGTGTTTGTTGGCAGACTATGGCTTTCGGTATGCTCCAACAATGGTTGCTTCTGTGACCAGCGTTGGGTAAATCTAAACTATGTTTTTATCCGCGGAGGAGACATTGTTACCTTGCTCATGGTTAAGGGGAAACATTCTAAAAAGCCCAGCCTTTCTGATAAAATAGAAGAAAGTGAATTGTAGGAGAGACTCTTTATGCAAGGACGACAGCAAAAGCCCACGGGATGCGCAACGAGCTGTATCTCATCAGTAATCTGGCTTGAAAGCATCCTTCCTGACCTTCTGCGTCCATAAGGCAGAGGTATTTCTGATCCCTTGCCAGTCAAAAGCGCAAGTAGTGAGCGAACCTGTGAAGGTTCTTTCATCGAAAGTGCTTCTCGTTGCGCATCCCATGGGTTGACACGGTTCCAACGGGAGAGTTGGAAGCTAACATCATCTCTGAACTTTTTTCAGAGATACCCCATTGTTAACAGGCGTTCTCCTGTCCGGGCAAAACCTTCCTCCGAAGGGATCGCTACATCAAACGTATCCGCAAGGCGATCAATCACGTTAAAAAGCGCACAGACTACCAGAGCATCTTCGATAGCCTGCTCGCTCACACCTGCTACCCGCAAAGGAGTGATATCGTCAGGTCCAACTTCAAAGGGGGTCAGCGTCATCTTCTCCAGCAGACCCAGGGTTGCCCGTATCTTCTCATCAATGGGAGCGGTCTGCCACTCTTGCAGGACAGCGTTGACCAGATCACCCTCAAGCGCCTGCGACGCAACTGCGCCGTGAGCACCTGCTCAATAGGCACACTGATTTTTGCGCGAGACAAAGGCCGCGAACAACTCGCGCTCGCCGATGCTCCAGTCGGACTGCCCTCGCAGCACTTCCTGCAGGTAAGCTGAGAAAGGTTGCCCAAATACGTGAGAGCGATAGGTCATGATACGCCCAATATCGGAAGCGGGTTCGCCCTTCAACACCTGTTCAATGACTTTGAGCCGCATCAATTTCTCCTTTCAGTGCGCTCAGCCCCCGCTCTAGTCGGGCCATGCCAGCACCCAAAGCAGCACTCAAGGTCAACTCAAAAATGGCATCCTCACTATACCCTGCCGCACACAACGCTTCGATGTCCTGATCAGTAACCTTGTAAGCAGAGAGAGCAACCTTGGTAATATAACCTTCCAACGCTGCAGGGACATGACCGATCTGGTGAGATGCGCGCCCGCTCAACTTCGCCGCCTGCGCCTCGACAGCGTGTCGAAGCAGAGAGTCAACCTCGCCTGGACTATTGAGCACTCCATCGCTCAATGCCTGTGTGTATCTTGCATACCGGCTGTCCATGAGAAAAATACTCCTTTTTCTTCAGGAAGACATCGAGAAAGGGCTTCGACCAGCCCGTCTTCCTTTCCTGTTCGGGATGAATCTCAAGAAAATATTTTAAAGTGGGAATGCATTGTTCTCAATAGGTAGGAACCTACGTCACTGTTCAGATTTCCCCTAAGAAGATGGTTGGCCTTAAAGGCTTCCTCGCTCAGGGCAGCACTGGAAATAGTCTTTACTCCATTTAAGGAACTGGATCTCCTCTCGCATTGTAACCATTGTACAGTAAATAGGAGTAAAAAATACAGCAGGCCGTGTGCCTCGACAAGTCACTCTCAAAATTCCGTACATTAAGCCGGGATCCCCACAAGTCGAACCAGATAGAGAAGATACTCGCCTGATGAGTACATCCGGAAAGACAAAGCCACTCAGAATAGTCGCCGTGACCAGTACAGCCGCTCCAAGGTGTTATCACGTCATATTCTACGGGGCTTTCTTGAATCTGGAGCATCCACTCTCCTTCAGTTGTTACCGCGAGATAGAACACCCCTGGTTCATGGATGGGCTCACTGCTTGCACTTCCATCACAAGGTGCTGTTTCCCCCAGTGAATGCCCTTGACGATCATCAATCTGGAGGGTCAATGCGGTAGAGGATGATGTACATCTCCAGGACACACTCCACTGTTGATACATGGTAAAGCTTCCGAGAAGACGTGTCCCATGGCTATGCATCGTGTACAGAATTATCCAGGGGATGAGAATGTGTTGGGATGGCTGGCTCATCTGGAAAAAGATCACCAGGCCAAGGAAAAAAGCGAGAAGAAGGATTGCAAGATGTCGCTTCATTGGGTAGGCCCCTCCCATACTACATGCACTGAGGGGCTCATCGTATCGAAATTCGTGCATGAAAGCAACAAACAGGCGCTTTCATCCCAGATCAGCTGAAGCAAAGCCAGCCATGTTTCGAAAGAGGCCAGTTCTCCCATTGTGTTTCGTCATCCCGGTTCTGTTCACCCTAGGGGCTTCTTCCCATCTCTTCCAAAAACGGAGGTAAAAGAAGCCAACAGTGCTTGAAAGCACATGCAAATCTATGCTACGCTCAACTGCGTTAGCAAAACAATACAGATGAAAAGGAAGCAAGCATGACAACCAAACCAGTTATTCTTGCCCATATCCAGGTTGATCCAACGGCACCAGAGAAGCTCACAGGTGGCGAAATTCAGTGTCTAGAGCCCTGGAATATTGGTGATGGGACGCTTTCACCCCTTGCTTTTTCCTGTGACGACTCCCCACCTGTCACTTATACACAAATATGAACGTTTGCAGAAGATCCTCAGAATGATGCGAGGGAAAGGTGTTGAAAAAAAAGCCCCTTGATGCACAATGATGTGCTTTCAGCTTGGCGAGACAAGCGACTTTTTCACCGAACGTGTGTCACCTCTCGTGTGGGGAAAAACGAGGCACCTGCAGCGCATCGCTTCCGCGTTTTTTCTCGAGATCGCATATTTGTGTATAAGTGACAGCATTCACGCCGGGGATGAATCGCCCTCCCGCATACGTGTGAGGAACGAAAAAAGCATGTCCTCTAGAACTTGCGTTCTTCACGACGCTCTGGTACAATAGACGTGCGAGGATCGATCGCACCTATGAGATTGAAGGAGGAGCGGGCGTGCCAAAGACATGCCAGGGACAACGGAAGAAGAAGGAACGGCAGGAGAAACGGCCTGCCACCCCCACCTTCCTGCTCGAGCTGCCCCTGGTCATCGATGCAGGGCAAGCCGCCCGTCTGCGTGCCCACCTGGAAGCCGCTCGCCACCTCTACAATGCCATCCTCTCCCAGGGCCAACAGCGCCTGCGCCGCATGCGCGCTGACCCCGCCTGGCAAGAGGCCCGCGCCATTCCTCGTACCCACAAGGCCGAACGGGCCGCTGCATTTACCACCTTGCGCAAAACGTATGGCTTCAGTGAAGCGGCCTTGCATGAAGCCGTCAAAGGCTTGCGCGTCGGCTGGATTGCCGAGCATATCGAGGCGGTCCTCGCCCAAACCCTGGCGACCCGTGCCTATCGCGCCCTCAATCGCGTCTGCCTGGGCCAAGCCAGGCGGGTGCGTTTCAAAAGCCGAGGACGCGGCTTCTCCAGCATTGAGAACAAGCGCAACGACACCAGCCTGCGCTTTGTCCTGCAACCACCCGAGGAGGGAAAGGCAGGGTATCTGCTCTGGAACGGAGACCGGCTGCCCGCTCTCATCGATTGGAAGGATGAAGTGGTGACCCATGGGCTCAGGCACCGCATCAAGTATGCTCGCCTCATCCAGCGTCCTGCCAGTAGTTCCAGGGCGGAGGGAGCCGATGCCGAGGGCTATCGCTATTTCGTGCAGCTGGCCCTGGAGGGCAAGCCTCACCACAAACCCAAGCACACCATCGGCAAGGGGATCATTGGAGGCGATGTGGGACCCTCGACCCTGGCGCTCGTTCCCCAGGAGGGAGAGGCAAGCCTGGAGGTGTTCTGTGCCGAACTGGCTCCCCAGGCCCGTGCCATTCGTCGCTTGCAGCGGCAGATGGACCGGCAGCGGCGGGCAGCCAACCCTGAGAACTACGACGAGAAGGGGCGCATCAAGAAGCAGGGCAACAAGAAGCTGCGCTGGAAACAGAGCAAGCGCTACCAGGTCACCCGACGACGCAAGGCGACCAAAGAGCGCAAACTGGCCGCGCACCGCAAGAGCCTGCATGGGCGCAAGGTGCATCAGGTGGTGAAGCTGGGCACCACCATCATCATCGAAAAGATTTCCTACAAGGCCTGGCAAAAGCAATTTGGCAAGAGCGTGGGACTGAGAGCACCAGGGATGTTTGTAGACATGTTGAGACGCACCGTTGCAAGCACGGGCGGCACCCTCCTCGAAGTTCCCACACGTACAACGGCGCTGAGCCAATGGTGTCATGGGTGCGGCAAGCGGGTCAAAAAGCCGCTTTCGCAGCGTTGGCATCAGTGCTCCTGTGGCGTGGGTCCCGTCCAACGCGACCTGTACTCGGCGTATCTTGCTGCCTACCTTGATCCAGCAGACCCCATTCCCTCGTGTGCCCGATACCAGGGGTATTGGGAAGGTGCGGAAGCGCGCCTCATGGCAGCACACGAGCGTCTCACACAACGCGCGAAAGAGGGGCAGACCTTGCCCCGAAGCTTTGGTATCCCCAGAGCCAGAGCGCGTCTGCCGAAAAGTTCAGGGGAACCACCACTAGAGCCAGCTCTTCTCCTTGGGGGTGAAGAACGGGAAGCGTGGGCCGAACCTCTGGAACCCCCGCTGCTTTAGCACGGGGAGCTCTCAGTGGGAATTGGTGCTCAGGTACAGATACTGGTATCCAATTGGTGCAGGAAGTGCTTTGCACCTGTACAAATCTTTAGTCTTTCACTGCTTTTATCCATTTTTTTATGTCTTTTTGAACGGAGTAGAGTATTCTGAACGTCTTTGAGGAGATAAAGTACCTCTAGAAGCCAACCTACATGCAAATGCCTTTTTATGCAATATTTGCATTCGTTATGGTATACTCTTCCGAAAGAATCTTACGTTCTCTGTGCTGTGATTCAGCACCAGAGGGGGGAGAAGAGGGTGTTTTATGGAAGAGCTGAGCGAGAAAAAGAAATTAAGCACACTTCAACCTACAGGAACCTTCCCAAACAACCTGGATCGCTTTATATGCCATCTGGGGTTGCAAAAGGCACAGCTTGCTAAGGAGTTAGGGGTTAGCCCAGGGACGCTCTCCCACTATATCAGTGGTCGTCGCGCAGTACCTGATGATCGCCGTATCCAGTTCTCGAAGCTGCTAAAACAGAGCGTGGATGATATTTTCCCTGCTCCCAAGGCATTGCCTGCATCTGATAAGCAACAGTTGCAAGCAGAAGGCGATCTGTATGCTTCACAAGCTATGGTGCTATCAGGCTCCTATCATCAGTTGAAGAACGTACATCAGCAGCAAATTCTTGCTTTCCCACCGTTTCTTGAGAGTAATTCTTCCGTTTCGCATTCTTCAGTGGGAATGCCTTCCACACTACATACTGTAAGCCGCTTTGAGACCATGACGCCAGAGACGCTCGAACAGCTTGCGAGCCTGACGGTCCATTGCCAGCACTTGAGCGAAGGAAATGAACTGGGCACAGCCGAGCAAGTTCTATGGTCCTATCTGCCGCGAGTCGAAGATGTTGTGAAATTCTCTTTTGACTCTCAACAAAGAGCTGCCGAAATTGCTTCGCAAGGCTATTTGCTGGCTGCATCACTTGCAGGCCATCGCAGTAACCTTTGGGAGCGTAAATATCGCAGCGAGCAAGCTCTTTTATACGGGAAACTAGCAGGGAATATCAGTTTGCAAATGGTCGCATTACGACAACTGGCAATTACGTTCGATTGTCTTCAGCGACCTGATCTTGTCCTTCATATCTCGGAACAAACGTTTTCTCACTTTCGGGACGTGTCCCCACTCTTGCGTGCCTGTATCTACGCAGGGGTTTCGGGAGCATACGCGCAATTAGGACAGCAGCAAGACGCTCTTCGTTTTATGGAACGGGCCTACGAGCATTTCCCGACAAATGTGGATAGTGAGCCTTACTACCTCCACACTATTTGCCGCTATTCGACGCTGGTCTTTTTTGACGGTCTCAATTACCTTGAAATGAACCAGCCCAGGAAGGCTGAAGAGATCCTAGGGAGCATCGATGGGCTGCACCCAAAGATACAGATACCCGAGCGTGTGCGCATTGAGTTGCTCAAATACCAGGTGGAGGTATTTCTCGCCTTGAACAGTATGGAGCAAGCATGCGTTTATCTTGAGGCTGCGGCCAAAGCCTCTCTTGTCATTGGCAGTCAGCGACACTTCCAAGAATCGTTCCATCTCTTTCTCCAGATGCAGCAGAAATGGAAGATGGAGCCGCAGATACAGCAGTTAGCGGATCTCTTTCTGCGAGAGCGCCTGCTCAATCAAACAAAGAGCTTGTGAGACAAGCGCCCAGTGCTCTGTGGACATGTCAGGTCGTAGAATTCGTGCGGTTTCCTCGTATAACAGCAGGGCTGTTTTCCCTCGCTCCTCAATGGTTGTGGAGAGGGGATCTATGCCAGCCGCGTGCAGATGATAGTGTGTCCAAAGTGATTGTGATCCCATCGCCTCTTGCACCTGGTGAAAATACGTGTTCCCGCTGCGTATGAGGACTCCTCGTTGCACTGCTACCGCTTCTGTTATAGCTGAGAATAGATCGTGAAGCATATCTGAGAGCGCAATAGAATCGTGCAACATCAAGGCTCTGAGCATCTTGAGCACAATCTCAGTTTGTTCAACCAAACGTTGACCAGCATAGGTGTTCGCAGCCGTTTGTAGTGGTCCCCAGGACCAGGAGAGGGCTTCTTGCTGAAGTGTTCGAAAGGCATCATCTTTCTCCAGAAGGATGTGGGCCTCTCTGATGCCAGGAAGAATAAAGATGGCTTTTTCAGGACGAGAAAATCGCTCGCGGTAGAGTGAAAGCGGGCGGCTAGAAACACTGATGAAGCGTCCATCGCGATAGAGAAACTGTTTGTGCTCAGTACTCCCTGGGCCTTCGTAGAGAATGCGTACAATATCGACATCGCTGTAGGGAGCAATAGCTTCACCGCGTACATAACTACCATGCAAAATAATGGCTCGAACCTTCTCGTCATCCAGTTCTGTGATGAGTCTCGCAAGAAACTCAGGCGGGAGAGAGGCTGAGGAAGGAGAGACGTTATTGTTCATCATGTTCCCTTGTGATTGTTTTATATGTGATTTGCCTTTAGACATCGGCTTCATTTCAGATTAAAGAGAGCATTTGTCTCTTAAGCATACTGTATCATGTTTCTCTCTTGCTCTCTAGTCGAATACTCACTTTGACCTTGACCGGTTTGGTGGCTCACCCGTGGTTCACCTGTGGCTCCCGTACTACCAAGAAGCATCAGATAATTTCTTGATGGTAATCCGCCTGACACAACTATTGATAAAGGGGAAAAGGAGGTCTGTACTAGGTCTTGACAACGTGTGCGAACGTGAGCTATCGTTGCTCTATGTACTCAGTTGCACCGTTTGCCAAGCAGGTGGAGGTCAGCGTCAAAACGTTGCAGCGCTGAGACCGGGAAGGCAGGCTCAGAGCCAAACGAACCCTTTCTGGGCGTCGCTACGATGATGAGGCTGATCTGGCTACGGCGCTCAACCCGCCTCAGCGACCAGGAGCACGCCGGACGATCGCCTCTTGCCGGGTATCCAAGCCTGCGCAACGTCCTGACTTGCTCTCATCAGCTCGCCGCGTTGGAACGCTCCACCCTGGAAAAGCAGATTGCCGTCGATGAGTGGGTCATGGAAATTGGGGGAGGCCTCAATATTGAGCGTCAACGCTTTCTCGAGGTCGTGGATGCGATCCTGGCTGGAGAGGTCGAACGGGTGGTCATTGCCCACCAGGATCGGCTCGCTCGCGCGCGGCTTTGCTCTGCTCAAGCATCTGTGCGAGACCCACCACACGGAATTGGTCGTGATGAACGCAGAGACGCTCTCTCCAGAGCAAGAGCTTGTCCAAGATGTCCTGAGCGTTCTCCACTGTTTTTCATCGAGATTGCATGGCCTGCGGAACTACCGCAAAGCGTGAGAAAAGGTGCTCAAGAATGAAAACCGCACACAAGATCAGGATGCATCCCACGCCTGAGCAGGTGGAGTATCTCAAACGAGCCTGTGGCACGAGGCGCTTTATCTACAACTGGGGGCGGGAACAATGGGAAAAGCAGTATCAGGCGTACAAAGCAGAGCAGGAAACCGTCCCCGAAGAGGAGCGCGTGCTCAAACCACCTACTGCCCTTGCGCTGAAGGCGCACTTCAATGCGATTCGAGGACAAGCGTACCCATGGACCTATGACGTCACGAAATGTGTGGTGGAGGGAGCCTTCGACGACCTCAAGAAAGCGTATGACAACTTCTTTGCAGGCAGAGCGAACTACCCGCAGTACAAGAAAAAGGGGAAGTCGCACGACTCGTTTTATCTCTCCAACGACAAATTCACTGTTGGCAGTCACTGGATCTCGATCCCCGGGCTTGGTCGCTTCATCCTCGATCAACGCCAAACGAAGAAGGGCCGAGGCAAGCTGCTGCGCAAGCTAGGAACGGTCAATCTGGCAGAAAAGCTGCGCTTTGTAGAAAAGGGAGCAGCCACCACTCCCACGAAGAAGCGCAACAGGCGCAAGCACGTCGTGTGTGAACGAGTCAAGATTCTGGGGGGGACGGTCAGCTGTGAAGCAGGACACTGGTACGTTTCCGTTCAAGTAGACATCACACGGGAGCGCCTCAACGCTCCCGAACCAGTGGTGGGGGTGGATGTGGGCTTGAAGCACGCTGCTGTGGTGAGCGATGGACGCAGGCTTGAGAACCAAAGGCCATTGGCGCTCCATCTCAAGAAACTCGGCAAACTGCAACGGAAGCTGTCAAAGAAACAGAAGACGAAAGACCCTCAAACCAAGCGAACCGTGTTCAGCAAGCAGTATGAGAAGCAACGACTCAAGGTCGCGCGCAAGCATCAGCAGATCGCCAACATCCGGCGGGATGTCCAGCACAAGTTCACGGCCGAACTGGCGCGAACCTGTGGGGCTATTGGCATCGAAGACCTCAACATCCTGGGGATGATGGCCAACCGGAAGCTCTCGCGTGCCGTGGCCGATGCCGCGATGGGGCAATTGTTGCAGTTCCTCAAGACCAAAGTGGCCAACGCCGGGGGCGAGCTCTTCATCGCCTCGCGCTGGTTCCCTTCCACCAAACGCTGTTCGTGCTGTGGGCAGGTCAAAAAGCGCATGCCGCTCAAACACCGCACCTATGAGTGCGTGGCCTGTGGGCTGGTCATCGACCGGGATCTCAATGCTGCCTTGAATTTGCAGTGGTTCGCAACCCAACAGCTTCGCCAGCTTCACGCGTAAAGCTGGCCGTCCTGGAGAGTGGCTACCGCCGGACGTAAAATGCCTGGGGAGTTGATGTGAGACCGAAACGGGAGGGCTGATCCAAAGGTTCCCGTGCGCTGGCTATCGACGATGAAGCAGGAAGAACTGACCGCTTGAGGGTGGGTTCGCTCACGTTCGAGTATGAGAAAGGTAGCAGCAACACATCGCTTATGAATCAGCAAGCATCCATCCAGCACCGTGAACAGCTAGTGAACTGCATTGAGCCCTCGCTTGGGCATTGTCTCACACCGATTGTTCGTCATCACCACACAACGCTTGAGGAGATCGGAAACGTATGTCTCAACAGAAAAAGGGTGTGCTCTATTACGCTGTCTGTGCTTCTCCTCCAGCACAGCAGGCCCAGGACTTTGTTCCACTGGCGAAAGAAGACGGGTGGGATGTATGCATCCTGGCAACGCCTCAGGCAACAAAATTCATGAATATTCCTGTGCTCGAGCAGCTTTCAGGTCATCCCGTCAGAAGTGAATACAAAACGATAGGGACGGCTGACATCTGGCCAAAGGTGACCGCAATGGTCATTGCACCAATGACGCTCAACACTACGACGAAATGGGCGCAAGGGAATGCAGACAATCTCCTCTTGAGCCAGCTCTGTAAGGGGCTTGGCCTGGGGCTTCCTATCGTAGCTGCTCCTTGTATTACAGGTCCGTACTCACGGCACCCAGCCTTTGGTCGTAGCCTGACCCTGCTTCGAGAATGCGGCGTTCACATTCTCTATGATCCCGACAACTATCCCGCTCCAAAGATTGTCCCCTGGGAACAGATTCTTGAAAGACTAAATCAAGCAGCAGAATAGCAAGATGCACTTTTCATGCGACTACTCTATAGGAGTTGTTTGATGTCTCTCCGGACACAGCCGCTAACTGGTCTCTTCATGCGAGAACATCTGCTTCATCAGACAAAGGGCATATGAGATAAGTATCCAATATTCAGCAGATAGAGCAGGTCATAGAATTCGTGCGACTTCCTCGTATATATGCGTCAACCAAGGAGGATATTCGCAACCGTGCAATTGGCTTTGAACGAGTGGACACCTTCGTGAACGAAGGCAATACTCTGCTCCCCAATTTTTTGGCAAAATTACCAAAATTTGTATTCTATTATTTGTAGATTTTCGTTCAGCAAACCTGTGTAACGTTTGTTAATTCCTCCAGCTACAGCGCTCTTAAGAGAAACATACTCAGAGAAATGTTGTGTTGTGTGAGGAACGTCTGCATTTCTCCTGCTGGTGGGGTGCCTCATCTCTTCTGGGAGAGAGGTAATCAGCCGGGCGTTCGTTGGCAGATCATGGGTTCCTGGCGTGTGCTATCAATGGTCGCTTCTGTGCCCAGGTGTTGGGTAAACCCAAACTACGTTTTTATACGCAAAAAAGACTGGCTGAAGGGCGTTTAACCAGTAATTATTGCCTATATAGTTGCCTGGCTGGATATGTACCTGCAAAAGAGATGTTGCTTTATGCACATAGATGCCTCGTTTCGATGGCAATGGAACCTGTCTACTTGCGAATGTTGATTTTGACGCTGCTCATTGCTCTGCTGGTTTTCTCGAGTCCTCAGCGACCCAGGGCCGAGGCCGAGAGCGATCTTAGGAGTTATGCCACGGGCCTTAGCATGGATGTCTTGCCAACGATTTACAATGGAATGGCCTTCATTGGCCCGAATGATGCCAATTTGTAACTACTCAGGTTCCCTACGATAGATGGTAGTTTAGCCCGAGGTTGGCACATTTTTAGCCGAAGAGTGAGTCGTTTTTGGAAGGTTAGAATACGTTGGCAACGCTCTTAAAAGGTGATAAACTGCTGAGGCAAAATGTCCAGTATTTGAGAGGATTTGCTAACGAAAGGGATATGTCATTGACATCTGCGTGCAATAATACACTGCCGTTAGTACATGCGAGAAATGAAGAGATGCGGAGTCGTTCTCTATGAGAGATTGGAGACATGTCATTCAGCAATGGATAGCCCAGGAGAGCAGCATTGCACCTTTGGCTCAACAACAAGTGGAATTTATAGCTTGGGCTATTTATCCTCCTTCTTTTGATCACTGGCCTTCTCATCTTCCAACCTGTCAGGCTCTACAAGATTTCTATCGTCTCTGTGATGGGGGATATTTCAACTGGTTCCGTTGGGTTTCCCTTTCCCAACTTGTTGAGCAGAATCGTAAGTGGTTCCAACTCCTGAGCGATTGGGATACACGTGGAGATGTGCTGCTTCCAGAACGACATGTGGTTCTCGCTGAAGATGGGGGTGGTTGTCCAGTTGTCTGGGACGCTGCTACCGATCAGGTAAGAGCATTCCAGTTTGATGGGGGCGATTGGGAACCTCCTCTGGCCCCTTCGGTGGAAGCTTTTTTGACAGACCTCTTTAACCCAGAGGGAGAGAAGGGGAAGGACTGGTGGTATCTGTTCTTGAGTTGGCTCGATAGCCATCAGAAGGATTGATAGTCGTTCCCATGCACGATTTGCCAGAATTGCGCTTGCTGGTGCAGGAACACAGGATCGAAGAAATCTGCTGTCCGGCCTGTCAGGATCGAACAATTGGAAGCTTTCCTCCAAGGGGGGATGCTCCTGCTCAATATGGCCCTCAGGTCCAATCGTTGGCAGCGTATCTCTCCCAATTTCAGTTGTTGCCCCTGGAATGAACCTGTGAGGCACTTAACGATCTGTGTCACTGTGACACTCCGCATGGGCTAAAGCCCAGCAGCTTCTGACACGGCTCCGTAAGCGCCTCCGTGAGACATGTCCCGTAGGGACTACTCAAAATGGAGGCGTAGTGTGGTAGCCATATCTGAGAGGCGCGCACCCATCCGGCGCAATCCCCCCTGGGCGGTGCCAGGCCCGTTGGCGTGATCCCCTTGCCTTGCTTGAGCAAGAGATGGTTGCCCTTCGCGTTCGGCATCCTGAGAGATCCCAACACCTGGGTCTTTCGACCCCCTCATCGCACATCGCGAACGAGCATGAGGCTTTTCCTTCAACGGTTCTTGGTAGCGCTCGATCAAGCGCTGCCCGATTCTCAGACTGGCATTGCGGTCGGCATGGTCGCGCATCTGGCATTGTGGGCACAGGCAAAGCGCCGCGCCGGGCGTGTATCCCTCAACCGGCTCGCCCTCGTTGTAGCGAATGACGGGCGCGTGACAGCGATGGCATTCCCGGCTCGTATTGCGCGGATTGACGCGGCACGTGATGATGCCACGTGCATTCCACGCCTTGTACTTCACATACTTGAAGATGCGCCCTTTCATCCAGTAGGCGCGTTTCCTGTTGCTGCGGCGCGAATACGTGCCTTTTTGCGGGCGCAGGGTGCCTAGATGCTCGAAGACCAGTATGCTTGCTTGCTGCTTGATGGCGAACTGGACAATGCGGGCGCTCACTTGGTGCGCGATGTGCTCATCGACGTGCCTGATCTTGCGCCACAGATCAGCATTGTCCTGTTCCCCTTGGGCAATGATACCAGTCTGAGATCGGTTGTGCGCAATGCGTCCGAGCAGCCTCTTCCTAAAGCCCGATACCGCTGTGCCATTTCCAATGAAGGAAGTAGCCAGGATGGTGCCTTCGACTGCCTGGACGGTACACACAGCTACATGCTGGTCGAGGTTCAAATCGACCGCGCAGATACGTGTCTCTTTGGATGCTATCTGTTCAACAACGTTGGCGGGGGCCTCCAACGTTTTCTCGATGGGAGTATGCAACCACCAGCTCTTGCCCTTGCGAACCAGTTGCGGGCTCCCTATTGCGTACCCCTCGGGAATATCGCGAGAAAGCGCACCAATTTTGAGCCAGGACCAGCACGAGCCAGTCCACACTCTGAGCATGATGGAGTGCTGAGAGCGTTCTTTCCACAAGCCCGCGTAGAAGGAGGCCGACTTGTTCCAGGTGCGCGGCGGGACTGGTGGCCGCTCCCTGAACGGCTGCTTCTTCTTGCCCTTTTTGCATGGTTTGGCCTCGTGCTTCTCTTTGCGTGCTCGCCACTTTTTGAGCGAGGAGAAAAAGGCGCGAGCAGAGCCAAGGGCCGCATTGATGGCGGCGCGCCGGAACATCGCGGGGATATCCGGGGCGATGTCGGAGAGTGGCAGAATGGGATGGGGGCTCTTCTCCGTCGCATGGGTGAGTTTCTCCAGGGAGGTGAGGGCCTCCTTGTTCTTGAGAGAGAGGATGCCCTCATGGGCCTGGATGACCTCAAAGTAGAAGGCCACGACACGATTGTAGAGCGCCTGATTCTCCGCGAAGGAGTGGGCTGACTGAGGCGGATACTGCAATGCTTGTCTGATTGTTTTCGTGGCTTTTACCATTTTTAGTGCTTTTCTCTCAAAATATATTGTGTCTCTTTTAGAGTATACTGCAATCCGTTGGAGTTGTCAAACATATGTTCTCTATTGTGCTCTGCAAGGGCTAAAGCCGGGGCACGCCTCACTGCCGCCGTTGAAACGGCGCAGCTTGCGGCGGGCTAAAGCCCGTTGTGTCATCTCTCAGAAGACACCCTGGTCAATTGGATTGCTGAGGCGGCCAAACAGTTAAAAAATGCTTGTCTAGCTAGCTGAACAGTTGTGCTGGTTTACAGGTGTTTTCTGGAGATCACTCCGTTTTTTCCTGATGCGTTGTCCGTTGATTCTCCTCAGACTCCAGTTTCTCAATGGTTTGCATCATCGGTTGAAGCATCCCATTGAGGGTAGTTGCATCAAAGGCAAACTTCACTCCAGCAGCCTCGAAAAGCTCTGGAACGGTCCTGGTAGCTCCCAAAGAAAGTGCGTAACGATACTGTTGGAGCGAAGTGTGTGGATCACGCAGATAGTTGTTCCAGACCTGGAGCGCACCCAAAGCTGCAAAGGCGTACTCGATATAATAGAATGGCCACCCATAAAAATGTCGTACTTGCTGCCATTCAGACCCCCTCTCCACATCCAGGCCGCTCCAATCAATGTCAGGAACATACCGAAGAGAGAGTTCTTCCCATTTCTGATTACATGCGCCCTGCTCCATGGCCCGCTCAGGGTTCTCGTAGACCCAGTGTTGGAAGGCATCCCCGCGAACGGCAAGCGGGAACAGTTGTGCCACAAATCGCTCTAAATGTTGTATGCGGAGCCGTGTTTCTTCAGCCGGTGTGCAGAATCCTGCTCGGTGCAGATACATCACTGCGATCAGCTCCATACTCGTTGAAGCCACTTCAGCGAACTCCAATGGGAGAAAACTTTCCTTTCGCTGATGGATAGAGGGGAGATGACTCATCTCAAAGACCTGAAAAGCATGTCCTGCTTCATGAAACACAGTCACCAGATCCCACATCGATTTCACCTGGCCAAAAATGAAGGGGCGACGACGGACTTCCAGATGCATGTTGTACCCTCGGTTCGCTTTGCGTGGGCGCTCCTCCAAGTCGCAGAGGCCCTCCCGGATCATGGTCGTAAAGTAGGATTGCAGATGCGGATCAATGAACCCGAACGCGGTCGTACACTTCTGGAGGACTATATCCATATCAGAGAAGATGCGCGGAGGAGTGTTTCCTTGCGGATCAACCGAAATATCCCAGGGACGTAAGCTGTCGACTCCTAGCTGCTTCCGCCTCTTCTCCCAGATGCGGCTGGCAGCTGGTACGATCACCTCTTCAACTGCTTCATGAAACCTCTTGCAATCGGCCGGGGTGTAGTCAAAACGAAATAACTGTTGCCAGCGGTAGTCCCGATAGGTATCGAAACCCGCATTGTGTGCGATCTTCTGCCGTAATTGTATTCCTTTCACCCAGAGTCTGTGTAGCCGTTCTCGATCCGCTTGTTGACGTTCATTCATTCTGCGCCAGGCCATTTCACGCCGCTGCCTCTCTGGATCCAACAACACCGGTCGTAACGAGGCGATGCTCACCTGGTTGTCTCCCCAGGGAACCATTTGCGCTCCATTCACTTGCAGATATTCGCTACTGAGGGTCTCCTCTTCATTGAGGAGTGGCAGGTTGGCTTCATGAAATAGCATTGCCTCCGTGCGCAGATTACGCAGGGGGATCACATATCCCTCGGGAGTGAGTCCGCTCGCGAGCAACTGCTCTTTGATCTGCTGGTCATACGATTGCACAGGAAGCGCAATATTGTTCAGGAAGCGTTCTTTGCGCTGTACTGCCTCCTGATCTCCAGTATCTTGCGTACACGCTATTTCCAGTCGAGCGAGGGTCTCATCGACCAGTTCACTCAAGTGTGACCACTGTGAGAGCCACAACGGCACAGTTTCGGATGAGAGCGTTGTGGCTATTAATTCATCGTACCAGGGTTTTATTTTTGACCAACTTAACTGTTCAAAAGACTCGCTGGAGAGGGGAAGCGGAATATCCATAGATTGTCCCTTTCTGTAAACTCGCGGATGTACAGGCATAAAGCATGATTACATTGCTTCTGTTGGTGTATCCAAAGCTCGTTGTAGATATTCTTGTGTTTGTTCCAAACGAGTAAATGCCTCTGAACGGTAATAACGCAGAACTTCTGGATCTGATTGAAATGCAAAAATAGCATCTGTATCTCCAAGAGTTATTTGTCGTAACCGCAAGCGCGCTGTCTCCAGGGTTGGAGCGAGAGCAAAGAGATCCTGATTCGTCATAAAAAATATTTCCAGCTTTCTAGAAGAATATCTTGGCAGCGTTCTAGCAGTACCGAACCTTTGCCGCGCACGTTCACCAGACGTGTTGCTATGGATGGTGCTAGGATGAGGCACATTTGTCTGCTGCTCTACGAGAGCCGCTGAAGAAATGGCCGGAGAACGTTTCTCAGGAGGCTTGGTCGTTCTATCCATGGGAGATGCCCAACATCGGGAAGCTCCACATAGTTGGCAGATGGCATGCATTGAGCAAGGTGTTGAGCCACCCTGGCAGGGCGTGGATCGCACGCCCCTTGAATGATCATGGTCGGTATGGGCGAGGCGGCAACCTGATCAGCCATTGTTGGTTGCTGGGTAAAACGATCGCCGTCTTTCCCGAGAACCCGGTTGACCTGGAAATTGATATGCAAACCGTCCACAAAGAGCTGCCGAGCGAGTTCCCGGGGGCGTGAGCGGTCAGCAATATCCGTGGACCAGGATAATTCACAGTATGCTCGCTCAACTGCATCAAACTCGGCTCCTTGCGCAACGGAGAGTTGTGCGCGTAGGTCGGTCAGTTCCTGCTGTTCGAAAGGAGTGAGCAGTGCCCCTTGATTGCGATGATATTCCACCTTCCACGAGGCATCAATTCCCGTTCCAGAGAGGTAGATTAATGCCGAGGCCCGGGAAGGATGTGCGAGGCAATAGGCAAGTGCCAGTGTGGCTCCCCAGGAATGTCCCAGGATGATCCACTGGGGAAGGTTCCAATGAACCCGTAAGGCCTCAAGGTCTGCGACAGCGGTGGCTACGCCGTAGGAAGGTTCACCAGTTGATCGACCACAAGCGCGTTGGTCGTAGCGATAGACCGTGGCCAGGTCATCAACCATTTCTGCCACAGGGGCAAGATAATCCCACAAGCCAGGCCCTCCGTGGCAACATACAAGTGCGGGTCCTTTTCCTTGATGGGTTGTCCAAAGCGAGCAGCCAGATGCATTGATGGTCTCGCATATCTGCATTAAGCTACCAGGCCTTTCTACATGTTGGATTGCCTACCTTCATAAAACGCTGTTCTTGTTCCTTGTAACTATACCATTACCTCTAGAAGAGACCCCCCGTGACACGCCGGCGTGTCACGAGGGTTCTCTTCTAGAGGTAACCTGATGAATGTGCGACCTCTTCAAGAGAATATTTCAATTTAGATGGAAGATTATATAAATAATATAATACCAAAATTTTGTATTTCTCATCCTTAAGGTGATGGGATATTATGCTGTTGGTTCATTTCGTGAAATGTTTTCTGTTCGTTCCGGGTCTTGGCTGACGGAATGCTTCGGCATGGATACAGTTCCCTTAACCTGATCTATCCTCTGCATGATCGTCTGTTGACCCTGCTGACAGGATAGGGCTTTAGCCCGCCGCAAGCCACGGTTCTTTCGACCGTGGTGAGGCGTGTTATTGGGCTTGAGCCCTTGTCAAGCATAGTATTAATAGAACATATGTTTGACAATTTCACATCAGCAGAGTATTCTCTAAGAGCCTGTTTGAAAAGGGGCAACCAGTCAGGTGAGATACACTTGGGATATGAAAGCAAACCAAATCTATCCCACAGATCTGACGGATGCCCAATGGTATTGTATCAAAGAGTTGATCCCAGCGGCCAAGCCGGGAGGAAGACCCAGAACCCTACCCATGCGAGCCGTCATCAACGCGATCCTCTACGTGGTCGTGACAGGATGCCAATGGCGTATGCTGCCCAAAGAGTATCCCGCCTGGCAAAGCGCGTATGTGTACTTTCGCGCGTTTCGTCGCGATGGGACGTGGCTCCGAATTCATGAGACACTGCGTGCTCAGGTTCGTCGACGAGTTGGCCGTCACAAGCATCCAACCGCAGGTGCCCTGGACAGTCAAAGCGTGAAAACGACACAGGGGCCTGGTATCCGTGGCTATGACGCAGGCAAACACGTCAAGGGTCGCAAGCGCCATATCCTGGTTGATACGTTAGGCTTGCTCATGGCCGTTGTGGTCACGGCAGCCTCAATGTCCGACGCGGCAGGAGCCAAACTTCTGCTCAAGCGCCTGGGTGGGGCTTGCAAAAAGCTCCGGCGCATCTGGGTCGATGGTGGCTATCGCGGTCATCTGCTCGAATGGGTGATGCTGCATTTTCACTTTCTTCTCCAGCCCGTGCTACGTAGCGATGATCAGAAAGGCTTTGTTGTCCTGCCCAGGCGGTGGGTGGTCGAACGAACCTTTGCCTGGATCACCCAATGTCGTCGCTTGAGTAAGGACTATGAAACGCTGACAGAAAGCAGCGAAGCTATGATCTACATTGCTATGACTCGCTTGATGATCCGACGCTTGGCAAGAAAATGACCTTTACAAACAAGTTCTAAGAGAGATACCATCTATTGTGTGAGAGGAGGTCCTGAACATGGCAAAAGCCACGAAAACCATCAGGCAGGCGTTGCACTATCCGCCGCAGTATGCTGCCTACTTCGTGGCAAACCAGGTCCTCTTCAATCGCGTCGTGGCCTTTTATTTCGACTGTATCCAGGCACACGAAGGTCTTCTTGCCCTCAAAAATAAGGAGGCCCTCACAGCCCTGGAGAAACTCACGCATGCAACGGGTGCGAACCCCCATCCAATCATGCCACTCACCGATCTCGCGCCAGATATCCCGGCGATGTTCAGACGTGCCGCCATCAATGCGGCCCTTGGTTCGGCCCGCGCATTTTCCTCCTCCCTCAAAACATGGCGAGCACGGAAGGAGAAACACGAAGCCAAACAGACGAGATCGGGAGGGAAGAAGAAGCCATTCAAGGAGCGACCACCAGTCCCGCCCCGATCATGGAACAAGTCGGCTCCCTTCTATGCGGGCATCTTTCGTGAGCGCCATCATCACTCTCTCGTGCTCAAGGTCTGGACCGGTTCCTGCTGGTCCTGGCTCAAGGTTCACACGTTCTCACGCGACCTGCCCGAAGGGTTCGAGATGGGGAGCCCTTCCCTGGTGCGCATCAGGGATCGCTGGTGGCTGCATACTCCCATCGAAAAGACCTTCGAGACTCCCGCCAAAGTCGTAGAGCAACTCACCACCGCCCAGACACAGTGGGCGTGCCCTGACAGTGCTGGCTATCGCGGTCCTGGTCTGGCTGCATCTGCTTCAGGTGTGGCATCTTTTTGTGCTGGCGGTGCTCTTTGGCCTCTGCCGCTCCATCTTCAATCCGGCGTATCGCGCCATCACCCCGGATCTGGTTGAAAAAGACCATCTCTCCTCAGCTAACGCACTGACCGCACTCAGCTTACAATTTGGAAACTTCCTTGGTCCGCTGCTAGGTGCGGGTTTGATCGCGCTGGCCAACGGTTCTGCGAGCGCGGCCTTCGCCTTCGACGGGCTCACCTTTGTTGTCTCTGTCTGCTCACTCCTGGCGCTACGCTCGTTGCCACGTACCGGGCACTCGCCTGCCACTACGTCGGCCAATAGGCCACGAGGGATGTTTCTGGATATGCGCGATGGTTTTCGCACCATCCTCAACTCGACCTGGCTGTGCGGGTCGCTTCTCGCTGCCACTTTCGGCCTTGTGGCGTATACAGGAGCCATGTCCGTTGCGCTACCCAGGCTGGTTTTCGCCGTGTATAAAAGCGGCCCCTGGCTCCTGGCCGCGATTACCACCAGCGCTGCCATCGGAGGCATAGGCGGGGCCATCTTTGTCGGCCAGGTGCGCTTGCGCCATCGCGGCATCATCGCTTTCCTCGCCTACGTTCTCAGCGGTTTAGCTCTGCTTGTGTTCAGTCTGCCCATTGCACAGAACATACTCGTCTTTGTTGTGCTGCCCGCCGCTTGTGGCGTTGGCTTCGGCATGAGTACCATGGATATGATCTGGGTCAACCTGCTTTACGAATTGGTCCCCAACAAGAAGCTGGGCCGCGTCGTCAGCGTTGATCAGCTCGGCGCGCTCGGCATGCTCCCTGTTGGCTACGTGCTCGCTGGTTGGCTCAGCGACCAATTCGGCCCGACCTCGGTCTTCCTGCTCGGTGGGCTGATGATGGTGGTGCTGAACAGCTTGCTGCTGCTCTTACGCGGCAATCGCGAGATAGAGTAGGCAACAGTCTCACGCAGCGGCTTATCCGACTCTTGAGTACAAATGGATCTGAATAAGGTGATCTCATCCTTCACCTAGAGTCTGCCCACGGGTTGCGCAATCCGTGGGCAGACTCTAGAGTATTGTGGTTTACAGACGAGGAGGGCTTTCTTCTCTCCGACAAGCTGCTAGCCCAAAAATACTAATGACTGATGGAGTCCACAAAAGGAGTCCCATCCGTTTGTTTGACCGTTTCAGCTTGACCATGTGTGGGAGATCTTTTCTCGACACGTCTAATAGGTGAGAACGCCACCATCGGCATTCAAGGCCTGGCCGGTCATATAATGCGAGTCCGGGCCAACCAGGAATGAGACGATCGCGGCGACGTCGGCTCCATCGCCCATGTAGCCCAGTGGAATACGGGCGTTGCGTTCGACGTGTATCTCGGCCGGTGCCTGTCCCGTTATACGGGCGATTTCATGGTCCACCATATCCTGCATCGATGTTTCAATCATGCCTGGACAGACCGCGTTGACACGCACTCCGTACTTTGCTGCATATATGGCCAGCGTTTTCGTGATTGCCAGTACCGCCGCCTTGCTGGCATTATAAATGGGATGATAGGTCGTGCTGGCCATCTTCCCGGCAATAGAGGCTATATTGACGATGCGCCCGCTATTCTTCTGTTCTATCATATATTTGAGGGCCAGCTGGCAACAGAAATAGGTGGCCTTTGCGTTGACATCCATGATGTGATCCCAATGTTCCTCGTTTACATCAAGTGGTAAGGCGATGCGCTGAACGCCCGCGTTGTTGACCAGTGCATCAAGACGGTGAAAGGTCGAAAGTGCTGACTCGATCATACGCTGGCGGTCTTCAGCGTGCAGGATGTTCAGTGAAAGAGCAATCGCCTCGCCTCCGTTCGCACGAATTTCATCGGCAACTCGTGCAACGGCATCGCCTTGCAGGTCTGCCAGGACAACCTTCATCCCATCCTGACTCAAGCGCAACGCTATGGCGCGACCGATACCCTGTCCAGCGCCGGTGACAATAGCGACCTGTCCTTTTACAGACTGTTCCATATGTGGCTTCCTCTCTTTTCATTGAATGCTTGCTCTGGGATAGGCAGCGTTTTTGTCCACGTTGAGGATTCGTGGCTTGCTGCTATGTATGAGACGCCGTGAAGGTTTTGAGAAAGAACTGCGAGACCGCTTCCGCATTTTTGGGATGCGTTCCTTTTCCTCTTCAAAGATTCATTATAGAGGACAAAGTCAACAACGCACTGTCGCTCTTTCCCTCACGCGATAGGAAGTGTAAAGCCAAAGTTCGTCTTAAAGAAAGGCGCATTTGAATGAATAATTATACTATTTATATAATACAAGAATTTGGTATTTTCGAACTCCCCAAAAGACCAGGAGACGAAGCCATCGGCTCATTCGCTCACGCCAAACGTTGGTATTTTCCTCAAACGCTTTCTATCTGCCCTGGATTGATGCTGATGTGATGGCGTCTATGATGGAAGATGCATTTATCCTTCGCCGCCTCTGAAGGCCCCTGCATTCATGCCTGTCTTTTACCCACATTTTACAAAGGGAGATGTTTACTAGATCTTGACAGAGTGTGCAAATGTGCGTGAAACACTCCACACGGTTCCAGAAATTGGACTGGAAAGCCCCGGTGTTTCAACCCAGGAGATGCGCAAGTCGTTCCTTTTTGGGACGCGGTCGGGAAAATCGATGTTCCCCCAACCAAACTCCCCTTGACAGTTCCCACCTTCTCTGGTACAATTGTTCCAATTTACCAGAAGGAGCGTCGCTCTCGTCGATGGCGGACATTCCCACCAGCGTCCGGGTGCGAGCTCGGGTCGGACGAGAGAACCCATCACTGGGCGAATGAGGAGACCGCTGTCTCCGAAGCCCGGATGTGGAGGAGGGGGCGAGCCCATCGACCCAACGTCTGGCGGACCTGTCACCCGAACCTGTTCTTTAGGCAAGGAGCGTGACAGCCAACCCAGCCCCCCATCCCATTCCTGGCGGGGAGGAGCAGTCACTGTGGTGAGCCGTTCTTTGTGCGGATGGCGTCAGTACCGCAAAGCGTGAGAGAAGGCACTCAACAATGAAAACGGCGCACAAAATCCGGATGAATCCGACCCCTGAACAAGTGGAGTATCTCAAACGGGCCTGTGGGACGAGACGGTTCATCTACAATTGGGGACGGGAACAGTGGGAAAAGCAGTATCACGCGTACAAGCTGGAACAGGAAACGACTCCCGAAGAGCAACGTGTGCTCAAGCCCCCGAACGCTCTCGCGCTCAAGCAGCAGTTCCATGCCATTCGGGAAGCAGCCTATCCGTGGACCTATGACGTGACCAAGTGTGTGGTGGAGGGAGCCTTTGCCGATTTGGGAAAAGCCTACAGCAATTTCTTTGCCGGACGGGCAGCGTATCCTCAGTACAAGAAGAAAGGCAAATCTCACGAATCGTTTTATCTGGCCAATGACAAATTCACGATAGGCAGTCATTGGATCGCCATTCCTGGACTTGGTCGCTTCATCTTGGATCAGCGCAAGCAGCAATCGGATCGAGGCAAGCTCAGGCGGAAGCTGGGAACGGTCAATCTGGCAGAAAAACTGCGCTTTGTCACGCAGGGGAACGCCTCCGTCCCAACGAAGAAGCGCACGCGACGCAAACACGTCCTGTGTGATGAGGTCAAGATTCTAGGGGCCACCGTGTCATGCGAAGCGGGGCACTGGTACGTGAGCATCCAGGTCGAGGTGACCCGTGAGCGACCTCCCACGCCCGAACCGGTGGTGGGAGTGGATGTGGGTGTGAAGCAGGCTGCTGTGGTTTCGGATGGACGCAGGCTTGAGAACCAAAAGCCGTTGGCACGCCATCTGGGGAAGCTCGGCAAGCTGCAACGAACGCTCTCGAAGAAGCAGAAAGCCAAAGACCCGGAAACGGGGAAAACCACGTTCAGCAAGAACTATCAGAAGCAGCGGTTGAAGGTGGCTCGGAAATACCAGCAGATCGCCGCCATTCGCCGGGATGTCCAGCACAAGTTCACGACCGAGATTGCTCGAACGTGCGGAGCCATTGGCATCGAAGACCTCAACATCCTGGGAATGATGGCCAATCGGAAGCTCTCACGCGCCGTTGCGGATGCGGCGATGGGACAACTCCTGCAGTTCTTGAAAATCAAGGTGGCGGCTTCTGGCGGAAACCTCTTCATGGCCTCTCGCTGGTTTCCCTCCACCAAGCGTTGTTCGGGGTGCGGCCACGTCAAGAAACGCATGCCACTGAAACATCGGACCTATTATTGCTTGGTGTGTGGGCTGGTCATCGATCGGGATCTCAATGCTGCTCTGAATCTGGAGCAGTTCGCACGCGATATGCTTCGCCACCTTCTCGCCTAAAGGTGGTCGTCCTGGGTAGTGGCTACGACCGGACGGAAAAGTGCCTGTGGAGCTGGTGTGAGACCGAAACGGGAGGGCTGATCCAAAGGTTCCCGTGCGCTGGCAGTCGGCTGTGAAGCAGGAACAACTGACCGCTCAGAGGCGTCTTGCACACCTTTGAGTATGAGAAAGGTAGCAGGTGAGAAGCCCGGGCTTTCTTCCCACGGTCTCTGTATATGTTTGCGTTTTGCTATTGTCTTGAGGCGGAGGTGTGATAAACGTTTCCAAGGAATCATGCTAGAGATATTGACAAATGGAGACGTCTCTGGTAGAGTTTTGCTAGAAAGAATGTTCTTGTATGAAATGCCAAGAGCGAGATTCACCGACACGAAGGACGTGTTGTTGGAAAGGGAGAAGGCACCAGGTGCAGTTGGTCGAACGACATCTCATTCGTCATCAGGATGCACGCTTTGCGGTCATTGATCGGGCAGCCTTTGCCTCCAAAAACCTCTATAATCAGGCCAATTACCACGTCTGGCAAGCCTTCATTCACGAGGGAACCTACCTGCCCTACGCTGCCATCTTCCATCGCTTGAAACAGCATGAGGCCTATTGTGCCCTGCCTCGCAAAGTCAGTAATGCCATCCTCATTCAGCTCCACCACAATTGGGTCAGCTTTTTTGCGCGTGATGGACGCCTATCGCGAAGACCCCTCTGCCTTCACCGGACGCCCCAAGCTCCCTGGCTATCAAGACAAGACCAAAGGCCGTTTCCTGCTCATCTACGAGAAAAAAGCCCTGGGCAAGAGGGCATTCAAGCGCACGGGCAAGCTGGTCCCATCAGGACTCCCCATCGAGATCGCGAACCAGATCACCTGGGAGGCCATCCGGCAGGTACGTATCGTTCCACGCGCTGATGGCTACATGCTGGAGGTCGTCTATGAACAGGAGATCCAACCGGCTGCGGTCAACCCGCAGCTTCGAGCCGCCGTGGATGTGGGTGTCAATGTGCTCGCAGCCATCACCAGCGACAAGCCCGGCTTTGTGCCTCGTCTGGTGAGTGGCAAACCCCTCAAAAGCCTCAATCAGTTCTATAAC
The DNA here is from genome assembly GCF_000178855.1 of Ktedonobacter racemifer DSM 44963. Lineage (GTDB taxonomy): Bacteria > Chloroflexota > Ktedonobacteria > Ktedonobacterales > Ktedonobacteraceae > Ktedonobacter > Ktedonobacter racemifer. Next base: position 721,811 of record NZ_ADVG01000005.1, on the reverse strand, counting down.
AAAGAGCGCGCCCAGCAGCAGCAACGCCTCGCGCATGAGAACCGATACACCTCGCGCCAGTTGGATCGTGTGACGACGAAGCGCAATCGCCGTGTGGATGCGTATCTGCACACGGCCAGCCGTCGGATCATTGATTTGCTGGTGGGCGAAGGCATCGGAACGCTGGTGATTGGCAAGAACCCCTTGTGGAAACAAGAGGTGAGTATGGGGCGCAGGAACAACCAGCAGTTTGTGCAGCTTCCCCATGCTCGTTTCGTTGAGCAGTTGACCTACAAAGCGCACCTGGTGGGGATCAGGATTATCCTTCAGGAAGAAAGTTATACCAGCAAGGCCAGTTTTCTGGACGACGACCCCATCCCACCCTATGAGGCCAACGCTGCTGAGAAGCTGGTGTTTTCAGGCAAGCGTGTGGCTCGCAGTTGGTATCGTGCCAGGGATGGACGCCTCATTCATGCAGATATCAACGGATCGTACAACATCTTACGCAAAAGTAGCTCCGACCCTTTGCAAGTGGGGCGAGGAGTAGCGGGAGCGGCAGTTCTCCCCAGACGGCTGGCCGTCTGAGCGGATGACGTATAGGCATATTCGTCATCATTTTAAGATACTGTATGGACTGGTGGCATCGGTTGCAATCTACTAACGGAGATAGTAGGTGAGGACAACATCTTCCCGGTTATGCCCCAGTGCACGCGATACTACCCGTACTGCTTCATGATCGACGGCTCCGCGTGGCAGGCGACCGGAACCGGGAGGCAGGGGACGACCTGAGAGATGTTGATAGTAGGTCTGTGCATATCGGCGGCGATAGGCATGGATATCAAGGTGTTTTGGAAGCTGGGCAAAGATATGCTCGTCTGGAGCGCGTCCCTGCACGACCTGGAGAACCAGCGCTTCTCGTCCTGGCAATACTGGTACCCAACGCTCTTTGCCCCCTTTTCCGCGTCGCACATGGACATATACCTGCTCTTCATCGACCAGTACATCACGAACAAGCGCATCTCGCACCTCGCTCCGTCGTAACCCGGTCGCATCCAGAAAGGCCAGCAGCGACTCGAAGTGGCGTGGTTGGAAATGGCGATTGTGTTCGTTTGAATGGCGGGATCGCCGAATAGCCTCACGACGGCGAGGCGGAAGTTCCAGTTGGTTCGCCAGTGTGGCCGATCCGAAAAAGAGTCTTCAGTAGTATTGAAAAAGTAGGGAAATCATGTTATAATGTGTGTATGGAGCATACATATTCACCAAAACAATTTGGAAAACTGATTGGAAAATCGGTCAATACCTTGCAAAAATGGGATCGCAAGGGGATTTTACCCGCGTTTCGGAGTCCGACGAATCGGCGCTACTACACACATGAACAATACTTGCAGTATCGTGGGCTGATTTCCTCCGAGCAGGGATTGGTGATCGCGTATGCTCGTGTGTCTTCCCCCTCACAGAAAAAAGACCTGGCTCTCCAAAAAGAAGCTCTGCGCGCCTATTGCCTGGAACATGGGATCAAAGTGGACCAGTGGATCGAAGACATTGGCTCTGCGCTCAACTACAAACGTAAAGGCTTCAATCAGGTGATCGAGCAAATTGAATTAGGACAGGTGGTGCAGCTCATTATCGGCTACGAGGATCGGTTCGTGCGCTTTGGTTATGACTGGTTTGAGCAGTTTTGTGAACGGCATGGAACCCAGATCACGGTTGTGAACGGCGAACCCTTCTCCCCCGAAGAAGAACTGGTGCGGGACTTGATGGCCATTGTGACCGTCTTCAGCGCCCGGCTTCATGGCCTGCGTTCGCACAGAAACCTGATTCGAGCGGCAGCTCTGGGAAAGGATATCAAGGATGATCAAGACACACAAGATCAGACTGTATCCCACGCCTGAGCAAGCCCATTACTTTGCAAGAGCCGCAGGAACCAGCCGGTTTGCGTGGAATTGGGCGCTTGCCGAGTGGAATCGGCAGTATGAGGCCGGAGAAAAACCCACCGCCTTGAAACTCAAGAAGCAATTCAACGAGATTCGGCGGGTACAATTCCCCTGGACATGGGAGGTGACGAAGAACGCCTCAGATCAGCCCTTTCTCGATCTGGGAAAAGCCTTCACCGCGTTTTTTGAAGGGCGTGCCCGCCGTCCCAAGTTCAAGAGCAAGAAAACAAGCAAACCCTCCTTTTACCTTGCCAACGATCAATTCGAGTTGGGGGATCATCGCATGTGGATCCCCAAGCTCGGATGGGTCAATCTGGCTGAGAAGCTGCGCTTCCAGGGCAACGTCACAGGCGCACGTCTTACGCGTCAAGCAGATTGGTGGTTTGTCTCCATCCAGGTCGAGATCCCTGATACTATCGCGGTGAAGAAACCAGCCGCTGTGGGTATCGATGTGGGGCTGAACCGCCTGACCACCTTGAGTACAGGAGAGGAAGTCGAAAACCAAGCCTTCCTTAAAACCACCCTCAAGAAGTTACGCCAGGCAAACAAACGCCTGCATCGTCGAAAACTGGGATCAAAGAATCGGGAGAAAGCGCGCCGACTGGTCGCCCGTCTGCATTATCGCATCACCTGCCTGCGCCAGGACGTCCTGCAGAAGCTCACGACTAGGCTGACAGACAGTTACGGGATCATCGGGGTGGAAGATCTCCACCTCAAGGGACTCCTCAAGAATCGCCGTCTCGCTCGCTCGTTCGCCGATGCCTCGCTGGGCACCCTCAGACGTCTGCTCGAGGCAAAAGCGGCGCAACGTGGGGGACAAATAATCAAGGTGGGCCGTTTCTTTCCTTCCAGTAAGACCTGCCATTGCTGCGGTTGGACGTGGGAAGCGATGACGCTCAAGGATCGCATCTTTGTGTGTCAGAATTCTGCTTGCCCGTATGATCAGTTTCCGCAGGATCGAGATCACAACGCAGGTCAGAATGTGTTACGGGAAGCCCTTCGCTTGATCGGGCTGCTTGATCAAGCCGTCTCCGGTACTGGCTCGGACGAAGACGCAAACTTGCCTGCGGACGCGGGGTAAGACCAAAAGGCTTCGGCCCGGAGGCACCTACGGATGAAACAGGAACAACGAAATTCGGTGTGAACGTCTGCTTGCATACGTTTGCATATGAAAATCGGAGCAGGCGAAACGCGGAACGCTCTGTAGTAAGGGTCCAGGGGCTATAGCCCTGTGCCTTTCGTTCTGAGAGATAGCCGGTGACCAGTTCATCTGCCCGTGCGTCGACCTCAGCGAGCCGTTTGAGCCCGTGCACATCCCGGCACCAATGCAGGAAACGCATAATCGCCCCCTGGTAGGTCTCTCGCGTCTGGTATGCGTGCATCTTCCCATCGGAAAAAGACCAGAAGGTCTCCCCGCGAGTGCGTGCCTGCGCTTTAGCTTCTGAGCGTTTCTCGCCCGGAGCCATGAGCTGGTTGAGTCGTTGTATGGCTTCATACATCAGCCCTGGTCGTTTCCCCATCTCGTTCTACTCGCTTTCGAAAACGTTCTTGTGTTGCGCTACAAGCCATTTGTCGTGTTGAGAATTTTCCGAAGCTGTACTACGAAACGTGGGTTGGCAGAAGGTGATGCTCCGCGATCTGTCCTGGTGCTCTCTCTTGTCTGTTTATTTCTCCGAGACGGAGGGAGAGATGCCATCCTTCGTGCCTGAAGGCGCACATTGGTACTGCCAGCGCTGAAGGCGGTCTGCAATGGCGAGCAAGCAGAGGATGCCTTCGTGGGTCTGGCATAACATATGCGCTACGTGCCCTGCCCCTGCACGATGCTGGTGGCAAGGCGATCCCGGACTTAGCCAGGCTCCATTCATCTCTTATGGATGAATAGCACTTCCACTCTTGTTGTACCCGACTGCGCGCGGCCGGTCAAGAGAGGCGAAGAGCGAAAGGCAGGCATTGGGGGTCCTCATCTCGCGTATACTCGCCTGTACGAATGACGCCTGTGACGCTCGTTTGTAGCGTGTTTCGGTTCGAGAAGCCCTGTAAGCACTTCCAGTGATGCCGTGATATGGCATATGAAAAGGTGGGGGGTGAAGGCAGTTGTTGTATGCAGCGTGAACTTCGCCGAAAACTGGGAAGAACTTCGCCCACTATTGGGTGGTTTTGTGGTTCCCTTTTGAACGGGTTCTTCAGTACACTAGGAGCAGGCCGTGTGGTGCTCACGTTGATCCCTTCCTGCCTCCCCCCACTATTCTCCAACGGCCATAGAGAGCGTGAGTGCCACATGACCTCATCTTTCTGAAAGGCGGACCAAACGACATGGTTGCAGGAGTGCACGAACTGCATTCGTTGAATGCTCCCAGACCTCCTTCGCTCGTCTCACGTGTCGGAGAGAACGAGGAGAAGGTTGCTGGACGAAATGTCCTTGCCCTCGTTCCCGCGCCGCTCCTCGAACGTGTGGAACAGCTTTTTGGCGCTGGGCAGGACCGGCGTTGTATCAATGGACAGAAATTCCTTGCCCATTTGCTCCAGGTATCGCATATCGAAGAGATTCCCCTTGCCCCTGGTGAACCTCCCCGGCAGGTTGCCGTGCTCTCGATCAAGAGCATTCGCGTGTTGTGTACCTCTCCCTCGTTTTCCTGGCCCTGGTGCTATGACACGACCAGCAAATACTTTTTGCTGTTACAGGCGGCGGGGTTGCTTTTTAGGGGGAAACAGCCGCGAGGCATGGGAGCATGCTACTACTTTCCACTGACCTCGACGCCTTGTCTGCCTGTGTGCACAGAGCAGGTGCAGCAGTTAATGACGCGACGCAAAAAAGTTGGGCGTTCACGCGCCTTGCAACGAGTTCCTCAGCAAATTGCGGATCTCCATCAACAGGGAAACCTGCAAGGGAGGAGAGAACGTAGCAGCACGTCACATCCTCTCTCAATGGCTCATCTGAATCTTGCGCCACCCCTTGAGCCACAGTGGCAGGAGCGTCACACGCAAGAGGTGGATGAGAGCCTGATAACGCCAGATGGAGGCGAGCAGCCTGAGCGAGAAGGTGCCGTCACGCACGTTATTGAGCGGCTTGTGGCTCTGCTGCACACATATGGGATACGTATCACGCCTGTCGTCAAAGCATCCATGCAGACACTGCTGATGGAAGAGCTTACCAGCTCAGCATCAGCATGCTCTGCACATCCACGTGTATCTGACCAGGGGCAGCATGTCACTTCGCCTTCGAAAACACAGATGAGTATGCTGAATGATGTCCTGGTGAAGGAACGAGCAACGATCCAACGAAACGGTCGATCCTTCGGCAGGACATCGACGGTTGGAGAGACAGAGCGTCGACCATTCATCGAAGCATCGGCGTCAACAGAAACAGGTCAACCCGGAGAAGACAGGTCTACCATCGAGGAGAATGCGAGACCTCTTCGTGAATCGTCGGCCCTAGCCGAAACAGGTCGACCTGTTGAGCAAACGTCGACCTTTGTGGGGGATAGTAGACCTCTTGCGGGAGAAAAAGTCGACCATTTGGGTGCACAAAAACAGACCCATACACACGCGCATGCGCACGCGCGCGCTGAATTCACTCATCTCACTTATTCTCTTTCACCAAAAAGAGAAAAAGAGAATAATGAGAATGAAGTGAAAGCATATCATCCATCACAACAGGTAGACCAATTGCTGATGGTCGACCTCAACGACGAGGAAGTATCAGGTCGCCCATATGTGCTCTCAAGTGAAGAGCCTGCTGATGACAGACAACTGTCTCTGGTTCCAGAGGTGGTATCTCTTGTCGAGAGCGGTGATGACGATGTGAGTGATGTCCCTCTCTCTCTTCGAGACCAGGTCCTGCAGATGAGGGCATACTTTGAGACCGCTCCTCGTGAGATGTTGCATGCGCTTGCCCAGGACCTGTCGCTGCGTTTTAGCCAGGGCAACGAGAACGCTGGCGCCTATCTCAAGCGATTGCGCGAGCATCCCGAGTGGTTGCACCTGGCCGCTGTAGATGCCCTGGTGCGTACCTGGCTCCCCGATCCTGGACGCCGCCCTGCCCGGTTGGGTGGTGGATGGGTGATGAGCAGGTATCGGGCCTATGTCGAGGGGCAGGAAGAGCCTTCTGCCGAATTTGTGGCCTGGGCGCGCTGGGTGATGGAAGGAGGGTTTTCTTATAACCATCTGGAGTGGGTACTCGAAGCCATATCGCTTCGGGGGACCGTGTCACAAGACGGGGGAGCGCGTCCTTTTCCTCAGGATGTGGTCGTTGATTCTTCCGCGTTACGTGATTTCTGGGTGGAAGGAGGTGCACAGGGAGTAGAGCGTCGCGGATATCTCTTTGTGCACCGTGATGGAGAACTCCTGACCCCTCAGGCGTATGAAAGCCATCGACAAGTTGGGTTAAACCATTTTCTTGCCACCCCCTATGACCCGAGTGACTCCGAGGTGATGTATGAGATACAGTCATATCTCACCTGGGGAGCATCCCAGAGGCTGCCCGCGGAGGAAGAACAGGCGCTACTCACTAATCTGCCACGCCCTCTGGTGCAATGGGTAAGTGCCCTGGAGAAGCGTATTGATACGGATCAGTATAGCATTGATGTGCGTCTGGCCCCTCGAATCCGTCGACGCGTCATTGAAATCAGAGAGATGGCCAGTCCAGAACGGGTCTGGCATCTGGGCAATCGGGATCATATCCTGTTATGGCTTGCGTGGTATGAGCATTCGGCGTGTGTTGTCTCTGAAGAACAGGAGAACGAAGAAGTCTATGTTTAGGAGGGGAATAGAGCTTGATGGGTTATAGTTATAAAAATAGGTGCATTGAGGTACAAGGAGATGAAAGAGCGAGAAATAATCAGGTTTGATCTGCTTTAATTGCTGATGTTTAAATGAGGGAATAGTGTTGCAGATTGGTAGTGTGCATGCTATTGTGGTGGAGCTCATTGTCTCGTGAGAGCAGTGGTAAATGCCATCCCAAGTGAGCAGGTTTGGCCCTTCAATGTAAGCACTTGCCCTTCCACTTGAGCAGCACAGCCATTGACTGTCTGAAAAGCCGCTCCAGAGGTGAATCGTTGTACACCGTTTTTGTAAATTCGCAAGAGATTGAAAATTGGCATCATTTTCCCTCGAACTTTGTCCTTTTCGCGGGGATGTAGTATAGACAATGTTTTTTACCCATCCCACAAAGGAGGAATAGTATGGCAGACCTTTCCAATCTCGCCCGCCAAGCAGCAAGCAGACCTAAGTTTGTTGCTCACATGATTGCGGCATACCAACAGGAAAAGCATCTGGATGATGCGGCTTTAGTGGCTCAACTCGGCTGCTCTCTGGACGATCTTATACACCTACGGCTCTGCACTCTTCCCCGTCCTGATCATTTCCAGGAGGATATAGAGCGCATAGCTAATCCCACGCAAAGGCCAATGAACTGACAAAGATTCTTCGTAGCTAAATTTTGCCGTATCGCTAATTTACAGTTGTTGAGTGCCGTGATCCGTCCCTAAAGCTATATTCCCTGATAACAGATCACGGCTGCTCAAGTGGAAGGGCAGGTGCTCATGTCGGAGGGCTAAACTCGCCCATGTCGTAGGTCATTTACCAATTGGCTTGGAATACTATTTCACCTGTATTGTGCTTCTCTGTGCGAGAAGATAAGTGTAAATTTGCGAAATAAGTGGGCGGATTGTTAAAAATTTTGATATTAAATGGGAGAGCAAGCAATCAATATGAATCGGCTCACAGAGAGATCTCGAAACTTCGCCTCGATGGGGAGCAAAAATTTTGTGCTCTGCTGTCCGTTCTACCTCCCATTTAATTGTCAAGATTTAGTCAGAATCCGCCCACTTAATTCGCAAATTTACACCCATAACTGCTGTGCATAAGGTAGTGACGGATACGCAGACCCCACAGGAAACGGTCCACCGTTTACGCGCACAGGGCATTACCGTCATTCAGGTATGAAATGCCCTGTGCATGAGCGTGATGGTTAATGCGCCAGCGTGCGCAATTGGGTGCGGATCCCATCGCCGAGCTGATGCGTGGTGGCCGTACCGCCCAGGTCTGGCGTGAGAGCCTGGCGGGCGGTGAGCACATCCTCGATGGCGCGCATCAAGAGCGTCGCCGCCTCGTGCTCGCCGAAAAAGTCGAGCATGAGTTGCGCGGACCAGATCGAGGCAATCGGGTTGGCAATGCCCTTACCCGCGATATCAGGGGCAGAACCGTGAATTGCCTGGAAGAGGCTCGGATAGCGACGCTCGGGATTGAGATTCGCACTCGGCGCTAAGCCCATACTACCCGCAAGCGCCGCCCCCAGATCCGAAAGGATATCCCCAAAGAGATTCGAGCAGACGATGACATCCAGACTCTCGGGTCTGGAGACGAAACGCGCCGCTAAAGAATCGATCAGTTGCTGCTCGTGCGGAATTTCCGGGTAATCGGCGGCGACCTGCGCGAAGACCTCATCCCAGAATACCATGTTGTATTGCAGACTGTTCGATTTTGTGGCGCTGGTGACCTTGCGGCGTCCATGTTCACGGGCGTACTGGAAGGCATAACGGATAATACGCACGGTGCCCGAACGCGTAAAGACCGTCGATTGAATGGCTACCTCGTCGTTCGTGCCCTGGTGCACACGTCCTCCTACGCCCGCATATTCGCCCTCGGTATTCTCACGGACGCAGATCATATCAATATCCGCAAGCCCCTTATTTGCTAATGGGCTCCGCACACCCGGCAGCAGGCGTATGGGCCGAAGATTGACGTATTGATCGAATTGCTGGCGGATCGGCAACAATAATCCCCAGAGCGTAATATGGTCCGGCACGCGGGGGTCTCCAACAGGGCCGAGCAGGATACCGTCAAAGCCGCTCTGCTTGAGAATAGTCGGGCCATCGGCAGGCATCATCGCGCCTTCGCGCAGATAATAGTCGCTGCCCCAGTCGAACTCGTGTGTGTCCAGGCGAAAGCCGCCGTGCAATTGCGCGAGAACTTCCAGCGTCTGAACGCTCTCCGTAATGACCTCTTGCCCGATGCCATCTCCTGGTAGCACCGCAATGTGATAATGTTGCATCTTTCCTCTTCCTTTTCTATGCCATCATAGCAGCCTCTCGCTGCTACGCTCGGGGAAAGATCCCGATCGGACGCAGGGGAGAACCAGAGCCACCCTTAATCTTGAGCGGAAGAGCAATAAAATAAAATGTTGTCGGCAGCTTGGCAAGATTATAGAGCCCTTCCACAATCAGGATACTTTTCGGCAGGAAATAGATGGCGTGGCCGAACTGGTGTTTTGTCACTCCATCGACCAGGGCAATGTCGCAGGCAGTCGTATCAGATCCTACAGCCTTGACGCCCGCTTCGCTGAAAAAACGGCAGGTCTCCTCATCCAGACCGGGCTCATTTCTCCCCCACCAGTTACGCTCATCAGGTCCCTTCTTGTCAACATCGATCAGATACTTATCCCAGCCGAACTCGAAGAAGACGATATCGCCCTTTTCGATCGTAATGCTAGTCTCTTGCATCTTCTGCTGAATTTTGCTGAAAGGGACCAGTTCGCCAGGCGCATAGTTCTCCTGAGAGAGATCGATTTTTTTGGCAATGCCCATCAGCGTGGTCAGAGGAATATTTTCGATGGTCTGATCGATCAGATGCGGGTGATTATGCGGCGGCGCATCCACGTGTGAGCCACTATGCTCGGGCAAGATCAACGTCTGGAGGAAGTAGCCGTTGCGCTCAATCGTACGCGCATCCTCGACAATCGCCACATCTGGATGTGTGTGCCAGAGAGGCATATTAGTGTAGAACAGAGGAGAGAGGTCCACCACCTCCATGTTGTTGAAAAGATTTGCCAGTTCTTGAATCGACGCCATTGTTGTTCCTCCTAAGTGGATGTGTTGCTATCTATAACGCATGTGGGCGGGGAGAATATCCCCGCCCACATGCGTGATTATGCCATCAGGACCTTCAAGGCCCCTTTTTCCTGGACCTTCGCAAAGGCATCCTGCCAATCTTGCAGCGGCCAGATGCCCGAAACCATCGCCTCGCTCTTGACCAGTCCCAGGCGCAAGAGTTCCAGCGCGCGGGGCCAGGCCTCAGGGACCGAAGCGTTTGTGCCCGTCACAATCAGTTCTTTATAACACACCGTATCGAATCGAGCGGGATTGGCCTGCCATAGAGACCAATTTGACCATAACGGATGTGTCATACGACAAGCATATCTGCTACCTTTCTCATACTCGAATGTGTGTAAACACCCCCGAGCGGTCAGTTCTTCCTGCTTCATCGTCGATAGCCAGCGCACGGGAACCTTTGGATCGGCCCTCCCGTTTCGGTCTCACATCAACTCCCCAGGCATTTTACGTCCGGCGGTAGCCACTCTCCAGGACGGCCAGCTTTACGCGTGAAGCTGGCGAAGCTGTTGTGTTGCCAACCACAGCAAATTCAAGGCGGCATTGAGATCCCGGTCGATGACCAGCCTACAGGCCAAGCACTCATAGGTGCGGTGTTTGAGCGGCATGCGCTTTTTGACCTGCCCACAGCACGAACAGCGTTTGGTCGAAGGGAACCAGCGCGAGGCGATGAAGAGACCGCCCCCGGCGTTGGCCACTTTGGTCCTGAGGAACTGCAACAGTTGCCCCATCGCGGCATCGGCCACGGCACGCGAGAGCTTCCGGTTGGCCATCACCCCCACGATGTTGAGGTCTTCGATGCCGATGGCCCCACAGGTTCGCGCCAGTTCGCTCGTGAACGTGTGCTGCACATCCCGCCGGATGTTGGCGATCTGCTGATGCTTGCGTGCGACCTTGAGTCGTTGCTTCTCGTAATTCTTACTGAACACGGTTCGCCTGGTTTGCGGGTCTTTCGTCTTCTGTTTCTTACTGAGTTGGCGTTGCAGCTTGCCGAGTTTCTTGAGATGGAGCGCTAATGGCCTTTGGTTCTCAAGCCTGCGTCCATCGCTCACCACAGCAGCCTGCTTTACGCCCACATCCACCCCCACCACTGCTTCGGGCGTTGTGGGGCACTCCCGTGTGATGTCTACCTGAATGGAGACGTACCAGTGCCCCGCTTCACAGCAGACCGTCGCCCCCAGGATCTTGACCCGTTCGCACACGACGTGCTTGCGCGTGTTTCGCTTCTTCGTGGGTGTGGTGGCTTTCCCCTTTTCGACGAAGCGCAGTTTTTCGGCGATGTTCACCGTTCCCAGTCTGCGTAAGAGCTTGCCTCGGTCCTTCTTCGTTTGGCGCTGATCGAGGATGAAGCGGCCAAGTCCGGGAATCGAGATCCAATGGCTTCCCAAGGTGAATTTATCGTTGGAGAGATAAAACGACTCGTGCGACTTCTCCTTTTTCTTGTACTGCGGGTAGTTCGATCTGCCCGCGAAGAAGTTGTCATAGGCGTTTTTGAGGTCATCGAACGCACCCTCCACCACACACTTCGTCACCTGATAGGTCCACGGATACTCCTGCTCCCGGATCTGGTTGAATTGCTTCTTGAGTGCGAGGGCATGTGGCGGGTTGAGCACGCGCTGCTCCTGGGGAACGCTTTCCTGCTCGGCTTTGTACGCCTGATATTGCTTTTCCCACTGCTCCCGTCCCCAGTTGTAGATAAAGCGCCTCGTGCCACAGGCTCGTTTGAGATACTCCACCTGTTCAGGGGTGGGGTTCATCCGGATCTTGTGCGCGGTTTTCATCCTTGAGCGCCTTTTCTCCCGCTTTGCGGGAATTCCGGTCGAGCAGGACTCGACACCCGGCAAGTGGCTCTCGTTCGGCGAGCGGCTGGCAGCTTCGGAAGGTTGAGCGCCGTGGTCAGATCGACCTTATGAGAGGAGCGACGCCCAGAAAGCGTTCCTTTGGCTTTGAGCCTGCTTTCTCGGTCCCAGCGCTGCACTGTTTTCACGCTGACATCCACCTGCTTGGCAAACGGTACGACTGCGTACATCTACTTATTCTCACTTACTTTCGCACACTTTGTCAATACCTAGTATGTATCTCCTTCAATACGAGAGCGCAGCCGCCGAAGTTCGGCACGGCATCGGAGAACGATTACCGGAAACCAAAAAACAGGTTGGGCTGGACAAGGGAAGAGGCTTCTGGCTCCGGTTTTGGCAGGATGTGCTCACTTCCCTCCATTTGTCGCCAGTCTGTGGGATGGGTTATGCATCGGACCGGCGCAAGGTTCCAGCCCCCCATATTTCGGCTACTCGTCCGTTTTCGATCCGAAAAATCTCCATGATGAGAGGGAGAGGCTCTCCTGGAGGCGTTGGAATACCGTGAACTGTGACCCGCAGCGCGACTTTGTCGCCTTCAGCAATGAGATCCTCGACGACGAAGTGCGTCTGAGGGAAAATGGCAAAGGCGTTGGTCACCGCCGCTCTCGCGCTCTCAATGCCAACTTCTCCCATGGCATGCCTGATAATGTGTGGATCAAAGAGTTCGTCCAAGGTCGCGAGGTCCTGCGTGTTGATGGCTTCGTAGACACGCGAGGCCAAAGCCTTGTTCTCTGTTGCTATCATGCAAAATCTCCTGTGAATGATTCTTCCTGATAGATCCATTGCCTGTGCGTTGAGCAGGCATTCATTTTTGTTGCTGGCCTTCCTCTTGAAGAGCGCGTATGTTGGCATGTAACCGTTCGAGAACGTGCAGTACCATCTCCTGTTCTTCTCTGGGGATACCATTGAGCAGTTGTGTCTGAAACAAGCGGTGCGCCGCCCGCAGTCCAGCAACGATTTGCTGACCGGAAACCGTCAAAGAGACGAGCGTATAGCGATTATCCTGGGGATCGAGGCGACGGCTGAGTACTCCTTCGGACTCAAACTGCTTGACCAGACGCGTAATCGTGGCTCCATCAACGGCTAATTGCTGCTGTAAAGCAGCATGGCTGAGCTCGCCGATCTCTGACAGCAGGGTTAGCAGTTGCCGTCGGAGCTGACTCATGCCGACATGTTGATCAAAGGCTTGCCTGGATTCAGAACAGACAGACGCCAAATGTTGAAAAAAGGTATCCTCAAGAGCATCCATTCGTCACTTTGCCTCCGAGTCCTCTGTCAATTTCCGCACTTCGGAAGAAGGCGGTGCATATTTTTATTTATATCATCATCTATTGATATCGTCAATAGATGATGATATCAAACATATGGCTCCTGGCTTTTTTGACTCCCGGCGATGCGCGTATCTGTAAGAAATGACAGTTGCCTTGTAAGAAGATGACTCCTTTTGCGGTTCAGAGAAGAGAAATCTCCAGGAAAGGTGGGAGATCTATATACTGGGAGATGGGTGGAAAAGCAATGTCATTCCCCATCTTTATGAGACCGTTTTCCCTCTTATTGTTCAGCTATGATTCTCGTTGCGCATCCCGTGGGACGGCGTTCTTCCAAAAGCCTGGACTTCCACGCTCGCCAGCGCGGCGATCATTCTGGCTTCAACGCGCAGTCTCGTGTTCCCTCATCCATAAGTGCTTCTCTACATCATCTAAATAGGGGTAAATCCAGTAACATTCATAACATTTGACCGCTGCTAATCAGCTTTTATTCACAAGGGAGTATTCCCCGAAGAGAGCGCAAAGCGGTTATGCGCCGATCATGAGAAGGTGTCAGCGCCCATACGATTGGGATTGGAGCAATGAACATGTGTGTGTGCGAGGGCGACGCGCTGCCCCCCAGCTCTTTGGGAAATTACCAAATTTTTGTATTCTATTATTTATAGAATTGCTTGTTCAAAAAAGTTCGCTTGGGAAGCGCTTGCATTTTCCTCCAGGTACTGTGCTCTTAAGAGATCGTATCTAGAGGGATGTCGCATTGCGTGCGAAGAGAGCCTGCTTTTCTCTTGCTGGAGGGGGCCTCATCTCTTCTGGGAAGAGGTAATCAGCCAGGTGTTTGTTGGCAAGCCATGGTTCCTGGCGTGCGCCATCAATGGTTGCTTCTGTGACTGGGCGTTGGGTACATCTAAACTATGTTTTTATACGCAAAAAAGACCGATGAGACAGCGTTTAACCAGTAATCATTGTCTCTGTAGCAACTTGGCAGGATATGTACCTGCAAAAGAGAGGTTGCTTTATGCGCACGGATGCCTCGTTTCGATGGCAAGTGGAACTTGTCTGCTTGCGAATGTTGAGTTTAACGCTACTCATTGCTCTGGTGGTTTTCTCGAGTCCTCAGCGAGCCAGAGCAGAGACCGCGAGCGATCTTCATGCCTGGAATATGTTCGGTTACAACGCAACCCACTCGCATTATAACACTGCGGAGACGTTGCTCAGCCCTGGCAGTGTTGGAGGCTTGCACTCTGCCTGGAGTTACGCGACCGGGCCTGGTCCATATTCTTCTGGCGTGCGTTCGTCGGCAGCAATTGTGAGCGGGGTAGCCTATGTGGGTGCGGACGATGGGAATCTTTACGCGTTCGATGCTCGTACAGGTGCAAGGCGCTGGGTATTCACGACTGGTGGCTCAATTGATGCATCTCCCGCTGTGGGGAACGGTCTGGTCTATATAGGCTCAAGCGATGGTTATGTTTACGCACTCAATGCCGATACGGGCGCGCTTGTCTGGAAGTTCTATACCAGCTATCGGGGTGTTTCGGCCTCGCCGACGCTATGGAAGGATTACCTCTATGTGCTTGGAAATAGCCAGAAGCTGTATGCGTTTAAAGCCCTGACAGGAGATTTTGTGTGGGGGTATGACACGGGGGCCTGTGAAGAGGTGGCGGACTCCGCGCCAGCGGTCGACAATGGAATGCTGTATGTCGGCACATGCCTGGGTGATGTCCTGGCGGTCAATGCTTTCACAGGGGCCTTTACCTGGCGTCACTCGGTAGGAATGCCCTTTGATTCTGCGCCAGCCATTGCCAATGGAATGGTCTATATCGGCGCGTTAGACCACAATGTCTATGCGTTCAAAGCAAGCGATGGCACACTAGCCTGGTCCTATAGAACTGGTGGCGCGGTGGGTGCTTCGCCAGCGGTCGCGAATGGCATCGTCTATGTAGGCTCAAACGACGACCGGTTTTACGCGCTCGATGCCGCTACTGGAGCTCCGCGCTGGTGGTTTGGTACAGGCAATACCGTCTTTTCTTCGGCGGCAGTCGCCAATGGAGTAGTTTTCGTTGGTTCGGATGACGCGAACACCTACGCCTTTGACGCTGCGACGGGAACGTTACTCTGGAGCTATGCCACAGGCCTTGGCGTTGATGCCTCGCCAGCGATTTATAGCGGAATGCTCTTCGTCGGCTCAAATGATGCCAATTTTTACGCCTTTAGTGTCTGATAACGTCGAGGAGACAGGCGTGGAGGAACTCGTGCCAAATAGTTGGTTTTCTGGGTAGTCACGGGGCTATGAATCCCAGCCAGCCGCATTCGCCGCTAACTTGCGAGAGATTCTGAGAGGAGGCATGTGAAGCGGTTGGTGTTCCTGGGAAGGCGCCATCTGTACAGAAGGAAATGGAGCATAAGAACAGCAAGCAAAACTATACGCAAACATGGTCAAACGTGCGCTTGTTGCACACATGTGTATGCGTTGACAGAGAGACGATATCATAGTATGATACACGCACCAAACAAGAAAAAATGTTCTATATCAGGACGTCTTATGTTTCTGGCCAGAGAAGATGTTTTCCACCTTTCGGGGTGGTGTTGAAAGAGAAGGGGTTTCATGCTCCTCTGCAAAAAGATCAAGCTTGATGTCAGCGAGCAAGACGCAGCCACCCTTGAGTTCATGCAAGGAAAATGCAGAGGCCTCTACAATTGGTGGGTGATGCGACTGCGAGATGGGGAGAAGTGGCGCTTCAACGCCTGCAAGAAGACGTTGGCCGAGAGCCGCGTCCATGATCCTGAACTCAATCAGGTGTATGGCAAGCTGCTTGCGGAAGTCTACTACCGCCTGGATGCAGGCATGCAGGCCTTCTTTCGTCGGGTCGCTAATGGGGAAACGCCAGGCTTTCCCCGCGTGCGACCTCGCCATTGCTTCTTCACCCTCTGTTATCCAGCGATGTATCTCACGCTCGAGGGAAGCACGCTCATTCTGCCCACAGGGGGCAAGGGCAAGCGCAAACGCTTTCCTGCCATCCATGCGACCCTCACAGAGTTACCTCCAGAAGACTTTCGAGAGGTAGCCATCAGTCGCGATGGCAGGGGCCACTATTACGCATCCTTCAGCTATCGGCAGCCCGAAGAAGCAAAACGTAATAGTGGCACGGTGGCCTTCGATCTGGGTATCAAGACGCTGGCAACTGGCGTTACTGAAGAGGGCCGTTTCTATCACATCGGTGGGTTCAAAGGCTCGCGTTGGTATAACAGACAGCTTGATAAACTTCGCTCGAAACGCAGCACGTGCAAGAAGAAGTCCCGCCGCTATCTTCATCTGAGCAAGGTCTATAAGCGCGTTTCGCAGAAGAAACGCAACAAACAGCGCGATAGCCTGCACAAGGCATCGCATCTCATTGCACGACGATTGGTTGAGAGAACTGTCGTCGTGGGCGATCTTTCCCAACGACAGATGGTCATGAAAGAGCATCAGGAGCACAACAAGGCATGCAATCGAGCAGTCTATAACGATTGGGGCCTGTATGCCTTTGTCCAGATGCTCACCTACAAATGCCAGTTGTATGGGAAAGAGCTTCAGTTTCTAGATGAGCGCAACACATCCAAGCAGTGTAGTGGTTGTGGGAATCTGCAAGACATGCCACTGCGCAAGAGAACGTATCAGTGCGCGGAATGTGGACTCAGCATGGATCGAGACGACAATAGCGCCGTCAACATCTTGATGAGGTTCCTTGCCCGGCGAGGGCCACACACTCGGCAAGCCGAGTGCGATGTGCTGCAGGCGACCCAAAGCGGTGTAGATGCCATGGAGGCATCTTGTGAGGGGCACGTGCAGCAATTGAACCTATTCGATGGTGTGTAAGCACCTTTGAGTAGGTTTAGAATGGCAGAAGGAGAGTAATCGATGCGGCCGTTTGCCTGGAATGATTTTTACACCAGTACGAAGAATCGGCCGCCCTGGCCGCGTCTGGTTCGGGCTGTGGAACTGCTGAAGCGTGGCGGAGAGGCGTTAGACCTGGGGTGTGGTGCTGGCCGTGATACACGGTATCTGCTCGGGAGCGGATTTCGCGTAACAGCTGTTGATCAAGAAGCAGCATCCTTGGAACTTCTTGCCGATCTGCCACCAGATCGTCTTGATTGTGTACAATCCTTATTTGAGGATTTTCAATTTGGATATTATGACCTGATCAATGCTCATTTCGCGCTCCCTTTTATCGATCGGGAACAATTTTCCCTCGTTTTTGTCTGCCTCAAGGCTGCGCTCAAACCTGGTGCGATCTTCGTCGGGCAATTCTTTGGGGTAAATGACTCCTGGAATACTCCTGAAACACGTATGACTTTCTTCACTCGCCAACAAGCCCTAGCATATCTTGATGGGTTAGAGCTTCTCGAGTTTGAGGAAGATGATCAGGATGGTACAACGGCGGTTGGGAAGCCGAAGCACTGGCACGTTTACCATATCATTGCACGCAAGTCTTGATCCTGTCTTGATCTGATGGAAATCAATGACCGCGAGCTCACGCACATATTCCTCCCCGATTTGCAGATAGTGCGGGGTGACGCGAACACTATCCGGCGCGAGCAGGTCCTTGAGGGCTATGAGGTCAGCCGGTGTCAGCAACCGGTCACGGGCTGAGGACAGCAGCAAGGCCTCTTCTAGTTGGGCGGTATAGGGGGCAAACGAGGTCCCTTCCTCCTCCTGTACTGGGGGTGGTAAGCGCCCATCAAGGGCAGGACGCGCGAAAGGTTTGCCGGAGAGGGCGAAGACGCTTTCCGGCAGCGGAAAGTGCAGCGCCTGCTCTCCCTGGAGTGCGCCATGGGTGAGATCCGCCAGTTCTTTGCCAGCGAGGCGATGACCCAAATGTTGGGCAGTACAACTATTGGTTGTTCGAAAACCCGCCTCCCAAAGGGGACCTGTAGTGTACAGCGAGGGTACGTTCGTATCGTTTTGGCTCCGTTTCCTGCGAACCGAATGCTCAAACGAACGCACGAGATGATTGACACCTCTTCGCATCATTTCATATACTGAGCCAGATAATGTGTGGTGCGTTTCTGAGCACAGTGTTCTGCTTCGTCAATCTCTGAGGTGGAGAAGTTGGGTGCTTGAGCACCTTTGAGTGGCTCTCGCCTGGGGCGGCCCGTATAGAATGGGAAAACCAACCCAGAGCATAGACCCAATTGGGTCAGAGAAACAAGAGCAAACTGATGAACGAAACCCACACGACGGTTCGCCATCTCAGGCCGCCCCGGCCTGTCCGAATTGTGGTGAACGCACTGGTGACAACTCTCTTGCACTCCCGATGGCACGCCATGAGGAGCAATCATCTCCTGCTTCTGACGTTTGCCGGGCGCAAGAGTGGGAAAGCGTTCACGACGCCGATGCGCTATGTCCAGGAAGGCGAAACCTTGCGGATGACGGTGGTCTATCCCTGGTGGAAGAATCTCGTTGGAGGAGCTACAGTGCAAGTCCTCTTGCGCGGACAAACGCGCACTGGCACCGCAGAGGTGTTGCCTGAGAAAGTCTGAGCATGAGTACAGCAGGTAAGCCAGATGTCTGGCTGCATCAGCCGCGCTATCATCGTTGAGGTATAGCCTCCCAGGTGGGTCAGGTGCGTGACTGCAAAATTGCCTCCTTGTAGCCTCTGTTTCAGTGTTTTCGCTTTTTGGGGACTACCCAGAAGGAAAACGTGCAGGAGATGGTGTGGTACAGTCTCTTTGGAGCGCTCAGCAATCATGGTGGTCTTCTTTTCGTGTTTGCTGGAATGATGAGGCACCAGCTGCCTGATGCCCATTGCTCTCCCTTTTTACGAGCGTTTTGTTGTATTGATCAATGCTGTTTTCTATCCTCTGAAGAAGCTTCTGAGCTATTTCCTCTGCGAGTGTATGTCCTTGCATTTGCAAAGACATACGGAAGAAGAGTTGAATGAACATAATGGCTGCTTCTTCGATGGTCTCCAACTCATCCTCCACAAGGTCGAACACTGCATCATCATGTGGTGCTTCGGGGCGTAGAAGCCTGCCGATTCTTCGGCGGAGATCCATCAACCGTTTGAAGTAGTGTGTCTCTTCACGACTCATGACCGCAGGGAGCAATAAATAGGTCTGATAGCTTATGAGCATGTTGTCCAGCGCGATGAGCTCATATGGTGCGAGTAGCACGCGCGGTCGGTCTTCGTTGGTTGTTGGTCGCCTGGTGCTTTCAGTCATGGTGTCTTCCCTTCCTCATGTTTGCAAGATGCGCTTTTCAGAGAAGGAGATAGCTGGCATGTGTTCCTGTCCTTGTGCAGTTCAACCAGGTCCTTCTCAACGATGAGCACTTTGGGCTCACCATCGAGCGTCAATGCCAGCTCATAGAGGGCAGGAGCCTCACGTGTCGCGGGAATCTTCTGTATCAGCTCGACGCCGGGCACAATTTCGGCAGATGAAATAAACGTCGTTTTCCCATCGATGCTCCGAAAGGTCATGGAACGACGAAATGCGAGCAGATAAGTCTCTTGAGTTCGCTGCATGGACCGGCCCTCCTGAATCCTCTGCTCTCTGTCATTTTTGTCCATACGTGATGTAAAAATGAAAGTACGTGTGGTGTGTGTCCCATTCTTGAGGAAGCTTTTGAAGGGTGTGGTCAAACTCTTTTTCTGAGAGCTTGAGCTGAGTACAATACACCGGCTTTAAATTGGTAAAAATGGCATGCAGATCTTTCGCTAGAAGTTCACCGCCTCTCCCACCCCAGGCTCCAAGCGGGACCTGAAGTATACTCTCCTTGACCTGTGAGAGGCCAGCCTTTGTCAGTAGGGTCGGCAGCCGGGTCATAAGAGAGGCATCAAAGCCGGTCTTGCTCTCGAGGTTGTGCCACCATTCCATGAACTTTCTCGTCATGGGCCCCATATGTTCGAAGGTATCAGCCGCTTCAACCAACTCGATCCAGCCGCCGGGGCGGGTGACACGAACGAGCTCACTCACGACATAGGGCCAGGCACGAGCAGGGAGCGCCGCGACCATCAAGCGCTGATGGGTAAAGTCAAAATCATGGTCAGAGAATGGTAGGCCTTGCAGGACATTGCCCTGAACAAAGAGGCAATTGGAAGGCATCTCAATAACATGAGACACAAGGGTGTGGGGCTCAATATCAAAACCGACCACCTGAGTGCCCGGGAAGGGTTGCGCCATCTCCCGTCCCCAGATGCCCGTGCCACAGCCCACGTCGAGAATACGCCTGGGAGAGTCAATTGGAGCGACATAATTGCCGCCCAGTAAGGTTTTCAAAAAGTAGTGCTGGAAGGTCAGTCGATCGTATTCGGGCATATCTTTGGGAAAGAGATAGGGCACATCGACACGGAATCGGCGCTCCCCGATCACAGTGGCAGTTGGTGTCGCGCTGGATGAAGGAGGTTCAAAGGTCGGAATTATGCCCCGGTGTCTTCGTCGTAAAAGAGGGAAGAGTGGCATTATGAAATCCTTTCCTCGTTCTCTTGAGTGCGGAACCGTTGAACATGCACACGACGGTCACAGAAGTGCTCGCAGCCATCCCAATAGGTGAGGCGAGCACAATGCTGGATGGCCTCTCGCACCTGCTCTGGCGTTGGCGGTTTCATGAGGTGACACTCCAGATAGGCATCCACGTAGAGCAAGAAGGTCGCATTGTTCATCCAGAGGAACCGCTCTCGGGTACCTCCTTCCCAGCGGTCGAGGCTCTGGTTGTAGAGCAACATTGGTTCCTGTTGCGGAGGTGCGGGCCTCAAAGAAGGCATCGTTTCGGTTGGAAGCGTAGAAATGTGTCTATGGGCTACCATTGTTGCTCCTCTACAATCGATCTAATGTTTGCGCGACAAGCAGGATAGCATCTTCTAAGCCAACTATCTGCTGTAAATCCTCATGCAATTTCCCTATGCGCTCTGAGCAGGAGGTACGGAAGACATGAGGTGCAGTCATAGCAAAGCCATCTAATCCGTTATACGCTGCCTGATATTCGGCTTCTATTTGTTGTAAAAGAGTCGCCACTTCACTTTGATTCTTATCCATAACAGTGCCTTCCTACCAACCCGAAGGAACATCTTACTAAAGAGCAAACGTAAGAGTATATGACAGATCAAGGTTGCCGATAATTGGAGTGTAGCATGAGAAAACGCATTTATCAATGCATTTTAGTGCATTTGCTAATTTTGTAGCATATGCTACTACCAAACGTTTGCCTTATGACAAGATCGTGAGTTCCTAAAGGGTGGACAAGAGACAACAAAAATCCAAGCTGTAGCGTATGTAAACTTCTCAATCATTGTTAGCGCGCTGCTATTTTTGCGTCTCGTGCGAGCAATGTGCCCCTTCGATCTCGTGGAGAGAAGGTGGAATGCAAAGAAAAAACACATCAATGGTGATGTGTTTGAGGGAAGTGGAAACGTGAGGTTTTTGCTCAGGCCCATTACTCTGGCTTTTTCAGGAGTGTTTCGGCTGTTACATGGTCGGTAATCAAGATGTTGGCAATGCCTGCTTTCAGCGCAGCACGTATGGCTGGTATATATTTGAGATTTGCTCCAGCCACAAGAATAACTCTCGCGTGGCTTTGCTGTATTTTCTCTTTCAGTCGCGGTATCTCTAATCCAGTGAGGTAATAGGGAGGAGACTCTAACCTGTCATTAATGCAAGCACCAACGTTATCAAAAATCCAATGATTAATATCAACAGCTGGATTGTATGTCGTGATTTCTTCAATTTTCTGCTGGGTAAATATCGCTTTCTGAGCAAATGGAGGCCACAATCCCGTCATAATAATGTTTGCGTCCTCCATAATCTTTAAAACGTCTCGCGCTATTGGAAGAGCGCGAGCCTGTTCACGTTGTTCCTGGGACTCGACAATCGCAGGGATAGGAAGCCAGTTATGTTTGGCTCCATATGCTGTGGCGATGTCAAATGAGGTCAGATTGGCATCTCCAACACTTGTTTGCGGTCTTACAAAGCCAATAGTTGGAACAATCCTTAAATGAGGCAAAAGCTTTGTTGGTTTGAGATAGCGAACAACCTGGCGCATGGTATCTTTCCCACCTGAGACGGCCAGAATATCTTCATCTGTCAGCAACTGATCGAGATAATCCGCAGCGGTACCAGCAATGTCATCCAACACATCGCTCGCAGAACTCTGTTCCTCATCCATATTGCGGCCAGGCACAAGGATTAAATCTTCTAAACCGAGTCGCAAGCGCAAGTCGCGAGCAAGGTTGCGCAAATACCCCGTTCTTTGTTCGGGGATAACTGAGATCCGAACAATGCCGCGATCTCTGGCTCTCTGAAGCGCTTTTGAGATGGTCTGTCTTGAGCAATACTGGGCCTCAGCAATATTTTCCTGAGTTTGCCCTTCGTCATAATACAAATGAGCGACTTCACGCAAAAAGCGGTCATCTGAAAGCAGTTTTCCTTCTGAAATATTCTGTGGAGTAGGTGAATCGGTAAACATCGTCATGCTCCTTTTCTCACCATTGGGAAACGCTCCATCACGGCTTGCCAAAATAAGCCGATAGAATAGAGAATATGCTCTTCTGATAACAATATCATTTAATGTTATCTAAAGAGCATAGTACAATATCTCTCTTTAAAGCGCAACCTCCAAATACGCTATTCTTTTGACATGATATTCTTGTCATGCTACACTTGTCAGAGATACGCTTTTACAGCGCGTATCGTATGGGAGGATCAGTATGGCCGGAAATATCCAGTTTAAAGTCGAGAAGAACAGAGTTCTCGTTCCGGTTGGTCAGGCTTGCCGGTTCGGTTGCAAATACTGTTATACCCGAAAAGGAGAGGTTGGCCCTTCAAAGGTTGATGCAGAGGAAATTCTTCGCCAGTTTGAAGAGTTTATGCGCACTCATGCCTTTGAAACTATTCAGTTTGGGTATGACGGCGATCCATTTGATAGGCCAGAACGCGGTACTATGATGCTACAACGGTTGGCGAGATTCCGTAAGAATATTAGCTTCAGTACCAAAGCGCTTCTGGATAATGCTATTTTGAACGTCCTTGTAGACATCCATGATGGCATGTTGCAAGATGGGAACACACTCGTTGCTTTTATCTCTCTGAGTTGTTGGGATTCTGCTCGTCTTGTCGAACCTCATACCCCCACTGCCCAAGAACGAGTTGCAAACATCGAAAACTTAAAACGTAGGGACATTCCAACCTATATTGCATTACGACCCATCTTACCTGGTATTCGGGATAGAGAATATGAACAACTAGCGCAGGCAGGTATAGATGCTGGATGTGACGGCTTTGTTCTAGGTCCTCTTTACTCAGATGAAGGAGGGCAGTTTGTTCGCTTCATCCCAACAGAAACCCTGACACAAACTCCACATCGTCAAGTCATCGTTCCCTGGTCTGCTCACGCTCCCACATGGAGACGATATGAGGACGAAGCTCGTTTACATCGTATCGCTTCTATGATCGAGAGTAAGGGAGGAAAGGTTTTTCTCTCATCGGTGGATGCCATAGAGTTTGCTCACGAAAAGAGGAAAGTCGATGATCGAGGTAGAATTAAAATGCCAGCTCTCACCTGCGCTTCTCCAGAAACTCCATTCAAAGCTTGAACATATGCGTTTTGATGGTGAAGTGCATAACAGAGATATCTATTATGATACCCAGGACTATGCTCTCCTTCAGCAAGCGGTGTTTGTAAGAGTAAGGAATAAGGAAAAGGTTGAATTCAAATTCAACGAGAATATCGAAAAAGTACATGGTCAGACCACAGAGCGAACCTTTCCGCTTCACCCTGATACTGATCAGGTGAAGAAAATGAATGCGCTTTTTACTCGCTTCCTACCTACCTGGCAAGCTCAACCGACGGTAGGAGCAGCCATAAGCCAAAATGGACTTGTTGAACTGGCTCACATCGATAATAAACGGGAAGAATACTCCCAGAATGGTATCTATGTCAGTGTTGATCACGTTGCTCAGCTTGGTGACTTTTTGGAAGTAGAAGTTCGCTGTGACGAGAATGATGATCCGGAGAAGGCCCACACGATGTTACAGGCATTCGTGTCTGAGCTTGATGTCAAGCATATAGGGGTTGGATATGTTGAACTCTGGCTCCACGAACACAACGTTAAGGCATATCAGCTAGGCAAGTATCATCTGTAGTGCATGAAAATAAAAAAGTTGTATTACTCAAATAACAGTCAGGCTTCTCGAAAGGAAAGCCTGACCGTCTTATTAAAGAGCGTGAAGTGTCCAGGCTACATCGCGCTTATGAGAAAAGGAGCCCGGACATTATGAAATCTACAGCCTATTATGCATCCGGTTGCGCATCTTTCCAGTCGGAGGGAGCTTCGATTTTTGCTTCTATCCCGGCATGTTCGGCCAGGAGGTACAGCAGATTGCTCCCGCTCAACAGTTCGATAGGTTTCCCTTCGGCGAAATCGTAGGACGCTTTGCCGTAGCCACTGGTTGTGACGAGAATGCCTTTGGAGGCGCCCTCGTTTTGCAGAGTACCGAAAAGATCACGTACCGCGCTGACGCCTACTGTGTTCTTGTAGCGTTTGGCCTGGATGACCACTTTGCCACCAAAGATGGGCCGTGGATCAAAGGCGACACAGTCGACTCCTCCATCGCGTGATGCCTGGGTTTGCCGTGTTTCCAGCCCCATTTTCTGGAAGAGATTGGTGATGAGTCCTTCAAACTCTGTGGGTGTGAGTTCCATCAAGTTGACACGTTGATCCAGGCCAGAGAGGACATCAGTGCTCTCGATGAAACGAGGATCGACCATGTTGAGTTCCATGACAGGGCGCACGGGCGCCAGTTCGGAAGGACTTTTCGAGACGGAGGCATTAAGCCCTTTGAGGCAGGCTTCGGGTTCAACAAGTTTCAGGTTCAGCCTGTTGAAGGTGTCGCGATTGGTGCGAACGGTCACGAGGCAGGTGCGCATGGTATGTCCAGTGCCCCTGTCGAGGCTCTCTACATAACCATTGAAGACGATCGTTTCAAGAAAACCTCGGCGATCAGCGGTGAAGAGTTGATGCAGGCTCCGTAGCACGATCTGGGCGAGTATGGAAGCATAAAGCGTCTTGCGTTGAGCCAGGGGGCGGGCTGTTTCAGTGATGGTATCTCGTGTTTTGATATATTTGTATGCACTGACTGTTGGCACGACATCAATTGTTGGCAGATCATATTCTACAATCAACTGTTTGGACTCTGGCACGAAGGCAAGTTTCGCCTGCTGTGGAAAGTTCTCTGGATACTCGCACGAAGACAGCACGAGCGTGAAATAGTTGGTAATGGCAGAAGGTAATTGAGCGTCAAGATCACGTTGAAACGTATCTATTTCCGCATGTTGCTCCAGAATTTTCTTTTTTTCAGCTTCTACCTCTCTATTGTGAAGCATCTGCGCTGCTGCCAGTGCGGATTGCCGTCGCTGCTCTCGGGCCGCATGTTCTGCGAGGAACTGTTGATATAGGGTTTGTAACCTCGCTACTTCCTGAGCATGTCGTTCTTTTGCCCCTGGTACGAGTTTTTGCAGCCCGCTGGGCTCAGGAGGGATGATGGGTGGTGGTGGCGGGGGTTCTGCATTGAGCAGGTGTGTGTGCTGGAATACAGGTAGATTAACTGGCTGCTTGAGGCTTTGCAGATCGATAGCGTGTTCAACGCTAAGCGCATCTTGCAAAATAGTTTGCAGTGATGCAATGGTCTGCTCAAGCTGCTCATTTTTTAAAGTAACATCAGCTAATCGCGATTGTTCATAGAGTTTAGCTCTCTCTTTGGCTTCCAATTTGGCAGCTTGTTCATACGCTTTGCGTGCGCGCTCAGCATCTCTTACGGCCTGCGTTTGTGCTCTTTGCTGCTGACGTAGTTGCGCAAGCCGTTGTCGTTCTGCCTCACGCTGCACGCGGGCGAGACTGCTTATAAATCCACTTCTTCTTGCCATTGAATTCCCTTCAGTGTGATTGTGGTGCGTTTATATACTGTTTTTCTGTTCTGGACATAAATAATAAATAGGTTACTACCGCGTATTCACATTTTTCACGACCCAGAGAAGAATACCGGGGTTGCCGCCATCGCCGATAATGCTGGTGCGGAGATCAGCGGCGAGCTGGCGAGTGATATTCTCACCATGGGCGAGCTTGTTGCGTTTCCCAGAGATATTCTCCTTGCTCATGCGTTGCGCTATGCCTTCGAGCTCTTCTACTTTACCGCCAGAGTCCTTGACGCGTTGAAGTAAAAGGTTCCAGTTGTATTGTTCTGCACGTAAGTTTTGATAAATGTAAGGTATCGTCCCAAGCGTAAAATCGCGTTGCAGTCTGAAGTCTCTTCTACGTGGATCGTAGAAGCGGCGTTTGAGTTCGCTCTCGAGCGTGCGACAGAACTGGACGGCGGGCGCGGCCCAATCCGGTAGCTCTGCTCTCTGGAAGGCTTTCCAGATGTATTCGCCGCTAACCAGCGAGTCACGGTTCGTCTGAGTCAGACAGGAGGGGTCATTCTTCCAGTGTCTGGTGAAGACCCAGCGTTCAAACTCCTCCTCGACATCTTCTGTTTTTGCGAATTGCTTCACATATTGCTCGGTGACATGGGCGATACCGTTGATGACACGGGTACGAAGTAGCTCGGCTCGTTCCTCGTCTCCGTTCTGTTCCGCCAGTTGCAGTAAGGTCTCCCCACGCTGACGAAGCTGAGCTGTTTGTTGCGCGAGCTGTTTTTCGTCAATGGCACGGACAACAAAGGGTGGCAGGATAGGTTGATCGATAACGTGGCAGAGGCGAGCGTTTTGCAGGCAGTCGGTATCGGCATTGATGACATCAAAGGCATGTGGGCCAATATGACGTTTGGGGCAGAGCACCAGTTGTGAGCTCTGCAGGGTGTTACTAGCATTGATGGTATCCGGATCGAGCATAACACCCTGGCAGACAGGCGCTGACCGTTCAGGTAAGTGCTGAACCGCCAGGTCAAGGATCTCACGTAGGCGTTTCTGAAGCTCACTTAGAGGCTGCGTAGGCTGAAGTTGATAGAGGTGAACCGATTGGGCGCTGGCGCTTGTGCTATTGTACTGCTTGTTTGCCTGTTGGATAACACGGGGAACCCCTTCATTATCAGCCTGCCCAGGTAGTTGCGGGAAGAGCAGCATGCCTATATGTGCATTGAGCAGGGTCATATCGCCCAGGAGTTTCTTGATGGGGAGATGGGTGTTGTCGCCATCGAGATTGCCCAGGTAGTACTTGGCGTCGAGCAGGACGGGCGGTTCGCGCCAGATGAGCTCACCTTTATGACGAATTTCCAGCGGTTCGGCGCGCTCAATGGCATAATCTGGACGCGTGGCGGGACTATTCAGCCAATCGCTTTCATAGCCGCTGGCTGTATTGAGCTGGCGGTTATAATGCAGGCGAAATCGCCGCCCCTGCCAGAGGAATGCCGATTGTAGCTGGTCTGTTGCGACCTGAACGTCCTGACTGCTGAGGAGATTGTCCTCTGAAAGCATGTGCAGGAGCTCTAATACGATCCATATCTCGTATAGCCATGCATCTCGTTTCTCGTTGTCGCGCTCGCTATTGAGCGTGAAGGCGGAGAGGTCCGCGGAACGCCCGAGGCGGAAGTTCTGAAAGCGTTGCCACCAGGCGAGCAGGTCGCGGTAGGCGCTGTTGCCGGGTGGGAGGTGGGTCGCAACTTCTTGCGAAAGCTCGTCGATATTGACATGTTTTGCCTGTTCCGCAAGGAGTCGGGCATAGGGAGCGGCTAGCTCGCGCTCGGTTTGCTCCTCGACGCTTACGAGGATGCGCTGCTCCTGGATACTGAGCTCTTCGTCCAGAAAGGGCTCGTCCCTGGTGATCTGTATTTCTTTCAAGTAACGCTGAAGGATCGCGACCGTCAGGAGGTTCTCGCGTGTCTCCAGGCTGCGTTGGCGCAGGCGGGTGGAGAACTCCAGGGGTGGCTGGCCCGGCGCATCATTCCAGCTTCTTTCCAGGGTACGACCCCAATCGATATTTCCGCGTAGGGGAGGTTGCTCTACGAGGCGCTGGTGCTCTGCCTTAAGGCTCAGCGAGCGGCGGATGCTCGGCATGATGTTGTTGAGCAAGTCGTTGCTGAGTGTGTAGAGCTTTAAATAGCGATCATATTGTTGCCAGAGTGGCTCTTGAGGCAGGGTACTGCCGGTATAGAAAAGGCGGAACTGGTTGCGAAATAATGTCTCATCATGCTGTAAAAGCAAGCGCACCACGCGCCGCTGGAGATGCTGGGTCCAGGCGGCAGCGTGGGATTCGTCGTTGTGTGGTGTTGCCAGGGATGTTTCTTCTGGAAGCATGGGCTTATGTGCTTTCTAATCTATGCCTGTGTCACAGCTGACGTGATGCGAGAGAGCCAGTTATTGACTTGCTCGGGTGAGAGTTGCGCGAGTACCTCAATTTGTCCTGGTAATCCAGGGAAATAACGAATCGCGCTCCAGGTGCGTTTGTAGGGTGGTTCTCCAAGCAAGATGATACGGGTGCCTTCGAAGGGCTGAACATCGGTGGGCTTTCCTTCATTCCAGATCCAGTGCTCTTTTTGTGCAAAGCCTGTGGGAAGGGTGCCATCTGGCTGTAGTCCCTGCCAGTTCCACAGGTTGAAGTTTCCCTCCGCCACAGGAAAATTTCCCTTCTCCTCTCCTGGCATGGGGAAGGAGCCATCTTTGGCCGCGGCTGCGACGCGTGGATCGGGGCGTTCGCCAGGCAACCAGCCTTGAGCAGGATCGCCAATTAAGGCATCAGCAAGAAGGGTATGGAGTTGGAAGTTGTCGTGAACTCCCTGAATACGAACATGATAGCCACGCTTGAGGTGAGGATCCAGGACAATAAATTCTTCGCTCTCGCTCATAGCGAGTAATTCGTAGAGGCATTCAACACTATTGTGATATAGGCGGCATGCTTCCAGGGCGGCCATAAATTGTGCCTGTTGACGAGTGGCCTCACGCCCTTTGGGGGCACGCATCAAAACAGCAAGTGCCGCTGTACAGAGAGAGGGGAGGGCCTTCCATCCCTGGAACTCTGCGGGCTTTTCCTGGGCGATCTGCTGCTCATACTGTTCGACGCATGCTTCAATATCCTCAGGGTCGATGCTGGACTCGGTATCTACCTGCCTTCGCGCAGCTTCCTGGCAGGCTGAGACAAAGGCTGGAGCTAGCTGCAAGGCTTCAAATGTGCGATGCAAAATGTTCATGCTCACCAGTGTGGGATCGGCTCCCTGTTCGACCAGTGTCCCACAGCCTATGGCGATGACTGCGGCCCCAAGTGGTGGACCTTGCAAGAGCAGGGGATTAAGGCGCTGGAGGGCCTCTTCAATATCCTGAGGTGCAGCATCGTATGCCTTTTCCACAATCCTTTGAACGGCTTGCTGTAATTGGTGTAACCCAAAGGGCGAGGCGCCAAGGAGCGCAAAAAGCTGATCTACTGTTTCAGATAGTGCTGACATAAGGTCTGTTTCTCCTGCCGTAGTAGTTAAGGGAGATCCTTGGATCGAAGCATCTCCCATCCTGGTTTTTACAGGCCGCGTTCGGCTTTAAAGGTGCGCAGGCGACGGGTGAACTGTGGTAGGACTGGCAGTTCGTGATCGAGATGGTAGAGACCTCTCAAGCTTGCCGCAGGTACGGTATGTGGGGCCTTCGCCGCAATGCGCTCGATCTCGATATCATTAAGATAGGGCTGGCCCTGCTCGTCGCTCACGCTGCCGAAGGCGAGAAGCTGGCGGTAGAGGCGGTTATGCGTGGTCTGTCCTAGGTCATCGAGATGGCGCTGTAAGGCGGCCTGAAAGGCCTCACGCTGACTGGTCAGGTAGAGCAGCAGGACCGCGAGCTCGTCGGGGAGGAGCACCTGGAGCTGGTCGGCGATAGTGTCGCAGAGCGCGGCATCCAGCGCTTGTAGCCACTGTTCGCGCGTTGTATAGCCTTGAAGCAGGCCCGCGATCAGCATATGACGTACCAGTGTAATGGCCTGGGCAGTGCCGAGCTGCCGATAGATGCGAATGACCTCAAAAATGTTCCAGGCTGCGGAGAAGACTTCCTGGAAGGGGAAATGATGCTTCTCATCCCAGAGCGCAGCATATCCCTCGATGTCGTCCGGGCCGATGGAGAGGGAATCATTCCAGGTGAGCCATTGGTCGTCATCGATGGTGATGGTGTGGAGCGAGTTTTCTGCCTCCGTTAAATGACGGACCTTCTGGAGGGCTTTGTAGAGCACAATGCCCTGTTCTGCTTCGCGCATGGCACGCGTCGGCGGCAGGATCTCGATGAAGGAGAAGCGGCGCTTGAGGGCTTCGCTGATCTGGTTCAGGTAGTTGCGGTCGAAGCTGTTGAGCGTGCCAATGATGCGGAAATCCTGGGGAATGGGCAGCTCCGCGCTGCCGCCCTCGATATTGACACGCAGGTGATCATTAGTGCTCAGCGAGGTCATGGCCTCGCCCAGGGCTAGGTCGATGGGGGCGCGGTTGAACTCGTCGATGACGAGCCATTGCCCCTTGAAGGTCTGGATGGTGCTGCGCTCCAGGCTGCTGGAGGCGGAGACGCGAGCACGACGCAGGCTGACATGGCTCCATTCCTCTGGTGTTGCACCCTGGAAGGACCAGTTCTTCTGAATCGTCGCGGTTAAATGGCCAAACTGAACTTTATAGCTGACTGTCCCGTTTTTGCTGACTGGCGCGATATTGCTGATGAGCGTGCGTGGTGTCCAGTCGTCGGTCGCGGTGACCAGGCGCGTGGAATAAGCGGTCTCGGTGCTCAATTCGCTCAGGTCGAAGCTAGCGGCTGCACCGTTCCCGTTTTGTGAAGTGGACTTTTCGCTGCGCCAGAGGAGTTCAGGAATAAGGCGGGCCATCTCTGTTTTACCAGTTCCAGGTGGGCCCGAGAGGATGACATGCCCGGCGAGTAAGGCGTGATAGATACGCCTGATTACCGCTTCATCAACCAGGATGTGACGTTGTACTTCGTGGATGAGCCTGCTGAGTAGTGGCTCGGGCGTTGGTTTAAGCGGTTCATTAGGAATGATGAGTTTAGTGTCAAAAGAAGGTGTTGTATATCCTTCTTTATTGCCTGACCAGTCACTAGAGCGCTCTTGAACGCGACCAGCCTGAGTGGAAGAATCTGTAAGAAGATCCGAGGGATCATCTTCTTTGATCAGGGTATTCGCACCTGCCTTGCTGCTTTGTTCCTGTTGCAGGACCCAGTAGAAGAAGAACTCGCTCCAGTAGGGGATGAAGTCGAGGCCAGGGGCGCGCTTGAGCAGGACGCGATTGGCCTCCAGGAATGCCTCGTAATCCTGGGCTGTGGTAATGTCAATGGTAGTTGCGTTAAGCTTCAGGCCAGGAATCTCAGGGATAAAGCCTGCTTTAATGAAGCGATTAAGCCCTTTGCGGATGCCTTCGCTACAGGTAATCACGCCTCCCTCGGGATCAAGCCACAGCGCGAAGAGTGAGATCATATATGCGCTATTTCCAGGGGCGACAATACCGCCACCTAGTTTGCCTTCGTGCCGCAGGCGGTTACGTTCTTTCAGGAGAAACTGATAAAATTGTTCGATTTTGTGACCAACATTGCGCCCATTGAGCCCTTGAAGGATCTGGCGGAACTCGTTGGCAGGCGCTTCACTGGGGTCGTTGTGGTTTTTGCCAAACTTGTTGAGCTCCATCATGAAGCGCCCCTGAGCGTACCAGACCTCTGCTGGCCGCAGAGCTTTTCCCAGTCGTTCACGGAATTCAGAGAATGGTGTATGACCCTCGATGAAAGCGTAAATGATGGCCTGGAGGATGGGGAAGGTCGGTTTGCGCTCTTCTATGAGTTTTTTTGCTTCCTCATGATCGGCTGTATCTGCCAGATAAGACGCGACCAGTTCATTAAGCGTGTTTGCCATACAGGTGGTGTCTTCCAATCTATGTATTTATAGGATCACTTTGGGCATAACTGGTTGATCTACTCAAAAAAGATGTACCAGCTATACGTTGTCTGGGTGAAAGAAGGCCAGGTTGGCATTTTCGACGGTCGGGACAAGGACAGAACGGTCCAGGTAGCGGTTGCCACGCTCACAGGAGGTCTCGGGCGCGAACATACAGG
Source organism: Ktedonobacter racemifer DSM 44963 (assembly GCF_000178855.1). Taxonomy (GTDB): domain Bacteria; phylum Chloroflexota; class Ktedonobacteria; order Ktedonobacterales; family Ktedonobacteraceae; genus Ktedonobacter; species Ktedonobacter racemifer. The sequence continues at coordinate 689,858 of NZ_ADVG01000005.1, read as the reverse complement.
CATGACAGGCGGCTCCGTGTAGTGTGGCATCGTCCAGGCGCACGTGCTCGGCGCATAGAGGGTCTGATGCGCAGTGTTTCATCTCTTCCAAAGCACCCTCCAGGTGAAAGGCCAGGTTTTTGCCGAGGTTTACCAGTCCTCCAAGTGTTCCTTCGCTATCGCTGGCAGAGGTATAGAGGAGGATACCGGCCATGGGACTGCCATCTTTATCGCTTCCATGGGCATAAATGCGCTCGCGGATACTGGCCGCGGTATAGCCGCTTTCGAGCGTGAGCTGACGCATCAGGGCATGTGAGAAGGTATGGAGCAGCACATAGCGAATATCGGGATAGTTAGCTTCAGCGTCAGCGATGTTGCGTGCCTGGCGCCAGCGCTTATGCGCAGTAAAGAAGGTATGGTTATGTTCCTGAACCAGTGCCTCTTCTAACCAGCGCTGAATCTCCTCTTCGCGGAATTGAATAAAGATGCCCTCGCCTCGTACCTCAGAGGCCGGTACCCAGGTTGGCTTTTTACGACTAAGTGGCATGATGTGGTCACGAGGAAGTTTCTCATCCTCAATATAGTCACTAAGCGATTCCAGGCGTGTAAAGCCAGTGAGGGCACGTACCTCGCGCAGGCGCTCGACCAGGACAATCTGGCGAATAGAATCGCGGAACTCCTCAGGCACATTGGCGCTGCTGACCTGGAAATCCAGGTCCGGTTTGACGCCCTCGGGATTGATGAGCATATTCCACTCGGGGCGTTTCAGGTCTTTCACCTCGATGGTATCCTGCTCATCTGGCTCGGCTGTTTTTTGTTGAATGTGCTCCCAGATCTCTTCGTTGCTGTATTCCTGGTAACGAGGGTCATGTTGGAGTACTTTGCGGAATAACGCGACTTCCTGGAGGTTTGAGGCAGCTTGCCAGATATTCCAATGCTCATTGATGAGTTGATTGATAGGATTATCGGCGGTAGGAAGAGAGAGTGTGTTGAAGACCAATGGGAACCAGATATTTGAGGCGGAGAGCAGCACGGTTCTCGCCTGAAGCTGGCAACGTTTGGATTCAAAGTCGCGTAGATGGGGGCGACGCCCACGACACTCCGGGTGATACGACTGGTTTTCGTCGCTATTGAAGGCCTCTGATATGGGCCTGGGTTTGGTATTACAGGTATCACATTTGACGACTGTGTCAGAAAACTCGCCGGAAGCTCCCCAATGCATCATCCGTAAAACGGCCTTATTGCAGATTCTTCCGCCATGCACAAAGTGGTTCCAGGGAAAGTCATCGAGATGACCTGCGTCGCAGGCGATCATGTAGCGTACAGGGATCACATCTGGCCGATTGGCCTTGGGGCAATTCTCATGTACATAGCGCACCTTATCCGGCCTGTTGGGGGGGGATTTGAGCGTGAAGTAGCCATCATCAATAGAGGCCAGCAAGTTGCACCAGGGACAACGCATCCAACGTGGGAAGGGCACGACGGGAATGCCCGTGAGGGCAGCGGCGTATGATTGGGTCGGCCCAGTTTCCTCAGTGGCCGGTGGTGAAAGGAGTTGTTGCACCTGTCCACCCAGGACACTTTGCACAATCTGGAGCAGGCGATCCTCCGTGATGACCTGCGCGTTTTTCATGTTCCATTCGTCAAGGCCCATGACGAGAGTTGAGAGGCGTGGCAGATCGATAACGGCTCCGACGCCATAGGTAAAGAGTGCCTGGCTGGGTCGAATGGCCCCTACATTATATCTTTTGTGTGACGTATTCATGCGTGCTATGCCTCTTCTAGTATGCTTCTTCTGGCCGGGGAGTCGCTGGGAGCAGTTCGCCCAGGCTATTCTCGTCGAGGACCAGGTTCACCGTTGGTTCGACATCGCGGAGTGAGTTGAGACAGGTGAAAGGTTCCCAGTAGCCGCGTTTGGGATGTTTGAGCAGGCCCTGCGTAATACCATTTCTCTCGGTCTCATAGCCCAGGCTGGGCGCCTGGCTGCGTTTGATCCAGTAACTTTTCAGCTTCTCCAGACTTTCGAGGAGGTGATCAACAATTTCAGCGTCTTCAGAGATTTCTCTGGCACGTGAGTAGATGTAGTCGATAGCCTGGTTCAGGATCTCCTCTTGCTCTTCCACCTTCCCCGCGGAAATGTTCGCGTTAAAATCGGGTCCTTGCAGACGTACCAGGCTGGTGAGCAGGGCGGCAAGTCCGCGGTCAAGGGCGCGTGGCGCGAAGGGCGTGACGGATATGGCTTCGACTTGCTGATAGAAGGTGGCATGATAGTGCTCGAATTGCTCGTAGTGCGAGAGATCGCGGGGCCGGTTCCAGTAGTAGACCACGCATACCAGACCAGGGGTGTTACGGCCCACGCGGCTGGTTGCCTGAATGTATTCGGCGGTTGTTTTGGGTTGACCACTTACGGCCATTAAGCCCAGGCGACTCACGTCGACGCCGACCGAGATCATATTGGTGGCGAGCAGGATATCAATTGGTTTGCCCGAGCCATCACTACCAAATCGTTTCTCCAGGCGGTTCAAGACCTCGGGGATTTCGCTGGAGTTCTTGCGCGAGGTCAGCTCTTCGACACTGGGACTCTTACGTCTCTTCAGGCCGCGTTTCTCGGTTTCACGTAGTAGAGAGGTAATATCATCCTCGACCAGGCGACGCATGCCTCCCAGGTCTTTAATGGCGTTAAAGTAGCCAACCAGGGTCATCCAGGGATCGACCAGGCCACCATATTTCTCGAAGAGGGTCTGAGCTGCCGAGAGGAGTGCCAGGTAAACGCGGATGTGCGCGGCCTTAATGCGGCGGCCATTGGCGCAGATGCCCAGGTAACGGCGTCCTGGCTTCTCTGGCGAAGGCTGGCGCTGGCGCGAGAAGAAGTTGTCCTCGATATCTAGTCCCTGGGGTGGGAAGATGTTGACCTCGCGCATATAGAGTGACCGAACCTGCTCGCTGGCACGCCTGATGGTTGCGGTGGCGGCGATAACCTTGGGGCGCACGGATTTCCCATTGACCTCCCAGGTAGAGAGATAGTCAATGGCATTCTCATAGAGTCCAACCAGCGTCCCGAGTGGACCGGAGATGAGGTGGAGCTCGTCTTGAATGATCAGGTCTGGGGGACGCAGTGGTGCGTGATCGATAGATTTAACAGCCTCCAGGCTCTTTTTGGTATTTTTTGGATGGCTGTCACTATCCTCCAGGCTAGGGGAGCGGAAGCCGTGGCGCGGACAATATTTATCTACCCGGCCAAAGAGCATCTGGGTCTCGCCCTTCCAGGGGAGCTGCGCGAACTTGTCGACGGTCGCGATCAGCAGGGAGGGAAGCAGGCGATAGATCTCTTCGTCGACGACCAGGACGGGCAAGCCCTCTTTGGGCGACTGTTTATAGCTAAAGGGGCATTGACCAAAGGCGCTCCCGCAGTAGATGAGGGTGCGACCCCGGCCCTCGTTATATTTCTCGACAAAGATGTTCTTGCCTGCCTCGATGGGTGAACCGCACCAGGGGCAGTGTGTGAGCTGACGAGGGCTACCGCTGCCACCCGCGCCGTTGTATTGTCCGCGATCCTCCGCGCAGGCCTGCGCGCTCTGCTCGGTGGTGTTGGGAGTGGAGTTATAGCCGACCCAGAGCCCGAGGCGGAAAGGTGTCGTGCCCCAGATCTCAGGATTGATCCGGCGCTGTGTCTCGCAGGCGCAGATAAGGGCCGCGGCACGCTGGAACTGCTGTAATGTGAGCAGGCGCAGGGTATAGCGCATGATGACCGCGACGCCATCCATGCCGGAGTGGCCTTCAACAGTGCCTTGCAGACGACGGATGGCGAGGGTATAGGCGGTCAGGCCGAGGTAGGCCTCGGTTTTACCGCCGCCGGTGGGAAACCAGAGCAGATCGGCGATGGCACTGGCTTCAGTGCTGCGGTCGGGATGCTGGAGATCAGTGAGCGCGGGCAGGTTCAGCAGGATAAAAGCCAACTGGAAGACGCGCCAGGAGCGGTTCTGTGGCGCATTAAAGTCGTTTGGTGTGAGCTTCTCGTTGCCGCTACTGCGTTTCACCGCCGAGAAAATCGAGCGGATACGCTGTAGCCACATGACGCGGTTCATAAAAGAGAAGGCCTGCGCGGCATCGGTACGGGTGGTGATCATATCAATGCCCGCTTGAATACGAGTCAGGGCCTGGCGGCAATTATTAAGAGCCTTATTGGCAGGAACTTCATAGCCTTCCAACCTCTGGAGGGGATCTGTGATGCGTTGTTCCTGCTCATCAATCCACTGGGCGTAGGCCGTGACGAGGGGGGCTAGCTTCTGCGGTAGCTCCTCAAGGGGTGTTTCCGCGAGCTGGAACATATCTAGCTCGAGCCCCGAGAGGGCCGGTATTTCGCTTGTGCTGGGCGGCTCAGTCTGGGGAATATCATAGCTGGGGATAAAGGTGGTTGCCAGGCGAATGGCACATGTTGGGTCGCCATCCAGCGTCTCGGCATGGACGCTCACACCATGGCCAACCGCGAAGCTGACATGGTGACGGTACAACATCGCCATGGCCTCGCTCTCTTCTGTGGCATAGCGGTGGTCGGTGTCGCGTTGCTGAAAGATGGGGCGCCCTTCGGGAGCTTCAACTATAAGTTCCGGCTGGAAGATCCAGGCCGTGTCGCGGCGCGTCGTCGGCTCCTCCTGACCATTGATCAGAAAGAGGGTTACGGTCCAGTTCTTGCTTCCCCGGTGCATCACGCCTTTGACGAAGACCTTGTCCTGCTCAGCATCGGGTCGCCAGGCCTCAATGGGACCATCGCGTAGAGGCAAGAGGCGAGCATCTCCGCCTCGAGGTTGGCGCTTCCAGACCCAGACCGGTTTCTCACTCTCCTGACTGAGGGCGCTCTCGCCACGCATATATTGGCCCCAGCGCGCCGTGACCAGAATGGCGCGTGCACTCAGATCGACGCTGAAGCTCATTCCCATGGAGGAGGGGAGAAGGGATTTGGCCTGGATGACTTCATTGGCCTCATCCCCCTCTTCCCCTGGATCTTCGACACCACCCAACTCATCCAGCTCCTCGGGGAAGGTCTGTAGCTTATCGGGGGCCAGGGCACCGACAAGGTAGCGGTCGCGAACGCGCGACTCCTTGATCTCTTCCTCAGCACCACCGGCGGGTCCCAACAGGTCTCGCAAGACCATATCCATCAGCTCGTCCCGTACCTCGTATTGTGTAGGCAAGGCGGAGGAGAGCACGGACTTATCAATAATTACAGTGTTGTCAGCGTCGGGCTGCACAACTCGCTGGGTGGGTACCTCTTCCTCATATGTTCTCTCCTCGCTGCTCTCAGATTGCTCAGGCTGCCAGATTTGGGGCGCAGGGAGGATGGCCTGATGCGTAAGTGTGGGTGCGCCCTCTTCCTCATCGAGTTCAGGAATTTGCTCAAAGGCTTTAAGGATAACGGGTTGAAGTGCTTCAGGAACGGTATCAATAGCAAGCAGTTCAGAATGCTCGTCGAGGCTGAGTCCCTGGAGCAGAGGCGTGAGCACTTCGGCGCGGGTATCGGGAGCGACTTTGCGCCAGTCGAGGCGGACCTCTCCGGCGCGCAGGCGCTCATTGAGTCTGCCCAGTTCGCGTTCCGAGAGTTCTTCAGAGAGCTGGATGATTTCCACAGCGTTTGTCCTTTATACATGTAGGGCGAGAAAACCGCGAAGTCTTTAGCTTCGTGTGCCTCAAAAGAAACGTCTGAACGGGTCGCAGTTTCCTCAAACAGCGTCTTGACTTCTTCTCCGTAAGGGATGAGGAGCTTTTTCCGATACTTGCACATGAACATGAGATGATACAGGATCAGAAACTTGGCATGGTTCTTTGACTGATCATCCATGAGGATCGGGCACTCACCCTCTTCAGCTTTTCAAACTTCGGGATGGGCTTGAGATCAATCTTGCTGAAAGCCCCGTCCATCAAGATCGCATAGCCGGTAGACATGCGTCCTTTAATGAAGTACTCCCGACCTTGGTAGCGGACCTTGTCGAACTTGCGGAACCCTCCCAGCTTCCCGGTAGGAATGCGTTGCTCACTTCGCACCCCTTTCGTTTGCTGGTAATCTCCATCTGGCACGCATCGCTTGGTAAGGACTCTCGCAGTGCAGAAGGTGGGCGTGGTGCCTCTGGTGGCAATCATCGTAGCATCAAAACAGTGCTCTTTAGGTAAACCTGCAAGGAGTCGATGTTCTTTCGTCACAAAGCCCCAGGTTTCCTCTGCTCCCTCGATGCGCTTGAGCAATTGGGTGCGAATGCTGTTCATCAGCGTGGCATGAGCAAGCACTCCTTTCTTCTTTCCCGATTTCTTGAGCGTGAGGGCTCCGGCATGTAACCCATCGTGACAGGTTTTGCATAAGGTCAACAGATTGGCCTCCTCATCGCTGCCCCACTGACTGCGAAAGATGATGTGGTGAACTTCCAATCTCCGATCTTTGCTCTTCCCCCGGCAGTGCTGGCAGGTGTATTCATCCCGCGTGAGCACATAGGCTTTGGTGTTGGCATACCCATAGTTGATGCCTTTCTGGTACAGCCACTTGTGTCGCAATACTTCAGGATGTTTGAGCGCATGCGGGTCAAACGTTCCTGTTTCTAGCACGATGGACGTGATCGGCAGCAAGGACTGGACAAAGCGGATTTCTCGCAGATGAGCGTCGATCTTGCTTCTCATGGTGGGAGAGAAACGTCCGTGTTGGATGGACTTCTTCCGGTTCAACCAGCGTGCCGGACGATATCTGGTTTTGCGGTTGCGACGGTTGCGGCGTTTGACAGCTCGCTCCTTCATAGTTGTAGCGATATCGTTGCGCAGTTCCACGTGGGAAAGATAGAATATGTGTCCCTGCTCGTCCGCCGCAGCCGAACCCACAACACAACTGCCGGTATCCACCCCAAGGGTCATGGGTTGGGTATAGGTGGTTGCTGGAGGCGAAAGCAAGAGGATGGTAAAGGGAGTGCGCCGCACCACTCTGGCCTTGTGTTGCTTGAGTAATAAGCGAGCGATAGCCGGGGAGCAGGGCATGAGTGGGCGTCGCTCTGGCGTGAGAACATAAACAGCGTTCATGAAAACTTCCTTTCGGAAAGATACTCTGCTGTGATCAGCAGGTGGTGCGTATCCCTTCGCTGTGACCACGAAGAGCATCCGACTTCATCTCGACAGTGTTCAAAGGCTTTTTCCGCTGAGAGCACCGGCCCTTGCCTCAAGCCTACTTAACTCTCCGCGACAGAGCAGCGGTCTGATGCGTCAACCGCAGGTGTCATGACCTTTCAAACGGTCTCACCATTTCTGATGAGGAGTCTGGTGAACTCAGGCTTCTTGCGAAGCTACTGAACTGAGTCTTCAGTGGCTCCCGAAGAAGCCACTGCGTCTTCAGCTCAGTGGTAGTTCACATCTGGTGGTGCTACTCCGGTAGCCGCCCAATATAATGTCACATATATAGAAGTCAGTGTAACACATATTGTGTGTCGTTGCCCGTTGTGCATCCCATCAGGGATGCACAACGGGCAACGACACACAATATTAACTGCTCAGGTTCCAGCAGATGGGCTCGAAGCCGATGAGCAGCTCGTTGTCACGTTCGACGGGTGTGATGACGAGGAGGGCGCGCATGGCGCGGGTCATGCCCACATACATAGTGCGGCGCTCCTTGCCCAGGATCTCCGCGCGCTCGTCGGCGGAGGCGTTCTCTGGAATGGCCGGATAGATACTGCCCAGGAAGCCGGACAGGGCCACGATGGGAAACTCCAGGCCCTTGGCGGACTTGAGCGTCAGGACCTTGATGCCGGGGCGAGCCAGGTTGAGCTCCTGCCCGCTCATATAGCAAGCCTCCAGGTTCTGCGCGTTGAGGCCATCGGCGATGGCGCGCCCGGACTTCTCGGTCGGAACGAGCACGGCACAGGCTCCCAGGGTCAGGCGCAGGTTGAGGCTGGCCTTTCTAAAGAAGCTGGCGAGGAGCTGCACCTCGTGGTGCCCGTTGAGCACGGCGCGTACGTCGGGCATGGGACCGTTGTTGACGTAGCGGCGCTCGGCTTCGACCGGTTCCAGTGCGCCGAAGGTCAGGTAGGCGTTGGCGGCCTCGCCGATCTCCTGGGTTGAGCGATAGTTGGCGTGTAGGATGCTGGTACGGCCCTGGAACCGGAGATCCTGGTGGACATCGCTCCAGGTGAAGCCGCTGCCATAGATTGATTGGTTGGCATCGGCGGTAATAAAGATGCGGTTCGCTGCCTTGCTAAGCTTGACGAGCAGGCGCAGGGCGCAGGGATCGAGGTCCTGCGCCTCGTCGACCACCACGGCATCGAAGCGCTGGTGGAGGCGGCTTTGCTCGACGAGCTGCTCGGCGCGGGCGTGGCGCTGCTGCCAGGTCTCCTTGCCGCTCTTCTCGATCAGGGCACACCAGCGCTGGTAGACCTGCCAGACGGCCTTGCGCTGGGTGGCGTTGAGGCGGAGCTTGCGCCCAGTGCGCGGCGCGGCCAGGTAGGCCTCCAGGGTCGTGAGCTGGCGCGCGACAATGATGGTGGTCAGCTCTTCGAGCAGGTAGCTCAGACCCATGCGTGTGAGGGTCTGCTTCTGCGCCTGCTGCTGGAGCAGGTTGCCCTCGAAGGTGGCCTCTTCGACGGCGCGGCGCGTAAGCTTATTCAGCTCATCGTTGCCGAGGACCGGGCGCTGCTGCTGGCATTCGTGCAGGACCTGGCTGATTAGCTTATCGGCGGTCTGGACGGTCACATAGCGCGCGTCCTCGCCCAGGAGCTGGCGCAGCAGCTCGGAGGAGGAGTTGATCAAGGCATTGGTATAGGTCGTGAAGAGGATGCGCGGTGCGGGCTGCCCCTTCTGGCGCAAGAGCTGCTGGAGGAGCGATTGGACCCGGTAGAGCGCGATGGTGCTCTTGCCCGTGCCAGGACCACCCTTGACCAGGGCCGGGCCTGAGGCGCTGAGCGACCAGCGGGCGAAGGGCTCCTGTTCGGGCGAGAGCTTGAGCAGGAAGTCGAGCAGCTCGCCCTCTTTATAGCGCAGCAGGTCATCGACATTATGGCCCACGAGATCGGGCTGGCTGATGACATCCAGCAGGGGGGCCTCGAACATATACTGGTCGAGCCGAAGAATGGTATCCTCGTCCAGGCCGGGGCAGTGCCAGAGCTGCTCCTTGCTATTGACGCGCAGCAGGCGCGCATGGAAGGCGGGCGGGATACGCAGGCGCTGGAGCAGCTCGACCGTGACCGGCTCGGGGAAGGGTGGGTCCTCGGGATCGTGGGCCTCCTGCCACTGGTAGCGCTCGCGCTGCGCGTTGGCCAGGGCCTGGGGATCAACACCCAGGTCCGCCAGCTCCTCGGGCGTCAACTCCTCATCATCCAGCTCGACCTCATCCTCATAGGTATTGGCGTCGCGCATGCGTATGGTACAGATGCTCACGCTATGCTCATTATAGGTATAGAAGATGCGGAAGCGCCCCGAGCGCAGACGATAAAGCTTGATGCCCAGCTTCCAATACTTCTTGAAGCGCATCTTGACCTTGCCCTCCGGCTCCGGGTTTGCCACCAGGGCGGAGATCTTCTCCATCACCTGGTGCATCTCCTTATGCGGCAGGGCCAGGATATCATTCAGCAGCGCAGGCTTCAGCAGAAACTGGCGTTGTGTAGCCATGATACGAGATTCCTTTTCTCTATGTGATTCTGTCGGGCAGAGTGCAAATCCGTGCGAAATTCTGTGGGGGACGGTGCGCTACTTACGTACGCGCCTACGCGTCCCAGGCAGAGTGCGAATCCTATGCGCAAATCCCTTTGTAAGGGATGGCGCGTTACGTACGGTTCGTGCATGACCAATGTACCTTAACGAAATGTTTTGCTTTTCGTTATAATGTCCACCAGCGTAGGCGCGTACGTAAGTAGCGCACTTATCGGCATCAGAAAAGCGTGGGCTGATTGGTGCTCCCCGGCGCGATAACCTCGCTGGGCTCAGGCACGGCAGGAAGCTCGCCCCCAGCCTTTTTCTTTGCCCGGCCCTTGCCGTTGGCCTTCGCACCCTTCTCGAATAATCCCGCTTTGACCTCCTCCTCGTGGCGCTGGTGATTGAGCAGGAGCAGCCGGTCTAGCACCTCGCGCCGCGCCGCCTCGCTGATGGTATAGCGCAGGCCTTGCTTCGTCTCGTGGAAGCCATGCTCCAGCTTGAGATCCTCCCATCCATAGGCCCGTGCCACTGCTTCATCCATCTCCTTATGTAACTCGCGCAGTTTCCCAATGGCTGGATCATGCTCATAAGGATCATGGAAGCGGTTATACGTCTTCGTCAACCCCTCCTGCCGCGCCTGCATAATCGCCTGCCGGTGGTTATAGTATTGTTCCCCGATGTCGTCAAGGCCGTCCATGTTTTCAGGGAAGGGGAAGGTTTGGAAGCAGTCTGAGGGGGTGTAAACAGGTCTAGTTTCTAACGTAGAACCAAGTGTATCAGCCCACTGTTCGTGGATTGTAGACTGCAAAGTTGAAAAATCCCTCCAAGATTGGAATGCCAATATTATAAGCCTTTGATCGAAAACGATATTTGTTGGAACTAATGCAATACAGTGATACTTACTTACTTGTGATCTGACTAATACCTGCTTCATGTTCGCGATGGTAGAGTAGAGGCCAGGTGCACGCTCACCATAAAGCCACCAATTTTCACGTCTGGTTTTGCGATTGTTATGATCTCTCTCTGGCTTTACCCTTTCCCGAACAATGCTCATACAATCAGAGTACGTTTCAGCCCTTCCGAGAGGCCAATCATGGAAGTTGATAACCCAACGACTAGGTGATTGATCTGGTCGAGAATTTATATCTTCCCCAATTAGGTAAGGGTAGAGCACATCTTTGTTCCTAGCGTCTTTTTTTATCAGATCATATGCTGCTTCATAGTCAAGAACAAAACCTTGTCCATAAGGCTTTGATCCGTTAAAAGATTTATTAAAGGTGATTTTTAGTGTAAAAGGCTTACCTGTAGTTTTTCCAGAAATTGTAAGAAAAGGAGTTATACCAACTACAGATGTTCCATCTAGCACATAAGTATTGCGCCACTCGCCCTTACGCAGCCAGACCTGGGCGATCTCAAGCGAGGCATCACCGGGCCATGTGCGGCTAGGTATCGCGCGGGAAATGCTCCAACCTTCTGCCACGATTTGGTCTAGTCCCACTTCCCGAGTGTCGCCTTGAGCAATAGTATTGGTTGCGATAAGGGAGGCCATGCCGTCATACTGCATGAGTTTTGTGGCGCGTAGAAAGAAATAAGCACATAGATCGGCATTGCCTCTCTTCTTGTTTGCAATATATTCCACAAGATAGTCGCGATAATCAGTACCTAATGCACCAGTAATTTTGCTTCCTCCTTGAAATGGCGGATTGCTTACGATAGCTGAGAATCCACATTCTTTCTCTGATCCCGCAAAGACTTCAGGGAATTCGAGGTCCCAGTGGAATGGTGTGCGCTTGTTGAGCAGAGCATCAGCTTCGGATCTAAGACGTTTGTATTCCTCTCGATTGTTTTTCCAGCCCTCAGGGGTGAAGTGTTCTCTCTGGGCTGTGACAAAGCCCTGCACGAGAGCGAAATAGTGGAGACCCAGATCTCCTTGTTCGAGACTCTGGCGGCGTTTGGTGTCCTGCAATGCGATACCAACGAGCATGTCCGCGCCAAGCTTGACCACGTCGAGCGCCTCATCAGCCTCTTTGAGATTCCGCGCCTTCTCTTCGATCTGGCCGATAACGTTGCTTTGCAGCGAGCGGATTTGTTGGCGTAGACGGCGTGCATTTTCAACCGCGACATCAATGCCCGCACGGACAAACATGCCCTGCGACGTATCTCCAGACTGAGCGGCAAGTGACCAGTTAAATACCTGGCGCTCGCTGGCTCCCAACAGGGTGTCGCCGGAGCGCAGGTTGTGATCGAGGAAGGTGAAGGGCTTGTGGCGGGCGAGGGTGATGAGCCAGAGCGAGAGTTTGGCCATCTCCACGGCCATGGGGTTCTTGTCGACGCCGTAGATGCAGCGTTCGGCGATGAGGCGGCGAGCGTAGGCCAGGCGCTCCTCGGGATCGAGGGGGAGCAGCTCTTCGCTGGGGATGCCACGCGAGGCCCGGCCCTCGGGTCCGGTGAGGATGGGCTGCGCGCTGGTGTCCGTGGCTTGCTGCTGCTCGGTGTGCTCCCAGGCCAGGACGAGCTTATCGGCCAGGTAGCGGCAGGCCTGCACGAGGAAGGCCCCCGAGCCCATGGCGAAGTCGCAGATCTTGAGGTCGAGGATCTCGGCAGCACCGCGCAGCTTCCACTGCTCCTCTGGCAGACCTTCGGCGGGTCCGATGTAAACCAGGGGATCGAGGGTATGCTTAACGATAGGCTCGGTCAGGCTGCGTGGCGTGTAGTGCGTGCCGGTGGAGCGGCGGTCGCTACCCTTGGTCACATACACCGAGCCAGGGGTGACGATGACATAATTATCGAAGCTATCCCTGCGCAACAGGCCCACGAAGGGGAGCACGCGCTCAAAGAGCTCCTGCTTGTTATCGCATGCCTCCATCAGGCGGCTACGCTCCTCCTGCTTCTCCAGCGTCACGGCCAGACTCTTCTGGAGTGCCACCTTTGAACGCCTTGTGTTTTCCTGTAGCCATTCTAGGAGCGCGGCCGCGCCCTTGCTTGCCTGAGCCTCAAGCTCGTCCAGGCTGACCTCAGGCTCAAGATCGGAGGAGCCTTGCAGGCCCAGGATGGGATGCTCGGCGCGGCGGGCGGTATGGTCGAGCAGGCCCTCGTAGACGTGGCCGATCTGCTCGATATCCAGGCCACGGAAGGAGAGGCGGCGCGGCTCGGTGCCGCCACCGGGGATGCGCACTTGCAGGTATTGCAAGGCGTTGAGCAGGTAGAGCACGGTGCGGTTATCGATGCGCAGGGGATTGGCGGGTGTCTCGCGCCAGTTGGTATCTTTGGCGCGGCCCTCCAGGAAGGGGAAGCGGTCGGGATCGAAGAGGCGCCCACCATAGGCGGGGAGGCTCAGATCGGGATGCTCCACGCCGCCATACACGATGCGGAAGAGGGCCAGCAGGCGGCACCAGGCATCGTGGCGCAGACCCAGCACCTCCTCGGTCTGCTGGTCGGCCTGCTCGCGCAACTGCTTGATCATCGTCGAGACGGCGTAGTTCTGGTCATAGAGGGCCTCACCCAGGCAGAGCAGGTTGCGTTCCTCGGCGGAGAGGAGGAAGACCAGGCGCATCATGACCGTTAGCGCGGCCTCATAGAGCTCTTTCACCGAGACGTCCGTGAGAAGTTGGCGCCCCTGGTCCTTATCGATGCGGTCGAGGGTATGCACCAGCATTTCGACGGCGCGGCGTACCTGCTCGCCGAGCTGGTCGGTGACCTCCTGCTGCTTCTGCGCGCTCTCTGTCAGCAGGGTCTCGATGGTCTGATCCTCGGGCACGTTGAAGAAGCGCTCCATGCCCAGCAGGCTATGGAAGGCGCGTAGGGTCAGGGGTTCCTCGGTCCAGAGGGTGGCGTCCCAGGTATAGTAGCCGGTCGTCTCCTGCTCGGGGGCATCGACGAGCATCCAGAAGCGGCCATTGGTGATGAGGCCCAGGCGTACACCCTTCTCGCGCAGCATCTCAGACATGCGCGTAGCAGGCGAGACCTTCCAATTGGTGCTGGTAACAGCCTTCTCCAGGTCCTGTGAGGGAGGATAGAGTTGGACGAGCAGGCGCGGTTTGGGCTCAGGAAGAAAGGGGTCGAGAATGACCATATCCGGGCGGATGGTCTCGCCATATTCTTTCGAGGTATAGCCCAGGTCAGCGGGGATGGCCTGCCCTTCGAGGATGGCCTGCTCGTCCATCGAGAGAACCTCTTCCAGCACGAAGCGCAGCCACTGGGTATGGATGGCGGGATCGGGGCGCGTACCGCCCTGGTTATCGGCCCACTCCTCATAGGCCAGGCGCACGCGGCGGCGCAGCTCGGACTCATCGCCCTGGAGGTCCAGGCCCTGCGGGAAATATTTCATTAAAACGGGCATGCTGACAAAGGGACCAGAAATATCGATCAGCGACAGCCAGGCGGCGTGCTGGCGTGCGGTGCTTTTATCGTTGGACATACTAGAGCCTTTCTACCATCCCGTGGGCGGGAAGAGGAACATGAGAGCGACGGGGAAGAGGCGGGGCTGTGGGTCCGCGTAGCGCTGCTGGATGCGCTTGACCTCTTCTTCTATCTCCTCATCGATCTGCTGGGCGCGTGCCTCGAGGGTGCGCAGGTCGTGATCGTACTGCTGGCGCTCCTCGCTGGAGAAGAGCGTGAGCTGCTGCGGCCCCTCCTCGGGCTGGCGTAGCTCGTCCAGAATACTCTTCTGAAGCTCTTTGAGGATGGCTGTGATATCGCGCTGCTCTTTGTTGGCGCGCTGGGCCAGCTTCTTGCGCAGCTCGCGGGTGCGTACACGCATCTGCTGTTCCAACGCCTGCGTGACAGGGGCGCGTAGGTTGAGCCAGCTATTCTGAATTTTGCGCTGCTGGTTCTCTGGAGCCGGGTTGGACTGGACAGAGGCCAGGACGCGGCTAAGCTCCTCTTCGCCCAACGCCTCAAAGTTGCCCTCGTGAATGCGCCCACCGGTGATGATCAGCTCTTCGTGCAGGCGCTGGCTATCACTGCCCAGGATAAGCAGGCGGGCATAGGCCACCACGATAGGTGTATTGCTGATATTGGGAGCCAGGGTACGAGCCGTCACGCGATGCAGGCTGCCCTGTGTGCCTCCGGACCAGATCTCAGCGCGCAGGAGACGCAGGGCCATGGTGACGAGGCGATGGTTGAGGTGGGCCAGCACGACATCGTCGCGCCCATAGGCCAGGGCGTGATCGAAGACAATGGGGCGCTTCTGATGGGTATGGGGATGCTCCAGCCCCTCGGTACAGCGCGCCCAGCTTCCACTCAGCTCAGGCACATCATAGACCTCGATGGTTGGCCTCTTGCCATGTGGATCGACCAGCTGGCGCTTTTGCAGCGGTGGCTGTTTCGCCAGTTGTAGGGCGATCTCCACCACCGATTGGATGTTGCGTGGCTCCATATGTAGCTCGCGCTTGCCATCCAGAAGCTGCTGGTGCAGTTCATGGATGCGCTGCTGCATCTCTTCGCGTTTGCGCTGCCGGAAGGATTGCAGGCGCTTGGAGGGGGTATTGACCTCGGCCTGCCGAGTATCCAGCTCTTTGCGGCGGCCCAGCATGGCTTCCTCGACCTGGCTGGCGATCACGGGACCGACGCTGCCCAGGTCCTCGCGGATCTGGTTGATCTTCTTCACGGCGGTCCAGAGGAAGGAGAGATCGGCATCCAACTGGTCAGGCTCCAGCCAGGACTGGGCCTGCTGGTAGGTGCTGCTCACAAAGTGATAGATATCGACCTGGGGGGCACGCTGACCATGGCGATCCACGCGACCATTGCGCTGCTCCAGGCGATTGGGATTCCAGGGAATCTCGTAGTGAATCAGGCGCGAGCAGTGGTTCTGGAGATCGATACCTTCAGAGGCGGCATCGGTTGCCAGCAGGATGCGCACCGAGGCATCATCTGGATCGGCCTGGAAGGCGGCCTTCACCTCTTCACGATCCTTCGTATCCATCCCGCCATAGAGCAGGAGGGTGCGTGACTCACCATCAGGCCCCTTCTCGGTAAAGCCCTCGCGCGTCAGCAGTTCAAAGAGCCATTTCTGTGTATCGCGATACTCGGTAAAGATAATCACGCGCTCGCGCGACCACTTCCCACCCGGCTTAATATGTTCTTGTAGCCATTTGACCAGTTCCTGGGCCTTGCTATCGCTGCGCTGGCTGGCCTGCTCTGCCCAGGCGCGCATCTGCTCAAGCTGAGCCAGGTCTTGCGCATTGGGAGCCTCGAAGAGCGGAGCGGTCGCCTCCAGCGCCTCAGCCGTCGCGTCGTAGAGCTCCTCCTCATCGTCATGCTCCTGCTCGATCTGCTCCAGTTTGCTGCGCAGGATGCCCACGCTGGGGCGGCGCGTCACCGTCGCGTGGCGCTTTGGCGTCGTTAGCGACTCAATGTGCTTCTCCAGCGTCGAGAGGAAGGCCGCAGGCGAGGAGAAGAGGCGCTTCTTGAGCAGCGTCGTCACAAAGTCCACCGCGTAGAGCGAGGTGTTATCGCCCTTCTCGCGGGCCTGCTTCTCGCGATGGCGGCTATACTCGCGCAGGGCGCGATGGATCTCACGCTCCTGCTGCGTATAGGAGACGCGGATATCGGCGATCTTCCTCTCAGGGAAGCGGGCGCTGCCGTCCCAGTCCTTCATCTCCGACTTCAGTCGGCGCACCATAATGGTCTCAAGCTGCTTCTGGTTGGGATTGACGCCACGCGCGAAGCGCTGGTTATCCAGCAGCTCAAGCAGAGCAGAGAAGCTCTCGCGGTAGCCATTGTGCGGCGTCGCAGAGAGGAAGAGCTTATGCTCAAAGTGGGGAGCGATACGGCGCAGGGCCTGCGTCTTCTGAGAATCGGTAGCATATTTGCCGCGACCAGAGGGCGCGACGTTATGGGCCTCATCCACGATCAGCAGGTCATACTTGCGTGGGTAGAGCGACTCGCCCTCGCGGGGTAGGGTCTCGCTAAAGAGGCGTAGCGGGCGCTCGCGCTTCAAATAGTCAATCGACGTAATCAAGCGTGGGAAGTGGCTCCAGGGATTAACGTTGGGACCACGCTCGCGGCGCAGCTCGCTCACCAACTTGCTATCGACAATGCGAAACTCCAGGCCAAACTTATCGCGCATCTGGTCGCGCCACTGCACCTGGAGAGATGCGGGACAGACGATCAGCACGCGGCGAGCGCGGTGGCGAATGATCAACTCCTGGATGACCAGGCCCGCCTCAATTGTTTTACCCAGACCGACATCATCCGCGATTAAGAGATTGACGCGTGGCATCTCAATCGCGCGTGCCACGGGATCAAGTTGATAGTCCTCAAGCTGGATGCCGCTACGGAACGGGGCCTGGATCGCCTGCACATCCGCGCTCGAGGCCGCACCCCAGCGGACCGCGTTCAGAAAGGTATCGAGGCGCTCAGGGGCATCGAAGCCGGTCGGTTCAGGCAAGGCCGCCCCATCGAAGGGTTGGGCACCAGGCTCAACCTCCCAGATCACCTGGAGTTCCTCGCCCAACGCGTCATCCTCAACCGAGGAGAGCGTCACCAGGTGCTGCCTGGATGTTAGCGAGTTTTTAGCAAGAATATCGAGAGGGAGGGTATTTTGAGCAACATCAACGACCACGTAACGGCGATGGCGGACCGCCACCAGTTGACCGGGTTCAGGAAGAGCAAACGTAGAACCCACGAGCGTTCATCTCTTTCTAGCCACATTCCAGGCAAAGAGCGCGTACGGGTGCGAGAGTGATGTGTCGCCACACGGCGCACTCACACAGGAGGAGGTTCCCATGTAGGAGGGCGCAGAGAGACATGCAAAGCACATCAGCGTGTTTTAGGAGGCGCACCAACACGCCACAGCAAATATTTTATGAGAATCTGTCTATTATAACAAACACAGAAAGAAAGAAGAAATACAAGATTTATCATACTATAAAGAAGACGAGAGAAACTGGCACATTTCTCAAGTATTGAGCAAGAGCTATTATACAACGTCAAGCATAGAAAATCTATATGTATACTCATCAATTTCTGGATTGGTCAATAGGAAGAGATATTATACATGTGCTGCTTTCACATGTATAATATCTCTTCCTATCATTGTGTTGTGGACGAGTGGGAAGACGCACCTTTCCTAGAGGAAGTGACGTTCATCTAACTGATAATTCTGCCGAATTTGGTTAAATATTTGGTGATGATTGGCTTCTTTCTCGTCTATGAGAATGAAAAAGCGTTCTTTTGCTCTTGTGACGCTAACATACCAACGATGTTTTTCCCCAAGTTTGTGTGCGCCCACGAGAAAAACTGTATCAAAGGCTTGGCTCTTTGCGTTATCGATAGTTGTTACAATGACATGGTCATTGAGCTGATTCTCGTCGATAAAGGAGACATGGCGATTAATTTCATCTATGGCTTGTTGTATAGTAAGCCCTTGGAGTGGCTCAAACGCATCTCTAAGTTCTTGCAGTTCATCTAATGGCGTATTCTTCTCTGAGAATGGGCTCTCTGGTAACTCATATATATCCTTCAAGAGGTCGCCAAAACAGTAATATGGGTCCTCATGAAGCTTGCTGTAGCGCTTAATGAGCTCCATATGTTTGGTTAATATGTTATATTGCTCAAAGTTCACTCCATAACGATTTATCGTTTTCCTATCTAAGAGAATGTCTAATAATGCCCTTTCTTCGTAGGCCGCTTTTTCTGTAAGTTGGTGAATTGTCATCCATGCAGTATCGTCTGAGCAGCAGTAAAGAAAAAGCTTTTTCATAGCTTCGTTTTCTCGTGGCTCTACAATGAGTTGGAAGTAGGTACGGACCTGGAGGGCCAGTGGCGTTTGATATTTATGCTGAATGTTCATCAGTATAAATGGTCGATGAAGATCTGTGAGCCGCTTTGTAATTTCATCTAGCATCACTCTTTCGCTTTTGGCCAGCATTATGGCTATACTCTTTTTATCTCGTAGTTGTAGTTCATTGTCAATGATCGTTAGCACTTGATCTATCATTGCGGGTATTTTCCCTGTAGAAAAGTAAAGTGCCTGGACTCTTTCACCCCGATAACCTCTATGCGCTATTTGTTTGGTCTCTGTGAATAGGAATGGATTTAGTAGATCGTCGAGTAGTAGATTTGCCAGATCGAGAATTTCTTGTGCTGAGCGATAGTTAATCATAAGTGAATGAAGAGTTAAGTCTTGTATTAAGCTCCATCTCTCGAGTGGAGTGTATCTACCCATGTTATTGGGTCTAATATTTTGGTAGTCATCACCAACCATGAAAATGTTTTGGTGGTGCTTGCTTAAAATGCTGATGAGTGTTCTTTCTGCTTGAGTAAAGTCCTGGGCCTCATCAATAATAATGTGCTCAAAGCGGCTCTGATAATGATGCGCTACCTCTGGATTACTGCGCAAGATTTGTAACGCGCACAGTGTTTGATCACTGTAGGTGTATTTTCCTTCATCCAATAATGTGATGAGGTAGAGTACATATGCGCAGTAAACATGCAGAGCATCAGTTGGTTTCATGTTTCGGTCGAAACATCTGCGAAGAGCTTGCATTGATGTTTGCTGTGAAGGAAATATGCCTTCTTTCCTGAATCTATTGAATGCTTCCCCATAGAAAGCTATAGCGAATTTCCTACCATCAAAAGCATATTTGGGGGCATCATAAGGACAGTAGTCGGCTAAAATCTTCTCCTTTTGGAGGTGGCTAAGTGCTTTTTCTAAAAGAAGTGCGCTTGGGCGATTTTGTGTGCTCCAATTTTCATCTATACGTTGTCTTTTAATGTCTGGCCGAAACCATGTTTCTCCATCCACTCTTCTTAGCAAGTACCGGTAATGCTTTATAATATTCTCGCTAAACGCATTTAGTGTTAAGATCTTGTATTGCCCTTTTGAAGGGTGTGAGTTTGCAAGGTTAGCGTAAATACGTTCCTTGGCGCTACGATAATATGTAGCGACGAGAATATTTTCATGTGGAACCAGTTGTGCCTCTATGAGATATCTGAAGTGTTCTTGTAGTATAGTTGTTTTGCCGCTGCCAGCAGGTCCTGTGATGAGATGACGTCCTGTGCTTAGTCTTACTAGATCCTTTTGCTCCTGCGTGAGCCAAGGGGCAATCTCATAGGGATATAGGAGAGGTTTCTTGCCAAGGAAATAGTCATTGAGTAACTCTAAGCGTTGGACTGCTGGACTGGTGGCATATTCTTGCATAATATCAAGCATATTGAGTTGTTGCCTTTGGCGCTGCCGCAAGGTTGTGAGATCGATGGCAAGTTGTGCCAAGGGCTTCTGCTCTTCTTTAAAAACAATATGCTTCGCGAGGCCTTCATTGCTCAGCTCCTCAGGAGGTTTTATATCAATAAAGCCCAGTTCTTTTAACCAAAATAAGGCACGCTCAAATCGCTGTTGCCCATCTCTGGAGCCTTGCAGCAAATCATGATACTGCCATGTGTTGGACTCGCTCTGCGTATCTTCGGATGTATGTTGTTCGATAATGCTTTTAAGGACACCCAGTATCTTTTGGCTTAGTGGTCTTGTTTGGTGAGGCTCTTTTTCTTGATAGATGAAAGGCTCTTTGGGATCTGTTTTTACTAACTTCGTAAAGTGTTCTAGTACTTGCCATTCTTCCGCTTTTCTCCCGGCACACAGTGTCAGGAAGGTGACCAACTTGTTATTAAAAGTAGGATCCTCTTCTTGTTCCTGGTGTGCTAGTTCTTTGAGCCACGCTTCAGAAATTTTGAGTTTCGGTCGTGCTACGGGTGTCTGGTATTCAGACAATTCTTGATAGAAACGCTCTAAAGCTGCAAAAAGCAGATCAATGGTTTTCCTTGCCTCTGTTTTGTTCTGCTTCCAGGATATATTCGCGTCGCGGTTTTGTTGAATAATCCCCGTCTGGATAAGGCGGTTCTTTCGCTCTCTCACCTGCTCAATTGAGCAACCTAGTTTTTCCGCTAAATCTTGTGTCTTGATAACTACCGTGCTTTCTTCGTTGAGCTGAAAATTCTCTTCCTGCTGAAAATATTGCTGTAGCTGTTGTGTAGCGTCATCCAGAAGCGTTACCGCGATTTGTTGCTTATAATCAGGCGAGAATTTGAGCTGCCAATCATTGAGGGTGCTCTGCTCCAACGCAATTCCTGCCTGGCTATGTTGTTGCAAATAATAAAGACAGGTATCTATGTCCTTCTCTTCTATGCCAGATAGCCGCTCTATCTCTTTGGCTGTGATAAGTATTTCTTTTTGTTGCGTGTGCCTTCTCTTGTGTAGGGCGTTATACAGGGCTTCAAGGCTATCAATGTTGATAGGTTTTTGTTTTAAGAGATAGCGTTGCGTTTCAATATCCTGCTTATGATAAAGCAAAATACATTGTGCTTTCTCCCGTTGGAAGAAGGCGTCGCGCCCTGCTCTCCCGGCTTCCTGGTAGTAGGCTTCAGGTGTCGGAGGTATATCAAAGTGAATAACAAAGCCGAGCCTGCGTACGTCAATTCCCATACCAAAGGCTTTGGTGGCAACGATGATATCGAGCCCATCTGCGTCATCGCGTATGAACCGCTCATAAATTGTTTGGCGCTGATGTTTGTCTAGGTCAGCATGATATCCTTCAATACGTAGCCCTATGTTGAGCTTCGTTAAATACTGGCAAACCTCTTGAATATCATCTTTTTTTCGGCAGTAGATAATACCCCTTTGACGCTCATGATACTGATTCTTATTCCAGCGTTGAAATAAGTCAGGCTGATCCTTACCTGTAAGAAGTGCACGAAGCCGTTTCAATTTGACCGATTTGATCGCTCTAACTAGTTTTTTACGGTTTGCTAAGTCTATTGTTTGTTGGCATGATCGGCAATCACCAATGCCTTGTTTAAGATCATAATATTGATCACAATAAGGACAGTGAGCAATGGAAACGACATGGAATTCAAGCTCTTTGCGTTCCACAGAGGTAACGATGTTATCGGTTGGGCACTGGAGCTCTAGTTTTTCATGAATATCTTCTATGGTCCCTTTGTTTACTGCCTGATATGCCTCTTGTTTATTGATATCTTCTTGCTCAACAGGAATAACCGTTCCTTTGCGTGCGGTTGCTGTTAGTGCAATCATAGGAATTCCTTGGCTCTGACGATTTCCTATGTGTTTGTTAATCCATTGGGGTATCTTTAAATAGTCTGTACGGAAGTTGTGCCCCCATTCGCTAATGCAGTGGGCTTCATCAAAGGCTATCAGACCGACTGTGCGTCCTTGTAGCACTTTGGCAAACGACGATGAGCGAATTTTTTCAGGGGCTGCATAGATGATGGAATAGTCGCCCATGCGAATGCCAACGAGATTGTTACGTTGTTCCAGTGGGCTTTGCATTGAGTCTAGCGAAACAGCGGAGAAGATGCCTTTGTGTCGTAATGCTTGTACTTGGTCGCGCATGAGTGCTATGAGAGGTGAAACAACAAGCGTGACTTTGGGGACATAATCTTGAGCCAGGAGGATTGCAGGAAGCTGGAAACAGAGTGATTTACCGCCACCAGTGGCTGCGATAACCATTTGGTCGTTACCATCGAGTAGGTCTTTGACGATTGTTTCTTGATCGAGAGGCTGCTTGCGAAAGTTGCTCGTGTGCCACACATTTTCCAGTACGTTTTGCAGTTCTTCGTTACTAACCTTGGTACGCTGATTATATCCTCGTTGCTCAAGAGCTTTTGTGTAAGCTTTTTGGAAATAATCCACACCTCTCTGTAAAAATGGTCTCTTAGGTGCTTCAGTAGTACATACCAACATTTTGTTTACTTCTTCAAAATACAGAGAGTCGCGTAGGCTGCTGTCCAGAATAATGTGGATTTTGGCTGGAGTGGAGATGCGTGATTTAAGTTCAAGCAGTGCTTGAGGAAGCAGATAGTTTGTAAATGATTTACCCCCAGGATAGCGAGCATTGAAGCTATTCATAAGGGCCATGACCACGGGATCTCGCTGATTGAGAAAGCGCAAAGGGCCACTGGCCTCTATGTCTGCTGGAACATCGTATAGGTACTTTCTTTGTCCCGGCGAGACGATAGTAAGAGACGTATGCGAGGCATCACTCAACATCTCACGTATCCTTCTTAAGGCGTAGCCGCATAACGGCGAGAAGATGCGTCGTGGGATGTATTCAGTAAACATGTGGTTTTTCTTTACTGCCAGAAATGCATCGACCAATGCCTGTGCCAGGGCGTTTTCGTGAAGCGAAACTATCAGTGAGCGCTGTGTTCCTGTGATACTACGGTACAAAAAATCGCCCACCTGTGTTGCCCACCTATAATGAGCTAAGAAGCTTGCTGCTGGTATTTCTTCTGCGGTTGGGATATAGACAGACAAATCCGAACGTTTCTCTTCTGAGTAAGGCAGGTTCTCTGGTATTCCAAAGAAATGTTCAAGAAAGGTTGTGCCTGCCGTATGGGTCGGTTGTTCTGTCCGTACTGGTCCCAGAGATAATGCTTTCCCGCAGAAAATGTGCCGCTTATAGGGCTGCTTAAACTTCTCATCGAAGAGCATGGGAATATCTATATCGGCCTCGCAGATGCTCCAATCTTCAATGCAAGGTGTTGCCATGGTATCTTTAACATCGCCATATCGAATATCTAGCCATTGTGCCTGAACGTTTTTGTTCGAGGGATCCTGGTCGGTGCATGCTTTCTTGAACCAGCTATCCAGAAGCCGGGCATAGTGCTGACCAGTTCGTCCTTGATCTTGTAGTTTTTCTAGTAGATTGCTATTTGTGTCTGTTTTAGTAAATTTGTTGGCGATGTGGCGCAGGGGAATGCGTATATGAAAGTAGTTTTGATCACGATCAAATGCGCAACACGCTGTGATTGCCTCATGAAGTATAGAAAAGATAGCAGGGTCTTCTCGTTGTAGCTCCTCACTACGAATTTTGTGTGCTACATGTCCCACGATGCGCATTTGTAGCTCATCGAGGTCGTCGACGATGATCATATCTCGTGGTGATAATGTGTGATGTAAGAAGATTTCGTGGGTTGCAAGGATAATGCGTTGATGCTTAATTGCGTGCTTCATCTGCTGTAAAGTTTCGCATTCTGGGCTTTGTCCTTTCCCATGCGAACAATAAGCAGAACTGAGAATGTCTTTTATATGCTGCAGTTTTTGGCTTTCTTTTGTTTGATCATCTTCATGGCTCTTTGGCAACCGGAAGGGATAGAGCGTGCGTGCATCGTGGTTATGTGACGCCTGATACAGGCAGTATAGCTGCAATTTGATATCTGATTGTAGTTCCTCATTTATCTTTTGCCGCAAATGTGTGGCGCACAGTAGAGAGCGAGTGTCCGGTAAAACATAGCATTCCTGGTCAATTTGTCGGTTTGCCAATAAATGTTCCAGATGCGATGAGTTCCCGACCGCAATGACGAGCTTTCCTGTTTGTGGAAGAGCATGCATATAAGTTGTATTGAGGTAGGCATAGTTCACTAGGCAATCTTGCTGTTGCTGTAACGCTTTATCTAAGGCATAGCTGGTTATTGCATTGTTTCTCTTGTAAGAGAGCATGACATGTGGCAATGGTGCCGGAGTGAGTTCCCACGGCGTAGTAGGGTCTACCACTACGTTGCGTGGTCGAAGGATAGCACGATCAAAGGAACTGCCAGTTTGAATGAATGCCCGGAACCCAGGGAGAAGATTGGGCCGATTGTGTACTAATTCTTCCCCTAATGCGTAGAGTAAGCGAGCATTGTTTTGGGCATCAGGAAGTGCATTATGTGCTGTGCCTATAAAATCGACCTGATGAAGCGCGCACATTTCCCCAAGGTTATGTGTGAGTATGTCGGGGTAGAGGAGGCGTGAAAACTCTAGAGTATCAATAATCTGATTATCCTCTATAGATACTCCTACCGCACGCAAATGTGTCGCATCAAAGGCAGCAAAATTATGCCCAGCAAGAATAACGGGGTGGTCTTGAGTATATGTTTCATTGATAAATGTATTCAGTTCGTATGCAACGATATCAATGTTTTTGGCTTCCGCTTGTCGATTCGCAACTTTTTGAGAGTGAAAGTCACGGCGAACAACGGCATTGTATGTGGACAGCTCGGTGTTACCTTTGAAACGTACTGCTGCCACTTCGACAAGGCGTGATCCTGGAGCTGCCTCTGGTTGATAGTCATTTTCGGTATCAATGACCACCACAGTAGGGAACATATAATCTGACTGATTGCGCAAAGCGGGGATAACATCCCAGTTGCCCTTGCGGTATTCGTGTAGTCGAGCATCACTTATGCCCATTTGCTCGCCTTTAATGAGGCATTCTATTATTGCTCTTCCATCTCCTGCGTCAGCGATAATATCGATAAGTAGTTCAAAAGCTTTTCTTTTTCGCGGGTCATTTGGATCTGCTGAGGCTATAAATTGTTCGAGAACTGTACGGCGTTGTTCTGGAGGCCTTTCAAGAATAAACCGTAGCTCTATGAGTAGCCAAACTTCATTGCTGGTCGCCGTGCTTCGCATGTTGAGTTTTTGCAATATAAGTTCTGCTTTTTCGAAATTATTTGTTGTTATGGCATGGTGTGCAAGAAAGGAATCAGCAGTGGTTTGTGATACACCATAATGGCTGAATGTTTCAGAAAAGAATTGTGCAAGGTTGGCGTGAGATGTGTTGTGTTCCCAGGTTTGTGCGATCGTCGTGGCTAGTAGGGTGAGACCTGTTACATTAGTAGCTTGCAACTTGATAAGTAAGAGGGCGATATGTTGTTGCTGATGGTTTGCGAGAATTTCTATGACTTTGGCCCGTTGTGGCTCGGGAAATTGGATGAGCAGTTGCTCGATAAGATCGATGATGTGTTGATCTGATTCTATCTGGAAGAGCTTTTCTTCCAGATTAGTGCGGTATGTATTGGCAAAATCTTCTAGTATTTTCTCTATAGAAGAGTCATCAGGAGCATATTTTGCACAGCTCGATATGAGCATGATCTGTGTATCGAGGGGCCTTGTGCATTCGTTGGGGGATTGTAGTCGTGACCAGGCTAATGCACCTTCTTCTTTGTCCAGGTTGGGAATGAGAGAGAAAGAGTGTGTATACCATTGTTGTGCTTCTAGAGGCTGTTTCGTGATAGTGTAAATATCACCAATCCGAAAGCTTATAAAAAAGTTGCTTTTTAGACTCTGCTCTTCTAATTCATGGTAACAGGAAAGCGCTTCTCTGTAGTATTGTATTTCAAAAAGAGCATTGGCTTTGCCTCGTATTGCCTGCGCATTTTGTGGGCTGTAATCTAGTGCTTGATCGTAGTAACGATATGCCTCTTCAAAGTTTTTATAAATCTCCATAATTGCGCCTATGGAGCAGTAGCATAGATAGTCTGTTGTTTTTAAATGTACTGCCTTGTTATACGCTCTCAGAGCTTGGTTGTAGTCTTTTTGCTCGAAATAGATATGTCCTTCGCCTACATATGCCTCCGGTAAATTTTTGTTCTTCTCTATGGCTGAGTCGAAGGCTTTGAATGCTTGATCATACTGCTTTAATTCACTATATCTCTGTCCTTCTTTGATCAATGTAGAATAACTTTTAACTGCAGTCTCTCTTGGAGAACTTCGTAAGTCTGGGGATGATGCAGAAGAAGTCTCCTTTCGACCAGAGCTTGGGATATTCCCTAAATCCTTTTCCCTTTTATTTAGAGGAGGCTCTACTGTTACATTTATATTATTGTGTACTACAGGCTGTATGCTCTGTTGAGTTATATCGTTGTGCTTTATTTTTTGCTCGCTATAACCCCGAAGATTTGAGCTATTGTCTTTTGTGGTTTTTACCTCTTTGTAGTATAGAGCCTGTTCTGTGCATTTTTTAGCTGCTCCGATATATCCTAATCTGCCTAGAATCTGGCTGGCTTGCTCGTAATTTTTTATCCTGATTTGACGATCATAGCTTCTTTTTTCAAGAGCGCGTTTATAAGTAAGGTATTTACTCTCATATCTTGTTGGATTTATAAAAGATGCAACATGTATCATAATATGTGCAGAATGTATATCGTCTAAACTTTTTAAAATAATAAACTTATTGTAATAGTACCCCGCAATGTTATCAGCAGGTTTGGCTTTTTCTATTGCAACATCAATTTCTACTCTGGCTTCTTGATACCGGCCTTGCTCGTTCAATATTCTACATTTTGCATTGTGAGCTGATGCACTCTCTGGATCAATACTCAGTGCCTTGTTGTTAATTTTTTGTGCTATTGGTAGATACCAATTATCATTCGTCTTTAAATAAATTTCTAAGAGTAGGTTGCATAAATCATTATGAGCGTCAATACTTTGGGGATTAATACTAATGGCCTCATCAAATGTGTCTATAGCTTCCCTATGATATCCTTGTTTGCGTAAGCAATTTCCTTTGCCTATGAGTGCTTCAACTGTGGTGGCGTTGCGCGAAAGAATCTGTTCAAAAGCGTGCAGGGCCTGGTTATATTCACGCCTTTTATAATATAGTTGAGCTTCTTTTAGAATGGCATCACTTTCATCAATTTCGCTAATGTCAGTATTATCATCTTCAAACATATGTAATTTCCCCCAAATTTTTAACTTTAATTGTCGTGTAATATGCTATAGAATGTTGAGTTAATAAATAGCCGTTCTTGTGCTAATGTTTAGATAAAACAAGCTCATACAGAACTTCTATTTTTGTCTTGTGTTTGTTCTCGCACCTTTGATCATGTTCGGGTTCGGTGGAACTATTAATAAGGGCCAAACAATTGTTTGGCACGATGCTCAAACCAGGCAAGAAAAGGTGTGTATTTTATTTCGTCGATGAACAATGAGACTGGAAATGTATAGAGATAGCCATGCCGTGAAAAATAAATGCCTAGATGCGTGATAGTATGGTCTGCAGGTGCCCCATTGATACCGCCTAGTCGGTAGAGCGTATAATAGCCAAGGAGCTGGTCGATATATTCCCTTTTCATTTGAAGCGTTTTCACTGTTTTGATGTCGATGATGGCATGATCTACGACCAAATCAACGTCTGCCCCATGCACAAGCAAGGAGGAACCGAAAGTTGGATCAAGCAGGCAGAGTGAGTGTGAGGGGAAATCTGCTGTAGGGATAATACTGACCAGTTGCCGAAGATCCTGTATATCATGGGGATCAATGCTGCCAAATGGTTCGTAAAGTTTCTCTGCACGAAAGAAGGAATCGATTTGGGCAAGTAAGATCGCAGAAATGATGACATTGTCAGTGAGTACACCATCTGCGAGAAATTGTTTATGGTGTTGTTTGGCTTCTAGGACGAATTTGACAGCTTTCTTTGCCGTTTGGGTATTGTATAACGCTGCGATTTGGTCGTATTGCTTAATGGCTGCGATTTCTGCAACCCATGGCTTGTCTTTTGCGTGAGTATAGCGTTTCTGAAGATACCAACGCATAAGGTAGTCGAAGGCTGTCCCAATCAATGCATAATGATTGGTCAATGCGTTCATCACTGGTTTCTGTTCCAGCTGAAAGCGGATATATGGGAAGGTTTCACGCAGCTTTGCCTTGACATCTGGTTCTGCAATAAAACTCGTTAAACTCATTTCGCCCACCTTAGGTGTATTAAGTACAATTAGGTACTTTGCAACAAAATACAAAAATTTGGTAAAAGGCGAAAAGTGCCTTTTTGTGTGTTTCTTGCCATTGTGGGAAACGAGGTGAATGGGGGAGGGAGAAGTTGATCAACTTTCCTCTCCCTTCAAGGGAAACTTATTTCAATGGATACATCTTTACGACAGATCCAAAGGGCATATCAGGCGTTTGGACATAGGCCGAGCCTACTGTTAACTGTTCAATTCGGGCGGCCAGGTCCTGTCCAGGCAGACCGCGAATAAAGCCAGAGACCTTCTTTGAGTCCGGGTAGTTCATACGGAAAATGACCTTGGTCCCGGCCGTCGCGAGGACATCTGGGTGGAAATCAGCCATGCCTTGGCTAGCCACAATCACAGCGATGCCGAATTTTCGCCCTTCGCGCATGATTTTTGGCAATGTCACATCTTTCGCCAGGCGGTGTGCCTCGTCTAAGACGATTGCCAGGCGAATCCTCTTGGCATATCCCCAGCTGAACATGTCCTTGTAGATCTTGCGCAATACAAACGCTCCAGCCGCTTGTTGGGCTGCATCAATGTAGAGATTATGCAGATCAATCACTAGTCCCGAACGTACAAGCGATAGGAGGTCGGGGGTGTGCTCGACTGGGCGGAAAAGGTTCATTTCCAGCAGAGGACGGCAGCGCGCAGCTACATTTGAAACGTGGCGTACCTGGGCAAGGTTTTCGATGCGCTGCAAGACCTCTGCGAGGGTAGGATAGGTGAGTTCTGAGGTAGGCAGATCGGCATCATCGCTAAATCCATGCGCTTTATAGGCATCGCGTATGGCGGAGAAAACGACATCGCGCTGCATATCGCCCAGGCCTGCTACATGCCCGAAGATTTCGGCAATCGCGTAGCTATTGGCAAGCCAGCCGCCACTACCAGCCTCCTGGGTGCATTCAAATGGCGAGAAGGGCAGCCCTTTGGCGGCGTCTAACATGGTAGGATGAACCGCCTGGACAAAGGGCTCGTGTGGATCCGCGAATTGCCCGTGAAAATCGAGCACCAGGGAGGGAACCTGTTGTCTGCCCAGCTCGGTTAGTATGCGCGTGACCGTCCAGGATTTTCCTTGGCCAGGAATGCCGAGAATGAAGATATGGGGACTGCCATTAATTGCTGGGAACCAATCCACCGCTGTTCCAGCGGCGCTACCAAGTGGAATGATCACAGTGTCATCAGGAGCAGCTTGCTCTTCAGATGATTGTATTGGCTGTGAAGATGTCCTCTCTAGTGCAGGCGTTTGGGTACTCACTTGTGCTTGAGATGCTGGTGCGATATCGTAGCTATACTCGCTGCCAGCTCTAAGAGCAGGTGTTAAGACGGCTAGCTGCTCATCGTGTGCGTCAGTGGCCTCCACTATGTTTTCCTCATCCTCTTCATTGTTTGCTCTCTCTTCTACTAGAGGCTCATCAGAGAGCGTATCAACGTTGTCGAGAGGCGTATAAATGCGCGAGGCAAATTCGGTTCCTTGCTCAAAATCTTTGGCGGTTAGGACAGTAATTTTGGCATCATCAATGGGGAATGGGCGGCGTTCCTCCCCTTCCAGGCTTACGATATATCCTTCATAGTTTGAGCGAAACTCGAGGCCAGTCTTTTCCAGGCGCGAAACATGTTCGAGGAATGTGGTCTCAGCCTCCTGGTCAAAGAGCCTATAGCGCCGGGAACGCTCGAAGTAGAAACGCAGGACATTGGCAAGATACGATCGTTGCAGGGCTCCGTCTACGCGGGTCTCGTTAAAGAAACGGTTGCGCATAATCAGGGCTGAATTCTTCATCTGCAAGACCATATCTTTGGAGAGCTCTTCAAATGGCACCTGACCACGCCGCCATTTGACCTCTATAAACGTCGCGTCAACTATGTTGCGCTTAAGCGATATGAGGACAAGATCACAGCGTCTCTCGCCCGCGGTTGGTTTGCCTGATCCATTAAGGGTAAAGAGGCGAGGATAGGTGTCAACTGGGATGAGCACTGCCTGCTTGAGCCTGCCCTTTTTCTCCAGCCAGGCGGTGACAACGCCGAGTCCGACGGCAGCTGCGGCTGTGGTCGACGATTCAAGCGCCTGGAGGGCGAGCCTGCCCGAGATCGTTTTAAGGTGGTGCAAGAGATGGCTGACACTCTGATCCACGCGTGCAAACCCAAGGTCGTTCATGGCTTGGCTCAGCAGTGACTGGATCTCCTCGTGCCAGGCTGTGGTAACCATCATGCGATGCCCTAAGCCATCGGTGAACTCAGGGGAGTAGTCCAGCACATATTTCTGTGCCAGGGTATTCAAGCTGGGCTCATGAGGTGAGTCGTAATAATCAAGCGAAAAGAAACGATCTAATGTGACGACCCAGTTTGTACTCCTGTGCAGATTTTCCAGCAGTTTCCGCTGTTCTTGAGTAAGGGTAACCTCCAGGATGGGTTGTGTGCCAGTGGATCCACTTAACAGATATCCACCAGCACTGAGGAGCAAGGAATGAAGCTCGATCAGGAGGTCGCTAAATCGGGAACTAGCGGGATGTGCCTCGGGCTTGCGCACTCCTTCGGTCACAATTTTGTGTTGCCAGAGAATTTGTTCGGATTCTACCGTGATTTGGGAGATAAAACGGCTGACCAGGCCATAGAGCGAGAAGCTCGCCGTTTTGTTTGTGTCCTGATCGGTTGTGGTAATAGCTTTGATTGCTGGTTGGGTGAGATCAGTAACGACGGCAATATGAGCCTCAGGGAGCGAGCTTTTTGCGAGCCGCTCGATAGGGCGCAGGGTGGTGGCAAGGGCGGGCAAAAAGTGATCTGTATCCTGTTTATAGCGCTGTTGAGCCCCTAGCTGGCGCACTTGCTCTAAAGCCTGCAATGTGCTCTTATGTTTGCTATCGGTATAGGCTGTAATCTGAAATGTCGGTATTTTTGCCTGTTCTTCGTTGTCTTCGTCGAGTCTATGTCCTGGCATCAGTTGTTTCAATGCCTCGGCAAAGAAGTCGCCGCGGTCTGGATTGACTAAAGTCGTTACCAGTGTATTGGTATACGGATGTAGTTCAAGGAAGTTTTTCAGGTGAGCCGCCAGTTGCTCTGGGTGCGTATCTCCCGCGGTCCCCTGCTCAACCGACATGCCAAAGAGCGTCGTAATGTCGCCATAGCGACGATGTGGATCGGGAACTCCCACAGGCAGAGCCACACCATAGAAAAAGCGCAGATTTTGGAAAAAGGTAAATGCAGTTTGTGTACCAATATGATAAGCAAAGGCCGGGACATTGATAGGCGTGAGCAAGCGTAGAGCCTGAAGATCCAGGTTGTGTTGACGGTTACGTAACGGCATCGCCAAGAGTTGTGTCTCCCAAGCCTGCAAGAGTTGAGTGTAGTTTACCAGCCAGGCGACACGCAGGGGATGGGTTGGCAGTATCACAATGGCTTCTTCTGTCGTGTTATTGCGTCCAGTAATCTGTATGAGGATAGAGTCAATGGAGAGTGCCTCTCGTAACTTATTCGCACTAACCTGGTTTTCTAACAGATCCTCAATTAACTCACGATAGGCCTGCGCATAGCGCAGCGCAGCTCCTGTGAGTTCTGGTGTCCATTCGGCTACCTCAATCACATCACGATAGGAGGCTTTGCGTAGACGACTAAAAAAGAGCTCACGTGTCTTCCAAAACGCGTTCCAA
Source organism: Ktedonobacter racemifer DSM 44963 (assembly GCF_000178855.1). GTDB lineage: Bacteria > Chloroflexota > Ktedonobacteria > Ktedonobacterales > Ktedonobacteraceae > Ktedonobacter > Ktedonobacter racemifer. The sequence continues at coordinate 658,077 of NZ_ADVG01000005.1, read as the reverse complement.
TCATCATCACTGCTAGTGAGGAGGGGCTGGTGTATAATGTTCGCTACATCTACAGTATGTATATCATCGACTATGAGGGTGTATGAACCACCTTTGCGCGAATCCGCGAGATTCTGGCGCTCCAATTGAAGCAATGTCGCGCTAACACCAACCTGAAGCATGCGGCGATCATTAAGTTTGACACTAAAATATTCTAAATCTTTACTGCTCCATTGTGGCTCTGCCTCGGTCATGGCTGATACATTAGCCTCAATGGCGTACTCCAGGTGCCCATACATGAGATTAGAGACGACGAACTTGCTCTCTCTATGAGAAGCTTGTTTGACCTCCTCAATAGTGTTAGAGAGGAAGAACTCGTTGCTCTCCCCATATACCTCTTGTCCTGTTGGATCCACAATCACAGTGCCATCTGCATTGAGTGGCATAACGCGCACACGCACAGCAAAGTCTGGTGGCTCGTCAAACTCGATGTTCATGTTGATGGTGGTATTGCGGCGCTGGGTTGGGAGATCACGTTCGGGTAGCTCAATGTTGCCTTCATACTCGATCTCCCCATCGGAGGGAACAATAGCTACGCGCCAGCCACCAAGGTTTTGTGGTTGCTTTGGTTCACATTCCCATCTAACAACCAGTTTCTCCTTAGGGGCGCAACGTGCTATGAGACTTCCCTTAGCCCCGTCAGGTTGGATGAGGTGGGTATATTTTTCAACCATGCCAGCCGAATTGACAAAGGGTTTGATGAGGACTTCACGAATGTCGCTGGCTTCTGTCTCAGGAAATACCCAAGTATCTAGCGTCAGGACCTCTGGTTGGGCTGCCAGTTGACGCGACCAGGAGTGAATATCATTCATTGATTTTCCACGGAAGAAGGCCGTCAACTTTGCCGCAGTCTCCGCGTTGACCTTAAGATTCTGAATGCGTTCGCGTGCCGTCGCATCAATCTTTGTGGGACGAGCCAGGGCGATGGTGCAACTACGGTTGTGCTCCAGCTTGCGTTCAAGGTCTGGATTGGCTATTCCATTGGCGAGGGCGCCAACGCTGGTATCGGCGATGAGGCCAACACGCCATAGTTCCAGTCCCGCTAAATGCATCTCCATGTCTTCGGCACGCTTGCGAATGGCAATCGCGAAATCCAGCTTCTGATCATCGTTGGCACGCGAAGAGCCGCGCAATTGGGCAAAGGTGGCTCGCACAAATTGCTCTACTTTCTCCGGTAGCTGATTTATGACTCGCCTGAGGACACGCGTATGCAGTTCGCGTCCATCAATGACGGCGAAGGAGTTAGCAAGTGAGCTATATGCGGCATCAACGAGATCCGCGGGAACGAATAAACACAGTTTCTCCTGCTTGCGGTTGCGTAGCTCTATTGCTTTGTCGACTGTGATGAAGATCGGCGAATTATGTGCCAGCTCATCTTGCTTGGTCAGGATATAGGCGGAGATTTTCTGTTTCGCCTGCTGGCTGATGATGTATTGACAAATCGCCATTGCCTCGGTAGTGGCGAGGAAATCAACGCGGGCGCAGTGCCCAGGTTGTGTGCCTTTAAAACGAGTCAGAATATCTTCTGCGAGGAGTTGAATGCGTATGATGTCCATGGATATTATGCCTCAACCTTCATTGCTGCTGTGCTGGCATAAGGTGGATGCAAGCGCTGTACTGTAAAGTCATCGGAGAGATCGCGGAAGATTCCCATCTGCCGGAGACGGTCGAGCATGGCGCGCAGGTTATCCCGTGCCGCCGCTGCATACTCCGCGCCTTGAAATTGAGCGGGCGGCCTATCGATGAGAATGCCGTAACGAAAGGTCAAAAATTCCAAGAACTCTTGAAGTTTGATATCTCTCAGCTGTCCTGGTTGTGAGAGGCGAGCTGCCGCAACCTGCACTAACGCGGCCAGCAGGTCATTTTCAGGCGCATAACGCCATGTCTGGCGATGAGTGGTAAGGCCACGTAAAATCCCATAAGGCTTTTTGATGCCGCCTATGCCGTGAAACCAAGCAATAAAATTCTTAAAAGCATTTACACGTTGACTTTCAGTTAATATATTGACGATTCGCTCAATATCCGTTTCCCCTGTACTGGCAATCTCGTCTATCCAGGAAGTTGTCTCTGTATTTCCTTCCTCTTCTTTCTCCCTATTCTCTTCATGGATACGTTCCTCGTCTAGCTGTGCGGCCGCTTCTAAATGTACGCTGATTATGGGATTATCTTGCAGGAGCAACAATCCCTGGAGGTATTGCGCGCCAATTGCTTCAGAAGGCAAAACTTTCTCAATATCTGCTTTTCGGCGCGGGTTTTTCTGTAGTTTGTTGACATAGATATCGAGTTGGCGCAGTAGTAGATTTGACCACAAGAATTGCTGATAAGCCTCGATGTCACGCCGAACGCAGGCTTTGGACATCTCCAGGCTTCGTGGCGAGGTACCGTTCGTAAAATCCAGGTAGATATGCGGTGAAAATCGCTGGATTTCTTCTTGCATGGCTGATGGTAAAGTATCGGGCTCACGTACTAATGCATTCGTCGCGTGGACAGCGCACAAGGTATAAGAGAATACTTCAAAGCTGGTAAGTGCCAATAGTGTTTGTGTAAAAGCCTGCGTAGGCATACGATCATGGAATTCAAACAGGTAGCGTAAAAGATCTTTTGCCAGCTCATTCACCAAGGCAGGGTAGACATTGGGAATCTTTCTCTCGCGATCCAGGCGTGGGCGCGTATTCTCAAAGCCATCCAGAAACGCGACCGAGATGCGTGTAAGAATATCTAACTGCGTTTGTCCATCATATTTCCCACCCAGTTCGGGTAGTTGACCGATTTCCACACCCCGTCCAAAGACCTGCTTCACAAAGTCGCGTAAATTGTTATCAGATTGCAGATAATCTCGCAGCGCTTGATAAATAAAGACATCTACTCTTCTCTGGCGGCTGCTATGCTCTGGAAACCCTGCTTTGTGAGTAAGTATCGTATAAGGGACAAGAGACAAAATTTGTTCCCCTTTTTGTGCCCGTCCCACGCGTCCAGTAACCATAAGAGAGGTGCGAGCGAAGCGCTCTAAAACTCTTCGCCCCTCGGCGGTATCAAAACCTTTCAGCATTGGATGTTTTATTAGACTATCGATATACTTTTGTATGTCCTGAGGATTGTTTGTCTGTCTCGCTTTTCCCTTGCCCTGCGAGAGGATGGTAAAAAAGAGCGCGGGAAGAAAGAGATCAATATCAAAATCATTTAGTTCGAGATTAAGGACACGAGGAAAGGATACGCCTCGCATATCTTTGGGGAGTTTTATTTTCACAAGCTCTTCCTTCTAGCTAGCCTTGAATAAGCTGGCGCACTATTTTTCCATCGCGTTGGGCCACATGATGCACGCGGAACTGGCTTTCAATAAGGATAAGCTCCTGGGTTTCGCGCAACAGGAGCGCGTCTTTAAAGGGTTTAAGGTCTGCGAGCAAGGGGGCATATTCGCGCGCATCTGGTTGGAGCCCATCAGCCATCTGAGCAAGGAGCTCGAATGTATCCAGAGTGATCTCCATACGTGGCGTGCCAGAGAAATGCTCTAGGACGACAATTTCAGGTAACGTCTCGATCAACTCGGTGTTTTGCGGATAGAGGACGCTAAGAGTAAAATCCTCAAGAGGGAGCTGCTTGAGCACGACCAGTTGCTGCTCGTCAGAGGCGCTGACCTTGATGCTCATCTTTCCGGGAGGTACATCCTCAAACACCCCATCCGAGCGCAGTAGTCCGAGGGCCAGGCGCTCGAGTGCTACATCTGCATCAAGACGATCATCCTGCAGTTGCAAGAACTTTGTGGCGTAGCGATAGGGGAGAAGCTGCCGAGGATTTACAATAGGCAGGCCACTTTCAGGTTCTAACTTGGCCACTTCAAAGTAGAGGCGACGCTTGAACGCTGCAATCCAATCAACGGCGTCTTTGAAGCGCTGTGGTGGAAGGTCCTGTTTGTTGATGAAAAGCTGGCGACGTTGCGTTGCATCACTCTCAAGCTGATGGAAGTGAAGAAAACGATCAAGGTGTGGGCGCGCAAAACGTGCAGGATCCAGGTTCGCGATATCATTAAGGAGATCATCACTTGTATCGGCGGGCGCGAATGTGTTCTGCCAGTAGGAGAGATTCATAAGGGATGTACTACCATCGCTTCCATTACGCATCTCGTGGATATCCTGGCAGCTTTGATTGCCTGTAATGAGGTATGCAATGGCCGAGCGGAGGTCGCGCATCGTAATATGGCGCTGGCGACGCAGGTGAATGAGTAGGAATAAGAATTCCAGGCGTGACTTGACGCGTTTTTGCCGCAAAGCCTGACTATTATTGCGGATCGGACAGACTGTTTGTGCCGCACATCCCTCGCAGATTGCCCAGTGTTCGGGCTCTGTGAAGCGGTCCAGGATCTGTTTGAAAATAGAAGCCTCATGCGCATCAATGCTCACAAAGGCGCGTTTTTTCATATCGACGAGCCAGACATCATGTTCCTCAATGATTTCCACATCTGCTAGCTCATCAATTTTTTGCGCTAGCCAGGGGAAGCGTGTTCGTTGGCGCTGAAAGAAGTCGAACAGACGACCATCATTGATGGCTACCAGGACCGTCAAGTTGGGATGAGACGGGTGTTGCCCCTCTAGCCCCTGTAATTTTTCGCTGAGCTGTTCATCGGCACTCAATTGTTCGTGAGATTCGGAGGCATCGTAGCAGCTGCGGAAGGTATGCCCCTGGTACACGATCTCCCAACCACTGGGATCATGTTTGACTACCGTGGCCTCTAGACGTTTCAATTCTAGATAGACCTGCTCCAGGAAAGCGGTTTTCCCATCGCCCGGATTGCCAGAGAGAAAAAGTATACGTGGGTGTTGAGCAAACAACGCGGGGAGAAGATTGCGATCAAGAGCGGTTTGAATATAGGTTTCACGGACAAAATCGCTATCCAGTCCTCGGTTGTTGGTATTGCCGATATCGCTATTGCGATAAAGGCTACGAATATTATCGACCCAGGTATTGATTTCGTCTTTGAGTTCCTGTGTACCTATTGGTTCCTCAATAGCCAAAAATGCGGTTTGCAGTTCGTTGCGCATCTGGTTAACGTTTGCCGGTCGCTCTGCGGGCTCAATTGAAAGCGCTCGTTGTAAGACTGCAGCGATTCTGCGCACCTTCGTGTCTTCAATTTGCTCCAGATCAAGCATATTGCGTTTGCCGCCATCCACAATGGTAAAGGGAAGTGAGCCAATTAAGGCTTGGAACAGTACGATTGCTGCGGCATAGCGATCCGCTGAAATGGGTGTTTGCCTGGTGGAAATCGTTTCGGGTGGGAGGTAGAGCGGCGTTCCCGCAATCTTCTCCTCTGCTCCTAGTTGCATCGCGAAGCCAAAGTCAATGAGTACTGGGTGATTATCTTCTTCGTGGAGGATAATATTTGCCGGTTTAATATCTCGGTGCAGAAGCATTTTTTGCTCCAGCACCTCAATTGCGTTTAGGAGATCTTGCGCAAAGGACCACCAGCGCTCCAGTGGCCAGGGGAACTCAATCTCAACCTGTTGGAGCGTCGGGCCTGGAATATATTGCATGAGGATATGAGCATCTTCTCCAGGTGGAAAGATGTAGTCGATACGTGGCAAGTATTTGCTGGCGATGTCCTTCAGCGCCTTGTATTCTGCCACTGCCTGTTTGATCACCTCTTCAGGGCGCAGGAACTGCTTGAGTACATAGGAGCCAAGATTTTCATATTCAGTATCGCTCACTTTATAGGTGCGTGCCATCATGCCCTGACCAAGGACTTGTTGGACCTTGTAGCGCTTGCAAAGTAAGCTCTCTTCCACTTTCCTGTCTTCATCACGTAAACGTTGGGCAAGGCTTGATAGACGGTTGCCTGCGTCCTTCGCAGAGAGTGGCGCCGCGCCGTTTTCAGGTTCGACAACCCTGCGTAAGATGGCGATAAGCTCATTGGACAATTCTGCCGAAAGGAAGGAGGACCAGCGTGGCTGGTCAGGCAAAAGCAACTTACTTTCAGCCCCTGGGCGCAGCTTGGAAATCGAAATGCCTGAGAGACGTTCGAGGAGAATAAGGGCGAGGCTAAAGGTATCGGTCTGGACCGAGGCGTATTCGTATCCTATCGCAACATCTACTGAAGCATAGGGATCTTCAAAAGAAAGCGTATCAAGCGAGGGAGCGATGGTGTTGGTGCCAACACGCGCGGCATAGAAATTAGTAAACATCACTTTAGGTGGATGTTTACTCTGCACGTAAATTGTTTCGGGGCCCAATGCGCGATGGATAATTCCCTGACTATGAATCTGGTCCAGGCCTTTGAAGCAAGCAGCAGCTAGCTGTAGCTCCTGGCCAAATTCCTCACGTGTTTCAGGAAGTGCCAGGGCTTTAAGTGCCTTCCCCGAAGGAGGCGTGAATGGCACTACTAAATAGTCCTCTGACCAGATGAAAGGGTCCTGGACATCGGGCACTAATCCGGTTGTGTGCAGCTTTTTGATTGCACGATATTCTTGCTTGTAAAAATCGCTCAGTTCATCTGTTTTTAGAGGGTCTTTCCCCAGATCATAGACAAGCAGATGTCGCGTTTCGCTTGGCTCGTCCTCCATTGTCGCATTGAAGAGGCGGACATTAGGGCGCAAGGATATTGCATCATCGATTTTGAAGAAGTGAATGCTTTGGGGGACCTGAGGTCGATTGGCGAAATGCAGGAGTTCTTCCTTGATTTTTGCACGGTGCTGTCCAACTGCGGGATTCCCGCCCTGGCTATCCAATTTTTTTAAACGTTGAGCAACATCCGCGAGGAGAAATACGCCCTGTGCGGCACGCGGATCGTGAATCTGCGGATAGGTCTCCTGTTTTGAGAGTAGGACACCACCGCGTACATAATGACCACCTCGCTTCAGCACAGGAAGTCTATAACCAAGATCGCCAGCAAAAACCTTCGCGATATAATCGATTTTTCCTAAAGGGCTGCGTTCGGATGACCCATTAGCTCTAATCCACTGCTCATCATCACCGCGAATTCTCCCTTTCCATGATTTTTCATCTAAGAGGAAAATCCAGTTTTGCGCAATGATAATAAAGTCCATCTCATTGGAATTGCCATTGCGTGTAGAGAAAATCTTGTTACATATGATTGTCCAATTGGCTGGGAGCTGCTGCTGCAACAGTGCAGCAGCCTGGCGTTCTCCATCGGTAGCGAAGGAGGATGGCCCAGCGCTAAATAGTTCAGCCACGGGAGTTGCTCCTTGTATGATAGGTAAGCTGTAATTCCATGGTTAATGAATGTTGTGATGTTCAGAAAGTGCCTGAAGAATGGAGTAGATATTTTGGAAGTTATATAATGAATCATAAATACGTAAACAATAATATAACATATAAAGGTGCTACCTACAAGTATTGCCTCCTTCTTATGGAGAGGAAAAAGGGGCAATAGTTTCTGGATCAGTAAAAAAGTTTACTCAGGCGCTTTTATGTTCGGTTGTTGGCACGCTGTACTGCAAGCATGGTCTGTTCTTTGAAAAGCGTTTTTGAGTTCCTTGCAAAGAAACAAAGCATGTTTGCAGTACGGATTATGTGCAGTGTATGGGCGGATAATTTTGCCTGCCTACACCTTAAAAAGGAACACATCAATGGTTACGGTGTTGGGCGAATCACCAAGGCGATACAGTTTTTCGGTGTAATAGGATGTGTTTTCAAAGGCAAAGTGATCTCTACCTATGCTCTTGCATACGTCGTATGTTTTGGCAGCAATATCAAGGGCTGTGGGAATATTATCGGTCGTCGGTGCCCCTCCGTAGGCGATCACAAGGCCGACACTGCGCCCCTTGAGAAAGCCCTGGTTGCGAATTTGCTTTTTTGCATTATTGATGGCATCTGCGTTATTGCTAAGATAGCCAGTGGCATCGATGTTGATCGTAAAGCGATGCGGCTGCAACTCAAGCCTTGGAATGGGAATTGGCGTTGGCGAAGGTGTCGGTGTTGGCGTAGGCTTGGGACGAACACTTGCTTTGAGTGGTGTAATGGTGGTGTTCGCGATGAGGAAAATCATCGCGAGCGCCAGCAAGAGATCAGCAAAGAGCCAACCAACAGAGACAGGTGAACTGCGAAAGGAACGTTTCCTCATTAACGTCCTCCCGCGGTGACGGTACCTCTGGAGCGACGCTTTCTAAAGGGCCAGGATACCTCAACTTCAGATAGATCCTTGCTTGCCTGTTTGAGATCCTTGACGGATTGGACGAGTTCCGGACCAACCTGAGCGAGGGTACGGCTGGTTTTTTGCAAATCTTTTGAAGTTAACTCAATTGTTGCGTTAACTTCACTCTCAAGGTGCTTAACGGTATCATTTGTCTGCGTATGAGCATATTCAAGATTACGCGACATGTGCTCAATAGTATGGTCTAGATTGGCTCCTAAACGGGTTGTGAGACTCTCGATTTGCTGTGTGGCATTCATCATATTTGTGCTGGCTATATTCATGTGACCTGCCGCGGTTGTCACACCTCCGGCCACACCTTCCATTTCGCGCAGTACTTCTGTTTGTGTGGCATTAAGAGCGGCAAGCTGGCCATTAATATTATCGCCAACTTCGACATATCTATCTGCATTATCAATCAGGTTTTGTGACGCATCAGCAAGTTTCTGTCCTGCCGTTGCGAGCTCCTGACCAACTTGCGAGAGGTTGTTGATGCGCCCCTGGTAATTTGCCAGCTCAGCATGTAGCGACGCCATATCCTGGTGGAAGCCTTCCATCATGGGTACGACAGTGTTGGTCATCAATCGTTCTACATTCGTGTGGGTGGCTGTGACCGATTGTGTTGCTGTATCCACCATATCTTGGATAGTGGAACTGGTATTGCTCAGGGTCGTTTGTAGAGTATGTTCAAAGCGTACCAGACCCTGGTTCTGGGTATCTGTGGCGTGATCGATATATTGCTTGAGTGTGGTGTGAGAGGTATTCAAGAGTACATTGAGGGATTGTTCTACTTTCTCAAGCGCGGTAGCATTCGTTTGGGCCGCACCGTCGATACTCGTTCTTACCAGTTCAGAGTTATCGCTCAGGCACTGCTTGAAATCTTTAAAATTCTGCTCCATCATGGTGTTGAGCGAGGTGACGGTATGATCTACAATTTGTTTGAGTGCTTCTGTCGTGCTATCAACAACGCTTTTGATGCCATTGACTGCTCGATCCAGGTCAGATTGATCTGTGATCAGGGGATAGCCCTCCTCAGCGACGCAGGTGACTAGCTCATCGACTTTGCTTTGAAGGTGCTTTGTATATTTTGCTGCTTTGTTCATCACCTGGCTCTCCAGGTACTGTTCATACAAAATGAGAAGCAGATAACCGATTAAGAAGACGACATCCAGGAGAGCCGTGACGGTGAAGGGTAAGACGCGACCATCAAAGCCAGCCTGCCAGAGGGTCAGAAACGATCCCTGTTTATTGCTGCCCGGGGTTGAAATATATTGTTGGTAGGCATTCACGCCTTCGTAGAGGCCTATCCAGGTGGTTATCAGTGGGGCCAGACTAAAAATATTGCGCAGACCTCGTACAAAATGCATCCAGCGTGTATTGGTTTGAGCCTCTTCGATCTCGCGTTGAAAACCTGAGGGATCGAGCCATAAGTAGGCGGTGTGTGGAGTGAGTGATTTGTATTGTTCGCAGATTAATTCGACGCGTTGGATACCCTCTGAGACTCCTAGCTTTTGCCCTTCATCCATCAAATCGGCGAGGTTTGTGGCGATATGGCTATAGTTCGTATTTTTTGCAAGTTTGGATTCGCGTATGCCCATAGTTAGTCTCCGTTATGTTCCTTTGTGAGAAATAGTTCCAGGCAAAAAAAATATAAAGGTATAAAGAATTAAAAGGTTAACCGATGTTGCTGAAGGTGCGTGCCAGGAGCGCAAAAGAGAGGTCCTCGTGCGTTCTGTTGGAGGTTGCATGCTTCAAGCGTACCTTGTCCCTCTTGATAGACAGCTATCCCATATTGGCCCTGTTGCTGAATCTTGCACTGGCGAATAAGAGGGGCGCTGGACTGCTTAATTTCGATACCATTGGCGGCGTTTTTGTTGATTTCACAGTGTTCGATTGTACCGCGTCCCTCTCGCGTAATGAGAATGCCGTGACCCTTTCCATCATGAATATGACAGCGGCGTATCGTGGGATTGCTCTGACGTGTGATCTCGATTTCAGTCAGTGAGTTGTGGTGAATATCGCACTCTTCGATCAGACCCTGCCCCTCATCTTCGCAGAGAATGCCATAATCTTTTGCGTTGTGAATTGAGCACTTTTGTAGTGTGGGTGCTCCGTGCTGCAAGATATAGACATTGGCCCTGACGTTTTCAGAAATATCGCATTTTTCCAGAACACCACGCCCCTCGTTGTGAATGAGCACACCGGCATATCCCATGCGTGAGATGTTACAATCCTGGATAGTGGGATGACTGTGTTCGCGAACCTCTATACCTGCTTGTCTGTTTTCGTACAGAGTGCAGTGCGTAATGGTGCCATAGCTGTGATCATGAGCAAGGATACCAGTTCCCATTTCATGATAAATTTTGCACTGGCTGATGTGAGGGTCACCGCCTTGTTTGATTTCAATGCCTGCGACCGTGTTAGCGTAGATGTTGCACTCCTCAATCTGAGCGCGCCCTCGGTCCCAAACTAGGATGCCGCTTCCCTTACCATGGTGAATCTGGCAACTGCGGATGGTAGGTCGTGCCATGCTACGTACCTCAATTCCGGCGAGAATGTTCTCAGCGAAATCACAGTGCTCAAGCAGTCCCTGTCCATCTTGCCAGATACGCACACCACTCATGAGGCTGTTGTGAATGGTACAGTACTGAATGTGAGGATTGCCACCTTGCTTGATCTCGATACTAAACGAGCCACTCTGCGTGAACTCACAGCGCTCAATCTCTCCCCGGCCCTGGTTATGAATGAGGGCATTCACGCCGCGTTTGCAGTGAAATGTGCAGGCGTTGATGTGCGGGTTGGCTTCGCGGCTGATCGTTATCCCCGCCCGTCCATGATCGGAGATATGGCATTCCTGTAGCACACTCTGATTTTTATGCTCGATGACGACGCCATATTCCTTGCCGTCATGGATGTGACAGCGGGTGATGGCCGCATTAGCATCGGGACCAGAGAGCTGAATACACGCATAGGAGGCAGAAGAGACATCGCAATCCTGTAGCTCTAAAATTCCTCTATGTAGTTCGATCGTGGCAAAGCGTTCCCTCGGCGCGTGAGCGTTACTCCGAAGGGTTAACCCCTGGATTCGTACGGTGGCGGCTACCTGTGTGATGCATGGCTTATCCAGACTCTCAATCACGATCGCGTCGGCAGGTTCACTGCCCATAATGGTCAGTGGTTTGTCCAGGACAAGTGCTTCTCTGTAAACACCAGGTTTTACTAGCACAGTGTGTCCCGGTCCGGCATTACGCACCGCCTCGGATAGAGTGCGGTAGTGTCCGTCTCCCTGAGCTGCGACGGTTACAATGTGGGAGGGATAAACTGTTGAAGTCTTTTGTGGCAGACGGCCGAGCGCCATGGCCCAGGTCTCCATACACCAGTAGGCCAGTTGTGCTTCAAACCCCTTGTCGGCCTGCAATTGCTGGGTGCCCTGGGAAATGGCGGCTTCTACAGGCAAAACGGTTCTTTCTAAGTTATCGACTAACTTACTTTTTAGGGCCTCTTGAAGCACCGTCAACTGGCGTTGATATTGCTGATAGCCGCCTTGTTCAGCACATAGGTCCATGAGTAGCGCATGGCACCTCTGGGGATCGCCCCAGACCTCGCGCGAGTATTGCGCTACGATGCGACAGAGGACCTGGCGTGGAATATCGCTCAAATGTCACCTCCTGCGCGCAAACTATTAACGCGCTTGTTATTGATCTCACCATGATTGCCACACCAGGGGCAGAGGACTTGATGGCTGGAACCATCGTAACAGGCAACTTTGTTGCAGGCGCCGCAGAGAACAAAGCCTTCACTTTCGCAGTAGGGGCAACCTGGATATGCTTTGTCTATCAGGATGGAGCCGTTGATTTCATTAGAGTCGTAGCCCTCGCGCCTGGCCTGCTGCTCCTGAATACTAAAGGCCCAGTCGGCGAACCACTGTCCCGGCACCTTCTCCTCGAAACGGATGCAAAAGCCCTTTTTCTGCTGCGCGCATCGGCTGACAACGATGACCACGTTGGCTGGAAAACTCATAAAAGAATATTCCCTTGTATCATTGGTTTGCTGTGTAATTCTGGCATGATCATGCTTCGGGTATAGCTAAAGGGCGATGAGAGGGCTAGTAGCGTATCTCACCCTCGCCATCACCAAAATTGATCTTGCTGCCAGCGACGAGTGGGGCATTGCGCCCGGGTTCTACGTCCTGCTTGCTGCCATCCACTTTGGTCAGAACCCACTTCTCCAGGGAGAGGTTTTTCAGGCCCCACATCTGTGGATTTGATGGATGCTGATTCACCTGAGCAACTGGTCGAGAGAAATCCCACTTGCTTTTGCGATCAATATGGTGTGGAAAGAGCACAGTATCGTGGTTGAGCATGATAATGTGGTCGTTTAGCCGTAGGCGGTAGGGAAGTATAACCGCTTTCTGACAATGCCAGCAAGGGTTAGGTTTTCCATTATTCTGCTTGAGGACCGTGACATCGTAGAAATTCTGTGACTGGCAATGAGGACAATAGAAAATGGCGTCACGTAACTGGATCATGGCGCTACGCCACTCAGTCTCGCGTACTCGCCCATTTACTGGATTGCTCAGGCCATCAGTAAAAGCGCGTGTAAAAAGGTCACGGAGAAATTGAGGATAGAGAGGCCAGAAGGTGAGGGCATTGTCCTGGTATCCCCTGACAGGCCGATTCGTTGTGTTGTTGGGATCAAAGATAAAGATGGGCTCTGTGCCATAGATTTTATCCATAGCGTACCCATCCAACACATGGATATCGGCCTCGCGCTGTCCTTCCAGGGGATGATGAAACATGAAGAGATAGAAAAGAAGGACCGAGAGGGAGTAGAGGTCGGTATGGGTGGATGGACGCGCTTCATGGCGCACAATTTCGGGTGCCATGAAACGAGATGTGCCGAGTACGCCTCCCGCTGTTTCCCCATTAATGGTGACATTGTCATTATCACAAATGAGCACCTCGCCCGTTTGCGGATCGAGAAAGACGTTCCCAAACGAAATGTCGCGATAGCAAAGGCCATGAGTGTGAAGCTGATGATAGCTGTCTGCCAGGTACAGGCCAGCTGTTGTCAGCTCGCGAAAGGTGGTTGACACCCGTCGCTTCATCAGGTCAACGATATCCACATAGTGTTTATCGCGTAGGGGCATGAGATAGCCAAGCTCACGTTGGTCGAGACGCTCAATTAGATCAAGTGGCCAGAGAAAGCGTTGATCTGGCGGCCCTTTGCGTACTAGATTTTCTAAGGCCTGATACTGAGTGTTGGTTGCAAATTGCGGGAAATACCATTTAAGGGCCATTGGTGTATTTGCCAGGTCCGCACGATACACTTCACCCTGCCCACCACCACCAAGAAACTCTTTTATTACACAGACCATACCAGATTTTGTACGTAGCTCCTGACCGGGCTGTAACATATGATGGGTTGCCATTGAAAACCTTCCTCGAGTTCTTGTGAACGTATATATTGCCTCTTAATCTTGCTCAATAGTAGGTGCGGGAAGCGCATCATTTTGTATGTAAACATGACTACCTGTATCACAAAAATGCCAGTTGTCATTAGGATCTACAGGAAGGCACGCTTCAAGGCGTGCTACGCTCTGCTGTAACACTATCAGTGCTGGCGTCTCACTACGAGAATGTTGAATTTTTACATTGCTAAGGCTAAGTGTACTATCCTGTTCTACATGCACAGCGTGCTTTTGTTGATTTTTAATTTCGCCACCTTGTACCATACAGTGGCCTTTTATAATAGATAAGCCAATCTTTTGTCCTTCTTGTAGAATGCTGTCTTCCAGAAGAGCGTCCCTATTCTGGCGTAAACAAATGCCAGTATGTGCATACTTTTCAATAGTGCAATGTTGAAGCAGAAGCGAGCAGTTCTTACCAATAAAAATTCCATGATTTCCACTGGCAGAGAAAGTACTGTCATAGCTTTCAAGTTCGCTTTCTGCATCCAGGACGATATGTGTTTCTCCATTGTTCGAAAAAGTACACTGTTTTACCTTACAGCGAGCCAATCCCTCAAGCAAAAAGCCAGTTTTATCGCCCTCATGTATTGTGCATTGTAAGAAAAGAGAAGATGTATTTTGTGTGGAAGAACCAACTATGAGTTGTGATTTTGAGGTGAGATCACAATCGATAAACTCAGTATGACCAGCCCCAAGAGAAATAGCTGGCTGATCTCGGATGTCTTGGTGGCTCTGACCAGAGATACTAAGACCCTTAATTTGGGCATAGGGTGCATAACACTTTATACAAGGCACGGGGGATGTGATAAAAACTTTCCTTGGTTCTTTTGCTTTAATACATATATTACGCTCAATATTTAGTTGCTCCTGATATTCACCGGGATAAGCGATGATTGTGCTTCCATCCGAGGCAAATTGAAGCGCTTCCGTAATGCTTGTGTAATCTCCTAGGCCAGGTTCTTGAGATACTACGAGTATTGCTCTTTGATCAGCTTTGTGAGCTTTAAAATCTCCTTGAAAAAGCGTTTCAATACCCGAGCCTATCTGCTTTGGTGTATGGTGAAAACTAGTATTACTAAACAAGAGCCTATCTGAAGGCGCTGGGGGCTGCATTTGTATTGAGCTAATGTTAGCACTTTCCTCTTGAGCCCGCATATAGATGTTTTCTGCCTCTGAACCTGGAGCTATTGGCTCTTGGTCTGCAGGTACCTGCAAGGAGCCTTGGGTTGTTATTGTTTTCCTGTGTGTCTGAAGCAGGCGGTTATTCCAGAAGAGAACCACTGTTATGTCGTCACCACTTCCCAAGTCTGTAGCGGTTTGCAACCATTTTTCCAGATGCTGTTGAACATAATCTGGCCCCTGTTGCCTGAGCAGATTGAGGATATCGGTCGCGACTTTGAAGAAATCCGCTTCGCTAGTGAAGGAATTCCGATAGCCATCAGTAGCAAGCATAATGAGCGCTGGAGTAGAGCCGCTGTCTTGTTCGCTTAACCATTTGAAGGTCTTGCGGAAATCATGCTCAGCATGTTTGCTGCTAAGAGATGTCGTCTCATTTGCAAAAAGACGTACGTCGCCTGGAACGGGTTCATAGACATGACCATCCTCTGTTACCACCAGAATATCACCGTCACCAATCTGGCTGTAAAAAATGAAGGACGAAGTGACTAAGGCGGTCAACAGAGTTGTTCCGTAAGGTTTGAATGGATAACTATGTTGATCTGCACCTTCTACAAAAGGTTGGGTCTTAATATTTTCTTCCACCTGTTTGCGCCACTGTTCAACAATTTTCACGGGTGATGATGTGAGCAGAATGTGTTCAATCATCGCGTGGCTTATGTCTGTTAAAGGTGGCAGTTGATTTAGGAGGTATTCTATTCCCTGGATAGCGCTCTCAACGGCCAACTGTGCTCCTTGCGCGCTACGTGTGTAAGCTTTGCTTCCATGCCCGTCCGCAACCGCTAGCAGTGAATATCCTGGATCCTGGTGCGTTTTTTTTGCATCCTGATTCTGCTTATGAGTTGCTCCAGCTACAGAAGCCTCTATAATACCCCATTTTGGTTCATGCGTATCCTGCATGGTCTTGTTATCCTTACCAAACGTCGCTATCGGTCGGCATATTATGGGTTGGTGCGGGAACAGGGATGTTGAGGTTGGAGCTGCTGTGGGTAGGGGCGTCGGTCACAGCGGGCGAGGAGCTGGACTGAAGCACTGCGGTGGAGGCCCACTTGATGTAATTGACGAGCTGCTCCGCGTTGTGCGCCTGGAGTGGCTGAATCTCTGGATGGTTAATAAAGCGTTGCAGAACGTTATTATCGACATCGTGTCCAATGCCAATGGCGATGCGCACCGCTTTCTTCCCCCAGGGCTGATCCAGAATAGCACTGATGCCTTTATTAACGTCGTCTGTGGGGTAACCATCAGAGATGAGTACTAATACAGGAGGGAGTCCACGCGGGTCCATAGGCGGCATTTTTAGCTCATCGGCGACCATTAATAATGCTTTTCCCATATCCGTCACGCCACCAGCCTGCAGGTCCTGCCACTGGAATTGTTCAATCGGAACAGGTTGCGTTACATGCCAGGTCGCGCCACTCGAAAACTTTAAGGCGCGTACCAGTACACGGGCATGGGGATTGGAGTGAGCCACTCCGCGCATCTCGGGTATGGCTTCGCGGATAGCGGTATTGAGTGATTGAATTTTGTCGCCTGCCATAGAGCCAGAGCAATCAGCAATCCAAATAAAATGAAGGGGGCGTCCAGACATTTCGCCGCCTGGTAGTGTGGTCATAGGATGAGGTCTCGCTTTCATTGAATATGAAAATAGTCATAGAAACGGAACATTGGTTTAGATTCCAAGAGCAGTAGCATAGAATTGGAAAAGAAGATGAAAGGTCAAGCTATAATATTTTATAGCTTGATAAAAAATCTTTCTGATAGACCTGCGATTTTGGAGAAAGCAGCGCATTCGAATGGGATAGACTTTTATAATGAGTATACCCAGAATGTCTGCCTATTTATAACTCATCCAAACTGATCAATATATTAATGGAATCATATATAATTGTCAAGCATTAAGGGCGTAAATATTCTTAAATGAAAAAGTGTCACTTTTGGCATAAAATGGCCGCCAAAAACGGCATATCTTGGCCGATAAACAGAAGCATTCAAGCTCAATTGCTGCTGTGCTAAAACGGCATAATGTGGCCGAGAGTGCAAAAATTGGGCATAAAATGGCCGAAAGTACAATTCCTGAGAACGGATTTTATCGGCTTCTAGTGCGCTCTCAGCAGTTAACTGCTGAGAAGACATTGAGCCAGGAGCAAGATTTGAGCGTGAAAACGCAATCTGAAAAACAGCCGGAACGTGATATCCTAACCGCTTCGGCCATTTTATGCCGCGAGTCACAAAAAGGGCCAAAGGTAAAAGCTTTTCTTGGGCAAGACAATAAAGCAGATGCAACAAGACCTGCTGATTACATTCTCAGTCGGTCTTGTTGCATTGACGTTGTATAAAAGTAGTGGAAAAAGTGTCCTATTTCTTCTCCGTTTGCCATTGCATGCGAAGTGCAGCGGCGTCTCGCAGGATGCGGGCCTGAAGCTCTTTCCCGTCTGTGCTTACAGGTTGTGTTGCTGTACTGTGATTGGTGGGAGGGATGCCCAGCGCACGCAGGCGGGCGAAGACGGGGGCCATGGCCTGGTCGGGATTGCGGAAGAAATGGCTGCCGCGAATACGGACGAAGCGCCATCCCAGGCGTTCCAGGATGGCCTGCCTTGCCATATCCTCTTCGAGCTTCTCGAGTGGATGCCAGCGATCGCCGTCGCACTCTACCGCCAGGCGCTGACCGTTGCCTTCGACGACAAGGTCGATGCGATAGGCGCCAACCGGCCACTGGGAAACCACGCGATAGCCAGCCTGCACCAGTCGGCTCAGGACCTGCCGCTCAAACTCGGAATCCACCTTGCTTTCTTGCTCGGCAAGGCTCGCCAGTAGGTGCTCGGGATTCTGGGCGTGGAGAATGATGCGCTTGCGAATATCGCCATCTTTCAGGTCAATGTGGGGATCCAGCGAATGGACGACCCAGAGCTGGTCGCGCGCGCGGCTCGCCGCGACATTGAAGCGCTTCTTGTACATGTACTCGAAGGCATCTTCGCTTCTGAGCGAGAGCGGCCCATCCCCTTTGGGGGTGTCCACCAGCGAGAGAAAGATCACATCGCGCTCATCACCCTGAAACTGGGCGGGACTGCCGCAGAGGATCTGATGGCGGGTATATTCCGTAATCGAAAGATGTTGACGCAGCAAGCTGTCTATGCGGAGCGCCTGTTTGTCGGCGACCAGTGAAATGGCTCCAAAGGTCGCGTCCTGGTACTCTGGCTGTTTGCTTGCGGCAATGATGAGAGAGGCAATGGCCTGTGCCTCCGGCTCATTGACCTGTCCAGGTGTGTCAAATGCCTGGACGCGATAGGCGACGGTTGCAGGTCTGCGCTGCACCTCGCTGTCGTCACGCAACGGTTTGATCTTGCCGTTATAGGACAGCATATTGCTAAACTGGATGATCGGGGAAACGCAGCGGAAGTGCTCTTGCAAGCAGACAGGCTCAAATGTCGTCTTGGCCAGGGCGTAAATGGAGAGACGCCCATCATAGATGGATGCCAGGGGAATGCCCTGGAGATGCTCATTGATGAGCTTATCTACCCGCTCTAGCTTCTGCCCCACATCGATGGGAGTTACTTGCTCGTCGTCGCCCACGACCACAATTTGCCTGGCCATGTAAATCGCGGCCAGGGCCTTGATATCGGCCTGGCTGGCCTCATCGATAATGATGACGTCAAAGCTGTTGCGCCGGGGATCGAAGTTTTGCACAACCCGACTCAGCGGCATAATCCAGACGGGAACGGCGGTTTGGCAGACTGGCATGAGGTTACGCGCCTCCGCGAGGAGTTGCGCGGCGCGCTTGCCTGTGCCCTTGCCAACCTTGCGCATGATCTCTTTCCAGCCCTGCAGGGCGCGCCGCTGTTCTAAGCTCGTGCGACGGACCTGAGCCGCCCAGGCTTTCTTTTCCACAAGTTCCGCAGTGGCGGTGTGGATGTTCTGGCTTAAGTGTAGGCAACGCTCCTGGAGTTGCTCCAGTGAGGCCTTTGAGCGACGCTCAAGGGCGTCCTGCAATTGCCTCCAATGCCAGGCCTCTTGTGGATCTGTCGGAAGTGCTCGCTGTCCATGGATGCCGTCCCGCTGGCGAATGGCGGCGGCCCAGCCAGGCGCGCATTTCCCCAGTTTCTCCAGAAGGCTGTGGCGGATATGCAACTCGCTTTGTCGCTCATGGAGCTCGACGAGGCGCTCGTAGGCCTCGCGATAGGCGTTTGTCATATAGCCGTTAATGGCGCTGCGCAGCCGCTGCACGACCTCCGCGTGCGTTTGGGACTGGCTGCTCTGATCAAGCGCGCGGAGCAGGCCCATAAAGCGGGCCTCGTTTGCCTGGTAGAGGCGACGGTTCACCTCCGCTGCCAGGATCGGCGGCAGCTTTTCCCGGATGGCGTCAAAGATGCGCAAGAGCTCTCCGTGCTCGGACAGGTTTACCGGCATTTCGGCCAGGATCGTCTCCCACTGGAGGCCATAGCGCTTGAGTTCTTGTTCGAGCGGTGACCAGGTGGCATCGAACCAGGAGAGGCATTGCTGTAATTGATAGATGTACTGTCTGCATACCCGCTCCGGTTCTTTCCCCAATGCGGCCGCGTCCGCGGCTCCAAGGACCGACATCTGTCGCTGCCAGCGCCCTGCTAGATCCCTGCGGGCATTCACCAGGCGCACAAACTGGAGCAGTGTGAGGACGTGCTCTTTCGTCTCCGGGCGCTGCCCTTTGACCTGTACCTGTTCGATCACTGCCTTCCAATCACGGTGGAGAAGGAGGGTCATCCCTTTGAGGCGCCCACTATGCTCGACATGCTTCAGGATGTCCTCGAGGGTGCGCTCCGTTTGCAGGGAGCAAGCGTCCTCTTGCACAGAGGGGTCGTACTCGAGGAGCAGTGGCTGGGCCTGCAGAGCCAAGCTCTCGACCTGCTCGATTTTCGCGATGAGATCATCCCATATTTGACGGTTGGGACCACCTGCGCGCCCCGCTGCGATAGCCGCCAGGCGCCAGCGCTGCTCCTGATTCGAGGCTTTGAGGGGTTCCAGGGCCTGGACCAGGCGATGTTGGAGCTGCTGGAAGCCCTCTATAGATGGGCTGTTCGGTACCGCTATCCAGACATCACGGCGGAAATCCAGCGGTTTCTTGGCGAGGCGCTCGTGCTCCTGTACCCACTGGTCGAAGTCCACGGGAGAAGCAAGGCTCTGTGGGTTGGGTAGACCAACCGCCATCTCGCGCTCGTCCTGAGAGGTGACGGTTACATTGGTGCGATAGAGCGCGCTCAACTCTTCTGTCGTGAGCAGGAGAGGGGTATCGGGCGTAATGGGAGTTGGGATCCAGCTGTGGGTTGCGCTGTTGGCGGCCACATAGCGCGCAGCGTCTGAAGGGGCATATGTTCGCCCGTCGAGCACAATTTCTCGATATTCGCTCTGACGTGCCTCCATGAGTTGCCCACGCGTTTTGCGCAGTTCCTCGATCAAGTCAATGCGCTGCTGCGTGAGCCGCCGGGCTTCTTGCTCGAGTGCGTGTACGTTGATAGAAGAGAGGCGTTCCGTGATCGTGTCGATGGCCCACTCCATCTGCTTGCGGCTGTCGTCTTCCAGAATACTGACGCAGAGTGGCTGGAGTGGCTCGACTACTTTTTCGCGGAGTACTTTGAGCGCTTTCGATGTATGGCTGGTGACGAGCACGCTTTTGCCCTGGGCGAGGAGATGTCCAAGCAGGTTCGCGATGGTATGTGTTTTTCCCGTTCCGGGAGGACCCTGGACCAGGACGGCACCGTAGTGGTCGAGGCGACGGGCTATTTCAAGCTGTTCCGTGTTCGCTGGTTTGCTGAAGAGAATGCGCTCGTCTTCTCCATTGGGCGAGGACAGGAGCGTGTCGGGCGAACTTTGTGTGTGTTGCCCATTGGTCACTGCGTTGATGCCTGTCAGGCTCAGGAGGGAGTAGGGGAGATCGCTCTGGTGAGGAATGTGCTCGAGAATGGCTTCAAACGCGGTATTGTAACCGAGCGCGCGGCTGCGTAAGAAGATGACGGGACTGCGCGAAATAGATGGATATTGCCGATGAGCGCGTGGCGTAGGGTGCGAGAGAAGCTCGCCGCGCGGTGAGAGTTGATTGATGAAACGCTTCAGGAATTGAGCGGTATCCTCACCTCCGAGAGGGTGGACCGTATTTTGTTCAAACTCCCGACGCGCCTGACCAATTGCTGTGGTATTGACTTCGGGCAGTGTCTGCAACATGGACGTGTAGAACTCGGGCGCATGCTCTGTCGCGCTGAGAGTAAACTCCGGAATCTGATCGTTGAAAGAGAGCTGCAGGCGGATCAGCAAAATAGGATGGTAGACGCCGTTCTGGGATCTGGCTGGATCCCAGTCGAGAATGCCATCACCCAGGATAAGCTCTACACGTTCTGCTTCTCGCTCCAGTTGGGCGCGTAGTGCATAGAGTTGGCCAAAGATTTCCATTGCCTTGCGAGCGGGCAGCTCTTTTTTGACCCATTGCTCACGATTAATCTGCCATTGTTTTAACAACTGCTCTCTTTTGGAGTTATCGCTAAATTTAGGGGTGACTGTTTGGTTCAGCCGTATCTGGCCGTCGACGTTCTGCCAACCATTTTCTAACCAGGGAAGTATCTCTCTGGGTGGGGTGGGAGGATCAGTGAGTGTTGGTCGTTTGACCTTTAGGATAAAATCATCGCCGTCAAACTCTGCTGATTTTCGGTTGTCGTTGAGCCTTGTTTGCTGGTGTATTGAAATAGAAGAAGTATTTTCCTCTCCACTGTAGCTGCCAAGCCCAAGACGAATAGCGGGGTGAACTGGGAGGCTATTGAGCCAGAGCAACCATGATTGTTTCTCAACATCTTGCTGTACTGGATTTTGTAGATGATTAAATGCTTGCGCATAACGGAAGATTTGGAAGAGTTTGGAGCGCGCTTCCTGCGCGGCCATATCAGTTTGTAGTAGCACGGGTGTCCTTTCCTTCTCTCTCTTGATTAGGAATGTGATAGGAGGCGAAGAAGGTAAATAATGTTTTTTGATAGTTAGTAGAAATAGTAATAAACGCAAAGGTTATGTATCGCTGAGTATAGCAGAGTTTAAGGAAGGTCGTAAATAGAAGCTTGAGTAGTAATACTTATAAACTGCTATTTTGTTTGTTATTGCATAGGATATATGGCGGCTCATGTGCTGATTGTCAGAGAGAAGGGAGAGAAAAAAACTTATGTCTCGATGGGGTTAACCAGAGTGCCTTTGCCGTAAATGGGGCTTGTTAATCTCAACCATGACTGCTTTGAGTAGAATGCACTCTGTCCGTTACGATGGCAAGCGACCATTAGGCTTGTGGTAGGATCTCTCGTCTAAGAGAAGATGACTGCTGATATAGAACTATCCCAGTTAGTTTAAAAATTTCTTTATTCCTCCACGCGAGAAATACAGTGATAACGCTGTGGTAGCAAAGGCTGCTGAACTGCAGGTAGTAAATGTGGCTAGCCATAGCTTTGGTATTGTTGAGGCCGATATGCGCTTGGGTAAGTAAATTATTTCCAATGTCGTACCGGTGAATGAGCCGTTGCCGGTGAAAAAGACCCGTAACGATCGAGACGGGCACTGAAGCTGTACTCTAGGATAGAGACTTTTTGAGGAAGATTTGAGCGAGAATTCTTGTCTTTGTAGCCACAATTGATATTTTTGCTCCTATACTATAAGGCGAGACAAGGAGATCGATAGTACGAGTAGTCTTACAACGCTGTTAAGCATTCGTTATAGCTGCCCGTATGTCCATATGCCATTAACCTTTACGATGAAGAGACGAAACGAGACGAGAGATGGCACATTGCCATTTTAGAGAAGGACATTATGCAGACTCTAGCACGCGCCTCCGTTGATTCCCGGCGCTGGAAAGCTTTGTTGGTTGTATTGACTGGGACTTTTATGGCAGTTTTAGATGCATTTATTGTCAATGTTGCTCTCCCCCCCATTCAACAGGAACTCCATACCAGTTTTGCCCAGGTCCAACTGGTGCTAGCCGGTTACACACTTGCTTATGCCGTTGGCCTCATAACAGGAGGGCGGCTCGGTGACATCTTTGGTCGCAAGCGATTGTTCCAGTTTGGGATGCTTGGTTTTACCTGTACCTCTCTGCTTTGTGGTCTGGCACCTGAACCCTCTATCCTGATAGCGTCACGTGTGATACAGGGGCTAACGGCATCCCTGATGCTTCCCCAGGTTTTATCCATTATCCAGGTAAGCTTTCACGGCGATGAGCGGGCAAAAGCCTTTGGGATTTATGGTGCAGTGATCGGTATTGCCTCAATCCTGGGACAGGTCGTGGGAGGAATATTGATTACAGGCAATCTCTTTGGCCTTGGCTGGCGTAACGTTTTTCTCGTGAATGTTCCAGTTGGTATCATTGCACTCATCATTGGTTTTTTCGTTATTGAGGAATCGACAACGCGCGAGAATCGAAAACTGGATCTTATCGGGGTTGGATTGATTGCTCTCACACTGGCTTTGTTCGTTTATCCTCTTACGGAAGGGCGCGATACTGGATGGCCATTATGGATCATTTTGTGTCTCTTGCTCTCAATACCATTTTTTATCACGTTTCTTTTATATGAACGTCATGTTACTCGTACATCCACTTCTCCACTCTTGCCGTTGAGTCTCTTTCGAGAGCGGCGGTTTACGCTGGGGATCATCATTGCGCTGGCATACTATGGAGAAAATGCGGCTCTCTTCTTTACATTGGTCCTTTTTTTACAGGTTGGTCACGGCTTTTCCCCTCTCAGTTCGGGGCTTACGTTTCTCCCTCTTGGCCTGGGTTCTTTCATCAGTTCATTGTTGATGCCACGCTTTGTCACGCGTTTCGGGCTGAGGGTGTTATGTAGTGGTGCTGCCCTCTTGATCCTGGGAGATGTGGGAACGATTTTCGTCGTACAACATATAGGGACTACATTACACAATGGTTTTCCTTTGTTCCCGGTCCTTCTCTGTGTGGGACTTGGTCAAGGACTGATCGGGCCTCCACTTGTGAATGCAGCTCTGTCTACTATCCCTTCTCGCTATACAGGCGCTGCATCAGGTGTGCTTTCGACGGTGACACAAATTTCAAATGTATTGGGTGTAGCGTTTATCAGTCTGATATTCTTTGGCCTGTTAGGATCACAGGTGCAGATGCCAATGAAGCCAGGACTCCTGCCACAGTATTATGGTCAAGCTTTTGTCGCATCGCTTTCTGCTCTGGTTGTTATGGCGGTCATCACATTTTTCCTCAGTGCTCTGCTTTGTCGCAATAAAACGGGAAAAGGGGCATTGGCAACTGGTCATGTGAGGAGTACAGTGCAAGATACATCTAAGAGCGGCAAGCCTAGCTTGGCAGCAGGTGTTGTCTCAAAGGGACAACGTGAAGAGTCTTCAAAGAGGAACATCCTGGCCCGACGAGAACTCCGACCTGCTGCTTCCTATCAATGCACGCTCATGCCTCAACCCGAACAGTGCCCTGGTTGTGGGCAATGGTTGTGGGTAGCTTATCACTATAGCCGTAAGATCATGAGGCTCGATGACCTCTATGAGATTACCCTGGTCGTGCGTCGCTGTTACAATCCCCTGTGCCAATACTCTCACCTCGGCTATCGAAGGAGCTTGGGCGCTGCCTCATGGCGAGTTTGGGTTAGATCTGATCGCCTTAATCGGAACGTGGCGTTTTGCCGAGCATCGCAGCGTGCTGGAGATCCATCAATGTTTACAATCTCGCCATGTCCAGATTGCTGGTCGTACTGTCACGCTTCTGGTGCATCGCTACGAGGAATTGGTGACACTGCACCCAACTAAGCAACAGAGAATGGAAGAGCTTCTCACGAGCCAGGGGAGTGTCATTCTTGCCATTGATGGGCTCCGACCGGATGTTGGACATGAAGTCCACTGGGTCATTCGCGACTGTCTTTCGGGAGAAATTTGCCCTCTATCAATGCCTACAAAGGAATACCGCATTCCTCCCCATGCCTGAAAAGGGGCATCCTGCGGCGTGTTCGGTGAAACTATAGAATTGAAATTCATATAGTCGTTTGTACGCTCCAATAGGCCAATAGCGGCGGAATGGAAACATTTGCAAAAGAGGGTTCTGCGGCGCAACCGGTTGAAAGCCCCTCAAGACAATCCGCTCGACAACCACGCTGACGGTTGAAATGCTCATGGAGTCCGCTCAGAGAATAGCAGCCTCTTGCGGTTGAAAGCGGGGCGATGCTGAGCAGCGAGCGGCTGCGTTCGAGGGACAAAATAACAGTTTGGTGCGCAAGGTTCGGTAGTCCAGGCCGTAACAAATCCTTGTTGCTTCTCGAATGCTGAGATTTGCTCTTTCCGTGTATGCGTTCGTCAGTGGCTCCTCTGTCTCAAAGAACGCGAAAATCTCTTTCCCCCATGCGGCTACGGTTTGCTGAAGTGGGTGGAACGCCTCAACCAACGTGGGCGGAATCTGCTGTTGCCAGGTTCGATAGCGTTCTTGACACTCCCCCGGATAAATCACGGGGGATTCTTCCTTCATCCAGGTGACTTGCACCATCCCATCGCTGAGACAGTGTAGAGGTCTTCCTGTCCAGAAGCGTTTCATGCACTCAGAGGTGCATCAGTTCCCGTATGCCCTACGGTACTGAGAGCTTTTTGCAAAATGTTTAATGCGGCGTTATGATCTCTGTCTAAGACCACACCACACCCCGTACACACATGCATGCGCACACTCAATGTCTTCTTCACGAGCGTTCCACACGCACTACACTCTTGACTGGTGTAGTGGGGGAATACTGCTATGACAGGGATTGTATGTATCGCTGCATAATACTTGACCCAAAGCAGAAATTGCCCCCATCCAGCATCGTGGATGCTCTTGGCAAGGTGTCTGTTTTTGACCATGTTGCGAATCTGCAACTCTTCAAAGGCAATCAAATCGTGAGATGTGACGAGCGCGTTTGCCTGCTTTCTGGCAAAATCTTCGCGCTGCCTTTGGACCTTCAAATGGGCATACGCCACGGCTTGGCGGGCTTTTTTGCGGTTTTTGCTCTTCTTTTGCTTGCGTGAGAGGCGACGTTGCAAGCGTTTGAGACGTTTTTCAGCTTTGCGATAGTGGCGGGGATTCTCGACGGTGTTCCCTTTAGAATCGGTAGAGAAGGCTTTTAAGCCAACGTCAATTCCGACCTGTTTGCCAGTGGGAACATGTTCCACCCTTCGCTGTGCCTGGATACAAAACTGAGCATAGTACCCGTCTGCACGCCGGATGAGACGAACACGCGTGAGAGCAGGTATGGGGCGGGTCGCAAGATCACGACTCCCGATCAAACGCACTCTGCCAATACCACACCCATCAGTGAAGGTGATGTGCCTGCCATCAGGGTCCAGTTTCCAACCTGTCCCCTTATACTCCACCGAGCGGTTATCATGCTGAAATTTGGGATAGCCTTTCTTGCCGGGTTTGTTCTGTTTGCAGTTGTCATAGAAGCGTACAATGGCAGACCACGCCCGATCCGCACTGGCTTGACGAGCCTGAGAATTGAGCGAAAAGACAAAGGAGTGTTCTTTGGCAAGGACGGCGCAATACAGTTGCAAGTCATTCCTGGTGGCGTGGTCATCCATCCACAAGCGGAGGCACGTATTGCGAATGAACTGCACACTGCGAAGAGCTTCATCAATGGCGGCGTATTGTGCCTTGGTGCCATCAATCTTATATTCGTAGATGAGCATTGCGCCCCTTGCTCCTTCCCTCTGTGTGATGCTATAATTATACATCAAAATTTTGATGTATGCAAGAGGTGAAAGAGTGAGACGTACAAACATTTACCTGAATGAAAAGCAACACCAAAAATTGCATGAGCAAGCTGAGAAAGAGGGTGTCCCTGTCGCAGAATTGGTACGACGTGCCGTGGATGCATTCCTGTTGTGGTATGATCCGTCCTACTGTCCAACTCCACCCAATCCACCCCAAACAAGGAAGAGCCATTCATCCCCCGGATACATCACGGGGGCTTTCTGGCTCGTTTTCTGTAACGCATTCCACTCGATCTTTGTTCTGGAGCTGACTCAGCCACTTTTTCACAGAATCCATGTCGCGTTTCGGAAGCAAGTCAATGATGCAATGATGTTCAATGTCAGCCAGCACGCAATAGATATGATCTTCGACGTAGATCTCGTCGATGCCTAAATATCGAGGAGTTTGGATGACATACTCTTGCTCCAGGCGCGAAACCTCAGCATGAAAGATCATGCGTACCACTTTTTCGCTCATACCCAGCGTCTTTGCGAGGCTTGTGAAGGTGCCGGTGAGCTGGAGCGCATGGGCCTCGATATACCGGATCAGCCGCTCGGTTGCATCATGAGATGCGTGAATGCCTGGAAGTTGGTCAAGAAACGTGCCAGAGCACTCCCGGCAACGGTAGCGGCGACGGTGCGCGAGGATCTGCACTGGCTTCATACGGATGGGGAGATCGAAAAGCGTGCGAGATCGAGAGCCAAAGCGATAGGGAGGTCTGGCACTCCCACACAATGGACACGCGAAAAATGCATCCTCGATCTCAGCTTCGATCAGGAGGTGCATCTCTTCTTCCTGGATGTTGCATACAACCCATCCAGGCAAATTGAACAAATCAATATTTTGCACTAAAAAATGTTCTGGCTTTTGATAGTTGAAATAACGGTATCACTCTCTTTGCATTCCCCGTTCTTTTCCACAACCAAAATGACGGAAAAGATTTTCCCGAAAAGATGTGTGCTCTTATTTTTGCAATAAAGTCTTTCGTAATATAAAAGTGCATAAGAAGATTTTATAGGTACTATGATGAAAAAGAGCTTTGCCTGCGTGGCTCATCTCTTTGCACCGTACCACTTCCAGGCACAGACCAGGAGTTCGCGCAGAGCACGCAGGATCACCGCTGGCTTCGCGCCCGTGGCCTGGCCCCCTCTACGCGGCAGGTGGCGCACACCCAGTTGGGTAGAGGCCAAGCCAGCGTGCTTGAATTTATAGAGGATTTCTGTATTGATCATTGCCCCACGCGTCTCCAGGCGCAGTTCCCGCAAGAACGTGCCAGGATACAGTTTAAACGCGCAGTCGATATCCCGTACAGACACGCCAAAAACCAGGCGCACCAGCATGCTCCAGCCCCAGACATTGAGCTTACGCATCCAGCTGTCCTGGCGCTTGAAGTGGTAGCTTAGCACGGCATCGTACTCCTGTAACAAGGGGAAGAAACGCTCCAGATCGCGGATATCAAATTGCCCATCCGCATCCATAAAAAAGATCAGATCTTTGGTGCTCGCCTCGAAACCCCTCACCAGGGCCGCTCCGTACCCCTGATTCACGACATGATGCAGCACCGTTAAACGCGGATGAGCTGCCGCGACGCTCTCCAGAATGGTGGAAGTCGAGTCCTGACTCCCATCATTCACCACGATGACCTCAAAATCCAACGTCCATGTTGCCAGCGTCTCAAGCACAGTGGCTACGGTGCTCGCAATCACCGCCTCTTCGTTATAGGCTGGCAGAATCACTGATATACTCGCTGTGGCGATGTTCTCTTTCACAACTGGCTCCGTTTTCTTCAGGGGGGTGAGTCCGTCTCTCGTCGATCGAGAATGCGCTGGATGGATGGTTGCCTGCTGTTTCAGGCGATGGTGTGATCCGCTCGCTGCGAAAGACCCAGAAGTGCAGAATGAGGTACGAGAGCACGGTGTTCGCAGCAACCGCCAGCAGTTTTGAGGCATTCCCCCAGAGCATGGCATTGGCAAGCAATGGATGCAAGGCATTGCCTATGAGCCACAGCAGCCCATTGCTCGACAGGATTTCGAGCAACAGGCTCAAGAGAAAGCGGCCCACTTCCTGGCTGGTCGGTCTCTGCTTGTGCCCGAACGTCCAATACTTGTTCAAGAAAAAACTACTCGCGGCGCCAGCGATATAGGCAAAGGAATTGTAGATGACCAGGATGTGCACCTGTGTAGTGGGAAAGCGGAAAAGCAGGATATTGAGGACCAACACATCTATGAGCGTGTTTGCGACACCTACCAGGCAGTAGCGGAACCACTGCCAGAAGCGACTGCCCCAGCTATGGTAGCGATGGATAGGAGTATCGGATATGTTCTTTGATGAAGTTGCTTGGATCTGTCCTTCTTTTCTTTCTCTCAAGATCATGACCAATCCCTCCTGTTTGGAAAGCGAGCATAGTGCTAGCATGATATTCATGGTGTTCTCAGTCTTGCCCATCCCCCGAGGAGTTTCGCAGTTTGAGGGCAGCTCGCATGATATTCGGCAAGCCCAACGTAGTGTTGGCAACCAGGTATCGGCTCTCCCAGCAGGGATCGAATTTCCGTTTAAAGGCGAAAAGTGTCCGGCTGGGGCCCAACAGCGCCGTCCGATCAGTGACAAAACGTGCAAGCGCCCGCCCCGCAGCAGTCATTTCCTGCCTGCTATCGGCCAGGGCAACCAGGCCCAGGCTGACCCTGTGCGCTCCGCACACACGAAAGCGCTCCATGGCCCGCACCAGTAACAGTTCCATCACTCCCGGCGGTGCGTTGGGGACCCGACGCATCAAATCGAGCGTCCATCCCCATCCCTGCATCTCGGATTGCCTCCCCGGCACTGTGACTTCACTTGCGAAGCATCCGTAGATGGGGGTGAAGGTCACAAAGGCGCAGGGCTGGCCCGCGCTCGTTTTTGCAACTGCGGTCAGAAGGCGCGGGGCGGCGAGGGGCAGGACGGAAGCCGGTGTGGAGATGGTGGCGATCATTTCAGCCTGCTCAGCTGACTCGGTTAATTCATCCACTCTCCCCATGCCGAAGCCTCTCTCCTCTGCCTGCTTGCGCGCTTTCTGACCCAGCCAGACCCCAGTGATGTCTTCGAGGTGCTGCATCACGTCCACAGGAGGCGCACCTTCATACCACTGGATGTCTACGCCTTCGCGCTCGGCGCGCCGACAACTGGTGCGCACATTTGCCAGAGCCGAGCCTCGCAGCGTAAAGGTTTGAGGATGAAGGATCGCTTCCTCACCCATCTTGAATGCTCGCAAATGGAGGGAGCGATAGGCGGCCAGGCGCCCAGGGGCTGCTTGATAGAAAGCGACACGCCAACGATGCAAGGCGCAAAAGTCAAGGAAACGACGTGCAACGTGTTCGTGGGCTTCTGGTGCGCACACCGGGTCACCAAGCACGACCGCGACCTTGTGCATCAGTTGATAATTCACCAATCCCGATCCACCGGATGCCAGGAAGTGCCTGTTTTTCGGGGCCAGTCCAAAGAATGCGAGCGTGTGGTCACCATAGAGGCGCAGCAGTTCTGCTTCCGGTTGAGGGATCTGGGCATACCGGTCCTTTGGATCGGCGCCTGCTATCGGAGGTTGTTTGCTCATTCTGCGCGAGTCCTTCTGTAAAAATGGGTCAGGAGCTGGGCACCGGTGTCTTGTCGCCCCGGTGCCCGAACGCTCGTGGATCATCAGTGTGCAGCGGCGCAATCGTACAACTTCATGTCGTTGGGATTAGGGCCAGAACCGAGCTGGGGGCCAGAACTAGCGCTGGGACCGGATGAGGAAGATTGCCATTGGCTCGACGGTACCACCTTACAGTGCTGCTTCGCCCAGGTAAGCACATCTTCTCCATGAGTACCAGCGGACCCGCCGCCTATCTTTCCTATGGTTTGCCCCTGTCCCTGCTGGGGACCCTGATTGGGATCTTGCGGCTCGTTCAGCAGCAGGAAGCGTAGCTTACCCGAGGAGACGAGGGACGCGAGTTCGCTGGTCGTCAGGGGATAGCTTGAGAAACCGTCGAGTGGGATCACCGGCTTGTTGGTCGCGAGAATGATGTCATCAGCCATACCAGCCACAGCGGCCAGGATTTGCGCGTTCCCCTGATGGGTCGACAGGTAGCGAATCAGCGCTGGATCCACGCCGCCCTTATCCACGACCCCTTTCTTCATGGGGTTCAAGCCCCCCATAGGGCCATCATTTTGACTGGGACCCGCCAGCGGCAGATCCGATTCCGTTCCCTGGAAGATGGGGATGGCTGCCCACAGTGTCGGGCCAAGTACCAGGGCAACCAGCCCAAGAGCCAGTGCAGGCATGAGCAGGCGGGCCACCCTCTCATTACGTGTGAAGCGCAATGGGAGGCGGGCGCCGATGAGCACCAACACTGCCAGGGCGCACAGCACGATGAGCAGCGGGATCATCCAGCGGCCCCAATTGGGATAACCGGTGAGGATGAAGACCTGTTCAGCGGCCGTGGCGATCAGCGCCAGGGGCAACAACCAGGCGCGCCAGCCCGAACGACGATAGTCCTGCCACATCGTCACCAGACCAATCCCGCACAGCGCCGCAAGAGCTGGATACATCACCGTCAGGTAGTACTCGTGAATGAAACCCGCGACGCTAAAGAAGACGCCCATCGTGAGCAACCACATGCCCCAGAGAATCAGCGCTTGCAGTGTGCGATCACTTCGCGGACGAGGACGCCGAAATTTCACAAGCGCGATCATCCCAACAATCGCCAGCGGCAAGAGCCAGCCACTCTGGCCTGCAAGAGGTTCAGTGAAGAGGTGGAATGGAGCTGGAACAGCGTTCCCCGGGGCATTCCAGGTACCGTTCCCTGTAGTGATAGAGATCCCCGCTGGTGCCTTTCCCTTGCCAGGGCCTGCTTGACTGCCAGATGTGCTGCCAGGTGATTGTACGTTGTTGGGAGTAGCCGTTCCTCCTTTTATCCCCACCCCCAGCAGACGCTGGAGGCCATTGTAGCCAAGAGCCAGGCCGATCTCCGAGTTCTCCTGGGTAGAGCCAACATGCGGCCGAAGCGTCGCCGGGGTGAGGTCCACTGCCAGCGCCCAGGAGAACGAAATCACCAGGAGCAAGAGCAAGGCAACCGCCAGGTGCCAGAGACGCTTCCAGATGCTGGTGGGCGCGGCAAGCAGGTAGAGCAGTCCAAAGGCAGGAAGCACCAGGTACGCCTCCAGCATCTTGATATTGAAGCCGATGCCGACCATGGCGGCGCACAGCAGGAGCCAGCGCGGCCGCCCGGTCGCAGCCGCCCGCAGGACGGCCCAGGCTCCCACGAGCAGGACCAGAGCCAGGGTGCTATCAATCGTCACGTTGCGATTGGTGACGATACTGACCGGCGAGAGTGCCAGAGCAAGCGCTGCCAGCAAACCAGCCGTTGCCCCAAACTGGCGGCGTACCAGAGAATAGAGCAGCAGCACCGCCAGCACGCCACACAGTGCCTGGGGCAAGAGCACGCTGAAAGGGGTGAGGCCGAAGATTTTGGCGCTCAGCACCTGCAACCAGAAGCCCACAGGTGGCTTGTCGAGCGACGTGAAGCCACCTGGATCGTAGGCGGCGAAAAAGAAATTATGCCAGTTGTCCATCATACTTCTCACGGCGGGGGGATAATACGTATCGAAGCCGATTTGCCCCAACTTGTAGAAGTTCATGAAGACAGAGATGAGAAGAATTGCTCCCAGCGCTATGCGCTGCCAGACTACAGTGTCTTTCTGCGGCTCCGGTTGTTCTGTCGGATACTCAGGCTCAGCCTGATTACTTGTTGTGATAGTCTCAGCCATATCTCTTTTCTCCTGTTGCGATTCTCGCCTTCGAGGAAGGAAGATCATCACACGATAGATACCTGCCTACAAAGATGAAAGGGATGATTCGCACTTGCTACTCTCGCAGTCTGTTCTGCCGCCTGTCATCGTGGAACTCCCCTTGTAGAAATGTCTGATGAGGCGGCACAGATTCGGGCTCATACTAATTTTTTTCAGCAACATTCCCGCTAAGCAGATGTCATTTGATGCAATAGATGTAAACTATGCATCATGACCTCTCAATCAGCCGTGAAGGTTGGCTCTTATCTCAGACATTAGGATGAAGAGTCATCTTTCTGCTTGGACGATTGCTCATGGGCCGTGATTCAATGCAGCTTCTCCATGAAATAGCACTATTATCTGCTATTTCTCTCTTTGCTTAGCGGGAATGTTGCTAGGAAAAAATGGTAGACCCCGAATTCGCGCTCTAGCCAACCGGCAGTTCACCCAGGGAGACGTTGAGCGTTACCTGTTGGGTGCCGCGATAGATTTTCACTGCGACGACATCGCCCGGCTTGTGTTGGAGCAGGGCCGTGCTCAGATCGCTGGCGCTCTTGACGGTTCTGTTGCCCAGTTGCACAATCACATCGCCTGTTTTCATGCCAGCTGAAGCAGCCGGTCCAGAAGAGGTGACGTTGACAAGCATGACCCCAGAAGTAACGCTGAGGTGATTCTTCGCCGCTACCTGTTGATCCACATTGGTGACTATCACCCCCAGGATAGAGCGGCCAGTATGGGTGACATGGCCATCAGCGATCATCTGTTGGGCGATAAAGTTGATGCGATTCACCGGAATGGCGAAACCCAAACCATTCGCGGGGGTGTTAAACTCGGTATCGATCGCGTTCAGCGTGGGTATCCCGATCAGGTTGCCCTGCATATCGAGCAGTGCGCCGCCGCTATTGCCGGGGTTGATAGGCGCGTCCGTCTGAATGGCATCGGGCAGAACTGGGCCGTTCTGACCCTCAGAAACGTTGCGATTGAGTGCGCTCACAATGCCGCTCGTCACCGTCTCTGCGTTGCCCAGTGGGCTGCCAATGGCCAGAACGCCCTGCCCAACACGTAATTTGGACGAATCACCCAGATGCATCGTCGTCAGGCCAGAGGCAGGGGGGGTGATTTTCATCACGGCCAGGTCATCCGCCGGATCGGTCCCCACCACGGTCGCGGGCAGCATGGTACCATTTGCGAGCGTCACCTGGACGGTGCTCGCCCCTGCAACCACATGGTTATTGGTGACGATATATCCACGCCCATCGATAATCACGCCCGAACCCAACGCCTGCTGGCCCGGACTACTCACGTGAACCTGCACAACTCCCGGCTGTACTTTGCTGATGACCGCTTCGCGCACGGCATCCGCGTTGTTGCCGGTCAGTGGTGGCACGGTTACGTTGGAGCTCGTGCCAGGCTGGAGCGTGCTCGTGCTTGAGGGCGAGAGCGCGGTGCCGCCGGTGCGCCCGAACTGCCAGCCTGCGAAGAGTCCAACCGCGAAGACCAGGGCCAGCAAGGACGTCAGGGCGATCAACGCGCTGGTGCGCAGTCCTGAGCGCCGGGGTTGTACTGGCTGGTTTGCAAGCATCCCAGGCTGTGTACCCAGCATGCCTGGCTGAGCCGCTGGCTCGGTGGGGGTCGAGGAGGGCAGCCCGGCAGGCGTGGCGGGTGGAGAAGCATGTCCGAAGGTGTTCGCACCTGGCGGGCGATGGGTCGGCCCTGGTTGTGTCTCAAACGACCTGCTCTCCCAGTCTTCCGGTGTTTCCTGGGCGGATTGCTCATGATTGGTTCGTTCATTGATGGTTGGCCGCAACAGATGCTCATCTATAGGTTGCATACGTTCTTCTTCCCCTTATGATAGCCCTTTTTTCGTATCCTTCAGTTTTTCACGTCTCTCGTCAGGAACTCTATGTGCGCACCTCCCGGCGATATCCGTATGGCTCTCTTCTCGATACGCCAGCCTTCTTCCCGCTGACTGGTCGCCTGCGGTTGCGTCACATACAAAGCTCTGATGGCGCAATAGAGCGAGAGGGAACGCTCAAACGGTTCCTTTCCAGAAGGGGTAAGGTTCCCTTTTTCGCATCTTCCTCCCGCCCTCCGGCGACCAATAGGCTTTGGTGGAGAGCGGGATACAGCAGAAGCCGCTCAGTGCTTTATCGCTTGCGACCTTTCTTCTGCTTCTGTGGTAATGATCTGCTGTTGATTGGCCGCACGTAGTTCTCCATCGTTTTGATCTGTCCATCCTCCATTTCCATACGCACATCCGCGACTTCCGCAATACTGCGGTCATGCGTCACCACGATGACCGTCCGCCCTTGTTCAGCAAGCTGCTTCAATAACTGAATAATCAGTTTGCCGTTGCGCGAGTCCACATTGCCGGTTGGTTCGTCGGCCAGGATCACCCTGGGATTGTTGGCCAGCGCGCGGGCGATAGCCACGCGCTGCTGTTGTCCACCGGATAACTTGCCTGGTTTATGCGTGTGCCGATTCTCATCGAGGCCGACCCGTCTGAGCAAGGTATGTGCTCGTTCGTGCAGATCTGCGTTCGTCATGCCTCCCTTGAGTTCCATGGGCAGCATCACGTTTTCGAGCGCGGTTAGGCCGGGGATGAGGTGGAAGGATTGAAACACGAAGCCGAGCTTTTGCCTTCTGAAGCGGTGCTCCTGTCCACCTGAGAGCTTTTTGACATCTACTCCGTCAATCAACAGTTCCCCCGAGGTGGGCTTATCCAGTCCTCCCAATAGATAGAGAAGCGTGGATTTTCCACACCCGCTGGGTCCCAGAATCGCGATAAATTGTCCCTCGGTAAAGGCAAAGCTGACCTCATCAACCGCTTGAATCACCTCACCTGCGAACCGAAAGGATTTGCTCAATCCTTCGGCAACAACGGTCACCGTTGGCAGGGTTGGGCCTGGTTGCTCTGGTTGCTCTGGCTGTTGTTCCACAGGCGGTGCCAGGTCCAGTTGCGTGTGTGTGTGTTCCACAGAAAAGAATTCTGCATCCATAAGAAATGATCTCCTCTCTTCAAATCGTTTAATGACTGGCTTTTCTCAAGACCTCGGCGGGCTTGATATGGGAGACGAACCAGGTGGGGATCAGGCTCGTGAGGAGTGCCAGCCCGATGCCTACTCCCACGATAATCAGCAGCGTCTGGGCATTAAGTGTGGCTGCTGCCAGGTGCACATCGCTCAGATGATTTGACGCTGTTGAGCTTGACGTCACGCCATTGATGATCAAACCAGGACCAGAGGATTGGTTCGGACCAGGAGCACTGGCATTTGCCAGTGAGGACGCATCAATATCGAACTTCTGGGAGATGAAAGGTCCCACGGTTACGAGCAGGAGAACGGCCAGCGCTGCTGCCGTGGCGCTCAATGCCGCGATTTCCGTCCAGAACTGTCTGAGGACCTGCAAATGGGAGGCGCCGATGGTCTTGAGGATGGCGATCTCTGCTGTCCGTTCGCGCACCAGCATGAGCACCGCGAAAACGATTACGGCTGCCGCGATGAGAAACGAGACGAACAGGGCAACCTGGATGCTGTTTTGCGCCACCTGGAGCGCCTGAAACACGTTGCTGTACGGGG
This sequence comes from Ktedonobacter racemifer DSM 44963, assembly GCF_000178855.1. Taxonomy (GTDB): domain Bacteria; phylum Chloroflexota; class Ktedonobacteria; order Ktedonobacterales; family Ktedonobacteraceae; genus Ktedonobacter; species Ktedonobacter racemifer. The sequence goes on along the minus strand of NZ_ADVG01000005.1, from coordinate 622,135 downwards.
CATCCTGAGTGACAACATCGTACGCCTTCCCCAGTGCGCTGCGCAGCCTGGCCGCGACGGCCTCAACCTGCTCGTAACTGGCCGCGTTGAGCGTCACGCTATCCACGCCATTGATGCCAAACACCCTCTGCATGGTCGCCATCGGCAGGATCACGCTGCTGCCCGAGAATTGATTTGTCGTGGTATAGAGCCCGATAAGCGTGAAGGTGGTCCCGTGCAATTTGAAGGTTGCGCCAACGTGCAGGTTATTGGCCTTCGCCACATCCTTATCCATCAACGCCACATTGGCGTTGGCATCGCTGGATCGAAAGCCGCGTCCAGCCACCAGCCTTGGGGTATCCCCACCCATCAGGGTAAAATTGGTGACGTTGCTGGAAATGCCGTTCACGAAGAGAGGTGCGTTCACCCTCTGTCCAGTAGGATCGGTCAGCTGACTGCCTTTGAGAGCCCCTTCCATGTCTGGACGCGCCAGGCTCTCCTGCACATTCGCGACCCCCTGGGTCTTCCTGATCTTCGCGACTGCGCTATTTGGAATGGGTGTGGGACCCTTCCCGGCCAAGGAAGGCCCGTTCCCATTCCCTGTGGATGGACCGATTATGACTGACCCGCCGCTTTGCTGCGCGTTTCTGGCATCGTTGGACGCGTAACTTACCGTAATACCCGTCCCTACCTTCTTATGCACTGTGGCGAGTTCCTGTTGCGAGTTTGCGCTCAGGCTCACCATTGCTGCGACAAACATCAGGCTCGTTCCCAGGAGTATGACCACGAGAATCATCCTGAGCGGGTTGCGAAGCACGTTCCTGATGCTCCGTATGACGAGTTTCATGAAAAACTCCTTTTCTTATCTTACACTGGCTATTCATGAAGAAAATCATGAAAGAGAAGAAACGGCTTTTCTCTGCCATACATAGGATAGGTGATCGATGTGAGGAACGTGCGAGGAACGTGCGAGGAAATAGTAAGGATCAGGTGTGGTGAGCCATCAGCACCTGATCCCTGGTGAAAACCGCTCTTTGGAGATGAAAGCGACGGGTAAAAGATCCTGATGCGCGGGGGCGAGGGCTGCGACGGGTAGCGTAAACGTAAAACAGGTACCCTTCCCTACCTGACTCTCGACGCTTACCTGGCCGCCGTGAGCCTGGACCACCTGCTTGACGATAGCCAGACCCAGCCCTGTGCCACCGGTGGCGCGGGCGCGGGAGAAGTCGGCGCGATAGAAACGCTCGAAGAGGTAGGGGAGGTGTTCAGGCGCAATACCAACCCCGGTATCCCGCACACTTATGTGGACTCCCGCTTCGCTGAGACCGGCGGCGAGACAGATCTCTCCCTGGCTGGGAGTGTGCCTGATGGCATTGCTTAACAGATTGCGCAAAATCTGAGCGACCCGTTCCTGGTCGGCTTCGATATGGGGGAGATCGGAGGGAATAGACACATGCAGCGTCAGCTGTTTCTCTGCCAGGTGTGGCTGGACGATCTGGACGGCCTGGCTCGCGATATCTGCAAGCTCGATTGGCTGGCGCGTCAGGTGCAGTTGGCCAGCCTCGGCCAGGGAGACATCCTGCAGATCGGCTACCAGCCGGTTCAACAGAGAGGTCTCTTCATAGAGCGAGGCGAGGGTCTCCGGCGTTGGCTCGAGCACCTGATCCTGGAGGAGTTCCAGATAGCCTCGAATGTTCATCAGAGGGTTGCGTAGTTCGTGAGCCACATCGCTGACCAGGTTGCGGCGCAATTGCTCCGAGCGGCTCAGGCTATCAGCCATCGCATTGAAGGCGTGAGCGAGCGCTCCGATTTCGCCTCTGGTTGTGATGGAAACCCGCTGGCTCAGGTCGCCTTGCTCCATCCGTTCGGCAATCGTCTTGAGCGTATGGAGCGGTTTCAGAATCGTCTGGGCAAACACCAGGGCCAGCAGCAGAGCAGTGAGCCCGGCGATGAGGATGGCCAGCCAGAGCGAGTGATTCACAGACGTCAGAAAGCTTGCTTCTGGTGAGTTATCGGTGGATAAAGAGATGCCCTGAAAAGAGGTAACGACGCCCTGGCTGGGAGGCTGAGACGACAGATCCGTGGGAATATAGAGCGGTGCTGAGAGTGGAGAAGAGGTGTCAGAGGAGGAAGAGTATGAGGTAACAAAAAACTCTGGTCCTGGAGGAAGCGTCTGCCCAATGAGTGTGCGCTCTGAATCGGCGATGACAAGCCTTTGATGATCGAACAGGACGATACGCCGGTGCGAGCTGCGCGCCAACTGTTCTGCCAGATTTTGTAACGCTGATTGGCTCTGATGCTGAGTGTAGGCAGTGAGCATCGTCGAGATGACCTGCTGGTCGTCCTTGGCCTGAGTGTAGATCTGCAAGTTGTTGGTTGTCGCCTGGCTGGCAAACAGTGCGACGGTACCCACCGCTACCATGACTACCAGCATAAACATGAAAATGAGGCGGAAACGCAGGCTATGCAACATCATTTGCTCTCCTCAATGTATAGCCGACGCCGTGTACGGTCTGGATGTACGAGGGCTGCTCGGAATGAGTGTCGATTTTCTTGCGCAAATTTCCCAGATGAAAGTCTATAGCGCGATCAAAGCCATCGTAGTTTGAGCCGCAGACCCGTTCCACCAACTCCTCACGGCTAAAGATCCGGCCAGGATTGCGGACAAACGTCTCAAGGAGCTTGAACTCTTTGGGGGTGAGGCGGATCGCTTTCCCGCTGAGCCAGACCTCGTGCCTCTGCACGTTGATCACGAGATCGCTAAAATGCAGCGTTGCGGGACGTTCCTCAGACCGGTACGTCCGGCGGAGCACGACGCGCACACGCGCGACCAGCTCACGCAGGCTGAATGGTTTGGTCAGGTAATCATCCACGCCCAGGTTCAATCCCAGGAGTTTATCATCTTCCGTGGCTTTGGCGGTCAACATAATCACTGGAATAGTGGATTCTAAGCGCACAATCCGGCAGAGGTCGAGGCCGCCAACATGCGGTAACATCCAATCAAGAATAATCAGGTCAGGAGCCTCACTCCGAGTCAATGCCAGGGCTTCAATCCCGTCATACGCTTCCAGCGTCTCGAAATGTTCGTTTTTCAGGGAGAGTCGGATCAAATCCACCGTTTTTTTATCGTCATCCACAACAAGAATTTTGTATTTCATGGTTCTACCTCAGATGGTGTGAGCGTTTTTCAATGAGAGCCCGGAACTAAGAACGAGAAAGAGAGATCGGTCGTTTCTACTGTTTCTACTGTACACAAAAGTTGTAAGCTTTTTGTGAGGAATGACTCTCAATTTTCTCCTACTGCAAATCAGTGACACATGAATTTTGCTTCACTTTGCTCTTCTCTACCAATTAGTATATGAGTTGTAGATGACTCCTCCTCCTCTGCTCTCCCTTTTCTGAGAGGATGATCGGGCTTTTGCCTTGCTCCCCTGGTCGTGTCATGCTTGGCGCGTCGTAATCTCCTTGGGGATGCATCCGCCTGTTTCCCTGCCAAAATCCGCGCGTCTCGGAGAAGGCAGGGAAATCGGTGATGACTCCAGAACGCGGTGGCGAGGGCCACCATCGAAGCACTTCCACCAACGAAACGCACCCAGCACGCGCGAACCTTTTGTGGCTCTCGCTCGTAACAGGGAACAGCACAAGACGGAAGGAGTCAAAAAGCCGCGTCCTATGCAAGAGAGCAGCGACGAACAGTTGATGACAGCCGTGATGGCAGGGGACCAGGTGGCATTGGCCGCGCTGGTGACTCGCCATCACGCCCCACTGCTCGGCTATCTCTATCGGCTTGTTGGCGGTGATCTGCACCTTTCCGAAGATCTGGTTCAAGAAACGTTGCTGCATGTGCTCCGGCAACGCACGTACCAGGCCGGTCGCCCTTTCAAGCCCTGGCTTTACATGATTGCCACGAACCTGGCCCGCGACTACTTCAAGTCCGCCGCAGTGCGAACGTCGTGGCGAGAGGGGGATGAGGAGGAAGTGCTGCTCCACCTGTTCGATAGCGAGCCTGGCCCGGAAGAATGCGCTCTGGCGGCAGAGCAAGGCGATGAGGTGCGGGCTGCGCTCGCGCAGCTTGGCGAGGACTACCGCGTCGTGTTGGTCCTGCGCTTTTATCAAGGTTTCAGCTTACAAGAAATTGCCGAGACGCTTCATATTCCGCTGGGCACGGTCAAATCGCGGCTCTCGGTGGGTGTTCACCGCTTGCGCGCTATGCTGGCCCCAGTACAGGAAGGAGTGGATTAGATGTCCCATCCCCAATCACCCTGGCCGTTTGAGCAGCCAGAGCAACTAGGAGAGTTGCTGCGCGAGCAGGGAGCCTCGCCAGAAGAGCGCGCTGATCTGCTTCCTGCCTTGCGTCGCCTGTCCGAGTGGCAGGCACCACAGCCGGAACCCGCAGACACCCGGCGTCTGCTTGCCCGGCTGACGCCCGCGCTGCCCGCGCCTTCGCCTGTGCGCCAGGCCATCCGCGCGCATCAACAGCGCCGGCACGCGAACGCCTCCTTGCTACTGGCAACAGCCCGCGCACAAGTCAGCCTCTTCGGCCTGGGCTTCTGGCTGGTGAGCGCGCTCGTGACCCTGGTGGGTTCCGTGGTCGTGTTGAGCAAAATCCTTTCCGACCAGGAAGTGGTGCTGCGCGCCAGCGGGCCGCTTCTGGCCTACCTGGGGACCCTCGTCGCTTTTCGCGGGAGAGGAGCGCGGGTGCTGGAATTGGAACTGGTCTGCCCGCCCTCGCCGCTACAGCTAGTCATGGCCCGGCTGGTGATTGTGCTGGGCTATGATGTTGGCCTGGGTCTGGCGCTGGGTCTGGCGCTCTGGGCGGGCGGCGCTGAGCATGTGCTGGCGCTGACGCTCTCCTGGCTCATGCCCTTGCTCCTAGTCGCGGGGTTGGCTCTGCTGCTGACGCTTCGCCTCTCGGTCCAGGCAGCAGCCTCCCTGTCCTATGGAAGCTGGCTGGCCATCCTGACCATCTGCAGCACCACCAATCTCCAGGCGCTCCTGCTCACGCCTGAGCTTTCGGTACTACCGGGCTGTATTGGCGTCGTGCTGCTGGCCATCGCGCTGCTGCGCCTCCACGCTGACATGCACCGCCTACTCCCTCGCCCATAAGGTTCGCGAACCTTTTTGAGGGCTGGCTCGTAAGAGGCACGTGCAGCAAGTGTCGCACCTTCAAACTCTAATACATAAAAGGAGAGTATCGTGAATATCACTGCATTGACCGGCACCGGCCAACAAACCCAAGCGATTGGGCGCCCGAGTCCGCTCCTGAGCGTTATGGCCTGGGAATTTCGTCGCTTTCTCGCCAGCCGCCTCTTCTGGTTTCAGGCTCTCGGCCTCTTCGGTTTCTTGCTCCTCATGACGTGGGCCCTGCACGCACCAGAGCAAATCGGTGCAGGCGTGGCGGTTGGCGGCGGTGGTGGCGAACCGCTCAGCGGCTTCGTTGCCGGAACCAGCGCAGGGGGACTTCTTCATATCCTGCCAATCGTTCTGGTGGTGCTGGCTCTCCTCCTGCCCTTTGTCACGGCTGATGGCGTGACGCGGGACCTGACCCGGCGCACGCACGAACTGTTGATGACCACCGCTCTGCCAACCTGGGCATATGTCTGGGGACGCTACCTGGCGGGCCTGGTGATGAGCCTGGGACTGGCGCTCCTGTTGCTGGCCTCCATCCTGGGGATGGGCTGGCTGCTGCATCTGACCACCACCGACTATCCAGCGCCAGAAATCGGCGCCGTGCTGCTTCTCTGGGTTGGCATGGTGCTGTCGGCGGCGATCCTGGTCAGCAGCTTCGGTTTTGCCCTGAGCACCCTGCTCCCGCGCCTGTCCACACTGGTCAAGGTGGTGATCATGGTCGCATGGATCGTGGGGGGACTGGTGATCCCCCTCGGGCTAGGCGGTACCACTCCTCCTGCCTGGTATGTCAATTGGGACCCGACCAGTGGGATCACCGCGCTTGGGCTCCTTCCTGTATATGCCATTCACCTCGGCCCGACGATCACGAACGAGGCGCAGTTTCAGCAGTTCATTCTTAGCGTTGAGAACAAGATGCCTGACATCGCGGGCTGGTTCGCGCCACACCTGGGGCTTTCCGGGGTCAGCCTGCTGCTGGTGCTGGTTGCGGCCCTTGCCTTCCAGCGCTCCCGCGACACGCTCAGCTAAAATGTTTGTCCATGAGCGCACAACAAAGAAAGAGAGAACCATGATGGAATTGACGATTGAACGCCTGAGCAAGCGCTACGGCCAACACTGGGCGCTGCGTGAGTTGTCGCTGCGGGGCGCTCCGGGCATGCTGGGGTTGGTTGGCCCCAACGGCGCGGGCAAGACGAGCTTGATGCGCATGATCGCGACGCTGCTGGAACCGACCGAGGGGACCATCCGCTGGAATGGGCAGGACATTCGCACCCATGGCCAGACACTCCGGCAGGTGTTGGGCTATTTGCCCCAGGATTTTGGCGTCTATCCAGAGTTCACGGGACGCCAGTTCCTGCGCTACCTGGCCGCGATGAAGGGGCTGCCCACCTCGCTCGTCCACCGGCGCGTCGATGAAGTGCTGGAGATTGTGAATCTGGAGCAGGTGGCCGATCGCAAGCTGCCCGCCTATTCTGGCGGCATGAAGCAGCGCATCGGCATCGCGCAGGCCCTCTTGAACGACCCCGAACTCTTGATTGTCGATGAGCCAACCGCCGGACTTGACCCCGCCGAGCGCGTGCGTTTTCGTACGCTGCTCGCCAGCCTGACCAGCAACCGGATCATCATGCTGAGTACCCATATCATCAGCGATGTGGAGGCCGTGGCGAACCGCTTACTGATTTTGCGGGAGGGGCGCGTGCTGGCCGATACGACGCCGGAGGCGTTGCTGGCAAGCGCGGCGGGATCGGTCTGGAGTGTAACCACTGATCAGGCCACGGCCTTGCAGTTGCAGGCGAGCTATCAAGTCAGCACGATGGTCAACCAGGTGCATGGCATCACGCTGCGCATCGTCAGCGCGACGCGCCCGCACGAGGCTGCCGTCGTCATTGACCCTAGCCTGGAAGAGGCCTATCTGCTGGCCACAGGCAGGCAAGCAGTTCAGGTTTGACAGGAGTGCGCACGCCATTACCAGGAGGAGCGCCTGGCTCACATGCACTCAGGCATACCAGGAGATCTCTCGCGTCACAGAGATCTCCCGCATCCCCACCCTTTCATCTCCCTATGAGAAGACACGCCTCTTGTGAACTGGTTCATAGCGCTTCCTGCCTTTTCTCCCCTATCCTTACCTCAGTCTTTGTTGGTCAAGCCAACTCTTCGATTGTTTCAACTCACTTAGTGGTGATGCCCGCCTTCGATGGGTTTGACCGACTATCCCATTCGATCCGGGACGAAAGGAGCGTAAGAACAGCAATCGAACATGTGCGCGACTCTGCTTAAATGTGCGCTTGTTGTCCACCTTTGGAGGCGTTGACAGAGAGACGATAGCATGGTATGCTACACGTACCAGATGAGAAAAAGTGTTCTAAACCAGAATATCTGATGTTTCTAGCGAAAGAGGCGACGTCTCTCTCTCAGTGTGGTGTTGAAAGGGAAGGGGTCTTCATGCTCCTCTGCAAAAAAATCAAACTTGACCTCAGCGAGCAAGACATGGCTACCCTTGAGTTCATGCAAGGCAAATGCAGAGGGCTCTACAATTGGTGGGTGATGAAATTGCGAGACGGTGAGAAGTGGCGCTTCAACGCCTGCAAGAAAACGCTGGCCGAGAGCCGTGCCCATGATCCTGAACTTAATCAGGTCTATGGGAAATTGCTTGCGGAAGTGTACTATCGCCTGGATGGGGCCATGCGAGCCTTCTTTCGTCGCGTCGCCAATGGGGAAACCCCAGGCTTTCCCCGCGTGCGCCCTCGCCATGGCTTCTTTACCCTCTGTTACCCGGCGATGTATCTCACGCTTGAGGGAAACACCCTCATCTTGCCCACAGGAGGCAAGGGCAAGCACAAACGCTTTCCTGCCATCCGTGCTCACCTCACCGAACTGCCTCCAGAAGGCTTTCGAGAGGTGGCGATCAGTCGCGATGGCAGAGGTAACTACTACGCCTCTTTCAGCTACCGAGAGCCCGAGCAAGCCAAACGCGATGGCAACACCGTGGCTTTCGATCTGGGCATCAAGACGCTGGCAACTGGGGTCACGCAAGAGGGCCGAATCTATCACATCGGTGGGTTCAAAGGCTCGCGTTGGTACAACAAGCAGTTGGATCGGCTTCGCTCGAAACGCGGCAAGTGCAAGAAGAAGTCCCGTCGTTATCTTCATCTGAGCAAGGTGTACAAGCGCGTTTCGCAGAGGAAGCGCAACAAACAGCGCGATAGCCTGCACAAGGCATCGCATCTCATCGCACGACGATTGGTTGAGAGAACTGTCGTCGTGGGCGATCTTTCTCAGCGGCAGATGGTCATGAAAGAGCATCAGGAGCGCAACAGGACGCTCAATCGGGCAGTCTATAACGACTGGGGCCTGTATGCCTTTGTCCAGATGCTCACCTATAAATGCCAGTTGTATGGGAAAGGGCTTCAGTTCGTAGATGAGCGCAACACGTCTAAGCAGTGTAGTGGCTGTGGAAATCTGCACGCCATGCCCCTGTGGAAAAGAACGTATCAGTGCGCGGAATGTGGACTCGTCATGGACCGAGATGAGAATAGTGCTCACAACATCTTGACGAGGTTCCTTGCCCGGCGAGGGCCATACACTCAGGCTCGTCCTGAGTGCGATGTGCTGCAGGCGACCCAAAGCGGCGTAGAAGTCATGGGGACTTCCTGTGAGGGCCAAGTGCAGCAATTGAATCTATTCGAGGGTTGATAAGCACATTTGAGTAGATTTAGAAAGGCAGACTGGAAGAAAATTGTTCTCCAATCTCCCATTGCAAACAAGGGAAAACATCTCCCGTTACCACATATAACACAGAAGAGGAGGAGTTATTGTGTCAGGTCTTTTTGGTCTACTCGTGCTCGCTCTGAGCTGTCTCTTCGGCCTTGTTGGGATCGCTCTGCTGGTGATCTGGATCTGGATGCTCATCGATTGTGCGACGAACGAGCCTCCTGAGAGCAATGAAAAGTTGCTCTGGCTACTGATCATCATCTTTACCGGTGGAATTGGTGGCATCATCTATTACTTCGTGCGTCGTCCTAAGCGCAAACGTCTGTATCAGCGGTAGCGGAGGTAAGCTGAGGATACGTGTAAATGCGGAGTCAATCCGCGTCAGTCTTCCCCTGCTTCATGGCCTGTTTCCATTTCTCCTCGGCCAGAATCTCCCGAAGCAGAAGGGTATTGACCAAGGCAAGGTTGGCCTGCATCAGATGACTACCGTCAAACCGGTGTCAACCAGAGAAAGAAGATGATGAAGCGCTGATCTGGCTGTCTCCTTCATCTTCTCCTGGCTTCCTTGAATTTGAGGTCTTGCTAGAGATCCTGAAGCGCTTTCTCAAGGACGGGGTCATGGCCTGCGGCCAGAGCTTGCGGTGTGGGATGTACCTCGTCGTCAGGCGGCACGCCAATGCCATCAACAATCTCACCAGCAGGCCCTTGCATAAATGCAACCGGCAACCCTATTACGCCCCCATCGTCGAGGAACAAATCTGTCGATGGTCCAGAGACCGCTCCCGCCGTCCTTTCTCCTACCAGGCGCCCCAGATGGAGGTCATGAATATCCGTGGCGGTAGCATCGCAGGCAGATGCGCAGCCTCGGTCAATCAAAGCCACCAGCCGGATGTGGAATAGCGGTAGACTATCATTGGTCCTCTGATCTGTGCGTTGCCCCTGTTTGTCAACAAAGGATGCGATGATCTGATTATGGACAAACATGCTGATAACACGCCTCTGTTCCTCTACATCTCCACCTCCGTTCCCGCGTAGATCGAGGATCAAGCCTTTGAGTTGCGCCGCCCCGGCCTCCTGCACGGCGCGGCGTATCTGGTCTGCTACGCCCGTCTTAAATCGGGTCAGTCGCACATAGAGAATGTTACCGGGCAGCAGACGTTTGGAGGCGAGAGGCAGGGCAGGATAAGCGGCAGCAATCAGACGTACGTTCTTCGTGTCAGCAGCACCCGGATGCTGTATCTGTAACTGTACGGGCTTCGAATCACTGAGCTGGTTAATGATCTCCGACACTGGCTTCTGACTGATAAAAGGGGAAAGGCCGTTGATAGTGACGATGATATCACCGGGTCGCAATCCGGCCTGCTCCGCCGGGCTGCCGGGATCAACGCCAAGAATATAAAGCGGAGGCGCGGCATCTGCAAGCTGGTCGGGATCGAAAGAGAGGACAATGCCCAGCCCCATCTGGGTGTTGGGCTGGGAGGCTGATCCCCCGGTGTTGAGGTTGGAGAAGGGAATGTAATGGGCATGATTATCATGTAAGCCATTCACCATCTCTGTGATCGCTGCGCCAACAAGACTCTGTTGGTTCAACGAAAGATGAGCTGTCATCGTCGTATAGGTCTTCTGAAACGCCTGCCAATCCGTCTGACGATTGCCAGTCAGCGCGGGCAAGACGGCATTGTGCTGATCTTGATGCTGTTGAACGAGGTAGCCGACCAGACCAGCCATAGCATACTGGAGCAGTCTACGATTATCGAGAGTCGCCGGATAGGTATCGAGAATACAGTTGTATGCCTGCTCTATAGTATGCACGCTACTGGGGGCCGGGGTTCTCCCTGGCTCTAACCATGACGGTCGAGTGTCGCATGATGAGGTTCCTAACACAGTGGGAGGCGTCGCCCGCCATGCGAGATACAAAAAAACTGCTGCGATGAGTCCTACTACACTCGCCAGGCGTACAAGCGTGACACTATCCTGCTGCCACCATTGCCTGCCGGGGAGAGGCGCCAGTGTCTCTCTTCCCTGAAGCTCCGGCTTTTCACTTACCTTGCCCATTTGTCTTGTCTCCTCTGGAAAACGCATTTACCATATTAAAATTCAAGTTGTCCTGGTTCATCATGTGCATATTCTCGTCTGCCTGCTGCTGTGTCAAAACATGCTGGTTTACCAGTATCGTGTGAGCCTTTTGGACCGCAGTAACCTCTATAGTATGGAGCTGCGCCTGCGAAACACCATGCGCGCTGGCAAGATCGCTCATCCATTGCGCGGCATCGGCTGAACTTATCTCAGTCTGGTTGCTCCCGGTGGAGGCATTTGCAAGAAGCGTTGAGTGCAAGTTATCGTGTATTTGCTGCTCAGTCATATGCAATCCCTGGGCGACCTGTGCTCTCAGTGTTTGCCAGTAAACCTCAGGGTAGTCATCCCAGGGAGCATGAGTAGGGCCCTCCGTGCCTTGCGTGGATCCCCGTCCTGTGCTCGAAGGGGACTGGTTCGTGGTGTAGACTTGCCAGGCAACCATAAGAAGAGTGCCCATAATGACGACACCTCCCAGCAGAAGCAGAAGTGGTGCAAGCCGCAGTTTCTTCTGCCGCTCCGGCTTTCTTTGTAGCGAGTTTTGTTCGTTGTTATTGAGCATAGCTTCGCTCCCATTTCGACAGATCTTCTTTTCATATTGATTATTCATACCGCAGTGCTTCGGCGGGCAAGATGCCAGAAGCTTGCTGAGCAGGAATGAATGTACAAATGAATGACATCAGGTAGCAGCCCAGCACGAGGCAGAGTGTGGGAAGCACCGGGATCAAGAATTCTTTTGAGGTGGCGTGCGCAACCTGTGAGACCAGCCACCATGAGAGCGTTGTGCTGATGACCAGACTCAATGTCACGATAAAACTCGCCTCCAGCAAGAACGAGCGACGCACCAATGCACGCGAGAAGCCCAGTGCCCGTAGCATTCCGATCTGTTGCCGCCGCTCGACAACGGCGCGGCTGGCAATCACCCCAATCGAAAGCGCGCCAAAGAGCACTCCGATGACCAGGTGTGCGACTAAAAACCGGGTAATGCTCAGCGTGTAGGCATTTTGCGTCGCGATCAACTGCGCGGTGGATTGCTGGGAAGTGTTAGCCACCTGCTGCCCGATACCGAGATTGGCGGTGATAATGAGCGTAATCAGGAACAGCACCAGACTCAGGAGAGAGACGGCCACCCCGGTACGGAAGCGAAAGGTCAGCGGATACGCCATACTGGGGCGACTGATTGGCGCCAGACCTCGCACCTGCCGGATGATCAAGTGCAAGGCGGTAGCCAGACCATCGCCGTTATTCATTACCAACACCACTATGCCAATCAGCGGCAGGAGCAGGCTGAGCAAGAGGCTGAGCATGATATCCTGGAACTCGCTTCCGTTCTGTGGCTGCGTCGTGGTAAAAACGAGAAGAATCGTCCCTGCCCCTGTCTGAAGGCCATAGGCGAGCCAGGCCAGGCCAATCAGGGTTCCACCAAGCCAACGGCAGAGTGTTACCGGGAGGCGTATGGCGGTACTCAGCCAGGTCAACAGTAACCCGGCGCCTACGATCAGAACGGCAACGCTCAGATGCTCTAGCCAGTCTGTGCTGAGAGTCTGCCCCTGTCGCAGTAACAGGTACCCAACAAGCAGGCAGAGCGGACCACGCACCAGGAGTTCCCAGAGCAAACGCCCGCAGGCGACGACGCGTCGTGCCACCGTTGGCGCGGTTCTCAGTTCGCTCAGAAGATCTTTGAAGTTCGCATGCACAGGAAGGTCGTCCAGGTTGCGGATCGCAGTCACAATATTGCTATGACTGATCCAGATAGCGGTCAGCCATGTCACGATGAGCGTTGTCAGCAACCCGAAACACAGCACACTCAGCACGCTTTGCCAGCTTATCCAGAGATGGAGCGGAATCTCTGCACTAGAGACGAAGCTTTGCGCGGGTATGTTGGAGAATGTGAGTAATTCAAGCCCCAGCACACCAATGCCAAGCAGCACTCCAGGGACAGCCGCCAGCAGACTATACCCAAAACATTCGATCAGCAGGGTTTGTACCAGGTGACGGCGTTGCAAACCGACCGCCCGAGCTATACCCAGTTCCATCCGTCGATCCGCTGCGAGCGAGAGACATAACAATACCAACAGCAACATCCCCGCACTGACCAGCAAGCCCGTAAAGGCAGGGAGCAGCAGGGTAAATTGCCGTGCTGCTGATGTTGATAGGAAATCTCCCTTACCAGCCAGGGGGCTCCAGTTCGTCCCTTCTACTTGCGTAGGTTTGAGCGCGTGAATAATCGTCCTATCATAGGGGGTAGGAATCGTACCGCGCGTATCAGCCGACGTGTGAAAGCGCCCTTCTAAGAAGGTGAGAACGGTCTGGTCAGTTATCCTGTCGTTCATTGCCCCAGGACCAATATTTTTGATACAGATCGTATTTGGGGGCAAAGATTGATGGGTAGATTGCAGGTAAAACTGCTGGAGAGTTGCCAGAGGCAGGAGCATTTCTGGATAGGACCCATCAAAACCAAGTTCGCCACCGGTAACAGCCACATCGTTCGAGAGGACGGCCCGCACGGTCGCATTGAACGTTTCTTTTTGCTCATTGAGTTTAATCTGTAGCTGATCTCCCGGTTTGAGATCCAATGACTTCGCGGCTGAATGGCTGAGTAACACTTCGTCGGCACGAAGACCCGCGCTAGAGATGGCCTGCCCCTGGCTATCTCTCAGAGCACCGTAGACCTGATCAAAGTCAGGCGGCACCCCCAGGATATACTGATTGGTCTGGGTGACGCCGGTTCGTTGTGAACGAAAGCTCGCCCCGAGAGGATTCAGATAGAGCGCCGTGGCTGCCCGCACCGCCGCTTGCTGCCGAATTTGCGTGAGGGCGCTCTCCACTTGATTTTGCGTAAAGGGACCGGTGACAGACTCATCGACATCACCAACTTTTGTCAGGCGGTCAGCCTCTACGGAGTGAGTTAAACTATCCTGTAATCCAAAGGTAGCTGTAAGAAAAATGAAAGAGAGCAAGAGACCACAGAGCATAATGAGGGTCTGCGCGCGGTGACGCAGGATATTGCGCATCCCCATCCGCCACAGCAGGGGGGTGTTGATGCTCAGACCAACAATAATCAGCACGGCTCCTCCTACAACAACGGCAAGCAGCAGGGTCTGCGTGGTTGGGGAGAAGCCAGGAAGCGTCAGCGACATATTCATCCTTGGGCTCCTTTCTCCTCGAATGTGCCGACCTTCGATAGTGCCTCGACGAGGACATCTTCTCTGATCAGGCCATCGCTCATGGTAATCACACGACTGGCCTGACGAGCGATATCCAGCGCGTGCGTGACCCAGACAAACGTGAGGCCCAGTTCACGATTGAGGGTGAGCATCAAATCAATAATTTCCTGGCTGGTCGTGCTATCAAGCGCGCCCGTAGGCTCATCTGCCCACACAAGAGAGGGGGTTGTTGCCAGCGCACGCGCAATCGCAAAACGCTGACGCTGACCGCCGCTCATCTCAGCTGGGCGATGACGAGCCCAGTCACGTAAGCCTACCTGCTCAATGCTCTCCAGCGCACGAGTCCGGGCCACCCTGGAAGACACACCGCTCACTAGCAGCGGCAGCTCCACATTCTCCAATCCTGTGAGGACCGGCAGTAAGTTATAGGTCTGGAAAACAAAGCCCATCTCGCGGGCACGGAAAAGGGTAAGCTGGCGATCAGACAGGTGGCGAATATCCTGATTCGCAATCCTGATGCTCCCCGTTGTCACCCGATCCAATCCGCTCAGGCAATTGAGCAGCGTGGTCTTACCGCAGCCGCTCGGCCCCATAATAGCGACGACCTCTTTGCGCTGGATGCGCAGTGTCACCCCCTGTAAAGCCTTCACGACCACCTTCCCCGTGTCGTAATGCTTGTGAACATCGATAGCCTCAATGATGACATCTTCTTGTGGTGGATCTATGGATTTACCCATTTCCATGTTGATACCTCTTTCCTTGCAATAATTCGTAGCAGGTGACCATTTACTACCTTGAGTCTAAGGATAGCTAGCCGCGAAAGGCAAAGCTATCGAGAAACTCCGCACTTTTCTCTGCCAAACCCCGCAGCGAGATGTTGCGGAAACACGCAAGCGTATTTGCGGGAATTGACATGCTATCCAGGAGTGGCTCATGTTATACTTGAGGATAGCTCCGAGCATTTCAGCAAAGAGCTCGGGGACGAGCCCACGCACGGAGAAGAGGGAACGCGATGGAAAACACACCAATTCATCCACTCATACACAAAGAGAAAAGGCTATTGAACTGGTTGCTTTTCTTCTGGCTTTGTCTTACCTATGTGCAATATATACTGGCAAGTATTGCAGAGCTGCTGCAGCCAATGGATGACAGATCTCCAGCAAGCATCAATATCACGATCTCTCGTATTCTTGCTACAGATCTCTTGCGAATGGATAGCAAAAGCGCCATACTGTTTTTTTTCTTTGTCTTTACTCTCTTGATGGTGCTTCATGGTGGTCTGCACTGGTGGGCTCTCTTTAAAAATATCAATCAGCGCTATCTGTGGCCTTATTTCCTGCTCCAGGCTGTGTGTATATGGCTCATCTATTTCCTGATCGGTGCGGATAACGCAGTGTTTGGATTGTGGCTCACGCTAGCCATTGAGGCATTTATCCTGCTCAAACGGACATCCCATATCATCGTAGTGGTCGCTGGTTGTCTGCTTTTTTGCTTTGTCATTCAAAGTATAGTCCTGCTTACCTTCCTGTCAGATAGTCAAAGCATACCCGGTCTCGCTGTTGCGCCGAAGCTGATCAGGACAATTGCGGAGGGTTCACTCATCTTACTGTTCGTGTGCGCCAGTCTGATTCTCTACATCCAACAAACCAGTGCACATCGCAGAGATCAGGAACTCTTACACGAGCTGGAGACGGCGCATATTCAGCTCGAAGACTATGCAGCACGTGTCAAAGATCTGACGTTGACTACAGAGAGGCAGCGCATGGCTCGCGAACTGCACGATACGCTGGCTCAGGGACTGGTTGGCCTGACCATGCAACTGGAAACCATTGACTTGCTTTTGATCAGTCAGCGTTGCGAGCAGGCGCGAACCTTTGTCCAGCGGGCTATGACCCGTTCGCGAGCTACGATCAACAGCGCGCGAGCCGCGATCACCGATCTGCGTACAGAGATACCTACGACAGGTGATATTCTCGTCGCCATTGAGACGGAAGCGGACCATTTCACGACGGCAACCGGTATTCCTTGTACCTGTTATCTGCCAGCCAGACTCCCAGGCGAGTATCACGAACATCTTTTGCGCGTGGTTAGCGAAGGACTGACCAATATCGCGCGCCACGCCCAGGCCAGCCAGGCATGGATACGGGCAGGTGGCGAGCATGAGGTGATCACCCTTGAAATAGGTGATAATGGGATCGGCTTTGATCCAGCAAAGGTCACAACTGATCACTATGGGCTCCAGGGCTTGCGTGAACGCGCGCGCCTGATGAATGGCCAACTGCTGATTAGTAGCGAGCCGGGCAAGGGAACAATCGTGCGCCTCTGCCTTTCCTTGGAGAGAGGAGGCGAAAATGGACGAAAAGCAGAATGATATTCGCATCGTCGTGGTTGACGACCATCTTGTCGTGCGAGAAGGGCTGCATATGATGCTGGAAATCGCTAGAGAGGGCTTTACCTGGCTTGGCGATGCGGCCGATGGGGCAGAAGCTGTGCGGGTAGTAGAAGCACTCCAGCCAGACGTTGTGCTAATGGATCTGCGCATGCCAGGCATGGATGGCCTGGAGGCGATCACTCAGATACGGGAGCAGTGGCCGCACATCGCAGTCATCATCCTGACGACCTATGATGAAGATGATTTGATGCTGCGAGGATTGCGTGCAGGCGCGTGCGGTTATCTTCTGAAGGATACTGACCGTGAGACATTGTTTCATGCTATTCGCACGGCATCTCGTGGTGATATATTTCTCCAGCCAGAGGTCATGGCACGCATTCTGGTCCGAACCACGGATGCATTTCATCCAACACCCTCAAGATCTCAAGCAGAAGGAGAGAGCGAGTTGACCGAGCGCGAGCGTGACGTGTTGGAGGCCGTAGCATGCGGCGAACGAAGCAAAGAGATTGCTTCTCGGCTTGGTATCAGTTTACGCACAGTTGAATCACATCTCACGAGTATCTATGCTAAGCTCGGCGTCGATTCGCGTGCCTCGGCAGTGGCTGTTGGCATTAAGCGCGGTCTACTTTCGCGATAACCTGAAGAGCAAAGGCCTCACCGAAAATGGGGTGATAACATTTTTCGTTCCATTTTCCCGCTAAGGCTTCCCAAGGCCAAAAGTAACTCGAATCGTTCCCGCTAAGCCACCTATGAGCCTTGTTCGCGGCGCTTGCGTTTGTTGATGTAGGTGTTGAGCGCAAGATGGTTGTTGTAGCCAAGGAGAGTGGCGATCTTGCGCACTGAGAGTCCCAATTTGAGGAGATCCTTGATGCGCTCCAAATCCGCGTCAAATTTACTTTTCTGGATGGTGCCCCTTGGTTTTCCGAGCGTTTTGCCCTGCTGCTTTTTTGCCGCAAGCGCTTCTTTCGTTCGCAAACTGATCAGATCGCGTTCCAGTTGATCAGCTCGCTGCAACCCGATGTGGTCTTGATAGATTTGCGCATGCCTGTTATGGATGGGTTGGAAGCTCTTGAGCGGATACGTGCTCAATGGCCACAGATCGCCATCATCGTGCTGACCACCTACGATGAAGACGATCTGATGCTGCGTAGCCTTCAGGCGGGCGCACGTGGCTACTTGCTCAAAGAAAGCAGTCTTGAGACGGTCTTGCAAGCGATTGAGAGCGCTGCTCGTGGGAATATGCTGCTGCAGCCGGAACTGATGAAACGCATCCCGGACCAGGCAACGCGGAAGAGATCAGCTCCATCAGCTGTACACGAGAACAGCGACTTCCATCTGACAGCACGTGAGCTGGAGGTATTGGCCGGGATCGCCTCTGGAGAGCGGAGTAAAGAGGTGGGTGCTCACCTGGGGATTACACGTCGCACGATCGAGTCCTATTTGAATAGCATCTACACCAAACTGAACGTCGATTCGCGGGCAGCGGCGGTCGCCATTGCTATTGAGCACGGTTTGCTTCCCAGGCGAAGGGAAGAAACCTAATCTGTGATTGGCGATATCAGGCTATTGTAGCTCCCTACTTTTGCTTCAACCGCTTTCCTTTTTCATTGCGCCGCAAATCCCTTCACGTTGAGCCATGCGAGCCTCCTAACAGACGGAGAGAGTCGCTTTGGGCGAGATTCCTCTTCCAACCATGGGCAAACTCCAGATGTAACGTGTTCTGAGAAGTCGTTACCGGGAGAGGTAGGTCTGGCGGGATCAAGGCCCGCCAGTTTTTCAACCTTTTGAGCCGGAGCTTTCCAGCTCCTGTGTTTCCTCCGAAGGGAGTAGTTTCAACCAGTTAGGCCGAAGCTGCTCTCATTCTTCCTCAAGGAGCTTCAACCAGTTGCGCCGCAGAACCCAAAAGAGGAGGCCACGCGGCAGCCATGGCTGCCGCGTGGCCTCCTCTTTTGTGGAAGCTCTTTAGCGATCTTACGAGACAGTGATTTTGCGTTTGCCGATTTGACTGGTGATGGTGGGGTCGGCGATTTTGGTGTCTTCTGCAAGCAGGAAGGCTTTGGAGAGGATGATGGCGAGGACTGTATCTCCCTCGAAAGGGAGGTAGAGATCCTGCGTTGTACTTGGACCACGGCCAGGTACGATGCAGAGATACTGATCATTGGGCTCCATAAGGATGTTCCCCGACCCAAGGTGGATCTTGTAGGTACGAAGGTCACCCTGTACCTTGAGGAAGCGGCCTTCAATGCGGCACCGCTGCGCGAGCGAGAGCCGAGGAAGGAGGCGCTCCAGGATCTGTTTGCGCGTCTCTGCAGTCGCGGAGAGCTCGCCGAAGCTGTACGACTGCCAGTAGTCTCGGTACCGTCCCTCGGGTCCGCCATCTTGCCAGGTGGGATCGTTGCCAACACTGGCGACGCCCACGAAGAGATCGATGTCGCGCAGCACTTCGGAGAAGACCAGGGGGGGTATCCGATCCAGCGAGAGGGGAACCGCTGTATCATCCCCGCGCCAGGAGTTGGAGACATAGCCGCCGCCACCTGCGTGCGCGTAGTTTTCGGAGGCGTCTATCTCGTAAAAACGCACTTGATCGGTTGTGAGATAGAGGTAGGTGCCTGCGTTGTTGATATCCGTTTCTTGACACTCCCCCGGATAAATCACGGGGGATTCTTCCTTCATCCAGGTGACTTGCACCATCCCATCGCTGAGACAGTGTAGAGGTCTTCCTGTCCAGAAGCGTTTCATGCACTCAGAGGTGCATCAGTTCCCGTATGCCCTACGGTACTGAGAGCTTTTTGCAAAATGTTGAGCGCTGCGTTATGATCCCTGTCTAAGACCATATCACACCCCGTACACACATGCGTGCGCACACTCAATGTTTTCTTCACAAGCGTTCCACACGCACTACACTCTTGACTAGTAGAGTGTGGAGATATTGCTATGACAGGGATTGTATGTATCGCTGCATAATACTTGACCCAAAGCAGAAATTGTCCCCATCCAGCATCGTGGATGCTCTTGGCAAGGTGTCTGTTTTTGACCATGTTGCGAATCTGCAACTCTTCAAAGGCAATCAAATTTGGGTGCTGGCATGATCCCTGGCGCAGCCTGGTCAAAGCTTCCGCCGTGGTTCGTGCTCTGGCTCTGGACTTGTTAGAGGTCCTCTATGGCCTCGCTCACTTACATCCGGTGGTTCACAAATTGTACCGACGGATGCAGTCAGGCTGTCAGCTCAATCGACGGGCCGCTGAACCTTGCTTAGCTCAGCTGCTCCTCGAAGGACTCGATTGGCTCTTAACTTAATGCGCATGGGGTAAAAATGTTATGACCCCAAATTCGCGGACCTTTGTCATCGTACGGATCTGCGCTCGGTGGGCCTCAATGGTGCGCCCCTCCCAGGCATACTGCGCAAAGAGGGTAGAATCAACGCCCACCTGGGTGGCGAGGAAGCGAACCACTTCAGGAGCCGCCTCTTGCCTGGAACGCAAGAAACGGCCTTCATAGTGGAAACACTTGAATAAAACAGCAAACCCCAGGCGCGTCGCTCCCGACTTATTGCCGACCGCCTTTAACTCGTCTGGTAGAAGGGTAAAATGTTCGAGTAGCTCTTCCGATGTCCACGTTCGCTTCATCCCTTTTTCCTTCTTCTGTTTTTGCCCTTTCACATACCGTCCCATCTCCACTCTCATCGGAGCATATTGTTGTCTCTATGAGATCCAGGCGAGTATAGTCAGGAAGGATGCTTCCTGGCAAGAGAGACAGCCTGAATATCCTATTTGATTGAATTGCCTCAGAAATTACCTCACCAACGCGTTTGCCAGGGCCGGGAGAGCGGCGAAGGCATGAAAGAATTCTTCACCGCCATCGACTGGCGTGGGATACGAGCTAAACTTCGCCACCACGAGTTGCGCGCGAGGATCAATGTAAAGCATTTGACCTCCGAACCCTAAAGCGCAATAGGCACCATGTTCCTTATTCACCATCCACCAGTGATGAGAGTAGGGCGAAGATCCTTTCGCGCTCCGCTCAATGTCCTCAACAATAGCGGTAGGGATAATCTGCTGCCCGTTAAACCACCCTTGTTGCAGCAACATCTGGCCAAAGCGTGCCATATCACGCAGCGTCGTCAGCAGCCCGGAGCCAGAAGTCTCTTCCGTCGTTGGGCCAACCACCCAACACGCATCCCGCTCGGCACCCAGTTTTGACCAGATCCGCTCCTGCATGATGTCAGCAAGCGGCTTGTCCAGCAAACGCTTCATGATCCACGCGAGGATGTCGGTATTTGGTGTGAGATACGTAAAACGCTCGCCATGCTTCCCCGCTCTTTTCATGGTTGCTAGCAAGTCATAGCTGGTCTCCGGGCCTGCATAGCCTTGGGGGCGTGCACGCCAGCCCATGGTGACACTATACATCCAGTTCTCGACCATGCTTGGATGAGCCATGCCTGGCTGCTCAAGCAATGGATCTGGTTTACCCTCAGCGAACGTGATAGCGGTGGTCATATCCATTACCTGGCGGACTGTAGCAGAGGCCCAGCCGCTCGCATTCAGCTCTGGGAGATACGTTGTCACAGGAGCTTTGAGATCAAAGAGCCCTTCATAAGCCAGCATCGCCGCGATCGTCCCCGTCATGGACTTGCTTCCAGAGGCCCAGGCGTGACGGGTATATGCCTGCATCCCATTGAGATAGCGCTCATAGATCATTTTTCCTTGATGCACAACGGCGATGCCGTCTGTGTAGCTGAGTTCAGGCATCTCGCCAAAGGTATAGGTGGTTCCATCTCGTCTCTGGTAGGGAATTTCGTCGATGTCGCCAAGCTCTTCGTCGAAATGTGCGACTGGCCCATTGCCACGCCACACATCCGCAGTAGGATTGAGTTTTTGGATGTTCTGGAAACTCCAGCGGTTATAGGGACCCAGGAGTTGTGTGGCGTGAGTGACACGCGCGTCTGGTGATGGTGGAAAACCACGCATCAAGCCGAGCTCATCGGCTGTTTTGGGAGGTCGTTGGAAAGACATCTCGTTATCCTTTCGTGTGTATTCTAAAAATCGCTTGGGTGTAGAAGAGCAACGCGCCTTAGATGCGGTCTATCTCGTTTATTCAGGCAGTCGGCGTTGATCACGCAAACGCTCCACCTGAGGCCGAAGCACACGTTTATTTTGTTGTGGGTTGGCCACTGAGGGATCAGGAACCCATTCTAAGAAGCCACTGTCGATTGCACGTCCGATGCGCATGCGATTGGCCTGCGTGTTTTCCCCAAAGGCCAACGCCGCAGCATTGCTGATGGTAATCAGGTCATCAACCGAGATCCACCACCGGACTCGCGAGATCAGAATGCCGGGGTCCGTTTTCCAAAAGTCATCCGGGATGACTATTCGGCTTGCCAGCGGATTCCCCAACAGCAAATCCAGCAGGCGCGTGAGTGCTTGTTCGGCGTGACGAACGGCCTCTTCTGTTCGGTGGTATTCCCCATTGGCAACCCCGATCAACAGTTTCAGATCACGTTGCAACAGACTGGACTCGTTCCATTGGTCCAGACCCTCTTGTTGGCATGCCTCTCCCAGCGCGTTTCCTAACTCCCCATACCGCTGTCGCACCAGCATGATGATTTCCCGGGCCAGCCTGTTGTCAAAGAGAGCCATCGACCCCCTCCTTGTCTTTGAGATAGGATCAAATCTTCCCCGCCACTATAACGTAACTAACGTTAGTTGTCAAGAAGCGTCTCTCTGTCTATTCTCGAAAGAGGTCGAAGAAAAGTCTGGGAGGAATGGAGGTGGTAAATGCCGTACCAAGTGAGCAGGTTTGGCCCTCCGACGTAAGCACTTGCCCTCCAATGTGAGCACTGGTACAAAACTACTTGAGCAAACCGCTTCACATCTGGGGTATCAGCAGAGAAGAGTGTAAATAACAACGAGATCTACACCCCTTATAACCCCCAGCGGCGCCGGGAGGTTATAAAGGCGTCCCACGTCATGCCCAGCGCTTTGCGGCGACGCTCGGCAATGAGCTTGAATGCCTCTTTGAGTTCGGCGGGACGTGGGGAAATGAGGCCACTGAAGGCCAGGCGAATGACTCCGGCCCGCAGGAGAAAGATGTTGTAGAATTGCAGATCCAGGGGGACCCTGGTAAGAGACATGCCGGGGTCTATATCAATGGTGAAGGTCCCTTCGGTGCAGATCAGATCGGAATCTTCGATGAAGCGGGTAAGAGCCTTGAGCCGCGAAGGACCCAATTCGCGCGTCTCGTGTTGAAAGTTGTTCTCAATGGTATCGTATCCCTGGGTGACGGAACCGCCGCTGACGGAGATACTGATAGCGTTGGGGTGATAGAGGGTGCGAAGTTGGGCGAGATTCTGTGCCTGTCGAGCGGTCCAGTAGCGGCGGTGAAATTGCTGCTCAGGTGTGGCTGGGGCTCCGAGATGGAGTGGAGTAGCGGGCTGACGTGGCGAAATCATGCCGCTGAAATGATTGCGTATGACGCCTGCCTGGAGCAAATAGATATCATAGGTCTGGCGGTTCTGGGTGAAGCGGGTAGACAGGGTGGCCTCGACACAGATAATATCATCCGAGAGTTCAACGAAGCTCTCAATGGCTATCGGTTTGATGGGACTGGTGACTGAGAGGGTCTGTTTGATGGTTGCCATGATGGCGGCTCGCCCCTGGATGATCTGTCCAGTCGTGAGGGAGATCAGGGTGGCGTCAGGATGATACAGGGTTTCCAGGGTGGCAAGATCCTGTGCTTCGATAGCGCTGCTCAGGCGATAATAGAACATCTCTCCCGCTGTCTCTTGCATTTTGTTATTCCTTTGCATCCATGTGTATCTCTGCTTTTAGGTTTTATTGTAGCATATGCTGCATCCTGACTGAAAAAGCGCTTGCGCCTCACGTCCGCGCGTTGACCCCAATGGAGGACCGCGCACCTGTTTACCACCAGAGGCGGCGACGAGGATAAAGACTGATCTGGCATGGGTCCCGTTGTTGCTTGACTGCCTGCTGCAGCTCAGGCCAACGCGGAGAGATCAGGCCGCTAAAACGCTGCCCTACCTAGCCTGCACGCAGCACAACCACCTCATACTCCAGTGTGTCAAATTGCATACTCCCCATCGGACCGTGTGGATCTCGTTGTTATTTACACTCTTCTCTGCTGATACCCCAGATGTGAAGCGGTTTGCTCAAGTAGTTTTGTACCAGTGCTCACATTGGAGGGCAAGTGCTTACGTCGGAGGGCCAAACCTGCTCACTTGGTACGGCATTTACCAGGAGGAAAGGAAACTGCGCCGAAAAGCAGGATTATCGGCACCGTTTCTCCCCATGTGTGGTATGTTATCGGCAGAGTTGCGGACGCTATCTCAGAAAAAACTGCACCGATAATGTAACTGTGCCGATAACAAGGAGGAGCTATGTGGAATGAGATTGCCACCCAGGCCGGGAACAACTCAACCTGCGTCCGGATCTTGCAGCCAAGACCATCGCGCTCTATACCCAGGATGCTCGTCGCTTTGCCACCTGGTTGCAGCAGGAACGCGCCTCTCCTCAAAGCCACCGAGGTCACATCTGCCGATGCCAAAGCCTATCGGGATCACCTGCTCGCCAAACGCTATGCCCCGACGACCATCAATCGAGCGTTGATCAGTCTCATGCTCTTCTTTGATACCATTGCTGAGAGCAATCCCTTTCGCCACCTGACCATGATCGAGATCGTGGAACCAGCCCCTGTCGCCTTATCCAAGACCGAATGGAATGCAGTTCGACGCTGTGCCGAACAAGCGGCTCGCCGTGATCATGGCTTAGCCCTGGCGCTGGCAACCCTTTTCCGCTATGCAGGCCCACGCGTTTCAGAAGTTGCGGCCCTCCAGATCCCCGATGTGCAGGTCTCGGCGAGGCGCGGGTTGCTCATTATCCGCCGAGGCAAAGGACTCAAACACCGCGAGATCCCGCTGGTCCAGGAAGCTCGCGAACCGCTCGATGCATATTTCACCTATCGTGAGCATCTTGCCGAACGCTGGCGTGAGCGGGCAGTTCTCCGGGGAGAATCCGTTGCTTCCTGGAGTCGCTGGCCCGATAGACATCTCTTCCTCGGCCAGCGCGGCCCTCTGGCTGAGCGCGGCATTCGGGAGATTATTGCCAAACTGGGCCAGGCCGCAAAGCTCCCTTCCCCTCTCGGCCCTCACGACCTGCGTCATACGTTCGCGAAAGCACTCCTTGATCCTGCGGCCTATGGATTGGACCGCCCTCCGATGCCTCTTCCTGCTATTCAGCAATTGCTGGGTCATGCTGATATTGCAACAACGACCATTTACACGCGAGTTTCTGCCGATGACCTGGCACGGATGATGGGCACATCTGAAGCACTCTAAGCAAAAACTGTGCCGCACTTATCTACTTTGCGGCTAGAGGGTGTCTTCCTTAACGCAGGGCCTAGTTCTGCGAACACTGCATCCCATTGCTGAGCTTGTAGTGCGCCAGCGCTTTCTGCAGAAACGCTTTTTCCTCCTTACTGGAGTGATACATTGGGAACGGCTTCTCCTCCAGGGGAAGCTCCTCATAGTTCTTCCACCATTGTTTCACACCTGCCTCGACATCCGCATCACCCCGGGTCAATTGCTTGATCAGCTCACTGTGCTGCTTCGCCAGAGCCTGACCTTCCACACTGGTTGGATCTTTCCTCTCCGCAACCAGCCTCCTCAGTTCTGCGAACACTGCATCCCATTGCTGACTTGCACGTTGCTGATCCTCCTCGGTCCAGTTCTCTTCCCATACTGCCAGTTTCTGCGCTGTTTCAGGACTGTACGATTTCTGAGAGATTTCAGCCAACTTCTGTTGTTGTTCCTCAGTGAGATATTTCTTCACCCACGCTTTATCCTGTTCCATATGCATCACCTGGATCACATCGATAAGAATTGATTCCCAATCTCTCTGGTTCCTTTTTAACAATTCTTCAGCTTTCTCGATGGCCCGAAGGACCGCATCCAGTTGGCTGCGCTTCTCCCGCAGCATCGCCTTCTGCATCACAAGTGTCTCTTGTAAATGTTCCGGATTCTTTTGCAGACACACTTTGATCTCTTCGAGAGAGAAACCCAGAAATTTCAACGCGAGAATCTGCTGCAAACTCCACAGATCCTCATCCGAGTACAGTCGGTGTCCTGCCTCGGTATACTCAGAGGGGGAGAGCAGACCCACTTTGTTATAAAAACGTAAGGTCCGTGCTGTGACTGCGGCCTTCTGCGCAAATTGACTGGTCGTATAGTGTTTGCGATCCACGCGTTTTCTCCTTTCATTCGAAAGTATACGGTATGACGTAGCGTCATACGCAATACTCTGGACGACCAGTAGGATCATTGGGTGAGCATTGCATGTGAAGATGGATAAGCTATCACACGGCTGCCAGACATCGTTTCCCCATCCCGAAAGCTCTGCTCACAGACAGAGAGAAGTCGAACCCACAAAGCGTGAAATGGGCTTGCATATGACGTTACGTCATAGGTTAGACTCTTCCCAGTAACTCTTATGTCGCGAAAGCTCGAAAGGAATACCAGATGAAATTGCAGATCATAGATGTCGAGTCTATCTATCGGCGTTTGCTTAACAGTGCCAGCGCGCAGGAACGAGAGGCCATATATCGACAGGAACTGCTGGCCCCCTTTGAAGGCATGATGCGTATTTATGGCGGAGGCGACGATCCCCTGGCTTGGGCGAAAATGTGGACCCTGTATACGCCTGAAGATTTCGATGGCGAGCAGCGTCCCCTCATTGAGGAAATGGTCAGGCGACTGACCGATGATGGGGCCTGGCAGAGGTCCACGGCTGCACTTGAACGAGGTGTGGCTGCATTCGCCCCCTATGCTGACCGCATTGGATTGGACACCATCAACTGTGCGGTGGTCCTCACCAAGCACAATAGCAATCTTCCCGGTCGAGGCTATGCGGGATTTGGTGGCATCCCGGGCTATCTCATGGTCTCGCTCAGCCTCACCGACAACTATACGCTGCCCCGCGTTGGGCCCGCGTCGGTTCACGAGCTCAACCATAACGTGCGTTTCAAGACCGTCCCCTTCCTGCCCATGCAGGTCACAGTCGCCGATTATATCATCGCCGAAGGGCTGGCGGAAGCGTTCGCGGCCGAGCTCTTTGGAGAGGATCTGGTCGGCTACTTTGTCACCGATTTTAATGAGGAGGAGCTGGACACAGCACGGCACGTTATCGGCGGCGCGCTTGATGTGAGCGGCTTCAATGCTGTGAGCGGCTATATCTTCGGCGATACGATTACCGCAAGCTCGGGGCGGCCCAAAGCTGGAGTTCCTGATTTTGCCGGTTATGCCATCGGCTATCGTGTCGTTCGGCAATATCTCCAGCGCACAGGTAGATCCGTCGTCGAAGCTACCTTTCTCCCTTCACAGGAGATTATCGCGGAGTCCAGGTTTTTCGAGTAGAAAGCAAGAAGGGTACAGATTGAAGAAACAGGGAGGACACCTAAAGGACTCGGGATGACCAGGCATTTTCTGTCCATTGGCCAAAAGGAAGATTAATCACTTGAGTATGAATGGACCCGACTACAATGCCCATTGTAGTCGGGTCCATTCATACTCAAGGGCCTATTACATTCCTTCGACGGTTCTGATATTTTCCTCTACATTCACAGACATGTAAACGTCTATGAGATCCTCACTTTCAACTTTAAAA
The DNA here is from genome assembly GCF_000178855.1 of Ktedonobacter racemifer DSM 44963. Taxonomy (GTDB): domain Bacteria; phylum Chloroflexota; class Ktedonobacteria; order Ktedonobacterales; family Ktedonobacteraceae; genus Ktedonobacter; species Ktedonobacter racemifer. The sequence goes on along the minus strand of NZ_ADVG01000005.1, from coordinate 595,013 downwards.
CCAAACCGTTCATAAAGACGTTTAGCAGAGCTTCCTTGTAAGACATTTAATGTTACACGTTTCCCTTTTACATCATTTTGTTCAAGCAATTTTTTTAATACATGACTACCGACCCCTTTACCTTGGTAATTGGGATGAATATAAAAATGTTCCAATAAATAACCATCTAACGTTGGTTTAAGAGCTACGCAGCCAACAAAAGAAGAATCTGACTCAATAATCCGAGTGTGAACTGAGTCAAATGAATTATGGAAGCGTTGACGAACCTTCTCTTCATCAAACCTTCCTAACCTAGTTAAATCATTTCGTAGTACAATTGCCCGTAAATTAGCAATTGTCTCGACATCGGAATTTTGGGATTGGCGAAGAGTAATCTGTTTCATCTAACGTAACAGCTCCTTTATTCTTTTTTAGACAGCATAGGGGTTGAGCCCCCTTAAAAATCATTGAAATTATTTATTCTAAAGTCATTATGTCCTTCGCATATTATAGCGGTTTAATAAGAGCGGATCTATATGGCCCTTGAGTATTAACGGACCGGAATACCACGCTAAGTGCTTAGCGTGGTATTCCGGTCCGTTAATACTCAAGGGCCAACTCATTGGCCTTCTATCAGTTATATGGTACGTCGTATTCTGGACTTTGCACATTTTAAGCTGAGGAACAGACGATATCAGCGAAGCGAGAGAGGTCTGAGCGCGGAAGTAAAATGACATTAGGGTTTTGGGGCAATGTCGAATAACGGAAATCATTCCACAGATGACGCCGCACAACAGCAAGCACATCGGCGAACGTCGCCTGGCGCTTTCGGTACCACGCTGTTTGTTGGAATGGAATATCCCCTGTGGGATGGTGGTGGTGACCAAGAAACGCGACCAAGCTGTAGAGCCCAAAGAGGCAAGGCGTCATCCGTTCGATCGCCTTGTCTGACCATTGTCGCTGTGTCTCCACACCTAAATGTGCCCGGCTCTCTTCAAAGGTGACTTCAGCACACCAGCGTTTCATAAAATCGGTGATGATAGAGAGGCCAGATTGGGTTTGATCAGTCGAGAAGTAGGCTCGTGGCTCGTGTTTCCCCTCGGGATCACGGCTCAAAACCCATCGGATAGGTAAAGGCGTTTGACCTCCGCGATACCACAGTGCCGTTGCACTGCACCATTCGATCCGCCGTTTGCCTTGTCCATACCATGTGACCCAGGCTTGCTGCCAGGTAGTATGTGGGTCAAAGAGCACCTGATCAAACTGCGGGAGGCGTTGGCCTATCAGGCGTGGTCGCCCCATTTGGCGTGGTTGACGTGTTGGAGGAGGCGTATAGAGACAGGCATCAAAACGCAACGGGGCGATGAGCGTGATCTGCTGTTTTCGGCAGGCCGTTCCCAACTCTACAACACTATATGCGCCATCACCAACAAGCTTGATAGCTCGATCAGGGAGCCATCGGCGTACGAGCTTCATGAGTTGTTTAGTCCAGTCTGGAACGGTTTTATGCCGGCGCCCTAACCTCATATCGACCTCCTCGGAAGTCAACAAGACACAGAGAAAAGGAAGTGCCCAGGGTCGGCTCGTCCACGGAGGGGTGACGATGAGCATCAGGCAAAGCCACCTCAAACCACGACTGATCCTCTTATGCTTCTCTGACGAGCGCACAGGGTCATGGTAGTATCCACACTTCGTAATATGTGGCCCCCATCGCCGCTCTAACGTTTCATCTGCTACGATTTCACCTGTTGCCCCTTTGGGAACAAACGTCTGAACGAGCAGCAGCAATAGAAGGCGACTGATTCGAAGAGGAGACCAGCGAGCGCGACTGAGGACATGGTGGAAGAGATTGAAATGCCTTTCTTCTTGCAGTCCTGCCGCTCGTAGCGCTGCTGTTACTGTCCTGCGTCCATGCGTCAGGAGCGTTCCTTCAATAAGTTGCACGACCTTTTGCCAGGTCGGCCTCGTGAAAGCTCCTCGGAATGGAGCTAAAAGGCTCGCAAGAGGATGTGGGAACACTAGAAGAAACCTCCTTTTCTCGCACAACGGACACTACTATTCCTTGCAGTGTACTGGCAGAGGTCAAAAAGGCTCTTCAGTAAAAATGTGCAAAGTCCAGGTGTTTTTTCGTCAAAAAAACACTGACAGGCCTATTCTTCCTTGGGGCGCAGCATCATATGGATGGTTGCTTATATTTGGTCCTGACACTAATGATTTACTATTACTCCTCGGAGTTCTCAATTCCTTCGTGTTTGATTATTCATTGCGAAATGCCTTAAGTCAGCCGAGCATTCCACTATCTACTATTGAACAAATTCCATGCCCATCGCCCGACGCATTCACTTCAACACTGCGAACTTTTATTCACGCCCATGCCCTTGAACTGACCTATACCGCCTTGGATCTCGAAGCTTTTGCCAAAGACTGTGGCTATGACGGCCCGCCCTTCCGTTGGGACGAGGAGCGGCGCTTCCTCCTGCGCTGTGAGCTAGATGCCGCCTACTTCCATCTCTATGGCATCAAACGTGAGGATGTGGACTATATTATGGAGACCTTCCCGATTGTCAAACGCGAGGATGAGAAGCAGTTCGGCGAGTATCGCACAAAGCGCGTGATCCTGGAGATATACGACGAGATGCAGCGGGCGATGGAGAGCGGCGTGGCGTATGAGACGCGGTTGACGCCGGGGCCGGCTGATCCGGAGGTGGCGCACGAGGGGAGATAGGTTTGATGCGTCGAGCCAGGCAGAAACTAGAGCGAAGGAGCAAACTATGAGCACACCCAAAGGGATGAAATGCGTACTGGTAAATGACCTACCAAGTGGGCAGGTTTTGACCTCAAAGGTTAGCACTTGCCCTCAATGTTGAGCAGCACAGCGGTTGACACGCTGAAAAAGCGCCAGAGAGGCGGATTGTTGCACACCGTTTTTGTAAATTCGGCCTATCTGCGAAATTGGAGTCTCAACATAAAAACCCCATAGGCATTAAGTTTAGAAAAAAGACAACAGAAAGCTCCTTGAGAGAAGATGAAGGTCCATCAAACTTTCATCGAGCAAGGAGCGACTGTAATGACGAGTGTAACACAGTGTGAAGCCATATTGAAGCATGTGTTGAACGAGCGAGCCAATGTGCTGGCAAGAGAAACCGGCTTTGTCCAACGAGAACGCAAACTGACGGGAGCGGCCTTTGTACAAGTGATGGCATTGGGCCGCCTGCATCAGCCAGGAGCACCGCTGGATCAGTTGACCCAGGATGCCCAGGTGTGTGGCGTACAGATCAGTGCCTCGGGACTGCATCAACGCTGCACGGAACGTGCAGCGACATTCCTGCACGCGGTGCTCTGGGAGTTGGTGGAACAAGTGGTCATGGTCAAAGCTGTCCCCGTGGCCTGGTTCAAGCGCTTTAAGCAGGTCATCGTCGAGGATGCCTCGACGATTGTTTTGCCCGCTGCACTGGCTGAACTGTGGCAGGGCTGCGGGGGGAGCAGCACAGGCTCGACGGAGCACACAGCCTCCGCACTCAAACTGCATGTGCGCCTGGATCTCAAACGAGGTCAGCTCATTGGCCCGTACTTGTCTGACGGACGCGTGCATGAACTGCACGGACCGCTCCGCGAGCACACGCTTTCGGCAGGCAGCTTGTATGTGGCGGATCGCGGCTATTGGAGCCTGGAGCGCTTGCGGGAGTTGTCCGAACAGGGCGTGCGCTTCTGCCAGCACCCAAAGGCCAACACCGTCTTCTACAACCGACAAGGAAAGCGCATCGATCTGGAGACGGCACTGCCATGGGCCATTGGACAGGTCAAGACCATGTACGTCTGGCTGGGAAAACATGATCCCTTGCCAGTACGCCTGCTCATGGTGCGTGTTCGCGCGCGAGGTGACCAAGCAGCGTCGCGAGCGCCTGAGTGAAGAGGCTCGTGAGAAAGGCAAAGTGGTGAGTCAGCAGCAATGGGAACTGGCAGAGTGGACCCTGGTGGTCACCAATGCTGCTCCCAAGCAGGTCAGTGCGGAGCAAGCCCTCATGAGGCTCGCGTGAACGTTGGCTCATTGAACTGCCGCGCTTCGGACGGCTGCGCCTGCACGAGTGTGGCTATTTGCCTACCGGCGGCGTCGCTGTGCTCTCGGCCACAGTCAGTGAAAAGGCAGGGCGCTGGTTTGTCTCGGTGCAGGTGAGTGAGCAGGTGCCCGATCCCCCACAGGCAGCTGGTCCGCCGATCGGCGTAGATACCGGGATCAAAACCTTGGCCCAATGCTCCGATGGGCGTGCCATTGCCAACCCCAAAGCCCTCACATCCGAACTCAAGCGGATCAAGCGGCTGCATCGCTGGCTCTCCCGGAAACAGAAAGGGAGCAAGAACCGCGCCAAAGCCCGTCAAAAAGTAGCGCGCAAATATGCCCGCGTCGCTTATGTGCGCGAGGATGCCCTCCACAAAGGCACAAGCCAGCTCACCCGCGCCCAACTTCCTCCAGAAGAACGTGAAATCCGCAAAGCTGAGATTGCTGTTACGTTGCCAGAGCCGAAAGCCAAGGTGAAGCCAAAGCGTGGCAAGCGATCGAAGAAGGAGCCGCCCCCAGAGCCCCTGCCGAAAACCAATGCGAACAAGGTCAAAGCCAAGCAGATGAAAAAAACTGCTGCTCCAGGCTTGCATCTCGGATGCCCAGAGGCGTCCTGCCGTGGTCGTGCTTGAAGACCTCCATGTGGCAGGGATGCGCACAGAACCACAAGCTGGCTCTGGCAATCAGCGATGTCGGATTAGGCGAGTTCAAGCGGCAAATGGGCTACAAAACGTTCTGGCAAGGCGAAAACCTGCTGTGGGCAGATCGCTGGTTTGCTTCCACCAAACTGTGCTCTGGCTGCAACCATATCAAAGAAGAGATAGACCTTTCAGAGCGCATCTATGTCTGCGAGCATCCGGCCTGTGGGCTGGTGATCGATCGTGACCTCAATGCCGCGCTGAACCTAGCAGCGCTGGCGATCTTGTATCTGAGCGGGCAGCCAGGTCCCTACCGGGAGTTCCTCGGGAAGGGTGAAACGCCTGTCGGAGAGGGCAGCTCTGGCTGATCCGTCGTGAGATGGTTCAGTGAAACTGCCCTCGGTGAAGCAGGAACCGATCCGGGTGAATGTGGCTTGTCCATATTTGTCCAAGTGTCGGAGAACGGTATTGCTCACCCACTACGATCTTCACCGAGTCGTCCCCACAGGACATCCACTTTGAGGGTCGCGTACGTAACACCCACAGAGTGCGCAACGAGACAGAGAGAGCACAGAAACAGATGCCGCCAGGCAGAATGAAAAGAACAGCACCCTTGTGACGAGGAAGCGTGAGGCAAGGATGGTACGTTTTCTCATGCATGTGAGATCTTTCAGCAAGATAGGAGAAGTTTTTTTCGAGGCGTGCGAGTAAGCTAGAGGTGTTGCCAGAGCTAGAGAGGACCGGAACACGGCTATGACTCACCCACGTGGGCGAACTTCCTAAGGCAATCAAGGGATGGGCATAAGCAAGGGTGACCACCATTCCTCGCGCAGCTTGTCGATGGGTAAATTGGTACAGGATCGAACATGGAACCTTCGATGGCGACTTTCACCCGACAATCCAGAGGAGGCAACTTGACAAACAGAAGGACGGAAATGTTACTGAAGAACAAAAACGCCGTGATCTACGGAGCAGGAGGAGCCATCGGTGGCGCTGTGGCCCGCGCCTTCGCCCGCGAGGGAGCGAAGGTTTTCCTTGCCGGTCGCTCCCTTTCTTCGCTTGAGGCCGTGGCGAAGGACATCTCCCACGCGGGAGGAGTGGCTGAGGTCGCTCAGGTCGATGCGCTCGACGAGCGGGCAGTAGAGAACTACCTGAAAGAAGTGGCAAGAAAAGCTGGAAGCATCGACGTCTCCTTCAACGTCATCGGACTCGGCGACACCCAGGGGGCTCCCCTCGTCGAGATGGAGCATGAGCGTTTCGCGTTGCCGATCGTCAACGCAATGGCGACTCATTTTCTCACCGCGACTGCAGCGGCACGCCATATGCGCAAGAACGGATCGGGCGTTATCCTGGCTCTCACCGCTCAGGCCGCGCGGTCACCGTACCCCAATGTCGGCGGCTTCGGGGTTGCTGGTGCCGCGATCGAGGGCTTTTGCCGACAGCTAGCGGCTGAAGTAGGACCACAGGGGATTCGCGTCATCTGTCTGCGATCGGCCGGTTCCCCGGACACACCCGGAGTGGACGAGGTCTTCCACCGTCATGCCAAGGATGCTGGTATTTCCCGGGAGGCGTTCGAGGCGGGTATTGCGGAGAAAACGCTGCTCAAACGGCTGCCGAAGCTTGCCGAAGTGGCGAACGTGGCGGCCCTGATGGCGTCGGATTACGCAAGCGCGGTCACCGGCGCGGTTGCTAACGTGACCTGCGGCGAAATCGTGGACTAGCCGAACATCTCGCGGCTGGTGTCGTTTTGGATGACTAGAATTGAACAGCCCACGGGACCAGCAGCGAGATGTATCTTCGGTTAAAGTGCCTCATGGAAACATGAGATGCAACTCTAACACAAGCCCAGGCGGCTGTTCATATGCTCTGTCTACCGGGCTTGTTTCGGGTATTTTTCTGCCTAATTCTACAGTTGTAAATATGCAGACCCAAAAAAACTGAGCATGCCTTTTCCTCCGGGGATGAGGCATAGATGAAAGGTTCCTGAACAAAAGGAACCTTACGATGAAAGAGTCTTTAACAGAGTCAGAAACCCCATGCATGAATGCAGGGGCTTGTCCCTAGGCCGAAGCCTGAGACGAGAGGCCGTCTGACAGCGGCCCACTCAGAACAGATGTGCCATTCTGAGCAAGACAATATTTGTCTCGAATGTTGTGAAGTAGGCGGCTGACGCGTTGCCTTGCGGTACGTTTTCATCCGCCCCTTCCCGAACCAGTGCTTGCACCTTTCGATGCACACGGCTCTCTGGTTCCTGCACCTTCACAATCGAATATCAACGTGGACTTACGCATCTCGCGGCCTTGTCATTCTTTTGGGTCCAGTGCATTTCCCTGTTTCCCTTCCCCTTGTCTCAGGCATTGCCCTGAGCGTTTGAGGTAGGGTAAGAGGCCAAGTCCCGATTGCTCGGGAGCATCAACCCCTCCCCTCCGAACTCCACGTGCACCCTTTCGATGCATGAAGCTCTCCAGAGGCCAGTGTCTTTTCAACACCACTCCCACAGTGGTCTTCTGACACATCCGTGTCAACCACCATTTTTGAGTGTGGCCTCCTGCAACCCTTTGCTGGGTACATACCCAACTCGTATGGTCGCTCCGTCACCATGCCCCTTACGGGGTTTAGGCGATCCCTTAGTTCCATCAAATGTCTCAGTCTGTACGTAGGTGCCCATTTCGTCATTTCCCTCTCCGTGAGGGCTGGCTCCAACGAGAGCTTGTAGGGAAAGTAGTACCGTTCCCCTACACGTTGGACACAGGCGATAGTCCCTTCTCCTGTGGGCTGCTCCATTTCCGCCGTGACTTGAATTCAGCCAATCAAGACTTCACCCTATACAGCTTCACTGATGAGCCTCTGGCTCCTGGGACTGGAGCTTCACTCACCTTTGACACGACATGCTATTTTCCCCCCACGCCTTTCGGGTGAAGGTGTCCCCGCTCTCTATGAGAACGGGTAAGTCGCTGTGTTACTCACCTTGCTCTAGTGAGCTTACCCCGACGGGTAAGGGAGACATTTGTGGCACAAAGGCGCACTACTACGGAAACTCCGTCGTCATAGGCTCGCGCCCGTAGACGATCCCGCATTTGCGCCTATCAAACGTTCAGTACGTGTAGGTGCCCCGTTCGTTTCCTTGAACCAGCTCATTGCTGGTCGTTCATCGAAGAGAGGGTGACGCATACGCAATCAATATATGCGTGTTCCGATGACATCACTTTAGGTATGGTGTGATGAGCCAACGCTTAGACCACTGGAAACTGGGGTTCAGCCATTCAGGTTTCACCATGCGTACAGGACTTGCGGTGCATCACGTTACATACCTTCACGTTTAACCGCTTTCCGAACATGCTACTTTTCCCTTTGAGTTTCCCCGCCAGGTTAGTCAGGTGTCCTTAAGGTCATTTCCTCTCAACCTTATCCCTCTCAGAGGGAAATCTGATAAGCGCCGAAACGGCGCACGATTGCCGCATTGAGGTCGGCATGCAGTTGATACCCACAGGCACGGCAGTGAAAGACCGACTGCGAACGGCGATTGTTGCGGGCTTGATGCCCACAGCGCGAACAGGTTTGCGAGGTATGGCGCGGATCCACTCGCTCGACCACGATCCCTCGCTCTTGCGCTTTGTAGGCAATGAAGCCGTACAACTGGGCAAAGGACCAGGTATGCAGCCGGCGCTGTCCCTCCCCTTTGCGGTGACGGACCCCTTCTCGCAGGTTCGTCAGGTTCTCAAGTACGATCGTACTGCCAGGGGGAGCCTGTTGCACCAGGCGTTTGGAGAGCACATGGTCACAGTCCCGGTGGAAGCGCATCTGCTTGCGCGCCAACTTTTTGAGGTGGCGTTTGGTCGATTTGGATCCGTTGGACTGCAGTTTGCGTTTGAGGCGAAAGATGCGGCGATCGATCTCTTTCCAGCGGCGGGTGCCCAAGAAGTGACGCGTGGAGGTGACGGCAGGGCGATTGAGGCCCAAGTCCACCCCGATAACCTCGGGATGAGGCTGCACCACGGGCTCGGGGACGTCAACCACCACATGCAACCACCACGTCCCGTTGCAGCAGAGCAGGTCGGCCGTGGTGATCCTGCAGCCTCGATAGCGCTCGCTGAAATGAGGAACGGTGAAGGCAAGGCTCATCTTGCCCTGGGTCGTGGAAAGGCGAACCGTTTGGGTCTGCCAATCGAGGGTAGAGGTATGGACATTGTAGCGAACCGCACAGTGCTGCGAACGAGGGCAACGAACCGGTTTGAACACGGGAACGGGCTTGCCCTGTTGTTGTGCCCTGGTGACTTTTTTTGGGGTAAGCCGCTTCCTTTTTGGCTTTCCAGGTGAAGGTGCTCCTGAGCGTCTCGGTGGCCTTGACGCGAGCCTGAATGAGCAAGTCGCTCACCAGACCGGGACAGAGAGCTTTGGTCTGGTAATAGGTGGCGTGGTGCAGTCGCACACCATTCTTCTCGCCCTGGTGCCAGCCGTAGGCACACACATGATTGTAGGCCAGAGTAAACTGGCCCAGCGTTTCCTGCAAAGCGCTTGCCTGTTCTCTCGTCGGGTGGAGCTCAATCCGCACGGTTCTTTCCATGCATAAATTATACCATATATGACGAGTATTCGTCAATTGCATCCCATGAGAAAAGGAGTGCGCCATGCTCCTCCCCAGGTCTGCGCGCCAGGGGTCCCCGCATGGCGCGATTCTTATGATGGAAAGCCCGCAAAAGATCGAGCCTGAGCGCAGGGAGAGAAACAGGGATTTTCCTCGGATTCACCAAAGCCGGGATGAGCCTTTCCACCGACCGTCAGAAAAACACTGATGGGCTGGAATAGATAGCTGCTCAGTTGATGTTCTTCTTGTTAGGAAGAGCAAGATCTAAGAAGATCTTTCTGACCACTGGTGGTATGGTACGCCTACTTGCAAATTGCAAGGGAGTTTTTCACCTCAGAAAGAGACCCTATGTCAAAAGTAATTCTGAATCAAAGCCAGAATCGTCCTATGATCTTGCTGCTGCTCTCGCTGGCGATGTTTATGGTCGTTTTGGACAGTGCGATTATCAATGTCGCATTGCCTTCTATGAAAGCAGTTTTGCACTTTGATACTTCATCGCTGCAATGGGTACTGACCGCATATATCCTGACCTTCGGCGGTTTTTTGATGCTGGGTGGGCGTACTGCCGATCTCTTTGGGCGGCGGCGCCTGCTGGTGCTGGGCATCGCAGGATTTTCACTGGTCTCGTTACTTCTGGGTCTGACCAGTTCTAGCGTTCTGCTCATCGCGTTGCGCGCTCTGCAGGGATTGGCCGCCGCATTCATGGCCCCTACTGCTCTCTCGATCCTGCTCACGACGTTCGAGGAGGGAGAGGAGCGCAACCGGGCACTGAGCGTCTGGAGCATGGTGTCGGCGGGCGGTGCGGCGGTGGGGGTCTTCCTGGGCGGAGTGCTGACGCAATACCTGGGCTGGCAGTGGTGCTTCTTCGTGAACGTCCCGGCTGGCATCTTAGCTATCGTAGGCATCATGAAGTATGTTCCGTCACAGAGAGAAGATGCCAGCGAAAGGCACCTCGACCTTCCAGGCGCTGTACTGGTGACAGGCGGTCTCATAGCGCTGGTCTACGCTCTGACGCTGGTCTCGCAGGTCGGTTGGACCGAGAAGATCACGTTGATGATGCTGGGTGTGAGCATCGTCCTGCTGACTGCATTCCTGTTCAACGAGGCCAGGGTGAAGCATCCGCTGATGCCACTCACCATCTTTCGGAGCCGGAATGTGAGTGGTGGCAATCTGGTCATGCTGCCGGTGGTAGCGGGCACGCTTGGCACGTTCTTCTTCGTCTCGCTCTATGTCCAGAATGTGCTGCACTATTCGCCCTCGTTGAGCGGCCTGAGCTTTCTCCCGTTGCCGAGCATCATAGGTATCATCTCTCTACAGGCACCGCGTCTGCTGGACCGCTTTGGATTTAAGCCACTGCTCATGACAGGAGCATCTTTGATGCTCATCGGCATGTTCTTGTTGAGCTTCATAACGCCTACCTCGTCCTATGTGACCAATCTGCTGCCAGCCTTTCTGATCCTGGCGCTTGGTATGGGACTCTCGTTTGTGGCTGTGACGGTGGCTGCCACATCAGGGATGCCAGATAATGAAGCTGGATTGGCATCGGGACTAATCAACACGTCGCAACAGCTTGGTGGCGCCCTGGGCTTAGCCGTTCTCACGGTGGTGGCTAGCACAACCACAGCAGCAGATGTAGCGAGCGGGAAGGGGTTTGCGCAAGCCAGTATACATGGCTACCAGATGGCATTCTTGTGCTCGGCGGCACTGATGGTCGTGGCGCTGCTTGTGTCCATTTTCGTCATCCGCACCCCGAAAGCCACAATCCAGGCGCCCGATATGTCATACAGCGAGCAAACCATTGGAGCTATCGACGTGCAGGAGCACAACGATCTGCAGAAAGCGGTCAATCCCGTGCACAGCACGCTGTAGGGGGGCAAATGCCCGCTCTTTTAAACCCAGCATTGGTAATGTTCCTCCTCGCGCAGCTTGTCACTTCAACGTACCACCGGGTGCCAACCTCATCTTCCCCTTTTCAACAGGCTGCGAAGGTTTCTTGAGACAAACTGCACAGATGAGAAAGTCCGAGGAGAACAAGAAAAATGGGTTCCATTCTGGCTCTTTGCCCCTACAGTTTTTCCATAGGGGCGAAGAGCCAGAATTTCCTCCAGTTTATTCGTAGCGGAGCAGTTCACGAATGCGCAGGCGTGAAGTGGTAAATGACCTACCAAGTGGGCAGGTTTTGACCTCAAAGGTTAGCACTTGCCCTCAATGTTGAGCAGCACAGCGGTTGACACGCTGAAAAAGCGCCAGAGAGGCGGATTGTTGCACACCGTTTTTGTAAATTCAGCCTATCTGCGAAATTGGGTAGTGACTCCTCTAAGAGGTGATAGGGAGTCGAGTAGTCAACAAGTCTTGGAAGGACCAGAGATGATCAGTCACGCCCAGAGCCATTGCTGGAGATCGATGGTGATAGCGATGAACGCCATCGACAATCTGAAGCGGCAGGCGTAGAGCGTAATGAGCCCGATGGAAATTGTGATCGAAGATCTGCAAGCCGACCAGCGCATCCCAGGTCGCGTCTCGTTTGGCAAAAGCATGCGTCTTGCGGGTCAGCGCATTCAACCAATCACGCAACGCTCCATGAAGTCGCTCCACGTGCACGGTCCCGGCGGGTCCCTGGCTTGCTCCCATCGCCATGCGGATTGCTACTGACAGGAGGCGTCCATGCTCATCACGGTGTTTGACTGTTTGCGTCAACGACACGGTGTCAGGCACCACCAACTTGCGCCGTCCGGTTTTGCCCTGACGCGACTGGGGTTGGCGATAGGCACGATGGAGAATGGCCGCATAGCCATGCCAGCCATCACTAAACCAGCAGAGCGGGCGGCGATGGGTTCGCAGGACCGTCCTGCTGACGGCCCGCGTCATCAGGTTCTCGCCCAGCGGTCCGGTGGCACTGGCAACCACGAAGCGGCTCTCCCGATCTTGGACGAGGCAAGCCCAGCGTGCTCCTTCGTCGGACGCCCCTTCAGTCCCCTTTTTTTCTGGACAAACGACCAGAACTCATCGATTTCCACCTGGCTCACGTGCAGATCGCAAGCCATCACCTGCGTCAGGGCCTCGGCATGCTCTGCTGCTCGCTTGAGCCAGACACTGATCGTTTCGTATTTGTGCCCGGTGATCTCCTCGGCAGCCCGCAAGCTGCCGCGCCGCATCACCACCAAGAGCGCTTGCGCTACCTCGGGGGCAGGCGTCTTCAACCCATACATCGGCGTGCCTTGCGTTGCTCCAAAGTACGTCTTACAGGTGCGGCACAGATACCGTTGCCGTCCCCGGTGGCTGCCATTGCGCACAACGCGCGGCCCTGAGCATGCGGGATTGGGACACGTTGGCAGACTGCTCTGCTCCTCTGCTTCTCGCTTGTTCATCGTTCACCTCCTCCTCTCTATTCTATCACCCCCCTTCCGGAGTCACTACCCGAAATTGGAGTCCCAACATAAAAACCTCTCTAAATTCCGCTAAGGAAACACCGATTGCTCCAGCTTACAAAAAACCTCTCCTGTGAGTGTCAGATACTCATCTCGCCTCTGGAGAAAATGACACTTTGATTGTGGTACGTTTTTTGATACTCTTCCAATCGCTGTGCTCACGCTTGCGGAGATAGCGCATTTCTCTGGCAGAAAAACAGAACTATGAATGTCAGAAAACGGTCGTTATCTAAAGCTCAAAACGAGATTACGCTCAGATGACATCAAGGATATGTCCTCGATGTCATCTGAGCGTAATCTCGTTTTGAGCTTTAGGTTACTTATCTCGACTTTAGCCGTGGGGAGTGTCACACGCCCTGACGAAATCCTTCCTCAATCCAGGTAATGTGCTGAGCCGCATGCCCCGCTCTCCCGGCAAACAAGTCGCCGGCGGCCTGGTCACCAATGACAGTGGGCACCAGAGCGGCCAGCTGATCATCGGTGAACTGTTGCAGGAGGTCCAATGTTTCCTGCCGCGCCGCCAGGTAATCCGCTGCCACCATCTCCATACTGTCGTCATGGTGCTCGTTCACGTAGGTTTGATTGACGTTGGCGACGGCCATCCCCAGCCGCTTTTGCTCCTCCGGGGTCAGCTCGCTCAGATTGCCCGGATTGCCCGGCATTTCCATTCCCAACGGGTATTGAAGGCGTAATAGAACATCTCGAGTATCACCGGCGAGTGTACGGCGCAGCAATCGCTGGATGTTGCGCTCGCTTTTCACCAGGTGAGCAAAATGATCCTTGGCGCGCCACGGAGCTGCTCCGGGAACTTCACTCGCCGTTGCCGGGCGCTCCAGGTCTTCCGGGCTCAGCCCTTGAAAAAACGCCAGGACCTGCGTCTGCGATGCCGCAAGTGTGTCCAAAATCTCTGCACGAGTTGGCATGATTACCCTCCTAGAAACCAGTGGGAAGCACAAGGCGTGTCCAGACGGCAACCACCGGCGTGGCTCCGCGCGTCGAGCAGCACCTCCTCGGAAGGATAGCATGCGAACCCACCAAAAACTTCTTCTATCTTGCTCTTCTTTCCACACTGGGCTATCTCAACCCAGTATCCAGCAGGCTCCCAGAATCGGTCGTTTCTGCAACATCTTCTCTTCTCATCTTGGTACGTCTGCTGCCGAACCCATTGGGTCATGCTGAAGCGGGACTTCTTGACAGCTCTCAAGACCGGCTGGTATGCCAAAGTAGCCCGTGTTTCTGAGAAGGGGTCTCATCTCTCACATTGGCACGTCTCTAAGCCCTCTGAGGGGAAGAAGCTGGGAACCTGGCGATGAAACGAAAAGCAGAGATAGGAAGGCTGGGAATCGATCAGCATGATTGCAGAGATTGATGAAATCGTCAAGACGGTGGTTGGAGAGCAAGACCCAGGGATGGCGGTGGCAGTCATCAAGAACGGACAGCTCGCTCATGGGAAAGGATATGGGCTCGCCAACCTGGAGTGGAATATTGCCGCCCAGCCTGACACCGTTTTTGGCCTCGCATCACTGACCAAGCAATTCACCGCCGCAGCGATCCTCTTGCTTGAGCGGCAAGGCCTCCTGCGGCTGAATGATCCGTTGACACACTTTCTTCCCAACTATCCCACGCATGGGCGCACGATCACTGTCGCTCACCTGCTTACCCATACCTCTGGCATTGTGCCCTACAACGAAGTGGATAACTTTTTCGATCTCTATATGAGAAAGCGGTTTTCTCATGAAGAGGTGCTCGCCCTCTTTCAGGATTTGCCGCTGGAATTTGAGCCAGGGACGCGCTACAAATACAACAATTCTGGCTACTATCTGCTGGGCATGATCATTGAAATCCTCTCAAGCAAAAGGTACGAGCAGTTTCTTCAAGAGCAGATCTTCACGCCTGTGGGAATGAAGGACACTTACTACATGTGGAATGAGGCGCTTATTCCCCGGCGTGCCGGGGGATACGTCAAAACGGAGCAGGGCTACCGCATTGTCCCCTATCTGGATATGACGATCCCCTTCGCTGGGGGAGCACTTGGCTCGACCCTCACCGACCTGGTCCGCTGGGATGCGGCTTTGGAGCAGGGCCAGGTGCTCAGTAAGCAGATGCTCAAGCGCATGTATACCCCCGCCCAACTGGTAGATGGCACCACCACTGAGTATGGTTTTGGTTGGGGAGTGGGGGACTATCGCGGTCATCGTGTCGTCTACCATCAGGGAGAGATCAACGGCTTCATCACCTTTTTGGCTCGTTTCCTCGATGATGCCGTCACGGTAGTCCTGCTTTCCAATGCCAACGGAAGAGATATCGACCCCCTCTTCCGGCGCATCGTCCGAGAGGTCCTCACTATTGCTCCTTTGAACCAGGAAGGCTTCCCTCTTGATCCAGATGCTCGAAAGAGGATGACTGGGACCTATACACTGGGGAAGCTGTTCAAATGTGCCGTGGAGCAAACAGAGCACCAGATGATCCTGCACCCGTTCAATGTAGAACTGCTGCCAATTGAGGAGATGGTGTGTTGCTTTGCCCATGATCATGAGATTGAGGTACGCTTCTCTGATCCACAAGATCATGCCTTTGGCACGCTCACGCTTCACTTCCCCTTCTCCCCATTGACCCTGATGCGCCAGAAAGACGACCCTGCGTGAGCAGGGTTTCTCTATTGCGGGGTGATGTTGACCGAGGGTGAGAAAGGCAAGAAACCAACGTTTTTGCGACTCGGCCCTTCCACCCGTAACGGAAAAATGAAGGACCTGGTAAATAGCGTGAATGTTCGACGATTTTTAGGGTGAAACCTGGGAAATCAGCGTGAACACTACAGTCGCACTTGTTGGGAACCAGAGGAGATCATTGACAGCAAAGAGCGCGACAATCTAGCGCGCTTCGATGTCAGATTGGAGCCTGGCAGCTGTGCGCTCCAGGTTGGCAATGGTCAAGCTCTCCGTCATGCCAAGATACTGCTTGTAGGTATGACGGCGGACACAACGAGAAGCCGACCAATAGCGCGTCTGTTGACCATCCTTGTATCCTCGATGCCCCGTAAAGCGCCCCATAGGCCCAACGAAACGGAAGGAGGAAAGGGTAGCCAACCAGTCAAACCACGCGCGCGAATTGGGTTCCAGATGCACCTCGCCTTCTTGTGAACTGATGATCACGTAGGTGCCCAGCGCGCTGTATTCGATCAGGGGAGGCATGCGAGAGCGAGCGAGTTGTTCAACGGGATGCAGAGGTCTCGGTACGGGCCGTGGACCAGGAGGTTCTTGCTCAACCCCAGGAATTGACAGTGCGGAGAGCTGCGTTCCCACCAGTGGTTGCAGGAAGGATTCTAGGGCGGTGAGACGATGCTCGACCGATCGCTCCCGCTCCTGGAACAGCGCCAGCGTGAGCTGGGCAATCTGCTCCTGAAGAGTCACCACCTTGGTTTCCAGGGAAGCCAGCCTTTGGATCTGGTCCGCTTCCTGCATGTGGGAGGGGGGCAACAAGCAGGCGGTGGAGGCCGGTTCCCTTTCATTTTCAGGCGCTGAGAGGGCTTGCACTTGAGAAGGGACGAGAAGAGGAGAGGCTACATCCAACGGCCGAGATGCCTGGAGTGGGCGGCCATGCAGACTGGCTACCTGTTGCAGGTGTTCCTCCATCACACATTTAATCCGTGCATCCGTCGGGTGGGTGGACAAGGGCACATGGGCCTCTTTGAGCCAGTGGTGGAGCGTCTTGGGATGAATGCCAAGCAGACGAGCACCGTCTGCGACAGGAAGAAGAGTCATATTCAGAACTCATGCGCAAGGAAAGATACGATGGGAGACAACACACGTCCAGATTTCCAGGAACTCCAGCACTTCCAGGAAATTTCTGGGATATCTGGGAAATGAATGCTCGAAAGCAACAAAGCCGAGAGCAATGCTGGGAGGGCCAGCCAGGATTAGCCCGCTGTCAGACGACGTTTCGTGTGGTAATAGCTGGCATGACTTTGGTGGCAGCGACGCCACCACGACCAGGCCAGAACCCGACAGGCAGATGAAGACAAAGGCCAGATGAGCCGTGCGAGCAAATGGCGCACTTCAGGAATGGTCAAGGGAAGTACGCAGGGTTGGGTAGCAGACTCAGAAGTCGTAGGATGATCAGTGGGGAAACGCTCTGTGGCACAAATTCCTGCAAGATAAGCAAGAGCCAACAGCACGAGCGTAATGTGCCGGTACCAACCGATGAAGCTCCGTACTTCGTAGTGATCCATGCCGAGATCTTTGCCAATCTCAAAATTTTCCTCAACACGCCATCTGGCACCAATGGCCTTGACCATTGCTGGCAGGGTGGTTCCTTGCGGAGCAAAGACAAAGTAGTACGCTTTCTCAGATGGATCAGCGAGGCTACGACGAATGAGCAACCAATGTCTTCCATCATCCTCCCACTGGCGCAGCATGGGGACGATGGCCCAGTCGAAGAGCCTGGGGCCTTTGCTGCCTTCGCTCATTGACAGGCGCTGCCAGTTCCCATCGTGAAGGACGAACGCTTCGACCAATGCGGCCTCTTCGCGTCTGCGTCCAGTCGGTGTCTGGAATCCGACTGGTTCATTGCAAGCCACAGCCATCACGTAAGGATACGCACGCATTTCCAACCAGGTTCGCAGGTCCAGATTGCCCCCGTAAACCGTATCAGCTACGACCCAGGAAATGGGGATCTGAGCTTGCCAGATGCGTTCGATCATGCGCTGGGCCAACTCTGGCTTTGTCTGGAAACGAACCGATGCTGGGATGCCTGCGGCTCGACACCGATCGCGATCCTCGCACCAGTCCAAGGGCAAATACAGTTCGCGATCAATCAGGGTATGCCCTTTGGCCGTCACATATGAGAGAAAAACTCCGACCTGGCAATTCTCGACTCGGCCCGTGGTTCCGCAATACTGCAAGCCAACGCCAGCTGATTTTTCGCCTCGCTTGGGAAAGCCGCTTTCGTCGATGACCAGGATAGGCGATTGCCAGCCTAGTTGTTCAAGCACATACGTACGCAAATCATCACGTACGCCATCGGTGTCCCAAACGGCTTGCGAGAGCAGGCGTTGCATGCCATCAGGACGAGCTTCTCCGGCGTGTTCAGCTAATTGCCAGCCGTTTTTGCGGGATATATCGCTCAAAATCCCTTGCAGGTAGGCCAGTACCCGGCGATGTGGCTCTGGTCGGGCAAAGCGCTGGGCGAGGCGCTCATGCAGGCGAAAAAGGGGGTGGACCCAGCGACAGACATCGGCAGGGGTCGTCTTGGTTCCGGTGAAGGTGGCATGCTTGTTTTGCTTCATCTTCTTCTCCTTTTAGATGTCGCTATCTGATTTCAGGTTTCACACCTACAGATTGCCACATCTGGAAGAAGATAATGATGTTGCTTTTCTTATACTTTTCTGGTTCTTATTGCTGAGTTAACAAGTGCGACTGTAGTGGTGAAACATAGGAATCGATTATTCAGAGCCAGGAGAAGCCGCTCCCCATCTAGGGTATCAGCACGGAATATTGTAAATACATCGCTCGCGATCTCTCCTTCCGCGTTCTTGTCGTGGATATGGTCTTTTCAGGCCCAGGGCAAGCGTTCGCTACTACGAGCCGCAAAGGAGCGCAGAGTTGAATGCGAGAGCATGCCGCATCACTTGGTGGAAATGAAATCTGGCCTCTCTATTGGAGAAGAGAGGCCAGATTTTCGCGGAAATTCCTGATCAGCTTCTTCTTCTCTCTCAAGAAGCTCTTTCTCCCCACATGGAGAAAGTCAAGCTACGGCGTAAGCACGGTCAACTGAAACGCGCCTCCGTGGTCATGGGCATACTGGATCGCTTGATTCACCTCTTCCAAGGGGAAGACACGGGTTGAGAGCACGTCGAGACGGAGTAGACCAGCGCGAATTAATCCTGCGAGCAATGAGGGAGCGTGTTGTGGATACATATACTGACCGCGTATCACGATGTTATTATGCATGACATACCAGTACGGTATCTCTATGTCAGCATTGACGCCTCCCATCAAAACAGCGGTTCCGTTTGGGCGTACCGCCAGAATGCCGCGACGAGTTGGCCCAGTATCTTGTGTTTGCCCCAATATATCGAGCATGCAGTCAATTGGACCCTCGGCAGCCTGTGCAATGCGTTGCCTATTGCTTGCTTCATTGTCAGAGAGCAGAACGGGACGGACACGTTCCCCAAAGTGGTTCACTAGGATATCAAGACGGTCCTTATTTCTTCCAGGTGCAACGACTCGTTCCACGCCCATCGCTAGAGCAACCGCCACTGCTGCGCCGCCAAAGTAGCCAGTGGCTCCATTCACTATCACCGTCTGTCCCGGCTGGACGTTTGCTGCTAACAGTCCACCGTAAGGAACGAGCAGGGCAACCAACCAGGTCAGTTTCACAGGGTCTATGTCATCCATATGGTCGAGTGGAACAGCATTCTCAAGGGGAATGAGCATCTTTTCAGCAAATGGACCATTGCGAAAGTAGGTTTGGAGTTTCTGTGGCCCCTCTCCTCGGGCTATCCATCCTTGCAGCATACTATTGGCTGGTGTCGTGCTGTCGTCGCGTGGTCGAACCATCGGATCACAAAAAACAAGCTGACCGGGTTGGAGTCGAGTGGTATCAGGTCCAGTTTTTTCCACGACTCCAATAGCTCCACAGCCGGGAGCAAGAGGAAGGACCAGGGGATAGGGTCTTTCTCCACTAAAGACTTCTTGTGCATACCAACCAACAGGGGCCGCCAGCACACGAATGAGGACTTCACCCGCGCTGGGAACAGGTTCAGGAATATCTTCAAGAAGAAGAGGCTGACCAAATGCTTTCAGAATTGCGGCTTTCATACAAAGTTTCCTTTCCCAATGTTTTTCTATTTATGGTATTATCTTGCCATAAGCTCTCAAGCCATACCAGAGTGTGTTGATACTAGTAGTAGCACTACCAGGGAAAGGAACGCGCGCATGACGGAGAATGAGCAGCGCTCGGAACTAGCAAACTTCTTACGGATACGGAGAAGTCAACTCTCACCAGCAGATGTGGGGTTGCCACACACCGCACGTCGCAAAACGGCGGGACTGCGACGAGAGGAAGTAGCCCACCTTGCAGGAGTTGGCGTGACCTGGTATACCTGGCTGGAACAGGGACGGGATATCCATGTCTCCACCCAGGTGCTCGATAGCCTGGCACAAACCTTCCAGCTGACTCCTACTGAAAAAGCCCATCTCTTTCTTCTGGCGGGTCAGGCATCGCCTGCACATCCGGTACCGCAGCGCGAGCAAGTCAGCCCCTTTCTTGCTCGCCTCCTTGAGCACATGGGAACCAATCCTGCCTACATCACTGGTCGAAGATGGGATGTGCTGGCCTGGAATCAGGCGGCCTGCCAGGTGTTTGCGGACTTCGCAACGATACCGGTCGAAGAGCGCAATATCGTGCGCCTCATCTTTACCAATGAGGAATATCGTCGCCGCTGCGTGGATTGGGAAGGCGTCGCACAGCGTATATTGGCACAGTTGCGTGCCAGCAGTAGCCAGTATCGCCAAGATGCACAATTGAACCAACTGATTACAGAGCTTCAGCAGCGCAGTCCAACATTTGCGCGCTGGTGGTCACGGCATGAAGTGCAAGAACGTCATGAGGGGCAAAAAGAATTCAGGCATCCTCTGGTCGGCTTGCTCGTGCTCGAACACAACACCTTTCAGATCGAGGACACACCGGGACTAAAAATGGTGGTCTATCTCCCTGCTTGTGAGGAGACAGCCAGAAAGCTCGAACAACTTGCTTTGCCCTAACACACGACACGGAGAAAGCCTGCCATCCAGCAGAGAATGCACAAGCCCTGACTTCTCGCACGGCAGGCGAGATCGCGAGCGATGTATTTACAATATTCCGTGCTGATACCCTAGATGGGGAGCGGCTTCTCCAGGCTCTGAATAATCGATTCCCATGTTTCGTGCCGATTTCCTATGTTTCGCCTCAAAAATCGTCGAACATTCACGCTATTTACCAGGACCTCTTTACCGCTTCCTCGCTCTTACCAGAAACTATTGGGGAATTTCTGTTGGGACCCCAAATTGTCCTGCTGCTACGCTCCCCATCAGACCGATCCGTTGACCTCTTTGGACTGTTTTCTCGCCCAATTGTGGCGCAGCGCCTCCCTGAATTTACAAAAACGATGTGCAACAATCCGCCTCTCTGGCGCTTTTTCAGCGTGTCAACCGCTGTGCTGCTCAACATTGAGGGCAAGTGCTAACCTTTGAGGTCAAAACCTGCCCACTTGGTGGCTCTGTCTCAATCTTGATACTGCTGGCGAACCCCTCTCGACCGCATCAGAATGGCATTGTAAAGAGCGCGTCTGGATCCCAAGCATGTTGAAAGCTCCTCAATCTTCAGTGAAATGCGGAATATATCAGCAATTCCTCCTTTTGTCAGGCTTCTGTTTGACTCAAGGGTGTTCGCAGATCCGGGCCTCTTCACGCTACGCCTGTTCCCTAGCTACCTCATCGCTCTCTCTAAGGTTCGCCAGCAGTATCAATCTTGGTGATAAGCTCTTATTTTAGCAGGAACGCATGAAATTCTTGAGCTCAAGAAGTGGAGGTTGCTAGGGGAATAAACTCATCCTTCACCAAATTTGAGACAGATCCACTTGGTAGGTCATTTACCATGAAGCTGTGAGAGCCGGGCCAACGCTGGCCAGCGTGACAACAAGCAGGAGAAACAGCAGGGTTGCCAGGATCAGCAGCGGACTGAAGAGGAACTCAAGGGGCGTAAGCTGTTGACTGAGCATCTTGACACTCCCCCGGATAAATCCAGGGGGCTTCTTCCTTCATCCAGGTGACTTGCGCCATCCCATTGCTGAGATAGTGTAGTGGCCCTCCTGTCCAGAAGCGTTTCATGCACTCACAGATGCATCAGTTCCCGTATGCCCTACGGTACTGAGAGCTTTTTGCAAAATGTTCAATGCGGCGTTATGATCCCTGTCTAAAACCACACCACACCCCGTACACACATGCGTACGCACACTCAAGGTTTTCTTCACAAGCGTTCCACACGCACTACACGCTTGACTAGTATAGTGGGGGAATACTGCTATGACAGGGATTGTATGTATTACTGCATAATACTTGACCCAAAGCAGAAATTGCCCCCATCCAGCATCGTGGATGCTCTTGGCAAGGTGCCTGTTCCTCACCATGTTGCGAATCTGCAACTCTTCAAAGGCAATCAAATCGTGAGATGTGACGAGCGCGTTTGCCTGTTTTCTGGCAAAATCTTCGCGCTGCCTTTGGACTTTGAGATGCGCTTTGGCGACGGCTTGACGAGCTTTTTTGCGGTTTTTGCTCTTCTTCTGTTTGCGTGAGAGGCGACGTTGCAAGCGTTTGAGACGCTTTTCAGCCTTGCGATAGTGGCGGGGATTCTCGACGGTGTTCCCTTCAGAATCGGTGAAAAACGCCTTCAAACCAACGTCAATTCCAACCTGCTTGCCAGTGGGAATATGTTCAATATGTCGTTGAGCAACAATAGCAAATTGGCAGTAGTAGCCGTCTGCACGCCGGATGAGACGAACACGAGTGATGGCGGGTATGGGGCGAGTCGCAAGATCACGACTCCCGATTAAACGTACCCTCCCAATACCACACCCATCGGTGAAGGTGATGTGCTTGCCATCAGGGTCGAGTTTCCACCCGGTTGTCTTGTACTCGACGCTTCGGTTATCGTGCTGAAAACGGGGATAGCCTTTCTTGCCGGGCTTGTGGTTACGGCAGTTGTCATAGAAGCGTGCAACGGCAGACCACGCCCGATCCGCACTGGCTTGACGAGCCTGAGAATTGAGCAAGAAGACAAAGGGGTGTTCTTTGGCAAGGACGGCGCAATACATTTGCAAGTCATTCCTGGTCGCGTGGTCATCTATCCACAAACGCAAGCACGTATTGCGAATAAATTGCACAATGCGGATAGCTTCATCAATGGCAGCGTATTGTGCCTTGGTTCCATCCACTTTGTACTCGTAGATCAGCATTGCGCCCCTTGCTCCTTTCCTTTGTGTTATAATTATACATCAAAATTCTGATGTATGCAAGAGGTGAAAGAGTGAGACGTACAAACATTTATCTGAATGAAAAGCAACACCAAAAATTGCATGAGCAAGCTGAGAAAGAGGGTGTCCCTGTCGCGGAATTGGTACGCCGTGCTGTGGATGCATTTCTGTTGTGGTATGATCCGTCCTACTGTCCAACTCCACCCAATCCACCCCAAACAAGGAAGAGCCATTCATCCCCCGGATACATCACGGGGGCTTTCTGGCTCGTTTTCTGTAAGTACAAATCTGTCAAGAGAAAGGGCACCATGTATCCCCATGGCTTTAGCCATGGGGTCTCACAGGCCGAATACGATGGGGAAAGGTTACAAGCCCCGCCACCCTATCCACCAACAAAGGACTCGCTTGTATCCCCATGCCTCAAGGCAGGGGTCTTACGCTCGGTCTGATAATCTGTGCTGGTCCCTGAGACTGGTCAGTGACCCCACGAGTAAACTCGGGAGCTTGTCTCTCAACTCCACCGCGATTCTGAGTACCGGCGAAGGCGCTCAGCTTTGGCTTCCCTGTCGGAGGTATCGGGGGCAACTGACAACTGCCCCATCTTCCCCCAATCTTGTCGGAGGTAGAGCGTTCTCATGACCTGATTGCGCGCACCCACCAGGTCCGCGTGCAACTCGTAGTGACACTTGCCACAATGGAAGACCAGTCCCTTGTTCGGGCGATTGTCCTCATGCGTGTAGCCACATTTGGGCCAGGCTTGCGAGGTATACTGCGCCTCCACTTTGATGGCCAGCGACCCGGCCAGGGCCGCTTTATAGGCAATCAGGGCATGCAGTTCGGCAAACGAGCACTGGGAGCGCACCCGGTTGGCGCGCCGCATCTTCGGGGTCGCAGGCTCGGTCCCTTTGCTGCCTTTCTTGCGTTTGCGCTTGTGCACTTTGGTGCGTTCGCGGATGCCGGTCAGGTCTTCCAAGCCGATCAGGGCCTCTTGGTAGGTCGTGACGATCTGCCTGGCGATGTGGTGGTTGGCTTGCCGTTTCAACCGTCTCTCTCTCCGCTCGATCCGCCGGATGGAGCGTTTTGAGCCGCGAGTGCCTTTGTGTTGCAAGCGTTTTCTCATGCGTGCGTAGTGGTTGACCCGTTGTTTGCTCTGCTTTCCCGAGAAAAAGCAGGTATCTCCCGTAGCCGTGGAAGTGACTGCCAGGTAGCGGATGCCGACGTCAACGCCGACCAGTTGTTTGTACTGTTCAAAGGTCGGTTCAAGGAGTTCGATCTGTAGGAAGACGAGCAGATAAAAGCGTTTCCTGGCCTGGTCATACCAGAGCTTGGCCGCTGCGATCCGGGCTCCTTGCGCTATCAGAGCTACATGCTTCCCATAGCCGCTGTAAGGGACGATCACGCGCCCAGAGAGCGTGAGGATGCTGACCTGCTGCTCGTGCTTGAAGCCGTAGTCGTGCTGGTAGTTGTAGGTCAGGGTGGGAGAGAGGTACTGGGGGGCCTGATCCAGTCCCTTGTAGCGCTTCCTGGTCACGCCTGCCCGACGCAACTCTGCATTGGTACGCACCTTGGTCCACAGGCCTTTGTAGGTGGCTCCGAGGTACGCACCTTGGTCCACAGGCCTTTGTAGGTGGCTCCGACTTGGCGCGCAACATTGCAGGCCATTTGGGCTGGCGACCCATAGCGAGCGCGAAGGTCGTTATCGGTCCCATCTTGCAGGCGTCGCTGGTTGCTCATCTTGCCGTGCTCAAACGCATAGCGGCTCACAAAATTCAGGGCATCGCGATAGGCCAGTTGGGTGGCCCGTAAGGCCGCGAACTGTTCTGGAGTCGCGTGCAGTTTGAGTTTGGCCGTGATGATGTGTTTCATACGAATAAATGTGCTATAGTCGCCGATACCTGTCAATGCCTTCCTTGTGTGCGTTTGCCTCTCCCCTCCTCTGCGAGAAGGAACGCCGCACCGTGCCCCCCCTCCCGTGGGGGTTTCCTCCCCATGCGTAAACGACAGGGGACTCCTGCGGCGGTTTGTTGAAAGTTTGTATTTACAGAGAGCCAGGCCGCACTAGGGCTTGACAAGCACATATTCCGAAGATACTATTAAGAATAGCCATGAGTTATACGTATAACATACGGTTAACCGATCGAAGAGATGCCGCGTAAAGGAGCGCCGGCTCTGGGCGCCCGGCGCGGCTACAACGGTGATGTTGCTTGCTCCGTGAGAGGAGGTTTTCGTGACGCTGTTACCCCATGCGCTTTCGCCTGTCATTGTCCATACGCTTCGTTGTGAATATCAGGAAGCTCCACTGGGTATTGATATTCCCCAGCCTCGTCTGAACTGGGTGATTGCTTCCAAACGGCGGGGTACTCGCCAATCCGCCTATCAGGTACAGGTTACAAGCGGGCAGAATCAGGTCTGGGACACGGGAAAAGTACTCTCTGACCAATCTACTCATGTTGCTTATGCTGGCCCGCCTTTGCAGTCGCGCCAGCGCTACACCTGGCGCGCACGCGTGTGGGATGAACACGACCAGGTATCCGCGTGGAGCGAGGCCGCGTGGTGGGAAATGGGTCTCTTGCAAGCCGCAGACTGGCGCGCGCGTTGGATTGAGCCTGATTGGGATGATAACCCCGAAGCTTTCAAGCCGGCCCCTTATTTGCGCACGCGGTTTGAGACCACCAAACCGGTTGTAGCCGCGAGAATCTACGCGACCGGGCATGGCCTGTATGAGCTTTCGCTCAATGGCCAGCGGGTCGGCGATGCCTATTTTACGCCCGGGTATACCAGCTACCACAAACGCCTGCAGTACCAGACTTACGATGTCACCGCCCTGGTGTCCGCCGGGGAAAACGCTCTGGGCGCGATTCTCAGCGATGGATGGTATCGCGGGCAAATTGCCGCGTCCTCCCGGCGCAATGTTTACGGAGATCGCCTGGCCCTCTTGCTCCAGCTTGAACTGCGTTATGCCGATGGTAGCACGGAAATCGTGACCACCGATGAGCGGTGGCGCGCGACCACCGGGCCGCTGCTGAAAGCCGATTTCAAAGACGGTGAAATCTACGATGCGCGCTTGGAGATGCCTGGCTGGGATCGACCGGGTTTTGACGACAAAGAATGGCAAGGGGTACGCCTGGCCTATTTCCCCCTGAATCAGCTGATCGCAGCTGCTGGCCCGCTGGTCCGGCGCAAAGAGGAGTTCCCCCCGGTCGCGCTGCTGACCACCCCGGCGGGTGAGACCGTGGCTGATCTGGGGCAAAATTTTGCTGGAGTGGTGCGCTTACGCGTCCAGGGACCGAGGGGAACGATCGTCACGTTGTATTATGGCGAAACGCTCGACGAGCATGGCAATTTCACCATGAAAAATATGGAAGTGCCGTTGCTGGCAAAAGTCTCGCAGGAAGACCACTACATCCTGAAAGGCGATGGAGAGGAAATCTATACACCGCGTTTTACCGCGCATGGCTTTCGTTATGTCAAGCTTGAAGGCTTCCCCGGCCGGCTCTCTCCTGAACAGATTACGGGGATTGCGCTCTATTCCGATCTGCCGGAAACGGGAACCTTCTCCTGCTCAAATGCACTGATTAACCAGTTAGAGCACAATATCCTCTGGAGCCAGAAGAGTAACTTCCTGGAGATTCCCACTGACTGTCCCACGCGCGAACGCTCCGGCTGGACCGGTGATGCCCAGATTTTCGCGCGAACTGGCTCGTTCCATCTAGAGACCGCCGGATTTTTGACGAAATGGCTCAAAGATCTGGCTGCCGAGCAGGGATCTGACGGCATGGTTCCCAACCGAATCCCTTCGCCACCGGCCTCGCATGGCTCAATCCGCGAGGGGTCGGCTGGCTGGGGAGATGCAGCTGTGCTAGTTCCCTGGACGCTCTACCAGATCTATGGCGATCGGCGTCTCCTGGAGGAGCAGTACCCCAGTATGCAAGCCTGGGTAGAATATGAGCGGCACAACGCACGAAACTGGCATTGGGTGAGGCGACTGGCGCCGGTACGCTGGTTCAGCCGCAAGCGACGGGCGCGCGAAGCCTTCTTGTGGAATACGAAATACCACTGGGGCGAGTGGTTAGAGCCGGGAGATGTGGGGCTTGTCAAGATGATCGCGGGCATTCTGTGGCGCACCCTGTTCTCCGCTCCGCTTGTGGCGACCGCGTACTTCGCACGCTCAGCCGGCCTGCTGGCCGAAATCGCGCGGGTGCTGGGCAAGGATGACGATGCGCGTGAATATGCCGCGTTGTATCGGCAGATCAAAGAGGCATATATTGCTGAATTCATCGGCAGAGATGGCCGGATTCGTCCAGAGAAGCAAGCATCCTATGTACGTACCCTGGCCTTCGACCTTCTGCCTGAGCAATTGCGCCCCGCCGCGGTCCAGCGGCTGGTGCAATTAGTCAGGCGGGTCAACACCCATCTCGGCACCGGTTTTCTCTCGACCCCCTTTCTCTGTCATGTCCTGAGCACCAATGGATACCTGGATGTGGCCTATGATCTCCTCTTGCAAGAAACCGCTCCATCATGGTTGTATGCCGTGAAGCGAGGGGCAACCACGATCTGGGAATCCTGGGAAGGCATCAAGGAAGATGGCACGCCGCAGCTTTCGCTCAATCATTACTCCTATGGTGCGGTCGGAGAGTGGCTCTATCAGGTGGTGGCGGGACTTAACCCCGGCGCGCCTGGGTATAAACGGATCATTTTCCAGCCCCGTCCAGGCGGCGGCCTGACGCATGCTGGCGTGACCTATCAGTCGCTCTATGGAGAGATCGCGAGCTGGTGGCAGCTCCAGGACGGCATCTTCACGCTGACGGTCACCGTTCCCTCCAACACCACGGCCAGCGTCCATTTGCCCGGATCAGCCGGTGCCGAAGTAAAAGAAAGTGGACAACCACTGGAAACGAGCGAGGGAATCAGGCAGGTGCGCCAGGAGAGTTCAGGGATCATCGTGGAGCTAGACTCAGGCATATATACATTTACATATCCCAATGCATAATACCAAATCCGTGAAAAAGCAGGCATATTCTCTGCTTGCGAGTCACCAAGACCCCTAGCGAAAGGAGGAGCTTGCATCTCACCTTCGGCGAGGAACGGATGCACGGGTTCCCGGCTGATCCGGGGACCCAGTGGGACGGGTGCGTTCGGTCGAACCACCTCAAGGTGGCACGGCCAGGCCCGAGCTGCGAGAACAGCCGCCCCACACAGGACGGCGTCTCCAGGGTGGTCTCGCGGAGACGCTGCGTTCCCCCTCACCATACTACCCTGCGCATGTTCTGCGCGTTGACGGTGCGCACCGCTCTCGAGTGAGCGGACTGCGGGCATCTCAGACGAGCGCCGTTGCAAAGCGTGTCACCAACGGTGTTCGCATGCTCTTCTGACGCAAGCGAGGACAACGGGGAAAGGAGCGCGTGACGCTCCTCCCCATGTCTGCACGCCAGGGGTTCCCACCTCACGCGATTTCCACTGATGGAGCAGCGTCCCTTGTGCGTTGGTGGTCCCTGGCAAACAGAATTGCGTGGAGGCAAACGACGCGCGCAAGGGGCGTCGCTCCATTCACGGTGCCAACACGACTTTCCTTCTCATGCATCGACGCATGAGAAGGAAGAGACACCCACCGTACTCATAGTATTTGGTATTCGATGAAAGGAAAACACACTCCATGGCAGATTTTGTTCCAGCATCTCAGGCGTCTCCAGTGTCCACGGATGCCGGAGACGCCATCGCTGAGGTTTTGCGCCCACCCATCACGCCTGTCGGGCGCGGCTTTCTGGTGATGCTAACGCTCGCCAATATGAGCTGGCTCCTCGTCGGCATTCCGGTACTCCAGCTTCTGGTACCCGATCAGGTAAACGCGCTTGACCCACTTCACAAAGTGGCTATGCTCGGCGTGATCTCTACGCTTGGAGGGCTTGCTGGTATCGTCAGCACGCTCCTGAGCGGTGCTCTGAGCGATCGGACCACCTCGCGGCTGGGCCGACGGCGCCCCTGGATACTCGGTGGAGCGCTAGCCGTGGCGGTCGCGCTCGTGTTTCTCTCCAGTGCGAACAGTATTCTGCTGGTAGCGATTGGCTGGAGCCTGATGAACTTCAGTGGAAATGTGATGTATAGCGTGCTGAACGTGATCATCCCGGATCGCGTCCCTGTCCAGCAGCGTGGTATCGCCTCGGCGGTGGCGGGCCTCGCCACCTCACTCAGCGCACTTTTAGGGTTAATCCTCGTCACCTTTGTGCTGAGTGCCAGCAAGCAGTCGTTCTCTGTGGCCTATTACACGCTGCTGCCGATTGGCCTGGTGCTGGTTGGTGGCTTTACGCTCTTCTATCGTGAGCCACGCCTGCCCAGAGAGGCCCGCCCACCGTTTCGCCTGGGAGCCTTTCTCGCGAACTTCTGGGTGAGTCCGCGCCGCTTCCCGGACTTTGGCTTTGCCTGGGTCACGCGCTTCCTGGTGCTGCTCGGTTATTTTGTGGGAATTGGCTATAGTAACTATTACCTGCGCGACGTGATCCACTATGCCCGGCTCTTTCCCGGCCAGAGCGTCGATGCTGGCGTCACCCTTTTAAGCGCCATCGCCTTGATTACTTCCCTCTTTTCTGTCCTGCTGGCCGGCTTCGCTTCAGACCGCTTGGGGAGCCGGAAGCCGTTTGTCATTATGTCCAGCATTCTGCTAGGACTGAGCCTGCTGACCCTGGCCTTTGTGCATAACTGGCCCGCGACCATCGTCGCCTTCGTCCTGATTGGCATCGCCTTCGGCGCCTATTCTGCTGTGGATAGTGCGCTGGTCACTCAGGTACTCCCGCGCGCCGAAGATCGCGGCAAGGATATGGGCGTGATCGGCATCGCGCTGAGTCTCGCGCAATTCATCGCGCCCTCGCTGGGCGCCCTCGCGATCAGCCTCTTTGCCTCTAATGTGGACGTGGGCTACACCAGCCTCTACCTGCTCGCAGCAGTCCTCACATTCCTGGGGGCGCTTCTCGTCCTGCCAATCAAGGGTGTAAGATAAGATGATATCTTTGCTGGCCCTGCTGCAAGACCTGACATACAGGGCCAGCAAACCGGGTTTTCTGCTATTTCTAAGAAGGGATTGAAGACATGGACGAAACGATTGTTGAGACGCATTCGGGAAAAATCCGGGGCGCGGACCTGGGCAAGGTCATCGCCTGGAAAGGCATTCCGTACGCGGCTCCTCCGGTGGGAGCGCGCCGCTTCCAGCCGCCACAGCCGCCGGAACCCTGGGCAAGCGTACGCAATGCGACGACCTTTGGCCCGATCGCGCCACAGCTCCCTTTCCTGCTGGCGAATGGCACGCTGGAAGTAGAGATGCCGGAGCCGCAAAGCGAGGATTGCTTGTATCTCAATATCTGGGCGCCACGCCAAGACGGTCGGAAGCGCCCGGTCATGGTCTGGCTACATGGCGGCGCCTTGCTGAACGGATCTGGCTCACAATCCGATTATGATGGGGCGGACTTTGCCGAGCGAGGCGATCTGGTCCTCGTGACTATCAATTATCGCCTGGGCGTCCTGGGCTTTCTCTACCTGGCAGAGCTGGCAGGGGAAGCCTATGCCTCTTCAGGAAATTGCGGCCTGCTGGATCAAATTGCGGCGTTCCAATGGGTCCGTGAGAATATCGCGGTCTTCGGGGGAGATCCCGACAACATCACGGCCTTCGGCGAGTCGGCAGGCGCGATCAGCATCGCGATGCTTTTCGGTATGCCAGTGGCCAGAGGACTGTTTCAGAGGGCGATTCTTGAGAGTGGCCCGGCCAGCGATGTACCAGATAAAAAGGCCGCCAGTCAGAAGACCCAAACGTTTCTGGAAATCCTTGGCCTGAAAACCAGCGAGATCGCCGCGCTGTGGACCCTCCCTTATGAAAAGCTGCTGGCCGCTCAGGCTCGCTTGATCAAAGATGGTCGCTTCGGCGGCATTCAGCCGGTACTCGATGGCAAAGATCTGCTCGCAACGCCTCTGCAAGCGCTCACGCGGGGCGCGGCCAGAGATGTGACGCTGCTGATCGGGACCAATCGCGATGAGGCCAGACTCTTTACCGACACGATCACCGGGGAGAAGCGCGAATCCTCGCTCGCTTCTGCTGCTATTTCACCAGAACTCAGAAAGAACGCTCTGAAAATTTTGCGGACCTACAGCAAAAGCAAACGCGCTTTCTGGCGGGCTCTGGCATGCTTCGCCTTGAGGATGCCTGACGAGAAATTGCAAGATCTCCTGCTGGAGATAATCACCGATTACGCGGCGCGCATCCCATCAATTCGCCTGGCAGAACAGCAAGTGCGACAGGGCGGACGCGTCTGGATGTACCGCTTTGACTGGCCCTCGCCTCACCTGAAATTCGGGGCGTGTCACGCGCTGGAACTGCCCTTTGTCTGGAATAAGCTGGATGCGTCGAGTATGAGCGTGCTGCTTGGAGCGAATCCTCCGCGTGAGCTGGCCTGCGGAATGCAAGCGGCCTGGATCGCCTTTGCACGCACCGGAGACCCCAACATTCCCGAGCTCCCAACCTGGCCAGCCTACGATCTTGAGCGCCGGGGCACCATGATCTTTCACGAAATGTGCCAGGTGATCAATGACCCTCAAGCGGCCGAACGCCAGGTCTGGGACGATTTCTTCTCGGTGGCTGGGGAACTTGACAGCACAGAAGCCAGCGGGGCATAATTTTGCCAGGAAAGCTTTTGCCACAAGCCTCACCCAGAGAAAAGAGAATTTAACAGTTGACCAAAAGCGAAGAAAATGTATTGAGAGGGTATCAAGGAGCATACAAAGCTTTTCTCTTGACAAAGAAGAATAAACGTTCTATAATAAAAAGGCATGAGATAGTTTAGCGTAGAATAAGTGAGTAAACACATGATTCGTGCGCATAAAATACGTCTGCATCCGACCAAAGAACAACACGTCTACTTGGCGAAAGCAGCAGGGGTTGCACGATTCGTGTGGAATTGGGCGTTGGCCGAATGGAACCGGCAGTATGAGGCGGGGGAGAAATCGACCGCCTTGAAACTCAAGAAGCACTTCAATGAAATCCGGCGCGAGCAATTCCCCTGGACCTGGGAGGTCACCAAGAACGCCTCGGATCAGCCGTTCCTGGATCTGGGAAAAGCCTTTACAGCCTTTTTTGAAGGCAAAGCCTGTCACCCGAAGTTTAAAAGCAAAAAGCGCAGTAAACCCAGCTTCTATCTCGCCAACGATCAGTTTGAACTGGGGGATCATCGCATTTGGGTTCCCAAGCTCGGATGGGTGAATATGGCCGAGAATCTCCGCTTTGCTGGCAAGGTCACCGGTGCTCGGATCACCAAAACCGCGGACTGGTGGTTTGTCTCAATCCAGGTGGAGATGCCTGATGAGATCCCGGTGAAGAAACCGGCAGCGGTGGGCATCGATGTCGGGCTCAACCGCCTGGCGACCTTGAGTACGGGAGAGGAAGTCGAGAACCAAGCCTTCCTCAAAACGGCTCTGGGGAAACTGCGCCGGGCGAACAAGCGCCTGCATCGTCGCAAACCAGGATCAAACAACCGGGAGCAAGCCCGCAGGCAGGTCGCACGCCTGCACTACCGCATTGGCTGTCTACGCGAAGATGCGCTCCAGAAACTGACCCCCGACTGGCGGACAGTTATGGGATCGTGGGAGTGGAAACCTTGAATCTCAAGGGACTCCTCAAGAACCGACGCCTGGCTCGCTCCTTCTCTGATGCCTCGCTGGGCGCGCTCAGGCGTCTGCTGGAGGCCAAGGTCGCGCAACGCGGGGGACAGGTGATCAAGGTGGGCCGCTTCTTTCCTTCCAGTAAAACCTGTCACTGCTGCGGGTGGAAATGGGAAGACATGACGCTCAAAGACCGGGTGTTTGTCTGTCAGAATCCCTCATGCCCGTACTATCAATTCCCGCAAGATCGGGATCACAATGCCGCTCAGAATGTGCTGCGGGAAGCCCTGCGCTTGATCGGGCTCATAGATCGAGTCGCCACCGGTACTGGCTCGGACGATGGCGTAAACTTGGCTGTGGACGCGGGGTAAGACCAAAAAGACCAACCGGTCTTGAGGCACCTACGAGTGAAGCAGCAACAACGAAAGATCTGGAAGGCGATGCTTGCATACGTTTTCCTACATTAATCGGAGCAGAGATGATATGCCAGAAAAAAAGCCCCGGACAGCGCGCCAGGCGGCTCCCACCAGCGTCGATGTGGCGCGACGAGCAGGCGTCTCACAGGCGGCTGTCTCGTACGTGCTCAACGGCGTTCAGCGTACCCATGTCAGCCAGGAGGTCCAGGCAAAAATCTGGCAGGCCGCTCAAGAGCTGGGCTATAGCATTCATCCTTCGGCGCGAGCTTTGCGCAAGGGGCAGAGCGATGAAATCTGCTTAATTGCTGATGTGCCGGTTTCGGCCCACCTCTTTGAGCTGTTTGCCGCGATCCAGCAGCAAACCTTTTCTTACAATCTGGCACCGGTTCTGTATGTCAGTCACGGCCTTCCTCCGCAGCAGGTAGAAGAACTGCTGCGGCGCATCTTTGCGCGCCGGCCTATGGGGATTATCGCGACCGCTCGCAGCATGACCGAGCAGCAAGTCGCGCGAGCCAGGCAGATGGGCGTTGAACAGGTCGTGCTGGTCTCGGCCGAGCCCGCGACGTATACGTCCTGCATTGTTTTGCCCTCATACGAAGCTGGCACCCTGGCGGCTCAGCATCTCCTGGAGCGGGGGCACCACCATCTCGGACTTGTCCACCCGGACGATGCCGCCGCCGCCTACGGCTTTCAGCAGCGCCTGGAGGGAATGCGTGCGATTATCTCCCAGACTCCAGGGGCAACCCTCCAGATCCTCCCCATGCACCTCTCGCTCTCCGGCGCGCGCGCCCTGATCGAGACATATCTGGATGGACCAGGTCACCCCACTGCTATCTACGCATACAACGATGATTACGCGCTGCCCCTGCTCAGAGCGCTGGCGGATCGAAAGTTCCGCGTTCCAGAGGATATCGCGGTCCTGGGCACGGATAATGTCTCCTTTGGCGAATTTATCCAGCCAGCCTTGACAACCATCCACGCCGACAATCAAGCCATTGGCCAGCGCGCCATCGAGATGCTGTTAGCGCTGCGCAGCGGGCAGGCCATCCCGGCAGAGCTGACCCGCCCACTCCAACCACGGCTCCTTATCCGGGAATCAACGTGATTTCCCTTTTACAGAGAACGCGGCGAGAAAGCCCCGGTCATTGATGCCGGGGATGAATCGCCGCCTCTGCTGGATGAGAGGAAAGAGAGCAGGGTCAGATACCTAGAACTAGCGTTCTTCCCGTTCCTCTGGTACAATAGACGTCAGTGGATCGAGATCACGTGTGTGTTCGAAGAAGGGGCCACAATGCCGAAGAAGTGTCAGGGACAACGCAAGAAGAAGGAACAGCAGGAGAAGCGACCTGCGACCCCCACCTTTCTGCTCGAGTTGCCTCTGGCCGTCGATCCAGGGCAAGCCGCCCGCCTGCGCGCCCATCTGGAAGCCGCTCGTCAGCTCTACAACGCCATCCTCTCCCAAGGACAACAGCGCCTGCGCCGCATGCGCGCTGACCCCGCCTGGCAAGAGGCCCGCGCCCTTCCTCTAGAGCCAGCTTTCTTGTTGAAGCGAGAAGGACAGGAAGCGTGGGCCGAACCCCTGGAACCCCCGTCGCTTTAGCGCGGGGAGCTTCAGTCTCTCACTAACTGCTTCTAATGTTGTCCATTTTCTTCTCTTGCTTAGCAAGAAAAAATATTGGGACCGCTATTACGCCAAAAATTCCTTCTTTAATTTGCATACCATCGTATAGGCCGGATCGAACATGTTGCCCAAATCGTACTCGACGCATTGTCCGAGCAAATTGCTCGCTTCTATCTCTAATTAGGCGTCAGAGGACCCCTTGCTTCTAGCTATGGGGATGAATGACGCCGTTCCTTTCTTTTGACTTTCTACATGCTATATACTAAAATGTAGAATATGAAACGGAAACGCGCCTACAAGTACAGGTTTTATCCCTCTGACGAGCAGAAACCGATTTTTGCTCGTACTTTTGGTTGTGTTCGTTTCGTCTATAATTGGGCGTTGCGTAAGAAGACGGATGCCTTCTACAATGACAACCAACGCCTCTACTACAAAGATCTTTCTGCTCTGCTCCCTGACTTGAAAAAGCAGAAAGAGTATTCATGGCTTTCTGAAGTTGCATCCGTTCCTTTGTAGCAATCCTTGCGTCACCTCGATAGAGCTTTCATTAATTTCTTTGAAGGTCGCGCAGAGTATCCTACCTTCAAGAAGAAAAGCAACCGTCAATCTGCTACCTATGCTGGCACGGCCTTCACATGGCGCAATGGGGCTCTTACACTCGCTAAGATGAGTGAGCCACTTGATATTCGCTGGTCGCGTCCTCTTCCTGATGATGTAACTCCTTCGAGTGTGACCATCACCAAAGACTGTGCTGATCGCTACTTTATCAGCATTCTAGCTGAAGATGAGATTGAACATTTACCCTCTAATGAGAATGCTCTTGGTGCTGATCTTGGCTTGAAGTCCTTTGTGGTTCTCTCGACTGGTGAGATCGTGGGCAATCCCAAATTCTTTCACAAAGATGAGAAGAAGCTTGCCAAAGCACAACGTCGTCATGCCAGGAAGAAAAAGGGCTCAAAGAATCGAGACAAGGCACGCAAGAAGGTAGCGCGTCTTCATGCCCGTATCGCTGATCGGCGCCGTGACGCGCCTGCACAAGCTCTCGACACGACTGATCCGTGAAAACCAAACGATCTGTGTTGAGTCGCTGGCAGTCAAAAACATGGTCAAGAACGAGAAGCTCGCCAAAGCGATAAGCGATGTCGGATGGTCTGCGTTTGTGTCCCAATTGGAATACAAAGCCGACTGGTATGGTCGAACCCTGGTCAAGATTGATCGGTGGTACCCTTCCAGTAAGCGCTGTTTCGAGTGCGGTCATCTTCTCGACGCTCTCACGCTTGATGTGCGTGAATGGACCTGCCCTGAATGTGGTGTCCATCACGACCGTGACATCAATGCAGCAAACAATATCCTTGCCGTGGGACTCACGGTTCATGCCTGTGGAGAGAGCAGAAGACCTGGAGCGGTGAAAACCAAACCAGGCAGTTCTCGACGAAGCAGGAAAGCCTCGAAGTGATTCGAGGAATCCCACGGCTTGAGCCGTGGGGAGGATGTCAACTGGTAAAAACGCATTTGATCAGTTGTGAGATAGAGGTAGGTACGAAATTGGACCTATCAACAGACATTTCATATTCGGGCACTGTTTCCTCTACTCTCCCCTGACGGAAGGTTACTGGTTTTCCGTGATGGAGAAGATTGCCTTCAGGTATGGTCAAGGGAAGGGTGGCAGCTCGCAACACTGACGAGTGCGTGGCAGGGCAAGATGGATGGCGTCTTCTCGCCAGATGGGAGATGGTTTGTGACTTTGAGACAGATCCGACAAGCGAGCACGTGCCCCGAAGAGTGCTCGCTTGCCAAGGCAAAAGGTGCTCACTCACTTTTCAGGGCGTTTCCTTATCACGTGCGCAGCGTGCTTTCCACGGTCAGGTATCCCTCCTTTTGGGAAGGGTGACCGTAAAGGTCGATCCTTTCCCGGCGGCGCTGTCCACAGTGATGGTTCCCCCATGGCCCTTCACGATCTCGGCCACAATATACAATCCCATGCCCAGACCAGGGATCGTCGGTTGCCTGGGACCAACGGCTCGATAGAAGCGCTCAAAAATCTTGTCGCGCTGCTCTTGTGGGATGCCCAGGCCATGATCCCGCACCCGGACAGTGACCGCATCTTCGGTGGCGGAGAGTTCCATCTCGACGGTCCTGGCATCGGGTGAATACTTGATGGCATTGCTGAGCAGGTTGGTGAAGACCTGCCCCAGCCGGTCTTTGTCCCCCACCAGAGAGCAGAAAGTTGCGCCACGCACCACAACGGTATGGGTCGTCTTGATCTGCTGCATCGTGTCGGCCACCTCACGGAGCAAGGCATCCAGATTGACCGCCTCCCGGATGTACTCCAGCCTGCCTGCCTGGATCTTGGAGACATCCAGCAACTCTTCTACGAGCCGGGTGACGGTGTTGATCTGGGTCTGCATGCGAGAAAGAGCCGGAGCAGAAGCCTCGAGCCCTTGCCTAGCCAGTTGCCGGTGCAGCAAGGTGGCCTGCAGTTTCAAGGCAGCGAGTGGGTTCCTCAGTTCATGGCTGGCCATGCTGATAAAGGCATCCTTACGTTGCTCGAGTTCCTTGCGCGCCGAGTTATCCAGCACATAGCTGATTGCCTGACGCGGGTGATGCTCTAAGGCAACCCCGCCCACGAGCACTGGTAGGCGACTGCCATCTTTACACACGTACTCTTTCTCATAGGGCGTCAACGACTGCTGGGCGGCAAGTTCCTGATGGGCCTCGCAGGTACGATCCAGATACTCTGGCGCCGTCATATGTAACCAGTTCATGTGCCGCGCGCGAAGGTCTTCGCGAGTATAACCCGTCATGTGCAGAAAGGCGTCATTAGCGTCCACAATCTGTTCACCTTCGATGACGTTGATGCCGATAATGTTGGAGTTCATCAGGATGCTCGCACGCTCCTGACTCTGGCGCAAGGCTGTCTCGATACGCTTCTGATCCTCGATGTCGGTGCAGGTGCCAAACCACTTGAGGATCTGGCCCGTTTCATCGCGCACCGGCATGCCGCGAGTTAAGAACCAGCGATACTCCCCCGTTTGGCCCTCCTTGAGACGATATTCAATCTCGTAGGATTCACCCGCTTCAAGCGCATGCCGCCAGATCGTCAGGGTGCTCTCATCATCGTCGGGGTGTAAAAACTGGTTCCATCTCTGACCCAATGCTTGTTCGGGGGAGGAACCGGTATAGTCATACCACCGTTGACTCCAGTACTCTACCGATCCATCTGGCTGTGTCGTCCAGACGAACTGCGGCACCGTTTCGGCCAGCACGCGCCAGTTCTCCCAGCTTTCTTTGAGCTGGTGCTCGACCCGTTTCCGGTCATCGATGTCGGTGCAGGTGCCAAACCATTTTAGGGGTGTGCCCTGAGCATCCTTGTGCAGCATGGCTCGGACAAGGAACCAGCGGTACTCTCCGGTCGTGCCATGGCGCATGCGCAGCTCCGCTTCATACGGCATGCCAGTTTGGACGGAACGCTGCCACCCCTCCAGCACGCGCTGCTGGTCATCGGGGTGGATGGCATGGAGCCAGCCGTCTCCTTGAGCTTGTTCGGCGGTCATGTTGGTATAGTCACGCCAGCGTTGGTTCGCGTATTCAGCTGAGCCATCAGGGCGCTTTATCCAGACGAGGTGGGGGATGGCATCGACTAGGACACGGATTTCGTCTTCGGCCTGCTTTTTGTCGTGAATGTCGGTGCAGGTGCCAAACCATTTGATGATCTGGCCTGTTTTATCGCGCATCGGCATGGCGCGGGCTAAAAACCAGTGATAGGCTCCGGTCGTGCCATGGCGCAGGCGCTGTTCTGTCTCAAAGGGGGTGCCTGTTTCCCTGGACATCTGCCATGCGTCCCCGATGCGTTGCTGGTCATCGGGATGCAGGCACTGGATCCACCCGTCACCCTGTGCTTGTTCGGTGCTCAAGCCGGTATAGTCAAGCCAGCGTTGATTAGAATAGTCGATATACCCGTCGGGTCTCATGGTCCAGACTTGCTGGGGTATGGCATCGATGAGGGCGTGGAGTTCCGCTTCGGCGCGCTTGCGTGTGGTGATGTCGACGCCAGCGAGGACGAGGTACTCGATGTGGTGCTCCGCATCACTGTGGGGGGTGATCGCGACATCAAGGGAAAGCTCCATTCCTTCTCTGGGGTGAACCAGCGTCTCAAAACGCACCGTTTCACCCATGCTGGCTCGCGCGATGGCGGCGCGTAATTGCGCCTGACTGGCAGGAGAAGAGGAGCACCAGGGGCCTTCGACCAGGGGGTTGCCAACCACCTCTTCGCGTCTGATGTGCGCATCGTCTAACAGGACCTCATTGAGGTCCAACACGATCCCATCGGGGGTCAGAAAGGCGATCCCAGCACGCATGTTCTTGAGGACATCCATGGAGAGGGACCCGCGCTGGTGAACGATCTCCTGGCGGTGGGCTGGGGCTTCCATCTCATGGAACTGCAAGGTGAGTCCCCCAGCGGTCGGAGAGAGATGCACGTGCAACCAGCTCCCCGTCACGGGAGACACATACTGCACCTCGGTCAGGGCTCGGGTCTGTTTCGTCTTCTGGATGGCCTGGTAGAGCGCAGTGCTCACCAACTGTGGCGCGCAGCGCCAGAAGCTGTTTCCAACCAGTGTCTCTGGTGCGACTCCGGTCAAGGCCTGTGCGCTTGCATTGGCATAGATGATCGTTGAGGCATCATCCAGAACAAACAAGGCCCCAGGAAGTGCCTCGAGAATAGTGAGGAGCGTCTCATGAGACTCTGGGGTGAGACGCTTGATTTGCCTTGTCTTCAACATAACGCGGTCAACCTCCCTTACGCGTATCCCCATCCCTGGTAGCGAAACTGCGTGCCTGCTCTCACCTCAAGGCGTCTCGTGAAATGATGCGCTCTCTTCGAGAAACAAGCGAGCTGTACGATGAGATATTGGTGAAATCGTTCGTCCTCTTCATAGGACTGTCGGCTTCTGCACATCAATGAGACATATAGACCTCAGTGGAACTTGTAAAAATATGCTCAATGGCTGTCGTTTGCTGGAATCCTTGATAGCTTTGTACATGGATACCTTCTGCACACAACCATCAGCATCTGAAGGCGGTTTTTCCGCAGATCCATCGGGAACATTGACTGGACAACTATCGGGCGGCAAAGCCTGATACACGGTCGAGGAAACATGATTTAGCTTCCAACCTATCGGAGAAGCGGAGAAGACGTGCGCACGTCATGCAAAGAAAACGGGTGTGTTTTCGCACATCCAACAGACGGACTGGAACGACTCACGTGCGAAATCTGTCAGCAGGCCCGCAACCCCGTGCTGGCCTGCTGACAGATTCATCAAGGGATGAGCAGCGCTTTACCGATGGTCCGGCGCGCCTCCAGGGCGGCGTGAGCCTCGGCGGCGCGCTCCAGAGGAAAGGTTTGGCCGATGACAGCGGTCAGTCGCCCGGCAGCCGCCTCGGCCAGCACGAAATCGACGTTGGCGCGCATCACCTGCTCCTGCTCCATCATCGCCATCGCGATTCCCAGGGCGCCAATCACGGTGACGCCTCGCCTCGCTAGAGCCAGGGTCTCTATCGTGATGCCATCTCCAGAGGAGGCTCCATAAATGCCTATGCGGCCGTGGCCATTGGCCGTTGCTTCAAAGGCCTGGCGCCCGATGGTTCCTCCAACCGAATCCAGCACGACGTCGGCGCCCTTGCCTTCCGTGACCTCGCGCACCTGCTCGACCCAATTGTCCTCGCTGTAATCGATGGCCGCGTCAGCTCCCAGCCGAGAGACCGCATCGAGCTTCGCCTTTCCTCGCGCCGCACCAATTACTGTGCTCGCGCCCGCCGCCTTCGCCAGTTGGATGAGCAGCGAGCCGACGCTGCCCGCCGCCGCGGTGATCAGCACCGTATCACCCGCTTTAATGTCCATCGCTTTTCGTAGGCAGACGGCTGTTTGTCCGGCCAGAAACACGCCCATTGCCTGCTCAACTGATAGTCCTGCTGGAATGGGGAAAACATTGGAAGTATCGACGGCTATCTGCTCGGCGTAGCCGCCGCCAGCCATGCTGCGCGCCACGACGAGCTCTCCCAATAGGGACTGATCGACATTCGGCCCAGCTTTAATTACCCGACCACCAACCTCCCAACCGGGTACAAACGGAAGCGGGTATGGGTACTTCCCGGCACGTAT
The DNA here is from genome assembly GCF_000178855.1 of Ktedonobacter racemifer DSM 44963. GTDB lineage: Bacteria > Chloroflexota > Ktedonobacteria > Ktedonobacterales > Ktedonobacteraceae > Ktedonobacter > Ktedonobacter racemifer. The sequence goes on along the minus strand of NZ_ADVG01000005.1, from coordinate 554,484 downwards.
AAGGGTCTCTCCGAAGCCGACGCCCGTTGCTTCAATCGCGATAACGACCTGTCCTGGTCCTGCCTGTGGCTCTTCTTGCTCTACAGGCGTCAATACTTCCGGTGGGCCAAATTGATGTACCTGTACAATACGCATGAGCAGTCCCCTTACTATTCAATACTGTGTCCCTCAGGCTGCCACACCCCAGGAAAAAGAGAAAGATGAGGAGTGGCAGCCTGAAACTTTGGCTCTGCAGAACAGCAGATTGACGAGAGTATCAATTCGTGACACAATGGTCGCTACATGACGATCTGTCTATGAAAAGTGTAGTCTGATAGGCAGCGAGAAACAAGAATCAATCGAGGGGATTTGTCTTAGCTGAGACAAGGAGCGCAAAATGACTCAGAACTCCGGCGATTTACGCACGAGGCGCACACGCAAGCTCCTGCGGGACGCCCTGCTTGAGTTGATTGAGGAGCGTGGTTTCGACGCGATCACCGTGGGAGAGATTGCCGAACGCGCCATGGTGAGCCGGGCCGCGTTCTACCGCTACTATCAGGATAAGTACGACCTGGTCGAGCAGATCTTTGACGAGGCCATGCAGGCTCTGGTGAACGATGTCGGTCATCGTTCACACGATTCGCTCAGTGACTTCGATCCGTCAAACGCACCCACACCGCAGCGCTGGGTGAGGCTCTTCGAGCATTTCACGGAATATGAGCGGATGTACCGCGTGCTGCTCAGCGGGAAAGGAAGTCCCTGGTTTGCGCAGAAAATGCGTGCTTCTCTGGCCGAGATAAGACGCGAACACGAGCAAGTGCCAGCCTCGAATGCCAATGGGAAGCGAGCGATCTCCAGTCACCCAAATGTCGCTGGACTGGTGCCCGCGCTTGTTGACGCGCTGCTCATTGATACCGTCACGTGGTGGCTAGAGCAGAACAGGCCGTATTCGCCGGAGCAGATCGCAATGTACTGCTGGCGGCTGATCATTGCGCTGCTCAAGGAGGCAAGTACGTGGGAATGATTCCGCGTTGCTCGCCTCCTGTTCCTTTTTCTCGGGGGCCGCTTGAGGTGACGTTATTGGGCTTTAGCCCGCCGCAAGCCACGGGGATTCATCCCGTGGTTAGGCGTTTGCGGCTTTAGCCCTTGCCCTTCCGTTTTTTCTGTACGCGAAAAGAATTGATCAGCAGTACATTGAGAACTGAATAGTGTATGGGTTCCATAGCGAAGGGCTATGGGTAAAAACGCTACCGTGTTAGCCAAAGACCACGGCTACTTGCTAAAGAGAGCAATTGCAACGTGTAGGCATTTCAATCAACGTACAAAAGTATCAGGGGATAATCGATTGCTCCCCTGTAGTTGGTCGAATGGCACGACCCACGGATAGCAGCAATGCTATGCGCGTAGCTCGCAAGGAGAAAATGTACTTGCGAGAAGCCACTGGTCTTTAGACCATGTGGAGTGTCACAACAATCATCTGTGTTTAGAAGTCACATGGCCTAAAGGTGAAAGTGTCTCTTAGATGAAGAGTGCTTTGGTCGTTTTTTTAGCATACCTATGGCGCGCCTCAGCGGAAAGGAGTAGAGCCGGGGGATGGAAATGGCACCAAGCTTACGGAGCAGCGACGCTGCGCCCAAGGGAGTGTCGGCCTTGTGTCGCACTCCCTCATTCAATATGCTCTCTTTCAACTGAATCCTTGTCGCTCGCTTGGGCATGGGGCTCCTTGCTGCTTCCGAGCTTCGATGCCAGCGTTTCGCCCGGCCAACCATGAACAGGTCAGGCTAGAACCGATAGAGCAAAAGTCGGTTCAGCCTCCGTAGGGCGGGGATGGGGTCCAGCACCCGGGCGAGCGCGCGCATCGCCCAAGGCAGCTTGGCGTACCCTGGCAGGTCGGGTACCCTCATCTCTGTGACGAGTTCGAGTCTCGGCTCCAGGTGCCCGAGGTCCTGGGGGTCATCGATCCCCCAGCGGAAGGATGCGCCCGTCGCTCCGAAGCTCGGGTCGGCTTTTGCCACCCTCGTCCCCCATCGGCTCATCGCATCGAAGGCCATGTGCCCACTCGGGAAATGGTCGGTCAATCGGTTGAGGAGCTGCTTCACGTCGTGCTCTGCCAGGTACATCATCACCCCCTCGGCAACGATCATCGCAGGGCGATCTGTCGGTACCTCGTCCAAAAAGCCGGGGTCCGTCACCGACGAACCAATCATGAAGTAGTCGGCACGCTCGGGGTAGAGGCGTCGGCGGACCTCGATGACTTCGGGGTAGTCCACATCAAACCAGCGCACGGAGGCGTTTGGATTGAGCCGGAAGACGCGGCTGTCCAGACCGCAGCCCAGATGCAGCACTGTCGCGTCAGGGGTCTCGGCCAGATACTGGGAGGTCCACAGATCAAACTGTTTGGCCCTGTTCGCTATGAAGAGTGTCTCCATCTTACGCAGCTTGAGTCTGCCGAAATCGTAGTCGATGCGACGGATCGCCTCCTCGGCTGCCTCGTCCCGCAGCACTGGGTCCTGCGAGCGACTTTCCAGGGCCCTGCTATACAGGGTGATGAGGGACGTCTCTTTCTCCTTCGTCAGGTAAACTTTTTCGGCTTCCATCAGGTTCTCTTCCTTTCGTCTCTGGTCGTTCCAGTACGTTGGCCGGACTTTGTCCAGGATCCCTTCCCTGCTACCTTTCTCATACCCAAACGTGTGCAAGACACGCCTGAGCGGTCAGTTGTTCCTGCTTCACAGCCAGTTGCCATGGCACGAGGACCTTTGGATCAGCCCCTCGTTTCGGTCTCACATTGGCTCCACAGGCGCTTTTACGTCGTCGGTCGTAGCCACTGCCCAGGACGGCCAACTTTACGCATGAAGTTGGCGAAGCTGTTCAGTTGCAAACCACAACACATTCAAGGCGGCATTGAGATCTCGGTCCATGACCAGGCCACACTGCTGACACTGATAGGTCCGATGTTTCAGCGGCATGCGCTTTTTGACATGCCCACAGCACGAACAGCGGATGCCGCGAGGGAAACCAGCGAGAGACAATGAACAGGTCTCCCCCGGCGTTGGCCACTTTGGTCTTGAGGAACTGCAACAGTTGCCCCATCGCGGAATCGGCCACCGATCTCGCGAGCTTGCGGTTGGCCATCATCCCCAGGATATTGAGGTCTTCGATGCAAATTACCCCGCACGTCCTCGCCAGTTCCGTCGTGAACTTGTGCTGGATGTCCGCCCTGATGGTGGCAATCTGAGCATGTTTGCATGCCACTTTGAGCCGTTGCTTCTCATAGTTTTTGCTGAAGACGGTTTGCCTGGTTTCAGGATCTTTCGTCTTTTGTTTCTTGCTGAGTTTTCGTTGCAGCTTGCCGAGCCTCTTGAGATGGAGTGCGAACGGCCTTTGGTTCTCAAGCCGTCGTCCATCCGAAACTATAGCAGTTTGCTTGATACCTACATCCACTCCTACCACAGCTGCAGGAGTCGGAGGACGCTCGCGCTTGATCTCGACCTGGATACTCACGTACCAGTGTCCTGCTTCACAAGAGACGCTTGCCCCCAGGATCTTGACCCGCTCACACACCACGTGTTTGCGCTTGTTCCGCAGGCTTTGAGCACCTTTGCCGATCCCATCGTTGCAGCGTCTTCACGGAAACGTGAATTCTCTTGCCAAAGTCTCTCGGCGTGTACATATACATGTCTTACACACTTTTGCGTTTTTTGTCGAGTGCTAGCCATTGTCTCCTTTGCGAGAAGTATACGCTAAACTTTCACTCCTCCGCAAAAGTGGGGGAATCTCATTTTGGAAAGATTGGTTGCGAGAATGAAGGATTATCCTACGACGAACGAAGAGGATCTCAATCGCTGGACGACCTTGCTTGAAGAGTTATTACTACGTATTGCCGAAGCAGCCCAGAACTATCAGAAGCAGTACTATTTCGGCGGTGGGATCGCGGTCGACCTCAATTTCGGAGGCTTTACACGTCCTCATCCCGACCTGGACTTTTATCCGAGGGAAGAAGATACAGCGTGGTGGCAAGAGCGGTTCCGCTCGCAAGGATATATTGTATCCAAAGATACAGATATGGAGCCCTTGCGTAACGCTTTCTCGGTAATCAATGAAGCCAACGATTATTTTGCTGATGTCTATCCGATTGCTGTGGGGGCGGACGGTGAAATCTCGATGGCCGTGTATGCAGGGACGGAAAGTGTCTGGGACGGCACGTTTACTATCCGGGGCGATCGGGCTGTATGGGAAGGAAAGTCATGGAACACGATCAGAAGTGTCCACTATAAAGGGCAAACCGTCTGGATTGAGCACTACCGCACCGTCTTAATGCAGAAAGAGGCCTACATTCACCTTCATGGCGGCGCTCTTTCTGAAAAGCATCTGCATGATTTTCGCCGAGCAGGGATCAGACCAGAAGTTTCACATTTTGTTCCACACCGGAAAAAACTCAAGAACGGCAATCTTCATTTGAGCATATGATTGCCGTTCTTGGGTTTTTTCTTGATATCTCATATTTGTGTATAAGTGGCAGGGCTAAAAGCGCAGGGGTCTTCTAGCGCGAATAAGATAGCCTGACATCGCCAATCGCGGATCAGGTCTCTTCCCTTCGCCTGGGAAGCAGACCGTGCTCGATAGCAATGGCGACCGCCGCGGCCCGCGAATCGACGTTCAGTTTGGTGTAGATGCTGTTCAGATAGGACTCGACCGTGCGACGTGTAATCCCCAGGCGAGCACCAACCTCTTTACCCCGCTCTCCAGATGCGATCCCGGCCAACACCTCCCGCTCACGTGCCGTCAGATGGAAGTCGCTGTTCTCGTGTGCAGCTGATGGAGCTGATCTCTTCTGCGTCGCATGATCCAGAATGCGTTTCATCAGCTCCGGCTGCTGCAGCATATCGCCACGGGCAGCGCTCTCAATCGCTTGCAAAACCGTCTCAAGACTGCTTTCTTTCAGTAAGTAGCCACGAACGCCCGCTTGAAGGCTACGCAGCATCAAATCGTCTTCATCGTAGGTGGTCAGCACGATGATGGCGATGTGGGGCCACTGGACACGTATCCGCTCAATGGCTTCCAACCCGTCCATAACAGGCATACGCAAATCCATCAAGACCACATCGGGCTCAAGTGAGCTGATCAGGTGAAGCGCGGCGCTTCCATCAGCGGCTTCGCCTACCAAGTCAATCCCTTCTTCCATGCCAAGCATCAAGCGCAGGCCAGTACGGACAATCGGGTGATCGTCGGCGATGACCACGCGGATCTTCTCAGACATAGGTTTGCTCCTCGACGCTCGGAGAGGTTTGACTCGCTTCTGTGCGAGATGGGACTGGAGCGCCTGATGTGGCGAGAGGGATACGGAACTCAAGTGTCGTTCCTTTTCCATCTGAACTGCTCACCGACAGGGTCCCCTCTACCAGGTTGGCTCGCTCTTTCAGCCCCAGCAATCCATAATGACCGCTGTAGAGAGCCTGGTTGTCAGGATCAAAGCCCCGACCATCGTCTTGCACCACGATCGAGAGCCACGTCTCCACGACCCTTGCTTCTACGCTCACCCGCCGGGCCTGCGCATGGCGTGCCACATTGCTTAACCCTTCGCCGATGACGCGCAGGACATGTTCGCAAGCGTGAGTAGGCGTATGGATCAGGTCGTCCAGGTGGGCGTGGCACACGATGCCAGTCGTCTGGAAAAAATGCGCGATCTCTCCCTGAACCGACTCGACGAACTGATCCACACGAGGGGTTCTGGAACGCAGATTCGTAATGGCATGACGCGCATCCTGCAGGGTTGTGCGCGCATAGGAGAGCGCCTGGCTGAGTACCTGTTGTGCCTCCTGATAGTTCTTGCGATTTATCTGGGCGGAGGTGACCTCCAATTGCATGATCATCCCGGCTATTCCCTGGGCCAGGGTATCATGCAGTTCTCGTGCTATGCGCTGGCGTTCGGTCAGCAAGGTCAGCGTTTCAATTTGTCTGGACGAGGCAGCGAGCCTGCTATACGCTCCTTGTAATTCCAGATGAGCCTGTTCGAGTTGTATTTGAGCGCTCGATTGCTGCGTGTAGAGCATCAGGTATCCGAGCACGAAAAAGACAATCGTCGTCAAATCGGAGAAGCTCCAGAAGCTGAGCCAGAGCGCCGCCAGGTGCATCCCAAGGGGAACGCCGTAAGGGATGTTTATGCTGAGCGAGACAAAAAACAGCAGCAGGTAGCAGGTGCCAATCAGGAGCGCCGGGACAGCGCGTTTGAACATGGCTACTGCGCACAGCGTCAGCACCAGGTAGCAATTCAGCGCGAGATTTGGCTGCTCACCCCCCCCACTGCATTGCCACGACGAGCAGCCCCTGCAACAAGAAATACAGCCAGAAGAACCGGGGCTGCACCAGGCCAGAAAGCCCTCTCCAGAGCAAGAAGCTATAAAGCGCCACAAGCAGCAAGAAGATGGGGATGGATGAGAGGGGCAATGTGGGCTTCATGACAACGCCACTTTGCAATTGCGTAAGAGGAGACACGTCCTTGAAATCTGCAGGAGGGGGAGAAAGCGCCACAAAGTACACGCCACTGTGGATCGTCTGCGGCGCACCACTGCCGATTTCCAGGCCATTGCGTCGTCGTCGAGAAGAAATAACTGTTCATAGTCGCTTAGTATATCTACAGTCATTCAGGCACCTCAAGTATACCTCATACCTGGCACGAGGCAGAGGGAGGTGTTTGCGGGCACGCCCGCCCGCAAACACCCTTTTTTATCAGACCGCAGCGTAAAACTCCTGCCTTGAGGGACGGGATATTGATTCCTAAAAACTCGTGTCATTTTGCTGTGCGAGTAGCGCCGAGGCAACAACCTTCTCTTATGCGCTGCCCGCTGGAGCAGTTGTAACCTTCACGTGGCACGGCGGAGATATAGGCCATAGGCTTCTAGCGATTTTTTTTCTGTGCAGCACGCATCGCAGCCTCTTGCGCCTGTTTTGATAGCTCTCGTCGTCGCACGTTAGCGTCTAAAGCCTGGACCTCATTAACCAGCGCCGCATTCGAGGCTGTATCCAGGGCTTTCTTTGACGATTTTTTGATAGCCTCACGTGTGGCGGTGATGGAGCCATATTTATGTGGATGAGCTTCTTCAGCAGCGTCGTACATCGCGCTCAGTTCAGTTAGCATCCACTTCAAGTGAGTTCCATACGCCAGTTCATCATCTGGGGTCATGGCAACTACTAACGTAACAATGGCAGGCCATCCTGGCAATGGTTCTAATATATTATTGTCAATGTTCTTAAAAATAGACCGGAGATTAGAAACCCACTGACGATTTGTACGACATTTCTGTCCCAACATCTCAGTCGTGATGCCTTTCTCCTTAGATGCTTTAAACATGTGGAGTATTTCTTCGGCTAGCTTTTGCACCTCAATTGGAACATGTTGCTCTCGCTCTTTTGGCAATATTATTCTCCTGTTATTGACATCCTCCCCATGGCTAAAGCCAGGGGATTCCTAGAGTCGCCTCTAGGGTTTCCTGCTTCGCTGAGTCTTGCCAGAACGAGACGAAACCCGTCCTGGTCTTATGGACTCTCCACAGGCGAGGACCGTGAGCCCCACGGTCACAATATTCTTGGCAGCGTTGATATCGCGGTCATGATGGATACCACATTCAGGACAATCCCATTGGCGGATATCAAGCGGTAAGGAGGTGAGAATATGACCACACTCGAAACACCGTTTACTGGAGGGATACCACTTGTCGATCTTGACAAGGTTTCGACCATACCAGTCTGCCTTGTATTCGAGCTGAGACACAAACTCACTCCATCCCACATCGCTGATCGCTTTGCTCAGGGTTGGGTGCTTGACCATATTTTTGACCTGCAAACTCTCCACGCACATCGTTTGGTTTTCACGAATCAGGCGGGTAGAGAGCTTGTGCAGGAAGTCACGGCGACGATCAGCGATACAAGCATGAATGCGTGCGACCTTGAGACGCGCCTTGTCTCGATTTTTCGAGCCCTTTTTCTTCTTGGCATGGCGGCGTTGAGCTTTCGCCAGTTTCTTTTCGTCCTTGTGAAAGAATCTGGGATTGCCTACCACTTCACCCGTCGAGAGAACCACAAAGGACTTCAAGCCAAGATCAGCACCAATCGCCTTCTCATTGCAAGGCAGATGGGCAATTTCCTCTTCCACAAGGAGACTGATGAAGTAGCGATCAGCGCAATCTTTGGTGATAGTGACGCTTGAAGGAATGGCCTCGTTTGGCAGAGGACGCGACCACACGATCTGGAGAGGCTCGCTCATCTTGGCAAGCGTAAGAGAGCCATTGCGCCAGGTGAAAGCATTGGCTGTATACGTGGCGGATTGGGTATTTCGCTTTTTGTGGAAGGTCGGGTATTTGGCACGTCCTTCAAAGAAGTTGAGAAACGCTTTGTCCAGGTGGCGAAGAGCCTGCTGCAAGGGCACACTGGAAACCTCGTTCAACCAGTGCGTCTCTTCTTGCTTTTTCAAGTCAGTTAACAGGATACTTAACTCTTTGTAATAGAGTCGCTGATGGTCGTTGTAATAGGCATCGGTTTTCTTGCGCAATGCCCAGTTATAGACGAAGCGACAGCATCCAAAGGTTTGAGCAAGGATCTGCTGTTGTTCTGGCGTGGGATACACGCGGTACTTGAAAGCGCGTTTCTGTTTCATAGGTTACATTATAGCAGTTACGGCGTAAAAATGCAACAATTTGCACTGCCCTATCCACCCCAAGAAAGGAGCGCGCCATTCATCCCCATGTTTGCGCAACAGGGGTCTTCTGGCGCGGTTAGATAAAATTTTGAAATCTATATCTACATGTTACACAACGTAGAATTGTTTATAACACATTCCTCTCATTTGCATCACAAAATACTAAATGAGGAAGAAATATTAGAAAAAGCTTGACAAGTACCTCATTTATCCCTATTATTTACCTGTAATGTAAGGATTCCTTACATTACAGGTGCGCGCATCACGTCTGTAGTGAACTACCGCTGAGCTGAAGACGCAGCGGCTTCTTCGGAAGTCACTGAAAACTTGGTTCTGTAGCTTCTTCGGAAGTCTGAGTTCACCAGACTCAGCCCCAGAAATGGGCGCTACGTTCGAATAGGTCATGACACCTGCGGTTGACGCATCAGGCCGCTGCTCTGTCGCTGAGAGTTAAGTAGGCTTGAGGGAAGGGCCGGTGCTCTCAGCAGAAAAAGCCTTTTGAACCTTGTCGAGATGAAGTCGAATTCCCTTCGTGGTTATAGCGAAGGGATACGCACCACCTGCCTTCGGGCAGAGTTTTTGAGTCAATGGATCGTCTCTTGCTCAAAAGAACAAGAGGCGGTCCGGCGATTCATCCACGAGGCTGAAGACCTCGTGGATGAATCGCCACGCCTATATAAAGTTAAATACCATTTTGGTAACGTATAAATTGTAACGCATTTTTTAGAAAATAGAAACATTGTGCGCTCGTAGAGAAGGACAAACGGATGAATGGACATGCTAGTAGTACACATTGCAGATAGAAATGATGCCAGAATGTGCTTTCTATCTCGTCTAAGGCCAACGATAACAGTTGTACTATGATTGTTCAGGAGAGATGCGCGATGAAGCAGAAGCCGGAAACTTACATGCTCGTATTCCAACGATCCATGACCTTCCGTAATATTTGTGGTGACCTCACCTTTGTTTCGTCAGGCGAAATAGTGCCTGGCGTTGAACTGCTCCAAGAGATTCCGGCTATGTCTGGGTCACCTGCCATATATGAGTTGGCTATGACGTTGGACGGAGAACACAAGGTGCTGATAGTACTGAAGAGCCTGGTGATCTTGTGCCGAGAACAAAGCCCAAAATCTTCTGCAAACAAAACAAAAACAACTCATGCGCATGCTGGATGACATGAATATCTTAAAAAACTAGGCGGCGAGTGAGTAAGGGTTTTCTTGTTTTAGCACTCAATGCTACTGATGCTGAATTAATGCCCACATTCCGCACTTGATTAAGAAGGTGTGCAGAAAGCCGAAAACTAGCCGATAGAAAAGAGAAAGGAGAGAAAAAAGCCGAGCAAAGCTATCGAAAGGAGCGGGATGATGGGAAAGTACTCACTCTCTGCGGATGCCGTATCCATCAGATGTAACAGACGAAGAATGGGAGATTCTGGAGCCGTTGATTCCAGGAGAGAAGCCAGGCGGACGTCCGCAGGAAATTGCGCGGCGGGAAATCCTCAATGGCATCTTGTATGTGCTGCGGAGTGCGTGTGCCTGGCGCATGATGCCCCATGATTTGCCGCATTGGAGCACGGTGTATCTCTATTTCCGCCTGTGGAAACAGGCAGGCGTCTGGGAACACGTGAATGCAGCCCTGCGACGTGATCTGCGCGTAAGCCTTGGGCGCGATCCTGAACCGAGTGCCGCCATTCTCGATAGTCAATCGATCAAAACGAGTTCGGTGCGCGGTGATGAGCGCGGGTTTGATGGCGGGAAAAAAAATCCACGGCAGAAAACGGTTTGTGCTGGTTGACACCCAGGGGCTGGTGATCGCGGTGAAAGTGCTGAACGCTCACATCGATGAGCGGGAAGGAGGCAAGGTTCTGCTTCTGCCTCTGAAAGGAGCGCTGCCTCGTCTCCAGCTGATCTGGGTCGATAGCGGGTATGCAGGCCACCACGCGAGAGCAGTGGGTCAAAGAGCACCTGGGGGTACGTGTGGAGGTGGTGAATCATCCCTGGACCGGCATTCGCGCCGTCTGGGTGAAAGAAGGGGAGGAAGTCGACTGGAATGCGATCATTCCCCCAGGTTTCCACCTCCTTCCCCACCGATGGGTAGTGGAACGCACCAATGCCTGGATCACCCAGAACCGTCGGCTCTCCCGCGATTATGAGGGCACCTATTCGAGTAGCGAGGCATTGATCTCTCTCGCGATGAGTAAACTGATGGTGGCCAGGCTGGCTCGCGCCGCTCCCTAACTGGTGTCATTCTGCACACCTTCTAAGGGACTCTCAAATAATTAATTATCCCTGCCAACAGGCAGAGAATACATGATATCTACGAACCATTTCTCCAGGGAAGGCCATCGCTGGAGGTGGGTTTCCACCACTTGCATAGCTTCCTTCGTCAGCTTCACCCCGGTCTGATAGGTAGTCGTTACCAATTCGACCATCGGATGGTTCCCTTTCCAGGTCATCGTTTTGGCAAATTGGATGACGGCATCCACCGAATCGAGCAAGGACCCATTCCAGTGCTGTTCTAAAATGCCCCAACAGCGCTCAGGGCTTTCCAATTCTAAAAAACGGAACACCGATCCGTGAGGAACAATTGGGAAGCCCTGGGTGTGGGTGACTTTTTCTTGACAGGAGCAGGAACCAAAGTTGCCACTGGTGCAATAGCCAGGACTGTGGCAATCGTGTCAGAGTGCGCCAGCACTCTCAGCGGCTAAGGGCCATTAAGAAAGTGGAAGGCATCAGTAAAATTGCCCACGTATCGACACATAAATCTGCTTTATGGATAGAGGGGAACGCGATTAATCCCGGTAGTTTCCTCAAGACCGAGCATCAAATTGATATTCTGAAGCGCTGTTCCCGCTTGACCTTTGAGCAGGTTGTCGATGGATGAAATAATCACCAGTCGATTGTTCGCCTGATCCACGAAGAGCGAGATGTCGCAAAGATTGCTGCCGCGCACAGCTTTGGGCCCCGGTGCGACTCCTGGAGGAAGCACGCGTACAAATGGTTCATGGGAGTAAGACTCATGATAGAGTTCCTGGATTTTTTCCAGTGAGATTTCCCGGTTCAACTGTCCAAAAATGGCGCATTCAATGCCACGCGATGTAGGAATCTGATGAGGCACAAAGGTTATTCCAACCGGAGAACCACTGACGTGTGTCAATACACCCTCTGCCTCTGTGCCGTGCTGGTGATTTGCTACCCGGTAGGGCAGGACATTTTCACTCTGTTCAGAGAAATGGTTCACGGTCGATGGTTTTTTGCCTCCACCGGATGTTCCCGTTTTGCCATCGACGATGATCGATTGAGGATTGAGAATGCCAGAGCGCAGAGCCGGAGCCAGTGCGAGCTCTATCGCAATGGCGAAGCAGCCGGGGTTGCCGACCAGGGAGGCATTTTGAATCTTCTCGCGGAATAGCTCAGGTACGCCATAAACGCTCTGTTTCAAAAGTTCAGGAGCCTGGTGAGGTTTCCCACCCATTCCAGGTTTGCGAGCAGCGTAGCGATCGTAGACAGCGAGATCTGAAAAACGGAAATCGCCGGAGTAGTCAATGACTTTGATGCCGCGCTGGATGAGGGAGGCAGCGTAGTTCATTGCCACACGGTCGGGTGTGGCGAAGACGACGAGATCGGCATTCTCTCCTATCCGTTCATCCTGGACCTCTCCGACAATGTGATCACAGAAGCCGGTGAGATGGGGAAAGATTTTACTCAACTGCATTCCCGTATCTGTTTTAGCAAGCAGTGAGGTGAGTTCGATATTTGGATGGCGCATCAATTGTTCAATAAGTCCTAGACCGCCATAGCCGGTTGCTCCAACAATTTGTATGCGATAGAGATTTTGTTGCAATGAATATTCCTCCCGTAGGAAATAGTCTTCCAGCCGCTATTCAGCCAGATGAGAAGGCGTTCTCTGATAGCTGAGTAGGTGATGATAGCTATGCATATTGTACGCTCATTGCGTCTTGATTGAAACCACCAATTGAATCTGAGAACAAGGCTTTTGCATACTCATCCTTTTAGAATTGGAAAGCCCTGCAACAGCGCTCAACCGGATTGTATTTGCTATGATAGGGTGGATAATACGCCAGACGGACGGCGATCTGATACTGTTGCACAAATTCGAGCAAACGCTGCATAAACTGGGTGCGACGACTGTGATTCTCCGGTCCATTATCCACATTGATGACGAGGGTCTTGATGTGGGAAAAGCGCTCTTTCACGCTCTCCCACCACTGCACCAGACGATCCACCAGACAGTCGCTGGTCACTTTGGAGGCGACCCCGTACAGAAAGAACTCATCGGAAGCGGGCAGGAAAATCCCCACCGGTGTCACTGTGGCTTTTGCCTCAAAATCATGGTCAGCCGCTTTGGTTAGCACGCGACTCTTTCCTCCTCGTGCAAAGGGACCAACTTTGACTGTCGCCTTGGCATCCATCGAAAGACGTAAGGTCGAGTCTTGCGCATCTGCCTCCTCATTGACCTGTTTTAGATGCTCGAAGATGATATCCGTTTCTGGGAGTTTTTTTGGGGTTGCGTCTTGGCCACCTTTCTGAGAGAATATCCCAGCGCGTTGAGCTTGGTCGTGATCGTGACTGCCGTTGGTAATTCAGCATCGGTGTAATGGAACGTCGTGATCAACTGGCGACGGACTTCTGCGGCAGTCAGACGCGTATAGAGTCGGGTACTGCGAAACTGCGGATCGGCCTGGCTTTGCCCATCCACAATGGTGGTGAGATCCTTCAGCAAGTTCGGCAGATGCTCTTCACTGCGTTTCCTGCCTCGAAGCTTGAAGGCATCTACACACACCCGTCCGCTTTTGAGCTCATGCTCGCCTTTCCTGATCGTTGCACGATTCCAGCCCAACTCCTCTTCGGCTCGACGTTGCCCTCCTTCTCCCAATGCTCGTACCGTCCGTGCCATAAAAAGACGACGAGCGCTGCCTTTTAATTCTTTTGCTGTCTTGATCAGTAACTCTTTCACCTCCTCCGTCAGTTCCATCTTCCATCCTCCCGTAGCTTTTTTGCTTCTAGTCTATCATCTCTAGGCAAGGATGTTTCTGGGATGATTTAATTTTTTAGCTTCCCTGAAGGGTGGAAATTTGCACTAAAGGATGGAACTTGACGCGAGGGTGCCTGGAAAAACCGCCCCAGAGGCGGATCGTTACGCACCGTTTTTGTAAATTCACCTCTCGTGCCCGACCCTTCTCACGCTCGTGTCTTCCCACTTTTCAGCCTGTGTGTGACCAGCGCATGAGCCGTCTGCACACCAGAGCTGTCTGATCCGTATCAGCTGACGAGCGGATTCGCCGGATCGAGGTCGCCGTGTCGTGCTCCGAATTTACAGAAAACGCGTGGAACAAGCCGCTCTCGGGGCGGCTTCGTCTCAAGAGAGGCAGTTGATTCCAACCCTTCAATGCAAATTTCCACCCTTCAGTTCAAAAACTGTCAGCCCTTCGGTTAATTTACCAGCAATGTCCTGATTGTGCAGTGCAAACGCTACGCTCCTCGCACCACGGTTGACTCGCCCCAGATCCGCGAATTTATGGGCGCACGCGAAAACTTTGCCGCCCGCGAGCTAATCTTCGTTACCACCTCCACCTTCACCAGCGAGGCCATCCACGCGTGCGAAATGGGCCGCTCACGCGGCTGGCTCACCGTGATCGACGGCTCGCAGCTCCTCACCATCGTTACTGCCTGTTGGGAGCGCCTTCCTGTACACTGGCAAGCGCGTTTAGTGGGGCAGGAGCAATCTTGACAGCGGATGGCATAACCCGCAGCAGGAACCAGAAGACAACGACATGGTTCACTATTAAGAGCGGCACATACACGGTTGGGATAAACCAAGCAACCCCAACGTGGAAGGATGGAAAGCCGACTACCACGCCTTTGTATGTGGCGAACAACAGATCGGCGAACCCCACAATGTTGAGCAGCCAAACAAGCGGGAGGGCCAACCCTGGCCGAAGCCGTAGCACGAGGGCAGTCAGCAAAGCTAAGACGGCCGTGAGGAGATCGCCATAAGCAGCGGGGACGGCAAAGTCAGACGGAAGAGTCCCTCCCATCACCTGTGGGAGCAGAAACACTACCCCCCCTGTCCGAAACACATTTAGCAGGACCAATGGGAGTAATGCCTGCATATACGGTTGCTTCGACAAACGGGGAACAACATACCAGGAAGCAATCAGTGTGAAGGAAAGCAGGCTAACCATCACACTGACCAGAAATGCAAGAAATGCAAGGTTCATATACGCTCTCCTTAATAGGTGTAATTACACGTAATGGGAGAAAAAAGAAGGCGCTAGTGACGTGACTCGACCGCCGTCGAGAGTTCAGCGAGTAATGCCTCAACATGTTCTAAGCCAAGCTGTTGAATCATCTGTTTCTGGGCCTGTTGCCAGAATGGCATGGCCTGCGCAAGAACCTGTTTGCCCTCTTCGGTGAGTGTCACAACCCGCACCCGATGATCTTCGCCCTCCTCAACTCGAACCCATCCCTGCTGGCGTAACGGGCCGAGATTGCGCGTCAAGGTCGTCCGATCCATCCCCATCAGTTCCGCTAGGCGGTTGATAGAGATGGGAGCAGCCTGAGCAAGGCCCGCGAGCAGCGTAAACTGCGTGATGTGCAGACCGCTCGGAGCAAGGATCTCGTCATAGGTTTGGGTAATTGCGCGATCAGCATGACGAAGGGCCGCGCACACGCATTGACGTACATCAAAAAAGTCCGGCCTAGCCATTTCTTTCCCTCTTTGTAAAAGTGTATATACACATATTAAGCCAGCAGTGCTTCCTTTGTCAAGAGGAGGAGCGCGTATTTGGCCCTTGAGTACGAATGGAACGGAAGACAACGCTAAGCGCTTAGCGTTGTCTTCCGGTTCCATTCGTACTCAAGGGCCTTAAGGGGCTGGTAGGGGTTTGTGAATAGTAGGAACCAAAAGTTGGAATAGGAACGTAGCCCAGAAAGGGCTACGTTCACTCAAGTGTGAGCTTTTGTATTTTTCCCTGGGGATTCGATCAGCAACTGCTGAAGTGCCGTCTGCCTAACAATGGTCTGGTTGTTCCTGACAGCCAGTGCCAACGCTTTTCTGCTCCCCACAAATACCACTAAGGGAAGCTAAAAAATTAAATCACCCCAGAAACATCCTTGCCTAGAGATGATAGACTAGAAGCAAAAAAGCTACGGGAGGATGAAAGATGGAACTGACGGAGGAGGTGAAAGAGTTACTGATCAAGACAGCAAATGAATTAAAAGGCAGCGCTCGTCGTCTTTTTATGGCACGGACGGTACGAGCATTGGGAGAAGGAGGGCAACGTCGAGCCAAAGAGGAGTTGGGCTGGAATCGTGCAACGATCAGGAAAGGCGAGCATGAACTGAAAAGCGGACGGGTGTGTGTAGATGCCTTCAAGCTTCGAGGCAGGAAACGCAGTGAAGAGCATCTGCCGAACTTGCTGAAGGATCTCATCACCATTGTGGATGGGCAAAGCCAGGCCGATCCGCAGTTTCGCAGTACTCGACTCTATACGCGTCTGACTGCCGCAGAAGTCCGTCGCCAGTTGATCACGACGTTCCATTACACCGATGCTGAATTACCAACGGCAGTCACGATCACGACCAAGCTCAACGCGCTGGGATATTCTCTCAGAAAGGTGGCCAAGACGCAACCCCAAAAAAACTCCCAGAAACGGATATCATCTTCGAGCATCTAAAACAGGTCAATGAGGAGGCAGATGCGCAAGACTCGACCTTACGTCTTTCGATGGATGCCAAGGCGACAGTCAAAGTTGGTCCCTTTGCACGAGGAGGAAAGAGTCGCGTGCTAACCAAAGCGGCTGACCATGATTTTGAGGCAAAAGCCACAGTGACACCAGTGGGGATTTTCCTGCCCGCTTCCGATGAGTTCTTTCTGTACGGAGTCGCCTCCAAAGTGACCAGCGACTGTCTGGTGGATCGTCTGGTGCAGTGGTGGGAGAGCGTGAAAGAGCGCTTTTCCCACATCAAGACCCTCGTCATCAATGTGGATAATGGACCGGAGAATCACAGTCGTCGCACCCAGTTTATGCAGCGTTTGCTCGAATTTGTGCAACAGTATCAGATCGCCGTCCGTCTGGCGTATTATCCACCCTATCATAGCAAATACAATCCGGTTGAGCGCTGTTGGGGCATTTTAGAACAGCATTGGAATGGGTCCTTGCTCGATTCAGTGGATGCCGTCATCCAATTTGCCAAAACGATGACCTGGAAAGGGAACCATCCGATGGTCGAATTGGTGACGACCACCTATCAGACCGGGGTGAAGCTGACGAAGGAAGCCATGCAAGGGGTGGAAACCCACCTCCAGCGATGGCCTTCCCTGGAGAAATGGTTCGTAGATATCATGTATTCTCTGCCTGTTGGCAGGGATAATTAATTATTTGAGAGTCCCTAACAGGAATCCGGGAATTGAGAGGCGCAGAGCTGATGTGTTTAAAATAGCGGTAACCTTTCTGATCCGTCGCTCCTGGGTACCTGGCACAATTTGCCCAAAACTCCTACAATCATTTCAAGAGGAACTTTTACTGCAAACACATGATTTGCGCTCTACCCACAGAGAGTTGCAAAGGAGCTTTTATGATGGATCATGGGAACCAATCATTCAATGACTCGCCACTTCAGTCAAACCTGACCAAGCCAGGGGCATCGCGCTTCTCGCGCCGGACTGCCCTGATAGGAGCCGGGTGCCTCATTGGAGGGGGTCTCTGCGTTGGAGGAGGAACAGCCGCGTTTTTTCTTGCCCAGACAATCAGCAATTCGTCGAGCATCAGGCCGTCGAAATCATCGGGAAGATCTCTCTTTACCTACTGTAGCCGTTCTAACATAGGTGGGCTGACGTGGTCACTTGATAGTCAGCGCATCGTCTCATCCGGCGTGAATGCGCAGGTGTGGGCAGCCTTCAGCGGCACCCCTGTTTGCACGTATACAGACGCTTCCAGAGGTTCCGGTCGCTCTGCCTTGCCATCCTTCGATCCATGGCAACTCTGTTTCGGTGACGCTGTGTGGTCACCTGATGGCCAATTCATTGCTGCTCCCGTGAACAGTATTGTCGGGCAAAAACCACCGGATTCTCATGGGAACATTTTTGATATCTGGGCGTATACTGTCCAGATGTGGAACGCCACCAACGGGACCCCTGTTTTCACCTACACTGGCCATTCAGATAGTGTGAGTGCTGTCGCATGGTCGCCCGATGGGAAACATATCGTATCGGCAAGTTGGGATAACACCGTGCAGGTCTGGGAGGCGGCCAACGGTACGCTGGCTTACACCCATGTCGGTGTTGGCACCAGCGCGCAGCTAGGGTGGTCGCCCGATGGGAAACGTCTCTTCTGCAATTCTGACCATAGAACGGAGTCCTGGGATGCCTCCGATGGCAGTGATGTCATCGTCTATCCTGATGTTCTCGTTGATGACACGGTAGCGTGGTCACCTGATCATCAGTGCCTCGCCGTTTATTCTCAGGATAACACGGAACTGGAGGTCTGGCGTGTTTCCACAGGCAAGCTTCTTGGTCACTATCCGGTTCATGGAAATTGGTTTGATTCTTCTGGAGTCAATGATGTAGCGTGGTCGCCCGATGGGAAGCGCATTGCCACCTCAAGTGATGATAAGACCGTCCAGGTCTGCGATGCTCTGACTGGGAGAAATGTTTTTGCCTATACTGGCCACTCCGACAAAGTGACGGGGATAGCATGGTCGCCCGATGGCCGCTTCATTGCTTCGGCAAGCGATGATAAGACCGTCCAGGTCTGGAGTCCAGACTAAGCAATGCACGGCATTGTAGTGGCTTCACTCGTTTGGTCAAGGAACCTATCTGTGAGGGACGATAGCCCAGAAACGTCACCGATGTGTTGCGGCATGGAGAGCAGAGAATTTAGCCTGGAGGGCGCAAGATGCCAAAAGCCACAGAGGGGTATGTGAATAAACGACTGGATCACCTGGGGATTGTGGCGGGAGTGTGCCAAGAAATCGGTCTGGCCGCCTGGTTAGATGAACAAGATCCCAACCATCGACAACAGGTGAGCGTGGGAACGGCAACAATGGCGATGATCCTCAATGGATTGGGGTTCAGCAATCGTCAGTTGTATTTAGTCCCGCAATACTTTGCCAACAAGCCTGTCGAACACCTGCTGGGGAAGGGGATCACGGCAGAGATGCTTAATGACGATTGCCTCGGACGCACGCTGGATTGGCTCTACGCCCATGATCCCACCAAACTGTTTGCTGGGATTGCTTGGCGAGCCCGCCAGATCTTTGGGATCTCTGCCAAGCAGGTCCATGTGGATACCACATCCTTCTCCGTCAGTGGGGAGTATGCCTCAGCCAAGGAAGAAACGGCAGTAGGGGCTGATCCAGCAGTGATCGCCATCACCTATGGCTATTCACGCGACCATCGCGAGGATCTCAAACAGTGGATGCTGGCTCTGGCCACTACCCACGAGGGGGATATTCCGCTTTTTCTGCAACCCCTTGCTGGCAACAGCAGCGATAAGGTCAGCTTATTGGCAACGATCCAGACTATCCAGGAACAGTTGCGGGTGAGTGATGAGACGCCAGCCGTTTATGTAGCCGACAATGGTGTGTACAGCGAAGCGAATATGCGCACCTTGAATCAGGCGAAGGTCAAGTGGGTCAGCCGGGTGTCGGAGACCTCAACAGGTGCCAAAGAGGCGCTGGCGTACACATATGAGACCTGGCACAGTTCAGAAGACGGCAGCACGCATTGGGTGAGCCGCAGCATGGATCTGCCGCAGGGCAAGGAACGCTGGGTCATTGTGTACACCTCAGCTTCAAAGCAGCGGAGCCAGGCCACGCTCCAGCGCCAGGTCACGCGTGCGCACAGCGAGTGGGAGAAAAAGTGCTGGCACCTGGGCACGCGTCGCTTTGCCTGCGAAACGGATGCCCAGGCAGCGCTGGTTCGGGAGACGAAAGGCCAACCGATCTGGCTGGATCTCTCGTATGAGCTGGTGGCTCATGTGCGTCATGCCAAGCGGGGACGACCCAGCAAGGAGGGAAGTCCGCTCACAACGGAGTGGCAAGTTGTGGCGACGGTGAGCGTGAACCAAGAACGAGTTGAACAAGAAGCCTTTCGGAAAGCCTGCTGGATTGTAGGGGCCAATATCTTGGAGGAGACGGAGCTTTCTGATCAGGAGCTGACTACCATCTACAAAGAGCAAGGGGGCGTCGAGCGCGGGTTTCGCTTTCTCAAAGATCCCTTGTTCTTGGCTTCCTCCGTGTTCGTGAAAAAACCGGAACGGATCATGGCGCTCAGCCTGATTATGGTGCTGTGCTTGTTGGTCTATCGCTTGGCAGAGTTTCGTCTGCGCACGCGCTTAGCCGAAACAGCCCAGACCATTCCCGATCAACTCAACAAGCCCACCGCGCGCCCGACGATGCGTTGGGTCTTCCAATGTTTTGAGGGGATTGAATTGCTCCATATCCAGACCCCCTCTTCCTCCCATACCCTGGTTTTGCGTCTTCAAACGGTTCATCGCCTCATTTTATTCCTCTTCGGGCCGCTCTACGAACAAATCTATCTTTCCTCCAGTTGAAACTGCGAAATGTGGGTTAATGCACCTTGTGGCGGCAGAAGCAGTGTAAATACTAATTGTGACAGAGAAGAACCAGCCGCAATTCAGTGTCTTGCGGCTGGTTCTTCTCTGTCACAGAGGTACTGAGATAGTTTGGTGACCTGATACACGTTTATCACCCCATCGGAAAGCGTTTCGACTCAAGAAGGCAGTCAAGCGAGTTGCTTGTCTCCATTGCAAGGTTTGCCATCAGAGACAAGATTACCTGCACCAATGGTCACGTCGTTTGGTGAATACCTGTGAAACGATCGTGTTTGAAGATATTGCGCCTGCCAATCTCTCCAAGCGTGCAAAGCCGAAGCAAGATGAGGAGATCCCCGCCTTTAGGCGCTGTCACTTATACACAAATATGAACGTTTGTAGAAGATCCTCAGAATGATGCGAGGGAAAGGTGTTGAAAAAACGCCCCTTGATGCACAATGATGTGCTTTCAGCTTGGCGAGACAAGCGACGTTTTCACCGAACGTGTGTCACCTCTCGTGTGGGGAAAAACGAGGCACCTGCAGCGCATCGCTTCCGTGTTCTTTCTCAAGATCGCATATTTGTGTATAAGTGACAGCCTTTAGGCGTGGGGAGTCGTCACAGCACTGATCAGATTGATGTTGTTTGTATGGCTGAGACAGGCCCGAAAGGTTGGCACAAGAGGAAGGATGCGGATCTGCTCCCAGGTCCGGAGAGCAGATCCGCATCCTTCCTCTTGTGCCTAGGAAAATGAACGCTCGCTCTCTTTTTGTCTTCTCTTATTTCTCCGCCAGGCGATGCAAGATCTTGCAATATGCACCCGCCCCGCGCTGGAAGCTACTCAGGCGGAAGAACTCGTTGGGGGCGTGAATCTGCTCGTCCATCAGTCCCCAGGCGAAGCCGACCGTGTAGGCTCCCAGGTGGCTGAGGAAGAGTTCGCAGACGGGAATGCTGCCGCCCGCGCGGATGGAGTAGGGCTCTTTGCCATAGATTTCCCGTAGCACGTCGGCTGCTGCCTGGTTGCCCCAGTGATCGGCGGGGATCAGATAGGGCCGGGCGGTGCCGGGCAGGGCGTGGACGGTGACCTGAACGCCGGGAGGCGCGTGCTTTTCGACGTGTCGGGTGAGTAGCTCGACAATGGCGGCAGGCTCCTGGTTGGCGACCAGGCGGCAGGTGATTTTGGCATGCGCTTCGGCGGGCAGTACGGTTTTGACGCCTTCGCCCTGGAAGCCTCCCCAGATGCCGTTAATCTCCAGCGTGGGCCTGGCCGCAAGATGCTCCTGGGAGGTGTAACCAGGCTCGGCAAGGAGAGCAGTCACGCCGATTTGCTCCTGATAGTCCTGTGCGTCGAAGGGAATGGCGGCGATGGCCGCGCGATCCTCGGCGGAGAGCGGGAGGACGCTGTCATAGAAGCCTTCTACCAGAATGGCGCCTTCGGAGCTGCGCAGGGAGGCGAGCAGCGCAGTCAGGGCGTGAATGGGATTGGGCACGGCCCCGCCATAGATGCCGGAGTGCAGATCGCTTTTCGCACCGCGCACATCGATCTGGATACCGGCCAGTCCTTTACAGGCCAGCAACAGCGAGGGCTGATCTTCACCATACTGGACGCCATCGGAACTGAGCACCAGATCGCATGCCAGCAGGTCGCGATGGCTGGCTACAAAGGCGGGCAACTGCGGACTGCCAATCTCCTCCTGTCCCTCCAGGAAGAATTTGACGTTGAGCGGCAGTGCCCCTTCGGTCTTGAGCAGCGCCTCGACGCCCAGGATGGGGGTAAACATATTTCCTTTATCATCCGATGCGCCGCGAGCATAGACGCGATCGTCGATAATCGTTGGCTCAAAAGGCGGGTGGGCCCAGAGTTCCAGTGGGTCTACTGGCTGGGTATCGAAATGTCCGTAGATGAGCATCGTTGGCTTGCCAGGGGCATGGAGCCATTCTCCGTAGACAACCGGGTGTCCCCCTGTAGGTAAGATCTGCACCTGTTCCAGACCGGCTGTTGCCAGACGTTCGGCTACCCATTGAGCGGCTCGCTGCACTTCACCGGCGTGGGAAGGCAGCGACGAAATACTGGGAATGCTGAGAAATTGCAGCAGCTCGTCCTGGTGGCGGAACTGCTGCTCTGCAAGGTACGTTTCCCATGACATCGTGGTGGATTCTCCATTTCTAAGGGGCAGGCGAGATCCCTGTCGTGAGATATCTCCCACAAGGCACTATCAGCCTGGTTGATCTCGCTCCGCATAGTACGTTTGGAATCCGGTACGCCTCTTTGCGCTGAGCTTCAGTATATCCCCCCGTGCTCCCTTGCAGCAAGCATTGCCGTCGATAATCGTGGCTTTCGACTTCTTGGAACAATAAAGCGTTCGTGTCATGCCACTTTCAGGATGGATGCTCACCTGATCTGGGGCACGTGCCAGTACCTGCTGGACGGCCTCCAGATCAAGGAGACGGTAGTCACGACTTCTGGCAATCACGCCAAGACCAGCAGTGAGCACATCGATGAGCGGAGCAGCGTCGCCATAGAGTCCATCCAGACGAAGCAGCACCGAAGCGGTGGAAAGCCCCAGTTTGGTCGCATAGGCGGTGATCACCGGGATGGCTCGCACCAGTTCGCCTCGGTAATCTCCATTGCCTGGCCCACCAAATGTGCCCAGAAATTGATGGGTGTGCGCCTGGAGGATGACCGTGCGTGTGCGCACCACTTCTCCCCGTTTGCGCCCCTGATAGCCTGGTGCACAGACCTGATCAAAACGACGATGGGGAGTAGGTAATGACTCCGCCTGCGGGAGCGCACGTTGGCGAGCGGCTTGTCGGGTTCCGTCCACATCAACGATCAGCCACTGATGCCTCATCCGGTCAACCAATCCTCCTGGCGAGGAAAATGGTTGGCGGGTCCACACATCCTGCTGAAAGAGCGCACGCAGAGCTTCCACTGGGGCCTGATCGAGAGCGGCGAGAAAGCGGGAAAGTGTCGAGCGATGGGGCAAGAGGTGACGCCCAAAGAGTGCCCTAAACGGAGCGGCAAATGGCGAGAGACGCTCATAAAATGTTTTCAACGTGAGTTCGCCGGACATCGCATAGCCGAGAAGCACCACGACAAAATCGATCAGATCATACGTCCCAAAGCGTGCGCGAGCGAAACGCACCTGATCCTGGATCGCTTTCAAGATTCCCGTATGGGTGAGCACCTGAGCAAAGGCCGCCACTTCTCCCATCCAGACAGGGGTTGAGGGAAGCGATGTGGAAGTAATCTGGATAGTCGCTTCAGAATGCGTCATGCGCTGTGTTTGTTCTCCTTGTCTGGATGCGTTCTGTTTCTTTTCTCAGTCTTTGGAGACCCATTTCCCGAGTCTTTTGCCCTTCTCCCACATCTCCTGCTCGGTTGTAGAGCCAAACAGGAGATGTGGGAGAGCATCGACGTTCGTTTGATCGAAGCCACGTGGGTCCAGCACTGGACCCACGCGCCCACCCTCCACTCACTCAGCCCTGGATAAAGGCCAGCAGATCGTTGTTGACGCGTTCTTTGTGCGACAGAAACAGGCCGTGCGCCGCTCCCTCATACACGTTGAGTTGACTGTGTGGAATTGCCTGCGCGGTCCTGCGTCCACACCTCTCCAGGGGAGTGGACTGATCGTTGTCTCCATGAAGAATCAACGTCGGGATCGTAAAGGCGCGCAAGTCAGGCCGGAAATCGGTCTCATCTATGATGCGGCGACAGGCAAGAATGGCTTTGGGCGAACACTCATCGGTTAAGCGCAATGCCCATTGCATCACTTCCGGCGACACGTTCTCCGGTGCTGGCCATGACCTTCCAAGGCCGAAGAACTTGATCATACCGCTGGCGAAATACCGCTGGCGATCCGCCAACAGTATGGCAGTATTGGCCTCAAAGTGGTGTTTGGGAACTCCTGCCAGGTTATCGGGCGTTTGCAGAAGGAAAGGCGTGGTTGTGCCCATCAGGACGGCGCGGGCGATGCGGCTCGTGCCATGGCGCGAGAGATAGCGGGCAATTTCGGCACAGCCCATCGAGTGGCCGACCAGAGTCACTTCGCGCAGGTCGAGTTGCGTAAGAAGTTTGGCCAGATCATCAGCCAAGGTGTCGAAATCATAGCCGCGCCCAGGATCATCCGAGCGGCCATGGCCGCGCCGATCATAGGCGATACAGCGCAAGCCGCTTTCGCTGAGCGGCAGCATCTGATACTCCCACATCGGGCTACTTGCTGCCCAACTGCTCAAGAACACGACGGGCACACCCGTCCCCCAGTCTCGATAATACAGGCTGGTGTGATTGTTGGTTTCAATAAAAGGCATGAGCAAGAATCTCCTCTGGTCAGAATAGACGTCAAAAACGATTTGTGAAGGATGCATATCAAGGGAATCGTCGTCCATAGGGAAGAGTGTCCTTGTGAGGTGCAGAGATGGTCAACACTCTTCTGCTCCCTGGCGCATCATCGACGTTTTTGATTGTAGCGTGAAAAGGTGATACAATTGCTCCTCATTGAAGAGATTTTGATGAAGGAGCAAAAATGTGGTTTATCGCCCGACGGCCCGTGTGTTGGCGGTCTTAGAACTCCTGCAAGCACGTGGGCGCATCACCGGTGCAGAACTGGCGCGACGACTGGAAGTGGACATTCGGACGGTGCGGCATTACATTGAGGTCCTTGTTGACCTGGGAATCCCCGTCGAGGCCGTGCGTGGCCGCTATGCCCACGACATGCGCAATGAGTTCGCCGAAACGTTTTTGCTTGTCCTCGGAGGGGCCAGATAGCTCAACAAGAGTGTGAAGCAAGTCAGTGTGAAGAGAAATAGAGGAACGCAGGAAAAGACGAGAAAAAGGGGCTCTTGGACATATTCGGTGTGCCTACCTGACTTTGGCGAGCTACTGATCAGGATCGGGGATGTAGGGAATCAACCCTTGACGGAATGCGGCCTCCTGGATCTCCCTGGGTGCCTGGCGCACATCGATGATGAGCCCATTTACCTCAAGCATCCAGATCAAAGGGTTCTTGTCAATCATCGAGGGGATCGACCAATCCGGGTCCATGGGATACATGCCCAGCAGATCACGAATCTGTTTGGATTTCGCCTGCATCGTGCTCGAACTGAGATCGAAATACTCCCAGATCTGGCTTGCTGCAATGTGGGGAGTCTGGGAGGCATCAAAGAGAAAGTTGACCATGCCCAACGCATGAATGATCCCACAGGCCCACGTGGGGGCCTTGCCTCGTGCCAATGGTGAAGGACGCTTCCGGCACAGGGTCGCTGTCAACTCACGGCAGAGTTGGGCGTACTCCTCATGTAAGGACTGCTGACTGAACGTATCAGTGAGGTGGGTAATTTCCTGGAAGCGTGCTTGCATCTCTTTCGGGACCTGCAACGATGAGCTCCTCTTCGGCATACCTGTCTCCTTTTTCTCTCACTACGAGCGCATGAGTGTTTCTCTTGAGCTCATGCCTCCCTTCATCAAGCGCTTCTTCCTTCTGCAAAGGTCACGAAAGTGGACCTGGAACCACCTGCACCAGGCTCGTGAGCGGATGCCGAATTTTGGAAAGCCCGTCTGCTCTGCTCTTTGGGCAAGGTATCACCTGCTGCTGGATGGAGCAGAACACGGCGTTGCAGCAGCGCAAATCCAGCTTGTCCATAGGAACTACGCTTGATCCATTTTACTTTATTGACAAAACCTTCTACCACTCCGTTGCTCCAGGTCAGACTGCATCCATTGGCAACCGCCTCCGCATCATCGTCAAGTCCATTGACAAACGTGATCAGTTCCGCAATCCCACTCGCTTGGACGGCAGCTTTCCATTGCTCCAGATGTATCCGTCCCTCGTGTTTTCGTAGGAGACAGCCAAAGTCCTGCGCAAGCTTGAATACGACTGCAATGGTCTCGTCGCTCTGGACGAGCTGATCCAGATAGGCTGCTTGCTCTCTCGTACGGTTTTGTGTTGACCTCACCATCATGAGCGCAACACCTCTGGACGAAGGAGGCTTATCCCAGATGACCGTCTGCTTGGAGACAGGGCGGGCGACGTTCTGGCGAAAAGGACGAAGCCGCATCTGAAGCGTGCGCTGCGTCCCAGTATATCCTTGAGTGACAATTTCCTCGTACAGCTTGGCCACGTTGTGGCACCCCTGGTTCCATCGCAAAGTGAGGTAGGAAAGGTAGGGATCAACGATGGAAGAAGAACGAGATCGTCGTCGCGGAGGCGGAGGTGTCTCCTGTTCGAGGACACGGTAGACTTTGCTCGAACTGACGCCGACGAGCTGGGCAATCTGCCCTTTGTGGTAGCCTTGCCGATACAGTTTCCAGATCCGCTTATGAAGTTTGACTCGTTGGCGATGACGCGCCTGCCGCTCTTGTGCGACTTTTTCAGGGACTGCCGTCCTCGCAGCTGGACGCGTTTTGCCTGTGCTCCCTTGTGTTGCCTTTTTGAGCGCACGATCCTGGGTGCGAAAGAACTTCTCCAGCGCTTCAGCAAAGTTCTTCTGTAAGTGAAAACGATCGACGACCTGGTTGGCCTGTGGAGCGCCGTTCGTAGCAGCTTCGCGAAAGATTTTGCCACGATCTCGTGAGACCAGGTCAATTTCAGGGTGTGTACGCAACCAGGCTGCACTTGTTTCTTCCGAACGCTCTGCTAACAACTGCACAATCCGTCGCTTTTCCAGGTCAACGAGAATGGTTCCATAGCATTGGCCTTTCTTCCACGCCCACTCGTCTATTCCCACCTTTACTACCTTGCCTTCGCTGGGTAAGAGAAGCTGCAAGACGCGACGAATGATGGTTTTGGCTGTGGTGGGCATGCCAAGGGACGAGGCGATCCGCGCTGCATCGGCTCCATTGGTGGTCACTCCTAGTGCCTGAAGAGCCTTGACGAGCCGATCCGTCATTCGTGCATAGCGCTGGACCAACTCTGGAAAGCGCTCAGCAAAGATGTGTTGGGGACAGGATGTCTCGCGGCAGATCCACTTGCGCACCCGTAACTTGAGCACAAGGCATCGCCCGCCAAAGGCAACATCGGCAATGGTGCGCACATAGCGGCTATGGACCCGAGAGCCCGGCGTCCCACATCGTGGGCAAAGAGCACTTGACGAGGTGGCGTGAAGTTGGATAATGATGGTCTGATTCTGGATCTCGATGGTCTCAAGACGCACCGTTGAAGGAAATGCAAAAACAGGGGAGAGATCGATGGGAATGCCTCCAGATAACTCAAATGATTGGAACTGATGCTATTCTACCACAAAGCCAAGTCAGAAGGCACACCGAATATGTCCAAGAGCCGAAAAAGGCGTGTGGATACGAAGGACGATCAAGAAAAGCAGGCAGGAAAGACCGTTCGGACAAGCATGCTTGTCCAAGTCAGGGGATGAGTTACTCTTCAGGTTCTCCTCCTGGTTTCCGGGAGCCTGGACCTCATGTGTTCCCTGTCTGAAGTGCCTGCTCCCTAATCCCTTCAATTGCGCACGGGCCTCTCTGGCCTGCTAGATCGCGTCGGGCCTGGGATCGGAAAGCCTGGCGCGCAAGGGCGGGAGGGCGCGCATATCTCCCAGCTTCTCCAGAGCTTCGGCCGCGAGCCTACGGACATCAGCGTCTGTATCGCTGAGCGCGGCGAGAAGCGGCTCGACGGCGCGTACATCTCCCAGCTTGCCCAAGGCGATGGCCGCCTGCGCACGGACCCGGCGGTTGGGATCGCTGAGCGCGGCGAGCAGCGGCTCGACAGCGCGCGCATCTCTTAGCCACCCCAGCGCAGCGGCTACGTTCGCACGGACAAACTCATCCACATCTTCCAGCAGGGCGAGCAGCGGCTCGACGGCGCACGCATCTCGCAGACTCCCCAGGGCTCTGGCCGCGAGCCTACGGACATCAGCGTCTGTATCGCTGAGCAGGGCGAGCAGCGGCTCGACGGCGCGCGCATCTCGCAGACTCCCCAGGGCGAAGGCTGCCTGCGCACGGACCTGCACGTCCATATCACTCAGCGCGGTGAGCAGCGGCTCGACAGCGCGCGCATCTCTTAGCCACCCCAGTGCGCTGGCCGCCTGCGCACGGACCCGGCGGTTGGGATCGCTGAGCGCGGCGATCAGGGGAGGAACGGCGCGCGCCTCCCGCAGGTTTTTCAGTCCCTCGACGGCTGTCTGGCGAACCAGGGCGCCCGGATCCTGCAGAGCGATGAGCAGATGGGGGAGTGGCTGCTGCCGATCGAGGCGTAGCAGCGCTCGCAGCGCGTCCAGGCGCAGACGGACGCTCTGCTGTTGGTCGGTGAGCAGGGTTTGCAGAGCGGGCAGCGCGCGGCGATCGCCAAGCTTTTCCAGGGCCTTGATGGCGGCTTTGCTCACCGACTGATCGGGATCGGAGAGGAGGGCTTGCAAAGAGGCAAACGCCTGCGCACGCTCCTTGCGCCGACGCAGGATGTCCTTGATGCTCTGGCGGCGCACCTGGGGATTGGGATCGGACAGTTGTGCTAGTAAGGTCGCGAACGGGATCGGGGATGGGCTCATGGCATGGGTTCTCCTTCCTGATTTCCAACGAGTTCTCTCCTCGTATTCTCTCCGACGGCCTGTTTTCTGGCAAGCGGTGAAGTCGGGTCACCCATGGCTCGTCCACAACGACCAAGAGTTGGCACCAGGCGGCAACCCAAAGCGATCCACTTGACCCTCCACTAGCTCCACTGACCCTTTCAAGGGGATGGTTCACAGCAAATCGCGAGGAGGCATTAGGCGGTGGCCAGGCCGAGAAAGGTCGCCAGGCGGTCTGGAATCCCGAAAAGAGTGAGTGTGATCCGCTCCGCCGCTTCGCTTCGGGCGTTGCGAGCCAGCCGCTCGTCCCAGGACAAGCGGGAATGCGCCCGCTGGACCCGAGAGATCGTCGGAGAAGAAGAAGCAACGGTTCTAGGGAGAGCCAGTTCCACCTGAAGGTCCAGATGCTGGCGATGCAGACGGATACACGCCCGTCGCTGGTGCCGTCTGCTCCAGTCTCGCCAGAGCAGAGGAGCCGATCCCACCTCCAGGGGATGGAGCAGGACGCTCACCTGGCGCGGTTTGGTCGTTGTGCTCCCACTCCATTGACATTGCTCCCGCAACAGACACGAACGGCAGTCGCGAATGCTCGCCCCATAGACGACCCGCAGACTGCCATCGCGTCTCGACGGTGCTCATGCGGGACCAGGACGTTGCCTGCTGGGCATCGCAGGGTCCCATCGGGTTGGAGAGGAAAGTCGGCTCCTGTGAAGCGGCCAGCTTTCCAGGACGTCGCGGTGGCGGGTGGTGCATACCCCGAGGCAGGCGCAGAGGCAGGAGGTGAGGACGGAGGCGTGGGGGCGAGTTCAGGCTGTGGTGGGATGGCAGGTGCAAACTCTGTGGTGCGTAGCGGTTCAGGTGCCAGGATATGCCCCAATTCCAGGCGCACGTTCCAGGTCCACTGTGAAATGCATTGCCAGGCTTCCTGTCCCCAGGCCGAGTGGCTGCACCAGCGGTCCGGCTCTTGTTCCTGGTCTTCGTCTTCCAGAGCCGTTTCAAACGCACCGCGATGCAGATAAAGAGACACCACATCGGAGGCGGTGAAAGCGCTCTGAGGGAGATTGGTCAAGAAGAGTTCATACACGACTCCGTTGCGGATGCGTCCGACCTGCCGTTTCTTTTTCTTCTTGGCTGGGACCGGGTGGGTGGCCACAATGATACGCACGAGCGGTCCGTCCTCGTTCAGGCGTTGGGCTGGGCAGTCGTAGAGCGCGCGGCAGATCCCGCTTTCGGAACTTCGGAGGTGCTGATCAGCAGGCAAGTGCAAGCGCGTCTGGACATCGGCGCGATCGAGGAGGCTGTAGTCTTTCCCGCGGGTCACATACGAAAAATCGCCCAGGTCGGAGACGACCGCCCCGGTCCCATACTGGCCATCGAGGCGCAGCAGCGTGCGTTCAGCAAGAAAGCCGTGGGCTTTGATGTAGGTCTGGATGCTGGACGTTGCCCTGCGCAGTTCCTCCCGATACTTTCCATTGCCCGGGTTGCCAAAGCTCGCCACCCACTGATGCGTATGCATCTGCAAGACGGTCGTGCGTGTGCGAACAATTTCTCCCCGTTTGCGTCCGGTGTAGCCAGGAGCACAGAGAGGACGCAAGCGCCGTTGGGGAGCAGGCCGATCCGGCGTCTCAGGCAACGCCCGTTGACGTGCCGCTTCTCGCGTTCCATCAACATCGAAGACGAGCCAGCGGTTCCCCTGCCGATCCCACATTCCAGCGTCCTGCTCTTCAGTGGAAAGGCGGCGTGCCAGCAGATCTTCCAAAAAGAGCGTCCGCAGAGCTTCCACCGATTCGGCGGGCAACGCGGCTAAAAAGCGGCTGAGCGTCGAGGCCGCAGGCAAGCTGGCGCGCCCGAACAAGGCCATGAAGGCTGAAGCAAATGGATGCACAGCCTCGTAGAACGCTTCCAGGGTCCGTTCGCCACTGATCGCATAGCCGAAGAGTACGGCGAGAAAGTCAAGCACGTCGTAGCGTCCGAACCGCCGTCGCGCAAAACGCACGCGCTCGCAGATCTTGTTCAGGATTCCTTGCTTCTGAAGGTGGGATGCCACCAGAGCGACTTCACCCAACCAGGATGGGGTCGCAGGTTGCGACTCCGCTGAGGTCTGGATACGTACCGATCCATCGGCGATACTGATCATGTCTGCCTCCTTGATGGGAAGAATGTGGTTTTTCCCTTTCAATGAGGCACATTTCTCAGCTTATTCGCTACAAGGTGCTAGCTCATTGCGCATGTCGTGGGCCCAGGGAGCGGAAAAGTGCTGCCGGGCGCAAAACACAGGCAAAAAGCGGAGTCGTTCGCCAACCCCGTCAACTCTCTATCGACGTGAGAACCATTGCCTGCCTGGACAGGATGCAGGTCAACAATAGTGAGTTGTTCGAGCGTCTTTTGCAGCACTACCCACCTTTTGTCGAGGCTTGGACGAAAGCTGGGCACACGCTTTCGGAACTGAGTGAGGTAGGAACCAAAATTTCATCATGATGGAATGGAGTGCAGAAAGGAGAGAGCGAAGAAGCATGGAATTCCTGTCTCTTCGCTCTCTCCTTTCTGCCATCTCGTTGCACATCCCGTAGGAACTCTTCGGGCCAATTTGCCTGGTTGGAGGAGCCAACAGGGATACCACTTCACGCCCATCTGGCGCAATTACTGATACAGGGAAAGAAGGAGCAATACGCCGCCTATGAGCAAGCAAACATCCATTCAGCACCGTGAACAACTAGTGAAAAACATAGAGTCCTCGCTTGGACATCATCTCATGCCAGTCGTTCGTGATGCCTTTCTGGCATTCCTCGCGAGAATTTTGTTGACCAATACTATCGACAACGTGGCAATAAACTTGTCTGGGATACGATTCTCGATCCTACACTCGAAGATGTGTATCAAGACCATCCTCTGGTGACAAGACTTGATGCCCGCAAGATGCCAAGCAGTTCTAGCTCGCAGCCCTCGATCATGGCAGCGCAACTGGAGGCGCTCACGCTCGCCCCTGGGCAACGTGTTCTGGAAGTTGGCGCTGGGACAGGCTACAATGTCTCCCTTATGGCTCATATGGTCGAGCAGATAGGGATGGTGGTCAGCATGGATATCGCTGAGGACCTGGTCCAGCGTGCGACAGATCGGCTCACACAGACTGGGATTACCAATGTGCATGTGCTCACTGCGGATGGATATAAGGGATACGCCGAGTATGCACCCTATGATCGGTTGTTAGCAACCTGCGGGGTCTCTGCCATTCCGCCGTTTTGGCTTCAGCAACTTCGGGAAGGTGGCATCTTGATCGCCAATGTACTCCTTCCCCTCGCGAGTATCTTTGTGCGTGTTGAGAAGGTTGGGGCGGTCGGTATAGGATCCCTGCTTCCCATCCAGGCCAGCTATATGCGGCTGACTGGACCCAATAGCATTGACCCCTTTCCCAGGTTTCACTGGAAATAGTTGTCGACCTTGCCAAAGCAGGTCATTCAGCTTGATGAGGATCTAGAAGCTCTTCTGGAGAGGTCGAGCGGATTTGCCGTTCTCTTGCACAGTTTCTGCCCCACGCTCCCTCTTCCTCGGGTCGATACGAGACCTGATACCGCACGCAGTTTGGGTTTCGACAATGACGCACTTGAAGCGTCAAACGATACATTCCAGCCAGCGTGGTCACCGTGCGGGCTGTATGATACGCTGCATACAAGCGCTTCCCACACGCAGAGCAGAACTGCTGAATGGTTTCCAGACGTTTTTCTCTCGTCGCAGGCGGACGACAGTGCTTTCTTGCCATGTACTCCTCCCCCGTCGAGCGGGGAGGCGCTCCTGTCTTTCTCATAAAAGATCGGAGAATCAGGAGAGGAGACCTCTCCAACCTCGAAAATTCGGTGATTTTCTGCCCCCCAGCACCTTTTCCCGGGCTCCTTGCCTTGAGGCAGATACCCTCAAAGATGATTAAAGTCTCTGAGAGAGCATAGGATACTGTATTCATGCTTTCTCAGAGAGGAAATGAGAATGCTGGTTAGTTACCTATGCGGCAATCTCGACAGCAAATCCTCCTGGTGCTTGAACAGAGAATGTCCAGGCATGTCTTCGTTGTGGTGGATTCACGTCAAATCCGTCATCTTTCAATCGCTGATAGATCTCGTTCACTCGCGACTCGCTCTCCTGAGCAAAGCCGATATGAAACGTACCGGGATAGGTGACATTCGCGGCTTTCATCAAGGTGAGAACCAGGCCGTCATCGTCAAAAAGCGCGCAAAAACTCTTCTTATCGCTTGGCTGTTTGCGCAACCCGAAATACTTTTCGAGAAAATCTGCTGCTGCCGGGACATCGGGAACGCTCAGATTGAGATGATTCAATTTCATGGATAGATACTCTCCTTTAAACTAGAAAACGTTTTGCTGCTAAACAGTAATTTTATTTTAAAAGGGTGGTGTATAAGTGGAGAGTTTGAGGGGGGAGGAGCTCTCACGGGTAGGTATGTGTTGAGAGAGCCTGGGGAGAGGTGGGAGAAGCAAGAAAAAGAGGAATAAAGCAGACGGATCGCTAGAGCCTGCCGATAGAAAAAGAAGAAACCGTTTCGAACTTTGACTTACAAGGGGAAAGCGATGTCTTCTCTTTCTACGATACCACAGTGGCAAGGGGAGGTGCAGAAACACTTGCCGAGCTTGAGCCTGCCCCAGGCGCGGGTGGTGGGGTTGTGGAGCTACGCGATGGTGTTCACCAAGAGCAGTGGGATCACGCAGGTCAGCAATTGGTTAGCCAATGTGTTGCAGTGTCCGCGTGGGCGGCTGCGTCAGCGCTTGCGGGAAGCGGAGTACGAAGCGTCGGCCAAACGGGGAGCCAGGCGACGGGAGGTGAAAGTGGAAGAGTGCTTTGCCGATTTGCTGCGGTGGGTCATCCAGAATTGGCAAGGGAAGCACGAATTGGCGCTGGCGCTGGATGCAACGACACTGGGAGAACGGTTCACGGTGCTCTCGATCAGTGTGGTGTATCGTGGGTGTGCGATCCCGGTGGCCTGGCACTTTCTGCGGGCGAAGGAGGCAGGAAGCTGGCAAGAGCCTCTCGAAGCGCTGTTGCAATCCTTGCAAGGAGCGATCCCTGTGGACTGGAAAGTGCTCGTGATGGCAGATCGCGGATTGTACGCGCCCTGGCTGTACCGGGCCATCCAGCGCCTAGGGTGGCATCCGATGCTGCGGGTCAAAGAGGGAATGAGCCTGCGGGCGGTGGGCGAGGAGACGTTTCGCCCGATTGGGGAGCGCGTCGTCCGCCACGGGCGCAGATGGAGTGGGCGAGGGGTGTGGAGTGAACAGGGGACGCCGAGAGAGGGAACGGTGCTGGTGCGATGGGAGAGGGGATATGATGAGGAGTTGGCGGTGGTGACGGATCTCTCGGGAGAGGAGGCGGAGGGGGCGTGGTAGTGCGCCTTTGTGCCACAAATGTCTCTCTTACCCGTCGGGGTAAGCTCACTAGAGCAAGGTGAGTAACACAGCGACTTATTCGCCCACGTAAGTGGACGGAGATACCTTCAACCGAAAGGACTGAAGGGAAAGTAGCATGTCGTGTAAAATGCTGGTGAAGCTCCAGTCCCAGGAGCCAGAGGGAAGTCAAGCGAAGCTGTATAAGGTGAAGTCTTGATTGGCTGAATCCAAGTCATGGCGGAAAAACGCCAGCCCACAGGAGAAGGGACTATCGCCTGTGTTCAACGTGCAGGGGAACGGTACTACTTCCCCTGCAAGCTCTCGTTGGAGCCAGCCTGCAAGGAGCAGGAAGTGACGAAATGGGCACCTACGTACAGACTGAGACATTTGGAGGAACTGAGGGATCGCCTAAACGCTGTAAAGCGCAAGGTGACGGAGCGACCATACGAGTCGGATTTTATCTGACAAAGGGTCGCAGGAGGCCAGACTCAAAAGTGGCGGTTGACATGGATGTGTCAAAAGACCGCTGTGGGAGTCGTGTTGAAAAGACACTGGCCTCTGGAGAGCGTAGTGCATCGAAAGGTGCATGCTGCGTTCGGAGGGGAGGGGTTGGTGCTCCTGAATCATCAGGACCCGGCCTCTTACCCTACCCAGATGCGATTTTGGATCGAAGACGAATTCAAGGATGAGAAACGCGGGGGATGGCGGTGGGAACAGACGAAAATGACCGATCCGGGGCGGGCCAGTCGGCGATGGTTGGCGATGGCGGTGGCGATGCATTGGGTCGTGCTGGTCGGAGGGGAGCAAGAGGTCAGGCAACAAGCAGAGAAGCGTCGGCCAAAGGCGGGAAGCAAGGGGAAAGTGGGTCGTCCGCGCAAGCAGTTCCATCGTCCCCGCGGGCGAGAACTGAGTTGTTTTGTGCGGGGGCAACAGGCTATCAGTGCAGCAGTCATGCGCGGGGAGAATCTGCCTATGGGCACGGGAGTAGGAGAGTCCTGGCCGAGGCAGGTGTATGCGGTGGGCAAGCCCCCCTCCAGTTGGGTGAAAAAGCGCAAGCACAAAGAAGAGCGTCAACGGCAACGCAAAAGCAAACAAAGCGAGCAGAAACGGCAGGAGAAAGTGCAGGCGCAGGCGCACGAGGCCGAATGCCGCGCTCAGCACAAAAACGCCAGAGCGCAACGCACACGAGAACAGGAGGAACAGCGCACACGGCATCGAGAGGAGAAAGCCCAGCGCGTGCGAGAACACGAAGCACACCGAGCGCAACGCACACGGGAAAAAGTGTCGCGCACGCAAGAACAGGAGCACGAGCACGAGAGGAAACGTGAGGCGCGGCGGCAGCGTCACGAGGAACAGGAGCAGATCCGCGCCCAACGCCAGCTGTGGCATGAGGAGTGTGCGCGCACACGGTACCAACGTCAGGTTCGCACCCAGGAGCGTGTCGCCCGCCAGGCCCAGAGCTTTCTTGATCCGGCGCATCCCGAACCGTCTCGGCAAGCAAATCCTCCCTGATCTACCTGATGAGGTGGCTCACCAAGGGTCTTCAATGAAATACCTACCCGTGAAAAGGGGAGGAGCCTCTTATCCTGCTGGGAATATCTCGATCATGCGTCCAATTTGCTCAATAATTTCCTGGGCGCGTTGCTCCAGCTCTAGCAGGCTCGCAAGCCAATGATCAGCAGTAGCGACAATAAATTTATCGGCATTTTCTTCAGGCGGAATACTCAGCGATTCACGCAGGCTCTTCGTGTTACCGCTATCGAACTGTTGCAACATACGCAGAATCGCCATGAGGCTGAAGCCACACTTGACAAGCATGCGAATAACCCGCAACCGTCCAAACTCGGCACCTCCATAGAGACGGTAGTGGTTGGTCGGGTCACGCGGGACGGTGAGCAGACCGTTGCGCTCCCAATTGCGCAGCATATCAACGGATACATTAAGATGGAGGGCCGCTTGGCGAATATGCATAGGATGTGGTGAGGCGTCCATCGTGCGTCCCGCTGCCCAACGCTCAAGAAACTCAAGCGCGGATTCGGCATAGGTGCGTTCGACACGCACCTGAGCAAGATACTGATAAGCAAACTCCATCGCCATGCCCAGATCGCCATTCGCTGCATTTTTCACCAGCATAACGAGCTGGTGCTTATCGCCTACATATGGCCAGCGAAGCGCCAGCCATGCGAGCCGTGCCTGTTCGAGATGCAGCACACTATACTGGCGATAGCCATTCGTTCCGCGCGGAATTGGGGCCAGGAACCCGGAGGCTTCATAAAGCCGAATTGTGTTCACGTGGACTCCTAGCTCTTTTGCCAGGTCGCTCGTGCGAAAAAACGTTGTTCCCATACATCCAATCCTACGACCTTCTACGAGGAAATCTTTTTAACTGGCTGCTAGCCGAGGAAACCTTCTAGAGACTAACCAATGTTGCACTGCATTTCAATAGAGGCTGGTAGACCGCCCTCAATTTGAGAGCGTGTTCGATTCCCGGGGCCTCCGCCCTCTCGCGTCAGAAATTCGCGCGGCTTCCGCGAGCAAGCGGTCGTGATGGGAATCAGGCACACTCTCAATGGGAAGCTGGTGACTTTTGTGGGAAACTCTTCCTGAAAAGATTGCCGCCGTAGAAAAAAAAGACACGAAAAAACTGGCTCACCCACCTGCATTGGCAGGTGGGTGAGCCAGTGAATGGGAATCTATGTGAACAGGAACAGCGATGTTCCTGGGATGAGCGTATGATTAGCGCAGGTAGTAGGTCAGGACCACGTCTCGCCGATTATGCCCAAGCGCTCTCGAGACCGCCAGTACTGCCTCTTCATCAAGAATGCCACGCGGAAGTCGACCAGTGGCGGGGGGAAGTGGTAGGCCTGAGAGTTGTTGATAGAGGGCCTGAGCATACTGTCGCCGATACGCGTGGATATCCAGGCGGCTTGGGATACGAGCAAAGACCTTCTCTTCCTCACTCCTTCCTTGCACCAGACTGCCTTGCCATAGAAGATGGGAACCATGCACCAGTCTACACAGGCCACGTGTTGTCTTCTCGTGATGTGCAGACAGAGAGCCAAGCTCCATCTATTGCACGTGCAGCGCCAGCATACCAGGATGGGTGGAGGGACTCAACATCCATCTAAAAATTGCGCCATACGGGGACCCCTGGCTTTAGCCATGGGGAGGAGCATGGCGCACTCCTTTCTGTGTATACTCATAGCCATCGGATCGTTGCACACAACGCATATATTTGGGGTGAATATCGACCTTCTCCAGTCGGAATGAAGGCCGATGACGAATGGCTATCCGTCCTTCAAATGTTCCTTTGGGCGTGATGGCTTTGACCAGATCACCCGTTTGATACCCAAGAAATTTCTTTTTGCGCTCTTTGTGCTGCTTCGGGAATCCATACTTGTCAGGCACACACATTTGCCTCCTCCCATGCCCTGTCGCTTTGATGCGCAGTGGGATGACTCCCTTCTGCAAAAGCACATCAGGCGTGCTCTTACCTACGCAAGCTGCATCGAGCCAGTGGGTTTTGGGGAGTCCTCGCGTGGTACGATTAAACTTCGTCAATCCACCGCTCCCACACTCGACAGGCAAGCCGAGAGCTTTCAGCCGTTCGAGCAAAGCACATCGTGTGCTATTGACAGCGCTGGCATCCTTGAGTGGCTTTTTGACCTGAGCGAGAAGACGCTTGAGCACTTCAGGTTTCTTTTTCAAGAAGACTTCGATCTCCTGAGTGCCTTTGGCAGTATTGCATGGTTCGCACGCCAAGGTAAGATTGCTCATCCTGTTCGTACCACTACGGGCACGTGGATGGATATGCTCTACCTGAAGCGGGACATCTTGTTTGCCACAATAGGCACACGTGCGTTCCCATTTTTCCAGCAAGTATTCCCTGACCTCATAGCCTTGCAAGGTTCCTTGCTGGTATTCCACACCTGCAATGTCGGGATTCTCCATCAATTGCATATCAAACTTCACAAGCTCCTGACTGAGAGTGGCAATGGGAGCATATCGACACAGGCGAGCTACCCACGTCAGAATGTTGGCAAGGCGACTTTCTAACGATGGTGGCAACCATCCCTTCTTCCTCCGTCGATTGTCAAATCGCGGCTTGCGGTAGCGTGTTTTACGCTGCCTACGCCCCTGGCGACTTGCACGACGGCTATCAAGACTGTCTTTAATTGCATGCCCTCGATGTGAGAGTTCAGCCGCGAACACAATTTTGCCGTTGGTGCCGTTCACCAGGGCAATTCCCGTCGTTTTACTGCCTGGATCGAGCTTGAGGTGCAAGGGTTGTACCTCTGGCTGTTCTACCACCCGTTTGAGCACAATGGTAAACGGATACCGTCTAAACACGGCTGCTTTCCCTTGCCTGAGCAAGCGCCTCGCGTGTCCTGGATGCACCGGATTTAAAGGTTTGCAGTCACTATCAATCACAAAAACATTGCTCACGTTGAGCCTCCTGTTTCCAGGGTAATGTTTGCCTCGACAATGATAGAGGGCGGTACTTTTCCCTGAGCACTGCATAGACCCCGCTTTGCTGTTTAACCCAGAGATTCTAGAGCTACCGGCTGGCACACACCTGTAGGTAGGAACTTGAACACTTCTCCTCTATCGTAGCCTGATAACCTCCTGCCTCGCGCAGAAGGTCCATGGCTAAGTCTGGACAGGTCCGAGCTTGCTTTCACAAGCCCCTGCCTTTAGGCATGAGGTACCTGACCCTGCTATCCCTTCTTATGCGCTGCGGTTCTCACGTACGAGAACGCATGTTCTACTGTAATACGGGTGAGCAGAGACTGTGGTTACATGTTTTCCACCACTTTCTCAAAAAGCGACTTTTCTCTTGGAAAAAGAGAATATGCGCCTTACTCCGGTTGAGTGGTAGGAGGCTTCACTGGGGATGGTTGCCGTCGTGGGTCGCTCCCGTCCCAGAAGCTCATGCTTCAGACAGCTTGCTGAACCGGAGAGGTCTACCGGCTCCGCCGCGCCATAGGGGGATTTTTTCTCGGGTGGCACGAAACGTGCGAAGGCGTCCACAGCAAGCGGGAGTACCATCAGTGCCCAAACACAGATCTCACGGGCTCAGATGACGTGCGTGGCGTGCTCTCCACACTCAGGCCTCCCTCCTCCTGGGAAGGGTGACGGTAAAGGCCGATCCTTTTCCGACGTCGCTGTCCACCACGATGGTTCCCCCATGGCCCTTGACGATCTCAGCCACAATAGAGAGCCCCATGCCCAGCCCGGGGATCGCTCGCAGCCTGGCAATATCGGCCCGATAGAAGCGCTCAAAAATCTTGTCGCACTGCTCTCGAGGGATGCCCAGGCCATGATCTCGCACCAAGATCGTGACCGCCTCTTCGGAGGAGGAGAGCTCCACCTCGACGGTCTTTGCATCGGGAGAATACTTCATGGCATTGCTGAGCAAGTTGCTGAAGACCTGTCCCAGCCGGTCTCGATCCCCAATCAGGCTGGTCTGCACGCTCCCACGGACCACAATGGTATGACTGGGACTCGTATGTTGCATGGTGTCGGTGACCTCCCGCAGCAGCTCGTCGAGATCCACACGCTTCCGGACGTACTCCAATCTCCCTGCCTGGATTTTGGAGGCATCCAGTAACTCTGCGATCAGGCGTTCCAGTTGCTTGACGGGCCCCTCCACCCTGGAAAGCTCGGTGGCCGCCTCGTGCTGGGAGTGCTTTTCAAGGCGTTTTCGCACCAGGTGGGTCTGCAGCTTGACTGCCGTGAGCGGAGTCCCCAGTTCATGGCTAACGATATTGAGAAAATCATACTTGTGTTGTTCCAGTTCTTTGCGCGCCGAATTATCCAGCACAGAGTGGATCACCTGGCGTGGAGAATGCTGGAAGACGACCCCGCACACGAGCACCGGCAGGCGACTGCCATCTTGACAGAGGTACTCTTTTTCATAGGGCGTCATCGACTCCTGGGTGTCCAGTTCCTGACGAGCCTGCAGGGTCCGAGCCATATATTCTGGAGGGGTCATCTGCAACACGTTCATGCACCCCGCGCGCAGGTCTTCTCGCGTATAGCTGGTCATGCGCAGAAAGGTATCGTTCGCATCCACAATCTGCTCGCCTTCGGTGACAAAGATCCCGATAATCTTGGATTTCATCAAGGTGTCTGCGCGCTCCAGAGCCGGGCGCAAGGTTTCTTCGATCCGCTTCTGCTCGTCGATATCGGTGCAGGTGCCAAACAACGTAACGATCTGACCTGTTTCATCGCGCATTGGCATGGCACGAGTTAAGAACCAACGATACTCCCCCGTCGGGCCCTGTTTGAGACGCTCTTCGTGCTCAAACATGGCTCCCGTCTCCAGGGCATACTCCCAATGCATTCGGTTGCCTTCCTGATCATCAGGATGGATGAACTGGAAATGAGCCCATACGCTTTGTACCTGTTCAAGCGTGAGCCCGACGTAGTCACGCCAGCGCTGGTTCACATACTCGTGCCAGCCGTTGGGTCGTGCCGTCCAGACCAACTGGGGAATAGCCTCGATCAGTGTGTCACCTGATGCAGGCGGAACACGCCTGGTTTGCTTGCTCTTCAACATAGCGCAGTTAATATCCCTTTCACGTGTCCCAATCCCTGGTGGCGAAGATGCGTACCTGCTCTGAACTCAAGAGGTCTAGAAAAATGATCTGCTCTAGTCGAGAAACAAGCGAGCTGGCACTTCGTATTCCCCCGGTCACGGCCTGTGCGCTCGTATTGGCATCCACAACCTTCTCAGTGTCATCGACGACACATGAGGCACGGGGAAGCGCCTCCAAGAGAGACGTATGTTGAGGACGTGATGTGAGCAGAGCGCCCACTAATATATTATCTGGGCACATAGCATTACCTCTCTTCTTTCCCCCTTGCTCAGTCCCTTGGGCAAAAGGAGCAGACGTGCTCGCTCAATGAAACGATCTGTTCCAACCTGGCTGGACGTTCACCACGCCATCATTCTTCAGCAGATGGTATTCTGCGTCTTTGCATGCACTCTACGGCAAGTACCATCTTCCTCTCTTTGAAGAGAGGGGGTGCCATGCGCAACGGAGGTGAAAGACGTTCTCTCCTGAGCAAGCGTTCCCATGACTATTCCTGTCGAGAACAGCCTTTTTCACAAACGTCAACATACAATGGCCAACATGTGAAAAAAGATTACCCCCAAATTGTGTTGTTGTCAATAGGATTGTGCTCAATCTAAAATTTCTTCATGAGCGAAGGACGTCAAACGTGGTTTGGACATACATTTCACGCTTGATAAGTTTCAAGTTGGCACGTAGCCTTCGGTTTCGCTCATTGCTTTCTGGCCGGGGTCGTGCCGCAGTAGAAGCGGCACGACCCCGCTCAATCCCCTGCGCAAACTGCCGCAGTTCTCGTACCGGGCTCATCTGGGCGCTCTCCAGCCAGGACGGAAGCCCAAACGCATGGGGACAATAGCGCAATTTAGAGTTGGAAAGAAGCGTAGAGAGTGGATCTAGCTCACATTTGAAACGTCATGCGTTGCAAACGCACCACTCCCGATGAGGTTCTACATGACCTCAGAAGATACCGTTGGCGAACCTTGGAGAGAGCCATGAGACAGCCAAGTAACAAGTGCATTGTGGATGTTTTCGGAACGGCTAACATTCAAAACCAAGCATATATCCAGCAAAAGATGCAATGATTTTTCAGGTCAATGATGGGAATTTTGGGCCAATCATTGGAATCGACCATCTGATCTGATGCAAATCCCCACTAGAAGGGCTGTTACACACAAGCCTCTTGTAAATTCGCGGTGGAACAGACAGCCATTTTTCGCTTCTTTCGCGCGAAAGGAAGAGCGAAAGGTGTGGACCCAACCAAGGCCGATCCGTTGACCTCTTTGGGCTGTTTCCTCGCGACATATGCGGCGCAGTGCCCACCCGAATTTCCACCTATTTGGAGTGAGAGGTCCCCAGTCGAGCGGTTTTTCTTTGCCAAAAAGAATGATCCAGTACAGCATTGAATAGAGTAAGTGGGTTGGGGTCTACCCTTCCCTCTTCACTGATTGATCCTTATGAATGGAAAGAGCGATATTCAGGAGTCACATACCATGAGCTTTCTTTTCGTAGAAGAAAAACGATTAAACACCTCTTTCGTTGACACCATCTGGCGCGTTCACCATGATGGTACTGGCACCTTTGTCTCTCAAGCGACGAGCCGTTGGGAAATAGTTATCACAAAACATCAAGGGAAGATGACACTCACCGTGCGGGGGCCGGAGACAAAAGCCACGCCTGTGGATTATTCATGGGCAGAAGCCGAAATGGTTGGCATTACCTTTCAGCCCGGCACCTATATGCCCCATCTTCCACCAGGAAAGGTCAGAGATTTACACGATAGTATCTTGCCTGAGGCAACTAGGAAATCTTTCTGGTTGCACGGCTCGGTCTGGCAATATCCAGACTATGAACATGCAGATCTATTTGTAGACCAACTGGTTCGGAACGGACTGCTCAGACGTGACCCCGTCGTGGATGCGCTCTTACAAGGCCACCCCCAGGAGTTGTCCCTCCGCTCGTTGCAATATCGTTTTGTGCACGTCACCGGACTGACACATCGTACTCTCCTGCAAATTGAACGTGCGAGGCTCGCCGCTCGCCTGTTAGAACAGGGAATGCCAATCCTCGATGTGGTTTTCGAGGCAGGCTATTTCGATCAGCCGCATCTGAGCAGATCGCTGAAGTCCCTCATCGGACAAACCCCTGCCCAGATCCGAGAGCATAGCTGTAAACTGCAAAACTTCGCGTTCTAGTTTTTGACCATTCGGTGACGTATCAAAGTCCTCTTCTAGCCTGCTCAGGCCACGCTTTACCTGATGAGCTACTACGTCACCGAATGGTCAAAAAAGATGGGACAACGATGTATCAAATTTATAAGCAAAGCCGACTCGAGCAGTTGCGTTTTTCTACAAGACAACGCTCTTTGGATGAGGCATACTATCTCCATCTGGCCGGATGCGAGCCCGCTGATCCAAGAGACAACGGAAGGAGAAATCGATAGGAGAAAACTCCAAACCTTCCTGCTTGGCTGCGAAAGGTGTGTTCTACGGTTGAAAGCCGAGAGTTGTTGTTCGATATGGAGGTAATCATGCGAAACATCGTTGTATCCGAGTTTGTGTCGTTGGACAATGTCATGCAAGCGCCTGGTGGCTCAGAAGAAGATACCGAGGGCGGCTTCACCCACGGCGGGTGGACAGGGCCGTTCTGGCACGATGACATTGGCGCGCACTTCTTTGAGGAAATGAGCAAAAGTGACGCGCTGCTTCTGGGGCGCAAAACATGGCAGATCCACGGCGGGGCATGGGAACCAATGCCAGCCGGTGACCCTTTTGCCGATGTCTTGAACACCATGCCGAAGTACGTGGTTTCCACCACCCTGACCACGGCCTCGGCCTGGCGCAACTCCACCTTGATTAGCAGCAATGTTGTCGAGGAAGTACGCAGCTTGAAAGCACAGCCCGGCAAGAACATCGTCATCGATGGCAGCAGCGTGCTGGTTCATATCTTGGCCGAGCACGATCTGATTGACGAATATAGCCTGCTTGTGTACCCGGTTGTGCTCGGCAGTGGCAAGAAGCTTTTTCCAGAGGGGCTGCGCGTTCATCTGCGCCTGATCGAATCCAGGCCATTCCCATCAGGCGTTGTGCTCATGCGCTACGCGCGCGCATGATGGGCCGCCGGCTACGCACTGTTAAAAGATGAATCTGAGCGGTGAACGCACGACAGTGTCAATTTGTAAATAGTGGAATTAAGCTGTTG
Source organism: Ktedonobacter racemifer DSM 44963 (assembly GCF_000178855.1). Lineage (GTDB taxonomy): Bacteria > Chloroflexota > Ktedonobacteria > Ktedonobacterales > Ktedonobacteraceae > Ktedonobacter > Ktedonobacter racemifer. The sequence continues at coordinate 510,557 of NZ_ADVG01000005.1, read as the reverse complement.
ATTTTTTTGCAATTACTCTGCTGATCAGAGGACATTCTTCCTCGGCGAGTTCCTCGAAATTAGCTTGGGAAGCCAAAGGCGGAAAAACTCTCTCGCCAGGATAATGCAGAAACTCCAACAGCTTAATTCCACTATTTACAGCCGGTGGAGTTGGAAAAGAGGGCAAGATTGGAGAAATTTTTGGTATGAGGGCTTGTTACAGAGAACGGCCCAGAAAGCCCCGCTCTTTCTAAGGCGGGGATGAATGGGCGTTCCTTTCGGGCTGGTTGGGTGGAGAGGAAGCATCGCTCTTCTTTCGCACTGTGTTCTCCACAGGATGAAGAACGATTATCGTCTTGTATTGTCTCACGCTTGCGCGCGAAGCTCATGGAAGTCAGAGCGCCGGATCCGGTATCCTCCTCTTCGACCTACCTGAAGAGCGCGGAGTTGCTTCTCACGAATTCATTTCCGAACGGTACGTCGTCGAGTGACCGGAAGAAGCCTGCTCAACTGGAATAGCTGTGTAGGCATGTGAACGTGGAGAAAGACACGAGGGACGGGCAGTAATCCCGTCTCTTTCTAAAGAGATATTCTGCATTGGAAGGCAACGCACATCATGAAGCGAGCCCGCGACACCGACCTTTCTTCTCGAACTCCCTCTCCAAGTCGATTGGAGCCAGGAACGCCATGTACGTGCGCACCTGGAAGCGGCTCGGTGCCTCTACAACGCTCTGCTTGCTGAAGCCATGAAGCGGCTCCGGTGCATGCGCAATGATCCGGCATGGAACAAGGCGCGGGCTCTCCCACGCTCGCACAAACAGCAACGCGCTCAGGCTTTTTCTGCCTTACGCAAGAAGTATCACTTCTCGGAATATGAGCTGCACGAGTATGCCACGTCTGCCCGTGTCTCCTGGATCGCTGATCACATCGATAGCACAATGGCTCAAACCCTTGCGACTCGCGCCTATCAGGCGGTCAATCGGGTCTGTGTTGGGAAAGCCAAACGCTTACGCTTCCGCAGCAAGGGACGTGGCATTGATAGCGTGGAGGGCAAGCGCAACGATGTCGGCATGCGCTTCGTGTGTGATCCCAATGCGGGCGATGGCGGCTTCCTGATCTGGAACAAAGAGGTCATCCCAGCCATCATCGACTGGCGAGACCCAGTGGTGCAGCATGGCATGCGCCACCCCATCAAGTATGTGCGCCTGGTTCGCCGCAAAGCTTCCTCACCACAGGCACAGGGAGCCGATAAAGGCAGCAATCGTTATTCCGTGCAATTGGTTTTAGAGGGCCATACCTTCGTCAAACCGAAGCATGAGGAGGGAGGCAAAGACACGATTGGCCTGGATATTGGCCCATCGACCCTCGCTCTTGTCCCTCGTCGAGCAAAAGCGGACCTGGTCACGTTCTGCCAGGAGCTTTCCCCCAATGCCAGCAAAAAACGCCGGTTGCAGCGCAAGATGGAGCGGCAAAGACGCGCCAATAATCCCGACAATTACGACGAAAAGGGACGTGTAAAAAAAGGTCGCCGAACCTGGAAGGAGAGTAAGCGATACCAGGCGAGCAGGCGACAACAGGCCACTACCGAAAGAAGGCTGGCTGCTCACCGCAAAAGTTTGCATGGCAATCTGGCTCATCGCATCGCTTCGGTGGGGAACACGATCGCCATAGAGAAAACCTCGTTCAAAGGATGGCAGAAGCAGTATGGTCGAAGCATGGGACTTCGCTCTCCAGGAGTGTTTGTAGCGCATTTGGCCCGCATAGTTGCAAAAACTGGCGGCACTCTGCACGAAGTTTCAGCCTACAAGAGCAAACTGTCTCAATATTGCCAGAAGTCGGGGCAGTATCACAAGAAGCCACGATCTGAGCGTTGGCATCGTTGTGAGTGCGGGTTGGGACCAGTGCAGCGTGATCTGTATTCGGCCTTCCTGATTGCCCACCTGGAACCTGAGCAAACAACACCCTCCATCACCCAGCACGTCTGGGAAGGTGCGGAGCCGCGCCTGCGAGCCGTGATGGAGGATCTGCAACAACGTGCGAATGAAGGGGAGCCATTCCCCCGAAGCATGGGCGTGTCGGCTTCTGGCAAAGCTGCCCGTGCCAGAGCGCGTCGGCTGAAAAGTCCTGCCTATCTCCACCAAGAGCCGGTTTCTCCTTCGGGAGAGTCCGGAAACGGTGGGTGAGGAACAGGAACCTCCGTGCATTTATGCCGGAGAGGCCTCAGAATGGTGGTCATATGAACTGCATATTGTCGAGTACGATAGGTAACCGAGAAGGAGAAGAGCTATGAGTAATGTTTTGAACATTCAAGAGGCAACTGAGAGCGAGAAGAAGCGGGATCGGAAGGCTGTGGTGATAACGGTGGTATTGTGGGTGATACAGGTGGCGGCGGCGGCTCTGCTTTTGATGGCGGGGAGCTTTAAGCTGATTGGAACGAATGAGATGTTGACGCAGTTTTATCCTGGGATGCCGAACGTGTTTATGCGTTTTATTGCGGTGTGCGAGGTTTTGGGGGCGTTGGGGTTGATTTTGCCGGGGATTGTGCGGAGGTGGCGGTGGTTGACGCCGCTGGCGGCGAGTGGGTTATTGGTGATTATGATTGGTGCGGTGGTGTATACGGTGGTGATGTTCGGGTGGGGTTTGGTGTTGTCGCCGTTGATATTGGCGATTTTGAGTGCGGTGGTGGTGTATGGGCGGTGGGCGTGGGGGTTGGATGTGATCAAGCGCGGCAGGGGGTAGCGTGATACCTATGGTTTTGTGTGTGGTGGTGTATGGGTGGCGTGATGGCGTTTCAAAAAGGGTAATCATGATGATAGATATCGATTTGTCGTGATTGGGGAGATTGTGGAACGAAGCTCACGTGCTACTTCACTGGCGGCTTTGTGTGTGGACACCCACCTTGCGATAAATACTTTGCGCCTGTGTTCGTACCGTTCTCACCTTCTGATCTATTTGGTATACCTCGAAATAACGTTAGGAAGGCTATCTTAGCGCCACGCCAGCTACTAACCACCGTATAGCAGGAATGTGTTACAAGAAACGAGCCAGAAAGCCCCGGTCATTCATGCCGGGGATGAATGGCTGTTCCTTGTTTGGGGCTTGGGTGGTGTAGGATGATACGTTGGATCGTCCCACAGAAGAAAAGCATCAACCGCACGCCGTACTAATTCCGCAACCGGAACACCCTCTTTCTCAGCTTGCTCTTGTAATTTTTCGTGTTGTTTTTCATTCAGATAAATGTTTGTACGCTTCATTCTTTCACCTCTTGCATACATCAAGATTTTGGTGTATAATATACCACAGCAAAAGGGAAGGAGCAAGAGAGAGAGAGAATGCTGATCTACGAGTACAAGCTCGACGGCAACACTGCCCAGTATAGCGCCATCGGCGAGGCCATCAGAATCACTCAATGTATCCGTAACAAGTGCCTGCGCCTCTGGATGGATACTCGTGGCATCAACAGGAACGATCTGCAATGCTACTGTGCTGAGCTTGCCAAAGCGTACAGCTTTGCCACACTGCTCAATTCCCAGGCACGGCAATCGGCTGCTGATCGCGCATGGGCTGCGATCTCTCGCTTCTATGAGCATTGCCGCAATCAGAAGCCAGGCAAGAAAGGCTATCCCCAATTTCAGCACGATTGCCGCAGTGTGGAGTACAAACAGACCGGATGGCGGCTTGAGCCTGATGGAAAGCATATTATCTTCACCGATGGCTGTGGCATTGGGCGACTACGTCTGATAGGCTGTCGTGATCTGGCGACGTGCCCTCTTCCACAGATGATGCGGGTACGTCTCCTCAAGCGTGCAGATGGCTACTATGCTCAAGTTCTTGTCAAAGCGGAGAGGCATGGAGAGCATGTGCCAACAGGCAAGCAGACTGGCATCGATCTCGGACTCAAAGCGTTCTTGACTGATGCCCAAGGCAACACCGTCGCCAACCCGCACCATCTGAGAAAGGCCGAACGCAAGCTCAAGCGGTTGCATCGTCGCCTTTCTCGCACACAGAAGAAGTCAGCCAACCGCAAGAAGGCCAGGAAGAAACTTGCAAAAGGCTATCTCAAGGTCCAGAGGCAGCGTGAAGATTTCGCCAGAAAGACGGCGAACGCGCTTATCACCTCTCACGATCTGATTGCCTATGAACACCTGAGAATAGCCAATCTCGTAAAAAACCGCAAGCTGGCAAAATCGATCAGTGATGCAGCCTGGGGCCGCTTTCTCCAGTGGCTCAAATACTATGGATCGATGCATAGCATACCAGTTATTGCGGTCGAACCAGCTTTCACCAGCCAGGATTGCAGTGCCTGTGGGGCACGCGTCAAGAAGTCGCTCAGTGTGAGGACGCATATCTGTCCCTCCTGTGGCGTAGTGCTTGACCGCGACCACAACGCCGCGCGTAACATTTTAGAGAAAGCCTATCGTACTGTCGGGCAGACAGGAACGGGTGAGGCGCAAGCCCCACCGAACGCTTCTGGACAGACCGCCTCTACTCGTTCTGGTCGCAGGGCCAGAGCGGGCAAGCGGGCTGGATGAAAGAAGAATCCCCCTGGATGTATCCGGGGGAGTGTCAAATACTTGGAAGCTAAAGTATCCATCGGGCCGGGGAGTACAAACTATGCTCCCTGGTTTCTTTTTGCTTGACTTGTCGCGCTCGACCTTTTCAACCCACCCCGAACACCAAGAGCGAACAGCGCGAACAGAGCGAGCAATTTATAGGCCCTCGAGTACGAATGGACCGGATTAATCCGGTCCATTCGTACTCGAGGGCCTATAAATTGCTCATAGCGACGGTTATTTACACGTAATCTGGGTAATATATTACTTAAATACTTTAGTTCCCTAAATCCTACCCCTGAGAACAATAACCTTCACTCCGGGCCTTATAGTAGGCTGATTCGAGCAGAGATAAGTCAGATGACACTTCTTTTTGAGGGAGTAAGCGTTTTATGCTTGATGTAACTGGATTGTCGTCAAATAAAGGAGGTATGATGTGGATTTATCCCAACCTGGTACGACTTCATCTCAGAACGAGGTTTCGCTTTCAGGATGGTTGGGGAGTCTATTGGGTACGCTTAGTATGGTGTTGCTCGGCTTTTCCATGTTGAGTTCCTGGCGGGCGCTGAGTATGGCGGATGTGCTTTACCACATGCCAGAACAGGAGCGCGTTAGCCGTTTTACGTCAACTCCTGGCTTTAATCATGAAGCATTCGATGCGATGGAACTTATAGGCGAGGTCACTGTGGTACTAGGAACTATCCTGCTGGTCATCGCGCTCGTTACCGTATCCTTGAGTTGGCGCAGAGCACGACTGACGAAGGGTCACGCCCAACGCTTACTCACGGCCTGGGGAGTTTCCTGTGTGACTATTAGTTTTCTATTACTGGCGGTCAGTTTGAACTGGCTCTGGCAAGCCCACCTCGTACATCGTCTGTAACTATCCTTCAGGCTGATAGCATGTCCTCAACAATAAAAGGAAGCAAGTCTATTGAAGCTCATGGAGGAACTGGTCCCGCTTCTGATCTGAAGCATACAGATGATGTACCTGTTGTAGAAGGGCGGCCTGTCGATCTGATCTTCCTGCGGGGTGGCGAGGCGTCCCTCGCCGGGCTTCGTTTCGCCCTCATAAGTATCCTGCTTTTCCTTGTGTCTTGTATAAGCGCGGTTTATGCTAGACAGCTAGCGGATAGTCTGTATACGGCTGAAACATACGAGGTGGCAAGGATAAATGGATATCATTACTGGGATGTCCCCGGCTTTAACTGGCAAGGCTGCGAACTGGGACTATCCATAGGTGTTTTTTGCCTGCTTGTGGGGGCTGGTGTCATGATAGCTGCACTCATCTCATCGTATGCCAGTCTGAACCACTTATTCAGAGCCAGGGAGAGGCGTGTCAGAAGACTGGTACGATGGAGTATGATCCTAAGTCATCTGTGTATACTCCTGCTGTTACTTGCCTTAGGGTTAGTGACAAATGCCCTCTTGCGCTTCTCCTTTTGGATGGCCTTTCCCTTCTAGTACCTTCTAGCCGCAAATTCTGCTTGCCTATGCAGGATGATAATCAGTAGAAGCCCTCAAGTACGAATGGACCGGATTACAACGCTAGCGTTGTAATCCGGTCCATTCGTACTTGAGGGCCTTTCTCAGGCGTGCATAATGGTCCGCTGTGCTGCGGACCTGTTTGCCAGAAAAGGAGGCTTGTCCGGTGGTGGTGGCCGTCACGGCCAGGTAGCGCTGACCCACGTCCACGCCAAGCGATACGCCTGATGGCGCAACAAGCGCCTGGTATGTATGTGCAAGAAGCGCAAGATCGAAGAAGTTTTCTTCTTTCCAAGGAGGTAGGATAGGTGAGTGGCATCTTGTAAGCATGCCTGTCATTCCGCAAGGATCGAGGAGTTTTTTGCTCATGACAACTACATCCAATACGAACAATCCGGCAGGAAAATACACCCCTATCAATGGTATCAATCTTTACTATGAGCTTCATGGCACTGGTAAGCCGTTAATCATGCTGCACGGTGGCTTTGGAACCTTTGACATGTTCGCCGCTCTTTCTCCCGCGCTTGCTCAGAATCACCAGATCGTTGGGGTCGATCTTTACGGGCACGGGCGCACTGCCCTCACTGATCGCCCCTTTGACTTTGAGCACCTGGCTGATGACATCGCTGGCCTGATAGAGCACCTTGGATTGGAAACAGCTGATCTCCTGGGCTACTCCCTTGGAGGCGCTGTGGCTCTGCAGACCGCCATTCGCCATCCAGAACGGATCGACAAACTCGTGGTGATCTCCACGCCGTTCAAACGAACTGGCTGGCACCCCGAGATGCAAGCTGGCATGGCATCGACGTCCCCTGAGTTCTTCCTGGGTACTCCTATGCATGAGGCCTATATGCGTGTGGCGCCAAAGCCAGAAGATTTTTCTCGTTTTGTTGCCACCTTGAGGGAAGGGATGAGTCAGGACTATGATTGGAGGGAGCAGGTCGCTGCTCTCAAATCTCCCACCCTGATTATCGCTGGCGATTCCGATGGGTTTCCTCCTTCGCATGCCGTCGAGTTTTTCAATCTCCTCGGCGGTGGCTTGAAGGATGCCGGTTGGAATGGTGAACACCTTATCCCTTCACAACTCGCTATCTTGCCCGGCGCGACCCATTACAATATTGTCTTCCGACCCGATCTGCTGCTCCCGGTGCTTGCACCTTTTCTTGGCGAAAAGCAAGCACCGGAATAGTTGAGCAGTCGCACCTATCTCCTCGTGAGAAATTGAGGAGCCATCAGGCGAGGATTTTGACGCAAATCCTCGCCATTTGATCTGTACTGACCCACATCAAGCGCTGATGTTCGGGAGCATTCTTTTCAGTCCGATTTGTCAATTGCCAGGGAGATTCTATCAATAGCCGCCAAAAAACACAGGCAATTCTTGATCCAGATCAGTCCCCTGTTCTTCAAAGAGGTGAAAGGTATAGGCGCGTAAGCGCGAGTAACATCTTTCCAAGAGCGCAGGATGTTTCCGCACTCAAAGTAGAGTCATTGCCCTCCCATCAGATCTCTTGCAACACAACCTGATCTTCCGGTATTAGACTCCCCAGCAATCATTTTCAGACCCGTGTTTCCATCATCGATTTGCATTTTTGTTTCCCGATTGCTATGGTATCTTTAGGTGTTGGGAAACAAGAGAATTTACTTCTGGAGAGAGAGAAGCAGAGGGAACTATGCCTAAAACTGCTGATTGTGGCGTAATCTGGCGTTCAGAGCGTGTGGCTTATGATATATACCAGGATCAGCGCAGGCACCGGCTCAGCATTGAGCCGGGAAGCCAGGAATGGTTTGACTGGCTTGCTGCTCACTCCTCTTTTTCTTTCCAGGGCAAAAATGGAGCGATGACGGTCTGCCAGGAGCGGCGACAGCGCGGAGGCAGCTATTGGTATGCCTATCGCCGAAATGCACAAAAAGTCGTGAAAAAGTACCTTGGCCGCTCTCGTGAACTTACTGTCGGGCGCTTAGAAGAGGTGGCACAACAGTTGCAGCAGACACGAGGGTTGCCAAACCCGCAGGGTGGGGCGGCGCTCTCACAGCGCTCTCCTGTCGCACTTGCCGCGCAGTTTGCCTTTGCCACACACTCGGAAAAATCCAGTGAACTCCAGCAGACGACGTTAGCGCCTCGGCTGGCAGCAGACTCACCCCTCTTTCTGACCACCAGGCTCTCGCCCCCACCAGTCCAGCAGCCGCTGATCAGGCGTGAGCGCCTGTTTGCTCTTTTAGAGCAAGGCACGATGCGCACCCTGACGATCCTCTCTGCGGCCGCTGGTTTTGGCAAAACGACGCTCCTGGCACAATGGTTGGCCGAGTATCACCATCCGGTCGCCTGGCTGACGTGTGAGGCTGAGGATAATGAGATGCGTCGCTTTCTGAGCTACCTGATTGCCGCGTTCCAGCAGATTGAGCCGGGATTGGGGATGCTCGCCACGGAGCTTCTCCAGAAACAACCGCTCACGGCATGGGAGGCTGTTTTGCCTGCGCTGTCCAATGATCTGGCCTCATTGCCCACCTGCTTGCTGGTCCTGGATGATTATCAGCTGATTATCTCGCGCGATTCCCATAGCTCGCTGGATTATCTGTTGTCCCACCTGCCGCCGCAGATCCATGTGCTTCTGAGCAGCAGAACTACCCCTCCTTTAACGCTCGGGCGTTTGCGGGTCAATCGGCAGCTCTTCGAAATTGATGAGGGCGATCTCCGTTTGAACGCGCTAGAAATTGCCCGCTATTTTAGCGAGTTGATGCAAAGGCCCCTACTTCCTGAGGAGGTGCAACTTCTAGAGCAGCGCACCGAAGGATGGATCGCGGGCGTGCAGTTAGCGGCCCTGCTGCTCCAGAAACATGCAGGCATGGGAGAGGTCCTCAATGCCTTTACCGGACAGCATCGCTTTGTCTATCGCTACCTCTTTGAAGAGATCCTGGCGCACCAGCCGCCTGAGTGGGAGGCATTTCTGGTGCAGACCAGCCTGCTCTCGCGTTTGAATGCCTCTCTCTGTGAGATGGTCACTGGCCAATCTCATGGACAGGAGACCCTGGAGGCGCTCGAAGAAGCCAGGCTTTTTTTGTATCCATTGGACGAAGAGCGCTGCTGGTATCGGTATCATCCGCTCTTCGCGGAAATGCTGCACGCCCGGCTTCAGCAAACTGGGGCAGAGCTGGTGCCGGAGCTGCACCGGCGCGCCTGTACATGGTATGCCCGGCACATGCTTATCCCAGAAGCGGTGCGGCACGCCCTGGCTATTCCTGACACGCGCCAGGCGCTGCACCTCATTCTGCCCGATAAAGATACACTTTCCCAGGAAGTGCCACTCCAGACAATGCTGGAGTGGGTGCGCGCCCTGCCGGAAGCACTACTGCTGGAATATCCAGAACTCCACCTGCATTATGTGACGCTCCTGCTGATCACCTACCAGTTTACCGCAGCGGAAGCACACCTGGAGATCATCGAGCGCTCAGTGTACGAGAGAGAGGAACATGTTGTCGAGCAGGAAACGCGTCTGGGAGAAATCGCTTTGCTGCGCGGCTTCCTAGCGATCTATCAAGGCGATCTTGCGCGGGGCTTTTTCTGGGAGCAACAGGCCGCCCGGCTGCTCTCCGCTCTTTCCGAGAAGCAGACTATCGCGCTGTTCCTGAGCTCGTTATTACAGATGCAAAAGACGAAACAGGGCAACCCGGCGCGTTCAGGGGAGCCTTCGCGCGAGAACGCGGTGCTGAAAGAGTTTCGTTCTCCCGCTACCCTGTTTCGCCTGGTACACAGCGCTTTCTCTTGCCAGCAACAGGGAAAGCTCCGACGCGCTCAGGCTCTCTATGAGCGCGCGGCACAGTTGATTGAGCAGCAGAAACAGTTTTTTCCAGATACGTCACTGAACATCACATTCTACTTCGGCCTGGGCTATTTGCGCTGGGAGCAGAACAATCTCAAGGAGGCCGAGAGCATCCTGACTCGCGGATACCAGCTCTTGCAGGAGATATTTACCTCTCCCAGCAACGCCGATACTACCTGGCAACACTTCAGTAAACAGTTCTCTAAAATGCTGCCTTTGATCCAGAATGAGATCCTGTTGCAGGGTATCAGCACGCTGGCCGAAATTGCCAGTACCCAGGGTGATGTGCAGCGTGCCCATATAATCCTGCGCGATTTTGCTCAGTTGATTGAGCCCTTCCCTTTAGCATCTGCTCTGCTGCCGCAAATCTCGGCGCAGCGGGCAGCCATCTCACTGAGGGCTGGACAGCTCACGGAAGCGCTCACTTGGGCTGAGCAGCAGGGGATCTCCCTGGTCTCCTTGCCTGAAATGCAAGAGCAGCGCAGCTATATGGTCCAGTTTCGCCTGGTGCTCATACAGGCTCATGGCCGTTTACAACGCACCATGCTACGAGCAGCACAGCCCGTGCTCCACCAGTTGTTGCGAGAAGGGAAAGCCCGAACTCGTCCGGGAAACAGCCTTGAGCTTTTGATACTGCTGGCTGTGGTCCACGAGATGCTGGGAGAGCACGCACTCGCCCAGGATTTTTTCTCCGCCGTACTAGAGTATGTCCGCCTGGAAGGATACCGGAGCAGTGTTGTGCGCGAACTGCCGCTCCTTGAACCGCTCCTGCGAACTATCGCTGAGTCTTCGCCTGCGATGAGCATGTCTCTCCAGTCCATTCTCACCGCGGGCAGTCTCAACGCCCCATCCACAATACAACCCGATCATCTGGCGCTTCTGCGCGAACGTACGCGGGCCGGGGAGCAGATCCTGAGCCCGCGAGAAAGGGAAGTCTTACTCCTGCTGAGCACCGGCGCCTCGAATCAGGAGATTGCGAACCAGCTAATCATCACCCTCGGGACGGTGAAGCGCCATGTGAACACTATTCTCGCAACCCTGCAAGTCAGCAATCGCACTCAGGCTGTTGCCCGCGCGCGCGAGCTTTCCCTCCTCTAAGTCCACCCATTCAGCTCACTGGATAGTTTTGTTACCCAACAGGTATGGCTTTCCTCACGTTGGGAAACAAACTAGCTGCCGGCCTCCTCAACCAGCTGCTCCCTTTTGCCGCTTTTGCCGCTCTCTCTGCCATCTCTACACCAGGAGAAACACCATCAAATGTATCATTGGGAGCATGACAATGGCTGGTCAGCCCCCTATACTCCAAATAAAGGACAGCCATTCTCCATTCAGGAAGATAACCGCTTTTCTGGTGGAAGGGCGCCAGGTTAAACCACAGAAGAAAGAGGAGGCAAACCATGTTCGATCGCTGGAAGCTCAAAGATTTTGCTCCAGGAGAAGGAAGAGCTCTCGGGGCTTTTACTGAGCACTTCACCATCGATGATGAGTGGATCGATATTTCGGCGCCTGGAGATGTCTACCAGGCACTAGTGGCGGCGGGCCGGGTGCAAGACCCGTTTTATGATCAGAACGAATTAACGTGCGCCTGGGTGCGCGACCGCGAATGGTGGTATCGCGTCGAATTTCTGTATGAGCAAGAAACATCCCTCCAGGCAGATGAACGCCTGCAACTTGTCTTCGAGGGATTGGATACCTTTGCGACCATCTGGCTCAACGGCCAGGAAATTGGGCACTCATCCAACATGTTCCGCGAGGCCGTCTTTGACGTGACCGAGCAGATGTGCCTGAACGGCCCGAATACGCTGGCCCTCTGCTTCGACCGCCCACTGGATCGCATCAAAGACATGACCGCGCCTTCCTGGGGCCTGCCTCTCTTAGACGATGCCGGTCTTCTGGGGAATACTGGTCGCACGTTGATGCGCAAGGCTCAATTTGGCTATGGCTGGGATTTCGGCCCTGATCTCCCGACGGTGGGAATCTGGCGCCCGGTGAAATTGTACCGCCAGCGCCAGGCGGCGATTGCGGGGGTCCACTTCGCGACGGAGAAAGTAGACCAGGAGCGGGATCTGGCCTTGATCTCAATCAAGGTCGAGGTAGAGCACTTTGCCGGGGAGGGTCCGTTCACTGTCGCGTTCAAACTCACAGCCCCCGGAGAAGCCTCGGAAGAGATTGCAGAAGCGCAAACAGTGCTTTCAGGTGAGAGCGGCGAGGATCAGGTTGCCCATTTTTCCGTGCGGGTCGAGCATCCCCGGCTCTGGTGGACTCCCGAACTGGGTGAGCCAACGCTGCATACATTGCAGGTTAGTTTGCGCCAGGGTGAGGTTGAGCTGGATCAGCAAGAGCTCCAGGTGGGCATTCGTACCCTGCAATTGGATCAGACGCCGGACCCGGCAGAGCCAGGAACGCATTTCTTCCGCTTTATTCTCAACAACGTGCCCATCTTTGCACGCGGGGCAAACTGGCTCCCGGCCAGTTCTCTCATAGGATCAGTTCCGACCGAACGCTATACAGCCCTGCTTACAGCGGCGCGGGATGCCAATATGAACATGCTGCGCATCTGGGGCGGTGGCATTTATGAGCAGGATCAGTTCTATGCCCTCTGCGACCAGCTCGGCATCTTACTCTGGCACGATTTCATGTTTGCCTGTGGACAGTATCCCGAGGATAACGCAGACTTTGTCAACGAAGTGAGTGCGGAAGTGCGTTACCAGGTCAAACGGCTGCGCAATCATCCCAGCATGGCCCTCTGGTGCGGCAACAATGAATCGCAGATGATTCATCAGATGCTGAGCTCGTCCATTCCGGGTCTGCCTCCTCTGTCTGGCACGCTCTACTACGACGAAATCATGCCTCACACTGTCCAGGCAAATGATGGACATACCCCCTACTGGCCGGGCAGCCCGTTCGGAAACGGAATGCTGGAAGGAGATTATCACGATTGGCATGTCTGGCACGGCTTTCCGCTGCCTGATGCCGACAATCCGCCAGCCCAGACGTCCGAGGCGCCCGCACTTTTCCTCCAGCCGACGCCGGAGGCCGTCTCGTTTGTGCATTACGCGGAAGATAGAGCCCGCTTTGTCAGCGAATTTGGCATGCATGCCTCCCCCGTAGCTGAGACGCTGCGCCGAGTCATTCCACCGGATCAGCTCTATCATCACAGCCCCTCGATCGATCATCACAATAAAGACAACCCAAAAAATAAGGGAGATCTGTTGATGTCATCGGTCACTGGTCTGCCGCAGAACCTGGAAGAATATATCGATTTCAGCATGATCGCTCAGGCCGAGGGACTGAAATTTGGCATCGAGCACTTCCGCCGGCGCAAACCTCACTGTTCTGGCTCGCTGATCTGGCAGTTGAATGACTGTTGGCCAGGCTTTAGCTGGAGTATCCTCGACTATTATGGCTTTGGCAAAGCCAGCTATTACTATGTCCGGCGAGCATACGCGCCAGTCCTGGCCTCTTTCCAAGCTCTGACAGATGGAACGGTCGAACTCTGGCTGACCAACGATACGCAGTGTGAGCTTAACGACACGGTGGTGATCCAGTATGGTTCTTTTGACAAGGGTGTCCTCCGGGAAGAAGCACTGCAAGTCCATATCCCAGCTAATGGAAGTCAGCCAGTCTGGCAGTCGGACATCTTGCACGGCGCTGCTTCTGCCAGGCACTATCTCCTGGTGCGTTCCCAACAAGAGCAGTTTCCCGCCAACCGCCACTTCTTCACTGCCGTCAAGGATCTGGAGCGTTCTCCGGCTGCCTTGGAGTTTACCATAACCTCACAGAGTGAGCACGAAATGCAGGTGAACATACATGCGTCTTCTTATGCTTACTTCGTCTATCTTAGCATCGCGGATGAGCAAACGCATTTTAGTGACAATTACTTTGATATGAGCGCGGAAGATGAGCGAACCATTGTTGTCTCAAACCCGGCTCGGGCCATTACGCCCGAGATGCTTTCTGTCGCCTGGCGCTAAACAGCGCCTATCCTGATCTCAAAGAAGAGGTATCATTATGGCAGATTATCCACTTTCTTCGTTAGAGCCGACGTCATCTCAGGAGATTCCTGAAGCGTTGCAGGCTCCCACTCAGCCCGTGAGCAAAGGCTTTGTCGCCGCGCTGACTGCCGCAAACCTGGTTATCTGGATAAGCGTTCTCCCTGTGCTCCAGTTATTATTACCAGAACAGGTGGGAGCCATTGACGCGGTACACAAAACGCTCAACTTGGGTATTGTGACCTCCATTGGCGCTTTCGTCTCACTACTCGCCAATCCCATTGTTGGCGCGTTAAGCGATCGAACGAGCTCGCGTCTGGGACGGAGGCGTCCGTGGATTCTGGCCGGGGCGCTTTTGAGCGCCCTGGCCCTGGCTTTGCTGTGGAAGGCGACTACCATTGTTGCTCTGGTCATCGGCTGGAGCTTGATGCAGTTGTTCTCGAATTTTCTCCAGGCAGCAGCCACGGCCATTGTCCCTGACCGGATTCCCGCGAGCCAGCGTGGAACCATTACCGGCCTTGTGAGTATGTCCACGCCGCTCGGCGCGATTCTTGGCGTGATCCTGATCGGCCAGGTATTGAAGAACTTCGACATCAGTTACCTATTCCTGATCGCACTTGTCCTGGTGGTTCTGCTTCCCTACACGTTCTTTCTCCGTGAAAAGGTGCTTCCCAAGGGATACCTGCCCCCCTTCCAGTTAGGGACGTTCCTGAAAAATTTCTGGATCAACCCCCGGGCCTATCCTGATTTTGGCTGGGCCTGGCTCGCGCGTTTTATTGTCATGCTGGGCTATGCCTCAGCAACCGGCTATACCTATTATTATCTCCAGGACGCGGTCCACTACACGCAGCTCTTTCCTGGCCAGACGATTGCGCAGGGTTCCTCGCTCTTAAGCCTGTTTTCGGTCGTCTTCCTGATTCTCTCGACCATAGTGGGCGGCATGCTCTCTGATCGTTTTCAGCGGCGCAAGCTGTTTGTGATTGTCGCCAGCGTCATCATCGCACTTGCGCTGTTCTTGATGGGTTTTTTCCCCTCGTGGCCAGTGGTGATCGTCGCTACCTGCTTGCAGGGCGTCGGGTTTGGCTGTTACCTGGCGGTTGACTTTGTGCTGGTCACGCTCGTTCTGCCCTCTGAGGGAGACCGGGGAAAAGACCTGGGAATTCTGAATATCGCCAACTCGCTGCCCCAGTCCCTAGCACCCTTGCTGGCCGGGATTGTCCTCAGCCTGACCCACAATAGCTACTTCATCTTGTTCGTGATGGCCGGGCTGATCGCGCTGACAGGTGCTTTCCTGGTTCAGCCTATTAGGTCTGTGCGCTAACGCAGCGGCGCAGCAGCGCCTCCCCGGAGGCGCTGCTGCGCCGCGATAGGTCGTCGGTAGTGTCCGAACCTCCCATTGGCCTGTCGCGTGTAAATGCAAGTTCTCTCCGGCTCATGTCGCGAGTGCAATAGCAAGCCCTTTGTGAGGCTTGCTATTGCACTCGCGCCTATTCTCTGCAGCTATTTCGGCTAAAGCTTCTAATGCGCATTTTCTTAGATGCGGTAACAAAAAACACGCGACAGCGACGGCGAGTCCTGGGAGACCGTCCCCAGATCCAAGGCTTGGCTCGCCGGTTGAGTTGGGCACTGACCACACGGGTGGCCTGCTCGATCCCTTTGGGATTGGCGAAGCTTTGCCCAGCGAGTGCATCATGTCGAAAGAGTCGCCGCCAGCCTCTTGCAAATTCAACCAACAGGTTCCTGTAGAAATGAAGACTTGCTGAAGGCGTGGATGCTCGTCCAGCCAGGTGCATGTCTCCAGACCCTTGTGACAGGAGAGGGCTTTAGCCCGCCGCAAGCCACGGTTCTTTAGACCGTGGTGAGGCGTGTTCTTGGGCTTGAGCCCTTGCAAAATAGAGTACTATATAGAACGGATGTTTGGCAATTTCAAATCAGTCTGGTACTCTCTAAGAGAGATACCATATATTTTGCGAGAGGAGGTACTGAACATGGCAAAAGCCACGAAAACCATCAGGCAGGCATTACACTATCCACCGCAGTATGCTGCCTACTTCGCGGCAAACCAGTCCCTCTTCAATCTGGTTGTGGCCTTTTATTTTGAAGTCATCCAGGCACACGAAGGTCTTCTTGCCCTCAAAAATAAGGAGGCCCTCACGGCCCTGGAGAAACTCACGCATACAACGGAGTCCAAACCCCATCCGATCATGCCACTCACCGATCTCGCGCCAGATATCCCTGCTCTGTTCCGACGCGCTGCTATCAATACCGCGCTCGGCTCAGCTCGCTCCTTCTTCTCCTCTCTCAAAACATGGCGAGCACGTAAGCAGAAACACGAAGCCAAACAAACGAAGAAGGGCAAGAGGAGGCCGTTCAGGGTGCGGCCACCAGTCCCGCCCCGATCATGGAAGAAGTCAGCTCCCTTCTACGCAAGCCTTTGGCGCGAGCGTCATACCCATTCTATCATGCTCAAAGTCTGGACCGGCTCGTGCTGGTCCTGGCTTAAAATACAGATCCTCTGTCGCGATCTCCCCGATGGCTTCGAGATGGGCAGTCCGCAACTTGTCCGCAAAGGAGATCGCTGGTGGTTGCATACTCCCATCGAGAAGACATTCGAGGCTCCCGCAAAAGTCATAGAGCAACTCACCACCGCCCAGACACGGATCTGCGCGGTGGATCTCAATCTCGACCATCACGTAGCTGTGTGCAGCGTCCAGACCGTTGACGGCACCATCCTGGCTACTTCCTTCATTGGGAATGGCGCAGCGGTATCGGGCACAAGGCGCAACTGCTTGGACGTATTGCACGCAACCGATCTCAGACTGGCATCATTGCCGAGAACGAACAGGACAATGCCGACCTCTGGGCCAAAATCAGGCACGTTGACGAACAGATCGCGCACCTAGTGAGCAGCCGCATTGTCCAGTTCGCCACCAAGCATGAGGCGAGTATTCTCGTCTTCGAGCATCTAGGCAACCTGCGACCAGAGCAGGGCAAGTATTCGCGTCGGGGCAATACGAAACGGGCCTACTGGATGAAGGGCCGCATGTTCCGCTACGCAAAGTACAAGGCGTGGAATGGAGGCGGTCTCATCACGGCCCGTGTGAATCCGCGCAATACGAGCCGGCAATGCCATCGTTGTCATGGCCTGGTCGTGCGCTACAACCAGGGACAGCCCCAGGAGGGCTATACTCCCGGCGCCGCCCTCTGCTTCTGCCCACAGTGCCAGATGCGCGACCATGCCGACAGAAATGCCAGCCTGAGAGTCGGGCAGCGCTTGATCGAGCGTACGCAAGCACCTTTGAAGGAAAAGCCTCATGCTCTGACGCGACGTGCGAAGAGGGAGCCGAAAGGCTCAGGTGTTGGGATCTCCCAGGATGCCAAACGCCAGATGGGACCATCTATTCCTGCGGCCAGGCGTGGAGATCATGCCAACGGGGATGGCACCCCCCAGAGAGGAAGGCGCCGGATGGGCGCGCCCCTCTCAGATATTGCGTCCCAACTACGGATTCACTTTGAGTAGTGGCTACGCCACATATCTCACGAATCCGACTACGGCACAGTGTCAGAAGCTGCTCGGCTTTAGCCGACGCGGAGTGTCACTACTCAGATTATCGGTAATGATGAAGATATCTCCGCTTGGGTTATCTGCTTCGATGGCTTTGAGCAACTCAATGTAGCCCTTGGAATTCCGCGAGGCAGTGCAATGGGTGATCTCCTTGCCATCGCGCACTCGGAGCACTCCATAGACCCAGGTTTTTTCTGGCACACATCCATGGCAACACCCACTCTTGAGCTCAAGCGTTTCACTTGTTAAAAGTTCGTAGATTGTACTTAGGAACACGCGAGTTCCCTCACATTGTTCTCTTCCCCAACAGCCCGCTGCTCGCCAGATGGAAGAGCTGTTCAGCCAGGTCTTCTATCAGTTGGCGCTGCGCAAGGCGCGCCCGCCACTCTTGCGGAATTCCTCTCTCTCCATAGAAGGCGCCTGCAAGCTGTCCATAGACCGCACCCGTGGTGTCGGCATCATCTCCCAGGTTGACCGCGAGCAAGCACCCCTCGCGGAAGGTCTCGCTGTGAAAAAAAGCCCACAAAGCAGCCTCCAGGGATTTTTTGACATAACTCGAACCTTTGATCGCTGGGGGATTGCGCCGCTTGAAAGAGCCAGCGGCCACTTCGGCTATTTCTGGGACCAGCGGAGCATCCTTCCAGGAAGTGGGAGGAGGACTATACAGAGGTGAGAGCAGCGTTTCTTTGCTCTCCCCTTGCAGGGCTCCCACCAGAAGACCGCCCAAATAGCGGCAGGCATCCAGAGCACTCTTCGCCTGGTGGGTAGTCCGAGAACTCTCCTCTGACTTTTCAAGAGCGAGACGCGGATGGAAAGCGTAGAACAGAGGAACCGGAGCCAGTCGCATAATTGACCCATTGCCTGCGGAGAACTGTCCCGAAGGCCCAGCAAAAGGATCACCTGTTTTTTGAAACGTTCGTAAGGCCGCATCGACCGTTTCCCCAATGTCAAAGCATTGCCCGTTGCTCGCCATATAGCCCTGATCGCGCCAGCGGAGATAGCGCTCGATCTGGTCGCGAGCATCGAAGCCTTTGGATTCGATCAGGCTGGCAGCCAGACAAAGAGCCGTGGAGGTATCGTCTGTCCATTCACCAGGCTTGAGGCGAAAGGCTCCCCCGCCAATCATGTCATCAATTGGGGTAAATGATCCTGGTTGGAGGAATTCAAGGGTGGTGCCGAGCGCATCGCCAACTGCGAGCCCTAAAAGACTGCCTCGATAGCGTTCAATCAGTTCCATAGAGATTGCTTTTCCTTCTCACTCAGAGGTGATCTGTGCTGAATCCGTTGGAGCAGCAGGGTATTCGCGGCGCAACAGTTCGCGTGTCTTCTTGCAGACAGCGCCCTCGCATCAGTCGGTTGAGATCCTCATGGCAAGGGTCAGAAACACTGTACCATTTTGGCAGGAATTTGTGATGAGAGGGGAGGGCTGCAGATATTTTACAGTAGTTTGTGTTTTTTTGATGATCGTGGCATAACCTATAGTCGCCGTCAGCTCCTGCTGATAGGATTTGTCTCTTTCGTTGCAGCCAAAGGCGCCTCCGGCTGCAATGATGAACTTGCCAGATGCCATCTACGCTCCTCCGGTTCCGTTTACCTTGCTCAGCATGGTCCGCTACCCTATGCTCTTCTTGTTCTTGTGGGCAACGCCAGAACGTTTCAGCTTTGTGATCGAAGTGCTCGTGCTTTTCGGAAAGCCTGTTCCGCCTCCCCCAGCCGTCCAAGCTCTTGGTGTACATTCCCCTGGTTGTAATAGGCATCGGCATCGTTGGGATTCAAACGGATAGCTCGCTCATAGGCTGCCAGCGCCTCATTGAACTGCCCAATCGCTTGGAGTACGGTACCTTGATTATAATGGTTATAATAGGCACGGGCATTGTTAGGGCCCAGACGGATGGCTTGCTCATAGGCTGCCAGTGCCTCCTCCGCCCAACCGCGCGTGCGTAGATCGCTGGCAACTCCGTTGCCACTTCCAGCATCGTAGCAGGACGGCTCTCTGGTTGCATCTGGAAACACCTGGTGAGCAAATCCACGAGGTCAGCAGGCATCACGGGAATATCCGGATCTTGTCCCCCTGTACTCTGCTAGTGCTTCTCGCGCTGCCACACCAATCCTCCACGTCACCTCCCCCGTGAACATCTCGAGGACGGAGAGCCCCCAACTCCAGATATCCGTCTTCCGGCTGAGTTTCTGCTCCGCCGCCTGCTCTGGTGAGCAGTAGGCGGGAGTCATCCCGCGTGAACTGACGAGGATACTTTGATGCGCTTGTTCATCTTTCATCTCCTGTTCTCCGGTCATTGCCCTCGCTCTCGCCAATCCAAAATCGGTCACTTTCGCGATCCCCTGCGTGGTGAGCATCACATTCGCTGGTTTGATATCCTGATGGACCAGTCCCTGTTCATGGGCCGCATGCAATCCCCAGGCAAATTGGATCGCGATGTCCAGTATCCGTTCCAGTGCCCGTTCCAGGCCACCTTCGTACAATTTTCGCTGACGAATCCAATCCGCAAGGCTTCCCCCATCGATATATTCGGCAAAAATACGCGGAATGCCACCCAGGCTGCGTACAAAATAGCAACTGACCAGATGGGGATGTACTCTTAGCCCCATCCACGTCTCTGCTTCGCGAATGAAGTTCTCTTTGCCTCCTTCCCTGGCAAAAAACTCTGGCCTGGGGCTCTTTACGACGAGATCGATGGAGAGCCAAGGGTGATAGTTGATTTTGTAGACGGTACCCATGCCGCCTTCACCTATAATGCCTGTTACATCGAACTCATTGAAGATACAGTCGCCAACCTTCCAGTAAGCAGGCACACCATCCTCGGCAAGCACTGGTGATGCAAGTGGCGGGGTGTTGGCTTGCTTTGCGGACTTATGACCGAAAAGGGATTGTATCCAACTCGGCTTTTTCTCCATGGTCCTGTTCTGATCCTTCCTTCGCTGATGACACCAGGAGGCGCAATTATCAATGGTCGATTCTTATGTTTGACGCCATCTCTGATGTGCTTGACGGCGGGGGACGTATGTCATCACGTTGCATCTCCTGGGAAGAGTTGTGAACCATGATAGTCCACGATACAATCGATGATAAGCACGGTAGTGTTGTCCTTTCCTCCCGCCGTATTTGCTGCATGCACCAATGCCTGGCAAGCGGCCTCGGCTTGCGGGGAGGTCAGCAAGATCTGGGCGATGTGCTTGTCGGGCACCAGAGAGGTGAGCCCATCGGTACACAGGAGGAGTCGATCTCCGGAGAGGAGAGGCACCGTCTGGACAACGGGTGTGACCTCGCCTTCCATTCCTACATAGCGGGTGAGTTGCCCACGAGCTGGATGTGTGCGCGCCTCTTCCGGGGTGATCTCTCCGCGCTGCCGCAAGAGTGTCACCACGGAATGGTCCTCGGTCAATGGCAGGAGGCGATCAGCGCGGAAGAGGTAAAGACGGCTATCGCCCAGGTGAGCCAGGGATACCTGCGCATCATAAAGCCAGGCCACGACGACAGTCGCGCCTAGGCCATGCAGCCCAACACGCCCAGTACTCTCCGTTCGCAGGTGCTGACTTAGCTCCACGATGCTCTCACGCAGGACGCGTTCCCGTTTCTCAATCCCAGAGCCACTGGTTCGCTCCAGACCGTGCTCCAGCAGGGCGGGCAGGACGGTGACCACCGCCTGTGCGGCGACTTCACCGGCCTGGCGTCCTCCCATCCCATCTGAGACGATGAAGAGCTTGCGCTCAGGGTCGAGCAGGGACCGATCTTGCTGCTGCTGGCGGCGACGTCCCACATCGCTTGCGCCCGTTGCTCGAACTGACCAGGAAACAGGCCCATGCACGGGAGGCTCCATGTTTCTCCACCCTTCCTTTCACTCTCAGATCCGTACCGCTCTTTGAAGCGTGCATTGTCTACGTATCACGTTACTCACTGGCTTTCACCAGGGCTTCATACATCTCTCCGGCATGGCGGAACCGTTCCCCTTCTTTGCTGGCAAGAGACTGGTCGATCACCTCGGCAAGACGAACGGGGAACTGGGGATCACGCTGGCGAAGGGGCACGATCTCCCCATGAAGGATGGCGAGCATCGGATCTTCTCCCCTCCGGTGGGTCCGTGGAAAGGTGCCCGTGAGCATGGTATAGCAGGTCGCGCCCATTGCCCACACATCGCTGACCGGTTGCACCCGTTTGAAATTGATCACTTGCTCACGAGGCATAAAGGGGAATGAGCCAGCATAGCTGCCGGTGGCCGTCATGCCGCTGAGACCCGCCTGCTCAAAATTCTTGGCCAGCCCCAGATCGGAAATCTTGGCCACCGGCACTCCTGCCTGACCCGCGAGGAGAATATTGTGGGGTTTGAGATCCCGGTGCACAAAGCCCTGTTCATGGAGATAGGCCAGCCCTTGCAACGCCTGGAGCATGATTGGCCTGGCTTCCTCCAGCGCGAGCCGACCGCCACGCCGTTTCATCAGATCGGCTACGCTTCCCCCGGCACAATACTCCAGCAGGAAATAGAAGAGGCTCCCCTCTGCGCCATGGCTGAGAAAGCGGACAACATGCGGATGGCGTAGGCGGCGTGTGGTCTCGATTTCACGCAGAAACTGCCTGCGCGCATCATCCGAGACGCGCACTTTGGCGAGCATGACTTTCACGGCGGCCTGTTCTCTCGTGCGTTTGTGTTGGGCCAGATAGACTGCACCCATGCCGCCCGCGCCCAGCAGCTTGCCCATTTCGTAATCTTCAATCTGAATCTCCTGCTGCCTGTGATCGCGCATCACAGCGCGATCAAGGACGGCCATCAGCAAGGCGAGCGGGTCCTGCTCGACCTGCTCGCGGCACCGCGCACAGACATATGCCCCCTGCTGTGCGGCCCCTACCTCGGCGGAGACCTTGTTACCGCAGCGCTGGCAACGCACGGGTTCTACCGACGCCACAGCACCTTCCAGGCGGACGTGGAACACGGTCGCCCCCACTTTGACCTCGTCACCACCATGCAGATCCACCTGGGGGTACTCGCGTTTCGCGCCTTCTTCGGGCGTTTCACGCTTTTCGCGTCCCCCATATTTCTGCCCATTGATGTAGGTGCCATGCAGGCTGCCCAGGTCGCGGATACGGACATCGGGTGGGTTGACTTCCAGCAGAAAGTGATGGCGCGAGATCTGTCGATCATCTGGCAGGCAGACATGGCAATCGCCCATGCGGCCACAGAGCAAAGTATCGTGTTCTTCGAAAGTAAACGCCTTACCCTCCATTGGGCCAGCGGTGATGGTCAAGATGATCTTCCCTGGCATCGTTACTCTCCCGCTTCTTGTTTTTTTCTTGTGAGAAAAGTTCTTGTCCTACGCATCATTGTCTTTGTCTTCTTCGTTTGACAATATCGATGGTTCTTGCAGTTCACGCACCATGCGCCCAAGTTGCCTACGTACACCTTCTGGTTGCAGCCAACCATAGCCAACATACTGTAATTGGCGGATGAGTCTCTGGAAATCTTCCTCATTCCAGATGGGCTTGCCCTGGCGGGTAAGTGCTGGCTGAATATCCGGCGCAATCGATCTACGATCTGGCGGGAGTTCAGTCACATAGGGCATATGCAGGGTCAAAAAACTCTCCAGGTAGGGGCGAGCACCTTCGTCCCAGTCGGCAGGATCGTGCGCTTCCAGTTCCCAATCGAGTTCCCAGAGATGGATGGTACCATCCGAACTGCCAGAGGCCAGCCAGCGTCCATCAGTGCTCAGGCTCACTGATTCCACCTGGCTAGTATGTCCCCGCAAGATATGGAGACAACGACCAGTGCTCACCTCCCACAGACGAACGGTAGTGTCCCGGCTGCCTGATATGAGCCAGCGCCCATCCGCGCTCAGGTTCACTGCATCAATACAGTCAGTATGACCCTGGAGAATATGGACGCAACGACCGGTGCTTATCTCCCACAGGCGCACTGTCCTATCCAGACTGCCAGAAGCCAGCCAGCGCCCATCCGCACTAAAACTTACAGAACTTACCCAATTGGTATGACCTTGGAGGATATGGACGCAACGACCAGTGCTTACCTCCCACAGACGCACTGTCCTATCAAACCCCAAACTGCCAGAAGCCAGCCAGCGCCCATCCACGCTCAAGCTTACGACCCCCACCTTAGCAGTATGGCCTTGGAAGATGCCTAGACAGTGCCTTGTATTTACTTCCCACACCCGGCAAATTTTGTCATCACGAACAGCAGAGGCGAACCAGCGTCCATCCGCGCTCAGACTCACTGACTCTACCGCATCAGGATATCCCGAAAAGGTGTGAAGACAACGACCAGTACCCACTTCCCACACACGTACAGTCTTATCCCAACTACTAGAGGCGAGGAAGCTTCCATCGCCACTGAGGCATACAGAGCTTATCGCCTTGGTATGGCCCTGGAGAATATGGAGGCAACGACCACTACTTACCTCCCACACACGTACAGTCTTATCCCCACCCCCAGAGGCCAGCCAGCGTCCATCCGCGCTCAGATATACTGAATAAATTGCCTCTTCGGACTCAGCAATGACTCTGTCTGACCAGCTCGTACGAAAATTACGCCGGGAACAGACAAGTGAAAGTTTGTTCCACACCTCCAGGCTCTGAGGGTGGCGCTCCCCTCCAGGTAATGTTCGTAGCCGATGTAAGAGACCTAATGCTCCAGCAAAATGGTTTTCTCGATAAGCTTGTTCGGCTTGTTTTATCAAACTCATGGCATGTTGCTCAGTCTGTGTCACAGTGGCATAGGAGTGGATGCGTGATGGAGAGAAAGCTCCCCTGAAACCAGAGTCATGGCATCGCCATAAGTAGACGTTTCTCGTCCCTCCTTCCCCGGAAGCAAGCCAACGTCCATCGGCGCTCAGGCTTACTGAGTCTGTCGAACTTCCCTGCTGAAACGTGCACAAACAACGGCCACTACTCACCTCCCATAGACGTATGGTCTTATCCGCCCCTCCAGAGGCCAGCCAGTTTCCATCGGCACTCAAGCTCACTGAAGTCACCCTGCCAATATGCCCTCGGAGGATACGGAGGCAGCGGCCAGTACTCACTTCCCACAGCCGTATAGTCGTATCCTCGCTACCGGAGGCCAGCCAACGCCCATCAGTACTCAGGCTCACTGAAGTCACCCCACCAGTATGCCCTTGGAAGATGTGAAGGCAGTAGCCAGTACTCACCTCCCACAGCCGTATCGTCCCGTCCTTCCGCCCTTCCCCGGAAGCGAGCCAACGTCCATCGGCGCTCAGGCTTACTGAAGTCGCCCCGTTAGTATGCCCTCGGAGGATGTGGAGGCAGCGGCCAGTGCTCACCTCCCACAGCCGTACGGTCTCATCCCAACTACTAGAGGCGAGGAAACTTCCATCACCACTGAGGCATACAGAACTTATCGCCTTGGTATGGCCCTGCATGGTGTAGCCTTGAAGGATATGGAGGCAGCGGCCAGTGCTCACCTCCCACAGCCGTACGGCCTGATCACTACCTCCAGCGGCGAGGAAGCTTCCATCGGCGCTCAGGCTTACATGTTCTCCTGGCCAATCATGATTCCCTTGAAAGGTAAAGGTGCGCAGGGAGTAGCCAGTACTTCCTTTCTCCCACAGGAGTATAATATCCCTGTTTTGAATGCTAGAGGCAAGTATGCGCCCGTCAGCGCTCAAACTTACGCGCCCCACCCGAAAGCTGCTGTGTTCCTGATCCGCTTGGAAGAGAAGCGAATCGAGGTTATTCGTGGTAACTTCTTCCTGTGCCAACTTGTAAAGTTTTAGCACTTCTCCCTCTCTGTCCACCAGGCTTGAGGCCTCTTCGAGCAAAGAAAGCGCTTTGTACACCTTTCCCTGCTCCAGATGAACTTGGGCAAGCAAATAGGATGCTTGCCCATGAGAGTGGTGGGTCGCTTGCGCCATCTCCATCTGATGGATCAGCGTCTCATCCGCCATTGCTCCTTGTCGCCAGAGCGCTATCCCCCGATTATACGTCGTTTCCAGGTGCTGGGGGTGAACATGTAGCGCCTGCTCCCAGACCTGCATAGCCTGCTCGACTTTGCCTAAGTCATAGAGTGACAGCGCGCGGTTGTTGAGGGTGTCCGCTTGCATGCTGGCTGCTTGCGGCGCTTCTCGTGGATAGACTTGCCCAATCTCGCGGGCATAGATCTCCTGGAGTATTGATGCCACCTCTAACATCGTGGCAGGCCGCGCCTCTGGACGCGACTCAAAGCAGCGTGCCAGCAATTTCACAAACTCGGCAGGTATTGGAGGAATAGCTGTGTCCTGCGGTTCATAACTCGAGAGCACCTCACGTGCAAGCACACCGCTGCGCCATGTTACCTCTCCTACCCACATCTCGAGCAGCGAGACGCCCCAACTCCACATATCCGTCTTGCGGCTCAGCGCCTGGCCGGCTGCCTGTTCGGGGGAACAGTAGGCCGGGGTCATGCCACGAGAACTCACCAACATACTTCGCAGACCATTGTCCTCTTCACTTCCTTGCTCACTCGCCATCGCCCGTGCCTTCGCCAGACCGAAATCGGTTACTTTGACGACCCCATCCGGGGTCATCATCACATTGGCGGGTTTGATATCCTGATGCACCAACCCCTGTTCGTGGGCGGCATGCAGTCCCCAGGCAAACTGGATGGCAACATCAAGCATCCGCTCCAGGGCTTGCTGCTGTTCTCCCTCGTAGAGGCGACGACTGCCAATCCAGTCTGCCAGACTTCCTCCATCCACATATTCGGCGAAGATACGCGGGATCTCATCGATGATGCGCACGTAGTAACAACTCACGATATGGGGATGCAGTTGGAGATTTACCCAGGTTTCCGCTTCACGCACGAAGTTTTCTTTGCCGCCTGCTCTGGCAAAAAGAGCAGGCTTGGGGCTTTTGACAGCCAGGTCGATGTTCCAGCCCCGATGATGGACCTTATAGACCGTACCCATCCCTCCTTCGCCCAGGGTCCCCATGACCTCGTATTGATCGAGTAGTGTATCTCCGATATGCCAGGCAGCAGCTCGGATGCCTTGTGATGCGGGAGGAGTACCCACTGGAGATGCGTGTAGCTCTTGCTCAACCCTCTGTTCAGAAACGCCCATCGTGGAGTCTTGGTCTCTCTCATCTGTAGACTGGGGTAATGGTACTGATAGCGATGATTGGGTAGCATGAGTGGTTCTCTGTTGATCAGGCTTGCGACGTAATAGACGGCTCAGCCAGTTCTGTGTATTCATGCTTCCTCCTTCGCCCTGGGTGCAGTGATCAGCCGATAGCCCAGCCCGCGTACCGTCTCCAGAAAGCGCGGCGCTTTGGGATCGGGTTCAAGTTTCTTGCGCAGTTCCCAGATCAGGTGATTGTCATCCCCCTCCGTGTGGTACGCTTCCTCGCCCCACACAGCTGCAAGCAGCTCTTCGTAGGAGCACATCACTGGCACGTTGCCATTGGCCCAGTTGCGCTGTTCCATGTAACGGATCAGCTTATGCTCCTGAGGCCGTAACTCGCGAATCTCCTGCCTCCTGGGACCCTCGATACGATAGAGCCGAGCCTGGATCCAATCGTATTCCAGATAAGCGACCTGGAGTGGTGGACCCGAAGGACGTGTTCCCAATGGATCACTAAAGGTCAACTCCCAGTAGCCCGGTTTGCCCGTCTCGCTCAGTTTCCCCAGGATACGAATGCTCTCTCCCTCGCTCAGCGTCCGCCCTTGCACTACCTGCACATCGTTACCACAAAGCACAAAGGTTCGGTTCACACTGCCGTTATCGACGATCCACCAGCCATACAGGCCATGTTCAAGGGTACAATGCACTTTGCGTGTGATCAGTTGTTGGGGATCTGGGGAAAGGGCAATATCATTGAATTGGTCAAAGCGTCCAATGGTCACCGTGTCTTTCTCCAAGTCCATCTGAAACTGCCGTCCATCAGGTCCAACGATGTTAAGAAACGGCAAAAGTATGTCCACGTCTCTTATCCCTCATCTGTGATTGAGAAGGCTTTTCGCTTCTTTCTCTTTTTTACTGTAGTCTATCATAGGTGTCTGTGACTATGGTCACAGGATGGAAACGGGATGGAAATGCCATGAAAATGCTTCAGGGCTTCTCGGGAGAAGAGACATGTCGTCTATAGCACATTCCTTGATGAAAGAAGAATCCCCTGAATTTTATCCGGGGGAGTGTCAAGTTTTTCCTTTTCCTGACGAACTGAGAGCTATTGTTAGCCGGACTCAACTGTATGAGACGTGTAATGATGGATCCAGTCAATTGCCTGCATTAATTGTGTCAAGACGTGTTCTACCTGTTCCAGCCTGGCCCAATCTTCCGCCTCAAAGGTGTCAAGCATCAGGGCAGAAGGCAGATTTGAGAGTAACATCCCCCGCCTCGCAAAAATTCCGTCGTGACCTCTCGCCAACGCGCGCGGGTCTGCTGCTCGTGACTCAAGGCATTGCGCTCAAGCACCTGTTCTCGCGCCTGAGCGGTCGCGCTGGCAAGGTGCCGTGAGAGCGCCTCGCGTTGTATGCTCAACTCTCTCACTTGTTGCTCTAACGCCTGTATATGTTGCTGTACCTGTACTGGCAGAACGGGCCCCTCGCGTTCCTTTTGCTTGTGGTACTCAACTTCCTAGCTCAGTTGCAGGCGTTCCTGTTCCAGGAATGTGATCCGCTGGCGAAGTTGCATTGCTTCATCTTCATCTGGCATGTGCTCTGATGACTCCGTGAGGTAATGTTCTACGACTGTGTCCTGACGAGCCTGTTCTTTGGCTGCGCGTACAGCTGGGCGCGTGAGCGGGATCTGCTGCTCTTCAATTTGCTTAAGCACGTTCTCAGGGGCATCGAGCAACTCATACAGGGCGCTAACGGGGATCGCACCGAACCTATGGATGCGTTCCCCAAAGCGCTCTGCCACGCGCATAAAGTTCTGGCAGCTTTGTCGGCTGAGTCCCAGCTCGCTTTTCGCCCAGGCCATAAAGTGCCCATGCGGAAGGCGATCTTTGACGGCGCGAAGATTGAGCCCAATGCAGACGACATCTTCAGCCGTTCGTTTGAGGTACCCCTGTGTCTCAACTGTCTTCTGGTATACAAAGTGACGCGTCTCCTCATCGAGAAGGGAATAGTCGAACGCGAGCTGCTGATCTGGTTCTTGCGCATCCTGTCGTCGAGGCGTAGGCATGGTGTCCACGACTCACTCCTTTCCTTAAAAGAGCGGGGCTTTCTGGCTCGTTTCCGGTAATCCACTTCCTCATGATATCCTGCTCCCCGGACGGTATGGAGCAACGACTGATGAGAGAGCACTTTCCCCCCTTCGCGCATGAAGGTGATCAGCAAAGTACATTCTATGGGCGTCAGACGCAGCATCTGTTCACGAACGACGACACATCGCTCTATGCACCGTAAGCGAATCTGTTGATCCTCGCTTTCCAGCACTGAGCAAGGGCTAGTCTGTCTTGAGACATCACACGAGGAGGCCAGTGACGCTCGATAGCGCCTGGCATACCCGTGTAAGCGGGCATGCAGTTCCTGTTTGCCACAGGAAAAGAAGACATAATCATCGGCCCCAGCATCGAGCATCCTGACGATGTGCGCCTCTTCTTCCTCCTGGGAACAGACCACTACAGGCGTGCGAGGCATGATCTGACGAATCTGTTGTACAATCACGTGAACAAGTACAGCAGGCCACCCATCGGGTTACATTAGCCGCACGGTCATAGCTGATGCACTACTCCCCAGATGAACCAGATGCGTGTCAACCAGATCAAATCCAGTCTGAGTAGCCATCACAACTCGAATAGTGAGGTATTATGATGATATTGAGTTATCACCAGCAACGTGAGCAACTGGTACAGGCCGCACACTGCCTCGATCAGGCAGGCGTGATGTCGCATAGCGGCCATGGCAATATGAGCATGAGATTGCCCGAGCCAGGGTTGATGCTGCTGACATCGGTAAGTCACTTGACGCACCTGACCCCAGAGCAACTGGTGGTCGTGACCTTCGACGAAGAGGTGATAGAAGGCACCATTGATGCCACCACACTCGAAATCGTGGGGATGCACTCCTGCGTCTTTCTCGAGCGCAATGAGGTCAATGCCGTTATTCATACGCACTCGCCACGGGCCACAAGTTTCGCACTGGCCCACCAGCCCCTGCCGTGTGTCTATGAGGCCTTCTTGCGTTTGGGAATAACAGAAGACATCCCGGTTGCGGATTGGGCGCCGCGTGGATCGTCAGAAGCCGTTCGCTACATTGTAGAGCAGTTACAGAAGCATCCAACCACGCCCGCGGTCCTCTTAGCGAACCACGGGCTCCTGGCCTTTAGTAGCGATCCGCTTGCGACAGCACAGCTCATCATCATTATGGAAGAAGCAGCGCAACTCACGCTTGACGCCCGCTCCCTTGGTGGTGCCCAGCCCTTCCCCTCCGGTGCGCTCGAACACGAGCGTCAACATATGCAACGCTTTGGTTCGACCTAGTAGTTCAGTATTCTGCTCTCCAGTTAAGGATGACAAGCCTGCTGGAGAGCAGGACGCTGAGAGCTCCCCACGCTAAAGCGACGGGGGTATCCAGGGGTTCGGCCCACGCTTCCCGTCCTTCGCCCTCAAGGAGAAGAGCTGGCTCTAGTGGTGGTTCCCCTGAACTTTTCGGCAGACGCGCTCTGGCTCTGGGAATGCCAAAGCTTCGGGGCAAGGTCTGCCCCTCTTTCGCGCGTTGTGTGAGACACTCGTATGCTGCCCGCAGGCGCGCTTCCGCACCTTCCCAATACCCCTGGTATCGGGCACACGAGGGAATGGGATCTGCTGGATCAAGGTAGGCAGCCAGAAAGGCCGAATACAGGTCACGTTGGACAGGACCCACGCCACACTCACAGTGATGCCAACGCTGCGAAAGCTGCTTCTTGAGCTTCTTGCCACAGCCATGACACCACTGGCTCAATGCACTCGTGCGTGTGGGGACGCGCCACCAGGGTGCCGCCCGTGCTTGCAACGGTGCGTCTTAATAACTCAACAAACATCCCTGGTGCTCGCAGTCCCACACTCTTGCCAAACTGCCTCTGCCATGCCTTGTAGGAAATCTTTTCGATGATGATGGTAGTGCCCAGCTTTTGCACTTCATGCACTTTGCGCCCATGTAGGCTCTTGCGATGCGCTGCCAGCTTGCGCTCTCTGGTCGCCTTTCGTCGCCGTGTGATCTGGTAGCGCTTACTCTGCTTCCAGCGCAGCTTCTTCTTGCCTTGCTTTTTGATGCGCCCCTTTTCGTCGTAGTGCTCGGGATTAGCCGCCCTTCGTTGCCGCTCCATCTGCCGTTGCAAACGACGAATGGCACAGGCCTCAGGAGCCAGTTCCGCGCAGAACACCTCCAGACTCGCCTCCCCTTCCTGAGGAACGAGAGCCAGGGTGGAGGGGCCAAGGTCACCGCCAACAATACCCGTGCCTACGGCGTGCTTTTTCTTCCGGTGGGGTTTGCCTTCCAAGGCCAGTTGAACGAAATAGCGGTCCCTCTCGCGATCAGCGCCCGCCGCTCTGGGGCTGCTGGCAGGACGTTGGATGAGGCGAGCATACTTGATGCGATGCCTCAGCCCATGGGTGACCACTTCATCCTTCCAATCGATGAGGGAGGGCAGCTGATCTCCGTTCCAGAGCAGAGACCCCGCGTTTCCCTCCTCGGGTAGTTGCAGGACGAAGCGCAGGCTGGTATCGTTGCGCTTATTCTCGAGACTGGAGAAGCCGCGTCCTCGGCTCTTAAAACGCACCCGTTTGGCTTTTCCCAGGCAGACGCGGTTGAGGGCGCGATAGGCGCGAGTGGCCAGCGTTTGTGCCAGCACGGCCTCGATATGCTCGGCAATCCAGCCCACGCGCAGACGTTTGACCGCTTCATGCAAGGCCGCTTCGGTGAAGCCATAGGTTTTGCGCAAGGCGGAGAAGGCGGCGGACCGTTCGGCTTTCTGGGTGCGAGGAATGGTACGAGCCACGTGCCAGGCAGGGGCTGCGCGCATGCGACGCAGGCGCTTTTGGCCTTGGGAGAGGATGGCATTGTAGAGCTGGCGGGCGGCTTCCAGGTGGGCACGCAGGCGAGCGGCTTGTCCTGGACCGACCATCAGAGGCAGTTCGAGCAGAAACGTGGGAGTGGCAGGCCGTTTCTCCTGCCGTTCCTTCTTCTTGCGTTGTCCCTGGCGTTTCTTTGGCACACCCGCTCCTCCTTCAATCTCGTACGTGCGATCGATCCTCGCACGTCTATTGTACCAGAGAGTCGGGAAGAACGCAAGTTCTAGAAGGCTGGCTTTTCCCGGTCCTCACGCTCACGCGGGGGCGGCGATTCATCCCCGGCATCAATGACCGGGGCTTTCTCGCCACGTTCTCTGTAATGCGCTCCGGCAGAGAGCACTACCTGTATTACATCTACTTATCGAACCGCGCCAGAAGACCCCTGTTTTTAAACACTGAAAATTACCCACAAATTACAAATGGAGGTGAAAAGCGAGATGGACGCCCTCAAGCAAGGTTTGCACGTGGAGCCAGCCTTTCCAAAGGGGTTTCCAGCCAGGAGAGCCATCGCTGCGACGAGCCAGGAAGCCACCCAGGCGAGCAACCTCCGTCCAAAACGTGCTCAGCGTCATGAGGGAAGCATCCGGCTTCGCGCATGCAGCCACCACCGCCAGAAGCTCAGGCTCAATGACTTGGGTGGCAGGACGCTCTGGCACGATCCATCGATGCGCATACCAAGAGACGCGTTCCCATGCTTCTTGCAAGGTGGATGTTGGAACCGAGGTCAACAGAATCCATTCGACAGGCCCTTCTCCTTGTGGTCTCAAGCCATCTTCTTCCCAGACGCGAATCACCCACAGGCTTCTCTGCTCGTGCAGCGCCTTGGGCTCATTACGAGGGGACAAGAGGGTCATGTTGACTCTGGTGACAGGCCCGCGCAGAAGTCAAAGAAATCGGCCCCTCGATCTCCCACATGGACCCAATCAGAACCCTTCTCAGCGCTTCCGATCTGAGTGACCATGCGCGTCCAGACATCCGTTTCTTTGGGACGTTTTCTTCTTTGGGCTCTGGTTTCTCCTCTGGGAGCCGGGATGCGCACAAAAGGCTCTTGGCTTTGCGCACCCCAGGACCTCTCGGCTCTCAGGCACCACGGCCAACATCGTTTGCAGCAGCAATCCTCGTCCCTTTTCATCGCCGATTTGCCCGATGCCAGACATCTTGTGTCGATGCGTCAAATCCAGTTCCGTCGTATCCTGGATCAGCAGGATGACGGAACGCTCTTGCATCTCTCCGCGCGTCTGCAACCAGTGGGGCTGCATCAGAGCAGCAAACGTGACATCCGGCTCGTCAAGGAAACGGTACAACGCTTTTACCTCTTTTCCCGTTTAGCTAGTTTTGCTGAGATCTATAATATCCCAGACACCTAATTTCAGTTCTTCCTGCAACACATCGGTGGCAATGAGGTGCGTACTTGCTAGAGGAGACCCTCTCGCTTCAGAAAGTCAGTCGCGACGAGCGTAACGGCCCGGAATACGGATGCGCCTTCGTTCTTTTTCTGTGTGACTTGTATCTGCAACTGGATACTCACATCAGTCGTCAGTCTAGGTGCCAGGGGATTGAGAATCCTGGAGATATCTGGGTACCTTTGCAGAATATTGCTACGAACGAGAGGCGCGGGATGAGAGGGCGGGAAGCCGTTTTTGTCATCCTTCAAGAAGATGAAGCCACTCTGGGGAACGTTTGCGTCGGTGCTGTAGCAGACGGTGATCTGGGCCTTGCCGTTCTTCACTGCTTCAAAACCGAGGGCATAATCGATGGTCTTCACGCTCTTAAAACTCCTGGTTGTGATCTTGTAGACCCGTTTGAGACCATCTACAAATGGGGTAGCATCACTGGGTGTCGTCAGCGTTAACTGAGAGACCTTTGGCACGATGTCTGAAATAGAGACAAGGCCGAGCATTTGAGCATTCTCTTTCATGGTACAGAACGTGTAACCATCGTTGAGGAGCAGGGTCGGATCAAGCCAGGTAAGCTTGTATTTCTTCTTGAAGTCATCCTTGACCATTTGGTAATCCTTCAGCGGATTGTAGGTACTCGGGATGTGCAACCTGTTCAAACCCGTGCCTGTAAACTCTGGATAAAGATCAATCGAATCGTAGGTAATGGCTTGAAAGATGATGGTGCTGTTGCCAAGCGCAGGTTTCTCGTTGATCTGGAATCCCTCCTTTCGTAGCAGCAGCGTATACATCTTGGCCAGCAGTTGTGACTCAATATCGAGTTTACTAGCAACGGTGAGTTGTCCCTTGAAACTGCCAGAGTAGCTGGAATCCGAGTTCCCACTTGTCCCACAGGCCGAAAGTAAGAGCAAGAAGACCAGGGCCAGTGCTCCCACCAACCTGAAATTGAGTGAACGTAAAGACATAAAGGTCTCCTTAGTGTATCCGCTCGGTAGGTAATACATACCGTTCCTCTTGTTCTTCAAGCAATCACGAGCATAGTACCAGCAAACAGCGCGCAGTTAGGTGCGCGTCTCTTCTGACTCGTTGATGCTCTCGACAGTTGATGATACATGGATGCCATGATGGCTCGAAATTTCGCGATGAATACTGGCAAGGATCACTATGCCGAGGAGCTCATTGTTATTGGTGTCCTGGACGGTAAGAGCGGAGGAATTGGAGGAAAGGAACTGAAGCATGACATCGAGAAGTGCCGTATCTGATGATGCAAATAGCGCAATTCCCCCAATGTTCCGGCGACACCGCTTCAGGATAGTTCTCGCGCTCGCTGGTGGCGGGCAGATAGTGTCCTATACTATTTATTAGCTGTTACACGTTTTGATCTCTTCCTAGCAGTTCTGGCCTCTTACTAAGATATCAGATAAACAGGATCTTTGAGAACTTGCAACGCAAGTTCTGCCAAAAGGAAACATGCTCACATTGACGACTATTAGCCCTTGGTTTTGGCCTTGCGTTTGCTTTTGAGGACCACGGGATAGTGCCGAGCAGGTTGCGGGTGAGGTAGTGTTGCAAAAAATAAAGCTCAGCAAATCGAAGTGCATATGAGCATATTCCACAAGGAAAAGATGCAGGAAACTCACCCTTTCTCTGCGGTAATGGTTCTGATGCCGTAATTACTTGCTCCAGGGGATGAGAACGGGGACGCTGCACGTCGAAGAACAGATCGAGCTGCTTCCAGTGGATGGCGCGGAGTGAAAAGCAGATGGTTTGTGTATTGCCTGGCAGTCAATCAAGGGGAAAATCATGCAACGGATCGGCTGATGTGCGTCTTTCCCTTCTATGATCGCGGGGGTGTGTGACGGCCATGCCTGGTCGTGTGGGTGTGGAATACATGTGATATCGCAAAGAATTGCATGTAGCTATTGTGTGCGGGGAGGTGTGTGCCAGGGCTATCGCGGGCGTGTGGCTGGTTCCATGATCATAGGTACATGGTGAGGAAGGTGAGCAACAAGGAGCCGCAGCAATTTTCCTGGCGTGAAAGTGTTGTGCAGCCCTGTTCGCGAGGCTGCTCGCCGTCGCCTATCCCTTGGTTGGAGTCTGAAGCCGAGAGCTAATCAAGCAGCAGCGGCAACTGAGGGGGCGAGGAGGGGGATGGAAGCGAGAGGGGATGTTCTGCTACTGCTGCTGGTGCTTTCCCAGTGAATGTGCAGGAGCGCTTGGCAAGCGAGAAGGCTTTGATGGCCCTGGTGTCATGGAGTTGGCTCTTGTCTTTTGGGGGGCGAGGACATCGTCGCCGATGTCCTCGCCAGGATGGTCCAGGGTGGGATGCCTACCTTGGTGCTCGGTACGTCTGGGTGCCCGCTTTGCGCATCGCCTCCATCGTCTGCTCGGTCGTGAGTAGCACGGTTGTCTCAACGCTTTTGAGATGGCCTGGCGAGACCACGGCGAAGATGGCTGCCGTGACCGTGGTCTCATCGGGCATCTCAGCGATAAACAAGCCATCGTACGTCCCGAAGGAGTAGTAGAAAGATACCAACCGTCCTCCAAGTTTCTCGAGCAGCGCGCGGAGAACGTCCTCACGGTTCTGTGGATGTTTGACGAGCGCAGCCAAGGCGTCGGGCGTGTAGGCAAAACGTGTCATGTAGAGAGTCATCTCTGTCACCTCCTTTCGCGGGTGTTAGAATACATGCAGCGAGAGCGAAGATCACATTTCTTCAGTTCACAGGTGTTGAGGTGTCTGCTGTTCGTGTGATGTGGCAGGTGAGCTTGGAACACCCCTTATTCTGGTCCACCAGTGAACTGAAGCTGAGTTCACTGCATTGTTGTCACGTTACATTCAGTGTAGCAGGAAGATGGAATCAATATCACCAATACTCACGCCAACGCTCATCCCGGGTGCGGCAAGTTTTTTTGCGTCGAGCTCATCCAGAGCAACGGAAAGGTGGTACGATAAGAGAGAGCAGCATGATCGGAAAGAAAAGGAGAGATGATGCACTCTCTCTCTTTGGCGGTTTCGCGATGAGAGGCCAATCACGCTAGAATGCGATCTTCTTGAAAATTGCCGAGATGACTCCTTGTTTTCCCTCGCCCTTGTGTTATACAATGGCCCTCTTGCCGAGAAGCACTGGAGCGTGATAAAGAGCCGCTTCAGTGTTTCTCGGCAAGAGAAATATGGAAAAAGGAGTATCTCTATGACAATTCGTCTGCTCGGTGAACGTGATGCCGAAGCGTTTCTTTCTCTGAGGAAACAGATCAATGAAGAAACATCCTTTATGTTGCGTGAGCCTGATGAAAACGCGATGCTTGCCCAGCAGCAGCTCGAACAGTTTCGATGCCAATCCTCCCAAGACAGTCTTCTCATTCTTGTGGCCGAACATGGCGAGCAACTAGTCGGGTTTCTGATCGGAGAGCGAGGGGTACGCCAGCGCAATAGGCAACGGCTTGGTCTTATGATTGGTATTTTGCAAGCCTTTACTGGGCAGGGCATGGGAACCCAACTTTTTATGGCAATGGAAGACTGGGCTCGCCGACAAGGCATTCTTCGTTTAGAGTTGACTGTGATGACAGCCAATCAAGCTGCAGTTGCGCTCTACCAGAAGTGTGGTTTTGAAATCGAGGGGACAATGAGACGCACCATGCTCATTGATGGAGCGTATATTGATGAGTATATCATGGCAAAACTCCTTCACTGAGGCAAGCAATTGCTTGGACCTGGTGGCACAACGAGCGTTCCACCCTCGTCAAGAGCACCACAGGTGATGTGAGAGAGATGGAGGAGACATCCTTGTGCGAGGAATCCCTGCGAGAGAGTGAGCCTCCCGGCACTGATCTGGGATGATGGGCAGACTACTGTCCGTTATGAGCGTTGAGAGCATCCTGGAGAAGGATGTCTTCTTGAGAGTGAGAAGGATACAGATACCATTGGCCAGCATGGCCATGAGAAGCGGCGTGAACATCTTAACTGCCCCAAGGAATGTGGGTTTGCGCTGGTTTTGGAGCACAAGAAACGCGCGAGCAAGCCTCAACCTGCCCGCGCGTTTCTTCCCGTTTATGGAAAGCATTCTCTCCTGGCTAGCTGGCGGTCACGCTAAATGGGCGCGCCCACGCGAGTCCGCCATGCGTGCAGTCAGCATCCTGGCACCAGAAAACTTCTACCGTTCCTTGAAAAGTGACGTCATTGGTAGAAAAACTCTCCGAGAAATATCCATACCCATTGGCATATTGATTGATATATTTGGACATGGCTTTGTCTTTCATTTCGCCATTGACATACCAGCGGGTTTGGACATAGCCAGTGTTTCCTTGTGCCCATTTGTAGGACAGATAGACCGTCTGGCCGCTCTGGAACTTCGATTGCAGCGTGACTGGTCGTTGCTGACCATCAATCTCATTTGCCAGTTGCTCGGTAGGAATCACCTGCTGCGCGGCCTGGCACTTCGAGGAGAAACGTTGGGGTCGCGGGCTCGCTTCATGGGGTGCTCAGCCTCTCTCTGTCTTTTTGCATGGGGGGCACATGCAAAAGCTCACGTCCCCTGCCATCTGCGCAAAACGATCGCGTCCCGGCCCGATCAGCACCGTTTTCGCCGCATCGTCCAGTCTCGCGTTCCCACAGGGGGAAGGGGAGTCTGGTTGAATCAATTTTGAAATAATGTTGCGTTTCATCGCTTTTTCTTTAGAAAAACAGACGAAGCCTCAGTAAGACTTCGTCTGTCGCTTTTCAAACCAATTCTTGTGGTGTTTGTCTCAGTGCTCATCCCCGTTGTGAGCGATCTTTTTCTCTTGCTGAAAAAATGAGAGAGGTCCAATATCAGCTGTTGAACCTCTCTTTCAGAGAGTAATGGGAGGAGACGGCGTTTTCCAACGGTGAACATATTCACGGCCGGAACACCGCCCCCCTTCTTTGCTCCATGGCCTAGTGCTTCCCAGGCACGAGGAGTGCCTTCTCCTGCCTGCCCATTGATTCTGCATGTGTGACAGCTGTACCGATCTCGTCGAGGGAGAATCTCCGTACTGCCGAGGTCAGGAGAATACCCTCGCGCATGAGCGTGACAACGTCCTGGACCAGCTGCTGTCGTGCCGTTTCATCGAGCCTGGGAAACCAGTAACCGAGCCAGAACACTTCCAGGATGCGGCGCCCTGCCAGAATGAAGCGCGGATCAGCGCCCACCCGGATGGGCTCACCCGTCAGGGAGCCATACACCAGCATTCTGCCATCGTCGCCGAGGGCCTGAAATATCTGGGTTCCCGTTTCTCCGACCACCGGATCGATGGCGTACTTGACGCCCTGTGGGCCGACGATCCTGCGGACTTGCTCGTCAATGGGCCCCTCGGTGGACACAATCACGGCATCGGCCCCCAGTTGTTCCAGTTCAGCCACCGCTTCGCGTCGGCGAACAACGTTCAGTGTGCGGACTCCATCGTGTTTCGCCAGCCTGATGATCATGCGCCCCAGTTCGGACCCGGCTGCCGATTGGAGCAGCCATTCGCCTTGAGGGACAGCCAGGATGTGACGAAGCATGAGAATGGCGGAGGCCGGATTGATAAAGAAGGTGGCTACCTGTTCATCAGGAATATCATCAGGTACTGGAAGCAGAAAGGGAGCTGGCAAAACAGCATATTCAGCCCAGTTGCCCCCCGTTCCATTGATGACTGCTACGCGCTGTCCAGGAACGAGATGATGCACTTGTGGACCCAGAGCATCCACCACACCAACCCCTTCAAAACCGACGGGTGAGGGAAATTGGGGTTGAACGCCTGCATAGTGTCCGCGCACAAACAGCAGGTCAGACGGGTTCACGGGGCTGGCCAGGATACGAACGCGTGCTTCTCCTTTCCCAGGTTCTGGGAGAGGACGCTCTTGAACCTCAAGGACCTTTGCAGGCTCACCATACTGATTGAATCGAATCGCTTTCATCTTTCTACGCTCCTTTGTTCCTTATGGTTCTCGATATCAATGACGCCAGCGGGCCGTCCAATCGGCCGTAAGCGTTTTGCTGGTGCTGGAGGATACTCTTTAGGCTGGCGAGAAGTGCAATCGCAGCAGCGACCGTTTCTCGCTGCTCCAAGCGATGCTTAGCACGAGGCGGATGGCAATATGCTCTCGGCTGGATTCATGACAGTGCCGACTGCATCAGGTTGTGCGACAATGTCATGTCTGTCTCTGGGCCCACTTACGTTCCCCGTTTCACCTGGCGCACGATCTTGTGGGGAAACCGGCGACGTACATGCGCTTCCGCTTGAGATCCTGCTTTGACGTAGACCGGTTCCACCTTCTCCTGAAGCGGTTTGACGACCGTTTGCACATGCTCTTTGCGATTTCTGAGATACGGGCCAATCACGTCCTCTCCTGCCGGGCAGACCGCCATGCAATACGCCGCTTTATAATTGGGCTGAAAAGCCAGGCTCTGCCACATGGACAGCGTTTCTGGTGGCGCGAAGTGCTCTCGATAGGCGCTTGCACTGGGACTTTCTACGATGGTTTCCACCCACTCATTGAAGCCGCCGAGAAACTCCCGATAGTTGTGTGTTGCACAGGCCGTGAAATCGAAGTTGCCATCCGGGCTGATCGCTCCCACGGGACAGGCAGCAACGCATAATTTGCATTCGAGGCAGGGATTATACGCCACGGGATGGCTCTCTTCGCTGACATCGGCGTCAATGATGACTGTCCCCAATAGGATAAAGTTGCCAAAGGTCGGGTGAATGACGATCCGATGGATCCCCATCATGCCCAGGCCAGCGGCAACAGCCACGGGTTTGTGGGAAATCACCCATTTTTTCCTCTATTCTAGAGGACGTCCCACCTCCATCGGGAAGCCAGTCGCTTCATTTATGGCGCGAATTCCCTGCTCCTGGAGCCGAGCAGCGATAGTATGGCTGACCGTTTTTACCTGGTCGTTCACCTCATGAAACTCGACATTGGCAACGGAACGAGCTGGCGAGCGGATAGGTTCACGATTCATCTTGCACACAAAACTGATGAGTGTGCGAGCAAAAGGAGCATGGGCGAGAATGTCGGCGCGTTGATCGTCGAGTTCGGGCCGGGCAAGTGAGACAAAGCCCACATCGTCCGCGCCAGCCTCAAGGCATAGTTGCCGTAACCAGGCCACATCGAGCGGACTGGACGATCCAGACGCCTGTGCCTCCTGGGTTTGCTGCTGGTACGCGCGCTGAACCGTTGGGTGCGTGCGCATTTTCAATGGCAACTCTTCGGGATCGGGAAGGGGCATCTGAGGCATAGCGCTCTCCTCTTTTCTATAATAGCGTATCTTGCGAAAACCCTCTCACTGTGTCACTTCTGCGATGAGCGTTTCCAACTTTTGCTCCACCATCTGCGCAACCTTGATGATCTCCGCGCGCTGGTACTGAGCGAGCAGTGAGACAAAGTTGTCATAGGCTACGAACGTGTTGTGTGCTTCATCCTCGTACACGACAAACCGTAATGGAGCGTATAAGGCGGCTTCTGGCTGGAGCCTGCTCATTTGAATGGCGAGGAGCGGATTGCCAGCCGTATACTGGACGGCTCGACTCTGTTTGCCTACCAGGGTGAGCAGAGGCGTATGCTCGACCGTCTTAAAGAGCATAAAATCGCTCGTCCCGATATTCCTTTCAATCATCTCCGAAACCTGCTCCCAGGAAGCTTGAGCGGTAGCCAATGCTTGGAGTCGCTGTTCTGTCTCTTGCCAGCCGCTCGCCGAGCCTAACCGGCTCTCAAGCCCCTCAAGCACCTTTTCATATGGTTGGTTCGATACGATGACACTATGTTCGATCGCGATCTGCCTGGTTGATCTCATCTATTTCATTTCCTTTTCGGTGTTGTCTTTCTAAAACATTGTTACTTTACTCAAGAACATGCGGCCCCGTACCCGTTTCGCGCGGGCAACGCATCCAAGGTGCTCGTCCCATTACTGAGAAAGACGTTTGTCCCCGGATGGCACAATTGCTTGGTCGCCATCCTGATGAACGGATGCACGGACAGAAAAGCTATGGGGTAGCACGCACTCAACGAGGCGTTATCTGATACCACCAACATCGCCCGCAGTGCAGGTGACGAGTGGTGGTTTCTCAATCTTCATAAGACGCTCTCCTTTCGACATTGTGTTCTGGAGGGCATGTGCTCACCGCCCGCAAACAACCAGTCTCATCTTCCAGGTGGTTCTCTCTGTTTTTCTTGAGTTTACATGATGGTTATCATATAAAAAGATACGTGATGAAGATTCGCATGTCAAGAGGGGGAGAGGAAAACGAAGGGCGTGGGAGAATGATGTTACTCGTTCTCCGAAGCTATTTTTGAGAAGGTCTGAATTAAAAAATCTCGAGTGGTATGCAGGATGCGTTCGCTCAAAGCCGGGTCATTTACCGTACGCGCCAGCAGCAATGCCCCGACCATCCCAGAGAACAGGGCTATGGCCGCATCATACCGGTTCTCGCCTGTACCTACTGGCAGGACGGAAACAATAAGCTGAAGGAGTTCTTCATATCCTTCCGTAAATGCGGAGCGCACTTCTTCTGGGCGACGAGCAAGGTCTGCTGCCAGAGACGGCATCACACAACCATGAGATGGATCATTGCGGTGAGCAATACTCAGGTACCTGGTCACGAGAGCCGAGAGTTCGGCCCCTGCTGGTGCCTGGTCTACCGCCTGAGAGAGCTTCTCAAGCGTCTCAGCTGTCCCTGTATGGCAAATTTCTGCAAGCAGAGCATCTTTGTTGCGGAAGTGGGCATAAAATCCGCCATGCGTCAGGCCAGCTTGCCCCATCAGATCCGCGATGCCGATGCCATTGACGCCCTCGGCACGGATCTGCTGAGCAGCATTCTGAACGATCCGTTGATGCGTTTGCTCTTTCTCTTGGCGCGAACGCTTCATTTCCACTCCTCTCTCGTTTCTTTCCGATATGCTTGCGTCTCAACCACGTCGACATATGCCTTCTGCCTCCGCAGAAGACGTTTCCCAACTATCCTTTAACATATATGATGTTCATCATACAAACGGAGAGCGGTGATGTCAAGAGAGCGCTTTACTGTTATCGACCCGGTTTTTTGTAGAAGAAAGAAAATGGAAAGCTGTGTGTCGCGAGAGTGTGGCTCACATTTTTGGCAGTCGTGTTCGCATCCTGAAAGACGGTTGTTCTTATCCGAGCCTGGTAGTGTTGTGTTTGCAAAAATGTGAATCT
The DNA here is from genome assembly GCF_000178855.1 of Ktedonobacter racemifer DSM 44963. Classification (GTDB taxonomy): domain Bacteria; phylum Chloroflexota; class Ktedonobacteria; order Ktedonobacterales; family Ktedonobacteraceae; genus Ktedonobacter; species Ktedonobacter racemifer. The sequence goes on along the minus strand of NZ_ADVG01000005.1, from coordinate 468,590 downwards.
GACCCTTTTCTCAGGCTTTAATAGTCTGTCACACATCCTTCGCAACATGCTCTTGCTCTGAATTGGTGGTTGTGGTCTTCAAAGAGGGATACAGGCGTTTGAGTTTGATGCGGGCATCAGCCGTCGTGAAGCGCCAATTGACCGTGGTCGCAGCCGCGTTGCGCTGCTCTTGCCAACACGCGATCTGGTGTTCCAGTTCTTCCACCGTGGCCATGCGGCGGGCGAGGCACTGGCGAGCCAGGGCGGCGAATTCGATCTCGGCCATATTCAGCCAACTCCCATGCAGCGGAGTGTGATGGATCTCCAGTTTGGAGGCCAGACGGCGCGCTTCGGCTGGCGGAAAGGCATGATAAAAGGCTGCTGGGGAATGGGTGGCGAGGTTATCCATCACCAGGAGAATCTTTTCAGCGTGGGGGGAGTGGACATCGATCACTTCTTGCATGAAATGGGCCCAATCCTTGCTCGTTTTCTGCTCGGTCGCCTTGACCATCCGTTTTCCGGCGAGGGGTTCGCACGCCAGAAAGAGGTTGAGCATGGGTCCTTGCTCATAGCTATAGTCGTAACGCTCGGGTCCCCCCGGTTGGAGGGGGAGCCCTTCCAACTTGTCAGAGATCAGTTGCTTGCCCGATTCATCCATGCAGATCTGGGGAAAGCGTTCGTCATACGGCCGAGTGTACACTTCGAGCACACCCTCCATGTGCCAGACGAACTGGGCGTTGGCATGCGTAGGAATACACCAGCACTCCTTTAGCCACGGCTTGAGTTCGTTTTTTTGAGCGTGCGTCGCACCGTTTCATAACTGACCTGCTCCACGTAGCCCAATTCCACCATGTGCTTGGCGAGCAACCGCAGCGTCCAGCGCGCCTGCCCCTGCGGACTTGGGCTGCAGGAGAGCGCAATGAGATGCGCTTCTTGTTCCCCATCCAGCGCCCGCGCTCGCGTTTGCGTATGAGGCCGATGAGTGAGTGCGTCATCCAATCCGTTGGTCGCAAAGCGCTCGCGAATGCGGATCACCGTGTAGCGACTCATCTCGAACGCTTCAGCGACCTGTTCATCGGTCCAGCGAGGGCCGGGAGCGTTGCGATCAATTTTGAGCAAGACACGTGCATGGGCGAGTTTGCGCGCCGGGGCTTTGCCTTTGGAAATCAATTGGTGGAGCGCGTGGCGCTGCTCCTCGCTTAAGACGATTTCATGCTTATGTGGGCGTTCCTGCATGGTTTTCTCCTGGGAATCTTGGTCTCACCTCTTCCAGGCTCCAGCATAGCAGATCCTCTGTCGTGTTGCAAACCATGTGTGACAAACTATTAACAGATCAGCTTTATCTTTGCAACACAGCCTTTTTCCCTGGTGCTATGATGAAGGTAGTCAGGGAAGAATCGTTGAGATGGACGAGCGCGTCATCTCTTCCATTGTCCTGGGGAGGGAGAAGATCGCACGCCTCTTCCCGTGTGTTTTCCCTTGCTCGTCGTATGGTTGATTGTTTCCTAGAGGGAAAGACGAGATGGGTCCGAGTCCGCAGCCACCAAAGGAATCCGCACCAAACAAGCACCTGTCGTTCCAACAACTCGAAGCGTGTTTTGCCTCACTTCCCAATGCCATTGTGGTATGGGATTGGACAGGGAAGATCCTCTTCCTGAATACCGCGGCGTATACGCTCTTTGAGGTTCCGGCTTCTGACTCCTGGGTGGGAATGTCTGCTCAGCAGTTTTTCCAGCGCTATGAGTGGTGGGATGAACAGCAAAGGCCGTTCGTCTTCGCTCCCTGGTTGCTGGATCAGACGACCCTCAAGGAAGAAACTGGGTCCTGTTTCTCCGACCCTCAACCCTTTGTGCTTGGTCTCCCTTCTCACCGCAAGGTGTTCCTCGAACTGCTCTGCTCACTGGTGCTCGGTGCCGATCCGAAGCCGATCGGGAGGTTCTCAGTCTTTCATGAGGAGGACCAGATGGCAAGTGTCTAAGTCCATGGTGAAGGACCAGGCATCCCTCCCGAAGAGCGGGGCGCCTCTGGAGTCGTTTCTATCGGGGAAAAGGGAGCGCCGTCCAACATGAACTGGATCCCAGTCTGAGACTCAGCTTCTCTCTCTGTCGGGCGCTGATTGAGCGGCATCATGGCAGTGTTGGAGTGGAGAGCGAGCCTGGTCATGGTGCAACGTTCTAGTTGACCTTGCCAGTTATGAAAGACGGCGGAGACTCGAGCCGGTGAAGTATTGCTCGTTTTCGTCAGCGAACGCTTCAAATGCAAAGAGTGGGGTGAGCAGAACCATGCTTGTGCTGCATGATTGGCAAAACTTTTACATGCTGGCAGGAACGGCCTCAGCGACTTTGATCGGGTTGCTGTTCGTGGCGGTCTCCATTTCCATGGGAACTACTCTGTCCTTGAGGCAGGCAACGACCTCACTGCGAACCTTTGTCGAACCGACGTTGCTGTACTATGTGCAGGCCCTGGCGCTCTCTTGTGTGGCCATCATGCCGCTTCCCAATCCCTTGCTGCTTGGCGTCTTGCTGCTCGTGCTGGCAAGCCTCGACCTGTTTCTCACGGGGAGGGTCTCCTGGCGCATGCAAGTCCTGCATCGTGAGGACGCCCGCGATGCAGGGCACTGGATCTGGTATATGGCCTTTCCCCTGCTTGCAGGTATCCTCTCCATCGGTACCTCCATTGGTTTGCTCCTCCGCTTGCCATTCGCGCTGATGGGAGTACCCATGATTACTCTGCTCTGCCTGGCTATTGGGCTGCACAATTCCTGGGTGCTGACGGTCTGGCTGACACAACAGCGAGAGGGATGGATTTCTTCACGAGAGGAACCACAACTCACCCAAAACGATGACGGCCCTCATTGAGGGCTGGCTGATCACCTGAATTTATAACGAATCACGACGTCTCTCTGTTTCTAGAGCGGCTTCTCAGGCGATCAATGGGTGTGCTGCTCAGCCCTTATACACCGAGTCGTCTCTGGGTTTCCTGTGCCCCCAACGTGCGCAACGACGCCCTCTGCGCCTGCGTTAATCCCTTCGCTCCACTGATCTCCAGTCGCTCGTAGGGCCGATCGCGTTGCAGCGTGCGTAGCAGATTGCCACTCTCTAGATCCCAGAGGTGAATGGCCCCGTCGTCCCCACAACTGGCGAGCCACTTTCCATCGGGACTCACCTGGAGCCGCTGGACTGTTCCCTGATGCGCCTGGCGAACCCGTACGCATTCCCCGCTGTGCCTGTCCCACCAGCGCAGCATCCCATCGCTGCTGCCACTGACCAGTATCGCTCCAGTCTGACCCCAAGCCAGTGCATAGATGATCCCAGCATGTCTCGGCAGGACTCGCACGCGCTCCCCGCTGTGAATCTCCCACACGAACACCTCCCCGCTCTCTCTGCTCCCCCCGCCTGAGGCAAGCCACTTGCCATCACGGCTCCAGGCGATGTCGTTCACTTTGCTCAGATGGCCCCTGAGTTGCCTGAGCCATCTCCCGTCCGAGGGATTCCACAGGGAGATAAGGCCATCATCACCGGCACTGGCAAGCCTGGTCCCATCTGGACTCCAGGCTACCCGGCGGGCTGAAGCTGGCTGTTGACGAGTCATCCATTGGCGGGTGCCGGTGGATACCTCCCACATCTGGACCTCGGGCCGATAGGTGCCACAAGCGAGATGCTGTCCGTCCGGACTCCACGCGATGCCATAGAAGGAGGTGTAGGCATCGTCAGGGTCTCTCATGATCTGCTGGCTTTCTCCCGTGGTCGTGTCCCAGACCCGGATGGCATTATCCCATCCGCCGCTGGCGAGCCGCCTCCCATCGGGGCTCCATTCCACCCCAAACACGAGGTGGCGATGTCCCTGGAGCAGCCTGGGAGGCGTGAGGCCATCGACTTCCCAGATCATCACCAAGCCATCGGAGCTACCACTGGCAATTCGGGTGCCATCAGGACTCCAGGCGATGTCATAGAGCGAGATTGCGTAGCTTTGTAGAATCTGTTCACTCTGTCCATTTTCCGTGTCCCATACCTGCATGGTTCCATCGACACTGCCGCTGAGCAGTCTCCGACTATTGGGCATGAAGGCGAGAGAGAACACCAGGTCTGTATGCCCCTGGAGTACCATCCGACATGTGCGTTGCTCCATATCCCAGAGCCAAATGGTGTGGTCGAAGGCCGCGCTCGCCAGCGTCTGACCATCGGGACTCCAGGCCACCGTTTGTACCCGATCGGTATGTCCCATCAGCGTCTGGATGACGTCTCCACTGGCAACATCCCAGAGCTTGATCGTGTGGTCCCAGCTTGCACTGGCAAGCCTGCTCCCGTCGGGGGAAAAGGCCAGCCCCATTCCGCAGTTGGTATGTCCCGAAAGGCACGCGACGCAGGTGGTTGTCTCGCTCTGTCGCCTCTTCCAGAGACGGATCTGACCATCGAAGCCGAAACTGGCGAGCAGGTGCCCATCGGGACTCCAGGCAAGGGTGAAGACCGCATGAGGATGCGGGAGCGTTTCAAGAAGCGCACCCGTCTTCCTGTCCCAGAGCCGGACGGTCGCATCTATTCCGCCGCTGGCGAGCAGGCTACCATCTGGGGAAAAGGCCAGGCCAGAGATATTGGCGGTATGCGAGCCCAACCAGAGCAATGCGCCATGCTCCACTCCCCACACGTTGACCATCCCATCATAACTTCCGCTGGCCAAAAAGTGGCCATCTGGGCTGAAAGAGAGGGATCGGACGATATCGGAGTGCGCTCGCCAGACTCGGTGCAGTGTTTGTTGATCCCACACACAGATTTCCCCTCGCCTGCTGCCAGCAGCGTGGTACCGCCCGTCGTGACTGATCGCCACAGACCAGGCGGCCCCAAAGGTCGATGTCCAGGCACACTCTTGCAGGGTAGCCCCGGACAGCGTGGTATCCTGCATCTCGACCCCCTGCAGATAGGCCTCACGAATGGAGAGGTCGGACAGGTCCAGGCCACGCAGATGTCCACGCTGCTCCTTCAGGAGTGCCAGCACGTTAGCCGGCCCATACCCCTGCGCGTAGTCAGCTCGCGCGCGTAACAGTTTCAGAAGCGCGAGCAACTGGTCCTCGAGCTCCGTACGCTTCGGATACGCACTGCGCAGTTTGAGAAGCAGTGGCACTACAATGAGGCGCACCTGGGTCTGCCGGACGTGGGCAGGGGATCGGGCCAGGGTGAGACTCTGCTCGATCAGGCGGGAGAACTGACCCTGCTGTATCTCTCCGCTTGTTTCTTCAATGAGCTGCGCGGTTGCATATTCGAGCACCACCGATTGCAGCGTGACGCTGCCTGGGCGTAGCCCTTGCTCGATCAGTGAGCTGTTGAGCAGCGCCTCTACAGCTTCCAGCATCGTGGCACGCGGTAGTGGTGTGGCGAGTAGCGCCAGCAACTCTTCCAGGCTGACCGGCTCGCGCAGAATCGCCAACCACAGTAGTACTCTCTGCTCAATTGCAGAGAGGCGGGCGTATTGTTCCCTCAGCAGCTGGCGTATCCCACCAAAGACCACCTCGCCCTGCTCCAGGAAGGGGGCGATATGCCCGTCGAAAAGCTCCACGATGGCCTGCGCCACAATTTTGAGTGCCAGGGGGTTGCCTGCATACGCTTCAATTAGTTGTTCCTGTTCAGCCGTGGTGCCTGTGACTTCTTTTTCCTCCAACAACTGTTGGCATGCTTCTATATCCAGCCGGGCAAGGCGCAAGGCGCGAACAGGAGATCGGTTGCCTTCCATCGGCACGAGGTCGCCTGGTTTCTCTCGACTGGTCAGCAGCAGGCAACTCTGATGCTCGGTTGTTGCTACTCGGCGCAGCACCCGGGAGAAGCCTTCGTAGCCTGCGCGCATGCTCCCAATGCCCTCTCCTTCCTCCAGGAACGACTCCAGATTGTCGTAGACCAGCAGAACACGCCTGGTGCGCAAGCATTCCAACAGAAGGTCCTGGCGTTTTTCGGGACTCATAGAGGCGTCACTCAGCGCCTGGGGGGCGAGGACCTGGAGGCAGCTGTCGAGCAACGCTTCGCAACTTGGGACATCGCGGAGGGAGCGCCAGATAACCACCTCGAAGTGTTCGGCTACACGATGCATCACTTTTGTCGCCAGCGCCGATTTGCCAATGCCACCTTGACCGAGCACGCTGACGACTTGACAGCGCTCACCAACCACCCACGCAGAGAGCAAATCCAGTTCCCACGCGCGCCCATAAAAGCTCGCCACAGCGAGCGCCTCGCCCCAATCGACGCGGGGTGCGCCCTTGGAGGGAGATGCGGGAGCGTTGGCAGCGACACTGATCTCCTCATTGAGCTGGGATGCGGGTTGCGCCTGTGCGTGAGACAGGCGCTCCCGAAGCCAGGCTTCATCGAGGAGCGCCTTCTGGTGGGCTGCTTGCCAAAGAGCTCGAACTTCCTCTGCTTCGCGTCCGGCAGGCCACGCCTGGCGCTGGATGGCGAGGATCACAAAGCGTTTCAAGTGATCGACACTCGGATAGGTGAGGCCTCCCTCCCAATCGATCACAGCGCGGCGCCTGACGCCAAGCTGGTCAGCTAATTCGGCTTGCGTCAGCTCAAGCTTGGTGCGCAAGGTCAGCATAACCTGACCAAATGAGTAGTCCCGCTCGCGATACGAGGATCCCTTCATGAACGTTCCCTTTACCTCCCCTTCTCATAAGTGCTGCAATGTGAAGGAATGTGTGGCGCGAAAGTGTCGTGATGTTCGGTGACGCACACGTATGCTGCTTAGTATACTACAAAACAGGAGCATTCTTGCATGGTGGTGCAGGACACGCTTGGATTGCATCGTGAGCCTACGCTAGGAGGTCGTGATGAAAGGAGCAGAGCCACCTTCCAAGCCGATCAGGTGAGTCCATCTGGATTGCGTGTTTGTGCCTTCCAGCTGAACGCCTTTGACCTGTTCAGAAGTGTGCTGTTTGCCTCGACATTACGTACTCAATTTGACGGAGAAAGTAACGCTATGCCAATGATCGATATCTACGCAGTTGCTGGTATGTTTGCCAATACGAAGCAACTGGCAATTGATGCGGCAAATACGGTGAAAACGATCGAGGGAGTGCCTGATATCCCGATGTTCCGTAAAAACACAGCTGCATTTGTGCATGAGTTGCCAGAAGGCACACTTGCCAATGTGGAGGGTGAAGAAAACTATGTACGTGTGCAAGTACTGACAAACGAGGGTGCCCTCGACCGTGAAAAACAAATGGCCGTTGTAGAACAGCTTACGAAGCTCGTGAGCACTGCTGCCGGTGACGAAACACTGAAAGAACGAACGTGGGTGCTCTTAACAGAAGCGAAAGAAGGTGGCTGGGGGCTTTGGGGTCATGCATACACGAATAAAGAATTAGTGGCTGCTGCAAGGGACGAAATCGCGAAGCTAAAATCTGCGTCAAGTTAAAACCGTCATGGGGGAGCGAAATAACAATGGAGCAACTTTCTAGGACGCACCGCTTGCTCATACGCTCATCCGAAGGGTATTCCATCATGACTTAGCACGCACCAGGACAAGACTGGATTTCAATCGTCAGAAAAAATGGCACCGCCGAATTCGGCAAGGCTTTTGCTCCGAATCCGACTCTTGACGCTTCGGTACTAAACGGCCCATGTGTCGGCGTTGAATCCATCGCAGCTTTCTTCGCTGCCGTACATGTTTTTTGTCATGTCCCAGGTGAGAGCGCTCTTGGACAGAGCAACAGTTGTGGCTGGGGACGCTCTTCTTGCACGTCCTCAAGCGGAAGAGCAGGGTTTCTGCTCAAGAAATGGAAAAAGGAGAACACTCATGGGCGTATTTGCGTCAAAACGTATTTCAAATAAAGCGAACATTGTCCTCGTTCACGGTTTCTGGGCTGACGGGTCCGGCTGGAGCAAAGTGATTCCTATCCTGCAGGAGCAAGGCCATTTTGTGGTTGCCGCGCAGCATGCGCACACCTCTCTGGCTGATGACGTGGCCGCGACGCGTCAACTGCTCGCGGAGTTGGAAGGGCCAACGCTGCTGGTGGGCCACTCGTATGGCGGCTTCGTCATTTCTGAGGCGGCCAAAGATGCACCAGGAGTGGTAGGTCTGGTCTATATCTCGGCATTCCTCCTGGATGAAGGGGAGACCCTGCTCAGTTCCGGTGCCAACTTCCCTCCTCTGGAAGTCTTCCAGCATCTACTCATCACCGGGCAAGGTTTTGCCTGGATCGATCCTGAGGTCTTCCCCCAGCACTTTGCCAACGACCTTGACCTGGTGGAGGCGCGAGCTCTGGCGGTCTCTCAGGTGCCACCCAATGCCAGTATCTTTAACACCCCCGCTGGCCAGCCAGCGTGGAAATCGCTCCCGTCGTGGTCGCTGTTTGGTTCGGAGGATCGGATGATCCACCCCGATCAGCATCGGTGGATGGCGCAACGGAGCAAGGCCACGGCGCGCGAGATTTCGTCGAGCCATGTCCCGTTTCTGTCGCACCCTGAGGAGGTGGCCCAAGTGATCCTGGAAGCGGTCAACAAGGTCGTCCCTGCCTGATGGCAAACAGAACCTTCGCTCCTGCCTGTACCAGGAGCGAGGGTTCTGTTTGCCATCAGTAACATGTCCAAGTATCCCCATCGAGGAAGAAAGATACCATGAGACAGACGACACCCATCACAGAGAAGCGGCAAGGAAGCCCCGCCTCTTTAGAGCGGGGAGGAATTGCCGCCTCTCGTGCTGTGGTAGCTATATCCATCATTGCGATGAAGAGGACGACAATAGCGCACAGGGACTCCTTCTATGCGCCCACGTGCGGTTCTCAGATCAAACGATCCCGTTGCTCGTGCTAAGACGCGCCCCACATGTCTCCCCGCTGCCGCAAATCCCTCTGGTACTACCGCTCGCACCAGATCGCCCGTCTGATACCCATGATGCACCTTTTTGCGTTGTCGATGGCGCTTAGGAAAACCATGCTTATCTACGCCACACAGTTGTCTATTACCATAGCCTGTTGCCGTGATCAGCAAGGGAGAGATCCCTGTGATGTTCAGATGCTCAGGAGTGCTCTGACCGACACACGCCGCGTCTATCCAGTGCGTTTTTGGAAGCTCACGTATCGTCCTGTTGTACTTCGTTAACCCGCCAGAACCACATTCGATTGGCAGCCCTAACGCTTGTACCCCTCTGAACAACTCCCAACGTGTGGCATTGACCGCTGCGGCATCGTTGAGCGGGGCTTTTGCCTGAGCAAGAATGTGCTTGAGCATCGCTGGTTTCTTCTTGAGAAAGTCTTTGATGTCCTGGGTTCCCTTGGCCTGGTTACACTTCTCGCATGCGAGCGTCAAGTTACTGACGCGATGCGTGCCGTTGTTGGCACGAGGCACAATGTGCTCCACTTGCAAAGGGACATTGCCCTTGCCGCAATACGCGCACATTCGGTTCCACTTCTCTAGCAGGTACTCACGGAGTTCATAGCCTGCCAGTGTGCCTTGTTGATACTCCCATCCCTGGATATCGGGGTTCTCCATCGCTTGCATATCAAACTTCACGAGCTCTATGCTCATTGCTGTGATCGGGCAAAGGTTGCGCAGACGCTTCACCCAGGTCAGTACATTGCTGATCCTGCTGGTAAGCGATGGCGGCAACCAGCCCTCGCGTCGTCTCCGATTCTGCCATCTCGCTTTTCTGTAGCGTGTATGGCGTCGGCGTCGTGAACATCTGACGGCTCTTCGATCATCGAGCGCCTCTTTGATCTTTGCACCACGATGATGGAGTTCAGCCGCAAAGACGACTTCACCCGACTGGTCGTTGACGAGAGCTATGCCTGTGGTCTTTGAGCCTGGGTCAATCTTGATCCGCAGTTCTTCAACGACTGGAGCGTCTATCGCAACATTGAGGATGATGGTAAAAGGAAAGCGTTTGAGTACTGCCGCCTTCCCTTGCGAGAGCAATAAGCGTGCCCTTCCAGGATGGACCGGATCGAGCGGTTGCTTGTTGGCATCGACGACACAAACGTGGCTCATGTGCTTGCTCCTTTCAGAGCCTCCGATTGCTCGGGTGATGGTGGCCTCGATGATGTTATCAGGCGGTACATCCAGCAAGCACTGACTATACCCACGGTCTGTTTAACCTGCTGGTTGTAGAGCGGAAGACTGGCCGCGCATCCTCCGGTACGAACGTTGACACTTCCTGATAACGTAGCCCCATCGCTCCTCCGAAGAAGAGCGGTGGCTGGATCTGGTCATGTTTCAGCTTGCCAACCGTTGGGGGTTACAAGAAGCGTTCAAACTTCTTGCAAGCCCCGGTTTTCAAACCGGGGTCCATGACCATCGAACATGTAATTGTCGCCTTCAAGCTGCTGTACGAACAGGTGATTAACGCAGTCAGTGACCCCACGCCTAAAGGCGGAGGCTTGTGTCTGTGCTCCACCGCAATTCACGAAAGCGTTGCCGCCTTTGTGCTTTGGCTTCCTCGCACGACACATCAGGGGATACCGGTAGGGTAGACCGCCAGCGAGGTACTCTATCCGTTGCACATTAACAATCGAATAGCGTCCTTTTCCAACGGTCTCCCTCAGAACCGTGCGGGCACGATTTCCATGCACACGGCTCGCCAAGAATACCTTTGGTCCTCTTTAGCTTGGAATGTACGCTAGATCCGTCAGTTTTACAGCGTCGTATTCACCTCGGTGGATTTTTCCGTGACAGATTCCACAGACAGGGATTTGTTTTCGGTTAATTGCTCGGAGTATCCGGTTGAAGCCCATTGGTTCTCGTCGGTGAGAGAGCTTTCGTATATGCCGGACATGATGCATGACAATTTGCTCTGCGCTTTCTCCGCAAATGCAGCACGGCTTTCCTAGCTTGGAGCGTGTTTTCATCTGTGTCGCCATCCGAACTCGGTCTACATTTAGAGCAGTTTTGTCCTGGAAGGCGTCTCTGTTCTTTGACCAGTTCTGATTCGAGTAGAAAGAAACTTCTCTGTCTTTCTTTCCATCTTGGCCTTTGATGACGATACTCAGCTTTTTTCCAGAGCGTTTAAAGACTTTGGAAAGTGAGATTTTGTACTTCCTTGCCAGAGTTTTTGCTAACGAGAACCTGAGAATGTATTGGATTCGCCGTACTCTGGACCAGTTGTCGGTAAATCGGTAATAGTTCTGTATGCCTCGATTAACGCTGCTGTACAGACTGATAATCTGGTCTGTGTCCAGGTAGGCCCAGCCTGCTTTTCCGATGGGGAAGCCTTTCGCTGTGCAGAAGCCTCTTTCACTCAATCTCCTGATAAGCTTGGGTATAGGTGTTATTATCACCGTTTCCCAACCAGTAGATCGCCGTTTGACTTTCTTTCCTGACCTGCTGGTGGACAGCGTTATCTTAGCCGTCCCTCCGTTTCCGATCTTGAGGATCGTTCCCAGGAAGAAAGCTTCTTCAGCTTTGGCATTGGTGATGCGGGTCTTCTCTTCGCTCAGGGTAAGTTTGAGTGTTTCACTCAGGAAGTTTTTTATTTCCTGTTTGATTTCTTCTGCCAGTTCTTGACTTCCGCATATGCCGATGATCCAGTCGTCGGCATACCTCAGGTATTTGAGACGGATAAAGTGTGGATCGTTCACTACCCTAGATGGGAGTGTCCGCATTTGTGCGACCACTTTTCTGAATTCGTCGGTTTTGGTTCTGCCTTGCTTCACCATGACCCGCTTTTTCTCAGAAAGTCTATGGTAGAGGGGATTTCGGGCTTTTGTCTTTCCCTTTTCATGCCTCGTTTGGAGTTCTTCAACGAATTTGTCAAGTTCGTGGAGGTAAACATTGGCGAGAATGGGGCTGGCAATTGAGCCTTGTGGGGTTCCTACAAGGCTATCCTTCCTGGTCCCATGGAGGTCCATGTATCCTGCGTTCAGGAGTTTCCAGATGAGGTTGATAAACCGTTCATCCGTAATCTTTTTGCGCAGGATGGCGACCAGGGTCAAGTGATCCACTTCGTCGAAGCAGGCGCGAATGTCCCCTTCGATGTACCAGTTGATGGCTGGCCAGTTTTCTCTGATTTCTCGTAACGCCGTGTGGCAACTGTGATTGGGCCGGAAACCATGACTGGTTTCCTGGAAGTAAGGAGTGTGAGGGCTATCATAGATCGCCTCCAAGATCATGTAGATAGCTTGTTGTACGATTTTGTCTTTTGCGCTGGGGATGCCGAGTTTCCTCATTTTTCCGTTCGCCTTTGGGATAAAGCTCTGGCGGACAGGTTTGAATTGGAAAGATTCGGATCTCATCGCTTCAATGATCTCTCTGATGGTTTTGAGAGAAAAGCCGTCAAGGGTTTCTCCGTCCGTTCCAGGAGTCATGTTTCCAGGTTTTGACTTGATCTGTTCGTAGGCGATGATGTATAAGTCTTCCTTAAACATCAGCCTATAGAGATCGTCGTTTGTCCACTGTCTGTTGCTGTTGAGTTTCCGTAAGGTTTCCAGTCTCTCCGGGATCTTTTGACTCATCCAAGCCAACCCCTTTCAAGTGGAATGTACTCTCTGGAGTCCTTCCTCGTGTCTCACCCATTACGGTGAGCGTTTGGGGTAGGGTAAGAGGCCGGGTCCTGATGATTCAGGAGCACCAACCCCTCCCCTCCGAACGCAGCATGCACCTTTCGATGCACTACGCTCTCCAGAGGCCAGTGTCTTTTCAACACGACTCCCACAGCGGTCTTTTGACACATCCATGTCAACCGCCACTTTTGAGTCTGGTCTCCTGCGACCCTTTGTCAGATAAAATCCGACTCGTATGGTCGCTCCGTCACCTTGCGCTTTACAGCGTTTAGGCGATCCCTCAGTTCCTCCAAATGTCTCAGTCTGTACGTAGGTGCCCATTTCGTCACTTCCTGCTCCTTGCAGGCTGGCTCCAACGAGAGCTTGCAGGGGAAGTAGTACCGTTCCCCTGCACGTTGAACACAGGCGATAGTCCCTTCTCCTGTGGGCTGGCGTTTTTCCGCCATGACTTGGATTCAGCCAATCAAGACTTCACCTTATACAGCTTCGCTTGACTTCCCTCTGGCTCCTGGGACTGGAGCTTCACCAGCATTTTACACGACATGCTACTTTCCCTTCAGTCCTTTCGGTTGAAGGTATCTCCGTCCACTTACGTGGGCGAATAAGTCGCTGTGTTACTCACCTTGCTCTAGTGAGCTTACCCCGACGGGTAAGAGAGACATTTGTGGCACAAAGGCGCACTACTACGACTCCTCCGTCGCCATGCGTCTCGCGACGTGTAGGCGATCCCCAGGTTACACAGCGAACTCGGTTCGTACGTAGGTTCCCGCTCGTCGTTTCCTCTTCCCTAGAGGCCGGTTTTGATGGAAGCTCCACGGAAGTTCTTGTCTTCCTTCGTAGCATCAAACAGCAGGCATCGGCACTCGTTGGGCCTGCGGATGGGGGTGGCATCACCACGACTTGGGTTCAAACAATACAGTTTTCGCCGTATACGACCTAACTGACCAACATTTGGCTCGTAGTGCTCGAACTTCATTGGCCTTTTCGCACCATGCTGTTGTCCCCTCTGATCTTTCGATAGAAGGTAAGGTGCTGTTTTAGCTACTTTGCTTCAGTAGCGCCGTCCATTGACGGCAGAGTTCACTGCGCCTCTCTGGGCGCACACAAGATCCCCGTACGCACCCAGTCCTGCCGGGTGAGCAACGTTCGCAGCGCCACATTTCTGGCACCGATCAGGTCCGCATGGAGTCGATACCCACACTCCTGGCACACAAACAACCGCCCCTTGTTGGGGCGGTTGTCAGGAGAGGCAAAGCCACATCTAGGGCAGGCCTGACTGGTGTGGTAGGCATCCACCTTGATGGCCAGACTGCCTGATAGCCTCGCCTTATAGGCGATGTAGCCATGGAGTTCGGCGAACGCCCACGAGGAGGCATGGCGATTGGCGCGCCGCTGCTTCTTGCTCGCCTTTTTTCCTCGCTTGCGCTTCGTGCGTTCTCGAATGTGGGTCAGGTCTTCCAGACCAATGAGACTCTGAGGGTGGACATCCACGATGCGACGACTGATGAGGTGGTTGCGGTCTTGTTTCAACCGTCTCTCTCGTCCGCTGATGGCGAGCAAGCGTCGCGTGGCAGAACGAGTGCCTTTGTGCTGCAACCGCTTTCTCAGACGTGCATCATGATCCGCTTTGGCTCGAATCTGTTTCCCAGGAAAAAACGAGGTTTGTCCGGTGGTGGTGGCCGTCACGGCCAAGTAGCGCTGACCAACGTCCACACCAACGACCTGTGAATGCGCTTCGGGTGGAGGGTCCTCCACCTCCAATTCAAGGGAAACCAGCAGGTAGAACTGCTTGTGCGGCTTGTCATACCAGAGCTTGGCGGCCCCGATGACCGCTCCCTGCCCAATGAGGGCCACATGCCTCTCGTAGCCGCGATGGGGAAGCACGACTCGCCCCTCGAGGGTCAGGATGCTGACCTGCTGCACTTTCTTGAAGGAATAGTCACGCAGATAGTTGTAGGTCAGGGTCGGTGAGACGTACCTGGGTGGCTGATCGAGTCCCTTGTAGCGTTTCCTGGTCCAGCCGGCTTTGCGGGCTTGGGCATTGTGTCTCGCTTTGGTCCAGAGGGTTTTGTAGGTGGCCCCTACCTGGCGGGGGACATTACAAGCCATCTGGGCAGGCAAGCCAAACAGCAGACGGATCTCATCGTAGCACGCATGCTGCAATACGCGCTGGTTACTTGTCTTGCCGTGCGCAAAGCTATAGCGGCTCACGTGGTTCAAGGCATCGCGAGACGCCAGTTGGGTCGCTCGCAAGGCTGCGAACTGGGTGGAATCGGTGTGCAGTTTGAGCTTAGCGGTGATGGTCTGTTTCATGCGAACAAATGTACCATATCCACTGATAGCTGTCAATGCCTCCCTTGTGTGAATCTGCCCTCTCCTCCTCTCCAATGAAGGAACGCCGCATTCCTCCCCATGCCTCAAAGGCAGAGGACTCCTGCGGCAGTTTATTGAAGGCTTGGTTCGGTCTGCCGCAAGATTGGGTGGCGATTGGGCAACAAACGGCTGCCTCTCATGTGCCCTGGGAGTAGTCCACCTGGGAAGTCATCTGTTTCCCTCTCCCTTGTATCAAGGACAAAAAACTGACCACAGAAGCGCGAGCTGAGTCGGGGCTTGCGAAGCGGAGCAACCCGTTTTCATCATTCTTGAGCATGCATCTCAAATACAGCGTCTTCGTCCTTTTGTCCATCTGCCAAAGAGATGACTGGTGAAGAAGATGGAGCTTCTGTCCACCGTTCACCCCATTGTTTGAGTGCGCGGAGCACAGCGGTTAGCTCGGCTCCTTTCTCGGTTAAGTGATATTCAAAGCGCTCTGGTCGTTGCTGATAACAGTGGCGTTCAATCACGCCGTGGTCAAGCAACGTTTGTAGGCGCACCGTGAGCATATTGCGTGCAATCCCCAGGTCTTCTTGAAGGGTATCAAAACGATTGATCCCGCGCGCCAGGTCGCGCACAATGAGTAGGGTCCACCACTCCCCAATGATATCTAAGCTGCGAGCGATGGGACAAGCCATAGATGCAAACCGTTGTCGTCGCATATCTCTCCCTCCTTTCCTAAAGAGATGGAATGTTCCTCTTTGTTCTCCCTCAGGATAGCACAGTGGGTTGCATCATGCAACCCACTGTGCTATCCTGAGGGAGTCAGTTGCATGATAAAACTGACCTACAAGAACCTTCCCTGCTTATCAGGAAGAGCCAGAGAATACGTGGAGAAGGATGGTTTGTGAACGTGGCAGACCTGGAACCTGTTGCGTTGTTGAGCGCTGATCGTGTTCCTGAAATGATTTGACTTCCAGTTCCTGGGAGCCAATGAGAGGAAACTACTATGAACAAGCTTGAAGGAAAAATTGCCCTCATTACCGGTGGTACGAGCGGTATTGGCAAGGCCACGGCGGAGCAGTTTGTGAACGAAGGCGCCCACGTCTTCATCACAGGACGCCGCGATCGAGAGTTGGCCGCGGCGGTAAAGGACATCGGAAGCAATGTGATCGGCGTCCAAGGGGACGTGTCAAACCTTGCCGACCTGGATCGCCTCTTCGCACACATCAAGCGGGAGAAAGGCAAGCTCGATATTGTCTTCGCGAATGCCGGTGTTGCGAAATATGCCCCCATCGGCGAGATTACTGAGGAGTTCTATAACTCGATCTTCGATATCAATGTCAAAGGGCTCCTTTTCACAGTACAAAAGGCGCTTCCGCTCATGCCGGATGGTGCTTCTATCATCCTGAATGCATCCATCGTCGGGAGCAAAGGCCTGGCGTCAAATAGTGTGTATAGCGCCACAAAAGCTGCCGTGCGTTCGTTTGCCCGCACATGGACAACGGACTTAAGGGACCGGCGCATTCGCGTGAATGCGGTGAGCCCAGGCTCCATCGACACGCCCGGATTCGCTGACCTGCTGGCTTCCTCAGACGTGGGTCAGCAACGCAAGAAGACGATTTCCAACAGTATTCCGCTTGGCAGGCTTGGCACACCCAATGAGATCGCGAAGGCCGTGGTGTTTCTCGCATCCGACGACAGCAGCTACATCACGGGAACTGAGTTGTTTGTAGATGGCGGCTTTGCACAAGTATAGGTCGTGATGATGTAAATCCTACTATTAAATGGCTCATACGCAACCTCGCTGATTCTAGCTCATCAGGAGGAGATCACGACACAGGAGGAACAGATGAACGATCTGCTAGCACAGGTCATTGCCGCACATGGCGGTCTTGATCGCTGGAACACATATAAGAAGGTGACTGCAACCGTCGTCGCTGGCGGAGGGTTGATTCCACTCAAAGGCCTCGATGATTCCCCCATTCCCCGTGAGAGGACGGTCTCGCTCCATGAGGAGATGTCGTACATCAGCCCATTTGGTCAGCCTGATTGGCATATGGTTTTTACTCCCGAGCGGGTGGTGATCGAGAACGCTACGGGTGAGATCGTCAGCGAGCGCTCCAATCCAAGGGCTGCTTTCAAGGGACACGTTCTGGAGACGGTGTGGGATTCGCTTCACCGGGCGTACTTCAACGGGTACGCCATATGGACCTACCTTACGACCCCATTCTTTATGACCATGCCTGGCTTCGAGGTGACCGAAATCACGCCGTGGCAAGAAGATGGGGAGACCTGGCGCGGATTGCGGGTGCGTTTCCCCGATGCGTTTGCTAGTCATAGCAAAGAACAGGACTTCTACTTTGGTGACGATTTTCTTCTGCGTCGGCACGATTACCATCTTGAAATAGCAGGTGGTACGCCAGTGGCGCAGTATGTCTACGATAGTGTGGAAGCCGATGGGATTCGCTTCCCGACGAAGCGCCGTGCCTACGTGTGTGGGCCGCAGATGAAACCGATTCACGACCTGCTGTTGATCTCGCTCGACCTCAGCAATTTCAGATTCATACGTAAATGAGAGAGGAAGATGGGCCTTCCCATGGATGTTCAACGAGTTGATGCGCTGCTTCAGTGCAGAAAAGGAGTGTATCGAAAGATAGCAGGCTTGCCCTCTTGTTCGAGCGCTTGGGTCTCGTATCAGGGCTAGCACTGTTCGAGTGGCTGCCATAGAGAACATGGGTCTCATCGCCGTGCTCTGGAGCAGCTTCCTCAAGCGCTCATGGATGTGCCTTCGTGGGAAGAACGCATCGTCATCGATCCAGCTAATCCGTTCGGTCTACCCGACTTTCAGGTAGCTGACCTGCATGGAAGAACATCGAGTGAGGTTGTAGCTGATCTGGTTCCTGGTACGCGATTAGTCAAGGCATTCCATATGCTGCCACATGAACTTTTGGGTGCTGATCCTTATCAAGCTGGCGCCCGCCGTGTAATCTTCCTCTCTGGAGGCTGGTTCATTCGCGCCTCACGGCGAGAGCAATCCTGTTATATTCGCATATGCGTGCGATACATACTTATCTTTGTGGAGGAACGAATGTTTGCGCAAGACCGGGCCAGAAAATTGGCCATCTTGATTATTACCTGTGTTGGTTTCTTTATGGTGTTGCTCGATACGTCGATTGTCAACGTTGCGCTGCCTACCATACAAACTGATTTCCATGCAAGCCTGACAGACCTCCAATGGATGGTCGATGCGTATACGCTACCTTTCGCTGCCCTCTTACTGACCGCAGGGTCTTTGGGTGATCGCTTTGGGCGCAAGCGCCTCTTTCTTATTGGTCTGATTGGTTTCACGCTTGGATCGGCTCTGTGTGCCTTGGCGCCCAATCTGCAACTGCTCATTGCCGGGCGCGCCTTGCAAGGCGCAGGGGGGGCAGCGCTTTCTCCAGGCAGTCTTTCGCTTCTTGTTGCAGCTTTCACCGATCACAAAGAACGTACCCAGGCTCTTGGTATTTGGAGCGGCATCTCTGGGCTGGCTCTGGCAGCGGGCCCGGTGGTTGGTGGTGTGCTCATTCGAGTTTCCAACTGGCCTGCCATCTTCTTTGTCAATCTGCCTATTGGTACGCTGGTGTTCATTTTGGGCTGGCGTATCCTGGCGGAGTCACGTAATCCACACGCTCGCCGCCTTGATCTACCTGGCCAGGTACTAGCGATCGCCGGACTAGCCTCGCTCACCTATGCCCTGATTGAGGGCGAGTCAGCCGGCTGGACTTCTCCACTGATCCTCTCTCTCTTTGCTAGCGCTGCCGCCTTTCTCATTGCGTTCCTGGTTGTGGAGGCACGTGTGCGTGAGCCATTGCTGCCGTTGCAGCTCTTCAAAAGCGTCGTCTTTTCTACTGCGAATGCAGCGGCAGCCGTTGTCGGTTTTGCTCTCCTGAGCACAGTCTTTTTCGTGACACAATATTTCCAGAGCGTCCAAGGATATTCAGCGCTCGATGCTGGTCTGCGCACGCTGCCATCCTCTATGGGGATATTCCTAACGGCACCAGTCGCCGGACAAGTGGCTGCACGCTTTGGCCCACGTGTTCCTATCACGCTGGGTGCGCTGCTTTCTGGGGTCGCGCTGCTGCTCCTGATCCGCCTGGATCCTACCACAAGCTATGCGAACATTTGGTGGAATCAGGGGATGTACGGGATTGGCTTTGGCCTGATGCTCAGTCCGCTCACGGCGGCTGGACTCTCCACCATTCCACAACATCGAGCAGGGTTGGGTTCTGCGGTACTGAACACGAGCCGTCAGATTGGCAGTGTTTTCGGGATTGCGTTGTTGGGTGCGCTGGTGGAACAACAATTTATCAACAATCTTTTCAGCAAGCTGTCCAATTTGGGTATTCCAGGGTCAATCAGTCAGAAGATGGTCGCCACCATCGCCAGTGCCGGGGCAGAAGGAGGCCAGGTTCAGTTCTCTGGAAGCCTCCCTGTTGCCTCACACGTGCTCCATCAGGTCATTAATCAAGCGTTTACTGATTCCCTGCATATCTCGTTCCTGACTACTGGGACGCTACTACTCTTTACCGGGGGTGTCTGCGCGTTGTTACTCAAGGTCCCGAGACACGTGGAAGCCGACAAAGATATTCCATCAGATACGCCGGAAGAGCTCGTTCCTGCGTCGGGAGAAATCTAAGCTCGACTTTGTACATTTCTCATCAAAAACAGGCTGCCCACGACAATCGTTCTCAATGAGGAGCAATCTGACAAGGTTCGCAAGCCCGCGGTCGATATGGAAGACCTGACCATGATAGATGGTCCCAGCACGCGCAGACGCCGCTGCCGGTCATCGTGTATATCCATGGTGCCGGTCATGGGTCTTCGGCAGCCCGCGGAGACATGACTGGCCGGTGCACTAACTCGCGGTCGGAGCCGGGGCTACCGTCGTCTTCCCGGTGTAACGGCTCTGCCCGGAGGTGAGCTATCCGACAGCCCTCGAGGCGTGCTGCATGGTGGCGCGGTGGGTCGAGAGCTCCAAGCAGGAACATGGCTTGGATGTCGAGCAGCTAGCTGTAGCTGGCGACAGCGCCTGGGACAACATGGCGACGGTGAGTGCGGGGAGCCAGACATCCTGTTGCAGATGCTGTTCTACCCGGTCACCGACGCGGCCTTCGACACGGCATCTTACCACCAGTTTGCCGAGGGCTATCAACGGTTGTTTCCTGGACATTAAATGATTCAAGACCCATCAGTGACGGCTTTAGTGAAACGGCAAAGCTATTTCTGAAGGACTGAGTATTCAACCACCAAGAATCTTGGAGCGAAGGTAGAAATATGAAAAATATGAAAAACATGAAGAACTTAGAAGCGGACGAAGTCGAAATTACCTGATTGGCAACTTCACCGTGGCCGAAAAGACGTATGCTTTGACACTCCCCCGGATACATCCAGGGGGATTCTTCTTTCATCCAGCCCGCTTGCCCGCTCTGGCCCTGCGACCAGAACGAGTAGAGGCGGTCTGTCCAGAAGCGTTCGGTGGGGCTTGCGCCTCACCCGTTCCTGTCTGCCCGACAGTACGATAGGCTTTCTCTAAAATGTTGCGCGCGGCGTTGTGGTCGCGGTCAAGCACCACGCCACAGGAGGGACAGATATGCGTCCTCACACTGAGCGACTTCTTGACGCGTGCCCCACAGGCGCTACAATCCTGGCTGGTGAAAGCTGGTTCGACCGCAATAACTGGTATGCTATGCATCGATCCATAGTAGTTGAGCCACTGGAGAAAGCGGCCCCAGGCTGCATCACTGATCGATTTTGCCAGCTTGCGGTTTTTTACGAGATTGGCTATTCTCAGGTGTTCATAGGCAATCAGATCGTGAGAGGTGATAAGCGCGTTCGCCGTCTTTCTGGCGAAATCTTCACGCTGCCTCTGGACCTTGAGATAGCCTTTTGCAAGTTTCTTCCTGGCCTTCTTGCGGTTGGCTGACTTCTTCTGTGTGCGAGAAAGGCGACGATGCAACCGCTTGAGCTTGCGTTCGGCCTTTCTCAGATGGTGCGGGTTGGCGACGGTGTTGCCTTGGGCATCAGTCAAGAACGCTTTGAGTCCGAGATCGATGCCAGTCTGCTTGCCTGTTGGCACATGCTCTCCATGCCTCTCCGCTTTGACAAGAACTTGAGCATAGTAGCCATCTGCACGCTTGAGGAGACGTACCCGCATCATCTGTGGAAGAGGGCACGTCGCCAGATCACGACAGCCTATCAGACGTAGTCGCCCAATGCCACAGCCATCGGTGAAGATAATATGCTTTCCATCAGGCTCAAGCCGCCATCCGGTCTGTTTGTACTCCACACTGCGGCAATCGTGCTGAAATTGGGGATAGCCTTTCTTGCCTGGCTTCTGATTGCGGCAATGCTCATAGAAGCGAGAGATCGCAGCCCATGCGCGATCAGCAGCCGATTGCCGTGCCTGGGAATTGAGCAGTGTGGCAAAGCTGTACGCTTTGGCAAGCTCAGCACAGTAGCATTGCAGATCGTTCCTGTTGATGCCACGAGTATCCATCCAGAGGCGCAGGCACTTGTTACGGATACATTGAGTGATTCTGATGGCCTCGCCGATGGCGCTATACTGGGCAGTGTTGCCGTCGAGCTTGTACTCGTAGATCAGCATTCTCTCTCTCTCTTGCTCCTTCCCTTTTGCTGTGGTATATTATACACCAAAATCTTGATGTATGCAAGAGGTGAAAGAATGAAGCGTACAAACATTTATCTGAATGAAAAACAACACGAAAAATTACAAGAGCAAGCTGAGAAAGAGGGTGTTCCGGTTGCGGAATTAGTACGGCGTGCGGTTGATGCTTTTCTTCTGTGGGACGATCCAACGTATCATCCTACACCACCCAAGCCCCAAACAAGGAACAGCCATTCATCCCCGGCATGAATGACCTGTCTTTTACCCACATTTTACAAACGGAGGTGAAAAGCCAAATGAGCGCCCTCAAGCAGTGCCTGCAAGTGGAGCCAGCCCTTCCAAAGGGTTTTCCAGCCAGGAGGCCCGTCACCTCGACGCGCCAAGAACCCTCCCATGCGCGCAATCTCTGTCCAGAAGGTCTCAACCGTCATGGTGGAAGGCAAGAGACCGACGTGAGCAGCCAGGATCGTGAGCGTTTCTGGCTCGATGACCTCATGGGCCGGGCTTTCTGGCGCTTGACGGGAGAGATCACGCACTTGCAACAAACGCACGGCGAGAGGAGAGAGCATTCCCAGCAAGCGGATCAGGCGCTCGGCGCTTTGGACTTGCCGCTCTTCGATACGACATCCCGTTTTGAGGCAATGGTGATAGTCCTCCACCCGCCAGCGAGCGCGATACCACTCGACCCGTTGCCAGGCTTGCTCACAAGTTGTCCCGACCAGAGAGGTCAACAGAATCCATTCGAGCGGCTCTTCGCCTTTTGGAGCCCCTTCTTCCCACACCCGAATGACCCAGACAGGCAAGGGAGGAAGTTTGTTGAGACGGCTATCATTGCGCGGTGGCAGCAGTTCAAGAGAGGTCCACGACAGATACAACGTGGTAGAACGAGCCTGGTGCCCATGCCGAGCGGGAAGATCAAACGGACGCACGTCCGAACTTGGCTGCGAACGGACCTGCTCAAAGAGATACCCGAGCGTTCCCTCCTGGGTTTGAACACGCCGATCTTGCGTCGCACGCACAACAAAGTGCGTATCGATGCTTCGGCAAACGTGCAGGAACTCAAAGATATCGGCTCCACGATCTGCTACCTGCACCCGCACACTCGATGCGGGAGAGGGTCCAATGTGCTGGACACATTGGTGCCAGATATCGGTTTCTTTCTCGCGCCTGCACCGCTGCGCTCGAGTTTCGCCTTTGGGTGCAGGAATGCGAATGAAGGGACATTGATAGGCACACCCCAGCACCGCCCGGCTGTCCGGTTCAACGGCCAGGACGGTTTGCAGGTACATCCCACGCCCATTCCCATTGCCGATTTCTCCCAAGCCGCTCATTTTGCGCCGATGGCTCAAATCCAGGTCCGTCGTATCCTGTACCAGCAACACAAGTGGCAAGGTATCCATGCGCAGGCGTGTCTGTTGCCAATGGGGTTGCATCAGCGCATCAAAGGTGACATTGGGTTCATCAAGCAGTCGATACACGGCTTTTGCATCTTTCCAGGTCTGCGCCTGGGCTGGCAGCGAGGCTGCGGGCTCCTCGGCCATGTGAGCCGCTGTCGTCACGGCCCGCCTCGTGCGGCGCATGTCTTTCAGTTGCGTCTGTCCAAAGGTAGCTTCTGCCCATTGCTCTGGGTCCAGAATCTCTTGCGTTTTCATCTCTCCATTCTATACGATTGTAAATTGTGGGTAAAAGACAGGCATGAATGACCGGGGCTTTCTGGCTCGTTTATTGTAATCGGGCAGCCTCACAGCTACCCGATCTAAGAGGCAGCTTTCTGGACGAGGTGCGTAACTTTTTGATCCAGGTCCGCTGCGGTTTGCACAAACTCTTCCTCCGTCACCGCACATATTTGCAGCAAAGAGGATGGCCGATCATAACTGAGACAAGTGTTTCCCCGGGTATTTTCATACACCTGTACCCGAATCGGGACATAGAGTCCTGCCTTAGCCGAGTACTTTAAAAAGTGCTGCGCAATCAGTGGATTGCCAATAACATAGAGTTTTGCTTTGAGAGGATGGATAAGGTGAGAGAACCACTCCCCGTGATCAATAGCAAAAAACTCCATGAACCCGCTTGATCCCAAAAGCTGCTCGATGCCTTGTGTGAGCTCTTCTGGTGTACGACTAGACGTGACGACGTGCTGATACGCCTCATGTCCCTTGCGCCCGATTTGCCTCTCAAATGCTTCAATGACACGATCGAATGCTTGTGTGGTCTCGACGACCACGTGGTCAGCAAGGACTTGCTGTTCTGAAGGAGACATGCTTTTTGCCCTTTCTTTTGAAATAGGAAGATGGGAGAGATCGGGTCGTGTTGAAAAGGGGAAACATGATTGCTTCTCTCTCAACATCTCTCATCAATCATCTTTCTAGATTATGCGAATACATCCTTAATGTAGCGCTGAGATGAAACACAGCGCTACATTGACCCATAACCTGGCTCTCAGTTTTTGGTTGATTTTTGTTCCTGGGTTCATACTATGAAGGAGCCTCTCATCCACGGAGGTGGATCAGAAATAGTAGGGTATGAAGGAGCGTTGACATGAGGGTTGTGGTGGATCTGACACGCTGTCAGAACTCTGGGCGGTGTGTGTTTCTGGCGCCAAAAGTCTTTCGCTTTCATGGGGAAGAAGTCCTCGCATATGACTCTGCCCCAATTCGTCCCTTCCTGGAGTCAAAGGGAGAAACGACCGATGATCACACAACCGGCTCTCGCCGTCGAAGCATGGACCATTCACGAGAGGGAACTCAATCTTGATGTGCTGGCACAGACCGAGTCGGTATTCGCCCTCTCCAACGGACACATCGGGTTGCGTGGCAACCTGGATGAAGGAGAGCCGTGTGGTCTTCCCGGCACCTATCTCAATGCGTTGTATGAACTCCATCCCCTGCCGTATCCAGAAGGAGCCTATGGCTATCCTGAATCTGGGCAGACGATCATCAACGTGACCGATGGCAAAATCATCCGCCTCCTGGTCGATGATACCCCGTTTGACATCCGGTATGGTCGGCTTCAAAGCCATGAGCGGGAACTCGACCTGCGCGAAGGGGTCCTGCGCCGGACCGCCAAGTGGATCTCTCCGACCGGCCGCTCGGTCAAGGTGTCGTCGATCCGCCTGGTTTCCTTTACCCAGCGGGCCATCGCGGCGATCAGCTATGAAGTTGAGCCGCTTGAGGATCCTGTGCACATCGTAGTGCAATCGGAGCTCGTGGCGAATGAGGCGCTGCCGGATGCCGGCACAGATCCGCGAGCGGGCACCGTTTCCCTGGCCCCCCTTGAAAGCGAGGAGCATAGGGTTCAGAACCTGCGTGGACTCCTGATCCATCACACCCGGGCCAGCCGCCTGCGTATCGGCGCGGCGATGGATCATCTGGTCGAGGGGCCGGAGGGGACGACGATGGAAGCGGAGAGTATCCCGAACATCGCCCGCGTCTCCGTCAGCGTGCGGTTGCGGCCAGGTGAGCGACTGCGGATCATCAAGTTTCTCGCCTATGGCTGGTCGAGCCGGCGCTCGCAATCAGCCATCCACGATCAGCTCATCGCCGCGCTCACCGCTGCCCGCTCCACGGGCTGGGAGGGGCTGCTCGCGGAGCAGCGTGACTTTTTGCACGAGTTCTGGAAGAATGCAGGTATCGAGATTGAAGGCGATGCGGAGCTTCAGGAAGCCGTGCGCTTCGCGCTGTTCCACACGCTCCAGGCGTGCCGCCGAGGAGAGCAGCACCCGATCCCAGCAAAGGGATTGACCGGACCCGGCTATGATGGGCACACCTTTTGGGACACCGAGATCTTTGTCCTGCCTTCTGTGACCCTGACCGTCCCTTCCGCTGCCGCCGACGCCCTGCGCTGGCGTCACTCGACCCTCCCGCTGGCCAGGGAACGTGCTCGCCAGCTCGGGCTGCGCGGCGCCGCTTTTCCCTGGCGAACGATTCATGGCGAGGAGTGTTCGAGTTACTGGCCAGCGGGGACGGCCGCGTTTCATATTAACGCGGATATCGCGTACGCGGTGGCCTTTTACGTCGCATGCACCGACGATCGCGCGTTCGAGCAGGAGGTGGGCCTGGAATTACTCGTCGAAACCGCGCGCTTGTGGCACTCGCTCGGCTTCCTCGATGCCCATGGGCAGTTCCGCATCGATGGCGTCACTGGCCCCGACGAGTATAGCGCCCTGGCGAACAACAACGTCTATACCAATCTGCTGGCCCAGCAGAACTTACGCGCCGCGGCAGAAGCAGCCAGGCGCCATCCTCAGGTGGCCCGCGCTCTCGGGGTAGACGCGGACGAGATGGCCAGTTGGAGCGAGGCCGCTGAGAAGATGCTCATCCCCTATGACCAGGATCTCCAGGTTACCCCTCAGGATGACGCCTTTACCTCGTACAAGCGATGGAACTTCGCGGATACCACACCAGAGCAGTACCCGTTGTTCCTGCACGTTCCGTATTTTGACCTCTATCGCAAGCAGGTGGTCAAACAGGCCGATCTCGTCCTGGCCATGCACCTGCGAGGGGATGCCTTTTCTCCCGAGCAGAAGGCGCGCAACTTCGCCTACTACGAGCCGCTGACCGTCCGCGATTCCTCGCTCTCAGCAGCGACGCAGGCCGTCATCGCGGCGGAGGTGGGTCACCTGCAGCTTGCGTATGACTATCTCGCCGAGACTGCGTTTCTGGATCTCTATGATCTGGCGCAAAACACGTGCAACGGTCTCCATATCGCGTCGCTGCTGGGAACCTGGACTGCCCTGGTCGCTGGCTTCGGAGGACTGCGCCTGCGCGGCGATTCACTCGCGTTTGCCCCCAGGCTGCCAGAGGGGATCACCCGGATCGCCTTCCACGTGGTGTTCCGCAACCGTCGCATCGGTGTGGACATCACGGCGACCGAGGTCAGGTATGCGCTTCTGGAAGGCGAGCCGCTGGCGGTCTGGCATGAGAGCGAGAACATCACCCTTTCCACCCAGGAAGCCGTCATCCGGCCCACGCCACGGATCCAGGCAGGGCCACGGCCGAAGCAACCACCCGGGCGCGCCCCGCTGAAACGGACTGCCCGCTCCCTTTCCAACGGAACAACAGAGCCGCCCCATCACAACAGCTAGGGTGGTGATTCTATTGACGCTCTCGCAGGTCGTGCAAGTGGTAAGGTCAACCAGAAGGTCGTTCCCTGACCAGGGGTGCTTTCAACCCCAACCGTGCCGTGATGACGTTCGAGGAGTGCCCGGCACAGGTAGAAGCGTAACCCTCCACTCAAATCCAGTTCCTGCTGAACGGAGCTGCCCTTTCCCCGATAGAAGCGATCCCAGAGGCGAACCTGCTCTTCAAGAGGGATGCCTGCTCCTTCGTCGTGAACCGAGACG
Organism: Ktedonobacter racemifer DSM 44963; assembly: GCF_000178855.1. Taxonomy (GTDB): domain Bacteria; phylum Chloroflexota; class Ktedonobacteria; order Ktedonobacterales; family Ktedonobacteraceae; genus Ktedonobacter; species Ktedonobacter racemifer. The sequence goes on along the minus strand of NZ_ADVG01000005.1, from coordinate 441,815 downwards.
CGGGCCATCTGCTCCTCTTCTTGCACTTGAAGGGTCACGGGCTGCTCCACCGGGGAAGAAGCGAGGGCAGTGGCCAGGTAGATGGCGAGTACCTGGGTGATCCGCCCGGCATCGGCCATGACAGGGATGGTGGGTTCGGGAGTCAGGATCTCGAGCTTGATCGCTCGTTCGGGCATAGATTCCTGCTGCTTTGCCATCGCCTGTTTGACCAGCACGAGTAGATCACAGAGAGCAAGCGTGAGATCCAGCTGACCAGCCTGGATACGCGCGTCATCGATCATATCCTGCACCATGCGCTCTTGCAGCCGGACGCTCTGCTCGGCAGATTCGAGCGACTGCCGGGCCCGTTCAAGCTGCGCACTCGTGCGCTCAGCCTGCTGGGCGAGCTCGCTCTTTAACCGCTCTAAGCGGCGCTGTGCTAACTGCAGATTGCCCTTAATCCCCGTCAGCGGGGTGCGCAGTTCATGGCTGGCAAGCCGCAGGAAGTCGTTGAGCAGCCGATTCACTTCGGGCATGACCAATTCTCTGGCCTGTTTCCCCAAGTACGTTTGCAAGGAGCCCAAACATTCAATGAACAGCCGGACGTGCTCGGCGACCGTTCTGATGAGATCAATCTCCTCCTGGGTATACTCACCCTCCCGCTGGTGTTTGTGGATCACAAGCATCCCAACCAGATTCTGCTTCCAGAATATGGGAAGCACCAGGAGGATCGCGTTCCTAAACTCTTCAGGATACCCGATCGGAATGCGGAAGCAACCTGGTGCGAGAACCACGTCCTGATAGGCCTGGAGACGAGCAAGCACGGTTTCGTCAAAAAAGTCAGCGAGGTGAAAGCTCTCACTCAACGCCCGGAAGAGGTGTTCTTGCTCGGCGGTGAAACCGCTGCCCACCACGTACGCCACATAAGGGGCCGAAGCGCAAAGGGCGATCATGCTCACGCACCAGCACTCCAGGACCTGACGAATGACGTCCACGAGCTGTTGGTCGACAAAGAGCACCGGCGGGGAAAGGAGAAAGGTTTCCTTAGAGGACGCTCCCTGGAATTGCTCAGGAACCTGCGCGATGGCTTCGTTCAAGGTCATCAACGCTTCGTAGACCCGCTGGATGTGAAGGGCCTTTTGATAGCGGGAAGCCACCACCTGAAAGGACGCGAGCACGCCTGTTGGCTGAGGCTCGCCGTCAAACACCAGTGAACAGCGCAGTTCGAGGCACGCCTGGTGCTGGGAAGGATGAGCAAGGACAAGGGTTTGCTCGTAGGGAAAGGACGCGGTTTCTTCCTTGAAGGTGGTCAGGTCCAGCAACCAAGGGGGAAAAGAGAACGGTCGTTGCTGTTCGTCATACCATTCATAGCGCTGGAGAAACTGCTGAGCGGAGGTGCCCAACCAGGAGGCTGAAGGCTGGGCATCAAAGAGTGTCAGCGCCGCTGCATTCAGGAAGAGGAGCTTGCCTGCCCGGTCCCACACCATGATGGCATTGGGAAGGGAGGCAAAATACGCTTCGAGGTGCCGTAACGCCATCGATTTTTGCGATGCTGATGGTACTGGTTGCGGCGCGTTCTGACCCATCTTGTCCCTCCTTTGTGGACGTGAGTGCATAGGCGACGAGTAAGAAAAAGACGCGAGATGAGAGACAGACGATCATCCTCCGCCGCAATGGAAGAGATGGCCTGCTCATCAAGTTCAAATAGCCCTTCCCTGACTCTCTTCATGATAGCACCGGCGAAAAAATCGGCTGATCCGATCTATTGGCATATGTATAGAATATTACTGAAGGGACTCTTCCAAAAGTTATTGAAGGTGAAACACTCTGATCACCTGATCGATAACGTCGGTCAGGAATGGAGGTAGTCTCATATGATCGCATCGCAAGCTCTCCTGGATCTCCCACTTGATGCCAGGATAGACCCCCAGGAGTTTCTTCATGCCGCCATGGAGTGGCATTTCAATCCGGAGACCGGCTCGCCATACTGGCTGAAGCGGGCAAAGTCGTTGCCCTTCGATCCGCGCAAAGACGTCAAACGTATGGAGGACCTGGCACTCTTCCCCAATATCGTCGATGAACTGCGTGACGTCCGGGCGGAAGACCTTATCCCCAGAGGATACGGGTCGCACCCCGATGTCGTTGGCGTCCCCGAAAGCGGGGGCACAACCGGCACTCCCAAGCGTGTGGTCATCCTGCGTGACTGGGCGGACAAAATGGGAGCATGGATGGACACGCAGCTAGACGCACACAAGTTCCCACGAAATGTGAACTGGCTTGCCCTCCTCCCGAGAGGGCCTCATATGGTCGGCGAGGTCGCCAGATTGCACGCTACTACACGCGGTGGTCTCGCGTTCATGATCGACATGGACCCGCGCTGGGTCAAGAAGCTCATCGCCGCCGGCAAAAGCGAGGAGGCCCGCGCGTACGTCGAGCACCTCGTCGAGCAGGCTTCGTTCCTACTGCACAGCCAGGACATCGGCGTCCTCATGACCACGCCACCTCTGTTGGAGCGCATCGCCCAACACGACGATCTGGTGGAACTGATCAACCAGAAGGTGAAGGGAATCCTGTGGGCCGGGGCGCACATGGATACCGACACTCGCCATCTGTTTCGGACTGAGGTCTTTCCCAGCGTGAAGCTCATGGGGGCATATGGAAGCACGATGATTCTTGGCGGGATCCCCGAGCGCGTGGGCCTCACTGACGACGATCCCCGCATCTACGATTCCCCCTCGCCCTTCATCACCTTCACCGTCATCGACCCTGCCACCGGCCGCAGGGTAGGCTATGGCGAGCGAGGCCAGGTCGTGATGAACCACATCAGCAAGAACATGCTGCTCCCTAACAACCTGGAGCGCGACCTGGCCACCCGGATCGAACCCCCGGCGGGTCAGGTAGGCGACTCGGTGGCCGACGTGGCTCCCGTCGCGCAGTTTGGCAACGAAGCCGTGATCGAGGGGGTGTACTGATGAGTGTACTCAGTCAACTGCTCTGCATAGATGCGCTGGGACCCAAAGGGGCGTACCGGGCACATAACCGGTTGACCGTCACGGATGTCGCGGGCCACCCGCTGGCCGAACTGAGCCTGGTGCCCAGATTGTTCGTCACGCGGGCCATGGCCGCGCTGCATAAAGCGCAGACTCTCCCCCTGGAGGACCGCCTGACCGCCCTCAGCAGGGCTGGGAAGCTGTTCGCAACGGGAGAGGTCGATGGCATGTCCTCTACTGAGTACCAGTATATGGTGAGTCGCATGTCTGGCACACCACTATCCATCGTGCGCGGAGCCGTGGAGGCCGTTGCCCACTATGCTGCCAAGGCGTACTGGAGCGCGCAGCAAGCCCGGCCCATCGGCGCGGTGAACGACTGGCGTGACCCGCAGGCTCGTGAGGGCACGGCAGTCTGGATCCGGCGTGGGAACGTCTTCGCGGTGCATGCGCCAGGCAACGAACCTGGTGTGCACAGTCTATGGCTGGAGCCCCTGGCCCTGGGCTACCGCGTGGCCGTCCGGCCCTCGCGGCGGGAACCGCTCACCCCGTATCGATTGATTCAAGCGCTGCGGGCCTGCGGGTTCGGAGATGATCAGGTGGTCCTGCTGCCTACCGATTATGACGCTGCCGACGAGATCTTGCGCCAGGCCGATCTGAGTATGGTCTATGGGGGGCAGGAAGTCATCGAGAAGTACGCCGCAAACCCCACCGTCCTGCCCAACGGGCCTGGTCGGTCGAAGATCCTGGTCACAGCCGACTCGGACTGGCGCTCCTCCCTCGACATAATCGTCGCCTCGATCAGCAATATGGGCGGGACGGCCTGCATCAACACCACGGCAGTGTTTGTAGAGGGCGACCCGGCGCCGGCCGCACAGGCCATCGCCGAGCGGCTCGCGACGATTCCAAGCCTGCCGCCGGAAAACGAGCAGGCGGTCCTGCCCGCCTACTCCCTGGAGGCCGCGAAGAAGATCGAGCGCTACCTGCTGGACAAAGCCGCTGGGACTCGGGCCTACCTGGGCGGCGATGGGGTCGTAGACGAACTGGGGGATGGCAGCGCGGTGCTGCGGCCCGCCGTACACCAACTAGGCAATCCCTTTGCGGAGCAGGCGAACATCGAACTGGCCTTCCCATGTGTGTGGGTTGCGCCGTGGACGCGGGAGGCTGGGATCGCTCCTCTCAAAAATACCCTGGTGCTCACGGCGGTCACCCGGGACGAGAAGCTGCTCGACGAACTGCTCGCAGATACGACGATCAAGAACCTCTATATCGGCAACCACCCGACGTACTGGATGGCGCCAGGTATCCCACATGATGGCTATCTCGGCGAGTTCTTGATGCGCGCTAAAGCCGTCATCCGCGACTGAGACACATGGACTGGTCAGCGCGCCCGCGATCAAGAGAACGATGGATGGGAAAGGAGGGAAAGACGCATGGATGATCGTGTGGCCGTCCAGGGAGCGACACAGCCCACCTGACGGTGGAAATTAACTGTGCTCAGTTCGCACAGCTCCCGTTGGTGCAGGTTCTTCAGCCCTACCTCGTGCTTCCGCCTGATTGCGTGCGCATGTTCGCTTCCTCTTCACGTGAGGACCTGGATAAGCAGTGAGAGCGAGAAAAGACGGAGTGAATGTGGGTCCTCTTTCGCTCCCAAGGGACGTGGATAAGCATAAAGCAGACGAAGTCAAGCATCTTTTCCTTGAATAAGGGGGAAAGATGCTTGACTTCTTGGTGCGAGAGCCAATATGGTTATAGAACCAAAAGTTCACTTCTCATTTTGCTTTCCTGCCACTCCAAAACAGCATCGCTTCCACTCCAGTGCAAAGTCAACTTCTACAGCAGTGGACATTGGCCGAAGGGAACTATGCCGAAAGAGAGGTCCAACATCAGCTGTTGGACCTCTCTTTCAGAGCGTAACGGGAGGAGACGGCGTTTCCAACGGGGAACATATTGACGGCGGGACGCTGCCTCCTCCTTGGCTCCATGGCCTAGTGCTTTTCAGGCACGAGGAGCGCCTTCTCCTGCCTGCCCATTGATTCCGCGTACGCGACGGCTGTACCGATCTCGTCGAGGGAGAATCTCCGTACCGCCGAGGTCAGGAGAATACCCTCGCGCTTGAGCGTGACAACGTCCTGGACCAGCTGCTGTCGGGCTGTTGCATCAAGTCCTTTGGTAAACCAGTAACCGAGCCAGAACACTTCCAGGATGCGGCGCCCTGCCAGAATGAAGCGCGGATCAGCTCCCACGCGGATGGGCTCACCCGTCAGGGAGCCATACACCAGCATTCTGCTATCGTCGCCGAGGGCCTGAAATATCTGGGTTCCCGTTTCTCCGACCACTGGATCGATGGCGTACTTGACGCCCTGTGGGCCGACGATCCTGCGGACTTGCTCGTCAATGGGCCCCTCGGTGGACACAATCACGGCATCGGCCCCCAGTTGTTCCAGTTCAGCCACTGCTTCGCGTCGGCGAACAACGTTCAGTGTGCGGACTCCATCGTGTTTCGCCAGCCTGATGATCATGCGCCCCAGTTCGGACCCGGCTGCCGATTGGAGCAGCCATTCGCCTTGAGGAACAGCCAGGATGTGACGAAGCATGAGAATAGCGGAGGCCGGGTTGATAAAGAAGGTGGCTACCTGTTCATCAGGAATATCGTCGGGTACTGGAATCAGAAAGGGAGCCGGCAAAACGACGTATTCCGCCCAGTTGCCCCCTCTCCCATTAAGAACCGCGACGCGCTGTCCAGGAACGAGATGATGCACCTGTGGACCCAGAGCATCTACCACGCCAACCCCTTCAAATCCGACGGGTGAGGGAAATTGTGGTTGAACGCCTGCATAGTGTCCGCGCACAAACAGCAAGTCAGACGGGTTCACGGGGCTGGCCAGGATACGAACGCGTGCTTCTCCTTCCCCAGGTTCTGGGAGAGGATACTCTCTTATCTCAAGAACCTTTGCAGGCTCACCATATTGATTGAATCGAATCGCTTTCATCTTTCTACGCTCCTTTGTTCTCTATGGTTCTCGATATCAATGACGCCAGCGGGCCTTACTGACCGTAAGGGTTTTGCTGGTGCGAGGATACTACTTGGGCTGGTGAGACGTGTTATCGTAGCCACGACTTTTTCTGGCTGTCCCAAGCAATTGTGGGCATGAGGCGATGGCACCAATTGCTCCCAGCTTTCCCCATCAGATCCACGATGCCGACGCCATTGACCCCTTGACACGGATCTGCTGGGCTGCATTCCGAACGATCGCTCTTTCTCTTGTCGAGCATATTGAAAGAACATGACGTGATTTGGCGGCTCTTGCTAGTCCAACGCTGCCTTCCAGGTCGTGGCGAGGCTGTGCCAGAGCGCCCGGTGAATTTCCAGGTAATAGCGCAGGGTCCCCCTCTTCTGTATTGCGCGAGGAGGATGAACTGGCATGGGAGGCCTCCTCATTTTATTTAAGTCGTTACGACGTGATACTCTTGCAGCCAGGCATTGGTCTGGATCAGGTAGTCGAAGAGGAAGTAGGCGCTTTCGCCCCGCCGGTTCTCATCGGGATGCTCCGCGAGCTGGCGGAGAAACGCTCCATTGACAAAGGCGTTTACGGGCGCATTGGCATTATTGAGAATCTCCAGCGTCGAGCGGCGCACAGCCTGGGTATAGGCTGGATCGTACGAGGTAGGATACGCGCTCTTACGACGCATACGCACCTCCTCGGGGAGCAATCCGCTAAAGGCGCGGCGTAGGATGCCCTTCTCGATAGTATCGACGGTCTTCATCTCCCAGGGGATATTCCAGACATACTGCACCAGGCGGTGATCGCAGAAAGGGACGCGTACCTCCAGGCCAGTTGCCATGCTCATGCGGTCTTTGCGGTCCAGCAGCAGGGGCAAAAAGCGCGTCATATTCAGGTAGAAGATCTCGCGGATGCGGGCGTCACGTGGAGACTCACCCTCCAGGCGCGGGACCTCGGCCAGCGCCTCCTGATAGAGGCGCTGAATGTGCTCGCGTGGATGGAGTTCCTGCGCCAGAGCTGGAGAGACGAAGGGCGTTCCTGTATTCATAACTTGAGTATCACTCCTGGGATTCATGCGCGCGGCGATCCAGGGGAAGGTCGGCGTATTGAGCACATGCTCCTGGTGGAACCAGGGATAGCCGCCGAAGATCTCGTCGGCCGACTCGCCCGAGAGCGCCACCGTCGCGTTTTGCTTGATCGCCTTGAAGAGCAGGTAGAGCGAGGTCTCGATCTGCCCCATCTTAGGCCGGTCGTGGGCGCGCATCGGCACAAGCAGGTTCTCGAGTAGCTCCTCAGTGGAGACCACGACGTCATGGTGATTGGTCGGCAGGTAGCGCGCTACCTGTTCGGCATAGGGACGGTCGATGCTTGGACGAAAGGCACTTCCCTCAAAAGGCTCTTCTCTATCGACGTAATTGATGGCATAGGTGTTGAGCACCTGGTTTTCCCGCTGAAACTCGCGAGCCGCCAGGGAAGTCACGCCACTGGAGTCCAGCCCGCCGGAGAGGAGCGTCACCACGGGTACATCAGCGATGAGCTGGCGCTTGACGGTATCCTTGAGGAGCGAGCGGATATACCCGGCAGTCGTTTCCAGGTCATCGGTATGGGGCCTGCTGACCAACTGCCAGTAGGGGCGAACATGCGTGCGCTCACGTGTGAAGGTCGCGCAGTGACCCGGGCGCAGCTCCTGAATATCGCGGAAGATGCCGCCACCGGACAGAAAGATTGAGACAAAGATGGCCTTCATGCCCTCGTCATCCAGTACAGGCTTGATCAGCGGGTGCGCTAGCAGAGCCTTGATCTCTGAACCAAAGACGATGGTGCTGCTTACCTGGGCGTAGAAGAGTGGCTTGACCCCCAGGTGGTCGCGGGCGATGAAGAGCCGCTGACGCGCCTCGTCCCAGATAGCAAAGGCGAAGATACCATTAAAGTGATTAACGCAATCCTCGCCCCACTCGACATAGGCATGCAGCAGCACCTCGGTATCGGAATGCGTGCGAAAGACATGATCGCGTGTGCGCAGCTCCTCGCGTAACTCGCGGAAGTTATAGATCTCACCATTATAAGTCAGGGCATAGGTCTGTCCACCCTGGGTAAAGAGCATGGGTTGTGTACCGCCAATGGGATCAATAACGATCAGGCGGCGGTGCGCCAGTGCGGCGCGGGGAGAGAGCCAGTAGCCCTCGCGATCTGGCCCACGCTCTTTTAATGTACAGGCCATCTCCTCCAGCACCGCTTGCTGCTCCGAGAGGTCCCGTTCCCAATCGATCCATCCAGTGATACCACACATAAAAGAAACTCACTTTCCAGGTGGTAAATAAGTTGAAACTTCAACCGATTTTAATGTGACACCGAGGAAATCGGCGCGAATGGCTAGGAATTGGCTATTCAGAACCTGGGAAAACCACTCCCTATCTCGCTTCATTCGTCATTACGTTGTACATTGACAGCTTTTGAGAGGAGAGCGTCAATGCATGACGTTTCTCTCCTGGGCCTACCTCCTCCTCCTCCTCAAAAAGCCAGTTGTGGGAACACGTGAAAGCTCATGCTCCCGCGCTTCCTCCTAATATACATAGCTAATTGTTCAATTGTTCAATATTATTGAACAATTGAAGTGTAACGGAGAAGGTGCTATACTGTCAAGCATGAGATTTCTTGTTCATCCATCACGCGAGGATCTTTCCTTGCCAACGATCTTGTATGCTCTGGGTGATCCAGTACGCTTACAAATGGTGGCAGAGCTGGCTCAGGCGAGCGAGTCGGAGGAAAAGATGGCATGTCATGACTTTCTCGTCGGCGAAGCCGTGGCAAAGTCAACGCTTTCGTTTCATTTTAAGGCGTTGCGTGAAGCTGGGTTGGTACGAATGGTGCCACAAGGAAGACGGATGCAGGTTACGCTACGTCGAGAGGATTTGGAGATACGCTTCCCTGGGCTACTGGAGAAAATACTTCTGACCTATCAGCAGAAGTAACGGTTTCTCTCTCATGTTTGGCATACTACTCTTCAGACGATCTCGGTGGCTCATGCGTCATGAATGGAGGAAAGGCCTCTAGCCCGATCGCTTCTGAAAGTATGATCACTGGAAAGATTTGCCTGCGGGTTGCCACTTCCCCGAATGGGAACACCCAGAAGCAATTGCTGAAGATATTCGTGCTTTTTTCGTCCTCTGCGGTAAATACGCAATGAGCATGTTCATTTCCCATAGGTGCAAAATGCCCTTTTCGTTATGCTCAAATTCGTTATACACATTGAAAAAAAAGCCAAATTGTGCGATTCTTCCCCGCTACTCCAAAACAGCACCACTTCCACTCCAGTGCAAAGTCAACTTCTACACGTGTGTATAGGGAGGTGGGTGTGGTCGTCTCGGTGGGGCTTGTGACAACGAAGGTCTTGAGTAAGGTCGCGACGGAGTTGGCGAAGCAGCATGAGATATTTGAGGGTGTGGTGAGCCTGGTGTCCTGGCCAGAATCAGAAGTGGATGCGTGGCTGAAAGGGCTTGCTATCGAAGATGTCTGGGGAATAGGCAAGCGCCTGGGGGAGCGGTTACGGCGCGTGGGGATTGTGAGTGCGCGAGGGTTGAAGGAGGCAGATCACGCATGGATACGTCACGCTATGAATGTAGGAGTGCAGCGGGTGGTGCTTTGAGCTCCGGGGGATCTCGTGCCAGCTCCTGGAGGTGAGGCCTCAGCCACGGGAAGGAAGGATGGTGGCGCTCTCGTTTGGGAGGGAGATCGAAGTGAGGAAGGAGTTGGAGGAAGCGTTGGCAACGTATGCGGTGGCGGTGATGGAGAAAGTGATGAGACAAGGGTCACGCGTCAGGCGAGTAAGCGTGTTCATCCAGACTAATTCCTGGGATCGACACACTGCGCAGTATGCGAATGAGGCGTCAGCCAAACTTCCGTATGCGAGCTCGTTTACGCCGGATGTGCTGGATCTCGCGCTGGCGCTTCTGGGAACGATCTATGCCCCTGGGTATCGGTATAAGCGGGCAGGGGTGTATGTTACGGAGTTGAGTTCGCAGGAGGTGTTCCAGAGGGACCTCTTTGGCATGGTGACGCAGGAGGCATATGCGCGACAGGCACAGGTGATGGACCTGGTGGACTCGATCAACGAGCAATGGGGGCGTGAGACGTTTGAGCTTTGGGTCGCAGGGGGCGCAAAGGACCTGGTATATGCGGCAGGAGCGGCGGTCAAAGCGCTTTACCACTAGATGGGATAGTGCAAGGATTCCTGCAAAATTGGGCCATTTGACAGCGTGTTCTTCGCTATTCTAGGCTGCCAATCTCTGAATTGAGAAACGGAATCTGAGTGAAAAGCGGAAAGACCTGAGCGTTGAGAGTAGGTAAGGTACTGCAAGGAGACATTGATTGTACCTCCATCGTACTTGGACCATCGGACCCCAGAAAAGCTCCAGCCCACTCCCGCTTTGGGGTCATATTTCTGCCATTGTTCGTTGAATCTGCGTTGCGTCTGCAGAACGAATAGAGATCCTTCTTAGCATGATTCAACCTCAATAATCCGCTTTTTCTTCCTTCTCTTCATATGCCTGAAGGGCTTGTTCAACCGCCTCCATATGTTCTTCTGCCCACTGTCGCAGGGCAGCCATCAGCGGGATGAGGGTGGTTCCCAGCGGAGAGAGTGAATATTCGACGGCAGGCGGAATCGTCGGCGTTACCTTGCGTTCTACAATTCCCTTGCGCTCCAAATTGCGCAGCGTTTGCGTGAGCATCTTGTGGGAGATCCCTTCGATCGCACGCTGTAACTCATTGAAGCGCGTGGGCTGTTTTTCCAACAGGGCAAAGATGAGGGCTGTCCACTTGTCGGCAATCAGATCGAGTACTTCCCGCGAATAGCAGCGGGCCATCAGCACGCTATGGACTGAAGATCTTGGCAGTGTCCTTTCCATACCTCCAGTATAACATAGTTTCCTTCCAGGCGCTTCTCGGTTACTTCAAAGTGCGTACTTGTAAGGTTTCCCATGGGCGTTTATAGTGAGAACACAAAGGCAAATAATATCAGTATGGACCATAGAAAAGGATTTTATGTGATGATACCGCAAGATATGTTCATTACCAGAAAAAACAAACAAACGAGCAAGGTGGCTCTGGTTGTCGGAGCGCAAGGAGTCATTGGCCGCAATCTCGTCGATTACCTGACAGCGCTAGACGATTGGGATGTCATCGGTTTAGCGCGACGCGACGGAGCGCCCACAAGCCGGATTCGGTATGTGACGGTTGATCTGCTTGATCGAGACGACTGCCGGGAGAAGTTGAGCTGCCTCACTCAGGTGACGCACATTTTCTATGCCGCGTACCAGGACCGGCCAACCTGGGCCGAGCTAGTTCCGCCCAATCTTGCCATGCTCGTCAATGTGATCGAGGCAGTCGAGCCAATCGCGCCCGATTTGCAGCATGTTAGCCTGATGCAGGGCTACAAGGTCTATGGCGCGCACCTGGGTCCGTTCAAGACGCCGGCTCGCGAGAGCGATGCCCCCCATATGCCGCCTGAGTTCAACGTCGATCAGCAAGCCTTCCTTGAGCAGCGGCAAAGAGGCAAAACCTGGGGCTGGTCAGCGATCCGCCCGTCTGTGGTCGGCGGCTTCGCGCTGGGCAATCCAATGAACCTGGCTGCGGTGATCGCGGTCTACGCTGCTATCTCGAAGGAACTGGGGTTGCCGTTGCGTTTCCCAGGCAAGCCGGGCGCGTACGATAAACTGCTGGAAATGACCGACGCGGGCCTGCTGGCGCGGGCAACCGTCTGGGCAGCCACCGACGAGCGCTGCTCCAACCAGGCCTTCAACATCAACAACGGGGATCTGTTTCGCTGGGACGAGATGTGGCCGAAGATCGCGCGTTTCTTTGAGCTTGAGGTGGCCCCGCCGCTGCAGATGTCGCTTGATGTCGTCATGGCTGACAAGGAGCCGCTCTGGAATGCCATGATCGAGAAGTATGGACTTGCTCCCCACCCCTACCAAAGGGTAGTGTCCTGGGGCTTCGGCGATTTCGTCTTCTCCTGGGACTACGACATGTTTGCCGACGGTTCAAAAGCCCGTCGCTTCGGCTTCCACGAATACATTGACACGGAAGTGATGTTCTTGAATATTTTCGAGGATTTTCGTCGTCGCAAGGTCATTCCCTAAGCTGGTCATGCTGTAAGCCGGCCATACTGTCTTCATTGAGCCAATGGAGGTGAGCGAAAACACATGCTAAGTACAATCACGCAAAGTTTTCGGGATGAATCCCGTTTATCAAGGGCACTCAATGCAAAAAAAAGTTGTGTGATTGTACTTAGGCCAAATCCTGGTCCTGTGGAACACGTTGCGGGAATTCCTCAGATACACCAGTCATTGGCAACTGTAGGATTAGATGGCAACGTCTTTCGCTCCGACCGGCGCCTCGACAGAAGAGCTGCGCATACGCAGAGCAAAGAGGAGCAGGCCCAGCAGAATGCTCAGACCCATAATAGGCGTGAAGATCCTCTCCAGGTCACGCATCTCAGAGATCAAGGCAAAGAGGAAGCCGGACAGCCCAATGTTCATACCCCAGAAGAGGATATCCTCAGCCCAGGGCCACAACAAGCGGCGTTCCTGCGTCGTCGCGTGGAGGAGGCCAAAGATGGCATTGGTCATGACGCCGACGAAGATCGAGTGATCGAGCGCGAGGAGTAGCCCCGGCGCATCAGTTGCTGGATTATGGATAGTACCGCTAATGAGATTAGCGATCAAGTAGACGGTCAGGCCAATGTTGAAAACAACGAAGAGTACGCTCATGGCAAAGAAACGTCCGCTGTTGTGTCCAAGCCAGTTGAGACGCAGCAGAGGAGGGGCAAAACGTACGATGTAAATCAACACACCAATGACGGAGAAAAGCAGGTTGACCGATTGGAGCGGCATAAGCGAGAAAAGGAAGCTCGCACCAAGGGCCAGGCCAGTCAGGAAGAAGAGCGTGATCTGGACCAGGCCTAACCAGGAAATCCGCCTGCGCTCCGGCATCAGACTCCATTCAGAGAGCGCCATGCCGATGAGCACAAGATAGCCAGCAGTCATCGTCCCCGCATGCGTAGCGATCTCGTCACCCAGCTGGGGAAAGAGGCTATTGAAGGCAAACTGAAACTGAAGCAGCACCCCAACCAGACCCGCCAGCAGCAGCGTCACCAGCGCTCCTAGCACAGCCAGTTGCGCCACACCGAGACGTATTTTACTACTTCTGGCAATTACCCAACCCAAATAGCCCAGGATGGCCAGAAGCACAAGAACTCCCAGGGCTGCCCGGGCAAAATAACTGCCCGAGAAACCCGGTATGCTGCTACTCCAAAAGGCCAGTATATACAGTGGGATGGATATAGCGGTAAAGATACAGAGCCAGCGGACAAAAGCCTTCCCTCCTCCTGCGCCTTCACCGAAAAGAAAAAGGCTGATCACGAACACGCTAAGTGTGATCCAGCCAAGCGTCCCGGCATGGACATGGGTCAGCAGTACATTATGATCGAGGGTCACAATGCGCTGCCCATTGAGGATGCCAATACCTACGGTAAGAAGGAAGATAATCATAGCGGAGGCCAGAAGAATCCTGATCTCGCGGCGCCAGGGACTTTTCTGCGCATCCCATCGCCCTGATGATGCATCTTGCTGCAGAGCCATTTTTTTGCCTGCTCCTTTCTTAGTCATAGCCCTCTTAAAAAAAGGCCTTACATAGTGCTACTCTTGAGAGGCTGTTGGTTTGACATGCCCAATCGTAGAATGGAAAACATCGTCAGGGTCATACATGCGCTTGAGTTTAAGCAAACGCTCATAGTTAGGTCCGAAGGCAAGCGGAACGCGCTCCTGTTCACCCTCATCCAACAAATTGACATACCCTCCCTTCAGTGCATACGGCGCAAGGGCACGCGAGCCTCCCTGCGCCCATTGCAAATGCCTCTGATCCTCTTCTGGAGATTGTGGCTCCCATGCCGCGATGATTTCGACCAACAGATGATCTTGGCGCAGCGCAAAGGCGGTCTCGGAAACTGCCACGCGGCTTGCAGCACCATGAAAGTGATGGAGCGAGATGGCAGAAAACGGAGAAGAAAACTGCTGCGCGCACTCGATGAGCGCCTCAACCGTCTCGGCACACAGACCATCCAGCGATTGTGTCTGGATGAAGTAGTAACGGCCCTTGGGCATCGGTGCATCCAACGCGTGAACGAGATCATAATACATGACTGGCTGGATTTGATCGACTAGAGGTGTGACAAAGGTGCGCAGTTGTTTGAGTACTCGCTCTCCTTCTTCGAGCGGACCACAATACACGGGATGGAGAAATAGCACAGTCATGCCATCTGGCATCTTGAGGAAGCCAGCCTGAATTGTCAGTTCGTCGGGAGAGGTTTTGATGAACTGGTCATAAAAACGTAATACCTCTCTGGCTTGATCCAAAGGATAGAGCAGCAAGCCAGCCAATACCATTGTGACGGGATGGAGACGATACTCCAACGACACCATCACTCCAAAGTTGCCACCTCCACCGCGCAGTCCCCAAAAGAGGTCCGCATGCTCCGTTGCACTTGCCGTCACGAGTTGCCCATCCACTGTGACCACTTGCGCTGACAGCAGGTTATCAGTAACCAGGCCATATTTGCTCATTAGAGGACCATAGCCACCCCCCAATGTGAGCCCGGCCATCCCGACGCTTGAGACGATACCTGTGGTCATCGCAAGCCCATACTGCTGGGATGCGCCAATAAGATCGTCCACTGTTGCTCCAGCCTGGATCCTGGCGGTATGCGTCTCTGGATCGATGGTGACGGCTCTCATCTGCGAGCAATCGATCACGACTCCATCTTCGCGCAGCCCTCGTCCCGCAAAATCATGCCCACCACCATGAACAGAGAGCGCAAACCCATGCGTACGAGCCCAACTAACAGCGTGAACGACGTCTTGCGCATCCGCACAGCGAACGAGCACTGCTGGATGTGTATTGACCCTCCCATTCCAGAGTTGGCGCACTTGATCATAGGTTGGGTCCTCAGGGAGGACGAGAGAGCCAGCAAGGAGTGCATCGAGATCATCAAAAAAGGAATGGCTCTCTCCACGAGTAGTTGTCATGCTTTTTCCTTTCACCTCTTCTTGTTTTCAACCGTATCCTGCTGTAGAGAACGATAAAGATGACGGTGCCCTTAATATGAGGACGCCGAATAGAGGGCATTTTAGGGAATGAATAATGGGAAAAGCAGTTTGGTCACGCTTACCTTCATTGTGTTAAGCGACAAGAATCTGCGAAAAAAACGGCTGCATGGCAATCTTGCCTTGAGCTACGCTCATTGTAAGGAGAACAAGAGACAGTTTCACGCTTGCCTCACGCTAAGATTGCCATGCAGCCGTTTTTTTCGCAGAGCCTGGACATAACATGCTTTACGCCGATGGAGCTTTCAAACTGGCACAGGGACTTGTCAACCACCAAACCATTTCCTACACTCATTCATAACAAGCGCGATCCGATAAGGACCGCGTGATCGAATAGGGATGAGTGTAGGAGAGCATCCATGCTCATGGTGAATGATAGCCAACTCCGCCGAGCCTCCATCGCAAGCCTGGGGGAGCAGTGTGTCTCCTGTTCCCAGCCCCTTGCTGCGTACCCGCTCGTCATGGGCGACGATACAAAGCAAATCGTCTATCACGTGACATGCGCGCTCGAACTGGCCACAGACCTTCTGGTTGATCTGGCAACGTTTTTCCATCCGCCTGCACCCTATCCTCCGTTGTTTGTACTCACGCCCTCAGAGATCGGGAGAGGCTCAGAGGAAGGAGGAATGTCTCATGCAATGGTCAACAGATGTCCGTCGGATTAAAGCCGCGATCTGGTGCCAGGCGTTCAGGGGGATACCAGCGTCAGTTGTCCCATAGGCCAGGTGGTGGGCATTCGCCGGAGAAAGGGGCAGCTTCTGGCACTCATACGCGGCTGGGGGCGCTGGTATCCCGTGGAAGATGTGCTCATCCTTGTAGGCCCGCGCTAGCCTTTCCGTACCTGCTGCGAACAGAGATTCAGGACAGCTTCATGAGGCGGGTCGTCACAAGCCCCCACCCTTTCGGGCCACACCTGCGCGTTCAGCTAACGGCAGCGCCGAACCACTTTGGCAGCATGGTGCGCAGATCCTGCAGATCTTCACCGACCCACGCCACGTGGCCGTCCGGTCGCAGCAGCACCGCAGGCACGTCCAGTTCCTCGCTGACATGGGGTAGTACCAGCATCCATGACACCAGGGGCAAAGTAACAGTAAATATTGTCCAGTTTATGTGAACAATATAGGTTGGTTGGAAGCAACCGTGTCATGTACCGATTGAACAAATCTAAACATATTGCTGCTTGAATTTTCCAAAAAGTGTTATGCAAAATTCTGGAGGACTAATCTTTAGCTATTGAACATTATGAAATTGACTCATATAATTACTTTTTTCCATCTGAGAAAGCGACCCTGATTGGGCCGCCTTCCTAGCTTTCATCTTTTATTTAGTTCCAAAGGCGAGAAAACAACATCTTCCCCATTAGAAGATTTCTACATAGCCTTCTGTTCCATTCACGCGAATTCGTTGCCCATCTTTTATCAGTTTGGTAGCACTTTCCACTCCGACAACTGCTGGTAAGCCATATTCACGTGCGATAACTGCTCCATGGGTCATCAGCCCACCAACTTCGGTGACGAGGCCTTGTATGGAGACAAACAATGGTGTCCAACTCGGGTCAGTAAAGGAGGTGACTAATATATCTCCCTCTTCTAGATCAGCATCTTCTATGTGTAAGATGACACGTGCTCGTCCCTCTATAACTCCGGAAGAAACAGGGAGACCTACAAGAGCTTCGGCTGGGAGATGTTCTCGTTTGTACTCACCTGCAATGATTTCACCATCAGACGTGAGAACACGTGGGGGAGTGAGTTTTTCATAGAATGTGTACTCATCTTTTCGTTTGCTGATGATCTGGTAATCCAGTTTCTTTGTGCGTACGACTTCGCGAAGTTCTTGAAAAGTGAGAGAGTAGATATCTTCTTTTTCATGAAGAACGTTGGCTTGTACGAGTTGTTCGGCTTCTTTCAGTAAAGCCTGCTTATAAACGAAGTAGCGATGAACCATGCCGTATTTTGGATATTCACGATACCCTATGAAATTCCGGATGAGACTGATCATTCGTTTTGTCTCTTTGGCTTTTTGTTCACCATCCGGTAGTTGCCTCAATCGATCTAATAACTCTTGTTCTTTTTTCAATGCTTCCTGACGCCCTTGCTCAAATTTCCGAGTGCTGGCACCAGGCTCAAAGTTTTTGATGTTACTGAGAATCAGGGGGACAAGTGTCGTTGGTTTTTCACTCCAACGAGTTTTCGTAATATCGATTTCTCCGGCACATCGCATTCCGTATTTGTTAAGAAAAGCATAGATAGCGTCTTGGGTTTCCTGTCCACCATCAAACTGAACCAGTTCATCCAGAAAGTTGTCATCTTTTGCATGCTGCAAGTACTCAATTACTTCTGGATAAGGGCGAATCACATCTGCAACATCCAACAGCGCCAAACCCATTTCCGAAGTGATATTGTTGGGTACAGATTGAGAAAGCGTGTCTGCCACGTTTTTTTCACCTAACCACTCCTTCATTTTTTCATTGATCCATGATGAAGCATTCATAGCAGTCATAATCACACCAAAACCTTGCGGACCAGATAAACTCTTCTTTAATTGCTGAATGTCTTCCAAAATAAAATCAATCAGATCCGATCCTGATTTCGTTTGGATGTTTTGTTTTAGTTCTTCTATTGATGTTTCACTACGCTTGATCAAATCAGAAACGATTGCCGGATCGTATTCGTTTAGTGTTTTATAATCCGCAAGCGACGAACCTTGATTGCTTTTACCGGGAATCTGTTCCTGCTTATCATCCGGTAGAGATTTGATAAAATCTCCCCGCCCTAAGATAGTCATGAGTGCGTCTTTTATAAGCGGATCTTTTCCCAGGACATCTACTACAATTGCTCTTCTGGCTGGTGAAGCCAGATCCTGTGTAATATCAACAAACAACCTTCCCCCAGCTGTAAACATGGGGCGTGCAGCCGTTAGCTGCCAGAAAGAGATTCCCAATGGTTTCATGGGGTCGGTCATCATTTGTTGATGACCAACAGATATATAAACGTGATTTTCCTGATCATTTGCTTCAGGGATGGGGAACAAAGTAGTGATTGGCCGGCTCTGGACAATAGAAAATGTATCATCAACCAAACACCATTCGATGTCCTGGGGGCAACCGAAATGTTCTTCGATCTTTCTGCCCATGCGCTCAAGCTGCAAAATCTGCTCATCCGTCAGCGCTTGCCTATTCTGCCTCTCTGGCTCAATCTCCTGTTCTTTCGTACCGCCATCTTTTAAGGCATAAATAGCCAGCTTCTTGGTGGATATCTTCTTCTCGATAATCTCGCCGTTACGCACTTTATAGATATCAGCATTCACCAGGCCGGAGACCAAAGCCTCACCAAGTCCGAAGCCAGCATCAATGGATAACACCTTCCTATTAGAAGTGACGGGATCGGTAGTAAACAAAATTCCTGCCGCCTGCGGGAAGACCATCTTCTGAACAACCACAGACAGATGGACTTTACGGTGGTCGAAGCCGTTTTGAAGGCGGTAAGTTACTGCCCTCTCGGTAAATAGCGATGCCCAGCACTTGCTGATATGCTTTAGGATTGCTTCCTTTCCGATAATGTTCAAATACGTATCCTGCTGGCCTGCAAAGGAAGCCGCTGGTAAATCCTCTACAGTTGCGCTGGATCGTACTGCATAGGCATTTTTTTCATCAAGCCTGGAGAGGAGGCGGGCGATCTCTTCATGAATGTCGGCAGGGATGGCTATCCCTTCGATGACCCTGCGAATCTCACCGCTCAGTTCACCGATTTTATCCCGGTCTTCCACCTTTAGAAGCGATAACTGATCAAGTAATTCGTTAATCGACGACGTTTCCCCGATGATTCTTTTAAAGGCTTCAGTAGAAAGACAAAAGCCATCTGGTACGCGTATTCCTTCAATCTTGGCTAGTTCCCCCAGGTTCGCGCCTTTGCCCCCAACAACCATGAGTTTTGTTTTGTCAATGTCCTGAAAACCAAGCACATAGGAACTCATATGTTTACCTCCTTGGGCAATTCCTTCTTTGATAATTTTGATGACATCCTTCGGGCTAAAACGATTTACCGGAGTATTGTACTAGCCTGGTACAGCCTCATTAAGCGGTGACGGCACGTAAGGCCCCCTTTCGCACACGACAAGGGTCTGGCACACGCCTGATGAAGCATGTGCTGATTTCAGCACACACACAAGAGGTATCTTTGCTTAAAGGAGAGCTTTCACCGCAGGTGCGAAAGACGCGCGTCGCTTCCGCCTGAGTATAGGGGAAAGAACGCAAAAAAAAATCGTCCAAAAAGGCAGTGTACGAATAGACAGGAGGTGATATAATTAAAGTGAGAATAAATGGGCTCGTTTTTGAGCTTCGGAAACTATACCGTTCCTTGCTCTCGCGTACGTGAGACAGACGATCTGTCAGCCTCCTTCTCCTCCTCGCACTTTGTAGTTCGGCATCATTCTAACGTGCCAGATGCTTTGCTTTCCACCCCGCTCGCAACGCGCTGCTAGCTGATATGGTTCCGGCATCCGTCTACGGACGCGCCTACGGGTTTGAGCGAATGATGGACAATCTGGGGGCCATTGGAGGACCGCTGCTGGCACTTGGATTGGTCTCGCTTGTTGGCGTGCGGACTGCCATTCTCCTCTCGGTCATTCCGGGCGTGCTGGCAGCGCTTTCCATCCTCTACGCCATTCGCCATCTCCCTCGCGTGACCAGTCGGGAACGTACCCAGCTCAAGATCACCGTTCGCCCGCTCCTGCGTGGACGGTTAGGGCAGGTGTTGCTCGGCGTCAGTTCCTTTGAAGCGAGCAACGTGGCAGCCACCCTGCTCATTTTGCGAGCCACCCATACCATGTGAGCATGGTATGTCACTTCAGCGACAGGGGCGACCTTGTCGCTGAAGCGACCGCATCATGCGCAACATATCCACCCATGAGAGAGGGGAACTGAAGACGTTCCTGTTCTTAATCCAACTCGACTACTGGCAGGCCGTGGACGCCGAGAATGGTGGAGATTTCGCTGCCGTGATTGATGTCATGTTCGAGCACATGCCAGATGATCCACTGGAGCGAAACTGCGGGTCTCACTACTCCAGCCAGACGCGCTGCATCCAACCACATCTGGGCGAATGGCTGGAGCGCAGGCTCTACCAGTTTCGCGTGACGCACACGTTCCGCCTCGCCGAAAGGCGGGAAGACCTGCTCAAGATCGGCAGGGGTCAGGCGGGCAAGCGTATTCTGGATCATCTGCCAGGTCTTCTCCAGTCCGGCAACCAGTTCTGCCGCCGGGTGGCATGGATCCACGCCCCCTCACAGATTCCGAGAGCCCATAATTCGAGGGAAGTAAGATCAGCGCTCCCCTCGCCCATCCGTGCGTGGAACCACCAGGCGCGATCTGCGACAATATGCGTCGCGTACATGCCAATCGACCAGTGTTGCGCAAGGCAAGCTGCTTTCCTGTAAGGGGCGCGATGGCCGCGACAAGACGCTGCTGGTAGATACCCCAACCCGCGTAGAAGGGGAGGAGTGAAAGCTGATGTTCTGTCATGATAGGCATTCCTTGCTTTTTTCTGAGAGAAAAAACAGCACGATCGTATCAACTCGCGCGAGGAAACGATGGGAGAGACCAGAGGGAGGAGAGAGAGCAGGTCATCGCTTGCACAATGATCGAATATGCGGCTGCCACGACAGGGGAAAAGATGGCATCCATCTGCGGGTGCGTGTGGTGGATGGGGAACATCGGCGATGCGTTCGCCGCAGTTCCATGCCTGACACCTCTTTGCCGCACGCTTCTCCATATCTCTGAGCACCATCAAATTCTTGCGTTATCACTATCCGCCGTCTTGCTTTGGCAAAGCCAGAAAGGCCGTCGAGCAGGAATCATGCCCTGCGGTATTCTAGGCGTAGAACGGCTGAGCGCTCATACTTGATGAGAGATTGACGAGTATGCATCTGTAGAGCGACCGTACGTGTGCACCTCCCCCCGTTTTCTCCCGGTGTAGCCTGATGCACAGACCGCATCAAGTCGGCGTCGAGGAGAAGGTAACATGGGATCACAGGGTAAGGCTCGCTGCCGTGCCGCCTGGCGTGTGGCATCCACGTCAAAGACGATGTAGCGACGACCTTGCCGATCCCAAATACCACCGATCGTCTCCGGGGTCCACCCTTCAGCGAAACTGTTTTGCTCGAAGAGCTTGCGAAACGCTTCTAAGCAGGGACGATCTACGCTTGCCAGGAAACGGCTGAGCGTGGCACGATGGGGCAGCTCCGTACGCCCAAACAGGGCCATGAAGGCCGCTCCAAATGTAGCGACACGTTCAAAGAAAGCCGACAATGTTTGTTCCCCACTAATTGCATACCCTAACAGGAGCGCAAGAAAATCAATCGGTTCATAGCTGCCGAAACGTCCGCGCACTAACTGGACTTGATGCGAGAAGGTTTCCAGAAGTCCCTTGGTGGTAAGGTGCTGGGACAAGATGACCACTTCGGCAAACCATGCAGGAACAGAAGGCCGACTTACTGAAGAGGTTTGAATCTCTATGCTTGGGTTCGGTATCATAGTTGATCAAAGCATAACCATCTATTGCAATGATTATCCTTCTCACTTTAACCTACGCCTGTTTACCAAACAGCGGACTAGGCGGGAGGATGCACTACGAGCATCCTATGCACCTCTCTCTACTGAGAGATGCTCACTCGTGAGATGATTCCAGGAACATCTCTGGGGGATCCCAGAAGCTCAACTGGACGGGAGGCCCGGCATCCTGGATCCTCTGCTGATTCTGCTGTTTCCACGCTTCATGCCGCGTCATGAGGAGCGCCTTGACCTCCGAGGTCGAGCGACATGCCGCCAGTTTCCGATCCCCCCAGCGTCCCGCGAGCGTCTGTGCGGCTTTGCGGTCGGCCTGGTCTGCGTAACCACAGACCAGGCACTTGAAGGTTTTCTGGTTCGGCCGATTAGCGCGATCGACATAATGGCAGCGGGGGCATTCCTGAGAGGAATAGGCGGCTCGGACCGTGTGGGCTGCCATGCCCTGTTTGGCGGCGGCCCAGGCCAGCTGCTCTGGGATATGCCCCAGGTGAGAAGCATACAGATAACTGTTCATCACCCTTGCTTTGAAGCGCATCGAGGCCACATTGAGGTCCTCATAAATGAGTCTGGCATCTCGATGATCTTTGACCAACGCATTGACCGCCCGGTTGATCTCTTGCTTGACGTGACGGCTCAAGCGTTGCGACGTTTCAGAACTTGTCGAAGGAAGCTTGCCCTTTGGGACGCCTTTCTTTTCCAGACAGGCTCGCAGTTTCGCCTTGCGGCGACGCTTTTCCCGATCGTGCTTGTGCTGTCGGGCCATCTTGCCATGAAAACTGCCATACGCTTTATTGGTGGAGGTCGTGAGGAAATGGGCAATGCCCACATCGACGCCTACTGTAGGGGCGTCAGGCTTGGTTTGAAGAGGAACGTCCTCGTCAAAGGAGAGCGTCAGCCACCAGACTCCATTGCGCTTGTGAAGTGTTGTGGATGCATTGAGCGTGCGGCCTTCGAGTGCTCGTTTGTGATAGGAGGCGAGTTTGACTGGGACTCGAAGCGGATTCCCGACATCTAAGGTGGACACGCGCAGCCAGTAGTCGAACGTGGAGTCCTCCGACTTCTCGAGCACCACCACGTTGACATTGGCTTGGATGACTGGCACACGCAGCACAGGGAGATCCCATTCGGTCCAGGTCGGTTCGCGGCGTTTGAAGGCGGACATCCGGCCTTCCGCCTGAGCCTTGGCCTGAGCGTAATCAGCCACATCTTCCAGGTACGCCTGATAGGCGTTCGCTCGATTCGTGCGAAAGCTTTTGGCAATGCCTGCGGCTTGCTGTATTGCCACTCGATGCAAGCGGTCGGAAAGATCGGTTTTGAAGACGGTTTCTTGGTACTTGTCCGGGCTTGTCTCGGCCTCGCAAAACAGGGTGGTGTACTGTTGGCACAGCGGCAAGTAAACCGCCACAAGCTGATCGAGCGCCTCAAGTTTGCCAGGATTGGCCTCAATGAGACGGATATGGGTCACCGCTCGAGTGATGGTCTGCTTCGTCTTCTTTTTGCGCTTGCGCTTTTTTTTCTCATCAAGCGAGGCTTTTTGGGGCTTCTTGCTCACAGGCGGGTCCATTCTGCTGCAAAGCCGCTAGCACTTGTTCCGTCTTGCGTTTGGCTTGTCTGCGACCATAAAGACGAGCGCAAAACGAGGGAATGATGCTGATAAAATCGCCCATGAGATCATCGTCGGCGGTATCAGCGGTGTTGACGATGACCAGTTTCCGTCCTTGCATAGCCAACAAGGTCTGAATATAGGCCACGCCAAAGCGAGAAGCGCGATCTTTGTGTTCAACCACGATCTGCCCGATTTTGGGATCTGCCAGCAGCGCCAGAAACTTGGGCCGCTGATCGTTGATGCCACTGCCGCACTCTTTGACGACTTTGCTGACCGACCAGCCTTGGGCATTGCACCAGGTCACCAGCCGCTCGGCTTGCCTTTCCAGGTTGTCTTTGTTTTCGCTGCTTGAAACACGAGCATACACAGCGACGGCGTGGACCGGAACCGAGCGAAGCTCTGGCGGATCAATGATCACGGTGCCGGTGGGCAATTGATAGCCGGGAATCTGGCCGCGTTTCCACATACGCCAGGCGCTGTTATAACTGATCCCAATCTTCTTGGCATAACTCGATAACTTCATACATCCAAGTATACTCTATCTGCTTGAGATATGCAAGAGATGATGATACTTTGTGATGGTTGCTTATACAAAATGGATACCTAAAGCGACCTCCTCTTGAGAGTGGTTTTTGTTGCTCTCTCATTAGAGGTCGCTTTTTTCTTCACGCTGCTAGCTTGTTGTCATCTCGTTGCGTATCCCGTGGGCAGTTCCAAAGAGGGATCTTGCTCACTTTCGGTAGAGGTCGCTTGGTTGCGTCCATAAACCGGGAGTGATAGAGTAAGCCCATCGATATTCTCTCCATACATCAAAAGTGCACATGACTCGGTTTTCAGGTCAAGAAAGCAGAGCTAGAGTTGCCGCCATTGTTCACCCCCATCACGCCACGCACATCTTGCTGCCACCCTCCCATCTCCGCATTTACCTCTTTTGGAATCTTATTCCCGGTTGTTGCATCTCGTATTTTAGCGTTTCTGGCAGTCCCTGCTCCAGCGTGCGTGGCGCGTAGCCCAGTTCTCGCCGGGCCTTCTCGTTGCTGCCCAGGTAGCTGACACCCGCGCTGCTGCGAATGCTCTCCGCGCTGTAGGGTTCTGGCGGAGGAAACACAGCACCAATGAGTCCGATCATCGAGGCCAGTGCCTTCATCATCCAGGGTGCTGGATGCAGACGTGGGGCTCGCACGCCGCTGATCTGTTCTGCCAGAGTGAACGCTTCAATCAGGCTGTACTTCGGCCCGGCAATAATATAGCTCTCACCGACTTTGCCCTGCTCCATGGCCAGCAGATGCCCGTGCGCCGTGTCATCGACATGACCCCAGCAATACGTTGTGCCGCTGGGCGTCATGGGCAGCTTTCCGCGCAGATAGTTCACCCACCCCTCGTGAACGATGCTGGCGTCGCCCGGCCCATAGACCAACCCTGGTTGGACAATCACCAGTGGGAGTCCAGCCTGCATCATTGGCCTCGCCACCTCGTAATGCGCCTTCCACTTCGTGCGATCATACTCGTTGAGAAAAGTGGTTCCGGTGTACGTATAGTTCTCATCTACTATCTGCCCCCTGGTATCGGAGAAGACCGTCAGAGTGCTCGTATAGACGCCCTTGGGAATACCCAACTCCTTCATCATCGTCAGCACGTTGCGTGTGCCATCCACGTTGATCGTCTCGGCCTGACTCGTATCCCGTGCGCCTATTTTGTACCAGGCTGCGATGTGAAAAATCCCATCCACGCCCGTCATCGGGGTGCGCAAGCTTTCTTTGTCGGTAATATCGCCCGCATGCACCTTGACACCCAGTGCCTCCAATGCTTGTGCTCTGGATGGCGTGCGCGCCAGTGTGATGACCTTATGCCCTGCTACGAGCAATTGCCGCGCCACACACCCACCAATAAAGCCGGTGGCGCCCGTTACAAAATATTTCATGGACCATTCACCTCCTTGCTGCTTGTCTCTGGCAGAAAAGGCTGATACTCAGTCTCTTTGTCTTCAAGAGAGGCTTGAGCAGGTTGGGCCTTTACTAGACGGAGTCGGAACTGGGAACGTCCGCCTGAGTATAGCGAACACGAGCGAAGAGCACAACCAAGCACGCTTCCAGTAGGGCAAATGGGGTCAAGTTCCTTTCCAGAAAATTTTTCGGAACTTTTTCATTGTTCAGATTATACTCGTATCGCCCGCGAGGCCGAGCGGAAGGTTCCAACTTACATAGCGATACCCCAACAAGGCCCTTTTCGGGTGCGCCATGAATCTCATGGAGCACCCTGTGGGCGAGCATCGCCAACGGATGGACCGCTTGGGCAGGATGACTCCCGGCACTAAACGCCTGGACCTGTCCCTGGCTCAGGTGACCCACCAGCGCCTCGGCCATCTGAGAGCGGGCGCTGTTGCTCGTACAGAGAAACAGAAGACGCGGTGGGGGACTGTCAAAGTGCCATTGCGTACGCTGTGCTGGAGAGATCGCTTCCCCAAGGCTCGGATGGAGGCTTGACGACGCTTCCAGGTAGAGCGTGTGCAGGCGTTGCAGGTCCAGGCTGTAGTAAAACGAGCGCTCATCAGCAGTACTGCGTCGCTCATGAACGAGGCCCGCCTGGCGGAGCTGGCGTAAGTGGTAGGACACCAGATTGAGTGGCTGCTTCACCTGCGCAACGAGTTCGGCTACACGGTAATCGCTCCGTGTGAGCTGTTGGAGTAACGTCCACCGCAGATCATGCGCCAGGAGTTTCAGCACCGATGGTGCTGGCTGTTCTCTCATCTGCATCATTTTATTCCAATCTTATTTGAAGCAATCCACTTTAAGAAAACTATAACCCGAGTGGGGTTGAAAAGTCAAGAGAGAAGGTCTGTGGCTCTGGAGAAGACGGCCTCATGGTGGGGTCTCGCGTGAGCCACAGCCCACGCTTGTAACCACTGATGATCTCCCTGCTGACAGCGAGAGGAAGGACCAGATCTCGTTAGAACTCATACGCAGCTCTCCCGCAAAACACGGGACAGTCACTGGCTGTCCCTCTGACCTTGCCTTTTTTTGAGGAGACGTGCTATATTTCTATTAAATATATTTGCTTCAAATGAGATTAGATGAAATGGCTCGTGCATCCGAGGCAAGGGTCTCTCCAAGAGGAAAGCCCTTCTTTCGGCGAAGCGGAGCGCATGGGGGACGAAAAAGATGTGGTTCCCCCCCATTCGTTCCAGGACTTGTCGTTCAGTTGCGTACGTCAAACAGAAAGGATAACCTCCCATGACTGTCAACATTCGCTATTTCGTGTACAACCTCGATACCAGAGGGAACTTGCGCCTCCTCCTCTCGGTTGTGGGTGGGTCAGGCGGCGCGGCCCAGCTCATGCCGGATGGAAGGTAGCCTGCACCTGGAGGCTGGAATCGCATCCAGATCGAGGTCAAAAATCTTGCCGGTCTGGTCGAGGCGCTGCGTTTGAGCGGAGCACAGTTTCGCACCACTCAATGGTGCCACTCAATGGGAATTCTGAGATTTACACCTACTGTCAAAAAAACACTTACGGGAAACACGCATGAAGAACGATCCAACAACCCATCAGATCAAGCCACAGGAGTTGCACGACGGGGACTTCGGTGAGCAGCAACCCCTGGTCATCGATGTGCGCAGCATCGATGAGTACGCAAGTGGACATGTGCAGGGAGCCGTGCATATTCCTCTGGGAGAGCTTGCTGACAGACTTGTGGAGCTCCCCCATGATCAGCTTGTGGTCACCTACTGCAACATGTCTCATCAGGGGGAGTCACAGGGGGAACGGGCAGCAGCTCTGTTGCGGGAACAAGGCTACCAAGCGCGAGTGCTCACTGGCGGTTACCCGAACTGGAAGAACCTCTTGTTCCCAATCGAAGAGGCACGAAAAGTGGAACAAGCACAAAAAGAAGAGAGCAACGCCGATGCAGATGAGGCACAAGGGAACAAGGATGCCGCGCACCTCAGACCGCTGGGATCTTTTTGGGAAGTGCTGCTCGTCTTTACGCGGCTCGGTCTGACCAGCTTTGGCGGGCCTATCGCGCACCTGGGGTACTTCCGAGAGGAAATAGTCGTGCGCCGCAAGTGGCTCGATGAACAGAACTACGCGGATCTGCTGGCCTTGTGCCAGTTCTTGCCTGGTCCTTCCAGCAGCCAGATGGGCATTGCGTTGGGGATGACGCGTGCAGGCATCTTCGGGGGACTGGCCGCCTGGCTCGGCTTCACTTTGCCTTCGGCCATTGCCCTCACCATGTTTGCCTCCGTCACTGCGGGGGGCCAAGGGATAACGGAGGCAGGATGGTTGCGTGGCCTTTTGATCGTGGCGGTCGCCGTGGTGGCGCAGGCCGTGTGGGGCATGGCACGGACACAGTGTCCTGATCGTCCACGCGCCACCATCGCCATCCTTTCGGCCATTGCCATTCTGCTGTGGCCGGTGGTTATTGGACAGATCCTCATCCTTGCTGTTGGCGGACTGCTCGGCTGGCGTTTCCTCCAAAGGGCCGAGGTTTCTAAGCCCGCAGTCCTGCCCCTCCACGTACCACGTCGGCTTGCCGTTGCGTGTTGGATCGTGTTTTTCACGCTCCTCTTCGGGCTGCCATTCTTGCGCTTCTTCGTGCATAATCAGGCCCTGGCGCTTTTCGACACCTTCTTTCGCGTTGGCTCGCTGGTCTTTGGCGGTGGACACGTGGTCTTGCCGCTCTTGCAGCGTGAAGTGGTTCCGGCTGGATGGGTCAGCAATGATCAGTTCCTCACCGGCTATGCGGCCGCGCAAGCGGTTCCTGGCCCCCTCTTCACCTTTTCGGCCTACCTGGGAACAGTGAGTAAATCCGCGCCCAATGGGTGGCTGGGAGCACTGATTGCTCTGGCCGCCATCTTCTTGCCCTCGTTTTTCTTTGTGGCAGGCATTCTTCCGTTCTGGAACCGACTGCGTACCATTGAAGCCTTCCAGGCCGCCCTGCGTGGCATCAACGCGGCGGTGGTGGGTATCCTGCTGGCAGCACTCTATCAACCCATCTGGACCAGTGCTATTCACGCACCGGTCGATTTCGCCCTGAGCCTCATTGCCTTTGGGCTGCTGGTGCTCTGGAAGGTGCCGCCCTGGGTGGTGGTCGTCCTTTCCGCTCTGCTGGGGGCTAGCATGAGCTTGCTGTAACGATGCGATTCCTAGTGCCATCGGAGGGCTTACGCGCCCTTCAACGTGCAAAAAGTACCATGTTGAACGATACTATGCCCGTCATGCCCGCTACTTTGCGGCTGTTTACTCTTCTCTCACTACAGTTGCACTTGTTAGTAGCCAAATATACCGATCATGTAGGGGATGACCTTGCCCCACTTGAAAGATAGGGGAAGGCGGTCCGCTCATGAAGAGTTGATGAGCAAAACCATTATATTGTCCATTGTTACCACTAGATCGTCAATTGTAGGCAGATACTTCCAACGATACACTAACAACAAATCGCAAAATCGTGCATGGCAATATTTAGGAATAGGATGAACACTTATGGTTGCTTCCTCATGGTGCATCCAGCACAAAAGGGGAATTGCAGGAGGGACCCCTCCTGCCGGGGCGTGGGGTGTTCCCCACAAATTCTCCTTCTCACTTGCCAAATGCACCACTAACAATCATAAGGGATTCTTCATTGTGAAAGGAGCTATCTTCTCCGAGAACGTAACTACTATTTTTATCATGTAGACAATACGAGCGGACGACAGTTCATCATTTGATACGGAAAGCTTTTTTGTTGAAAGAGTGGAGCACTTCTTCTTTCTCTATGAAAGAAGAGCTCCCCAATAAAATCATTGATCATGGACGATCAGTGCACCACGTACCTTGAAGGAAAGAGAACGTGAATATTGTACGTAATCTATCGAGCGGTGCCCGCACGCTGTGTTTTAGGCCACGCGCTGTAGTGAGCAGACATGTAGTTCGTGCCGCTATTGCAGTGAGCTTGGCTCTAGCTATTGCAGTGCAGTTTATGCTCTTTGGATCGACACAGCCTGTACAAGCTCAGGCCAACCTGGACAACGGTCTTGCCATCACCCCTTATATGGGATGGAATACCTACTATGGACTCGGCAGTAATTTTAATGAGCAGACAATTGTCAGTATCGCCGACGCGATGGTAAGTAGTGGATTAGAGGCAGCCGGTTATCAGTACGTCTGGATCGACGGTGGTTGGTGGTCTGGTACGCGTGATAACAACAACAATATCACTGTTGACGCGACGCAATGGCCGCATGGCATGCAGTGGATCGCGGACTATATCCACTCCAAGGGGCTGAAGGCTGGTATCTATACGGATGCAGGAAGCAATGGCTGTGGCGGCGCCAATCAGGGCAGTTACGGCCACTATCAGCAGGATGTAGACCAGTTTGCTGCCTGGGGATTTGACGCGGTGAAGGTAGACTTCTGTGGCGGTCATGAATTGGATTTAGATCCAGCTACGGCATATGGCCAGTTTCGTGATGCACTCCTGAATAACAACAGCCATAGGCCTATGTTGTTCAATATCTGCAATCCATTCCCGCCAAATGTCTTCGGTCAGAATAACCCACCTCTGCAAAAATCCGCATATTACTCCTACTCATTTGGTCCAAACACTGGTAATTCGTGGCGCACAGACACTGATGTCGGTTTTCCCAATAGCGTGCTCTGGCCCGATGTGCTGAGAAACCTGGACCACGATGCCGCCCATCCCGAAGCTGCCGGACCTGGGCACTGGAACGATCCCGACTATCTTGGACCAGGGCTTGGCATGACCGATGCTGAGTCGCAGGCTCAGTTCACTATGTGGTCTATGGTTGCCGCCCCTTTAATTGTTGGGAGTGATATTCGCAACATGTCCGCGACAATCCAGGGGATGTTGACCAATCGCGATGTCATAGCCGTGGACCAGGATACGCTTGGCGTGCAGGGGACTCGGATTAAGCAAGATGGCAATGGCGATGTCTGGGTCAAGCCTCTTGCCAACGGTGATCGTGCTGTTGCCCTCCTTAATCGAGGAACAAGTCCTTTGACAATCACAACCAGCGCGGCCGATACTGGTCTTGCTTATGCCTCTGATTACACGCTGAACAATTTGTGGGCACACCAGAGTACAGAGACGGCGGGGCAAATTAGCGCAACCGTTGCGCCACAGAGTGCCATTCTTTACCGTGTTTCCAAAAAAGCTGGAAATGAGACTCCTCCGTCAACAAGCCTATCAGCCCCAAGCACGCCTGCGGCCTATCCTGGATCGAATCTTTACCTGGCTCTCCCTGGAACGGGTATGACTGTTTCCTCGATGTTTGAGAACTACGGGCGTAAACCTGTTAATGATGTGAGCCTCGATTTCTCAGCCCCCCAGGGATGGCAGGTGAAAAAGCAACCTGTCGGTACCCATACTGTTGGAACTGGGGAGCAAGTCAAAGGGACCTGGCTCGTAACGCCATCAGTTGGTACCCTTCCTGGCAGTTACACTCTCTCAGTGACTGCGACATACCAATGGGGTAATCACCATAAGGAGAGCACAAGCACCCAATTAGCAGTAACCGTGCCATCAGCGCCACCATCTGGCACTGGTTACCTCAGCGATCATTACTGGCTCGATGCAAGCAGTAGCTATAGCGTTCCATTCCCCAATGCCAGCGTGGAAGGATACCCGATTACGTTACAAGGACATACCTATTCTAAGGGCATTGGTGTTGTTCCACAATCCGATGTTGAGTACTACCTGGGAAATAATTGCACACGCCTGTCCGCGACGGTTGGGATCAACGACATTGTGAATCAGATCAACCCACAAGGCGGCACAGCAATATTCCAGATATTCGCTGATGGGACGAAGATCTACGACAGTGGACTCGTCACCCGGGCCGCAACCAAACCTGTTGATGTCAACCTGACTGGAGCGAAGGTGCTCACTCTACACGTCGATGATGGAGGTGACGGTAACTATAATGATCGTACCGACTGGGCAGATTTACAGCTGACCTGCGGTGCACCGGTCAATACTGTTCCTAATGGTCCCTGGCCGCATTTTGTGCCGCAGTCAACGCTGAGTGCGACCGCAACGAGTGCCCACGATGGTTACCCAGCCAGCGCAGCCGTCGATGGCAATCTGAATACGATCTGGCATGACGAATTCACTCCGCAAGCTCCGATGCCCCAAGCAATTACCATTGATCTTGGGAGTGTTCAGAGCATAGCCGGGCTGACCTACCAGCCACGCCTTGACACGTCTACGACAGGAAACATTACTGGCTATAATGTCTATGTCAGCACTGATGGGACGACGTTCACAAAGGTCGCGAGCGGCTCCTGGTCGTCCGACCGGTCTCTCAAATCCGTTAGCTTTAGCACCCAGCAGGCACGATATGTCAGGCTCGAGGCCACAAGTGGTGTCGGTGGCTACGCATCTGCCGCCGAGATCAATGTGGCTGATATACCTGCCGCTTAATGCCCATGCAATGTAAAAGTCAGCACCCCACCACCATGCCCCTTCGCGTCTGCGGCACGAAGGGGTTTGGGGTATTGGTGTGTGCGCGTGGGAAACAAAACATTGCCCCGTTTCCCACGCGCACACACCAATACCCCAAAGGCGAGCTTGCGAGCCGAGGAGGTCGCACCTGACTCATCCGAAATTATATGGATATTGAGTAAAAATAAGTGGAGAAATTCCATGTCAGGCAAAATTCATGTAGAAGAAACTGAGATCCAAGGTTTCCGCGCACTGCACATAACCAATCAGGTCCTATCTCTGACGATCATCCCAGATCTAGGTGGAAAGATCAGCAGTATTCGCGATCTGCGCAATGGACGGGAATGGCTCTGGACGAACACCCAGCTTCCATATCAGTTGCATGGTTATGGAACCTCGTATGTACAGGAGGCCGATACAGGCGGGTGGGACGAATGCTTCCCCACTGTGAGCGCGTGCTCCTATCCCCTTCCCCCCTGGAAGGGTCGAAGCATACCAGACCACGGAGAGATCTGGCCTCTGCAATGGTCAATAAAGTGCGATGGGGATACTGAGACCACTTTGATAATCGACATGCAGGTCCAAAGCATTGGTCTCCCATATGTGTTCCAACGTATCATCCGCATCACCGCGGACTCACCTAGCCTGCGGTTTGACTATCGCGTTGTGAACCTGTCTGATAACGACACTGCATTTATCTGGAGCAGCCACCCGCTTTTCGCTGTCGAGCCCGGAATGCGCATACAGTTGCCAGACAACACACGTATGAACACATGGGTGAGCATGCCTGCACAACTTGACCTTCAAGGTGGTGAACAGGCGTGGCCGATCCATGCCATGCTAGGCGAGCATGAATGGGATTTGAGCTACATGCCTGACGAGACTGCGGGCATCGGAATCAAGCTATGGAGTCAAACTCTTGCACAAGGTTTTGCCGCACTGATAGCGCACGACGGGGAATTTCGCTTTACTTTTGATACTGCCAAGCTTCCGCAGCTTGGGATATGGATGAATGCCCGGGGCTACTCGGGCATGGGTGGCGCCCCCTACTACAACCTTGGTCTAGAGCCATGCATAGGAGCACAGGACTCGCTGGAAGATGCGGTCGAGAAATATCAGCGATATGAGATGTTACCGGCCAATGGGATGAAAGAGTGGTGGCTTGAGATTCATCTCAGCGCACGCTAAAAGAACTAAGCTCATGAGTAGGGGATATTGGTGTGGGGGCTGGCGGATGCCAGCCCCCACACCAATATCCCCTACTCAAAGGCGATGGAAAAACTCTATCAGGCTTCCTTCGAGGAGATAAAGAGTAGCGCGGGATCGCTACACATTGCAAGGTGGATCTTAGCACCTTGATGATAGCGTTCTAAGCGCAAGGCTTGCTCGAAATGCGTTCTGGCTTGCTCGTACTCCTGAAGGCCAAGATGCCCAAGACCCAGCATGTAGTGACAGTGAATCTCATTTTGCTTATCCTGATCACTTTCAAAGACCAGGAAATCGGGCAACGAGACGGCGAAGTAATCTATCTTGACCGTATCAAAGAGATGCTGCTCGCCATAATCGATCAGCTTATGGAAGCGACTCCTGGCCTTCTGTTGCTCCTGGAGTTGGATTTGCGCAAGTCCTTGATAGAAGATCATATCTGGTGGCTGATCGTTGTAGAACATCGCGCTAGTGGGTTCTTCGAGTCCATGGGCTGCGCGTTGGAAGCACTCTCTCGCGTTGTCTACAAGCTCCTGTTCTGCATAAGCACAACCCAGGTAGTAGTAAATGTTATTCTCCTGTGTGCCCGTCAATTTCCCTTCCGCGAGGTTCTCGGGATAGATGAGTGCCTGCTGAAGTTCGTCGATGGCTCGCTGGCTATCTCGCGCCAGGAGTGCGCGCTTCCCTAGCTCGACATGCGAGAAGATATACTGCCGGGCGACCTGCCCTTCGCCGCCTTCCCAGGGATGGAAGATGTGCTCAGTAAGTAGCGCCAGTGCCTCTTCATAGCGTTGTAGGGTATTCAGCAAGGTGACGTATTCCAGGTAGAGATCATCACGCTCGATGACGAGCCCCCGATGCTTTTCCAGGGTTGCGAGCCTCTCTTCAGAAGCAACCCCTATTTTTTTGCGGAGCTGGTCTAACTCGTAGAGCACACGGGCGTCGGTTGGATCACACTCAAAGGCCGTTTCGAGTGAGCGCAACGCCTGCTCCGGCTGGTGCAGCGTATTGTAGTAAGCCAGGGCCAAATTACGGTGGACCGTCGCGAAGCCAGTGTCGAGCGCTCTTGCGGTCTCCCAATGGCGTATCGCATCTGTATGCCGCTTCTTGTCATAGAGTAAATTGCCGAGATAATAGTGGGCCCGGGCGTCACTCGCATCGGCATTCGTGGCATGTTCAAGGACGATCAGATCATCGAGGCTGTTGGGGAAACAATAGTCTGTAGGCGCATTCTGGCCTGCATGGCGATAGATCTGTGCCTGCTCCTGTTGCCCTGCCTGGTCACAAAAATAGGCGAGGTAATAGTAGACCATGGGCGAGAGAGTTTCCTGGTTCTCGCTTGTCAGGCGGGACAACAGCGCGATACTTTCCTCATAAAGCCCACTGTGTGCGTAATCGGTTGCCAGGGCAATATAGTTATGCGCATCTCTGCGCATCAAAGCGGTCAATTGTTCTTCATTATCCCGCGCCAGCCCCTCTTCACCTTTTGCCACATGAAGCAGAACACACTCATACTGCGCGCCAAAATCGGCGGCATCGAGCTGCGTCGTTTCAATGGCGAAATGCATGGCCGCGTCCACACGCCCCTGCTTACGCAACAGTGATGTTTTGAGATGGCGAGCCTCGTAGTTATGTGTATGGTGTTGCAGTGAGAGCTCAACCAATTTCAGTGCCTCGGTATATCTCTGGTGCATACAGGCAATCTGGGCGAGGGTGAAGTAGCCCGCGCTCTGCCAGGCCTCCGACCAGGTAGATTTGTAGAGTGCCGAGAAGGCTTCGTCGAGTCGTCCCTGGAACTTTAAGGTCAGGCCAAGCTGATAGTAGGCTTCGCTGTCGTAGGGGTTGGGATGGTGGCGGGTAAGGGTTGCAATGGCGGTGCGGAAATAGCTTTCACTTGCCTGGAATAGTCCTCTTTGGAAGAGGAGCTTGCCGTACGCGACGTTAATGCGGCTGTCACCGGGATCGCGTTTGAGTCCCTCCAGGTAGTAAGGGGCGGGCTCAAACGTCGCGTGGCGATACTGTTCCAGGTGCTGTCCAGCCAGGTAGAGGGCCTCATTATTGCTCAGTGTTTCAGGGGCTCCAAGTGGAGAGGCGGGCTCCGGTAATTTCGCAATCTCCGGTTGGACTGGCGTATAGGCTACCAGGAGGCGCCCTTGCGCGTCGCTGACCGTAATGGTGACGTCGTGTGCCTGTTCTTCAGGGTTGAGTGGTACCGTGGTGGTGAAGGTTTGAGTAGGCGAGAGCATCGTGACTTCGTGCAGATAGTGCTGATGCTTGCCTTTCAGCTCGATCGCGGCACCAGAGAAGAGAGCTGTGGCATAGACCTGAATGCTAGCGAGATGGTTCGCGTCGTCGATTTCCAGGTTGACTGCGGCATCAATCGAGGCATTTTTGACGAGCCCAATGTTTTTATAGGGCATAAAATACTGACTGAAGGATTTGGTTTCGTAGGGCTGGAGCCAGGAGAAATCGGGTTGATTATCGGTGAAGACGCCAACCATGAGTTCTATATATGGTCCATCTTCATCGGTCAAATTACGATCCCAGGCCTTACCAAACTCGCCATTGCCCCATGTCCATTGTTTTTTCCCCGGTGAAATATGATGGCTCGCGACATGAAGGAGTCCGGCTTGTAGCGCGTGATCATATCCACCAATAAAGTCATAGCGTGACTGGTACGCCATATAAGAGGTCGGGACAGGAATGTTCTTATACCACGAAATGTCCACCCCTGCGGAATAGTCCATTTTGTAATAGGTGCCAGTGGCGATGGGGAAGCGGGAGACATCCCGTCTCCCATGATCGAAGACGGCATGGACATCGGGGGGGAAGACGGACTGGGTATGCTCGTTGACGGCGAACGCGGGATTGGCCCACCACAGAAAGGTCTGTGGTTCGGGCGTGCGATTATAGAGCTGTACCTGGATTTCCAGATAAGCTTTGCCTGGATGAAGTGTAAAACCAGCCGTCATCTTCGTGCCATACATACGATCTATTTCGCTTATCCAGATGGTCTTACTCTCGTCCTGGTTATGCGTAATACGATATTCGACCGGGCCATACGTATTTGGTCGATGGTGTTGTGGCCAGTTAAACTCGATGCCACCAGAGATCCAGGGCCCAGTCAGCCCGACGAGAGCTGGCTTGATGACGCGATTATAGTAAACAAAATCGTAGTTGTTGGTCTTGTCGAGCGCGCGATAGATACGCCCCCCCAGCTCGGGCAGAAGTTCAATATGCAGGTATTCATTCTCAAGGCATAGGAGGTGATAGGACTGGAGCGTCTTCTCATTCTCAATCTTGCTGATGACCGGGTAGGGATAAACCTTGCCTGAGCTACCCTGGTACACCCGTTTTTCTAAGAACATTGGATTTTTGTCTGGTTGTCCAGTGGCATAGGTGGGAATGACAACATCTTCGTCCCACACACGTACCTGTGAACTGGATTGTTCTTCCATGCGTATCATCCATCCTGGTACTACTAACTATAGTTTTGATGTTAGTGTACAGGCAGGCAATTATATTGACAATTGACGATATCGTGATTATGATGGACTATATAATGGTCCCTCCTAACGCTTGCCTGAAGGGAGGGCCGGTCCCTCTGATTGTTTTGTGTGGACGAAGGAGCCAAGGCACGATGAAGATAATACAAAAGGCGGATGGCTTTGAGGCTCAGAAGCTCATTGTTCTTCCGGAGGCTTTCCTGGAAGATGCCTCGCACCATTCACTCTTGAAGCCTCTGTATGTCACTGATATTGGCTTCTTTCCCCATGCGCGCTACCATTACCGTGAGCGACCAAATGGCTGTGATGAGCATGTCTTTATCTATTGTGCAGAAGGTGAGGGATGGGTCATCCTGGAAAGGGGCAAGAAACAGCGTATACCCAAGAGCAGACTATTGGTGCTTCCGGCCAGGACGCCGCATATTTATGGAGCAAGCGAAGACGATCCCTGGAGTATTTACTGGTTTCACTTGAAGGGCGAGGCGGTAGTGAATTTCGTTCAACAGTTTGATATGCTTAACGCAACGCTACATGTCCCCGCCACTCAGGCCACAAAAATCATCAATCTCTTTGAGGAGTGTTACAGTATTCTACAGTATAAAGGTTATTCTTTGCGACACTATCTCTACGTGACGCAGGCACTGCACTACCTGCTAGGAATGTGTATACTTTTGCATGGGGAGGCGCAGGAGGACGATAACAAGAAAGAGGTCATCGAACGCTCCATCCAATATATGCTTGAACAAATACAGTCCTCCCTCACGCTCGACGACCTGGCCCACCATGTCAACCTCTCCAAACCTCACTTTATCCACATGTTCAAACAGGTGACTGGCTATTCCCCGATTGATTACTACCTGCGTCTGAAGATGCAACGCTCCTGTCTCTATCTTGACATGACAAATGCGAGTATCAAAGAGGTAAGCAAGAGCGTTGGCATTCATGATCCCTATTATTTTTCGCGCGTCTTTCGTAAGGTGATTGGTCAACCTCCTAGCGACTATCGCCGGACGCGGCAGGGCTAGCAGGATTATACCGGCCTTGCCGAGAATTTCCGCTAACCTTTGACCGCGCCAGCTGTGAGACCACTTACCAGTTGTTTCTGGAAGATGGTGAAAAGGATCACGATCGGGAGCGAGACCACAACGCTGGCCGCCATCATATCGGGCCAGCGGTCCTGGAACTCACCCACGTAGGTACCGATAAAGCCGGCTGGAATAGTGCGCATATCCGGGCTGGTCGTCAGCGTGACTGCGTAGAGCAGCTCATTCCAGGAATTGAGGAAGGCAAAGAAGCCAACCGCGACCACGCCAGGAACGATTAAAGGGAAGACAATACGTACCAGGACGCCCACACGGCTCAACCCATCAATGCGCCCCGCCTCTTCAAGATCGGTAGGTAGCGTATCGCAAAATCCCTTAACCATCCAGATACTAAAGGGCAAGGAAAAGGTGGTAAAGGCCAGCACCAGGGCGGGATAGGTATTTAACATATGCAACTGGCGAAACAGGGTGTAGAGTGAGATCAAGATTACCGCGTATGGAAACATCTGTGTCGCCAGGATCACCAGTAGCACTGCTCGAACGCCGCGAAAGTGGAAACGCGAGAGGACGTAACC
The DNA here is from genome assembly GCF_000178855.1 of Ktedonobacter racemifer DSM 44963. Classification (GTDB taxonomy): domain Bacteria; phylum Chloroflexota; class Ktedonobacteria; order Ktedonobacterales; family Ktedonobacteraceae; genus Ktedonobacter; species Ktedonobacter racemifer. Next base: position 403,751 of record NZ_ADVG01000005.1, on the reverse strand, counting down.
ACCAGGCACAGCTGCCAGCAGTGTCAGCAGGCATGTGCAGACGCTGACGATCAAGCTGTTGGCGAAGTAGCGTACAAAGCCTTGTTGGTCCGCTGGCAAGATCTGGTAACTATGCAGCGTGAATTGATGTGGCCAGAAAGTAGGCGGATAGAAGAAGGCTTCCCCCTGCGACTTAAAGGACGTGGAGACGAGCCAGAAGATGGGAAAGAAGGCGTACAGTAGTAGCGCGACAAGAAGCACGTAGGTCACAATGCGCATGAAGACATACCTTGTGCGGTGGCGCTGCGCATCGGCGTGGCGCGAATGTTGCTGATCCGCGCTAATTACGCTCTGCGTGCGCGCCTGTTCTTCATTCGCCTCTTCCTGTACGGTGATCAGCGGTTGGCGGTTAGAGATGTCTTTACTCATTGGGACCCAGCCTTCCCTTCCATGATACGGATATAGAAATTGGTAAGGAGGAGGAGCATGATCAGCCAGATCGTGCCCATGGTAGCTGCAATGCTGATATTCTGGTTCATGAAACCCGTGCGGTAAATGTTGACAATGATGTTATTGGTAGCATTGCCAGGACCGCCCTGGGTCATCGAGTAGATGATGGTGAATTCGTTGAGGCTCCAGATGAATTGAAGCGTCGTGACAACGACAATAATGCCGCGTAGCTGTGGCACGATAACGTGCCAGAAGCGCCCCCACATCCCAGCACCGTCCACGGTCGCCGCATCCAGTAAGTCCTGCTGGACTGTTTGCAGGCCCGCGAGCAGCATCAACGTAAAGAAAGGGAACTTGTTCCAGATGCTGGCGAAGATCACGGCAACGATAGCCAGTTTCCCATCACCGCCAAACCATGCTAGTGGCTGAGGGAAAGGGTGCCATCCCAGGAGATTGATCGAGGTCAGAAGCTGGTTGATGATCCCATACTGAGAGTTGTACATGTAGAAGAAGAGATAGGCGACCACGACATATGGAACGACCCAGGGAATGAGGGCCAGACCGCGCCAGAGCGTCTGAAAGCGCAGGCGCTGGTTAAGGATGATCGCGAAGAGAAAACCAATGACAAACGAGACGCAGGTAGTGACGACACTGAAAAGGAGGCTAAATCCAGCGGAACTCCAAAAATTATACGTTGGCCGTGTTAGCACATCGACATAATTTTTCAAGCCCACCCAGTTGTTATCAAGAGGATCGGCCAGGTTCAGCGACTGGAATGAGAGCAGAATCGTGTTAAAAAGGGGGTAGAAGATGATGCCAATGAACAGGATCAGCGATGGTGTGAGCAGAACCCAGAAAAGCAATGGGCCGTTAAGACCACGTCCATAGTATGGCCGATTCCTGAAAGCATGTGACTTCTGCACCCGAGTGTTGATGAGAGACACGTGACCACCTTTCTTCTCGTGATGCTAGAAACGAACATGCGAGAATACAGGCTGTTTATCGAGATTGCTCTCGATAAACAGCTTGCATTCTCTCTCCACAATGATATATGCGTACGTTATATATCCACTTTCGTGGTGATGGAGCGCCTACTGCCCAAAGGCGGTTTTCACATCTGTGTTCAATTGCGCAAGACGTTTGGGCACATTCGCGCCACCCGCGATATCCTGTAACGCGGTCACGACATAGGTCGCGGCCTGGCTATACTTAGGATGATAGGCTGGCGGACGCATGGTTGGGAAGACTTTGTTGATAAAAGCCTGGCTGATATCGTCTGAGAAGAGGTTGGCATACGGGCCACCGCTTGTAACCTGGCTCTTATGAGGGAAGACACCCTCTGTAACCAGGTAGTTGGTCAGTACTTGCTTGTTGGAAGTCAGATAGTCAATAAGCTTCCAGGCCAGATCTTTATTGTTGGAGTTGGCCGACATGCCCAGGTTGTGAATATCGGCGCAGGTTACAGGAGCGCTTTGTCCCGGTCCGACTGGCGTGGTGGTCACGCCCCAATGTGTATTGACATCAGCGACAGACTTATAGACGGATGGATTATCGCTCTGGAGGATACCTGTCAGGTAAGGACCATCGAGCTTGAAGACCATCTGGTCGGTCGACATCAACTGGCGCTCAGCTTTGATGGCTTGATCGGGCGGAGTCCAGTTTTTCTTTACCGCATCTTGCAGCCACTGGAAGGCCTTTACCGTTCCATCATCTGCCCAGTTGATGGTGACGTTACCCTGGTCGTCTTCGTGCATAGGATCGCCTCCAAAGGTCCAGATCCAGGGCCAGAAGCCAACGAGTGCATATTCGGTTTTGGATATATCAATACCGATCGGATGAGCATTGGCCGGTAGTTTGGCCCGTAGCTCTTCCATTACACTATTGAGTTCATCTATGGAAATGGGAGGCTTATCGGGGCTGAGGCCATACTTCTGCAAGATGGTTTTGTTATACCAGAAACCATGTGGCGAGATACTGAAAGGAACTGCGTAGACCTGACCTTTATAGGTGCCTACCTCAAAGGTGTTGGTAAAGGCATCGTTGCGCCAACTCCCAGCGTAGGAATTGAGCGACTGGAGCGCGCCGCCTCCGCCAAGGGCATAGGGCCAGTTTCCGCTGAGCTCCATGACATCAGGAGGATTACCGCCTGTGGTCATAGTCTGCAACTGCGTGAGCATATTATCGAAGGGAATGCCAATATTCTCGACCTTGGCTTTAAACTGCGTCTCAAAATCTTTCAGTGCCTGGTCGATCTGCGTCTTCGTCGCTGATTCAGCGGATGCCCAGTTCGCGTACTTTACGGTTGTGGAGCCGCTGCCACCGCCACTTCCCTGGTCTCCTCCACAGGCCGCCAGTAAGGCCTCAAGACTGCCAGCAGTCATACCGACCATCAGTGCCCGCGTCAGGAGATCTCGGCGCCCAATTTTGCCTTGCATGATGTCCTGGAAAATATTACTCTTTTCCGTATTGGCCATATGGACGACACCTTTCTCTCGTCGTTGTGTAGAGGCAACACTGCCTCCATGTTATGAATTTAAATTAAAACAACCTTCAGTGGAAATATCTGCTGTTAGTATAAAATCGACACACCTTAGGAACAATTGACGATATGGTGATTCGGATGGACAATATAATGGTTTCCCTTCTCAGGAGAACCTTACCCCCTGAGTGCCGCAGGCGCCAAAGAGATGCGGAAGTCATCAAGATGTTCAAGAATGTGACGACTCCCCACGCATACATGAAACGTCATGCGCCGATTGGCGCACCACTCCGCATGAAACGCGAATACCAGAGCTTTTTTAGGTGTTTCAGAATACTCTGTTGGGAAATTTTGTTCAGACATCTGGATGAACTGGTCAAGCCACCTATTTGAGACAAGCAGAGGGCGATGTTCGACGTTCAGAACACGAAGGCTTGCATTGAATGTGTGCACGAAGATAGGTGACGATCCGCAGTATATTTATCCGGTGCATCTTATCGGCACTGTATGGCCCACCTTTTTCTTCTTTCCCCTGGTATCGGCTGTTGCCCACTCGTTGCGGGACCATTCCGTGTCGGAGGAACGCATCGAGGAGAGCATCGAAAGCCTCCGCCGCAGGATGCAGACGAACAAGTCGTTGACCGAATGGATCGTCGCGCATCCCTTGCCCTGTTGGCTTCTTCTTTGGTATACTTCTTGGTGTTGGGAGGAATTGAGGGGCAGTTGGAAACAAAGGAGGCACAGGGAAGACCTGATGGGAAGAGCACCTCTTCACGCCCTCATGTGGTCCGGGGAGCAGCGTCTCTATGAGCTGTACACGCAGGGCCAGTTGAAGCAGCGTTTTCGACCGGCAGAGCCAGCCGTGTGGCTGGCCTGGCTCGGCGAGGCGACCTCCTTTGCCTTCCACGGCGCGTCTGGGAGTTTGAATGTCTACCTGGAGAAGAGGCCACGTGGAGGTGCATACTGGTATGCCTACCAGACCAAAGAGGGCCGCACCCGCAAGCGCTATCTCGGACAAACGGAAAGCCTCTCGCTGGCGCGGTTAGAGGAGACTGCGCGCTCGCTCTTGCACGCGCGGCAGCCCGCGACCACGACCGAGCAGGGGATGATGCCGCTCTCCAGCCGACTTGCTCCGCCGCGACTGCCGAACGCCCTGGTGGAGCGCGAACGCTTGCTGACTGCACTCGATGAGGCGATTTCGACACCACTGACCCTGCTCTCTGCCTCGGCGGGCTGGGGCAAAACCACGCTGCTCTCGGTTTGGGCGCACCGGCAAAAGACGCAGGTGGCCTGGCTCTCGCCGGACGAACTGGACAACAGCCCGACACGCTTCTGGGTCGCGCTGATCGCGGCCCTGCGCCGCTGCCCCAGTCTGGCATCGAACTTTGGGGAAAACGTGGTGGCACAGTTGCAATCGCCCCAGCCACCGCCGCTTTCCTCCTGTCTTTCCGTGCTTCTCCATGAGCTGGAAAGCCAGCAGGCGCATCCTGCTCCCATCGTCCTCATTCTGGACGATTATCAGGTGATAGAAGAGTCGGTCATTCACCAGGGCATGGCCTTCTTCCTGGAGCATCTGCCCGCTCATCTGCATCTGATCCTCTCCAGCCGCGTGGACCCAGACCTGCCCCTTGCGCGTCTACGAGCCCACGGGCAGTTGACCGAGATTCGTGCGGACGAGCTGCGCTTCCAGGAGGGCGAAGCGAGTCAGTTTTTGGGCAAGATGCTCTCCCCGCCGCTCTCGGAAGAAGAGTTGCAGCGGCTGGTGAGCCGGACGGAAGGCTGGATCGCCGGTCTGCACCTGGTCGCGCTCACTATGCAGAAGCGTGAGGATCGCACAGCATACCTTGAGACATTGACCGGTAGTCAGCGGTATCTGCTGGACTACGTGCAGGAGGACATCCTGGCACGTCTGTCCCCCAATACGCGTGACTTTTTACTCCACATCGCCATCCTCTCGCGTCTGGACGCTGCTGTGTGCCAGGCCGTCACCGCCGCACCAACGAAGGCGGCCAGTCAGCAAATGCTCGCGTTGCTGGAGCGAGCGAACCTCTTCCTGGTGCCCCTGGATGAGGAGCGGCGCACCTATCGTCTGCATGATCTCTTTCGTGAAGCCCTGCTCTCGGCGCTCCACACCAGCCAACCAGAGATGGTGTCGCTCTTGCACCGCCGGGCCGCCGGCTTTTATGAGGCCGAGGGGCAGTGGACCGAGGCCATTACCCATGCGCTTGCCGGAGCTTCCTTCTCCACGGCAGCGCGGCTGATGGAGCAGACGGTCGAGCAGTTCTGGGTGCGTGGAGAGGCGGCAACGATGGCGCGCTGGGTGCTGGCGCTGCCTGATCCGCTGGTGCGCGAACACACACGCCTGGCGCTCACCACAGCGCTCTACCTGCTCCACCCCGTCACCTATTCGACCCGCGAGCTGCGCGAAAGTCGCCACCAGCAGGTGAGGCAACTCATGGCGCGGGTCGAAGCCGCCTTGCAGCATCAAGCGAATGAGACCAACCAGGAGATCCTGGCTACGCGCGCAGGCTCGGCCTCTCGCTTCATCGATCTGGAGGCCCGCGAGGCCTCGGAGGCACTGCTGCATCGGCGTCTGCGCCTGTTACGCGCGGGGATGACCTTGTATGAGGCGATAGAGGCCTCGGCGTATGAGCGCTTGCCCGCCCTCCATCAGGAGATGCAGGAGCTTGACCAGGACGAGGAGGTCATCTGGCACATGCTCCCGCTCTTCTGTAACGTCGTCTACTACACATTCCGGCAAGAGAGAGCGAAGCTTTTGCCGCAACTGCTGGATGCCAGGCAGCGGGTGCGCCGGTCGGGAAGCCACTTTGCGGCTACCAGAGTCATACAGTGGTTGGCGCTCTCGGCAGAAGAGGCGGGACAGTTGCGCCTAGCCTATCAGGAGAGTCTGGCCGCCCTCGACCTGATCGAGCAGACGGCGAGCTATGCCCTGCTCAAAGGGTACTTTAAGGATGTCCTGGCGATGGTGTTGTATCAGTGGAATCGGCTGGAAGAGGCGCGTGGCTGGCTGCGAACGGTCATTCAGGATGCCGCTACCTGGCAGCAGAGTGATTTACTCCTGTCGGGATACATCCGCCTGATGCAAGTTGAGCTGGCGAGAGGAGATCTGTCTGCTGTCCAGCAAGCATTGCAAGAGTTTGAGCAGTTGGAAGGATATCAAGGATATCACCGTCGGAACTGGCTGCCCATCATGCGAGCACAGTGGTGGCTGGCCCAGGGACAGATGAAGGAGGCAGCCGACTGGGCGGTGAGCATTGTCTTTCCAGAAGGGGCATGGGAACGCAGCTTGTATGACGCTTTCCCGGTCGTGATGCGGGTGTATTTTGCAGAGCTTCGTTGGACAGAGGCGCTGGAGCTGCTGGAGCGCTTTAGCGGGGGTCTGGGTCGTTCGGCCAACAGCAGGATCACCCTCACGTATCTGGCCCAGTACATGGTGGCGCTGCACTACGCAGGCCAGAACGAGCAAGCCCACGAGGTCGCGGAGCGCCTGTTTGCCTTGACCGAACCAGAGGGCTACCTGCGCGTGTACCTGGATGAAGGCGGACCGATGCGCCAGACACTTGAGGCACTGCTCACTCCGCACTCCCAGCAGCATGAGTTGGCTCCCTCCACCAGAGCCTATATCTCAAAGCTGCTGGCCGTTTTCGAGCAGGAGCGGCAAAGCGCAGGCACATCCCTGGCGGCACCCACTCCCAAGCCTGCTCTTTCCTCTGCGCAGCAGGCATCGGCTGTTTTCTCCGTGCCGGGTGCTTCCCTGACCCAGCGTGAGCAGGAAGTCTTGCGCCTGCTGGCCACAGGAGCCTCCAATCAGGAGATCGCCCAGACCCTGGTGATCGAGCTGCCCACGGTCAAGAAACATGTCAGCAACCTGCTCGGCAAGCTGCGAGCCTCTAGCCGCACGCAGGCGATTAGCCGGGCACGTGCCCTCTCACTGCTCTAACCTGATTCCTCCCAACAGGTGGCCTCCTCCTCATACAACTACTCCCTTTGGCATACTTTTGACGACTGTGGAATGGCTCGCGTTCTGCTATGCTTTGTGAAGACGCGGTAAGGAGACAATGGTGATCTTCCTTCCGAGCACAGCGAGGAGGCAGTGAAACGCGCAGAATGCGGAGGAGGCAAATGTACTACGCGATACGTGTCCAAGGACACCTGAGCCCGTCCTGGCAAGACCGCTTTGGCGGACTCTGCATCGAGCAGCAGGAGACCGGGACGACGCTGCTTTCGGGGACGCTGCCGGATCAGGCCGCGCTGCATGGAGTGCTCCTACAGATCATCCGTCTCGGTCTGGCTCTGCTCTCGCTTGAAACGAGCGAGGCGCCGAACGAGACAGGGGATGATCTCTGAGCCGCGCGCAAAGGGAATGCAGAAGCTTTTCTGGTTGCGTGAGCACGGGCCGCGAATGGTCCTCCCGCATATGCGCGGGAAGCCGGTCACATTTCTGCGCGATGAGCAGTCAGAAGAGTGACGCGCGAAAACACAACAGGAGTCTGACTCCCGCGAGCCGACTGCGGACAAGCGCGAGAAGAACACACAACAGGCTGTTTGACGACAGGTGAAAGGTAGGTTATGACAATGGCTGATGAAAAAATTCTGATGGTGACGATGTCAGTCACCGATATGGCGAAGGCCAAAGCGTTCTACGCGGAGCAATTGGGCTGGTCTGTCACCCAAGACTACGGAGAAGGCGATCGGCACTGGGTCACGCTTTCGCTCCCAGGAGGAGGCGCCACTCTGACGCTGTCGACGATGCATGGAAAGCTGAAACCGGGGACGATGACGCTCTATCTCTCGACTTCAAATATTGAAGCGACGTACAACGAACTCAAAGCAAAGGGCGCCGAGGTCCACGAAGTGAAGGATGACCTGTATGGCCCGGGCTCTGGCGTCAAGTGGTTTAATTTCAGTGATCCCGATGGCAACCGGTGGCTGATGGTTCAGTCAGAAAAAGGTCCGGGAAACGGGTAAAAATCGATCATTCTTCCCATGATTGAGGCGCCCAGCCGCGTCAACTGCTCCCCGCTTCCACCAGCGAGGTGAGCAGGTCAGAACTGATCAGACGCGTGCCGCCGGGCCGAACGGCACGACGCTCTCTCATTCGAGGCGTCGCGCCGTTTGCCTTGCCACCTGTATATCTTTGACGAGCCGAGCGTCGGACTGCACCCGCGGGATGTTCATCGTCTGAACGAGCTCCTGGAGAAATTGCGCGACAAAGGGAACACTGTGATTGTAGTGGAACACGATCCTGATGTTATCAAAGTCGCGGATTATCTTGTCGATATGGGGCCGTATGCCGGGAGCGAGGGCGGCCAGGTCGTGTATGAAGGCAACTACGCTGGCCTGCTTGATGCCGACACGCTGACTGGCAACCATTTGCTGCGTACCAGGCCGCTCAAGGACACCTTCCGCCAGGCGACCGGCAGCCTGCCGATTGTCCGCGCCACCGTCAACAATCTGAAAAACGTCAGTGTGGATATTCCCACCGGCGTCCTGACGGTCATCACCGGCGTGGCCGGCTCGGGCAAGAGTTCGCTGATCAATGAAGCCTTTCTCCGCCAGCACCAGGAGGCGGTAGTGATTGATCAAGAAGCCATAGGCACATCCAGCCGTTCTAATCCCGCGACTTATACTGGCATCATGGATGACGTGCGCAAGGATTTTGCAGCGGCGAACCGCGTCGATGCGGTAGAGACCCACTAACCGGTGGTTGAGCACAATTGTCCCTGACGAAGGCGAACCAGCGGCCGATGACTGGATGGCTTCACCGAAGAAGCAGACAGGTCAGCCTGCTTCTTTTGTCGCCCTCGTCGTTTTGGCTCAACTCACGGTAAGGGCGCAACTTTGTACTGTAACACCTCACTGACACTCCAGATATGATCCGTCAACCCCGCGGCCATGGTAGGCGTACATGCTCTGTCCATGTGCGTCGATTTGGAAAGTTCCTGATGAGCCCAACAGAAATTGTAGGTCGTGCCGATCAGATACATTCCTGTCTCCCTCCTCCGTCTGATCTCGCAACTCATTCGCCAAGATATATGGGAAATGCGCCAGGAAATGCCTGAAAACGGTTGCTTTTCTGGCTCATTTTGATCTTCCCCATGGGGAACGAGTCGGCACCAGTTTCTCCGACCGACACCTCTGACGCTGCTTCTTGTGCTTGCATGTGTAGCGATGAAATTCCTAAGATGAAGAGGCAATTATTCCCGTCATGATTGCCTCATGCGAGGAGGATCGGAGGCTAGCCTTTGCTCACACCTTCAAATGAAAAACCGAGGACCAAGGATCTGTTGCCCCGAAGATCGAAGGTGCGTTTGTCTGTGTCCTGGTCCAAGAGAGGAGAGGCTCTTATTCTATGGCTTTCTTTAACGACAACCCTCAGCAAGAAAACACCACCCAACGTCCCCCTGAAGAGGCCGATTTTGTCGATCGTTTTCGTGCGATGATGGAGGGAAGCACGGATATTTTTTGTATTCTCACGCTCAGAGGCGAGGTGCGAGAAATTTCCCCCAGTTGGCACAACTTTACCGGGCAAGAGGAGAACGAGTATCGAGGGAAGGGCTGGCTGGAGGCGTTCCATCCGGCTGATCAGCCGCAAGTCGAAGAAGCGCTGATCCAAACGGTCATCTCCGGGCGGAGCAGTGAACACACACGCCGGGTGCGCCGATATGATGGAAGCTACCGCCTGATACACTGGCGTCTGATCCCCGTGCGCAAGCCTTCGGGGGCTATTTATGAGTTGGTGGCCTATGGCACCGATGTCACCGAGCAGGAACTGGCGAAACAGATGAGTGAAGCAGAGATGCAGCTCGCCGTGAAAGCGTCCGGTGTGGGTCTGTTGGATTGGAATCTCCTGACCCTGCAATTTGTCTGCACGGATCAGATGGCGGTCCATCTTGGTCTCTCTCCTGTGACTTCAGGGAGTGAGGAACAGTTCCTGGCGTGCGTGCATCCTGACGATCGCGAGAAAGTCAAACGCGCGCACCAACGGGCCCTGACTGAGAAGAGGGATTATAGTATTGAGTACCGCACGATCTGGCCCGATGGGAGCCTGCATTGGCTGATAGCCAGAGTACAATGCATCTCTGATCTCCGCGGCAAGCCGATCCATCTGATAGGAGTTGGCCTGGATGTGACGGAACTGAAACAGGCGGAAGAGGCCCTGCGGGAGAGCGAGGCCCGGTTTCGTCATTTCATGGATTCCAATATCATCGCAATGGCGCTCGTTGACCTGGAGGGAACCGTTCATGAGGCCAACGATGCCTTGCTCAAGCTTTTGGGGTATACCCGGGAAGACCTGACAGCCGGACGGATGCAGTGGACGACGATGACTCCCCCGGAATATCGGGCCCAAGACGCGCGGGCGATCGAGGAACTGCAGACAACCGGGGTGGTTCAGCCGTTTGAAAAAGAGTATGTGGCCAAAGACGGCACGCGCGTACCGGTCCTGAACGGGGGAACCCTTTTGCGTCGGGTCGGCTCCTCACCGCTGGCCATCACGTTCGTCTTAGATTTGACGGCCCGCAAAGAAGTGGAACGGCAAAAAGACCTCTTCCTTGGCATAACCAGCCACGAATTAAAAACACCGTTAACTGCCCTCAGAGGGACGCTTCAATTAATCCAACGGCGCCTGAAACGGGTAGTCACGACGGCGGACAACGTCTCCCCAGAATGGAGCACCTTCGTCCAGGGACTCACGAAAAATCTGGAGGATTGTGCACGCCAGGTCGATGCACAAACGCGCTTGATCAATGACCTGCTGGACATCTCGCGCATCACATCCAATACCCTGAAGCTCTCGCCGCAGCGCTGTGAACTCGTCAGCCTGGTGCGTGAAACTGTTGAGGATTTGCGGGTCACTGCGCCCGAACGCTCGCTCCTCCTTGAAATGCCAGAGAATACTCTGGTCCACGTGCTCGCTGATCGAGATCGCATCAGTCAGGTGGTGACCAATTATGTGACCAATGCGCTGCGCTATTCGCGTCCCGACCAGCCGGTGCATATTGGTCTCACCGCCGAGAAGGGTGTTGCTCGCGTCTGGGTGCGCGATCGGGGGCCGGGCCTCTCGGCAGAAGCACAGAAAGAAATCTGGCAGCGTTTTCACCAGGTGAAAGGCGTACCCGTCCAGAGTGGTTCGGGGAAAGGGTTGGGTCTGGGCTTATATATCTGCCAGATGCTCATCGCCGAACACCAGGGAGAAGTTGGTGTGGAAAGTACATTAGGGGAAGGCTCTACCTTCTGGTTTACCTTGCCAATCGTCCCATAAGAGGATTCATGGTCGCGGGCCTCGGCAGGAAGCTGATAGAGGGTGATCATTCCACCACCCCGCTTGTCCTGCAAGTGGGGTGGTTTGCCATGTCTAAGTGTCAAAGTGTGTTGATCATCTCCTGAGCTAGTATGTTCTGTAAGAGGATACAACTCATCCATAGGATAATCACTAAGAAATCAACAGCTTAATTCCAACATTTACATCTCAGATATGACATGAATGCACACTTTGGTCAGGATCTTAGCCCTACCTCCTGCAAGGTGTGAGCGCACCCGTACATTCCCAGATGCTGATCAAATGTGCTCCATCTCTAACTGCATGCGCTCCGCATTTCGGCTGGCGGTGCACTTTGCCCAAGTGCCAGTTGTGATCAAGCCGAGAAACAAGACAGCGAAACCGCAACCAGCGATGATACCCCAACTTATGCGAGAAGCGTCAGTAAATCCACTACTCGCTGTCAAGTGTGTGACACGTGAGGCAATAACAGAACCAATCACCGCTACACCGAGTGCCTGACCTAGTTGTCGCATCGTCGAAGCGATGCCAGCCGCAGCACCTGCCTGAGAACGGGGCATCCCGGAGAGAGCCGTATTGCTGATTGCTGCATTGATCCAACCAACGCCTGAACCGACAAGTGCATAACAGACAAGAAGTCCGATAAAAGGTAGATTATTATATTCTATGGCGGCAAGGAGACCCGCGATGGCAATTGCTGCGCCCCCGATAAGGAGTGATATGCGAGTTCCATATCTCCCAATTATGCGGCCAGAAATCGGCGAGGAGATTGCCAGGGCTACAGCCATTGGTAAAAAAGCGGTACCAGCCTGAAGAGGCGAGAAATGCAGGATGTCTTGCAGGTACAATGTGTTGAGGATTGAGAAGCCACCCAGAGCCGTGAATGTGCATAATGCAATAATCGAGGCACCACTGAATGGAACAGATCGGAAGAACCGTATATCAATGAGCGGCTCTTTACGGACTCGCTCATAGGCGATGAATCCAACAAAGCAAGCTGCAGCACCAATGAGACAGGCGAGGATTTCAAACGAGGTCCATCCGTATGCCGGGACCTCAATGATTCCATAGATAAGCAGTCCGAGTAAAGCTATCACGAGAATCTGACCGATAGGGTCGAAACGGCGCGGATGAGGAGCCTTCGATTCTGGTACAAATTTGGCTGTTAGCAATATAACGGCGATTCCGAATGGAACATTGATCCAGAAAATCGAGCGCCAACCAATGCTGTCGACAAGGAGGCCACCGAGTATCGGACCGGCGGCGAGACTGATTCCAGCAACACCACCCCAAACACCGACAGCGCGAGCCCGTTCTGCTGGCTTGATAAATGTGTTACCAATAATTGACATGGCGACCGGGTTGAGCATACTGCCACCGACTGCTTGCATCATTCGGAACACGATAAGCCACGTAATGCTTGGTGCAAGGCTACAGAGGAGTGATCCGAGCGTGAAGAGGCTCACCCCTAGCTGAAAGATACGCCGCCGCCCTACACGGTCTGCAGTTGAAGAGGACAATACCAGTAAACTAGCGATCACAAGCGTATATGCATCCAGGGTCCACTGTGCTTCTGCGATTGAAGCATGGAAGTCGTGCTGAATCGATGGAAGGGCGACGTTCAGAATACTTGTATCTACGCCAACAAGAAATACGCTGACGCAGCATATAATCAATATCAAATTGCGGCGAAAAGAAGACAATTCAGCATTCTGGATGGAATGGGCTTCTGAGATATTTTTTGTTACCATTGACTATTCTCCATGTAAAGATACCTTCAAATGTCATTGAACTGGGAAATATGAACGCCTGGTGTGAGATAGGTTATCCCTCCAGCAAGTCGGCAAAGGCCAAGAGTTCCCGATGGAGGGAAGAGTTTGAGCCAAGAGTAAAAGTTGTGCAAGCCAACTTTAGCGGCGAGCTGGGCCTGGAAACCAGCCAGGGCATGAGGCCGTTCGCGTGTTGGCTATCTCACACCAGGCGTTCATGTTAGCCAGCGCTCGGCTCAACGTGCTAGAAGAGAGAGAACCTCTTCGGTGCTTTTGACGCGCCCGATGTGTGGAAAAATGCGGCTGATGGTATGTTGATGAGACTCTTCGCTGCGATCTGACATCGCATCCTCAACAAAAATCTGATGATATCCATGATCGTGCGCCTCTCGTGCAGTCGATTCGACTCCGATGCTTGTCATGATACCAGCCAGCACAATCTCGGTGATACCACGGCGTCGCAGATGCATATCGAGCGATGTTCCATGAAAGGCGCTCCAGCTACGCTTGGGTACGACAATATCGTTGCCTTGTTGACCAATCTCCCTCACCAGTTGATCCCAATCTGCTCCTAAAGACCTGCGAGTTGTAGACTCAGTGTCGGTGCGCGGCACAAACATATCACCACCATCAGGTGAGTACGTTACGTGGACAAGCATCACAGGCAATGCCTGCTGGCGAAACGTTTCGGCTAACTTGATTGAATTGGCAATCACCTCTTCCATCGAATGGGGAGTCGTCGGTATTCCAGCAAAACCATTCTGGAGATCAATCAGGACTAGAGCTATTTTTTCATCGAGTTCAGTTACTGACATTCTTTTCTTTTCCTCGCGGTTGTTGTACTTGCTCTTCTCTCCACCCGGGAAAAGGCGGTTGAAGACAGTTCACGTGTGGTTGTATTCATTTCTCCATGAGTATATTTTAATGTCAATAGATTGTCAACATATTGATTTTAAAATCAATATGTTGTATGATAGGGGCAACAAAACATCTGAAGGAGGCAGAAACACATGAGTAATGAGCGCTATATGAGTGCGCAGGAGGCGACATCTGAATTAGGAATCAGCCTGACAACGTTGTATGCATATGTGAGTCGAGGGGCGATCCGTTCGGAAGCAGTCGGCGGTTCGCGTCGCGTGCGGGCCTACCTGGCGGAAGATATTCAACGCTTGAAAGCGCGCAAGGAGATGCGCCAGCATCCAGAGCAAGTGGTGAGCAAGGCGATTAGTTGGGGGGAGCCCATCATCGATTCCGAACTGACCCTGGTAAGAGATGATCGCGTCTATTATCGTGGCCGCGAGGCAGTGGAGTTGGCCGCGTCATGGAAGATTGAACAAGTCGCGGCGCTGCTCTGGGGTTTTGCTGAAAGCGAGAATGCCCGACAAGTAGAGCAATTTTTCACTGAGGAAAAGCCTCAGCCAGCTCTGCTCCAAAAACTGGCGACATTCCGGGAAAAACTGTATCCTACCAACTTGTCGCTTCTTGAGCAGTTCCAGATGGTGCTGCCCCTGCTAGGCGCAGAGGATATGCGTGCCTATCGTCCGAGTCAGGAGGCCGCACTCACTACAAGCGTACGCCTGATCTGGCTTTTCACGTGCTTTCTAGTCCATGCAACAAGTCCTCAGGCCTCCCTGGCTGAGACGCTCCAGCAGGCCTGGTCACCACATGATGACCAGGCCTCGCAGATCTTGAATGCGGCCCTGATTCTGAATGCTGATAACGAATTAAGCGCTCCAGCTTTTACTGCCCGCTGCATCGCATCAACTGGTGCAACACTGTATGCCGCTATCAATGGAGCATTAGCAGCTTTCCGGACCGGGCAGGTTTTTCGATTTCTCAGCAGTCTTGGTCAACCTCAACAAATAAATCAGGTACTCGTCGAACGCCTGAAGCAAGGGGAAGATATTCCAGGCTTCGAGCACCCTCTCTTCCCAGCTGGGGACCCGCGGGTAGTGATGCTGTTGAAACTCTTGCACGTGCAATATCCTGAAGCCTCCGGTACCAGGCTCGTTGAGACGCTGGTTGCCGAAGTTGAGCAAATACTGGGTATCCATCCGCGCATCGAGCTCGCCTACGCAGCTCTGGCCCTGAACCTGAAGCTCACCAATGAGCAGTTTCAGGCTCTCGTCGCGCTGGCCCGCTGTGTCGGTTGGATCGGGCATGCCTTGGAGCAAGCGTGGAGCCCGCAAGGGATTCGGCCACGCGCTCGTTATACGGGAATACAGCCAGAAGGCGGTCACTAGAAGAAGCGCTTTGGTTACGCTCAGTATTTACGGCTTCCAGGTATATCCGCGCTTACAACGATGGATTGTTGCACATACAGACTTTTTGAGTAGCAAGGGTGGTGAGTGTCATTTAACTTGATTAGTGGGCTCTCCGTCCTTTCGGGGGAAGATTGCTGTGACCATGGCCCATTTTTGTGGAGGGAGTAGACTCGAAAGAGAGGGGAAGCAGAAACACCCCCTACGCTTACGTCCTCTTGGAACAGAACAAGCAGTCAAGATGTCGCAAGGAGAACAAAATCATGACAAAAAGTATTGCAGGTATTGCTATTCCCGATAGCAAACTGGCCAACGAAGCCGCGGAGTTACTGCGCGAATACGGCGACCCGCTGCTGTGGAACCATTCGCACCGTGTTTTCCTTTTTGGATCACTGCTCGGCCGTCAGGAGAACCAGAAGTACGATCCTGAGTTGCTTTACGTGAGCGCCGTGTTTCACGATCTTGGGCTCACCAAGCATTACAGGAGCCCAGACAAGCGCTTCGAGATAGATGGAGCCAATGCGGCTCGTAGCTTGCTTGAACAACATGGTCTCTCCAAAGAGTCCACACAGCTTGTCTGGGACGCGATCGCGCTGCATCAAACCATTGGAGTGGCCCAGTACAAGGAAACGGTGGTGGCTCTGCTCTATCACGGAGTTGGCTTCGACGTCATGGGTGATCGCTTTGACGAACTCTCCGAGCAGACACGTTCTCAGGTCGTCTCTGCCTTCCCCCGCGACGGTTTCAAGAACAAGATATTGCATGCGTTTCTCGATGGCATCGGACACAAACCCGAGACGGCGTTTGGCAACATCGACTCGGATGTCTGCGAGCGCTATCTCCCCGGCTACAAACGGCCGAACTTCTGCGACCTGGTTCTCCAGTCACCGTGGAACAACTAGCAGCGTGAAATGCTGAGAATGCTTCTCAGAGCGTTTCAGGGGATGTTATTCTGCAGGAATGGTAAATGTCCACGGATTGCGCAATGAGATGCTTTTTGTGCTGAGGAGTCTTCACTGGCCCGTTCAATGTTCCGGCTTTTTGCTGGCTAAGAGGCTGGAAATACTTCTGCATAATGAAAGCGGAAGAGCCGCGAAAAACGCTCTCAAGCCAAATCACTATGGAAGCGTTCGCCGAGCTTCGTTCGCCGACACCTTCACTCCTTGTACGGCTTGTTCGATGAGCTCAGCTACCGCACCTGGTTGCGACATGTAGATCGCGTGGCTGCCCGCTCCCTCGACGACTGTCGAACCTGCGCGCCTGGACATGAAACGCTGGGCTGACAGTGGGATCATCTTGTCGTCGTTAGCGATCAAGTACCAGCTCGGCTTGGTCCTCCACGCTGGTTCGCTGATCATGCCGTTCAGTGCCTCCTCGCCCCACGGGACCTGCGAATCGGCCATGAACACAGCCTTTTCTTCGTCCACGTCAGCCGCAAATGAGGCAGGGAACCTGACCTTGTCCTGGTACAGATAGCCATCCTGGGGCGGCAGGATCGGGGACGCAGGCGCGCCAGGCGGGGTATCCTTGAGAAGCGTGGACACGGACTCGCCCGTGTCGGGGGCAAAGGCTGCGATATACACAAGACCCACGACCTGTGGATCGTTGCCGGCTTCGGTGATCACCGCTCCTCCGTAGGAGTGGCCGACGAGAATCACCGGGCCGTTCTGCGCGTGAATAATGCGTTTGGTTGCAGCGACATCGTCGGCCAGCGAGATCGTCGGATTCTGGACGATGGTGACACGATAGCCGTCCTTCTTCAATATCCTATAGACGCTCTCCCAACCGGAACCGTCCACGAAGGCACCGTGGACAAGAACGATTGTTCTTTCCACCGAATGAGATACTCCAGCCATAATGATCTCCTTTTTCTAACGAGGTAATGCCCGCCTATTGGGCCACTGTATGATTTCGGGCGAAACCTACACTAAAAGCTGCTTGCAGAGCGTACTCGACACAAGTGCCCATGATGCGAATGGGCTTCTGCCACATCTTCTACCGCACAAGCACGATTCACAGAGCATCTTTCTAGAGCCAATTGGCTTGTCTCGCAAGTAGCAGGTCGGCTCTTTGTCGTGAGTGTACAAAGGAGACTGTTAGACACTTCGTATTATGACTCTTTCATGGTAAATGCCCTGGAAAGCGGCTCATGCCCTGGTTTGGTGAATCGAGAAATTGATGAGTTACGCTAGCTTATCGAGTGAGCGCGAATCTTAGGGAACCTCACACCGATAAGCTCATGATTCACCAAACCAGGGCATGAGCCGGAAAGCGAGCAGCTTTTGCCCTCAATCTTGAGCACTGGTACACGCGTTCCCTGGAAAAACCGCTCTTCATCTGGCTTCTTCCATCGACACCTTGTAAATTGGAGGGAGAAAAAGGGGATCGAGTATGAACAAACCGGGAAACAACGATAGGCTGTAAAGCCGCTTCATCTGTCGGCAAGCGTCTCCCATGCGGAGCGGAGCGCGGTCCATCTGCCAGCCCCGGAATTGCCATGGTCTCCAGGATTGAGTGCCACAGCGAACCGCTGTCGTCTGTCACCCTAAGGGAAAGAGGAGAGGAAGAGCTGTCTCCTCTTTCCCTCTCGTCTGTCTTCAATCCGCTCTGGCAGTCGCCTCCACGCATCTTGTCCTTTCCCCGGCGACTATTTCCTCCGGACTTTCCCAACTGACGCGGTTGCCTCAGCCATGATTTCCAAACCGAGGCCTTTGGCTACCCGCGCTCCCAGATCGGGGTCGATCGGGGACAAGTAGCTTTTGACCGCGCGCTCTTGAATGAAACGCTCGACGCCCTGGCTCAGGTGCCAGACGATGTTGCCGACCAGATGGTCCCGATCGGTTGGTGACATCACCTGGCGGTAGAGCGTGCCGGGCTGCACGAAGTCGTTATCCTCCGCGTGCGGCCTATACGCGCTGCGCATAATCTCGCCAGCCTCCACGAACCAGCTGGGATCGTGGTAGCGCTGCGGGTCAGCCCGCGGCCCGCCATAGCTGTTGGGCGCGTAGACAGGCTGGTTCCCATTGTGGCGGAAGCGCATCTGGCCGTCCTTGTTGTAGTTGTGCACCTCGTTGAGCGGCCGGTTGACCGGCAGCTGATCAGAGTTCACGCCGTTGCGATAACGGATCGAGTCGCCGTAGGCGGACATCCGCCCCAGCACCATCCTGTCCGGGCTGGGCCCGATGCCCGGGACAAAGTTCGCCACCTCGAACCCGGCCTGCACGATCTGGGCGAAGAAGTTCTCGGGGTTATGGTCGAGCACCATCCGGCCGATTGGGATCGTCGGGTAGTCTTTGTGCGGCCAGACCTTGGTGATGTCGAAGGGATTGAAGCGGTAGTTGGCCGCGTCCTCGTACGGCATGATCTGCATCTCGAGGCGCCAGGACGGGTAGTCCTTGCGTGCAATCGCCTCCCACAAGTCACGCCGGTGGTAGTCGAGGTCCTCAGCTCGCATGGCCCTGGCCTCGGCGTCAGTAAAGTTCTGGATGCTCTGCTCGGTCTTGAAGTGGTACTTGACCCAGAACTTCTTGCCAGCTGCGTTCTCCCACATGTACGTACTGCTGCTGTAGCCGTTCATGTTGCGCCAAGTGCGCGGCGTGCCCCGGTCGCTCATCAGGATCATCACCTGGTGGGCCGACTCGGGCGAGAGCGTCCAGTAGTCCCACTGCATGTTGTTGCTGCGCAGGCCGGTGTCGGGCATGCGCTCCTGCGAGTGAATGAAGTCAGGGAACTTCATGGGGTCACGCATGAAGAAGACCGGCGTGTCGTTGCCGACCATGTCGTAGTTGCCCTCTTCGGTGTAGAACTTGAGGGCGAAGCCGCGCACGTCGCGGTCCGTGTCCGGGTAGCCCTCTTCGCCGGCCACCGACGAGAAGCGCACGAGCATCGGTGTGCGCTTGCCAACTTTGTTGAGGAAGGCGGCCTTGGTCCACTGAGTGACGTCGGCGGTCACCTCGAAGTAGCCGAAGGCGCCGCCGCCCTTGACGTGGTACACGCGATCGGGGACGCGCTCGCGGACGAAGTGGGCCAGCTTCTCGTTCAGGTAGGCATCCTGGAGCAGCACGGGTCCATCGGGCCCTGCGGTGAGCGAATATTCATCGCTTGGTGCGGGAATGCCAGCATCAGTCGTCGTTAGTGGTCTTTTTTGTTCGCGTTGTTTGCTCAATTGTTCCTCCAATCATGATCTCTTCTTCACTATTCCTGTTGTCGTCAGATGAACATGTCGCACGCTCCTCATAAGTGCTCTCTCGGCAGCAATGATGAGCATATTCAACAAACAGAGGGAGGAGAGGAAGCACACGTGATCTCTTTCTGCTCAAACACAGAAGAGATCTGGTCAGTTACT
The DNA here is from genome assembly GCF_000178855.1 of Ktedonobacter racemifer DSM 44963. Lineage (GTDB taxonomy): Bacteria > Chloroflexota > Ktedonobacteria > Ktedonobacterales > Ktedonobacteraceae > Ktedonobacter > Ktedonobacter racemifer. Next base: position 384,166 of record NZ_ADVG01000005.1, on the reverse strand, counting down.
TTTTCTGTCTCCACTGCCGGTGGTCACCAGCTAGGCGTAGCGGTTCATTCTGCTCCCTTTTCAAGTGTCTTGTCGAGCCCATTCGTAAAGCAGGGCCTTGAAAGCTGATTGGTCATGACGCTGCTTGGGGAATCAGCCCCCAAAATACGATGCGATTGCCCTGCTTCAGTGTGCCGCTGGATTGTCCAATCAGTCACGCGCAGTCTGGCTATTACCTGGGCAACGGTCAGAGAGAACTGGCTCTCCTGACCGCTCTGGCTCATACGATTCCCATCATCTCACGCTTCCATTCCTCCTCAATGAACATGCCATCGCTTTTAGTGTACCCTCCGGACAAAAAGAGCCATGCGACGGCCCGATAGAGCAAGAGAGGCAAAGGACAGTCATACGTCCTAACAGATGCCAAAAAGCGCGCTCAGGCGAGAGGCTTGCAAAGGGATAGCCAGAGGTGCCTCTCGTTACACTGCTTCTCATGCACCTGTCAACGCAATCGACAGCGGCATCACCACGATCATCGCTATCGTCGTCAAAAGCAGTGTCGAAGCGGCCTCGTATACCTTATAGCGGAGCGCGAACATGGCCGGAACGACAGCGGTCGGAAGCGCGCAGATGAGAATGGCTTGGCTGCCCAGTGGCTTGCCAATGCCAAATGCCACCACCAGCAATGCCATCAGGGCGGGTTGCACGATCATCTTGACCAGCGTGTTTGCGGCAGTTTCCACGGTCACTTTGACCTGATAGGCGGCAATGATGAGCCCGGCCACAAACACGGCCACACCCGCGGTTGCCGACCCAATCAGATTGAGCGTGCTCTCAATCTCTTTGGGCACGGGCACAGCGAGCAAGACGAGGATCGTTGCCAGCAGCGGAGCGAGCACGACTGGTCTGCTCAAGAGGCTCTGACCGACCAGCGCCGCAAGACGGGGCGTCTCTCCACCAGCCGAGCGCTGTCGATCATATTCGAGCATGGTCACCATGAGAGGAACCAGCGTCACTTGCGAGACCAGAGCGGCTATGGCAACGGAAAGAGTGCTGGATGAGCCAAATAAAGGGGTCAAAATCGGAAGGCCGATGAAAGCGACGTTGGAAAAGACGATGCAGCTTGCCTGAAGAGCGGCTGCCCCCACCCTATGATGCAGCACGAACCGGCTTCCCACCGCCACCACCACAAACAGTCCCACAAAAGCGATGAGCAACGCGAGCACGAACGGCCCTGCGGCCAGGAGTGAGCTGCGCGGCGTGGTCACGATTCCCACAAACAACAACGCCGGCAAAGCAAAGGTGAGGACCAATTCATTCAAGCCCTGGACCTGGTCGCGGTCGAATTGCCTGGCACGTCCCGCCAAGAAGCCCAGGGCCATGACGAACAGCACGGGCAAGAGCACCAAGAACGCGTTGATAACCGTGGACATGGGCATTCAGTTTCCTTTCAATGGCATTTCCTCAGCCTGCAACAGGGGAATGACCCAAAAATCAACAGCTTCATTCCAACCTGGACATGCATTGTTCCTCTTTTCTCTTCCCCCTGCATACCCTGCGCCTGAAACTCGAAGACGATCCCAGGCATCCTACGTATCTTGAAACCATCGTGGGGGTGGGATATCGGTTCCGGCAACTATGCAATGCTGTGTGGTAGATGTGTACAGTATCGCTCGTTGTCGTTTTGAAGCCTACCAAAAGCAGAGGTGCAACCTCTCTTCAGACGAGAAAATATGAGAGGAAAGCGCAAAATGCTCTTCATGATACTCTGTCATTCTCTAAAGTTCTCATTCATTACGCGAAGCTGTCTCAAAAGGATCGAGAGCAGCTTCGCGTACATGGAACACATGGAAGTGCTTTTTGGCACTCAGGCTTCCATACGATCGAAGGCAATGGGCAGATGCTGGGGACCTCGTAACACTGCATTTGCTCGATATGGAGGAGGATCGACGACTAAGCGTGGCTGAATCAGTCGACGAGAGAGCTCAGTGAGCGCCACCTGTACCTCTATGCGTGCTAGCGGTGCGCCAACGCAGTAATGAACACCATTCCCGAAACCAAAGTGCCGGTTGTCAGGACGGTCAGGGTCAAACTCGTTGGGATGAGCGAAACAGCGCGGATCGCGGTCGCCCGCCGCAAACATCAGCCGTAGGCCTGACCCCTGAGGAATCGTCACTCCATGAAGCGTCATGTCGGTGAGTGCAAAACGTGTGGCAAATTGAACTGGCGGATCGTAGCGCAAGACCTCTTCAATCACGAGATGGACACGTTCAGGATGATCGCGGAGCTTCTGCAACTCCTGGGGATGACGTAACAAGGTCAGCATGCTGTTGGTAATCAGGTTCACTGTCGTCTCGTGACCAGCTAACAGCAACAAGATCATGGTACTGATGAGCGTTTCGTCATCCATGCGCCCCGCAGGATCATTGCCGAGGGCAAGTCCTGTCGCCAGGTCATCTCTGGGATGCATACGCCGCTCGGCGATCAGCTGGCTCATGTACTGAGAAATCTCTTCAAAGGCCTTTGTGATGCCGGGGTCCATCGCCAGCGCCGGGTCCAGGCCATACGTCAGCATATCAGCCCACGCATGGAAGCGCGTCTCATCCTCTCGCGGCACCCCGAGCAGTTCGCAAATGACCGTGACTGGAAGTGGATACGAAAAGGCATCGACAAGATCAAACTGCTTCTGGTCGCGCTGGGCGTTGAGCAGTTGGGTCACGGTATCGGCGACCCGTCCTTGCATCCCCGTGATCCTTTCCGGCGTGAATTGATGCATGACAAGCCGTCGTAAGCGGTCGTGCTCAGGGGGATCAAGAAAGAGTATCCATTGTTTCGCGACGTCGCGTAGGCCTTCAACAGGGATCTTGCTTTTGCGTTGATCTTTGCCCACACTCGGGTCGTGGAGGAGAAAGAGGATCTCATGGTACGTACTGACCAGAAAGTAATTCTCATCCAACTGCGCCACCGGGATCTCGAGCATCTGCTCATAAATCGGATAAGGGTTCGGACGACTCGCAGGATCGAGCAGTCGTTCGAACAGGCTCGCGACGCTGGTCTTGGTGGAATGCATAGCTGTCCTCCTTTCAGGAACTGAAACATCGCAATGATGCACTTCGGATCATGCGAAAAACGGTGTCCAAGACTCTCATAATGGTAGGGGGCCGGACGGAACGCGTGGATCGGAGGCACGGGCAGCAGCGGCATCACGCTCCTCTGGTGGGGTACTGGGGCCCGGTCCAGTTGCAGTGGCAATCGGGCTGTGGGTAGGCTGCCCCGGTACGGGAAAACCGGCTGCAACAACGCGCAACGGTTTTGGCTCGTCGGGTGCGTTGAGATGGGGAGGGAAAGAACGCTTCTGCTCAATAAGTGCTTCATAGACATCGAGTCCACGAGGCATATTGACAGCTAATGCAGCAACGACGCGTCCCTTGTGTCCGTAGACAGCAACAAAACGACGTTCGGAGACTGATCCTTGCGTGACCACGACTTCATCGGCAAGTGTTGGCAGACCGACTGACTTGATATTCAAGCCAAATTGATTGGACCAGAAGCTGGGGATATGGCGATGTCCGCGACGCTCCCACGGGGCACACACCATATTATGTGCTGCGATGCTTGCCTGTGCGACCGCATTGCCCCAGTGTTCAACGGCAAGGAGTTGCCCATCGAAGAGTGGATGGGGCCAGCGGGCGACATCTCCAGCCACGAAGAGATCATCAGTGACGATGTCGTTGGCGTCAAACACGCGACAGGTTCCATCACAGACCACGCCACGGGCATCGGCTGCCAGTCCCGCATGTTGCAGCCATTCGACATTGCGGACGGCCCCGAGCGCGACCACTGCGACATCTACCTCTAACACGTCGCCGTCTGAAAGGTGGGCGCGGCAGAGGCGTCCCTGTGCATCTCCTTCAAGTGCCATCACCGTGGTATTGCAGCGCAGATCAACCCCATACGCTCGTTGGAGACGAGCGGCAACGGTGCCGGCCGCACCTCCCAACGCTCCCGCCAGTGGTGCCGCGCTCCGCTCGGTCACGGTCACGACCAGACCAAGCTCACGACACACCGAGGCAACCTCTGAACCTGTAAAGCCTGCACCTATCACCAGGATATGGCGTGGGCTAGCGGCCAGGCGTTGATGCAGTCGCGCGCCATCATCGAGGGTGCGGATGGTGAAGACGCCGTCAAGTGCAGCCTGTGACGCATCTGGCCACGGTCGCGCTCGTGTCCCTGTTGCAATAAGGAGTCGATCAAAGGAAATGCGCCGATCATCGGCGAGTTGGACGGCCTTCTGTGCAAGATCCAGGTGTGTCGCTGGCACTCCCAACAGCCACTCGGCATTGAGATCCCGACCTTGTGGCAGAAAGGTATTGGTCGCGGGAAGCCAGCCAGTCAGCACCGACTTGGAGAGCGGTGGGCGGTCGTAGGGTGGATACGGCTCGTCTCCAATCAGTATCAGTGGCCCATTAAAGCCTTCCTCTCGCAGTGTTTCGGCTGCACGCAGACCAGCCAGAGATGCACCAACAATGATAATACGCCCATTGAAGCGCCCATCATTCCTCCTCATCATGATGAGCCTCCTGCGCCGATGGCTGCGCTGTTGCTACCTGCTCATTCGACCGCCCGATGCGGATGGCTTGAACCGGGCAGGCCGCGGCGGCTCGCTCAACCTGCTGACGCAGGCCATCATCGGGATTGTAGTTGAATTCGAGCGACTCCTCGCTATGCCACCGAAACACGGTTGGGGCAGCGTAGATACATTGCCCATAGCTTTGGCATTTATTTAAATCAACGACCAGCTTCATCACAAACCTCCTTCGTGTAAAGGGGAGACCCATGTCTGGTGATGCACAAAAAACCAGTGACTGAACAGCCAAGAAGTGATTAGTATCTGTATTCACCTCTTTTAGCATACCCAAACGGCAATCTACGAGCACAGCACGCCACGAGAACACAAACTTCTTCTGCGGAAACACTCTCCGATCTCCATACCTCTCCTTTTCTCCTCGTCTCCTCCATGAAGGCGGATAGTGATAGACGAAAGTCTCTTCTTGCCTGTGGAGAGTCCGTAAGACCTGGACTGGTTTTGTCCCGTCTTGGCAAGGCTCAGCGAAGCAGGAAAACCCTCGAGGAATTCCCCGTGATATTATCCGTCCGGAAGAGGATGTCAAAAGACGTCAATGATCGCCAGCCCGTCGCCAGGAAGGGGTGACATGCGTATCATTTCTTCTCGGCGATGCACCCATCTCCTCATGAAACAAGCAGTTCCGCCGTGTAATCGCTATAGCCTCTCTATGTCGAAGGTTTTTTGCAGCATTCTGAAATGGTCTCTGGCAAGCATTCCCGTAGCAAATCAGAACTCATCAGGAGGAGGGGTATCTGCGCACCTCCTTCTCTACTGTGCAGTCGATCGGCGAGTTCCATACAAGGTATTGGCAAGCACAAAGTATTGTGTATCAGCTAACGGCCGATGCAATGTTTTCATGATGCACCAAAGATGCTGTCACACACCACCTACACAAATTTCAATCGCACAAATTTCTGCCTGTTCCTTTTTTCTGTGCTCCTTTCGCACACTCCATAAGGAGAGTGCGTCTACTTCTAGCAAACCGCCTCTTTCTTCCAACGACAGGGAGAGCTTTTGATTTCTATTCCCGAATAGATAATGTAGATGGCAAAAATCAGATCAAAGTAACAGTATTTTTATCAATATGCAATAAAAATACTTTCCTGTACATTCACTTCCCCCCACTTCGCCCTAAACTGGGAAGAACTTCGCCCGACATTGGGTGGTTTTCCTCTTCCCCTTCACCGTCCCCGTTGAGTACACTTACCCTTAATACAGAGAGATCAATACAGAAGAAGGAGCTACCTGATGTCTCGCCTGCTTACTCGCGCTTTAATTACACTGATGACAAGAAGACCGTATGTCATGCTTACGCGCTGGGGAGGTATTGCCATGCTCATGCTGGTAGGTGTTCTACTCACTACACATACACCTGTGCCATATGGCACCTCTTCCACCGTTCAGTACACCTCTTCTTCCTCCATGCCCATCACACAGGCAGGTGGAAGTGAATACACAGGTATGCTTCAGAGTCCAACCGCTCATCAGCAACTGTTTGCCTGTGGTATCGGGGATGTCGCCTGCTACAGCATAGAATGTGTACTTGGAATGAGTTTCTTCTCGGTGGAAAAGCTTGACGACGTACTCAGATCGTAAGAAATTGTGGCGTACGTCGTCAGTTTTGAGAACCCGAAAAGGATAATGTATTGCTACCAGGGATCAATACCCAGTAGTTTACGGCCCAACGGAGTCATCACGCGAAGTTGCGCTTGACTATATTGATCAGGCGCAGCAGGCCTGGCTGGATAATGCGGATGATCCTCACGGATGAAGCGGGTAAATTGAGCTATTCGCGGCCTGGGCAGGTGGTTGTGTGATGCCGCATGTGGCATCAGATGATGGAGTAAGGCAAAATCTCCCGCCTCCCCGGTTACCTCGACTGTTTCCGGAAAATCGGTAATATTTTTCCATTTTTCATAAAGTTGACGTCCTTCTGTATGTGCTCGTGCTTTTTCCTCGACGAGTCGATGTCCACCAGGAACGACATGGATACCACCGCCTTGCGGTTCAACAGTATTGAAATAGTAGCATCCTCCAACCTGTAATTCTTGTTGTGTAAATTGGAAGTTGTTCACAGTGTTGGGGACAGAGGCATCAAGGTGAAGACGCTGACTCAGGATATTTTTTTCGCCTGCATTGCGCAACGTAATGCCTATTGACCCATCCATCGATCGCAAGCGCGTCGAGCCAAGCAATTGGACTGCCGCTCTATAAAGTTTCTCATTGATCATCAGTGGTAAAAGTTCCGGCGTATCAATTGTCTGGCTTCCATTTTCATTCATTGGTTTGAGTCTACCATTGTGGGTGCCCCAATGGGCCGGGAGGGTCAAATCACGTGGGACCAGATTTAAAATCTGGCCGTGGTAATAGGCGGCTTCATCCCGTGAAAGTACACCTTTCACGAGGACATAGCCAAGTTCATGAAATTGAGCAACCTCATCCTCGCTCAGGATCGGTTCAACGCTGCTTAATATGGTCATGGCTAAAGTATCCTTTCCTTTGCTGTGTCATATGCAAAAACATGGCTACGGATGAATAGTACTCTCTAGCTTCTGGCTCAGAATAGAGGATTGTTAGCCCATTGAAAAGTAAGAACTCTTGACTGATCACTTTGTACCCTTTTATTATAATATTACCATTTTCTTATTTAAGAATAAAACATCAGAGTTACTTAAAAATTGCCATTTCTCCCCTGGTAATGCTTATAAGTAAATTGAGGTGTTTACACTGGATGAAAATCCAGTGTAAACACCTCAATTTACGTTCAGATACAGCTTTTGATGACATTCAACGTTTTTCTATGACCGGCGCAATTGTCACACTGAGCCATTCGCGTTCTGTATTGAGCATGGCTTTGCAGCGACCAAAAGCCAGATCGACTCCACACAGAGCAATGCAGACAAACCAACTCTCGCGCGGATCGCGTTTGCTGTCTTTGGCGCCCTCTCGTTGCACACGGAACACATGAACCGGGGTCTCGCGGGCTTGCCGGAAATGCAAGCTACTCCAGCGGCTCACCGTCACCAGAGTCCCTGCTCATCGTGACTCATCCAGACGGCTTCAGCTTCCTTCACCGTCTCAGGTGCTGGGACCAGCATATCTTCTCGGCGTCTCAGTCGCCACACTCGTCGAGGCCGAGCAGGCCATCAGCGAGGTGGTAAATTAACTGAAGAGTAGACCGATTTTGCACTGAAGGGTGGGGTGCGCCTGCAAGGCTTTATGGAGTTGCTCAAAAGAGCAGCAATTGAAGAGTGGTGCTAGGGTTAGGCGGCATGCGTCTGGAAACGGCATTTCCGGGGGTGTGAAGCCCGCTGATAACGCCCGACCAACTTAGTCAGAAGGGAAAGAAGGGCAAACCCTGTGATCTATGCTGACGAGAGGAACCTTCATCTGAAGCGTCGTGATCAGTGAAGAGTGAAACTGGCTGACACACTCTGACCAAAATGGTATCGCGACTGCCCAGATATGTTCCACCGATATCTGGGACTCTTCCTTTGTTCGCGCGGCGTATAGAAGGCAGCTACGGATCACTATAACTCCATAAGGAGAAAGACAGGGAACTCTCAAACCGCTTTACCCGAAAGGGATGCGAGAATGCCAGCATGCGGGAGAGAGGGCGGCGGCGGCGTAGTAGTCAAATGCCAGCCTGTAATGGGCTGGACAGGGCGAAGGTTCGCCAGGGAAAGGAACCTGAAGAGAGAAGAAATGGATGAACCAGAGAAAGCAAATGACGGTCAGAGTAGTGGAGCCTTGTTCTCCGGCATAGCGGGGGACTCCATGCAACAGGTGAAGCTGTGCTCTGGCTGGTGCGCTCTGGGGGGGTAAAACCCCAATCCATCGACTCCCCCTGAGGTACACGTAAGAGTGTTTATCCGAGTACTGGAACGCCGGATGCGGTGAAAGTCGCATGTCCGGTGTGGACGGGGGGAAAGGGCGTAAGCTCCTACCTATCCGTACAATTCGATCTGAAGCATGGAAATTCAAGCTTCGATGTCTGGCCAAACCGCTCCACATCTGGTTTCTTCCATCGCCATTCTGTAAATTGTGGTATCATTGAGCGGAAATAGTGGTAATTTCGATGAAGAGTGTTACTGTGCTATCATTAGAGAGAAAAGAAGGATAGAATGTATGATGAAATTGAGCACGATGCTCAAGGTTGATAGAACGGTGGACAAAGAGGGGCAAAGCCCAATTGCAGAACACATTTTGGAGCAGTGGGAGCATGACCAAGGGTCAGCACAGTTCTTCAGATCGAGCACGAACTTCGTGTACATCTTCCGCAAAGGTGGTGAAACCTGCTTTCTGCGCTTTGCCGAGAGTACCGAGCGGACACGAGCAGAGATTGAGGCCGAGATGGCTCTTCTCAACTTTCTCGCTAGCCAGGGAATGACCGTGGCGACGCCAGTTGTGTCCAAAAATGGCCGATGTGTGGCAACGGTCGAGACGGATCTCGGCACCTTTCATGCAGTCGTATTTACGCAACTGCCAGGTCGAGAGGTAGAGATTGAAGAGCTGAGTCCCGCTCAATTTGAGATATGGGGAGCCACACTCGGGAAACTGCATGCCATGACGCATCGGTATCAGGACCCCAAGGTAGCCGCACGCGGGACCTGGAGAGATCACCTTACTCTGGTCCGAAATGCTGTGCCAACAGATGAACCAAGAGTCCAGGCCGAATGCGATTACCTCACCTCGTTTCTTGCTGCGCTCCCTGTGACAGAAATGAACTCTGGTCTCATTCATGGGGATTTTGAACTCGATAATCTCAGGTGGCAAGACGAGACCCTAGCGATGTTCGACTTCGACGAGTGTGCTGCTTCTTGGTATATTGCAGATGTTGCATTTGCCCTCAGGGATCTTTTTGAAACCGGTGTGGATCTGAGCCATCCATCATTTCGCGCGTTCATCCGTGGGTATTGCGAACAGTATTCTCTGGATGAGGAACTGCTTTCCCATCTGCCAACATTTATGAGACTCGTGAATCTCATCATCTATGCAAAGCTGGTGCGGGCGACAGATCTGACGCAGGATCAGGACTATCCAGAATGGTGTACCTCACTTCTGTTGAAGCTCGAAAACTGGAAACAGAACTACAAAACGTCTCTTCTCTCGATACCGGTATAAATCCAAACGTTGTTCTGTTGAAAATCACACACTTCTCCTGGTGGGTCACTGACGGGATACTTGTGGTAAAATCTGCTAATTTACAAGGTATCGATGAAAGAAGCCAGATGTGGAGCGGATTTCCCAGGCAATGAAGCGTCAATTCCCATGCTTCAGATCAAATTCCCACCCTTCAGTGCAAAATCGGTCCGCCTTTCGGCTCTGGCCCAATTTAGGTGAATGATGAGCTTATCTTTCTGGCTTCTACTATTTTTCAAGCTCGGATTCATGACATCGGCGAGCTTATTGAAGACCTTATCACCTAAATTGAGCCAGAGCCGCTTAATGTCAAAGTTTACAACGAAAGCAGCGGGAAAGAGGGGGGATTCTCAGACAGATTTTGGAAGATTTTTCTGAGGCAATGCATCCGCAGAGAGGTAAAGATATCATACATCTCTATCCATGAGAGAGGTTACAATGAAATAGCTCATAAGGATGGGAAAAGGAGAGGAAAGTCATACACGAAAGGAAAAGAGAGAAACCTTGCTAGCGTTGCTCGTTATACAATAAAGCCTGGGTGAGGAGCAGGCACGTCAGCGAGCTTGCGTTGGAGAGGTCGGAAAACTGAAAAACCCTACCGAAGTAGCAGGAAAGGAACGCATTATGCGACAGAAGAATGGCACGGAACTATTTGGACCCGACGATCCACGCAGCGCCAGCGTTGGAATTATTCACGTGGCTGCGTCAGATGACCGGCAAAGCATTCTGACCGCGATTCTTGCTCAGGATAAGCTGGGACGCAGACATACCGTACTGGTCATGCCTGACGATAACGCCGCATTCCGGCGTACAACCGACTTCGCAGACCTGAGAAACCTGCTACAGGGGCTGAAGACCCAACTTGTGATTGTGGCCTCATCTAACACTACGATTGCCAGAATCGCCCAACGCCAGCAATTCCCGGTCTTTCTCTCGCTAGAAAACTATGCCAGCTATGCTAAAACATTTATTAGCGGAGATCAGCCTCCGGACTCCGCTGAAAAAAAGACGACCGAGACACCTTTATCTCCGCCTAAGAAGCCAGCACGCACCTCTACCCCGGCGCCAGCCTCCGCTGATCAGTCGCCGGCTCAGCCATTTGAACGTCCTGCCGCTCCGCCTAAGAAGCCAGCACGCACCTCTACCCCGGCGCCAGCCTCCGCTGATCAGTCGCCGGCTCAGCCATTTGAACGCCCTGCCGCTCCGCCTAAGAAGCCAGCACGCACCTCTACCCCGGCGCCAGCCTCCGCTGATCAGTCGCCAGCTCAGCCATTTGAACGTCCTGCCGCTCCGCCTAAGAAGCCAGCACGCACCTCTACCCCGGCGCTAGCCTCCGCTGATCAGTCGCCAGCTCAGCCATTTGAACGTCCTGCCGCTCCGCCTAAGAAGCCAGCACGCACCTCTACCCCGGCGCCAGCCTCCGCTGATCAGTCGCCAGCTCAGCCATTTGAACGTCCTGCCGCTCCACCTAAGAAGCCAGCGCCACGAGACAAGGTCGCACAGAAGGAGAAAGAGGATCTACCAGTACCACTACAGCCAATGGAGGCCAGACCGATAGTGGTGGATGAGGCCGTCACGCCGCGCAGCGTTCCCAGCCAGATGCTCACTCCAATAGATGTGGTGGTCAGCCTGGTCCCAACCTCACCGCCACGACGCAAGCACAGGCGCACACGTGCGCTACTGGTTGCTATGCTGCTGGCGCTCTTCCTGCTGATCGGCGGCTCAATGTTGAGCGTTTTTGCCGGATTCGGCCCGCTGGCCCGGCTCTTCCCCGGCAGTTCCGCCAGTGTGACCATCACGCCTGAGAAGAGAATATTTAAAAATGTCTATGCTATTTCGGCGATTACCTGGGTGCCTGACCCGACGCTGCACCAGGTAGCCGCGCACTTTATCAGCGTGACCACGTCACCCCACACAAAAACGGTGCAAACTTCCGGACGCGGCATGATTCAGGCCACCAATGCCCTGGGCTTGCTGACCTTTTATAATGCCCTACCCTATTCACAGAACATTCCCGCCGGAACGATCTTTGCCGATGAGAAAGGCATCCAGGTCGCCACCGACGAAACGATTACCATTCCCGCGGCCAATCCGCCCACCGAAGGCAGCATGAGCAGTATCGCCCACGCGCTCATTCCCGGCGCGCAAGGCAATATCCCGGCCCTGGATTTTAAAGAGACAACCTGCTGCCACGCTGGCATTACGCTGACCAATCATGATGCCTTCAGTGACGGACAGGATGCCCGGCCCTACTCGTATGTGCAGCAGAGTGATATTGATATGGCCGTCAGCAACCTGACAGCCGAAATGACCACCGAGGGACAGCAGGCGATACAAGGGAAGATTCAGAGCGGGGAACAGCAGGCCGGAAATGCGAAATGCAGTGCCAGTTCGAGCGCCAGCCATAGCGCGGGCGAGCGCTCCAATAGCGTGACCGTCTCCACGACGATGACCTGCATAGCTGAAGTATTCAATCGCGATGATGCCTATGCCATGGCGGCCAACCTGCTCAAAAGTGATGCCACGCAGACCTTTCACAGCAACTATGCCCTGACCAGCCGGCTGAAAACGACATTGATCAATGCTGTGATTCAGAATCCACAGGGCATGGCCTCGCTGCACATCGAGGCGCAGGGGCAGTGGGTGGCACAGTTTGATGTAGCGAGCCGGCAGGAGATGGCGCGTTTGATCGCGGGCCTCAATGCGGCCTCGGCGCAGGATCTGCTGCTGCGCCGGCCCGGGATTACCCAGGCCCGCATTACAGTCACCGATAGTCCCGGCAATGTGCTGCCCCTCGACGAGCACAAGATTATCATACAGGTTGGCCCGTAGGGGTTGGGGCACCACCCTCGTGTGCCACCTGCCGTGAACACAAGCTGCCAGCAAACGGGCCGAGGGCTGAGAAGAATGTAGTACGAGTATCCGGTGCAAAACGAACGAATGGGCCTGAGAAGGTGTTTCATAGCAACCTACTGGTTTGAATAGCTGGTTGGTTGCCCTTCTTTGCTCAAGCCGCTTACTGGTATTGTCAACTTGGGAACAGAACTGAACACTGTGCTAGAACAGTGTAAACTTTGACATTAAGCGGCTCTGGCTCAATTTAGGTGATAAGGTCTTCAATAAGCTCGCCGATGTCATGAATCCGAGCTTGAAAAATAGTAGAAGCCAGAAAGATAAGCTCATCATTCACCTAAATTGGGCCAGAGCCGGTTTCGGTTCTGGACCTTATCTTGGGCGTAGCACAGGAGCAACGGCATTCTTCCAACTCGAATAGCACAGCATCACCGACGATGTTCTGCATGTGAGTCGGCTCCATTGAATCACTCCTGCCCATGTCATGAAGAACGCGTGCATGGTCTGAGCAACTCGCGTGACCGCTGCTCCGTTCTCTCCGACAAGCTGCTAGTAGTTTATCGTACTTCCGTTCCATGAGGGCTTGGGCTTCATGGTTCAGGTTGTTGCTAGAGACTGTATGTAAAGGCTTCAAGATGGGGCTCTCGCTAGGCGACGCAGAAGCAAGCGGATCTGAGACGCGTAAATCCAACTTTCGCTGCTTTCTGGCAAGAACTCGTAGTCCTTGCAGAGCCGACGGCAGAAGGTGAGCCAAGCAAAGGTCCGTTCGACCACCCAGCGGCGCGGAAGGACTCCTCGGAAACCGGTATGCAAAGGAGGAAGTCGTCGCCACTCAAAGCGTAGATGAGCCAGATCATTGATGTCGCCTATGGGAACCCACTCTCCTCGGGAACGAGGGGGATGTTGGACGACGGTAACGCTCCACCCCAAATGCTCTTCCATCCAGGTTTTCCCACTTCCCGTGTAGCCTTGGTCAACCCAGACGTGCTCGAGGCGAGGATAGCGAGCTTGAACCCCCTGTAGGAACGCAACCGCTGCTCGATCTTGCACATCTGCCGTATGAACCTTCAGATGCAGGATCAATCCCAACGTATCAACGAGAACCTGACGTTTTCGCCCGTTTATTTTCTTGCCGCCATCATAGCCACGGGCCCCCCTTTTTGACTCGTCTTGACCGTTTGACTGTCGAGAATGGCGGCACTGGGGGGAGGTTCTCGCCCTTGCTGTTTCCTTTGCGCCTCTCTCAGAACAGTATGCATCCTTTCCCAACTCCCGTTCCTGCACCACGTACGGAAGTAGGTCCAGACGGTTGACCAGGGCGGGAACTCACGAGGAAGCATGCGCCATTGGCAACCGCTTCTCAAGATATACAGAATCGCATTCACGATTTCCCTCATGTTCACCGCTCGTGGTCGTCCACCTAGCCTGGCGGGCGGGATCAAGGGTTCCAAGATTGCCCATTCCTCATCACTCATATCGCGCGGGATAGGCACGCCATCTCATGGAAGTCCTCCTGCTTGAGATAAACGTCCCTGCTCAGTTTCTTTGACACTCCTCTCCCTTTCAATTTTACCGCTTTACATACAGTCTCTAGTGCTGGTTGGGGGAGAGTTGCTCTACCAAGTATCCCCAACTATTTTACACCTTCTCAGACGGAAAGGTGTTCTGAAGAATTCAGGCTCTTTTTTCTGGCACAAGGTCTTGTTGCGATTCCTGTTCCACTATTTGAGGGCGAGGGATTTTCTGTTGACATCTCTTTTTTTGTTGCTCCAGGATGGGCAAATTGAGCGAGTGCTATTCCTCCAAGAATGAGGAGTCCGCTGAACAGCGAGAGGATACTTGTGTGCTCATGAAGAAAGATCGTTCCCCCGATGATACTGATGAATGGGATCAGGTAGAGAAAGAGACTTGCTTGCGAGCTTGTTGTATAGGCAACGCCATAGTTCCAGAGGATCGTTGCAGCTACCGTGCTTCCCAGTATTAAGAGTGCAAGAGCGAGCCAGGCTGTTCCACTCACCTGGCTGAGAATCGTCCAGATGTGAGTATCCCACGATGTGAGGAGGGGAACTGTCCCAACAATCATTGTGAGAGCAGTAGCTGTCCGTGCCCCTACTTCTTTGCTTAGCCGACGTACTGAGAGCGTATAGATCGACCACATGAACGCCGCGAGCACTATGAGCAGGGCGCCTGGAACATTTTGCATGTTCCAGATTGCGTCAACATATGCTTGGCCGAAGAGGACGGTTATTCCAAGGAGGGAGAAGAGGAGCCCAATCACCGCTGTCCACGCGATTTTTTCACGGAGTACGATGGCAGCAATGAGGAGAATCCAGATTGGCTCCGTTGCAATAAGCAAACCTGCAAGACTAGAAGGAATGATGCGCAAGCCATAGGCGACAGGAACGTTGTAGCCGAGAACTCCAGTCATCCCACAAAATATGATCCAGGAGACCTTTTTCATACTCCACTGGAAATGGCGCAAGGACGTAAGCAAGGGGAGGAAGAAAAGCGCTGCAAGAACAAAACGTACGAAGACAAGTTGCAGTGGTGTGAAAGCAATGAGTAAATAGCGCGTTGCGACTGGAGCCAATCCCCAACATATGGCTGAGAGGAGCAGGGCACTATAGGCTCGTATGGGCACGTTCTTTCGTATCAGTGGGGTCACTCTGGGATTCTCCTTTTAATGAAAGCGAGCGATCGTGTTGAAGAGGCACAGAACCAGGTGGCTTTTGTGCCTCTTCAACATGAGCCCTCTTTCCCATGAAACGCACGGCTCTGTAGAATAGCGTTCTCCCATGCACTATAGTAAGCTTCTCTCTTTATTTTTACCCAGCTGTCGTAATAATTTTCTATTCTTTGCCACACATAGAGTTGACCAGAATTATGGTTTTCCCAATCGCCAGAGAGAACATAGACAAATCGATCATCTTCCATGATGAGGAGATCAACTCCTTGCTCCAGGTCATAGTAGGGAAGCGTAAAATCGCCATGGGGGATCACAAAATCAGAGCGACACATGTAATCAGATTGGATACGTCCTGAAAAGCTGCCAAGGGACCCGTGAGATGGACTGTAGAGACGAGCCGTAAAGTATGGAACCAGCATTTTCTGCATATTGTGCCTGGCGACCACTGTCTCTAAGCTCACTTCAAAGTCCTCGACGAGAGGAAAATCGTCAAGGGGGAGCCGCGCAGAATCAACGGCATGTTCTCTGAGATAGATGGAACGTTCTTGTTCATCAAGACCAGCTATTTTTTGCTCTAGCATATAGTAGATGATATGATTGTGTGTATAGTGCAGAGGGGCATCATTTCTCCATTGTGGAAGTGGTGCTTTTCCCTCTTCTATGGGAAAGAGTTGCCCATCAAACCGCCGAAGCAGATACATTACTCTCTCAAACTGCGGCTCACAGTTTTCACAGATCATGATTTGCCTCTGCTCACCGTCTGGCAGCTTTTCAAGAACAGGGAAGCGGACGCCAGGTTCTTTGTTCCCACATGCCTGACAGGTCCAGTCGTATCCCGTCATATTTTTTCACCTTTGGTGGCAATGCCAAATATACTTCCATCGAGAGAATACAGGCGACTCTCTCCGAGATAAAGAACACTATTTACAATTTCTAGAAGAGGATACCAGATGTGAAGCGGTTTTCCTAGACAATGAATCATGCTTCGTCTCAAAACCTACTTACTCGTCGTGCTTACTGTCATTGATATCCATCGATAAGCTGCGCTTAATGATGAGAAAGTCATCAACGTTGACCTCTTTCCTCCCCCTGGCTAAAGCCCTGCCTCCTATACACATTTAACATTGGCAAAAGGGAGCGAGCATCAGATGCGGGACGGGAAGCTTGAGCTTTCACATCTCTGTTTGTCAGCTCTTCTTTCCAAGACAGCTTTTTCAGCCAAGTGGCAAAATCACTTTGTTAAATGTGTATAGGAGGCAGGGCTTTAGCCAGGGGGTGCGGCAAGTTGTTTTGCGTGAGGCAGAATCCAGGCAACAAGCCTCTTTTCGCGTTGATATGAAAAGTTATTCAAACAACAATCAGGGCAAGTTCTATCCGTTTTTTGTGGTAATCTCAAATGAGACAGCGAGGAAAAATGTGTAGAATTTGAGCGATTCGTGAAAGGAGACGACCATGGATAAGCAGGCGTTTCTTGATACGCTGCACGGTGAACGCGCACAATGGGATGCACAGGTGGCGCAGATCGACGAGGAGCGAATGACGCGACCGGGTTTCGCCGGGAAATGGTCACTAAAGGATGTCATTGCACATATCGCAGTGTATGAAGAATGGACCGCAAATGAGATCCAACGCGCACTGCGAGGCGAGCAGCCAGAGTGGGACCCGGAGTTGACGGGGTTGAGCGACGATGAGCGAAATGCGAGATTATATGAGCAGCAGCGCAGGCGGACGCTCACTGACACGCTGGCTTTCTCTCGGCGGACATACCAGCAACTTATAGAAGCAATACAGGCGCTCTCCAACGAAGAATTTAATAGCACCGATGGATTGGGCGGACGGCTGCATTCGTTTTGGGTGGGACGACCGCTGTGGGAAGGGCTTGTCGGGAATGCGTATGAGCATTATCGAGAGCACGCACCAGATCTGAAAACGTGGCTGGATGGTCAGGCAGAGGCTGGTAAATAGTGCTCGGTTGAGAACCTCTCGCGAACCTTGGTTCTGTCAGAACTCAAACACAATCTTGGCACAGGGGTTATCTTTCTGGTATGCTGATCTCAGCACTCTGACGGAACGAGGAACGTAACTCATGAACTGCCCTCATTGTACTGCCACGAGCACCAAGGAGCGAGCAAAGAAAACGAAACTTGGGTATGCAACCTTCTTCTGTCTCAAATGCCAACATGTTTTCAACGAACGAAACTGAGTCTGCGTGATGTGGCGGAGATGTTTCTCGAGCGTGGCTTTTCGTTCACGCACGAAACTATCCGAGACTGGGAAATGCAGTTCGCTCCCTTGATAGCGGAACAGTTACGAGCAAGGCGACGTGGACAAGCAGGGATCTCCTGGCACATCGATGAAACCTACCTGAAAGTGCATGGGAAGTGGTGCTATTTGTATCAGGCGATCGACCATGAGGACAATCTCGTTGATTCCATGTTGAGCGAGAAGCGGAACATGGAGGTGGCGAAGTGGTTTTTCAAGCAGGCAGTTGCTGTGGTTGGTCATGCTCCCGACCAAGTGACGACTGATGGGCATCGTTCCTATCCGCGTGCTATACACGAGACGATGGGCAACCATGTCCAGCATCGAACGAATAAGTATCTCAATAACCGGTTGGAACAAGATCATCGTGATATCAAGCAACGATACTATCCCATGCGTGGCTTTTGGAACATTTGAAGCGGCAGCACGTTTCTGTTGTGCCTTTCGCTAAGACAACGTTTGCCTTTACCCAAAGCGAGGGAATGAGAGAAACAGGATCACAACCATCCCTTTTGTTCAGCCAGGCGTGCCGCCTCCATCCGATTGTGCGCCCCCAATTTCTGCATGGCCGCAGAAAGGTGATTGCGTACCGTCCCTTCGGACAAAGCAAGGCGGGTGGCGATCTCCGCATGACTGAGGCCAGGGAGAGCGGCAACGAGCACCTCCCGCTCTCGATGGGTCAGGGGATTGTTTCCCTCCGAAAGCGCCAGCAAGGCCAGTTCGGGATCAACGACTCGTTCCCCGTGCATCACACGCCGCAGAGCGGAAGCGAGTTCTGAGGCTGGGGCATCTTTGAGCAGAAAGCCGACGGCCCCGCTCTCCATCGCCCGGCGCAGATAGCCGCTGCGCCCAAAGGTGGTCAGGATCACCGCGCGGCATGATGGCAACGCCGTGCGCAATGCGTGGGAAGCTTCGAGTCCGCCTCCCCCAGGCATTTCAATATCCAGCAGCGCCACGTCCGGGCGAGAGGTCAGAGCTGCTTCGACGACGGTATCGCCCCGTGCCACTTCCGCGACGACCTCGATATCTGTTTCTCGACTCAGTAACGCCGCCAGTGCCCCACGTACCATCGCCTGATCTTCTGCCAACAGTACACGGATCATGATCGTTCCTCCGGCATCGCTGTCACTTCCACCTGGGGCTGCATTGGCAGTTCCACGCGTAAGCGAAAATGTGGCTCACCTCCCAGCAGAAGTGGACCAGCCTCCATCGTTCCTCCCAGTCCACTCACCCGTTCCCTCAGGCCAAGCAGCCCACTCCTCTGGCCGATGCATTGCATTTCTGCATCTTCTGTCCCTGACCTGTCGTTGAGCATCTCCACCCCAATCTCTCCCTGATCCCGCTCGAACCGCAGCAGACAGTGTCGTGCCCGGCTGTGACGAATGACGTTGGTGACCCCTTCCCTCACTGTCCATGCCAGGACTGCATCGAGCGGCTGGGGAAGCTCTCCAGCAAGCTCCTCGATGGAAGACTCAATCCCCGCTGCTTCGAGCAGTTGTCGCGCCCCGTCCAATTCGCTCGCAAGTCGCGGTTGCCGGTAGCCTGCGACGGTCTTGCGGACTTCTCGCAGCGTCGTACGCCCGACCTGTTCAATCTCAGCGAGTTCCTGAGCACAGCGTGCGGGATCTTCCGTGATCAGGCCACGGGCCAGTTCACTCTTGAGGGTAATCACCGAGAGGGTTTGTCCCAGCAGATCATGCAAATCCCGTGCCAAACGCTGGCGCTCTTCCTCCACTTTCAGGCGAGCGAGGGCTTGGCGCGCCGTATGCAATTCTCGAATGGCGCTGCCCATGCGGGACACGCCAATCATATCCAGGCCCAGTCCTCGCACGAGCAGCATCAGCGCGATGAGCCACCACCAATCGATCCCCGCTACGCCTCTATGGATGAAGATGGTGATGAGGAGCGGCAACAGCGTCAAGAGCACGACGACCATCCCCGCACGGCGCATAGGGAGCACCACTCCAACCATGGCACTCACCCCAAGAAAGGGCCAGAGCCAGGCAGGGTCATCAAGGAGGCTGAACATGGTGACCTGGAGGCAGAGCGCAACCAGGAGGAGCACCGACAGACGAGATAGGCCACGGGTTCGCGCTCCCTGGCTCGCGGGATGAGGCCACATGATCCAGGTATAACTGATCGCGAAAAAGAGCAGGGCCGTGCTGCCCACAGCGAGACGAAGCCAGGCATCCGGTTTGCGCACCAAAGAAGCTAGAGGAAAGAACAGACAAACCAGAAGCCAGAAGTGCTGGTAGAGCCGCCAGAGGGGGATGGTCACGCCACTCTCCCTCATCACTTCATCGCTCGTTTCGACCCCCCCTTGGCATGTGTTTTTCTTTGCTCGCCATGAGTTCTCGTCTCGTGCCCGCATAGCAGAGTCCCTTCTTTCCGGTACCGTCAATGATGTCGCCGGGCATCCGCTTCCATTGTACCACTGCTGTTGTCCAGGCTGATCTTCCTCGATCCTGTTTCCCTCGATGACGACGAGGCCCTCCGTCCCATCACGTGCGAGGTCGGCTCCCCGTCGCACTGTGCTTCAGCACTGTCCCTTTCTTTGCATCTGGCCCCATATGGATGACCGGGGCAAGCGTTCAGGACGGTCCTACGCCTGTGCGCCTCCCAGGAAAGAGGACGCCGAGGGTCCGGCTTGGCGGTCGAAGCGCCCACGAAGCGAGCGTGAGCACGGCGAGGATAAGGGGTCCTATGAGATCGCCCATGCCACCGCCGCGCGCCGCACTCGATGCAGCGGCACCTGTCAGTTCGATGAAGGTGCCGGCATATGCCCATTCCTTGAGCCGAGGAAAACGCGGCATAAGCAAGGTGACGGCTCCCAGCAGCTTCCACACGCCCAGGATCGTGAGCAAGTACACTGGGTAGCCAAGCTTTGCCAGGATAAGGACGACAGGGTCGCCGGCAAAGAGTAGTGCTGGCCTATGGATCAGGTCTGTCACGCCACCTGCTAGCAGCTCAAGCGTGACGATGATGGTGGTCACCCAATATCCGATCAGCTTCAGTTTCAGCAGCGCGTCTTCTTGAAGATGTAGTGCTGACATCGTGCTGGTTCTCGTTGACATGTTGCTTGTTTCTTTCTCATGCATCTCTGGTTTCTCCAGAACGCGAATCACGCTCAGGCTCGTCACTATCTGGAAGACAGTCCATGGAGACGGGAACGTTTCGAATCTGCATACGGCGATGGTTAAGACATTGCTGGCACTCTGCGGTGCCTGGAGCGACCGCCAATCCTCTCTCCGAGGCCAAGCGCTGAGAGACCCAGCAGCAGGTGGATCATCTGGATGAGCCAGTGCCACGAGCCCGTGAGAATCTCGTCCTGGGTCCCCCGGATGCTACGAGGATGAGGCCTACCACCACGGCACCTATCGCCAAACTCCAGTCTCCCCCCTTTGTCAGGGCTTGGGCCAAACCCAGTGTCCAAAGGGAAATCACGACCAGGATACCCAATCCCATATGGACAAAGACTAGGCTATCGGCTGCGTGGCTTGTCCAGAATAGGATTCCAAGGATCAAGGCCAATCCAATACAGATACGCAATACCCATTGTGCTATCCGAACGATCAACGGTCTTTCCTCCTTTTCCCAGCCGAGATCAGAGAAAGATCTCTCTGGTACATTGCTCCATTTCGATGCTCGCATCTGCTCCTACGCAGGAGTGTACCCGCATCTGGACGGGAGGAGAAGTGAAATTCCTCCAGATTTGACCATGACAAATCTCACGGGTGGGAAAATCGGCACGGATCTCTGGGTGGGCAAGCGGTCTCTGCAACACGGATTTTCGGCATGGGAGCGACTCGAAGAATGATACCAATTGCGCCCGCAGAATCCGGCTGTGTTGCAAAGAGAAAGCTGATCTGGCAGAGTGGGCCCAAAAGAAGACCGAAGAGGACCTCTCATGGCAGGACAACATCTCTTCAAATGGCGCCACTTCGAAACATCGATCATTCTGTTGTGCGTGCGCTGGTATTTAAGGTACGCTTTCAGCTACCGCGATCTGGAAGAGATGATGCGCGAGCGGGTCTCTTGGTGGATCACTCCACGATCTATCGGTGGGTACAACGTTACGCTCCCGAGTTGGAGAAGCGCTGCCGTCCTCATCTCAAGACCACCAATGACTCCTGGTGGGTAGATGAGACCTACGTGAAGGTGCGCCTCTTCGGCGCTTGTGATGATTCCATCTCGAGGATGGCAAGGTTGAAAGCAGATGACCTTGAGGATGACTGGCCGACCTGGCGTCGAAAGACAAAGGGGAAAGTAGCATGCTTGTAAAGCGGCGGAACACGAAGATAGGTAGTGTAGTGCGCCGCAAGTCCTGTCCGCATGGTGAAGCTTGAATGAGTTGAACCCAAGTTCCCAACGATGTGTAGGTCATCCATCGCAGCCTATCTGAAGCGATGACACTGGAATACCTCTCAGACTTTCACGGAGAGGGAACGCTTTCTCCAGTGAGTGACCAGTAGTGAACTGGTTGAAGGGAACGAAATGGGCACCTAAACGGACTGAACGTCTCACAGGCGCAAATGCGGGATCGCCTAAGGGATGAGAATCCGATGGCGACGGAGTTCCCGTAGTAGTGCGCCTTTGTGCCACAAATGTCTCCCTTACCCGTCGGGGTAAGCTCACTAGAGCAAGGTGAGTAACACAGCGACTTACCCGTTCTCATAGAGAGCGGGGACACCTTCACCCGAAAGGCGTGGGGGGAAAATAGCATGTCGTGTCAAAGGTGAGTGAAGCTCCAGTCCCAGGAGCCAGAGGCTCATCAGTGAAGCTGTATAGGGTGAAGTCTTGATTGGCTGAATTCAAGTCACGGCGGAAATGGAGCAGCCCACAGGAGAAGGGACTATCGCCTGTGTCCAACGTGTAGGGGAACGGTACTACTTTCCCTACAAGCTCTCGTTGGAGCCAGCCCTCACGGAGAGGGAAATGACGAAATGGGCACCTACGTACAGACTGAGACATTTGATGGAACTAAGGGATCGCCTAAACCCCGTAAGGGGCATGGTGACGGAGCGACCATACGAGTTGGGTATGTACCCAGCAAAGGGTTGCAGGAGGCCACACTCAAAAATGGTGGTTGACACGGATGTGTCAGAAGACCACTGTGGGAGTGGTGTTGAAAAGACACTGGCCTCTGGAGAGCTTCATGCATCGAAAGGGTGCACGTGGAGTTCGGAGGGGAGGGGTTGATGCTCCCGAGCAATCGGGACTTGGCCTCTTACCCTACCCTACGTGCGCCTTTGTGCCACAAATGTCTCCCTTACCCGTCGGGGTAAGCTCACTAGAGCAAGGTGAGTAACACAGCGACTTACCCGTTCTCATAGAGAGCGGGGACACCTTCACCCGAAAGGCGTGGGGGGAAAATAGCATGTCGTGTCAAAGGTGAGTGAAGCTCCAGTCCCAGGAGCCAGAGGCTCATCAGTGAAGCTGTATAGGGTGAAGTCTTGATTGGCTGAATTCAAGTCACGGCGGAAATGGAGCAGCCCACAGGAGAAGGGACTATCGCCTGTGTCCAACGTGTAGGGGAACGGTACTACTTTCCCTACAAGCTCTCGTTGGAGCCAGCCCTCACGGAGAGGGAAATGACGAAATGGGCACCTACGTACAGACTGAGACATTTGATGGAACTAAGGGATCGCCTAAACCCCGTAAGGGGCATGGTGACGGAGCGACCATACGAGTTGGGTATGTACCCAGCAAAGGGTTGCAGGAGGCCACACTCAAAAATGGTGGTTGACACGGATGTGTCAGAAGACCACTGTGGGAGTGGTGTTGAAAAGACACTGGCCTCTGGAGAGCTTCATGCATCGAAAGGGTGCACGTGGAGTTCGGAGGGGAGGGGTTGATGCTCCCGAGCAATCGGGACTTGGCCTCTTACCCTACGTGCGCCCATGTGGCACAAGAATCTCTCTCACCCGTCGGGGTGGGTCCACTGAAGCAGTGTGGATAAACCAGCAACTTACTTTCGCTCGAAAGAGTTGAGGGGACCGTAGCATGTTGTATCAAAGGCGAGTGAAGTCCCAGTACCAGGGGCCAGAGGCTCGTCAGGTAAGTCGTGTATGGTGAAGACTGATTGTCTGAAGCCCAGTCAAGGCGGAACCGGGGCAGCCCACAGGAAACGGTACTAGCGCCTGTGTTCGACGTTGCCGGGAACGGTACTACTTCCCGACAAAGCTTCCGTCGGAGCCTACCCGTAAGGAACGGGAAAAGACGTAAAGGACACCTGGAGCACGAACTGAGATTCTTGGAGGCAACTTGGGGTTGCCCTAACCACCGCGAGGTGTATGGGTACAGAGGGACCGAAGTAGTCGCGGAAGTCACGCTCCGCCGGGGCCTGTGAGAAAGACACAGACAGGGCGAAGGGTCCCAGGAACTCGTCTCAGCGGCAGAGGTTGGCCTGGATGGGCCACACGATCTTTGCGCAACGAGGCAAAGGGTTCTGGAGAGCTACAGTGCCATGAAAGTGGCCCGCTGGGTTCGGGAAGAGACCGTTGGAAAAGGGCTGAGTCCAGGAAACCACCTGAAACATCAGGCAGGTCGGGACAGCATCAGTACCTCGCTGGCGGTCTACTTCATGCCAAATGCCCAGGGGAATTCCTGGGACACGACGAAGGGGAACAGGGAGTATCGTCGGGAACCGGGAAAGGGACGCGTAATGCGGAGAGCCAACTCGGAAGAACGGCGAGAAACTGGAGAGCCGTGTGCTGAGGAAACCTGCAAGCACGGTTCGGGGGAGGGCCGATGGAAAAGGGCTGGCCCAGACACCACCAGATGTATTCTGGCAGGTCAAAGCGATGACAGTACCTCGCCAGCGGCCTATCCTACGTCAAAGGAGTTTGGATGTACTTGTACCGCGCGGTGGATTCTCAGGGAAACACTCTGGAGTTCCATTTGAGCATCATCCGTGATGCTCAGGCCGCCGGGCGTTTTTTCGCAAAAGCTCTTGGGGCGTCTCACACGACCACTCCCCGCGTCATCACGGTTGACAAAAACGCGGCGTATCCCAAAGCCCTCAAGCATTTGAAAACAGCAGGGCTTCTTGCCGTAGCGTGTGAATTGCGGCAGAACAAGTACCTCAACAACCTGATCGAGCAAGATCACCGCTTTATCAAACGACTGGTCAAACCAGGACTGGGCTTCTTTTCGTTTGAGACGGCAATGAAGACTTTACAAGGATATGAGATCATGAATATGATCAGAAAAGGACAGGTACGAGAGGTAAAGAAAGGCGACAGCCCAAAGCAGGCTGCGTTCATTGCAGAACTGTTCGGAGTAGCTATCTAAACGCAACAGAAGACCGATGAAACTCCGTTCTTTGTGTTCCTCTTCGTATTTTTGCAACATAGCCCTATTTTTCCTGTATCGCCAGTTTTTGGAATGGACATGGCTACGTGGAAGAATGCCAGGATGGAATGTATAGCAAGTCTGGCGGCATACGTGGTAGTTGTTCTCGTCATGGAGGGGATCTTCAGCCACGCTATTCTCACTGAGAATAGCAACACTTATTACAGCCCATGGAGTTCTCCTCCTAGGTTCTGTCAGAACCTATGGTCTTCATAGGCACGATCTCGGGCACAATCGCGGTGAACATCCCGTGCTATGAAATTGTTTGAAGAGCAGAAAAGGCTGGGCTTGATATATCAATCTCAACCTTTTCTGTTTCCTGAACAACTTTAAAACGCCACCGGCAATTTGCTGACACCCAACAGCAGCATGCTGGGCCGCCAGACCAACTCCTCAGCGGGCACAGCCAGACGCATATTGGGTAGACGTTGCAAGAGTGTGCGGATGGCAATTTGCCCCTCCAAGCGTGCCAGAGGGGCGCCCAGACAGTAATGGATGCCCATGCCAAAGGCCAGGTGGCGGTTCTCCTGACGAGTGATATCCAGCTCATCCGGCTGCGCGAACGCTTCGGGATCATGATTGGCTGCGGCTAGACTGACCAGCACAGGGTCGCCCCGACGCATCTGCTTGCCGCCAAATTCGAGGTCTTCGCCCACCCATCGGCGTGTGCTGATGGCAACTGGACTGTGGAAGCGCAGAAACTCTTCGATGGCGTTCTTAATCAGTAAAGGATTCTCCTGGAGAAGCTGCTTTTGCTCGGGATACTGCAACAGAGCCAGCATGCCATTGCCAATCAGGTTCACCGTCGTCTCGTGTCCAGCTATAAGGAGCAGGAAGATCATCGAGATGAGTTCGGTCTCGTTTAATGTATCTCCATTGGCCTCGGCCACGAGCAGTCGACCTATCAGATCGTCGCCAAGCTGCTGGCGTTTCGTCTCGATCAAATGACGCAGGTACATCGTAAACGCGATAATTTTCTCACGCGTACCTAGGATGGCTTCTGGCTTTCCCGTTGCATCAAGCAGCGCATTTGACCACTCGCGGAAACGGGCGCGGTCCTCCGTGGGCACACCCAGCATCTCCGTGATAACCACAATAGGCAAAGGGAAGGCAAAAGCGTCGATCAGATCGAACTCGCGGTCTTCCTGCCGCTCAATCGCGTCGATAAGCTCATTAGCCAGAACCTGGATGCGCTCGCGCCACTGCTCAACCAAACGCGGGGTAAACGAGATATTGACCAGTGCGCGCAGCCTGGTATGATCTGGTGGATCAGCACTGAGCATATGAGCGCTCAACGCGGAATATGCATCTTCCCGAATCTTCTCCCGTTGTTCTGGGGTAAGCAAGCGACGGAAGTCCTTGATGAACCGCTGATCTTTCAGAATGGCCAGTGCGTCCTCGTAACGCGTAATGAGCCAGCTGGTGTGCCCATCTTCCATGTTCAGAGGATACACGGGATCACTGGAGCGCACCAGGGTATAGCTGGGATACGGATTGGCCTTGGCAGCAGACGAAAACAGATCAATCTCTGGGGACTGGGTCACGCAGATTCCCTCCATGATGTAGCGGAAAATATATATATTCTTATCTACGGTTGTGGACCGCCTCGGGTTCTATCAGCTGACCTTCAACCTGCTGAGCCAGCCTCCTGCCCCCACGAATTGCGCAACGAGATGATCCTCAAGCAAACTAGCAGGGTTGCATATTTCATAAATCTAAATGGTGCTGGTGGATGTAGTCGAGATAATTTTTGTCGAGTGGTCGATGCAGGAGATAATCCTGATATCCTTGGAAGTGCATGGCAGCATAACGGATGGTGGTACTGCGGCGCATTCCCGACGACCAATGGATGCAACAATACGCTGACCTGGCACGGCTTCTTGGTGGCGCCACCCTGCCATTGACACTGCTCACGTAGCGTACAAGGGCGGCAACAATGCTAGCCCCATACACCACGCGCAGGCTACCATCGGCTTCTCTGCGTTGCTCATGGGCGGAAAGCGCCTGGTCAGCAGGGCACCGCAGGGTCCTATCGGGCTGGAGCGCAAAGTCTTGGCCCGAGAAGCGGCCAGTTTTCCAGGACAAGCCCACGTGAGGAGACGCGTAGCCCGATGCGGGAGCCGTGTGCGGGGAAGGTGGTGAGAGAGCAGGAGCAAACTCGGTCGTGCGTACCGGATCAGGGTGAAGCTGAGACACCATGCCGAGTTGTGCGTAAAGCCTCAGAATAGAATGATTGCTCTTTACGACCACGTTCGCTCTGGCATAGAATACCCACGAGGAGAGCTGTAACAATAATCTCCTAAGGGGTGAGGTCAGAAAGTCTAGCGAGAAAGGCAAAGAACATGAGTCATCACACGCGCAGGATTGAAGTTGGTATCGCGACCGTGTCTGTCATGAATGTCGGCGATATCGAGTTTCGCCTGTCCGATGAGCTGGTCATTCCAGAGGATAAGCAGGATGCTGCTATCACAGCACGGCTTGAGCAACCAGCACGCTTTCCCACACAGTGTTTTCATATTGCCCTTCCCGGGGCGTCGGTCTTGATTGATGCGTGCAACTACACGCGCTCTTTTCCACCATCTTCACCATACTTCCTGCCGGGCTATCAGCCACCGCCAGGCCTGGTTACTCAATTGGGCGAGCAAGGAGTACGGCCCGAAGACATCACGCACCTCGTCATTACACATGCCCATTTTGATCATTATTCGGGTACCACGACTGAGCGCAATGGGCAGATGGTCCCCTGTTTCCCCCTTGCCAGGTGCTTTCTCGGACGAGCTGACTGGGAGCAGTCCGAAATGCAGAAAGCGCTCCAGGACCTCCATTCCCAGGATGGGAGCACGCTTGGTGTATTGTACCAGAGGAGGTTGCTGGAGTTGGTCGAGGGGGAGCGTGAACTTGTCCCTGGTATCCAAATCATCCCGGCTCCTGGCGAGTCTGCTGGTCACCAGATTGTGCGTATCCACTCCCAGGGGCAGACACTTTACTGTCTGGGTGACCTCTATCATGATCCAGTGGAGGTCGAACATCCAGATTGGATGACCTCATGGGCAGATTTCAACACCAATTTGAGTAGTCGCCAAGCGCTCATACAGGCAGCTTTGGACGAGCAAGCCCTGCTCACCGCTGCTCATATTGCCGGCATTGGTTGTGTAGAGCACACTTCTTCTGGTCTCAAGTGGAAGCAACTCTAGGACGGTGTGGTATCCTATTTCTTGTGTATGGGCATAGTCCCTCCTTGTTTTACTATGAAGGTTTTGTTCCAAAGGCGCGAGCTATGCCTGTATTATCACTTCGAAGATTTCTCTTTGGATAGGGGATCTTTACACATAAGTAATTTCTGACGAAAATATGAACACAATGGTACTCGAGTAAACAAATAACCTTCAATTGAGGAAACGAAAAGAAGGCATCTGCTGATGCCATACCGAATGTTGTGTAAAGGTCGTGATGAGGTTTGATGGAGCTCTCCCTGTGAGCCTCTGGCAACATTCTCGCCTCCCTCACCTGGGAGGTGCTCCTTTCTTCTTTTACCAGTCTCGTATAGTAAAAAGGATAGAGGGCTGTGCGTCTTGTCCCACGGTCCTCGGTTTGGTAAAAAGAAAGGATCAAATAGAATGGACGTAACGAGACGGAAAATCGTCCAGTCTCTGGCTGCTGGGGTTGCTGCCGCTGTTTCCGGCACGACCAGGGCGGCTTTTTCCTCGACCGTTGATGACCCTCCAACTGGTACCTCCGCCGTGCCACAGCCGATTGAGGGCCATCTTGGGGCGGATGATCCCGGCCCACGCAATGTGATACTTGATCGACTGAATCCCGATATGTTAACGCCACCACCAACTGACGCTGGCGATATGCCGAACCTGAAATTCTCGTTCAGCAATGTTCCCATGCGGCTGACAGATGGTGGCTGGGCACGGCAGGTCACGCAGGTCGATTTGCCAATTGCGACAAGCATCGCGGGCGTGGATATGCGTCTGAAGCCGGGAGCGATCCGTGAACTGCACTGGCACCCGGTTGCAGAGTGGGCCTATATGCTTGTTGGGACTGCCCAGGTGACATGCCTTGACCCGCAAGGCCACAACTTTGTGGGAAATGTCGGCGTCGGTGACCTGTGGTACTTTCCCGCTGGCTATCCCCATTCTATTCAAGCCCTGGAAGAAGGCTGTGAGTTCCTGCTTGCTTTCGATAGCGGGAATTTCTCTGAGAATGACACCTTTTTGCTCAGTGACTGGTTCGCGCATACCCCCAAAGGGGTCCTGGCAAAAAATTTTGGCGTGCCTCAAAGCGATTTTCAGCATCTCCCCTCTCCATCACAGCGGTATATTTACCCAGGCATCGTGCCTGGTCCGCCATTAGTTATGCAGGTCTCCGACCCCTATGGCCCAGCGCCGCAAAGCTTCACCTACCAGATGTTGGCACAGCCACCAATCCAAACCCCGAAAGGCACGGTGCGTATTGTGGACTCCAGCAGCTTCCATGTCTCGAAGACCATCGCGGCAGTGTTGCAGGATGTTGAGCCAGACGGGATACGGGAGATGCACTGGCACCCAAATGCAGATGAGTGGCAATACTACATCGAAGGCAGTGGGCGCATGACCGTGTTTGGGGCAGAGGGCAAAGCTCGCACCTTTGATTACCAGGCAGGGGACGTCGGGTATGTTCCCACAAATATGGGGCACTACATCGAGAATACAGGAGACAGTCTCCTGCGTTTTCTGGTATTATTCAAAACCGATCACTTTGCCGAAATCTCCCTGGCCCAGTGGATGGCAGTGACTCCACCCGAGCTCGTGCAGGGAGATCTGAATCTACCCCAGGAGGTAATGAATGCCCTGCCGAAGAAAAAACCGCTCATCGTTTAGCTGACCTAGTGGGAGTGATCCAGCGGAGGGTAATCAACGTTGGCTAATGCTTGAGAGCAGATACCATCCCGAAAGTTGTGTAAAGAGAAGCCTATCCAGCGAGGCGCTTTTGAGGTGATAATACAGGCATAAGTTGTCATCTTCAACAAAACATTCATTCCCAAACAAGGAGGAAACTATGCCTGTATCCAAGAAAAAGCGTATCACACCGAAGAGCGACCCTTCAACATCAGAGCCATCTTCTCCAATGTTGCCGCAACAGCAAGAATTTTATCAAAACGCGCCGTAAAACCCCTAGCTTGAGCTATGGGGATAGAAGGCGCGTTCCTTGTTTGGGTGGATAGGGTGGCGGACACTATTGACAGCATGTAGGCATTTTGCTGTAATGCCTACATGCAAAAGAAGCCTCATGAACATCAAACGATTCGTATTTGGGTCAAGACCCAGCAACGGTTAAAGCTGCTTTCAGCATTAACACATGAAAGCATGATAGAGACAATGGATCGCTTGGTAGAACAAGAATTACAAAGAGTACAGGGGGGGGAGTACAAACCGCGTGAAGACGTTTAAGTATCGTTTGTACCGTGCGACCCGTTTTGCTCCAAACCATGATAAATGGGGGACGAGCAGCGGTGTTTTTTTTTGAAAGACACTGACAACTGTTTCTCTGACGAGAGGCGCAATTCCTCTCTCATTCGATAGGAATGGATAGCATCATCCCCACTGTAGCGACTGGCCCTCAATCAGTGAAGCGGGATGAAACGGGGGATGCCTCATAAACCTGATATGAGGACACCTTCTAGCTGGCTACTACGGTGAGAAGCCTGTCTAACAAGGCAGATAAAACGAATGCATGACTGAACCATCGTTACGGAAAACTGGCCTACGCAGGATAACAAGCCAGCCCAAAACGGGAACGAGTCGAGTACACAATGGAGATGGTACAGCTCCATTGCCTATCTGTCAGGACTCCGGTGGAGAATGCACACCTACGGTAGCGCAAAACAGAGCAACAGAACGGAGTAACCGCGTGTTTGCTCTCATGGGGGTCGATACCATGAGCAGGTGCCAACCGCAAGCAGCACGACGGAAGGATTGTCCAAGAAGCGAATGCCTCTCGGAAAGCGAGAGGATAGGCTGACGTGGACACAGTTGTATGGAAAGTAGAAGATCAAGTACGATGACAAATAGGAAAGCACCCAGGATCAAGAAGAAAATTGACCCTGAGAGTGAGGCTTGGAACAAGTTGCCCTGGCGCAAGTTTGAGCAGCATGTCTACCGCATCCAAAAGAGAATCTACCGAGCCAGTCAACGTGGCAATCAACGTGCAGTCCAAAAACTTCAAAAGCTCTTGATGAAATCGGAAGCAGCAAGGCTTCTTGCTGTACGCCGCGTCTCACAGGATAACCAGGGCAAGAAAACAGCGGGGGTTGATGGAGTGAAGAACTTGAAACCTCAACAGAGGCGACAGGTGGCATCGCTCATTCATCCCAAACAATGGCCGCAGAAAGTAAAACCAGTCCGAAGGGTATTTATCCCCAAGCCTGGAAAAAACGAACAACGGCCTTTAGGGATTCCTACGATGTATGAGCGCGGACGACAATGTCTTGTGAAATCCGCGCTCGAACCAGAATGGGAAGCTCGCTTTGAGGTGAACAGCTATGGTTTTCGCCCTGGACGATCCTGTCACGATGCTATCGCAGCAATCTTTCTGGATATCGGAAAAAAGGCAAAATATGTCTTTGACGCCGACATCCGGGGCTGTTTCGATAACGGGCGTCCGTTCGGGTGCCAGATGACCAGGCTGTGAACAGCCTACGGACAGGATGAAGCTGTCCGTTCCTAACCTCTCCCGCCCTGTCGGTCTCACTCGATAGGGGGCGCAGGTGACGAAGCCAATAAGCCCTGTGCGTATCGGTTAGCCCGGAGAGGGACATGCGGCGCATGTGCGGGAAATCGTCGTACCAAGAGGCATGTGCTGCGAGGAGAGCTGACTAAGGTAAGCGGGTCGAATCCGCGAAGGATAAAGCCACTAAAATAGCACACCCGGCTCAGGACGGTTGAAGGGCCGATGAGATCTGACGAATAGGCTACTTGTTTGTCGTAGCCGTTCCCTCGCCCTGCGAGTGCTGTAGAGGCTGCATCACCAAAGCAGGAATGATCTCAGCGTAGCAGAGGTTACGCATGTGGTTGTCCTACCTACGGTCAGCGGGTAAAGTGATCTGGCGCTACCGGAGAACCATGTGTTCCTCGCTCCTCCAAAGTTTTTTTGAAGGAGAGGTGGTGAGGACACCGAAGAGGGCATATGGGGCGGAACCGCTGTAGTACTCTGAGCGCGGGAGAGCCGCGAACATGGGGAAGGGCGGTAGTGTTGACGGTGTTTTAGTACCGAAAGACGAGGGAACTAGACCCTTAAACAACGTCAAACAGGAACAAACACATCTTGCTAAACAACAAGAGTCAACAGGGAAAGCTGAGTACTCCGAAAGGGGTCCGCTCAGTTTGAGGGAGCACGGTGGGGAAACCTACTCATGAAAGTGAGCCAGGCGCCTCACCTTGACTCCACATTGACCAGACAGCACTCTTGAAAAAACTTCAGACCTATCCACGTCTGAGACAGACCGTCCAGGCCTGGCTCAAATCGGGAGTCATGACAGAGGGGGAGTTCACACCTACAACCAGCGGAACCCCGCAGGGTGGCGTTGTCTCTCCTTTACTCATGAATATAGCGTTGCACGGGCTGGAAGAGGCTCTCAAAGGCGTAAAGAGGACCACAAGGGATAAACCCCAAATGGTACGATACGCCGATGATCTAGTGGTCTTTCATTCAACGCTAGAAACCATCCTTGAAGTGAAAACAAGAATCAATGACTGGTTAAGGGACATGGGACTGGAACTGAAGCCAAGTAAAACGAGAATAACCCACACGCTCACACCCTATGAAGGAAATGTGGGATTCGAGTTTCTAGGATTTTCCATCCGGCAATATCCGGTAGGAAAGAACCGTACAGGGACAAACTCACAAGGCACTCCGCTTGGCTTCAAAACGATCATCAAACCGAGCAAAGAAGCCGTCAAACGACACATAGCCCAGATGAAGCAGCAAATCAACAAACGGAGATCAGCGCCGCAAGGACAACTGATTAAGGAACTTTCTGCCATCATCAGGGGATGGTCCAACTACTACAGAACAGTCTGCTCCAAGGCTGAGTACAGTAGATGTGACTACATTCTTCAGCAACAGCTATGGTCGTGGGCAATTCGCAGGCACCCAAACAAAAACAGACATTGGATTAGACAAAGGTATTGGAAGAGAGGCGAAGGCCAATACAGCATCTTTGCAACCTCCGAAGATTATGACCTGAGAAGGCATGATGCGACGAAGATCCAACGACATGTCAAAGTAAAAGGTGCTGCCAGTCCCTATGACGGAAATCTCTTGTATTGGAGCCAACGACTGAAAAACCATCCAACAACGAGAGGAACACTGGCAATGCTGCTTCTGAAGCAGCATCGCCAGTGTAGATGGTGCGATTTGCAGTTCCGCGAAGGAGATCAAATCGAGATAGACCACATCACTCCTAAAAGTGAGGGAGGAGGAGAGGAACTGAGTAACAAGTGTGCTCTCCACCGACATTGCCACGACCAAAGACATGGTACCCATAACAAGGGCCATATGATTGAGGAGCTGAGTGAAGAGAAATCTTCATGCTCGGTTTTGCAGACGAGCGGATGGGGCGACCCATGCGCTTAGTTTATCCTACCCGTAAGCAAGCCGAGAAGCTGGAATGGACGCTTGCCAGATGTTGCGAGCTGTACAATGCCGGTGCGACAAGCACTTACCTTTTGACACTATCTGAAGCAACAAACAAAGAAGTTTGTTGGTAAGATTCAGCCTCTCCCCCAAGAGGCTGATGGCTACGAGCGTAGCTACCAAAGAAGCATTGGTGGTGAAAGAGCTGCTCGGACAATGTGGACGCCAGAAGAAAGCTATCCCCTCTGAAGCGGTCTGCTAGCCAAAGATCACCAGGGTTACGAAAGAAAGCTCTGCCTGATGGGTCGTTAAGAGCAACACGGCCTGATGATAGCCAATCTCGCAAGAGAACAACCGTGAGTATCGGGTAAGGAGTACACTGCGTTTACTCCAGAAAGCTACATGGCGTTTAGCGAAGGCGATGTTACAGGGGTAGAAACTAGCCTCCCGATACGGCAGACGAGATGCGTCTGTATCCGGCCTAGAGGAGCGACCCGAAGGTGATCGTAGTGGGTCAACTGGTAAACTTGTGAGAGCTTCTTTGCCCGCCCGAAAGGGCTACGGTTGCTTGCACTTGATGGGCAAGGGAGCAGTCAGAGCCACCATAGTACCCAGGAAAGCCAGCTAACACCTGGACTGAGGGGAAGGGTGGCAGTTATCCCATAAACCGAGGAGAGTATGAGAGGACTGGATACGTATGTCCGATATCATCAAAGCTCAACAAGGTTTAGCCCGAAAAGCGGAAGCAGACCGAACTCACCGTTTTGAAGATCTCTATCATCTTTTGTGCAAGAGGGAGTGGATTGACGAAGCCCTCCGACACGTGCTGGACAACGACGGCTCACAAACAGCAGGCGTTGACGGGATGAGTTGGAAAGCTTTCAATGATGTGGACAAGAGCGACTTCGAGAACGAGAAGTTCAGACAACAATTCATTGAGACCTTGCAAGCGGAACTGAAAAACCGCACGTTCAAACCGATGCCCGTGAGACGGGTAGAGATACCTAAGCCCGGAACGAACAAGAAGCGACCTTTAGGAATTCCAACCATTAAAGATCGCTGTGTTCAAACTCTGCTGAAAATGCTCATGGAGCCGATATGGGAAGCAGATTTTTACTACTTCTCCAACGGCTTTCGGCCTGGGCGTAACACGATGGATTGCGTGCAGCCCTTGTACCAATTAGGCAATACCACTACCGGATACCGATGGGTGATTGAAGGAGACATAAAAGCGTGTTTTGACCGCATACCCCACGACAAGTTAGTCGCTGAGGTAGCACGACGGATCGCTGACCCAAACATTCTCAAACTCATTAGAAGCTTTCTCAAAAGCGGCATAATGGATCATGAAAAGTTGGCCCCCAGCGAAGAAGGCACGCCCCAAGGCGGCATTGCATCGCCTTTACTCGCCAATATCTATTTGCATCGGTTCGATGAATGGTACCACGAACACTACGGGATGCCAGATAGACAAACAGACGTGGCGAAGTGGTCTGCTTGGCAACGAGCAAGAAAGAAAGGGAAAGGCAAAGCCGCAACGCAAATGTTTCGTTACGCTGATGACTGGATTATCGTCGTACGCGGAACACAAGCACAAGCCCAGGAAATCAAGCAGGAATGCAAACGCTTCCTTCAAGACGAACTGGGATTAGAGCTAAGCGAAGAGAAGACCGTCATCACTCACATCATCGATGGATTTGATTTCCTGGGATATCGCATCTTCCGCTGTAACCGAACCTCTAATGGCAATATCGTTGGCGTCTTTATGCAGCCAACGGAAAAGGGCCTAAAGCGGATCAGGCAGAAGATTAAAGAGATGACCAACAAAAAGACACTCAATGATGATTACTTGCACAAGCTTGAGGCCATCAACTCCCTGATAGGAGGATGGGCGAGCTACTACAGAGCGGTCAATCCTTGCCGAATCTTTGACAAACTAGACCGATATGTCTGGATACGACTGAGACGCTGGTTGCAAAAGAAGTATCAGATAAGCTCATTCCAGGTAAGGAAGCAATACATGCGGCATCGCAATGGGCCAGAAGGAGGCTATGCCGAATTCGCCGCCCAAGACGTGGAAGGAAAGTGGTTGTGGCGAAGACGAGCAATGCGCACAAAACTGATTCATTACCGCCCTTCATGGAAACGACATTGGCCCAACCCCTATCTAGAGAAGAAGAAAGTCGAGCAATTCGTACTCCCAACGCTCAAAAACGCCTGGCATGGTAACAGAGAAGCTCCGATCTATGATGCCAATCGAAGGGAAGCATTGAAAAGGGCCAAAGGTTGCTGTGAGCGGTGCGGAAAAGCAACGAAGCTCTTTACGCACCACAAAAACAGGATAAAAACAGGGAAACGAAAGCTCAGTCAAGCAGACAATCGACCAGAGATGCTGGAAGCTATCTGTTTTGAGTGTCACACAAAGGAACATCGGGCAGAACGCATCCATCAGAACAAAGTGAAGTTCAAGAAAAGAAGCCAATTGGGTTAAGGATAATGGAGAGCCCGGTGCAGGGACAACTTGCACGCCGGGTTCGGTGGGGAGGATGCGGAAACGTACATGCCGAAAGGGATGTAACGCGCCGTGTCCTTACCCAATCGTTGCAAGAGCGTCGAGAGATGTACAAATACACAGGCAAGGGCACGACCTACAACGCACAAGCCATGCAATTGCCTGAGATCAAGCAGATCAGGCAAGAGTACAAAGACATTCATTCTCAGGTGTTGCAGGATGTGCTCAGGCGGGTGGACAAAGCGTTCAAAGACTTCTTTCGTCGAGTCAAGGCAGGTGTTACCCCTGGCTACCCACGCTTCCAGGGACGCAATCACTACGACAGCTTCACCTACCCACAAACGGGCTACTCGATTGAGAACGGGCGTCTCGCTCTTTCCAAGATTGGGCATGTCAAAATCAAGCTCCATCGAAAAGTGCTAGGGGCTATCCAGACCTGTACGATCAAGCGAGAAGGCGGATGCTGGTATGTCTGTTTCTCCTGTGAAGTGGGGCG
The DNA here is from genome assembly GCF_000178855.1 of Ktedonobacter racemifer DSM 44963. Classification (GTDB taxonomy): domain Bacteria; phylum Chloroflexota; class Ktedonobacteria; order Ktedonobacterales; family Ktedonobacteraceae; genus Ktedonobacter; species Ktedonobacter racemifer. Next base: position 347,637 of record NZ_ADVG01000005.1, on the reverse strand, counting down.
TGTACCACGCACCCCCTACACAGATGAGACAGTGGGCATTGACCTGGGTGTTTCCAAGCTGGCAACACTCTCCACTGGTGACGTGATCGAGAATCCGCGTTACTATCGCAAAGCAGAGAGGAAGCTTGAGAAAGCACAACAAGCTCTGTCAAGAAAGAAGCGCGGGAGCAATCGACGCAAGAAGGCTGTTGAGCGTGTGGCGAAGCTTCACAGGAAGGTGAGAAATCAGCGCAATGGCTCCCTTCACCAGTGGTCGTGTCGTCTGGTGAATACCTACGAAACCATTGTGTTTGAGGATATCGCGCCTGCCAATCTCTCCAGACGGGCGAAGCCCAAGCAGGATGAGGAGACAGGGCACTATCTTCCTAACGGGGCCAGTGCGAAATCCGGCCTCAACAAGTCCATCATGGATGCTGGTTGGAGTCAATTCATCGCCTTTTGCGAGTACAAAGCTGCAAACGCTGGTACGGTGCAGGTCGTGAGAGTTGATCCCAGGTATACCAGCCAGGGATGCAGCAGTTGTGGTACGGTTCGCAAGAAAGAGCTATCTGAACGTTGGCACTCTTGCGAATGTGGGTGTGAGCTGGATCGCGACCACAATGCCGCACGCAACATAAAAGCTCTTTGGCTTGGACGGAGCCATCAGGAAGCGCAAGCCTCCTGAGAAGCCCCCGGCTTTAGCCGTGGGGAGTCGTCACGTGGATGATCCATATGATTGGTTGCATGTATGCGTGTAGCCTGCTGTGAGATGCCTTGATCTCTGGAAAACGCACTCTTCTACAAGATTGACTCCCTTCCCTTGCACAGGTTGTCTTTTGAACCTGCACTAGGAAACGGTAAATATTTCTTCCCAACGGGTCGTGAAGCGTTGGGAGCGCCGTGTTTGTTGCATAAACCAGTCTCTGCGTCCGATCTGGGTGCCAAAGGAGAGCATATTGCGCCCCCAGTACCTATTCAATTCATCGATGGTTGCCATCAAGTGCATCTGTCTGGCGAAGGCCTCGGGCGAAAAGATGCCGAACAGGTCGCTTTGTACCACATACTGCGGCCGGATCTGCGTGAGATAAATGCCTGTACGTTTGTATCTATAGCCTGGTTGATAGATAGTGTGCAGCAGCGCGAGCGCCAGGTCAAGGAAGTCAGGTGTAAAAGCGCTGGCTAATGGCAGGGAGGCTGATGCGCTCATCGCATATTGCGGGGTGCGCCGCTCAAACGGATTCGTTTGCAGAAAGACACTGACCTGAGTAGCGAGGGAGCGTTGTCTTCGCAAAGTTTCGGCGGCGCTCGCTGCATAGGTTGCGATGGCCTCTTCTAATTCGTCCAGTTCCTCCACGGCTCGGCCAAACGCCAACGAGACCATGATTCCCTTTCTCGGCTTGGTGTGTGTCTGAACAGGCAAGCAAGAGATACCCTGAAGTTCGAGAACGGCTCGCTGTGCCGTCACGTTCAAATAATGCCGTATCCAGATGTGATCAGCCTGTTTTAAGGCTCTCGCGCTGTGTATCCCTCTGGCCTTGAGTTTCCGGCTGAGTTGAGGACCGATGCCCCATACATCCCCGACGTGGATCCCAGCGAGCCATGCGTCACATTCTTTCTCTGGCCAGGGCAACATATTCAGGACGCCAGAAAACATCCCGTGGCGTTTCACTAGCTCGCACGCGACTTTACTCAGTGTCTTGGTGGGGGCGATACCAACAGAAACAGGAATGCCTGTTTCTTGTAGAACGCGTTGGCGGATCTGCTGACCATAGCGCTCAAGCTTGTCAGAGGGCACATGGCTCAGGTCAAGCCAGGCCTCATCAATCGAGTACACTTCTCTTGCTGGAGTAAATCGTTTGAGGACAGCCATGACACGGTCGGAGAGCTCTTGATAGAGGGCGTAATTCGAAGAGTAGACCGCGACCTGATGTTTCTCTATAAGTTTTTGGCATTGAAACAGCGGTTGCCCCATCGCGATGCCGAGGGCTTTCGCCTCCTTACTGCGTGCCACGACGCAGCCATCATTGTTGGAGAGGACAATAACGGGTCGATCTCGCAGTTCGGCACAAAAGAGACGTTCGCACGAGACATAGAAATTATTGCAGTCAACGAGAGCAAAGACGCGCGGTTTCATAGATTCTTCTGCCGGAGGAAGCGATACAGCCTGCTTTTCAGTGAAGCAGAGGGGTGGACGCTATGAAGAACAAAGGTAACGACTCCCCAGACCTCAAAGGACACCCTGGGGGTAATCACCAGCGGAGGGAATCTGGGATGTGCAGAAGCTAATTCCATACTTCCATCAGAGAGGATGCGCAATTGCTTGATCGAGAAGCCTCCATTGACAAGCGCAATGATGATATTGCCATGGGTTGCCTGAAGCGCACGGTCAACCACTACCAGGTCCCTATCATAAATACCAACGCCTTTCATGGATTCGCCGCGAACCAGCATGAAGAACGTCGCCTCCGGATGCATCTGGAGCAGATCATTCAGATCGAGCGAGCGCTCACGCCAACGCTCCGCAGGGGAGGGGAAACCCGCTCCAACTTCACCAACATAGAAATACCCCATAGGTTTTGTTCCTAAAAAAGAGTGAATTTGTCTCATGACGCCTTGAACAGCCATACCATGGCTCTATACGCAAATGAGAACCTTTGTTCTACTATTTGTAGTATCAGTATACCCAAGGAACAAGCAACCTGTCAATGAATGTCGGCCCTTGAAACAGCGATGTCCATATGGATGCGGATAAAAGGACTGCTCTTTTATGTTTCTCCACATATACTGTTCCCTCAGCATGAGAAAAAGCAGGCTAATTTTCGTCTATCTAAGGACGTATCATGGAAAAGAAGGGATTCTTTGCCATGCCCGACAGGAAAACCGCCATTCTCAATATCAGTAAAGCATGGATGTAGGCCTCGTTGCCCACCATTGCCGCTATCGGGAGCGCTACGGGCCTTCCCTAGTTTGTTGGAGTGACCGCGTTTCCCCTGCAGCCGTTGCATCTGAGACACTGCGCTCACTTCTTGAGGCACGCAAAGGTGAGCCACTGGCATTGCCTCACTTTCTAAACTGGACGCGTCGTATACAGGATTGGCAAGAACGCGTGCTTTGAGGTTGAAAGGAGCCTACCACGTATCCTGAATACCGTTGCGACAGAATTGAGGCATACACACACTATCCCGACGGATGTGTGCCTACAGCAGATTTACCTGTTCAAAATGTAGTGGCGTCATTGAGCGTAACCTTCCTGGCTCAGCCTCTGGCCCTTTCTGGGAAGCGAGTGAAAACGCTTCAGGTTGTATTCACAATCATTGAGCATGATGAGAGGTAGGAGCAGTATAGTGCCAATACGACCGGATACAGTGCAAGAAGCAAGGAAAGGTGAAAATGGATTATATTGAGCAACTCATATCGAATTTGCGGATAGTATATGCGAGCCTGGCGTTCCTACGACAAGTGGAAGAACTGAAACTACTTGTCGCTGGTCGTGCTGAGCAAATACGACAACGAGAGGACGCTCTGCTGATAGCGTATCGTCAACTGGAATCCTCAATTGATGAACTGAGTCAGCAGGTTGAAGAGGAACGACAGCGCATTGATCGAGCACTCCAGCAGTATGGCGATCCAGAGAAGCTGAGATAATGCGTGCGAATGTCCCGCAGATCTTTTCTCATCCTTCTTCGAAAGCCTCGGCGAGGCAGGAGAGCAGATGTCCTAACGATTGAAGGGAGAGAGAGGGAATTAAGTGGGTGAGAATCGGTACACGCGGTCGAGAACGAAGAAAAGGCGCTCTTCGCTCTTGAGAGGCCCAAGATTCCCAAATTTTGATAATGTGATTATTGATAGAATTGCTTGTGCAAAAAAAAAGCGTTCGGACGTAAAACGCTAAGGCTTTCCACGCTGCATTCTGAACGGCTTCAACATGTGAACGCGCCATTCCTGTGATCAGAGATATAAGCAGAATAATGCTTCACAATGAACTCCAGTCCTCTCCTGAGCTGATAGCCGTACCGGGAAAGTCGTAATACGTTTGTTGTTTCTTGCTCAAGAAACAACGACAAAACCAATTGTGTCTGGCAGAGCGAGTGCAAAAATGGTGTATCGCGCGAGCAGTGAGTACAAGATGGAATGGGGAAAGAGTTTTTCTTCTACCCGGGTAGGTTGCATATGTGAGAAATGATAGGGAATACATCTGGTGTTGGCGTTTTTTCCCTTGCCTGAGAAAGGCAAGGAGCTGATTCCTACTTCCTATGGATGAAGAAAGCTCCAATTTTCAGAGAGCCATGAGCGGCAAACTTGTATTTTGTATAGCCTGGTTCCATGACCATCCTATCTGGTTTCAGGGCTATCCTTCGGTACCGTTTCCCAATGGCCATGAGGTACGAATAGGCTTTGACCGACAACTCTTGTGTTTTAATCATGCTGAGTTTCTATTCCCTCATATCCTTACCAAATTAGATGTGTTTGCTGGGGGCTACGAGATCGGGGAATATTGCCTGGCAACCGATGTAAATGGCACAGTCATTGAGGGTTTGTCAGGGATCTTTCCGTTCCCTTTTTCACTCTGACTATGTTATCGGGACGTCAATGACACTGCTAAAAAATTGCCAAACCATTGTCTTCCAATGACCATCCAACATCTGCTTCGTACTCTCAAGCTATCCGAGCATGCTACCACTATTTGGGGCAGAATTTTGGTCTTAGACATTTTTATTGCTGGGTTGAGAAGTGCGACTGTAGTGAGTAAACAGATACTCTCCACGCCTAACTATACTAGTCTGCATCATTTGCGTCAAAATAAGCTTACAGTGAAACACGTAACGTACGTTTGTACGTGTAGTGTTTAATGGGCTAGGCAGGAATGAATCAGATCAGACAACCCCTACTCAACATACCCTGTTAAAAGATAGGTGGCAATCAATATATGGGCAGTAAACTCCTCGCGCACCAAATCATCGCACATGATGTTGAGGTGGAAGGATATCCTGTACGTTATCGTGTAATTGATCAATTTGGGGAGCCAGCGCGGAGTCCAATCTCGTGCTTTTCTCCAACCCAGGATGCTATGGCCCTCATGCGTATTTGAGAAAACTTGTTATGCTGGAAAATGAAAGGAGACATTGCATCAGGCAGGAGCTTCTCCAAGAACGCGAAGAGAGATATGTGTGCGCGACCAGCCTTGGTGCCAGCCAAGCTTGCTTCTGCTAACTGGGTGGGCGTGTCATACAAGGATTTAGCCAAGGTACAAAAGATTCTGCCCTGATGTCATGCACGAAAGCCGGAAACGAAAGATATAGTGCATGATAGAGTGGGTGACCGATGGGCAGAAGATGCCCATCGCCCTCGAGGCTTGAAGAAGAACGATCTGCGAGACGCAGCGTGGACGTTATCGCGATAACAATACCATATTCCCAAACGAAGGAGAAAGCATATGCCCGTCTACAATCGCACGAATATCCCTGGATCAGTGGACCGCGGCACACTCGATCCCGAACTCAAGGCATGGCTTCCAAAAGGCCCAACTCTCGGTGCTGATGTGACGATTGCGCAGGGCCGTCGAGATCACAAGGTGCTTGGCGAAGGGCCGTGGCCCGAGATCGGTGCTATAGAGACGCTCGTTCTGCCTGGACCCCACGGGTCCCTAGCCGTTCGCAAGCACACACCCACCAATCCAACAAGTGTTCTATCCGGAGCATTGGTCTATATCCACGGTGGCGGCTTCACTTATGGGACACTTGATGAGTTCGAGGTTCCTATGCGCCTCATCGCCGAGCGTGCAGGTATCATTACCTATAGCATCGAGTATCAGCTCGCTCCAGAGGCGAAGTTTCCGGTGCAGATTGATGAGATCGAGTACTTCGTGCGCTGGCTCTTCGACAACGCTAGCGCAGAGGGCGTCGACGCGAACAAAATCGCTGTCGGGGGTGACTCTGCAGGCGGGAACATGACCTGTGTCATCGCGCTAAAGCTTCGCGATGAAAACGGTCCCAGGCTCGCCTTGCACGTGCCGCTCTTCCCGGAGGCCGCCTTCCCTGGTGATACCTTGTCAGGGAGCGAGAACCGGACCGGGCTTTATCTCGAAACAAACGGGATCTACGAGATGGTACGCAATTACCTCAAGAACTCAGATGATGGACGGCATCCGTACATTACTCCTTTGAATGCTCAATCGCATACCAATCTTCCGCCGACGATTCTGGTTACGAATGGATTCGACCCGCTTCGCGATGTGGGACACGCATACGCACAGAAACTGGCCGTCGCAGGCAACGACCTCACCTATGTGCACAATCCTGATCTGACTCATGGATTTCCTCAATTTACGCGCTTCTCTGCCGCCTGCCATCAAGCTACGATGGAGCTCGCCGACCTCATCAAAGCGCACATCGGCTGAAAAGAAGGGGAGAGGGTCAGGTCCATTTCATTCTCTTTGGCTTCTTGCCTGGGTTCGCCACACTCACCCCTTTCCCCTGAGAGCCGTGGGCGCGAAGAGTCTCTCTTTATTAAGAATGCGAGGTGAGCAGCTCTGTCAGGTGATAGAGTTTGCGTTACTGTACCGTGAAGGCCGTCCCATGATCCAATATGGGATCGCAAAGCAAGGTCCTGCCAGAAACCTCGGTCTCCAGGAGACGAGAACCGTTTGACATCCCAAAAAGCACACGATCATTTCTCATGAGAGTAGCCCCAATTTCTCATCTTTTCAAGCGTATGACTTTCTCTCTTCACTCTATGTCTGTGAAGAAAACACATATTCTGTCAATCTCTTTTCAAAAAAGACAGATAGCGTCTGAAGCACTTCTGGTGATCACCGACATGACAATTGTCGAGCATCCTACAACTGTGTCGTGTCCATAATCATCAGAAACGAGCGAGCAGGCGGCTTGAAGTCTTCGTGGATGTTTGTCTTGAGCGTAACTATTACTCACCTAATGCTCCGTTCGTTAAGTGCAGTAGCAAAACGGATTGGCTTCTAGAACCGGATCATGCGATAAGCCTGCTTGTTTTTGTTACTGGTGGATTTAACAAAAGCAGCACTAAGGAGCATGTTCTATGCCATTTTCTTTTCGCCCACCCAAAAAAGACGTTGAGCTATCGCCGACTACTTCTTTCATGAGCCGCAGAACACTCTTCAGGCATCTTAGTGGAGCAGTGGCCGCGACAGCCCTTGCTTCTCGCTTCACTCCAGTAAGAGATGCACAAGCGTCAGGAGGACAACCACAACATACATATATGAACACTGAGCACGACAGAGGAGGATCATCGGGAATCAATGTGGTACTTGTACACGGAGCGTTTGTAGATGCATCCAGTTGGAGCAGTGTCACGCCACTCTTGCAACAGGCAGGACATTACGTCCTGGCCGTACAAATACCTCTTACCTCGCTTGCTGACGATATCGACGTAACCCGTCAGGCTCTCGCCTCAGTCTCCGGTCCGACGATTCTTGTTGGGCATTCCTATGGAGGAGCAGTGATTACTGGTGCAGGAAACGCCTCGAATGTTATCGGCCTCGTGTATATAGCGGCCCACGCGCCAGCAGTGGGTGAGTCACCGGCAGAGCTCAGTGCAAGATATCCTACGACACCTGGAGTGCAACACTTTGTCTCATCCTATCGCAAGGGCTTCATATGGCTTGATCCACCATACTTTCCACAAACATTTGTCGCAGACATTGATCTTGCAAAGGCACGCGTACTTGCTGTTTCTCAGAAACCAATCAGACCATCATGCACAGACAAAGAGGGCTCGGCAGCCTGGCAGCATCTTCCCTCGTGGTACGCTGTATCAGTATATGATCGGACCATCGACCCTAACCTAGAGCGATGGCTGGCAAAGCGTATGCATGCAACGACCAGAGAAATTCCCTCAAGTCATGCCTCCCCGGTGTCGCATCCAGTTGATGTTACTCAACTCATCTTGGAGGCTACCAAAGTCGGAAAGAAAGGTTAAAAATCAAAACACAAAACACATATTGTGATCTCTTTGAGAAGATGACATACAGCGAACTGGAGTGAACCCTTGGTAGCAGACCAAAAGGAAAGTCAAGGCACTATCTGCTGGTAATAAGTCGTTTCAAATTCAGCGGGAGGCACATATCCTAGGCTCGAATGTAAGCGTTTGGTGTTGTAGACATCGTCAAGAAATTGGCTGATGTTGCACTGTGCCTCCTCAAAGGTTTGATACGCTTTGAGATACACTTCCTCCTGTTTTAAGGTTTGGAAGAAGCTCTCTGCCTTGGCGTTGTCGTAGACATTGCCCTTGGCTGACATACTGATCTGAATGCCCACACTCTGGAGTCGTTCCACATAGGCAGTGCAAGCATACTGCACTCCACGATCCGAATGATGGATCAACCCCGGTTTCACATCTCGTGTTGCCAGCGCATTCTCCAAGGCTCCAAGCACCAGCAAGGCATCCATCCGACGTGAAAGGTTCCATCCCACGCACCGCCGGGAGTAGGCATCAACAAGGCAGGCCAGGTACACAAACTCGTTCCTGAGCCGGATGTAGGTCAAGTCTGCGACCCAGATGACATCAGGGGCATCGGGCGTCGTTCCATTGATCAGGTTCGGATACACCGGATAGGGATGATGCGAATCCGTCGTGCGCACAAAATGCCGCTTGAGGTGACACAACAGAGACTCTTCCCGCATGATGCGGAGAACTCGCTTGTGGTTGATCTGCTGCCCTGCCCGCTGTAATGCCTTCGTCACACGACGATACCCATAGCCTGGAAAATCCAAGACAATCCGTTCGATCTCATCGCGCAAAGCCACCAGCGCTTCCTGTTTCCAACGTTCATCCGGTTGGTGCCGCTTGGCATAGTACCACGCGCGATTGATCTGCATCAGCTGGCAGAGCTGACGAATGGAAAAGGGCATCTGCTCCTCTAGAGCATGTTCAACGACGGCATGCCGTTGCTCAACGGGAGCCTGCCCAAGGCTTTTTTTAATAAGGCATTCTCCATCGCCAACTGTCCACAGAAACGCTCCAATTCGGCAATTTTCGCTTCAGCAGAAGGCTCTGCTTCTCGCTTGCTGGCAAAGGCCGTTTCCCCATGCATCTGGTATTCTTTTTGCCAACGCGAGACCAGACTGGATGCCAGGTTATGCTCTCGACAGACTTGGGCAGGACGTCGTTCGCCTGTTGCTAATTGATGCACAATCATCAGTTTGAAGGCTTGTGAGTGAACCCTTCCGTTCATGTGTTGGCTCCTTATTGGCGTTTCTCTTTTCACTCTACCACGGGGTTCCTTACCCTTTGGTCTGGTCACTTGGGTTCACTCCAAACTTTTCATCTTCATTTGAGTGGAACGACAATTGTCTGATGATACCCCTCAGCCCAGTACACATTTTCGTTCGGACCATGAAGGACTTGACAAGTAACCTCTCAATGAAGTAGAGTTGTGGTAACGCTTCCACATTTTTGCCGTAGAATGCGGGATAACACCCAGATGGTTGTGTGGAAATATAAACCAAACATGCGTCAAGTCCTGGAATGGACCCGGCGCCTCGTGAGGGATGAGAGAAAAAGAAGATGTCTCGTGGATGGCGCTCATATGCTCCCTGTTTCCCTAACAAAAGTGGGTGCAATTCATTATTGTGGGAACAGGCGGTCGGAAATAGGGAAGCCTTTGGAGCCATTGAACGGGGACTCTTTTTCACATGGGGGGATTCTCTTTTTTTCGGCATGATGTGGTAACGTTTCCATATACTTTGGAGTATGGCAGGTGAAATACAGAGATGGCAACAATTAAAGATGTGGCACAACGAGCTGGTCTGGGCTTGGGAACGGTCTCGCGTGTCCTGAATGGCTCCGGGTATGTGAGTGATGAGGCGCGACAAAGGGTTCTGGATGCGATTCGCGACCTGAATTATGTGCCCAATGCTCAGGCGCGCGCGATGATGACCAAGCGCACAATGACCCTGGGAGTGGCGTTGCCCGATTTAACCAATCCCTACTTTCCCGCCATGGTTCGCGGGATCGAGGATGAGGCCCGGCGCAATGGCTATACGGTTACCTTGCTGGAGACAGACTGGCAACCTGCCAATGAGCGACTGGCGATAGATATTCTTCGGCGGCAATCGGTGGACGGCACTATTCTTGTGGATGTCACTCTGAGCGATCTCCTGACCAATATATTGCTAGCGGCAAACATTCCTGTGGTGCTTATCGGGAGGGGAACTGAGCGGCAGGATGTCCCGCACATTACCGTCAATAACTATAAAGGGGCAACGGAAGCGATGCAGTGGATTTTTAGCAAGGGGCATCGCCGGATTGGCTTTCTGGCCGGGCCGGAGCATGCGGCGTCCGCGAAGCAACGCTTGCGTGCATACCTGGACTGTATGGGATGGGAAGCTCTTTTGGGAGACGAGTTGGAGAAGCATCCCGAATTGCCGATTGCTCAAACTGATTACTCGTTTGAAAAGGGCCGCGAGGCGACAGAACAGCTTTTACGGGAGCATCCCGATCTCACCTGCATCTTTGCCGTCAATGATATGACTGCACTCGGTGCTTTGGCTTATCTCACAGCTCAGCGCATCAGTGTTCCTGATACGGTAGCAGTGATCGGCTTCGATGATGTTTTAATGGCTTCCCTGGTCCATCCACCGCTCACCACGATGCGCCAGCCAGTCTACGACATGGGCGCTGCGGGGGCACGCTTCCTCATCGAACGTCTCAAAAATGCTGAGAGCGAAGTTCAACGACTCGTGTTTGACCCTGTTCTTGTCGTGCGTCAGTCCTGCTAGCCTATTTTCTCTTTGGGAAAGGTTTACCTTATGCAACCACATATAAAACCAGTGTTAAGTCAGAGATTGTCCTGAATGGGCCAGAGGGAGGCATTGCCATTCAGATACATGTTGATGACAAACATGATCTGGTCACAGGCAATAAGCTTTTATCTCTCGCAAAGAGCAACAACGATGGATCTGCCCATCTTTTGTTCTATTGTCATAATTGCATTCAAAAAGAAAAGAGGATCAACTCGATGGAATATAGACAACTTGGCGGTTCCGGTCTGAAGGTTTCTGCGCTGAGCTTTGGGACAGCTACCTTTGGTGGCGGAAACGCTTTCTTTAACGCCTGGGGGAATACCGATGTGGCCGAGGCAAGTCGCATGGTTGACATCTGCCTGGAGGCGGGTGTTAACCTGTTTGATACGGCAGATGTTTACTCTGGCGGACTCTCGGAAGAGATTCTTGGCAAAGCGATTGTAGGGCGACGAGATCAGCTCCTTCTCTCAACGAAGGCAACATTCCGCATGGGCAATGGGCCAAACGAGCTTGGTTCCTCACGCTATCATCTGATCCGGGCCTGTGAGGATAGTCTGCGCAGACTGAATACAGATCATATCGATATCTACACGCTGCATGGCTTCGATGCGCTCACTCCTGTAGAGGAGACGCTGCGGACCCTCGATACCCTGGTCCAGAGCGGCAAGGTACGCTACATCGCCTGTTCCAATTTCTCTGGCTGGCACCTGATGAAGTCTCTTGCCACTGCGCAGACCTACGGCTGGACGCGTTATGTCGCCCACCAGGCTTTTTACTCCCTGGTCGGACGTGAGTACGAATGGGAACTTATGCCGCTCGCCCTTGACCAGAAGGTTGGTACCGTTGTCTGGAGTCCCCTGGCTGCAGGGGTGCTCTCGGGAAAGATCCGCCGCAGCCAGCCAGCCCCTGAGGGCAGTCGAGTGCAGCAGATTGGCTCAGAGGGATCGCGTCTCTCTGATGAGAAGGTGTACGAGATCGTGGACGCACTCGATGCCATAGCCGAAGAGACGGGCAAATCGGTAGCTCAGATCGCCCTGAACTGGTTGTTGCAGCGTCCCACTGTAGCAAGTGTCATCGTGGGTGCTCGCAACGAGGAGCAGCTCACACACAATCTTGGCGCGGTCGGCTGGAATCTCACTGCTGAGCAGGTTGAGAAGCTCGACAAGGCCAGCGAGATCCCTACAATCTATCCTTATTGGCATCAACGGCCTTTTGCTGAGCGCAATCCTTTAGCTGTCCCCGCTTATAAAGAGCGATAAGAAAAGAGTGCTGGGAGATTGCGTTCTTTTTCCAGTTGTGTTGCAAAATGTTGAAAACACATCAAAGTCAAGCACTGAATTGCAGCATAAAGAAGCGTCTTGTAAGAAAAGTGCGCGGCTTTTGAGCGTTTTCCTTTCATAAGATTGAGGAATGGAAATATATGAGTCAGAGATTAAACGGATCTGTGTGTTTGATTACAGGAGCCAGCGCAGGTATTGGCAAAGCATGTGCCTTGGCCCTGGCGGAAGAAGGAGCCAGTCTTGTGCTGATTGCACGTCGCAAGCAGCGACTCGACGAGCTTGTGGAGAGGATCCAATCCTCAGGGGGGCGAGTCGTAGGGGTGGTCGGGGATGTTCGAGAGGAGGAAACAGCTCGGCGTGCCGTTCTGGCGGCAAAAGAGCACTTCGGGGCGGCGCATATCCTGATCAACAATGCTGGAGTGGGAAACTACAAACAACTGATCGACACCAGCGCTGAAGAATACGACGAGATGATGGATACCAACGTGCGTTCTACGTTCCTCTTTACCCGCCACATCGTCCCTCTGATGATCGAACAACGGTCAGGCACCATTCTAATGATCTCGTCGATGGCTGGCGTTTATGGCTTCGCGGGTGAAGCGGTGTACTGTGCAACAAAATTTGCGCAGGTTGGGTTCGCACAAGCTCTGGACAAAGAATTACGTCCTCATGGCATCAAGGTAGGGGTGATTTGCCCTGGTGGAGTCAAGACGGAATTTGCACTGGGGAAGGGACGTACACCAGAAGGAGTCGCACAATCAGCCATGCTTGACCCAGAGGATGTTGCTTCAGCAGTTCTCCTGGCCTGCACGCAGCCTGCTCACGCACGCATCATCGAAATTCAGATGCGCACCATGGCTGAACCCCTTACCTGAAATGAGAACTAGCCAGTGCAGGCTCCGGAGAATGTCCATGCTCAAAATGAGGACGTGTGCAAAAAAGAAAGAGGGTCAAAAAGCGCTGAAGGTGCATGTTTCTCGAACGGACATCCTCTGGAGCCCGCATAGGTACGGACGTTCACAGCCCCTTGCTCATTTCTTTTCCCCATTGTTCTCCCTCAGATGGGAGAGTGGCAGCGAACAAGAACACGTCATACAATGATGAGAAAATAATGTGGGAGCAAAGATCTCTATGAGCAATGATGAATGACGATATCACGAACTCTTCTCTTACCTGCGAAAGGAACTGGCATGACACAGAAGGCAACAGCGAGTGTTCTCGATGCTGTCTTACAAGGACAGAGACTCTCGGATGCAGAGGCTCGTTCATTGGTTGATTGGGGCGATGTTATCCATGGGGTCTGGTGACGGATAACCCTTGTCGGTGGGCCATTATGTCGTTAGATCGAGATCTAACTGAGCATCATTATCATTAGATATTGGTCTATCACCTTCGCCGTCATGCCAGGAAGCGTTATCCCAAATCAAGAGCCAATGGCGTTTGCCTTGCGCTGCTAAACGTTGGTAACACCAGTCCAGAAACTGGATCGTGATGGCACCAACAGGTCGTCCCGTGACGCCGTTTCACCTGGAACCTGGCTTCCAAAGAGGAGGCGATCCCCTTTTGATGCAAGCAGTGTTCCTACCTGAAGGGCTGCTTCCAGGTCGCTCTCATAGGGACCCTGCCGCTCATAGAGTGCCAGCACGCGAAGAGGAACGGCTGCACTCAACGCGATGGCGAGGTGGCTTGCTGCGACTGAAGACTGCCCTATGGCGTGAGGTGATGGACCCAGAGAAGGGCGTGATGCTGTTGCCTGCTGGCTTGCTGCCGCTCTTCGCTTGGCACGACGTTGACGTTTCGCTTGCCGTTCTGACATACGTTCTCTCCTTTTTTGAACACAACAATGCCTCCTGCTCAGCCGTGATTATGGCCAGGTAGGGACATTCCTTTTCATGACAAGCACGCAGAGATGACACGTCATCTCTGCGTGCTTGTCGTCTTGATGATGGTGTTCCTCTGTCTGCCCTCCTATCTGTCTGTGGGCGCCTCAGACGCAGCGGGAGTGTGATCCGATTGCCATGGATGCAGTGCGCTCTCGCTGGAATAAAAGCGGCACACCACTCTGGGGCGTGCGGAGAGGGAAGAAAGAGGGGGATGAAATGAAACAGAGAAGCTGGTTACGTGGTGGGCCAATCAATGAGTGTTGAGATGATGCCACAATCGCAGGTGACCCTCAACGCTCTCAGATGTGCCGGTGGCTTTCGACGTCCAGGCCCTGACGTGTGAGCCAGATCGTTGTGTGCTCAATGGTGTGATGACATCTGTAACTTGGTCGGGCATGGCACTGCTGGGGTTCCTGAAGACGGGTATAGAGGGGCACGAGGCCTGCATCCTCTTCCAATCCTGCATCTCTCCAGTCCGTGTTCTCTCTCGACTCTGGGGCTGCCTCCGGAACGGAAGGCATGAGCGAGAGATGAGGGGAACGTTGCTGTTGTGTATTCATAGGGGTTATCCTTTCCTTGGTGTGTTAGTTGAAGGAGTGTGTTCCTCGTTTCGGGTAAAGGGGCCGTCGGTGTACTGACAGAGCGGGCAGATCAGGGTCAGGGTGTATTGGGTCTGGTCCACATGAGGCGCGAGCCAGCTTTCGCAATGGGGACAGGAGGGGGATTTCTGCATGAACCCCAGGGCGGTAGAAGGCAAACTGGCCACTGGCTCCAGAGGCACGATGACCTCTGTGTGTGTCGAGAGCCAATGGCGTAGCGCATCGGCGGTCTGCCCATGGAACTCCAGGGTTTGGATCGAGGACTCTGCGTTTCCCATGAGTGGGTCTGGGAGTAAGACATAGCGCAGGAGCATGGTGTTCTTGCCTGCAATGGAACTCTCCACCACTTCACAGATGCATTCCCGGGAGAGCAGATGTGCGCCGAGTCGCAGAAATGGGCGAGGGGTCTGATGGTGTGCGTGGAGATACCAGTCGAACAGCACCTCCTGATCGGCATGGTCCTGAATGAGAAATGATGCCAGACGTTCATGGGTCAGCACGACCTCGATCCCTGGTGCAAGCAGGCGAGAGCGGTGATCAATGAGGGCGACGATGTGTTCGCGATCAAGGATACGACCACCAAGCGGCAGGTACCTGTAGGAGTGCCCTGCGGGTATGTGTGGTTGCTTGTGGTTTGCGTCAATGGGTGAAGACGCGTCATGGCGTGCATGTATCTCAGACATGACAGTATGATTTCCTTTCTATGAAATGAGATGTGGGTGACGTTGATCCTGCTGGAGGAGTGATGGAGGGGGGCCACGGCAATAGAGAGGGAAACAACTATTCATGAGCAGTGGATCTCTGCATGCTCTGTTGTGAGTTACTCAGGCAGGACGGTTCGTGTGAGGGCAGTGGGAGTATCCGAAGGGGGCGCGCGGCGTAAAAGGTGATCAGTTGTGTGACGCGTTTCGCGAGGGCGCGGCTGACGGCGGGTGGAAGCTGTTCCAGTTGTTGCCAGTCGGTGAGGGCTGCGAGCCGATGGAGTCGTGGGAGCAGAAAGGGAGGCAAGATACGCAACGGCATGGGAGGGAGCGCAACGCTCCAGATAACGTAGCCTGTGCAACGCGTGCTTACCTGACATCGGCGCGTCCTCATCCCACCTTCTATCTTCACCAGGAGTTAGTTGATCGCTATAGCGCCAGGTGCGAAATCCGCAGGGGATGAGTGCGTTTGGACGGGTGGCTGGCGCGGGTGGAATATGGGCAAAGTCAAGGTGCTGGCGTCGCCACTCTCGCCTCCACAACTCGGCCAGGCGCTGCTCCATTTCACTATTGAAAGGGTAATGACCTGACCATAGAGAGTGGATCCTGGATGGTGGCTTGTCCTATAACTATCTGGAGTGGATGCTTGAAACAGCAACTCACAAGGGATCTGCCACGCCAGGGGAGGGAAAACGCCCACTTCCTCACGAGGTGATCATTGATGCTGAATGGTTGCAGGAGTTCTGGGGAGCAGGCGGCGCTCAAGGCCTGGAGCGCTCCGGCTATCTCTTTGTGAATCTCGATGGAGAATTCTTTACTCCGCAGGACTACGAGAGGCATCGTCAGGCAGTGGTGAATGATGTTCTTTCCACCCCCTATGACTCCAGTGATTCCCAGGTGATGTATGAGATACAGACCTATCTGGCCTGGGCCGAGTCTCAGCGGCTTCCTGAGGAAGAAGAGCAGACCCTCCTCACCAATTTACCGCATCCTCTGATGCAACGGGTGAGTGCCCTGGACAAGCGTGTCGATTCCGAGCGCTATCATATTGGTGTGCGTCTGGCACCTCGAAGCCGTCGACGTGTCATTGAGATTATTGAGAAGGCCAATCCAGAACATGTCTGGTATCTGGGCGATCAACAGCAGGTTCTTCAGTGGTTGCGGTGGTATTGTTCTTTTCGGCTGAACAACAGTTGCTACACTTGAGTAACTGACAAGAGAAAATAACAGCACTCGTGGCAAAATTTCTTATAGACAATATGGCGTAGACCATATTGAAAGAATCCATGCAATGAAAAGAGAAGAAACATTTTTTGACACGCTTCTGCCGCCAATTTCACCAGAGTAATTTCATAAGTCTGATCTTAGTCCACCCTCTAGCAAGGTGGTGATCAGGTCGCCGTGTGCGAGTTGGATGCCTCAGGATCCTCTTCGACGCCGGGGCGTGGTAAGAGAATCACGGTCAGGGTGGTGATGCCCTGGGCGGGATGCACGGTTTTGCCACCGATGTCGGCTGACCCGGAGGGTCCCGAGAGCAGTACGGCGTAGGCGGCTTCCTGGAAGCTGGGGTGGCGGTAGGCATCGTGGATGTTCTCGACGAGATCGGCGGGGTCGAGGAGCACAACGAGGTGCTGCGCGAGCACGGCGCTTGTGGTGACTTCCAGCTCCTTCTCTGTCACCAGGATCGACCCGGTCTCGGCCACGCCAAGCGGCGTCCGCACGATCGTGACATCGACGTCGGCGGGCGCCGCCCAGTCGGAGAACGCTGCCGGGGTGACGGTTCCGGTGAGCTCGGGAACCGCAGAGCAGATGCGGCTGGCGTCAGGGAAGGCCTCGGAGAGCCACTGGTGCAGGTCGGGTGGTGGCTCGGTCACGCTGTTGCCGTCGAGCCGCGCCAAAGCGGCGGTGAACCGGTCGATCAGGCCATCGGTTGCCTGGTGGAAATCAGGGACCTCCGGCAGCGCACGTGACGGCGGATGGCGCTGGCGGATAGCGGTCAGGATCTCCTCACGCGCGCTCATACTTCACCTCCTTCAGATCCCAGCTCCATGTGCAGGGCCGACGTGTTCTGTGAATGGTCACCGGAGCGGTTGCGGGCGTACCACTGGTGAAAGGTCTCGCTCACCGGGCTCGGAAGCTCGCGATGGCGTCCCCACGCGTTGAGGCGGTTGTAGATCGCGAACCGTGGCAGGACCTTCAGCGCTTCCCCGCCGGCCTCGGTAGCCACCCGGTAGGCTTCGGGGTTGCTGAGCACCTTGTCGGCGACTTTCATTGCCGCCTTCTTGGTCATGGAGAACTCGCCCTTGGCGTCCATCACCTCGCGCCACTGATAGATCTGCTCGTGGATGTTGATGTGCACGGGGCAGACGTTTGAGCAACTGCCGTTGAGCGTCGAGGAGAAGGGTAGTTCACTGTACCGACGGATGTCGAAACTGGGCATCGTGATGAGCCCGATCGGCCCCATGTACGTGGAGCCATAGCTCAGGCCGCCGCTGCGCCGGTAGACCGGACAGGTGTTCATGCACGCGCCGCAGCGGATGCACTTCAAAGACGGCCAGAACCGCTCGTCGCCGAGCCGAAGCGCTCGACCGTTGTCGACCAGCACGATATGCATCTCGCCACCGGCGCGCGGGGCGGCGAAGTGCGAGGTGTACTGCGTGATCCGCTCTCCGGTCGCACTGCGGGTCAACAGCCGGATGAACACGGCGAGCTCCTTGACTCCGGGGACCAGCTTCTCGATCCCGACCGAGCAGATTCGCAGCTTCGGAACGTTGGCGCTGAGGTCCGCGTTGCCCTCATTGGTCACCGTCACGACCGCGCCGGTCTCGGCAACCGCGAAATTGGCACCAGTCATTCCCGCCTGCGCTTCGAGGATCAGCGGGCGTGTTTGCTCGCGCATAACGTGGGCGAGGTAGACCGGGTCTGGCCTGTCCCGCTCAGAGCCGTACACCCGGTGAAATAGGTCGGCCACGTCCTGCGGCGTCTTCTGAAACGCCGGACCGACGATATGGCTCGGCGGCTCATCGTCGAGCTGCTGGATCCGCTCACCGAGGTCAGTCTCGACGACCTCGATCCCGCGCTTTCCCAGGAACGCGCGCAGGTCGCACTCCTCGGTCAGCATCGACTTCGACTTCACGAGCCGCTCGACGCTATGCGAACTGAGGATCTCGTAGACGATCTGGTTGTGCTCGTGCGCGTCACGTGCCCAATGCATCTGCACCCCATTGCGCTTCGCGCGCGCCTCGAACAGCTCGAGGTAATGCGCCAGGTGGGACAGCGTGTGCTCCTTGATCTCCGAGGCCAGCATCCGCAACTGCTCCCACTCCGGGACCTCGCGGGCCGCCGCGTCACGCCGCTCGCGAAGACCCCAGATCAGCCTGTCAAACGCCTGCTCGTGGGTCTCCTCTTCGAGGAATGCCAGCGCGTTGCGCGCCTGGTCAATCGGTTTCATGGGGCACCTCCGTTCAAGACCTCAGCCAGGTGCAGGAAATGGAAGTCCTCGCGGTTGCGGTGCGAGCACCCCTGCAGATGCATCAGGCACGACATGTCCGGAGAAACGATGTACCGCACACCGGTAGCGCCGATCCGCTCGAGCTTGTCATTCCCCATCGCGGCCGAGACGGCCTCCCCGGTGACTGCGAACGTGCCGCCAAACCCGCAGCACTCATCAGGCCGGTCGAAGTCGATGATCTTCACGCCCTTGACTTTCTCGAGCAGGCTTCTCGGCTTTGAGAACCACGGATCGTTGGGCCGCTCGCTCATCGACTGCTCAAACAATCCGCGGATCGCCGAGCAGCTCACGTGCAACGCCACCTCATGTGGGAACTCGGCCCACGGAAACGCCTGCACCTGCAGCACGTCGCAGAGGAACTCCGACAGATCCCACACGTGCGCTGATACATGTCGGCGCTTAGGGGTGTCCGCTGCCGCGGTAAACTTGTTGCGAAGGTGATGCACACAACTCCCCGATGGCGCAACGATGTACTCATAGCCAGCGAAGTTGCGCACGACCAACTCCTCCGTGGCCTTTGCCTGCTTAAACGCACCACTGTTCGCCATGGGCTGCCCGCAACACGTCTGATCGAAGGGATAGTCCACCTCGACCCCCAGTTTCTCGAGCAGCTCTAGTGTTGCCACTCCTGCCCTGGGATAGAACATATCCATATAACAGGGAACCATCAGAGCGACACGCACGCCGATCTCCCCCTTATTCTGCCGTTCGTCTGCATAGGTATTTGCCACATAGGCGTATCCTTTGTTATGGTCCTTCGCTCCTGTGATGAAGTCTCTGTTGTCTGCTCCTGCGGTGCTGTGCTGCTCGTGGGGCAACCGTCAGTGGATCAGCCTTTGGCCTATCTGCATGAACACGGCCACTGGTGTTCCTGGCAGGGGCCCGTTCGTTGCTCACGTGATCCACAGCTCGTTCGTGTGTTTCTCAGCATGGGAGGTACGTTCACATGCATCTCTCCGCACGTTGCTAGTATAGGCGCTGAGAAAAACGGAGCAACTTCACTCATCCTCCTTGCTCCTGGTGGCTGGGCCAATGGTACAGACAATTTTGAGACGACGCATAAAGCTGAAGCCCCCTATGATGATACATGGTAACCAATGCGACACTAGATTTTTTGAAACCCAAGGGTATTCCCCAGGAGAATGGCTAGAACGCCGGCTGCAACGATGGGAAAGGTAAGGAGAAGGAGACGAAAGCTGAGGCTGGATTTGCGGGTCACTCCCCAGAAGATTGCCACGTTCTCGAACAGGCCAACAAGGGTTGCCAGAAACATCGCGATCGCAGCAGGAAAGCCGGCGAGCGTTCTGCGCGCCAATTCTTGTCCAACCAGCACAGAAGATGAGGCAGCGCTGGCCAGGGCACCGATAACGATCACGCTCAGAAAACCGAGTGAACCAAAGAGGAGCTTGCCCAAGCCGCTCAAGATCGTCAAGAGCAGGAAAAGCAGGCCAAAGCTCAAGACCGAACGGAGTGAGAGCGGTGAACGAAGAGACCGTTTCTGTGTTCCATCTGAAGCTTGTCCGGCGTTCTCCAGCATTTTTGATGCCTTACCTGTCCGCTCAGAGGTTCCTGATTGTTCAACGGCCACGGGTTGCGTTGCCAGTTGCTGGGCCGCATGCAGCAATCGTTGAAAAACATCCGATGGTTTTTCCTCTCGTCCCTCCTCGGCGTTTTGCTGTGGCCTGGGCGGGGGCTGCTGATGAACGAGACGGCGTTGGCTTTTCCGAG
Source organism: Ktedonobacter racemifer DSM 44963 (assembly GCF_000178855.1). Taxonomy (GTDB): domain Bacteria; phylum Chloroflexota; class Ktedonobacteria; order Ktedonobacterales; family Ktedonobacteraceae; genus Ktedonobacter; species Ktedonobacter racemifer. The sequence goes on along the minus strand of NZ_ADVG01000005.1, from coordinate 327,178 downwards.
CAAACACCATAGCGCTAGAGGTTGCGCCGGCAGCGACCAGCATCATCGGGACCACCACCACAAGGGTTGCGAAAGCAGGTTGAACGCCATGCGGAAGGACAAAGAGAAGGACCAATGCCCAGTTACGCAAAATCATCGCCGTGTCCGCGAGCAGCGTATTGCCTGGCGCTTCACGTTCAGTATCGGCCCCACCTTTCGCCTCTTGTCCCAGGAGAATTGCGGTCGCAGCGCTATTTACCAGGCTCCCAAGGAGCGCGCTATAATGGATTCCACGATCCCCGAACTGACGGAGCAGAAGATAGTTGAGAAATTGCAAACCGGAGACCAGCATGACCGTCAGCCAAACGGTGCGAAGATTCACAATGTGCCAGGGATCGAGCGGCTGAGTAGGGAGCTAGGGATAGACGACCGCGGTAATAAAGGCGAGGAGAAGTGCACTGCGAATCTCGGTCACGGTGAGTTTGCTGATAAACGTAATCAGTTCCGTTTTCCAAAGGAGATACATACTAGCAAGGCAGTGATGGCAATTGCACAGGCAATGGCGAGAAAATAGTTGCCCATCCCGACCAGGATGCCCAGCAAATGTGTGCTCCTTCCACAGGCTATAGATATTGAGGAGAAGAATGGCCAGGAGCACCGTACTCCATTGGACCAAAGCCAGGGTTGGAGTGATTAACTATGACACCCCTTCAAATCTGCCGAGGAGAATACTCATTGGCAAGAGCCACTTTGGTTCCCCACTTCAGGAGTTGAGGACTACAATCATCATGCGCAATCTGGCACTCGATGAGGACGGGGCCCCCCCGATGATTGCGCGCTTTTTTGATCGCATCGGCCAGTTCTCTTCCCGTTGTTGCCTTTAGGCCCAGCCCCTGGCCATCTTCGGCATTTAATGCCGAGATCAGACCAGAGTAATCCCAATTTTTAATGTAGTTGTATGGACCATCATGGATTTCGGATTCGATGACATACCCACGATTATTGACGAGAAAAATGAGATTGTTCTGGCCATACCGAATCATATTCGCCACTTCCTGAGCTGTCAGCTGGAAGGAGCCATCGCCGATGATGGAGACCAACCGTCGATCAGGTTCCAGTCCCATAGCATAGCCGAACGTGGCCGGAACAGCCCAGCCGATCGATCCCCATTGCATCTCAATTTCAAAGCGAGCCCCATCGGGTAGATGCAGAAACATCCCATTGAACCAGGCATCACCTGTTTCAACGAGCAGCGTGGTCTTCTCATCGAGATCGCTCCGGATCTGGCGGCACAACTCCACTCGTGTCAGTGGAGCACTTGTATCAGTCTCACGGACCTCTGTCTCCGCAGACGTTTTCCGCCTTTCGCGTTGGTATTGGGTCAAAGTTTTGTCATTTTTGCGCACCTGTTTGGCCAGGGCTGAGAGGAAATCGGCTAAGGGAACGTCCGTATACTCTGCATGGGGGAAGTGCACATGCCGAGGATCAGCTTTGATCATCTGCTCACGGGGTGGCAAGGCAGTCCAGCCGACCGTCGTATAATCCGTAAACATCGGTCCAGCAGCCAGGATCATATCGGCCCAATCCACGACGGGTTCACAACCTGGACTACTGACACCTCCCCAGTAGATACCGATGAATTGGGGATGGTCCTCGGGGAAGAATCCCTTCGCATTGGGCATAACCGCTACCCCACATCCAAGCGCTTCGGCGAACTCACGGAAGGCATCGATCGCTCCACAGGTCCGAAGATGAACTCCGGCTAAGAGCAGCGGTTTCTTCGCGTTGTTGAGGAAGGCCGCAGCTGTTTCCACTGCGGCGTGCAAGGCCTGTGTGCTGCCTGATTGCGAACACTGAAGGGGGTCGAACGGGACCGGTCGAGGGCAGGGGGCGTCCGAGAGATTGCACGCAATCTCAATGTAGGCTGGTTTGCGTTCACGTAAAGCCGTCAGAATGGCATGATCAATTAGCGAAGGCGCATTTTCGGCATGAAGAATCCGAACGGCGGCACAGGTCACTTGCCGGAACGCCTCATATTGATACGAAAAATCGTGCGTGCCGAGCGTATGATGGAGGAGATGGTTCGCGCCTGGATCATTGGTGTTGTAGCTTGAAGAAACAAAAATTACTGGCAAGCTTTCAGCATAGGCCCCGGCCACGCCATTGAAGGCCGAAAAGGCCCCCACATTGAACGTCGTCACGATCGCTCCAACGCCATTGACACGTGCATAGCCTTCAGCTGCATACGAAGCATTGAGTTCATTGCAGCAGCCAATTTGTTGCAGATTCTTATTCCACAGAAGTTGGTCGAGCAGAATGAGATTGTAGTCCCCTGGGACCATGAAGTAGTGTCTCAAGCCAATGTGTTCGAACCGGGTTGCGAGGTAATTTCCAACGGTGTAGGTTGTGGTGACGGCTCCAGTGAGCGCTGGTTCGAGAGATGCCGAAATCGTTGTCATCAATGATGCTCCTCTTCTTGGTTTCTCGCACGAGAGAAAAGAGTCCATTGCCTCCGTCCATGACAGAAGTACATCAGACCGCTTGTGAGGGCGTGCTCATGTCGATAAGCTTCAATATGACTCTGACGCACCATACCTTCTCATTCCACTCTATGACCTCTCGCAAACGCGAGAGTAATCCTCGCTCGCTCTTTTGGAGAGGCATTTCACAATGGGTGCTAGAGCAACCCTGAGAAAAGCCTCCGCCGACCGGGCCTCCTCCAGCGCCAAGTGGGAAGCACCAACCTGAAATTGCTTGCTCTCAAGTGAGAACTTAGACGGCAGAATTGAGCATGAGGTGAAATTCCTTGTACATTAAGACCAGGGTAAAATCGGCTCCATACCCCCGCTGCCGCGCGTGCCCCAGATCGGCTTGTTGACGAGGAGTGACCACCGCTGTCTGCTTGAGGACATCAAGGACCATGGCCCATTGCTGCTCAGTATTGGAGGTTCGGGTTTTGCGCTTGGCATGAGACGGAAACCGGAGCATTCCATTGCGAGGTTCAAGGGTGCGTGTGCTTGCACAGTTGGGGCATTCAACCAGTGTGACACCGCTGTTCAAAAACTGTTTGAGGTCAATGGGAACGACTCCAGAGAAGACGCATTTAGATGTTTTGGACGCTTGTACCTGCTCGCCTACAACATCGCGGGCTGCAGCGCGCTCAACGCGTTTTTGTGTCTGTTGACTTTGATGTCTGTTTCATCGATTCCGGAGCCGTGAACGAGCTTGGTAGATGGTGAGTAGCACCAGGAACAGGCGTTGGATTTCCAAGCAGCATTTTTAAGTCTTGCTCACTCTGGGTTCTGGCCTGTTCCACCTTGAATTCGCCTGTACGTGCCTCTCTTTCCATCCGTGCTCGCAGATCAGCAGGCAGCGCATATTTTTGCAATGCCTCGATCGTTAAGGTCGCTTCTCCTCGCTTGCAGGGTGCATCGACGGTTTCGACCGCTTCCTGCCCATCACAGGCCCAGTGAACGTGTCCCCCTTCGCGTTGGACCGACTCCTCCAACTGGAGAAAGTAGGTGTCCAGATGACGCAGGGCACGCTCTTTCGTGGCTCGCTCGGCCTCACGCAACTGCTCCCAATTGGGCATTTCTGCCACAGCTTTCGCGCGATTGGCACGAATTGTGTGCGTAGCGCTCTCCAGGTTTCGACGCAGTTGGGAGTCTTTTAACGCGATTCTGGCCTGCTATTGAAGCACAGAGCGACAATCACCTCTCTTTTGCTCGCTTAGCATGGCCTTTGTGAAGTTCTCTTTGTTGAAGCTTACGACGGTTACAAAAGCTGCTCATATTTTCCTGAGTTGAGATTGCTCCTCCAAACAGCCTCACGATGGCAGATTCCCTGCCTCCTTCGGCTTCTTCACCGCCTTGGGAGAGACTGCATGCTTCTCGACTATGATAGTTGCCCTGCTACAAAATCCCTCTGAAAAACGTGTGCCCTTATAGATAAGGTAACTGCTACATGCATTGGCAAGAAAGAAATAGACTTTCCACAGCCCTGCCATGACAGAACAAGACAGAAAGGAGAAACAACGTGCGACATCCTGTCTTGAGAGGCCTTCTTGCTGGAGCAGTAGGAACGGTGGTACTTGACATCGCAGGCTACGCTGACATGGCTCTTCGTGGTCGCTCTTCAAGTAATACCCCTGCTAAGATGGTGGATGTTTTGGCTACCATGCTGCATCTACCACTTTCATCGCAAGGGAATGATTCAACAGTTCAGAACCGGGAAAGCGGACTCGGCGCTTTGTTAGGCTATACCAATGGACTTGGTACAGGAGTTATCTATGGCTTGATTCGGTCACGACGCCATCACGATGAGGTATCGATCCCTCTTGCCAGCACACTGGTTGGCCTGGCCTCAATGGCGGCAAGCGATATTCCACTGGTGAAACTCAAGGTGAGCGATCCGAAAACATGGGGAGTCTCAGGATGGCTCTCGGACTTCTTGTTCCATTTCATCTATGGTTTCGCCACGGTTACAACCTATGAGACCCTGCCAAAGCTTTGAGAGACGATTTAAAAACGATCGGATTGTACCATCCGCTGTGCGGCTGAGGATCGCCTGCGATGATACACTGGCAGGGAGGTGGAATGAAGAGACAGGAAGAAAAGCTTTTTTTGCCATGGCAAAAAAAGGCGAAAAACATGCATGATCTAAGACAACCAGGAACGCCGCCTCCGGTCGAGGGTAGTGTCACCAGGCCCATATCGAGCTTGGTCGACCCGGCACACCGGAAGAGGTGGCTTCAGCCGTGGTATTTCTGGCCTCTGAGGCCGCTTCATTTATCAACGGAATCAACCTTCGTGTTGATGGTGGCTCTGTTGCCAGCATATGGTAGACAGAGGTCCCCCTCTGTTCCCACAGGATGGGCAACAAGTTGAGCAATTTGAGCACAGATCGGCCCTCTTTGATGGGTTTCAAATGAGTCTAAATCCGGAGTCAATAAACGGGCAGGCTTTACACGTACACACAACTATCGGATCTGAAGGAAAAACGTGGAAGCGATGCGTTGCACATGCCTTGTTTTTTCCACACGAGAGGTGGCTCGCTTGTCTCGGAAAAAGTCGCTTGTCTCGCCAGGCCGCGAGGGCACTTCTTCCCTCTGGGAAGCACAGGAAATCACAGCGGACAAGAATGTCGCGAAGGAAGACATAATACAAGTTTTGCATGAATCTGGGAGGAGGAGTCCTCAATGATCATTATTACAGGAACATCAAAAATCACGTCAGAGCGCTGGGAAGAGGCCGTGCGCATCGTCAAAGAACTGGTCGCGAAATCACGAGCAGATGAAGGATGCGTCCGCTATAGTTGATCAAAGCATAACCATCTATTGCAATGATTATCCTTCTCACTTTAACCTACGCCTGTTTACCAAACAGCGGACTAGGCGGGAGGATGCACTACGAGCATCCTATGCACCTCTCTCTACTGAGAGAGGTTCACTCGTGAGATGATTCCAGGAACATCTCTGGGGGATCCCAGAAGCTCAACTGGACGGGAGGCCCGGCATCCTGGATCCTCTGCTGATTCTGCTGTTTCCACGCTTCATGCCGCGTCATGAGGAGCGCCTTGACCTCCGAGGTCGAGCGACATGCCGCCAGTTTCCGATCCCCCCAGCGTCCCGCGAGCGTCTGTGCGGTCGGCCTGGTCTGCGTAACCACAGACCAGGCACTTGAAGGTTTTCTGGTTCGGCCGATTAGCGCGATCGACATAATGGCAGCGGGGGCATTCCTGAGAGGAATAGGCGGCTCGGACCGTGTGGGCTGCCATGCCCTGTTTGGCGGCGGCCCAGGCCAGCTGCTCTGGGATATGCCCCAGGTGAGAAGCATACAGATAACTGTTCATCACCCTTGCTTTGAAGCGCATCGAGGCCACATTGAGGTCCTCATAAATGAGTCTGGCATCTCGATGATCTTTGACCAACGCATTGACCGCCCGGTTGATCTCTTGCTTGACGTGACGGCTCAAGCGTTGCGACGTTTCAGAACTTGTCGAAGGAAGCTTGCCCTTTGGGACGCCTTTCTTTTCCAGACAGGCTCGCAGTTTCGCCTTGCGGCGACGCTTTTCCCGATCGTGCTTGTGCTGTCGGGCCATCTTGCCATGAAAACTGCCATACGCTTTATTGGTGGAGGTCGTGAGGAAATGGGCAATGCCCACATCGACGCCTACTGTAGGGGCGTCAGGCTTGGTTTGAAGAGGAACGTCCTCGTCAAAGGAGAGCGTCAGCCACCAGACTCCATTGCGCTTGTGAAGTGTTGTGGATGCATTGAGCGTGCGGCCTTCGAGTGCTCGTTTGTGATAGGAGGCGAGTTTGACTGGGACTCGAAGCGGATTCCCGACATCTAAGGTGGACACGCGCAGCCAGTAGTCGAACGTGGAGTCCTCCGACTTCTCGAGCACCACCACGTTGACATTGGCTTGGATGACTGGCACACGCAGCACAGGGAGATCCCATTCGGTCCAGGTCGGTTCGCGGCGTTTGAAGGCGGACATCCGGCCTTCCGCCTGAGCCTTGGCCTGAGCGTAATCAGCCACATCTTCCAGGTACGCCTGATAGGCGTTCGCTCGATTCGTGCGAACGCTTTTGGCAATGCCTGCGGCTTGCTGTATTGCCACTCGATGCAAGCGGTCGGAAAGATCGGTTTTGAAGACGGTTTCTTGGTACTTGTCCGGGCTTGTCTCGGCCTCGCAAAACAGGGTGGTGTACTGTTGGCACAGCGGCAAGTAAACCGCCACAAGCTGATCGAGCGCCTCAAGTTTGCCAGGATTGGCCTCAATGAGACGGATATGGGTCACCGCTCGAGTGATGGTCTGCTTCGTCTTCTTTTTGCGCTTGCGCTTTTTTTTCTCATCAAGCGAGGCTTTTTGGGGCTTCTTGCTCACAGGCGGGTCCATTCTGCTGCAAAGCCGCTAGCACTTGTTCCGTCTTGCGTTTGGCTTGTCTGCGACCATAAAGACGAGCGCAAAACGAGGGAATGATGCTGATAAAATCGCCCATGAGATCATCGTCGGCGGTATCAGCGGTGTTGACGATGACCAGTTTCCGTCCTTGCATAGCCAACAAGGTCTGAATATAGGCCACGCCAAAGCGAGAAGCGCGATCTTTGTGTTCAACCACGATCTGCCCGATTTTGGGATCTGCCAGCAGCGCCAGAAACTTGGGCCGCTGATCGTTGATGCCACTGCCGCACTCTTTGACGACTTTGCTGACCGACCAGCCTTGGGCATTGCACCAGGTCACCAGCCGCTCGGCTTGCCTTTCCAGGTTGTCTTTGTTTTCGCTGCTTGAAACACGAGCATACACAGCGACGGCGTGGACCGGAACCGAGCGAAGCTCTGGCGGATCAATGATCACGGTGCCGGTGGGCAATTGATAGCCGGGAATCTGGCCGCGTTTCCACATACGCCAGGCGCTGTTATAACTGATCCCAATCTTCTTGGCATAACTCGATAACTTCATACATCCAAGTATACTCTATCTGCTTGAGATATGCAAGAGATGATGATACTTTGTGATGGTTACTTATACAAAATGGATACCTTTTACGAACCTCTGGACGAGCAGTATAGTTTCTTCAGCTTTGAGGTATGGACAAGCCCTGAGGCCCTGGAAAAGCATGTGCGGACTCCGCATGTGCGCCAATTCTTCGCATTTCTCCAGCAAGCGGCATCAAGTCCTTTCAAGTTGGAGAAATATGAGGCCAAGGAAATCAGGGAATAGGTAAAATGAGGATCCATATTCCCATACGAAAGGATGCACTAAGATGAGTGATGTGCCCCTGACTGCTGCCACTCCTGATGTGTTGATCGTTGGAGCGGGGCCGGTTGGCCTGGCGCTGGCGAACGACCTGCTGCGCCGGGGCATCCGCTGCCGCATCATCGATAGCGCGCTGCAGGCCGAGCAGAAGACCAAAGCCGTGGGCATCCAGGCGAGAACCCTGGAACTCTTCACGAAGATGGGCGTGGCGCGCACCGCCATCGAGCACGGACTCACGGCCTCTTTCACGAACACATATAGTGGTGGCAAGCTCCTCATCCGCATCGACTTTGGGAAGCACTTGCTGAGGACCCCCTATCCCTATATCTTGCTGCTGCCACAGCATGAGACGGAACACATGCTGACGGAACATTTGCAGAGTCAGGGTGGGGCCATTGAATGGCGGCGGGAACTCGTCCAGCTCACGCAGGACGAAGAGGGGGTGGAGGCCGTGCTGTGCCATCCTGATGGGCAAGAAGAACGCGTCCGGGTGGGCTTTGTGGTCGGCTGTGACGGGGCACACAGTACGGTCCGTCATGTGCTCGGACTCCAGTTCGCCGGGACCACTTTTGAACGGAGTTTTGCCGTGGGCAATGTGCGCTTGACCTGGGACTTGCCCTCCGAGGAGATTTTCTTCTTTCTCCATCAGGGCAATTTCATTGCCTACTTCCCCATGGCTGATGGACACCACCGCGTGGTGATTGCCTATGAGCCGAGCAAGGCCCCCACGGGGGACGTCACCCTGGAGGCCAAAAAGGGTTGGGACCCAGGAAATGGCCGATCCTGGGTCCCGCGTGTATCGCCCAATTGCGCACCCCAATACGTTTAAGTTGTAGGCTCAGTTTAAGATCGTCGTGTTTTACTATTAAACTACCGCTCCATGTGAAGATATGGCGGAGCGGGCCTGAATTGCACGGGCATCCGACGATTAGCGGCCTCAACCCTTGACTTGAGGTTCGGCGATGAATACTGAGGCTGGAGTGAGAGTCTCATTCTGGGGCGACGCCGACGCTGCCTCTGCCGCTGGGCTACCCCGCCCCGATATGGCGGGTGCAGGATTCGAACTTGCCCTGTGACGTCTGCATCTATCAATATGAACTTCAGTCTCAGTCTGTACTCCGCCTTCCAGTCTAATGCAAGGGGCGCGAAATTGCAAGCCTTCATTTCAATCGTGTGAGCGAAGCTAGCCGCTCAGGCGAAGAGGTAGTTAAAGACCTTCTCGCCGAGTTTCTGCTCCGTGACCTCGATGCTGTTGGCCTCTTCACGCGCGAATTTGACTGCCTCCTGGAGCTTTTCAACCCGGGCAAGCAGCTCGTTGACGCGCCGGGCGGGTAGCGACCCGGAGAACTTGACGGTGCGCCAGTAGCCAACAATAACGTCCTCGTAGTAGACCTCGACCTGCGCGGGATGCTTCTCGGTGGCCTCGGCTTTGACGTGGTTGCGTGGCACCTTCTTGGTCCTGGTGGTCTGAACTGGTTCGGTCGCCCAGTTGTCGGCGGAGGCGTCAAAGTTCCAGCTCTCAGAGGCATCCAGGATGGGCAGTTTTTTGACGAAGGTATGTAGATCGACTAGCTGCTTCTCCAGGAAGAGCAGGTAGGTCGCGGGAACCTGCGCGAGGAGGACCTTGCCATCAACAACGACATCTGCCTTGGCGACGCAATTGGCCCAGTCTTTGGTCGCGGTGACATCGAAGAGCTTGGTGAGTGTTTCGATGGTTTTGCGGATGATGTCTTCCGCTTTGACTTGCACGCGGGTGGACTCCGGTGGAAGCTGTTCGCCCTCCTCATCCTTGGGACGGTAGGTTCTGGAGATACCAGAGAGCAGGGTTGGCTTCTGGAGGGCGTGATGTGCCTCCGTCAACTCCTGAAAGGTGCGGCTTTTCGTGCCTTTTTCAACGGCGATAATCTGATTGAGTTTCGCTGCCATGCGTTTGTTTCCCCTTTTAATCTATTGCTGAGTCTGATGCTTCTTAGTATATAGCTGTCTGTCAATAAGGAAGGGAACGCTGAGGAGCGTCTTCGCGCATGCGGCGCTCATCGTGGTAAGGGGTATCTAGTGATGGACTGGCGAGGCCAGTCCATCACTAGATACCCCTTACCACGATGGCGTTTTTAACCTATGGCGTTGAGGTGTTCTGGAGTGACTCTTGTTCGCGGCGGATGAGGGAGCGCACGAGGCGCAGCTCTTCATAGCTGTAGGCGTCGCCCAGTAGTTCTTTGGCGGGCTTGAGGACCTCCATGCCGACCTGCTGGTAGACGTTGGCGATGTCTTCGTAGTGTCCGGCCTGGATGAGGGGTGAGACGTCGACCTCTTCGCCGGCCTCGATGAGGGCTGATAGATGGTTGATGATGGTGCTGGGGACGAAGCCGCGCTGCTGGGCGATCTCTTCGATGCTGTATCCCTGCTGGTAGAGCTCCAGGGAGGCGCGATAGCTCTCCTGGGAGCTACGTTTGCGGACGAGGGGCGTTTCTTCCTTCGTGGTCTTGGGCTCTTCGGCGCTCTCCAGGCCCACCTCCATGTTGTGCTGATCGCAGTAGTCCTCGATGGCGTGTGTGAAGGGCGAGAAGAAGGCCTCTAGCTTGCGGTCGCCCACGCCGGGGATGGCGGCGAACTGCTTCTGCGTCTGCGGACGTTGCTGGGCCATGACTTGCAGGCTGTTATCGGAGAAGATGATGTAGGGAGCGATGTTGTACTCGTCGGCCAGGCGCTTACGTAACTCGCGCAGGTGATGGTAGAGACCCCATTCCTCGGGCTTGAGTTCGACCTGGGGCGCGTTGCGTTTGCTGTTCTGGCGCTGTTCGCTGGCGATGGCGGGGATCTCGACTATGCGCTGGCGGCGCAGGATCTCGGCTGAGAGCCTGTTGAGCTTGAGCACGGGGTAGCCATCCTGGGTCTCGCTAATGAGTTCCTGTTGCAGGAGTGCGCGTCCCAGGCGCGTCCATTCGTCGGCGCTCAGGTCCTTGCCAATGCCATAGGTGGTGAGCTGGTCGTGGCCCATGTCGCGAATCTTCTTGGTATTCGCGCCGCGCAGGATCTCAATGATATAGCGCATGCCATAGCGTTGCTGGGTGCGGGAGACGCAAGAGATGAACTTCTGCGCGTCGATGGTGCGATCCTCCAGCGTGACCGGGCGCAGGCAGTTATCGCAGTTGCCGCAGTTCTCCTCGGTAAAATTCTCGCCAAAATAGGCCAGCAGGGCCTTGCGGCGGCAGCCGGTACTCTCGCTATAGGTGATGACCTGCTGAATCTGCTGGCGGGCTTTCAAAAGCTCGTGCTCATCCTCTTTCTGGGCGAGGATAAATTCGTACTTCATGCGGTCGCCATGCTGGTAGAAGAGGATGCAGCGTGCCTCCAGGCCATCGCGCCCGGCACGTCCCGATTCCTGGTAGTAGCCCTCCAGGCTCTTGGGCATATCGTAGTGAATGACGGCGCGCACATCCGGCTTGGCTATGCCCATGCCAAAGGCGATGGTCGCTACCAGCACGGGGACATCATCGTGGATAAAACTATCCTGGTTGCGCGTGCGCTCATCGGTGCTCAGGCCCGCGTGATAGGGGAGGGCACGAATGCCGTGGTGTTGCAGCGAATCAGCGATGGTATCGACGTTTTTGCGGCTCTGGCAGTAGATAATCACTGGTGCGTCGGACTGCTCGCGTAGAAACTGGACCAGTTCGCTATAAGTATTCTGATGCTTCTGGCGCACCTCGTAGTAGAGGTTGGGGCGGTTATAGCTGGCGACCTCCACATAGGGATCGTTCAGTTTGAGTTGCGTGAGAATATCCTCTTGTACGCGCTCGGTCGCGGTCGCGGTCAGGGCCATTGCCGGAACCTGAGGATAGCGTACACGTAAACGCCCCAACTGGCGATACTCCGGGCGGAAGTCATGTCCCCACTCGCTAACACAGTGAGCCTCGTCGACGGCGATCAGGCCCAGGCCGACGCGCTCCTGTACCTCGTCGAGGAAGGTCAGAAAGGTCTGGGTCAGGAGGCGCTCAGGCGCGACATAGACGAGTTTGAGCTTGCCCTGAAGGATCTCGCGCTCGCGCTGTGAGCGTTCGCTCGCGCTCAAGGCGCTATTGAGGAAGGTTGCGGGGATACCATTGGTCTTCAGGCGGTCGACCTGGTCCTGCATGAGCGCGATCAGGGGCGAGATTATGATACTGACTCCATTGAGTAAGAGTCCTGAGAGTTGATAGATGAGGGATTTGCCCGCGCCTGTTGGCATCAAGGCGAAGGCGTCGCGCCCTGAGAGCGCCTGCTCAATCACCTCGCGCTGCCCAGGGAGGAACGCCTCATAGCCAAAATAATGCTTTAAATGTTGCTCTAAATCCTGCACACTTCACCAGCCCTTCTAAAAGACACATTCACCTGATGATAGCAGATCGAACTACTCTTTTACAACTAGGGTGCTAATTTTAGCTATGTACATTACACAAAAGTCCCCTGCTCTTAAACCTTGACCTGGAGAGCGCCAAACTCTTGCAGGAGTGGTTGAAGACGAGCGCAGAGCGTAGTGTCCCATTGCTCTATTTCAGCGATCAGGCACATTGTCACTGCCGCGAGAGCCCGACGTAACTCTTGCTCATCGAGTGAGCGCACTAGCGTATCTGCGAACGAATTAGTGACGTCTGCGGGAAGCTTATCAACGCTGCGTCCGTGGGCCGCGCTCTCTCCCAGACGGATGCATGCAAGGGCAAGCGTGTGATTACGGACCTCACTGATCCAGTATGCAGCCTGCCAGGGTTTGCGGCGCTCAATGCATGAACGAGTGTGGAAGATATGGTGCCAGCACAGCCCAATCATGTGGCTGGTATCTGGCGGTGGTGGAGTGTTTAACTGTTGCTGCGCCCTGCCAAAGAGGGTGTGGAAGTGTGGCCCGCGTGCGCCGAAATCTCCTTCAGGAGTTGCGGAGACGTCGATCTCCAGGCCATTGGGGAGAAGAAACACGCGGTAGAGGCTGGAGCCAGCGTGCAGGTCGAAATGATGGAGTACGCCGAATTCTTGCTCAAGCTTCTGTGTCCAATCATCAATGACGGTCTCAATTGTGTTACCGGTGGCGATCCCAAAGGTGACATCGATGTCGGACCAGCTATCCTCAACTCCAGCCGCTGTAGAGCCGATGAGCGCGCCCCCTGTGACTCGCGGATCAGCCTGCGCCATTTCCACGACGTAGTTACGTACGTGGTCGCGTTGCTTCGCAGTAAACATAGTGATCTCCTGTGACACTCCGCGTCGGCTAAAGCCGAGCAGCTTCTGACACTGTGCCGTAGTCGGATTCGTGAGATAGGTGGCGTAGCCACTACTCAAAGTGAATCCGTAGTTGGGACGCAATATCTGAGAGGGGCGCGCCCATCCGGCGCCTTCCTCTCTGGGCGGTGCCATGCCCGTTGGCATGATCTCCACGCCTGGCCGCATCGGTAGATGGCCGACGTTGGCGCTTGGCATCCTGGGAGATCCCAACACCTGAGCCTTTCGGCTCCCTCTTCGCACGTCGCGTCAGAGCATGAGGCTTTTCCTTCAAAGGTGCTTGCGTACGCTCGATCAAGCGCTGTCCGACTCTCAGGCTGGCATTTCTGTCGGCATGGTCGCGCATCTGGCACTGTGGGCAGAAGCAGAGGGCAGCGCCGGGAGTATAGCCCTCCTGAGGGGCTCCCTGGTTGTAGCGCACGACCAGGCCATGACAGCGATGGCATTCCCGGCTGGTATGGCGCGGATTGACACGGGTCGTGATGAGACCGCCTGCATTCCACGCCTTGTACTTTGCGTAGCGGAAGATGCGCCCCTTCATCCAGTAGGCGCGTTTCCTATTGCTACGGCGGGAATATTTGCCCTTCTCTGGTTTGAGAGTCCCCAGGTGTTCAAAAACCAGTATGCTTGCTCCGTTCTTTCGAGCGAACTGGACAATGCGGCTGCTCACCAGGTGCGCGATCTGCTCGTCAACATGCCTGATTTTGGCCCAGAGATCGGCGTTGTCCTGTTCGTTCTCGGCAATGATGCCAGTCTGAGATCGGTTGCACGCAATACGTCCAAGCAGTTGCTTCCTACAGCCCGATACCGCTGTGCCATTCCCAATGAAGGAAGTAGCCAGGATGGTGCCGTCAACCGTCTGGACGCTGCACACAGCTACGTGATGATCAAGATTGAGGTCTACCGCGCAGAGACGTGTATCGGCGGCGGCGAGTTGCTCTCTGACGTTTGCGGGCGCCTCGAAGGTCTTTTCGAGAGGGGTATGCAACCACCAGCGATCTCCCTTGCGCACGAGTTGCGGACTGCCCATCAGATCACCATCAGGGAGATCGCGACCGAGCGTGTGTAGTTTGAGCCAGGACCAGCATGAGCCTGTCCAGACTTTGAGCATGAGAGAATGGGTACAACGCTCGCGCCAAAGGCTTGCGTAGAAGGGAGCTGACTTCTTCCATGATCGGGGCGGGACTGGTGGCCGCACCCTGAACGGCCTCCTCTTGCCCTTCTTCGTTTGTTTGGCTTCGTGTTTCTGCTTCCGTGCTCGCCATGTTTTGAGAGAGGAGAAGAAGGAGCGAGCCGAGCCGAGCGCGGCATTGATAGCAGCGCGTCGGAACATCGCAGGGATATCTGGCGCGAGATCGGTGAGTGGCATGATCGGATGGGGGTTGGACTCCGTTGTATGCGTGAGTTTCTCCAGGGTCGTGAGGGCCTCCTTATTGTTGAGGGCAAGAAGACCTTCGTGTGCCTGGATACAGTCGAAATAAAAGGCCACGACGCGATTGAAGAGGACCTGGTTTGCCGCGAAGTAGGCAGCATGCTGCGGCGGATAGTGTAACGCCTGCCTGATGGTTTTCGTGGCTTTTGCCATGTTCAGTCCCTTCTCTCACAAAGTAGATGGTATCTCTCTTAGAGAGTACTCTGCTGATGTGAAATTGTCAAACATGTGTTCTATGTAGTACTATGCTTGACAAGGGCTCAAGCCCAAGAACACGCCTCACCACGGTCGAAAGAACCGTGGCTTGCGGCGGGCTAAAGCCCTATCCTGTCATTTTCTCGCTCAGATACTACCATACTTGCGTATGCGTATACAACGTGCAGGCACGAGGGAGCTGCTAGCTATTGCTGTGTTCGATCTGGTCAAATCTGGAGACTTGTGCTATGCTTACCTATAGGACAGTTCTAGTTGCATCTTCTTATGGAGCGTGGTGAGAACACGCCTACGCTTTGGCGCCAGGCCGCTCAAAGTCGCACTTCGTAAGGAAGTATACCCGGCAGGAACCGAAGAGGTCAAGGGTAGATGCACTAGGGAATTTTCTGAGGGAAAAACGGAGCTTATGGATAGTTCTCTTCACAATGCTAGTCTCATAGCAGACGAGCTGAAGCAGCATTCCGCAGCCATTGAGGAGGCGGAGGTTGAGAGCGCGGAGGAAGAGCATCACATCCACTTGCCCAATCCAAGCCTGTGGCCACTCATTCTGAGTGCAGCGATTCTTGTCACAGTCGCTGGATTGTTGGGCCTTCCTGATAGTGCCTTGCTTACCTATATCGGCGCACCATTTATCATCGTCGGTATTATGGGCTGGGCCCTGGAAGATCCCATGGCGGCACCCAAAGAGCGCTATAAGGTTTTCAATCCCAACGCTCGTTTCCAGCTTGGCCAGGAAGTCCTGGACAAGAACGAGCAGTGGCTTGGCACTGTCAAGGCGCGTTTTGGTCGCTATATTCTGGCTGAGCGTGGAGATGTGTTCGCTAAAGTGCTCTATGTGCCTCATGAGGCTGTTGAGGAGATCATCAAAGGAAGCATTGTACGCCTGAACGTCAGTGAGGATACCTTGCTGGATCGAGGTCTCGATGTGGTTCCCGATGATCTATATGACGACGCGGTTGAACCCGTGCTACCGTCCTTAAACGGGACCCCCCTGTTTGGACGTGGGCAGCTCTCTCCTGCGCAGACGGGACACTACAACTATGGCCCGAACTATCCTGGTATCAATACCGATGCCAGTGGTTCGTTCCATCATGAAGAAGTGTCACCCATCCCGCAGAAGTTTGTGGGTGAGCGCCGCAAGGTCGTTTCTCGCGGCAGAAGACCTTTGCCTGCCAATGGCTAGGTAACGAGGCCAGACCCTAAGGGATGTAAGCCGCTCTTGCATCCCTTATTTTTATGGTATTTCTTGTAAAAAAGCGGGTGTTGTCGGCGTGCTCGAAGAGCACGCCGACAACACCCGCTTTTTTACAGCGTGGTATGTTTGGGAGAAGTGATGGTTTCAATGGTGTAGGAGCTTATGGACGTGGTAAAATAGAGGTGCCTCTAGCTGCGATGCTTAGGAGGGCCGACTTCCCCCTTGTGGGGAAGCCGGACTTTTTTATCTTGATGAGGTTTAGTATTCGTAGAAGCCGCGCCCGCTCTTGCGGCCAAGCATACCGGAGTTGACCATGCGGCGCAGGAGGGGAGATGGCGCGTAGAGCGGCTCTTTAAATTCCTCATAGAGCGCCTCAGCGGCCCAGAGCGTGGTATCGAGGCCCACATAGTCGAGCAGGGTCAGCGGGCCCATAGGATAGCCACAGCCCAGCTTCATGGCCGCATCGATATCCTCTTTGCTCGCCAGCCCATTCTCGTACATGCGAACGGCGGCGAGGAGGTAGGGGATGAGCAGGAAGTTGACGATAAAGCCCGCTGTATCTTTGGCCACGACCGGTGTCTTGCCCAGCGACTTGGCGAAGGCGCGCACCGTCTCAATGGTCTCGTCGGAGGTAGAAATTGTGCGCACGATCTCGACGAGCTTCATGACAGGCGCGGGATTAAAGAAGTGCAGTCCGCAGACCTTGTCGGCGCGCTTGGTGACGGCGCCCATCTGCGTGATATTGAGCGAAGAGGTGTTGCTGAGGATCAGGGTCTCGGGTTTGAGGGCATTATCGAGAGCTGGGAAGAGGCGCAGCTTCTCCTCCATATTCTCAATGACCGCCTCGATGACGAGGTCACAGTCGGCCAGGTCTTTGGTATCGAGGGTGCCGCGCAGGTTGTTCTTATAGTCGCGAGCTTGCTCCTCGTTGATCTTGCCCTTTTGAAGCATCATATCCCAGGCACCCTGGATGCGTGCCATACCTTTATCGAGAAAGTCCTGCGCGACCTCGCGCACGATCGTTTCATAGCCAGCCTGGGCGCACGTCTGCGCGATTCCGCTCCCCATAAGGCCACAACCAATGACGCCTACTTTACGAATCTCCATCGAATCCTTAGTCCTTTCAAAATAAGAGTAGGTCTTGAAAACGAGCAAGATAATCCCCTCGTCATCGTGTTGGTAATGTACCACAAAACTGGCTTGCGAGGCGAATACATCCCCCTCTACTGATTTTGATCTTCTACTTCCTGGCCTATATGGGGTTGTGGTCTTTGGGATAGCTGGTTTATGGCAGGAGCATAACGGGTATGCTGGCTATTCCAGCGTAGACAGATGATTGTCAAAGCGATATTGATGCTAAGATGAGGGACGAGCACTGCATAGGAGAGAACAATATATATTGTATTTGATGCATTTTCATAGGTGCTTCCTAAGAAGTGGGACAAAAGCCCTGTTATCACCATGGGGAAGTGCTCGCTCGAAGAAGAGAAGAGGGTAAAAAAGAGAAAGAGCATGACGAGAATGATGAAAGTACTTTGATGCCAGATCTCTTGTGTGTTGACTTGTGGCGATGAGCGTGCTTTTTTACAGATGCGCGTCCCACTGAGTGCCAGTAAAAGGAAAATATATGAGTAAAGAGCTATTAGATTATAGAGTATATCGAGTTGTTGTAGGGCCACAAAAAGTGTGACAATTAGCAGGGAGAGGATCAGGGGCAGGAGGAGGGCGCGAAGAAGGGACATCTTGAGAGACATAGATGTTTACCTCACATATATGTTGTTTGGTTGATAGTATACCTTACTTCGCGCCAGGTGGGTAGGTGTGATATGAGCAGATAAAAGGAGAGCAGTCCGAGCTTGATCTCAAGCACGGATTGCTCTCTTCGGTCCGCAGGCCGATCCCCCCTGCGCGAGGGGAGATCGCTTCGCTCGGAGTCCATGCCAGCATGGACCCTACAATTTAGGGTTCGATAAAGCTTTGGATCTCCCGGGCGGGGGCGGGATCGACGCCGAAGATGACGGTGTAGTGGTTGAGGTTGGGGAGGTCGCGGTAGGCGCAGTTAGCGATAGTGTGATGGATGCGTTCTGCGTCCTCCTGGGAGAGTAGCTGATCATTCTCGCCAAAGAGACCCTGCCCAGCGCGCAATAAGAGGGTTGGCGCCTGTATCTGTTCCCACTGGGCCTCGGGCTGGGCCTGGGGATAGTTCAGGCCCTCCTCCAGGATGCCGTGGGCAAAGGCCTTAGAGATGACGGAGCCATCCTGCTCAATGCGTACATCGTGCTCGAAATAGAGATCGATATACTGGTTCCAGTAGGGAGCGAGGTAGGGGGCTTGCTGGAGGCGCGCCAGGTAGTCCTGGTAGGAAGGAAGCGTGACGCCCAGACGCGCGATGGCTGCGTTGAGCCAGGTGGGCATATCGTCCTGCCCGCTCCAGGGCAGTGGCGCGCCCGCGTCGATAAGCACAAGCTTGCTCAGCTTATCGGGGTAGTGGGCGGCGAAGTAGAGGGCGATGAGTGCGCCCAGCGAGTGCCCAATGATGATAGGCTGCTCAAGCTGAAGGGCGTCAATGAACGCCGCGAGGTCCTGCGCATGAATGGGGACGCTGTAGCCGGTCGGTGGTTTGTCGCTATCGCCGCGTCCACGCAGATCATAGGCGATCACGCGATGATTGGACGAGAAGGCATCGGCGAAGGCTTGAAAGCAGTAGGCATTGGCGGTCAGGCCATGCAGGCAGATGATGGGTGTTCCCTCCTTGCCCCATTCGACATAGTGAAGCGTGATCTCGTCGCATGCGACCAGGCCATTTTTGAGTGGTTCAACTGGCATACCCTGCCTCCTGTTCTTGCTGCTGAAATATCTGCCAGCGCTCGATTGTTGAGCGAATAAGGGTCTTCCCCTCTTCGATGCGCTGGGGAACGGACCGCCACTGTGTGTGTCCATTGCGACCAAGGGCGCCTGGACGTAGGACATCCTGAATAATACGTGTATAAGGCTCAAGCTCTGGCGGGAAGAGCATGGCGTGGTGCGCGTCTTCCAGGTAGAAGTAGTGCCCCTGGTGATGAAACCACTGGCGGATATCGTCCTGCTGCTTGACGACCTGTACGTGCATATTTTGTGAGAGGTCGTAAACGATCTCGCCA
This sequence comes from Ktedonobacter racemifer DSM 44963, assembly GCF_000178855.1. Lineage (GTDB taxonomy): Bacteria > Chloroflexota > Ktedonobacteria > Ktedonobacterales > Ktedonobacteraceae > Ktedonobacter > Ktedonobacter racemifer. Next base: position 308,210 of record NZ_ADVG01000005.1, on the reverse strand, counting down.
AAGGGGAAGCAGTGCAGGTGGGCATGGAAGACCGTCTGACGGAAGATGCCGTGTTCCCAGTAGATGATGGGGGCATAGAAGCGCTCGAAGAAGCGTTTGACATCGTCCTTCAGTGTGAAAAGTTCCTCATCCAACGCGGCGGGCAAGTCGCCATAACAGCGATAGTGCTCTTTTGGCATGATGAGTAGGTGGCCCTCGACAAGGGGGCGTGATCAGTAACGATACGAAAGTTTTGCGATTCCTTCAGAATATATGGCGCGATAGTCGCGCTGTGACAGAAGGTGCAGCTCTTCTCATCAGCTTGCGTAATGCTGCTCCCTTGTTGCATGCAGGGGCTCCTTATAAGATAACAGCTATTATAATTTCATTGCTCTTACGCGCTAATTATTCCATATTGCCTTGCACAGTGCAAGAGTTCTGTTGAATGGGCATGTGGCAGGGACGTTCGCCCCTGCCACATGCCCATTCAACAGATGCTTTATCCTGCGTGGCGGAAGCCGGCCTCGGCCATGCTGAGGGGCTGGCCCTCGGCGATCAGGCCAACGTCGACTACCTCCGCCAGGACGAGAATGGAGTCTCCGGCATCCATGCTATTGCGCACCTCGCAGCCAACCCAGCCCAGGGCGTCGTGTAGGACCACGTAGCCATCGGGGTGCAGTTCGTGGCTGATGCCCTGGAGCTTATCAGGATACTTAAAACCGGACTTGCCGAGCGTTCCGGCAAGCTCGCGCTGACCGGTGCGCAACACATTGATGGCGAATTTCTGGCTGCGCTGGATCATGGGCAGAGACTTGGCATCTTTCTCGATGGAAACGGCGACGAGGGGTGGCTCAAATGAGACCTGGGAGAGCCAGTTAGCCGTAAAGGCATTGACCTCGTCCCCCTCGGCGCAGGATACCGCGTAGAGTCCATACGTAAACAGGCGCAACACCTGTTTCTTGACCGCTGGGTCCATCAGTGCATCCTTTCTCTAAGCGAACGTGATGTATCTCTTTTATTGTATGTTATCACGCGGAGCGCTGCCAGAAAGAATGCGCTGACCAACTCTACATAGCGTTGATGGCGTTCTGAGCCTCCTGCAGGCCTACACCATAGAGACTGCGGTAAAGTTGAATGGCCTTTAACTTGTTGCCTGAGAGCAAGGCCTGGCGGATAGCGGCAATCTCTGGCCGCTCCTGCGGGACGCCCGTTACCGGGGAGATAGCCTCTGCTGTGTGGACATTCGAGTCGCTACGCAGTTCCTGCAATATGTTTCGCAGGATCTGCGTTTGCTCCATATGAGCGTGAGAACTCGTCAGGGTGAGGAGCAACTGCTGCATGAGCTTTTCGATCCGGCTCATCCGGGCTTCCAGGGAGGTGATACGCCTGGAAAAATCCTCTTCGTGCACTGAGGTGGTTTCCTTTCCCGCTCTTTGGCGCTCTGTAATATTGTTGATAACAAGCTCTGCTAATAAACAGGATAACAGAAAATGACTGCTCTGACTGTGAACTAGTTCTCTTTTGCGCCAGCTTTTTATCCAGTTAGCTATAGTGCTTGAGGGCGCGGCGCTGGGCGCGATTAAGTTGGATGAAGCCGAAGGGAGAGGTAGAAGCAGGTGGAGTATTCTGCGTGTTTGTGATGGGTGGTGGCTGTGGCGGAGGCACCTCGCTTGCGCTCTGCTCGCTCGGCAAGGCTGTAGAAGTGTGATGGATCTGTATGTTTGGGAGCGAAGTCGGGGCATCAGGTGCGGTGTTGGAAGGTTCCAGAGTCGTATCCGCAGTGGAGGCAGTGTGAGCGCTGACTTTTTTGCCGGTGATGACGTGGTGCGCCAGGAATTCGGGCAGGAGCGGGACGATAGAGGGTGCGAGTGTGTAGTGGCCATAGGAGGGCGAGGTGAGCATGTGGCTGTTGGTCATCTTTGTCAAGCATTGACATCCTCCCCATGGCTAAAGCCAGGGGATTCCTAGAGTCACCTCTAGGCTTTCCTGCTTCGTCGAGACGTGCCTGGTTTGGTTTTCACCGCACCAGGTCTTACAGCCTCTCCACAGGCATTGACCGTGAGCCCCACGGCAAGGATATTGTTTGCTGCGTTGATATCGCGATCATGATGGACTCCACATTCAGGGCAATCCCATTGACGGACATCAAGGGTCAAGGAGTCGAGAATATGGCCACAATCGAAACAGCGTTTACTGGAGGGATACCACTTGTCAATTTTGACAAGGGCTCGACCGTACCAGTCGGCTTTGTATTCGAGCTGGGCCACAAACTCAGACCAACCGACATCACTGATGGCTTTGGCAAGACTGCCATTCTTGACCATGTTCTTGACTGCCAACGACTCAACACACACGACTTGGTTCTCGCGTATGAGTCGGGTCGAAAGTTTCTGCAGAAAGTCACGGCGGCGATCAGCGATACGGGCATGAATGCGTGCTACTTTGAGACGTGCCTTGTCTCGGTTTTTCGAGCCCTTTTTTTTCTTGGCGTGACGACGTTGGGCTTTTGCCAGTTTCTTTTCATCCTTGTGAAAGAACTTGGGATTGCCCACAATTTCGCCTGTCGAGAGAGCCACAAAGGATTTCAAGCCAAGATCAGCACCAATTGCCTGCTCAATGACAGGCAAATGCGCAATGTCATCTTCCACCAGAATGGAGATGAAGTAGCGATTGGCGCAATCTTTGGAAATAGTGACACTCGAAGGAATTGCATCTTTGGGCAGAGGACGCGACCAGCGTATATCAAGGGGTTCACGCATCTTAGCAAGCGTGAGCGTGCCAGTACGCCAGGTAAAAGCATTGGAGGTATAGGTAGCCGATTGCTGGTTTCGTTTCTTGTGAAAGGTTGGATACTTGGCACGTCCTTCAAAGAAATTCAGAAACGCTTTGTCCAGATGGCGAAGAGCTTGTTGCAATGGCACGCTGGAAACGGCGTTCAACCAGTGCATATCTTCTTGCTGTTTCAAATCAGTCAACAGAATGCTCAGGTCTTTGTAGTAAAGTCGCTGATGGTCCTTGTAATAGGCATCGGTTTTCTTGCGCAATGCCCAATTATAGACGAAACGACAACACCCAAAGGTCTGAGCAAGCATCTGCTGCTGTTCTGGTGTGGGATACACCCGATACTTGAAAGCGCGTTTCTGTTTCATACGTTACATTGTAGCAGTTACAGTGTAAAAAGGCAATACCTCTTTCCATCCTCTCTCCCCCACAAAAGGAACGCGCCAGAAGACCCCTGTTTCAAAACAGGGGTCTTCTGGCGCGGTTCAATAAATAACGGACCCCGACGTCCACCCCGACGACGCTGGTTTGCCTTTCTGGCGTGGGGTCCGCCACTTCGATTTCCAGGGAGACCAGCAAATAGAATTGCTTATGCGGTTTATCATACCAGCGTTTGGCTCCACCGATGTCCGCGCCTTTTTGGATGAGGGCCATGTGTTTCTCGTAGCCCGTGTAGGGCACTTTTACCCGTTCCTCAAGGGTGAGGATACTCACGTGCTGATCTTTCTTGAATGTGTAGTCATAGCCATACTGGTAGGTCAGCGTAGGCGAAACATACTTGGGAGCCTTGTCCAGTCCTTTATAGCGTTTCTTGGTGAGACCTGCTTTGCGTTGGATGGCGTTTTGCTTTACCTTGGTCCAGAGCCCCTTGTACGTTGCGCTGACCTGCCGCGACACCGTACAGGCCATTTGTGAGGGAAGACCAAAGCGGGTGCGAAGCTCAGCATACATGCCGTGATGCAGCTTTTTGGCATTGCTGATCTTTCCTTGGGTAAAGGCATAGTGGCTGACGGCATTCAATGCCTCGCGATACGCCAGTTGTGTTGCGCGCAATGCGGTAAACTGCTCTGGCGTCGTGTGTAATTTGATTTTCGCACTGATTGTCGTCTTTATACAGAGAAGTATATCGAATGTTCATTCGCCTGTCAAATACAGAAAAGGAGTGAAAGAATACATGGTTCCCGCTCTGCCCAGCCCCAAAAAGGAACGGCCATTCCTCTCCCGCTTGAAAAGCGGGAGAGGAATGGCCCGGTAAGATGAAATATAGAAGTTATTGGACGCAAGGGGCGAAACCTGAGCTAGCTCAGACTGCTTAAACTGAGTTGGATAAGCTAGCTCGGCCTGTGGGCGTTTATTGACGAAAAATTACGACGTACCATATCTGCAAGCCGGTTAGCAGCAGACTACCTGGACGAGGCCTCATCCTGCAAGATTATATCCTCCCAACCTTCAGCCCTCTCAATCATCTTCTGCGTGATTATACGGGACTCCATGGCTTTGGAGAACACAAGTGAGGTTGTGGGTAGGCCATGGAGAGAGAGCTGATCAATGACTTTCCCCAGGTGCTCGACCGAGGCCGCAACGACCTTGACTACGACCGAATCGCTCCCAGCTACACGATAGCATTCGAGCACCTCAGGAATCTGGCTTACCTGCGTGGCTACGCGATGACAATTCTGTCCCGCAAAGCTTCCCAGGCGCACAATTGCCAGCATGGGCAAACCCAGTTTGGCGAGATTGACCTCGACACGATAGCCGGTAATAATGCCCGCTTCCTCCATTTTGCGCATACGGTCGGCCACAGCTGGCGATGAGAGTCCAACCCGCTGTCCCAGCTCGCTGTAAGAGAGGCGAGCATTCTGCTGTAATTCTCTGAGGAGCAGCCATCCTGTCTCATCGAGCAGTTTCTCAATTTCCAAAGCCATATGCTGTTTTTCCCTTCTTTTTTTAAGTGTACATCCCCAAACATTTTGCTTTTTTCTCGAATTTTAGCACAAAACACCCTATACTAGAAGTCTCATAGAAAGACTTCAGGGCTTTCTAGTTCTTGCCTCGGCTGGCTACGCTCGCGCTCAGGGGAAGGGGATGCTTCCTATCCTCACGAGAATTGGAAAGCCCTGGAAAGACTTTTAGAGGAGGAAGCATTTTCAATTCAGTCTTCACTCTCTATATATGAACCATATGAGGAGAAAGAGTATGCGGACAAAAGAAGTTGGAGTATTGCTGGTGCTTGCGGCACTCTGGGGAGGGGGATTTCTGTTTATACGCATAGCCACGCCAGCGTTTGGCCCGGTTGCCTTGATGGCGATGCGTGTCCTGCTGACCGGGCTTTGCTTGTTCGTGTTTGCGCTGGTCACGCGTACCCGGCTAGAATTACGTACTTATTGGCACCATTATCTAGTCATAGGAATCATCAATGCCGCGCTCCCATTTCTCTTGATTGGTGTAGCGGAACTTTACCTTACCAGTGGGCTGGCTGCGCTCCTTAACGCGACCACGCCGCTGTTTGGGGCGATAACAGCCGTGATCTGGATGCGTGAGGCCATGACGATCAAAAAGGTTGTGGGGCTTGGCCTGGGACTCCTAGGGGTGGTCATTGTGGCAGGCTGGAGTACGCTTCCCTTTTCGACGACGCTCATTCTGGCGGTTGGAGCCTCGCTGGCCGCCGCTGCCTCCTATGGCCTTGCCAGCGTCTATATCAAGGTCTCGCTTGGAAACAAGGTCAGTTCACTGGCTACAGCAACGTGTAGCCAGTTCTTTGCTACTCTCTTTCTGCTTCCGCTGACCTTTGTCGCGCCTCCGACGCGGGTGCCAACCCTCACCGAGTGGCTTTCGGTCGCCGCCCTGGCTCTCCTTTGCACAGCTGCCACCCTTCTATTGTATATCTGGTTGATTGCCCACGCTGGCCCAACGAAAGCGCTGACGGTGACCTTCCTGGCACCCGTCTTTGGCGTTTTCTGGGGAGTGCTATTCCTGAAGGAACCCCTCACGCTCAGCCCGTTCGTAGGCCTGGTCGTCATCCTGGTGGGTGCCGGGCTGGTGACGGAACTGCTGTTACCTGGCTGGCCCAGACGCGTGACGGAGACGCTGTCAGAGCCGGGTGAGAGGCACGTTGCCGCAGAGATGAAAGGGGAGCATTTATGAAGCACTATCGTCTCTATCAAGTAGATGCATTTACGCAACAAAAGTTTCGCGGAAACCCGGCAGGGGTCGTTTCAAATGCTGAAGGCTTAAGCTCTGCTCAGATGCAAGCGATTGCACGCGAAATGAATTGCTCTGAAACAGCCTTCATCTTGCCCTCAGAAGGGCCGGATCACGAGGTTCACATCCGATACTTCACGCCAACCACCGAGGTTCCTGTGTGTGGACATGCGACTATCGCTGCCCATTATGTACGCGCCAAAGAACTTGGACTACCAACTCAAACCTGTGTCCCTACTCTCACAGGAGCAGGCATCTTACCAATTGAGATTGACTGGGAGAACGATGATTATAAAGTGGTGATGACACAGGGAAAGGTGGAGTTTGGCAAGGTGCTCCAGGAGGATGAGCAAGAGACGCTCCTACATGCCTTGGCGCTTCGCCGTGAGACGCTTCTTGAACAGTGTCCCATCCAGATTGTTTCAACCGGCCACTCTAAGGTGTTGCTTGGCATAACGTCAAGAAGCATTCTCAATCAACTTACCCCAAATATGGAGGTCCTTCGGAAGTTAAGCAGCCAGATCGGATGTAACGGGTATTTTATCTTCACTTTCGATTCTGATGTGCCTGGCATTCTCACCTGGGGAAGAATGTTCGCGCCAGCCATTGGCATTCTCGAAGATCCAGTCACGGGGAATGCACACGGCCCGCTGGGAGCCTACCTGGTACACCATCAGCTTTTTTCGCTTCAGGGAGGGCATTTCTCTTTCGTGGGAAGGCAAGGTGAAGCGATCCAGCGCACTGGACAGGTTGAGGTCGTGGTCTGTGGTCGCGAAGAAGAGCCAGAGCTTGTACAAGTAGGAGGCCAGGCGGTCACCGTGTTCCAAACGGAGATCACTTTGTAGGTCCAATGTGATGGCGAGGCTACTCTCTGCGCTTTTCGGTGCTGGTATAAGCTTGCTATAGGTCACATGCCTCTATCCATACTGTAGTGATGTGGATAGAGGCATGTCAGCCAGGAAACTGCTCTTGTGCGAACTGTGGCGCTATTCAGATGTCTCTTTGGCCTCTGTAAGTGCGCGCTGATAGGCGACCTCCAGGGCCTCGGCCTGGACCACTGGCACATCAGGCTGCACGCCAACGCCTTCCCAGTTGGTTTTGCTGGTCGGATTGATGGCGCGCAAGCAGGGAATGAATGCCTCAAAATGGGTATCGATGGGATAGCGTAGCCCCGCGTGCGCCCCGCCACCCGTGGTCTCGCCAATCACCAGGGCGCGCTTTAGTTGTTGCAGGTTATAGGTGAACTCTTCCGCTGCCGAGAAGGTGCGCTGACTGGTCAGGAGATAGAGGGGCCTGTCCAGGTAGCGCTTGCCTGGAACATAGGATAAGGCCCAATACTGGTGCAGCACGTCCTTCCGGCGGTCATATAGCGCATTGAGCTGAATGGTTTCGGAGGCAAAGGCATCAAAGAAATAGCTACAGAGGAACTGGACCATCGTTGGTTCGCCTCCACCATTAGAGCGCAGATCAATGATCATGGCGCGTGTATATATGAGAAAGGTCAGAGCGGCATTCATGCTCTCGCCTGCAAAGTGGGGATGCACAAATTTGTTGAATTGCAGGTAGCCAATATTGCCATCCAGAATCTCGACCTTCTTCAAGCCATAGTTTTCTTTACTCTTCTGGCGGATACGTTCAATCTCCTCTGGCGTGTAATCTTCATGCTCATCGATATGCTGGGGAACCCCAGCCGCCTGATAGAAGAGACGCAGGTGCTTATCGTGTGTGACCTCGCGCAGATGTGCTGTGATCGTTTGCGCGAAGAGTTCACCATCGTGCATATCCGCATAGGTCCCCGCCGCGAGATGCTGGTGCAGCGCTGCCGCAACCTCTGGCACCACCTCAGGAAAGACATATTTCTCCCCCATCTGCTTCAGCAGTTCTTCAATAATTGCCTGAGGCGAAAAGGTCTGTTGTGTCGCATCAATACTCTGCATAGATTCCATCCTTTATCCAACGACGCTGCTAACCTCCATTCCCCCATTCCCCCATTCGGGGACAAGCGGGGACAAGCGGGGGCAAGCGCACGCGTCTACATATCATGGGACGAGAGGTTGTGTGGGTATGGTGCGCTGGGCAAAGCCCAGCGCACCATACCCACACAACCTGGGAGCCACGCAGTGGCGAGAAGCCATTCCCATGAAAGTCCTTGCCTTCACTCATAGGATAAGGTAGACTCATACACATTACAACTTTTTAGCTAATGAGTTAATCAAAGCGAATTGGAGAGTGGCGAAGAATGACGCTTGTTATGTCTCTAGGCGCTTTGCCTGCCGAGCGGCTGGCTTTTAGTTACTCCCCATTGCATGAAACGGTGCGTAGCCTGCGTGTCTTGAACCGGAGTCAGCAGCATCCATTACAGTATCTTAAAATGATGACCACTATGCCTAGAGGTCATCCGTTCAGACGGCTAGCCGTCTGGGGAGAACTGCGGCTCCCGCTACTCCTCGCCCCACTTGCAAAGGGTCGGAGTTACTTTTGCGTAAGATGTTGTAGGATCCGTTGATATCTGCATGAATGAGGCGTCCATCCCTGGCACGATACCAACTGCGAGCCACACGCTTGCCTGAGAACACTGGCTTCTCAGCCGTGTTGGCTTCATAGGTTGGGATGGGGTCGTCGTCCAGAAAACTGGCCTTGCTGGTGTAGCTTTCTTCTTGAAGGATGACCCTGATCCCAACCAGGTGCGCTTTGTAGGTCAACTGCTCAATGAAACGGGCATGGGAAGCTGCACAAACTGCTGGTTGTTCCTGCGTCCCATGGTCACCTCTTGTTTCCACAAGGGATTCTTGCCAATCACCAGCGTTCCGATGCCTTCGCCCACCAAGAGATCAATGATCCGACGGCTGGCCGTGTGCAGATACGCATCCACACGGCGATTGCGCTTCGTCGTCACACGATCCAACTGGCGCGAGGTGTATCGGTTCTCATGCGCGAGGCGTTGCTGCTGCTTGGCGCGCTGTTTGTTGTAGGACTGATTCAGGCTTTTGAGGGGTTTGCCACTCACCAGACGAGGCACAAAACCAGGTTTGTCGCTGGTGATGGCTGCGAGCACGTTGACACCCACATCCACGGCTGCCCGAAGCTGCGGTCAACCCGCAGCTGGTTGGATCTCCTGCTCATAGACGACCTCCAGCATGTAGCCATCAGCGCGTGGAACGATGCGAACCTGCCGGATGGCTTCCCAGGTGATCTGAGTTGCTATCTCAATGGGAAGTCCTGATGGGACCAGCTTGCCTGTGCGCTTGAATACCCTCTTGCCCAGGGCTTTTTTCTCGTAGATGAGCAGGAAACGGCCCTTGGTCTTATCTTGATAGCCAGGGATCTTGGGGCGTCCCGTGAAGGGAGAGGGGTCTTCGCGTTAAGCCTCCATCCCATCAAAAAAGCTGACCCAGTTGTGGTGGAGCTGAATGAGGATGGCATTACTGACTTTGCGCGGGAGGGCACAATAGGCCTCGTGGTGTTTCAAGCGATGGAAGATGGCAGCGTAGGGCAGGTAGGTTCCCTCGTGAATGAAGGCTTGTCGGATCTGGTAATTGGCCTGGTTATAGAGGTTCTTGGAGGCAAAGGCTGCTTGATCAATGACGGCAAAGCGTGCATCCTGATGACGAATGAGATGTCGTTCGACCAACTGCACCTGGTGCCTCCTTCCATTCCGACAACACGTCCTTCGTGTCGGTGAACCTCTCTTGGCGTTTCATGCAAGAACATTCTTTCTAATGAAACTCTACCAGAGATATCTCCAGTTGTCAATATCTGGCATGATTCCTTGGAAACGTTTATCACACCTGCCCTGGGTTCTGCGTATGCGCCAGCAGATGCCTCCGGCTTTAAAGGCTGAGGCGTCTGCCTTCAGTATTATTTTTGCGGCGACGATTCCCGATATCTTCGCGGGACCATTGCGTCTCACGGAGGCTTTTCCAACGTTTGAAGAAGAGTTTCGCGTAACGCAGGACCTGGCCCCTAAGAAGTATGCCGAACTCATCCTGACGCAAACCATTATGAGGGGATCTGAAGGCGAGGGTGAATACACATTTGCGCGGGTAAGCCAGTCGCAGGAGTTGCAGCGGCACGTGCTGGCGCGGACGCAAGAGATGTACCCCGCATCCCTGGCGATGATTGAGGGGCTGTTGACAAATCCGGAGCAGAGCCACAAGCGGTTTCTGCGCTTTCTCGCCTGGTATTGGGAGGTGTGTATCTCGCCCGAGTGGCCCCAACTGGAGGAACAGCTTTTGCGCGATATTCAGCAGCGAGGGCAAATTCTCTTTGAGCAGGGGCCATTTGAAGTGCTTGACTCGCTGGCACCCCAGCTGAATGTGTCCCGGCAGGAAGGGAACATCACAATGCGCTATCCCTCGCAGAGGCACGAGGAGAGGCGCATTGGTGAGCAGCTTTTCCTTGTCCCCTCGGCTTATGTCTGGCCACGGCTGCACATCATGTTTGAAGAGGATATGCTGGTCGCCCTTGTCTACTCAATCCAGCAGTTTCAGGAGGAGGGGAGCGCGCCAGTGCCACCGGAGCGCCTCCTCAAGTTGCTGCGCGCGGCAGGCGATATGACGCGCCTGCAAATCCTGCAATTGCTCAGCCAGCGCCCGCGCTCCACGCGTGAACTTGCTGGCATTCTGAACCTGACCGAGGCTGGTATCTCAAAGCACCTGAAGCTCTTGCAGGACGCGGGCTTTGTGCGCCCGGAACGCTCCAGCTACTACGTGCTGTACCAGAGTCAGCGCGAACCGCTGGCCGAGATTACTCGTGGATTAGAGAGGTTGTTCTAAGCATCTGACTTTGCCTTGCCGAAGGCGACGGCGTAGCCGGGAGCGCCGATGGCATAGTCCCAGGTAATGTGTTTCATTGAGCAGCCGGGAAGGTTAAGCGTTGTACCAGGTAGCGTTTCCCAGCCAAAGTTGCCGGTAAAATCGCTGTCTGGTATGGGACCAGGCACAGTCTGTTCACTTGTCCCATTGGTACACAGTTTATCGTAGAGGTATTGCAGGTGGGTTCGAGCAGGGGCTGGGGCATCAACGGCTATACGCGGGGCTGCGACTTGAAGGGTAAGCTGTCGATCCTGTGGAATTTGAGAAGCGACTTGAATGTGTATCGTCGGCCAATGTCCATCTAGAGGGTTTTGAGTAGGTCGAGCCAGGCGACTATCGTTAGCGTCAAACTCTACATAGCTTGTCAGGGTAATGGTGCCGCTCCACTGTAAGACGAAGTATTTATGCGCACTTAACGTTTGCCCAGGCGCAATTTGAAAATGCTGTCCGGCTCCCGCTGGACACTTATGATCCATTGCTGGAAGTTCAAAGGCAGGCTTCAAGTCCTCCTTTATGTTAAGGCCGGGGGCATAACCGCAGCCATTGCCGAAAGGGACGCCAACCCTGTGCGTCTTTGAAGTGTGATTGGTGAGCTTGATGTTAACCTCAAGCATCTCGCTGATAAAGTAGGGGCCAGGGGTGATGCCAAGCGTCATCTCGAAGCCGCCAGCCTGGGCAGATGTGGTGCCGGGTGCTCTAACAGGGCCAATTGCTGGGCCACTCACAATTATTTTTTGCGGGACGAAGAGCAAGAACGTAGACGTAATAATCACACCCACTACCAGGACTGCGACAAGGCTGCTGGCTAGTCGCACGAGGCGCTGGCGGCGCGTGGCCGGTGGCTGTGAAACAGGAGCCATGAGGATCTGGCCTGACTCATATTCCTTGTCCGGAAGGGTATCAGGCGATGTTTGTAGCAGGCGCTCGCGTACCTGCTGGGTGATCTGTTCCTGCTCGGTGGGCGTGAGATCGAGAGGTGTGGGGTGTTCTTCTTGGAGCAGGCCTACAAGGTCGTTCCCCTCTTCTTCTGGCAGGATGTCCTCAAATGGCTTCATGGTCTGCCTCCTTTCTCCTGGCGTTCGTAGAGTGTTCGTAGCTGCTTGAGAGTGCGCGCCAGCATCTTGCGCACCGTCCCATCTGGTTTCTGTAAGTGGGTCGCGATCTCGACCAGGCGCAGATTCTCTTGATAGCGTAGATGGATGAGTTGTTGTTGGAGGGGAGTGAGCTGCGCAATGGCCTCGCGCAGGAAGGTATATCGCTCCTGGCGCAGGAAGCGCTGTTCGGGCGTTGGCTCCTCGTCCTGGCTGTCCCGCGTCTCATCCAGGGGGACAATTGTCAGGGCGGTGTGATGGCGATAGTGATCGATGGCTTTATTGCGTGCGACGCGGTAGAGCCAGGCTCTTTGCTGTTCATGGGTGAGACGCGTGAAGGCCTGGCTTGTCAGGGCTGCGGCAAAGACGTCAAAAAGTACATTTTCGACATCCTGGTGGCTCGTCATAAGCCGGGCCAGGTAGGGCAGGAGCGCGGAGATATGGCGATCATAGAGCGCTATGTGTATATCGCTCTGTTCTTCAGTGGTATGGCCCTGGTGCATAATATGCCCCTCTCGTTCATTTGAGATCTCATAGAGCATATCGGATGAGGCCATCAAAACGTGGCACGGTCGGAGAAATTGGCCAAAGAGGTGGCGCGTATGTAAGTCAATGGCCGTGCACTACTGACGTACGCGCCTACGCTGGTGGATATCTCTTTGTTCCCCCCAACGGATGGGCAACCTGTCCGTCTACCAGGCAACAAAGTGTAGGCGCGTACGTCAGTAGCGAGCGCATCATCTCTACTTCAGGGCTGCGAGCACCTCCTGGGAGGAGATGACGCTGGCCTGGCGGGGAAACACCTTCTGGGTCAGGACGCGATGAACCTCTTCATCTCCATCGGCACAGCAGTCTTCGACTACGACCAGTTCGTAGTCCATGTCGGCGGCCCAGCGCACGGTCGAGAGAACGACGCCGCTTGTAGAGACGCCCATCAAGACCAGTTTCGTGATGCCCTGCGAGCGTAGAATGACTTCGAGGTCTGTAGTGCTAAACGCTCCTACCCGCCGCTTGGTGACGACGCTCTCTCCAGAGAGGGGAGCGACCCGCTCATGAATCTCCGCGCCAGGAGTGCCTTCGAGCAGGCGGCCCGTCTGGCGGATAGCCGAGAAGCTGCGATTGCGCGGGCTGGCCTCGGGATAGCCCGCGCGGAAGCGGACAACCACGTGGATGACTGGTAGATGGGCCTCGCGTGCCGCTTGCAGCACGCCTGTCGCCCGGTCAAGGAGGGGGGACTTCTTCTCGCCCATGTTGGCCAGAATGTCATTCTGATAGTCCATGATCAGGAGGGCGGTTTTTTCATCTTTTAGCGTTACGTTTGTCATGTTTTTCTCTTTCTTTTTTAGTCTGCGTCTGCTGTGGCGTGTATGGTGGCCTCTACTTTTTCTTCGCTTAGTTCGACCGGGCGGGCAAGTTGTTGCTTGCCGCGTAGCACGGAGGCAAGGGCCGCGACCAGGCACATGGCGGCTGACAGGTAGAAGACGCTATGCAGGCCAACCGCGAACGGCAACGAGATCAGGTTCGGGAAGAAGGAATGGCCCAGCAGGTTGGCTTTATCGGCGGCAGGCAGGGAGTTAAGTACCTTTCCTGACACCAGTCGCGCCATAGGGTTATAGCCCAGGAAGGCAGCGAAGAGTGCCGAGGTCGGTGGCAGGTGTGCGATCCCGTCCGCCACGCTCGCCGGGACGCCCGCCGCCGTCAGGCCACGCAGCAGCGTCGTCGGTAGGGAGGAGGCCAGGCCCAGTATAATCAGGCTGAAGAAGATGCCGATACTGACGATAGAGCCTGAGTTCTGGAAGGTCGAGCGCATACCAGAGGCCACTCCGCGCTGCTCGCGTGGCACACTGCCCATGATGGACGACGTATTGGGCGAAGAGAACATTCCCTGCCCAATGCCCAGCATAAACAGGATCAAGGCGAACCAGGTGTAGTCAAAGTTCAGCGGGAGAATGGTCAGCAGGAAGAAGCCCAGAGCCTGAATGAGCATGCCCAGCGTCGAGAAGGGGCGTGCGCCAAAGCGATCCGAGAGCCAGCCGCTCAATGGTCCCATCAAGAGAAAGCCGATCATCAGCGGGATCATATAGATGCCGGCCCAGAGGGGCGCGACCTCGTAGTCGTAGCCATGCAGCGGCAGCCAGATGCCTTGCAGCCAGATGATAAGCATAAATTGCAAACCACCACGCGCGATACTCGCCAGGAAGCTACTCGCGTTCCCCGCCGCGAACATGCGGATCTTAAAGAGGTCCAGGCGGAACATGGGATCAGGGACGCGCAACTCGATCCAGACGAAGGCCGCGAGCAGAAGCACGCCCAGGACGAGCGCGCCCAGCACCAGGGGATTGCCCCAGCCCGTTGGCGAACCACCATATGGCTCGATGCCATAGGTAATACCGATTAAGAGCACCGTCGCCCCAACCGCGAAAGTGATATTTCCCAACCAGTCGATGCGCTGGCGTTTGCGGGGCGTCGCGGTCTCGCGGAGCATGGTATAGGCCCAGATCGTACCAACGATGCCAACAGGCACGCTCACCAGGAAGACTAGACGCCAGTCAAAGTACGACAGGATACCGCCCAGGATCAGGCCGATGACCGAGCCGAGAATGGCGGCAATCTGGTTGATGCCTAGGGCAAAGCCACGCTGGTGCTCGGGAAAGGCGTCGGTAATGATCGCCGCGCTATTGGAGAGGAGAAAACCCCCGCCAATCCCCTGCACAAAGCGGAAGAGAATCAGTTCCAACGCCCCGGCATTCCCCGTACCTGGAGTCAGCCAGAGCAAGATGCTGCCAATGGTAAAGATAAGAAAACCCAGGTTATAAAACCTGACGCGCCCAAACATGTCGGAGATGCGACCGAACGTGACCAGGAGCGTGGCCGTTACGACCATATAGCCCATCAGCATCCAGAGGAAGTAGCCGGTCTCACCGGGTGCCAGGGGATCAATATGAATGCCTTTGAAGATGACCGGGAGCGAGATCAGGACAATACTTGAGTCGATGGTTGCCATAAGTACGCCCAGGGTCGTATTTGTCAACGCGATCCACTTATAGCGCGGTGAAACGGGCCTGTTTCTGCGAGGAATCCGTTTCTCCTCTTGCCTTGCACTATGTTGCGCCACCATGCCTTTCGCTTTCTAGAAGGGTTGTTGCTGACAACGCCTATCATTGATAAAGTTGTATCTTGCCTTGACTAGAATGATATTCTAGTACTAGAATATCATTCTAGTCAAGGGGATGCTATAATTGTGCTCACAGATAGGTTAGAGAAAAGGAGATTTTGTGTGATGGATAGTTTAGAGCGTAGCGCGACGACCGAGTCCAGGCGGCAGAGTATTCTTGGTGCCGCGCTCCCCCTCTTCCTGACAAAGGGTTTTACTGAGACCACGATGGAGGATATTCGCCAACGCTCGGGAGCCAGTACGGGGAGCATCTACCATCACTTTGAGAATAAAGAGATGCTGGCGCGTGCGCTCTACCTAGAGGGACGTACGTCCCTCCACGATGTACTCTTTACCGCTCTTGCTACCAGTGATCCCCGTGAAGGTATCACTGGTCTGGTCTATGCTTACCTGCGATGGTATGAGCAGCATCCAGATTTAGGGCAATATGTCATGCAGGCGGGCGATACCGAATACCTGGGTGCCTACGTCAAGGTGCTACGTCAGAAAACCAAAACCGTCCTGCCGGAGGAGAACTTTCCCACGCAATTCTTCCAATGGCTTGCTCCCTTTGTCGAAGCGGGCGCGGTCAAGTGCCTCCCCCAGCACGTATACTTCCCGCTCGTCATCGGCCCCAGCCGTGATTTCGCGCGCCGCTGGCTCAGAGATCGCATTGCCAGCGAAATGCAGGAGGCGCGCGAACCCCTGGCCGAGGCCGCCTGGGTCTCCCTCTCGGCTGGATAACGCCAGGCGCGTACGTCGGTAGCGCCTACGCTGGGCGACGGGTGAATGAAACAAGAGCGTATTTTTCTGGCAGTTCGCCCTGGCCTAGTGGCTGGGGGGGTGTTGTTCTTATAGCCTTAATGGGCCTGCTGGTGAAGGTGACCTATCCACGTAAACTGGCGGTGCATTTTATTCCCATTTGCGTTCCAGCAGAACAACGGGGACCTTGCGTGTGATCTTTGCCTGAAGCTCAGCGAGACCAAAGATCATGCTTGAGCAAGAGAGACGGTGGAAACACCAGGTGGAACCCAGGCAACCGATCGATCCAACTATGCCCCGGGAACTGCCTGTCATGCAACTCTCACAGGTCCTGATCGGCACCATCGTCTGGTGGTTGGAGAGCGAAAAGAGCTATACTCCCAGACAAATAGCAACCTGGTTTTGCCGTTTTGCGTTTTATGGATATCTCTCTGCACTCGGGTATGAGACTCCGACGCCATGGAAGGAATGAGGCCACTCGAGGAAGCCTATGCTTGGTTCCGGTGCATGCATCTGGAAGCTCCGACCCCGGATCGCCTCACTCGCTTGATTCGTTCTGCTGCGCATACCGTTGAAAGAACATTTGGCTTATGCCGATAGCGGGCTTCGTAAACTAGGACGAGAAGTGAAAGGACTTCACCATGCGCTCAAAATAGTCGTGGGACGTTTTTGCGTAGCTGCTGGTGGTGTCCTGGCAGATGATGAAATAGAGTTCTGTTTTATTGGCGCTAATGGCGTGATCGATGCCGAGTACCGTTTCTTTGACCGCGAGGGTTGAGCCGTCGCTCTGCTTGACCTGCTTCTCCATTGACCCCTGGTACCAGTGTTCGCCGTTGAGGGCGGTGATACTCAGGCTAGAGGCTTGCATAGGGTGTTGTGAAGAGCCAAGGAAAAGCTTGAGCATGAGATCACGTGAGGATACGGTATTGTTTGGACGTGTGGCATACAAGACGTGGAGTGAGGCTGCCGGGTCCTCAACACGTGTGAAGAGCGTCCCCTGGAGCATTTCGAGCTGGGGAGAGCTGGCCCCGAGGTAGAGGTCCTTGGTTGAGACATCCCAGTCGCTCATATAGTCCATAGAGAAAAGCTGGGTGTGCTGGTTTTTCCAGACCGGTGGCGCGCTGACTGCGTTACTGGCCTCGAAGCAGGCGCTCAGTACGACGAGGAGCGTCAGAAATGAGGCGACAAGGCCAGTAACTCGCGCCAGGCGCGTGATTGCAGTGCTCATCAAAATAGCCTCCTTGCTATCTTTTGACCAGTATTACTTTTCTGTGAGCGGCCCTGGGCGCGGGGGCGCGCAGGATGCTCTGACAACGAGCGAGGTTGAAAGTTCGACATGGTTGGACTCAAGCTGCTGCCCGGCGATGAGGCGTAACAGCATAGTGGCCGCCATCTTACCCATCTCGGCCAGCGGCTGGTGAATGGTCGTCAGGGGCGGAGACATCTGGGCGCTATACATCACATCGTCGAAACCGATCACACTCATGGCATCGGGGATATGAATGTTGCGCTGGTAGAGGGCCTGGTAGACTCCCGCGGCCTGCGCGTCATTCCCCGCGAAGATTGCCGTGGGCGGCTCTGGCTGATCGAGCAGGGAATATGTCTGCTGCACGCCATCGCCCAGCAAATAGTTGCCCTCGCAGATCAGGGCGGGATCAATCGGGATGCCTGCGCGCTCAAGTGCCTCGCGATACCCGGCCAGGCGTGCGCGCGAGGTGGTGAGATGGAGCGGACCGGTAATGATACCGATGCGGCGATGACCCAGAGAAATAAGATATTCGGTCGCGGTATAGCCACCCAGCCAGATCGTAGACCCGATGGTGGGGAAGGCCGTGGTAGGCTCGTTGCGATCCCCGATGGAGACAAAGGGAATACCTTGCTCCATCAGCGCGTTAGCGATGCCAAGCCGTTCGTAGGGCAGGAGCAATAAGACACCATCAGTGGAGCGGTCAAGCAGGCGTCGCAACCATAAAAGCTCGGTATCTTCGTTCTCATGGGTTGCGAAGATCACAAGCCTATGCCCACTCTCCTCCAGCACATCCTGCACACCATGCATGATGCCGAGATCATAGCCGCCTTCCAGGCGCATAATTACCAGGTCGATCAGTCCACTCTGCCCCTTGCGAAGATGGCGAGCCGCGTGATTCTGAATATAGTCATGTTGTTCGATGAGCTGCTGTATACGTGCTCGGGTCTGCGCGCCTACGCCGGGAAGCTGGTTGAGCACCTTAGAAACTGTGGTCGTCGAGACTCCCGCCTCCTTTGCGATTTGCGCCATGGTTGAACGTTTGATCTGTCGCTGCTCCATTACACATGCCTTCCCGTCGATTTAGGTAAACGATAACCTTCAATTTATTGCGCTAATCGTACCTGTTTTTTCTCTAATTGTCAATTGTATACTAGCGTCTTGTCAGGTTTCCTCGAAGGCCTTCTATTTCTCTCTTTCCGGCTCGCAAGTTCGCCGGAGGTGGGAGGGATGAGCGTGTGACATGGGCAATTGCCCATGTCACACGCTCATCCCTCCCACCCCTGAGTGTCGTAGGCACGAAAGTAAGCGCGAAAAGAACGTAATTTTGCCAGGGTAAATTTTTCCTTTACTTCTACCATTGACATTGGAGATTTTCTATGTTACCTTTTCTTTCAAGGAAACAAAAGGTAAACGATAACCTTGATTTACCTTAGAACACTTACCTGGTGGGTTGCTTATTTTTCGTCAACGTTGGACGAACATACTACCATTGAGGAGGTTCAAAAGGCTATGAGGCTACGACTATCTCCGCGCAACTTCAAATGGACCAGGCCCTCTTCGGGCTACCTGGTTTCCCACACACTACATGCAACTCACAGGTGGTTCTTCGCTCACCCTCACCTCTAGTTGCGATTACCACTGGCTCTCTTAAGGCTCTATCAATCGGCATTCTCAATTTACAGTGACTGTTTCTCTTATTCACTTTGTCTACGGTCATGTTGAGATGTTCTCTAGTACATGCTTACAACATGACGTAGGTATGACATGCTCTTTTTCAAGGAGGTCTCTTCATGGGCACGAAGCTCAACTTCCGCTCTTCTCTCAATCGCAGGAGTTTCTTGCAAGGTTCTGCCGCCGTTGGTGCTGGCGCGCTTGGTCTGGAGTTCCTGGCTTCTTGTGGAACGACAACCTCAAGCGCGGACTCGACGGTGACGGCGACCATCGACACCTTACCCGCTGCCGCCAATAAGGGCGCTGTCTACGTATTTAACCAGGGTGTCAAGCAATTCGAGCAGACCCACGCTGGTGAGAAGATCGTTGGCAGGAACAATCCTTACGATCCCACGACCTACTTTGCGCGCCTGGCTGCTGGGCAGTTGGAGGATGTGAAGGAGAGTTGGTTTACCGAGCCGCCGCTGTTGATCAGCAAGCATGCCGTGGCTGACATTACTAGCCTGGCGAAGGGCTGGCAGTACTGGAGCAGCTATAATTCAGGCATCGCGTCCATCGCCACCGATCCCGCGACGGGCAAGATCTATGGAATTCCTGTCAATGGCTACGCATTGGGCATCTACTACAACCGCAAGATGTTTAAGGCCGCTGGACTCGATCCTGATAAGCCTCCCACGACCTGGGAGGAGTTCCGTGGTTATGCCAAGCAGTTGAAGAGCTCATCCGTGGCGGGCTATGCCGAGACGAGCACGAGCAACCAGGGCGGCTGGCACTTTACCAACTGGATGTATACCGCGGGCGGAGATATGCAGTCTGCTGATGGGAAGAAGGCCACTTTCAATAGCGACAAGGGTGTAAGTGTACTGCAAATGCTCAAGGACATGCGCTTTACTGATCAGTCCTTGACGAAGCAGCAGCTCTTTACCCAGGCCGATACGCTACAGCTGCTGGCGACAAACAAGGTTGCGATGGTTGTCATGGCTCCCGACCAGCTTAATACCCTGAAGTCGCAGTACCAGGCGAACCTGGATGACTTTGGTATTGGCCCCATGCCACAGAACGGTGGCAACGCGGCCCTGACCGGAGGCAACATCTTCATCTTCAATCCCAAGTCGTCGAAGGAGAAGATTAAGGTTGGCTTCGACTACGTTATCTACAACAATTTCGACCTGAATGTGATGGAGAGCAATCTGGCGAGCCAATCGGCCTCCGGACAGGTCGTGGGTGGTCCTACTAACGTGCTCTTTACCGGCGAATTCCAGCAGAAGGTAAACGAACTTACGACTAAATATGCCAATACGCCCTTGCAGAACTACCAGACTTTCAACAAATCGACAGCCGCGCTGCGTCCTGAGCCACGCAAAGAGACGCAGAAAATGTACGCTGCGCTCGACCCGGTGGTACAGGCTGTGCTGACGAACGCGAGTGCTGATCCAAAGAAGCTGCTCGACCAGGCTGCACAGCAGTTCCAGCAGGTTCTCGATCAGTCGGCCTCCTAGTTCGATAGGCGGGAGGGGACGCTTTCGCCTTTGTGGAGAAGGCGTTCTCCTCTTGTCAGGTAGCTAAATTTCTGGAAGGAGCTATGTTATGGGGCTGCCATCGTCTTCGTCGTCCCCTTTGCCTCTCCGTAAGTCCGCGTTGCCGCCGCGCAATATGCTGACACCCAAACGTGCCCCGGCTTCTCGGCAGGAGCGGCAGGTGGGACAAAAATTACTGCTAGTCTTTCGGCGTAATCTCAGTGGTTATCTTTTTCTGCTGCCTGCGCTACTAGTCTTCGCGTTCTTTGTCTGGTATCCCATCGTGCTAGGGTTCTCGATCAGCTTTCAGAGCATCGATATGATCAATCCTCCTGCCTGGGTAGGATGGGCAAATTATCACCATGTGCTCACTGATCCGCTCTTTGCCGTGGCCTGGCGCAATACTGTCGCCTTTACGTTCTACGCGCTGCTCTTTGGCTACGTGATTCCTATCGTGCTGGCGTTGCTGATTAACGAGATGCGCCATGGTAAGGGCTTTTTCCGCCTGGCCTTCTACCTGCCAGTGATGCTGCCGCCAATTGTAACAGTCTTTCTCTGGCGCTGGATTTATAATCCCGATTCTGGCCTCTTGAATGCTTTGCTCAGCCTGGTGCATCTTCCCGGTGGTCTCTGGCTGGAGACGCCAGGAAGCGCACTCCCGGCCTTGATGGTGATTGCGACCTGGAGTAATGCTGGTTCCACTATGCTAATCTACCTGGCGGCGCTTCAGGGAGTCTCGGCCACGCTCTACGAGGCATCTGAGATCGATGGCGCGAGCATCTGGCGCCGGCTCTGGCATGTGACGCTGCCCGCCATTCGCCCTATTATGCTTCTCATGCTAGTCTTGCAGGTCATTGGTACGATGCAGGTCTTTACTGAGCCATTTACAATCACGGGTGGTGGCCCGCAGCACGCGACGGTGAGTGTGCTCCTCTTAATCTATAACTATGCCTTCCAGGACGCCGATTTTGGTAGCGCGAGCGCGTTAGGGGTGATCCTCTTCCTGGCACTGGCGGTCTTCGCCCTGATCTATATGCGTATGACCAATCGTTTAATGCAAGGAGACTAAGCCATGGCCCTGCCTATCCAGAATCCACCACTTATGCCGGCTCCAGCGAAGAAGAGCTGGTTTCGCCGGGAACGTTCCACCGAGGAGGCGAGCGGGCGTTCGCTGGTCTCGCCCCTGTCGCTGAGGCGCCCGACTGGACGCGCGCTCTACTGGCTGATTTTCGTGCTGCTCCTGGGCACGACGGTGATTACGCTGGGTCCGATCTACTGGATGTATACTGGGGCGCTCAAGTCGAGCACTGAGCTTTTTCAGACCCCGCCTACGCTCTGGCCCGCACATCCCTTGTGGGACAACTATAGCAATGCCTGGGACGTGCTGAGCTTCCCCCTCTATTTTGGCAATACCCTTGCCCTGGCGGTGGGAGCCGTAATATTGCAGCTCGTGGTATCTGCGACAGCCGCTTACTCGCTCTCCAAGCTGAATCCGGCAGGTAAGGGCATTATCCAGTTTAGCTTCTTCTGCACGCTGATGGTGCCGCCGGTGGCCTACTTGATCCCGCAATTCGTCAATATCAGCGATCTCCCCTTGCTACATATCTCACTGATCAACAACTGGGCCGGGGTCTGGCTCCCCTCTGCGGCCAGTGCCTTCAATATCCTGGTGCTCAAGAGCTTCTTTGATAGCATTCCCGCCGAGTTGGCGGATGCCGCGCGCCTGGATGGTGCCAATGCCTGGCAACTCTTTACGCGTATTATGCTCCCGCTCTCGCGCCCGGCCCTGGCTGTGGTGACAATCTTTACCGTGGTGGCCTCGTGGAAGGATTTCCTCTGGCCTCTACTCGTGCTGACCGATAGTAATCTCCAGCCGTTAAGTGTGGCGATCTTTCGCCAATCGGGGATCAACTCTAATTCCCCCCTGCCTTTTACCTATCTGATTGCTGGCCTGGCACTGGCAAGCGTCCCTCCGATCATCCTGTTCCTGGTGTTCCAGCGACAGATTATTCGCGGCATCAACCTGACCGGATTGAGGGGATAGATCTACATTTTTTAATGGAATGTGCAAAAAGCGGGCTAAATGTACATTAGAAGCAGTGCCAATATTCCGGTAGGGACCAGCTTTAGCGCGTCCGAAGGCGATTCATCGCACTTCGGCGCTAGCCCAAAATGGCACACAGGAGTTGAACAATTTTGATGTCTATGCCGCAGGCGGGTATAAGCGCGCCACGGTCAAGCAGTTTACGGTGAACGCCGATAGCAATGGCCAGATTGCCATCGCCTTCACACAAGGGGCCGCGGACAATCCCTTTATCAGTGGTATCGAGGTGTACGCCAATTAATGGCGCACCTCGCTAGCGGGCGTAGTGGCAGGCCGTTCCCTGCCACTACACTCTCCGG
Organism: Ktedonobacter racemifer DSM 44963; assembly: GCF_000178855.1. Lineage (GTDB taxonomy): Bacteria > Chloroflexota > Ktedonobacteria > Ktedonobacterales > Ktedonobacteraceae > Ktedonobacter > Ktedonobacter racemifer. The sequence continues at coordinate 285,588 of NZ_ADVG01000005.1, read as the reverse complement.
CCCTATTTCTTTTCTCTTTTGCCAATCCTCTCCTTTTCTATAGAGCTGTTGCTGACCTGTCGAGGGGTTCAGTGAGTCATTGAAAGGAGGAGTACGCCACTCAGAAGCAGGAGTCAACACTGCTGTGCTCTCTACCTGTTGTATGATTGACAGTGAATTCCGTCAACCACGTTGCAGGCTCAGGGCATTTGTTGACAGCATGTTACATCGTTGTACACAGCCATGCCGTCTCTCAGGCTGGCGGCATGTGCGAGAAAGAAGCCTGGAAAGGAATGCGCGCAATGCAGGATGCAAAGCGAAGAAGGCGCACAAAACTAATAGGGACGTTGATTCTCTGCGTTTTATTCCTCAGCACCATGGGGATACTCTCGTCCGCGGCGTACGCCTCCACCTTACAGAGCACGAAGAGCGCAAATAGCGCGGTGCCGAATGCGACTGGTGGCTCGGGGGCCACGCTGCCCTATGCCGAGATGGAGGCCCATAGCGCTACCACCAATGGAAGCATTCTCGGCCCCGACTTTACGCTGGGGAGCCTGGCCTCGGACGCCGTGGATCGCCAGGCCGTGCGTTTGACCCAGGGGCAATATGTGCAGTTTACCCTGCCCCAGTCGGTCACGGCCAACTCGATCAATCTGCGCTATAGTATCCCGGATGCACCTGGTGGTGGCGGCATCAATGCCTCGCTCAGCCTGTATATCAATGGCGTCAAGCAGTCGAAAGATCTGCAATTGACCTCAAAGTATACCTGGCTGTATGGTGCCCCCGATTTCTCGAATTGTAATGGCAATGTTTGGTCCAAGAGCCCCGGTGGCACACCGCACCATATGTTTGACGAGGTGCATGTGCTCTTGCCACAGATGGCGGCAGGCACCAATGTCAAGCTGCAGGTCGACTCCGAGAATACCGCCCCCTGGTATGCCATCGATGTCGCCGACTTTCAGCAGGTGGCTGCTCCGCTAAGCGAGCCCTCGGGCTATATCTCAGTCACCGACGCGCCATATAATGCCGATCCCACGGGAGCGGTGGACGCCACGACGGCCATCCAGAACGCCGTCAATGCGGGCGCTTCTCAGGGCAAGGGCGTCTGGATTCCCCAGGGTACCTTCCTGGTCACCAGCCATATCCTGGTGAATAATGTTACCCTGGCGGGTGCTGGCTCCTGGTATTCAGTCCTTGAGGGGCCGCCCAATGGCAGCACTGGCACCGGCGTTGGTGTCTATGGTAACGATGCCTATGACGGCAGTACCAGCTCCAATGTTCACCTCTCGAACTTCGCCGTTGAGGGTCAGATCTCGAACCGCGTCGACTGTGTCCAGGATAACGGCATGGGCGGTTCTCTGAACAATTCCAGTATTGCCAATGTCTGGATCGAGCACACTAAGGTTGGTATGTGGTTCGATGGTCCCTTTAGTGGCCTGACAATCAGTGGCAGCCGCATCGATAGTACGCTTGCCGATGGTATCAATTTCCATCGCAACATTACTAATTCCAGTGTCTCGCAGACCATTATCCGTGGTACTGGCGATGATGGCCTGGCAATGTGGTCGTCCTCGGATAACGTGCCCGCCACTGGTGATAGCAACGATAGTTTCGATCACAACACGATCCAGTCAAACTATGTCGCCAATGGTATCGCCCTCTATGGTGGTGTGGGCAATAGCGCGACCAATAACGTGGTCACCGGCTCGCAGTATCGTGGTGGCGGCATCATGCTGGATTACGAAAACTTTGGTAACTCGACCGTACCCTTTGGTGGTACTACCACTGTTTCCAACAACACCATTAACCAGGTCGCGGGCTGGGGCGACCAGGGCATTCAGCAATTTGGCGCGCTGATGTTCTGGGCCGACAATGGTGCGATCAATGCCCCCTTCACGGTCTCAGGGGATGAGATCGACAATAGCAACTTTGCCGCGATCTCCTTTGACGGTGGCAACCCCGTGAGCAATGTTGCGATGTCCAATGTGAACATCAACGGGGCTATGTTTGCCTTCTCCAACAAGGTAAATACCGTCACTGGCTCAGCTACAAATGTTACGGCTAGCAACCTAAGTATCGGCGGTATGGAGAGCTGTGAGAGCGCGGGTTCGTGGAATGTACAAGATATGGGTGGTAACACCGGCTGGAGCCCGACGCCCCAGACCTGTGGCTTCCCTCCGCCAAATGTGACCCCAACCCCGGCGCCTACGAATACGCCCACGCCTATTCCGTCGACGCCCACACCCAGTCCGACGCCTATCCCGCCACCCTCTGGGACCCTGGTGACGGCGATTAACGCGGGCGGTGGCGCCAGCGGAAGCTATGTGGCTGACACTGATTTCAACCAGGGCAACCAGTTCTCAGATACCTCAACCTCCATTGATACCAGTGGCGTAGCCAGTCCTGCGCCGCAGGCGGTCTGGCAGAATGTGCGTTGGTACAGTTCCTTTACCTATACCATTCCTGGTCTGACGCCCAATGCCTCTTACACCGTCCGGCTGGACTGGGCAGAGCTCTCCTTCCAGGCAGCTGGCCAGCGCAAGTTCAACGTAGCCATCAATGGTAGTCAGGTCTTGAGCGCCTTCGACGTTTACGCTACGGCTGGGTACAAGAAGGCGATTGCCAGGCAGTACGCGGCTACAGCCAATAGCAGCGGACAGATCGTGATCGCCTTTACCCAGGGTGGCGCGGATAATCCCTTCATCAACGGCATCGAGATCTGGAATCCAGGCGGCGGTACACCAACGCCAACGCCAGTTCCGACCAATACGCCAACCCCAGTGCCTACGAATACGCCCACGCCAGTTCCGACCAATACGCCCACGCCTATTCCGTCGACTCCAACGCCCACCCCAACCCCGCCAACTCTGGTGACAGCGATTAACGCGGGTGGTGGTGCTAGCGGAAGCTACGTGGCCGACACAGGCTTTAATCAGGGGAACCAGTTCTCGGATGCCTCAACCTCCATCGACACCAGTGGCGTGAGTAATCCCGCGCCGCAGGGGGTCTGGCAGGATGTGCGCTGGTACAGTTCCTTCACCTATACAATTCCTGGTTTGACTGCTGGGAACACGTATACGGTGGAACTGGATTGGGCGGAACTCTCCTTCCAGGCGGCAGGACAGCGCAAGTTCAATGTCGCCATTAACGGCACCCAGGTCTTGAACAGCTTTGATGTCTACGCCACGGTTGGATACAAGAAGGCACTCGTCAGGCAGTTCAGCACCACGGCCAATAGCAGTGGGCAGATCGTGATCGCCTTTACCCAGGGCGGCGCGGACAACCCCTTCATCAATGGCATTGCTATCTGGAAACCCTCGGGAAATCCACCTCCTACGGGAACGCTGGTGAGCGCCATTAACGCGGGCGGCTCGGCCTCGGGCAGTTTCGTGGCCGATACCGGCTATGACCAGGGCAATCAGTTCTCGGATACCTCGACTTCGATCAATACCAGTGGCGTGAGCAATGCCGCCCCACAGGGGGTCTGGCAGACTTGCCGCTGGAACAGTTCCTTTACCTATACCCTAAGTGGCCTCACGGCTGGTAAGTCTTATACGCTCAAGCTCGATTGGGCGGAACTCTCTTTCCAGGCGGCGGGGCAGCGCAAGTTCAACGTTGCCGTTAATGGCAGCCAGGTTCTCAGTTCCTTTGATGTCTATGCTACGGCGGGCTACAAAACGGCAGTACAGAAGTCGTTTGCAGTCACAGCTAATAGCAGTGGGCAGGTCGTGATCGCCTTTACCCAGGGCGGCGCGGACAATCCCTTTATCAACGGTATCGAACTCTACAGCGCCTAGTCACGCAATGTAGAAAGAACGTTACTGACGTACGCGCCTACGCCTCCGGGGCAGAGTACTGACACCCAGCGTAGGCGCGTACGTCAGTAGCGCACAACCACCACAACGTGCTTTGAAAGGAAAACACTTTTATGGAGATGGCAACGCCAGCCACCACAAGCGCTCATCTTATCTCACTCTCCCCCCTGGGCTACCATGCCCTGGGGACCGCGTCCATGCTCGAAACCACCACCTCGAAGGTGTGCTTGCGCGCTGGCTCAGCAACGGTCGAAGTTACTGCGCTAGCTCCAGACCTGTTTCGCGTAGGATTCTTCCCGCATGGTCGTCCCGCAAGTTATGGCTCCGAGGCCGTGATTCCTCGAGAGTGGGAGCCGGGTTTCGTGACGATCAGGGAGGGAGAGGGGGAAGTAACTATCGCCACTTCTGTTGCGACCGCGCATCTCTCGCTAGATCCTCTGCGTATCGGCTTTACCGACCAGGCTGGTCGCGCCTTCGCGACCGATGATCCAGAGCTTGGCATGGGCTGGTTGACCCCCGAGCAGGCGCCATCTCTCGACATGGTCAATCCGCTCGCCATCCTTGGCACACCCACACGCGTCTATAAGCGGCATCAACAGGGAGCGCGCTACTTTGGTTGTGGCGAGCGCACAGGCGAACTGGAGAAAACGGGGACCCACCAGCTCTTCTGGAATATTGATCCACCGCGTGGTCATACCGCTCTGCAAAATAACCTGTATGTCTCAATCCCCTTTACCATGGCTATGGCCGATGGACAGGCCTGGGGTCTCTTCCTGGATAGCCCGGCGCGCGTCGAGTTTGACCTGGCGCATGAGGATTCTCAGCGCTCGTGGTTTGGCGCGGAGAATGGTGACCTGGTCTACTATGTCTTCTGTGGACCCACGCCGCAGGCCGTTCTGGAACGCTATACCGAGCTTACGGGCCGCACTCCGCTCCCACCGCTCTGGTCCCTGGGCAATGGGCAGAGCCGCTTTAGCTATGAGACCGCCGAGGAGGTACGTGCCCTGGCGCGCGCCTTCCGTGAGCGCGACATTCCCTGCGATACGCTCTACCTCGATATTGATTGCCTCGATGGCTACCGCGTCTTTACCTGGGATAATACGCGCTTCCCCGATCCCGAGGGCCTGCTCTCTGAGTTGCGCGAGATGGGCTTCCACGTCGTCTGCATTGTCGATGCGGGCGTCAAGGTAGATGAGAACTACGAGGTCTATACCGAGGGTCGCGAGCGTGATCTGTACTGTAAGACGCCCCAGGGAGACGACTACCAGAATGCCGTCTGGCCGGGCGTCTGTGTCTTCCCCGATTTTACTAACCCGCAGGCGCGCGCGTGGTGGGGCGACCTCCACCAGGGCCTGCTCGACGCTGGTATCACGGGTATCTGGTCCGACATGAACGAGCCTGCGCTCTTTATTCCCCTTAATTCAACCATGCCGTCAGATGTGATTCACCCAGGCGGCGGGAAGGCGCGGCTACACACACAGGTGCATAACGCCTATGGCTCCTTGATGGTGCAGGCCGCGCGCGAAGGACTCTTGCGCTTGCGACCCCAGCAGCGACCCTTTGTTATTTCGCGCTCCGGCTACGCGGGCGTGCAGCGTCACGCCCTGATCTGGACGGGCGATAACTCCTCGACCTGGGAACACCTGGCGATGAGTCTGACGCAGTTGCTGAACCTGGGCCTCTCTGGCGTGGGCTGGGCCGGTACCGATGTCGGCGGCTTCTACGGCGACACCAGCGGGGAACTGCTGACACGCTGGACGGAATTTGGCATCTTCCAGCCATTCTGCCGCAACCACTCGGAGAAGCAGACGCGCCACCAGGAGCCCTGGGTCTTTGGCGAACCCTACACCTCTACTATTCGTGATCTTCTCAAGTTACGTCAGCGCTTGCTGCCCTATCTTTACACCCTCTTCGCGGAGTGCCACCGCACGGGCGCGCCCCTGTTGCGTCCCCTCTTCTGGCACTATCCCGAGGACACGGATGCCTATGGTGCAAGCGATCAGTTCCTCTGTGGTGATGCCCTCCTCGTCGCGCCCATCACGCGCCCTGGCGCCGAGTACCGCCACGTCTATCTCCCCACGGGTACCTGGTTTCACTACTGGACTGGTGAGCGCTTCGAGGGTCCGGCGCATATCCTCGCCCACGCTCCCCTTGGTCAGCCTGCCTTCTATGTTCGGGCCAATACCGCCATCCCGCTCTGGCCCGCCATGAACTACGTCGGCCAGGCTCCAGCGGACCCCCTGACCCTCATCCTCTACCCGGCCCCAGGCAGCGGCAGCGCCACGCTCTACGAGGATGCCGGTGATGGCTATGCCTACACAGAAGGGGAGGATGCCCGGCGCGCCATCCTCTGCGAAGTGGAAGACAAGCTTATTCGCGTCACCCTGGGAGCACAGGAAGGGACCTATGCCTCCGCGAGCCAGCGTTTTCTTCTCGAACTGCGCGAAGTCTCCACCGCGCCAGCAGAGATCAATCTAGGCGACCAGCCCATCGCCTGGTATTACGACCACGAACAGCGCCGGGTCAGCATCAACCTCGCCGCCACGGCCCACGAGCAGGTAATCGACATCGCGCTCTCATAACTGATTGTGTCCTTTGAGATACTTGCTTCCCCGCCCATATTAGGAGGGTGAGGAAGCAGTATTTTCGTCATTGGCAGACTTGATTTATGACTGTCATGTATTTTGCGATATGCTCCTTTGAAATAGAGGAGCGATAGTAGAACAGACATAAATTTTGGGAGAGGGCCGAAAATCCAGCGGAGTTTTTGATGAGATCAGATGCTACTTGCCTAGCTTCGGCTGGAGTCGCAAATACCGCTATTTCAACGACATCTAATTCATATGTGTCGCTCCAGAAAACCATTTTTCCTTCAGGTTCGTAGCTCACACAACATAACCAGCCATTGGTGTATTTAACATCATGTGTTTTTTGTCCCGAAGCCAGAATGGCACCATACACGCTTCTCGCTGTATATGGCAACCCTGCCTGGGGCGTCTCGGGTGGGTTAGAAACCGCTAAGGCGGGATAGCTATATTCTGAGGCAGATGGAACTGCTGGCGTTTGGTGACGCGAGGCATAATATACTCCACTTGCAAAGCCTAGATAATATACCATCACGAAACTAAAAAGTAGCAGCGAAATAATAGCTAATCTTGTGGTGTTGCGTTTTGAGAGGAGAGGTTGCCTCTCTCCTGAGATGGATTGCCTGGTTAGCTCTACAGATTGCTGAGAGTCAGCTTGATTGGTAGACATAGACCCTCCAGATTTTAAATGAGTCAATTCTTTACCGCAAAGCTCCTACTGAAATTTCATGATGCGCAAATAAAGCGTGCTGATATAGTGGGCAGCATTGCTCATTTTGAGTGTATATCCTATATATACGTACGCGCAAGCAAATCCTCAACCCTCTTCCCAAAGTGTTTTCGTCTCCCTCTTTAGACAAATCAACCCTCCTACAAGTGAAGAGAAATGAGAGTGTGAAGATGTCATTGACGTGTTTCGACCTTGACAGAAGAGGTGTAGTTAGATTATCATATACTTAGATAGGCTAAGTAATAGAAAAGCTAAGTACTAGCATGCCTAAGTAAGTAGGCAAAAGTGTGATCGATGACAGATTCTCCTTCTTTTGATGAGCTAAATATTGCGGATGAGTTGCTCGATCTGTTGCCAGAGTTATTGCGCCAGTTGCGTGTGGAGTTGCCTGCTGAGGGGAGTCTTGAGCAGGAGAGTCCAGAGTGGCGTGATATCTCGGAGTTGCGGGCGACCAATGGGCAGGTGCGTTTGCTACGTATCCTGAGTACGCGTCAGCGTTGTACCATGCAGGAGCTGGCCGAGCACCTGGGGGTCGCCGCGCCAACCGTAACCGCGATGGTCAAAAGGCTACTGGCCCAGGGCTTTGTTGAGCGTGTGCGCGATGAGCAGGACTGGCGCGTGGTCTGGATCTCGCCAACCGAGCGCGGGATGAACGCCTTCAGGGCGTATGATCAGCTGCGGCGCGAGAATCTGCGTCGCCGCCTGTCCCTGCTCCAGGTGAATGAACTTATGCAATTGCGCGCGGCCTTGCCGGTCCTTCGGCGTTTAATCGAGGTGAAGCATGACAATCACGGCTGAGAAACTTTCGCGCTCCTTTGGGGAGATCCACGCGGTCAGGGGTATTGACCTGCATGTTGAGCGTGGCGAGACCTTTGGTTTTCTAGGCCCCAATGGGGCTGGTAAAAGCACCACTATGAAGATGTTCTCGACCCTCTTGCGCCCGACAAGCGGACACGCGGTCATCAATGGCTATGACGTCGAGCGTCAATCCTCCCAGGTGCGCCGGAGCATCGGGATTGTGTTTCAGGACCCTACTCTCGACGAGTACCTGACGGCAGAACAGAACCTATATTATCATTGCATGATCTATCACACTCCCCCGAAGACACGCGAGGCGCGCATAAGCGACGTGTTGCGTCTCGTCGGCCTGGAGGAGCGGCGCAAGGACGTGGTCAAAACCTTTTCTGGAGGCATGAAGCGTCGCCTGGAGGTTGCGCGTGGCCTGTTGCATGAGCCACAGACCCTCTTCCTCGATGAACCCACGGTGGGCCTGGACCCCCAGACCCGGCGCAGCGTCTGGGGACATGTCCTGAAGCTTCGCGAGAGCACGGGGTTAACCATCTTTATGACTACGCATTATATGGAAGAGGCTGAATATTGTGACCGTATCGCCATCATGGACCACGGGCAGATCGTGGCTGTCGATACGCCAGATGCGCTCAAACGGATGGTTGGACGAGATGTTGTGCGCCTTACCGTCTCCTCGCCCGAGCGCTCTGAGGCACTTCTGGCCCAGCAGCCAGCCTATAGCGCATATCGGGATGGGGACGACATCATCGTCGAGGGTGATAACGGGCAGACCCTGGCGGCGCGTGTCATCCGTGAACTGACCCTGGCGGATATCGATGTGCTCTGTGTGAACGTTAGCTCGCCCACGCTGGAGGATGTCTTTGTTCATCTGACGGGTCGCGCCATTCGCGAAGAGTTGGCGAGCGCGAAGGACCGCATGGGTTCGCGCCTGCGCAGTCGTGGCCGTTTGCGCCGCTAGAGAGGGAGAACTGCAATGCTAAAAATGACTGAACCGGCTATCATGCCTGAGATCATGCCCGAGAGTATCTCCGCCAATGCGCGTTTTATCGACCTGGAAGGCATTGCTATGATCTGGCGACGCGACATGGTGCGCCTCTGGCGCCAGCGTTCGCGTCTGCTAGGGGCTGTGGCGCGCGCTTTGGTCTGGCTCTTCGCGCTCGGCTTCGGCCTGCGCGGCTCGCTCGGCTCTATCGCGGGCTTTAGCTACGAGCAGTTTGTCTTTCCTGGCGTGATCGCTATGACGGTCATCTTCAGTGGCCTGCAATCGGCGATCTCGATTGTGTATGACCGCGAGTTTGGCTTTCTCAAAGAGGTGCAGGTTGCGCCCACGCCGCGCTCGACGCTTGTCATCGGCAAGTGCCTGGGTGGTGCCTCTAGCTCAACGATCCAGGCCCTGATCATCCTGATCTTCGCGCCCTTTGCCGCCGTCCATCTCACGCCCTTGAACATTCTGGCAACCTTCGTGGCGACCTTCGTCACGGCCCTGGCTATCTCGGGCCTGGGGGTGGTGATTGCCATGTGGATCACCGATTTTGAGAACTTTGGCACGATCCAGAACTTTATTACCCTGCCTCTCTACATGTTCTCGGGCGCCATCTTCCCCACGCGCCAGGTGCCCGGCTGGCTACACGCCGTCCTGCTACTCAATCCCCTGAGCTATGGAGTGAATGCCATTCGCGGCGCGCTTCTTGGCTACGAAGCCAGCAGTATCCCCTTTAACCTGGGCATCCTGCTTCTCTTCACCGTCGTCATGGTCGGCATCGCCATCTTCATGTCACGCAAAGAGGTATAGAAGTCAAAAAGAAGTGAGTCGGCTGGCAGGCCTGCCAGCCGACTCACTTCTTTTTGACTTCTGCCAGGTGAAGTGTTGGATGATTGGCAGGCGAAGACGTCTATCTCTTTAGGACAGAGAACGCGATGTCTACCAGGCAGTGAGCGGCTACCTGGCTGAAGACGAAAGAGAGGGAAGCGTGTCAACATCGCCTTTGCATGTAGTTATTATAGGTGGCGGACTTGGAGGCCTATGCCTGGCTCAGGGATTACAGCGTGCGGGGATAGACGTAGCGCTTTATGAGCGGGATACCTCACCATATACGAGGAAACAGGGCTATCGTCTGCATATTGATCGGCGAGGAATAGATGCCCTGCATTCCTGCCTCCCTCCGCACCTGTTCGATCTGTGTATGGCAACCGCATCTCGCCCAGGAAGTCAGGTTACGATTGTCACAAAGCTGCTTAAGCCAATAAAGGTGATTGGTTTTTCCCAGGAAGACTCGCCCACAATTGTGCCAGTAAGCACTTCAGTCGACCGGCTGACGCTGCGCGAGATTCTTCTTATCGGCCTTGATGACATTGTGCATTTCGGTAAAGAGTTTCTCCAATATGAGTACCTATCGGATGGCAGGGTGCAAGCATTCTTCAGCGATGGGACAGAGGCGTGTGGAGATGTGCTTATCGCGGCTGATGGCGTCAACTCGCGTGTGCGCCAGCAGTTTCTCCCCCAGGCTTCCATTGAGGCGACAGATGTACGCTGCATTTATGGCAAGACGCTCCTGACCGAGGCTACACGTTCCCTTATCCCAGATTTTCTCTATCGTGGTTTTGCCCAGGTAGTTGGCTTCCGCTTTAGCCTGGCCCTTGGTATTGTCGACTTTCAGCAACTCCCTGCTGAGGTCGCGCGTAAGTTCGTGCCCGACGCATGTTTCCATACCACTGGCAGCTACTTGATGTGGTCATTGAACGCGAAACGCAGGCATATAGGGATGTCTGATGACAAGCTGTTTGGTCTGGATGGAGCACAGCTGCTTCAATTTGCCTTGCAGAAGACGAAGCGCTGGCATCCCACCCTGCGCGCACTGCTTGCCGCTAGCGATCCGGGGGCGACATTCCCTATTGCTGTGCGGACGGCAGTTCCCTGCCAGCCCTGGAAGAGCACCTCGATCACTTTGCTGGGGGACGCTATTCATGCCATGAGTCCTGCGGGTGGTTCGGGAGCGAACATGGCCTTGCGCGACGCACACAATCTCTGCCAGGCCCTGAAGGTAGCCGCCCATGGCGAACGGCCTCTTGTTCCCGCTATCCATGACTATGAAGCATTAATGCTGGAGGAGGGTTTTGAGGCCGTTCGCTTTTCGGCTAGAGGAGGGGTTTTACGCCAGTAGAGGATCTAAAACCTTGCAGCCTTCAACCTGCCTATTCCTCTCCCTCGTACCATTTCTCGTCGAGGTGGGTGGAGTAGTACTCAAGCCCACGCTTAAAGTACAGGAGCTTCTCGTCGGTGGTGGTCTCCAGCAGGTTGGTCAAAGCGAGTTCCAGTGCCTCTTTATACTGCTGGGAGTTGTAGAGGGCCATCGCGAGAAAGATCTGGAGGGCGCGGTTCTGCGGGAACTCGCGCACGCCCCTCCGCAATGTCTCCACCGATTTCTCATACTCGCCCAGCCCACGATAGGTACTTCCCAGGCCCAGCAAGGCCCGCTCCAGGCTGGGCCCCGCGAGCCCCTGCTCGAGGGCGCGTGTATAAAAAGGAACAGCCTCGTGTCCAAGCCCTAGATTGTCCCGCACAACGGCGTTCTGGAAGGTAATCTCGGCATCATCGGTGTAGGCCGCGTGTAATTCCATAAGGAGCGCCTTGGCCTGTCTCAGAATGGTCTCATCCTGTTTGGCGCGTCCCTCTTCGCGCAATTGGATGGCTTCAGCTAAACGTTCTCGGTCCATTTTTATCTTCTTTGAATCCTTTCTCTGTATGCTTGTTTAACCCTTCAATGGTATCACACTCTTTGATGCCTGGCATAGGAGTAAGAGTTATTTAGAATTGTCTCTCAACCACAATTTTTCGATGAGTTCGCTTCATCGCGGGCTGCTCGCCAGGCGGGGCTATCCATAAAGTGGTTGTCGTACAACTCCTGAGATGCTATGAGATCTGCCTGTGTTGCTTCCCCCTTCATGACACGTTCGGCCAACCGGAAGTATCCGAACCGATCCAATCCTGGGGCCTGGACAATCAGAAAATCCGCAGTATGAGTGGGGGTGGTTGCGAATGCATGGGCCATATTAGGTGGAACGACGACCATGTCTCCTTTCCCAGCCGTGATCACCTTCTCACCAGCAAGCATTTGTAGTTCTCCATCGATGACGTAGAAGAGTTCAGCCGATTGATTATGGGTATGCGGCTTCGCCCCCTCAACGCCCCTCCCCATCGTCGTTCGCATAGCGCTAAGCGCTCCTCCAGTGTCACTGCCATCAGCGAGCAAACGCGTCATGAGTTGCGCGAACCCAAAAGTTTCCACCTCACTCTCCCGTACAATGAGAGCCTCCGCAAAATTCGGTACAAGCATGGTCATATCTCTCTTGTTCCTTTCCTTTTCTTGACGCCCAACAGGGGGACATGTTATTATCACAACGTTAAGATAATAAACCAAATAAATGTTAACGTCAAGTATTTTAATGTTAAGGTATTTGTATGGCTGGGAGGAATGCATGACTGATGCAATTGACAAGGTAATGGATCAATGGCACGGGGAGCGTCCCGACGTTGACCTCTGGTCGATGGGCGTTCTCGGTCGGGTCGCGCGGCTCTCACGTGTACTGGAAAGGGAGTACAAGAAGTTTTTCAGCGAGCACGGGTTGGAGGCGTTTGAGTTTGATGTGCTCACGACACTGCGTCGATCAGGAGAGCCATATGAACTCACTGCCTCTGCCTTACTCAAGGCAGCATTGGTGACCTCCGGGGCCATCACAAATCGTATTGATCGCATGGAGGCCAGAGGCTTCGTCGAGCGGGTGCGAGATCTCGATGATCGACGTTCTGTCCGTATCCGACTCACACCACATGGACGCGAAGTTTTGGACAGAATCTTCAGCCTTCATGCCGCGAACATGGAGCGCATACTCCAACCCTTGGACCGGGAAGAATGCGAACAGCTTGCGAATATGCTCCGCACCCTGCTGGAGTCCTTTGGGGATACCTCCCTGGAGTGAGCGGCAGTGTGGGGCAACGCTGCCCTCTCTTTTTTCACATGCGTCCATTTAGCAAAGATCGCGCGCAATTTCTACACAGCGTTTGATTGCCCATTGAGCGATGTTCCATTCCTGCTGGAGAGCTGTTTCATAGACTTCGGTCAGTCCGATGCGGAGCTGATAGCAGAGAATCCGCTCCTGATAAGTGGGGAGGCTTGAGAGGTGTGCCTCGAAGTAGGCGGCCTGTTCCCTCATACACTCCAGCCAGGGACTCCAGAAATAGGCGGTCGCGACATCAAACAGGGGATCGCCATACTTGGCATTCTCCCAATCGAGTACGGCGGTGATGCGCTCTCCGTCAGTGAGTACATTATTCGAGCCGAAATCACCGTGAACCAGGGCGCGCTCCTCCGGACACTGCTTTACGAGAGCGAGAAACGTCTTGAGCACTTCCTGGCACATAGCAAGTTCTTTCGTGGGTAGTGCGCGTTCCCAAGCATAGGTCTGTGGCTCCAGAAGAAACTCCCGCCATGTCACATAGACTCCCTGTCCAGATGCGTCAAAATCGCCAAAGCCCGTTGTATCATCTGGATCAAATTTGCTCAATGCTAGCCAGACATCAGCAGTTGGCTTCAGGAGGCGTTGAAGCGTGGCACTATCGACATCCTGAAGTGTGATCCCTGGCATTTTTTCGCTTATGCTGAAGGCATGTTGCTCATCAATATATCCCGTCTGGATGACACGTGGAATAGGGACTCGCTCGGAATGGAAATGGTGATAAGCGTAGGCACCTTTTTGAAAGCCCGCGATGGAGGGGTTGATGCGAATGACGTACTCAGCGTTACCACACTTGAAGGAAAAGGCCTGCGACTCTTCGCCTTCAATCATCTGTTGGAGAGTGTCTACCTCGCTCATACAGTGATCATAAAGGAAGGCCTTTACCGCTTCCAGATTCAGTTCAGTCTTTTTATTACCCATGTTCAGAAGTATATACTGATACATCCGAAAAATTGTAGGGTCCATGCTTACGTGGACTCTCCTCGCCAGGCGATATGCTCACCCCGTGAGAATAAGTCCATGCAAGCATGGACCCTACAAACTCCGTACCATCATATATAAGTGCGTGCGCTTGCCCCCGAATGGGGGTTAGCAGCGCGGCCCCGCAGCGTCGTTGGGGTGGTGTATTGTACTGCCGCTCTAAGCCTTGACTGCGGTCTCGGCCAGGGCTTTATGGAAGACGCGGCCCAGGCGCGCGATACCCTCGCGGATCTGCTCAGGAGTGGCGTTGGAGAAGCTCAGGCGCAGGGTATTTTCTCCACCACCCTGGGCGTGGAAGGGCGTGCCAGGCACAAAGGCTACGTTCTCTTTGACCGCTTCGCGCAGCAGTTCGGTCGAGTTCAGGCCTTCTGGGAGGACAACCCAGAGGAACATGCCACCCTGGGGACGTGTCCAGCGAATGCCTGCCGGGAAGTGTTCCTCCATGGCCTGCAACATGATATTGCGGCGCTCGCCATAGGTGCGGCGGATAAGCGGGATATGCTGCTCAATGAAGCCTTCGCGCAGCAATTCATGGACGATCAGCTGGTTGAGCGAGGCGGTATGGAGGTCCGCGCCCTGCTTGGTCTGGACGAGCTTGCGCACCAGTTCGGGGGAGGCGACGATCCAGGCCACGCGCAGGCCAGGTGTCAGCACCTTGGAGAAGGTGTTGAGCTGGATGATGTTGCCCCGGTATGGCTCGCCCTCGCTCTTGCGCAGTTGGCTGTCCAGCGTGAGCAGGGAGGGAAGAGGCTCGCCCTCGAAGCGCAGCTGTGAGTAGGGATCATCCTCAACAACCGGGACGCCATAGCGGTTGGCCAGCTCGACCAACCGTTTGCGGCGCTCCAGGGAGAGGGTCACACCCGAGGGGTTCTGGAAATTGGGCAGGACATACATCAGCTTGGGCTTGAGGGCCAGCATCTCCTCCAGGGCATCGGTGCGCAGGCCATTTTCATCGGAGGGGACGGTGATATAGTCAGCGCCATAGGGGGCCATAGCCTGCAAGGCACCCATATAGGTTGGCGACTCCACCAGAACGAGATCACCGGGATTGACTAGCAGGCGCCCAACGAAGTCCAGGCCCTGCTGCGAGCCTGAGACGATAAAGATATTCTCAGGTGTGATCGTTAGCCCATCGCGGGAGGAGGTCTGCGCGATCAGCTCAAGTAGGGGGCGGTAGCCTTCCGAGGGGCCATACTGAAGGGCCTGCACACCGCGCTCCTGAAGTACCTTCTGTGTGGCGGACGCGACCTTCTCTACCGGAAAGATTTCAGCGGCGGGCAGGCCGCCCGCGAAGGAGATCACCTCTGGCTGCTCGGTAAGCTTAAGGAGGTCGCGAATGGCGGAACTCTTCATCAGTTGGACGCGTTGCGCGTAGTGCAGGTCCCAAAAGTCTGGCATGGATAGGCTCCTTTTCTATCTGCTTATTTTTAATTTTTTACTGGAGATAAAGTTTAGTGTAGAGTGTGATGGATAGCGTGTCTACAGCCAATAGCGGCCAATGTTGGGGTAAAGTATAACAATTGGCTCCCTTCGATGCACAAGACATCCCCCATTTGGGCCTAAAAAACAGGAGAAGTATAGGACCAAATTTGTCCGTTATTCAGGGTATACTACTCGTGAGGTGGAAATGAACAGGCTTGTGGTGAGCGTGTGGATGACGAAATTGTGACTACAAGGAAGAGCATTTCCTAGAGAGAAAAGAAGGAGCTAAGCTATGAAACTGAACTATATCCCCTTGATCGTTACTGACTTTCCAGCTGCGGTTCGCTTCTGGCGCGATGTGGCTAAACTGCCCCTGACATATAGCGATGAGGCAACGGGTTTTGCCTCGTTTGACACGGGCAGCACCACTTTGCTACTCCTCAGTAGTACGCTTGCCAATGCCAGTAAGATTGCGACCTCAGAGCAATCCCAGGCTCACTCAATGTATCTCTCCTTCCAGGTGGAAGATGTTGACGCTAGCTACGCGGAACTGCTCGCGGGCGGTGCCACCTCTGTCTATGAGCCGCAGGACTTCTCCCATATGCAGGCGCGCCAGGCCCATGTCACCGATCCCGATGGTCACCTGGTCGAGCTCTACACGCCATTCCCCAAAGCCTGAGTTTGTAGGGGCCATGCTGGCATGGCCTTTTCGCGCAAGGGGAATTTTACTCTCGGCGCAAAGAGGCCATGCCAGCAGGCCCCTACAGAAATCCCATATTACTTGCCGGATACCCAATAAAGCTTGAGGAAGAAAAAGCGTATGACAAACATTTATCTGGAAGTAGGCGAGAAGAAAGTCGCGGCCTGTGCCCTGGAGTGGCCTGGCTGGTGCCGTTTCGCGAAGACCGAGGCCGAGGCGATGCAGATCCTTATTGTATATGCCTCGCGTTATAAAGTGATTGCGCTCAAAGCAGGGCTGGAGCTCAATCCCGGCGAGCCGGTGGTCGTCGAGCGCGTGCAGGGCGATACAACCACAGACTTTGGCGCACCCTCAGCCATGGTCACCAGCGATACCGCTCCACTTGATGCCGCGACGGCCGAGCGGGGCGTCGCGCTGCTGCGGGCTGCGTGGGCGATTTTAGATGAGGTGGTTGCCGCCTCGCCCAATATACTCCGCAAAGGGCCACGCGGTGGTGGACGTGAGCGCGACGAAGTTTATCGCCACGTTATCGAGGCCGAGCGAACCTACGCGCGCAAGATCGGCGTGCGCCACAAGCCCTTCCCGCCCGGTGACCGCAACGCCCTGACTGCCATGCGCGAGGACATTGCCTCAGTCCTGAGCCAGCCCTCCGATGGCTCGCCTCTGGCACCTGGCGGCTGGCCCTCTGCCTACGCCCTTCGGCGCATCGCCTGGCACGTTATCGATCACATCTGGGAGATTGAGGACCGCCGCGAATAAAGTGCATTATCTAATTTCCTCCCCACCTATGCAGGTGGGGAGGGGAAAGTCGTGCTTCTGAAGAGCGCTTGAGTATTGGACACGATGAAGACCTCATGATGGCATGCCTCCGCTAAAGGTCTCTGATACATAAATATAGAGCTGACTGAGGAAGTATAGGGCAATGACGGTGAGCATCACGACATGGAGTGTGACGCGTATACGAGGGGTGAAGGCCTGGCCTCGTTTCTCATCCCATTCGATTAGTATGTAGGGGAGGATGAAGAGCGCGGCGGGGAAGATGGGCAGGGCCAGCGTAGCCAGGGCGAGTGCGCCGTGGGTGAGCACAGAGGGGGCGTGTGCTAAGCGTAGGATGAGTGCGAGCAGGAGTGTGGCACTGCTCCAGGCCAGGGGAAGTGTTGCGAGCTTGCGTGGGTAGGAGAAGAGCGGATGTGTGGGATTGAAGACGCGTGCAAGCCAACTCCAAAGGATGAGCAGTAATGCCAGGGTTGGAACGACCAGGACCCAGGTATGTGCAAGGGTAAATGGTAAGGGCATGGAGGTATTGGGAAGGAGCAGCGTGATCCATGCGAAATTCCAGTTCCAGCCAGCGCTCTCCATCAGTATCAGGGGAAGCGGGGCCGCCAGGGTTCCCAGTGTGGTCATTACCAGGAAGCGTTCGCGAGGTCGCTCGGAGAGATATGCATGCCTGGCAAGGAGAGCCGCACCGCACCATCCCAGTACCGCGAGGAGCAGCATGAGCAGGAGTGTGATCGTTACCGATATCGGCGAGCTGACGGCGTGGAGCCGGTAGAGCAGCCAGGCGCGGCCAAGCAGTGGCGGGATGAAGAGCAACCATACCGGGTCGCGCAGCGGTGGAAGCGTCGAGCGTAGATAGTGCATAGCGTGATTCCTGGCAGGCGCTTGCTTGAGTAGAGCAAGCGCCTTTTGTCGGGATTATATCACACCCTGGCCTCCTCGATGAAGCTTGATTACCCCTGTCTCTGAGAGCTCCCCGTGCTAAAGCAGCGGGGGTTCCAGGGGTTCGACCCACGCTTCCAGCTCTTCTCCCCAAAGGAGAAGAGCTGGAAGCGTGGTGGTTCCCCTGAACTTTTCGGCAGACGCGCTCTGGCTCTGGGAATACCAAAGCTTCGGGGCAAGGTCTGCCCCTCTTTCGCGCGTTGGATTGCACGCTCGTGTGCTGCCATGAGGCACGCTTCCGCACCTTCCCAATACCCCTGGTATCGGGCACACGAGGGAATGGGGTCTGCTGGATCAAGGTAGGCAGCAAGATACGCCGAGTACAGGTCGCGTTGGACGGGACCCACGCCACACTCGCACTGATGCCAACGCTGCGAAAGCGGCTTTTTGACCCGCTTGCCGCACCCATGACACCATTGGCTCAGCGCCGTTGTACGTGTGGGAACTTCGAGGAGGGTGCCGCCCGTGCTTGCAACGGTGCGTCTCAGGAGTTCGACAAACATCCCTGGTGCTCGCAGTCCCACGCTCTTGCCAAATTGCTTTTGCCAGGCCTTGTAGGAAATCTTTTCGAGGATGATGGTGGTGCCCAGCTTCACCACCTGATGCACCTTGCGCCCATGCAGGCTCTTGCGGTGCGCTGCCAGTTTGCGCTCTTTGGTCGCCTTGCGCCGTCGGGTGACCTGGTAGCGCTTGCTCTGTTTCCAGCGCAGCTTCTTGTTGCCCTGCTTCTTGATGCGCCCCTTCTCGTCGTAGTGCTTAGGGTTGGCTGCCCGCCGCTGCCGGTCCATCTGCCGCTGCAAGCGACAAATGGCACGGGCCTCGGGAGCCAGTTCTGCACAGAACACCTCCAGGCTTGCCTCTCCCTCCTGGGGAACGAGCGCCAGGGTCGAGGGTCCCACATCGCCTCCAATGATCCCCTTGCCGATGGTGTGTTTGGGTTTGTGGTGAGGCTTGCCCTCCAGGGCCAGCTGCACGAAATAGCGATAGCCCTCGGCATCGGCTCCCTCCGCCCTGGAACTACTGGCAGGACGCTGGATGAGGCGAGCATACTTGATGCGGTGCCTGAGCCCATGGGTCAGGACTTCATCCTTCCAATCGATGAGGGCGGGCAGCTGGTCTCCGTTCCAGAGCAGATACCCTGCCTTTCCCTCCTCGGGTGGTTGCAGGACAAAGCGCAGGCTGGTGTCGTTGCGCTTGTTCTCAATGCTGGAGAAGCCGCGTCCTCGGCTTTTGAAACGCACCCGCCTGGCTTTGCCCAGGCAGACGCGGTTGAGGGCGCGATAGGCACGGGTGGCCAGCGTTTGTGCCAGCACGGCCTCGATATGCTCGGCAATCCAGCCGACGCGCAAGCCTTTGACGGCTTCATGCAACGCCGCCTCGGTGAAGCCATAGGTCTTGCGCAAGGCGGAGAAGGCGGCGGCTCGTTCGGCTTTCTGAGTGCGAGGAATGGTACGAGCCACGTGCCAGGCGGGATCAGACCGCATGCGCCGCAGACGCCTCTGTCCTTCGGAGAGGATGGCATTGTAGAGCTGGCGAGCGGCTTCCAGGTGGGCACGCAAGCGGGAGGCTTGCCCTGCATCGACGACCAGGGGCAGTTCCAGTAGGAAGGTGGGCGTGGCAGGCCGTTTCTCCTGCTGTTTCTTCTTCTTCCGTTGTCCCTGGCATGTCTTTTGCACGCCCGCTCCTCCTTCAATCTCATAGGTGCGATCGATCCTCACACATCTATTGTACCAGAGCGGCGTGAAGAACGCAAGTTCTAGAAGGCATGCTTTTTCCGGTCCTCACGCTCACGCGGGGGTGGCGATTCATCCCCGGCATCAATGACTCTGTTGGGAAATTTTGTCCGGACAAGTTGCCCAATAAGAGAAACAAACATGAGCTGTATTTATGCTCTGGAGCGGACATTTTTGCAGCCGTTTTCCAGATGCTCTGGTCGATTTTGTGCCCATTTTGCATCTTCTGTTTTCTCTATCCAATAATCGCCATCCTGTCTGGACAACCTAATGGAATTTTCCAACAGAGTCATCAATGACCGGGGCTTTCTCGCCACGTCCTCTGTAACGTGCGCGAATAGTATTCAGGAGACCGATCAGGAGTGCGGCATTGGGTAGCGAGGGAACAGAGAGGTTGTACCAGAGCAGGTCCGCAGGCCTTTTGGTGATGCGAATGGCGAACGCCGAGACTTGAATATCGGCAATCTCCTCCCATGCCAGGTTTTTGTTGCCATCGCTTAAACCCTGGGATGAGACCAGGAATGTGCCAAAGGCGATTGGCTGTCCCTGTTGGAAGGTCTCAAGGATCTGGGGAAGGTAGAGATTGAGGATCTGTTCTTCAATCAACTCGCCCAGACCGGCGTAGGCCGAAAGATCAGCCATACCCTCCACCTGGATAAAGCCACCTTGCGAAGAGATAACACCCGCCCCCGAAGAGATGCTCATGCTTCCACTGCTATTTCCCACCATGTCTAGCAGACCGGCATAGGGGCCTGTGAGCAGGCTAAATTTAAAGGGGGCCGCGTTGGCTGGTTGGACAATATAGCCCAGGGTTGAGGGAAGTCCATTGACGAAACCAACTTTGCGCCAGACAGCGCTGATATCACGCCAGCGAACTGCGAAGAACTGTTTCCCCTCCAGATATACCAGCCCCTCGGGACAGCCCCAGGCGCGAAACTCGCTCGCGCTACCTCCGCCAAGAACGCCTCTTACCAGCTTGATTAACATCGGCAAGAAAGGCAGGATGCAGACCAGAATGACCGCAGGTGCAATCAGGTTAAAGGGGAAAGGGGTGACAAGCAAAGGAACAAAGATGCCCACCAGCAGCCCAATGCCACCACCGCCCAGGCCCAGGATCAAAGGAATAGCGATCGCGGATCTTCCAGCCGAAGCTTTGGCGCCCCGATTATATTCCCGGGTGGGCGCGCCCAGCCTGGCGGCTTCTGCAGCCTGAAACACGGCTGGTGGAATGGTAGACGAAGGTACTGGTTGCCCTACAGGGGACGGAAATGTAGCTCCTGGCTGCGCCGAAAATTGCGGTTGAGATTGCCATGACATAGGATGGAAACTCCTTTTTACAGCAGGCAGGTTCCTGCCCGCCATATGCCATTGATAGCTCTATGTATGCCGACGTTAAAAGAGGGACTGCGCGCTTGAGAACATAATCAATACATTTTTTGAATACCGTAGGATACAACCGGTCCTGCTTGTTGCGCGGAGGTGATATTAGATATGCCAAATAGGAAACGTAGTGGGGAAGAATTTTTATCGGGTGAGATTGAGAAAGCGGCCTCATGTGCCTGAGCTAAAACGAAGGAGGCGCATTATGCACCCCCTTCGTGAAGTGTGATCGTTAGGAATTTACGTGTATTCACCATTTAGCGCAGGGAGTGCTCAATGCCGATGTTCGCTGAAGCGCACGCGGAAGGCGGTGCCAAAGGTCGGCGTGGGATCATTCTTCACACGCAACTTGCTCTGAGGAGAAACCTGTTCCAGGCGGGCCAGGTGCAGGAGTGTGGCCATCACCAACACGATCTGGGCCTCCGCGGCCCCGGCTCCCAGGCAGATATGTGTACCGATGCCAAAGGGGTTATAGGCCCCTCGTTGCTTATGTTCCTTGCGCTCTTCGCTATAGCGTCCAATATCGAATGTATAGGGATCGGGATAGAATTTTGGCAGGAAATGGCTGACGGTCGTGGCAAGCATGACATTTTGCCCCTCTTTGACCGAATGGCCAGCAAAGGTAAAATCCTTGGCCGCCGTTCGCGTCACAACCGGGGCAATTGAGTGCAGCCGAAGCGTTTCCATCATCGCATCGTGTAGCACATTGTGCGCGCGAATTTGCTCCTGCGTTGGCAGACCTTCGGAGAAGAGCTGATCGGCTACCTCTACACATTGTTCGAGCACCTGGGGATGCTTGAGTAGCTCATACAACAGAAAGGTACATTCGTTGGCGGCAGTGTCGAGTCCGGCCACGAATGGACCCAGCGAAGCAAAGACAATTTGCTCCTCGCTGCCCAGCATATCCTGGAATTCAGGCTTCTGGCTCGCCTCCAGGATATTGTCTACCAGGTCCTTTCTGTCGCGCACAGTCGTCCGATGTTTGTCCACGATCTCCTGCCCCATTGCGAGGTAGTCCTTTTTCGCGCGTTTATAGGATGGCAGCTTCAGCATAAAGGAGGGCGTTTGCTTTGATATATGCACATTGAGTCCGAACCGGATCGTGGTAATAATGCTCTGAAGATTGGTGCCAGGTGCATGGTCGGCCAGGGCTCGGCCCAGTTGTTCAGTGACAATTAAGCGGAAGAGCGTGAGCGCCGGGATCTCTTCGCCAACCTGAAAACGCTTGACGACAGTCTGAGCGATATCAACCAGTAACGGAATATCCGCCAGCAAGTTGCTAACCGAGTAAGCGGGCTTCATGAGCTTGCGCATCTGTGAGTGTGCCGGACCATCGATGGCTATCAGGCTATTTTGGGCGCCAAACTCGCAACCAAAGCCGTCCCAGACTTCATGCGACCGAAATTTATCGGCCCCCATTTGTGTCACAAAGATGTTGGCTTCTGGCCCCGCCAGGATGACGAATTCCTGGTTCAGAGCACGTATACGAAAAATAGGTCCCAACTGCTGATATTGCTTGACAAGAAAGGCCACGAGATCCTGCTGCATGGCCAGTGCATTCCCCACTACTGGCCATCCTGGTGCCAGTGGTGGGGGAGAGAGTTGCTCGATTTCGGTTGCTGTGCTCACATATCCTCCCTGAAGCGCTTCCTAGATATTGAAAGTTAACTTTCACAAGGTTAACTTTGCATCAATATGCGGTTACATCATATCATTTATTTCCTTCCTGCTCAAAACGCGCGGTAACCTCGTCGATGTTGCCTGCCATGTAGAAGAGGCTCTCGGGAATGTCGTCATGCTTGCCCTCAAGTATTTCGCGTACGCCGCGAACGGTCTCGCGCAGGGACACATAGCGCCCCTCACGCCCGGTGAAGACCTCTGCGACCGCGAAGGGCTGCGAGAGAAACTGCTTCAGCTTGCGCGCTCGCGAGATGGTGAGTTTATCCTCCTCGCCCAGGTCATCGATGCCCAGGATGGTAATGATGTCCTCTAGTTCGTTATAGCGCTGGAGGGTACGCTGCACGCCACGGGCCGTGTTATAGTGCTCCTCACCCACGATCTGAGGATCCAGGATGCGGCTAGCCGAGGCCAGTGGATCCACCGCGGGAAAGAGAGCCTGCTCGGCGATGGCCCGGTCGAGTACCACGGTCGAATCCAGGTGGGCGAAGGTCGTCGCAGGCGCGGGATCGGTATAGTCGTCTGCGGGAACGAAGACGGCCTGAAGGGATGTGATCGACCCCTTTTTCGTGGAGGTAATGCGCTCCTGCAACTCGCCCATTTCCTCCGCCAGGTTGGGCTGGTAGCCAACTGCTGAGGGCATGCGTCCAAGCAGGGCCGAGACCTCAGCGCCCGCCTGGGTGAAGCGGAAGATGTTATCGATGAAGAGCAGTACGTCTTTCCCCTCCTGGTCGCGGAAGTACTCGGCCATGGTCAGCCCAGTCAGGGCAACGCGCAGGCGTGCACCAGGAGGCTCGTTCATCTGACCAAAGATCATAGCAACGCGATCAATCACACCGCGCTCGATCATCTCGTGATAGAGATCATTGCCCTCACGTGTGCGCTCGCCCACGCCCGCGAAGACGCTATAGCCACCGTGATTGATGGCGATATTGTTAATCAACTCCTGGATGATCAGTGTCTTGCCCGTGCCTGCGCCGCCGAATGCCCCGACCTTGCCACCCTTCATAAAGGGGCAGATCAGGTCGATGACCTTGATGCCGGTTTCGAGGATCTCGCTATCCTTCGTCTGGTCCTCCAGCGTGGGCGCGGGCCGATGAATGGGCAGCGTGGGCGCGTCCACCACGGCCTCTTTATTATCGATAGGCTCTCCCAGCACATTGAAGATGCGCCCCAGAGTCTTCTCCCCCACGGGAACGGTGATGGGCCGCCCCATATTGCGCACCTCTATGCCACGCATCAGGCCCTCCGTTGGTCCCATTGCCACGCAGCGCACCCAATTATTGCCAATATGTTGCTCCACCTCGCACGAAAGCTCCTCGCCATTGCTGGGATTGGTTAGTCGCAGCTCATTATAGATCTGTGGCAGGTGCTCGGCGGGAAATTCGATATCGATCACAGGTCCCAGAACTTGTACAACTTTGCCCTGGCCTGCTGCCTGCTGTGTGTTCTCTGTCTGTGTCTGTGCATTGCTCGTCGTCTGCGCCATCTTCTCTGGCCTCCTTATAGATAGTGTTTTTCTGTACACCACTACTTTAGGCCAGAAAGCGCCCGCCCACCTGACGCAAATAACGTATCTTGAGCACAGCATTTTACGAGGCAAAATCACACGGAGGTAGGCAATATAACGTAGATCTCTGCTGGAAATTGCTGAATGGTCATGTCTATCTTTGCATGCTCCGGTGGCTCGCAATGGGGAATTCCCGCACAATTCTATGCTGTATTCAGATGGGGCGCAGCTATTGCCTATAGCCATAAAGTTTCGGACTAAGGACGCATATCAAGAATCTGCAAGGATGCTCCATCGCCTAAATCATAGATAAACATAAGGTTTCCCTCCCTGAAATAAAGATGTGTTTTTACCGTCTGCTTAGTATCGCACATTTGAGTGTCCGCGCTATGCCAGTTGTTGCTCGAAGGCCACGCGGGCGGCGGCGGTGCGGGTGCTGACCCCAAGCTTGGCGTAGATGGAGCGCAGGTGGGTGTTGACGGTGCGGCGGCTGAGCACCAGTTCCTGGGCGATGCGCGCGTCGGGGTGCCCCAGGGCGAGCAGGCGTAGGACCTCGCACTCGCGGGCCGTGAGGTGGAAGGCATTGGCGGAGGAAGGTGTGATGGATTGCGTCTTCGTGGTGTCCTGGGTGAGAATCGTGATGTGAGAGACGAGATCGACGACCTGGGCCAGCAGGAGAGCGCAACCGACGTTCCAGGACTCGCTCCATGTCTCCGCGCTGATCTCCTTTTTCAGGTTGGTATAGAGCTGCTGGTGCCTTGCCTGGTGGATGGGTGGGAGTGGGGTCTGGAGCTTCTCGCGCAGGCTGTGGGCGCTGGCGAGGAGCTGGACCGCCAGCTCGGGCTGCCGTGAGTCCAGGCAGAGCTGGGCCACGCTCTCTAGCTCGCCCGCGAGCGCGACATGGTTGCCAGTCTGCCACGCAAGCTGAATGCTCTCCTTAAGTAGCGTGCAGGCGAGCTGATATTCTCCTTGTTCAAGAGCCAGCCTTCCTTGTGCGCAGAGGATGCGTGTGTGCGTGAGCTTATCGTTCATACGTTGGGCCAGGTCCAGGCACTGGTTGTAGTATGCCTGGGCGCTCGGGCTGTTGTCACACAGGCGTTCAACCTCGCCCAGGGCCAGCAGTGTATAGGCTTTGCCGGGCAGGTTTTTGAGTTCGTTGGCGAGACGCAGACTCTCTTTCAATGTGGTTGCAATCTCACTCAGTTGTTCCTTTCCTTCCTGCCACTGGTTAAGCCGGGCCATAGCCAGGTAGCTCAGGGCGCTTGCCTGCCCCTCGCGGTCGCCCAACTGCTGGGCGAGCGTGAGCGCCTGCCCCAGGTATTTATTGGCCTCGGCATAGGCTCCTTGAGCACTATAGGCGGCTCCTGTCCCATTGAGGCAGCGCACCTGTCCCCAGCGATCCTCCAGGGCTTCAAAGTAGTTGAGACCGCGTTGATAGAGGTAGTGCGCGCTACGCAGCTTGCCGCGCAGGTGCATGATCGTGGCCAGGCTGATGTAGACCTCGGCCAGCCCGCGTTTCTCTCCCACCTCGCGCAGCAGCATCAGGCTAAGCAGGTAGTGGGTCTGGGCTGCGTCGACATCGCCCTGCTTGCTGGCGATATTGCCATAGATGCGGTGCAGAGCGGACTTACCCCATTTATCGCTGGTCGTGCTGAGCACCTGTATACCCTGCATGGCGAGCTCGCGCGCCCGGGCATATTCTCCCCGCTGCATGGCGAGCATGCCCAACTCGCTCAGGGCCAAAGCCCTCACGCGCAGGTCGTCAACCCGCTCGGCAAGTTCCAGGCACTCCTCCAGGCGCTGGCTGGCGCGAGCCGTGTTGCCTTGCAGGCGGGCCTGACAAACCGCAACATAGAGGATGCGTGCCCGGTATGAGTGTAGCTCCGCGCTCGCGTCAAGGGCCAGAATCTCTTCCAGCCAGTTATGCTGTGTGCTCTGCGTATGGCGCAAGAGCAGATAGTCACTCAGGGCGCTTCCCAGGCGCAGGGCTAGCTGTGCATTTTGCCGGACAAGGACGCGGTGCAGGGCCAGGAGCAGGTTGGGCGACTCTTGATCCAGCCGCGCCAGCCAGTGTTGCTGCTCTGACCCGCGCATGTTGGCGTCGGCCTCCTCCGCCAGCCGCAGGTAATAGTTGGCGTGTCCATGCTCGCTCTCCTCCTGCTCTCCGCTCTGCTGGAGGGAGGCGCAGGCGTATTCGTGGAGGGTCTCTAGCAGCATAAAGTGTGGCTCGTCCCGCTCTGAAGCCAGGGAGCGCACCAGGCTTTTATCCACCAGTGAGGAGAGCATTTCCAGGGCTTCGCTTTCACTGCTTATAGCCATACAGGCTGCCGCAGCTCCTAGATCCCAGGTCCCAATCAAGCTCCCCAGGCGACGGAAGGCGCGCCGCTCTGCCTCTGTGAGCAGGTCATAGCTCCAGTTGAGGGCGTTACGTAGCGTTTGCTGGCGCTGTGGCAGGTTGCGTGGCCCCCCAACCAGTAGCGTAAGGCGACTGCTCAGGCGGGTGAGCAGGGCCTGGGGACTCAGAATTTTGATGCGGGCCGCCGCCAACTCAAGCGCCAGAGGCAGGCCATCGAGCCGCTGGCAAATCTCTGCAATGGTCGCGTAGTTCTCCTGAGTCAGCGTGAAGGAGGGTTTGACGGCCTGTGCGCGCTCTACGAAGAGGCGCAAAGCGGCGCTCTCTTCTCGTGGTACGTATGCGTTCTCCGCCTGGCGTGGTAATGGTAGCGGAAGAACCTCTATTTCCTGCTCCCCATACAGGTGAAGCGGTTCGCGGCTGGTAACCAGGATTTTGAGTTGAGGGGCTGTAGCCAGGAGTTCGGCGACGAGGTCCGCGCCCTTAAGGAGATGCTCAAAGTTATCGAGAAGCAGGAGGCAGCGGCGTTCATTCAGGTATGCCTCCAGGCGCTCCGTCAGCGTCTCCTTGCCTCCCTCATGGACGCCAAAGGCGCTGGCAATCGCCAGCAGGATCTGCTCGCGCTCGCGGAGAGGCGCGAGCGAGACGAAGAAGATGGAGCGAGGGAAGGCATCTTGCAGAGTGCGAGCAATTTCCAGGCTCAGGCGCGTCTTCCCCACGCCACCAGGACCAGTCAGCGTGACCAGGCGTGTGTTCTCCATGCGCAACTGGCTACTGACAGCGTGAATCTCCTGCTCTCTGCCGATGGTGGCCGTCATCTGCAAAGGCAAGCGTGGGGAAGATATCGAGTTGGTGTGGCTGTTTCTCTCCATATGAGCATATCCCGCGTCGTTTTTCGCTTTTTGTCCTATACAAATTATAGCTGAGAGGGGTGGGGCCTGTGCAAGAGAATGGGGCTTGCATACACTGCTTTCTTCGCTCCAGTGGCTACATTTTTTGAGATACTTGACAGGTGCAAGTATTTGAAATATTATATGGACATCCAAGTAATGGAAGGATACAAGGAGAATACAAATTATGGATCTCACTCTTGTTGGTCATCTGATTGGTGGTCAACTCATCCGCGCTGGCAGGGCTCATAACCGTGTAGCGAGTATGCGTTTAAAACACATCAATCTCTATGTTGGTCAGGAAATGTTGCTGCTCTCTCTTCAGAGAGAGGATGGTTTAACTCAATCAGAACTAGCGACTATTCACAATGTTGATCTCTCAACGATCACCAAGGTTGTCCAGCGTATAGAGCGTGCTGGACTTGTTGAGCGTAGAGCTGATAGCAATGATGCACGCATATCGAGGGTCTACTTAACAGAGCAGGGGCGCAGTCTCTGTGAACCCTCCTGGCAGATGTGGCAAGATCTGGAGAAGCAACTCACGCAGGGATTGACGGAAGCTGAGTGTATCCTTTTGCGTCGCCTGCTGGAGACTGTCGCAACCAATCTTGAGCGTTAGCTTTTTGCGTGTTTTTTTTACTTAAATACTTGAACGTGCATTTATAAGCTGCGGCTGTTATGAAACTGAATAGTGGACAGGCATGTCAGCTACTTAAAGAATGGAGGCTGATCCGATGAAATTTGGGGTACTTGGAACAGGAATTGTGGGGCGTACACTGGCAACGAAACTCGCCGAATGCAATCACGAAGTCATGCTCGGCACACGTGATGTAACTACCACACTGGCGCGTACACAATTGGATGTCTGGAGTAATCTTCCCTTCCATGAGTGGAAAGAACAGCACTCAGAGATTCAACTGGGAACGTTTGCGCAAACGGCGGCTCATGGCGAAATTCTTCTGAATGCCACTGCTGGGAATGTCTCTCTGGAAGTGCTGCAAACAATGAGTATCGATGATCTCAATGGCAAAACTCTCATTGATACTGCCAATCCATTGGATTTTTCTCACGGTTTTCCCCCCTCCCTCTCTTTTCACGGGTAGGTATTTCATTGAAGACCCTTGGTGAGCCACCTCATCAGGTAGATCAGGGAGGATTTGCTTGCCGAGACGGTTCGGGATGCGCCGGATCAAGAAAGCTCTGGGCCTGGCGGGCGACACGCTCCTGGGTGCGAACCTGACGTTGGTACCGTGTGCGCGCACACTCCTCATGCCACAGCTGGCGTTGGGCGCGGATCTGCTCCTGTTCCTCGTGACGCTGCCGCCGCGCCTCACGTTTCCTCTCGTGCTCGTGCTCCTGTTCTTGCGTGCGCGACACTTTTTCCCGTGTGCGTTGCGCTCGGTGTGCTTCGTGTTCTCGCACGCGCTGGGCTTTCTCCTCTCGATGCCGTGTGCGCTGTTCCTCCTGTTCTCGTGTGCGTTGCGCTCTGGCGTTTTTGTGCTGAGCGCGGCATTCGGCCTCGTGCGCCTGCGCCTGCACTTTCTCCTGCCGTTTCTGCTCGCTTTGTTTGCTTTTGCGTTGCCGTTGACGCTCTTCTTTGTGCTTGCGCTTTTTCACCCAACTGGAGGGGGGCTTGCCCACCGCATACACCTGCCTCGGCCAGGACTCTCCTACTCCCGTGCCCATAGGCAGATTCTCCCCGCGCATGACTGCTGCACTGATAGCCTGTTGCCCCCGCACAAAACAACTCAGTTCTCGCCCGCGGGGACGATGGAACTGCTTGCGCGGACGACCCACTTTCCCCTTGCTTCCCGCCTTTGGCCGACGCTTCTCTGCTTGTTGCCTGACCTCTTGCTCCCCTCCGACCAGCACGACCCAATGCATCGCCACCGCCATCGCCAACCATCGCCGACTGGCCCGCCCCGGATCGGTCATTTTCGTCTGTTCCCACCGCCATCCCCCGCGTTTCTCATCCTTGAATTCGTCTTCGATCCAAAATCGCATCTGGTACCACGCCCCCTCCGCTTCCTCTCCCGAGAGATCCGTCACCACCGCCAACTCCTCATCATATCCCCTCTCCCATCGCACCAGCACCGTTCCCTCTCTCGGCGTCCCCTGTTCACTCCACACCCCTCGCCCACTCCATCTGCGCCCGTGGCGGACGACGCGCTCCCCAATCGGGCGAAACGTCTCCTCGCCCACCGCCCGCAGGCTCATTCCCTCTTTGACCCGCAGCATCGGATGCCACCCTAGGCGCTGGATGGCCCGGTACAGCCAGGGCGCGTACAATCCGCGATCTGCCATCACGAGCACTTTCCAGTCCACAGGGATCGCTCCTTGCAAGGATTGCAACAGCGCTTCGAGAGGCTCTTGCCAGCTTCCTGCCTCCTTCGCCCGCAGAAAGTGCCAGGCCACCGGGATCGCACACCCACGATACACCACACTGATCGAGAGCACCGTGAACCGTTCTCCCAGTGTCGTTGCATCCAGCGCCAGCGCCAATTCGTGCTTCCCTTGCCAATTCTGGATGACCCACCGCAGCAAATCGGCAAAGCACTCTTCCACTTTCACCTCCCGTCGCCTGGCTCCCCGTTTGGCCGACGCTTCGTACTCCGCTTCCCGCAAGCGCTGACGCAGCCGCCCACGCGGACACTGCAACACATTGGCTAACCAATTGCTGACCTGCGTGATCCCACTGCTCTTGGTGAACACCATCGCGTAGCTCCACAACCCCACCACCCGCGCCTGGGGCAGGCTCAAGCTCGGCAAGTGTTTCTGCACCTCCCCTTGCCACTGTGGTATCGTAGAAAGAGAAGACATCGCTTTCCCCTTGTAAGTCAAAGTTCGAAACGGTTTCTTCTTTTTCTATCGGCAGGCTCTAGCGATCCGTCTGCTTTATTCCTCTTTTTCTTGCTTCTCCCACCTCTCCCCAGGCTCTCTCAACACATACCTACCCGTGAGAGCCCTCCCTCTCGGTCGTGAATACCGACTCGTTGGGCGAACAACTTCAGCGGGCCTTTCCCAAATTAAAGGTAGTTAAGGCGCTCAATACGATTGTTGTAGAGCTTATGGTGAATCCGAATCAGTTAGCAGATGGAGAGCATAACACCCTGATCTGTGGCAATGATGCGCAAGCGAAGTCCCAGGTTATAAACCTGCTCAGCAAAGAGTTTGCATGGAAACATGTCCTCGACTTAGGAGATATCACAGCCTCTCGCGGTATGGAAATGCTCTTACCAATTAATTTCCGGCTCTGGAATACCTACCGGACTCGCTTGCTTAATTTCAAAATCGTGCAATAGCAAGCTGGGATTGATACAAAGCAACTGATGGTAGTCTATGTGCCTAAATAGATGTGCGCACTGGGAGACAATGATGTGCATCAATGCAGTTGTGTTGTTCGCGAAGAGAAGCATATAATTGTGGTAATAGCAGCAGAGAACGATGTTTCGTTGTAGTGTGACCTGTGCGCTGGCGCGGGCACAAGTGAGAAGCAGGGTGGAGGACGTATGGCTATTATTCGCGACACTGTGCAGTGCAATGGGCAGGAGGTCGAGGTCTTTATCGAGGTGGGGGACCTGGTGGATACGCAGACCCTTCTGTCGAGGCATGATGGGACATCTCCCCAAGACCCATTGGGCGTGGCGCAAGGGGGTGTCCACCAGGTAAAGAACGCCTTTGCCAGTGCCCGGGACTTGATCGGAGCCTGTGCCTCGAATGTGAGTGAAGCCGTATTGAAGATGACGGAGAAAACACGCCCAAGCGAGTGGGAGGTCCAGATCGGCATCAAGTTTAACTCGGAGTTAAATGCTATCCTGGCGAAATCGCAGGGCGAGGCGCAACTCGCAGTCACTCTCAGGTGGCAGCAAATCATGCATGACGGCGCCTTTTGTAGTGCCATGCTGAACCCGGTGACGAATCCGAAGGCGTAAGAGCCTGCCCATTGGGACAGGAGGCTGAGCAGGCGCTTTCTGTCCCAATGAACGAAACCTGAATAAAACTTCTTCTGGCTTGCGCACTTTCTTATTAATCCTTGTTTAAGCGCAACGCTTGCGCGGGGAGCAGGTGTAGTACGTGACGCGTGACGAGAAAGATAATGAGCACGCACACAAGGGCAAAGGCCAGGAAGGCCAGGGCCAGCGAAGTGGGTGCTTGAACCTGGACTTGAACGGTACGTTGCAGCATGTAGAAGTCCAGGCTCGTGACGTTGCCCAGAGCGTTATTTACTGGCGTACTGCTGATCATGAGCCTGGGTATCAGGGTAAAGGTGAAAAGCAGGCCAAAGACGACCCCGAAGAAGAGCGCGACCAGGTGGATAACGCCCTGCTCCCAGATGAGGATCCGTGCCACCAGGGGCGGCTCTGTTCCCAATGCCCGCAAGACAGCGAAACCAAGTTGCCGCTCGTGAATGCTATTCCAGGTAATCAGTATGTTTCCGCATAACCCTAGCAGGAGTGCGATAGTCGTGCCAAGTGCGAGAAGCAGCAAGAGATCCAGGGTCAGCGGGTCTGTGCGGAGCGCCTCAAGGAGCGCGCGCCGATCCTGAAGGTTCGCCAATCCTACTTCATCTGAACCGTTCAATTGCGCACGCAAGCGAGCCAGGAAAGCAAGATTATCACTGGTTCGCAACCATGCGCGTGTGAGGGGGAGTGGCTGCTTATCAGTCTGCGCGTGATAAGCAGCGAGTGTCTGGTAGTCCACCAGGAGCGCTGGCGTCGCAGACTGATCGGTA
Organism: Ktedonobacter racemifer DSM 44963; assembly: GCF_000178855.1. Classification (GTDB taxonomy): domain Bacteria; phylum Chloroflexota; class Ktedonobacteria; order Ktedonobacterales; family Ktedonobacteraceae; genus Ktedonobacter; species Ktedonobacter racemifer. Next base: position 253,559 of record NZ_ADVG01000005.1, on the reverse strand, counting down.
GAGGAAGGTGAGTCATACATACCTTCAATCATATTGACGCGTGCGAGTGCTTTATAGGTAGTGGTGTAGGCATGACCAGAATCATACGAGGTCAGCGTAAAGGTCTTGCCTGGCGAAAGATGCAACTGCTCCCAGCCCAGCGTATCAACGAGGGCAGACACCGCTTGAGGATAGCTGGTTGTGGGCCGTTGTCGTGCGAGTTCACGCGTCAGAGCCTCAAGGGGTTGCTCGGAGTTTTGTGTGCTCCAGTAGGTGGCTCGCGCGTAGGTTTTGGCATCAACGGCACGAATGCGGATGGAGTGGCTCTTATCCTGAAAACTGACAATCTCGCTACCAAGCGAGACCGCGCTGACTCCTAGTAGTGCGTTGTATGTTTGATACGCATTTGTGATCGATGGCTTGACCTTTCCCACAAAAGAGCCACTGAAGTCGGCGACGCTTTCATAGCTGGCAAGCTCTGTGAGTCGTTGCTGTTGTGAATCGTTAAAGATAAGCGTCAGCATGATGAACGAAGACGCGAGTGCGAGCAATAACGTGATCTGCAAGGGCCGACGTGGCGAACGCGTCATCTGGGCCAACGCGAGCATGGGTGGAGCGGTTCTCCCGCGATGGGCTAGCCGGGCTAACAGATTGAGTCCACGAGGCGCGAAGCGCAGGAAACAAAAGAGGATGCTGAGCATAAAAAAGAACGGTGCCAGCAGGGCAACAGGGGTTGCAATGGCGTAAATCGTGTCATCTGAAAGCAAGCCCTGGAGTTGAAAGACATAGTTCGCTATGAGATAGAGTACCAGCGCGATAACCGCGGAGATGGCATCCAGGTAGAAGCGTTCCCAGTAGGGGCGCAGCGTTACGCGTGCGCTCTCGTAACGCTGCGTGAGCACGTTCAAACGCAAGCTTTGCGCCAGGGTGAAGAGCATACTCCCCATACCCGCAAGCAGCGCGAGTAATGCATATGGAATGACACTTTGCAACGTCACCATTGGCTGTTGCCAGAGGATCATTGTGGTGTCCTGAGCCAGTGATGGCAAGAGCGGCCGGGTAATCGTGCTTACCACCAGGGGCGCGAGCAATATCCCAATAATGAACGCAATGAGCGATACGACCAGGCCTTGAAGTGAAAAGGCACATATGATCTGAAGGGCGCTCGCGCCACGACTGCGGAGAAGGGCGATGCCCGATGATTGGCGTTCAATGAGCAACGAAATGAGCACACTCATGAAGAAGAGGTCAAGCAAGATGGTAGGAAGTGAAATAATGAGAACTGGGACGCGAGAAAGCGTTATATGGGTGCTCAACTGGTTGAGCACCGAGGGGCCAGTGCCCACCAGGGGACTACCATAGCTCAAGTTTAGTAAGTAGGGCGATGGCAGATTGCGTAACATATAGCTATGTAATGCAACTCCATTGTAGAAGTCCAGGTCCGTGCTTCTCAACGCCTCACGGAAACTGGCATAGCGATCAATAGACAGGCGCGAAGGATCAATAAACAGGTCCCAGTAAGCGAAGACGGTGGAATCAAAGACAAACGCCTCTGGCGAGGAAGGCTGGGAGTTCGTTGTGTCAGATGCTTGGGCCTGCGAGAACTGCTCCTGGCACCAGGCGCCCAGTGCGTCACTTGAGAGTAGCAGGGGGAAGCTTAAAGGCCGGGTATGATCGGGTATGAGAGGCGTGGGCAGAAAGCTGGTCCCATGCCAGAAAATGTCACTGGTGTTGGCTGCGATAAGGCCCACGACGCGTAGTGTCAGGCGAGTCGTACGCTTATAAGATGTGTCTGCGAATTGTGACGTGTCTTTATCTTCCACGCTGGTATAGTAGCCTACGCTGGTCGTTATGGTTGCGCCAGGCGAAACTCGCAAAAGCGCGGCGGACTCCTGAGTCAGGAGAACTTCAGGTTCGCTATGCTGCTGACTGGAAGGGAAGCGCCCACTGAGCAGGCGCACATGCGACCGCATCTGCTGGATATTGGTGGAGATGAAGCCGAGTTGATCCTCGGAGTCAGGTCCCGCTGGTGACACCAGCGGGAAGCCATACACTCGGTATTGCGCTGGCTGATCCTGTGTCAGGTAGGGGGCAAGATGCTCTTTAAATGGGGCTGTGCTTGCTGATGTCATTGAAGCCAGTAATTGAGGGGAGAGGGCCTGAGCCTCCGCGCTGATTGTAATGCGTGTATTTTCGGGTGAGACGCGCAGGGCCTGGCGCAGGCTGGCTGTGCCTGTGACCTGTTCAAGGAGCGGAATTGCGCATAGCAGGAGCACCGCCGCGCTCATACCCAGGCACATCGTCAGGAGCAGTAATCTATTTGGGCGCCAGCTCCACTGTGCCAGGCTGAGAGCCAACAATACACTCTGATACATGGAATGAGTAGGAGGCTTGAGCCTGGACGTGAAGCGCATGATAGATAGTCCTTTATCATCACTCTATGCGTAAATAGCTATTTGACGTCAATAATCTCGCCGCCGGTCATCTCTTTCAGGTTCTGGGGGGTGAGGCGGAAGACGGCGTTGGGCGTGCCTGCCGCGGCCCAGATCTCTTGATACTGGAAGAGGTCAGCGTCGATAAAGGTCTTGAGTGTAGAGGTGTGACCGATAGGCGCAACGCCCCCAATGGCGAAGCCCGTGCGTTCGCGCACAAAATCGGCGTTGGGCTTCTCGATACCCTCGCCGGAAGCGGCCTTGAGGCTCTTCTCATTGACGCGATTGGTGCCGCTGGCGACGACAAGGATGGCCTGGTCGCTCTCCTTGCCCCGGAAAATAAGGGATTTGACGATCTGTCCTACGGTAGTGCCAATAGAGTCCGCGGCCTCCTGCGCGGTACGTGTGGGACTGGGCAGCTCCTGGACCTGGCAATCAAAGCCACGCTCGCTGAGGATATCCTGTACGCGTTGCGCGCTTGCACTCAATGTTTGCGTCATGCGGATGAAAATCTCCTTTGTCTATGTTTAATGACTTCTCGCGCCTGCGGCGCTCACCTGGGTAGGGAGTGTGGCGGTGGACACTGGCGACCAGCGGTCGCCAGTGTCCACCGCCACACTCCCTACCCAGGTAAAAGGGTTGTGAGAATCACTCACAAGAAAATTATAGGGCCAACTGGTCCTTGGTGGGCTCTGCTCAGCAGAACCAGGATTCGGTCAGGTGGGGGAGGACGTCGCGGGGACCGTAAGCGCTGAGCGCCTGTGCCGGTGAGAAGTCTTGTCCCAGCATCGCGAGGGCCTGGGCCTTGACTTTGAAGAAGGTCTCGCTCGCATCGGCCTGGCAATTCTCGCCCTGCGCGACAATGGCGGAGACGCGCTCGTGCAGCTTGTCCATCCGTGGATCGGAATGTTGCCAGCGATAGGTATAGTTCTCGGCATCCAGGTCGCGTAACCATCTCTGGCTCTTCTCCTGTGCCAGGAGTGCGGACCCAGGCGGGACGAGCAGGCGAATCGAGAGGTGTACCGGGTCGAGATGTTCGATGGCGTGCTGCTGCTCGAAAAAGTCAAGGAGTTCGATATAGCTCTCCAGCGTCTCCCAGGGGGAAAAGGGGAGCAGCGAGGGGCGCAGCACGATACCGGCTTCCCGCGTCAAGGCGAAGGCGCGCCGTACGTCGGCAGCTGTATGCCCCTTATCGAGCCGCAGTAGCGCCGTATCGTTGAGCGACTCCACGGCGGAGACGATGAAGACGCAGCCCAGTTCGCGCATCTCGGGGAGCAGGGAGGCGTGCTTGAGCAGGTGCTCAATCTTGACCGTGGCGTCAAAGGTCACTTCAGGGAACTCAGCGTGGAGCGCGCGGGCGATACGCAGGGCGTGTGTGGGACCGTTCCAGAAATCGGGATCGCCAAAGGTGATGTGGCGTGCCCCCTGCTCCACCTGGGCGCGGATGTCCGCCAGGACAATTTGCTGGGGGACAGCGAAGAAGCGCCCCTGGTAGACGGGCGTGACGGGGCAGTGCAGGCAGGTATGTTTGCAACCACGCGTGCTCTCAGTATAGCCTACGATGCGTAGGTCATCTCCCCATTGCAGGCGCGCATAGCGGTCCAGGGCGGGAAGCTGGCGGCGCTGTGGCACCAGGAAAGGCGTGCGCGCGATCCAGGCTCCACTGGCATGCTCTCGTGTGCGTACACCGGGAATGGCTGTGTCTTGCCCCTGCTCACGGGCCTGCACAAGGCGTAAGAGTGGCTCTTCATATTCGCCACCAATTGCCGCATCGATGGTGCCCTGGAGCAGGTGGTCGGCGTTGAGCAGGGCATAGAGGCCGTAGAGGCAGATAAATGCCCCTGGATTGACCTGGCGCACGCGGCGCGCCACGGCCTCGCCCAGGCGCAGCGCCGTGTGCATGGGGACGGATATGGCGATAAAGCGGGCCTGCTGTATGGCCTCGTCGCTGAGCGTATCGATAGCGGTATCCACGGCGTGGGGCGCGAAGCCATCCTGTTGCAGTATAGCGCTCAGCGAGGCGAGGTGGAAGGGCTGATGCCCCTGCTCATAGCAGGAGAGCAGCAGGATCGCCCCTGGTTCTCGCCAGTTTGATAGTGCGGACATTGTTCCCTGTCGCTTCCTTACTTTTTGCGTGCCGCGCCGCCGCCGCCACCACCACCCTTACGGCTAGCACCACCGCCACCCGCGCCGACCTCTTCAGGTGCCCAGCCTTCGGGCATACGCGCATCCTTGCCAAAGAAGAAGTCCTCCATCTGCTCGCGCAGGATCTTGCGTGACTCGGGATCGGCCATGTTCAGGCCATAGTGGTTGATGATGAGCGTGCTTTGCGCGGGCCACATATCCCAGGCCTGTTTGGAGATACTCTCATAAATGCGCTGCCCCAGAGGACCAGGGAAGGGTGGCTTATCCAGGCCGGGAAGTTCGCGTTGCAGCTTTGCGCAGAAGACGATGTGCGGCCCGGCCTGCCCGGCTTGAGCGGGCTTGGCCTGCTCACTCTCGCCGAAGAAGAACTTCTCCATCTCCTGGCGCATGGCTTTGCGGGCCTGGGGGTCGGCCATATTCAGGCCCCGGTCGGCGATAATCTGCATGCTGCGGTTGGGCCACATCTGCCATGCCTGCTGCGAGATGTTATCATAGATACGCTGCCCAAGCTCGCCTGGGAAGGGCGCTTTGTCCAGGCCAGGAAGTTCCTGCTTTAGTTTGACACAATAGACCATTCGTGGCATGATGAAAACTCCTGTTACGCACAAACGAGACTGAATGATATTGAGATACTACAAGATGCAATCAACTATGTCAAATAGCTTTGAGCAGGGAACGGCGCCGCGTGTGCTCTTTTTCGGCATGCAAGGGACGTTCTCGGCCCTGGCGCTCAGCGCGCTGCTGGAGGCAGGAATCGACGTCCGCGGGGTGGTGATACCCGGTGGTGCCATCCCTGGGAGAGCCACACCCGCCATCACGCGCTATGAAAATCCGCTGCCAGCGCGTACTATGCTGCCGCTCGCGCATACTTCGCTACATACCAATATTGTACAAATCGCAACGAAACAGCACCTACCACTCTGGAAGGTGAGCCGCTTAAACGATCCCACCACCCACGCCATCCTCGCGGACTATGAACCCGACCTGGTCTGTGTCGCCTGCTTCTCTCGCCTGATTCCCGCGCGCATTCTGGACCTGCCCCGCCTTGGCTGCCTCAATGTCCATCCCTCACTCTTGCCCGCTAACCGGGGACCCGAGCCGCTCTTCTGGACCTTTCGCGAGCACCAGCACGAGACTGGCATCACCATTCACCTCATGGACAGAGGCATGGATAGCGGTCCCATCGTCCTGCAAGAGCGCATCGAGATTCCCGATGGCATGAGCTATGAGCTGCTAGAGACGCGCTGTGCCGAGCGTGGCGGCGCCCTCCTCGCCCAGGCCGCCTGGCAACTCTACCGCGACGAGGCCCAGATCGCCGAGCAGGACGAGGCGCTTAGCAGCTATCACTCTTTCCCCGCGTATGAGGATCTTGGCATCCCCGTTGACCAGTGGGACGCCCGGGAGGTCTACAACTTCATTAGTGGCGTCGGCCACTGGGAGTCTCCCCTCCATATAGAGGCCCCCGATAGCGAACTGGAGACGCTCGAAGTGCGCAACTGTTACTCCTACAGCCTCGAACCACTAGAGGATAAGCGCCGCGTGATTGATGAAGGCGGCCCCCTAGTGGTGCGCTGCAAGCAGGGCTGGGTGAGGGTCGTTTAATCTATCTTGATGTAGAGGTCGGGAAAGGTGAGCCTGGGCGGATTATCCACCTGGTATGTCATGTCGATACTGTATTGACTTTCTGAATGTCCTTTCCTTCCAAAAGTGTCTTCTCAATTCATCTTCGTGCATCTGCCAAAGCTGAAGAGTCGATTCTTGCTTTAACCTTCGTACTATCGCGAGCGGTGCTATCCTCGGTTCGCTTTTACTAGTGCATTCTGACGAAAGGTCATAGGAAATGTGGTATCATAGAGGGCATGAAAGCCCCCATTTTTATTCGACCACTGACCAAAGACGAACACAGCCAGATCCAGGCGGGGTTGCGTTCGTCCAATGCCTTCGTGTTGCGACGCAGCCAAATATTGCTCGCGTCTGCCCGTGGGGAGCGCGCCCCCGCTATCGCCAAGTATCTGGGCTGCGACGACCAGACCGTTCGCAATGCGATCAAAGGCTTCAATATAGCTGGACTCACCGTGCTCAAAGAGGGGTCTTCGCGTCCCCATCGACTCCGAACGACCTTCACCATCGAAGCGGCCGAGCGGTTGAAAGCGCTCTTGCACCGCAGTCCCCACGACTTTGGACTCGACCGTGGCCTGTGGACCTTGGAACTGGCGGCCAAGATCAGTTTCGAGCAGGGCGTTATCCCCCACAAAACGTCGGTGGCGAGCGTGCGCCGAGCGCTCCAAAGCTTAGGGACCAATTGGAAGCGTGCCAAACATTGGATTACCAGCCCCGACCCCCAGTACCAGCAAAAAAAAACGCACGCGATCGGCTGATGGCCTGGGCGAGCACCCAACCAGGCTGGGTCATCGGGTTTGTGGACGAGGTGTGGTGGAGCAGGTTCGCTCTTCCTCGTCTGTCCGCCTGGCAAGGGAAAGATCAACCCGTGCGCTTGGTGGAACAGACGTGGCAAAAAGGTGATCCTGATCCCAAAGCTCTCGCCTGTTATGGAGTATTGTGGCAACAGGGACCGATCGATGATCCGATTCGCAAACAGATGTCGCTGCGCTTCGTGACCGGACGCCCCGTCAGCGCCATCACCACCCAATTTCTGGAGTGGTGTTGCACTCGACTGCAAGCTCAAAACAAGACTTCTTGGCTGCTGATCTGGGATAATGCCTCCTTTCACGTGAGCAAGATGGTGCGGACCTGGATCAGAGAGCACAACAGCCTGGTCAAAGCCGAGGGCAAGGGCGTGCGTATTCTGCCTTTGTTTCTGCCCACGAAAAGCCCTTGGCTCAATCCCATTGAGCCCAAATGGGTCCATGCCAAACGCAATGTAGTCGAACATGATGGGCTGCTTACCGCCAAACAGCTTGCCGCACGAGTCTGTGCCTACTTTGGATGTTCCTATGAGCCACATCTTGTTCTTTCCGAAAAGGTTTCGTAATTATGCACTAGGCAGTCAGTACCCTACGGCTAAAGCCGAGGGCTTGGAGTTGTGTCTGAACTCCACCGCAATTCAGCATACCTTTTCAGGCGTGCGGCTTTGGCTTCATCGTCCGACACAGAAGGCGCGTACTGACAAGAGGCCCGTTCCTCTCCAGTCTTGCCGGAGAAGAAGCGTTCGCATCGCAATGTTTCTTGCACCAACCAGATCGGCATGGAGCGTGTACTGACAATTCTGACAGACGAAGAGCAATCCTTTGTTGGGTCTATTCTCTTTGCAGGTGTGCCCACATTTGGGGCAGGCCTGCGAGGTATAGTTGGCATCGACCTTGATCGCCATACTTCGATGTAAGAGCGCTTTATAGGCAATCATGCTATGCAACTCAGCGAAGGACCATTTGGAGAAGGTACGATTGGCTTTTCGCTGTTTTGCATTTTTGCCTTTGCGTCGTTTGGTACGCTCTCGAATGTCTGTCAGATGCTCCAGTCCAATCAAGCTTTGAGGGTGCTGTAGGACAATCCGCTTACTCACGACATGATTGGTATTCTGCTTCAACCGTCTCTCTCGTCCACTGATGGCAACGAGCCTTCTTGTCGCTGAACGAGTGCCTTTCTTTTGCAGACGTTTTCTCAGTCGTGCGTAGTGGTTTGCCTTGGGGACAATCTGTTTGCCTGAATGGAAGGTGCAATCCCCTTGCATCGTCGCCGTGACGGCAAGGTATCGCATCCCCACATCCACGCCAACGACTTGCTTGTGTGTTTCAGGTGTAGGATCAGCCGTCTCAATTTCAAGAGAGACAAGGAGGTAAAATTGTTTCTTGGGCTTGTCATACCAGAGTTTCGATGCACCAATCTCCGCTCCACGCTGGATCAATGCCACATGCTTATTGTAGCCAGTATAGGGCACGATAACACGTCCCTCAAGGGTCAGGATGCTCACCTGCTGCTCTTTCTTGAAGGTGTAGTCTTTCTTGTACTGATAGGTCAACGTGGGGGAGATGAACTTGGGAGCCTTATCAAGCCCTTTGTAGCGTTTCTTGGTCTTCCCTTCCTTACGATGAACAGCATTGTTCTTGACCTTTGTCCAGAGGGTTTTATACGAGGCACCAACTTGGCGAGGAACAGAACAGGCCATTTGCGAAGGCAGATGAAAACGGAGGCGGATCTCTTCGTAGGTGGCATCTTGCAAACGAACAGCATTGCTCATCTTGCCATGCGCAAAGGCGTACTGGCTCACATAGTTGAGAGAATCCCGATACGCCAGTTGCGTTGTACGTAATGCCTTGAATTGCTCGGGCGTTGTATTTAATTTGAGTTTCGCTGTTACTACCGTTTGCATACGCTAAATTATACCATAGTTTTCATCTGACTGTCAACAATACATGAGCAGATGAGAGCATGTCTACGGCGTATTCCACCCAAGCCACCGACAAAGGAACGCCGCATTCCTCCCCATGCCTGAAAGGGCAGGGGCATCCTGCGGCGTTTTGGGTGAACAAAAGAGTACTCGCTCAGGAGTTCACGATACCGCTGATGTGCCGCGGGATACTCCTGAGCTTGTGGCATCATGGGGTCATTAGCCCACAGGTCAAAGAGACGCGTTCGATCATTGGCTTTCACCGCCGAAACCAGCGCTTGCCATCGCTGTCTCATTTCTGCGCTTGTCATCTTGTACCCACTGATCGTGGGAGCAGCGAGCAGCAACGTCTCCACCATGTGAGGGTAGTTCAAGGTAAAGTCCAGGGCAATCGCACTCCCCATCGAGAGGCCAAGCACAACCGCTTTCTGGATGCCGAGAACGCCGAGCAGTTCAGCCAGATCCTGCGCATCCGAGTAGAGGATATTGGGCATCTGGGACTCTCCATAGCCACGTACATCATAGCGAACGACTCGAAAGGATTCGGCAAACACCAGCACGTGCTCATCCCACATCCGTCTATCGAGCAGACCCCCATGGATCAAGATGAGGGGAGATCCCTCTCCGCATACATCGTACGCGAGCTGTGTTCCAGTCACAGGCGCAAAGCTCGTCTCTCCTGGTTGCTCTCCTGTCACACTCATACTCCTGTTCTCTGTCTGATCGGTTCCTCTGCCTGACAGTTTCCTCTCATTTGCCGAAAAGATGTTGTTGTTCATACTGCTTGCTTTCATTTCCTCTTTCACGAATGCACAAGAGTACAATGCATTCCACGTTATCGCAAGTCATGCTTCTATGATAGGCTGGAAGCAGGCAGGAAATCTCCTAGATTCTTGCGAATTCTATTAAAATCTGCGCACACCTAGTAATCCCTTCGGTAGGCTCGAGGGGTCAGGCCGAAATGGTCTTTGAAGACAGCCGTCAGGTGGCTCTGATTCGCAAAGCCGCACGCTGCGGCAATCTGAACGAGAGAGGCATCCGTCTCTTGGAGCAAGTGTCTGGCTCGCTCGATGCGTTGGTGCAGCACAAATTGGTGTGGGCTTTCGCCTGTCGTCTGCCTGAACAAACGGGCAAAGTGAGAGGGGCTGAAACCGATCAGGGAGGCCAGATCCTCCAGAGAGAGATCCTGGCTCAGATGGGCCAGAATGAAATCCACTACCTGCTTGAGTTGGCGCCCAGTGAGCCCTCGCAGGTTCTGTTTTCGCTCCTTTACAGCCGATCCTTTGGAGGTATAATGGCGCAAGAGGTGAACAGCAAGCATCTGAGCCGCCGCTTGCGCGTAGAGGTTGGAAGCAGGCGCAGGTTGCGCCAATTCGCGCCACAGCGCGAGCCCGATCTGCGTCAGTAGGGGATCCTGAAAGCCGACGCGTGCTGGCAGAAAGAGAGAGGAGAGGTCACAGTCGAGCACATCCTGGGCAGCACCAGCAAGCAGCCCCTTGCTCAAACGAAGTTGCAGGAACTGAGTAGGGAGACCGGAGAGGCTCTTCCAGCGCATTTCTTCCTGTACTGTCCCTCCATTCGGGCTCAGGCTCAGATCTCCTTGATGCATCTGCACCTCTTGCCAAGGACTATTTACGGATCGGTATGCCGTATGCAGAGCTCCACCAGCATGCAAGAGCAAGGAAATGTCGGATATGGCTGGCACCATCAGACTCTCTATCTCTTTTGGCACCTGGAAGACCTGTACGACCAGTCCTTTCCAGTTTGCAGCCGTGCTGGAGAGGGAGGGCAAAAGTATCGGAGAGGCGGATTCTCTGTTTCGCGCTTCTCTCTCTCTCTGTTGAGAAAGAGAATCTAGCTTAGCCATGTGCTTCACCCCCTTCGTAGCTCAGGAAAAGCAGGCCTTGTCCCAAGGACTACTCCATATGGGCATACATGTACGATGAGGAAAAAGAGTGCCCTTGGCGCACTCTCTCTGCATCTTCTCTTTCAAAGTATATTACACCGCCGCAACGCGACTCTGCTTTTTGGCAGAGCACCTTAGCTCTCTTGGGCTATTTTCCTACTCCGACTTCCTGTTCCAATCAGGGGCAAACCCCGGTTTCGTGAAGGTTTCGTTCATTTGCCAGATCTTCACGAAACCTCCGCTCATACACCTCATTTTCTATGACAAGCACCCCTCAATATTGCAAATTGCTCTAAGTCCTAAAATAGGTAACTGTTCAGAAGGCCCACGTAGACGATGCAAACCATGCATACCCCTTTGTTCTTGAGCTTGATGCAGCTACGAATGCAACGACAATTGCATAAAATGAGTCTTTCACGTTACCCTACTGAATAGTTACCAAAATAGGTAACTGTTCAGAAGGCCCACGTAGACGATGCAAACCATGCATACCCTTTTGTTCTTGAGCTTGATGCAGCTACGAATGCAACGACAATTGCATAAAATGAGTCTTTCACGTTACCCTACTGAATAGTTACTAAAATAGGTAACTATTCAGTAGGGGGGAGTAAAAGCATTATTTCGTGCAAATGCTGTTATGTTCGCAGCCATATCAAGCTCAAAAGCGAAAGCGCATGCACGATTTGTGTCTTCTACACGGGTCTTCTGAATAGTTACTAAAATATGTGTTATCTGAGAGCTGGCTCTTCTGGGCCGCAAGCTGGAAAATCCGCCGCCAGGCGCGCAAGCATGGCGTTGCCTATCGGTACCTCTTCATGCACCCGAGTGGTACCCAGCTCTCAGAACTGGCGACCCTCATCGATCAGCAGAAACTTGAGGTAGTGATTGACCATATTTTCCCATTTGCGCACATCGCCGATGCATTCGCCTACCTCGAGCAGGGGCATGCCAAAGGAAAGGTGGTCGTGCAGATGGTCGAGTAGTAGTGCGTTGGTATGCACCGCCCAGTATATTTTTCTCAGGAGGTATTTTAGCTACTTCATTGAGATCAGACACTGCTCGAATTTCGGCAGATGTCTCCCGTCCGGAAGCGTCGCACCTTTTTGGCCCTCTCGGGCCCTGAACAGGGAAACCAAGGCCATTGACATTGCGCACACGCCGGCACCCATGCCCTTCTACGCGGATCAGGAGCGGAGACCACCCCGCTCGTCTGCAGACGCCCAGGCGTGGAGCGTCCCACACTGGCGGCATCGAGCCTGTGTGTCTTGGGGAGGCCTCGGAGAGAGCGATTGTACTTGGAGAGTCCCCCGATCCCACTTCCACGGGCAGCCCCGTCGCCTTCAGCCGTTCAAAGAGCGCACAGTCTTTTGAGTCATCACCACCTGGAAATCCCTCTATGGCGCGGGCGGACCTTGCCTCTCTCTGTGGGTCGCTCCGTCCCAGAAGCTCATGCTTCAGACAGCTTGCTGAACCGGAGTGGTCTACCGGCTCCGCCCGCGCCATAGAGGGATTTCCAGGTGGTACGAAACGCGCAAGGCGTCCGCCGCAAGCGAATCTGTGGCGACAGACAGTGCCGTCCGTGCCCACACACGGATCTCACCACCCTCACCGGCTCAGATGACGAGTGTGGCGTCCTTTCCAGGCTCAGGCATCCCTCCTCCTGGGGAGGGTCACCGTAAATGTGGAGCCTTTTCCAATGTCGCTCTCCACCGTGATGGTTCCCCCATGGCCCTTGATGATCTCGGCCACAATATAGAGCCCCATGCCCAGACCAGGGATCGTTTCATGGCTGAGGCCAGCGGCCCGATAGAAGCGCTCAAAAATCTTTTTGTGCTGTTCGCGCGGGATGCCCAGGCCATGATCCTGCACCCGGATCGCAACCGCCTCTTCGGAGGAGGAGAGCTCCACCTCGACGGTCGTTGCATCGGGAGAATACTTGATGGCATTGCTGAGCAGGTTGGTGAACACCTGTCTCAGCCGGTCTCGATCCCCGATCACGCTGGTCTGCACGGCCCCACGCACCGCAATGGTATGGCTGGGACTCATGCGCTGCATGGTGTCGGCGATCTCTCGCAGCAACTTGTCGAGGTCCACCCGCTCCCGGATGTACTTCAGTCTCCCTGCCTGGATCTGGGAGACATCCAGTAACTCTGCGATCAGACGCTCCAGTTGTTTGATCGGCATCTCCACTCTGGAAAGCGCGGTAGCCGCCTCGTGCTGGGAGTGCTTTTCGAGGCGTTTGTGCACCAGTTGGGTCTGAAGCTTGACCACAGTGAGCGGAGACCGCAGTTCATGGCTGGCCATATTGATAAAGTCATCCTTGCGTTGTTCCAGTTCTTTGCGCGCCGAATTGTCCAGTACAAAGTTGATCGCCTGGCGGGGGTGATGATGGAAGACGACCCCGCACACGAGCACCGGCAGGCGACTGCCATCTTTACACACGTACTCTTTCTCATAGGGCGTCATTGACTGCTGGGTGCCCAGCTCCTGCAGGGCCTGCAGGGTCCGGGCCATATATTCTGGAGGCGTCATCTGCAATATGTTCGTGTGATTTTCATGCATGTCTTCTTGGCTATAGCCGGTCATGCGCAGAAAGGTCTCGTTGGCGTCCTCAATCTGCTCGCCTTGGGTGATAATGATGCCGATAATCTTGGATTGCATCAAGGCGTCTGCGCGTTCCTGACCCTCTCGCAAGACGTCCTCGATCCGCTTCTGCTTGTCGATATCGGTGGCAGTCCCAAACCACGTAACGATCTGGCCTGCTTCATTGTGCGAAGGCTCAGTGTGGGTTGAAAACCAGCGATACTCCCCAGTTTGGCCATTTCTGAGACGCTCTTCGTACTCAAACATGGTTCCTGTGTCCAGGGCATACTCCCAATGCATTCGGTTCCCATCCTGATCTTCTGGATGGATGAACTGGAGATGAGCCCAGCGATCGCTTTGGATTTGCTTTTTTGTCAACCCGGTATAGTCCCGCACGCGCTGATTCGTGTAATCGGGCAGGCCGTCGGATCGTTTCACCCAGACCAACTGGGGAATGGCATCGATCAGCGTGTCATATGACGCGGGAGTAACGCACTTGGTTTGCTTTGTCTTCTGCATACGGGAAACCTCTCTTTCATGTATCCCCCTCCCTGGTGGTGAAGATGCGTACCTGCTCTGAACTCAAGATGTCTACAGAAATGATCTACTCTAGTCGAGAAACAAGCGAGCTGGCATTTCGTATTCCCCCGGTCACGGCCTGTGCGCTCGTATTGGCATCCACAACCGTCTCGATGCCATCGACGACACATGAGGCACAGGGAAGCGCCTCCAAGAGAGGTGTACGTTGAGGACGTGATGTGAGCAGTGCGCCCACTGATGTATCAGTTGGGCACAGAGCATGACCTCTCTCCTTTCCCCCTGCTCAGTCCTTTGGGCAAAAGGAGCAGACGTGCTCGCTCAATGAAACGATCTGTTCCAACCTGGCTGGACGTTCACCACGTCACCCTTCTTCAAGAGAAGGTCTTCTGCAACTTCGCATACGCTCTACGACAAGTACCATCTTCCTCTCTTTGAAAGGAGGGGTACCATGCGCAATAGGGGTAAAAGACGTTCTCTCCTGAGTATGAGTTCCCATGAATATTCCTGGCGAGAACAGCCTTGTTCGCAAACGTCAACAGACAATGGTCAACGTATAAAAAAAGATTACCCCAAAATTGTGTTGTTGTCAATAAGATTGTGTACAACCTAAATTTCTTCATGAGCGGAGGACGTCAAACGTGGGCAGAGAAACCAGCTAACAAGTTTTGTTGCAAGGGATGCTAACAACATGTGTCAAGCATCCGGGTCCTCCGCAAAGTTGATGATTTAGGGATATGTTCACCCTGGGAGACACTTCTAGCCGCATCGCAGCATCCCTTGAGTCGATTTCGTATGCGAAGAGAGATATTACTGTCATTTATTCTAATTCATGGCGCGTTTCAAATTTCATCTTCCACGCGCTGGCAGACCCGGCCCGGCGAATCAGGCCCTTGAGTATTAACGGAACGAAAAACCACGCTGGTGCGGCATGGATATCCACGCGATTGCTGGTAAATGACATCCGAAGTGAGCAGGTTTTGCCCACCCACTTGAGCACTTGCCCTCCAATGTGAGCAGCGTGGCTATCAAGCGCAAATGAAGCCGCTCTATAAGCCAATAGTCGTGTGCCGTTTCTGTACATTCAGTGCTCAAGATTCGGCGTCATGCGGGTACTGAATGTTCAGACAGACTTCCAGCACCAGCAGAATTCAAGCCAAACGCTGAAGATCCGGCTCATGCGGGCTCACGATTGGGCTCAAGTACCCTGTCTGGAATTTACAACACCTGCTGCTGGTTGACCGCCTCTGAGGCGGATTCTCTGTCAGGCAGTGGCGCTGTTGCTCACATTGGAGGGCAAGTGCTTACATCGGAGGGCAAAACCTGCTCACTTCGGATGTCATTTACCAATTGCTCAATATGCAGGTCACCGCAGCATCGAGACGACGAAGATCTACCTCAAGTTGAGTGGGAGGGAGACAGCAGAACGGGTGCGCCTTCAAATGCATGATTTAGATCAGCGCCTGGAGCGTCTGAGGCAGGGAGGGCGGAAATGAAGGCTCTGTCTCTTGTAACAAATCCTCCGAAGTCGGAATGGGCATGGCCTATCGCATTAGAGCGCCATGACCAGAATCCAGCGTTAACAGATGGGAACGTGAAACGCTGGCGGCTTTCGTTGACCTCGACCGACAAGGAAGGCCGAACCTGACACAGTCTCTCATGTCCTGATCAGAGAAATGCACCAGCGACAGGTGAGCTTTTGGGGGTGGTCCGAACAGCAATGGGGAGATATCCTTGAGCGTTCTGTGGCCGCCTTTGTTCACAAACATGGCTGTGATCCATATGGCCGTCAAGATCTCATGGTCATCGCCTATGTTCTCGGCAAGTTAACGTTTCTCTCGGGATGGGCTCCACAGGAGGTGCAGCGGGACCGTGTCGCACGCTAGGAGATTGGGCGAGAGAAGAGCAACTTCATGGGAAGTCTATCGGAAAGCCAATCAGTCCCAGGAGTAAGGTACAGCACCTTTTCCAAGCCAGTGAATGTCATCGTCGGCAAGGCCATCAATGAGTGGGAGCATGTTCGTCCAGCCTATCAGCCGCGTCTTCTCGACGGGAAAACGAACGAGATGGTTGACTTTCTCTTCTGCTACAGAGGGCACCGCATTGCGAGGAACTATCTCAACAACACCTTAATCCCCGTGTTATGTAAGCGCGCTGGCCTGCCACGGGCTGACGAACGCGGCAATATCATGGGTCATCGCGCTCGTGCAACTCTTGCGACACTCCTCTACAACGCGCCGGAGACTTTCACTCTTTGAGCTGATGAAATGGCTTGGGCATGTGAACCCGGCGACAACCCAACACTACACACGAATTAAGCCAACAAAGCTCGCAGCAGCTTACTCGAAAGCTGACAGGAACAGTCGCTTGATCGAAGCGCTGGTCGAGACAAAGGCTGACGCAGAGGGTAAAGTGAAAATTTATTACGTCCTTGGCGATCGGTAGGACTCCATTAACTGGTGAAAGTGGGAGAGGCTTGCAAAAATTAGGCTCCATTGACAAGATATGGATATGCAAAAGACCATATTTCCCTCAATGGAGCCATCGAAACAATTTTGCCCTCATTCGATGTGTTGCGCAAGAGGGCAAATCGGGGCAGGCAACATCGTCATTCATGATCGCAAGCGAGAGCGCTATCGCTGTACGCGTTGTCGCAAAACCTTCAGCGCGCGCCGAGGAACCATGCTTGAGGGACTGCGCAAGCCAACCGAGCTCATTGTCATTGTGGTGACGCTGCTCTCGTATGGCTGTCCGCTTCAAGCCATCGTTCATGCCTTCGGCCTCGATGAACGCACCGTGGCCAGTTGGCGAGATCGAGCCGGAATCCATTGCCAACAGGTCCATCAAGACATCGTTGAGACCGCCCAATTGGATCTGCAACATGTGCAGGCCGATGAGATCCGCGTCAAAGGCTGCAAGATGGTCGCTTGGATGGGTCTGGCCATCATGGTCAAGACACGTCTGTGGGTGGCCGGGACCGTCTCACGTACCCGTGATCGCGCCCTGGCTGATCGGCTCTTGCAACAGGTACGACGCTGTGCAGAGCCCTTGAAAGCGCTGCTGGTCTTGACTGATGGCTGGTGCGCGTATCCGGGCAGTATCAAGCGAGCCTTTCGTGAAAAGGTGAAAGCGATGCCAGGGCGAGGACGCGCTCGCTTGGTCGTTTGGTCAGAGTTGCATATTGGGACGGTCATCAAGCGGACGCAGAAGAAACGGGTGGTCGAGGTCACGCGTAAGATGTCGCATGGCTCACAAGAGGAGGCCGAGCGGCTCCTCCAGCAGTCACAAGGAGGCAATGTGCTCAACACGGCTTTTATTGAGCGCTTGAATGCCACCATGCGCCAGCGGCTTGCCACCTTGACGCGCAAATGTCGTCAAAGCGCTCGCCACCTGCGTCCACTGGAAACGGGAATGTACCTGCTTGGGACGACCTATAACTTCTGTTGGCCGCATCATGAGCTCGGCAAGCCAGTCCATGAGGGCAGAGCCTGCACGCCTGCCATGGCGGCTGGGCTGACTGATCATATCTGGAGCATAAGCGAACTCTTGCACTACAAAGTGGCTCCTCCTGCATGGGTTGAACCCAAGCAACGAGGACGGCGAAAGAAACAGGCACGTGAGCCGCTTTCTGTAGCCGAGCCTGCTCGCCTTCGGCCGCTGGTTCGGCTACGCAAGGGGGTCCTGTGCTCAGCCACCGGTTAGCGGGGTTCTACCTGGCGATCATGGATGGTGCAGTAACGCAGACTGGTCCTCTTGCCTCTATCACATGGCCTGTATCAAATGTCCTTTTTTTGCTCCAAAGCAACAGGCACAGTTGATCGAGGCCAGAACGACGATGAAACGCTTCTTGGAAGTTATCTACGCAATTGGGTCGCCACATAGGTAATGACCCCAATGGGGATATTGACGGGATCAACAAGAAAGACCCCAAGAAATCGAAGAGTGCCAATCTGGAGCGCAAACCCTAAGCGGTTATGATCTCCACGACGCAGGGCAACCAGGGCGAGGTCCTCATCATCAAGATGAAAATAGCGGGCGAGTTGTTCAGGAGACGGTTCACCAACATAGCGTCCATAGCGCTGTTCTTGCGCTTCGGTCAGATACTCAACAGGCATCTCTCATGCCTCCTCTCATGTACCTTGCAGCTTGGCCCAGCGCTACGTAAGCTGACATGAGCCGCAAAGTAGCGGGCATTACCAAGTTTGAAAAGTTTTGTATTACTTTTCGAGCGATCAGCCATAAGAGGTGAGTGCTGAAATGCCAATTGGAAACGGAACAAATACCATTTTTAGCCAAATTTCTCCCTGAAAAGCCAACTTTTAGACATTTTGCAACCATGCTCGTTCCGGCTCCACCATAATCGGGAGCAAGAGATGAGCAATAATACTGCTTTTGCATAGAGTAACCGTTACCCTGCCCTTCATGTCAGCTTACGTAGCGCTGGGCCTAATTGTGGAGGTATAAACGTTCGTTATCGTAATACAAGCTCAAAAAATCCTTACTGCACAAAATTGTCAGGATCTTAGTCCTCCCTCTGAGACAGACAGCCAATAAAACTCCATCAATAAGCCTCTGCTTTGGTCAGAGCGAGAAGTGCTTGTAAGCCCCCAAGGAGGCACGGCGGCGGGGCACCTACCCTCACCGGACGGATCGAGCAAGCTCTCCTTGGGTGGGTGGAATCGTGGGAGCAAAGCGGGTCAGGTAAAAGAAATCACGCGCCGTGCCGTTCAGGTATTCGTATCCAGTCCCCTGCATCTCGGGGTGCAATTTGTTGACTTGTAACTGCCCGTTCCGATCACGGTTGTAGAGAAAAGCACGCACCCAGAATGGATTGATGTCCGTTTGCATCCCCATCACTACACCGGCAGATTTCATGGCCATACCGAGCGTTTCGGCGGTCAGCGCATTACCTGCTGCATAAATGAACGTTCCCTTCGCCGTAATGCCAATCGCCGAGCGCCAGGTATAGGCGCTATTTAAGACAGTACCACCCCAGGCCGCTCCATCCCGCGTCAACGAATTGATTACGCCCTTATTAATCAGCAAAGCCGCGTTTTGCCGCCAGGCCACCAGATCCGTATTCTGGCTGTTAAGCTGTGGATCAACATCCCAAGCACCAAGAATCAGTTTGCCTTTTTTCGTAATGGCGATGGTGGCAACGCCAGAGACAGGAGGAACATACATCGTACCACCCGACATTAACCCATAGTGACCATCTGGGTATTTGAAGCCTCCATTGAAGGTCGCCAGCAACGCGTTGCCTTGCTGATCAGCAGCGGGAATAACTCCGGGGCCATGCACGCCTCGTGGTCCCCCTGGTTCGGCGGTACCACCTACGATATGTAGTGATGTGAAACGCGAATCAAATTGCAGCATGGTCACGATAGCATACGGATGCGATGGATCAGGGCGTATATAGGCTTTGGCATCCAGTGGTAAGTAGTTATGCGGCTGAGGGGCTTGATCCAACGTCGTCCAGATCCCCTCACCAGAGAGCGCAGGACTGACCAATGGAGTCATTGGTGTGAGTGTCATGGGCGATAAGGTTGACAATGCGGGCCGCGTAGGCGAGGGTGATGGGGTTGCTTGTACCCCATTCCACGGTGCGCTCACTTTTTTATCCCCCATTTGATACTGTACCTGCAACGTTGTATTCATAAAGTTGAGATACCATGATTCGACTCGCGCCGTGATCGTAGGTCCTACTGTCCCCCGTAACGCATCCGCCAGCCATGCCTCACCTGCCCCATTTCCTTGCGACACAAAGACAACCACGAGAATGGCAATAATGCTACACGTCGCGAACCAGAGCGGTACTCGCTTCTTGAGCGACTTCGACACGACACTAACTGGTGGTGTCAAAGGTCTCAATGGTATTGAGTGTTGTGCGGATGAACGTGACCACGCCGGTTCAGCAACTCCTATTCCTTGCGACACAAAGACAACCAAGAGAATTGCAATAACGCTACACGTCACGAACCAGAGCGGTACTCGCTTCTTGAGCGACTTCGGCATTCTCTTGATGTGGCGGTGTCTTGCTCTTTGCAAATTTGAGAACACTTTATCTATCCCGTTTCCATATTCTTAAACGTTCAATAAGGCCTTCACTACTAATGTATCTCTACTATATATCTCAAGATACACATATTAGGCTCAGCGCTACGTAAGCTGACATGAAGGGCAGGGTAACGGTTACTCTATGCAAAAGCAGTATTATTGCTCATCTCTTGCTCCCGATTATGGAGGAACGTATCACAAGCAAGCAGAGAGAAACGGGACCAATGGCTATTCAACTCTATCAAATATCGGTTTTTCTTCATGAACATGCTCGGAATGGCAGAGGTGTAGCGGTCTTAACGACCGTTATCACACCAACAAAATGGCATGAGATATATTGCATAAAACCTCTACAAACTGTATAGTCTTTGTGGGCGTAAAAAGGTTAAGAGGAGACAGAGAAAACGATGGGCAAAACTCTCGCATATATCCGCGTATCCGATGACAAGCAGGATGTCAAAAACCAGAGGCATGAGATCCTTGAAGCATCCAGACTCAAAGACATCAAGATTGATGATTTTATTTCCATCACCATGACGAGCAGGAAGACTACCGTGCAAAGACGTATTGATGAAGCACTGCAACGATTAGAAGAAGGCGATACCCTTATCGTCACCGAGCTTTCCAGGCTGGGACGCAACACCGCCGAAATCATAGCGTTGGTAAATGAACTGGTCAAGCGTGGCATCCGGCTAATTGCTTTAAAACAGCATATCGATCTCAGCACCGGCCAGCATGATATGAGTTCAAAGATTATCGTGATGGTGTTTTCTCTCCTGGCAGAACTGGAGCGCGATCTCATTAGCATGAGAACAAAGGAAGCGTTAAGCGCGAAGAAAAGTCAGGGGATCAGGCTAGGAAAGCCAAAGGGGACTCTTCAGAAAAGCAAGTTTGATGCCGACCTTCCACGCATCAAGGAGCTGCTCTCATTGGGACTCTCTGTCCGTAAAATTGCCAGTTTGCTAGGGTACACAAATCACTTCGCTCTCAATACCTATGTGAACAAACGAAAGCTTCGTGAGCAGCGCTAGCATTGCATCCTCATCATAGTCACAAGAGGGCAAATTCCTTAGCGTGGTTTTTCGTTCCGTTAATACTCAAGGGCCAGGAGCGCAGAAGCTTGCGCATTTGCTCTGCCAAGCCCAGTTCCCACAACTGTTTCGCCATGCGCCGGCCCTTCGGGTCTTTTGAGGCACTGGCAGTCTCAACAGCGGCGCGCCAGTCGCCAGGCAAAAAGTCCAGTGGCGCATTGGCAGGCAGCGTCCGCTTCTCGTTCGCATCCATCTGTTTGAGTGCCTGGATCGCCAGCACCACAGGTTTGGCAGCACTGGTTCCGGTGAACTCCAAGGCTCTGAGGAGGTCTGGTAAAAATTGGCGGAGGAAGGTGTAATGTTTGAGCAGCAAGTCAAAGGTTTGCCCATCCTCTGGGCGCGCTTTGGCACCCGAATCATCGTATACTTCCTGTAACTGGGTTTGCGGAACCACCGCGAAGATCTGCGGGCGCACCTGTTCATCAGGCACGGTAGGATCAAGCACGACTTTCGCGATCTTGCGCAGCGTATGGACATGTTGGGTCAGCGCTTTGCCATGCGTGATGTGGTGGGGCTGCCCTTTGCGTTCGGTGCGCCGGAAAATGCCAACCAGCAGATCAGTGAACGAGATGAGCAGCCGATCCAGCAACTCTTGCTGAAGGTCCTGGAGATAGCAGACCAGCAGCGCCGCTCGTTTCTGCTCCGAAAAGCGCAACAGGGAGTCTCGGTGATATTTCTCGCCAAGGTGGGCCAGCACGCGCACACGATTGCGGTTGAGCGCGGAGAGATCGATCGCGCTCACCTGGAGCTGGCGCACGGTCTCCAGTTTGCTGAGCAGCATCTTGATCGCCGGAGGCGAGGCTTTCACCGCAGGATCTTTGAGCCAAGCCAGGGTAGAGCCCCGCTTGCCCTGTTCCCGCAGGAGCAACTCGTCCAACGCCTGCCGCTGGGTCGGAGTAAGTTGATGCGTGGTCTCGGAAAACACCTGCTGTTCTGCTTGGGGGCGTACCTGAGCAACCAGTTTCTCAATGGCGGCTTCTGCCGGAAAGAGAATTCCCTCCTCCCGCAGCCACTCCTCCGCTTCTTCCAGCAAGACCGCCGGATCATCGCGCTGCAAGGCGCGCGTGAGCAGGTACGCTGCGAGTCGAGGCTGATCCTGCGCGTGCGCATACGGGCGGACTTTGAGATGGGTGCGAATCTGGACGAGATGCTCGTCACGGGTCTGAGGACGGCACACGGCGTACTCAGCAAGCGCTTCGGGATGCCCATTGCACTGCATCGCGACAAACTGCACAATGCGCGGCGGGACCTGCCCCGTCTCCGGAAAGGGGCAATGGAGCAGCCGCATCAGCAACAGATTCAGGGCAAAGCCCAGGCGATTGGCTGCACCACGGCAGGTCTTCACCTGGAGCATATCTTCTGGTGTCAGCCAAAAGAAGCGTCCTAATTCTTCCGAGGTCCACTCCCCATCGAGCATCTTGAAGCGCCGCTGCGTGAGCAGATCCGTTGCTTCACGCGTCCCTTCTTTCTTTTCCTCTTTTCCACTTCCACCCGTTCCACCTGCTTCTTTCCGTTCTTCCATCATCAATAGGTACTGCTGTGTGCTTCTGTCGCGAGCCTTGTGGGGTACAGACCGGCGCGCTCCACCGCTGCTCTGATGTCCTCCTCACTGGGCGTGAGATAGATACCCG
This sequence comes from Ktedonobacter racemifer DSM 44963, assembly GCF_000178855.1. Taxonomy (GTDB): domain Bacteria; phylum Chloroflexota; class Ktedonobacteria; order Ktedonobacterales; family Ktedonobacteraceae; genus Ktedonobacter; species Ktedonobacter racemifer. The sequence continues at coordinate 230,850 of NZ_ADVG01000005.1, read as the reverse complement.
TCGTCGAGAGTCGGCTATGCCCAAGCATGCGCTGCACTTCGGGGAGCTGCGCCCCGGTTTTGAGCATCCGCCGCGCAAAGCTATGCCGCAACTGGTGCGGCGCGGCAGTTTCCAGTTGCAGCACACAGGCGCGAAGCTGCTCGGCCCGCGCCAGATCCCGCTCGCGGGTGGCAGCTTCTTCCAACTGGGTGGCTGCAACTTTTCCCAACTGTGCAATGCGTTGACGAGCCACTCGTGTTTTGATCCCCGGAGCCAGTGGACGCCCGGCCACTGCGCGCTGCATCCCCACGAGCAGTGGTGTCCGCTCCTGTTCGCTTCCAATGGGAGGCAGCCCTTCTGGACAGCGCACCTCCTGGAGATAGCGGGAGAGGGCACGTTGTGCCTCAGAATGCACAGGCAGACGGCGTGCTTTTCCCCCCTTTCCGCTGCGAACCACGAGCGTGCCTGACGCCAGGTCCAGGTCACGCAACTGGAGATCGCAGGCTTCCTGGATACGCACACCAGCATACACCAGCAGCGCGAGCAACGCTTCGTCCCGAAGACGGAGTCGGAGATCAGGCTCCGCGCGGGTGGCGCGCAGGAGGGCATCCACGGCCAGATCAGGCAGCGAGCGTGGCGAAACAGGCGTGGAGGGAATGTCAGCAACATCTTTGACGGGATTCTCGGTGAGCAACTGTTGTTCCACGGCCCAGGTACACAGACGGCGCAGGGTCGAAAGCCCGCGATTAATCGTTGCCGGGGCCGCGCCCTCCTCCTGTTGGCGAACCGTCTTCCAGGCGCGCAGGTCCCGCTCTACCACCTGTGTCAAATCGAATGGACGCTGGTGCATCTGTTCCCACCAGGCGCAAAACTGCGCGAGGTCCGAGCGGATCGCACGCTGGGTGGCAGGAGTCTTACCTGCCGTGGTCAAAGACGCCACATATCGTTCCAGTAGGTGATCGAACATGCTGCTCCTCTTCGGTATTTCGTTTTCGGATAGGATCACTGACAGATCATTTCCCAATCAGTGCATCTTATCGGCACCGTTGAAATACCAGAAACTGGGGCCAAAAGCAACACCTTATCGGCGCTGTGGGCCTGTTTTTCGGGATTCACGGTGCTGATAAGGGCAGCTATCGGCAGCGTTACAGGATCTCAACATTTTTATCCCTCACCATGATGATGTTTGTCTGGAAGATAATCTCCGAGAGAGGCGTGCAGGACCAGCAATGATGACCACAACCAGCGCCACAAGACATTGTGCCACCACCCCTTGCCAATCATTCCAGAGCGAAAGGGGAAGGTAAAGCGCCGTTATGTTCAGTGCATTGTGGAACAAGAACGTCAGCAAGACACTCCCTCGTGTGTGATTGTAGACCCAGGTGAACAGAATGCTATTGGCCAGTGTACCGAACGCGAAGAGGAGGAAGGGCGTGGTGGATTGAGTCGTTCCCGGCATAAAAAAGAACGGGAGGTGCCACACGGCCCACAAGACGCCAAGAATGAGGCTCGCTCCCAGGGCACTGTACCGACTCTGGAGCTTCGCCAGCGCATATCCCCGCCACCCTAGCTCCTCCCCCAATGGCCCCCCAAGCAGACCTCCTAGGAGAAACAGTGGGACGATCAGAAGATAGGGACTGATACCTGAGGGAAGAGGGAGAGGGGGTCGCTGGACCACCGGTGGATGGGCAAAATTGAATGAGGGTCCTCCTAGAAGAGATGTGACGGCCAGGACAATCAATGTGACAAGGGCCGGTTCAAAGAGTACCACCAGATACCACCACGGATTGACTCGCCAGATGAGAAGCTGCCGAAAAAAGGCGCGCATGCCTCTCTTGCCAGTGGTGGTGACGGTGAGGAGCAAGGCGGCAAGTAACAGACCAATGCTCCCCACAAGCGTAAGGGGAAAAATGAGGCCGGATGGGAGAGCGAGGAGCCCATGCGAATGAAGGGCTACCAGACCCAGGAATAGCCACGTAATAGCATAGGCCAGGACAAAGTAAGCGACGAGTGGATGGGATTTCCATACCTGAAACCGCTTATTCCCTTCATTTATGTGTTGAGCTTCGGATTTCTTTTGCATATTATTCATATTTTGATCTTCTAATCCTGTTTGTGTGTTATTCATATAAATCTCCTTTGTTTTTGTTTCCATGAGAAGTATCTCTCCCGACTGTTCCTAAAGTATGTCAAAAGTGTCACGAATGTGTGTTATTTTGTCATTTCAGAAGTTCTATCAAAATTCACACATCATCCTGGCAAAGAGGTTATGCTTCTGCTATGCTGATCGTAAACAGGATAAACACAGCGATCTGCTATGTGCTATGTACTATGCGCGTCCCGGACTCATTTTGAGCACCCGCTCAGTGGAGTGTTGCCTAACAGGGTATGATGGGTATAATCCGTAAATACCTCTTCTATTCTCTTTTTTCTCACTTGCTTAGCGGGAAAAACACCAAAAAAATGTTAGGACCCCCTTACGGACGACGTCCCCGCTTTTCTGAAGAGGCTGATAAGAGGCCAAAGCGCTTGGAGCTTCAACCACTTCGGGTTACTTTGAGAGCTTAGCGTTGTAAATTTCTCCGACGGGCCTAATAGGCCGTAATATGCTTCACAGGCCGCTGTGAGTCGTGAGAATAGCCCAAACTAGTAGTAGCCTGACTCGAAGACCTGTTAGAATAAAACACCGTTGGGACAAGTAATTGCACCTCTAACAGAGTTTGGATGTCTCTGTTGTGTGCAGATCTCTGCCAATATATGGTTTAAAAGCCAGTTCTGAGTTCAAAGGGAAATTGATAGCATTTTCCCTCGAACTTTGCCTCTTTCGCGGGGATACAGTATAGGGGCGTTTTTTCAATCCACCAGATCGGAGCATATTATGGCTGATCTTTCTCATCTCGCTCGCCAGGCGTGTAAATTTACACCTGGGCCTACCTCAAGATGTTGCACGAAAGATTCCATCAGTATCTTTTTTGATACGATATAACAAAACTGTGCGTACTTCACAAAAGTCGAAGCACTGTGGTAAAAAGAATGGAGCGATATGCGAGGAAGAATCCTCATTGGCAAATAACATCTTGAAAGAAAGGCAAGCCATGAAAGCTGTTGGTTTTTATCGTTCCCTTCCTATCGAACACGAAGAGAGCCTGATCGATCTTGAGATAGAGAAACCCACGCCGACCGGGCGCGATCTGCTGGTGCAGGTCAAAGCGGTCTCCGTCAATCCTACCGATGTCAAAGCCCGTGTTGCGCGCAAGCAGGCAGAGGAGACGCCACAAATCCTTGGACGGGATGTAGCCGGGATTGTGGCTGAAGTTGGATCGGAATGCTCGCTCTTCCGGCCAGGAGATGAGGTATATTACGCTGGCAGCAATGTTCGTCCCGGCGGCAATAGTGAGTTTCATCTGGTGGACGAGCGCATTGTTGGGCACAAACCAGAGAGCCTCGATTTCGCGCGGGCTGCCGCGCTCCCTCTGACCTCATTGACCTCCATGGAAGGACTTTTCGAGCGTCTGGGCATCTCGCGCAATCCTGCCGTGAACCAGGGCAAGACCATCCTGATCATTGGCGCTGCGGGAGGGGTCGGCTCCATCGCAACCCAGCTCGCCGACCTTGTTGGCCTGACAGTCATCGGAACGGCATCGCGACCAGAAACGATCCAGTGGGCCAGAGAGCACGGTGCCACCCATACAATTAGCCATACACAGGCATTCGTCCCTCAATTAAAGGTGCTCGGCTTTCCCACAGTCGATTACATCTTCTGCCTGAGCGACCCTGAGCGGCATTGGGACAGTATCGTCGAGGCCATCGTGCCGCAGGGCAAAATCTGTTCCATTCTCCCACTCAATCCCTCCGCGAAGCTCGACACGCTCTTCTATAAAAGCGCAACTCTCTCCTGGGAACTGATGTATACCCGACCCATGTTCCAGACCCCCGACATGATCGAGCAGCACAACCTGCTGGAAGATCTGACGCAGCTCGTTGACGCTGGCAAGGTGAAGACGACGCTGACCGAGTTGCTGGAGCCGATCAATGCGGCGAATCTGCGCAAAGCCCATGCGAAAATTGAAAGTGGCCAAACGATTGGCAAGATAGTACTGGCAAATTTCTAGTATCTTTTGGAATATTATACCAGGGTTTCACGCCAGTCGATCATCTGCGCGTCTAGAATGAGAACGGTGAGCAGGAATCTGACTCCCCAGTCTCATTTCAGATGCGCAAGTTCTCCCATGGGCAGACTCCCTGATAATCCAACTGGATCGATAACCGTGCCGTCTTCCAAGCTCAAAGGAGCAAAACTGTGCCGCACTTATCTACTTTGCGGCTAGAGGGCACCTTCCTTAACGTAGGGCCTATATATAAGGGGTGAAATGCGCGAAACAGGGCTTCACTCCAGTAGACGCCCTGCGCATCTATAAGTAGATAGCTCAAGCAAGATGTCTACTTATAGATGCGCAGCAACAAGTTGTGGCGTGAGACCCTGGCGAAGCTGTCATCAAGTGCAAAGTGGCCTCAAAGGGAAGTGTCAGAACTGAGACCACCGCAGGATCAGAGGTATTTCAATGTCCCTCAAATATGATCTGTGAGGCTAGGAAACTGCTCCCATGAGTACTTGCAAGGCCAAGAAGCGGTCGAGAAAGAGCAATCGTTGTTGCGCAAGCGAGATGGTTTCACCCTTTGTACTCCGAGGGCGGAAGTAATGGCGTAATTCATCAAACGCCCTGCAAAAGCGAGCTGCTGCCTGGAAATTGCCAAAGCCGCGCATGGGATAATACCGCTGCTTGATGCCACGGTGATCTTGCTCCAGCCGATTATTGAGATACGTATTAGTCCGATGTTGCACGTCATTGCTCATCGTCTCGCGTATAGCACGTGGATAAGAACGATGCCCATCCGTCGTGACCTGCTCGGGAGCATGGCCAACCACAGCAAGAGCTTGCTTGAAGAACTGCTGTGCGGCATCCATATCTCGCTTCTCGCTCAATCGCGAATCAACCAGATTGCCATCGTGATCAATCGCTCGATAGAGATAACACCACTTTCCACAGACTTTGATGTAGGTTTCATCAACATACCAAGAGATTCCTGCTTGACCACGTCGCTTTCTTCTCAACTGATCTACAAGCAGCGGGGCAAATCGAGCTTCCCAATCTCTGACCGCCTCATGGGTGAAGGTCCACCCACGCGCCAAAAACATTTCGGCCACATCACGAAGGCTCAGTTTATAACGGAGCCGCCAAAGGACCACGAGGAGGACGATATCCGTCGGATATTCAAGGTAATTGAAGGGAGTGCCAGTGCGTTCATTAAAAAGGTGTTGCAAGCCGAACAGCGGAATATTCGATACCCGAGAATGGTTTTTTGGCGCTGTTCTTTCGTGGAAGGGGAAAGACAATGGGGGCAATTCATGGGTCACTCCTCATCAGATGTTTGCTTCTCACAAGCATACTCCATGAGTGGCCTCCATACCAAATCGTCTTCTGAGTTCTGACAGAACCACTCTTCCGACATTCGCTGCGTCCCGCGATCTGCGCGCGCTTGCCTCGCCAATCCACAGAGCCCATACTCCCGATACTGACGCACCCACCGCTGTAACGTCTTTACAGGGACACCGCGCTCTCGCGCAACCACCGTTTGCGCAATGCCTTCTTCCACACACGCTCTCACCACTTCATAGCGCCTGTAGGCTTCGGCACGCTGCTCTTCCGTCAACTCCGCAAGGGTCAATACCCGTCGCTCCTGCTTCATCTCTTCCCACCTTTTCTTCTTCTCCCTCACCTTCTCACCACACCAGCAGGAGTATACCCCTTCCACACTCCATTTTCCATCAATTTTTCATAAAAAATGAGGCTTTTGGCTTGCTCTCAAGAAGTCCAAAACCTCGCTTTTCCCGCGCTTGATTTCCTCACGCCTGAGAAGGGCTGCTCCTCATTCCTCTTTCCTCTCTTCTTTCCCTTCATCCCTTCGCCCCCTCATAGTCTTCTTCAGATTTCCCCCCAACGACTCTGCAAAAAAAGAGGCCCATCCTCTTCTTCTCTTTCTTTACGGGCTTTTTTTGCACACTTTTTGAGGTGCTCATACCAACCCACTCCAGAGGTCCCTTCACCAAACCCCAGGCACGCATTCCACCGACCATCACCTGGACTGTTCTTCACCCACTCCCCTCCTCCTGCCTCACGCACTCATCATCAGGTTTGCTCCTATTTTGCACTCTTCCTGATCCGCTTTTCAGCAGGCTGCGTGAGGGAGGATTCTCCTTTACTCACCTATTATGCATTTTTCCCCTCTTTTAAAATCTAAAATACCATCACTCCCCTCACTTATCCTCGCAATTCTTCCCTCATTTATTTCGCTGATTTACACCCTTTGGCATACGGCAAGCAAGCACCAGAGGTTGGAGATTACAATGGGGCAGGTGCCGGCCTGATATGCCACGCCCTGTCCCCACTGTAATCTATGCTATCTTAAAAACAGCATTGCTATTCCTCCACCTATGATTACTCCTGCCATGACGAGGCCAATGAGCAACCTTCGCCGCGAGGGTTTGGACTGTACTCTACTCTTTGGAGACTCTCCCAGTATAGATTGAGGGGTCGTCATGGGCGACAATGGTGGCACCGATGAAGGGGTCGTCATGGGCGACAATGGTGGCACCGGTGAAGAGGCCGTCACGGGTGGCAAAGGGGACGCTGCTGGCGTCTGGAATTCCACTGCCGCCTGGGATGCTGGCGCTGCAAGCAAGGTTGGAGGTATGGTTGATGAGAGGGATGGCTGGTTTCTTTCGCCGACATAGGCCTTTACAGTCTGGGCAGTTCCATCAGCAGCCACTTGCAGTGCCGTCGCAAATGCTTGGATACTGCTAAAGCGCTGCCCGGGATCTTTGGCCAGGGCGATCAAGATGATTTGCTCGACATCTACGGGGAGCGATGGCACTTTTGGCCGTAACTGCGGGGGTGGCGCCATCATGTGCTTGGCCAAGATCTCGGTCGAGGAACCACTGAAGGGACGCTCACCACAAAGCCACTCATAGGTTACAATGCCCAAAGAATACTGATCGCTGGCCGCACGGGAATACGCCTGGATCTGTTCGGGGGCCATGTAGGGGATCGTACCAACCGCAGACTGAACTGTCATTGAAGAGGTGCTGTGCGCGATGGAGGCAATGCCGAAGTCACTGAGCACCACCTCGTCGCGTCGGCCAAGCAACATGTTCTCCGGCTTGACATCGCGATGAATAAGTCGCTGATCATGAGCAAATTGCAAGGCATCGGCCACCTGCCTAACATAGGAGACCACCGAGGGCAACGGCACCCGTTCACCTTTGGCATGGCGCTGACGCATCGTGCCATTGGGGAGATATTCCATTACCAGAAAGGGCACGCCATCCTGCACATCAAAGTCGTGGATGCGCACAATGTGGGGATGCTCAAGCATGGCGATAATCTGTGCTTCTTGCCGGAAGCCATCGATCTCACGTTCCGAAAGGTGAGCTTGCAGGATTTTGATGGCGGCTGGTCGCTGAAGATGTATATGCCGCCCCAGATAGACTTCGGCAAACCCACCGCGCCCCAACAAGCGTTCAAGCCGATAATTCCCGAGCCGTTGTCCTTCACGGCTACGTTGTTCTGCCATATAGCATATCTCAATTCTCAATCAAACGCCGGAAGTAAATACAAAAATAAGAACTCTAACTTTGCACTTTTCCAAAGAGCTCCGCTCAAGCCGAGAGGAGCTCAAAGAGGGACTCAGCAGTCGAGCCAGTTTGAAAAGCCTGCTCAAGAAGCCATAAGATTTGTCAAGCTCTGTGCAAGGAAGACAAAAAAAGTCTTTGGATCGAGAAAAAAAGATAACCCCCTTGCGCTTCAGAGCAACGTCCTGAAGCGTTCTGCAAGCGAATCCCTTGGCGTGGGAGCAGTGCAGGCTAGTTGGGCGCCCAACTAGCCTGCACTACTCCCACAGACCTTGTTGGGATCATACTTCTCCCCCTCATGCATGAGTAAGTGAGCAGCCACTGCCAGCATCTTGCGCATGACGGCCATGAGGGCCGAGCCCGTCTTGAGACCGCGCGCCACCTGGCGCTGATAGTACACGCCGAAGGCTGAGTCTTCCCGATGAATGCTACGCAGAGCAGTCATGTAGAGGACTCGTCGCAACAAGCCACTGCCGCGTTTGGAAAGTTTGGCTTTCCCTTTCCACAGACCGCTCTCTTTGATCTCGATATCCATGCCCCCGTAGGCAATCACCTCGTCGGTCCGTGAGAAGCGCTGGACATCCCCCAACTCGGCCCGGAGCACCGCCAGCGTTTTCGGGCCAAATTCCGGTACCTGTTGTAACCCCTTCACCCCTGGATCGGTGTTCAGGAGCTGCTCAATCTCGGTGTTCAGACGTGCAAGATTGGCCTGGGTGTGCTCGAGCTGATCGCAAAGAATACGCAGACTGAGCGATCGTCCGGCGATGGCTCGCCCACTGCTCGCACTCTCTTTGGCCAAAGCCACGAGCTTCTGGGCAGTCGGACGGCCATAATGCGCTGGCTTCTGCGCCCGCAGCAGTTGGAAGAGGGGTTCAACATCTGCTGCGACAATAGCCTGGGCGCTAGGAAAAGCTTTGAGAACCGCTAGAGCCGTTTGTCCGCAAGGATCAGCGAAGATCCGAGTGAATTCGGGAAAGAGCACCACGACCAGGGCCTGGATCTCGTTTTGATAGGCCGCCGCCTCATCGCTCAAGTGCGTATGCAAGCGGACCAGTTCGCGGTAGGTGGCGACCTGCTCGCTTGGCACATAGCCGGCTCGCGCCTCCCCACTCAACAACACCCTGGCGATAGTTCGCGCGTCCAGCCGATCGGTCTTCGCACGCAAGCCCTGCCGCTCGTGAAACTGATGGGTTTGCCTAGGATGCAACAGACGCAGGATAGAGCCGCGCTGCTCGAGTTCGTGGTAGAGATTCTCATGGTAGCAGGAGGTCGCCTCCATCCCAATGAGGATTTGGGGAGGAGGAGCATCCAATTGGCTCAGTTTCTCTTCCCAGATCTGCCATCCCTCCCTGGCATTGGCAAAGGGCATTGACTTGACCACTATGCTTTTGTCAGGCCGACAAATGCAGCCCGTACAGGATTGACTCCCGATATCAACCCCACACACATACTTGATCGTCGCTTCCTCCGAGGAAGTGGATGATACTGTCATACTCATCGCGCACCTGCTTTCGCTGGCTCTTTCCATCCCTGTCTATATTCTCCGATGTACCCTTGCGACTTCGATCGGCGAGTGAGAAACCCAACCTGCCAGGACGAGCGTCAGCTCATGCCGGATAGGCAATCTCGTCAGGCGCTTCCCTTTCGAGGAACCGCTGACGGTTGCAACAAGCCTCATAGACCCTTGGTGCCCTGGTAGGCGGGGAGCCGTCTCTCCCAGGAGGTCACTGTTCAGCTTTTCGGAACAGGCCACAAGCCTAAACGTCGGCTCTCCCACTCCTCGCACCAGTATATCCCCCAGAGGGATCACCTCTTGGAATGGTTACACTCAAACTATTATATGAGCCAAAGCAGGAACTGTCGTCGATGCAGACGTTGGAGTTCCCGACGTGTCTCGCCAATCGTAATAGGGCGTTGCTGTGAGGCTCGCAACCGTGTCCGCTCTTCGTCGAGAAACACATAGGCGAGCAGGGCCAGGCTCCAGAAACGTACGAGCGCGGTGGCACTCATGAGCTGATACTGGTCCAGGCCCAGCTCCTCCTTCCCATCAGCGAAAAGGACCTCAATGTCCCAGCGTGTACTGATATGCTCCACCAGGCGTTCAACAGAAGCCTCCAAGTCGCTAGAAGCCCAATACCGTGCTAGCTTGAGAGGTTCGGAAAGCGATCGGCGGACGATGATCACCTGACAGCAGTACAGCTTACGTACGCGCGTGGAGGCGACATGCACGTACACGCTCTCAGACGCCTCTCCACGTGGCCAGGGAAGTTGAACATAGTCCTCGGGGCACAACTGAGCAACATAATCGTTGAGTTGCTGCCACCTCCATCCGTTGGGCTGGCTTGCATCGGCAACACGCAAACTGCGATTGCTCTTGATCCCAGTGGTGATCAAGAAATGGCGATCGCGTGCGACTTTCCAGATTGCTTTCGCACTCTACCAGCTATCAAGCAAAACGTGTGTAAGCGTCCCTGGTGTAGGTTCAAAGTGCTGGATCGTTTGGATCATCAGATCGATCTTGCTCTGGAAGGGGACCTGCTCGCGCGTGCACACCGCCTGTTGCCGATAGAGACGCGGAGCGGTTGGGCATCGTTGTCCCAGAAGCATATAGAGCCCCTGGACCAGGCTATGGCCTCTTACTCGCTGTGCATGGGTCGTTGAGTGGTGCTGGCCGATGCCCTCCATCTCGCGACCTTTCTCTTTGAGCATCGTTGAGCCGTCTCCAATCAGATACCCTGTCACAACGGGGTCTTGGGACGCCCACGACGTTTGGGCTGCCCTTCCTGTTGACGAGTCCGTTCTGCTCGCACCGCTGGCATCATCTGGGTGCGAAAACGCTCTTGCCAAAGCTTCGCCAGAGCTTCTGCGTCCCAAGGGGCTCGCGCCAAGAAGCGACTGAGCCCTGAAAGGCTGCCTGCTTCCGCCACACCGTGCCGCAAACCAGAAAGCGTTCGCGCTCCTTGGCATTGGATGAAGCCGAGCAAGACGATCACAAAGTACTTGTACTGCGGCTTGGAGAACACGTCACGATAGCTCGTTAAGTATTGCTGCAAACGTTCATAGGTACATATAATGGGCAGGGGCATGGCAGACCTCTCTGGACAAAGGTTGTGTTTTGTGTCTATCCTTTGTACCACAGCGCCTGCTTGCCCTCAAATCCCTCTTTGGAAAAGTGCAAAGTTAGAGTAAGAACTAACCCCGTTAAGCATATCCTATTTTATTACTACGTACAATCCCTATGCCCACGAATTGCGCAACGAGGTGTAATCTGTAGCAAGCCAACCTAAAAATATGCCTTCTTGATGAGGAACCCACGACTTGCGCAACGAGATGTAACCCGTGGCAAACCGGCGTAGAAATATGCCTCCTTAGAAGAGAAAACATACAACAGTTCTCAACAAGGAGGTAAGCATGACAAGTATCGCCAATGGCTCGGTGAATATCCAGACGACTTCGGAGTCCCGCCCCTCATTGCCCTCATGGTTTGGCGAAGTAGTGGTGATCGTCTCATACCTGCGGAAGCACGGCATCCTGACGAAAATCAGCGACGAGGTACGCTTTGCCCGACGGCGTTTCTGGCGCTACGAGGTGATCGACTTTCTTGCGGTCCTCTTCGGCTACGCTATCAGCCGGCACCGCATGCCGGATGGCCGTAGCTGAGGTACACTCAGATTTTTCCCTTTTGCAAGCCCACAGGCGTTTTTGCTCACGTTGCACTGACCATATACGTCAAGCGTCATGCAGCGAGGTGTCTTGGGCATGCGCCACCTCGTTCCGCCCGCTCGGCTGGCGCTTCTGGTACAGTGATACGTGGGCGGCGCCCCTTTCAGGTATAGGTTTTTTAGGAAAGGAGGATGAAAAGATGCGTCTGCTCAGCATGGGTGACAAAAATGGATACGTCCCCGTCTTGTGTATGCACTGAAGAAAACTTCATGCAAGTTCGACAAAAGAGAGAGGAAAAAATCATCCATGCAAGAAATATCTCCCACACCGTTTGATGCCGTCATTGTCGGAGGGGGCCTGGCAGGCTTGACAGCGGCTTCCTATCTGGCACGAGGCGGGCGCTCAGTCCTCCTTCTTGAGAAGGCTGGCCAATTGGGGGGGCGAGCCATAACCACGGAGCGCCACGGCTTTCTCTTCAATCGAGGCATTCATGCCCTCTATCTGACCGGCCCTGGCGAAGCGGTCCTGCGCGACCTCGATGTGATCTACCAGGGGAAGAGATCAGAACGAGAACGCTATGAGGTCTACTCTCGGGGAAACTTTCACCGTCTTCCGAGCGATGCTGTCACCTTGCGTACCACGAGTCTGCTCAACGATGAGAGTCGTGCCGAACTTGGCCAGCTCTTGGTGCGTCTGGCAACGCTCAATCCGGAGACGCTTGTGGGTACGAACCTACAAGACTGGTTGGATCAGTCCGTCGTCCATCCAGCGGTGAGACAGTTTGTTGAGGCCGGAGCACGCCTGGCAACCTACACGCATGCTCCTCAGTTGCTTGATGCAGGCGTCACCCTGGAGTTTGTTGGCAAACGCCCCGATGCACTGCGCATCGATGGGGCTGGCAAACCTTGGCCGATGGGCTGGCAACCACGGCTCGCCAGGCTGGCGCACAGCTTGAGACTCGTGCCAGAGTGGTCGCCATTGAAACAGGCCAGGAGTATCATCTGATCCGCCTAGCCGATGGAAGCGCATTTCAGGCGAATGCGGTTGTGATGGCACTTCCGCCAGCGCTGGCTGCTCAGTTGGTGATCAATGGGCCACAAGAGATCTTGCATTCCTATGCCGAGCGGACCATCCCGTTGTACGCCGCTTGCCTGGATCTCGCCCTTCGGCGCGAGCCCAATCCTGAGCGATGTACCGTGCTGCATCTCGAACGCCCGCTGTTCTATGCCAACCATGCCCGCAATGTCCGTCTTGCACCAGAAGGTGGGGCATTACTACATCTCATCAAATATCTGGGACCAGGTGAAAAGAACGGTTGTGTTGCAAAAAGTACGAGGAAAAGAATTTGAACATGAGCGACTCTCTCAACCGTTCTTAGACTGCCACTCCAAACAGTTTGGCGACCAGCGCGACCTGCCCTCTCACATCCCCTTTTTCCACCCCTTGCAACTGCCCTTTTCTCATCATATTCATCACCTCGTATCCTTCTAAGGTTCGCCATGCCGTTTCAAAAGAGAAAAATCCCATCCCTGGCTTCGTCAGCCGTTTGATGAACCGATGGAGTATTGTCAACTTAAAATTTTTTCTTGATGAGCTTTCACCACAGGATGCTCATTTTCGGTCTGTCAGAGCATGTTCCTTCGGACAAAATTTGGGCTGATGCCCCACTTTCATACTGAATTCAGTACGATTAACTCTGAAATTACCATTAAGTTGACAATACCTACTCTCTCTATTTTGCCTGCTCATCCCAGCGTATGCTATACTCACTCTATGTTGGGGAGTTGGGGATAAAACCCGAGGTCGGAAAGGAGTCCATGCCAAAACCATCCACCCATACACTCATCTGGTCTGCCCAGAGCAAAATCTATGTCCTTGTGATCCCTAACCATCCACCACAGGAGATAGTCCCAGGAAACGAGGAACCGTGGGTGGCCTGGTTGACGATGCATTCCTCCTTCTCCTTCCAGGGGCAATACGGCCATCTCAGTGTCCTCAAAGAGTCCCGGCCACGAGGAGTGGGCTACTGGTATGCCTATCACACCAAAGAGGGCCAAACCCGCAAGCGCTATCTGGGACGAAGCGCGCTGGTGACCCTGGCACGCTTAGAGGAGGTGGCACAGGATCTAGGCAGCAAGCCCTCGCCTGCCCAGGTCCCCTTGCCTCCAGTGCCGTCGTCCGAACAAAGAGGCGTGCTGCTCTCCACCAAGCTTTCTCCTCCTCGTCTGCCCAGCTCGCTGGTAGAGCGCTCTCGCTTGCTTGTAGAACTGGATGCGGCACGCTCTCACCCTGTGACGCTCGTCTGCGCCCCTGCAGGAAGTGGGAAGACCACGTTGCTCTCAGCGTGGGCAGTCTCTTTGCAGCAGGCAGGCAGGGGAAGAGTGGAGGGCACAAAGCGTGAGGAAGCCAAACAGGCAGTTACCTGGCTTTCCCTCGACGCGTTGGACACGGAAGCAATCCGCTTCTGGACCTCGATCATTGCGGCCCTACGCGCCGGTTTGCCCACGATTGGAGAAGAGGCACTCGCCCTGCTGCGTTTGGCCCCATCCCCCCCGCTTTCAACCATCCTGACGACCCTACTTAATGAACTGGCACAGGTGGGCGCAGAGATCATTCTTATCCTGGATGACTACCATGTGATCAAGGACCAGGCGATCCACGAGTCCTTGCTCTTCTTGATCGATCATCTCCCTGCCAACCTGCATCTGGTGCTCGCCACGCGGATTGATCCAGAACTGCCTCTTTCCCGATGGCGTGTTCGTGGTCAGTTGATCGAGATTCGCAACCAGGATTTGCGTTTTACCCAGGCGGAGGCGGCTGGCTTTCTTTTACAACGTATGGGCCTGCCTCTCACAGAAGATGATGTGGCGATCCTCACGAAGCGGACAGAGGGCTGGATTGCGAGTTTGCAACTGGCAGTGCTCTCCCTGCGCAAGCAGCAGGACCTTTCCGGCTGGATTGCGGACTTTGCTGGCAGCTCCCGCTTTGTGCTGGACTACGTGCAGCAGGACATTCTCGCGCCGTTGCCGGTTCCGCTCCAGCACTTTCTGTTCCAGACGTCGATTGTGACGAGGATGAATGCGGCCTTATGCCAGGCTATCACGGCAGCGCCAACGCGAGAAGTGTGCCAGCAGATGCTGGAGGAAGTGGAGCGAGCCAACCTCTTTCTCGTGCCGCTGGATGAGCAGCGGCAGTGGTACCGTTTTCATGATCTCTTTCGCGAGGCACTGCTCGCTCGTTTGCACTCTGCTCAGCCCCAATTGGTTCCGCTTTTGCACATCCGGGCAGCCAGCTTTTATGAGGCGGCGGGCGAGTGGCAGGAGGCCATTGCTCACGCGCTTTCCGCGCCTGATTACGCTTTGGCCGCCTCCTTGATGGAGCAGGCAGCTCCTCACTTCTGGTTGCGTGGGCAGGTCAGCACCGTCCATACCTGGATAGTGGCACTGCCAGATGCCGTCCTGCGTGCTCATTTGCGCTTAGCTCTGGGTGCCGCACTGCGCTTCATCGACGCCGTCAATCTGAACAACGCAACACTGCATGCCAATATGGTCGCCCAGGTGGAGCACACCTTCACGCACATGGAAGAGCTCCTACGCAGATCGCTGCAATGGACGCTTTCCGAGACCGAGGTGACGTTGATCGAGCGCAGCCTGCGTCTACTGCGTGCCTGGATCGAGCTCAGAACGATCGCCAGGCATGGTGACATAAAACGTCTGCGTCTTCTCTCTCAGGAGATAGAGGCGCTCCCCCAAGACGCAGAAGTGAGTTGGAACATCATCCCGCTCTCCATCGCCTTCTGGTTGGCCGCTGTGTACCAGGGGGAGGGAGCTTCCTTGATCCCTCGGCTGCGGAGCGCGAAGCAGCAGATGATCGAGGCAGGAGATTCCCCGGTGACGATCCGCGTGATGTCCTGGCTGGCTCTGACCTATACCCAGGCCGCACAGTTGCATCTGGCTCACCAGCAATGTCTGGAGGCACTTGCCCTGGTAGAACGGATCGGTCGGCCCACCGCACTGGCAGGATATCTCTATTATACCTTGTTCTTCATCTTCTACGCCTGGAATCGGCTGGAAGAGGCCTCTGACTGGCTGCAACGCATGGTGCGAAGCGCGCAGGACTGGCAACAGGTGGAGCTGCTGGCCATGGGGGAGATCTTTGCGGCGCGGCTCGCGCTGGCAAGAGGAGATCCCTCTCGCGCGGAAGAGGCCCTGCACCGGCTCGAAGCCCTGGTTGAGCAAGAGGGGTTTGCCCACTTTGCCCTCTGGGTGAACACGCTGCGCGTGCAATGCTGGTTGGCGCAGGGGAAGCTGGCGGAGGCGTCGGAGTGGGCCGCACAGAGCACGCTCTCCCCGGAGACCTGGAATCCTCTGCGCCGATGGGAGGTGCTGATGCTGGTGCGCGTCTTGCTGGCGCAGCAGCAGTACGCCCAGGCGGTCGAGACGCTCTCAAACTTCAGCCAGTACTTTGACCAGCCAGGTGCTTTTGATGCAGCTCCCGAGTGGATGGCGCTCTTTGTCATGGCCCTCCACCATGCGGGAAAGCCCGAGCAAGCGGCAGATGTTGCGGCTCGTCTGCTCGCACTAACTGAGCCAGAGGGCTATGCCCGTGTGTACCTGGATACGGGTGAACCTCTTATGCAACAGGTGCTCAGAGTGCTCTTGCAGACGCGGCAAGATGATGCCTCCAGTGCTGCGGCAGGTGCTATTTCCCGATCCTCTCTTTCACAGTGGCTTTCAACTTTTGAGCAGAAGGAAACTGATGCTGCGCATCATGTTCTCAGACGCTCCGCAAAGACGCCAACGTTCCAGTCTGAACCCCGAGCTGCCAAAGGGCGGCAACAAACGGTCGAATCTCTCTCTCCCCAGGAGTTGAAGGTGCTGCGTTTGTTGGTCGCCGGGTACACCTACGCTGAGATGGCTCAGACGCTGATCGTCTCCGTCCATACGATTAAGACCCAGGTCAGCAGTATCTATCGCAAGCTGGACGTGAGCCGACGCGCCGAAGCCATCGCGGCTACCCACCATTTAGATCTCCTCTAACTCGATCTGCGCGCTCCCCGCACCTCGGATGTTGGGGAGATACAACGAGCTACGCACGATTCCCCAACACTCCTCAGCAATCAGCCGTTCAATCAGGAAGACAGGCGATGTCCCCTCCCCTGCTTGCAGGCTATACTCTTTCTTGTGAGACCGCAGAGCACAACAGGAGGATCTGAAAGGAGGCACACCGATGCACATTGTGATCCGCATCAACGGGCATCTGGACCAGAACTGGCAGGAGTGGCTGGAGGGATTGCAGATCGTGCATGAGGCGGATGGCACGTCCAGACTGTTTGGTCCCCTCCAGGATCAATCAGCCCTTCATGGAGTGCTCGCCACGATTGGTCGTTTGAACCTGACATTGCTCTCGCTTGAGCGTCGCGAGACGCTACCAGGCGAGAGGTAACGACCTCTCTCGCATTTCCACTTGTGCTGTCTCCCTGGAGAAGTGGAGAAGCAAGTGACTACAGAGGAAAGAGAAAAAGGAGAACCGAGGATGAAACTACGTGTATCAGAGATTGTGAGCCTGGATGGAGTGATGGAAGAGCCATTTCACTGGTCAGGCTCCTATATGGATCAAGAGATTGGCCAGGAGGTCATGCGTGCCCTCAGCGCCACGGACGCCATGCTTTTCGGTCGCACAACCTATGAGGAAATGGCCGCGGCCTGGCCCAACAGAGAGGGGGAAATGGCTGACATCTTCAACCGCGTCCCCAAGTATGTGGTTTCCAGCACCCTGACAGAGGCAAGTTGGAACAATTCCCACCTCATCACGGGGAATATTGTCGAAGAGATAGCGAAGCTGAAAACGCAGCCTGGTGGCTTCCTGTTGGTCCAGGGCAGCGCGGACCTGGTGGGCTTGCTTGCTCAGCATGATCTCATTGATGAGTACTACTTCAGCGTTGCACCCCTGGTCCTGGGCAAAGGCAAGCGTCTCTTTCGAGAAGCGGAGCAGATTCAGCTTCAACTTCGTGATTCGCATGCGTACCAGACTGGCATGCTGCGCCTGAGGTACGAGCCAGTCAGGCACTAACGGAAGGTTTCTCAGGCTCATGTAACCGGCTGGTGCCTGGGCCTGACCCAGCTCTCTCTCGAACGCCACGAAGCGAAGCCAGACGACAGCTGATCTTTCCGCTTTTGCGGCCTATCAAAAGAGTAAAAGAGTGTATTTACTTGCAAATTGCAAGTAAACAGCAGAAATGAAACAGAAGGAGTATACTATGCCTCAAGTCATTTCCAAAGATGGGACTATTATCGCCTATGATCGAAGCGGCCAGGGACCCGCACTCATCCTGGTGGGGGGAGCCTTTCAACATCGAGCCATCGATCCCCAGACAGTACAACTGGCTGCACTCCTGGCTCAGCATTTCACAGTGTTCCACTATGACCGGCGCGGGCGTGGTGACAGTAGCGATACGCAGCCCTATGCGGTTGAGCGTGAGATTGAAGACCTTGAATCACTCATCAATGAAGCCGGGGGAGCGGCCTTCGTATTTGGCATGTCCTCAGGCGGGGTCCTGGCTCTTTACGCTGCCGCGCGAGATCTTGCTATCAAAAAACTGGCGTTGTATGAGCCACCGTTCAACCCCGGTGACGAGCATGCCCGCCAGGCATCGGAGCATTACACGAGAGAGCTGACGGCTTTGCTCTCGGAGGGACGGCGGGGCGATGCCGTCGCGCTCGCCATGACCACGTTTGGAGCGCCTGCTGAAGCGGTTGCCGGGATGCGCCAAACGCCCGTGTGGTCCCTCTTTGAGTCGGTGGCACCCACGCTGGCCTATGATGCTGCCATCATGGGAGATGGTTCTGTCCCCGCAGAACGGTTGGCATCCATCACGGTCCCCACGCTTGTCATAGACGGGGGAGCTTCTCCCTCCTTCATGCACAACGCAGCCCAGGCGGTGGCACACGCCATCCCCAACGCGAAGCTTTGTACTTTGGAAGGTCAGACGCATGATGTGGCCCCGCAAGCTCTTGCTCCCGTGCTGGTGCAGTTCTTTCATGCTTGAGGCAACGTTCAGGCTGTCAAGCCAGGTTGCGTTCACAACTCATCATACGGTCACCAAAAGGAGAAGTCATGAGAAAATTGGTAGTCCTGATGCATGTCTCGCTGAATGGTTTTACGACCACAGCCGATGGAGGTTTGGAATGGACGTTTCGGGGAATGAATGAAGAAGTTGCCACTGGTGCCCACGCACTCCTGAGCGATGTGGATGTGGCTCTCTATGGACGCCAGACGTATCAGGGCATGTATGCGTACTGGCCCAGCGTGCTTGCTAATCCGGAAAGCAGATCAGATCAAATCGCACATGCTCACTGGGTCGAGCAGATCTCCAAAGTCGTGTTCTCTACCACCCTCTCACACGTGGACTGGAACAATTCCAGGCTCGTGAAGGACCATATTGCCGAGGAGGTCAACGCGCTCAAACAATAGCCCGGCCAAAATCTGATGGTCTTCGGCAGCCCCAGACTAGCCCATTCGTTGATGCATCTTGGCCTGATTGATGAATACCGGCTCTTCTTGCATCCCATCGTCGTAGGCGATGGAGTGCCCTTGTTCAAAGATATCAACGAGGTGAAGAATCTCACTCTGGTCGAATCAAAGACCTTCGACAATGGGGTCGTGCATCTCTGTTACCGGCCCGCATAAAGCCGCGCACGACGTGCAGCCCTCTTATCCATGCGGGACTACACTCTCAACGCGCGAAGGAGAAAATTATGCAAAAAGCCATTTCACAAAACGCCACACTGACCAATTCGGCCACGCAACTGACAAAAACGCTCCTTGCCTGCGGGGTGGTCGCAGGTCCCCTCTTCACCGTCGTGGGCTTGATCCAGGCATTCACCCGCCCAGGATTTGATCTCAGCCGTCATGCGCTCAGCCTGCTCGAAAACGGAGACCTGGGCTGGATGGAGATCGCCACCTTCCTGCTCTCCGGTCTGCTGTTCGTCGCAGGCGCGATTGGCATGCGGCAGGTCCTGCGTGGCAGCCGGGGCGGGACATGGGGACCTATCTTGATAGGGGCTGTCGGAGCGGGTCTGATCGGCGCCGGGTGCTTCACGGCTGATCCAGGTCTTGGCTTCCCTCCTGGAACATCAGCTTCCGCCTCCGCCATAAGCTGGCACGGCCTTGTGCATATGATGGTGAGTTCGCTGTCGTTCCTGGCATTGATCGCTGCCTGTTGCGTCTTTGCGCGTCGGTTGGTTGGCCAACGCCAACGTGGATGGGCGGCCTACGCTCTCGTTTCCGGCGTGCTCTGCTTCGTCGCTTTTGCCGGGCTTGCGACAGGGCATCTCTGGATGACGAGCGCCTTCGTCTTCACGATGCTCAACGCCTATGTTTGGATCTCAGTGATGGCGGCGAAGCTGTTGCCTGAGCAGCCCCATACCCCAGCCTGAGCGGCTGATAATGCGAGAATCGTGTCGCTCGCCCAGAGAGAGATGCACAGCCTCGTCTGGGCAGGCGACACGAAACCCATCCGTGTGTCACAACAAACGAACGATTTTAAGACAACTCATCAGGAGAGCCTCGCTCAACCTGGTCCAATGATGAGATACGTCATGCAGGTGAAGGGCCACCTGGACCCTTTCTGGCAAGCCTGGTTGGAGAACCTGGTGATCACGCGTGAGGGGAAGCCACGTAGATATGTGTTCCCCTCACGGCTAGGGCAGGTTCCCTCCCAGGAATGCTCTCTTGCTTGTGTACGGCTGTGCTATTCACGCGTGCCGCCCATCAAGGCGGCGACCATGACAACAAGGAGGACCAACTATGCCAACGCTCTTCGAACACGCTGGAGGTCTGAGTGCGCTGCACCAACTGGAGGAAGCCTTCTATGCCAGCGTCCTCAAGGACCCCTTGCTCCAGCCGCTCTTCGGCAGAGAGCAACCGCAGCATGTTGACCATTTGACCGCCTTTACCGCCGAATCCTTCGGCGGCCCTGATCGCTTTAGTAGAGAACTCGGCTTTGAGCATGTGATCGCCGTCCACCGTCATCTCAAGATTACCGAAGCCCAGCGGCAACGCTTCGTCGAATTGTACATGGCTGCCCTCGATACGGCTGGCCTGCCAGATGACGAGCCTTTCCGGGAGGCGGTCCGGCAGCATGTCGAGTTTGGCTCGCGGGTGGCGATGCAGAACTCGCATGCGGAGCGTGACGAAGACCTCTATCCGCTGCATGAAGTACCACATTGGCAGTGGGCAGGTGACGAGCCAGACAACCAGTAGAGTGTTCCTGCTTGGGCTGTGTTGCAAGAATAAAACTCATCAGATATGATAGATCAAAAGATGAGAAGAGAAGCCAGATGACCACGCAAGCCCCATTCAAATGGCGTCATGCGCGAAGCTGAGATTATTTTGCTCTGTGTCCGTTGGTATCTTCGCTATGCACTCAGCTATCGCGATTTGGAAGACATCATGCAGGAGAGGGGGCTACACGTCGATCATACGACGATGTACCGTTGGGTTCAGTCTTATGCACCAGAGTTGGAGAGGCGCTGTCGCCCTCATCTGAAAGCCTGCAATGATTCCTGGAAAGTTGATGAAACATACATCAAGATCAAGAAGGTCTGGCTCTCCCTCTATCGGGCCGTAGATTCTGAAGGGAACACGGTGGAGTTTCTCTTGAGTCCAACACGTGATGCTGAAGCCGCTCAACGTTTTTTTGTGAAAGCGCTTGGTTCTTCTGCGCGGACAGCCCCTCATGCTGGTCTGACAGAGGCAAAGCAAGCACAGACGCCTCTCCTCTCCGGCGGCCATACGAGCAGAAGAGATCTTCGAGTCATCAATGTCGATAAAAATGTCGCCTCTCCCAAGGCTAGAGCACATCTCAAAGCCAGCGGGATCCTTTCCTCATCAGTTGAATTGCGACAAGTCAAATACGTGAAGAATCTCATAGAACAAGACCACCGTTTCATCAAACGACTGGTCAAGCCAGGAATGGGCTTCTTTCCTCTGAAAAACATATATTCCGTTTGAAACAGCCAGGAAGACATTACAAGGATATGAGGCAATGAATATGATGAGAAAAGGCCAGGTGCAGGGGGTAAACCGAGGGATATTGTCAACTTATTCGCGTGCGCCCTCTAACGAGCGGAAGTGTTGTCCATGAGGACTCCATTTGGATAGCGATGGAAGGGTGAAGCGGCATGTGTATGATGTTGCGTCATCGTGGCTCTCCCCAGCTTTTGATGAAAAGCTCAGCAAGGCAGAGATGCTAAACTGGAAGGATGAAAACAGTATCAGTATTGAGCGCAAAAGATCAGATTGAGAAGGTAATCAAGCTCTTGATACCTGTCCCAGAGAAGCTTGAAATACATGAACTGCTGATCACATCAGAGGAACTGACACTGGTGCTGGCCTCGTTACAAAGCCTGGCGTCTTGTCCTGTGTGTGGGCAGGAAACTCGGCGTCTTCATATCGTTGCTCCAATTGCTCAGCGCGCATCGACAACCCGCACTCCCAGGCAAGCAACGCGGTTGCTCTTGTGCGAACCGGAAGAACTCCGAGAAACGGACATTGCCTACCGACAAGCTCTCTTTCGTTTGGCTCCATCTCTGGAGAACCTCTCTACCTTGGGGAAAGAGGGCGAAAGCGAGTCCTTGCGAGGAAATACGTCACTTTGCTCTGGGTCTAGAAAACGAAGCTGATGCGGCTCTCGCCGCCCTGACGGAGCCATGGAGTACGGGGCCAGTGGAAGGACACATCACCCGGCTCAAACTGCTCAAACGACAGATGTATGGGCGAGCCAACATTGACTTGCTCCGCTTGCGCGTCTTGCATGTTGCTTGAGCGCAATTTCAATGGAACCGATGGGATCAGGCTTGGCTCTGCATCGGTCGGCTTGTGTTGCTTTCCGCCTCACAGGAAACCTGATGGTCTTCTGTGAGAGTGATGGGGGGCACTACCCGCCACTACCCGCACAACTTCTGCAATGACAGGAGGAAGAGAACATCCCCGCACATCCCCAAGAAACAGTTGGAAGCCCTTTCACCTTTTTTCGCTCTTTCCTTGCACTTCTTCACCGTTCCTTCTTAACGCTACAATACTCGGTTCATCAAAAGTTGGGGAGAGCCACGATGACGCAACATCATACACATGCTGGCAGGGATGGTGTTGGTGTCATGGTCAGTCCTCCTGACCTCTATGTTACCACTTCTCTCAAGAGTCACTACCTATCTTCGACTCGCCGATGATTTGTAACATCGGCTTACAATTTAAGCGAGTGGTAAAAAACACCTATGTAATTCAATGATAGGGAGGAGTAACATCCTATCACTATAGAGGAGCGAAAATTGGAAACGAAAGCAAATGAAACGCATAGGGTGCTGCGTTTTTCTCTGTGGAGTGATGGCCGAACAACGTTGGGTCAACCGGTAACAACTACAACCTATAAAGAACTTATGGATGAGTTTTGCCACGCCGACCTGCTTGGTTTTTACGGCGTGTGGGTCTCTGAGCATCATGGCTTTGATGATGGCTATCTTCCTGCTCCCTTTACATTCCTGGCTCATATAGCCGCTCGCGCCGAACACCTCCACCTCGGTACAAACTTACTGCTTCTACCACTCTGGCCTGTCCGCCTTATAGCTGAGGAGACGGCTGTACTGGATGTACTTAGCGAGGGACGCTTCACTCTGGGAGTCGGGCTGGGATATGTACAACACGAGTTCGCGGCCTTTGGTGTGCCGCGCAGCCAGCGCAAGAAACGCATGGAAGAGGCCATTCCCTATCTTCGGGCAGCTTTCCGAGGAGAGCACGTACCGGATGGGTATAATGGTGCTCCCCTCCCGGTAACGCCCCAACCAGCGCAGGGAGCGCGTTTGCCAATTTACATGGGTGCCAATACGGAAGTCGCGCTCGATCGTGTGGCACGCCTTGCTGACGGATTCCTGGCATCTGGTTTCCTCTCCGATGCTCCTGAACAAGAGGTGGTGAATCAGTGGCACATATTGCAGTCACACTTGAAGAAGTATGGTCGTGATTCTACGTCATTTCCCATTGTCTTGAGTACACATCTGTGGGTCAGCGATGATCCTGAGCGTGATTGGGTTACTCTGCTCGCTCCCTCTATGGCCTATCGGCAATACGTCTATGCTAAGATGGGGACGGATGTGGGAAAGGCTATGCCAGCGGAGCCTGACCCCAAATCATTTAAGCGCGAGCATTTTCTAGTAGATACGCCAGACAACGTGGTCAAACGCTTACAGGACCTCCAGGCTCAGGTTCCCTTCAGCGAACTATGCTTCTGGTCTCATCCGCCAGGCGTTCCGCACCAGGCTGTCGTGGAAAATCTTGAACGCATCGCGCGGCATGTCTTGCCTGCCTTTAAGTAGGTGAGCAAGTCTATAGGGAATGCTTAACAACTCATCTCAACCGTATAGCAACCCTCCTGCTTCAGACGCTTAAAATGGTCGAGAACGAAGCGGCAGAGCAGGAGGGATGTGGCGCTCATTCCCATCAAAGGATGAGCTCGTTGGCCTCAAAACAGCGGTTACGGTAAAGGTGAGACCACAATGTGGTTCTCAACCTCGGTAACACCCGGCGCTAACCAAGCTGTATCCTCCGCCGCCAGTTTCTCAGCATAGGAGCGTACTGTCCCACGGAGAATGACCTTACCGTCCTGCATTTCGACGGTAATACGCTGGGCATCTATCTCCGCATTACGAACGAGCGCCTTCTCGATCTGCTGCTTCAGATCTGTGGGTACCAGCTGAGGCTTAACAGTGATAATATTAGTGACACCTTTAACACCTGCTATTTTCTTGACAGCATCTTCTGCACTTTGCCTCTGGTAGTTGTGTTCGACCATACCCTTGAGCGTCACCCAGCCATGGTCGACCTTTACCTCCAGTTTGCCAGTTGGAATATCTGCTTCCCACTTAAGGGCGTCAAGTACGGCCTTGGCAAGGTCGATGTCGGTGCGTTCAGCGAAGCCAGGCAAGCGCACCTCGATGTCGTTAACGATCGCCTTGACGCCGCGAACGCGGCTGGCGGCCTCTTCGGCAGCTATCTTTTGTGGAAGCGAATCGACCCAACCAGTCAGCGTAACGATCCCGTCAGTTACGATGACACCAATTTCGTTTATTCGGACACGAGGATCCCACTTCAACTCGGCCAGGACGTCTTCCTGGATTTCTTCATCACTTCGGGGGCTAACTGCCATGCTGCGTATCTCCTTATTCAAATGACCGCTTATATTTCCTTTTTTGAAAAGTTACTGCTTATTTTCTCTGTCATGTATCTCTCTAGTGCCTTTGCCGACACGGTTGAGTCGGCTCAACTGTCAGCTCTGATCGCTCGCCACATCTCGCTTCCTTGTGAGTGCAGAGAAAAAGGAAACAAGAAAACAAAGTATAACGCTTGCGCTGTTCTTATTCATTATGAGAATACAGAAGAAGTAGTATATATCAATTGAGTTCTGCTGTCATTAGGCAGCCTGACCTTGCCCCGATTTGTGGTTCCTCTGAATTGATATCCTCCTCCCATGCCTGCATGCGCTCCCATGGCATTGAGGATGGCCGCGATCTGCGTATCGGTATGCGTTGGAGCCAGTTCTTGGACCTGGGCCACAACCTCCTGGCTGGTCTGGCGAATTTCCCAGGATTGTTGATACGGGGGAATGGCCAGATGCGTCACCGCCTCCGTTTGCCAGCGAATGTCGATCCTGATGACATTGCCCCGCTTGGAGAGTGTCACATCTTTGATGAGAAAGCGCAGGAGTTGTTTGCGTTCAGCCCACGTCGTCGTTGCTGCATGCCAAATCGCAGGGAGATCCTGGGCTAAGGCGCGGATTTGCTGACGCTGAGCGTCTGAGAACTGAAGGGCTGTTGGTCGTGGCAAGAGCGCTTGTTCCCGTTCCAACCGTTGAACGTCGGCCAGTTTGTCATTCCAGTCTCGTTCAAGACTGCGCGCAACCAGACGATTGTCAGGATCAACCGCCACATAGCGCCGACAGGCCAGATTTGCCTCGTATTGTGCCCGTTCGATTTGCCGCTTCCACTGCTGGTCCACTTGCCTGGCTTGTCCCTCAAGCTGCTCCAGGACGGAGAGGGCAATCTGGTATTGTCAACTTGGGAAAGTAGCTGAACAATGTGCGAGAATAGCTGCATGAAAACAAACACCCCTGCTCCAAGCTACAAAGGCTTTCGCTTCCCACCTGAAATCATCAGTCACGCAGTGTGGCTGTATTTCCGCTTCTCCCTCAGTTTTCGCGATGTGGAAGAGCTTCTGGAACAGCACGGAATCGTCGTGAGCTATGAAACCGTGCGGCAGTGGTGCTTGAAGTTTGGGCAGACCTACGCGAACGAACTGCGCCGTCGCCGTCCGAAAACGGGAGGCACATGGCATATGGACGAGGTGTACCTGAAAATCAATGGCAAACCCCATTATTTGTGGAGAGCTGTTGATCAGGACGGCAACGTGCTGGACATCCTGGTGCAGAGCCGACGCAACAAGCAGGCGGCCAAAAAGTTCTTTCGCAAGCTCCTCAAAGGGGTGCAATACGTCCCGCGCGTGATCATTACCGATACATTGAAGAGCTATGGAGCAGCGAAACGCGAGATCCTGCCTGGCGTGGAGCATCGGCAACACAAAGGCTTGAACAATCGAGCGGAAAACTCACATCAACCGACGCGACTACGAGAGAAGAAAATGCGGCGGTTTAAATCGGCCAAACACGCACAACGCTTTCTTTCGGCCTTTGGACCCATCGCTGGACATTTCCAACCACGAAGGCATCGTTTCCCTGCCGGGGAGTACCGTGCCCTTTTGCAGGGCCGATTCCAGCAATGGCATGAGGTAACTAGAGTCAAGCAGGTCGTATAACTACCTCTACCTCCCCACTTCTCATTACCCTTTTATTGCTTTTCTCCTATAGCTCACCAGTATATTTCGTTTTTAGAAATAAGTTGACAATGCCCTGCACATGTCTCATTTGCTCATCATGACGTAACCCAGACTCCCTTTCCCACTGGACTAGGTGATCTCATCTTCTGCCGCATGCTCCTGACCCACCTGCGAGATCCGATCTCAGTGCTTGAGCGCTGGGGGACACAACTGCGTCCCAAAGGCCTCTTACTGGTGGAAGAAGTCGAGTGGATTCAGACGGAGCACCCGCTCTTGCGCCGCTATCTGGAGATCCAGGCCGCCCTGCTCAGACAGCAAGCGAACGAACTCTACATCGGCCTGAGGCTTCAGCAATACCAGGTGAATGATCAGCTCAAGCGTCGCCTGAGCCGCGTCTATCACCTGCCTGTTTCGACAGCGCGAACCTTTTAACGTCTTAATGTTCACGTTTCTTTCGTTTTTTCCGTGTAATCTTGTCTCTAAAGAACAAAACAGGGGGATATGGGTCAAATTACACAGTTATTGCTAGCCCAACTCGTTCACGTACCGCGCGAGACGCAGTTGTGGAGGATGTATTACTGGTTTGTATGCATGGTGCTCTTTCTAACTATTTTCATCTCTGTTTACGCATATCATCGATGAGCTTCTTATGCCATTGCTCTGTAGTTGGCGGCGGGTCTATTAAGAGCGTTTTCTCTCCGCGTATATCTGGTGGCTGTGGGATAGTCGCGTCGAGGATCAGCTTGTGCGTGATACCGGGTGGATCAGAACTCGGATCGAGCGAGATAACGGAGGCAGTCGGCACGACAATCAGGTCTTTACTCGGGGAGAAGCGTGTGGAGAGCGCCCACATTACCTGATTGAGATCGAACGGATCAATATCCTCGTCCACGACAATGACGATCTTGCAATAGCCTATGCCATGTGTTGTGGTGATGGTGCGTACACCAACTGCTTTGGCGAAGCCACCAACGCGGCCTGCGGTTTTCGTCGAGACGATCGCGACCAGTCCATTGAGGTAGGTCGCGTTGACCGCTACAATTTCTGGATAGGCCTCTTTGAGTTGCGTGTAGATCGCGACGCAGGTGTTGACGCCGATCAGGTAGTCGATCTCAGTCCAGGGAATGCCTATATAGACATGTTCGTAAATCGGTTTCGTGCGGTGATAGATCGCGTGAATCTTTATCACTGGTTGACGCCTGATTCCCGAATAGCTACCGGTGAACTCACCAAAGGGCCCTTCAATCTCGCGTTGCCCTCCGATGGCTTCGCCTTCCAGAACAATCTCAGCTCCCCATGGAACATCAAGGCCTGTACGTCTGGCCTTCACGATCCTGTAGGGCTCTTGCTGCATCGCGCCCGCCATCTTATACTCAGATTGCGTGTAGAGCAGAGGCGACCCTGCAATCGTCGTAATCACGGGTTCGCAACCTATGGCAATGGCGACTGGCAAATTCTCTCCGCGCTCTTCCGCCATATATAATTGTGCGCCTGCATCGTGGAAGGGCAAAAACTGCACGCCCAGATGATCCTTTCCTTTCACCTGGATACGGTAGATGCCAACGTTTTGTAAATCAAACTCCTCAGGGTGATTCGGATCTCGTGTCACGACGCATCCCTTGTCGATGTAGCATCCAGCGTCATACTCATTTAAGCGGAAAAGCGGCAGCACATCGAAAAGGTTGATGTTATCGGTGATCTCATTTTCATAGAATGGCGCATCCTGAACGCGTTCCACTTCCATCGGGTACGTGTTCCAGCGACGCACAAACTCAAAAAACTGCTCCTTTACCGTTGTTGTCTTGGGTATGTTCAGCATTAAAGCATGATTTGCCCAGGAACCAAGCACATTCATCACTACCTGGGCACCGTTGTAGCTGTGAATATTGCGAAAGTGGATCGCTGGTGCCTGATCGCCCAGGTAGGACACAGCTCGCCCTGCAGCTCCCAGGTCGGGCTCCAGGGTGACCTCCTGATCGATATGGAGAAGTTGTCTCTCTTCCTCCAGGCGCTGCATAAACGCGCGTAAATCTTTGTACGCCAAGATTCTACCTCCTTCCCTTACTCAATCTATGATTGCTCTTCATACATCCTAACGATATCCTAGTGCTTTTCTATGAGAGTTTTTTGAGAAAAGGCGGGGAGATTCCTGCATTCCCTTTTCCTAACTTCTCTAGTTTTTCTGCCCTAGGATTTCTTTCGTGGTACGCCAATAGGAGGCGTTACCTGCGCGTGTTCAGTCATTTCCGGCGTCAATTTAAAATCCCGATTGTACAGAGCCGGGTTGGTTATGTGTTCCGGTTCGGTCGAGCGCCAGGTAAAAAGACAACGAGGACACCTATACATGATCCAGCTTCCTTTGACGGGCGATTCAGTCAGGATCGCTCCATTGGGGTCATCACAACGGGGGCAGGTTGGCATATCTGCTTTCTCCTCTCCTTACCAATCCATGACGCCTTGTTCTTCATCCTCTACAGGCCATCGTCGAAACAGGTCTTGTGCTAATTGAATATCAAACAAATCCAGGACGCGGTTCACCGTTTGATTGATAATGTCGTCGAGTGTTGCTGGATGGTGATAAAAAGCTGGAAGGGGTGGCATGATGATGGCTCCCATTTCGGTAGCTTGCTCCATCATACGTATATGCCCTAGATGAAGGGGTGTTTCGCGTACAGCCAGAACTAGTTTCCGCCGGTCTTTCAATACAACGTCTGCAGCCCGCAGCAAGAGGTTATCGGAGTAACAATGGACAATTCCCGAGAGTGTTTTGATTGAGCAAGGCAGGACGGCCATGCCAATTGTGTGGAAGGAACCAGAGGAGAGAGAGGCCGCAATGTCGCTTGTCTTATATGTCCGATCCGCCAGTTCCTCAACTTGCGCAATGGAATAGCCGGTCTCCAGTAGCACTGTCCGTTTGGCTGCTGCGCTCATGATGAGATGCGTCTCAATCGATGGGACCGTCTGTAAGATTGCAAGCAGGCGGATGCCGTAAATAACACCGCTCGCTCCTGAAATTCCAACGATCAGCCTGTTCTTCTGCGCACACATGCAGTTTTCCTCCTTAGGGCATCGCAGCAGCAAAAAGACATTGCGATACAAGAAGCAGAGACCTCCGCTTTTGTTTTGACCTTGCTACTTCTCCTGATGCACAATCAACCGGTTCTGTGCGGGGTCGTAAGCATAGAACTCTTTGCCGTGAAAGGTGTCGATGATCTTGCCAGGCGAACACCCCACCGATCTAAAGTGATTGGCTGCGTCGTTGATATCGATCACCTCCAAGACAATACTGGCGGTCGAACGGGTATCATGCATAAACTCGGGGCGGTTATCCGGGCGGGGTTTGAACAGGCCGATGCGCAATTCCGGCAGTTGAAATTCTACATACACATCTTTGATGTGCCTTATCGGCTCCTCCTGCAGGATCTTGCTATAAAACTCCTTCATTTCATTGAAGTTGATGGCCGCTATGGCGAGACGCCCGTACTTATACAAAGAAGCCATCGTTTCTCTCCTTTCTCTCTCTAGAGAGGTGTCTGACTACCGGAGTGATGAAGTGAATGTTCTCATTACCACGTTCAGGCCATATTTCATCATGGACAGTGAATCTGGATTTCCCGACTAGCTCCAAGATTGGTGGAGAATTAATCGATTCTGTTCAGGATCATAGGCGTAAACTTCTCGCCCATGAGGAGTATGAATAACCCCTCCTGGTGGCGCATATCCGAGTGCTGTAATGCGAGCGATTGCCTCATCGAGATCGCTCACCTCCAAACAAATGCTCATCGGGTTCTTTCCTACCCTCGCAAACTCTTCTTTGCTGCTTTCGTGAGGGCGAAAGATACCCAGGCAGAGATTTGCTACATAGAACTCAACATAGCTATGAGGTTTGGCCCCTATGGGTTCTTGTTGGAAGAACTGACGGTAAAATTGTGTTATCTCCTCCAGGTTGAACGCCGATATAGTGACAAATGCAGCTTCGAAGCGAAAGGCCATGGTGTTTTATCCTTTCTCTTCAAGATGAGAACCTTTTTCTCCAGGGCTATTATACATCAGCTGTGTAGGTGCAAGCACCATAAAAGTGATCATTTATAGAGAAAAGGAGGAGCATATTTGCAAGCACATCTTTGTATATTTGGTCAGAATAATGTATTATATATGCAAAAATGCGCCGCGTCAAAAAGGCTCTACATCTTGGTTGTTTTGATGAACTTCCTCCATTTTCTGTAGACCTTTACCCTCGTTCTACAATGAAGGTGCAACCTCCGTGTTTTGTTGCAGCCACAATCAAAAATCATGCAAGTAGTAGTAGTACCTCATTCTCTCATGGACATTGATACGCTTTGCAGGGTATTGTAGAGGGTTTTTAGGGCGAGTCAGATTGGGAAGCCCCTATCTCTGACCCTTGTTGCGGTGGCACTAAAAGGGCTGCTAACAAAATGTTCCCGGGTTTTCCTCTACCACACCACGTCCACTTTCGAAAAGATCGACATCATCGCGGGTTAGCTTCTTCTACAGAAGAGCGCTTGCCGTAGGAGGAGATCTGTTATGCATGCAATTCCAATTCGCACTATCAAGCTCCCATCGGGTGAAGAGATTCCAGTGCTTGGGCAGGGAACCTGGGGCATGGCCGAAGACTCGCGGCGTCGAGCGGATGAGATTGCGGCGCTACGTCTGGGCCTCGATCTTGGTATGACGCTGATCGAGACCTCCGAAATGTACGCAGATGGTGCTGCTGAAGAACTGGTGGCCGAAGCACTAGCTGGGCGCCGTGAGGAGATCTTTATCGTGAGCAATGTGCTCCCAAGTAACGCAACAAGGCATGGCACGGCCATCGCTTGCGAGCGTAGTCTGCAGCGCTTGAAGACAGACCGAATCGATCTCTATCTCCTGCACTGGCGTGGCCAGGTACCACTGGAGGAGACACTTGCAGCTTTTATAGAGTTAGTCGGCGCGGGGAAAATTCGTTATTGGGGCGTCAGCAATTTTAACTTTTCAGATCTTGAGGAACTCATGGCCTTCCCAGGGGGAAGGGATGTTGCGGCCGACCAGGTGCTCTACAATCTTACCCGACGCGGCATCGAGTACGATCTGTTGCCCTGGTGCCGCAAACGTCGCATTCCGATCATGGCCTATGCGCCTTTCGAGCAGGGGCGGCTACTTGGCCATCACGTTCTTAGACACATAGCAGACAAGTATGACGCAGCGCCGGTCCAGGTGGCTCTCGCGTGGATGTTCAGACATGACGACCTTAGCGCCATTCCCAGGGCGGGGAAGAGGGCACACGTCATTGAGAATCGCTCCTCCCTTGCTCTGAACCTCGCGGAGGAGGACCTGGCTACCCTTGATCGTGCCTTTCCGCCGCCAACCGGGTCGCAACCGCTCGAGAGGTTCTAAATCGCGCATATGGTGGTTCCTTGTTGTGCGTGGAGTTCGAATCTACCAATGGCAAACGTGAACTAACTGCTCCGTTAGTGTTGATCGGGGGGGTAACTTGAAAAAACTTGGGCTTTTATTCAACCTGGGCACCTGTTTGGAGTTTGCAGCGTGTAATGCTTCGGTAAATAATATTCCTCTTGCTACGAATGCACTTGAGGACGTGTTGCAGTCGCTGTTCGAGCTCAAGAATATGGGTATCGCCATTGACTCGGTACGCATTCAGAACATGCTGAAGGATGGTCAAATTTACCAGAGCATTATTGAAGATGTTCGTGATAACGATTATAGTACAGCGTTAAAAAATATCCATCCTGTTTTCTACGATGCTTACGCGCTAGGTGTAAACATTTCAGGCGCGGAAGGGCAAGCTAGAAGTGGCGATGAAAACGCTCGACTGGTGATAAGCGGCAATGTTGCTGAAGCTACAAACCTTGTGAACAGTTTGAACAAGGAGAATGTTCCCCTGGCTCTGGCAAACTTACCTGCGGATCTACAAACCATTCACCCCATGACAGATGATTTCAAATCGCTGTACAGTGCACTTGTGTATAATCGGGGGAAGTGTCAGGGGGTTCTGGATGTCGTTCCCGACCCAGTGTGACGTTTCCCCGGCTTTGTTTATATTGCTAGAGCGCCAGGTTCGGCAACTCACGCCGATACAAGAAGAAGCTGCGCTCTTCTCTTGCAAAACAGAGCAGTATATGTATCATTCAGGGTGGGATGCTCTGTTGTGGTTTCTCTGCTCCAATTAATGTAGTAAAACGTATGCAAGCATAGCTCTGCTACACCTTTGTTGTTCCTGTTTCATCCGTAGGAGCCTCAAGGCCGAGGCCTTTTTGGTCTTACCCCGCGTCCGCAGGCAAGTTTACGTCCTCGTCTGAGCCAATACCGGTGACGACTTGGTCAATGAGCCCGATCAAGTGAAGGGCTTCCCGCAGGATATTCTGGCTCGCATTATGATCGCGATCTTGCGGGAACTGAGAATAGGGGCATGATGGATTCTGGCAGAGGAAGGTGCGATCTTTGAGCGTCATCGCTTCCCACTTCCAGCCGCAGCAGTGGCAGGTCTTACTCGAAGGAAAGAAGCGTCCCACCTTGATCACCTGTCCACCCTGCTGCTCTACCTTCGCCCCGAGCAGGGAGAGCAGCTTGCCCAATGCTGCGTCAGAGAACGAACGAGACAGCCGCCGATTCTTGAGCAGTCCCTTGAGGTTGAGGTCTTCGATGCCAATGCTTCCATAGCAATTGGCAAGCCTGGTTGTGAGCTTGTGGAGCACATCGTCTCTCAGAGAGGTAATACGATAATGGAGTCGTGCCACCTGTCTACGCGCATTCTCGCGGTTTTTTTGATCCCGGTTTGCGGCGATGCAGTCGCTTATTGGCCTGACGCAATTTTTTGAGCGCCGTTTTGAGGAAGGCTTGGTTCTCGACTCCCTCTCCTGTACTCAAGGTGGCCAATCGGTTCAGTCCGACATCGATACCAACAGCGGCTGGTTTCTTTGCCGGGATCACATCTGGGAGTTCGACCTGGAGAGACACAAACCACCAGTCTGCTGACGCGCGTGATGCGTGCTCCTCTCACGCGACCTTTGAAGCGCAGATTTTCCGCCATGTTGACCCATCCGAGCTTAGGAACCCACAGACGGTGATCCCCCAACTCGAATTGATCGTTGGCAAGGTAAAAGGAGGGTTTGTTTTGTTTCTTGCTCTTGAACTTGGGGCGTTTGGCTTTGCCTTCAAAAAACGCGGTGAAGGCTTTTCCTAGATCGAGGAAGGGCTGATCTGAGGCGTTCTTCGTCACCTCCCATGTCCAGGGGAATTGCACCCGCCGGATCTCGTTGAATTGCTTCTTGAGTTTCAAGGCAGTGGGTTTCTCCCCGGCTTCATATTGGCGGTTCCATTCGGCCAGCCCCCAATTCCACACAAAGCGAGCAACGCCTGCGGCACGAGCAAGGGAGTTGACCTGCTCAGGTGTGGGATGCAGTCTGATCTTATGAGCGCGAATCATGCGGTTCTGCTCTTTCTCTTGCCTCTTATTTTCTTCAGTATAGGACAAACGTTCTCATCTGTCAAGAAGCTCGAAAGTGTGGCGTCTTGCCCACGGTTGGTCCCTTTTTCCCACTTTTTTGGGAACAGTTGCATTCTCTTTTGCCCCCTTGGCTTGCAATGTGGGGTATGATTTGGGAGAAATGGCCCTCATTGGGTTGGGACCGGTAAAGGTTTGTATATCCTGAGCATGGTTGAAAGGTTGATTGGAGATGGCACTTGATCTACAACAGATAAAAGAACGGCTTCAGGCGAAAGAGAAGGAAATCCTGGAACGCATC
This sequence comes from Ktedonobacter racemifer DSM 44963, assembly GCF_000178855.1. Taxonomy (GTDB): domain Bacteria; phylum Chloroflexota; class Ktedonobacteria; order Ktedonobacterales; family Ktedonobacteraceae; genus Ktedonobacter; species Ktedonobacter racemifer. Next base: position 196,872 of record NZ_ADVG01000005.1, on the reverse strand, counting down.
AAGAGCCTGGTCGAGCCTCCTCCTCCTGAGCCAGTTGATCCTATTCAGGCGCAAGCGAGTGAGGGACCGCAAGAATTTGAGGATCTTGCTGTCGATGTCCAGCAGGACGAGCAAGTACAGGCGATTATAGCTCACCAACAGGCTCTGCTGCAGGAAGTCCGGAACGCACTCAAACGTTTAGAGGATGGCACGTATGGCCGCTGCATAGATTGTGGGCAGCCTATCCCCGAAAAGCGCCTGGAGGCCATTCCATGGGCGGCGCGTTGTATTCAAGATGAGGAAAAAGCCCAGAGGAGCGGCCTCGGCAGCTAGGGTCTTTGCGGCAACCGGTAAGAGATAGACACCTTGCAGGCAAAGCCTGGAGAAATAACAGTGGTCTCGTTCCCTTCACGCATCAGAGTGAGGGGCTACCACCTTTTTATATTTGAGGATTGCTGTGATTAAGGCGTCGATCTCTTCATAGGTGTTGTAAAAAGCCAGGGAGGGGCGCACTGTGCCAGTCACGCCGTAACGACTCATCGTGGGCTGGGCGCAATGGTGACCAGCCCGCACGGCGATCCCTTCCTGGTCCAGAAACTCGCCAATGTCCTCGGGGCGAGCGCCATCAAGAACAAACGAAAGCACTCCGGCTTTTCGTTGAGCGGTACCAATGAGACGCAGTTGCGGGAGCGAAGCCAGCGCCTCGGTGGCATAGGCCAGCAACGCTTCCTCGTACTGGTTGGCGGCTTCAAATCCGATGTGATTCACATAGTCAATAGCGGCTCCAAGGCCGATAGCGCCAGCGATGTGACCAGTACCAGCCTCAAACTTATAGGGCACTTCATTGAATGTGGTCTTTTCGAAGGTGACGGTATCAATCATGCTACCACCACCCTGCCAGGGAGGCATATCCTTGAGCAGGTGTAACTTTCCGTAAAGCACGCCAATCCCGGTCGGGCCGAAGAACTTATGACCTGAGAAGGCATAGAAGTCTGCGTCCATTGCCTGGACATTGACACGAAAGTGAGGAACAGCCTGCGCACCATCTACGAGGACGAGCGCCCCATGTTGGTGCGCCATTTCAGCCATTTGCGTGATTGGTAGGACTGTCCCCAGCGCGTTCGAGACCTGGCTAATTGCCACCAACCGGGTGCGTGGCCCCAGCAATCGTTCATATTCTTCAAGGATCACCTCTCCACTATCATCAATTGGCGCCACACGCAAGATGGCCTTCTTCTCCTGGGCTAACAACTGCCAGGGGACGATATTGGAGTGATGCTCCAGCGTGGTAAGGACAATCTCATCTCCTGCGCCAATATATTTCCGACCGTAGGTTTGTGCGATGAGATTGATCCCTTCGGTTGTACCACGCACAAAGATAATCTCACTCGCTGATTGTGCGCCCAGGAACTGCTGTACTTTTTCCCGCGCCCCCTCATAGGCATCTGTCGCGTGAGCAGCCAGAGTGTGTGCTCCGCGATGGATATTTGAATTGTTATGTGTATAAAATTGCGCGAGCGCATCAATGACCTGGCGCGGCTTTTGACTGGTGGCCGCATTATCCAGCCATATAAGAGGTTTGCCATTCACCTTCTGATGCAAAACAGGAAAATCTCGCCGAATGGCGTGAACGTCAAACGATCCATGCACGCTGGGAAAAGGACGTTGCGTCTCTGGCTGTGGCAAGAAATAAAACTGGGGCCGACTGACAGGATGTGGTACCGCTGGCATGTCCGTCTCTTGTGCTACGTCTAGATCATCTAATAAGCGGCGAAGGTCTTGGCTATTCATCGGAAGTTGGCCTGTGATGTTTTCCATTGCTTCCTGATGATTCGCATGGCGCATCGCGCGAGGTATCTCAGCATATAGCTGGCGAGTAAGCCGCTCAATGCTTTCAATATCTTCATCGCTTGCAAAGTCATCGTTCGCGCTGTGAGTATGGAATTGAGATATCCCTGGTTGTGCCTGGAAGCCTTGTGGGAAGGGATCCCGATCACTGGTAGTCATAGGAGCTTGATACCTCAACATTCTCAAGTGAACCCAGTGCATCGTCTACCAGAACAGCCACCGAGAAGTACGACGAGACCAGATAGGAGGCGATTGCCTTGTTGTCAATGCCCATGAAGCGCACAGATAAACTAGGCTTGTACTCATCTGGAATGTCTGTTTGGTGAAGGCCGACAACGCCTTGCTCTTTCTCACCGACGCGCATGAGTAGGATGTTTGTTGTATCGCTTCCATTCACCATCAGTTTGTCTGTCGGAATCAGGGGGACGCCGCGCCAGGCAAGAAAAGGATTTCCAAAAATTTCAACGGTGGGAGGGGGGACGCCGCGACGAGTACATTCGCGCCCGAAGGCTGCGATGGCACGCGGATGTGCGAGGAAGAAGGCGGGCTGTTTCCAGACACGGGCAAGCAGCTCATCCATATCATCGGGAGTTGGTGGACCGGTGCGCGTCTGAACACAGCAGGATGGATCCACATTTTTGAGTAGACCAAAATCTGGGTTATTGATCATCTCCCATTCTTGCCTCTCTTTGATGGCTTCGATGGTCAGGCGGAGCTGCTGGCCGAGCTGGTTATAGGGGTCATTGTAAATATCGGAAACGCGAGTATGCATGCGCAGGACGGTCTGCACGACACTCAGATTATACTCACGAGGATCCTCCTCATAGTCGACAAACGTCTCGGGCAGATCAGCTTCCCCAACATGGCCAGCTGAAAGTGCAATTGACTTTTCGCCATATCCATCCAGGAGCAGGGAGTTGTTCGCGCGTCGCTGTTGTATAATATGATCCAGGTCGGGACGTAGCCCGATGACTTGTTTGATAACCTCTGTAAATGATGCGCGTTCAAGCACCAGAAGTGAACAGGACGTCAGCGCCTGGGCATTGGTTGTTGGAGGGAGATCTTCCAGCAGAGCCCTCTCTCCAAAATGATCCCCCTCAGCCAAAATAGCCTGCCCAACCTTTTGACCGTAACACCCGGTCTCCCATACCTCCACTTTGCCGCGAGCGATGATATAGAACTTATCAGCCGGTTGGCCAGCGCTTATAATCATGTCATGAGCGTCGTATTTCTCATTGGTGAATTTATTGCTGAGCGCGCTGAGCATCCCGTCATCTAAATCGTGGAAAAGCGCTAGTGTCCGCAGGTCCTTTGCCTCAATCTGCGCTTGCTTGCCCATCATCCTCACGCTCATCTGCCCTTCCTTACGCAGGACAACCTTGCATCGATTCACTCGATACGTTCCCCCTCCTACCTGGACCCAGGGCAAGAGCTTGAGAAACCAGCGGGGTGTGATACCAAGCATTTGGGGGATAGTTTTCGTGGTAGTAGCAATTTGACGCGCAGCTCCTGTACTCAAACTCTGCTGAGCCACGGCGTTACCAGTGGGATTGGCGGTCATGAAAAGCACCCTCTCTTAGACTGCTAGGGGCATTCCCTCGCCCCAAAACCAAGTAGACTGAGTTACTGATGAGGCCTGTTTTTATGTCTTGTATGTCAGCCTATTCTTTATAGCTACCTATCGTTCCAACGCCATCATACCAGCATGGACAAAATTGATCGAGATGAACGCACCGCGACAATTTCTAATGTTTACCATAATCTGTTACCTTCTAGTTACTGGAAACGTATCCCTGGGAGAGTCGAGGGAAAGGATTCATGGATAAACAGTATAGAAGAACATTTGAGTAAAACGGTAGAAGGAGTAGAAGACTACTATAGCTAAGGTAAGTCCTGCAGAGGTCGAGAGGTTACTCAAAGGAGTGGATTATCCTGCAAGCAAGAAGGATCTTATCAACCATGTGAAGCAGGAGTCAAAAGAGGTGCTGGACGCCCTCCAGCAGTTACCCGACGAAACCTTTCAAAGGCCAACTGATGTCAACAAAGCTATTGGAGAAATTAGCAGAGAATCTCGCTGATCTCTTGAGAGAAAAGGCCATGTGAAGGTCATAACATAGCTGCATTCTCCAACAGCACAACGCCGGGCTAGGTCTGAAGGAGCGGACCTAGCCTTTTATACGTTGCTTTCTTCACGCTGGAGCTGGATACCTGACTACTTGGAAACAAGAACCCAAATTAGTGCGCAAAGGGAAGAGTCCACAACAAAATGAGGTGATATACATGAAGGCAATTCGTATTCATGAAACCGGCGGGCCGGATGTCCTGCGGCTAGATGAGGTAGAGAAGCCCGGACCTTCAGCGGGACAGGTATTGATCAAAGTAGCGGCAGCAGGCGTGAACTATGCTGATATTATGCAGCGGGAAGGGACCTACCTGGAACCGACAAAGCCTCCCGCGACGTTGGGATTAGAGGTCGCGGGAACCGTAGAAGAACTTGGAGAGGGGGTGTCCTGGCCTCCAGTGGGAACGCGCGTGGCCGCCCTGGTAGAAGGCGGGTATGCCGAATATGTCCTGGCTGATCCCCACCTGATTATTCCCATACCTGAAACGCTGGATTTCGTCCACGCTGCGGCGTTCCCGTTACAGGGCGTGACCGCTTACCAACTGCTCCACGAGTGCGCGCACTTGCAGCCAGGTGAGAGCGTTCTGGTCCACGCGGCCGCTGGTGGCGTAGGCACGCTCGCTGTGCAACTGGCACACTTGATGGGAGCAGGAAACGTCATTGGGACTGCCAGCAGCGAAGATAAACTTGCGTTTGTCCGCAGCCTGGGGGCAAACGTCACCATCAATTACACGCAAGACACCTGGGTTGACCAGGTCCTGGCGGCAACAGGGGGAAAGGGAGCCGATATCATCTTAGAGATGGTCGGTGGAGACATTGGCCAAAAAAATCTGCGATGCCTGACTCCTTTCGGGCGGATGCCCATATATGGAGCTGCCAGCGGGAAGTGGACGCAATTCACAGGTGTGGAATTGATGTATAAAAATCAGACGGTGACGGGCTATTGGCTTATGGAATGGGTGAAGTGTCGTCCCGATAGTCTTGCCGCTGCCTCTAAGGCACTTATGCAATTTCTTGTAAGCGGGGATATAAAGATCATAGTGGGTCTTACCTACCCATTGGAGGAAGCCGCAAACGCTCACCGAGTGCTCGTCGAGCGCAAAACGAAGGGCAAGGTGGTGCTGACCGTTGAGCATCAGTGAGAATATTCTCATAGAGAAGGAGCAAATGCATCATCTTCTGCAGAAGATGATGCATTTGCTCCTCATACCTATCCTCTGAGTTCCTCAGCCTCATATTTCTCCAACTGGAGAGGACTTGATGCTGCTTGCTGGAGAAATGCGAAGAATTGGCGCAGGTGTGGTGTCTGCATATTACGCGATCACACAAGGGCCTTGAGAAGACCTCCCTGGCCAGTCAAGGAGGCATTTTCTTCCTCGCCCGATATACTAAAAAAGGAGAGAGGAACTTTGAGCTATGTGGACTCATTTGTCGAGACATAAAAAGGAAGAAACAATGGCTAAGGAACTTCAAGGGAAAAAGATTGCGTTTCTGGCTACTGATGGGGTCGAGCAAGTGGAACTGGTGACCCCATGGAATGCCATCAAAGAGGCAGGAGGGCAGCCGGAGTTAGTATCAATCAAAACTGGGCAGATCCAGGCAATGAACAACGATCTTCATCCGGCGGGAAGCTTCCAGGTAGATAAGATTGTCCCTGAGGCAAAGGCCTCGCAGTACGACGCGCTGGTACTACCTGGTGGGACGTGCAACCCTGACCGACTACGCCTCAGCAAGGAGGCCATGCAGTTTGTGCGCGATTTCTTTGCGGCCAATAAGCCAGTGGGGGCAATCTGTCATGGGCCGTGGTCTCTCGTGGAAACGGGCATCGTGGCCGGGCGTACACTCACCTCCTGGCCAAGTCTCGCGACGGACATTCGCAATGCTGGTGGCACGAGGGTGGATGAAGAGGTTCATGTGGAACAAGGACTCGTGACGAGCCGTCAACCTGCTGATCTGCCAGCTTTTTGCCGTGCGATCATTCAGGAGTTCGCACAGGCCAGCCTGCCACAGAGGTGAGCAGCGCTGCCCACATAGAAGCAGAGACACACGAGGAATGCATCAATAGTCGCCAGGTGTTTGAGAAATAACCACTGTGAGTATTGATTGGTTCCTGGGATTGGCCCATGTCATCAAACCGATATCCGCCAGATATGATGCACAACAGCGTGCGTTTTGTCTGGCACCTTTTCCTCACATGTCCATGCGAATCTTATGCAAGCTTTGGCATTTCGTGTAAGGGCCGGCTCAATAGCCGGGAGACTGCTCGGTTTTCTGTTGCGGGCAAAATCTTTAGGTTTTGCGTTCCTTCCAAAGAATCTTTATCCTTCCTTCAAAGAACTCGTAGTAGAATTCGAGCGGTAACTGCGTAATAATATCTTCCAGTTCTCCCTTTGACAAGGCGTCAGCTAGCACGCTTAGTACGGCGTGTGCATGCTCACGGGCTATTTCTGGTGGCACCTCTTCACGTATACTCATGCGCTGAAAGAACTCTTCAAGAGTCGTGATAGGCTTTGTGCTTGGGGGTGGCTGCTTTACGGGGCCAAGAGATGGTTGCTTCAAATAGACCGCGAGGCTTCGGGGTATTTGAGAAGCAATATCGTTGCGTTCCTTCCTGGGTAGACACTCCGCGAGCGTTTTGAGTGCAGCCAGTGTTGCGATCTCAGCTTCACCTTTTGAGGTCAGGTGAGCACGTTTTTGTACCTGGTCAATGAACTCGTCGTATTTCATAGCCTGATCCACCGTTATGAATTCCGTACTCTTGAGAGGCGCTCTAGTATTTTGACCACCTTCATGTGAAAAGGTTTTATGCCGCCTGCGGCGGAAGGGGAGAGGGAGTGCAGAGGGGCTGACGCTCCTCTGCACTCCCCACCTCTCCTTTCAATTCTGGCTGGTCGGACTATTAGTAGCGCTTCTCGGTTGTGTCTGTACGGCTGGAGAATGTATTGGGAAACGTTCACTCGATGAATAGACAGCTATAGACAAATGTGGTCATGTATGCTATAATCATGAGATGAAGTTGATCGATTATGCGAAACAACAAGGCATTAGCTACCGAACCGCCTGGAGGTGGTACAAGGCAGGCAAGATCGCCGGGCACCAAATGGATACGGGCACTATTCTGGTGACAGAACCAGTGCCCGTGAAAGAACGGCCTGCCCTTCCCAAAGTGGCGGTGTACACACGGGTGTCCTCAGCCGAAAACAAGTCAAACCTGGACAGCCAAGCGGAACGGTTGGTAGCCTACTGTACGGCGCGAGGCTATCAGGTGAGCAAGGTGGTCAAAGAAATCGGTTCTGGGGTCAATGACGATCGGCCCAAGTTTCTGGCGTTGCTGGCTGATCCAAGCATCGGGCGCATCGTGATTGAACACAAGGATCGTGGCACGCGCTTTGGCTTTCGCTACATCGAAACGTTGCTCAAAACCTCTGGGCGCGAGATTGAAGTGGTCAATCAAGCAGAGAGTGGCACCGAAGATTTGCTGGCTGACCTCACCAGCATCATTTATTCGTTCTGCGCTCGATTGTATGGGCAACGCCGGGCAAAGCGCAAAACGGAAAAAATTGTGCAAGAATTGGAGCAGGGAAGCGATGAAGAAGCGCAAGAAGCCCCCTAAGAAGGGTGAGCCGCGTACCATCACGCGTGCAATCACCCATATTGGATTAGAACGGGCGAATCCAGGCAAACTCGCTGCCCTGGACGAACTGGCCGAGGTCTATCTTGCGTTGATGCAGCAGTATGTGACTCTGTTTTGCGATGAGGAACTCCCCAACGGCTTTCGCGCTCCTTGCTTTCCGACCACTCTCTCTGAGCGATGGCAGCGCGTCGCGATCCAACAGGCGGCAGGCATCGCCAAGTCCTGGCGGACCAATCGCGCCAACGCCTATCAAGCGTATCTGGACGCGTTGGCTGAGTATCAGAAACAACGGGAAGAAGGCATGCTCAAAGCAGAAGCAAAGGAACCGCAATGGCGGGAGTGGAACATTCCGACGTTGCGCCAACCCTGCATTCAAGCCAATGTCAATGTGGTCCAATTGGAAGCAGCCACCGATTCGACCGTGGATTACTGGCTTAAGGTTTCGACCCTGACGTTCAGAAAGCAGCTCCTCATTCCGGTTGTGCTTGCTAACTACCACAACATACAGCTCACTGATCCTCACACGGGCAAGCGTCGGAAGATCAATAGTAGTGTGGCCCTTAATAAACGAGCGGGGGCGTGGTGGTTGACCCTGACCTATGACGAAGAAATCCTGCCAGAGACCACGAACGAAGCGCCGGTCATTGGCATTGACGTCGGTATCGCCAATTTCATCACCACCTCCGATGGCAAACAGTACGGCTCGTTCAATGGGCGGATGAAAGAACGGAATCGGCAGGATCGCGAAAAACGACGGCGCAAGGCGAAACTGCGAGCCTGCTTGAAAAAGAATGGCGTCCCCAAGGAGAAACTCCCCTCCACCACCAGTCGCACAGGACAGAGGCTCATCCGGCATATCAAGCAATCGATCAATCGAACCGTCAACCTCTGTTTTGAAGAACACGAAGGATGTCAGTTTGCCTACGAACAATTATCAGTGCCCTCGATGCGCTTCAAAGCCCGCGCCATGAACGCGTACCTGCGTGCCTCCAACCTCGCGCATATTCCAGCGCAACTTGAGTGGAATGCCACCAAACGCGGTGTCACCGCCACAAAGGTTAAGAGCGGCTATTCGTCGCAAGAGTGCCACGTGTGCCACTACGTAGACCGCAAAAATCGCCCCAATCAGCAGACGTTCTGTTGCCGGGTTTGCGGTCACACGGCCCACGCAGACACCAACGCCGCGCAGGTGCGCCGTTTCGGCGTACATTAAATTTCTTCCGTAGGAAGATGGGGTTGAGAGTGATAACCTCAAGGACATTCGGCCTACTTGGCGAGGAAACTCAAAGAGGAAAATAGCATGTCGGAAAAGCGGTTAAACGCGAAGGTATGTAGTGTGATGCACCGCGAGTCCTGTACGTATGGTGAAACCTAGACTGGATGAACCTCAGTTTCCAGTGGTCTAAGCGTTGGCTCATCGCAGCATACCTGTGGCGATGTCATTGGAATACACGCCTTTTTAGCGCGGGCGTGGAATACTCTCTCCAATGAACGACCAGTAATGAACTGGTTCAAGGAAACGAACGAGGCACCTAAACGTACTTAACGTTTGATGTGCGCAAATGCGGGATCGTCTACGGGTGCGAGCCTATGACGACGGAGCTTCCATAGTACTCAAACGATCAAGGTAATGCTTGATACAAGGGGAAGGGAAGCAGGGAGTATTGTCGCAGATGGAGCGGTGCGCGAGATGCGTTATGCCTACCTCCATGAAACGACAAGAAACCGGAGAGCCGGATGCGCGGAAATCGCGCACGTCCTGGTTCGGGAAGGGGCGGATGAAAACGTACCGCAAGGCAACGCGTCAGCCGCCTACTTCACAATATTGCGTCGCGGCTTGGCGACCGGGAGTTGCGTGCCTGCCAGGACCGGCACCAAATCAAAGCACTGCTCCTCTTGCGGCATGAGCAGTGGAAGCAAGAATTCCGGTTCCTCGTAGTGGAACCGCCCGTCCAGTTGGATCTTTGGGCGTGCTCAGAGATGTCAACGGACGTAGGTTAAGGCGAGTTGTGTAGGCAGGGAATACCTGTCCATACAATGAGCAACTATATAAATTCATTCGCTACAGAAACGTATGGCGTCGGTGTGCAAGTCAAGGCTCGATGTGAAAGGTTCTTCCATGCCCGTGAGGCTACAGGGGGTCGTCGCGACAAGGGACTGTTTTTATGATGCCGCAATTTTCGTGCGGCGCGAAGACACCCTCCATCTCTTGCATATAGTAAGTTCGGCTGTCTGTAGGTCATGAGTTTACTTTTGCGTGCAAAGAATGCTATAAGGCTGGTATGAATCCGAAAAACAAACTCGGGTTTATCGCAAACAAAAGAGAGTACTTGGCACGCTATGGGCTATTCCTCTGGGTGCCGTCTGTAGAGTGCAGTGTGCAAACGAATGTCTCATATCTCGCCGCTCAAGGAAAGGAACACGCCGCTGTCCCCTTTTGTGGGTATCACGATGCTGTAAAACAGAGGTATTTTGGTGAGGTTGGGCACATCTTATGCGACAATTTCTTGTGCTCCTGCAAAGGCGGCAATGATCTCTGCATCGCGAAGGGCCAATGTCATCGCCACATCTGGATACTGGTGGGTATAGTGGAGATTTTGTGCCTGGATAAATACCAGGAGGTAGATATATCTGGTTCCTTTCGAGTGATACACTCCCATGTCGCCGTGAGGACCAGCCCATTCAGCTAAGGCAACAATGGAATCGTCCCCAAACAATGCTCTGGCAAATTGCAGTGATTTACTCATAGTTCTTCCCTCCTTTTTTAGTATATCCAGCAAAGGCTAGTGTTCTGTTACCTTTCATCTGAAAGAGATGTCTGCCGCCTGCGGCGGCAGGGAAGTTGGATGCAGAGAGGCTGACTCCCCTCTGCACTCCCCACCTTTCCAATCAACTTTGACAGAGTACTAGAGCGTTTGGAGCAGTTGGGTGAGGAGGCATTAGTAGAAGTGAGCAAGCTCTTGCCTACAGCCGAAGGTTCTAGGAATTGCAACAATGCTTAACTATCAAAAAATCTTCTGTACGCATCGGCACATTACCTGACATAATTTGCTTTTCATAAAAAGATTTTTGCTGTGTCCTATCTAAAATGAAAGTTTGCCTTGGCTCTTGCCCGGGATCTCGTGTTTGCATAATTTTGTCCACAAAAAAGGCCGAGAGGACCACGTTTACTCAGTAGCGATTGTCTTTTAGCTACCTGACAGGCTAGGTACCTGTCAAGGGGAGGCTGCTTTATGCGCATGGAAGCCTCATTGCGACGGCATATGGAGCCTGTCTACTGCTTGCGGATAGTGATTTTGCCGCTACTTATTGCTCTGTTGGTTTTCTTGAATCCTCAGCGAGCCAGGGCTGCGTCTGCAAGCGACCTTCACGCCTGGACTATGTTCGGCTACAATGCATCTGAAGATCCAAAGGTGTGAGGTGATGCTTCAACTGATTCTACCGCGCTGGCTGACTGACCTCTTGCTGAGTTTCCGGTGCTTGAGATGAGACGACTCTGTATCCAAATAAATGTATGTCCGTTGAAAACGCTGGAGGCCTCACATTCCAGCATTTTCAACGTACTCTTTAGAAAAGATCTTTCTTTGTGTGTTTCTGGGGACTTTTGTACGTTCTCTATCTTTCTTGGCTCCTTTAAAGACGAGCTAGCCTCATGTAAAGGCATTTCAGTAAACTGGGCCTGTTATCTTCGTTAGAATGCGATCAATCACGGACTGCAATTGCGCTGGATTTGGACCAACGATGCGCTCGACGACGTTCCCTTTATGGAAGATGACCAGTGTGGGGATGGCTTGAATGCCCAGTGTCCTGGCTGCGTTGGGATGCTCGTCAATATTCATTCTGGCAAAGCGTAATTTTCCCTGATACTGATCGCTCAAGCGCTCAAAGACAGGAGCGATCGCACGGCAGGGACCACACCAGGGGGCCCAGAAATCGATAATGACGGGCTGATCGGGTTGGCTAATGAACTTCTGGAATGCCTGGTCACTCACAGTGAAAAGGTTGGAGTGTATGCTCACGAAATGTCCTCCTGTCTGAATAGTGTGTCCTTCTAACTACTATTGGCTCTGCTAGTATCTGTTCAGGACTCCGGCTCAACCAGTGGTAGGTGTTTGGTATATTTTCGTTGATGAGAGCAATAGGCCGTAGTACTCTAATATTTTGCAGGTTATCGTTTTCAAGTATCAAGGAGTCAGATACCCTACGGCTAAAGCCGAGGGCTTGTGTCTGAACTCCACCGCAACTCAGCATACCTTTTCAGGCGTGCTGCTTTGGCTTCATCGTCCGACACATCAGGTACAACTGACAATTGCCCCGTTCCTATCCAGTCTTGCCGGATAAGAAGCGTTCTCATTGCAATATTCCTAGCGCCAACTAGATCGGCATGGAGCATGTACTGACAATTCTTACAGACAAACATTAACCCATGGTTCGGGTGATTCTCTTTGCAGGTGTGCCCACATTTGGGGCAGGCCTGCGAGGTAGAGTTGGCATCCACCTTGATCGCCATACTTCGATGCATGAGGGCTTTATAGGCAATCATGCTATGCAACTCAGAAAAAGCCCATTTGGAGGAGGTACGATTGGCTTTTCGTTGTTTTGCACTGGCTTTTTTGCCTTTCCGTCGTTTGTTCCGCTCTCGAATGTCTGTCAGATTCTCCAGTCCAATCAAGCTTCGAGGGTGCTCTAGGACGATCCGCTTACTCACGACATGATTGGTATTCTGCTTCAACCGTCTCTCTCGTCCACTCATGGCAACCAGTTTCCTGGTCGCAGAACGAGTGCCTTTCTTTTGCAGACGCTTTCTCAGTCGTGCGTCGTGGTGTGATTTGGCAAGAGGAGAGATATCAGCATGGAAGGTGCACTTGCCTTGCATCGTCGCCGTGACAGCAAGGTATCGCATCCCTACATCCACGCCAACGACCTGCTTGTGCGTTTCTGGGGTAGGATCAGCCGTCTCCACTTCGAGGGAGACGAGGAGGTAAAACTGCTTCTTGGGCTTGTCATACCAAAGTTTCGATACACCAATCTCCGCTCCACGCTGGATCAAGGCCACGTGCTTATCATAGCCAGTATAGGCAACCTTGACACGTCCCTCAAGCGTGAGGATACTCACCTGCTGCTCTTTCTTGAACGTGTAATCCTTCTTATATTGGTAGGTCAGCGTGGGAGAGAGAAACGTAGGGGCTTTATCAAGCCCTTTGTACCGCTTTTTGGTCTTTTTTGCCTGAAGATGAGCAGCATTGTTCTTCGCCTTTGTCCAGAGAGCTTTATAGGTGGCTCCAACCTGGCGAGGAACAGAACAGGCCATTTGCGAGGGAAGGTGAAAACGGAGGCGAATCTCATCATACGTGCCATCTTGCAGACGAACAGCATTACTCATCTTGCCGTTCTCAAAGGCATATGTACTGACATAGTTGAGAGCATCACGATATGCCAGTTGCGTCTCACGTAATGCCTTGAATTGCTCGGGCGTTGTATTCAATTTGAGCTTCGCTGTTAATACCGTTTTCATGCCTTGAAGTATACCATAGTTTTCATCTACTTGTCAATAGAGAAGGAGCAGATGAAAGAATGTCTACGGTATATCTCACCCAAGCCACCTATAAAGGAACGCCGCATTCCTCCCCATGCCTGAAAGGGCAGGGGCATCCTGCGGCGGTTTCGGTGAACATCTTTCGTCGTGAAGTACCATAAGTGTGGTAGGTCTTCCTATTATAGGTGGTGCAGAAATGAATGGCACTGAGGAATGGTTACAGAAAGGTGTGCAGGGAGTGACAGCGAACAAGAAAGCGCCGGGCTATGCATATTCTCGCTATTGTGTTAGGGCTATTGTTATTGTCGATCATCTTGCTCGACAGCTTTGAAACGATGGTTCTCCCGCGTAGAGTCAAACGTAGAATCAAGCTGTCTCACTTGTGGCATAATGTGCTCTGGAAATGCTGGTCGCTGGGGGCGCGCGCAGTACGATCACGTGCTTGGCGCGAGGTGTATCTTAGTTATTTTGGACCGCTGTTGCTGTTATTGACATTGGCTCTCTGGGCCATTGGGTTGATCCTGGCGTTTGCTCTTATTCAATGGGGTTTCACTGATCCGCTTCGGGCGCCAGAGACGGCTACCACTTTTGGCACTTATATTTACTTGAGTGGTACCACCTTTTTTACATTAGGCCTGGGTGATGTCACTCCCTTTGGGACTTTAGCACGTATTTTAACAGTAGCGGAAGCAGGAATAGGGTTTGGCTTTCTGGCACTGATCATCGGGTATGTGCCCGTTGTGTACCAGGCCTTTTCGCGGCGCGAAGACCAGATTGCCCTGCTAGACGTGCATGCTGGCTCACCTCCTACAGCGGTGTCCAGAAGGATTGCGCTCCAGTGAGCGTTGCTGAATGATGTTCCGCCATCGTCTCCTCATCAGCATGGACAGATCGCGGTTCTGGTCGAGGGAGGGCAACGATCTCGGTCACTGATCGTTGCGTTCAACGTGCCTGAGAAGCACCTGGTGCGTTTGGACCGCCCATGCCGTTTGTGGATTGAGGCGCAATACCTGTTCGCAGGCATGAAGCGCTTCCTGAGAACGCCCGCTTTGCACCAGTAGCTTGCCTTGAGCGATGTATGCAGGCAAGTAGTCCGGATCGAGCTGGAGCGTCTGTTCAAACGCCCCGAGTGCTTCCTGGATGCGTCCAAGACGAAGCAGGGCAAGACCTTGGTAGTAATGAAGCATGGCATCGTCAGGATTGCGACGGAAGATCTGATCAAAGACGGCAAGCGCCTCGCAGTAGCGCTCGGCTTCGAAGAAGAGAGCCCCTTTCTCATAGAATAGCGAGAGATCTTCGGGTGTAAGATGGATAAGCTGACCGAAGATAATCAAAGCTTCTTCATACCGTCCCAACGCTTGCAACGCTTGACCTTTTTTGCGGTGAGCAAAGAGATTATCAGGTTGCAAGCGTAGCACCTGTTTAAAAGCTTCCAGGGCCTCTTCGTACCGATGGCGATCCAAGCTCCAGGGACGATGGGTGCCGTACGGATTGAGAACATGCCGATTGAGCGCATAAAACTGCTTGGACGCCCAGGCGGCCTCGTTCAGATCTGTTTCCTCTTCTTGCTTGCGCCGTGCTGCAAGGCGTCGTAACCCTTGAAGAAGGAGACTATGGCCACGGGCTCGTGCGATCCGGAGGGCCTCCCATTCGTTGGGTTCTGGTTCCTGCTGGTGCTCATCTTCTTGGGCCTCGTCCTCCTCGATCTCGTGTCCCGTTTTTTTCAGGTAGACTTTCCCGGCAACATATGCACTTCCTTCAAAATCTGGAAGCCATCTGGGGCGAAACCAGGTGGGGATATCTGCTAATCCCTTTGCTGGCTTTGAATGCGCGTGAATCAAAGGGAGAAGGTTTGCTGAAGCGTGGGATGCCAGGGTGTAGGCATCGTTTCCCTGCATGATGATCCAGGACAGAAAGTAGTGCCAGCTATCGTCTCCCCAGGTGTAATGCCGATTGAGCAGCAGTTGTCGCAGGGATTGGGATGGGAACAGATCGTTGGATAAGGAACGGAAGCGTTGGTCAAAGGCTCGAATCTGCTCAGGCGAAAGGGCATGCAGCCCATAAGCGAGCCGCTGCGTTTGCTCCTGTTGAGTTGTAGCTTGTCTGGTTTGCTCAATCACTGCCCAAAAGGGCTGTTCCTCCATCGGAAAAGGTGCGTTCATAGGCATTGCTCCTTGAAGGATATTCACCTTCCTGGTCGTTTTGGCTCTCTATTCTCTCTCCGTGTGCTCATTGCGGTAACTCACTCCGCCTTTCGTACTTCGCGGCTTCTGGTTCCCTTCTTGTTGCGCCATCCAGGAGCGTCGAAGGCGTAGGATAGCCACAATGCAGAAACCAGCCGAGCGCATCGGCAGGAGTAATGCGAGGCAATACCTCAATGATCGCGTCTTGGAGCGCCTCGCGCGTACGAGCGCCGACCCGTCGCAAGATCGTTTTCAATTTGGAAAACGCTCCCTCTATCGGGGAGAAATCAGGCGAGTAGGCAGGCAGAAACAGGAGTTGGCATCCTCGGGCTTCGATGGCCTCTTTGACCCGAGGCCCCAGGTGTATCGAGAGATTGTCCAGGATCACGATCTGGCCTTCGCGCAAGCTGGGAGCCAGGATTTGCTCGATGTAGGTCTCAAAGGCGGCGGCATCAGCTGCGCCATCCAGCAGCATCGATTCGCCCATGCCTTGCACCGACAACGAGGCAATTAATGTCAAATTCGCCCCGTAGTTGCGGGGAACCGTACCGATGGCCCGCTTTCCTTGCGGAGCATAGGCATACAGCGGCGTCATGTTGATCCGCGAACCCGTCTCATCCACGATGACCAGATCTTGGGTGGGCAACTGCTTGGCTTGCTCCTGCCAGACGGCGCGTTCCGCTTCATCCTGTTCGCTGGCTCTCAGAATCTTTTTTTTTCGCGTCCAGCCTAAAGCCATTCTGGCACGGCTGATGGAAGCGGGGCTGACCTTGGTGCCGGTCCTGGCTTCCCACATCTGGCAGTGCTGCTCTCGGGTCGCATCGGGGTTGGCCTCTAACTGGTCGAGCAAGCCAGCCTGCGAGGCCGCTCCTTTGATGCTGGGACGACCAGGGATTGGTTGGGGCAAGACATGCCCCCTCTCTCGTCGCGCTTTGAGATAGCGTTTGATGGTGGCGGTGGAAATGGCAAACATCTCTGCAACTTCGGCCTGCTTTTTTCCTTGGCCGATGGCTCGCAGCACGCGTTGACGTAGGTCTTGAGAATAGGCTTTCACGCAGACAGTGTATCATAGATCAACCCTTCTGGACACCGCTGTAATGCCCTTGAGTGGCTACGCCGTCAGCATGAGACACACGCTAGTGAGGAAGAGATGAGGCATATCCTACGAAACTGGGAACTA
Organism: Ktedonobacter racemifer DSM 44963; assembly: GCF_000178855.1. Lineage (GTDB taxonomy): Bacteria > Chloroflexota > Ktedonobacteria > Ktedonobacterales > Ktedonobacteraceae > Ktedonobacter > Ktedonobacter racemifer. Next base: position 180,390 of record NZ_ADVG01000005.1, on the reverse strand, counting down.
TGGTGTGCTGATATTCTGGAGAGCCATTTCTCGTATCCAGCTCTGCTTCACTATCGCTCTCAGCACGAGCGGCAGTCCTGGCTAGCGGCATTAACCACGATGCTTGATCTCTGTTCACTGCTTCTGATCGGTCTCGATGGGCTTGATTTGCCCACGTCCCGCTTCCTTTTCGCCATTGCGCGCCACACGGCAGTGGACCTAGCACAGGTCTATCTGACATCGCCAAGAAAGCTAACCTCTGAGCGCCTCTCTTCCGAGGATTTTCTACACCTACGTGAAGATCTGGAAAAGCTGGGCCTGAATTTTCGCCGGGCGGATGCGGAACAGCAACTGGCCGAGATACGCAAGCTGTATGAGCCTTTTATCTGGAACCTGGCAGACTATCTGCATTTCGACCTTTCCCCCTGGTTGCCAGAAACTCATCCGGTTGATGATTGGCAGACAAGCGGCTGGGACCATTTCGCGGCCTGGTCCTCAACCAAAATGGAGGAGATTGTCCATCTTGTGCTAGAGCGCTATCGCAATTTGCCATAATCGGGAATATATCCAATCATAGTTGTTATGGGGATGCGGCAAGTCGGTGTGAACTGAGCATCGCCCGTTGCCATATGCTCAGTTTAAACCCACAACCTTCTAGCTAGCCAGACTAGAGAACCAGATTGCCCGTCAACTTGGCGAGATCCACCGCCTCTGCCATCCGTTGGTAGCCGGCATCATTGGGATGAATGTCATCTCCCGAATTCCAGCGAGGATCGAGCCTGGTTTCATCCTCTGGATGACTTAACGCTGCTGCAAAGTCAAAGACACCATCAAACCACTGATCTCCCTGCTCACGAAGCCAGCTATTTACGCTACGCCACTGTACCGCCTGCTCAGGTGTGTACGAACCGGGTAAGATCGTTGAACCAAAGATGCGCAGATGATGTGTTCGCGCCAGTGTGGCAAGCTGTTGTATGCCATCGATAATTGTGCTTGCTTGCGCATTATTGTGCAGATCGTTGATCCCAATCTGGACAATCACATCTGTTACGGCTGCCTGACCCAGCACATCCCAGGCAAAGCGCTGCACTGTCGCCTTACCTGTGGCGGAAAACCGTGTGGCTAGCAACTCATTCCAACTGATGCCAGCATTGAGGACTGACAGAAAGCCTGCTTTCCCGCGGGCTGCAAGCCGATGAGCCAGGTAATCTGGATACCGCCTGTTCGTATCAACGGTGGAGAAAGCACTATCTGTCGCCGAATCGCCCAGCGCGACAACTACGTTGGTTGGCTGCTCTGGCAGGACCTCTACGCTGGTCAGTGCCCACCAGGCTGTGGTCATCAGTGGATAGGCAGGGAAGAGGTTCTCAGCCGCTGGAAGGGTGCTGGCGTTTCTGGCACCAGGAGTTGACACATAAGAGGTCTGTGAGGCGATGAGGTGCCCGGTAGTAATGTCCCGTCCCCCTCTGCCACCACAAAGCTGATCACGAGATTATTGAACGCTTAAATCGGGTTCTGCCAAAAATAAAAATTTCCTATTGTTATGTTACCTTTGGTCTTTCCACATTGTGTTATCCATAAAAGATACGCTTAATTGCACAATTAGTTATATTCTGTACAGTCGTATATTTTGTTGACCTGTGTGGAATACGCTGAAAAATACACGGGCGGTTTTTTGATGCCCGCGTATGTATTTCCTGATTTCGTGTCTCTTTATCGTGTAAGCGCCCTTCTTCTCATCGAGGAAATGAGTTACATCGTAGTCACTGACATGTACAAACGCACACCCGTGTGCTTGGGGGAATATGATGAAAGCAGTTGTCTACAACGGACCGCGTAGCGTTAGTATTCAAGATGTGCCAGATCCAAAAATCGAGCGCCCGACCGATGCGTTGGTAAAGGTTACCACTACCAACATTTGTGGTTCCGATTTGCACATGTACGAAGGTCGCACTGACTTCGAAAAGGGCCGAGTCTTCGGCCATGAGAATCTTGGCGAAGTTGTTGAGATTGGAAATGCTGTTGACAGGATCAAGGTTGGCGACATGGTCTGCCTTCCCTTTAACGTTAGTTGTGGCTTCTGTCGCAATTGTGAGAAGGGCTTGACTGCTTTCTGCCTCACGACCAATCCAGATCCAAAGATGGCTGGTGCAGCATATGGCTTTGCTGATATGGGACCATACCAGGGCGGGCAGGCACAATACCTCCGAGTCCCTTATGCCGATTTTAACTGCCTACGGTTGCCAGAGGACGCTCGTGAGAAGCAGGACGATTACGTCATGGTTGCTGACATCTTTCCGACTGGTTGGCATGCAACGCAGCTAGCCTGTGTGCAACCGGGCGATACCGTCGTCATCTATGGCTCAGGCCCGGTGGGATTAATGGCAGCCTACTCTGCGACGCTCAAGGAGGCGAGCAAGGTCATGGTTGTCGATTTCCACCCGGACCGACTCAAGCTTGCCGAGTCCATTGGGGCCATCCCAATTGATTTTTCAAAGGAAGATCCCATCGAGCGTGTCCTGCAACTTACGAATGGGAGGGGTGCAGATCGAGGCTGTGAGTGCGTGGGCTATCAGGCACATGATCCTCAGGGTCGTGAGCATCCCAACATGACCATGAATAACCTGGTGCGTTCAGTAAAGTTCACCGGAGGGATTGGGGTCGTTGGCGTCTATGTTCCTAACGATCCAGCTCCACAAGATCCCCTCTACAAGCAAGGCGAGATTGCCTTCGATTGGGGTCTCCTGTGGTTTAAGGGTCAGAGTATCGGCACAGGACAGTGCAATGTGAAGGACTACAATCGTCACCTGCGCGACCTCATTCACCTGGGGAAGGCGAAGCCATCGTTTATCGTCTCGCACAGGTTGCCCTTAGAGCAAGCCCCCGACGCGTATCAACACTTTGATGCGCGCGATAATGGTTGGACCAAAGTCGTGCTTAAGCCCGCGGCATAATCTATGCCTGTTGGCTACCCCTGGAACCAAGCACCGCTCTTCATCAAATGAGGGTACACACGGTTCGAGGGGTAGCCTCGAGGGTGTATTTTGCAACCCTGGGTTTGCGAGGTTGAACGACGTCAGTCAGATTGAGCAGTCAGTGCTTTGGGGTCCTGTTCCGCCAACACTTCAAAATACTCAACCGTCCGGTGTAAGGCTCTCAGATGAGCTTTCACGATGTCCATAAAGAGGTGGTAATCTTGCGGGCTTGTTTGTATTGCAGCCAGGTCTATACTTAGTTTGATGGTTTCAATTTGTTGATGCAAACTCGCAAATTTCACTCCGTCATTAGGTTCTGTCAGAACTGAGTGCATAAAAGTCCACAGAAAGAGGTGGCAGTCTTTCAACTCATCATCCATTGAGCTAGGAAGCCATCAGGAGCAGGAGTCGCAGGACTGCAAGTTTTTCGCAAAACAACCATCGTTGCTCCGGAAGAGACAGGGTTTCTCTCATGAGAGAACGTGGGCGAAAAGAGTTGCGTAATTCATCAAAAGCATGACAAAAACGTGCCGCTGAGGCGAAATTCCCAAATCCACGCATTGGATAGTAGCGTTGTTTTATTCCTCGATGGTCTTGCTCCAAACGATTGTTGAGGTATTTATTGGTTCGATGCTGTACACCACTCCCAAGTACCTCACGTACGGCTCGTGGATAAGAAGCATGACCGTCAGTTGTCACTTGTTCTGGGGTGTGGCCAACCACAGCGAGAGCCTGTTTGAAAAACTGCTGGGCGGCTTCCATATCGCGTTTCTCGCTCAAGCGAGAATCAAGCAGGTTGCCCTCAGCATCAATGGCGCGATAGAAGTAGCACCACTTTCCATGAACTTTGATAGACGTCTCATCCACATACCAGGATCTTCCTGCCTGTTCCCATCGTTTTCTCCGCAGTTAGTCTGCCACCAGAGGTGCAAACCGTGCTTCCCAGTCCCGAACGGTTCCATGGGTGAGCACGATGCCCCGCTCCAGAAACATTTCAGCGAGATCCCGCAGGCTCAACTTGTAGCGAAGCCCCCACAGGACAACCAGCAGAACCACATCAGTGGGATATTCTAGGAAATTGAACGGCGTTCAATGTAGCATTAACTCACACCTACCTTGCAGCGTCACATGTTATGTCACTGCATACATTGCAAACGATCCACGCGCCTCAACTTCAGGAAGAGGGAGGCTATTTCTTCTCCCCAGGTGGAAAGAAGCCTCGGTGAGCTTCTTGAGGAGTCGGAGACAAACGACTGAACTGGCAGGGCTCTTGTGAATCATGAGCTCACCGATGAGGTTGTGGGTTGGCTTGGGATAACGCCATAGGCAACATTCCAGTGGCTGGCCTGTTTCCCAAATATGCTACACTTTATGTGGAGCTGGGGAGTGAAACAAAAAAGGGCTACACCTGTCTAGAAGGGCACATCGTGCTTACTTTGCTACTTTAACATCGCCCCTGAGAAAAAGACATTTCCCTGATGCTTGCCGCAAACAGAGAGCGCTTTTTCTTGGAGTATTTTGAAAGGTCGCCGGAAATGACAGCGCAGGAGAAAACGCAACATCTCACCTACCTGTCTCTTTTGCCGTGCCTCTAGGCGACGGTCAAACATTCTTTGGCTCGCATTCCATGCTCTCGTTCTGATACTCCTGGTCAGATGTGTGGAATCGCGCGCCGCATTGGCTATAATGGTTCAAGACCTGATGATCTTGCCCTATTCCGACTGAAAATTGATGTCCAACCGCAAGGGAAAAGACGCCGTTCAGTAGTAGTAGATGGGTATTTTGTTCTTGATCATGGCGTTTTCTCCTCATTTTTGTCCACAGAGCAAGGATAGACTTGCTTTTTCTTCCAGTCTTCTTCTACTCTATTGTAGAGTATTGTACATCAACAATCATCCTCGTGATGCACCTGAATCCAGGTTAGTTTTATTGGTGAGCCTGTTCAAACTCAATGACGAGCTTTGAGCAGGCTCATTGTTGTTCTCTTGAAACTGCTCATGGATGTTTGTCTTTTTTCTTCTACTACCTGATAGAATCAGCCAGCCATCTTTTGCAGGAAGTAAAGACGTGTTCGTCGAGAGTTAGAACCACCCCCAATGATTGCTGCTCACATTCACCCCGGCACAGGCAGAGATGCACAACGTGCACTGACCAATTTCTGCAAATGGTTATCTTGTACATCGTGAGATACGCCTTCAATAAGGGCAAGTTGGCCATGTGGGCCATGTGGCAAGAGACGTTGCACCTCCTCTGCCCAGTGTTGAGCTGGGTGTGAGAGAAGGCTATAGCTGCAATTTTTCGAGATGGTTTTGGTACGTTCTTTATACGATGCTGATCTGCTTTTTGTCTGGTGTTGGTCTAGAGGTGATATGCTGCTCAAGGCAGGTGGTTGTACATAAGCGCTCGAAGGAGCCATCGTTCAAATCCCACGGGTGCTCTTTGATCGCCTCGTGGATACACTCGCTTTTGCTGCTTAGTGCAAACATAGTGTTTGAAACATTTGGATAAAGCCTCCCTCAGAATACGACCGAAAATAGTGAAAATTTTTCCATTTCTTCTGTTGATAAACCTACTTTTGCAGTAGTGAGAAGGCTGATCAAATGGAGAGAGAGAAAACAACTCATCCACAGAACATGCTCCAAATTTCACCAATTTCATATCACAATGGACATTAGTCGGGCAGATGGAACGGGATGGTTGTGACGACAATCTTCGGCAGAGGTCGGAGTGCATGCCTCAGTTGTGACGCAGTCTGACCGTGCAGGATGCGGTGCCACCAGTGCCGGACGACGATCTCCGGAAGGATCACCGTCACCGTGAGGTCGGGGCGTTGCCAATGTAACACCTCGATGTATTTGACTATCGGCGCAACAATCGCGCGGTAGGGAGAGACGATAACCGCGAGCGGCAGATGGTCCCCCCAGAGGTGCCAGTAATCGCGAAAGCGTTTAGCATCCTCCTCCGTGGAACTGAGGTGCAGTACGAGCACGGGCTGTTGGAGCGAGGCCGCATACGCCAGGGCGCGCATACTGGCGCGGTCCAGCGAGGCAACTAGTACGATCACCAGGTGGTGGATCTCCTCGGGCGTTTCCTCCGCTTCGGCCAGGCCTGCCTCCACGCCTGAGACGAGCGCAGGTAGGCGCTGTGGCTGTGGCACTTCAATCACCCCTGCCTGCAGCGCGAGCGCCTGAGCGGCCAGGTCGTAGTGGCGTCGAATGCGCATCGCGACCAGGATGAACAGCCCGATAGTGAGCAGGGCTACCCAAGCGCCTTCGGTGAACTTCGTGAGTCCAGCGGTGAGGAAAACAATCGCCGAGAGCAGGCACCCGATGGCGTTGAAGAACAGGCTCCGGCGCCAGTGGGCGTCGCGCAGGCGCCACCAGTGGACCACCATGCCGGCCTGCGACAGCGTGAAGGCCAGGAAGACGCCGACGGCGTACAACGGGATGAGAAGGTCGGTCTTGCCGCCGAAAACGACGTATATGACTGTCGCTATGACCGAGAGCAGGATAATCCCATTGCTGAAAGCCAGCCGATCGCCCATGCGCAGAAAGGTCCGTGGCGCGTACCGGTCGCGTGCCAGCAGGAACAGCACGCGCGGGAAGTCATTGTAGGCGGTGTTGGCCGCCATTAGCAGGATTGCCGCCGTTGCCGCTTGCGTGAAGGCGTACATGAATCCCGAGTCGAAACTGCGATGGGCAAGTTGCGAGAGGATCGTCTCATGCGCGTTTGGCACGACACCGTAAAGATGAATCAGCGTGATCGTGCCAACAAACAGCGCGATCAACAAGCCGACCATCCACGTCAATGTCGTGCGGGCATTGCGCCACTCGACGGGCTGGAACGCCGGAACTGCGTTGGAGATCGCCTCGATGCCCGTCATGGCCGTTGATCCCGAGGCAAAGGCGCGCAGGAGTAAGAGGACGCTGACCGCCTCCATCGCGGGGAGTGGTGGTGGCGGAATCGGGTGGAAGCCGCGGCCAGCGGCCTGGGAGAGACCGACAATGACGAGCGTGAAGATAGCGAAGATGAAGGCGTAGGTCGGTGCGGCAAATATCACACCCGCCTGGCGCACGCCGCGCAGATTTCCGGCGAGCAACACGACGATCACACCAACTCCGAGCGGGACGATGGCTTGAGCGAGTGATGGGATCGCCGAGGTGATTGCCGCGATTCCCGAGGAGACCGATACGGCGACGGTCAGGATGTAGTCGGTCAACAGGCCGGCGGCGGCTACCAGCCCTGGCACGTGGCCAAGGTTGTCGCTGGCGACGATGTACGACCCACCGCCGTGGGGGTAGGCGCGGATCGTCTGGCGATAGGAGAGACCAACAGTGAGCATCAAGAACGCAATCACGGCAGCGATCGGCGGCGTATAGGTGAGGGCGGCGCTGCCGCCGAGAACGAGGATCGCTAGTATGGCCTCTGGTCCGTAAGCGACCGATGAGAGCGCGTCGGCGGAGAGCACCGCCAGTGCCACAAGCTTGCGCATGCGCTCGTGGACAATTGCGCTGCTCTTGAGCGGGGCGCCGAGCACGATACGCTTTAGATAATAGCCGATGCGACCGAGCAGCGATGGTGGTACCTCGGCTGCGCTCGTCGCCTCTACTGTGGGGGGCTCACTTTGCAGAAAAACGCGCACGAAGCGCCCAAAGCGCGTTGGCCGGATTTCCGCGTGATCGGGATAGGTGCCAAGACTGGGGTCTACAGGCAGCGCGTCTCTCCACACCTCAGGGTTACCACTGAACCGTCTCCACTCATTGCCAACGCGACGCAAGACACTGATATTGCGTTCATCGAGGGTCGGCAGTCGTTCCGAGGGGGTCGGTGCGCTGGTGTCCTGCTCGCGCTGATGTTGATCCTGCTCCCCGCGCCCGTCGCTCCCATCATTGGTGCCAGACTGAAAAGAGTCGTTTGTATGCTTCTTTCCCATCAATTTTAATCCTTCTTCTGCCAAACTGCTGGGTGCAACGAACCAATTTTCGCAAAAATCGCACGCTTGTTTGTGTTTATTTCCAGCGCCATGATACTACATGGCAGAGAGAAAATATAAAACGAGCAATATACATAGTATCGTACTTTGCTGGCGATTTTTCAGAGGAGCCCTCACCAGATCTACCAATCCGTTGCACCTAAAAATCGTGAATGGCTTTATACCATGTATATGATACCAAATCTTATAATATGCTATATTTATATAAATACGCGTATGCATATTGAAGACATGTATCCGGAGACACGATTGAAGAGCGCTATCGCAAGGCCAAAGAAGGGGTACACCAAAAACGAGATAGGAAAAACGTTCCTATGAAACTTGATCAAGACATGGTTTGCACATACCGTTAGTAATGCTTGCGATAAAAATGAAAGTTTGTAGGTTCCTTCTGTTACTGAAGGATCAAAGAGAGAGTGATGAACCCATTTGTTCTTCGTGTAACGTAACTGGTAAAATAGACAGTAAAAGAAGAGAGGGAATATTCATGTAAATGTACAGCACCACTTGGAAAATTTAAGCGCAGTATAAATATTTTAAGGAGTTGAGATTGCTATGGAAGTATTTATCCGTGAAATTGAAAAAAAAGACTACCCTGCGGTTTTGTCTTTGTGGAATGATGAGATTGGCAATAAATGGGTGACTGCTCAAAACATCGCTCCGCATTATGACAGAGTAAAAAACGATGATAATTACAAAACATTTGTAGCTGTAATTGATAATGATGTTGTTGGATTTGTTGCTTCCGTACAAACTTATGCAATAGGCTTTGAGGAACAACAGATGCAAATTACTGGTATTGCAGTTAAAAGCGATAAAAACAATAAAGGCATTGGAACAAAGTTGATTCAGTTTATCGAGAAATACGCACAAGATAAAGGCATAGTAAATATTTACTTATGTTGTGGTGTACAGCGTATAAATGCGCATGCTTTTTATAAGCGTAATGGTTATGACAATCATTCATGGTGTTTTGGTAAAAAACTTTAATTTCCATCAATTAATGTCGATTGTCGAATAACTTTTCCGGTTTGACGCATAAATTGGATCTGGCACACTTTTGGTGATGCGCATTTGTTTATCAGAATCTGATGATTTTGCATGTAAAATGGTCCTTTCAGTTGTGCTTAAAGAGCATGAAGCACGCGCTGACGCAACAAGGGAAATTCAGCTCTGCCGTACCCCATCCTTTTGATCAGCTTGAGCTTGTTCACTTTTCCCTCAACCAATCCGTTGTTTTGGGGAAGGGTCAGTCCTGCCACCACTGCTGCCTTGTCTCGCTCAACCCCAACCACAAAGCTCTGTAATTCGCAGATCTGGCTGGCTCGGACTTTCTCCAGCCAATCATCAAGCTTTTCTCCTTCACGGTGATGCAGTATCTGCCGAAATTCCTGGACAAGTTGGTAGATCGTCCTGGCTGTTTCACTGGCTTGACATACGGCAGCTAAGGTTACTTGCTCCGTCTGATCCAGATCAGATGGATTGCGAACAAAGAGCCAAACGGCCTCCGTTGCCGAAAAATCTTGGACAGGTGTTTGAGGAGCCTCAACGGTTTGAGCAAGCGGCAATTGCGCTCGCAGGGGCAGGAGAAATCGATGGACCTGTCGTTCAGTTCCTGTGTACCCCTTTTCTTTGATCTCTCGGTAGAGCTGCGAACCATTCTTGCATCCTTCTTTCCACCGTTTGAGCACATAGGAAGCATAGGGATCAAACTTGCTCTGCCGTTTTCGCCGCCGCTTCGCTTCGGGAAATGTTCCCGCTTTGAGCCACTTTTGAATGGTTCGTGTGCTCAAACCCACACGACGAGCGATCTCTGCCTGCTCGAAGCCCTGCACGTGAAGGGCAACCACTTGTTGATAGCGATCATAGCGCTGCGCGCGCCGTGTTAAACGAGCACGTTCAGTGCAGGGGTCTGGTGTGGGTTTCCAGGTTTTCATGGGAAACGCCTTGGTACTCTCTACGAGTGCTTGCCGCGCTTCTGGAGAGACTTCCTGACATGAAGCTGCCTCAGCATTTTTGCGGATCTCGGCACGACAACGAGCTAATGACAACTCAACTGCTTCTGTCAGATTTTTGTAGATATGAAAACGATCGGCAACCTGTGTCGCCTGTGGAGCACCTTCACGCGCTCCTGCCGCATAATCTCCCCCTCGATCACGGCTCACGAGATCGATTTCTGGATGCAAAATCATCCAAGCTTTTGCTGTTTCTGCCTTGCGATCAGGCAAGAGGTCAAGCACCTTGTGGCTTTGCATGTCTACCAGGATCGTGCCAAACTTTCTCCCACGACGGAAAGCAAAATCATCTATTCCCAGCTCCGACACCGGTCCGACCGGCTCTGTAGGCAGCGCCATGATGCGTCGGAGAATGGTCTGGCGCGTGGTCTGTATCCCTAAGCGATCCGTCACTCGGATGCCCAGTCTACCGCCAGTAGCCAAGCCAAGGATCTGCACGATCTGATACAGACGCTGCGTCACACGTGCCCACGGCTGGACGAAAGGCGTGAGGCGCTCCATAAAGATTTTTCGAGCGCAGTCGGGCACCTGGCAAAAGCACTTGCGCACTTGCACCAGGAGACGTACTTGTTGTCCGCTACAGGGCAGGTCCGTGATCTGGCGCGTATAGCGGCTATGTACCCGCAGCGCAGGTGTGCTGCAGAGTGGGCAACAAGGGTGTACTTGTGTGGACACCGCCGTGATGGTAAGCACTTCGTCAATCATCTCGATATCGGTTACTTCTAATCCCTCCGGGAGAGCAAGCACTGGCTTCACTTTCATCTTCACTAGATCCTTCTACAAAAGTATTTTATTCATGTAGAACGATCTTTCGATGGATGAAGAGCAGCAAGCATCACCAAAAGTGTGCCAGATCCCTCAGTGATGCAACAACGGTTACGTGACGCAATTGCGCAAGCGGGCAAAGGGGAGGTTGTGCGTTTTGACGCCAGAGTCTATGGGAAAAAAGAAGGAGAGCGTGAGCTTGAGGTCACCATTACTCCACATCTTGATGCGGACAACAACGTCACGTATCTCCTCTATACAGGCTTTGATGTCACTGAGCGCAAGCGGGCCGAAGCCGAACTTCGTTTCCTGGCGGAGACCATTCCTCAGTTTGTCTGGGTTGCGCGTGCCGATGGCTTGAGCGAATACCATAATCAACGCTGGTATGACTATACCAATACGACTCCCGAACAGGGATTTAGTGACAGGTGGGTTCAATTCGTCCACCCAGAGGACCGTCAACGAGTGCTGGAAGCCTGGTATACTTCAGTTCAGACTGGCACGCCCTATGAAGCGGAATTCCGCTTCCGCAACGGCAGAACCGGGGAATACCGCTGGTTCCTTGCCAGAGCCATGCCGTTTAAAGATGAGCAGGGTAACATTGTGAGGTGGTTTGGGACGTTCACCGATATTCATGACAAAAAGCAAACAGAAACCCGTTTGCGTCTCAGCGAAGCTCGTTACCAACGGTTGTTAGATTCCAACATTATTGGACTGGCCCTGGGTGATATCTATGGGCACATATATGAAGCCAATGAAGCATTTGCGCGCATGATCGGCTACACCCAGGAAGAGATACGTGCAGGTCTCATACGTTGGGATACCATTACCCCCCCCAGAATATCGGTACCTCGATGAGAAAGCGCTCAAAGAACTTCAAGAGTTAGGTGTTTGCCATCCATTTGAAAAGGAATACCAGAGAAAAGATGGAAGCCGCGTTCCTGTCATCGTAGGGGCAGCCCGGCTTGCAGAAGCAGACGGGAAAATTATAAGTTTTATTGTAGATATCTCGGAGCGAAAAGAACTTGAGAAAAGGAAAGACGAGTTTGTTTCTCTCGCAAGTCATGAACTGAAAACGCCATTAACCGCCCTCAAAATGCTTCTCTATCAGCTCAGGAAGAAGTCGAAACAAGAAGAGTACCAGGACGTCACGCGCATCCTCTCTCGTATGGAGGCACAAGTCACGACCTTAACGCAATTGATCAATGATCTGCTGGATGTCTCCAAAATCCAGATGGGGAGATTTGACTACGCTGACGAACCGATTGATCTTGATACCGTGATCCAAGAGGTTGTAGAAACGCTCCAGCAAACAACGACCACACAGACATTGCGCCTGCATGGAGCAGTCCATCAGTGCATCGTGGCGGATAAACGCCGACTCGCGCAAGTCTTCACCAATATCATCAGTAATGCCATCAAATATTCGCCTCAAGCGGACAGCGTTGATATCTGGGTAAGTGCATCGCAGAATACCGCTGTGATCAGGGTACAGGATTATGGCGTTGGTATCCCAGAGGAACTTCAAAGTACGGTCTTTGAACGCTTCAATCGTGGGAGCTACGGCGCGAGTGAGAAGGTTTTTCCCGGTCTGGGCATGGGGTTATACATCGCCAAAGAAATCGTCAAGCATTATGGCGGGACGATCACGGTGGAAAGTGCGGAAGGAAGAGGAACAACGTTCACAGTCTCTCTCCCTGGTGTTGACGGGAGAGCATGTGGGACCGTAGTAGTTACCGCGCCGCCCCATGAAGGAGAGTGAGCGACGGCGAGCCCGATGTTGGAGAGTAGGATGGAGCTGGGGCAGTTGAATTGGACGCGTTGGAGGCGATCTATCCAGGCGCGCTTGTGTGTATGAGGCCTCACGACATAAATTTCTTCTTAGCGGGATGGAGAGAGGGAATGATGTTGGGAGGCCAATTTACAAGATGTCGATGGAAGAAGTTAGATGGGGAGGGGATTTCCCAGGCATCGAAGCGTCAATCCCCATGATTCAGAGCAAAATCCCACTCTTCAGAGCAAAATCGGTCCACCCTTCAGTTAATTTACCATCTCCATCATCTTCCGTGCAATAAGGTGCTGCCTGAAACCATTATGTCTGACAGATTGGCTATTTGAGCCAAGGGGGCAGAGCACTTCTGCTTATAGTTGTGTTTAGCACGGAAGATGACGGAGAACCACCAAACTGGGGCAGGGTCAAATACTGTTTGGCAAGAACTATGGATGCATTATTGGCTTATCGGTAGTCCTTACGCAAAAATAGACAAAAACTCCCACCAGGCTTGCGGAGCCTGCGAAAAGTTGCCCAAGAAAACCCGCCTGACCCCTTGGATGCAAATCCAGCAGCTTGTGGCGGGTTCTTTGCTGTCACCTGCTGCCGGAGAGTTGTGGACCCCTTGTTCGCGAGCGAAACTGGAAGGCACGTACTATTAGCAGCACTCCAAAAATGAGCGCATACACGCCGATGGCCCAGACGAGGCCCAGGAGGCTTGCGGCAGGCTGCAAGATCAGAAAAGCACCCAGAAGAAGCGAGAGAATACCGGCAAGGGCCAGCGTCCACTCTAGCGCCAGGGCACGGTTCATCGAGAGGGCCGCTACAATCTCAACGACACCTGTGATAATGGCCCAGGCCGCGATCAGGAAGAGCAGAGCCAGGGCAGTAATGCCGGGCCAGATGAACGTGAGTATACCAACAATAATACTAACGATACCTTCTAGCAGCAGTACCCACCAGCGTGGAGCGACATGGCGTTCCCGTATCGCTCCAATCACCGCGGCGATCCCATCGATCAGGGCGTACGCCCCAAACAGGGTAACGAGCACAAGCAGCGTTAGACCAGGCCAGAACAGCGCCGCTAATCCGAAGAGTACTGCGGCGATCCCACGAATCAAAAGCATCCACCAGTGTTGCCGCATGAGTCGGGGTTCTGCAAGTATATTCACGTGGTCACTCTCCTTTCTTGGAAGGGAACCTTTGAGAAACTTCGCGACTGCTACAGAACTCACCTGCGGCAGCGCTCTCTTGCACGTCTTCTGTTTGATAGTGGCTTTTCATAGACCTCTCCAGGGGGTCTACCGCAGCACGTTTCCTTTAGTGAAAAGGTAACTCAGTATCCTTGTTTGACACCTTCATGGACTCTTGGCTTATCAGTGCGAAATTAACAGACATGTACGTATTAGCTTTCGTGTTTACTCATGGCTGACCATTCTTTTGCAAGTTCATCACTGTGAGGTTTATACACGTGCTCAAAAAAATTCCCTTGTGACTCTAAAGTATCTTTATTGGTATGCTCAAGGATATGCACAGCCTGTTCCCAGGTCTTTGGAAACGCTTTGCCCAACCGCTGTTCTATCTGTCTTTTGAAGTCTGATCATGGCCCACCTTTGTGGAGGGAGTAAACTCGGAAGAGAGAACTTCACCAAGGAGCGTGAGTATCATGACAAAAGAGCAAAAGACGTATACCAAGTAATTTAAGGTATAAGCGGTCCACCTGGTCCAAGCGAGCCAGAAGTCACAGGCACAGATTGCCCGCGACTTGGGCGTGGCAGACAGCACCCTGTCCACATGGCGCAAGGAGCTGGAAGAACACGGCAATAATGCCTTCCTGGCAGTGGACACCAGACTCCTCTGGAAGAAGAAAATCGTCAATTAAAGCGAGAAGTGGATATCTTGCGCCAAGAGCGTGATATCCTAAAAAACTCATATAGGATTTCTTCCTGATGAGTTAGCCTGAAGAAAGTTGAATCTCCCCCCATCGCTTATCCCCTGAGTTCGATGACTGGTATTGCTCCATTCGATGCTTTCGATGCAGAGCCGCATTATAGAGTTGAGGCGCCGGTGGTATAGCTCCAGGTGCTAGATGAGAAAGCATTTCCAGGTCTTTTTAAGCAGGACAAAGATCACTGAGGTCATTTGCCCCGCCAGCTGGCCAATCACCTTCTCTCGGCCAACGAGCCGCCTTGTCCGTTCATCGACATGACATTTGCGTGCGATCAGACGATCATAGGCCTCTTTCCAGTCTGCGTCCCATTGAATCGCTCGCCACACAATCAAGTACATGGTTTGTCGCATGGAGCGCACTCCACGTGGGGTGAGGCGGCTCCAGCTCAGTGTCGATCCAGATTGAGCGATTTTAGGAACCCAGCCAAAGTAGGATTTCAATTGCGCTGGACGCTCAAAATTCGCAATGGTGCCAATGGTTGCAATCAGCGCTGCGGCGGCCTGCGATCCGATCCCAGGAATAGAAGTCAGGATCTTGCCTTCTCGGCTGTGCTCAACAATCTGGGCAATATTCTTCTCCAATTGTTCCAGGTGTTCCCCCAACAGATGCAACTCTGCAATCAGTTGTTTCTGCTCGAAGACGAGAGCATTGACGCGAGCAGGGTCTTTGATCCCGATACTCTGCGCTGCCAGGTGCTGCAAGGCTCTCAGTTTTGCATCCGAGACGCTACAGGTTTTGCCTCGTGCCTCGCGTAACTGGGCGAAACTGGCCTGAGCCAGCAGAGTTGGTGTTGGAAACTGGGAACGGAGAGCCAAAGCTGTCGGCAGATTGGGGTTGAGCAAGAGACGAGTAAACTCTGGAAAGAGTTCATCGCAGATTGAGGTCAGCTTGTTTTTGCGTCGGGTACTCTCGACCACCAGCTCTGCGTGATGCTGAACCATTCCACGCAACTGGGCGGCAGCCTCAGTAGGATGAGCAAGCCGGCGAACAGCCTGGAGAGGATCGTCCACCTGGATGCCTCTCTCTAGTTGATTGTACAGCTGGTTGGCCAGGCCGAGCGCATCGCGTTTATCTGATTTGAGGAGTCCTTCCCGCCGCTTCTGCACATGGATAATATACACCGAAATATCGAGATCTTGCAGGTACTGCATCAAGGCTCGATGATAGTGACCCGTGACTTCGAGCAGGACCTGGACCTGAACGAGTGGCACGTATGTCTTGATGCGGTCAATGAGTGAGCGGAACCCTTCACGAGAATTCTCGAAAGATCTTGTCTATGAATAAGCCTTTCCCCCATCGTTGAGATGACCAACTTTGGAACTTCCACAAATCTGGGTGATGGTCACTCCCCTCCGAGTGGGGGCGTTGAAAAAGGACCACACTCAATTGGTAATGTACAAGAGAGAGGGTACCTCGCTGGCGGTCTACCCTACCGGTATCTCCTGATGTGTCGTGCGAGGAAGCCAAAGCGTGAGGGCGGCAACGCTACCGTGAATTGCGGTGGAGCACTGACACAAGCCCACGACTGGAAGGCGGGGGTGACTGACGAGTGTTATAATCAGGGAAGTGGTTGTCTTAAGCCTTTTAGTGTGCTATTAGGAGCTGCCATAGTTACCTTTCCTACTAAGGAAAGAGTTTTTGAGGTTTCCTATGAGGTTAGAAGACTTTCTCTCCGGCTGGCGCGAGCATCTGGACGCTCCGGTGGCCGACATCGTCGAGTTCCGCACAGGCGCGTTCCGACTGAAGGGGGGATCCTATGTGCCGCTGGCTTGCCTACTACGGGGATACGATTCCGATCGAGGCTCTCGTCCTGCTGCCCCAGCACTCGCTGATCGACCAGAGCCTGCACTCCCGCGAGGGAGCGACGACGACGAACGGCGACGGTTTCGGTATCGGCTGGTACGACGAGCTAGGAGGGCTGCCGGGCCTGTACAAGAGCATCCGGCCAGCCTGGAACGACCGCAACCTACGCGAGCTTGCGGCGCACATCTCGGCGCCACTCTTCTTCGCGCACATCCGAACATCCACCGGCACAGCCGTCCAGGAGACGAACACCCATCCCTTCCGGCACGGCCGCTGGCTCTTCATGCACAATGGGCTTGTGCGCGAGTTTCCATGTGTGCGTCGTGATCTCTTGCTCGCGATCGACTCGGAGCTGATTCCGGAGCTCGAGGGCTCGACTGACTCAGAAGTTCTCTTCCTCCTCGCGCTCACGTTCGGACTCGAGGACGCCCCCCTCACAGCGCTCGCGCTCATGGCGGGCTTTGTCGAGGAGGTCGGCGAGCGCCACGGAGTCGAGCATCCGCTGCAGATGGCTGTTGCGACGACCGACGGCGAGCAGATCATCGCCGTCCGCTATTCGAGTGAAGGGCAGTCGCGCTCCCTCTACTTCAGCACAGGTGCGCTGGCTCTCAAGGCGCAACACCCGAACATCGAGGAGGTTCAGGGGCTCTCAGACGAGGCGCACGCGATCGTCTCGGAACCGCTCGGAGATCTCGTCGAAGCATGGAAGTGTGTGCCCGAGTCGTCCATCGGGATCGTCAAGCCGGGCCCGGACGAGTTCTACGAGTTCACTCCTCGCCGCCCCCAAAGGAGAAGGTGAGCCTCGTCCCGTGCTCAGGCGCGCGAGGGCCGAGCACGGGCCCTGTACCCATGCCGATCGAGAGGAAGGGAAGGCGAAATCGGAGACACTGCGCTCCACGCCCAGCCACTGCTCCCAAAGAGCGGCTCGCCGCAACAGGCTCCCAACGCAGTCTTTTTGTTCACCCTTCGGCCTCTTTCCAGCCAAAGTGGGCGGAGAGTCCCGTCTATTGGTGCTCGTTCTGATCGATCAGATTATTGTAAAGGGGAGCCGCCTTCTCCTCCCGGGGGAACTCCACGTGGAAGAAGCCTATCTCGCCTTTGTCCGTTTGTTGACTCCACCTCCCAGGACATGCGTGAGGAACTGACTGCCATTGCAGATGCCCTAGGCGAGGGCATGTCCTGTTCAATTGTTCCGCCTCCTTCTTCCCTGGTGCTCACGGGCCACTTGCCCTTCTTCCCGCTGCTTGCTTGATTGTGCATGAGACTCCTTCTTCGCCTTCGTGGAAATGCCATGATTAAAGCCACCTCCATGGGCGCTGGCGCGGTAATCTGGCTGGGAGGCAAAGAAATCGAGGGTGTGGCGCATATCACGGATGAGCAGATCGGCCATGTCATGGCTCAAGCCGTCGCGAGCCACGATGCGTAAGACCGAGAGATCCTCGCGGTTCTTCGGAAAGGTATAGGCCGGAATGATCCAGCCGTGCTCACGTAGGCGTTTTGAGAAATCGAAGACCGAGAAGTTAGAGGGCTCCTGGAGGCTGAAAGTGACAACGGGAAGGTCGCAGCCACTCGTAATGAGCGTAAAGGGACCGAGTTTGGCGATCTCGCTGGAGAGGTAGAGCGCAATCTCCTGGCAGGAGCGCTGGACATGGATGTAGCCTTCGCGGCCCAGGCGCAGGAACATATAGTATTGCGCGATTACCTGGCTTCCCGGGCGCGAAAAGTTGAGCGTAAATGTTGGCATGGAGCCGCCCAGGTAATTGACGGAGAAGATAAGCTCTTCCGGTAGTTTGCTCTGATCGCGCCAGATGATCCAGCCCACGCCGGGATAGACCAGGCCATACTTGTGTCCCGAGGCGTTGATGGACATTACACGCGGCACGCAAAAATCCCACTTCAGGTCAGGCTGAAGGAAAGGGGCGATGAAACCGCCACCGGCCGCGTCGACATGGACGGGAATATCCCAGCCCTTGCTCTTTTGCAATTGGTCAAGCGCCTGGGCGATCTCCTGCACTGGCTCATAGCTGCCATCGAAGGTGCTGCCGAGAATCGCCACCACACCGATGGTGTTTTCATCGCAGTACTTGACCGCTTCTTCCGCACTCAGATGGTAGCGTTCGCCCTCCATGGGCACCAGGCGTGGCTCGACATCCCAGTAACGACAGAACTTCTCCCAGCTGACGTGAACATTAATGCCCATCACGAGATTGGGCTGGTCCACGGGAAGACCTCTGGCCTGCCTGGGCTTACGCCACAGCCATTTCATCGCCATACCGGCAAGCATACAGGCCTCACTGGAGCCGATGGTTGAGCAGCCTGTCATGCCGTCCTCGCGCGGTGCGTTCCAGAGGTGAGCCAGCATATTGACGCAGCGCGACTCGATCTCGGCGGTCTGGGGATACTCGTCCTTATCGATCATATTCTTATCGAAGGTATCCGCCATGAGTTGCCGGGCCTCGTTTTCCATCCAGGTTGTGACAAAGGACGCCAGGTTGAGTTGGGGGTTGCCATCCAGCATCAGCTCATCATGGATCATATTGTAGGCAGTCTGGGGCAGCATCACGCATTCGGGAAACTCGTAGCGGGGCAGGGATGCATTGAGCGATGTCCTCCCATAGAGCGGGAACAGAGAGGGCTCCTGTGCAACGGGGCTACGACCATGTTTTTGTGTGCAAAGCATGTGATGAACTCCTTTTTATGTATTAACCTTTTCGCTCAACACGAAGATAATGAACGGTTGAGATAAAAGCCCTTGATACAGTAGAGGCGTTTCTCTTTTTTTATCACGCAAAGAAATGCTCAAAGGTTGCTTGGTTAGAGCAACAGAAAGGCCCGATGAAGCGTTCAACTTGCGTGTCAGCAAGCATGCGTGATGCCCTCAATGCCTCCAGACCTGAATTGTCTGGAGAAGGCACTACATCCTCTACCGTTCTCCTCACGCCAACTTGGCAGCCACGCAAGTTGAACGCTTTATCGGGCCGAGAGGGAGAACATGTATCGTCTCCCTTTTACCAATGCGTACACTACGCCTTCCCTTGTTCATCGCTGCTCTCGTAGAGCATTTTTTTCTCGACATGTAGCTCATTCTTCTTTTTTTCCTGATATGGATCAGTGGACGAGCTCTTGTTGTTGGGAGAGGTGAATCAGGAGCGGGCTGGCATGCGGTACAATGGAGAAGGAATTTATTCATATTTTATCCATATTAAGGATTAAGGAAGGCTCGCACAAGACATGCGGTTGAGAAAGACGCAAGAGCGCGTGACAGTCCATTCTACGTTGCCATGGGAGGTAGAGCATCTGTCATCTCTTGCTGGGCAAGGAAGCGAATGGTCCCTCTCGAGTATAGGAGAGCAGGGGCAAGTGCTCGGTGAGATCAACAGCCGGACGTACGCCATTCGGTTGCGTCCAGGTATGGAGATTGTGGATCGGCAAGTAGTGGTGCTGAGTCCGATGGAGTCGACCAGTCGGTAAGTCCCACGGGTTGCGCACCAATGTGTCTACTTGTCAACCCCTTGGGAGGAGGCGAGCCGCAGGCTCATCAAGCATCTTTGCGAGCTTGAGGCTTGGGAGAGGTTGCTGAAATGCCCGTTCCAGCCAGGAGAGTGGAACAAGCGATCCCGAGAGCAGCGACCCTTGACTGGGGTGGGAAAACTAGCAGAGCGAGAGCGAGCGAGAGAAGGTGACGCTCTTCAATGCAGGGCCTCGCTCGCTCTCGGCACCCAGCGCCCACCCACCCCAGTCAAGGGCGGGATCGCCCACGCTCCTGGCTGACAGAAAGGCACTGGTGGTGCTGGCCAAGCACGTCTCAGGACCAAAAACAGCACACACTCATCCTGCGTCAAGGCGAAGGGAAGGGAGCGAATCCACGCACCATCTCACCTTGACGGGGAATACCAGCGGCGAGAAACAAGGGGTGGCCTAACGAGTGCGTCTGATCATCCCTTTTGTTGTGTCGCTCGAAGTTGCTTCTGTCGCTCAGACAGCCGATAGGTTGAGCCGTGGTAGTTGACCTGCTCGACCTCTTCACTCAAGCCCAGCTGGTCAAGATAGTCATACAAGAGCAGAAGCCGGTCGCGTTTCTTGCCGGGAATGGTTCCTGTATGACTAATCCAGTTCAACAATTTGCGCGTCACAGCCTCGATTTGCGCATGGCTATCGGATTCCTGCTGGCTGAGGACATGCCAGATGGTCACCAACAGCTTGCGGGCAATGGCCACGATCGCCTTTTGTTTGCCAATGCGCGCGGCCAAGCGCTCAAACTGGGCTTTCCAGTGCGGGTGATGTTCGACGGCAACCCAGGCTGCCTCAACCATGATTCCACGCAGATCACTGCGTCCTTCTTTGGTGATACGACCGCCTCGATTGGTTTCCCCAGACTGGTGGACACTGGCCCCTAAACCAGCATAGCCCACCAGATGCTTGGCCGAAGGAAAACGGGTGATCTCCCCAATGGCGGCCAGGAGACGCATGGCGGAAAGGACTCCCAACCCTGGCAACTGCACCAGAAACGGCACCTGTTGGACCCAGGGGTCGCAGGTGGAAAGCCGACCGAGTTCTGCTTCGCTCTCCTGAATCAGCGCTTCCAGGGTTTGATACAAGCTCAGGTCCTGTTGGACCCGGAGTTTCTCGGCAAACGGCAGATCCAAAGCTAGCCACCATTCCCTCTGGTGGACAGCAAACGGTGTGCCTGGGGGTGGATCGATATTATGCCGTTGCAACACGCTGTGCAGACGATTAGCGGCCTGGGTTCGTTGTTGCACCAGTCGGTTGCGGTGCGTCACCAGAGCACGCAGTTCACGTACTTCTTGTGGCGGCACCCACACTGCAGGAATGAGATTGGCCGCCAACAAACTGGCCAGTTTAATCGTATCACGCGAGTCCGTCTTCACGCGTGCAGCGGCGATCAGCTTGACCGCTTGCGGATGCGCGACAACCACCTCGGCGACCAGAGGCTGGAGTTGATCATACAACAGCCATGCATTGGATGTTGCCTCAAGCACCACCGCATCTGCGTGGGTGAAATGGGTAGTAGCCCACTCAGCAAAGGCCGCAAAGCCAAAACGCCGAGGGGAGAGTACGACGTGTTGCTGGAGATCCACCGCTCCGACCACTAGGTACTGACGATGGACATCCAGAGCCACGAAACGTGTGGCGAGCGCATGCGGGAGTTCTGTCGTAGGCATCTCATGATCCTCCTCTCTCCACATTACGCAAACAATCCGGGTGGATGAGGCGCGTCATTCGGGCTTATGGGAAATCACTCACCAATACGAGTTTGACCACGCGGGTCATCTCAGTTCAGGTATTCGGGCGGGCGACCAAACACCGAGACGGGCTCAGTGTCCCATGCGCAAACCACGGCCAGCCCCGACACCACGCACCACGGCAGCGTCCCCGCCAGTGAACACTGGTAGGGTAGCACGCGACGCACCCCATGACAACATCCTAACAACGAGATTGAATCCCTTAGACCTCTCCCAGAAATTGATAACCCTTGCAGTAATTATGGGATGTCTCTCGTTGTTTCAGCCTCAGTCTGGGTTGGCATGATTGTTCCTTCACGTGATTTGGCTTGAAGAAGTTGTGCCATAGTAACATTTGCTGCCAGAAGATTAAGCCCATCAAGTTTGGCCCCGCGTAAATTAGCGTTGCTCAGGTTTGCCGTGCGCAGATCGGCACTGCGCAGGTCTGCTCCGCTGAGATCGGCCCCGCTGAAATTGGCCTTGCTCAAATCGATGATGTTAATCAGGTCAGATTCCGCTAGAAACGCGAAGAGGATGCTTCTGCGACCGGGGTCTAAGAGCCGTAATATGGTCCAGGTTCGTGTGCGGGCAACAGCGCGCACCTCCGCATTGGTTTTTGATTGGCGTAAATTCTCGCTCAACAGGAGATCCGCCATTTTGTCGAGGTAGCCATGGAGGGCGGCTTCTCGCGCCTGCTCAGTGCTAATCCATGCTGTTCCCACGCCGACTACTACTGGAATTGCCAGAACGCCAAGAAGGTTGAGCCAGTCCCAGAGCGTTCTCCCTTGAAAACCAGTCCAGTTCAGGTGGTAGCCAGCCACAACGGCGACAATGGAGACGACTAGCGCAATGACTATCCCTTCACTGAGTGCCCTATGCCGCAGTATAGATGGCCACCACATCGAAAATCGTCTTTGCATCTTATTCCTCCAGCACGCATGACGCATAGCAATCCGCTTGTTGTACACTGAAAAGCCAGGAGAGATAAAACAAGACAATTACTTGCTGTCTCGAACCCGACAGGAGGGCAAAGCAGATGCATCGTTGGCAAGCACCTCTCTGCCCTCCATGTGGTTTTGCTCAAGGCAGACAACCGCTACCTGCGCGCATGAACTTCCTCAGGGACCTCAACCCTGACCGCTTCAAGTGTAAACTTGCCATCCTTCACATCAATGACGACGGTATCGCCGTCGCGCACCGTGGCGTCAAGCAGCTCGCGCGCGATGCGGTTCTCGATCTCCCGTTGAATGACGCGCTTCAGTGGACGAGCACCAAATTCCTCGTCGTATCCCATTTCGGCCAGTCGATCACGGGCAGTGCTGGTGAGTTGGAGCGTAATGTGACGCTCACTCAGGCGCAGGCGCAGGCGATCCAGCTGGATATTGACGATATCTCGCATCTGTTCGCGCGAAATCGGGTGGAAGACGATGATTTCATCGATGCGGTTGATAAACTCGGGACGGAAGCCTTCCCCGCGCAAGCGCTGGCGGACTGAGCGCTGGACCTCATCCTCTTCCAGTTTCTCAAGCTCAGGCAACCAGAGTGCCCCGACGTTACTCGTCATGATCAGGACGGTGTTCTTGAAGTCAACAGTGCGGCCCTGCCCATCAGTCAGGCGACCATCATCGAACACCTGGAGCAGGATGTTGAAGACCTCTGGCGCGGCCTTCTCGATTTCGTCGAAGAGCACGACGCTATAGGGCCGACGGCGTACGGTCTCCGTCAACTGACCTCCCTCCTCATAGCCGACATAGCCAGGAGGCGCGCCTATCAAGCGTGCGACACTATGCCTCTCCATATACTCGGACATGTCGATGCGGATAATGGCATGCTCGTCATCAAAGAGGAATTCAGCGAGTGCTCGCGCTAGCTCGGTTTTACCCACGCCTGTTGGACCTAAGAAGAGGAAACTGGCCAGCGGCCGGTTGGGGTCCTGCAGTCCCGCTCGCGCGCGACGTATAGCGTCGGAGACCGTTTGTAGCGCGTGGTTCTGCCCGACAACGCGTTTACGCAGGTTATCCTCCATATGGACAAGCTTCTCTATCTCACCCTCCATGAGCCTGGTCGCGGGAATATGGGTCCATTGCGAGATAACCTCAGCAATATCTTCGGCATCCACCTCTTCTTTAAGCATACGAGCGCCTTTGATATTGGCGAGCCTCTCCTCCATCTCATGCAGTTGCTGCTCCAGCCTGGGAATGACGCCATGGCGCAGTTCAGCTGCGCGGGCAAAGTTGTACTCGAGCTCGGCTTTCTCCAGCTCTATCTGGGCCTGTTCGAGTTCTTGCTGTATATTGCGCATGGTCTCGACAGGGCCGCGTTCGCGCTCTAGAGCGAGCTTCATGGCATTAAGCTGCTCTTGCAGATTGGCGATCTCCTGTTCAACTTTTGCACGGCGTTCCTGGCTGCCAGGATCAGACTCCTTTTTCAGGGCTTCATGTTCAATCTGCAACTGCCTGATGCGGCGGTCCAGCGCGTCGATCTCGGTAGGGGTGCTATCCAACTCGACGCGCTTCCGGCTGGCTGCCTCATCCACCAGGTCAATGGCCTTGTCGGGTAAGAAGCGGTCGGTGATGTAACGCTTGGAGAGAACGGCTGCGGAGACCAGGGCGCTGTCGGTGATGCGTACGCCATGATGGGTCTCATAGCGCTGCTTGAGGCCGCGCAGGATACTGATGGTATCCTCAACGGTTGGCTCATCAACCATGACGGGCTGGAAGCGGCGCTCTAGCGCGGCATCTTTTTCAATATATTTGCGATACTCCTCCAGTGTGGTCGAACCGATGCAGTGGAGCTCGCCACGGGCCAGCAAGGGTTTGAGCATGTTGGAGGCATCCATGGCCCCCTCTGCCGCCCCGGCGCCGACCAGGGTGTGAAGCTCGTCGATGAAGAGGATAATGTTGCCGTTGGAGTCGA
Source organism: Ktedonobacter racemifer DSM 44963 (assembly GCF_000178855.1). Lineage (GTDB taxonomy): Bacteria > Chloroflexota > Ktedonobacteria > Ktedonobacterales > Ktedonobacteraceae > Ktedonobacter > Ktedonobacter racemifer. The sequence continues at coordinate 155,979 of NZ_ADVG01000005.1, read as the reverse complement.
TTACCTCTTTGAGCACGGCTTTAAGTCGTTCCTCGAACTCACCGCGATACTTGGCGCCAGCGATGAGTGCGCCGAGATCGAGAGCGATAATCTGTTTGCCGACCAGTGTCTTTGGCACATCGCTGCGCATGATCCTCAGGGCTAATCCCTCGACAATAGCGGTCTTGCCGACGCCCGGCTCTCCAATTAGGACCGGGTTATTCTTGGTGCGGCGACTTAGGACCTGGATGACACGCCTGATCTCCGCGTCTCTGCCGATGACCGGGTCGAGCTTTCCTTGCCCTGCCAGCAGAGTGAGATTGCGGCCATATTTTTCGAGCGCCTGGTATTTCCCTTCGGGATTCTGGTCGGTCACGCGTTGCCCTCCTCGGATGGACGTGAGAACCTGTAACACCTTGTCACGTGTCAGCCCTGCCGCTTCTAGCGCCTTTGGCGTTACACCATCGCTTATATTAAACATGGCCAGCAACAAGTGCTCAACGCTGAGATACTCGTCGTGAAAGGCTCCCATCTCCTTAAATGCATCTTCCAGGAGCGTGCGCAGGCGAGGTGAAATGCCTGGCTCACTTCCACCATACGCCTTTGGCATGCGCTCAAGTTCCTGGCTAACCAGGCGCTGCGCTGCCTCAAGGTTGCCTCCTGCCTTCGCGATAACTTGCTGTACCACTCCGCCTTCTTGACTGAGCAGAGCCGCAAGGAGATGCTCTACATCAACCTGACTATGATTGTTTGCTCTCGCGATCTGGCCAGCTTCATTGATGGCTTCACGAGCTTTTTCGGTGAAACGCTCAATGTTCATACTCTCTCGTTTCCCTTGTTGGTGTACAAATGAACGATTCTTGTCGGTTGAGCACTACAATGACCACGAGTCAGTTTTCTCAGTCGCCAGAAAATTGCCATGATGAAGATTGTATCTGAGCCACTTGGCTTCGCGTTTCTTCCAGTTCTTGCTGCAATGTTGCCAGGCGCTTGAGTAAGTGGAGAACGACTTCGACACCCTCCAAATTCACTCCTAATTCATGCTGCAAGCGGCGAATACGCCGCAGGCGTCGCACATCCTCTTCGCTATAGCGCCGGTTTCTACTGCTGCCTTCGCCCTGGGCCAGGCCCAATGCTTCCAGGGAATGCAGCGCACGCATGTTGAGGTGGCTCGCGGTGACAGCCTCATGCGCGCTATATGAGCGCGGTACAGGGAATGGCTGTATTACGATACGTGTGATGTGTGGGTTATCCATGGCTGCTCCTTTCTTTTACCGGCTTGCCTGGGGAACGTAGCCAAGTGAATGAGCGAAGGCTTCGAAGAGCTGACGTTGCTCTGGAGTGAGGTCCTTCGGTATGACCACGTGCACATCGGCATAGAGGTCGCCCCGCTTCCCGGATTCTCCCATAACAGGCATGCCCTGGCCCCGTAGACGCAACGCGGTACCCTCCTCGGTCCCGGGTGGAACCCGTAGCAGCAGGTGGCGACCATCCGGGGTCGGCACCTGTACCTCTCCGCCTAATACAGCCTCGGTGAGCGGTACATCGACGCGTGTATGTAGTGTTGTCCCTTCCCGTCTGAAGCGAGGATCAGGTACCATATGCACGCGCAGGTACAGGTCCCCTCGTCCGGCGGGACCCTCTCTGCCCTGACCGGCTATCCGTATGCGCGAACCCTCGTCAACCCCAGGGGGGATTTTTACCTCCAACCGACGTGTGCCGCCATCTGGAGTGGCCAGTTCTAAAACGCGCGTAGCGCCTTTATAGGCTTCTGGAAGTGTCACGGTGACTTCAGCCTCGACATCCTGGCGGGCTGGGGCTCGAGCCTCTGCGCGCGTATGGCCAGCCGTACGCGATCGCCTGGTTCCCGGACCTGCACCAAAGTAGGTCTCGAAGAAATCCGAGAACGGAGACGCGCCGCCAAAGAGGTCGTTTAAGTCTTCTTCGCTGACGGTACGATAGTGGGTGCGTCCTCTACCAGCGCCTGTTGCCCCCGTTCCAGCCGCATAGCCTGCACCTGGCCAGCTCCCGTACTGCTGGTAATATCTATCCATCTCGTCGTAGCTCTTCCGTTTCTCTTGGTCGGAGAGCACTTCGTTGGCTTCGTTGATCTCCTTGAACTTCTCCTCGGCTGCCTTATCACCTGGATTGATATCAGGGTGATATTGGCGCGCGAGTTTGCGAAAGGCTTTTTGAATATCCTTCTGACTTGCGTTCCTGTCCACGCCCAACGTCTTATAGTAGTCCTTATAATCAACAGCCATGGGTTGTTTCTCCCTGGAAGAGGAGTTTTAGAGGATCCGAATGATATCGACCTCCTAAGGCCTCTTCGCAGCAACGCTATATTCTTTGTCAATGAGCTCCTGGACAGCCAGGAGATCTAGACCTGCCTCTGTGAGCGTTGCTTCCCCGACATACTGACCCATACGGGCAACGTGCAGCATTTCGCGAAATTCAGATTCCCCTAAACCGCTCAGGCGCTCTGCTTCCTCCCACTGGTGAGGCTGCATACGGACCTTGCGCTCTTTCACATATAATGTCCCCACCTGCCGGATAGCGGCGAGCACGCGCACGAGGGTTGGCGTAATGGGATGCCCGAGGTGCATAGCCCCGCTCACAGCTCTGGTGAGGAGTTGCCCCGCCTCCGTACGTATCATCTGACAATCAACAAGTCTGTCAATAAAGCCGCGTGCTTCGAGCTTTTCCAGCGCCCAGTTGCGTTTTTCTTCGTCGAGCCCTTCTCGGCTGTTGCTGCCAAAACCACATGATTCCCCTTCGGTGTCGGGGAGTTGCTCCAAAAGTTCGGCCTCCTCTCGAGTAAGTGCAAGCCTTCGTATGCAGTGGTTGGCGAGATTGGCGTAAAAGCGGCCCGATGCAGTGATCCCTCCAGTGCCAATAAGCTCTTCTTCACGTGCCTGCTCAATCCACCACTGCGCAGGAACGCCCAGGTGGGTTTCGGCAATCGTTAGAGCTTTAACCGCTGTAGCGCTGATGTCGCGTGTGTTCCCCTCCTGCTCTTCCACAATTTTTTGACCTGTGAACGTCAGGCGATAGCCCATATTACGGCCTTCCATTTCAGCTCTTAGCAAGTCAAAGGCCTCCAGGCCAACGAGGAGCTCCTCGAGATCCCAATTGGTGTTAAACCACTCATCGTGCTCTTTTACCTGCTCTAGCAGCGCCACAGCCTGACGCTTCAACGGCGTTCTCTCCCGTAAGGTTCGGCCACGGCGTCCTTCCAGGGCGCGATAGCGTTTGACCATACGATTAACTAGCACGCGATGTAGGGCCTCTTTATTGGTGGGTTTATGTTCCTGAACCAGGTGATCGATGGTCGTGAGTAATTCAACTTCAGGTTCGGTGATCGCGAATGTACGCGTCTTTTCTGGTACCTCTTTTTGTAGAAGAGAATATGCTTTGAGCGCTGCATAACCTGCTGCGCTCAGTTTTTCATCCGCATCGACATAGCCCAGCAATTGGAGGCTGGCTATTTGTTCAGGCGTTAAAACGGAGCTTCCCTTATCAGCTAACTCTGCTAGTACCTGGAGCAATGGCTCATCAAGAGCCACATCTAGAGGGCTATAGCCTTCTTTACGCAAAGCATCATAGACGGCCTGGCCTAATGCCGTTAGGACATAATTATCCCCTTCAGGAATCGACCAGGCCAGGAGGTTCATGGCTTCCATGAGCGCCAGTTGTTCTGCGGTCATTTGAGCGGCTGGTTTCTGGGCATAGCCAGGATGCATGTGACGGATCGCATTTGCGAGATCGCCATAAATCTCCAGACGTGGACGATGGTGTTCAGCGAAATCCCTCCAGGCCTCGCCATAACGATTTAGACAGGTAAGCTGACGCTTTTCGAGTGTATCCTGCACCTGCTTTGTGAAGCCGCGTGCACGCAGCATATCTACGGTTACTGGACCAACCTGCCCCTTTTTTAACGTTGCTGCGTGTAAAGCGGCCAGAATATCTGAGCCAAGAAAACGCCAGTTGTGCTCGAGACGATCTATTGTAGGGAGTAAGTTCTCCGCATGCATTGCTCTCATGAGGTCAAGCGCCTCACGCCCGGCATAGGAGAGTTGGTAGGCGCGAGGAGGCTGGAGAAGGGCAAGGCCCTGCAATTCAAGTTCGCGATAAATGTGTTCCTGAGAATCATCTTCTGCCAATGAATGTGTTGCGTGTCCCGCAGCCTCTTCGGCAGCCAGCTCTTGTAACGCGATGAGATGCGCTGAAGCTAAGAGCATAGTGCACATCCTTTCCTGCTCTCCTGAGTGCATCCATAGAGAGCAATCTTGTATGTCTGCATTCAGTTGTAACTGTAACGGTGCGCTTGCTATCCTGGAGGTGCTCCAAAGCTAGAGAGGCAGCCCCCAGGATATCTATAAGTGAATCAGGTGAGTCGCTAGAGTTCTCGGTATTCTCCTTCGACGGTCCCTGGCTCGCTGCCAGAACTGGCTTGCGCTCTTGCTTCAGTGGCTTCGCTGCCAGCCGGAGCGCCTGTATAGCTGGCAATCTCCTGTTGCATGCGCTGATAGGTGCTCTCCAGTTCAGCCATGCTGCTTTGCACACGTGCGATGTCACTCCCAGTTAGGGCGTCGCGCACAGCCTTGACCTTGCTCTCGGCTTCATTGCGCATACTGGGTGAGAGTTTCTCCGTGTTCTCCTTGAGAGTACGCTCTACCTGGTAGGCCACACTGGAAGCATTGTTACGTGTCTCGATCTCCTGGCGGCGCTGGCGATCTTCCTGAGCGTGTTGCTCCGCTTCACTCACCATGCGGTCGACATCGCTTTGCGAGAGACCACTGGAAGCAGTAATGGTAATCTTTTGCTCACGGCCCGTGGCCTTGTCGCGTGCGGTCACGTTGAGAATGCCGTTGGCGTCAATATCGAAGGTGACTTCGATTTGTGGCATGCCACGCGGCGCAGGACTGATCCCCTCCAGGCGGAAATGTCCCAGGCTCTTGTTATCGCGCGCCAGCTCACGTTCACCCTGGAGTACATGGACATCTACCGCTGATTGATTATCCTCGGCTGTGCTGAAGGTCTCGCTCTTGCGTGTAGGAATGGTTGTGTTGCGCTCAATGAGCTTGGTTGTCACGCCACCCAATGTCTCGACGCCAAGTGAGAGCGGGGTAACATCCAGGAGCAAGACATCCTTGACCTCGCCTCCCAGCACACCTCCCTGGATAGCCGCGCCAACGGCGACCACCTCATCGGGATTGACGCCCTTGTGCGGGTCCTTGCCGAAGATGTTTTTGACAAACTCAACTACGGCTGGCATACGGGTCTGCCCGCCCACCAGCACATCCTCGTTGACGTCACTTGGCTTGACCTGCGCATCCTCCAGGGCACGCATGACCGGGCCGCGCGTGCGCTCGATCAGATCGCCCACCAGTTCTTCTAGCTTGGCACGTGTAAGTGTCATCACAAGGTGTCTTGGCCCACTGGCGTCAGCCGTGATAAAGGGGAGGTTAATCTCGGTCTGGGTCGATGAGGAGAGCTCGATCTTGGCGCGCTCGGCGGCTTCCTTCAAGCGTTGGAGCGCCATGCGATCGTTGCGTAAATCAATGCCCTGATCCTTGCGAAACTCGTCGGCAAGCCAGTCCACGATACGCTGGTCAAAGTCGTCGCCACCCAGATGGGTATCGCCATTGGTCGCCTTGACTTCAATGACACCCTCCCCCAGTTGCAGGACGGAGATATCAAAGGTGCCACCGCCGAGGTCATAGACGGCAATGATCTCATCGTGTTTTTTGTCCAGCCCATAGGCAAGCGAGGCCGCGGTTGGCTCATTAATGATGCGCAAGACTTCAAGTCCTGCGATGGTGCCCGCGTCTTTGGTAGCCTGGCGCTGTGAGTCGTTGAAGTAGGCGGGGACCGTGATGACAGCCTGCGAAATGCGTTCCCCCAATTTGTCTTCCGCATCGACCTTCAGCTTTTGCAGGATCATGGCCGAAATTTCTGGCGGACTATACTCACGCCCTCCCATCACAACGCGGACATCACCGTTCGCGGCACTGGCGATCTTATAGGGGACCATTTTCATCGTGCGCTGCACTTCGGGATCATCGAACTTACGCCCCATGAGACGCTTAATGGAGAAGACAGTATTTTCCGGGTTGGTCACAGCCTGGCGTTTAGCGACCTGCCCCACCAGGCGCTCGCCACTCTTGGTAATCGCGACGACAGAGGGCGTAATCCGCGCACCCTCCCTGTTCTCAATAACGGTGGGCTCGCCTGCCTCCATGATTGACATGACTGAGTTTGTTGTTCCCAGGTCTATACCGAGTACCTTTGCCATTGTTCCCTAACTCTCTTGTAGTATGTCCACAACTCCTCTCGACAAGGAGCTTGAGCGCGGATGTCGCCTGCTCATGTGAACTGTTGAATGCCATAGAGGCTGTCTTTTTACCTCGCCCCTTCGATTCCTATGAGGCGTGGCCGCTGATCATTCGGCTTGCGTTTGCCTGTTGTCATCATCAGTCCCTTCTTGCGCCGTGGGCGTTTGTCTTTGAGGAGGGATGCCCGCGACACTCACCCTGGCTGGACGAATGACGTGGTCCTCGATGATATACCCTTGTTGATGTACATCGAGAATGGTCCCCTCTGGCGCATCTCTTCGAGCCTCGGTCGCGATGGCCTCATGCCAGCGGGGGGTGAATTGTTCGCCGATGGCACCAACACGTTGCACACCCAGTTGGTCAAGCGTTGACTCGAGTCGGCGCGCGACCAGAAACAGACCCTGCACCCAGGAATGCGGACACATCTCCGTAGGTGCCGAGCGCAGAGCTATTTCAAGATCGTCCAGGACCGGCAGCATCTGATAGAGCAAGCTACTCTGGGCCGCGATGCGCCCCTCGACCTGTTCCTTGCCCATGCGACGTCGATAATTGGCAAAGTCTGCCTGCGTCCTGCGCAGTTGATCCAGGTACTCTTCCGCTTTGCGATGCTCTTCCTGTTCTGCTTCGCTCGGGGGAACTGACTGGATGGCTGTCGTCGCGTCAGGCGGAGCCTGCTGTTGCCCTGGTTGACCCTGTTGGGTTGCCTGGGTGGCTGTCGTGGTTCCAGTTGTGGCCTTCTGTTGTTCCGGATTGTTTGACTGCATAGCATGACCCTCTTCTTTTGAGCACTGTTTTTGACTCTTATCAGCGGCATCTTGCCAAACAACAAACAAGCTATGAAAAAGCAACCGTGAGCACCGCTTCGTAATGGCTGACGGTGCCGCCATATCTCACCCTTGAGATATTCGTCTCTTAGAAGCGCACTTGGTCGCCTTCCTGGCAGCTTCGCTCACTTGATTGTGTGTTACGCCGAAATACCTTTGAGGTTGCGATAACGATGACGCGGCAATCCATCTAGATACTGAAATTTAGGTGCATCTCTCGTCATTGAGGGTCTTAAAAGAGAGGACCTGCGTTACGACGGTTCATTGGAAAACAAGAGTGTCACAATGATCGCCCTTATAGTTCCTCGGAATGAGACCTGCACCAATTGACTGATCAGTATTTATCTATGCCATGCTGTTGCCCTTTTCCTTTCATTAAATGAAAGATAGCATAAAATGAAAAACATCTCTATGAATTATTGTCAGTAGTAACATAAATAAAGTGTCTAAATGTGCTGATCTGCAAAACCCATAATTCCACTATAAATAGCATGGCTTCTAATTATTTAATATGGGATATTATGAGGAAGCGACTTCTCGCTACCACACCCCCTTACCCCATGCGAAGCGCCGCAGGTGCTGAGGAGGAAGGCCGAGAAAATCCCTTTCAGGAGCATCACCTTGCGCGTGACAAATCGAGTGCCTGTGAAAGAGAGACCCGACCCCATTTCCCACATTCATTGATCACAGGGCATCATCGCCTTGCGCGTCGTCAACATGATGCCTCTGTTCTACTATTTCCCGAATTCCATTGTCTCGGCGCCAAATAGCCGAGACATCAGCCTGGCAGGTGAATATGCGTTGGGAGGAGGATGCGCTGCAAGGCATACAAGGTGTGGTCAGAGGAGCCGATGTAGACAAGGTCTTCATCGGTTGCGACTGAAGCATGGATCGCACCCCCTGTATGGTAACACCAACGTTTTTCCCCTGAATGAATGTCGAGTGCATAGAGATTACCATCTTCCGAGCCTGCATAAACTGTTCCATCGGTTATTCTCGGTGAGGAGGCTACTGCGCCACCTGTTCTATATTGCCAACGCTTTTTCCCCGATGGCGCATCGAATGCGTAGAGATGGTGATCGTGTGAGCCAACATACACAATGTCATTGGCAACGGTAGGAGATGAATCCACAATGTTGCCTGTCTCGAACTCCCAGCGTTTTGTTCCTGTCCTGGTATCCAGAGCATAGAGCTTATAGTCGCGTGAGCCTACATAGAGGAGTCCTTGCTCTACAGTGGGCGAAGAATGGACCCCTCCTCCGGTCATGTACGACCATATGAGCTTTCCATCGCAGGCATTGAGCGCATAAACTTGCTGGTCAAGTGAACCTATGTAGAGAACACCATCAACAATGCAGGGCGAGGAAGTGATGTTTCCAGTTGTTTCATACTGCCAGATTTCTTCGCCTGTCTCTACATCGAGGGCGTAGACGCAATGATCAGCTGAACCGACATAGACCATGCCACTCCATTCGCCAGGCGAAGAGATGATGTGTCCCGCGGTAAGGAAATCCCACAGGATAGCTCCTGTGCTTGCGGCCAGGGCGTAAAGCGTAAAATCATTTGACCCGATGTAGATGACCTCGCGTGTGCTATTCGCCAGGGGAGAGGAGAAGATCTCCTCGCCGGTTTCTATGCTCCACTGCACTTCACCAGCCTCCCCTTTAAGCGCGTAGACGTTATGGTCCGTTGAGCCAAAGTAGACCATGCCATTTGCAGTCGCTGGCGAGGATTCGATGGCATTGCCGGTAGTAAAGGTCCATCGGCGGTCGCTGGCGAACTCGTAGAGGTAAGTGTCGGTGGAAGAGACATACAAGATGCCTTCCGCGATGCTCGGCGACGTATCTATTGGTCCTCTGGTGCCGTAACTCCAGAGCTTCTCTCCTGTGAGGGCGTCCAGAGCATAGCAGGAGTGATCGAAAGAGCCCACAAACAGTGTTTCATCTGAGAAGGCGGGTGGTGCGAGAAGAGGCCCGTTGGTCGCATACTGCCACCGCAGCGTGCCAAATCTAGCCTCCAGAGCATAGAGTGTGTAATCATTGGAGCCAACAAAGACCATCCCATAGGCAATGGCTGGCGAGGCGAGAATGGCGTCCCGAGTGGTATAACTCCAGAGCTTTTGCCCGGTTTCACTATTGAGCGCGTAGAGCGTGTGATCTTGCGAACTGAGGTACACCATTTCATCTACGACGACCGGCGCTGCGCGCACTGTATCCTGAGTTGCATAACTCCAGATGATGACCCGGCGAATGGCATCAAGGGCGTAGAGCCTGCTTTTCTCCGCTATGTAGATAATGCCGTTACTTACCGTCAAAGGTACGTGTGCACGTTCTTGCAAGTCATAAGACCAGAGTACGTCACCTAATCCGGCGTCTAAAGCGTAGAGTGTTTGGCCTGCGACAAAGTAGGCAACACCTTCAGCTATGGTGGGCGCGCATAGTAATGCCCCTTGGGCCTGGTAATACCATAATACACCGCCGGTCCTGGCCTCGAGTGCGCAGACTGTGCGATCAGAGGATGCGATATAGAGGACATCGTCAAGCAGAGTTGGTGCAGATAGAAGATCTCCCTGTGCTTTATAGCTCCAAAGTGGCTTGTGTGTATGCTTATCCAGGGCATAGAGCGTGTGGTTGCGCGCAGCAATGTAGAGCATGTCGTCATTCAGAAGCGGCGGCCATAGCGGGGTATCGCCAATCTGAAGCGTTTCAACCGGTCTCAGGTAGGGGACATTTTCCTTATAAAATATGGAATGTTCCATGATCCCTCTCCTTAGCCGCACCTGGAGCGACTTTTCTCGCATGAGCAGTAAACAATTGGATGAAAACCACTACGTTCTGAGGGCGATGTTATCCAGGTAAAGATGTACGAACATGACCGCCATGGCTCCCTCGCCGACGCTGGAGGCGATGCGTTTGACAGAACCGTGGCGTACGTCGCCGACGGCGAAAACGCCAGGTACATTTGTCTCCAGGTGGAATGGCTCGCGATCAAGCGCCCAATCCTCTGGAAGCCGCCCTTCGTGAATAAGGTCCGAACCGGTCAGGATAAAGCCTTTCTCATCCACCTGCACTATGCCTTGTAGCCATTCCGTGTGAGGCTCAGCTCCTATGTAGATGAAGAGTGAGGTTGCGGGCAGCGTTTGCTCAGCCTGGGTGATGTCATTGAAGATTGTGATGCTTTCGAGGTGCTGTTTGCCATGGGCGGCAATGACGTGCGTACTCGTTTTGACCTCGATGTTGGGTGTGCTCGCAATCTGATCAATGAGGTACCTGGACATGTCTTTTGCAAGCGAGTCGGCACGTACCAACATGGTCACATGACGAGCGTATTTTGCAAAGTAAATGGCGGCTTGACCAGCCGAGTTCGCGCCACCTACGATATACACGTCTTCATCTATACAAGTCATGGCCTCAGTAACGGAGCCGCCATAGTAGACTCCCTTCCCCGTCAGGTGTCCAATTCCTGGTACATCCAATCTGCGGTAAGAGACCCCGCAGGCGAGCACGAGGACATGGCAACGTAATTCTGTGCCGTCACCTAGCTCAACACAACGGTACTGTCCATCCAGGCGCACTTTTGTGGCCTTTTGCGGCGTGATGATCTCCGCCCCAAAGCGTTTGGCCTGGATAACGGCGCGACAGGCGAGATCGCTTCCCGATAATCCCACTGGAAAACCGAGGTAGTTCTCGATTCTCGAACTGGTTCCAGCCTGTCCCCCTGCTGCTTCCTGATCTATGAGCAGGGTGTGCAGCCCCTCTGAGGCGCCGTAGACTCCCCCTGCAAGTCCGGCAGGCCCCGAGCCAATGATGATGAGGTCATAGAAAGGTTGCTCTGCATGCGTCTTGAGGTGGATTTTCTCCGCAAGCTGAACTAAACTGGGTTTGACCAGGTAAGAGCCATCTGGACAAATCACAACAGGCAAATTCCTCAGACTGAGACCTAGCTGAGTCAGTACCTGATTCGCCTCCGAGCTGTTTTCGACATGGAGCCATTGGTAGGGGATGCGGTTACGTGCCAGGAAGTCGCCAATCTCATGCATCTGGGGTGACCAGCGATGGCCTACAAGGCGTAGCTGGTTCTGGGAGGTTTCATAGAAAGCCAGCCAGTCAGCCAGGAGATCGTCGAGTGCGGGATAGAGATTGGCTTCTGGTGGTTCCCATGGTTTCATGATGTAATAGTCGATGAGTGCGGAGCTGATGGCCTGGATGGCTGCTCGGCTATCCTCGTAGGTGGTGAGCAAGATGCGCCTGGCCTTGGGATAGAGGGCGCGTGCGATTTGTAGAAACTCTGAGCCCTGCATCTCTGGCATGTCCGCATCAACCAGGAGAGCGGCAACTGGCTCGTTTTGCACATTCATCTCTCGAAGTTGATCGATGGCTTGTTGACACGAGGTCGCTTCAAGGATGCGAAAGCGGTTTCCGTATTTCTGTTGGAGATCATGTTCAAGCTGATGCAAAGTGGTGGGCGAATCATCCACTACAACGAGAGCAGGCTTAGTCATATCTGACCCCAGTTCAACTAATAGTGTTAATGCTCTACAAATCGCTCTCTCTCAGTCTACTACACGCTTGGTTGCCAAAAGAGGTTTCTCCCTTTCGCATCTGAAGATCTTAGGAGGTTCGATTCTTACACGAGTCATGGTCTCTCTTTAGGAAAATTCTCTATTTATGACTTTGACAAAGATTTACATTTATGATATCTGTCATTTGAGTAAATAAATAATATACATGCGTTTATAGTAAAGATGGGAATGAAGATTTCATCGCCCTGCAAGGTTGGTTACCAGAATCTTATAAAGCCAGGAGAGTAGAAAGGCTCTTCAGCAGTGCCTTAGCGAAGTTTGTCTACCAGACAAAGGAGAATTACCATGCCTGTTGCCATGCGCACGATAAAGCTCCCTCCGGGAAGGCAATTCCAGTGCTTGGACAGGGGACCTGGGGCATGGCGGAAGACGCGCGACATCGAGATGACGAGATCGCGGCATTACGCCTTGGCCTCGATCTCGGTATGATACTGATAGATACAGCTGAAATGTACGCTGATGGTGCTGCTGAAGAACTTGTTGGCGAGGCGATTGCTGGGCGGCGCGACGAAGTTTTTTTGGTCAGCAAGGTGTTGCCAGAGCATGCAACACGGGGCGGGACAATCGCGGCCTGTGAAGGAAGCCTGATGCGCCTCGGAACAGACTACATCGACCTGTATCTGCTACACTGGCGCGGCCTTGTGCCATTGAGAGAGACACTTGATGCTTTCGCTGATTTAGCCCGTGTCGGTAAAATTCGCCACTGGGGGCGTCAGTAACTTCGATGTCTTCGATATGGAAGAACTTGTTATCACGCGCAATGGTGCAGACGTCGCGACCGACCAGGTACTCTACAACCTCACTCGGCGTGGTATCGAGTATGACCTGTTGCCCTGGTGTCGTGCGCGTAATCTTCCAATCATGGCCTACTCGCCGATTGAGCAGGGTCGACTGCTTAATCATCCCGTGCTTCAGAGAGTAGCTGCCAGTCACGGAGTGACGCCGACTCAGCTGGCAATTGCCTGGGTAATCCGGCTTGATGGAGTGAATGCTATTCCCAAAGCCAGTACACCAGAGCACACCCAGGAGAACTGCGGAGCGCTCAAAATCTTCCTCTCGAAACAAGAGCTAGCCATGCTTGACAGCGCGTTTCCGCCACCAACCGCGAAGCGGCCGCTTGAGATGCTCTAATGCGGATCATGACATGTATGGCAAGCATTGAAGGCTGCACCAAGATCAGGTTGAAACTATTGTTTGATAGAACGGAAACGGTAGGTGTTGAAGACTCTACAGTGGAAATAGGAGAAAGAGGCACACACCATGGCGATTAGCCCACGTACTGATGAAGAAATTCAAGAGGATGTGCTGAATGAATTGAGGTGGGAGCCACGTGTCCGCGCAAATGAAATCGGCGTCATTACCAGGGATGGGGTCGTCACGTTGCTGGGCTGGGTCGATTCATATGTGCAAAAGGTTGCTGCCGAGGCCGCTGCTCGCCGCGTTCGTGGAGTCAGGGATGTCATCAATGAAATTGAGGTTCGCCTGGCTGGCTCCGCTCAGCGCACCGATGATAGCCTTGCGAAATCTGTGAAAGATACCCTCGCCTGGCATGTGCCCGTTCCAATTGATGATCTGGATGTGAGGGTAAGCAACGGCTGGGTAACACTTAAGGGTGAGGTTGAATACAACTTCCAGAAGAGAGAAGCCGAACATGTTGTTCAACGCATACCAGGGGTCAAAGGTATCACCAATCTTATCACGGTCAAACCCAATCCGGTGCCAGGTGACCTGAAGCTAAAGATTGAAGAAGCTCTGGTCCGCAATGCGGAGACGGACGCAAAGCATATTAAGGTTGAGGTTAAGGGAAGTAAGGTTATCCTACGTGGTAAGGTGCATTCGAATATGGAGAAACTGGTGGCGGAAGAGAGCGCGTGGTCGGCTCCCGGTGTCACCGAAGTTGAAAACCAGATCGAGGTTGATCCCGCCTTGGAGCCCATTACTGGATAAGATCCTGTCAGAAACCCCATATTGTTGCTATGCAGGGGTATAAGACGAGAGTCCCACTAACAGCGGCCTATTGAGAACAGCTCTATCACCTTGAGCAAGACAAATGTGGAAATGCTTGCGCATTTCCACACCGCTTTAACTAAAGCCTCACCCCTGTCCACGTGGCTGCTGCTTCGTTTGTCCACCTTGCGCTTGCTGCTGCTTCGTTTGTCCACCTTGTGCTGCCTGCTCAGTTTGACCTGCTCCCATCGCTTTTGCTTGCTTGGTACTGGTAACACTGATGTGACGTGCTCTCGCCTCTTCGCGCGCAGGAATGTCTAATTCCAAGATGCCGTTCTCGTAGGAAACGGTGATATTATCAGGATCAAGTGGGCGATCAAAGGTGACGTTGCGCTCAAACGCTTCTGTACGAATTTCTCGTCTCAGCAAATTCTTTCGCTTCTGCCGTTCTGTTTCTTCCTGCTTAATCTCTCCTCGAATAGTCAGTGTGTTTGGCTGTGCAATGACCTCAAGGTTTTCTGGGTTAAAACCTGGGACGGACAAGCGAATGTGATAGCCCTGGTCAGTTTCTTCCACATCCATAGGAGGAAGCATTTGTGGCAAGGTTTCCGGCCATCCGTGACGCACAAGACTTTGCTCAAGCACATCATCCATGGCCTGACGTAAACTTGCCACCCCGCGTAGTGGATCTGAGCGAATGAGCATAGGATAAACCCTTTCCTTTTCAATCTTCTGCACTTCATCTTGGTACGTAAGAACGAATGAGATAGGCTCGAATAGTTCCTGCTCCTTGCTTGTTCAAGGAATACTGATGTCGAGCTTTCTCTTGTGTTTCGTTCTATGGAAACTACGTTTGGAGAAAAGGATACGTAACATCTCTGGCACATGTCTCCACTATGCCCCTTTCATTACGATGCTACCTGACTACTACCTCCAAACGGTGTCTGTTTCGATTTTGTGTTATTCTCCAGCTCATTTTTTATAAACCAGGGTAGTATACTAATAAAAGACTTGGAATGCATCATTAGTATTATCGTTTATATTTGAGGTTTATTTATGATCGGCGAAGAGACGCAAGAGACAGCTCAACTGAACAATACCACCGCCACTGGGCCCCCCCAAGAAAGTCCCAATCTGCGCCGCGCTGTTGGAATCTGGGGTTCCTATTATGGCGTGAACGATATCGGCTCCTGGTGAGCTTGCTCATTATTCCGCTTGGTATCATTATTTTCGTTCGTGGGATGATGGCTGGAGTTCAGGCATGGATGCTCGTGGTTCTTGGACTGACTTTTATTACTCTAGAGGTCGTGCAGCTGCGTGCGTATACGCAAGCAAACTTGCGGTTACAGATGGGGTCGTAAAAGGTGAGTGTCAGGTAACTTAATGACAGAGGCAAAAACACTTATGATGAACCCAATACAAATTAATGTCTTTGGTGTCTTGATTGCCATCGTGTTCCTCGCCTCTAT
The DNA here is from genome assembly GCF_000178855.1 of Ktedonobacter racemifer DSM 44963. Taxonomy (GTDB): domain Bacteria; phylum Chloroflexota; class Ktedonobacteria; order Ktedonobacterales; family Ktedonobacteraceae; genus Ktedonobacter; species Ktedonobacter racemifer. Next base: position 140,840 of record NZ_ADVG01000005.1, on the reverse strand, counting down.
TATGGGCGTGTTGGGTTGGATGTTTGCACCTGCCGAAGGATACTGAGCGGACACGAATTGCTGCGCAAGCAGTGCGGTCGGTGAGCCACCTGCGTCGTATTCTTGTTCCTCTTTTAAGCGCTGATACTCTCACTGATCGTGTAGTAGCACTGGCAACCCAAATGTCAAAGTATCGAGATGGGTATGTTGAACTGCTAATAGTGCTTGAAGTTCCCTTTTGGCTTCCCCTGGATGCTCGTGTCGAGGAAGATGAAAAACGAGCACTCGAACTGCTGGATCGCGCTGAAGTCATTGCCAAACGCTATATCACCAAGGTAACAAAGCGCATCCTCAAAGCACGCCAGGCAGGTGTGGCAATCGTACGCGAAGCGGAAGAGCAGGCCATAGATATGATCCTGATAGCAAATAGCCCGGCGCGTATACGTGGTGGTGGGTATCAATTAGACCCAGCTGTAGAGTACGTTCTGAAAAATGCGCCCTGTGAGGTCCTGGTACTCAGTGCAGGACAAGCAACCATAATTACACAGGAAAGAGAGAACGCGAAGGAAAGTTCTGTTACTTAGGAAAGAACCATGCCTACTGATAAGGAAAACGAAAAAAAAGCAGACGCGAGAAGGGCGAGTGACAATCAGCGGAATGCAGCGCGAGACGCTATCTTCTCTACATCTCCCCTGAAGGATACAACCAGGCAAGAGCACCAGGAACCCTGGAATATTGAGCCCGAGATTGAGCAGGAACGCCAGGAACAATTATCCCGCTATCTTGCAACAGTTCCGGACATCATACACTGCCGTTATCCATTCAAAGGGGTAAAACTGAGTCGTGCGGACGTCGAGTGGCTGCTTTCAATATCCATGAAAGGGAGGGGGACCTGTGAAGGCAATGATGAGGGTCGAGAGCCCCACCTGGGGTTGGATCTACGAGGTGCGGATCTAAAGTTTGAAGACCTGCACGCCCTTCCACTGGCACGCCTGCGCGGTAGTCTTACCAGCAAAGAGTGGGATGAAGCCACCGCGGAACAACGTGCCGCCGCCGCAGTCCTGCTCACGGGAGCCAATCTGAGTGAGGCTCACCTGGAACAAGCTGATCTTATCGGAGCCCACCTGGAGAGTGCCTCACTGTATGAAGCGCACCTGGAACAGGCAAACCTCGCCAGAGCCTACCTGGAGCGTGCATTCCTCGCTAGAGCATTTCTAAAGAATGCCAACCTGAAGGAAGCTAACATAGCAAAAGCCGATCTAAGCGAGGCATATTTACAAAATGCTAACCTCGTAGCAGCGCGCCTGGAGGGGGCATACCTTAATGGAGCGCATTTAACGAAGGCTGACTTGAGCGCAGCCCGCCTGGAAAAAGCCTATTTAAGTTCGGCTTATCTAGAGCAAGCCAATCTCAGTTTCGCACATCTAGAGGAAGGGTACCTCAGTGGGGCCTATTTGCAGAAGGCAAACCTGAGTGGGGCTCATCTGGAGGGAGCATACCTCAACGAGGCATTTCTGGAGGGAGCATCTCTGTATAAGGCTCACCTGGAGCGGACGTTTCTCTATAAAGCCCACCTGGAGGGGGTCAAACTCAGCGGATCACATGGTGTGGACACACAACTGAAAAATGTTTCGCAAAGCGGTGAGCCGCGCATTGGCCCTTCGCTGGCAGACGCACAATGGGGCAACGTTAATCTCGCGGTCGTGCAGTGGGCACAAATAGACATGCTTGGTGATGAATACGAAGCACGACAGGCCCTACACGCGGGGAAGAGAAAAGATAGGGTCACCCGGTTGGAGGAGTATGAGGCAGCGGTGCGAGCCAATCGTCAGCTCGCCGTGGCGTTGCGGGCACAGGGACTCGATGAGGAGGCGGCGCGCTTCGCCTACCGCGCGCAAATCTTGCAACGTATCGTCTTGCGGCGGCAAAGTAAGCTTGGAGCATACCTCTTCTCAACCTGCCTTGACCTGCTTGCAGGCTACGGATATAAGCCTGGAAGGAGCCTGCTTGCCTATCTCATCGTTATCTTCTGCTTCACTTGTCTCTATCTATTTATCCCCTCTGCCCATCTTAGCTGGGACGAGGCACTCGTTTTGAGCGTGGTCAGTTTTCATGGACGTGGCTTCTTGCTGCAAAACATGTCATTAGGAGATGCCTTCGCGCGACTGGCTGCCATAGAAGCAGTATTGGGTCTGTTGATCGAGGTCAGCTTTATTGCGACCTTCACCCAGCGCTTCTTGGGAAAGTGAGAGTCTGATACTCTGAAGCTCTTTTTGGAGAAACGCCTAACAAGCGAGCTACGTGTTTATTTGGACGGAGTCCAGCAAGCAGAAAAGAAGATGAGGCTATGAGCAATCCATTACTTCAATTGAGGCCATTGGGACAAAGCCTGTGGTATGACAATATTGATCGTGCCCAGATCAAGTCTGGACAACTTCACCGTCTCCTTGAGGAAGACGGCGTTGTAGGAGTGACGGCCAACCCCACCACCTTTGAAAAAGCCATACGAGCTGGACATGCCTATGACGAGCAGATGCAGCAGCTGATGCGTGAGGGTAAAAGCGCCAAAGATATTTGTGACACGTTGGTGACAACCGATGTTTGTACAGTGGCCGAGATGCTGTATCCCATCTATGAGTCAACGGGTGGACAAGATGGATATGTCAGCCTGGAAGTCTCGCCTGAACTTGCTCACGATACCGCGAGAACGCTTGAGGATACGCGTCGGTACTGGGATATGATTGCACGCCCAAACCTCATGATCAAAATACCAGGAACGCCGGAGGGGATTGCCGCGCTTCAGCAGGCATTGACGGAGGGCATCAATGTCAATGTGACGCTTATCTTCTCTCTGGAGAATTATCGCCGGGTGGCGGAAGCCTATGTGAGCGCCTTAGAGATTCGTCTGCAGCGAGGCCTGGATATAAAACATCTCGCATCCGTTGCTAGCTTCTTTGTCAGCCGCCTGGATGTGCTGATTGATTCATTGCTTGAAGAGAAGATCAAAAACACACGAGATCCCTTAGAGCAGCACAAAATCGCCACATTGAGCGGGAAAGCTGCAATTGCGAACGCGCGTCTGGTCTATCAGGAGTTCAGACAGGTGTTTAGTTCAGCACGTTTTGCCTCGCTTGCGCGAGCAGGGGGAAAGTTGCAGCGCCCACTGTGGGCCAGTACCAGTACGAAGAACCCCGCATATCGCGATGTTTTGTACGCGGAAGAACTGATCGGGCCAAACACCGTAGATACCATGCCGCTGGAAACTATAGAGCACTTTCGTGATCATGGGGAAGTGCATTTAAGTATCGAGCGGGATCTTGCCCAGGCGAGCAATGTACTTACATCGCTGGCGCAGATAGGCATCTCTTATGAGAAGGTCACACAGCAACTCCAAGAGGAGGGCATACAGAAGTTTGCTGCTTCGTACTGTGCAATGTATAAAGGAACTCAAGACAAACAAAGTGTAATGGGGCGGCCGTGAATGAGGGCCTGCGGATATTGTTGCTGGCTAGTATGAGTGGGTCTATTTTTGAACACTGGTCGATAGGTAGTTCAATCCATTTTCCTCGATAGAAGCGAAGAAACGAGAAGGAGAGCTGTTATGACGGGCTTTTGGGAAACAGTCAGCAGAATGAATGAGACACGCTGGGGCCATACGGCGACACTCTTGCAAGATGGCCGAGTCTTAGTTGCTGGCGGGAATGGGCTGGATGTGGGGCCAACCAGGTCAACCGCCGAGATCTTTGACCCTCAGACGCTCGAATGGACGCATACTGGGTCGATGAACGACCCACGTTGGGGTCATACGGCGACGCTCTTGCAAGATGGGCAGGTTCTCGTTGCCGGTGGATACGAGGCGGCACAATCTGGTGTGGGGATCCCGGTCCTTGCATCTGCTGAGTTATTCTCCCCTACTACCAACACCTGGAAGAGAGTTCCAGACATGATCAGCGCTCATGCAGAACACGCCGCCACGCTTCTTCCTGGTGGGGAGGTTTTCGTTGCCAACGGCAACGGCGGGGTCGTCGGTGAACCTGCGATTAGCCTCGACCTGGTCGAGCGGTTTGACCCTATTACCGAAACGTGGCACCAGAAGGCAAAGGGTAACTGCCGCTATGCTGGGACCGGTACACTGCTCGCGGACACGTATATGCTCCTGTTCAGCGGCTCGAATTTCATCGGCAAGGCGGAGAATCCTGTCTTTGCGTCTAACCTCTATGATCCAGGGCATGATGCCCTGGATGATACATTGCCGCTCAAGTATGCTCGCGCCTGGCATACCGCTACTCTCCTGCCCGATGGCACTGTCCTCCTGGCTGGCGGGGGCACTAGATTAAGCGCCAATGCGCTAGCTGGTTTCTTTGAGCACGCAGATACTCCAGTCGAGGAGCGCTACTATCCTATTACTCACAAACTGCAGCAGACCGCCAGCATGCAGCAGCGGCGCCATAGGCATACCAGCACCCTGCTCCAGGAAGGAGTTGTACTGGTCGCTGGAGGAAACTACTTTACGACCTCTAAAGGGTCACCAACTGATGTTGGAAGTCTTCGTTCAGCGGAACTTTATCAAATGCTACCTGATAGCTCCCCCCTGGACGGAAGCTGGACAAATGGTGGCGATATGAACGAAGCACGCAGCTGCCACACCGCGACCCTCCTGCAAGACGGGACAGTTCTCATTACAGGCGGGATTCAGTTTTCCAGCAGAAAGGTCCTGGCTTCAGTCGAGAGGTTTATCTTTGTTATGCCCCGTTAAGATGTGTCCCATGCACTGATTGGCAGGCACAATGTGTTTGATAAGCCTGTATGCCTCCTTCTCGTCCTGGGTGGGAGCTAGGGTAGGCTTTAGAGATGTTTGGCTTTGATGTACCCCGGCTCTCCTAGAAAAGCACCTCGTCTATGTAACACCAGCGCCAGTCTTCTTCGGGTTCCAGGGAGCGTATGATGGGATGTAATGTCTTGTGAAAATGCTTCGTTGCGTGCTTGTTCTTTGAAGAATCACAGCAACCAACATGACCGCAGATGAGGCATTCGCGTAGGTGTACCCACGTATCTCCCATTTGCAAACACTCTTCACACCCTCGTGAGCGAGGCTCGACATCTTGTACTAGATCAAGATGTGTACAAGCAATCATATCTTTGTTCTCCTTAGAAACGGTGTGAGGGGACGGAAGTATGCTATCGACCATACTAAGGCTGCAATAAATCAATGATGTCATCTGCTCTCCAGGCATCATTTCAGGATGTTTGGCAGCGAGGAGGGTTCAGGCAACTTCGTCCAGTCGCCTGAACCCTGGAGATGGAGTCGATGTGTGTATCTCTTAGACGCGCTCCATGTATTCTCCGTTTTCCGTGTTGACGCGGATGCGGTCACCTGGGGAGACGATAGGGGGAACCATGACAGCCAGGCCCGTTTCAAGTCTCGCGGGCCCCTCCATGATGGCGCGCCAGAAACGCCCAACCATGTCAACGCTTTTCACACGCATGATGACCGAGGACGGTAATTCAACGCCAACCGGCTCGCTGTTCAGCAGCAGCATCTCGAGTTCCAGATCATCAACGATGAATTTGGCCGCATTCCCCAGCATGTCTGGTGGGAGTTGAAACTCATCTGGATCGTCGGGATTGTCGGAACCGATGTCTGCGAAGTGATAGAACTCACCATCCCAATGGGTAAAGACGACGGCAAGGCGATCGATCGGGACGATATCTACTGGATAATGCGCATCCAGGGTTCGCTCAATCAATTCATGTGTACGTATGTGGCGCAACTTTACCTTTATGTCCGGATCAACTTGCGCCCTGGTAACCTTCTTCAAATTGACAACTGTATAGGGTTCGCCTTCGACCTGGATAGTGACCCCCTTGGTGATGTCACTTGCTGTAATCATGAAGCACCCCGCTTCCGCACTATACAACGTCTTCATAAGATTTGTTGTGTAGAAGACATACCTCCTGACATCAACACGAATGACCATGGAGAAAGGTGTGACAAGCGGCAAGTCAAAAATAGTAATTCGTCGTAGATGAGAATAATTTGGGCATGAGGATCAGGTGAAACAAACACTGCTATGGCTTTGAGTTAGAATATATCCTTTGTGCGTAACTCCTGACTTTTATGTATAGGTCACAATTAATTAAGGTATATGAGCAGCTTTCGCAGCTACACGTAATCGTACGCCTTTTCGTAAAGCGATCTACGTTGAGGTTTTTCAAGTGGTTTCTCCCAATCTCGTAAATCGTCCTTGCGTAAATCGTCAGGAAGTGGTGTAGTGTCTTTACTATCCAACCTCAATGACGAAGGAAAGATCGACATGATACAAAGATCAGGAGTTACAACGCTTACTCCACCAGTAAGCAAGCAAGATCACGTGTTGGGACCAGAGAGCGCCCCTGTGACTTTAGTAGAATACGGAGATTATGAGTGTCCATATTGTGGCATGGCCCATCTCACTGTTAAAGAGGTTCTACAACTATTAGGAGATCAGCTACGCTTAGTCTTTCGTCATTTCCCACTCATCCAGATCCATCCCCATGCCGAGCGGGCTGCGGAAGCGGCGGAAGCCGCTGGCGCCCAGGGTAAGTTCTGGGCAATGCATGATACCCTCTTCGAGCATCAGCGGGCCCTCGATGATACGCATTTAGTCCTCTACGCAACCGCACTTGACCTCGATAAGGATAGGTTCGTGAGGGAACTGGCTGAGCACAAGTATGCAGATCGCGTGATCAAGGATCTCCTAAGCGGAGCGAGAAGTGGTGTAAACGGCACACCCACCTTCTTCATTAATGGTCTACGTTACGAAGGTGTTTATGATCTTCAAACTCTCTTGGCGGCGATCAATGCCGTCGTATAGACGTGAAAGTGCATTAATTGCAATAGGGGAGACGTGTTATGTGTTGTGTAGTGGTAAATGTGGATAGGAATAAGAACCAGGTTTAAGCCTGGTTCTTATTCCTATCTTTTTCCTTTTTCTCTTTGATCTTTTTTATCCTCCAACGCTGTTCGTCGATTTCTTCCCGAATGGTTCTAGCGAGCTTTTCAGCCTCGCGAAATGTCACTTCCATGCCTTCCACGTCATGTTCAGCGGATGCGAACATGTCTTCGGAAGGAGGCCCTTGAGTCATCAATTTGATATTTGTTTCTAGCGAATCAACTGTATCCGCGTATTGTGCTAGAGTATTAACGATAGCTTGTATTTTTTGTAAGTTGATCAATGCGTAGTTCATCTGTCTCAACTCCCTTCTATCACCAGCCTATGCAAAAGAAAAAACACTGGGATTGACAGCAGCAAAATACAGTTGTTAATAACGATTGCCCCGTTTTTGTAGGAAGTTCACACTGGAAGAAGAAAGCTCTTGGCTTTTTCTCCATAAAAAATACAATGCATCATTTGTTAACACAGCGTATAGAAAGATGTTCATTCATTTCGTAAAAGATGGCTACGCTGAATGAGCGAAAGCAGAATGGGACTTCAAGTGGACAAGGGTTACCAGCATAACGATTGCAGCGCTATATCAAAGCAGAAACGATCTAAGATTGTTGCGCCAATGAGTTTACTCAAGGCCGCCGTCACATCAATCGCCGATGGCATTATTATTTGTGACCCTGATAATATGATTGTGCTAATCAATCCTGCAGCGCTGGCAATGTTTGAAATTTCTGGAGAAACATCCTATCTCGGAACAGACTATAACCACTTCCTCTCCCATTATGTCATTCATAATGAAGATCAATGTCCAACTACATTGGTACAAGATCAAACCTCTGACGCTGGTGACGTGCACACTATATCTATCAAAACTCCTTCAGGGCGGAAGGCATATGTGCAAGTTCGTTCTGTGCCTATTTTCGATCAGAGGAAGCAAAAGATCGATCAGAGGAAGCAAAAGAGAGGAATGATCCACGTCTTTCACGATGTGACAGAGCTTCGTCAAAAAGAACTACACTATCAAAAAAGCAATCAATCCCTGCAGGCGTTGCTTTCTTTGCTCACTGCAATCACCTATCTTCCTACCATTGTTGATCTTCTCCCACGCGAGGAGCAAGGGCCGTTCCTGCTTCCTCCAAGTATGCATTACATTGGACAGCAATTGACTAATCTGGTGCTTCAGATACTACGCTGTAAGTTGGTTATGCTTCTCTCTCTTAGGCCGCCTGAGAATCATCTCTATTACGTTGCTGTGAGCGGACTGGAGCCGGAGCAGGAACAGATTCGGCGCGAGAACAGTGGGCGTTACACTCTTGCTGACTTCTATGACGAGCAGATTAGAGCCAAACTATATTCAGGTGAGGTTGTCATTTTGCCATACTCGCGTATTCATCTCCCATTTTATGAGCGCTCTGATAGGAATGGCTTGTTGACACTGCATGTCCCCCTTTTTGTTGACAAGCAGTTAGCGGGGATTTTGCTTATAGCCAGAAGCGATTCTGACAACGCCTATACTCCTGAAGAGATCACGTTAGCGAAATCTGTTGCAACTTTGATAGTATTTGTGATTGAGTGTGTCAGTGCGTTGAATCAACTGAATGGAACGCGTGGCAAAGCACTCATGCGCCAGGAAGCAGATAAAATCATTAATGAATTTCTGTATCTTGCCAGCCATGAATTAAGAACGCCTCTAACCGCCATTATCGGCAATCTCCAGTTAGCTCTGCATCGTTTAGATGTTTTACAACGTCAAGCTAGGGATCATCCAGAGATACTCGCGCAGAGATTGGAGTACTTTCGCCAGCCCTTAGAGCAAGCTGCGCAAAGTGCGCGTTTGCAAGAGTGGATGATTCAAAATATGCTAGATGATGTTAGTATTCAGACACATACACTTACGTTACACATGAGGCGATGCGATCTGAGCCAGATTGTTCAAGAAACTGTGCGAGAGCAGCAGGAGCGGATACTAGATCATAAGATTCTTCTAGAAATTACGCCTACTAGCGAAGTCATCCCCGTTATCGCTGACGAGAAAAGTATTCGTCGGGTGCTTCTCATTTACCTGAAGAATGCCCTTACCTATTCACCAAGAGATTGCCCCGTGCGTACTCAAGTCGTGAGAGAGGGCGCATTGGCACGTGTTTCAGTACATAGTCACGGGGCTGGCATTTCGCTACAGGAGCAAGAGCACGTATGGGATCGATTTTATCGCACGCAGGGGGTTGCGGTACAACATGAATTAGATCTTAGCCTAGGTCTAGAACTCTACATTTGCAAGGCCTTTATTGAGTATCATCATGGGCACGTTGGCATGCAAAGTGATCCAGGTCATGGCACAACATTCTGGTTTATACTGCCAATCGTCGAGTCTTCTGCTGATAAACTGGATCCGTCCCACTAGAAAAGCCTCCTATGATAGGAGATAGTTGGAGCGAGCTTGGAGAATAGCTTGCTCCAACTATCATTGAGTAGTAAATGAGTAGTGTATATGAGGAGGCATTGTCGCTCTCTAGCCTCTTAAGACTTGGTAGTGTTCCCCTAGTGGGTCAACTGCCAATTGGCTTACAAACTTGCATGGCTGCTCCAGAACCGGCTAACCGCCGCAGGCGAGCGCGTTCACGACGCTTGCGGCGCTTGCCATTCCAGACAAAGAGCGTAGGATCAGCATTCCAGCCGGCCACGGCTTGCTCCAACCACTCGATGACCTGCTGAGCCGTCTGGGGATGTTGGGCCGCGAGGGCGCGGCGCACAATGATGCGTTGCAGCGACTCGCCCATATTCAGCCACGACCCCCCAATGGGCGTGTAGAGCGGCATCACTCCATGCTCGAAGAACCAACGCACCAGATCATACGAGAGGTGCCCCGCCAGATTATCCAGCACGAGCACGATGCGTAAGGGGGGCTCGGGATTGTGTGGGGGATAACCCAGCCACGTTTCCCAGCGTGCGCAGGTCGGGCGCTGCTCTTCAGGAGGCAGTTCTGCTCGTGGGTGGATCTTCTCGATCTCGGCTAACACCTGCGTGAGTTGCTCGGTGAGCCAGGGATGCAACACTGCGTTGGGAGCCGAGAGCACCCCTTTAGCGCGGATTTCTCCAGTGGCGGGCCGCGCAGAGCGTCAAGAGTTTGGCGGTGTCTCCCCGCTCATACTCATGTGGCTGTCTCGCGGGATGTCCTTCGCGTTGCCAGGAGGCCCCAGGCTGGGGAATGGCCTGATAGGGGCCAGCTTCGTCTTCATTGAGTTGGACAATCCCATCCGCTTCTGCGTGCTCGCACGCCAATTCAATCAGTCTTTTTTTCCGGCGTTTCCTGGTCGTAGACCGTCACGGTCCCGCTTTTGCGCTGGCGGGACAGTGTAGAGAGGTTCCCAGCGCTGAAAGAACTCCCGCGCCTGCAACCCGGCAAAAAACGCCTCATCTTGTTCGCCCCAGGGCGTGCTCGTATTGAGGTGCAACAAGATGACACGGGGGTTAAGATACTCCGTCTGCATCCCTGGTGCAAGATTACGAAACCTTTTCGGGAAGAGATAAATGTGGCTCATATGCACACCCATAATAGGCACAGACTCGCTCAGCGAGGTGGTGAGCCGAAAGCAGCCCATTGGTTTCGGCCACATTGCGTTTGCCATGCACCCACTTGGGCTCAATTGGATTGAGCCAGGGACTTTTGGTGGGCAGTTGGAAAGGCAAAATCCGTACCCCTTCGTCCGTTTGTTTGACAGCGAGGTTGTGTTTTCTGATCCAGGTGCGCACTCTCGCGGCTTTCATGCCAGGAGGCGTTGTCCCAGATGAGGAGCCACTGACGTTTGCCTTGTGCGGCCAATTGCTGACAACACCAGTCCAGAAACTGGATGGTGATCTCACTCACCGGGCGTCCTGTGACAAAACGAAGCCACATCTGCTCTCGCACGGGTTCCTCCGTGGTTCCGTTTTGCCAGAGGACACCATAGCAAGCCAATGCTTTTGGGTCAGGGTCATTCTTTTGCCAGGATTGCTCAACCAAACGGACTGGGTACTCTGGATCTTGCCAGGTGTGAAGGCGTGGAAGAGCAAATCGGCTCCACCAGACCTCGTCGAGGAAGCCAATGGCCCAATCAGAGCGGGGTTGAGCGTACGCGATCAAGCGGTCACGAGCCTTTTTTTTCGTGCATACTGCGGATCGGGGCTGGTAATCCAGTGCTTGGCTCGTTTCCAACTGACGCCCAAGCGCTTGAGCGCGCGGCGGACACTGGCAGCAGTGGTCGGGGCAGCTACGAGTCCTTGTGACAAGCAGATTTGCGCCACCAGTGGGAGAGACCAGAGATTGCGCTCGATACCAAAATCGCGCGGGCTGCGATGGAGCAGATCGCGCAAGGCTGGCAGATTCTCGTCGGCAATGCTGGTGCGTAGCCGATGAGGGCGACAGGACTCCTTCTTGAGCACGTCGAGCCCCTGCTCGTTGAAGTCTTTGATCACATTGCGCACTGTCTGGTCGTCGCAGCCCAGCTGCCGCGCAATGGCGATGGCTCGCTCTCCACGGGCTGAAGCCAGAAGGATCTGGCAACGGCGTAGCACAAAGGCTGAGCCGGAGCGTAAGTGAGCCTCGATATGGGCTCGCTCGGATTCGGTGAGTGGTCGAATGAAAATGGGTTGCATACCTTCTCATATCGGCTACTTTCCTACTTTCTTTTGGACGATTGCACTGGGTAGTGCGATCGTGCCTCCCACTGTACGGAGTATCCCCCAATCGCTTGTTCGGAAGTTCTCCAGGCGCACGGCGCGCGGTATTGTCAACTTGCTGAGTGGCTCCAATTTCTGATAGACTCACATTCATGAAAACACAAGCACCTGCATCCCTCTACAAAGGCTTTCGCTTCCCGGCTGAGATTATTGTCCATTGCATCTGGTTGTACTTCCGCTTCTCCTTGAGTTTCCGTGATGTTGAAGAGATTATGGCAGAGCGTGGGGTGGCGTTGACCTACGAAACCATCAGGCAGTGGTGTTTGAAATTTGGCCAGACGTATGCCAATGAACTGAAACGTCGTCGCCCAAAAACGGGTGACAAGTGGCACCTGGATGAAGTGTATCTCAAGATCAATGGCAAGATTCATTATCTGTGGAGAGCTGTTGATCAGTATGGAAATGTCCTGGATATCCTGGTGCAAAGCCGACGGAACAAACAAGCAGCCAAGAAATTTTTCCGGAAACTGCTCAAGGGCTTGCCATACGTGCCACGGGTGATCATCACTGACAAACTGGCCAGCTACGCTGCAGCGAAGAAGGAGATCCTGCAAAGTGTAGAACATCGTCAGCACAAAGGACTCAACAATTGCGCAGAGCGTTCGCACCAACCAACTCGGCAACGCGAGCGAACCATGCGACGCTTCAAATCCCCAGGACAGGCCCAACGGTTTCTCTCAGCATTTGGGCCGATCCTGGATCACTTTCGTCTGAAACGGCATCGCCTCACTGCCAGAGATTACCGTGCCCTCATACGGGATCGCTTCCTGGCGTGGAACGAGGTGACCAATGGGAAAACTGTCGCCTAACCCCACACCATCCTCTCCAATATTCCGCTTCTTTCCTCCTCCTTCTCCCTTTTCTTCAAAAAGCTCTTCTATTTCCTCGTTAAGTTGACAATACCCATCGGACCCCTCGTCGAGAAGAATATCCTCAATGTGTTTCTCGCACTCAAGTCCACCATCTGTACGCATCTGCAGATCGAACCCGCCGCCTATGACCGCGTGTTGGAGACCCTTCCACAAGAATGGCGCCAGTACTATACCTATCTTCGCTGCTGCCTCATCTTCGCCCAGGTGCTTCGCTGACACAAAGGCTCTGCCCCTCTCTCTCGATGGGGCTTGCACGTCGTCCAACACAAGCAGAGTGCCGCTCACCATGGCTGGCACACGACACAAAACCAAGTAGGGAGGGGCCGCGTGCTCCTTTCAGCAGGGGACGCGCATCTTCCATCTCCACAGACAAGGAAAGAGAGCAAGAGGAGGAGATGCGACAAGGAAGAACGAGGGCTTTTGCGTTGCTCACCGCGCTAGGTGATCAGTGAAGGGCGAGCCCTGCTAGCGCATGAGGTGATCTTTGCTCCTGGAGAGGCAGAAGCGTGGTTGCCTGAACATATCTATCCAGAAACAGGCATGCCGAGGAACACACCTGCACGACATTCTCTAGAGAGTAAAGCCTGGCCGCTTCAGTCCCCGCCGTTTCCCGCTCGTATTGGCCTCGGTGGGCAAAGAAGTCAGCCGCGCTGTGCAGGTGCGCGTGACGCGCCCACCACCACCATTGGTCAGAAAACGTGCGGCCAGCAGACAATGCCTTGAGCCCCAATACTCGCCCTTGGATTTGCCGTGCCACGAGCAGAGGAGTCAACCGAAGATCCCTGGGCCCATTTGCCGGTTGTTCGCCATCATAGACGTGCGCGAGGCTATCGGCCAGCGCTTCCACACTCCCATTCTCAGACAGCAACCACTCCTCGACGCAGCGCTGCGCCTCGCGCTTCTCATAGCTCCCGTCAGTATTCCCGATAAGGCGCACCAGGTGCCGCACACTCGGTCTAACCTCCCGCACGCGAGTAGGATAGCGGAGTCGAACCACGTCTCCCTCGCGCGCTTCACCTGCTCCAGGCTCACACCATATCCCTCCCCCAGTACATCCAAACCCAGACGGGGATATTGCATTGCGGCGCCAGTGACGTCAGCTTCTGCTCCCGCTTCATGCGACAGAGCGTACATAACAATTCCACCTGCTGCCGCGACCACCACCCGCAACTCCTTTCTTCCTCCCTCGCCCTTTCCGACGGCTCACCGCCATCACACCAGACTTCTGCCACTCCTCAAAGAGACTGCCGTAAATCACCAGTCCCCGCCGGCCAACCTCCGCAAACAGCTCCTCTTTGCTTGATAAAACCGTCCTGGGAGCGGCCTCCTACACTCGACGGTTGTAAATTGGGAAAGAGAGCGGAATCGACATCAGATACAAACGTTGAATGAGAGAGTACGTCCCATGAGGGCCTCTTCTGTTCGTCATACTTTTCCAATCTCATAAAGCATACAGAAAAATGAGATTCGTTTATCTCTTGACAAGCCCTATTCATTCGTGACATGATGGAATGAGAAAGAAGAGCAATCCTGCTTTGTCTTTCACCAGGAACAGCTTCGGCACTTCCCTGCTTCTGTTTTCCCCAGTAAATGCCACTGGACATCCCCTCGCTCGATTTGACGAGGAGCAAGAGATGCGACTACGATGGTTTGATCTCTCAGCAACCACACGCACCCCTTACTTACATCCAACAGGAAAAGGACTACCATAGAAACACGATTCTATCCGACCCAGGAGATCACTATTCCACCGATTGCCCAAGCGCTTGTGGTTGAGTACCAGGCACAGGGGTACGAGGCACAACAATTTGGTGATGTCAACCAGACCACCATTCAACTGAAGAAGGAAAGCACCTTGAGAACCATCACAGGCTTTGATAAGGCACTCGCGATTTCCTTCCAGCGTGTCAACGGTGGGCTGCTCGTGAAAGTAGGAGCACAGACCTGGGTCGATCAGATTGCAATAGGAGCGGTTGGGCTAGCCATCCACCCTCTGCTGATTACAGCAGCAGTAGAGCCATCCAGCAAAATACGGCCTTACACAATGTGCTCAATTCGATTGACCAACACATCCGGCACCAACAGCCGCAAGCCCAGGTCGGGGAACCTCCGACACCCCTGGTGCAGAGAGATGACAGGGAGCTCCTCCTGAAAACGGGAAACCGACATGCACAAACGAAAGGAGGAGCGCAATTGCTAGGGCCCGAGAGGTGAGGGCGGTGAGGCAAAGCAGGAATCATTGCCGCTTGCCCCATCCGGCCCCGCTACGCGCGCGAACAATTGGTGTCCCTCTATTCGTTGAGAGCCCTCAGTGATGACGGTCCGACGCCTGCTCATGGCAGAACACTTCGTAGCGAACTGCCGAGAACAGGAGCAAATCGTGAGTCATGAAAGAGACACTGGGACGAATGCTTTGTTCCTCGATGTCCTCCCCTCTCCTGTGTGATCACTGAGTGAGGAAGACACCTCATGGGGCGCGCCTACTCGCCGCATACTCACATATTATTGGAAATGGTGCTGGACAGGAAAAGTGTCCTGTCAACGGGAGAACAAGGAGCATTGTTATGACACAGACCGATCCAAAGACCCCACGAGCAGACCAGTTTCAAAGAGACCGTGAAACTCCTCACGGTCGTTCAAGAAAGGAGACACAAACATGATGAGCATGATGACCCGTTCCCCAAATACTATCCTCGTCCGTATCGCCGCAATAGCCGTCGCCGCCCTGACACTCGTCTTGGCGTCCGCTCCCTTTGCCCAGGCCGCAGGCCTTCCGAATTGCGGTGTTACCGGGACGACACCCTGCTTCGAGAAGGTCTGGGTGGACGGACACCAGTTCAAGATGACGTTTATCAACCTCACCCCCCCGCCAACCACCGCGCCAACGACCAACTTCTACGTAATAGCGCCACAGACCGGCACCCCCCAGGGCGCAGGTCCCTTCTCTCCCTTCCTGCACGACCACGTCACAGACACGCCAACCCATGAAGAGAACCATGGCGACTTCAACGTTCGGTATCACGGCTTCCTCGTCTTCTGCAGTGCTCAGGGCATCTCTAGCGGTGCCTGCGTGCCTACGATGACCTCGATAGGTGGGGGAATCGTACCCCTTGCCAAGACGGTAAACGGGCATAGGCTGACATCGGTCGACCAAATAAAGTTAGCCGCAAACTCCGGGCTCCTCATACTGATCGACATGGGGGGAGAGTTCATCGCCAGAATTAACCCCGACAAGTAGCCAGCCTCGATGCCGAGGCGGCAGTGGTTGCCCCACCCGCTGCCAGCGGGTGGCCTGCTCGGCGGAGGGCACTGATGGAGCACTCGATAGGCGCTCACCAATCCACACAAGGAGAACGACATGATCATCACCGACCAAACCACAGCAACGAAACGAGTCCCGATGGACTCACTGAGGAAGACCGCACTTGTCGCGGGCGCGCTCTACCTGCTCAGCTTTGTCTCGATCCCGACCCTCTTTCTCTACGTTCCGGTGCATGATCCGAAGTACATCGTCGGGCCTGGCCCGGATACTGGCGTTATTTTCGGCGCCATCCTGGAGATGATCGTGGCCCTCGCCGGCATCGGCACCGCCGTCGCGCTGTACCCAGTGGTCAAGAGGCAGAACGAAGGGGTCGCGATGGGCTTCGTCGGCACGCGAGTCCTGGAAGGCGGCGCCATCCTCGCTGGCGTCGCGTGCCTCCTGGCGGTCGTGACCTTGCGGCAGGCCGGAGCCGGAGCAGATGCTTTGGTCACCGGCCATGCGCTGGTCGCCCTGTATGACCGGATTTTCCTCCTCAGCCAAAGCTTCATTCCTGCCGTGAACGCCTTGTTGCTGGGCTCCCTGTTGTACCAGTCGCGCTTGGTGCCGCGGGTTCTTCCCCTGCTCGGACTCATCGGAGCGCCCCTTCTGGTTGCTAGCGACCTCGCCGTGCTGTTCGGTCTCATCGGGCAGCATGCCCCTCTGGCAGGGCTGTTCGCACTCCCGATCGCGCTATGGGAGTTTTCCCTGGGCGTCTGGCTGGTCGTCAAAGGCTTTAAGCCCTCACCCATCACTCGGTCGATGTGACGAGGAGCCAGAGTGTAAATCCCAACGTGAAATAATGCCACTCGCTGGA
Organism: Ktedonobacter racemifer DSM 44963; assembly: GCF_000178855.1. Lineage (GTDB taxonomy): Bacteria > Chloroflexota > Ktedonobacteria > Ktedonobacterales > Ktedonobacteraceae > Ktedonobacter > Ktedonobacter racemifer. The sequence goes on along the minus strand of NZ_ADVG01000005.1, from coordinate 124,229 downwards.
AGTGAGGGCACGAAGGAGGAGCAATTATGGAACAGGCGATGTATCCCGTCCAGTTCTCGGTCGACTACCCAGATCGACCGCTTGGCCGGCTGACCACATTCTTCCGCATCTTCATAGTCATCTCTATCGCGATCGTGCTGGGGGCCGTGGCCGGGGCAACCTGGCAATGGACGTCGAACGGTAGCACTGCAGCGGTCGCGGCCAGTGCTGGCGGTCTGCTGTTCTTCGGTCCCCTGCTGATGATCGTGTTTCGGCGGAAGTACCCAGCTGGTAATTCGACTGGAACCTCGAACTGCAGCGGTTGAGCAACCGGGTGGGTGCTTACCTAGTGATTAGTCCAAATTGGAATTGACAGGAGTGAGATACTGATGGAAAAGCAAGGAGCCCGCCATGAAGCATCCCATTCCCGTCGCGTTGTCCGAATCCGATCGCGCCTCGCTGCAAACCTTCATCCATGCAGGCAAAGCCAATGCTCGCACGTTTACCCGGGCACGCGTCTTGCTCAAAGCTGCTGAAGGCTGGACCGACCAACAGATCTGTGACGCCTTCGATATCAGCCGCAATACCTCCATTCGTGTTCGACAGTTGTACCTACAAGGAGGACTCGAAGCGGTTCTGCACGACAAGCGGCAGCAGCGCCATCGGCAGGCACTCACGGGAGGACAAGCCGCCCATTTGATTGCCATTGCGTGCAGTCCAGTTCCTGATGGACATGACCATTGGACGCTGCGCTTGCTGGCAGGCAAAGTCGTTGAACTGGGCTTTGTCGAATCGATCTCGCCAGAAACCATTCGCCAGCTCCTGAAAAAAACGAACTCAAACCCTGGCAACACGAGCACTGGTGCATTCCAACGGTAGGAGCCGAGTTTGTCGCGGCCATGGAAGACGTCCTCGATCTGTACGAGGAAGACTACGATCCACGCTATCCAACCGTTTGTTTTGACGAGAAACTGGTGGCCCCAGAGGCCGACGTGCGGCCTCCTCTGCCGATGGAACCAGGGCACGTTGAACGCATCGATTATGAGTATGAGCGTTTGGGCACCGCCAATTTGTTTTTCTTTGTCGAGCCGCTTGCGGGCTGGCGTCACGTCGAGATGACCCAGCGGCGGACGAAGATTGATTATGCGCACTGCATCCGATGGTTGGTCGATGAGGTCTATCCGCACGCCGAGTACATTCGCCTCGTGCAGGATAATCTTAATACCCATACCGCAGCGGCTCTCTACGAAGCCTTTGAGCCCGCAGAGGCCAGGCGCATTTTGCAGCGGGTGGAGTTTCATTACACGCCCAAACATGGAAGTTGGCTCAACATGGCAGAAATTGAGATCGGTATCTTTGCTCGTGGCTGCCTCTCGCGTCGAGTGCGAAGTCTGACGGAGTTGCGCCAGCGCATCGCGACATTGCAGGCAGAGCGCAATGCTCTGCGTTGTACCATTTCGTGGCGGTTTACCTGCAACGATGCTCGGGACACGCTCCATGATCTCTATCCTGCCATCAATAACAAACTGGACTGACTACTAGCCCTGATGGACGATCGGTACCCCTCCACCACCGATCACCAGTCCGTGCATCTGGACTATGCTTACCCCGACGCGGAGCGCGAGCTCAACAGGTGGCTTCCTCTGGTGAAGTGGTTCCTAGCTATCCCTCACTACGTGATGCTGTTCTTCCTGAACATTGCGCTGGTCGTGGTGGTGATTATCGCCTGGTTCGCCATCCTGTTCACTGGGCACTATCCCAGGAGGATGTTCGATTTCGTGGAGGGCGTCATCCGTTGGAATAGCCGGGTCGCTGCCTACGCACTCGTCCTGGTCACCGACCAGTACCCACCTTTTCGGTTGAGTTTGTGAGCTGGAGATGGCGTTCAAAGAACGAGAGTATGAGTCGGCGGGCATCCCGGGCTGAGGGTTCGTGGTAGGCATCGACGTACCTTTAGTGAGCCTTCTCGCCGAATACTCACGTCGTATTGGAAATGCTGCTGGACAGGAAAAGTGACCTGGCAGCAGTAGAAAGAGCAGCATAGTTATGACACAGACCGATCCAAAGACCCCACGAGCAGACCAGTTTCAAGGAGACCGTGAAGCGTTTCAGGTCGCGAGTGGAGCCACCATGAAAGCAATTGTACACACACACTACGGATCACCGGATGTTCTTCAGCTCAAAGAGGTAGAAAGACCTACTCCCCAGGACCATGAAGTCCTGGTACAAGTTCATGCGGCATCCGTCAATGCAGCTGACTGGCATCTCCTGAGAGGGAAACCGTTCTTGATGCGCCTCATGGGCTTTGGGCTTCTCAAACCAAAAAACAAGATACTCGGAGCTGCCATGGCGGGGCGAGTGGAAGCGGTTGGCAGGAACGTCACGCAGCTTCAGCCAGGTGATGAGATATTCGGGGATTTGACTACGTGTGGTTGGGGCACTTTTGCCGAGTATGTGTGTGCTCGTGAAGATGCAGTGGCGTTGAAACCAGCCAATGTGACATTCGAGCAAGCAGCGGCTGTCCCTCTCGCGGCCGTCACCGCCCTGCAGGGTCTTCGCGCTAAAGGACAGATAAAGCCAGGACAAAAGGTGTTGATTCATGGTGCGGGTGGTGGTGTGGGGACGTTTGCGGTGCAGATTGCCAAATCGTTCGGGGCTGAAGTGACTGGCGTGTGCAGCACGAGGAATGTGGACATGGTGCACTCGATTGGGGCAGACCAGGTCATTGATTACACCCAGGAAGATTTCACCAAAAATGGGCAGCGGTATGATCTGATTCTGGCCGTGAACGGATATCATTCGATTTTAGAGTATAGGCGTGCATTAAGCCCTAGGGGAATGTATGTCATGGTCGGAGGTTCCAATGCTCATTTATTCCAAGCCATGCTCCTGGGGCCATTGATTTCAATGATTGGGAGACAGAAAATGGGTTCCATGGGGGTGGCGAAACCAAACCAGAAGGATTTGGTTTTCATGAAAGAGCTTCTTGAAGCTGGAAAAGTCTTCCCGGTGATCGATAGACGTTACCCGTTACGTGAGACTGCTGAGGCTATCCGGTATCTTGAAAAAGGACACGCCCAAGGAAAAGTCGTTATCACAGTGGCATAAATTGAACGCGCCCACCGTTCTCCGCGTGAGTTGCTGACCATTGCTCCTCCCTGTCTTTCTTCCAAAAGAATACCAATGTACAAGGCGTCGATGGAAGAAGCCACATGTTGGGCATTCTTCACCCTTGACCATCAAGACTGAGCGTGTTGGCCTTCGTTTTGAGCGCACATCAATGCTTCCTGTCCCAGTCTTGGCAGGCATACTTGAGGTTTGCCAAAAGCCCTGATGATGCGTTGACAGAGAGCTCCCTCTTGCTGCTACCTGACCCGATCGCGGCGGGTGTCCAGAAGGCGGTCGCTCTCACCACAGGCGTTTGATGGAAGAAAGTAGGTATGCGATGTCTCAAGAAAACATCGCAGCAGAACGTGAAGAAGGAGAACACGCATGACACAAACGAAAACACAAACCACTTCACCCAAAGGCATGATGAAGGAGGAGACACACATGAAAGCGATTGTTTCTCACACACATGGTTCACCCGATGTTCTTGAACGAAAAGAGGAAGGCATGAACCCAAGCAGAAGAACCGCCGTGCTCGTGGGAGCGCTGTTTCTCATTTCGACCGCGACATTCATCCTCAGCAATGCGCTGATCACACCACTCCTGGGCTCCCACAACTTCCTGGCCGAGGTCAGCGACCACTCGCAGCTCATGATCGCAGCAACGCTGATTGGGCTCATCGAAGGGACCGCCACCGTCGGAATCACAGTCGCGCTGTATCCGATCCTGAAACAGCAGCATCCGGCGCTCGCTCTTGGCTACGCGGGCATGAGGATTGCGGAACTCGCCATAGCTGTCGTCGGTTTTGGTCTCGGTGGGCTCTTGCTGGTGACCCTGAGTACAACGACCGCAAACGGGGCGAATAGTGAAACGCTCGGCACCCTTCTCGTCGCGTTGCGCCACTGGACACTGATGCTCGTCTACCTTTACACCGCCGTCGGCGGCTTGATGCTTAGCTACATGCTGCTCAGGACCAGGCTCGTTCCCCGAGGGCTGTCGGTGCTCGGTCTCATCGGCTACGTGGCGTTGCTGCTGGTAGCGGTGCTGGACATGCTGGGCCTCATCGACACGGTGGCTGGCCTGGGACTGGTCGGGCTCGTTCCCGGAGGCCTGTTCGAACTCCTCCTGCCGATCTGGCTCTTCGCGAGGGGATTCAACGTGACCGCCAGTGACAGAATGCCCGTCGCACGGTAGCGGCGAAGTTCGGTATGCAAGGCCCGCGTCAATAACCTTATTGGCGCGGGCCGTCTGGGTCAGGATGATGCCCACGAGCACAATGGCCGCCCCGATGATCTGGACCAGGTTCAAGCCCGAGCCTCGCCACAGCCAGGCGACCAGGAAGGAGAAGATCACCTCAGACTCGGCGTCTATCAAGTGTCTGGCATTCTTTTCGCTGCATCAGTATTTGAAACGGTGAAAGGTCATGACAGCGCCATCCGCAAGTATCGGTGTCTGACCGTCAGTCTGAATCACGATATCATCGACGGCGTGCCAGTCGCAGGCTTCGTTACGCGGCTGAAAGAACTGATTGAGAGCGGTTTTGGGCTGCTTGACCAGGAGATCATGGCAGAGCAGGCCAGCACGTCACCGGTGGTGCGGATGAAAGAGAGCTATGAAAGGATCGCATCATGCCAACAGTGAATAGCAGTATGCAAGGGAAGATCTGCATGGTGACCGGCGCCAATTCAGGTATCGGGAAAGCAACCGCGCTGGCGCTGGCACAGATGGGTGCAACCGTCGTCATGGTCTGCCGGGACCGTGCCAGAGGCGAGGAAGCCAGAAGCGAGATCACCACGAAAAGCAGGAATAACACGGTTGATCTCCTGCAAGCAGACCTGTCATCGCAACAGTCCATACGACAACTCGTCGAGAACTTTCAGCACCACTACACGCACCTGCATGTGCTGATCAATAATGCGGGAGCGGCCTTCACTGGACGGCGGCGAGAAACCATGGATGGATTGGAGATGACGTTCGCCGTGAACTATCTGGCACCTTTCCTGTTGACCCATTTGCTGCTCAATGTGCTCAAAGCCAGCGCGCCAGCACGGATTGTCAATGTCAGTTCTAATTCGCATGAAGCGGGCTATATTCAGCTGGATGATTTGCAGGCGGAACACCACAGGTCCATGCGTGCCTACGAGCAATCCAAGCTTGCTGTGGTGCTGTTCACCTATGAACTAGCACGCAGACTGCAGGGAACAGGGGTGACGGCCAACTGCCTGCATCCTGGCTTCGTGGCGACGCATATCGGGCAGAGGGATGTAGGGCCCGCTGTTCGCCTTCTCGTGAAGGGGATCGGGAGCTTTGGCACGAGCCCGCAAGAGGGGGCGAAAACATCGATCTACCTGGCCTCCTCACCCCAGGTGGAAGGCGTCACCGGCCAATACTTTGTGAAGAGCATTCCCAAGCGGTCAGCCTCAATCTCCTATGACGAGTCGCTCCAGCGACAAATGTGGGAGCAGAGCGCAAAGCTGGTGAACGTGTAGGTTCCCCTGCTCAGCAGTACGCAAAGAGACCTCTCTGCTTTACTGCATGAAGTCAAAGAAGCACTCCCCGTACCGATCCGAGGGGTGATCTCTGACGGCCAGAAGACGATTCGTAAGGCGATTGCCAGGTGCTTGCCCAGCGGGCCGCAATGCCGAGTATTTCTGCCCTCCTGGGCCCTCGGGCCTCGCAATTCAATTTTGCGCAAAGAATAGAGCGCCCACTATTCATCGTCAAATAACGGATCAGGCACAGCTTTGAGCGCTTCAAAGAGTTGGAGTGTATTTTCTATTTGAGCTTGAGCAATAAGAACCATCAGAAAAACAAGCATATTCTTTATGATACGAATTTAACCGCGTCGTTATGCATCAGGCAGGCGGTTGCGGTTAATTTGGTAACGTGTCTTTTGTATCCAGGTGAAGAGATCGTTGCCATCTACTTTATGGAGACGATGGCGTTCCTGTTCAATGAGGGTCATCGCGCCTCTCGTAAGAGACGTTGTCGTTACAATAACTCCTTTCGTGGCTTTGAGCTGATCACGGGTGTACGCCAATTCTTTAATGACGCCAACTTCAACTTTATTGTGTCTTTCATGCTTTTTGGCTTGCCAAATAGACATAAACTCACAGTGAATGGGGTCAGCTTTGATTGCGATGATATCAACCCCATTATGTTTTGAGCCGCGTCCCAATTGAACTTCAAATCCATCCTTGTCCAACAACTCAGCAACGACCTCCTCAAATTGGCACCACTGAAGATCATGCAGGGAGATCTGCTGTGCGCGGAGTTGTTCGAGAAGCGGAACGAGAGAGAATGTTTCGATCGAACAATGCCATCCTGGTGGCGCCAGGCTGTTCGTTACACGCCCAGAGCGCCAGTCCCATGCGCGCCAGCACACCACCACGTCCCTGATCCTCTCCTCCTGCACGTGGGTAACCCACCCTTTCCCGATCTCCAGAGCAGTATCAAGAGTGAGCCAGATCCACGAAGTGAGCAGCTTTTGCCCTCTGGGCGGGCAATTCGCCCCGAAACGAGAGCATCCCTCGTCTTTCATCGAGAACTTCCTAAATATCGTGAGAGAAGTCTCCCAACATATTGAGGCGCAACAAAAAATGCTTCTCACTTCTTCTTAGATTATAAGGTTCCTCGGCCGCTATCTCATCTATAAAATTTCCTGCAAGTCAGCTGTGTTCGCATAATCAACTCCTCAGCAGACACCATTTCAACAGATATATCTCCGATTTTTACCTTACGTTTACGCTGGGCCACAAACTGAAGCAAGACGACAGAGGCCTGGAGAAAGAGTGAGATTGAGGGAGAGAGTATCTTATTACCAGCGAAATATTCTCTGGAGAGGTTGCCATGTCATCAACTCCCTTCCCCGAACAATCCAGGTCCGACGTGCTGTTCCAACTGTTACAGCAATTACTTGCCATGCCAGCTATGGAGGTAAATGAAGTCATATATCAAACCGCACAACTCATCGCCCAGACATTCAACGCGGAAAAGGTCGATGTGTTCCTCTATGATCCCGGGAGCCAGAGCTTAATCGCCTTCGGAACCAGTGTCACGCCGATGGGCATCCACGAAAAGGCGATTGGGCTTGATCGTATTCCCTTAGAGCAAGGCGGGCGCGCCGTAGACGTCTATCAAACTGGGCAGCCGTACCTGACGGGCCAGGCACAGCATGATCCCCACGAACTAGCTGGAATGAAAGAATCGTTGGGAATCAAATCAGAGATTACCGTCCCGCTTTCTGTAGGGACAGAACGTCGAGGCGTGTTGCTCGTCTCCTCCAGCGCGCCCCATGCCTTCCAGGAACCAGATCTGCGTGCGCTGGAATCCGTTGCCAACTGGGTGGGAATGGTCATTCAGCGAGCGGAACTCAGCGAGGACTACGCCAATGAGGTTGCCGATCACGCTCGTCGGATGGAGGCGGAAAAGTTAATGACCATCATGGCCCATGATCTGCACAATTATCTGACTCCCCTCAAAGGACGACTCGATCTCCTGAGGCGGCGTGCCCGGAGAGAGGGGCAGGAGACGCTTGCCCGTGAGCTAGAAGTGATCGATCAGACCACCTTGCGTTTGAATCGCCTGGTGTCCGACCTGATGGATGTGGAGCGCCTCAAGCAAGGGGTGTTTGCCCTCCATCGCCAGCCAGTCGATCTGGTCCAGATCATCGAAGATGTGATCCCCATCTGGAACACGTCAGAGCATCCTATTCGGGTTCAAGCTCCTGCGAGCTTCTTGGCCACGGTAGACCCTGATCGTGTGCAACAAGTGATTGAAAATTTGCTTTCCAATGCGACCACGCATGCGAAACCGAACACCCCGATTCGGTTCAAGATCACCCAGGAGCAGCGCACTGATGGTCTTTGGGCCGTGATCACCATCACAAACCAGGGACAACCCATGTCAACAGAGCAGATCCGATCCTTGTTCCAACCATTTGCGAGAGGAGCGCAGTCGCAGGGGTTAGGCTTGGGACTCTATATCGCTCAGCAGATCGCGCTGGCCCACCAGGGAACGCTGACGGCGCAAACACAAGGGGAAAAGATGACGCAGATGATAATGACGCTTACTCTTCCCTGTGACTTGTCCGTTTCTCCGAAACCATGATGTTTTGGTAGTGACTCTTGAGAGAAGTGGTAAAATAGAGGTCAGGAGGACGAACCATGACACCCATACCATCCCTGCCAGCATGTCCCAACCCTGCATGTGAACAGCCCCACGTCATTCGCAATGGCAGCAGCAAAGGACGACGGCGCTACGAGTGCCGTGGATGTGGCCGCTTCTTTGGTGAAACGGAAGGCACGCCGATGTATCGCCTCCATACGCCAGTAGCCGAGGTGGCCCAGGCGCTCCTGGTCGTGATGCGTCGGGGAAGTCTGCGGGCGGCGGAAGAGATCACGGGCCATAAGTATGAAACGATTGGCGAATGGTTGCGGCGAGCAAGCATGCATGCGGAAGCCTTGACGGCCATCCTCACGCAGGACCTGCACCTCTCGACGGTCGAAATCGACGAGTTTTGGTCCTTCGTGCACAAAAAAACGGAGCCCCCGATGAAGTAGATGCTGGTGAACGCTGGGGATGCCTCGTGCAAGATCGCCCCAGCCGCTTCATTGCCGCCTGCGCTACTGGACGCATTGGTGACGATCTCATCGAGCGAGCGGTCACCCTCACGGTAGTGCGCACGCAGGGTTGCCCATTGCACTGGTGCAGCGATGGCTGGCGGGGGTATGCCGCCATCCTCACTCGAGCCTATCGTCAGCCTCTACGTTCGGGGAAGCTGGTCGGCCCCCACTGGTCGTCCCTCCAGATGTGTGCTTGACGCAGACCATCAAGCATCGTGATGAGCATGGGAAACTGCTCTCCGTTGAGATCCGTGCCGCCTTGGGCGAGGTGATCACCCAACCCGGAACCGTCCATATTGAGCGGGTCAACGGCATGCTCCGCGATCGGCTCAATGCCCTCACCCGCAAGACCCATGCCTTTGCCAAACGGGACGCTACCTGGGATGCCCTGGTCCACCTGCAGCTTTTTGAACACAACTGGATACGCCCTCATCGCGCATTACGTCTCTCAATGCCTGCGGAGTCGCGACGCTATCAGCCACGCACTCCTGCCATGGCCTTGGGACTCACCGACCATCCCTGGTCCTGGATCGCGTTCTTGACCACTTCTCTCTACACCACTCCTCAATAGAGTCACTACCCATTTTGTGATTTGACAATCGATTTGTCCGAACTCTTGACGGATATCCTGTCCAGCACTTGGCTCTACAGGCCAGTTGAGACCTATGCCTAAAATTGTTATTGTTCAGCTTTTGACGCATAAACATGACTGTGGCGCAATTTTTGACAGAATTACTGTCCATTGGTCCATCAGCACGAAAATGCACTGTCCTGTTTGTTTCTGGATGGACTATGAGAACAGCAATTCGTCAAAACCGGACAGGATATGGATCAAAACGACGAAAAGACCACATTTGGTCCGAGCTTAAACATGTGACAGAATGGTTTCATCTCGCATCAGCGATTGTAGCTCTACTGTCTCAAGCAGCTTATCAGGCCAATGGACCACTTTGCTGTTTTGACCCATAAGATGGCTCTGACACAGCTTTGGGGATAAAGTCATCAATATATCTGGGAAGCGATGAGTAAGATTGTCTGCCAGGTGGTTCGTTTTCTCTCAAAAAGGGAGAGAAGGAGAACCATACTGGCATGGAAACACCTCAGTTCTTCCCATTGGGCGAGGGATTGGAGCTAACCCAGATGGAACGGCACGAGGATCAACTCGTGCTCCACGTCACCGCGACCTCGCCGAGCGCTTTGTGTCCGCTGTGTCAGCAGCCAGCGACCCGCCTGCACAGCCGGTATCGTCGGATGGTCAAAGACCTGCCCTGCGCGGGGCAGCAGGTGCAACTGATCCTGTACGTGCGCAAGTTCTTTTGTGGGCTGTGTTGCAAGAAGAAAGCTAATCTGTTAAAGTGAGCGGAAAAGAAGCATAAAGAGGATTCATGATGACAGAGCAGTTCCCTTTTAAAAGGCGTCATTTCCAAGCTGAGATTATTCTGCTGTGTGTTCGGTGGTATTTGCGGTATGCATTGAGTTATCGAGATCTCGAGGAAATCATGCTGGAACGGGGTCTGCACCTTGATCATACAACAATCTACCGTTGGGTTCAGTATTACGCGCCTGAATTGGAGAAGCGCTGTCGCCCTCACCTCAAAACCTGCAACGACTCGTGGAAAGTTGATGAAACGTATATAAAAGTAAAGAAAATGTGGATGTACCTCTACCGCGCCGTAGATTCCCAAGGAAATACGCTTGAGTTTCTTTTGAGCCAAACGCGTGATGCTGAAGCTGCCAAACGCTTCTTCCTCAAAGCCCTTCCAACCTCTGGTTGTTCGATTCATCCTGCTGATCTGGTTAAGGAAAAGGGGATGCGGCAGCCGATGCCAACAGACGACGATGCCAGGAAATTGGCTCCCCGCGTCATCAGCGTGGACAAAAACGCCGCCTATCCCAAAGCTATTGCTGACCTCAAAGCTGCTGGGCTTCTGCCTGAGAGAGTGGAACTGCGGCAGGTGAAATACCTCAACAATCTGATCGAACAAGATCATCGTTTCATCAAACGTCTCGTCAAACCCGGGATGAGCTTCTTTTCTTTTGAGACGGCTGGGCGAACCTTACAAGGATATGAAATCATGAACATGATCAGGAAAGGGCAACTGCAAGGGGTGAAAAAAGGAGATGTGAGAGGGCAGGCCGCGCTGATCGCCAAACTGTTTGGAGTGGCCGCTTAAGAAAGGTTGAGAGGACCGCTCGCGCTCTATTTCTCTTCCTCTTATTTTTGCAACACAACCCTTCCTCCTACGTTGCCTTTGACCCCGACATGCTACACTCCCCCTTTCCTTTCGGAATTCAAGCCATGTGGCAGGGATAAGTCGGGTATGCACAGGGTCTTCCAACAACCCTGATACCTTCCGGTACACTCACTTTCCGCCGCTGATGCGGCGCACGCCGATTGCTCACTCCTCGCCCTAAAACCTGATCACTCGTCACCTTATTTACCATCATGCACTATCTGTAAGCAATCTCCTCGCCGACCATACTGGTGTCAGCGTGCTCCACCGAGAATGTATAAAAACTTTTATTATGTATACATGTAATCCCACACATTTCGTGAGGGTAGCATGCGTATCAATGCGGTTCCTTATCAGGTTGAGGCTGGGCGTAACCAGCTTTCATGCCCTCTATGAAGGCAGTTATAAGTTCCTCAGGCATATCAGCGAAGATGACTCTATAGTGTAGGATAACTATGTCCAGAAAATCTAGATCCAGTTTTGGTGGAGCCTTCCACAGCCGGATGCCGTAGTGCAGACCCTGCTCCCTCCAGTAAGCCGGACGAGTTGGCGATTCACGTTCCCAATGAAGTGGTTCATTCCAGATGTCTGGCTCATTATCTTCTCGCGTACTTTCATCGATAAAATACACTGACGCCACCACATACCCTTCACACTCTCCTCCTCGCAACACCCAGAAGCTCTCCGATTGGTCCAGCGAAATGCCTGATAACGTGCTGATAATGCGAGCTTGCTCTGGGTTCGCTGCTTCGACAATCAGACCATTGAAGTGGGTAGGAAGACATATCCAATCAACTGGCTTAAAGAGCACATCAATACGGGTTGGAAACATTTTCGTCTTCACACTGCGAAGGAGGAGTTGACTGTGACTGACTATGTAGCTGCTAATCTGGAATCGCCGCTGCAGAAAATGAACGAGAGTTGCCATCATCCCTCCTAGATCTCAAAGGATCCTTTTCCACTCTTACACAAACATAAAATACCCAACCAGTCACTTAATTTGCATGTTATATTTCCTGTGTCTCGTCTGCCTAAGATCCTATTTTATCCCGGCAACCTATAAAATTCAATAAGTTTAATGGATCTTTTATACCTTTTGGTGGAAGAGCTTATCACCAAAATTGATACCGCTGGCGAATCCTCCTGAGTACAGCACGGCATTGAAAAGGGTCGGAATTGAGAGTGGTCTTTGCATTGTTCTTTACCTAGTAGCGAACAGATTTCCCCATACCCCAGGAGGTGAACATGCGCGGTCGCCACGCAGCACTGATGATCCAGATGAGCCAGCAGACACGTGTGACTCTGCGAGGGTGGTTGCAGCATCAGAAAACGCCACTCGGGCGAGCCAAACGCGCTCGGGCGATGTTGCTGTTAGAGCAAGGCCACAGCTATGCTCATACCGCCAAATGGGTCGGTTTGACAGAGCGCAACCTACGCAAATGGGCCAAGCGGTTCCACAGTCGTGGAGTGGCAGGGCTGGACGAGAAGTCCCGATCCGGTCGCACTCCCGTCTTTTCACCGGCAGTGGCCCTCTACATCGTGAAACTTGCTTGTGAAAGGCCTGACGACAGAGGTCGCTCGCTCTCCCAGTGGAATTGTCCCGACCTGGCTCGCAAGCTCAAAGCCGACGGCATCGTTCAAACCATTTCCCCTGAAACCGTTGGGCGGGTCTTGCGCTCTCACAAACTCAAGCCGTGGCGCTCCCACCTGTGGCTCTCTCCCAAGGTACCTCGTGATCAGCAGTTTGCCGAGCAGGTGAAGTTTCTGGTTGAGCTCTACCCCGCCCGCTTGCTCAATGGGAGAGAGTTCTGTGTGTCGATGAGAAGACCAATCTACAGCCACGCCCTCGTCTGGCCCCAACCAAACCGACGCGTCCAGGGTTGCCAACCCGTGTGGAGCATGAGTACAAGCGTGCCGGAGCCCTGCACCTGTTTGCGGCTTTTGACACACGAACAGGCAAGGTCTCTGCTCGAACGGCACGACGCAAACGCCAAGCCGAATTCATCACCCTGCTCGCCGAGCTCGATCGGGAGATCGAAGCCTCAGTTCGGCGCATTTTCCTGGTGCTCGATAACGCCAGCATCCATAGAGGCAAGCAGGTTCAGGCTTGGCTGGCAGCTCATCCACGCTTCGTCTGCCACTTCCTGCCGACGCATTGCTCGTGGATGAACCAGGTGGAGCAATGGTTTAGCATTCTCCAACGGAAGCGACTGCGCATCAGCGACTTCGCTTCCGTGGATCACTTGGCCGAGCGGCTTATGGCATATGTCTCCGAATGGAATGCTCAAGCGCATCCGTTCAATTGGTCTACCAAGTCTGCTGCCAAAGTCATGGCCAAGTGTGAAGCTCAAGCTACTTGTCCACGTGTGCCCGAGAGATACGCAAGATACACTCTCTCCAGTGTGTGTGACTTGTCGTGCTTTTAGGCTGTTGTGTAAAGGTCATTGCGTATACACAAAAAGGGGGCGAGTGGCATAGTAAAGCTATGTTCGCGAGGTGACGTCAAAGGCAGGCCGTGGATGGCCTTGTTCCCTTGATAACACATGCTCTGAAAAGGACGCTGTTAGATTAGGCCTCCCGACATCATTCCCTCTCTCCATCCCGCTAAGAAGAAATTTATGTCGTGAGGCCTCATACACACAAGCGCGCCTGGATAGATCGCCTCCAACGCGTCCAATTCAACTGCCCCAGCTCCATCCTACTCCCCAACATCGGGCTCGCCGTCGCTCACTCTCCTTCATGGGGCGGCGCGGTAACTGATACGGTCCCACATGCTCTCCCGTCAACACCAGGGAGAGAGACTGTGAACGTTGTTCCTCTTCCTTCCGCACTTTCCACCGTGATCGTCCCGCCATAATGCTTGACGATTTCTTTGGCGATGTATAACCCCATGCCCAGACCGGGAAAAACCTTCTCACTCGCGCCGTAGCTCCCACGATTGAAGCGTTCAAAGACCGTACTTTGAAGTTCCTCTGGGATACCAACGCCATAATCCTGTACCCTGATCACAGCGGTATTCTGCGATGCACTTACCCAGATATCAACGCTGTCCGCTTGAGGCGAATATTTGATGGCATTACTGATGATATTGGTGAAGACTTGCGCGAGTCGGCGTTTATCCGCCACGATGCACTGATGGACTGCTCCATGCAGGCGCAATGTCTGTGTGGTCGTTGTTTGCTGGAGCGTTTCTACAACCTCTTGGATCACGGTATCAAGATCAATCGGTTCGTCAGCGTAGTCAAATCTCCCCATCTGGATTTTGGAGACATCCAGCAGATCATTGATCAATTGCGTTAAGGTCGTGACTTGTGCCTCCATACGAGAGAGGATGCGCGTGACGTCCTGGTACTCTTCTTGTTTCGACTTCTTCCTGAGCTGATAGAGAAGCATTTTGAGGGCGGTTAATGGCGTTTTCAGTTCATGACTTGCGAGAGAAACAAACTCGTCTTTCCTTTTCTCAAGTTCTTTTCGCTCCGAGATATCTACAATAAAACTTATAATTTTCCCGTCTGCTTCTGCAAGCCGGGCTGCCCCTACGATGACAGGAACGCGGCTCCCATCTTTTCTCTGGTATTCCTTTTCAAATGGATGGCAAACACCTAACTCTTGAAGTTCTTTGAGCGCTTTCTCATCGAGGTACCGATATTCTGGGGGGGTAATGGTATCCCAACGTATGAGACCTGCACGTACCTCTTCCTGGGTATAGCCGATCATGCGCGCAAATGCTTCATTGGCTTCATATATGTGCCCATAGATATCACCCAGGGCCAGTCCAATAATGTTGGAATCTAACAGCCGTTGGTAACGAGCTTCGCTGAGACGCAAACGGGTTTCTGTTTGCTTTTTGTCATGAATATCGGTGAACGTCCCAAACCACCTCACAATGTTACCCTGCTCATCTTTAAACGGCATGGCTCTGGCAAGGAACCAGCGGTATTCCCCGGTTCTGCCGTTGCGGAAGCGGAATTCCGCTTCATAGGGCGTGCCAGTCTGAACTGAAGTATACCAGGCTTCCAGCACTCGTTGACGGTCCTCTGGGTGGACGAATTGAACCCACCTGTCACTAAATCCCTGTTCGGGAGTCGTATTGGTATAGTCATACCAGCGTTGATTATGGTATTCGCTCAAGCCATCGGCACGCGCAACCCAGACAAACTGAGGAATGGTCTCCGCCAGGAAACGAAGTTCGGCTTCGGCCCGCTTGCGCTCAGTGACATCAAAGCCTGTATAGAGGAGATATGTGACCTCCTGGTTTGCATTAAGATGTGGAGTAATGGTGACCTCAAGCTCACGCTCTCCTACTTTTTTCGGATAGACTCTGGCGTCAAAACGTACAACCTCCCCTTTGCCCGCTTGCGCAACCGCGTCATGTAACCGTTGTTGCATCGCTGAGGAGGAGGCCCACCAGGGGGCATCTGCCAGGGGCTTGCCAACCACGTCTTCGAGTTGAACCTGAGCATTCTCCAATGGGACCTTATTGATTTCCAAGACAATCCCATCGGCAGTCAGGATGGCGATACCAGCAGGGACGCCATCCGCGATGGCCTGGCGTAACTGTTCGCTCTGGAAAAGTGCGTCCTGAAGCATCGTGTAGAGGGTCGTCTCATGAAAATGGACCATCGCACCTTCGGCTGTGGGGGCAATGTGGACGTGCCGCCAGGTATGGGTAAGAGGAGATACATACTCTACCTGAAGGGGGGTATGTGTTTGTGTGGCTTGGAAAAAGGTGTTGTAGAGTGGAGCGTTGATAACTCTCGGAGTATTAGGACACTGCCAAATGTTTTTGCCAAGAAATGCACCCCTCGTGGCTCCGGCCATTGCTTCTGCTGTGGCATTGGCATAGAAAATGGTATTCTCTTGATCGACCATGAGCAGGGCGTCAGGAAGCAAATCAAGGATGTGAATGACACGATCGTCCAACGATGGGCTGACGTCCTCTATGTGCTTGTGACTGGCCATGTGCGTCTCCTTTTTGTCCTTTGACGCTATTGAGTCTACGAACAGCACTTTTCGCGTTGGTTGGTAGTCCCCTGCTCACCAGGAAGATCTCATTGCGGCGTCCGGCGATTGCTTCAGCGACGAGTTCCTCGGCAGCGCCGTCGGCATACATCTCGGCGGTAGCAATCAATGTCATGCCAGGGTCGAGGCCCAGGCGCAGCGCTGCGATCTCATCCGCCCGACGCCGTGAGTCCTTGACCATACCCCACGTACCCAGCCCAGGCATTGGGATCCCCTCGTCAGATGACGAACTTGATGGTGCGAACAGAGCCTGCAGACATGGCAAGTCTCCTTCTATTGCGGCAAATACCCTTCTACTGAAAACGCTGATCCGAGATGACATCGATCTTTCTCGACAATGGACGTGGCGTCTAACCTGGAGATATTCTCTGTACGCGCGGCCACAATGCGTCCAGAAAGATGTGCTTCTCGACCTGCCCCATCCAGAAAGACATCGAAGATGCCGAGTAAAGCCCATCAACACATAAGAGAGAATGAGGTAATACTCACTCTTGCATCACTTTTCGCTTGTGATTGTGATAAATCATGGAAGTTACACTTCGATTATAGAACCGGAGAAAAAGTCTACAAAACATGGGTAAAGCTCATCCACCAAAACGTCTGTAGAGACCCTCATGGCGCGATGAGGCCTCACGACATAAATTTCTTCTTAGAAGGTGTGCAGAAAGCCGAAAACTAGCCGATAGAAAAGAGAAAGGAGAGAAAAAAGCCGAGCAAAGCTATCGAAAGGAGCGGGATGATGGGAAAGTACTCACTCTCTGCGGATGCCGTATCCATCAGATGTAACAGACGAAGAATGGGAGATTCTGGAGCCGTTGATTCCAGGAGAGAAGCCAGGCGGACGTCCGCAGGAAATTGCGCGGCGGGAAATCCTCAATGGCATCTTGTATGTGCTGCGGAGTGCGTGTGCCTGGCGCATGATGCCCCATGATTTGCCGCATTGGAGCACGGTGTATCTCTCTTTCCGCCTGTGGAAACAGGCAGGCGTCTGGGAACACGTGAATGCAGCCCTGCGACGTGATCTGCGCGTAAGCCTTGGGCGCGATCCTGAACCGAGTGCCGCCATTCTCGATAGTCAATCGATCAAAACGAGTTCGGTGCGCGGTGATGAGCGCGGGTTTGATGGCGGGAAAAAAAATCCACGGCAGAAAACGGTTTGTGCTGGTTGACACCCAGGGGCTGGTGATCGCGGTGAAAGTGCTGAACGCTCACATCGATGAGCGGGAAGGAGGCAAGGTTCTGCTTCTGCCTCTGAAAGGAGCGCTGCCTCGTCTCCAGCTGATCTGGGTCGATAGCGGGTATGCAGGCCACCACGCGAGAGCAGTGGGTCAAAGAGCACCTGGGGGTACGTGTGGAGGTGGTGAATCATCCCTGGACCGGCATTCGCGCCGTCTGGGTGAAAGAAGGGGAGGAAGTCGACTGGAATGCGATCATTCCCCCAGGTTTCCACCTCCTTCCCCACCGATGGGTAGTGGAACGCACCAATGCCTGGATCACCCAGAACCGTCGGCTCTCCCGCGATTATGAGGGCACCTATTCGAGTAGCGAGGCATTGATCTCTCTCGCGATGAGTAAACTGATGGTGGCCAGGCTGGCTCGCGCCGCTCCCTAACTGGTGTCATTCTGCACACCTTCTTAGGGGCTCAAGAATAATTAATTATCCCGGATAGCTGACGGAGAAGACCGTATCTCAACGAACCACTCATATACTAATTGGTGTCGAGTAGAGGACTTGTTGAGAGACCAGGAATCTGCGAGACTGGGAACAGCAGCGGGAGGGCCACGGTAACCACTCGTAGCCTGTCTCGTACGCGAGATGGTGACTTCCAGGAAAAGACGGCTTCCCGCCTGCCAGAGTGACAAACGTCGATTCGGCTTGTGGTACGCGTTGCGTTCTCGGTAAGAACTCGATGACTTCCGATCCAAGATGAGTTCATGATTGCTCTGCGTAGGAGGGTGTCCCGCTGAAAGAGAGGAAAACAAAGCGCATAGGGAAGTGATGGTGAGAAGAAAGTAGGTGTGTGATGGCAGAAGTATCGCTTTCTGTGCTCCTTGACCCGTCGTCGTTTGCGTACGTCGTGGGCATTGATATCGGCAGCGAGGACTGCTGCTTTACCGTTCTGACTCCCCAGAAGCAGGTGGTGATCAAACCGACCAAGCTAGCCAATGCCGCCTCCGGCTTTGCGCTGCTCCAAGAACGGATGGCCCGTTTAGGAGTGGACCCCGGTCAGATCGTGGTGGGCCTGGAAGCGACCTCGCGCTACGGGGAGAATCTCTTTCACTTTCTCCAGCAGCAAGGCTATCATCTGTGTTTGTTGCATCCCAGACAAACGCATGAGTTTGCCAAGCAACGAGGACTGCGGGCGAAGACCGACCGGTTGGATGCCACTACGATTGCACGGGTGTTACTCAGTGGTGAGGCTCGCGCGGGCTATGTCCCCAATGAGCAGATTGCCAGCTATCGCGAGTTGGTGCGCCTGCATACCCAACTCAGCGATGAACTCGCGTGGGACAAAAATGAGATCCAGGCCCTGCTGGTCGTGCTGTTTCCCGAATTCAGCCAGGTCTTTGCCGACCCGTGTCGGCTCACCGCGACCACTGTGCTCCAGGCGTATCCAAGTGCCAAGGCCATTCGCGAAGCGGGGGTAGATGCCATCGCGGCGGTCTTGCGGACGTCGGCTCCTCGCAACTACGGCCAGCAGACCGCCAGACGGCTGGTGCAGTTAGCTGAGCATTCGGTCAGCAGTGATCTGGCGCTCGAAGCCCGCTCACTCAGCTTGAAAATCTGGTGTGAACAGCTGCAACACACCCTGGCCCACTTGGCGCAAATTGAAGAGGAGATGGGGAAACGGCTCTCCCGCGATCCAGGAGCCAAAGGGTTACAGGAGGTTCCCGAATTTGGCACCAAGACGGTGGCGGTCCTGCGCGCCGAACTGGGAGACGTGGCTCGTTTCCAGCGTCTGGATCAGGTGGTGGCCTATGCAGGCATGGATATCGAAATCAAACAGAGTGGCAAATGGCAAGGTCAGGCCAAGCTCTCCAAACGCGGCAGCGGGTTAGTCCGACGCATGCTCTACATGGCTGCCATGCGCTGTACCTGTCTCCCTGGTTCGGCTTTTGGAGCCTACTATCATCGTCTCCTCGCACGAGGCTTAGGCAAAAAAACGGCGCTGATGGCGGTGATGCGCAAGATGCTCGTGATTGCTGCCTATTTACTCAGGACCGGGGAGGACTATGATCCCACCAAAGTCGCGGCGGGGCCAGCGGGCTAAACCCAACAGGTCAAGCAGTTGGGTTTAGCCCGCTGGCCTCGCCCCCCAGATAGGCCGTTCTCAGGCGCTTCAGGCTTGTCCTCAAGTGCAAGGGAGAGCGTTGTTTTACCCTTTCCCGGATGGGTTTCTTCGGCTTGGCCCACAAGGGCTTGACAATTTCTATGGCTTCTTTTCCAGGGAGGGTAATCGCTGAAGTTGGGTTTCCACCGCCTCCATTGCCTCCTTGGTCAGTTTCACGCCAGTCTGATAGGTAGTCGTCACCAATTCGACTGTGGGATGTTTTCCTTTCCACGTCATGGTTCTGGCATACTGGATCACGGTGTCTATCGAATTGAGCAAGGAACCATTCCAGTGCTGTTCGAGAATGCCCCAACAGCGTTCGACTGGGTTGTATTTACTATGATAAGGAGGATAATACGCGAGGCAGATGTTGATGTGATACTGTTGCACAAATTCCAATAAACGCTGCATGAACTGCGTCCGCCGACTGTGGTTCTCTGGTCCATTATCCAGATTAATGACGAGTGTGGTGATCTGGGAAAAGCGCTCTCTCGCTCTCTCCCACCAATCGATCAAACGATCCGCCAGACAATCACTGGTCACTTTCGAGGTCACCCCATAGAAGAAGACCTCATCAAAGGCGGGCAACAAAATGCCCACAGGAGTCACGGTAGCCGTCGGCTGAAAATCATGATCAGCGGCTTTGGTTGGGATGCGACTCTTGCCTCCCCGCGCAAAAGGACCAACCTTGACTGTCGCCTTCGCATCCACCGAGATTCGTAAGATCTGCTCATTGGCATCAGCCTCCTCGTTGATTTGTTTCACTTGAGCAAAGATAGCATCGGTTTCGGGCAGTTTTTTTGGGGTTGGCTCTTGCCCACCTTTTTCGGGTAATACCCCAGTTCGTTCAACTTGGTAGCGATTGTCTCCGCCGTGGGTAATTCGTCCTCACTGTAGCCCTTTTGTGCAATCAACTGGCGGCGCACTTCCGTTGCCGTCAAGCGCGTGTACAGACGGTTGGTGCGAAACTGCGGGTCTGCTTGACTCTGCCCATCTACAATGGCGATGATATCCGTGAGCAAATTGGGCAGGTGCTCTTCACTGCGCTTGCGGCCTCGCGATGAGAAAGCATCAACGCAGACGATCCCTCGCTTCAGTTCGCGCTGGCCTTTACGAATGGTCGCACGATTCCACCCCAACTCTCGTTCTGCCAAGCACTGACCTCCTTCCCCCAAGGCCTGCACTGTCCGCGCCATAAACAGGCGGCGCGCGTGCCCTTTGAGGGTTTTCTCCGTCTCGATGAGGAGCTCTTTGACTTCCGGCACCAGTTCCATCCTTGGCCTCCCAGACGTGTTTTCGCTACAGTATATCATCTCTAGGACTATTTAATTTTCGCAAGTCCCTAAGGTGGTTGCTTAATCAAACAGATGTTGGTAGGAATCACTAACTCCTGAGCCTGATGCCAACCCGCCCCATCGACTTGCATGATAATGAAGTGTTTCGGGAAGCTCTGACTGACCTCTTCCAGGAAGAGATTCATCATCGTGGTGGAAACCTCGGGCAAAATTAATGAGACCATTAGACCAAGGGCCGGAGCCACAGCGGCATAGACATAGGTGTACTCTCGCACCACCTGGGCAGGAACATGTGGGCGTACTCCTGGAGGTGCCCAACAGCGCTTCGCACGGCTGATGCGGCCAAAGCAGCCTTCATTTTGCGCCATGATCAAAACAGGACGCTCATCTTCTGGGGGACGTGTGGTAATTGCTACTTGAACCTGCTCTGCAAAGTTTTTTAAAGAGTTCCTGTGCTTCTTTACTCGCTTGAGGATGTTTGGAGCGTGGCATCAACTTGCGCCATCCATGCCGATGGAGTAAACGGTAAATGGTACTTTCTTCCACCTCACGACCGATCAGAGCTTCAAAAGCACACTGGACTTCGGTTGCTGTGGCAATCTCTCCTACTTCAGCACGCGCGAAAAAAGGGGCTAAAAACTGCTTCTCGTCTTGCATACTCAGGTACTCATGGCGACGGCCACCCTTGCCAGCAGTCTCGACAGCCTCAATTCCCAATCGATTGTAGGTGGAGATCACCTGATGGACCGTTGCCTTGGAAACGCCACAATGTCTGGCAATTTCCTCAACTTTGCGCGGTTCCACCAAGGCGTTATAAATGATGAGCCAGCGCTGCCGACACCAAGGGCGGGAATCTGTTTTGAGCCGATACTTCACCTCTTCGACTGACAGATGAGCTAAAGCTTTCGTGACTCTTGCCATACACTTTCACCTCCAGAAATCACAGGATATGGTGGAAGACGCACGTGGGTGAGCAAAAACCAGCGTTCAGACATCCTTCGAGGAGAAGCCATACGAAGCTGGGTTAAAGAGCAGCGGTTGTCGTGTCCGAAACCATGCTTCAGCCTCTGGTTGCCAGGGAAAACGCTGTTGCTTATCGCTCCAGACGCACTGCAGGAGAGGAAACGATTCTACAGCATAGTAGTTCATTGCCTGACCGACGTATTCGTCATAGTACATCGAAGCAACAGTACCGAAGAAACAGGGAAAGCCGTTTTTGATGAGGTCGGTTGTGATCTGTCCAGCTTCATATGGTGTTCCAGATAACATATTCTGAGCAATCAGATTCAACAATTGCATCAATGACTGTTGTGGCAGTCCGATCATGAAAACCTCGGGAAGACGCCTTGTGTGATAGAGACCAATGGTGTAGCCGAACATCGGCAACTGCTCATCTGGATCACCCACTGTGATCATGGAAAATCCATGTTCCTGGATATCAGAAATGATTTTCTGCTGAATAGCATTCACTGTTCATTTTCCTTCTTTGTCCGAGAAGACCTTGCAGGCTTCATCCGAGCGCTACTTCCGTTATTCTATCAGAACGCAAATTGGTATCAATCACGCTGAAGACTCATAGATCTTTAGCGTGATGCAGAATAGATCAACAATTGCATCTTTTGCTGGGCATCTGCTTGGTTCGTGAATGCTAGCCGCTCCGAGAACATCCACAATACACGTGTTACCTGGCTGTCTCATGGCTCTCTCCAAGGTTCGCCAGCGGTATCTTCTGAGGTCGTGTAGACCTCATGCGGAGTGGTGCGTCTGCGACGCATGACGTTTCAAAATTGTGTAAGAGCCATTAAAGGCTCACCCGCACTTTGTGTGATAAACTCTGCAATGACACGAACAGGCAAAAGTTTGTGTGGCTTCTTCACAGGCACATTCTGAACAAGAGCATGCACTTGATAAGCCCATCCTTCACATAAATGCGGGTGAGCCTTAGGATTTACAGATTGTTATCCACCAGCTATTTTTTATTTGGCATTAAACCTATCAGGAGCCCAGGTAGCAATTTCATCGCCAGGAACTGCAACTACAAGCCAACCGTCATCGTCAAATTGAACTCCTGCTTGCCAACATTCATATTTGTCGTGAAAACCATTTACAAAAATTGTGTATCCATTTTCCAATGTTATAAACAGATGCGGTGTTTTCTTACCTAATTGTATATCTACAACTTTTTGTCTTCTAATTTTATAAATCCTAATGTATTCTTCATCCTCGGAATAGTTTTCAATTTCATCCTCATTAGATGGGTATTTTTCGGGAGAATTATCAAATAAACACCATTTTGATTCGATGTTGAGATATAATTGCCCACCATAGTCATCTGAACCACCCGAACCTTCGAAATTTGTAAAATAAATCTTTATTGTGGCTGGAGAAATACCAAACTGCATTCCGTCAACTTGTGCTCGTAAGAAGAGCTGTTTCAATACCTTTTCAGCATAAATTTTGTCCTCTTTGTCCATCATACGCACCTTCCTTCTATCTGAAATATATAAATACGCATTGTGCTAGTAGTTTAGACGGATGTGTCAGAACTGAGAACACAGAAGATGACAGAATGTGCTGAGTAGCTTACAATGCAGCTCTGTGTTTAGGCCATCAGAACCGTGGCCTTCAACGTATCCAATCGTTGACGGAACATCTCGCGTTGTTGCGCCAGGGAAACCTTTTGTTGTATGGTGGTACGGAACCGGAAGAACTGGCGAACTTCGTCAAATGCTCGACAGAAGCGTGATGCCGATGTGAAGCTTCCAAACCCGCGCATTGGATAGTATCGTTGTTTGATCCCACGATGATCTTGCTCGAGTCGATTATTCAGATAGGCATTGGTCCGATGCACCACGTCATTACCGACCGTCTCACGAATTGCACGTGGATAGGAGTCATGCCCATCGGTCGTCACCCGTTCTGGGGCGGAACCCACCATCGCAAGAGCCTGGCTGAAGAACTGCTTTGCTGCGTCCATATCCCGTTTCTTGCTGAGGCGTGAATCGACCAGATTGCCATCTCGATCGATCGCCCGATAAAGATAACACCATTTCCCCTGCACCTTCACGTAGGTTTCATCGACATACCACGATGTTGCAACTTGCCCGCGTCGCTTGACACGCAGATGCTCTGCTAGCAAGGGAGCAAAACGGGCTTCCCAGTCTCGGACCGCTTCATGGGTGAACACAAAGCCGCGTTCTAAGAGCATTTCAGCCAAGTCACGTAGACTCAACTTGTAGCGCAGCCGCCAGAGGACGACGAGAAAGACAATATCGGTAGGGTATTCCAGATAATTGAAAAGGGTACCAGTCCGCTCGTTGAAGGTGCATCGGCACGCTGAACATCGGAACGTTCGATAGCCGAGCACGGTGGTCTTGCGCTGTTCTTTCGTGGCAGGGGATATGCAGTGTGGGCAGTTCATGGTTCCCTCCTCATAACGGTGTGTTCACGTTCTTCGTGATCATCAGTGTACCACAAGAGCGATTTCTCCTCTCATTGTTCTCCGTTCTGACGCTTCCCTCTCCCTCCCCTCGGTCGCCGAGCGCGTTCGCAAGATGGAGGAGGCAGGCATCATTACTGGTTATCACGCGGAGGTCAATCTGACGAGACTCGGTTTCCCGGTCCTCTCCATGATTCGCCTGGGGAGCTTTGTCGGCGAGAGCTGTAGCCGTGTTGCTGACCAAGCCAGCGCGGTTCCTGAAGTGCTGGAATGCTACAAAGTCACGGGCAACGATTGTGTTGTTGTCAAAGTGATTGCTGCCTCAATGCCTCACCTGGAGCAGGTCATCGAGCAACTCTCCCGCTTTAGCATCGCCTCGACCGCCATCGTCTTCTCCAGACCCATGAAGAACCGCATCGTCACCCGAGAACTGCTGGAACGAGCGGAGGCCGTGCAAGAACATCCATCGTAAAGGCAGGTACCGGAGGCACTTGTCTTCATGGCTCGTTTCCGCTGCCATACCTGGCGGACGTCTGACAGCAAGGGAGAGTCAGAGACATGCCTTTGCTTTGCCTTTATCCAGGAGGCAAGGAATGCCAAGAGTGCAACGGGAACGGAAAGAACGTACTGATAATTACCACCTGCTGATCCAATGGTGTCGAACACCGGAACAGGGGTTATATGAACAGATTCGCCCCGAAATGGAAGGCAAGCTACGTCCTGAAGTCCATCTCATTTACACTACGTATTTACAACTGTAGGACTAGTGCTCCGTTCGTTAAGTGCAGTAGCAAAACGGATTGGCTTCTAGAACCGGATCATGTGATAAGCCTGCTTGTTTTTGTTACTGGCGGATTTAACAAAAGCAGCACTAGAGCGCTGTCCAGAAAAGTTGAGCTGTTTTTTCTGTCTCGGGATCGTGTGAGCTTTTGATTGACGAGGGCTTGCCCTTTTGTTACACTGCAACCGAGGTCGAGAGGCGACGCAGACGCTTTCGGAGGACCGCCCTCTCGTCTCACATGATCTCTTTTGAAGAGGAAACATGGATACTATCGATCAACTTCTTTCACTCGCCGAGCTACGTATGCAGACGCGAGATGTCCGTGGGTGGCGACAGCAGGCCCCTCGTTTCCTTCACCAGCTGCGCGACCTTCCTGTCGAAGAAGGACACCTCCTCAGCCAGCGTCTCCTGGCTCAATACCCCTTGCAAGAGGAAGCAGATGAAGAGGTGCTGCTTCTGCTCGCTCAGATCAATACATTTCACCCAGGAGTGCTCGTGCCGCTTTTGCCAATGCTCGTGGCACGCCAGCAGTTTTCTCCAGGCCACCTGTACCTCGGCGCAGGGGAAGGCATGTGCCAACGGATACTCGAACTGCTCCACGCCCCCTCTCAAGGGCACTGGGGTCAGCTGCTTCAAGCCCTGGCATGGATAGGAACGAAGGCGGTCCAAGCGCAGTTCTCGACCTTTCGCCTTCACCCTCCTGCTTGGCGAACCGAGCTGTTTGTTCCTCCAGAGAACTACTCCCAGGATGCGGGATGGGAACTCACCGCAGATGGTCGGCGGCGTGATCTGTACTTCTCCACCTGCTATGAGTTGATCCCGATTGACCAGGCAAACTCTTCCCAGATCGCGGCAGAACCAACGATGGGCCAGGAGCACTGTGCATGGTGTCAACGACCATTACAGAGAGTCCTCGATCTCGACCTTCGTGATCCTCGATGCAGATGGATCACGGCAGAAGGAGAGCGATTATGCCTGACCGTTTGCGCCAGATGCTCGTTTTACGCCACAACCTACCTGGATATTACGTTGGGAGGGGAAGCGCACTGGAGTCCTCTTAATGGGGAGATGCCTGCGCTTTTGCATCAGATTCCCGATGACGGCGACGTGGTGAAATTGCCTGCACCGTTAGGTCTTGGCAAAGCACGGAGCACACCTTTTGAAGCCGTTGGTCGCTTCCTCTTAGATGAACCAGGAACATCTCAGCTTGGAGGGCATCCTGAGTGGATTCAGGACGCCTTCTATCCGCAGTGCCCTGCCTGCCAGCAGACGATGTCATTCCTGGGACAGATTGCCTTTGAAGATTGGGAAGAGGATGGGGAAGGAGTCTTTTACCTGTTTCTCTGTCTGTCTTGCAAAAAAGCTGCCACGCACTATCAGCAAACTTGAACATGGAGAGCGGTGTTCATCCCTGTGGAGTTGTTCTCCCAATCGAAGGCGCAGGATAGTCACAATGCCGAAACCAGCCGAGCGCATCTTGAGGGGTAATGTAGGGCAACGCCTGGATGATCGCATCCTGGAGCGCTTCGCGCGAACGCGCCCCGACCCGCCGCAAGAAGGCTTTCAATTTGGAAAAGGCTCCTTCAATTGGGGAGAAATCGGGCGAGTACGCTGGCAAAAACAGGAGCTGGCAGCCTCTTCCTTCGATGGCTTGCTTCACGCGAGGGCCCAGATGAATGGAGAGATTGTCCAGGATCATGATTTGCCCTGGGCGCAGGCTGGGAGCCAGGATCTGCTCGACATACGTCTCAAAGGCGGCAGCGTCCGCCGAGCCATCCAAAAGCATCGCTTCGCCCATGCCCTGCAGGGACAGCGATGCGATTAACGTCAGGTTCGCTCCGTAATTGCGGGGAACGGTACCAATGGCGCGCTCACCCCGCGGGGCGTAGGCGTACAGCGGGGTCATGTTGATCCGCGACCCGGTTTCATCCACAATGACCAGATCCTGCGTGGGCAACTGCTTGGCTTGCTCTCGCCAGGCTGCGCGGGCCGCTTCATCCTGTTCACTTGCTCTCAGCGTCTTTTTTTTCGTGTCCAGCCCAATGCCATGCGCGCGCGACTGATGCTCGCCGGGCTGACCGGGATGCCGTGAGTTTGGTGGAACAGGCGGCAATGCTCTTCCCGCGTTACGTCGGGATGGGCTTCCAGTTGCGCTTGCAGATGAACCCGCAACACTGCTCCTTTGACCGCAGGTCGTCCGGGGATCGCTTTTGGGCAAAACATGCCCCATCTCTCGTCGTTGTTTGAGATACCGTTTGATGGTCGCGACCGAGATGCTGAACGCCTTGGCGACTCCGGTTTGGCTTTGTCCGGCATCGATGGCCTGTAGCACTAGTGCTCAATTCCTCAAAGGCGGTAAGAAAAGAGACGGTGCAGGTGGCGTCGCGTTTTGGGCGGCCGTCCCCAGATCCACGGTTTGGCTCGCCGATTGAGTTGCGCCGTGGCGACGCTCATCGCTCGCTCGATCTCATGAGCATTGGCAAAACTCTGGCCAGCGAAGGCATCGCGTCGGAAGAGGCGCCACCACCCTTCTTGCAGATTGAGCCAACAGGCGCCTTTGGGAATGAAGATGTGCTGGATGCGCGGATGGTCCACCAGCCAGGTGCGGGTTTCCAGACTATTGTGACTGGAGAGATTGTCCGTGATGATAAAGATGTCCCCTGTCGGATTATCCGCCTCGATGTCTTTGAGCGGCTCAATGTAGTTCTTGGAATTACGCGCAGCCGCACAGCGCGTGATCTCCTTGCCATCGCGGACCCGCAGCGCTCCATAGATCCACACCTTGTCATCCCCACGACTGTATTCCAGGGGAGCTTTGATGCGGTGCCCATCCGCTGACCAGCCAGGCGCTGGCGCGAAGGTACGCGGGGTCACCGGTCCTAACTCGTCAGTGCAGATGGTCGTCGACCCGTCGGGTGGCTCGGTGTAGTGGGTGACGACCGCAGTTCTTTTGGGGCAAAGTCTTTGTCATCACTGGTTCCCCAACTATGGCGATTGCGCCAGCGTACCCCTTCACGCAGGTAGATCCGTCGGATCTGGCTCCGCTCCACCTGGATACCCGCGGCATGGGCCGCCTCCGTGAGAGCATCCAAGCTCCATTGCGCTGAACCTTCTTCCTCGCGGGCCTGCAGGCTCCCATCGGCATACCGCTCTAACCTCCCTGGAGGTGGTCGCTTCACCAGGGCCAGAATCCGGCTGCGCTCCTGCTCGGTCAAGCGCGGTTTACGTCCCGCTCCTTCCCGCATTCCCAGGCCGTTGATCCCTTGCGCATTGAAGCGGTTCAGGTGGATGCGCACGGTTCTCGGATGGCATGAGAGCGTGGTGGCGATCTCTTGCGGCGTCTTGCCTGCCCAGCTCTCCACCACCATCTGGGCATGAAACTTCCAATCAGCAGGTGCGTGGTGACTCCTGGCCAGTTTGCGCACCTGGCGTTCTTCCTGGGCATCCTGCGCCGCTCGGGCTTGCACGTGTTTGGGCATAGCTCTGCTCCTCTCTTGGTGACTTGCTTTCTCTCTTTTAGCGTATCACCAATGAGGAATTGAGCACTAGTGCTACGTTCCTCATTGGTATGAATAAAACGCTGAATCAAGGTTTAGAACCAATGCAGGCATGTTTTATCCATAGACTCTGCCTGGCAGTAATGATAGCGCCAATGAGGAACGCAGCACTAGCGGTAGTTTGTTGACTGCGGCTTGCAGAAAGCTTGAACCAGGTGACACAATGGAGGTATGCGAGCGTATCCACAAGACCTGAGACAACAAGTGCTTCGCGCAGTTGACGACGGGAAATCCCGAGCGGAGATCATCAAACATTTCCAGGTGTCGCGGGCGACCATCAAGCGATACCTCAAGCAAAGGCGCGAAACAGGAACGGTCCTACCGCGACCTCTTCCTGGGCGACCCTCGAAGAAAGGTGCAGCGTTGCAGATGGGAGTGCAAGAGATGCTGGAAGCTCACCCCGATGCAAGAAAGCCGAGAGTATTGCCAGTGGTGGGAAGCTGAGCACGGCATGCACGTGAGCCCAGCTTCGATGAGCCGAGCGATCCATGCACTTGGCTGGATGCGTAAAAAGGGGAGCAACAATCAGAACGTGCCATAGAGGAAAAGTCCTTGTCCCCGCCCAAGCTGATCAAGCAAGCACTGGAGAAGAGATGGTGGGGGCTGCTCTGACCACGCTCGCCAGAAGCGCCAAAGCATGATCCAGGGCTCCAACCACCCGCGCACAGCCCGTAGTGCCACCGGCCAGGACAGAGGTGGACGAGATCCTGTTTCCTGGCTGATTTTTTTTCCCCGTTGCTGTCACATCGACAACACCCTCTGGCTCTGGAGAAACTGGCAGCTTAGATGCTTCTCTCGCATCTTCCATCGCGCTGGAGCAGGGGTGAGAGGCGTGATACCAGCAAAACGAGAAGGCGCAACAGACCAGTTGCCAGTGCCGCCGGATGGCCTGGTCGCTTCTCACTTGATACTGTGACCAACCCAGGGCGTGTTTGACCTGCTTGTAACTCTGCTCCACCCACATGCGCAGCCCGTACAACCTGATTACCTCTTCCAGGTTCGCCGGGGCCAACGGGTGTCCGGTCACCGGGCACCCGGTGCTCTCTCCCTGACACTTTTTCAGAGATGAAAAAGGAGAAAGAAGAAAGAAAAGAAACAATAAGGAAGGGTTTGTTGGTGACGAGATACTCACGTTCAGCCCATTGAGGCAAGAAGCGTGAAGAAAGAGATCTGATACCAAGTTGCATTCTAAATGGTAATCTTGAGATGGGGAAAGCCAGTCAAGCTTATCAGTCTAGCAGAGAAAAGCGTTGAAGTGCATTTTTTACTTCTCTGATCCAGAAGGGAAGAAATGATTGATCTGCTTGCATGGAACTGGAGAGACGTACATCACTCGTCCAAGCTTCAGTTTCAACTTCAAGATGCCCAATTTTAGAAAGTTTAAATGTGAGAACGAGATACCACTCCAATGCAAATTGGACTTCCGTTTCCTTTCCAACTTGTTGGTACACTTCTTGAAGCGCATCGAGTAATCCCACCAATTCATAGGCCTCAAACGTGACCTCAAACTGGCTTTGAAATCGTCCGGCTTTGATGAACCAAGTTGCTGCAATTGTATTCTGGTCAGCTTTACGAGAATGAATGAAAGGATCACTTTGAAGAGTAATCGTGATAAAATAATCGTGGTTACCTTTCATTTCTATGATGGTAGGACTATCCATAGGCCACAAATTTCCTTTCCTTCTTTCTGCTAGACCCCCTTATCCTACTACACGGAATGCAACTTGGTATGAGATCGTCCTCATAAGCAGACAAACACACATTGCTTGAAAAGGACAATCTCGATGAATACTGCTATGATACTCCGGAAACACTGGTCACAACAAGTCAAAGCCCTTTTTCCAACCCTGCATGGCCATCAACAGAACACCTTGGCGTTCCTCGTCCAAGGGATTGTGATGTCAGGCAGCACGGTCCTCCAGCGGATTGCGGAAACGCTGGGAACTGAGGAAGTCTCTCTGGCAAAGATGCCGAGCATTGAACGGCGTTTGGCTCGGTTTGTGGCGAACCCTCGCATCGACGTCGAGGAGATCTGGGAACAGTTTGTCCGGCAACTCCTGACGTTTTGGAAGGGCAAACCTATGTCCTTCATCCTCGATTGCACGCCGTTTCGCTCAGACGCAACCATTGTCTATCTGGGCTTGCTGGTGCATTCACGCGTCCTACCGGTGGCTTGGGCGGTGATGCCGGCGCAAGAGAAATGGGAAGAAGGACAATGGAGCATTGTGGCACGGCTGCTGGACCTGGTGCAACGCTGCGTGGGACCCGAAGCCGATTGCACCTTGCTGGCTGACCGCGGTCTGAGCGGCTTGGCGCTGGTGAAATTGTGCCAGGATCGCGGCTGGCACTATCTGTTGCGCATCAGTCATGAGCATACGTTTCGACGGCAAACGCGCCAGGGCTGGAGCACGTGGAGTCCGGTGAGTAGCCTGGTGCAACAGCCCGGCCAACACTGGTATGGTCCGGCGATGCTCTGGCAGGAGTCATCGTTGCAAACCCAGATCAGTGCTTGTTGGACGCCTGGCCATGAAGAAGGATGGGTGCTCATCTCCGATCGACCTGCAAGCAAAGCGCGCCAGAACGAGTGTGCCAAGCGGATGCGTGTGGAAGCAACCTTTCAAGATACCAAAAGTCGCGGCTGGGATCTGGAAGCCAGTTTGATCACGGAGAAAGAGCGTCTTCATCGACTTTTGTTGGGACTGTTTGTCGCCATCTGGTGGGTGAGTCATTTGGCGGCTTCCTGCATCCATCATGGGCAACGCACTCGCTTTGATCGGGCTGATCGTCGAGATAAAAGCATGTTTCGCTTGGGGAGGCTGTGGCTATTGTTCATCCTCAAACATGCTAGAGATTCTTCTTGGGGAGGAGCAAATTTAACGCACTCTTTACCATTTCGCAAGCGTCACCAGCAATGGATCTTTTCTCTTCGGTTTTAGGGCAGAAAAATGTGTCAGGGAGAGAGCTCCCTGAGAAGGGCGAAACGCCGCTCACTCGGGAGCGGCGTGCCCACTATCGGCTTTCCTGGTCACAGCGCCTGGCTCGCAATGCCCGTCCCGCCAACGCTCCCAGACTTGGGGCCCTGCTCCATGGTCTCCCTACTCACTTCTTTGAGCGCTTTGGCTCTCCTGCTCAGGCGGGGGCGTAACCCCCTTTTCCCAACTGGTAAATGACATCCGAAGTGAGCAGGTTTTGCCCTCCGATGTAAGCACTTGCCCTCCAATGTGAGCAACAGCGCCACTGCCTGACAGAGAATCCGCCTCAGAGGCGGTCAACCAGCAGCAGGTGTTGTAAATTCCAGACAGGGTACTTGAGCCCAATCGTGAGCCCGCATGAGCCGGATCTTCAGCGTTTGGCTTGAATTCTGCTGGTGCTGGAAGTCTGTCTGAACATTCAGTACCCGCATGACGCCGAATCTTGAGCACTGAATGTACAGAAACGGCACACGACTATTGGCTTATAGAGCGGCTTCATTTGCGCTTGATAGCCACGCTGCTCACATTGGAGGGCAAGTGCTCAAGTGGGTGGGCAAAACCTGCTCACTTCGGATGTCATTTACCACCAACCAGACACAACCCCTTTCCATTCGTTGCTGGCTGAGTGCCTCTCTTCCCTTTTTCTCATTGGATCAGCGGTGATGTACCTTGCGGGTCTGGCGGATCTCGTCGAGATGTGCAGTGGTATGCCCGATCTGTATGGCAATCATATCGCTGAGCGTGGTTGTACGGCCCTCATCCTCCGTCGTAAACTTGCTCACGATGGCATGATCCCAGTTGTTGGGGACGTGGAGAAGTAATTGCGTAATATGGGCCTGCACTGCTCTG
Source organism: Ktedonobacter racemifer DSM 44963 (assembly GCF_000178855.1). Classification (GTDB taxonomy): domain Bacteria; phylum Chloroflexota; class Ktedonobacteria; order Ktedonobacterales; family Ktedonobacteraceae; genus Ktedonobacter; species Ktedonobacter racemifer. The sequence continues at coordinate 92,037 of NZ_ADVG01000005.1, read as the reverse complement.
ATGAGAGCAAGTGACGTCCCGATGGGGCGATGCTGGTAATCCAACATCTCAACCCATTTTTCCTGATCGTAGGGAGGTCGTACCACGACGTTCCCCGGGTTCACCAGAACAGTTTCGATGGGCATCAGGGACAAGGAGGTGCTCAGCGCAAGATGATGGATGATCTGACGGATCGACCATTCATTGGGAGCGCGCTCCAGATCAAGATCGGCTTCGGTGAGGCCATCAAGTGCTGCTGCAATCTCGTCGCTGAGCCCGGCGTAGGCCGCCCTCAGCGTTTCTGGCGAGCGTTTCACCGGGATGACGAACACGAAGTGATAACCGTTGGGGTCAGTCACCCGTAGTTTTCGCTCACCACGTTCATTTTCCTCGACGCGCATATCACCGTGTCCATCTTCGACCAGCCTGGCGTGCTGAGTTTCAAACGTGTCAACAACGAAGTCAAGGGTGTCACCAGGCTTGAAGACAATGCTAGGTTCATCGAGAAGGCTGCGCGGATCTTCAAGATGCGGGGGAGCAAGTAACAGAAGATCATGATCGCTATCCCGTATGTAAGCGATTCCCGCGTCGGGCTGAAACTCCACCAATTCGAAATCCAGAAATGTGGTGTAGAATGCAATGCTGGTCTCCACATCGAAGACTTTGATGGCCACTCGTGCTTTGTTGGGCATCTGTTTCGCCTTTCTTGGCAAATATGGATGGATGAGAATGTTCTCGCATGGTTCAGTGTACAACAGAGGACGCTATTGTGACACAGGATTGTTTGCAAACATCACCTTCCTCTCTTCCAACCTTTCTAGCCGGCTGTTTGCTCGAATGCTCTCTGGCGCTCGAGTTTAACACCAGAGAGCATTCGAGCAAACAGTGGCGAACAAAGACCAGGAGCTTGACCCGGATCGCTGGTGTAGCCACTCCACCTAGGGGCAGAAAGCTTGGGATATCGTGACTCAATGAGTGTGGAATCTGAGACTGGAGTTGGTACGCACCACCGAGTTCGCTCCTGCTCTTGACAAGCCTCAAGCTGGGCAAACACTGGGGCACCATTTGGCTCTCGAGCGATTCTCCCCGCAAGCAAAACGGAAAGAAACGATTGAAAGCCACTTCATCTCACATCGCTCCCTCGTTGCGCATCCCGTGGGAAACGATCCCACACGTTCACCGTTGCTGCCGGCGCGCCCAGCAATGCTCTCTGCACTGGCATCAATGAGGATCGTTCTCGAGGCTTGTCCCTGCCGCTGCCAGCATGAAGGAGCGTGTGTTGGCCTGGGAGGCGCCAGGACGATGGATGGTGGTTTTCTTTTTCCCATGTTTTTCCCATGGTTGTTCTACGCAGCGCTTGCTCTCCTCCTGCCCTCCACATGTGCTGCTCCCGTGTTTTTCCTCCAACGTCGTGCCAAATTACGATTGCACAAAATTGCGTTTTTTGAGCACGAAAAGGGTGTGTTACACCCCTGTTTTGGTGCATTTTTGGGGAATGGTTGCGTTCCTTGCGATACCGGTGAGGGAGATCGTCAGGCATTGGCAGGTGAGAGGGTGTGGAGAATGGTCTGGGGATGAATGAGAGAGGTGGAGATGGCGACCTGGAGGAGAGCGAGGGCTTCTGCTCTCTCCTCCGGATGAGGAACCAGGCGGTAGCGCCCTGGTTGAACGTTCACGGCCTGAAGGTGATGGCGATACCGATTGGCGGTCATGCGTGAGACCTGGAGCAGGCCTGCGAGTTCGATGTCTGTGAGTCCATCGGGGTGCGTGTCGTACAGGCGGCGGGCACGCTGTTGTTTCTCATCGGTATGGGCCGGAAGTGGCCTGCGTTCTGATGTGGGGAAGGGGAGAGGGCGCGCATGGTGCTCGATACAGGCGAGGAACTCTGGCCCTGGCCGGAACCACTCGGAAAAGCGCCTGAGATGGTCCTGCCTGATGGTGAAGGTGGCGCTCGGTGTCGCGCGTGCCGTCCATGACGCCCAGGAGCTGGAGCTGCTCCCCGTACTCTTCACGCAATTGGGCAAGCCTGGTCCTGAGATGGACAGCGCGTGCCAATCTTGATGGAGTGATCTTCGAGATGGTGCAAGAAAGAGATCATAGCCTCGATCTGTGCGGGTGGTGGCACGCTCTCGGGAAGCCTACGATGATGGGTGTCTCCTTGTCTTCTCGATGATCTTGCTTCAAGTGTCCCATATGCTGTATTAACGCCGACGCAATTCCGAGCCGATTTAGGGCCGAAATGACGGCTTTCCGAGGGAAGAAAGAAATGACCATTTTTTTCGCTTCAATGGCGCATCAATTCTCTGAGCATGCTTCTCAAGCGGTGTCAAGGGGAAGCGATAGCGGCCTTGATACCGCTTGAGAAGCATGCTAGACTGGCTCAGCCATTGAGCCAAACCGCCCCAAATCGGCTCAGAAATCAACCGGCGCTGACAGCTGTGACAGGTGAAAGCATTTTTCGGCGTGTGACAGGCTCCAGCAGCTACTTAAAGCCTGTTTTTCTTCTCCAGGTCTGTGTGCTGGCCTATGTGTGGCAGATCTCGTGTACCTGGTTTTGTTTTTTCCATGTTTTTCCTGTGTTTGCGCGGAGCCCGGATCTGTGATCTTCCTGCGTTTTTTCTGCAAAATCGCGATTGCAAAGAAAGGTGCGCTTTTGTGCTCAAAAAGAGGTGCCACTGCTGCCTTTTGGTGGCTGCGTTTCTGTGTGGTCCCGCCCTCATCTGAGCCTCCTGCTCTTCTTTCAAAAAGAAGATTCCCAGGTAGCGGTTTTGCGGACCCGCATGGTCGCCATCTTTTTTCTCTCCCGCCGGCGCGCGGAGTCCCTCATGTGAAAGTCGATGTTCACCTCCTCTTTTTCCGTGTGCTTGTGTTCTTATAGTCATGAAATAGTGTGATGCCAGGGTGCGTGAAGGCCCTGGCATCTTCGTAAGGAGTTTGGGTATGGCGAATGGAGACCAGAGCAACGAGCAGCAGGTCCAGACGATGATGCGCCAGCAGTGGAAGGCGATCCTGGCTTGTTCTGATGAGAAGAAGGCGTTTCGCCTCACGATTGCGGTGCAGCTGAAGGGCTCGGAGATCAAGCCGGAGGAGTGCGTCCCTGAGCCCTATCGTTCCCGGCTTGGTGGCCAGGAGGACACACAATTACCCTCTTCTTTCGAGAAGGGGTGGTTGTTTGAGCACATCCCGTTTGACCAGGTTGAAGAGTGCCTGAGCATCCTGGGGACGATGTTGGACGACTGGACCTTCCAATCCGAGCCTCTGTGGCTTCCATCGAGGAGTGTTGAGCGATAATGAAAAGTGCCGATGGCGACAATAAGAAATTCGGTCATGAACGAGACAAATGCATCGCTCATGACCTAAGAGCGTGTTTTGGAAAGGGCTTTTGCCTCTTTGCAGAACACGCTCTGAAAAATTACTCCTCCGGGTCAGGTGGGAGATGAAAGAATATGGAAGAGACTTTATAAATCCCGCAACTCTTTCTGCGTAATCCCAAACAGAATCGCCAGGAAGAGCACGAGTCCGCTGAAGGGGAAGAGGATTGCCGGGCCGAGCTGGTTCGTCAGGACACCGCCCAAGGCCACGGAGATCGGATAGGTACCGAACGAGGCAAACAGAAGCAGTCCCATGACGCGCCCCATGAGATGGCGCGGGATGATCAGTTGGATCAGAGTAATCAGCAAAACGTTGGAGATGCTGTTCACAAGGCCACTGATCAGCATGCAGAGCACCGCACCTATAACTCCTCCGTAGGGAAGCAACGCGATCATGATGGCCATGATCAGCACGGCTAGAAGCGCGATCAGCCCTTTCCGTTTCAGCCCAGCCAGCATGCCGGCCAGGATGCCACCAGCCAGCGCGCCCCCGCCAAAGGCCGCCATAATCATCCCATACCCGCTTGCGCCCGCGTGCATTGGACCATGCGCCAGCGTAGGCAGCGCAACCTCCAACAATCCGCCAAAGCAGAAGTTGGCCGCGATTGAGACAACCATACTCACCTGCATCAATCGCGAGGTGCGCAGGAAACGTCCAAAGGTAATCTGCACTTCCCCGCTTGCCGTCCCGTCCGCCTGGCCCTCAGCATCTGTTTGAGCGCTGGCCCCCTCTCCTGATTTGCCTGGCGTTCCTGCGCGGATGATGCGCATCATGGCCAGAGAGGCCGCTGAAACCACAAAGGTCACCGCGTCGATCGCCATTGCCGCTCCCGAACTTAGCGCGGCTACCACCACACCGGCGGCGGCTGAGCCAACCAGGGTCGCGGCCTGCGTGGAGGCAAAGCTGAGCGCGTTGCCTGCCTGGAGATCTTCATCACTGATCAACTCTGGCAGAATTGCCGAGGCAGACGGTAAAAAGAGACCCTGAAAGGTTCCGAGAAACGCTGCGACGGCGGACCATTCCCAGACGTTTGCGTGCCCCCAGAAGGCCAGAACCGCCAGGATGCCCACCAGTACGGCACGCACCGTATCCGCAATCAGCATTAACTGGCGCGGACGCAGGCGGTCCGAGAGCCAGCCGCCGAGCAACACACTGCCCACGCGCGGAATACCGTAGGCGGTCAGCACAATGCCCAGCTCTTGCGGGCTGCCTCCATTGCTCAGAATCAGCCACGGCAGCGCCACCGCGTAGAGCGCGTCACCAATCGTCGAAACCGTCTGCCCACCAAACAGCAGGCTGAAGTTGCGTACTTTGAAGGGGTGTAACATCCCTCCCAGCGCCTGTTTGTCCCCCGGCGGGACACTCTCTGGGACGATTTCAGCCTCGCCGCTGGCGGAATCTGACGATCTGGCCTCCACGCTCGCTCCTGGTGTCTCCCCTGGTTCAAAAGCAGTTGACATATGAGTATCATTCCTTTTTCTTATTCACATGATGGTTCTCGTGTCCTGTCGCCATTTTTCCGCTTCGCCTTACGCCATTTTTGGTGGAAAAAAGCAGTGATTTTTATGTTGAGAGAGCTGCCATGATTTTTATGTTGAGAGAGCTACCATGATTTTTATGTTGAGAGAGCTGCCATGATTTTTATGTTGAGAGAGCTGCCATGATTTGCAATGTTTCTGGATGTGCCATGATGGTCAGCCGTTCAGAGGTATGCAGATCCACCATGCACGAACAGATTGCATCCTGTCCGGCATACGTCACCAAGCTGGTGGGTTCGAGCCGAATACGTTGACGATCGAGGATAAAGTTGCGAACGACTGTATGAGTCAGCAGGGTACCAGAGATGCTTGAACTCGAGGTCCCGCAATTGGGACATTCTATGTATATATAGATCCCCTCAGGTAAGCAGGTCGCAGAGAGTTCATGAAGCAGAGGAGAGGGGATAATTCTCACTTGAATCATTGCCTGGCAGACCATACAGCGCCGCTCATGTAGTGCAGTCGTAAAGTATGTAGCGGCACTTTGCAAGCTCCGTTTGATTGCTGTGCGGAAGGAGCGCAGGCCGTTCAGTTGGATGATATCTCCGGTATGGATCAGATCGGTGCTGTACCGTTTGGAGCAAACAGGGCAACGCAGACGCAAGCCCACAATTCCCGAGAGCGAGCGTTCAAATTTGCCACGCAGGCGTTGCTGGACGCACCAAACGCACCATTCACGCGTCTCCTGCCAGCCCATAGACTCGTCTTCATCCAGCAGCAGTCCGAACTCTCTAGCATCCTCGCGCAGTTCTCCGTTGAGCACCTGGCGAAGCTGGCGGCGCACGCGATGCAGCTTGAGTTCGAGCGCACCCAGGCTCATATCCAGCTTTTGCGCAACCTCGCGCTGCGGTAGCTCAGCCAGGTAGCAGAGTTCGATCAGTTCGCGCGCACTCTCCGAAAGATAGCCTAGGGCGCGATCGAGCAGGATTTGCCTGCTCTGGCGCTCCAGTTCTTCTTCTGGATCGATGGAGAGAGGATCACACGTGTCAACATCTGTTGTGCCAGCCTCGTCCTCATCTCCGGCGAACGGAACTTCGTGCGCACCGTTGGCCTGGAGACGCGCCTGGCGTTTGCACACATTGCGACAAATCCCATCCAGCCAGGCAGCAAAGCGCTCAGGTTCACGCAGCTTCTCCAGATGCCGCCATGCCTCGAAAAACGTCTCCTGGACCACATCCTCGGCGGCATCCGCTTCTATCCCATTCAAGCGCGCCAGGCGCAGCAGGCGCGGGCGTGCCTCTTGCAGTAACTCGTTCAGGTTGGCGTTCAGACTTTGATGCGTACAAGAAGGCAGAGATGGCTGGCAGAGAGAGCAGCTCTCCAAGGCTGTTCCGTGCCGGCAAACAAGTTGTGCTGTTGAACTCGCAGGCATAATACGCCCTCCTTTCTCCTTTCCTGTCGCGTTTGCTCTGGCCAGCCTTACGCAATTTTTTCCTGGAACCGGCTGACTTTCTCACGTTCTTTCTTCTTTTGCAAAGATCAGAATAAACTCCACCCTATTTTACAGGAGATCAAGAAAGCGTACAAGCAGAGAGCAGCAGCGTACAGGGCTTTTTGGTTTACCCGAAAAGAGTGAAAAAGAAGTCATTTCTTGCGACACTTAGGAAAACTCAAAACACCCCTAAGAAAGCGAGAAATGACCTTGGATGTACCTTACCATATCTGACGAAATGAAAAAAGCCTTTCCCGAAGCGCTTCACGTGGATCCCACCTCCTTCTACGCCGCCTTTGCTCAGGTGAAAGATCGACGTGGCAAACGAGGGAGACGTTATCCCCTTCCGTTGATATTGACGCTGCTGCTGTTAGGAAAGCTGGCAGGAGAGAGCAGTATCCACGGGATTGTGGAGTGGATTGACGAGAGAAAGGAGCAGCTTCAGGGCTATTTGGGCTGGCCGAGGCGCTTTCCAACGAATTCGACCTACACCTTTGCACTCAGTCAGTGTAATGACCAGGAGATTGCCACCGTCTTGGCTGGTGTTGTGCTGAAAGCCAGAGCGGTTGAGCACTGCGGTGAGGAATCTGGTCGGCTTTCCAAGCCAGGTCAAGAGAAGCCGCTCATTCAGACAGCCATGGATGGCAAACAGATGCGAGGAACCTTAGGACACCAGAGCAGTGAGCAGCCTCCTGTCCATCTGCTCTGCCTCTATGAGTGCCAAAGCGGCATTGTCCTCGCCCAACGTGGGGTTCGCAGCAAAGAAAATGAGATCAGTGCGGCGGCTGCCTTGTTGCATCCCGCCTTGGTCAAAGGGCGTATCATTAGTGCCGATGCCATGCATACGCAAACAAAGTGGTGTGCGGCGGTTGAGCGCTATGGAGGCTACTATCTGCTGATTGCCAAGCTGAATCAGCCACAACTCTATGAAGATCTCCGCGACTTTTTTGAGGAAGAAGACGCTCCCCGCCAGCAGTGGCAGTATGCCAGGAGCGTTCAAAAGGGGCATGGACGCCTGGAAATCAGAGAACTGTGGAGCAGCACGCTGATGAATGACTGGTTTGAGCCGCAATGGGCAGGTGTGGCACAGGTCTTCCGGTTGCGCAGGCACACGACGCATCAAAAGGATGGGAAGGTGCGTGAGGAGATCGTCTATGGTCTCACCAATCTGCCGCCTCGTCTGGCCAACGCAGCACGCTTACTCCAGTTGCAGCAAGCCCATTGGTGTATTGAAAACCGCCTACACTATCGGCGTGATGTGACGATGGGTGAAGATGCCTCTCAAGTCCGTTTGGCAGGGGCTCCAGCAGCGTTAGCAGCCCTTAATGGAGGGGGACTCGCCATGATGGATTGGTTGCAGGTCAACAATGTCGCCTCTGCTATGCGGCATTGTTGTGCTCAGCCTCGCGAGGCCTTGCAACTGCTGTGTGGCAAGTTATCACGGTAATACGGGTAAACCAAAAAGCCCTGCAGCAGCGTACCAGGGATTTCTCATCTGGGAAAGCCTGTTAGTTTGGAGGGCGCATCGGCCATAGTATGCCAATGGCTAAATTGGTCAGTTTTTGCGCCCCAAACGAACGAGAAGCAGGCGAATCATCGCCACTTGGATGAGTGTTTCGCTGGTTTGCACCTTTCGCTCGTAATCTTTTGAGAGGCGTCTATTGCGAGAAAGCCAACCAAACGTTCGCTCCACTACCCATCTCCGAGGCTGAACACTGAACCCACGTGTGCCGGCAGGATGCTCTACTATCTCCAGATCCCAGTTACCCTGGGCAAGACAAAACTTCGCCAATTTTTGGCCTCGGTAGGCCGCATCCGCCCAGATCTTTTTCAGGCGTGGCAACAGTGGGGCGAGTCCAGCGAGCAAGCACCGGGCACCTTTACTATCGTGCAGATCGGCAGGCGTGACGTAGACTGAGAGCAGCAGGCTCAGTGTATCAACGAGAATGTGGCGCTTGCGCCCCTTGATGTGTTTGTGGGCGTCAAACCCGCAGATGCTGGCTGACTCCTCAACCGTTTTGACGCTCTGTGCATCGATGATCGCTGCGCTCGGTTGCGCGTTTCTACCCACACGCTCGCGTTCAGCTTCTCGCAGGGTCGTGAGCAGGCGAAACCAGGTTCCTTTGAGGCGCAACCGTCGAAAATGGTAGAACACCGTTTGCCACGGCGGAAAATTGCAAGGCAGGTAGCGCCATGCACAACCGGTGCGCAAGACGTAAAAGATCGCATCAAAAATCACTCGTAGAGCATGGGTCCGTGGTCTGCCACGTGAGGGATCGGAGGGAAGGTGTTGTTGCAAGCACTCCCACTCAGCGTCAGAAAGATTGCTTGGATAGGTTGCATTCATGCCCTACAGTATATCAAATTATGTCTCCCTTTGCATTCCCAAACACGCTCTAATACTACAGCCGCACTTATGTGATACAACGAGGGAGAAATCAATCCGAGGAGGAGAGAGATGGAAGTGTTTCCCTCAATCGAAGATCTGCGTACCTGGGCGGATCGTTTGGAAGAAGTGCAAGTGCGGTTAGCGCCCTCCTTTGAGCGTTCGGAGCCACGCCAGCGGGCCATGGCCTATATTCGTGGGTTAATAAGCACCACCGAGCGAAAAAACGGGTGGCAACTCGCCGAATTGGCGAGAGAAGCCACACCCGACGGGATGCAACGTTTGCTCAACGCGGCGAAGTGGGATGTGGATCAGGTGCGCGATGACCTGCAGGAGTACATCCTCACCCATCTGGCTGACCCGGAGGCGGTGCTGGTGGTCGACGAGACGGGTTTTGTCAAGAAAGGGAACAAGTCCGCAGGCGTGGCAGCCCAATACAGCGGGACGGTCGGCAAGATCGCCAACTGCCAAATCGGAGTCTTTCTGGCCTACGCCAATCGGTATGGAGCGGTCCTGCTCGATCGGGAGTTGTATCTGCATGCCGACTGGGAGAAGGAGCCCGAGCGGTGCAAGGAGGCAGCGATCCCAGAGGACCGGCGCACCACGATCCCCAAGCCAATGCTGGCCAAACGGATGCTGGAGCGTGCCTTCGCTCACGGGGTCAAAGCGACGTGGGTGACAGGTGATACCGTCTATGGCGGGGATACCAAACTGCGCATCTGGCTGGAGGAGCGCCTGCAGCCCTACGTGCTGGCCGTGCCGAAGAACCAGCGCATTGGGCTCAGCCATCGGGCAGATGAAGTCGTGGCGAGTTGGCCTGCCGAAAGGTGGCAACGTCTTTCAGCGGGAGAGGGCAGTCAAGGGCCGCGCTTCTACGATTGGGCCTGGCAGTCTCTGGACTTCCGGTGGACCGAGCCGGGCTGGAAGCAGTGGCTGCTGGCTCGGCGCAGTTTGTCCAACCCCACCGAGATCGCCTATTACTTCGTCTTCGCGCCAGAAGCAGTCACTTTGGAGCAGGTCGTGCGGACAGCGGGCAGCCGATGGCAAGTCGAAGAAGCCTTTGAACTGGCCAAACAGCAGGTCGGCTTGGATGAATACGAAGTGCGGCACTGGCAGGGGTGGTATCGGCATATCACTTTGGCGATGTTTGCCCTGGCGTTTTTGACGGTGATCAAAGTGGCAGGGCAAAAAAGGGGGCCCACTTTCAGGAGCGAGAAGTCGCAGAGCTTCTTCCCCTGACGGTCCCAGAAGTGCGCCGCCTGCTCTGGCGGCTGGTGTGGCAAGCACCTGCGACGCCGGAAAGTGTTCTGTACTGGTCACGCTGGCGTCGGCGACATCAAGCCAGAGCCAAACAATTCCATATCAAACGGCGAGCAAAGAAGCGGGCTGCATAAGTGCGGCTGTAGTACTAAGAACTGACATAACGCCCGTTTCACGGCGAGTCGCGAGCCGGCGAGCCAGGTAATCTGGATAACGCCTGTTCGCATCAATAGTGGAGAAAGCGCCATCCGTTGTCGAATCACCCAGCGCGACAACCACACTGGTGAGTTTCTCTGGCAACACCTCCACGCCGATTAGAGCCCACCAGGCTGTGGTCGTAAGTGAATAGGCAGCAAAGAGTTCCTCAGCCGCCGGAATCGTGCTGGCGTTCTCGGCACCAGGCGTTGACACATAAGAAGTCTGCGAGGCGATGAGGTGTCCAGTAGAAATGTCCCCCTCTGTCACCACAAAGCTGATCACGAGATTGCTGAAAGCTTCAACCTGGAGGCTGATAGGATCACTTATTACATTTTCGCCAGCTTCAATTGAGACGCGTTCCTGCCCTTGAAAAAGTACAGGCCAGACTGGTGCCTTCTGCCAGAGCCCAGAGAGGGAGCGCCCAACTGTCATCGAGGCGAGCCCGAGCGGACGCTCTCCATAGCGATTTGAAAAGCGGAGCCGGATTTGCCGCCCACCGGCATGGAGATGTACAACCTGCGCGAGCGTGCGGTTCGTAAGATGCGCAGGCTGCATCCGCATGGGGGCTGCGTACCACGCTCCTCTCCAATTTGACTGGAAACTCGGATCTTGAGAGAGCGGCGAACCATTCTGCTGCTCACTTGTATTGGCATGCATCGTAGAATTTCTCCTTTTCTTTGGGATGTTTCTATGCCACTGCTGATCGTTGTTGCAGTCCTCAGTGTACCTTTGGTTATTGAAAGAAGCTATGCCATTCTGTGAGAAAATTATGTCTGATCGTCCGAGAAATCGGCATTCCTACAGCCAGATATTTGTAGATCATTTTGTTTTGTGGGCGAAAATGGACAATTCGGCGGGTGAGTAGTAAGGAGTCTAAAACAGCCAGCAGAGCGGAAACAAGTCCGTTTCCTCTGTTGTATATGTATCTTTTGCCTGTTTTACCGCCCACCGAATTGTCCAATTTTCGCCCACAAAACAAAATGATCTACACCGTTGCCTTTACAACATCGGCTTATGCAATGGTCAACACGATTTTACCTCGAATATGCCCACCCTCACTCAGCCTGTGTGCTTGAGCCACGTCTTTCAAGGAGAAAATGGCATCAAGGTGCGTTTTAAGATGACCTGCATCAAACAATGAAGCCATTTCAGCCATTTGCTCCCCCGACGGATGGACCATGACCAGCGCAAAGCTTACTCCGTAGTGGGGGGCGAGTTGTTCGCAAAGCGCTTTTGACCCTTTATGAGCAGTGAGCGTGACCACCTGACCACCAGATTTGACCACTGGAAATGCGCGCTTCAGTTCCTCCCCACCAATCGTGTCTAGCACGATATCGACCCCGCCCAAGCCCTCTGGAAAAGCTTGCTGAGTATAATCGACCACAATATCTGCCCCCAGGTCACGCACAAAATCCACGTTGTGAGTGGATGTCGTGGTTATGATCTTTGCTCCTTTCCATTTTGCCAACTGGATGGCAAAATGGCCCACCCCTCCCGATCCCCCAAGAATGAAAATGGTCTGCCCAGCTTGCAGGTGAGCCACTTCGAATAATGCCTGCCAGGCGGTCAAGGCGGACAGGCAAGCGCCAGCAGCTTCTTGATGGGTTAGCCGGCGTGGTTTGAGCGCAATATCTGCCACAGGCGCCGTGGCGTACTCACTGTAGGCCTTTGCTTCGTCGGGAAAGCGTAGCGTTCCATACACCTCATCGCCCAGTGCAAAGCGGGTGACGCCTTCACCAAGGGCTACCACCTCGCCTGAAATGTCCCAACCCAACGTGTAAGGCAAGGCTTTCGTGCCAGTAGTGATGGGCACAGGATATTGACGCGATGACGTGTCGATGGGGTTAATACCAGCAGCACGTACTTGCACGAGAACCTCTCCAGCTTGAGGTGTAGGACGCTCAACCTCCTCATAATTCAGAACATCAACACCACCAAACTTATGTATCCGTATTGCCTTCATTGCCGTCATTGTTTTCTCCTTGTCTGATCTTGGACTATTGAAGTGCCTGAGCTTGCTTACGCGAACTCAAGTGCTCCGCTTGATAGATATACTTTACTCTTGTGTGCCGAGACATTCTATGGCAAACTGTTAGGAAATTATGTTTGATCGTCCTAAATACGGGAGGATAGTATGGATGTTCTGACTGATGTACTCAATACCCTTGAGCTGAAAGGTTGGCTCTCTTCACGCACGGAGATGACTTCTTTCTGGCGTTTTGATTTCGCTGCAAGTCAGGATATGATCTTTCATATCCTCCAATTTGGGGGAGGGTACCTGTATGTCAAGGGGGAGTCTGAGCCTCTCCGGGTCGAAGACGGAGATATCATGTTGTTACCTCATGGGCACGCCCATATGCTCTGTGATGAACCCACATCACCCCTAACCCAGGCGGTGCATTTAAACTATGAGGCATATCGTGACCACCGACTCTTTCTTTCCGAGAACGAAGGACCCAAAATGATCATGCTTTGCGGAGCATTTCACGTTGAGCAGCCCGACGGTTTCCCTTTGCTCCACTGTTTGCCAAAAGTCATCCATATTCTCGGGGAACAGGGGAAAATGGCGCATGGCTTCGCCGAAATTGTGCGTTTCATTGCGTACGAATCAGCCTCACAGCAATCTGGAACCGAGGTCATGTTAAGGAGGTTAACGGAAATGCTCTTTATTCATGTGATACGATCCTGGATTGATCAGCAAGCAGATGCTTCACAGGGGTGGCTAGCGGCGCTTCGTGACCAGCCTATCAGTACAGCTCTCGGCCTGATTCATCAGTCACCTGAACGTGGGTGGAAGGTTGAGGAACTCGCAGATGCAGTGGCGCTCTCCCGCTCCGTGTTCTCTTCTCGTTTCACTCATCTTGTGGGCGAACCGCCCATGAAGTATCTTACTCGCTGGCGTATGCATAAGGCAAAACAATTGCTCAAAAATGAAATCAAGGTGGAAAAGATTGCACAGCTTTTGGGTTACGATTCGGATGCAGCTTTTCGCAAAGCATTCAAGCGAGAAGTCGGTATTCCTCCTGCCAAGTATCGCCAGTTTGGATAATCACTCTCCACAATCTTTTCTGGAGGCTATTCACCGAAAACGCCGCAGGATGCCCCAGCCCTTTCAGGCATGGGGAGGAATGCGGCGTTCCTTTGGAGGTGGCTTGGGTGGAATACGCCGTAGACATGTTTTCATCTGCTCACGTAGTATTGACAGTCAGATGAAAACTATGATGTAATTTAGCGTATGAAAACGGTATTAACAGCGAAACTCAAATTGAATACAACGTCCGAGCAATTCAAGGCTTTACGGACAACGCAACTGGCGTATCGTGATGCTCTCAACTATGTGAGCCAGTACGCCTTTGCGAATGGCAAATTGAGTAATGCTATTCGTTTGCAAGATGCCACCTACGATGAGATTCGTCTCCGTTTTCATCTGCCTTCGCAAATGGCCTGTTCTGTTCCTCGCCAAGTTGGTGCCACCTATAAAGGCTTATGGACAAAGGTGAAGAACAATGCTGCTCATCGTAAGGCAGGTATTGTACCTGGACATAATTCCTGGCCAAATGAGTGACATATATAAATGGCCGCAGAGACACTCAAGCTAGATCTAGCCTTGATTAGCGTTGTTGAGCTTCCTTTGTTCTGAGACTTATATCCTGGCCACAGGTTCTCTCGGCCTCTCTGTGACTCAATTCTCGCGCGTCCTTTCTCGCCCTGCGAGAACTGGAGGTCAGCATTTGCGTCATTTTGGCCAGCGTTCTGTCACTCTTGGTATCGGTGCAGAAGCGAGCGTTGGCCTGCGCGTTGGCGTCTAGCAATTGTGACTCATATCCTGACCACTTTGGCCTGAGTTCTTGAAGCAGAAACGCTTTTCGGTCCACGAAGCCAGAATGCAAGTAGCTCTGTACTTTGAGGCGTTTTATGCGTCGTGCCTTTGGAGAGAAAAGCAGTATTACAAGAAACAAGGCGGGCAAGATTTGCGTCGTAAGGCCCATTTTGCGGCCAAGAAGTATGTCCAGGTACAGGTATCACCAAGAAACGTTATAAAGGGCTTGATCAGGCTCCCACGTTTCTCTCTCCCACGTTGACCTACCAGTAGAAGAAAGACTACGCGTTCAAGAAAGAGCAGCACGTGAGTCTTCTCACGCTCGATGGACGTATCGTTGTGCCCTATACTGGCTACAATAAGCATGTGGCATTGATCCAGCGTGGTACGGAGATTGGTGCATCGAAGCTCTGGTATGACAAAGCCAAGAAGCAATTTTACCTCCTTGTCTCCCTGCAAGTGGAGATGGCTGATCCTACCCCCGAAACACACAAGCACGTCGTTGGCGTGGATGTGGGGATGCGATACCTTGCCGTCACGGCGACAATACAAGGGAATTGCACCTTCCATGCTGACACCTCCATTGTTGCCAAATCACACCACTCTGCACGACTGAGAAAGCGTCTGCAAAAAAAAGGCACTCGTTCTGCAACGAGAAGGCTCGTTGCCATCAGTGGACGAGAGAGACGGTTGAAAGCAAACGCCAATCATGTCGTGAGTAAACGGATTGTTACCCAATATCCTCAAAGCGTAATTGGACTGGAGCATCTGACAGATATTCGAGAGCGTACCAAACGACGGAAAGGCAAAAGTGCCAAACAGCGCAAAGCCAATCGTGCCTTTTCCAAATGGTCCTTTGCAGAATTGCACAGTATGATCGCTTATAAAGCGCTCTTGCATCGAAGTATGGCGATCAAGGTGGATGCCAACTACACCTCGCAGGCCTGCCCCAAATGTGGGCATACCTGCAAAGAGAATCGTCCACACAAGGGCTTGCTCTTTCTCTGTCAGAATTGTCAGTACACACTCCATGCCGATCTGGTTGGCGCGAGGAATATTGCGATGCGAACGCTTCTTCTCCGGCAAGACTGGATAGGAACGGGCCTCTTGTCAGTACGCCCTGATGTGTCGGACGATGAAGCCAAAGCCGCACGCCTGAAACGGTATGCTGAGTTGCGGTGGAGTTCAGACACAACTCCAAGCCCTCGGCTTTCGCCGTAGGGTACTGACTTCTAACAAACAAAGTAATTGAGGGAGAAAAGAAAACCGGAATAGTCCAAAAAGCTTCTATTATCATGAGCCGCCGCACCCACTCGCAAGAGTTTCTGTCCTTGTTTAGCCATCAACTTTTTCGTACCTATCCAAAAGTAGTAAATGACCTGAGAAGAGTGACAGGCGGAATCTTGATTTTGAACAAAAGTTCTGGTATTCTTGAGCGTGGATAGCCAACCTGGGACTAGCTATCTCAGGACAGTGCTCGCAGACTCCTTGAAGAGTGATGGGGATAGACCCCTGGCTGCTCAGTGGGGGAGATACTTTGGGACCCTTGATACACACGAGAGATGAGAATACAAGAGCTTGAATTTTGAAGCCATCTTTCATCGTGTTACCTGTGGAGAGGTACTCAAAGGTCGCTCCTTTGAGAGACGAACCTGTCAAACCTTTACCCTTGATTGAGCCAACCTTTTAGACGTAACTGGGGGATGTGCGTGAAATTCTTCATACGCCTTTGAAGGACCAGAAACAACGTTTCGTGTGTATCTGGGCAAGCCACATCCACGGGTTCTGGCCTCTCCACTCACAACAGCATGCTCTGGTAAGGAAGCCATATGGAAGGGATCAGCCTATGGCAAACAGAACAAAATCGCGTCCAGATCTCAAAGTCCTGCCCATGCTTCCTCACGAATCCATCTACATCGGGGTGGATATCGGGAAATTTCAACACGTCGCTGGCTTTGTCTCAAAGACCTTGCTAGAGCGTCACAGGCACTTCGAGAGTTGCCCATCCTTCATTTTTGAGCAATCGCGAGAAGGTTTCCGAGTCTTTGTGGAGCGCATCCGCGCCTATTGTCCACTGGAGCAATGCTTCATAGTTATGGAGCAAACTGGCCATTATCATCGTCCCCTTTTACAATACCTTCTCGAATTGGATATTTCTGCTTACGTAATGCATGTCCAGTGCCGAGAGGGTGGCATGCTCAAGACCGATAAGCGGGATGCTCTCAGGCTCGCCAATCACCTTTACAATCAGTTAGCATTAGGTGTCCAGGTCACGAACAAGTTACAGGTGATCCGGCGGGCTGTTCCCCCATCAGAAGCCGCGCTACAGCTCAAAGGGTTGATGCGCCATCGGTATGAATTAGCTACTGAGGCGACCCAAAGGAAAAACAAACTCACAGCCATCTGCGACGAGCTTTTCCCCGAACTCACTCAGGTCTTGAAAAACCCAAACTCATCGATAGCATTAGATCTCCGGGAAAAGTTTCCCACACCACAAGCTGTTGCAACAGCCAGCCCCGTGACATTGCGTGAAGTGAGAAGAGGGAGCCGTCCTTCAGAAGTGCAACTAGAGCAACTGCAATCATTGGCAGCCCAAAGTATTGGGATCAAAGATGTTGCTCGGCAGCGCAGCCTGATACTTGAACAAGGTTTGTTAATCAAGGAACTGCGTCTCATGCAAGAACACACGGAGCGGCTAGACCAGGAGGTCGCTCAAATCGTCGAACGCAGCCGAGAAGGACAGATTCTGCTCTCGATCCCCCCGATCAGTCCTATGTACGCCGCAGCTATTCTTGCAACTATCGGGCATATTGCCAATTTTGAGGATGCTGCTCATCTCAAGTCCTACTTCGGATGGGCACCAGAGAGAGCACAAACAGGAGTCTCCTTTGATCGGACAAGTCTCACGAAGGGAGGCTCGCGTGAAATGAAAAAGATCATGTATCTAGTGGCATGGAACGCGATCAAGACCGAGACAGAATGGGCCAGATTGTACAAGCGCCTCGTTCCTCGGCTTTGCTCCTATGATGAGAGAACACAAGCCTACAAAGGAAAGGGAAAGGCTCTTGCTCATGTGATAGGGCGCTTGATCAGACTCATCTATGCCTTGCTCAAACAAGATGACGAAACACTCAGACATCTTGCCCCTGGAACACCACCACCGGAACCAGTACTCTATGATCCAGAACTGCACAAGCACCATCGCAGCGGGCATTACCACCCCTTAAAGAAGAAACTGCCAGAGAACCGGATCGTACAAATTTAACAGTGAAAGGCACTACGTAGGAGGGAAAGGTGCCCCTCTCAGCTGGAGCCGCCAATCGGTCCCCATTCTCTTTTTTCAACGACTGTGAGCTGTCCCTCCTGCGATGTGACTCTCAGCCGTCTGCCGGGCCCGCGACCGCGTCCCCTCCGGGCGGGTTATTCTTTCAAGAGCACAGCCTGTCAAGGCCGCGCCGGTGGAGGTGTAGAGTGGAAGGGGCGCGCTCGCCTTGGCCTTGACGCTGTGCTACACTGCGAATCCCGCACGGGAGGCGCGTTATGGGACGTATTCACCAGAGAATCCTCTATGCGAGTTGCACGCATGAAAGCATGCTACACTGGGCGATAGTCGTGAAGTAGTAACAGAGACGTTTCAAGTATTTGCTCCTCGTCTTCCATACGCCTTACGTCTGTGGAGACCGTGTGGAACTCCTGGCCTGTCTATGGGAGCGGTGTCTCCACGGGCGCTGGCCTATCCACCCAGGTTGTGGCATCATGCCTTGTTGGTTCTCTCGTGGAAGGATGAAGCCTATGCGCGAGACAGGCGAAAAAGACACCCCAAGTTGTTCCGCTATTTCAGCACGAATCGCTCTTTCTTGGCATTGATGTTGGAAACACGAAGCACGTAGCTGGCTTTGTTTCCAAAACTCTTCTGGAACGGCATCAACGTTTTGAAGCCTGTCCTGCTCTGGCATTTGAGAATAGCCGGGAAGGATGCGCAAGCGCTGGTAAAACGCATGCGTGAGTTTGCTCCGCTTGAACATTATACAGTCCTTCTAGAAAAAACGGGCCATTACCACAAAGCGCTCCAACAATTCCTTCAAGAACTGGATTTGCTTGTGTATATGATGCACGTTCAGGAGCGGCCTTCTGCCGTGATGAAAACGGATAAACGCGATGCCCTCGGCCTGGCCAATACACTGTATAACCAGCTCGCGCTGGGAATACAAGTGGCAGACAAAACCCAGCTTGTGCGGAAAGCCTTTCCTCCCAATGCCACTGCTGCTCAACTCAGAGGCTTGATTCGTCATCGCTATGAACGAGTGCGTGAGGCAACGCAACGCAAGAATAAGCTCATTGCCATTTGCGATGAGCTTTTCCCGGAGTTCACCCAGGTTCTCAAAGATCCGAATCTTCCTCCTGCACTCGCTATCCGCGAACGCTTCCCAACTCCAGCAGCTCTGGCTACGGCTTCTCTCTCCACCCTATAGAACTTCTCTCGCTTCAGCACGTTTCTTTGGAACTGTATGCTCTTTCCGGAATCCGCTCAAGAGCCGGCTTTTGAACGGGAGTGGAGAGAATAAGGGAAGTCGTGACATCAGCAACAGCGAGAAATTGATCGATGAGCTCTTCTAAGTGTGCTATGGATCCAGCGTACACTTTTACCAAATAGGATTCGCTCCCTGTCACTCGATAAGCCTCACGCACTTCAGGTAACGTTTGTGCGAGCGCGACAACTCGTGCACAGTTTTCCTTCGTGGAAGTAACGCGCAAAAAGGCTTGAACGGTGAAATCCAGGCGACGCGCGTTGAGTGCGACATGATACCCGCTAATGATCCCATGCTCTTCCAGTTTTCGCACACGTTCAGCGACTGCGGCTAACGAGAGGTGGACCTGGCGACCGAGTTCGGCAAAGGTCAAGCGAGCATTCTCGCGCAAGAGGTCGAGAAGGCACCAATCGATCTCATCAAGCTCAAGTGAAGATTCTTTTGTGGTCATGACTTTTCTCCATCTTATCTTCGGATAGTCTTTCCTTTTTCCAGAGAGAGTATAGCAAAAATGGCCAGAAAAGAGTATATACTTCTCCTGACGAATATGAAAGGAGAAGGAGTTCTCGTTATGGCGTTCTCATTTGTCAACACAGCCTTACTTATTATCGATGTGCAACAAGGATTTGATGATGCTCTCTGGGGGAGACGAAACAATCCCTTGGCGGAGATCCACATTGTTCGCCTTTTGGAAGCATGGCGCGATCAGCAGTGGCCCATCATTCATGTCCAACATCAGTCCCGCTTTGCTGGTTCACCCCTGCATCCGACAAACCTGGGATATGCTCTGAAAGCCCAGGTACACCCCCTTCCAGGGGAAACGCTGATTACCAAGCAGGTGAGCAGTGCTTTCATCGGAACATCACTTGAAACGCTGTTGAGGCAGCGACACATTACGACGCTTGTGGTGACTGGACTAACAACCAATCATTGCGTCGAAACGACCGTTCGGATGGCAGGAAATTTGGGCTTCCTCACCTATCTGGTGAGTGACGCGACCGCAACCTTTGATCGAGTGGGACCCGATGGGAGGCTCCACCGGGCAGAGGATATTCATGCGATCAGCTTAACTAGTATCCACGGAGAATTTGCCCAAGTGGTAACGACCGACGAGGTTCTGGAAGAAATACAGACAACACAGGGAAAAGGCAGGGGAACCGAACCGCTTTGAAAGACATCCCAACCATTTGGCACATCCCAGATCTTCTCTGGGAACAAATCGCTCCTCTCCTGGCTCAACTCGATCCTCCCGCTCTCAGAGGACGCAAACGGATCAATCTGAAAACTTCCTGGCTCTTATCCAACTCGCTTGTGCCCTCTTATGGTATCGACGATTGCATAGGTTGTCTATTTTGAGATAGTTACTAAAGGAATAATGGTTGTGCTATCATGGGAAGCGAATTTAGCCTGGAAACGAGAGGAGAGAGATGATTATCATTGATGAGGAAAGGCCATCGGACTCGCCTTTTGTCGAACGGATCTGGCGCAGCCATAGCGAGGGTGCAGCCCCGTTTCTCTCCATTGCCGTGAGCCGTTGTGAACTGGTGGTCACCAAACTGCATGGCAAGATTACGATGACAGTGCGAGGGCCAGAGACCAAAGCCACGCCTCTTGGGGGCAGCCCTTCCGATGGGGAGTGGTTTGGCATCCTCTTGAAGTTGGGCACGTTTCTGCCACATCTGCCTACCAGAAGTCTCGCCGATACGGGGTGACCCTACCTGAAGTGACATGTAACACCTTCTGGCTCTCTAGTTCTGCCTGGGAATTTCCTACCTCTGACAATGCGGAGATCTTTGTGAACCGGCTGGTGCGTGCCGGGTTGCTGGCTCACGATCCCGTCGTTGAGGCAGCCTTACAAGGGCAGATCTAAGAGCTCACGCCACGCTCCGTCCAGTATCACTTCTTGCAGGCAACCGGGATCACCCAGAACATGGCGCGACAAATCGAGCGTGCTCGCTCTGCTACCCTCCTCTTACAGCAAGGCGTCTCGATCCCCGACACCATTCTGGAGGCAGGGTATTACGATCAGCCGCATCTGACGAGATCGCTCACGCGCTTTATTGGACAAACCCCTGCTGAACTGCTCCATCACAGCCGACTCCCACATTCTGCAGTTCACAGAGAGAGAAAAGACATTTGGCCATAGGCAGAGCCAAGCAAACGGAGAATACGTTGGAGAGTATTAATTGACATGATGAGCGCCTTTGAACACCGAAAGGGGAGAAACCTGATCGTTCTCAAGCGAGAGATAAACAGGTGTTGAAGAGTGAAACAAAACGGCAAAACGAGGATAAGAAGCAGGGGCGACACACCGACGCAAGTGATGGGGAAAACTGATCCTCCAGATTCTTTCATTGTTCTGTTTCAGATGGGCCTTTCCATTTGTCTTCCAGGTCTGGGAAAAACTGTGCACGCCAGCGTTCTAACTTCTTCTGTCGCTCGGCGTCCAGTGCCCTCTCAAAGATATCTTCATCTGGGTAGAGGTCAATATATGCAGGGTCGTCAACGATCACCGGAGTGAAACAGGAGAAGCAGCGGCGCGGGGCATCATGCCGAAACCTCCCACCGCACTGACATGGTTTCAAATGCGCTTCCATCACTTCTATGAGAGCAGCGTTTTTCTCTTCATACTCTGGACAGTGCGGAAGTGCTTGCTGGATTTGGTCATATTTCGGCTCATAAACACTCACATCAAGGCGAACTGGACAGCGATCACAGTAGAAATGATAGTCTCCATCAAGAGGTGATTGATCGATGCGAAAAAGCGGTTGATGACAGGCAGGACAGGTCATCCATTCCTCGTGGAGCCAGTTATCATTGTCATCAGAAAGATTCTCTTCGTTTTCCATATGAAGCCTTTTTCTCACGAGCACTTCTCGTGGAATTTTCAAATACAGGAAGCTCCTGCAGTGCGACGACCAAAATTCATGCTCTTTTTACTTCTCCTTGTCACAAACGTTCTCGTGTATCGAGATATGCTCTTTTCCACCGTTCACGGAGAGACAAAATAGCATTGACAGTACACAGGACCAAGCAGGCGGAGGATCTGGTGATGAAGCGGCTGCAGGCCCAGGACCTGCGTCTGCCCATGTGAACCACCACGAATATGAAGGAGATCGATTCCCTCAAAACACTGGAAAATCCAGCGCATGGTTGGGCGATTGGTGGGCTTATTGATCTGGTTAGGAACCGTTTGCTCTCTCTGAGCCAGTTGGCGACGCAGAAGGTGTTCCGCTAAGCGATAAACCAACAGACAGAGCACCATGATGAAGCCCAAAGCCATCACCCGTTCCGGCTTCTTGACGAAGATGGAGGAGGCCAGGAACAATGGGTCCTTGAGAAAACGAAAGCCCCGCTCAACACCTCCTTGTTCTTTGTAGGTGAGAAATACCTGTTCATGGGGAAGCGTCTGCTCCTCGATCACGTTGGTCGCGACAATGAAGCGTGCCTGTTCCTGGATCTGCGCTGCTCCTTCCGTCTGGCTCACAGAGAGGGTGGGGACCAGATGCCAGACGGTTGATGCTGGTGGAGCCTCTTTTTTCGGGCACCCTGGCTGCTGATAGTGTCTTTCCTCTTGCAACGTGAAGGTTGCCACAAGGTATGCTGGTTTCCCTTTCATCATCTGCTTCCAGGCTTGTTGTGCATCATTCTCACAGGCAAACTCTTGTTTCGACAGGTGCCAGAGCCGTTTCTCCCACTGCTCCTGGCTTTTCTTCACTTTCTTCTCCATCTGCTCTTTTGCTGCCTGTTCCTCAGCGTTTGTGTGAACGACCACCCACCGCTCCTTTTCTTGGGGCAGATCCATGATGCGAACAGCGATCTTCCCAGATCCATCTGAGAGCGCTTGCCACCCTTCTGGTTCCCGGGAAAGGGCCGTTTTGGCCGCCGTGGAGGTTTCTGGAACACGGCTGATCCATCTGATCTTCGCCTCGTTGTAACGCTTCATATTCCCTTCACTGTAGCCACCACTATCAAAGACAGCGAGGCGCTCTTCAGGTTCTTCTGGAAGGGTTTCGCGCAAGTGCGTCATCACTGTGGTCACGATGGCGCTAATACTCTCTTTGTCCGAACTATTGCCATCCAGCGGGCGCAGAAAAATGGGAATGTCACCATCACTGGTTATCACCAGCCCCATCATCTATTGTTTGAGAGCCGCACGATGATCACGCGAATAGCCGTAAGTGATCGCAATGGACATCGCATCTTCCTCTTCTGCAATTGCCTGCTCTTTCTTTTCTCCAGGTCTATACTCTCCACTCACAGACAAGGAGGTGGTATCGACATGCAGCTGTTGCGCTTTAATCCCGAAGCGCTGACGAGTCTGTAGGGCCAAGCTGGCAAACAATGTCGTCGGGTCATGTTCATAGATCCAATCCAGCGTTCGCCCCAAGCTGTCATCGTTGAGCATATCCGCCGTTATTCCCTCTCCCAGCAAATATTCGACTGGCTTGTTCGCGAAATATTGAGGCACCAGGTACAACTGACGATTGCTGAAACCCAGCCCATTCAGGATCATCGCTACTGTGGCTGTTCCTATGCTCACCACCCGCCTCTGCTCTCCTGCTTGGGCATCTAACCATTCCGCTATTCCTGCCTCTCTGCACGCTCCTGCCACGATCCCCAAATGATCCAGTCGCTCTGTCTGGTACTCCACGTCTGGCAATTTCCTCTCCCCTTCGGCTTTTTCCTTACCTTACTTGAATTCCTTTTTCTCGTCAACACTTCTGCGGAATGTGGGCGACCAGAGCAGCTTTCGTTTTTGTACAAGACAACGCCTTCCCCTTGAGATATACTCTCCCCTGAATGACAACAGAAGGAGAACCTCCTATGGGAAATATCATTGTCTCAGAATTCATCACCCTGGATGGCGTGATCGAAGGACCTGAATGGTCCATGCCGTTCTTCAATGACGAGATCGGGAAGTTTAAAAAGGACGACCTTTCTGCGAGTGACGCTCTGCTCATGGGGCGGGTGACGTATGAAATTCACGCCGCCGCCTGGCCTTCCGAGAAGGATGAATTTGCTGATTGGATGAATAGTATCCCCAAATATGTCGTTTCCTCGACGCTGCACCACGTGGAGTGGAACAACTCAAGGCTGATCAAGGGGACTATCCCGGAAGAAATCCAAAAGCTCAAGCGCGAAATCAGTCGAAACATCCTCATCGACGGCGGGAGCGATCTGGTCAATTTGCTCATGCGGCACGACCTTATCGATGAGTATCGCCTGCTGGTCCATCCGATAGTGCTGGGCAAGGGCAAGCGACTCTTTCGAGAAGGCAGCCCGAAGAGGGAGCTCAGGCTGAGGGAGGCGAGGGCATTGAGTGGTGGCGTCTTAGCCCTTGTTTACCAACCAGCATAAGTAGTGATCAATATACCAAGAGGAGAATACCTTGCAAACAGTTACTTCTCAAGACGGCACGCACATTGCTTTCGACAAGGTTGGGTCTGGCCCAGCCGTTATCCTGGTCAACGGTGCGATAGTACATCGTGCCTTTGACCCGAGTATGGCACACCTGGCCGAACTGCTTAGCAACCACTTCACGGTCTACAACTACGACCGGCGCGGACGTGGCGACAGTTCAGACACCCAACCCTTCGCGAAGGAACGCGAGATTGAAGACGTGCAAGCACTGGTCGAGGATGCTGGCGGCAAAGCCATGGTCTTTGGGATCTCGTCGGGCGCTGTCTTGAGCCTGGATGCCGCTGCCCTCATCCCAGGCATTACCATGGTCGTGATCTATGAGCCGACGCTCATTGTCGATGACAGCCGCCAACCCGTGCCCGCCGACTACGCGGAGCACCTCACGACGCTCGCGGTTGAGGGGAAGCGCGACGAAGCGGTCGAATACTTTTTGACGCGAGCTGTGGGCATTCCGGCCGAATACCTTGGTGGCATCAAGCAGGATCAAGCAAACTGGTCTGGCATGACTGGCGTGGCACATACCCTTGCCTACGACGCGGCTTTTGTCAGCAATGTCATGCAGGGCAAACCGCTCCCAACTGATCGCTGGGTCAAGGTGGGCATGCCTGTGCTGGTTGCAGATGGTGGTGATAGCCCCGCCTGGATGCGCCATGGCGCTGATGCGCTGGCCAACGTCTTGCCGCACGCCAGCCGCCTCACGCTTGAAGGTCAAACTCACGAGGTTGACCCCAAAGTGCTCACTCCGGTCCTCATCGAATTCTTTCAGAAATAACAGCAGACAGGGGGTGGGATGGACCTCAGGAAATTTGCGAATGAAGTGGGCGGATTCTGCGACCATGGCCTCTTTACGTATGCTAGAGCTTTCACACAACTACTCATGTGTTATAGGCGCACCACCAAAGAGGAATGTCCTTCTTTATTGTACCTATCGAGGGACTTTCAGTGGAAGTGCGGGTGTGCCACTTCATTCACAAATTTCCACATCGCCATCCGCGAATCTCAACATTGACCACAAGAGAGCCTTTTACTCAGGGATAAAGGAGAATAAAGATGAAAAATGCTACTCAATTGACAGCGGAAATTTCAGTGAAGCAGCAGAAGAGAAGCGTAAACGTTACTCTATGGATCGTACAGGTACTGCTTACTCTGCTCTTCTTGCTCGTTGGTGGTATGAAGCTGATTGTGCCGGTTGAGGTGCTGCTGGCGCAGATGCCGATCCAGATGCCTGGCCCGTTAATTCGTTTGATTGGCGTAATCGAGGTGGCTGGCGCGCTCGGTCTGATCTTACCCGGCCTCCTGCGTATTCGACCTGTGCTGACCCCGTTGGCAGCTTGCGGGCTGGTCATCGAGATGATTGGCGCGACCGTGTACACAGTGGCTGGCGGTCAGGGCGCAGAGGCGCTGCTCCCGTTGGTGCTGGCCCTAATCTGTGCATTCGTCGCCTATGGGCGACGCCCCTGGGCTTCGCGGTAGTGGATGGGCCATTGAAAACGGCCCGCGAGAACACTATTTTGAAAAGCAATTGGTAAATGACCTACCATGTGAGTCAGTTTTGCCCTCAAACGTGGGAAATTGCCCCCAATGTTGAGCAGCGCACCCATTGATTACCTGAAAACCAGCTTCTGGAGCGGATCGCTTCACCCTGTTTTTGTCAATTCGGGTGGTCACCAGCGAGTGCCTTTCGCGCGAAAATGCTTTCTTTCAGATAGCACTTCAAACTCTTGCAACTGTCATCTCTCGCGGGCTACTATGAGCTTGTGAAATGGTTCGAGCAGTTGGTTCACCCACCTTCTGGATAAAATGCTCCCGATTTCTCTAGAAAGCGACTGTGATACATGGACACGGAAGTCATTCTACAACAGCCCGTTTCCCTTTGGCGCAATCGTGACTATCTTTTGCTTTGGCTCGGCCAGGCCGTCTCCGACCTCGGCACTTCATGCACGCAGTTCGCGTTTCCGCTGCTCATTGTGGGACTGACGCGTTCGATTGCTGCTGCCGGGCTGGCGTATAGCCTGGGGCAGCTTCCCTACGTCCTCCTGAGCCTGCCCGCCGGGGCGCTGGTGGATCGCTGGCCGCGCAAACGCGTGATGCTTCTCTGTACCTTCTGCTTGATGGTGTGCGTGGCGAGCATTCCCCTGGCGCTGGGCCTTTCCAGCGGACCACTGCGGCTGCTTCTCCTCTACGCCATCGCCTTTGGCCTGGGAGCCATTTCGCTTTTCTACGAGCTGGCCACATCGGCAGCACGGGCATGGGTTGTGCCAAAGAGCCAGCTCCCCACAGCAGTCGCACAGAACAAGTTGATCGTTGGCTCCTGCGCGCTTGTCGGGCCCGCGCTGGGCAGCTGGCTCTTTAGCATCAGCAGGCTGCTCCCGTTCGTCACCGACGCGCTTTCCTCTCTGATCTTGCTCGGCTCATTGCTCTCCATACGCTCGCCCATGCAAGACGAACGCAGGACGGAGCGTCACCACCTGCTCAGAGAAGTGCGCGAGGGACTCACCTGGCTGTGGGAGCATGAGGTCGTGCGCTCGATCCTCCTGATTTCCAGCTATGTCAACGTAACCATAACAGCCAGCGTGCTTCTCGTCCTGGCCATTGTGCAACAGCAGCATATCCCGCCGGTGCTCTACGGCCTGATCGTCGCCGCTGGCGGCGTCGGGAACCTGCTTGGCACGGCGCTCTGCCCGCCGATGCTTCGGCGCATACGCTTTGGCCGAGCGCTCTGCTGTGCCCTGATCGTGTTCGTGTTCGTCTTTCCTCTCTATGGCTTCATCACGACGCCACTGCTGTTGGGAGCCGTCTTCGCGGGCATCGCTCTCTCCGACTCGATCAGTGCTATCTTCATGGACAGTTATCGCTTCGCTGTCGTACCAGATGCCCTGCAAGGCCGCGTCAGTAGCATCTATCGCCTGATCTTGTTCAGCGTCCTCACCATTGGCTCTTCCGCACTCGGGCTGAGCCTGGAGCATCTGGGCATTTTGCCGACCGTGGGCATCGTGTGGAGTGGCCTGCTTCTGATCACCGGATGGCTGTTTCTCTCTCGGCACCTGCGGCAAGCGACATTCCCACACGAGTAAATCCCACCATGCTGCTGCTGATACTCAGATGTGGGGCTTCTCTCCCGTGAACAAGAGAAGCCAGCGGCTCGCACATGATGGTTCGCGCACGAAAGGCACTCGCTGGTGACCACCCGAATTGACAAAAACAGGGTGAAGCGATCCGCTCCAGAAGCTGGTTTTCAGGTAATCAATGGATGCGCTGCTCAACATTGGGGGCAATTTCCCACATTTGAGGGCAAAACTGACTCACATGGTAGGTCATTTACCAGCAATCACCCCCTACTCATTGGTAAATGAGGTGACAAGAGAGCAGGTTTTCAGGCTTATCCCGTGGGCAGTTTCACATTCCACCTGAAAATTTAAATGACAGAAAGCTACAACGTTTCACGAGAAGTTGATGCTGGAAGGCCCTACTTGAGTGTGTCCAAGGGGGACTCATTCGTTCTCTTACTAAAGTCTTTTTTACTCTTACTAAAGTCTTTTTTAGAGGTATGTGTAATGACATTTATATCCTCCTCTTCTGTGAAGAGGACACTCTTGAGCCTCGTTTTCCTGCTTGTTTTACTGAGCGCCTGCTCCTTAGGAGCGAACACATCTCCAGTTGCCAGCACTCCCAGTCCTACTCCAGGCACTCCACCTCAAACGCTTCAGATCCGACAAGCATCTGCCGATGCAGAGCCATCTGATCCCTGGACATTTCTCTATCGAGGGGTCGAGTTTACCATAGGCTCGACGGATCAGCAGCTCAGTTTCGCGGATGACTCTGACTCCAAACCCGAAGGGGATCCCTGGATTTTCCGTCTCTACCTCAAGGCTTTCAATCCAGTGAAAAGTCCTTTATCGATGAGCACTGATTGGTATCTTGACGAGGGCGAGAACGTCCTTGCTCAAACGATGAGCTTCAAACTCGTTACGTTTCCACCAGGCACCAGTGATCTCTGGGTCGACTTCCCTCTGAGGAACAAGATGGACCCTGGCCAGTTGACGCTGCAGGTAGGAGGAGGAACTGAAGCCGTGATCACAACGTCTCTCACCAGGCCAGGAGATCTGCAAAAATACCACGACAGGAGCATTACCACCAACACGACCTTTGAGTATGGCAACAGCCAATGGACGGTGGAGAAGATCACGTCCAGCATCTCCTGGACCTTTTCCTCTCAATTTGGCGCAACTGGTATGCAGGCCAACGGCGATTCTCGTTTTATCATTATTACTATGAAAGGAACGTTTAAGGATAATGGTCTCAAGCAGGATGGGGAAGTGCTTCCCATAGCTGATGCAAGGCTGGGGGAGACGAGAAGCTACTCGGGGACGTTCCCAACCGTTCTCGTATCCAGGAGCAATCCAACGACATCTGGCGCGCTCATTTTCCAGGTGCAAGTTGGCAGCGATGGCCAGATAGGTCCTCTCGATCTTCTCTTTCCATCCAACCTGGAAATCGGAAAGGTTTCGATCACCTTCACACTCTGAGGAGTGGAGGGCCAGGCTCCTGAATCCCCCAGTTCTCCAGGTGGAACCAGGGCGAGTGCGTGGGGAGGGATGATCTGGATGAGAGATGGAGATGTCGTGACGGTTTTCCCATAAAACCGTAAAACGATATTTTGTGACAAGCTAGTGGCTGCTTTTCCGATGTGCTCCAGGTGTGAAGGTGCGTGTGCTCTGGAGAGAGGGGGAGCGCGAAACAGGTGGTGAGTGATTTAGGGGAGGCGTTCCTGCGCGCCGGCGAAGGCGGCAATGAACTCGGCAGCACTGATGGCCTGGTCACGGTCCGTAGGAGGATAGGACTGGGTATAGTGCTCGTCCTGGGAAGGGATGAGGAGATAGTAGTAGTCGTGGTCTTGCGAGTGATACACGCCCAGCTCGCCATTGAGACCTTTCCATTCTTTAATAGGAATCAAAGATGCGTCGCTGAAGATGACCTGAACAGCTTGCAAGGGGGTCATTGTGTGTGTTTCTCCTTTTCCTTTTCTCTCTTTATTGTACCTGGCCGCGATGGTGTGTCAGCTCAACGTCTTTCTTGCTTCCCCGATGCCAGGTAAACGTGATCTTCTCTCTGCCTAATGCCGCAAAACGCCCTCTTCTGCCTCGTTGTGCCTCCTCTTCTGCTGGCGGATACCTTACGCAGCCTGCTCCCTTTTTTCGAAGAGCCCGCTCTGCAGAAGAGAGGGGGCGATCTCCACTGCAAAAGATGGTGTCCACGGACACAACAGGGACGAACGTGGGTGAGGATGGGTTTTTCTGGAAGCGCCTACGATGGAAGGTGGACAGGACACGTCTGAGACGGCTTGCGGAGTGAGTGTGAAGCGTAGGGGTGTGTTGTTTTTCCCCGAAATGCGGGGGAGCAGCAGAGAACGTCTCCAGAGAAGCCAGGAATCGCCTGGAGCAAGGAGCTGAGATGACCCCAAAGCACCAAGAGATCATTGATACGACATTGCAGGCGATCCAGGCACGTGAGCGGCAGTACCATCGGGCGCTGAGTCTTCCTCCTGAGGAGCCATTCCGCAGGCAGAGTATTGAAGAACTGCGAGGGTATTGTCAACTTAAAAATTCTGTTGATGAGCTTTCACCACTTCGAGACCAAATGAGCCATGATTTTCTAGTAACCAAGGCCAGAAAAAGGGTATAATCCCTCACTTTGAGGTCCTTTTCTCTCATATAAGCTCTACAGTTTTGATTAAGTTGACAATACCAGGCCAAGCGCCTTGCCCGCGATCCGCACGTCACCCTCGCGCCCGGCAATCGCAAAGGGGACGCGCTTGTCCCGGCGATTGAAGGCACCGCGCGCCGCCTGTATGCCGAGGAGGCAAAGCGTGCGCGAGACATATTACGTGTCGGTATCGTGGGTCGTTTCTTCGGGATCGTGTTTGATCGCAAATATCCAGGCGAGAAAACAGCAGTGTATGAAATTGTGCTAGATGACAGAGACGCAAACAATGAACTTAGGGATCACACTAGTTCTTACACGGATAGCTAATAAGCTGGCAGCATAGGCAGGCCAAAGCCCCATTCGAGGAGCGTTTTGGCGTCGCGAAAGCGCTGGTTGGTATCCGTGTCGGAGCTAAAAAGCACCGTGCCAACCAGGTGATGATGATCACGTGTCGCGGAGAAGACCAGGCAGTAGCCCGCCTCGTTGGTGAAACCGGTCTTGACGCCCGTGGTTGCTGGATACAGGTTGAACAGGTCATTGGTATTTGTCCAATGATAGGCTCCATGTTTTGGCGACCAAGCCAGGTCATACTGCCTGGTGCCGACAATTTTGGCGAAGAGGGGATTGCTCAAGGCATACGCTGTGAGGCGCGCTAAATCGCGTGCGCTTGAGTAGTGACCGGGTAGGGGCTTGCCATTTGCATCGTAATACGTCAATCCATCGGGATTGATAAAGTGTGTCTGGAAAAGGTGATGGCGCAAGGCAAAGCAGTTCATCATCCCGACGAAGGCGTCTGAGCTTCCCGCGACGGCGCGCGCCAGGACGATGGCGGCATCATCACCAGACGGCAACATTAAGGCGTATAGCAGATCGTTGATTGTCAGAGTATCTCCAGGCACCAGTTTGGCATTACTACCATTGTGCTGAAAGACATATTGAGGGATATCTGGAGAAACCGTGACCTCCTGCTTGAGATTTGCAGCTTCAATGACGACCAGGGCCGTCATGATTTTGGTCGTGCTGGCCATGGGCAAGGGCTGCTCCGCGTTCTGGTCATCCAGTACGTTGCCAGTATCAGTATCCAGAAGGTAGGCTGCTTTGGCATCTATCGGTGGCGCGCCTCCCACCACGGTCAGAACAGACGGAGGTATAGGCGTAGGCTCTGGCGTTGGGCTGGGCGTCATCATCCCTGGCGTTGCATGTGTATTTGTTGTCCCGAGGGGGATTACTCCGGTGGATATGCAGGCAAAGAGTACGATACTCAGCGTTAGCAGTCCGGATAGGCAGGCAAAGACAAGTGCCAGAAGGCGTTGCCTGGTCAAAGCTCTCTTCTCTCTCATTCTTCCGTCCAGCCTATCATTTCCAGTGTTCCTCCCTCTGCTATATTTGCAAACTGGGCGGGTATGCCTCCGCCTAAAACACCGTAGTAAAGCTTATCTCCCTGCCCCTCATTAGAGGAGGTATGCAGCACATACATGGTGCCATCGCGCGAGATGTTCGACCAGGGATCATGTGAGCCTGCGAAGGTGCTATATTCTCCATACCTGTTTGTGACCGCAATGGTGCTATCATCTCCAGAAGTCGAGATCATCCAGAGCCCGTTGAGTTCAGTGGGAACCTGCATTCCTGGAGCACTGTTCCCAATGATGGCTAGTAGTGGCTTGTCACTCTTCGCTGCAAAGCGCAGGGCTATAATGGCCATCGTGTTAGAATGCCAGATCTCTTCTGTCTTGTTGCTTGCAAGATAGAGCGCACTGATGGTGCTGGGGCCTCGATAAATGCTATTTCCGCCAGCGCACTCACTTATATAGAGTGTCTTTCCATCGCTGCTTGCCACATAGTCCCAACATAGGGGTGTTTCTGGCTGAAATATCTGCCGAAGCCCGGGAAAAGGCTTTTTTGTGATATCCAACACATAGAGAGCGTGCGATGATCCATCCTTTAAGCTGTCTTTTACCAGGAGTTGCCCTGCATTGAGCCAACTTCCAGGCTGGTAGCCTTTATCGCGAGTGGCCTGCGCGACCCTCATGACCTGGCCGCTGTGAAGATTGAGCAGGTAGAGATCTGGAAGCTTGTCAGCCGCCGGGACCAGGCTCCAGGCGATGTAGCTTTGATCAGGCGACCATTGCACGCTCTCCAGTTGCGCGCCATAGAGTGCACAATACAGGGTCTGCTCATCTTTCCCATCAAGACGTAGGAGACGGACCTCATCATGTCCGTTGCTGTGAACAAGTGTAAGCAGCCATGCTCCATTCGCGGAGACGAGGCTCTCCTTGATTTCCCCATGCGTCACTTCAGAACTATCATTGTGCAGCACGTCAAAATCGATCACACTTGAGGGGCCATTCAATATATCGTTTGTTTGCAGGTAGAGAATATGTGGCAATTGTCCATGAGCTAATGGTGTGATAACGGCCCTTCGTCCTTGCCCCTCTGGGGGGCAGCTGTTCAGAGTCGTATGACTACTGGGAGGAGTGGATCTCTTTGTCGTTCTCTGTCGACTTATCTGGGCCGCGAGCGAGTGTTGGGTTGGTGTAACGCGAGCATATATCGTTATTTCAATGATTAGCCCAAGTAAGACAATACACATGAGCGCAACAATGATGGAGCAGTGTGGCTCCCATCGGAGTTTGTGCATATGGTGGCTTCTCTTTCTAGCGAGAGCAAGAGCGCAGGAATTGATGCCTGGTTGTCACTTACAACGTCGCTAGAGGAGTGGTTCTATAACATACAAGCAGACCTGGACATACCAAAGTACCAGGCTTATAGCGAAAGAGGGGTATGTGTCGCATCTCAGCAAATTGTAGGGTCCATGCCTGGTATTGTCAACTTAATCAAAACTGTAGAGCTTACATGCGAGAAAAGGACCTCAAAGTGGGGATTGTACCCTTTTTCTGGCCTTGGTTACTAGAAAATCATGGCTCATTTGGTCTCGAAGTGGTGAATGCTCATCAACAGAATTTTTTAAGTTGACAATGCCTTCATATCTACAGAACTCATCGGTGAGCTTCTTCTTCCAGAGAATCAGTGCATGCCAACTCATCGATGATACTGTATTCAGGAACAGACCGATCTTGTCAAAGCAAGCAGGCACACTTAGTGCCTATCCGAATAATCTGCTATACTGAGGGAAGGATAAAAAAGACAACCAGCAAGGAGAGCGAGAACGAACGCCGAATAATCGCACCACGACGGGATTCCGGATTTCTGATGAGCTGTGGGCTGTGCTCCAGCCGCTGCTGCCAGTCCACGTCAATACGCATTGCTTTGGCGGGGGACGACCTCGCATCCCTGATCGACATTGTGCTGAAGCAATCTTCTACGTTTTGCGCACGGGCTGTCAATGGCAAGCTCTCGACCAAACCGAACTGTGTGCCCATTCGACGGCCCACGATCGGTTTCAAGTCTGGGTAGAAGCGGGAGTTTTCTTGAAACTCTGGCAAACAGGGTTGGAGCAGTTTGATGAGCTCTGCGGGATTGAGTGGGACTGGCTCGCGATGGACGGAGCGATGACGAAAGCGCCGCTGGGTGGGGACAAAACAGGACCCAATCCTACCGACCGGGGTAAGTCCGGCGTCAAGCGCAGCCTGCTGACAGAGGGCCATGGAGTGCCGATTGGCCTGACGGTTGAAGGAGCCAATCGACATGATATGAAACTGGTGCGAGCGACTATCGAGAGTTTGGTGGTCGTGCGTCCGGAGCCCATAAAGGAGCGCCTACAGGGAATGTGCCTGGACAAAGGATACGATTATGATGAGGTCTATGCGATCTTGCAGGAGTTTGGCTTTACTGCTCATGTACGCTCTCGTGGAGAAGAAGCTAGGGCAATCAAGCGGGAAGCAGGCTTCAAAGCACGTCGCTGGGTAGTGGAACGTGCACATTCGTGGATGAACCGTTTTCGCCGCTTACTTATTCGGTGGGAGAAAAAGCCTGCAAACTATCTGGCGTTTCTCCACTTTGCCTGTGGCTTGATTGCTTTTCGTGCCGCAGGGTTACTTTAAAGAAGCTTTGTGCGCGAAGAGGAGAAAACAAATGCATCTTGACCAACCAGTCCAACGCGAGATCCTTCTCGTCCAGGAGCAGTTTTGGAAGGCCCTGAAGACCAGAGATGCTTCCTTATTGGCAACGATTCTCGCACCAACGTTTGTCGGGCGTTCGCCAGGAGAACCCGATCAGACAAGGGGAGAGTTCATCACCATCCTCACCGCCTTTCCCATCTCGATCAGTGAAATTGCGGGTGAAGCGATTGAAGTGCATGTTTTTGGAGAAGTTGCTGTCCTCACAGGTGTTCAAGTTGCACAACTTCATCTTCCAGAAGGGAGGGTGAGGAGCAGTCGCGTCATGTTGAGCAATGTTTTTCGCCAGGAAGACCTGAGTTGGCGTATGGTGCTGTCCCATTCATTTGAGATTGTGCAAGACCTCTAGGTGAAACCTCTGTTTTGCTTGTGGTTTGATGACTTTTTAAGCCTCTGAGTTATTCGGATAGGCACTTAGTATTCTCAAAAAGGACATCCTGCGTATTGATATTCTCCTCAGAGTTCATGGGAAAGCCCTCCTCTTCCATCAGGAGCAGATAAACCCGACTGCAAATACTACCAATTTCAATAAGAAGTAGCTACAAAACTATATTACCGCCATAAGCATAATGCAGCCCCCACGTCAGATTGACAGTACTATACAGCGCATGTTAGATTGATGCCAATCGAAGAGTTAATAAAACAGATCCGAGCAGCAGACCACAAGGATAGCAAGCACCTATGACCGATCTACGCCACCATTTGAAGAGTATTGTCGCCTGTCTCAAGCAGCGGGCAGGAACAGGGGTTGAGGGGAGAAGCCAATGTAAAGAAGAGCTGGCAAAGCTTCTTCCAGCCAGCTACGGAGTAGGTGAAGGTTACCTGGTGAATGAGCAGGGCGAGCACTCCAGGTGGCTGGATATTATCATCATTGACAAAACGCTCACATTGGAAGTAAGCCAACAAACAGAAACAGAATTCGACGAGCGAACAGCATTGCTGGTGGCACGCCTAGCAGATGAGGTGGATGAAGCGGGTTTAGTGGAGTCAGTAGAAGCTATCGCAAGCGCCAAAGCCCTGCGCGACATTGGCAAACGCCAGGCGCAACAGGGAAAGATCAAGCTCAAACATTTGCTTCCGCTGGGGACTATCTTCGTGCAACGGCTACAACTCGACAAAGGATATGAAGAAGGCTCGCATGAAGCATATAGCCAGGCTATGTATCGTGTGCTCCAGCGTCAACGCGAGGTAGAGAGGCCAGACTACCTGAGCCTCCTAGAGCCGGGGCTTAACTATATAAGTCCAAGCCTGGAGGGCGAGAGCATTAGCGCGATCACAATTGGGATCACACGCGAACCAGAGCTGTTACGCACACGCCTCTGCTACAGGTGCAAGCAACGTTTTACCCGACGACACTTCTTCTACGACCTGCTCTGCCTCCAGTGTGGCGATCTCAATTACCAGAAGCGGCAGAGCCAGGCAGATCTGCGTGGAAGGTTGGCGCTTGTGACGGGTGCGCGCATTCATATCGGCTACGCGACGGTGCTACGCCTCCTGCGAGCCGGGGCAACGGTCATTGCCACGACGCGCTTTCCCCATGACGCGGCCCGGCGCTACAGCGCGGAGCCTGATTTTGCGCAGTGGCGCGAGCGCCTGCACATCTATGGTCTCGACCTGCGTCATCTATCCTTAATAGAATACTTTATTGCGCATATCAAAGAGCATTATAGCGCACTCGATATTCTGATCAATAACGCTGCCCAGACCGTCAAGCGCCCATATGCCTACTACGCGCCGCTCCTCGCCTACGAACAGCAAACGCCAGAAACCCTGCCAGCGGCTCAGCAGGAACTTGTTGCGCGTTCCCACGCCTTCATGCCTCCAACGTCCTTTATAGCTGAAGCCTCCAAAGCGCTGGCCCTCCCGATCCCTACACAAACTGAAAGGATTCCCAGGACAGAAGAACAGCAACTTGTAAGCCAGGTGAGCAATGCAACAAAGGGAGCGATGCTTGACCTGCGGCGCGAGAATAGCTGGAGCCAGCGCATCGAAGAGATTGACCTGACCGAGTTTCTGGAGGTCCAGGTCATCAACGTCACCGCGCCATTTATGCTGGTGAAGGGTCTGAACGAACTCTTGCGAAACAGTTCCTTCCCTCAGCGCTTCATTATCAATGTCTCCGCTGTGGAGGGTCGCTTCGCCCAGAACAAACTGGGAACGCATGTACACACCAACATGGCCAAGGCCGCCCTGAATATGCTCACCCACACCGCCGCCGCAGACCTGGCACAGGACAATATCTATATGAATAGCGTTGATCCAGGCTGGGTCACGCGCCAGGCACCAGCAACCCAGGAGGCCATCTGGCAGCGGGCAAAGGAAAGCATGCCGCTAGATATGCAGGACGCAGCCGCGCGTATTTGTGATCCCATCTGGAGTGCCATCCACGATGGGCAGCTAGAGTATGGTCGCTTCTACAAGGATTATGCTCCCTCCGATTGGTAAGCAGGCTGATTGCTCTATTGACAGCGAAACTCTTCTCTATTATAGTAGTCACACTGAGTAATCGGTCGATATGGGGATGTAGTGCAGCGGTCAGCATGCAGCGCACTCATAAGGCGCACAGCAGACGCCAGGTTCGACTCCTGGCCGCTCCATATTGTTTTCGGAGGTGTGGTGCAGCGTCAGCATGCGCCGTCTTCGCAAGGCGGATGGCAGACACCAGGTTCAACTCCTGGTCACCTCCTTTTTTTCCTTCACCTACTCATTTCGCGTCTTCTCTGAGTATGCCCTCTTTCGAGAGATTGAATCCGCTAAATAGCACGTGAAAGAGCACATCCACCATGAGGCACCGCAGAAAGAAACATCTATATGCCGATGAGGCCGCTAATCCCGAAACCACACCTGCACGCTTGGCTGAACTGGCACAAGAACGCGAACTTAAACCCATCATCGCTGCGAATCCCAACACACTCTCAAACCTGCTCGAAGCCTTCGCCCTGGACCCAAATAAAGTCGTGCGACGCGCCACAGCCCAGAATCCCAACACCCCTCTTCCCCAACTGCTAAAGTTGATAGAAGAGTTTCCTCATGAGTTTCTGCAGAACCCTATCCTGCCACTGCTCAATCTGGCACAACCAGACTTTATCAAAAAGTCTCCGCCAAGGGCCTGGCTCCAGCTTCTACGTTGTGAAGAGATTCCGCAGCATTGGATTCAATGGTTTCAGCAGGATTTCTTTGTGAGCAGATCAAACATCAAAGAGCAACTCATGAGATCGTGTAAGGCTCATATTCGCGTAGCAGGTGAACTAGAGAACACACAAGATCCACAAACTATCCGCCTCGACCTCCTCTTGCCAAAAGAGCAATTCGGCAACAGCTCATATGGCACTGGGTATTTCCTCATAGGTAATGTTCTCCCCGATCTAGTCAACCACTGGTTACGCCAGGGGGAATTTCATACCAATCCAGACACCATAGTATCGCTTATACAGAACTGTCCGAATATTGACGAAGACATCTTAAGAGACCTGGCTCAGCATCAGCAAGCTAAAGTTCGCGAGGCCGTCGCGCGTCATCTCAACACTCCAGAGGAGGTGCTCCAAAAGCTACTGCAAGACCAGGAACCGCAGGTACAATATAGCTTGGCCAGTCGCAAAAATCTACCACAGGCACTCCTCAAGCAACTTGTCACAAGTAACAATCCCCGCTTGAGACGAGCGGCGGCTCTCCATCCACAGCTTGAGATACCTGTGCTGGAGGCACTCGCACAAGATCCTGATGTAACAGTCCGCAGAGCGACTGCGAGCAGACAAGGGCTTGCAGAGCACATTTACAGCCTACTCGCTCACGATAGTGATAAGATTGTGCGCCAAACAGTAGCAGGTAGACATGGGCTTGCAGAACATATCTATAGCCTGCTCGCCCAGGATACGAAGATGGTTATACGCAAAATAGTCGCGGCCAGACATGGGCTTTCTACTGAGCTGTATGGCCAACTCGCGCAAGATCACTCTCATCAAGTGCGGATGGCGCTGGCACGTAATGTCAAAGCACCTCAACATATTCTGCTCTCCCTGGCCAGGGATGAAAAAACAATAGTACGTCAGACCGTAGCACACAATCCAACACTACCTCAAGAAGCCTTTTTTCTCCTGGCCGAAGAGGCAAATAGCGATATTCAGGTCCAGCTTGCAGGCAACTCACAGCTACCCAGAGAGCTATTCGAACGCTTCATGCACCATTCAGAACCATTTGTGCTTGAAAAGCTGGCAGGAAATCCTCGCATTCCACTGGACATCCTTGAACACATTAGGATAATCAATCCACACATTCCTCCAACACATCCCAGGCAATCTCCACAGACATCTCTGAAGCTTTTAGATGCCATTATCAATCAAGATAGTGTAGGGGGGAGATTCTATCGAGGACTACAACCATATCAAATACAGGATATATTACAGAAGTCTGTCGTATCTAAACAAAAACGTATCCAGGTACTACACGATTATTTCTTACATACACTTCAATCCAATGTTAATGACCCACTGCGCATGAGACTGTTGGATTATAAGAAGTTACCCATCCAATTTTTGTACAGCTTCGCGCGTTCGCCTATTCCCCTGGAGCGCTACAAGAGCGCACAGCACCCCAATGCCTCAACGGCCTTACTCAAGGAGCTGGCACAGGATGCCAATCGCTATGTACGCGCGGTCGCCCGCCAACGGCTAGCACTGCGAGATAAGAAAAAGTAAGGAATAATCCATGACACCAGAAGCCCTTTCGCACTTTCTGCATACCCTGGTCGAGCGACGCCTGATGCTCAGCACGATGCTCTGGGGACCACCAGGCATTGGCAAATCGAGCATAGTGGCCCAGACAGCACAGGCCCATGGCATTGACCTCATCGACGTGCGCCTCTCGCAGCTTGCACCCACCGACCTGCGCGGCCTACCAGTAGCCGAAAACGGCATTTCGCGCTGGTATCCGCCGGAGTTCCTGCCACGCGAGGGCGCGGGCATTCTCTTCCTGGATGAACTCAATATGGCGCCTCCGGCAATGCAGGGAATGGCGCAGCAGCTTATTCTCGACCGCAAAGTTGGCTCATATACCGTGCCTGAGGGCTGGTTCATCTGGGCGGCAGGCAACCGCAAAGAGGATCGCGCCTCGGTCTTTGAGATGCCCACGCCCCTGGCGAACCGTTTTGTCCACCTGGTGGTGGAACCACATTTCGAGAGCTTTAAGGCCTACGCCATAGCCCATAATCTACATGAGCGCTTGCTTGCATTTCTCTCCTTCCGGCCTGGACTCCTGCACCGAATTGATCCCCAACAGCCAGCCTGGCCCTCGCCCCGCTCATGGATGATGGCCTCACAGCTCTATCACGCGGAGCTACCAATTGATCCAGTAATTGGGCAGGCAGCGGCGGCTGAATTCCAGGCGTTCTGCGCTATTTATAACCAGTTTCCAGATGTGGCCACGATTCTCAAGGGGAATGGACAAAAAATAGCCTTTCCCAAAGAGCCATCTTTACGCTATGCGCTCACCACGGCGCTTACGCTACGCGCAGCGAATATGCAGGAGAGTTATAGTGCCTTCCAGTGGATCAGCGAGAAGGCAAGCGCCGAGTGGATACAATTCTTTGCGACCGACCTCTTCAAACTGGTCCAGGCACGCAACGAGCTGGGGAAACTGGCCATCCTGGTGCAGAGAGACAAGCGTCTCCAGCAGATGCTCAGCGATTATATGTCCTTGTTAGGGTAACAGACCATGGAGCAGAACACAGAGCTACAACGGCAGATCAGCGCAACCATCTTACAACTGCGCCTGCGCGCACCATTCTTCGCCACGCTGACGCTCTTCGCCCAGATTGAGATTACGACGCGCATTCCCACAGCGGCCACGGATGGTAAAAACATCTTTCTCAATGCTAACTTCTGGCAAACACTGACGCCTAAGCAGCGACTAGGATTGATAGCGCATGAAGTACTGCACGCGGCCCTACTACACGTTCCCAGATGTGGCACACGCGAGCCACTCATGTGGAATATCGCGGCGGATATCGTAGTCAATGGTATGGTCCTGGCTCAAGAGGGCTTAGAACTACCGCCAGGGCATATACGTGACACAAAACTGGAGCACCTGAGCGTCGAAGAGATCTATCACATTCTTCAAACGCAAGCCAGGAAATATACGCTACATGTAGGCGATCTGCTACCCATGGATGGCCCAGGTCATCCAACCTATGCCGAGCTTGAGCAGCACTGGCGCCAGGCGTTACAGCACGCAAAGACGCTCGCGGAGATGCTGGGACAGGGAAACTTTCCACTTGGAATGGAGCGTGAGCTGTCGCACCTCAACCCGGCTCAACTGGACTGGCGCAGCTACCTCTGGCGCTTCCTGGTCCAGACACCCAACGACTTTCAGGGCTTTGACCGGCGCTTTGTAGGACGTGGCCTCTACCTGGAAACGCTTCAAGGGGAGTCAGTACGTGTCTATATCGCCGTTGACACCAGTGGCTCCATCGACAACAAGCTACTCTCCCTCTTTTTGAGCGAGGTTCGAGGCATCCTCCAGGCCTATCCACACCTGGAGGCCCACTTATATTATGCCGACGCGAGTTGCTATGGTCCCTATGAGCTGACGAGTCAGGACCCGTCGCACCTGCCCAAGCCGGTCGGTGGAGGTGGTACCAGCTTTCGCCCTTTCTTTGAAGCCATTGAGAAAGAGCATGATCCCAACCAGGCAGGCGTATGTGTCTACCTGACCGACGGATATGGTACATTTCCAGAGCAAGAGGGATCGCTGCCAGTTCTGTGGGTCCTGACGCCAGGAGGGATTTCGCTGCAAACTGTCCCTTTTGGTGAGGCGGTACGGCTGGTATAGAAGCAGAACAGCGACATTTTCAGGCAAAAAAATCGGGGGCATCGCTCATGTGATGCGCCCCGATATAGGTGAATTAGTACAGCACACAGCGCTGAGCAAGGAGGGAGAGGCTAACGATTTTTTTCGCCGTGCTCACGTTTACGAGCCTCTTCTTGAACCTGCTTGGCGTAACCGGACTTTTCCGCTGCCTTACGGATCTCTTCAATAGCCTGCTCTTTCGACTCCATGGGGATATCCTCATCACTGAGATATTGTCAACTTAGCGAGATAATGGAAGACCTTTCTGAAAAGAATGATGAGAGGAAAGGAGAAGGTGGAAGGTTGAGAAGAGTGGTTTTCTCTTAAGCTGCTGTTCTCCCGCTGGTTACCTCATTCCAAACCTGGAAGCGATCCTGCATGAGGGCACGAGAGACCGAGGCGTTCAGACGGTGGCGTTTGGGCCGAAAATGATCGGAGATAGGACCAAACGCAGAGAGGAAGCGTTGCGCATGGCCAGGGGATGTGAAGCGTCGCATGGTGCGCTCTCGTTGCCTGGTTAGTTGGTGCGAACGTTCCGCACAATTGTTCAAGCCCTTATGCTGGCGGTGCTCGACACTGTGCATGATGTCCCTCTTGGCGGCGGCGTAGCTAGCGAGTTTGTCGGTAATGATAACCCGCGGCACGTATTGCAAGCCTTTGAGCAATTTACGAAAGAACTTTTTGGCAGCATGCTTGTTGCGCCGGCTTTGGACGAGGATATCAAGCACATTGCCATCCTGATCAACCGCCCGCCACAGGGAGTGGGTTTTCCCGTTGATTTTGAGGAAGACCTCATCTAAGTGCCACGTGTCTCCTCGCTTTCCATGACGGCGTTTCAGTTCATTGGCATAGGTTTGCCCAAACTTCTGGCACCACTGGCGCACTGTTTCATAGGTCACGACGATCCCTCGCTGGGCCAAAAGTTCCTCAACATCACGATAACTGAGTGAGAAGCGGAAATACAACCAAACCGCGTGGCTGATAATCTCAGAAGGGAAACGGAACCCTTTGTAGTCGGGAGCAGTGGTGTTTGTTTTCATGCTCGCACTCTGTCACAAGATTTGTTTTCTGG
Source organism: Ktedonobacter racemifer DSM 44963 (assembly GCF_000178855.1). Taxonomy (GTDB): domain Bacteria; phylum Chloroflexota; class Ktedonobacteria; order Ktedonobacterales; family Ktedonobacteraceae; genus Ktedonobacter; species Ktedonobacter racemifer. Next base: position 50,405 of record NZ_ADVG01000005.1, on the reverse strand, counting down.
TCAAGCCCATAGCCAAGTTGACAGTATCCTAAAAAGGTATCGTGAGCGGATTAGTATGCTACTGACGTGGGTGGTGCTGAAGCATGAGTAGAGGATCCAACCAATTGGAACAAATCCACACGCTTCTACGTCTCCTCTAGAGAGAAGAAGCTGTGGCACTCTTCTCTCCTAGAACCCAAGGAGCTTTTATTTTGAACAAACACATACCCACTCTCCTGCCCGCCTTATTGCTGGCATTCCTGGTCGGATTAAGTGGCTGTGGGATGAATGCAGGGTCTCAGGCGGCAGGTCCTGGACCTGCCGGCAGTCCCGACAGTGTGCGTATCAATTTTGAGAGGCCTGCCCTTGATCCGGCGCAAAGCAAACGCGTGGTGACCCTGAACGTTGCCACGCAGGTGCAACACCTCTATTCGACCATCTTTGCCCTGCCGCCAATGCCCCAGACCATTGCCTGTACAGCGGATGGTGGGTTTCCCTATACCCTGACCTTCCAGCAAGGGACGAAGACCCTGGCGACGGTTGTGGCTGCAGATTATGGCTGCAAACCAGTCTCTATCGCAGGAGAATCAACAGATCGGCAGTCCACAAATGATTTCTGGACGCAGTTGGACCAGGCCATTTCTAAGGCCACGCCAGTTGCCAGGCCGGAACAGCTTGCTATCCTGCATACCTTGCAGCTCGATCAGCCGCCTCAGGCTGCGCAGATTACGTCGGTTGAGACGGTGCAGCGCCTGTACGATGCTATCCTCGCGCTCCCGCTGGCTCCCCAGAATGGGAATTGCTCACCAGAGTCACTCCACGAATACCAACTTGTTTTCCACACAGCAAATCAAGCAATTCACTCTGTTATTGACAAAACATGTAACACCATTTCGCTTGAGGGGAACTACCAGTCTCGCAGTGGAACCTTTGTTATGAACGGTCAGTTCAAGCACCTCTTCGAGCAGACGCTGGCCGCGACTCCCTTCGCGCTGGCGCATCCCGATCGGCTTACTCTGGATCTCCAGCCGGGGAGTGGCGCCGCCCGGCAGAGCACGATTGCTGACGCGGGATTGAGGCAGCAGCTTTACACGAAGATTTGGGCGTTGCCAGTAGGGAAAGCACAGCCCAATTGTCCACTGGGAGAGGATAAGGTGGCTGGGAAAGGGAAGTGGTACACGTTTAGCTTTACGCAGTGGGATCTGCCGGTTCTTATGAATGTCGATGCATACGAGGGGAGTTGTACATTGGTTTCTCTTGATGCAGGCCAGGGCATGGGCGCGGGCCAGATTTTGCAAGGGGATGGAGAGTTCTGGGATCTTGTTCACCGCTTGGAGAACCGTCCCGCTTTTTAACAAACAGTGTGTGATGGGTTGAAAAATAGCTCAATCACTTTTCAAGCCATCACGCACTTTCCATGCTATATATCTCTTTTTTTACACAAAGTTCCACATTGAGCGGCGAGCCACTGGCAGCTCCGCGAATCGTGTTGTGACTAAGCGCCACACATCGAGAGTGCAGGATCGGGCAGGCGCGCAGACGGCCAGTGCTCACCACCATGCATCGGCGCATCACGTCAGCCCTTCTGACCTTGATTCTACCACTCCTATCAAGAGTCACTACCCAGATTTGCGTTTGCTATTGATTGCATACACCACCAGAGCGGCAACCAGCAAGATGCAGCCGACACTACACACGCCATTCCAACCAGCAAGACTCCAACCCCATGTACCCAGGTATGAGCCAAGCGCGCCACCGATGAAGCCTGTCACCATATAGACGGTATTCAGACGATTGCGTGCTTCAGGATCGAGGCTATAGACACGCGTCTGATTCGATATATGGGTCCCCTGCACACCTAGATCCAGCAGAATCACGCCAACAATGAGACCCCAGAGCCAGTATCCAGTTAGCCACATACAGATGAACGAGCACAGCACAATCAGGAGCGCTAAGCCGGTCACATGACGAATGTTCAAACGATCAGCAAGTCTGCCAACAAAAGAGGCCGCAAACGCGCCCACTACCCCTACCAGGCCAAACAGCCCGGCGACTTCGCTACCATAATGATACGGTGGCGACTGCAACATAAACGTCAAGGTAACCCAGAAAGCGCTAAATGCACCAAATGACAGTGCATAAAAGACTCCAGCCTCGCGCAAGATCGGCTCAGTGCGAATCAGGCTTCCAAGTGAACGGAGGAGTTGCCCATAGCTCATGGTTGAACGTTGCTGATCCTTTGGCAAAAGAAAGCGCAGGGCAAGAGCCAGCACGATCATGATGACGGCAGCACTCCAATAGACCGCCCGCCATCCCAGATACGCTCCAATCAGGCCGCTGAACGTACGCGCCAACAGAATACCAATCAATAAGCCACTCATCACCGTCCCGATAACTTTCCCACGCTCAAATGGAGCTGCCAGGCTGGCCGCCAGGGGCACAATGATCTGCGGAACCACGGTGGCAAACCCTAACAAAAACCCGGCGAGAGTTAACACCGTCACGGTCGGTGCCAGCGCAACCAGGATAAGCGCAAGCGTTACGACCCCCAACATGCTCACGATTAAAGTGCGCCGATTGTATCTATCACCTAATGGCACAACCAACAGCAGACCTGCCGCAAAGCCAAACTGCATCAGCGTTGCAACAAATCCAATCTGGTTCACAGAGACACGAAAGCTCTGACCCATCTCAGCCAGGAGCGGCTGGACATAGTAGAGATTGGCGATAGAGAGTGTACAGGCTACCGCCATCATCCAAACCAGGCGGCGGTCGAGCGGTGCAGGGTTATCTTCTTGTACCGTTTCCGCTCCCAAAACGGCCAACTCCTGGTGTGTATATTCATTCTTCACGGCAATATATCTTTCTAACAGGACAGGAACCGAACCAGCACTGCCTGGCAGATTCCCATGAAACACAATCTAACTACGAATACTCAGAATGCGGCCTTGATGTTCACGAGATGGATTCCCGCACCCGATCGAGCCATTCACAGACCAAAGCCTGAAAGAGCTGGCTTTGCTCAATGTGCGCATTATGGCCAGCACGATCTAATACAGCGAAGGTGCCACGAGGATAGTTTTCCAAAATACGCCAGGCATCCCGATAGCCTGTGACATGATCCTGTCTTCCGACAAGGATCACGACAGGCCTGGAGAAAGGTTGTGGAAGGTCATCAACATCAAACGAGTAACTATAACGCTGACTCAGCTTTTGAAGAAACGCTTCATCAGCAATCCTGATCCCCGAGAGAATCTCATCTCGATAACGCCGCCAGTTCGATTCATTCTGTACCACCGCCATCGAGCCATATACCTCCGCATCAGCCGGGTCCAGTGAAGCCAATAATTGGGCATTTTCGACCAGCACGGTACGTGGAGGGAGGTCTCGCTGACTCCATTCTCCGAGAATAACCGGGCAGATGAGTGCCATTCCCGCAACCTGAGTGAATCTGCGCTTGAGCACTCCTCGGCTGAGATAGCCCCCATACGATGTACCTGCAATCAGAAAGGGTTGCTCATGGATAACCGCATCGATAAAATCTATCACGACATCCAGCATATCATCAGTGCTCTTGATATGCTCACTACCAGGAGTCTGTCCCATGCCGGGCAAATCAAAATAGATACGTTGCCAGCCAATCCGCTGTGCAAAAAGAGGTTCCATGCAACCTTTCATGAGACGATGATCTGGCGTATTTCCATGGATCAAAATGATAGGTAGACCAGATCCGTAGGATTCATAATTGATAGGTATATCCCGAATCGTGCATTTCATGTATTAAAAACTCCCTCGATCTTTTCTAGTTTGGACTAACTAAGAACTGGGTGGCCTCCCTTGCGAAAAGCCACCCAAGCGAGTAAGGTTCCTGTATTACGAATACGCAGGAGCTTGCTCGAATGCACCTTAACACATGGAACGAATTTCGTCACGCCGTGTACGGCTGCTTTCTCCAGGGAAAAGACGCCTTGTTCAACTTGTTGGACGCACTGCTGAGCGAGTGTGAGGCTCAATCGCTGATCGAATTGTCGCTGTCGCCGCATTTTCAACGGACGTGGGACAGTGTCTATGAAGCCTTGTCGGACGGCAAAATCGACGAGGGCCGTTTGCGCGAGTTGTTTCTTGAGTACCTCGCTCGACCAGCCCTGGATCAGCCCTTGCGCATTGGCATAGATGCCAGCAACATTGCGCGTCCCAAAGCGGTGACCTCGCCGGATCGCAGCGGGCAAAAGGTACCAAATTTGCCGGATGGAGAACAGGCCATTACCTACGGGTGGCAGTTTTCGACAGTGGTCGCCCTGCCAGCAACCCCAGGGAGCTGGACCTATGTCCTGGACCAACGTCGCATCGAGACCTCGACCACTGCGGCCCAGGTGGCCGCTCTCCAACTGGCGCGTCTGGCTCCGCACCTCCCGAAAAACACCCTGGCCTACATGGATCGCGGGTATGACTCGGCCTGGTTGTGGTGTCAACTCAGTGGCTTGCCGATCACAGGAACCTTGATCCGACTCAAAGGCAATCGCTGTTTTTACCGCCCCGCTCCTCCCCCAACAGGCAAACGCGGTGCGCCTCGCAAATGGGGCGACAAGTTGCAACCATCCGACAAGGCAACGCACGCGGACCGGTTGTGTTGCAAAAACGCCGAGAGGAATACAAGAAACGGGAGTGCCCTGGCATATTCTTGAGTTTAGACGGCTATCCCAAACAATTCAGCAATGAATGCAGCCTGGTGTGTGCTGTGACCTTTGCTCACTCCCTGTACCTGTCCCTTTCTGATCATGTTCATTGCCTCATACCCCTGTAATGTTCGCCAAGCTGTTTCGAACGAAAAGAAACCCATTCCTGGCTTGACCAGTCGTTTGATGAAACGGTGGTCTTGTTCTATGAGATTATTCAAGTATTTGACTTGTCGCAATTCAACTGATGAGGAAAGGATCCCGCTGGCTTTGAGAGATATTGTCAACTTAGCGAGATAATGGAAGAGCCTTTCTGAAAAGAATGATGAGAGGAAAGGAGAAGGTGGAAGGTTGAGAAGAGTGGTTTTCTCTTAAGCTGCTGTTTTCCCGCTGGTTACCTCATTCCAAACCTGGAAGCGATCCTGCATGAGGGCACGAGAGACCGAGGCGTTCAGACGGTGGCGTTTGGGCCGAAAATGATCGGAGATCGGACCAAACGCAGAGAGGAAGCGTTGCGCATGGCCAGGGGATGTGAAGCGTCGCATGGTGCACTCTCGTTGCCTGGTTAGTTGGTGCGAACGTTCCGCACAATTGTTCAAGCCCTTATGCTGGCGGTGCTCGACACTGTGCATGATGTCCCTCTTGGCGGCGGCGTAGCTAGCGAGTTTGTCGGTAATGATAACCCGCGGCACGTATTGCAAGCCTTTGAGCAATTTACGAAAGAACTTTTTGGCAGCATGCTTGTTGCGCCGGCTTTGGACGAGGATATCAAGCACATTGCCATCCTGATCAACCGCCCGCCACAGGGAGTGGGTTTTCCCGTTGATTTTGAGGAAGACCTCATCTAAGTGCCACGTGTCTCCTCGCTTTCCATGACGGCGTTTCAGTTCATTGGCATAGGTTTGCCCAAACTTCTGGCACCACTGGCGCACTGTTTCATAGGTCACGACGATCCCTCGCTGGGCCAAAAGTTCCTCAACATCACGATAACTGAGTGAGAAGCGGAAATACAACCAAACCGCGTGGCTGATAATCTCAGAAGGGAAACGGAACCCTTTGTAGTCGGGAGCAGTGGTGTTTGTTTTCATGCTCGCACTCTGTCACAAGATTTGTTTTCTGGTCAAGCCCATAGCCAAGTTGACAGTATCATATTCATACACGAAATTTAATTTCAACTTTCAAACTGGAGAGTAACGGAGATGATTTTATTCCAACGATAAACTCAATATCCTGGTCACCTGATGGCAAATATATTGCTATTGGCTGTAGTGACTCTAATGGGCATCAAGATCGAAAAACTAATGCCGTACAAGTTTGGGATATAGCTAACCAGCAGTGGATTTATACTTACAATAATCATGTGGGACTGGGAGGTGTTTTTATAGTATCTTGGTCTCCCGATGGAACCCGGATTGCTTCTATAAGTTTCGATCTAAACCACGTTGAGTCATACCCTCCCGCAGCTACTGTCCAAGCTAATGTCCATATATGGATTGCCCCGCGTTAAAAATTTAATGATTGTTTGCTTATGCACTGGGTGCTGCTCGAGCCAAGTTCGTCGCCAGTGGTCGTTTTTCTTCATCCGTATACGAAGGGTGTCATACATGAGTAGAGGAATAAGCGCATCAAGCGGCTCTTTTTGCTCGGGAAATCTTTCTTGAAGAAAGGGAATGAGCCCGGATCGGTAGATAGTCGCCGCCCGACCGTGCCTCGTCGAGAGACACGACACCTGTATTGATCAAGCCTCCATCAAGAGAGGGACTTCTCATCGAGTTGGCCGACATCTGGAGGCCGCTGGCGATCTCATCGAGTGTAAACTCGCGAGCAACTGCCATCGTTGCGACAGAGCAGCAGCAGGGGCGGCTGCAAGAGGCCACTCTTAGTGAGGGCCTTTTTCTCGCTGGAGTTATTTATACCCCTGGGTCATCTGTGTTTGCGGCAAAATAGCGTTGTTGTGTTTTGAGTGGGAGGTTGCAGCCTGGCGCGCCCTGGGTGGTCATTGTTTCAACAAAGCCGCTCATCACGTTCTGTAAGCGCTTCTCAGCCTCTTGCTCCACAAGGCGTTCAAGCGTGAGGGCCTCTTCAAAGGCGGTTCTATCCATGTATTTGGAGATGGCCGCTAAAAGGTAGGATTCGAGGCGGCGTGCGCCGAGGATGTGGACTATATCATGGATACGTTCAGGGGGTACCGGGAGAAGGAAGTGAAGCAGTGCGGCGAGTACCGCACCAAACGGGTCATCCTCGAAATCTACGACGAGATGCAGCGGGCCATGGAGACAGACGTGGCGTATGAGACACGGCTGGTGCCGGGGCCGGCTGATCCGGAGGTGGCGCACGAGGGGAGATAGGTTTGATGCGTCGAGCCAGGCAGAAACTAGAGCGAAGGAGCAAACTATGAGCACACCCAGAGGGATGAAATGCGTACCACGGACAGTAGAAACGGGAGACAGGGTTCTCATCTACAGCGATCCCGCGCATATCATTTTGCAATTGCGCCATCAGGTGCCGACCGAGGAACAGATTCTGGAGCCATCTTTCAAGGTCGCTATCTCTCTAACACCTGCGGAGGCCATTGCCATTGCCAGCGATCTGCTGAATACGGCACTTCCGCAGTTAGCCGCGCTACGCGCCACAGCCGAAGCGGGAGAAGAGGCTGATATGGCGGAAGAACAGGCTGGTGGTTGATTGTCCGGTGGCGCGGCTGCTAAAGCGCTGAGAGCATCTGGTGCCGGGACCGGCTGATCCGGCGGTGGCGCATCCGGCGAAGTGAGCGCAATGCTTTGCGACGTTACCAGTTTTTGGATGAGCTTTAAGAATAGGATCGTAGTGCAGGAGAGCGCGCAATTGTTGTGGATTGCTGTGTAGTCTCTGTCATGAGCGCATCTTTGTGGGCGCTGAGCACTATGCGGGTCATTATTTCACGAAAGGCTGACATTTTTATGCCCTTATCACTTCAAGAGTATCACGAACGCTGGCAACAGGACCCTATGTGGTGGGAAGAGGTCGAAATCACAGATGGGGCGTGCATGTTTTTTGAGACTGGAGATACGCCGATGGCGGAGAGTTGGCATGCTCTTCCCGATTTCGGTCATGTCATCTGTTATTATCGTTATTTGCGAGCTCCCACAACATCTGATCTGTCGCCAGGGGACGCCACAGATCTCGCCGATCTTCTGCCCGGCCTGGCAGTGATACAGAGGATCCACGAACACTTTAGTCCACCTAAAATAACTGCTGATGAGTTTAATGCACGCTGGGATGCAACAGTTCAGGCTCTTGATACCCTGCTGGCAAAGTTTGTCGAGCAGGGCTATAAACCTGAGATGAGCACGCGCCTGCGTGGTATCGTCAATGATGCAGTGATCCCCTGGTGGCTCCACGAGATTTTCATCCTGCCAGGCGATCTGGATGCTGCGCTCTCGTTTGTGCACAATCCATTCATAGATTACGATGCGTATGAGAGCGAGGAGGAAGCCGAAGCAAACGCCCCGGCCTTCGATTGGAATAATCCCGCGCACCGCGCTGCTCTGGTGAAGCACCTTTGGGAGATCAGCCTTTAGACGTGTGTAGAGAGAGCATGAGATAAATGCTGATGATTCCTTGAGGCAATGCGTCGACAAAGACTAGTTGACTTTCAACACCACGTTGACGGCGCGCGGATTTATCTCATGGATGCAATCACTATCCCCATATGCGTCCATGTCCCCCAACGTCACACCCAAAAAAGGCCAAAAAGGCGTGTTGCCCAGGGAACTTGACGCATGAAAGGTTGATTGGCCCCTCCTGGGTGATGAATCGGCGCGCCGTCAACGTGGCGCCTCTGTTTGGCGGTACATCGTGAAACGGCGCCGTCAACGTGGTGCCTATGGAACGAGGGGCACCACCGCGCCCCCTTTGGGGGTTGCAAAAACGTGACGCATACCCGATTGGCTCCCAAAGCAGGGAAGCAAGAGCTGAATATGGTATACTTGCTCGTAACTGATCCATTACCATGCCTCACTCATGTCGCTCGCAAAGCGGGCAGTAGGATGCTTTGTGAAAATAAGAACGATAGTCTTTCTTACTCTGTTCACCTGCGGCTCTCTCGCGCTGCTGGTGGGCTCATGGTTGCAGGTTATTCCTTTCACACTGACGGAAGACCTCGGCTTTATTACTGGCGCTCTCTCAGTCTGGTTAACGGTAGTGGAAAATATCTGGAATTTCCCTATCGGGATTGCCAATGATATCTTTTTCTTCGTCCTCTTCTGGCAAGCTGGACTCTTTGCCGATATGGGCTTGCAGGTGCTCTACGTTCTGCTAGGCCTGCAAGGCTGGTATCTCTGGCTACACGGGGGCAAGAATAAGACCTCTTTGCGCGTTTCTAATATCTCCCCGCTCGAACTTCTGGTGCTTGTGCTCATCACGGGAATCGCTACCACCAGTCTGACCTTTTATCTGCAAACACTGCAGGATTCGGCCCCATTCTGGGATGCGCTGACGACTGTGCTCAGTCTTGTGGCACAATATATGTTAAACAAAAAATTTGTGGAGAATTGGTACGGCTGGATTCTAGCTGATCTCATCTATATCCCGCTTTATATCTACGAGCGACTCTATCTGACAGGCGTGGTCTACGTGACTTTTCTGGTCATGTGCCTTTTTGGGATACGCGCGTGGCTGCAATCAAGGAGAGCATACGCATGACTACTGGTCTTGTGCTTGGCCGCTTTATTCCACCACACCTCGGCCATCAATATCTGATCGATTTCGCGCAAAACTATGTCGATGACTTACTGCTAGTAGTGGGAACACGACCCACTGACGAGATCGACGGGGAACTGCGCGTGGCCTGGATCAAAGAAATGGCACCCTGGGCGCGTGTGATTCGCGTCAATGACGAGAATCCAGAGGAAACAGATCCACGGTACTGGCAGATCTGGGAACAGACACTGCGCGCGGCCCTCCCCTACATTCCTGACTTTATTTTCGCATCCGAAGACTATGGCTGGAAGTTAGCTGAACTCCTGGGTATGGAGTATATTCCAGTCAACCACCCACGCACACTTGTCCCTATCTCAGCAACGCGTCTCCGCTCCAATCCGCTGCAATACTGGCAATACATTCCGCCAGTTGTGCGCCCGCATTATGTCAAACGCGTCTGTATATACGGTCCCGAATCAACCGGCAAATCCACCCTGACCATCGACCTGGCACGCCATTTCCAGACGGTTTTCGTCGAGGAATACGCTCGCGGCCTGCTGGATTTCAAAAACGGCAGGTGTGACGACCTCGAAGACATCGCAAGAATCGCGCATGGGCACCGTGCTTCTACACAAGCACTGGCGCGACAGGCCAATCGCGTGCTCTTCTGTGATACAGATCTGCTCACGACAACTGTCTGGAGCAACGCGCTCTTTGGCACCTGCCCCTCCTGGCTCTACGAGGCCGCGGACGCCATGAGCTATGATCTCTACCTGGTCACAGATATTGATGTCCCCTGGGTAGACGACAACCAACGTTTTTTCTCCGACCAGAGGCAAGAGTTTCTCGATCGGTGTCTACAGGTACTGGAGCAGCGCAATCGCCCATATATCAGGATCAGCGGAAGCTGGGATGCACGGTTCGCGAAAGCTATTCGAGCTGTAGAAGGCCTCCTTCAGGCATAAGACCATGTAGGGGCCCCGACATAAAACCCCCTCTACATTCCGCTAAGGATACGCCGGTTGTTCCAGCTTACAAAAAACCTCTCCTGTGAGTGTCAGATACTCATCTCACCTCTCAGGAAATGATACTTTGATTATGATACGTTTTTTGATACTCTTCCAATCACGATGCTCCTGCTCGCGGAGGCGATGCGCTTCCCCACTAGAAAAGCTGAACAGTGCATGCCATTAAACGGTCGATTTTGAGAGGTAAGAAACGGCCGGACAGCCTGGCAGACCGTACTCAAACTACTTGACCGAGAAGGACAGATTGACCTTTCACTCGGTAGCCTGGATGGCACGCTCGTCCAAGCGCCGAACTTCAAGGAGTGTACCGGTTACTCTGGCAAACATCACCGGACTGGTACAAATGTCAGTGTACTAACCGAGAGGGATGGCTTGCCTTTGGCCACGCTGTCTGCCAAAGGCAACCGTAACGACATTACTTCAGCTGAGCGTACAGTAAATGTCGTTTGACACATAAATTCGCCAAAAGGGGGAGATATGCGTCAGAGGGAGAAAATAGCGAAGATATGCGTCAAGTCTGGGCTAAGACGGCTCTAGTGCAAGTCCACTCTTGGGGTTTACCATTCGCTTGCTTTGCGACATATCGGTGAAAGGTGATAGCGTCTCATCGAAACATGTATTTTCTCGCAAGAGGGAGTTCATGATGGAGAGATATCTCTGCTTTCTCTACCGGAAGTGATGCGCGTCGAACATATCCAGATCACTGGAGAGGGTCTGGCGATTGCAATCGATGCTTCAGGCTTCTTTCCCCATTTACTGCTGGATTGTCGCGGCAGCAATCAGATCAAGGATATCTTGTCGCGCAGCCGCCGGACTACGACGACAGTTCAGCCCGACGCGACCACCAGGTCTCGGCGGCGCTCATTGCGCTCTCCGCCTCCTCGACGCCGTCTCCTGCGAGTCCGGCGGTGGCAGCCCAGTGCAAGGGTACAAGGGCCAGAGCCCCGGGAAGCCAACGGTGCTCGTCGGGAGTCAGGGGTTCCGGAGCGGTGCGCTCATAGGCGTCGAGCAGTAGTCGCGGCTCGATCCATTCGCCGCTCTGTGCACCCGGGTTCAGGCTGGTGGCGATGCCGGGAAGGTCGCGCATCAGGCTCAGAGCGCCCGCGATGTCGTACAGCCGCTCCCTGACCCTCACAAAATCCAGGTCCAGGGTGACCCATGAGCCGTCTGACAGTTCGACCGCGTTGCCCAAGCGGTAGTCACCGTGAATCGGCGCGAATGGCAGTTCGACACCCTTCCGGAGCTTGGACAACTCGCCAGTCAGTTGGCGCATCCGACGCACGACCGGCTCGCTACGGGGTCCGAGCCGGCGGCGTGTGAAGCCGACCGAGTAACGCAGTTGGCCGAATGTCCTGTGGTCGTCGAGAGGTTCGGGCGGACTGGGCTCCCAGACTGCTTTGAGCGCCGCGTGAAGACGTCCGAGCTCCTCGAATAGGCGGACGTAGGAATCCTGGGTCGCCGGCGGCTGCACGTGATCGATGAACTCCTCAAGCTCAGCCCAACGATCAGCGGCCCTCACAAAGTCGGAGCCGAACATCCGAATCGGCCGAGCGACTCGGACTTGGGTGCGCTGGAGCCGCTCGCGCAGGCGTCGCAATCCAGCCACTCGGCCGCGCGTTACCCACGGCCTATGAACCCGGAGGACAACCGGCGGCTCAGCGTCTATTCGCACGTTGAGGTTGAACGAACCGCCAATGTCTGCCCACCCGGCCCCGCGCGCGACGCGGTCGATCAGGGCCGAGACGGCCGGATCATCTGGGCTGGCTCTAGGTCCGAACCAGCGCGGCAAGGGAGGGAGAGAGGTCGAAGCTTCGATTCCGGTCATGGCGATGGCCCACCTTCATTCATGTGTAAATATGATTACTAAATGGCGACAAAATTTGATAATTGTTTGACGTAATTTCGGTGTTGCTTTTTCCCTCCCTTAACGAGGGAAAGGGCTTTGTAAGCGGGTTCAAGAGCTTTCTCTTTGGGAAGGCTATCTGCGATAAGCATCATATACTTATCAAAAAACTACGCCATTCAGTAATCACATTTACAACCATTTCCGCATGGCGTGCTGGATACCTCTGCTGAGAGCATACCCAACTTTGGAATCAAAAACAAGGTAGTGACGCATTTTCTCGCCGCATTGACGTAATTCTCCACCAGATTGAGGCGTGAAACGTGGGTTCGTGAATGAAAATCCGAGCTAGCTGGGAGAAGAAAACTTTGGGCAGGTTTATGGGTCAAATTCCATTTCGGGCGAAGATATGCGTCAGAGAAAACCAGAACAACATTCTAACCAAGCTCAATTAACTGGCGAATTTATGGTCTTTCCGACAGTAAACAAGCTGCGCATCGGTATTAAGCGGAGGCTCGGTGAGCTCAACGCTGACAAGAGGTATGACAGCAGAGCATTCCGCCGCAACCTACTCAAGCATGGTACGACCAGCAACATTCCCGAAAGGCAACGCAAAAGTCACCGCAGACAGCACGGGCCGCATGCCCATATGGACAAAGATCAATTTAAATTCCGGACGTTTGTGGAGCGAGCTATTGCGTGGCTTAAGGGAAACTAAAAAAATAAATCACCCCAGAAACGCCCTTGCCAGAGATGATAGACTAGAAGCAAAAAAGCTCTGGAAGGATGGAAGATGGAACTGGCAGAGGAAGTGAAAGAGTTACTGATCAAGGCAGCAAAGGAATTAAAAGGCAGCGCTCGTCGTCTTTTTATGGCACGGACGGTACGAGCATTGGGAGAAGGAGGGCAACGTCGAGCCGAAGAGGAGTTGGGCTGGAATCGTGCAACGATCAGGAAAGGCGAGCATGAACTGAAAAGCGGACAGGTGTGTGTGGATGCCTTCCAGCTTCGAGGCAGAAAACGCAGCGAAGAGCATCTGCCGAACTTGCTGAAGGATATCACCGCCATTGTGGATGGGCAAAGCCAAGCCGATCCGCAGTTTCGTAGTACCCGGCTCTACACGCGTTTGACCGCCACAGAAGTCCGTCGCCAGTTGATCACAACGTTCCATTACACCGATGCTGAATTACCAACGGCAGTCACGATCACGACCAGGCTCAATGCGCTGGGATATTCCCTCAAAAAGGTGGCCAAGACGCAACCCCAAAAAAACTCCCGGAAACGGATGCCATCTTCGAGCATCTAAAGCAGGTCAATGCTCAGGCAGATGCGCAGGACTCGACCTTACGCCTTTCGATGGATGCCAAGGCAACGGTCAAAGTCGGTCCCTTTGCACGAGGAGGAAAGAGCCGTGTGCTGACCAAAGCGGCTGACCATGATTTTGAGGCAAAAGCCACGGTGACGCCGGTGGGCATTTTCCTGCCCGCTTCCGATGAGTTCTTTCTGTACGGGGTCGTCTCCAAAGTGACCAGCGACTGTCTGGTGGATCGCCTGGTGCAGTGGTGGGAGAGCGTGAAAGAGCGCTTTTCCCACATCAAGACACTTGTCATCAATGTGGATAATGGACCAGAGAATCACAGTCGTCGGACCCAGTTCATGCAGCGTTTGCTCGCATTTGTGCAGCAGTATCAGATCACCGTCCGTCTGGCATATTATCCACCCTATCATAGCAAATACAATCCGGTTGAGCGCTGTTGGGGCATTTTAGAACAGCACTGGAATGGGACCTTGCTCGATTCGGTGGATGCTGTCATCCAGTTTGCCAAAACGATGACATGGAAAGGGAACCATCCGATGGTTGATTTGGTGACGACCACGTATCAAACTGGTGTGAAGCTGACGAAGGAAGCCATGCAAGTGGTGGAAACCCACCTCCAGCGATGGCCTTCCCTGGAGAAATGGTTTGTGGATATCACCTATTCTCTGTCTGTTGGCAGGGATAATTAATTATTTGAGAGTCCCTAAAAGCTACCACCGGTTACGTTATCGGTATGAGCGGAAGAAATGTATGTTCCAGGCCATGGTGGATTTCGCCTGTCTGCTTATTTGCCTGCGACGGACGGAAGAGATATGAGCAGTTCTTGAGCGTGCTCCAGCAAGATTGGCAGCCGGAGTCTCTCCCGCATTATTTGAAGCGATTCGAGGCTGAACCAACCATAGGCCATGAGTTCGTGGTCCTCTAGGACTACGGGGCCACGTAATACACCGGTGAATGTGTTGAGTTCAAGCGTTCCACTTGGCCGCTCAATACGGGTTACCTTGAACGGTTTGACTTGCATGAGCACTGTACCAAGCTCTTCGTGAATCTCCCGCGCGACTGCCTCCTGAGCGGTCTCACCCGGCTCAAGATGACCACCAGGAAAACCCCACAAGCCGTAGGAACTCTGTTGTTTCTGCTGTACTAATAGTACTTTGTTGTTTTCTATAACTAACACATCCGCAACTGACTCTATCATGTTATTCCTCACTTGGTTTTATGAGAGTGTGTCGTAACGAAGAAAAGTGCCGAGAGAAAAAAGCAAAGGAGTCAGTCAAGCAAAGAGAAAGGATCAACTTCGATGACGAATCAGCGTGCTCGAAAGCCCTATCCTTCAGATGTGACCGACACCCAATGGGAGATCCTGGCCCCATTGATCCCAGAGCCAGGAGCCTGCTTTGTGATAGGATTTTACAGGCATCCTAGTCCTACCTCAACCTGAACATCGAATCGCTGATCCGGTCGCTCTTGTTTCTCCAGCAGGGCTTGGAGTTCTTCGAGCAGGGCGTGTTCCTGGGGGCGGTCTTTCACACAGGACAGGGCTGCGGCTAAGGTATGATATGCTACCTCAAACGAGCCCTGATCCGCTGCCTGACGGCTGATGCTCAGCAAGGCTTCATACCATGCTTCTGATGGGGGAACGGATGATGGCATACGCTTTTTCTTCCTTGACTCCTGTGAAAGTGGCGTTCCCGCAGTTCTGCACCGTTTTCGTTTCAGGTCCTGCCAGATTGCCTTCTCAAGTATACCCGATACACAAGAGATTCGTCGATCTTGCAAGAGGGCAAGAGACACGCGGCAAAGATGTCCCCATATCTTCTCGCAGGGTTTGAAAAGAGTGGAGGTGGGACTCAAACCCATACGGACTCAAGCCCGGCGAATGGGAAGCTACCTGAGAAAAAGTGCTTCAACGCTCGAACGGTCCTGTCCCTGCAATCACGACTGTTAGACATGATCCTAGTGCCACAAAATGAAGGTTTTTTGCTACTCAGCCCTTTCCCTCATAACGGAAAAAAGAAGGACCTCTTTTCCACTTCCTCTTGCCGTGAATTTACCAACGTCGTGTGCTGAAATCCGCTTCCAGAGCCGTATTCCCAAACTCGAACCTGTGGATTCCAATCCTTCGCATCAAAATTCCACCCTTGAGTGCAAAAAACGTCAGCCCTTAAGTGAATTTACCAGCGGGACCTAGCTCTCTGAGAGAGGCACGGACGCGGAAACAGCAGCACCTCTCTGACCCTTGGTTTGCCCTGCACGGAGACGGTGTTGAACGAGAGGGGCTGATGGTGGTAAGCCCTTTCCCTTGTACATGATCTTGCTCAAGACCGAGACGACCCCATTGTGTGTACGAAGAGGAAAATGAAGGGGGGAAGCTTGCATTTGGATACCCCCTTTACGTCAAGAAGAGGAATCACATGGCAGCTACACGCTCACCTGATTTCGCGCATCTGCATGTCCATACCGAGTATTCCCTGCTCGATGGTTTTAGCCGTATCAAGACGCTGGTGAAGCAGACCAAAGAGTTGGGCATGAAGCACCTGGCGATCACCGATCATGGTGCGATGTATGGCGCTCTGAAGTTCTACAAGGCGTGCAAGGCTAATGATATCCGTCCTGAATCTAACGGACCAAATTCAGTGCTTTGGTCGTTCACTCTTTGGGAGAGAGTGGGTGTCAGGGAAACAGGCGAGAATCGATAGTTGCGCTTGTTTTTTCTTGAAAAGAATGTCAGCAATAAGAAAAATAACTAGACGTTCCGAAAAACGTAGTACTATCTCGAAAAGGAGAGGACGAAACCTATGAGCGCAGACAATCAGCAACCTGGTGGTATTCGCGCAAAACGCATCCAGGCAGATAATATCGTTTCTGGCATACAGATCCAAGGTGGTGATGCTCAATCTGCTTCCTCGCTTGTTCAACTCGCTCAAGCCATCCAACGCGGCGAAATCACCGCTGACGACATTACCACTCGTAACCTTGTCAGCGGCCTCCAATATATCGCTGATCCCGCTCATGCTACCACTGAAGACGTGCGTTGTGAACTGGCATCTCTACGTCAGCAGGTAGAGACAGCCATTGCAGCACAGGAGATTCCAGACGAAGACGAGGCAAAGGCCGCCACTGAAGACCTGACAGTTGCAGAAAAAGAACTGGGGAAGTCACAACCCAATGGAGAGAAAGTACTCAAACGGCTTAAAAACGTCAATGAGATTTTAACTCAAAGCGCTCAAGCAGCTGAACAAGCTGGGAAGATTGGTGCCCTGGTGATCAAACTTGCTCCCATTGCAGCCACTGTTTGGCAAGTCACACGGGGATTACTTGGAATATGAGTCAATATGATTCTCCTCCCTCTGGCTCTCCTTTAGCGGATGTGCTAGCCGACCTCCTCAAGCAACTCCAGGATCAGCACATTACACCGGGAGGTCCTATCAATGTAGAAGAACTCAAGGCAACCAACGTAGTGAGTGGCCTCCAGATCATCCTCTCCCAGCAAGGGCAAGTTCCCTCATCGCCCTCATCCTCCACTTCCCTGCTGTGGACTATCACTTCGCGCCGCAACCCTTATTTCGTCGGTCGTGAAGACCTGCTCACCACTCTTGCCAACATTTTCCGAACAAGCAAAGGAGCTTTCACTTCGCTCGCACTCAGTGGCTTGGGCGGCATCGGCAAAACACAAATAGCTCTCGAATACGCCTTCCGTTTTGTCGCCGACTATAAATATGTTTTCTGGGCCCGAGCTGCCGCCAGTGAGAGCATGATCGCCGACTATGTGACCTTCGCTACGTTGCTCTCGCTGCCTGAAAAAGATGAGCAAGACCAACTCAAAATCGTTGAAGCCGTGAAGCAATGGTTGATCACCCACGATAGATGGCTTCTTATCCTAGACAACGCTGATGATTTGGTGATGGTACGTAGCTTTCTTCCCACAAGTCCCACAGGTCACATCCTTCTTACTACTCGTGCCGAAGTCACAGCCCCTTTGGCTCAACGAATTGAGATCAACACCTTATCCATTGACACTGCGGCTCTTTTCCTTTTACAACGAGCTAGTATCCTTGATATTGGGCAACCTCTCAATCAGGCATCGCCTGCAGATCAAGCACTGGCGCGCCGCCTCAGCACGGAACTAGGGGGCCTCGCTCTCGCTCTCGATCAGGCTGGGGCCTACATTTTGGAAGAGGGAATTTCTCTCTCTGGGTATCTCCAGAAATATGAAGCGTCCCGAGCCCAATTACTCGACTATCGTGGAGGCGACCTTGTCGAGGATCACCCAGATTCAGTCACGAAAACGATGTTGCTGTTATTTCAACTTTTGCAACAACGCCACCCAATCGCCGCTGATCTCTTATGTCTCTGCACCTTCCTAGCCGCTGATGCTATTCCCGAAGAACTCTTTACCCAAGGCACTGCCAAGCTAGAGGGCTCCCTCTCAATTCTGAGTAGCAATCCTCAACAATTGAACACAACACTCAAAGCCTTACGTGCCTACTCTCTTGTACGCCGCAACCTCAGTAACCAGACCATTTCGATACACCGATTGGTTCAAACCGTATTGCAGGACTCGCTGGAGGAAACAGCACGGCGTACCTGGGCCGAGCGAGTAATGATGGCAGTCAATGCGACCTTTCCCCACGTGGAGCATGGAACCTGGGCGCAGTGTGAACGGTTGCTTCCACAAGCACTGGCAGGAGCACAAAGGATTGAGCAGTACCAGATGATCAGCGAGGCAGCAGGACGGTTGCTCTTTGAGATAGCTTCCTATCTCAAGGATCGTGCGCGGTATCGTGAGGCGGAACCGCTTTATCAGCGAGCCTTGCAGATCCGGGAGCAGCAGGTGGGTCCCGACCATCCCGATGTGGCCCAATCACTCAACAATCTGGCGAACCTCTACTCCGATCAAGGCAAGTATGCCGAGGCGGAACCGCTTCATCAGCGAGCCTTGCAGATCCGAGAGCAGCAGGTGGGTCCCGACCATCCCGATGTGGCCCAATCACTCAACAATCTGGCGCTCCTCTACTCTGAGCAGGGCAAGTATGCCGAGGCGGAGCCGCTTCATCAGCGAGCCTTGCAGATCCAGGAGCAGCAGGTGGGTCCCAAGCATCCCGAAACGGCTGAAACCATGCACAATCTTGCACGATTTCGGGAAATGCAAGGCAACAGCGAGGAGGCCAGACTCTGGTATGCACGAGCGCTGTCCATTCGTGAACAGGTGCTAGGAGCGCATCATTCCAAAACGACGGAGACACGCAAGCGCCTCATTGCCCTGCTTCTTACCATTGAGCAGCATGATGAAGCAGCCAGGCTTGAGGCTGTTCAGTCTGAGCAGGGAGCTAGTGAGGTAGGCGAGAAAACGCATACCGAGGAGTAGCATAAACAGATGCAAAGCTGTTTATTTCCTATTTTTCCTATGCGGGAGTAGTAAATAAGCTGAAATCCGCAACGATTTTGAGGGTCTTGGTCACTTTCGGTGGATCGATTATCGTAGAGTTATGAACGTATAGCAAGAGATCGCTCCAGAAGCCAAGAAAGCCTTTCACTCCCACCTGTTGGTGAGCTTAAACGCCGAAAGTGACCAAGACCCTCGATTGTCAAATCACACATGCTGAGAAAGAACGTCCCTGAACAAACGATCATTGAACTCTATGCTGAAGCTAGAGTCCGTGAGGAACGGGAAGAGAGTACTTCTGAGGAGTAAAATGCCTTCCTCTCTTTAATTTTTTTGGCTCCCTTGAGTTGTAATTTGAGCAATTGACAACAAAACTGTTAAAGACATACAATTTTATGAAAGGTACTAGTGGCGCAACAAATCGGAGAAGTAATGGACTGATTTAATATATCTCGCTAGGTCTGAATATGTTACCGGAGCGGGTAACACGTTCAGACCTAGCGAGAAGCTCAAGAGACATATATTGGGGAGCGATTATTAAGGAAAAGGTTCTCGCTCCGTAAATTGCTGGATATGATGGAAAGGGTATCTACTATGAACTTGTCTGCACCTGATTTTGATAGCCTCAAACGAGAGAATGATCAAGGTCAAGTTTACTGGTCAGCAAGAGAATTGTCAGAGCAACTTGGCTACCGAACGAACTGGCGTGGTTTTGAACAAGTCATAAAAAAAGCCATGGCAGCCTGCGCTACTGATAACATTCCTATCATCGAAAACTTCTTTGAAGCAAAAATTACCATTAGGCAAGGTCGCGCTACTCGAGAAATCTCAGATTATTTCCTTAGCAAGCGTGCGTGTCGATATATTGCGATGCAAGGAAACTCGCACATACCTGAAATAGCTGCGGCTCTTTCCTACTTCAACTATGCTATTGAATCCCATGAAATCCACGAGCTCCGCCACCAGACAGAACAGCGGATTTTCTTACGCGAAAAAGTGGCAGAAGAAAACGTCCATTTATCGCAGACCGCTATGCAGTCAGGGGTAAAAGGTGAGAATATGGGACTCTTCATGGATGCCGGTTATAACGGGTTATGTGGAATAAGAATTGAATTTTGTGCATGAGAAATTGCCTTGTAAATTAGTTCTGGCACAATCTTGGTGAATGATGAGCTTATCTACTAAAAATCATTTTCTCTTTGAGCATAAACAGGCCACTGAACATGAGTGGGCACCTCCTCATTAATGACTTTGCGCTTTGGGGAGTTCAAGTTGGCTAAGAATGCCCCGAATCCTTGCAAACTTTTGCGGAGGAGGATGCGCTTGAAATGATCGTCGTGATTGTAGCAGAAATAGAGATAGCAAGAGGAAGCAGAGCATGCAAAATAAGGCTGATGTGAACAATGCAGAAGTGCTAGAGACAGAGCGCTTATTGCTGAAGAGACCAAGCCGCGAAGAGGATGCAGGCTTGAGTGGGCTGTGGCGCGACGCCGAGGTGCGGCGGTATTTAGGTGGCGTTGTGGGTGAGGAGGTAATTGAGAAGAAACTGGCTTGGCAACAGACGCATTGGCAGCAGGCAGGCTTTGGACGGTGGACCGTCTATGAGAAGGCAAGCGGACAGATTGCAGGTCTCTGCGGACTGCATTACTCGCAAAAAGGCATTGAACTCTCCTATGATTTCTATCCCATCTTCTGGAGACGTGGTATCGCGATGGAGGCGGCGCGTGCCTGCCTGGAAGATGGCTTTAGCAGACTTAATATAGAGAGTGTGTTGATCATAACGCAAGAGGCGAATATCGCATCATGTCGCCTGGCCGAGAAGTTGGGTATGCATAAGATAGAACGGCTGTGGGAGTTTGAGTCTTGGCAGAGCGTGTATGAGATGACTCGTGAAGCATTCATGGCACCTGAGGAACAGTAGAACGAAAATGGGTTCTGACTTCTAGCAGGCTATTGAAGACCTTATTACCAAAAGTGATACCGCTGGCGAACCTCGGAGAGAACGATGAGGCAGCCAGGGAACAAGCTCTGGATGAAAAGCCTCGGATTGGCAAACACTCATGCATTTGGCAGATGCCTGGCAAAAGAAGTGATTGCGAGCAGATTCTTCATGAGATCGAGGGGCAAGAAGCCTTCAACACGATTGAGATCCAGGTGTGCGCTTTTCCATACCGCTCTGATGCTGTCGAAAAGGGTTCGCCAGTGGTATCAAAAGTGAGCCAGATCCCTTGGCAAGACCTGTTTTCGAATCAGTGGTGTCGGAGATTGAAGAAAAGCAAGGCATTTGATATGCGACAATGACGCCAAGATATACGGCAGAAACTGTCGGTAGTTGGATGAGGAAGATAGTAAATAAGCTGAAATCCACAACGATTTTAAGGTGAACCTGGGAGAATCAGCGCGAATTGTAGGAATTCGCCAGGTAGCATCAGGAGAAACCGCTTCTCATCTGAGGTACGAGCAGAAAATTCTGTAAATAGGGCCTTTTCTCCTGGCTCAACAAATAGCCTGTCGGTATCATTTTGACGATAGGATACCGACAGGCCTAATGGACAGTAAAACTGACTATCTCAAGTTGCGAGCACGCGAGCGGATTCACCAAACCAGCGGGAGACCCCAGAATTTCAAAATTTACACGCTGCTCAAAGTGCTTTACAAATGCTGCCCGACCGAGGACAGAACCTCTCCACTACTTCTGTACAGCGTCTCCCCCAACCAATGGGTTATCAGCGAAGGGAGCGTAAGAAAGAAAGGGAACGTATGCAAATGTGGAATTCGCTCTTTGGCGATGTTCATCTGTATGAGTCAATTGGACAAACACAGAGCGATCAGGGCGTCACGATCACTGTGACGAAGGTCTATGCCGATCAAGGGCGTACGGTCATTGCCTATGACATCGCTTCGGCGCAGGCAAACAGAAGTTTTCTTCTAGGTTCGTATGATGTAAAAAGCCCGACAGCACAGAAGCAGGAGGTGCTCACTGCTACACACTGTGATGCTCCACAGAATGGCGTTGCCCACTGTTATATGTTGCAACCAGCTTTTCTGGTTCCGGCGGGGGCAACAACTCTTGCTCTTACCCTGGATGTACACCAGCTAGTGGAGACTGGCAAAGCGAACACCGCCCTGGCAGGTCATTGGCATTTTTCATTTACTGTACCGTTTCATCATGAAAACAGGCGTGATATTCCTGATCCGATTCATGGGGAGAGCTTGTAAATTTTATCCCTTTTCTAAACACTGGCTTTCTGCTAAACAAAATATGCTCAGGAGATGGGTATATTTTGTTTAGCAAGGTGTTCGTGCTCGTTAGCAAATTCTAAACCAGCTACAGCTCCTGGCTGCTTGGAAACGTTAGCGAAAGGGCAGATTCTCGATTATCAAAAACATCAGATAGTAATTCGTTGGGAAAATTTAACCCCACACCTATGATACTTTCCTATATTTGGCCTGTGCTCCCAGTTGTTCCCATCATTGTGAATGTCTTGCTATTTTCGGATAAGTCCCAAAATAAGTTAGAAGAAAGAAAACGTAGACAAGCCAAGTATAAACACGGATTAAAAAGGTTCGTCATCAAAATAAGGAAAATGTTCCTCAAATCCAGGTATATTGCGTGGATAGACTTCATCGAACCGTCGGTGTGGCTTAGACGCGAATTGATGAAGAAAGGCTATTTGTTCCTCTTGGGGGAGATGAAAATATGTTTCTAACGCTTTCATCACGCGAGGAATAGTAGAATATGTGGTTTCAAATGTACCATCAACATATTCTCGAATAGGGGATTGTATAAAGATAAGATAATCAATGGGATCTGAACCGGACAGCGTTCCAAAGATAAAGTACATTTGTACACGAAGCCAGTGAAGCGGCAGGAGTGAGATAGTCTCAAGTGCTTCTTGAGCGCCCAATTTCCCTAGGGCAAAAGCTAATGAGCTTGCCCCGTTTTCGTAGAGTCTCTAGAGGTTTGAGGTGAGGAGAGTGAAAAATGTTTTGACGCAACGTGACGTTAACGTTTTTATTATAGTATAAAAATTGTACTACGTCAAACGTTACGTTATGTTTTTTAATTCCCCGTCCGCTCATAATTCAGTGGACTTACGTATCCGAGTGTAGAATGCCGACGAACACGATTATAATAGACTTCCATGTAGGTAAAGAGTGCTAATCGCGCTTCATCATGTGATGAATAAATGCGTTCCCCTACACATTCATCTTTTAAGGTTCCAAAGAAACTCTCCATCGCGGCATTGTCCCAACAATTTCCTTTACGTGACATACTTGACTGTATTCCAGCTTGTTCTAAACACGCCTGATACGCTCTTGAAGTGTACTGACTTCCTCTATCACTGTGATGCAGCAACCCCGCTTTAGGGCGACGGCGGGCAAGGGCAAGGTTAGCGTGCCTGTTCTATTAATCTCTCATCGCAATTGCTCGACATCGACCATCCCACAACCATTCGTGAATACAGATCTAAAATGACCGCGAGATAGAGCCATCCTTGTCGAGTTGGGATATACGTGATATCCGTCACCCATTTTTTGTTTGGCGCTTCAGCACGAAATTCCCGATTTAAAAGGTTGGGAGCGACTGGATGAGCCATATCTCTTTTTGTGGTCACTACTCGACGCCGTTTACGTCTGGCAGAAAGGTTCTTCTGCCGCATGAGCCTGGCGATCCGTTTGCGTGAGCAGGTGATCCCTTCGTCACGCAGCTCTCTCAAAATGCGTGGGCTTCCATATCGTCCTTGATGAGTTACAAACACCTGCCGTATCTTCTGCGTTAAATGAGCATCTTCTCGTTCGCGCAGGCAGGCTGAACGTTTGCGCCAGGCATACAAGCCGCTTTCCGAGATTCCGAGCACATCGCACATGATAACAATGGAGAATTCATGCTTGTGCTGTTCAATAAATTGATGTTTCATTTGGATTCCCGTGAGAAGATGCTCACTGCTTTTTTTAGTATGTCACGCTCCTGCTGGAGTCTTTCGACTTCGCGTTTCAAGCGACGATTTTCTTCCTCAAGCGTGGTTTGATGCCCTTTGCCTGGAAATGCTTCTTTCCCATGTTCTGCTAATTCCTTGCGCCACCCATGAATCGCGCTGTCGGAGATACCCAGCTCGCGCGCTATTTGTGCAATCGGCTTGCCTGATGTTTGCGCCAGCCGCACGGCTTCCTCTTTGAATTCTTTTGTGTAGACCTTTTGGCTCTTTCCCATTGATAAGCCCCTTTCTGATCTGCTTCGAGTATATCTCAGCTTTAGGGACTCTTTCAAATCGGGGCAATCTCATAACCTATCGATAAGACGATCATAATCTATAATCCAAGAATCGTAATCTTCAAATGAATTTGCAGGTTTTCCAAAATACATATTTGGGTTCGTTTCAAAAGCCCAACATTGCCGAATCGCTTCACAGAGTGGAGAAATAGCAAGTGGATTTCCCCACTCACCAAGGACTAAAGCAATCTGACATCGAAGGACCATATACCAGTTGGAATCATAAAAGGAATCATGATCGAAAGCACGAGGATTGAGGAGGTCTTCGAGAAGCATTTGTTGTAGGAGAGGACAAACAGCAGACTCTCTAAGAAGGCCCAAAGAGAGTGTGCTGACCCAACGTTCAGTCCGTTTGGGTGAATGAATGAAAGGGAACAAAAGTGCGGAAGCTTCTGGGTAAGCCAAGAAGCCGAGCGCTAAGAGTGCGAAGAGTTTATCATCTTGAGCCAATTCGTCGGGATCAGTTTCATCTGTTTGTTGTAGCACACGGGCAAAAACGTCCAATGTCCATCCTCCCCAACGCTGTAAAAAATTATTGACAACAGCTTCTACATCATCGGCGGGTTGGAAAATAAGTTGGGCTGCATCTAAAAGTGCTTCAGGCCTATCTGTTTGAGCCATGAAAGGATTACCTTTCTGCTAAAGAATACGTCATATAAAATGCCTATTTACAGAATTTTCTGCTCGTACCTCAGATGAGAAGCGGTTTCTCCTGATGCTACCTGGCGAATTCCTACAATTCGCGCTGATTCTCCCAGGTTCACCTTAAAATCGTTGCGGATTTCAGCTTATTTACTAGAAGAGTAGACGATTGCCATGGGGATGAAAAAATTTAAAGAGCGAAAGCCGACAATAGACGCTCGAAAAGCGTCGACCAAGGGCGCGGGGGAAGTACAGGCAAATCATACTGTTGAGCTTCTTTAGTGAGCCATTGTCCATACAACCATTTGGTTCGTGCCTCTGTTCGTAATTCTGCCTCAGATTGGTTTTGTGTACCCCGTTGTCGTTCTATGATATTGGCAAAAATACGTTCTTCTTCCGGTTCTACGAGAAACACTGCCCGTACTCGCCCTGTTGTTCGGTGACGTTGAAATGATGGTTGAGCAAACAAGGAAGGGAGAATGCCATCTCCTTCAATCACCGTGGGAGCAGCAGTATCAACGTGATTGTTTACGACGATTTCAAGAGAGGGCACCATGCTTTCGCCCATGGTAATTAAACCTTTGCAAAGATGTTCTGGAGCCGATTGCCAGACAGTAGGATCATTAAAGAAGTTCAGTGCTTCGATGTGATGCTCCGGCAAAAGAGAAGCGAGACCCCATTGCAAAGCTAAACGAAAATCATCCAGCTGGAGCCAGGAAATGCCAAGATGACGTCCTATTTGTTCTGCAACCGTTGTTTTGCCTACTCCTGATGATCCGCCTAAGAGTAAAACCGTCCAATCTGTTTGAACCATCTTTCTGTCCTCATCATCTCGCTTCAATTTAGCATAATACATTTCGTTGAAACAAAGTCTGGGCAATACATGTTCTTGCTGCAAGTATATCCCAACTGATACGCACCTACTCCAACAAATGGAGCTTGCCAGCTTTGAGCCTGACGAGACCAACTCTCTTGGTTCCAGTGCCTCTGGTCTGGGAACGATAGCGAACCATCTCCCGAGGTTGAACCGCCTCGGGAGGTGGGGGGACGACCCAACAGGGATCGATCCAGGGAACCTCGATGTGATGGCGAGTCGAGGGACGAATCAGACCCAGATCGCGGCCAAAGCGCACCGCATGCTCTAGGGGAGTCAGTCTACGCGAGAGCCAGCCAGGAGTCAGGCGGATCAGCAGATCGAGGGAAACCTCAAAGACCTCCACGCCTGCTTGTCCAGCAATTTCCACCTGTAAGGCATGATAGACCTGAGCCAGGATGAGGCAGCACCACAGTTGCACCTGCACCACCGCCCGCTTCGCGCTCCACAGGTGGTGCAGATTGAGATGATCTTTAATCGCCCGGAAGGCCAATTCAATATCCCATCTGCGCACATATAAGTTCACCACGTCCGAAAGCTTCAACACATGTGGATCAAGCACATTGGTCAGGTAGCGATAATGCCGCCCGTGAAGCCAGAATTGGACCAAGCGCACGGGATCACGGGCCTGGTTGGAGGAAGAGGTTCCCAAGTAGACGATCGCATCGAGCACCCCATCGGCTTGATAACACACGTGAGACACCTGATAGCTCACCTGATGGGCGTACCGACTGATCCACCAGATTCCTCGGGCAGAAAGCTGGTCGAAGAAAGCGAAGCTGAGATAGCCGCGATCAAAGAGTAGCAATGTGCCTGCTTGCACGCGTTCCACCAGGGTCAGAACATGTGTCTTGCAGTGATCGCGAGCGTTCGACCAGTAATCCACGCGCACCCATTGTTGCAGACGCACATCAAACAAGGCACTGATCTGGCCTGCCAGCAGGCGTGTATCCCCTCCGCCAGAGCACGTAACCAAGGCAAAAAGCGCGATATCTGATCCAAGGTGCTGGCATCTGCGGCGTAGACCGCTGCGGCCCAGGGAGCGAGACGACGATCTTCCCAAGGAGCCAGACGCCTCCGCAGCCAGGCGCTCACGTGTTCAAAGAGCCAGTACAGCGGTATTGCTGCCCGCTCAATGCGGTTGTAAATGGCTTGATCACTCACTTTCACCGGGGCAAAGCCGCCGAAATGTTCACCGACAATGAGCCACCACACCTCCAATTGCGCGTTCCAGCCGCGTAAAAAGCAGATCATAATCGCCAAACATAAGTGGCTCCAACTGACCGTGGCAGGCCGGCCCGCACGCTTTTTGGCTGGACGGCATAGGTCTTGACAACTTTGCTCAAAAACCAGGAGGAGTTGCTTCTCATTGGGCTTGGGCCACACCGGTTCTTGTGGGGGTACGCTCTCATTGGTCATGGGGAGGCTTCCTTTCTTCACGTTTTTACCTGGAAGAAAGTATCCTCTTCTTTTTCTGCTTTCACAACCCCTTTCATGATCTCTAGCAAAAGTGTCGGTTGCCCATGGAGAGTAAGATTCATCTCCTCTGCCGGAGCGGAAGTCCCCTTCTCCATGAGCACTTGGCCTGAAAACCTGTAAATGCTGGTTAATTTGCACGTCGGGGCCGACGCCAGTACTTAACAATTTGGATCAGCGGTCCGATGCTGAATAGTAAGCCCGGACAAAACCCGAACTGTATGGCAAAATCCAATGGTTTCCCATCGGTCAAGACCATCAGGCTAAAAAAGAGAGGCATCCCAATGACGAGAGCAAAGTTCACGAGAAGTGCTTGACGAAACGAGGTAAAATCAGCTTTCTCTTTTAGCTTCCGAAGAGCGTACCCGGAGAGAACGATCCAGCCGATAAGCACTGCACCGTTAAAAGCGAGCTTCCAAAGGCGAAATGATGGAAGGATTCCAAAAGAGGATGGAAAGACTATCTCTGTAATCAGCGCGGCTGCAATGACGAGCGCGACCCCCCATCGAAGGAACGAGAGCCAAAGGAAACGTGAAGGCATTGGATATAATCCCCTCTAAATTAGGTGGGGATGACAACATGTATCATCCCGATCTCCTGATACTATCTCATCCATAGGATAGCAGGCGAAGGTGCCTCTGTCTAGACGTGCCAATGTGCTAGTGCATTCCCACCAGAGATGTTAGGAAATGTGGTACAACAAAAGGCATGAGACCCCCCATTTTTATTCGCCCGCTGACCGAGAACGAACGGCAGCAGACCCAAGCGGGATTGCGTTCATCGAATGCCTTTGTCTTGCGCCGCTGCCAAATCTTGCTGGCCAGCGCCCGGGGAGAACGGGCAATCGCCATTGCCCGGCAACTGGGTTGCGACGACCAAACGGTACGCAATGTCATCCATGGCTTCAATTCCTCCGGCCTGGCTGTGCTGCACGAAGGCTCTTCGCGCCCCCGTCACCTGCACACCAACTTTTCGCCGGAAGGGCTCCAGCGGTTGAAAGATCTGCTGCATCGCCGTCCCAGCGAATTTGGTAAAGAGCGCAGTACCTGGACCTTGGAACTGGCCGCCCAGGTCAGCCTCGAGCAGGGGATCGTTGTGACCCCGATCTCCGACGAGAGCGTGCGCCGAGCTCTCAAACGACTCAAAACCAATTGGAAACGGGCCAAACACTGGATTACAAGCCCCGACCCACAGTACCTGCGAAAAAAAACGCACGGGATCGCTTGATTGCTTGGTGTAGTCAACAGTCAAACTGGGCGATTGGGTTTGCCGACGAGGTGTGGTGGAGCCGCTTTGCATTACCACGCATGTCAGCGTGGCAAGATGAGGAACAGCCGGTGCGCCTGGTGGAGCAACCCTGGCAAAAAAGGGATCCAGATCCTAAAGCCCTGGCCTGTTATGGAGTTCTGTGGCAGCAAGGACCCCTGAGCGGTCCCAGGCGTAGCGAGATGTCGCTACGCTTCGTCACTGGACGCCCAGTGAGTGCTCTCACGATCCAATTTCTGGAGTGGTGTTGCACGCAACTGCAAGCCCAAGGCAAGACGGCTTGGCTACTGATCTGGGATAACGCCTCCTGGCATGGGAGTAAGCAGGTGCGCACCTGGATTCGTGAGCACAATCAGCAGGTCAGACAGGCGGGAAAAGGGACACGCATTTTGCCCTTCTTCTTGCCGACGAAAAGCCCTTGGCTCAATCCCATCGAGCCCAAGTGGGTCCATGGGAAACAGGCCATCGTCGAACCTGACGGTTTGCTCACTGCTCAGCAGTTGGCTGAACGCATTTGTGCTCACTTTGGCTGTTCTCATGAACCGCATCTTGCTCTTTCCAAAAAGGTCGTGTGATTATGCAGTAATTATGTTTAAATTACCTAAATTGCTCTTAATCACAACGTCATACAGCTTTTTCGCATGCAAAGATACGTCGACTCATACACAGCCAGGATGAATCAGATTGGGGATCGTTTGCGCCTCAACGTCTATGTAAACAAAGAAGCACAAGAAGAATATCAGATTCCAAGAAGGTGAAAAAATGGATACAGGTACCCTGATTACCGTGATTATCGTTGGCTTATTTCTCCTCTTTTTGCTCTTTCTCCCCACATTGATAGGCTCTTCCACACAATCCAGGCCAGACAACCAGAGAGATGCCGAGGGGGAAGCCACCTATCGCCGTGGCTTGATGATCGGCAGTTTGATGGAAGAAGCGCGTGAGACGCAGCACACCGATCCACAGCACCTCATAGAGCAAGTCATAATCGATCAGGCTATCATCGAACACATCCAACATTATAACGACCGCAATGCTGCTGGCGGCGAGCAACAACATCACCAGTGATTTCATCTTTGTATGGCGAGCATGAAGGCAGCGACGCGTGCAAGGAGCGCGGTATAGACATCAAATGAGCAAGCATGTGCTTGATGCGCAGAGGCAAGACGAAGGCAAGGCTAGCCTGGCATCTTCTCCATAGTATAGATTGTGCTTGCCTTCTTTTATCCCGAATAGGTCGTGTGCTTTTGCACTAGGTAGCCAGAGACCCTTCCTTTCTTTCAGAATTTGTTGGAGTAGGTGTAACTGATACGGGAAACGCTAACGTTTGCTACATTATTTGATTCTTACGCAAGTTTGCTGAGACCGAAATTGTAAAATTGCAAGCCGAGATACACTTGCGACAAAAGCGTACTTTATGCTAGTATGCTATTCCAACTTTTAATGGTCTAAAAATGTATTTCCCCTGTTTTTCACCACTTGAGGAGAGTTTGCATGTCTGCTTCGTTGCGCCTTTTTGCTCCTGCTGATTATGCCGCTCTGTGCGATATCCAGAACGCTGTCTATTCGGAAGCGTCAGTAACTGTTGAGGAAGTGCGCCTGGCTGATGATTTACGTGATCCCATGTGCAAGCACCGGCGCTGGATGGTTGAGATGGAGGAGCGGCCTGTCGCCTGGGGCGAATATACCCAGAGGATTCATAAATATCATCCACATAAATTCTTTCTCAATCTTTTTGTGCTCCCGACGTATCAGAACCAGGGCATTGGTTCGAAACTCTATACACATATGCTAGAAGCTTTGCAGCCATTTGAACCTGTGCAAATCAGGACGCAGACACAGGAGGATCAATCCCAGTCTGTCCGCTTTTTGCAGCAGCGCGGCTTTCGTGAGGAGCAGCGCAAATGGGAATCGCGGCTGGATCTTACAACCTTTGATCTCGGGCCTTATCTCGAAGTGGAACAGCGCTTAAGCGAACAGGGAATTGTCCTGAAAACGTTGGAAGAACTGGCGGGTGACCCGGAACGCGATCGCAAGCTGTATGCATTAGATTGGCAAATACGCCAGGATGTCCCGGCAACTGAACCACGCAGCCCTATCAGCTTTGAACTCTTTTGTGCTCGTTTCCTGTATCATCCCGAAATTGTACCAGAAGCTTTTATTGTCGCGGTGCATAATGGCGAGTATGTTGGCCTCTCATTTATGGGCGCTCAACCGAGCAGCAAGCTGATTTCCACCGGTCTCACTGGAACGTTGCGCTCTTACCGGCGCATGGGCATTGCTACCGCGTTAAAGCTGCGCGGCATACGCTACGCCCAGCAGCATGGCTATACCGTACTGCGTACGGTTAATGATGCATTGAATGCTCCCATGCTCTCCATTAACATGCGTATGGGGTTTGTGAAGCATGAACAACTGGCGATTTTATATTTCGTGAAAGACTGCTAGCTCGTTGAAGAATTTCATTTATCAGCAAACTTGCGTAAGCTCCATTATTTGGCGTCGCTGCCAGATAACATGGCATGTCATCAAAAAATGAGAGAAAAGAGACGGTTTCTCATGGCTGTTCTGCTCTTACGAGAGTTCTCGCCACTTTATCTGCAAAAAAAGACATATTTCTATTGAACCAGAGCGGCAAAGTCACCTTTGCCGCTCTGGTTCAATATTTTCCATGAGGCAGCGTTACTTCGCCTTGAGAGCTGTGAGCGCGAATGTCAGCATCCGCTCGTACAGGCCAATCTCCTCCTCAACGTGGAGCGAGCCGTGACCAGAGTCGAACCAGTCGATTTCAATCCGCTTGCCTAGCGCTTGCAGGCGAGCTACATACTGTTCCATCTGCCGAGGCGGGCAACCACGATCATGACGCCCCTGGATGACCAGTACAGGCGCCTTGACCTGTTCAGCATAGTTGATGGGGGAGCTGATCTGGTATTGTGCTGGTTTCTCTTCTGGTGTCCCCCCCAGCAGCCGGATGGGTAGCGATACTTTTAATGCCTCGTGGGTATCTTCGTAAAGGAGGCCCCAATCAGCAATGGCGATACCTGCCATGCCAGCAGCCCAGAGGTCAGGATATTTGCCAAGCGCAAGCAGGGTCAAATAGCCGCCATACGACCAGCCGGTCAGCATCACAGCCTCCGGGCGAGCTAGTCCCTCAGTAACAAGCCAGGAGCGAGCTGCAACAATATCTTCGACCTCCCAATGACCGGCATTGCCCACAATACACTGCTCAAAGGCCATGCCAAAGCCAGTTGACCCCCGGTAATTGACGGAGAGGACCGCGAAGCCATGATCTACCCACATCTGCAGATCGGGGGCCGGATCAACCATACGCTGCATATGTGGTCCTCCATGCAAATCAATGATGGTTGGATAGGGCCCCGATCTCTCAGGCGTAATGAGCCAGGCTTGTACCTGTTGCCCATCAGACGAGGAAAACGACACCGACTGCCAGGGACGTCCAGATGGAACCGGATCCAAGACAACAAGAGGATGCCGTTGTGAGCCAGAAATCGCGTCCAAAGACACAATTTCTGGACCGACTACACTCCCATCCTGAATCATCCCCCAGTGCGTATAGATCTCGCCAGTGTTGCCAAAGTAGCTACTCCAATATGTCCCATGCAACTCGCTCAAGACCTGGATACTCTGCTCAGCAAGGGTAAAGATGGCAAAGCGTTTGTGGCCCTGATCTTCTTGCCATAAAAGCAGGCGTGTGCCATCTGATGACCAGGAGCAGGGAGACGCACCCATTAAACCACTCAGGTCGAGCGAGAGACGCTCACCGGTGCGTGGATTCCAGATGAGGTGCTGCCGTGTATCGCCACGCTGGATCGTTGCCCACAGGCGTTCATCACCCGATACAGGAGAGTAATCCCCCAATGCAACAGAGGTGCCTGGCTCCGCCTGCAACTGGTCAATGCACTCGCCCGTCGCCAGATCGATAGCCAGCAACCCCTCATAAGTAGAAGGATTGTGTGGCTTTGAGATCATGATCGCAGTCGTCCCCGCGCTGGAGAGAGCCAGCAACCTTCTCCCCAACAGTCCAGGCACTGGATTATGAAAGACCCAGCGTGGCGCGCCAACGCCGTCATTGGGGCCAAGCGGCACAACATAGAGATCTACCCCTTCTGGTTTGCCAACCAGGAAGCCCAGCATAGTCCCAGTTGGATTGAGATAGGGGTCGGCAAAGTAGGGAGGAAATTCAGGCGTAAGCTCCTGTGGCTTGCCTCCTGTAAAAGGAACACGTACAAAACGCCCCATTTCATCACCATCCTCATCATGTAAGTAGTAGATGAAGTGGCCATCACCAGAGAGGCGTCCAATGAACACCCCCTTTGGAGCATAGCTGACCTGCCTGAGCTCACCCGTTGATACATCCCAGGAGTGGAGTTGATAGCTCCCTGAAAGGTTGCTCGCTACGAGGCCCCGGTCGGGTGCATGCGCCGCGACCTGGGACCAGGAGAGCGTAGGGGCGCGAAAACGCTGTTTCCATCGAGCCTGTGAATCGATGGACAAGGATTGCGACATGAAGACATTCTCCTCTTGAAAGATAAGGAGTGTGTGTGGCATCCATTGTGTCCCCGGAGCACGAGAGCTAAAGAGTAGACAAGCACCAGAGTCGCATACGAGACAAACAGCCATGAGAACGTGTCCGGTACCACATGCACGCCTCACAACCTCTCCATCCAAAAAAGCACAAAAAGGCCATGAGCAATGCATATTCATCGCCCATGGCCCTATTTACTATGGGATTGCCTAGCGCTTAGCTACCTCGCTCGCTGAAAAAGGGCATAGTATGGCTATGGGCGACTGACACCGAGAGAAGAGCGCACCCGTCCAGTGGGCATAAAACGCCTTTTTTACCATAGCCATATGTCGTATATGTTTCCTTTTGCATACAGCAAAATGTGTGCCGAGATAGTACATCTTCTAGCTCTATATAGAGGATATTCGAACCTCATTGAGCTTGTCAAGCCTGTGAGAACCTGCGCTGAACTGATTGTAACGAAACAAAGCTCGATTTACCAGAGTTTTCTTGCAATTGCCGTGGAGTTGGCCCGGCGGGAGTGGGTATATCAACTAACTGTGCCGAAAGTTTTTCTAGGGCTTCAATGCCCTCTTCAACGGCTTCGCGTTCATCGTCTGAGAGCGGGATTTCTTGCAACATCCGTTGTAAGTTTGCCTTGCCTTCCAAGATCTGTGCTTGACTCGACTCTTTAGGTACATAGAAGGTGCATTTTGCGCAGGCCATGCGGTGAGGGCACTGATCAAAAAAATCATAGGAGCAGTATCCATGCCCCAAATCGTAGAATCGCCATGGCTCTCCTGCTGGGTTCTGTCAGAACTGAAAACACAAAAACTTACCAGAATTGTATGCTTCCCTCTCGCTCTCTGAACTATGAGGTCGCTTGGATGAATGATTGCAGGGCTGCAAGTCGTTCAAGGAAAGCCTGGCGTTGTTCCGGGAGTGAAACTGGTTCTCCCATCTCCCGACGCGGACGAAGATAATTGCGTAATTCGTCAAAAGCACGACAGAAACGGGCTGCAGCCTCGAAACATCCAAAACCACGCATCGGATAGTATCGCTGTTTGATGCCCCGGTGATCTTGCTCCAGCCGATTATTGAGGTATGTATTCGTTCGATGGAGTATATTGCTGCCTAGCGCTTCACGGATTGCTCTCGGATAGGATGTATGCCCATCCGTTGTTACTTGATCGGGACTATGACCAACAATCTCGACTGCTTGCTGGAAAAACCATTTGGCGGCATCCATATCTCGCTTTTCACTCAGTCGTGAATCGACCAGATTGCCATCTCGATCAATGGCCCGATAGAGATAACACCATTTCCCATTGACTTTAATGTACGTTTCATCAACATACCAGGATCTCCCTGCTTGGCCATAACGTTTTTTCCGCAAGTGATCCGCGATCAACGAAGCAAACCGCTCTTCCCAGTCTCGAACCGTTTCATGAGTAAAAACAAAGCCGCGCTCTAAAAATAACTCGGCAACATCACGCAAACTCAGTTTGTAGCGCAATCGCCACAAGACCACAAGAAGGACAATGTCCGTGGGAAATTCCAGATAGTTGAAAGGGGTGCCAGTACGTTCGTTGAAGGTACAGCGACAGTGAAGGCAAAAGAACGTTGCATAGCCCAGTTTGGTTTTCTTCGCTCGCTTCTTGGTGGTCATGGCAGCGCAATGGGGGCAGTTCATCAGTCAACACTCCTCGATTCTATCCTGTTTTCATGGGATCAGCATAACAGAAGTGTGAGCGCTCTGCCAAGGGAGTGTTTGAGTTCTGACAGAACCTTTCTCGGGGACGGAACGGCTGACTGCGATGATCGCCGGCAACGAGCTGGTTCTGATGGAAATTCTATCTTTTATCAAGAACAACCAAATGCCAGTGCCGGAAGAGCTCGCGCTGATCGTGTTTGATAACATTTCGTTTGCCCACTTGTTGACACCGACCCTAACTGCGATCGCACAACCCACCTTGGAAATGGGCAGGGCAGCAGGCAAACTGCTCATGAACCGAATAACTGCGGATGTGCCAACCAATGGACCGCCGCGTGAGCAGGTATTCGATTGCAAATTAATCATTCGGGAATCTTCACGGAGAAGCACTCGTCCGCAAAATGAATTTTGCGGACGAGTGCTTGAATTTAGTAAAAGGGTGAAGTATAATTCGTTCATAATCCATTCGTAAATCGATTTATGAATGGATTGTGAACAGCATGAAAAGCATTGTAGTCCCTCCCTCAGTTTTTGGCTGCCGGAAAGAAGTTGATCAAGGCGAGTATGCCGCCCTCATTGCAGAGAGCGGAGGGCAAGGAAGCGAAATTCGGCGCGAGTTGTTTCCCGGCGAACTTCTGCCGCTGGAGTTGTGCAGGCAGGCCATTGAACCGTATGATCTTATACGCGTCTATTCGGCTCCGGTTGAATTATGGCTGGATCACGGCGGGTTAAATGAAAGCAGATTATCGGCGGTCGTTCGAGAAACTCAAACCATTCAGGCCGACCTGGTGCTACGTTCCTCATTGGTATGAATAAAACGCTGAATCAAAGTTGAGAACCAATGCAGGCATGTTTTATCCAGAGGCTCTGCCTGGCAGTAATGATAGCGCCAATGAGGAACGCAGCACTAAGCGTCGGCGCGGTCGGAAGGACGAATTTATTGGAATACGCATGACGGCACGGCGGAACTTCAAGAGCAAGCATGCCCGGTTATACGATGCCGAATGAATGGTTTGTGTCAGGAAAAACTTGAATGTCTCAACGTCCCTTGATAGCATCAAACGCAGCGAGATGTTACGGAATGATAAACTGATTTATAGATAGAAGGCAAAGGTGGAATCAGTTGTAATGATGGTAACGATAACTGACGTTGCTGAAAAAGCAGGTGTGTCGAAAAGCACCGTTTCCCAGTATTTGAACAAGCGTTACGAGTATATGAGTGCACAAACGAGACAAAAGATCGAAACTACGATTGCGGAGCTGGACTATCAGCCGAACATATTGGCTCGAAGCCTCAAACAAAAACGTACATCGACGATCGGCGTCATCGTCGCCAATATCGTGCACGGATTTTCCATTGAGATTTGCAGAGCGCTCGAAGATTATTTCCAGGAACAGAGCATGAATGTCATTTTATGCAATTCGGATGAGGATATGGAGAAAGAGAAGACATATCTAGAAACGTTGCAAGCCAAACAGGTAGACGGCATCATTTTATTCCCTACCGGGGAAAATAAATCTTTATATAAGAAATTGGTGAAGGAGCGTATGCCTCTTCTTTTTTTAGACCGGAAGGTGGAAGGAGTCCTGTCAGACACCGTAGTCGTTAATAATGCGGAGGCCGTATTTCAAGCAACTGAGCATCTCGCTGAACAGGGGCATAAGAGGATCGCGATCATCACGGAACCGCTGACGATCAGCTCGCGCATAGATCGGATGGAAGGGTATAAGCGAGCTGTCCGGGAATTGGGGCTGGAACAACGGCAGGAATTTATGATTCATTGCGAAATCGGGCAAATCCGCAGCAAGCTGGCCGAGCTTTTCTCGGGGACGGAACGGCCGACTGCGATGATCGCCGGCAACGAGCTGGTTCTGATGGAAATTCTATCTTTTATCAAGAACAACCAAATGCCAGTGCCGGAAGAGCTCGCGCTGATCGTGTTTGATAACATTTCGTTTGCCCACTTGTTGACACCGACCCTAACTGCGATCGCACAACCCACCTTGGAAATGGGCAGGGCAGCAGGCAAACTGCTCATGAACCGAATAACCGCGGATGTGCCAACCAATGGACCGCCGCGTGAGCAGGTATTCGATTGCAAATTAATCATTCGGGAATCTTCACGGAGAAGCACTCGTCCGCAAAATGAATTTTGGGGGTAAGTGTTCAGACTTGAACGCTCTGGTAAACTCAGGCTATGATGATAACGGAAGAAGAAGTGGCCCAGCTTCGGAAAGAAAATCAGGAACTGCTGCAGGTTGCTCTTCTACGGATCGAAGAGTTGGAACACCAGAAAACGCCGCCGCCAGCGTTTGTCAAAGCCAATGTAAAAAAGCCCCAAGTGGAAGAAACGCGTGGCTGAGCACAACCATGGCCGTCCCCGCAGCGTGCCCACGCAGATCGTAGAGTATCGGATCGTGGCCTGTCCTGATTGCCAATTGCGGCTAGGAGGGATCAGCCTGGCGCGAGTGCGAGAGGTGATCGATGTGCCGTCCCCGCCACCTGTCGAAGTCCTGCACCACCGAATCTTCAAAGGCTGGTGTGCCCAGTGTCAAAAATGGCATGAGGCACCCGTGGATTTGCACGAGGTGGGCCAGGCAGTCTTGCTCCATACGAGTCGCTCCCCAAGAGGGGGCGATCACCTGCCCGCTGACTACATCAAAGTTGATGAACCAGGTCAACGTCCCATGCCGAATGTACTCAAACTCGCGTCGCAGCACATGGCCCGGCTGCATCGGCAAGTCTGGATGTTTGCGCTCCAAGGCTTGCCCCCCTGTCAACTCATCCATGCTAATGGTGCGCTCACCCTGCCTGGCTCGCTCGCGTGCACTCCTGTACACCTCGCAGCCCTCGACAATTTTCTTATCGCGCTTGGGGTCAGGCTCTTCGGTTAACCAATACCGGAAACGGTGCGGTTGCAGCCCCCTTTTTTCAGCAGATGGCTCGCATGTCGTGGCGAAATCTGCTCAACGATGCCTCGCTTCTTCAATTCATCCGCAATCTCTCGGCCTGTCCACTGGCTGATGGGCCGCCCTGCTTTCATCGGTGCTTCACACGCAAAGGCTGCCATCTGACAGCGCTGTTCTTCCGTGAACTTTGGAGGCGCTCCCGGTCGCGACACATCTTGTAAACGTTCTGCCACTGTGAGCATTTCCAGATCAATGCCTTGCAGTCCCACTCAACGATCCCGCCACAAGCGCACGGTGTCCA
Organism: Ktedonobacter racemifer DSM 44963; assembly: GCF_000178855.1. Taxonomy (GTDB): domain Bacteria; phylum Chloroflexota; class Ktedonobacteria; order Ktedonobacterales; family Ktedonobacteraceae; genus Ktedonobacter; species Ktedonobacter racemifer. Next base: position 12,512 of record NZ_ADVG01000005.1, on the reverse strand, counting down.
TATTCACCTGCAACTCGCGGGCAATCTGCGCATTCGAATGACCTTGAGCTGCAGTCAGGACTATCCGCGCCCGCTGCGCCTGTTGCTGTTCGCTCCGATGATGCTTTGTAAGCCGCTCTACCTCTTCTTTTTCTCGCTCACTGAGGACCATATGGATGGCACGTTTTGGCATGGTTCTGTTTCCCTTCACTTTTCCAGGGTTTCACTCCAGGAAACCCTCTGCGCATCTTCAAGTGGATCATTTATTGATTTCGTGGCTGACAACTAAATCTCAGCAAGAGCATGGGAGAAACACTGCTGCAGGATGGTCTGCCGATGGCGCAGGCGCTCTTTAGCGTGGACCAGTTCTTGGCGCAGGTGAGCAAGGTCCCGGCAACACAGGTTTTTGAGTTCACGACGTTTGAGCCGCGTTCCAGACCCCTTCTTGCGGATTGAGATCCGGCGCATAGCCGGGTAAGCGTTCCAGATGCACTCGTTTGCCCATCGGGCTGGCCAGAAACTGCTTGATCACGTTCGCTCGATGAATGGGTGAGCCATCCCAAATGACGAGCAAGCGACCAGGGATCTTGCGCAGGAGCACCTGCAAAAACCGGACCACGTCCACCGCTTTGTACGCTCGTTCTTGCGTTTGCATGAAGATCCGCCCGTTGGGGTGATGCCTCCAATGGCAGAGATGTGATCGCGGGTCAGTGGAACTCGCAGCACCGGGGTTTGTCCGCGCGGAGCGTAGGTTCGCACCACCATTGGTAACAGATAAAAACCCGCTTCATCGACAAAGACTATCGTGCGCTTTTCCTGTTCGGCTTTTTTTGAGCCGAGGCCACTGCTGATTCTTCCAGTGCGCAATGGCTTGCTCATTGCGCTGAGTTGCTCGCACCACTGGTTTCTGCAAGCTCAGACCCATCTTGCGGACCAGGTACCCACAATGATCGGGATGATAGCTGACTCCGAACTCTCGCTTGATGACCACCGCCAACCGTCGGCTTGTCCATACGTCTCCCGTAAATCCGTAGGCTGCTGCTCCTTTCGCCAGCACTTCTGGGATACGCGCTTGCTGCTCTGGTGTCAGACGGGGCGTGGCTCCTTTGGCTGGATGGGCTTTGAGACCCTCTTCTCCTCCCTCTCGTCCACTTTTCATCCACTGGCTGATCGCTCCTTCTGTCACCCCCAGCGCCACTGCGATGTCTTTTTGTTTCCATCCTGCTTGTTTCAGTTCCCAGGCGCGTTTGCGCCGTTCTTCTCGCCAATCGGCTTTCTTTGGTGCTCCCATACCTCTTTCTCTCGGCGGGTTGCTTCCAAACTTTAACTCTCTCTCTCGAAATCAATAAGTTGGATGTCTATTTGGAGATGCGCACTCGCAAGTTATGGCGCGAGACCCTGTTTTCCCTCCTATTTTATCACGGAACTATTTCCACCGCAGTGTACTAGCCCCGCCTTACAAGCCGATGAAACCGGCTGGCGAGAGGATGGGATCAACGGATACATCTGGAGTGTGAGTACCCCAACCGTGCGCTACTACGAGTACCATCACTCGCGTGCAGGAGAAGTCGTCGAACACTTGATAGGAGACCAGTATCAGGGAGTGTTGGGCAGCGATTTTTATGCGGGGTACAACATCCACCAAGGGTTTCATCAACGCTGTTGGGCGCATGACTTGCGTGATATCCACAAACTCAAGGAAAAATTTCCTGAGAATGAGGAGGTCTTGAACTGGCCAAAGCCGTCAAAGACCTGCATGTTTTTCCCCGATATATCGATGATAACCTGTACCAGAGCTTCCGATCTCGTGAGATCGCGCCTCCCGAAAAGTGCTGGGCGTATGCGAAACAATTGCGCACATTTTTGGCGAGCAGGAAAGAGGAATAGAGCGCCAATGATGGGCCTCTTCTCTCCACAAAGACGTCTGCTGGCTCTTTCTTTTCTTTGGGTCAAATCTGAACAATTACTTTGGGGAGGGGGCTTGAATTTAGTAAAAAAGTGAAGTATAATCTGCCCATAAATCGATTTACTAAATCGATTTATGGGCAGGCCGCCTGATTGCATCGCAATGTTAGGAAAGGCTTAGAAGATGGAGGGAGTATTGTTGAGCAAGTTGGATGTCGTCACTTTCGGTGAGGCAATGGCTATGTTCGTAGTCGATACGATCGGGGAATTACATGATGTCAATTGATTTAAGCGGCGGTTCGTGGGAGCCGAAACCAATGTCGCTATCGGGTTGGCGCGGCCTGGCCTGCGCAGCGGTTGGGTGAGCCGAGTAGGAGACGATGCATTTGGCAAATATATTTTCAACCGTCTCCTGGAGGAGAAAGTAAATATCGACGGCGTTGGCACCGATGGGCTGAACCCCACGGGATTTCAATTGAAGTCTCGGGTTGTCGCAGGAGACCCGCAGGTGCAGTATTTTCGCAAACGCTCGGCAGCAAGCCAGATGGTTCTCGCTCATTTGGATCGCGATTATTTTCTTTCAGCCCGCCATATGCATATGACCGGTATACCTTTAGCCATTTCGCAGAGCACACGCGAGTTTGCCGAGGAAGCGCTCGGCTCATGAAACAAGCCTTTGCTCAATCGGTGAGGTAATCGTCTTTCGAGCCTCCACAAATCTGGGTGATGGTCACGCGTCCAACCGCTCGGTTTGTTCTTCGATCAATGCGTTCATCTTGTATTGGACACTGTATGTCTGGAATTCAAAGGAGAAAAAAGTGTGGAAAAAACGAATGACACGTTGAAAAAAACACCCTTTCAGAGGCTGGTTGCAGCCATGGTTGTTGGCGAAATAGGCGGAAGTATCGGAATTTATGCGGCTACAACGCTGCTGCTGTCACTGAAATTTTTGCAGATAAACCCGAATACTGCTGAAGCCCATTTTGGTATAACAAGTGGTCTGGGTGTCCTGGCTGCCCTGATAGCAAACCCCATCGGCGGAGCGATCAGCGATCGTACAACGCTGAAATTCGGAAGGCGGCGGACCTGGATCCTCTTAGGCACCGTTCTTCAAGGGTTCTCCCTGCTGGGTCTTGCGCTGACGAGCGATTTAACAATGATTATCGTATTATGGTGCCTCACGCAGATCTTCTTTAATTTTGTGTTAGCATCCCTTACCGGGCTGGTTCCCGATCAGGTGGAAGCATCCAGACAAGGCACGATATCCGGAATTGCCGGCTTTGCCTTACCCTTGAGCGCACTCCTTGGCCTCTCGCTCATGACAATGCTGAACAATGCGCCCATGCTTCTGAAATGGGGTGTGCTGCCCGCCATCGGCATCGTTGCTGCCGTTGTCAGCTGTATACTCATTATCGAGGGCCGGGTAAAATTTGAACGGAAACAAAAAGAAAAACTGAAATTCACGGAAGCGCTGTCCCGCGTATACCCCAGCCCTAGAAAATATCCTGTATTCACCTGGGGATGGTTGACCCGCTTCTTTGTCTCCATTGCATACAGCGCCACTGTATACAATACAATCATGCTGGTAAAGCGCTTTCAATATTCCCAGGCTGAGATATCCTCCAAGGTCACATTACTTTCCATGATCTCAGTTTTCTGCCTGATGGTTGCGAGCATCTTTGGCGGCATGCTTTCGGATAAACTGAGAAAGCAGAAACCGTTTGTAGCCATATCCGCACTCGTTGTCGGCATTGGCTTGGTGCTGTGCGCCATAGCGTCCGATCTTACGCTGGTTATCGTTGGGAATGCCCTGATCGGCCTGGGCTATGGCATCTTTACAGCGGTGGACCTGGCGCTGGTTGCCCGTATCCTACCCAACAAAGAAGACGCCGCAAAAGACTTTGGTATTATGAACATAGCCAATGCGCTGCCGTCGTCTATTACTCCGTTTATAGCGCCCCTACTGCTTGCTGTGGGCGGGTGGCCGTTCTTCTTTGGTGCCCTGGCCGTGGGAGGACTGGTGAGCGCGCTCTGTGTGATTCCGATACCCGAAGTGTCTCCAAAAGTGGAGGATATCAAAACGGAAACCGTCGCAAATGTCCAGGCAAATATGTAAATGGTGGTGGATAAAAGCATCTGGCAGGTCGTGCTGAAGCTGTGCCATTCGGATGACATGAAGGGAGGTGATCTGTGTAGATAATTGAGAATGAGTGTAGTCAGTAGGATTTTCGTTAACCAATTTAGTAACTAAAAGGAGAGAGAAAAAATGGCTTTTTACACCAATTCCCAGGGGCTGAACATTTCATATAAGGAAGCAGGCGACAAAAACGCGAAGACAGTCCTTTTCTTCGATGGCTGGCCGGCACCGTATGAAGAGTTTCCAAATCGAATGTTTGATGTCCTGGTGGACAAAGGATACCATTGCGTTGCGTTTGACTATCGTGGCTATGGCAAATCCTCGCCCAGCAAATACAATTCTATGGCATGGTGTGCGCTGGACGCGAAAGAATTGCTTGAACATCTGAAGGTTGATAAAGCGGTCTTTTATGCTGGATCCATGGGCGTTCATGTTGTTCTCGCATATTTCAAAGCATACGGGGATCAATATGTTGACAGCATCATTCTCTTTGACCAGTCGCCGGCCTGTACTTCGAGAGAGGACTGGCCGTATGGCAGGCTGCGCGGAAAACAGGATATGAAAAAGCTGATGGATTCAATGGCAAAAATGTTTCATAACCTTGACGAATTTCTTGCTCAAGACGGTATGGAATCCGCGCCGGGCGCTTTTCCGGATATCGACCTGCCACCTGAAATGCGGATGAATCCCATAGAGATTGCCCTTACTGCCGAGGATAAATCAAAAGTGCCGCCTGAATATATGAGACTGCTTGGGATGTTGGATAAGGGTCTGTTGAGCATTGTAGACCAGTTGGCCCTGATGGCGACCTGGTTTGATTCAAGCTATCAGGATTTTCGTCCGGTCGTGCCAACCATCAAAGTGCCTGCGCTTATATTGGCTCCAAACCCCGGAAGTGTCAACGAGTTTGAAGCAACCGAGTATTACCGTGACAATCTGGGCGGGCCGGTGACATTTGTCGAACTGAAACCGGGTACACACTTTGCACTGGTCGAGCATGCCGATCTTGTTGAGAAAAGTGTCGTTGATTTTCTGTCTAACCTCTGATGAGTAATCTTCGGCGATACATCATAGAGAAAAATGTGACTGGGGCGTGTTGGCACTGATGGAATAATGGCCGGGTCTCGAATTTGTCGTCAGACTGTCATCCAGCGCTAATAGGTCGCTTTCTACCTGGTTGCTCTTGATAAAGTCACTCATGACTGTTTTTGATAATCGAGAAGTCTGCCACCTGCTAATCTGGTGCTAATTTATTGGCCTCTCCACAGGCGGCTGGCATGCCTCGTCGCGACGAGGCATGCCAGCCGCCTGTGGAGAGGGTCAACAGCATTTGGGTGATTGACCGATTGTTAACATGTTAAGCTGGCTGGCCACATTTTCTGGCCGAAAATGAGATTAGCAAATGGCCTTTATCCTGATTATCAAAAACACTCATGACCCAATAGTGTGAAAGGAAGTTGACGATGTCTGATAGGTTCTTACTTAATCGTGCAGTCGTCTTTTGGGTGCATCTCAATGGCTAATACCTTTTCCCAACCACTTGAGGTTCTTCCTACCAGAGTTCGAAGAACCTACCGCGGTGGAAGTCTTATCGACCGTTGGCATGGGGTGCCCAATGCTGATGATAGCGACCGACCAGAAGAATGGCTAGCGTCCGTTACAAGGGCTGTCAATCCTGGTTTTCCACCCATTGAAAACGAGGGTTTGTCGAGGGTTCAGTTTGGTGGGAAAGAACAATTGCTGCTGGATGTATTCGAGGCTGCGGAGGAAGCGATGCTGGGCAGCAAGCACATCAAACAATATGGTAGGCAATTGGGTATGCTTGCGAAGCTTATTGATTCGTCTGAAAGACTCAGCATCCAGGTTCATCCGGACAAGCCGTTCGCCAAACGGTATTTCCACTCTGATTATGGTAAGACCGAGTGTTGGTATATACTGGGAACCCGTCGGGGCAACGGGCAGGAACCATATCTGCTAATGGGCTTCCGCCCCGGGATAACCAAAGAGTACTGGCATAAGCTGTATGTGGAGCAGGATATTGAAGGAATGGTGGCCTGCTTGAACAAAGTAACCCCCAAACCTGGCGATACCTTCTTTATACCCGGCGGCCTGCCTCATGCAATCGGTCCGGGCTGTTTCCTGCTTGAAATCCAGGAACCCACCGATTATACGCTGCGCAGCGAATGCACCAGGCAGGACGGAACGCCCATCCCTGAGCAACTCATCCATCAGGGGCTTGGTGAGAAATTGTTGATGGAATGCTTCCACTATGTTGGTATGACAGAGGAACAGTTGGATGCGCGTTGCCGTTTACAGCCCAAGACTCTATTTTATTCAATGGATGGAAGTTGCACACTGCTTGTAGGGGAAGATGTCACACCCTGTTTCTCCATACAGAGAATCATTTGTAATCAAGTATTGGACTTCAAACCAACAGGTGCGTCCATCCTTGTTGTACTGGAGGGTGAGGGTGAGCTTCTTTTTAATCAAACAGGTATCGCACTGGTGAAGGGAAGCCGGTTTTTCCTGCCTGCAGGCGTAAAGCACTTTACTCTTCATGGCAAACCCCAATTGGACTGTATCCGTTGCTATCCACCCGGTGCTGTTTTGGATGTACCTGAATGAACAAACCAAGAGCCCACTGTACGGTTGTGTTGCAAAAAATCTGAGGAAAGAAGTCGAGGGTACGTGGCCCTCTCAAACGTTCTTAGGAGGCCACTCCAAACAGTTTAGCGATCAGTTCGACTTGGTCTCTCACATCACCTTTTTCCACACCTTGCAGTTGGCCTTTTCTTATCATGTTCATCACCTCAAGTGAGCAAGGGTACCATGCTGCCCTGGCCTCTCCGCTGTTTTGCTTCCTGGGCTGGGTGGGGTCGGGAAAAAAGCCATACTCAGCGCTCGCCGTTTTCCTACTCAGCAGAAGATGCGCAAACAAGTTCAAGCTCAAAGGAAATACCATGGCAGATCAGCCTTACATTCTCGCACTCGATATTGGCACATCATCCACCCGCGCGCTGCTCTACGACGCACACGGCACGGCTGTCCCCGGGGTTCAAGCTCAGTTCACTTACCAGTTGACAACTTCCCACGAGGGCGAAGCCTCGGTTGATGCTGATTTCTTGCTTGCACTTGTTGCGCGCACCATCGATGAAGTTTTGCGAGCTGCTGGCACACGCGTGAATGGGATCGCCGCTGTCGCGACCTCCGCATTCTGGCACACGCTTGTTCCGCTGGATGCCGCTGGTTGCCCACTCCTCCCTTTGTTGACCTGGGAGGACACACGCCCACGGCAGGCCGCCATTGAATTGCGTTTACAACTTGACGAGGCAAGCACGCATCGGCGCACTGGAACACGCCTGCACGCCTGCTACTGGCCCGCCAAGATCCGCTGGTTAGCCAGTGCGTATCCCGAAATCGCGGAACGCACAGCTCGTTATGTCTCGTTTAGCGAATATCTTCACGAGCGTTTCCTGGGACGAGCTGTGTGCAGCCTCTCCATGGCCTCCGGTACTGGCCTGCTCAACACCCGCACCGGCACCTGGGATAGCGAAATGCTTGCCCACCTGCACCTCTCGCCCGTGCATCTGCCAACGCCTGGCGATCTGCCAGATACGCTCCGGGGACTTACCCCTGAATTCGCTGAACGCTGGCCCGTGCTTGATCATGTGCCCTGGTTTCCAGCGATTGGAGACGGAGCCGCAGCCAATCTGGGCTCAAACTGTGCTGATCCCTCCACCTGGGCCGTGACCATGGGCACATCGAGCGCGATGCGCGTGGTGGTACCACCGGAGCAGGTTGAACCTGAACAGGGACTCTGGCTGTATTACGTCGACCAGAAGCGTGCTTTACTCGGTGGAGCGCTCAGTGAAGGCGGCAACATGCTGTCCTGGCTCCAGAATACACTGAAGATACAAGATTTGACCGAACTTGACCAGCAACTCACCGGCATGGAGCCAGCCGCGCACGGCCTGACGATTCTGCCGAAACTTGCCGGAGAACGCAGTCCTGGCTGGCACTCGTACGCTGCTATGGCCATCTCTGGCATTACCTTACACACAACCCCAGCAGAAATTGCTCGTGCAAGCCTGGAAGCGGTTATCTTCCAGATTGGTGAAATCCACGACCAGCTCGTTCACGCGCTGAGAGCACAGGTCACACAACCCAGACTCATCGCCAATGGCGGCGCACTTCTTAAATCGACGCTCCTCAGCCAGCTCCTGGCCGATACCCTCAACCGTCCACTTGAACTTTCGGAGAGTAGCGAAGCCTCCGCCCGCGGCGCTGCTCTGCTTGCCCTCGAAACCCTCCAGATCCTGCCGGACATGACGCAACTGGTCCCCGAAACCATCAGAACAGTCCAACCCGACCCTGTCCGGCACACGATCTATACCAAAGCGAGAGAACGCCAGCAAGCATTCTATAACGTGCTTTTTAGCTCAATCATGTCAGAGTAGTTTGCACATTGCCACCGTATACATACCAGTATGGTCGGCGGAAGGAGCAATCCTTCCGCCGACCATACTGGTATGTATAGATACTTTTCCATTTGCTTTGGTAGCAACAATCCCTACAGTGAATAAAGGAGCCATTCCTGCACTGGTGGTGCGGGGAGCTGTTCGCTTGACAGCGGCGCTTGCCACCCGCTTGCATCCCTTGAATGCAGAGGACCTCGTTCCCTCGGACCTGGCTCGCTGGCAACAATTGCGGACAGAAATTACCTTTCGGCAAGAGGCTCGCTGCAAACAGCTGCGCTTTCGCAAAGATCCTCTCGCCTACTTGGCTAGTCTGGAGAAACAACTTTCTAAGGTAAGTTTACGATCCTCATTTTTTTTCAAGGAGGAAAATATATAAGAAGCAGGAAGGAAAAGTGAGTGGATTCCTGCTAAACAATGACTTGAAAGCCATAATATCATAACTTGAGAATAGGCGTCAAGTGGCTTGCAGAGCTGGTTTATACCCAATAACGGTATTGATGAAGATACTTTTTTGACGTATAATAGCGTTGTCGCGAGCCAAGATCAGGTAAACGATGGCTTTTTTTGTGCAGCAAGGGAGAAATGGATTGCTGTATGAAAGGAAAAGAACCAGGGAGATCTCTCTGGTTCTTTGTTTTGTATGCATGATGGGGACCGACTTGGTTTTTTCTTGTTATCATTGTCGTGATGTGAGGAGGAGCAGCAGCAGAGGGAGGTGTGCCCCAGGGAAAGGCTGAAGGCTCCCCCTGTTGCCGGGTGCAAGAGGTTCCTGTTGCTTCCTGTGCTTGAGCTGCGTAAGTGTCACTGTCGTTCTAGATGGAATTGCTCATGTGGATCAAGGACGATGATATCAACGACGATATTGAGGGGAGCATGGAAGTTCACATGCAGGTAAAATTCGACTCCCCCGTCGTGAGGTGAGATGTTGGATACCCAGGCATTGGCATCTCCAAGGTGGTAAAACCAGGCCGTTTCAGGATCAAATGACTCAGGGATTAAATCGGTTGCTTCGGAGGCGGAGATCTGCACAGTTGAGGCGTGCTGCCTCAGATGGCTTCTACTCACGGTCATTGTTCACTGCCGATTACGCTGTTGCTCCCTTGGCCTGGGTCAGGGTGCGAGGCAGGAATGCCAGCACGCCTTGACGGAGGGTCTCGAGCAGAGTGGCTCGTTGCTCTGCCGCGCTCGCCAGCGTTTCTTGGTAGGCAGAGAGAATATCCTCACTGAACAGTTGTAATGGATATTCGCTCTGGGTGTTTTCCTCCTCGAAACGTGCTTGGCGGCGTGCTTTGGGAGGGTAACGCGAAGAGATATCACTTACCTGCCGTTCTAACAGCTTTACGGTTCCCTGGTATTGCAGGTAGTACCGATCATTATGATGCAAGAAGACCTCGCATTGCTCGAGGTCGAGATACTCGGCAAGGACACTGCAAATATGCAGAGGATTGTGTAAAGACGCGAGCAGGTTCTGGACCCAGAGCCGCTGTTCTGCTATGCTTACCTGCTGCTCTCGCATACGGTGCAAGGCAGCCTGGCAAAAGCAGCGCAGGATGCCAATGAAGCCGACAAGATACTGCATACGGACGCGGTCAATCTGACCGGAAGGGCGTGTCATAGGGAAGTGCCGCTCGGTCTGAGCGAGCGAGAAACGTAGAACTTCCGAGATTCCCAGGCCAGTCCGCTCCATGAGTCGCCATAAACGAAGTTTATCCTCTTTACTCGGACGGAAGTTGACCTGTGGGCCAATTGCTTCCTCGGCGCGTTCCTGTTCTGTGGGTTCCCTCCCGGCAAGGTTTGACTCTCTTTCACTCACTGTGTGCCTCTCTCTCTTTTGCTGTACAAAGAAGAGCATGTATAGCAAATGCTATACATAGACGAAAGTATAGTACATGGATGAGCAATTTTTCGAGAGGGAGTATTGGATTTTGGTTCTGCTGAATAAACCAAGCTTTCTGGGCGTTGGTGGAAGGCTTCTGCTGGAGGTGCTTGATTGATGCTGGTGCGCTATACAAGTGTTTTGAAGTGTTTTATACTACAGACCAAACCCCACACCTATGTTGGGTGTGATCCATGTTTTTGGCGAAAGAGTAAGTCCTTGTGGCTTGCTCTTTTTTTCTCGGAGCGCTTTTTCCTGGGGAAAGCGGGTCACTCTTCTTGCGGTCTTTCCCATTGATGCTTTCTGTGCTCTATACACCCCGTTGTAGACGCAACGAGGCCCTCCTGACGCTCCCCAGCGCTGGGAGATCTCCGATCTGCTGGGTGGATCTGGCGCACCTGGTTCCAGATCCATGAAGTGCTTTTGTGCATGGCTCATTCTGGCGCTTGCCTACTGTCTGCTCCAGCGGGATCGTGGTCTAGGCTCTTGTCGAGTGTGCTGCAGTAGTCTGACTCCTGTCAGACCGAGTGGGTGCTGACGTGTATTTCTCCAGGATAATCTGGCGCGCACCAGCAGCACTGCTCACCGTTTTGAAAGAAGACAGAGACGAGTGACTGCGTCCACGCCCAAGAGAGGAGGAATCTTGAAGTGAGCGAGGAGTGGAATTGATGGAGTTCTCGCCAAGAGGAACGTACGGTATGCGCCTGGTATCGTCTCCTCAGAAATGGCAAGGCGGTGATGCGCGGGTGCTCCGGATGTGGTCTATGCCGGGCGCCTGGTGCTGGTGGGGGAGTGCAGAAGAGAAGGGTGGATGGAGATGGGGGTGAGGTGAGTGAGAGGCGAGAAGAATGAAAGGGTGACAGGGAAAAGAGGGCAGTGGCACCCCCAGAGTAAGCGTGAAAATGCTCATATTCTTGCAATCGCAATTTTGTCCTGATACCATGCCGAGTGGTGTGTCAAGCCTCAGAAGAGAATGATGGCTCTTTACGAGGATGTTCGCTCTAGCATAGAATACCCACGAGGAGAGCTGTCGCAAAAATCTCCTATTCAGTGGTATCACGTCTGTCTGCAAGAAGCGAGGCAGGGCCTGTTCTCTTGCCCAGGCCCTGATGGTGGCTCCAGGTGTCTTCCCTCTTGGATCGTGTGTGGCCGCGGCCGAGCCTGGCCCAGGGCCAGACACGGGCGCGCCGGTCTTGTGCTCCAAACGATCCCACACGTTCGCCGTTGCTACCGGCGCGCCCAGCAATGCTCTCTGCACTGGCATCAATGAGGATCGTTCTCGAGGCTTGTCCCTGCCGCTGCCAGCATGAAGGAGCGTGTGTTGGCCTGGGAGGCGCCAGGACGATGGATGGTGGTTTTCTTTTTCCCATGTTTTTCCCATGTTTGTTCTACGCAGCGCCTGCCCTCCACGTGTGCTGCTCCCGTGTTTTTCCTCCAACGTCGTGCCAAATTACGATTGCACAAAATTGCGTTTTTTGAGCACGAAAAGGGGGTGTTACACCCCTGTTTTGGTGCATTTTTGGGGAATGGTTGCGTTTCTTCCGATACCGGTGAGGGAGATCGTCAGGCATTGGCAGGTGAGAGGGTGTGGAGAATGGTCTGGGGATGAACGAGAGAGGTGGAGATGGCGACCTGGAGGAGAGCGAGGGCTTCCGCTCTCTCCTCTGGATGAGGAACCAGGCGGTAGCGCCCTGGTTTGTTGTTGATAAAAAGGAAGTAGGCCAATTGGCAGAAAATGTGAAAGAAGAGGAGTCCAGAGAGAGGCGAAAGGGAAGCAATTGGAAGGGAATGTTAAAGAGGAGTGGGCCAGGGAGGAGGAGGTTCACCGGGTGAGGGGGAGATGGATGAGGGGCGCGTGTTGTTGCAGAGGAAGTCAGAGAGAAGCGCTTGATCCGAGAGGAGAGAGTTTTTTTTGTGGGAAAGAAGAGGGGAAGAGGGAAGGCAGAATGGGGAGCGTGGAAGGGAAACGGAGTGTTAAAAGGAGGAGGCCAGGGGTGGCAAAAGGATAGGTAAATAGAAATAGATGGAAATAGCGAAATGTTAAAGAGAACCTTGCCAGTAGAGCAAGAGATAAGTTAGGATGATACAAGTGTATATATGGATATAGAGGAGGATGGTGATGTATATAGGAGATGAA
>NZ_ADVG01000006.1 GCF_000178855.1 Ktedonobacter racemifer DSM 44963 | reverse complement strand
TATAGACAAACAAAAGGAGAAACACGTCATTATGCATACCCTTATCGCAACCCTTGCTACACAGCTCGCCCCCCTTGGGACCGACCCTGGAAAGTTTCAGGATGTCCAATCATGGTTTGACAACCTTGTGACGATCTTCCAGATCGCTGCTGGCAGTGTCCTCGTGATCTCGCTCCTATGTAGCATCATCTTCCTGGCAACCTCCCTGGGTGGTGAGAGGAGAAAAGCCGCGGCCATTACCTCCTTGATCTTCGTAGTGATCGGCGGGGTGCTCCTGGCGGGCCTCTCCACCTTTCAAACCATCATTCAGCACATCGCCGGTAAATAGATAGCGAGAGAGGAAAGAAGAGAAACCAGCGTATGAGCACACTCAGGCATAAATTACCAATTCACTTGGAACAACCAGATACGCTACTCTTTGGCCTGACCGCTCGCCAATCGTTGCTGATTGGTCTGGGCGCGGGTATGGGTTACTCCGCCTGGAGCACAGCAAGCACCGCCATTCCTGGCGTCACTGGTCTTCTGGTAGCGGCCCTGTGCGCCTTCCTGGTCGGGGCGTTTTGCACGGCAACGGCCTTCATCCAGATCAAGGGGCGCGGCCTTGAGGTCTGGATCGTCATTTTTCTATTGTATCTGGGTGACCCGAAAATTTATCTGCATCAGCCTCTTACGGTCTCTACCTATGATCTCTCCCCTGACTCAGAGGACGAGAGCGACAAGGCGGCATCGAATGAAGGGACAATTGAAGAATGGTAGTCGATCTACGCAAACACAAACACGTCTCCCCCAAACTAGGGAAGGTGTTAGATCTCATAGGCGTACGTGAGATAGAGCATGGGTGCCTCTGCCTCAAAACGGCGGGGCCTGCCTATGACCGCGAATATAAAGCCGTGGTGGCAGTGGACCCGCTTAACTTCACACTGCTCTCCGACAAGGAAAAAGAGGCGGTCTTAGAGTCCTTCCGGGTGCTTCTCAACCGCCTCACCTTTGCCATTAGCATCCATATCCGCATTGAACGCTACGACATTGACCCCTATCTCTCACGGCTTGACCTGGCGGCCCAAAACGCTCGTACACCAGCTATCGGAGAGATGGCCGTCGATCACAAGGAATTCGTCTTGACGCTGGCGGCTACCCATACCCTGTTACAGAGGCGTTTTTACATCATCGTGCCAAGTGACCATGAAAAGGCCAAGTCAGCCAAAAAGCAACCGGACGCATGCAGTCAGGCCCGTAGCCAGCTTAGCCTACGCTGCAATGATATTATCGCTGACCTGGATCGTGCGGGCCTGACCTCGCATCGACTCGACAATGTGGAGCTGGCTCACTACTATCAGTCCTGTGTGCATGCTGGACAGGCCCGCGACTTCCCGCTTGCAGGTTCCAACCTCGCGGCGGTGGCGCGCCCGATAAAGCCAACGGCGGCGGCTGTCGCGCTGGCTGGCCTCCCGGCTGCGGGGGACCTGGATATCAACCTTGATGCCACGATCTCGGCACGTCCTGATGAGAACATACTACAGCAGGACGTGAATAACACGGCTGAGACACACACCATTGCTGCGGCCACAGTGACCAACGAGGGCAACAAAGGCAAGCCTGCCAGGGCCAGGACCACGGCCACGGCCACTACAGACACCCCGGAAAAGGCCCCTGACCGCTTCGTCAATGCGGCGGAGCTGGTGGCTCCCACAGGGCTGCATGTCGCGCCTGACTGCCTGACGGTTAGGCATAATGTGGGCAATGAATTTCTGCGTGCCTTCACCCTCATTGGCTATCCTGCTGAAGTTGAGGCGGGTTGGTTTGATCGCCTCGTCCAGATAGAAGAGCCTGACGTTGACTTGATCGTGTATATCGCACCACAAGAGGCGGGGCCGTTTGTCTCACATCTCTCTCGCAGATTGACGACACTACGCGGTACGCAGCTTGCGGAGCAGCATCATGGCAAGACACCTGACCCCTATATTGAGGCAGCCAGAACAGATATTGAGGATCTGCGCAAGAAGTTGGTCAACAGGTCAGAGCAAGCCTTCGAGGTATCCACGTATATCCTGGTCCGGGGCACAAACAAGCTGCAACTCGCGGAGAAGTCGGCGCGCCTGCTCTCGCTCCTCAAGTCCCTAGAGCTGACAGCAGTGGACCTCACCTATGAGCATCACCGCGCCTGGCAGTGTGGCCTGCCGGATGGCCGCGACATTCTCAAGCGCAAGAAGATACTGGACACCAGTTCGCTGATGATGGGCTTCCCATTTAGCTCTACCAATCTAAGCACACCAACGGGCATTCTGACTGGTATCATGCCTAATGGCTCCCTGGTCATTCTGGACCCTTTGAGTGACCTCCTCGAAAATGGGCACGAGGTCAAGTTCGCCCGCTCCGGGGCGGGCAAGTCCTTCGATGAGAAAGTGAGGGTAGGGCGCTATATCCTGGCCGGGTTTGATGCCCTTGTCATCGACCCTGAGAACGAATACAAGGCGCTCTGTGAGCAGTACGATGGCGTCAACATTCGCATGAGCACGGGGAACTATCAACTCAACCCATTTGACTTACCGGGCGCTGATGCTGACGATAGGAACGTGTTAGAGGAGAAGTTTCAAAGCTTGCTGGCCCTCTTTGACCTGCTCATAGCAGATAAGACGCCGGGCGTACTCTCCCAGCGTGAGAAAGCCTATCTAACAAGGTGTCTGCACCTCACCTATCACAAGGCAGGCATCACTGCCGATAGGAGCACGCACGTCAACCGACCGCCCAACATGACGGACTTCTACAACGTCTTGCGAAGTGGTGAATGTGGGGAAGACTCTTATGAACTGGCTGACCGCTTACAAAGGTTCGTGCCAAGCTTCCCCGATCAGACGCGCCTGGATACAAACCGCCCGCTCACCGTGTTCAATATCCGCGACCTGGATAGCGAGAGCCGCCCGGCGGCGCTCCTCCTCATCACAGATTACGTGTGGACGCTGGTACGGCGCTCGCGCAAGTATCACCCTCGGCTGCTCGTCATTGATGAAGCATGGTCGTTGCTGCAATTTGAAGAGGGTGGCCGCTTCCTGGCGTCCATGGCACGCCGGGCGCGCAAGTACAACCTGTGCCTGCGCATCATCAGCCAGGACGTAGAGGACTGCCTCTCATCAGAGGCAGGGCGTACCATCCTGGTCAATGCCTCCATGAAGTTCCTCATGAAGCAAGATAGCAGCACCATTGACGCCGTGACACAGGCGTTCCACCTCTCGGATGAAGAGAGAAAGTATCTGCTGTCATGTGCCAAGGGGTCCGGCCTCTTCTTTGCGCGGAGCTCGCATGTCCCGCTGCGGGTCGTGGCCTCGCCTGTGGAGTATAAGCTGGCAACCACGAACCCCAACGAGAGCGAAGAGGATACGGAGCACGATAAAGACTCTACTGCGGTTGCGCTGCCGGTGATCAACGTCGCCACTCGCACGACGGAGTATGATGTTGTGATGCCCAACTTCTTCGCGGCTGCTCCTGGCGCTGACACTGGGGCTACGCCCCCAAGCGGGTACAGAAAACTCCGTCTTGAGCGACCTGGGCGCGCCACCGATCACTAGCGAGAACGTGACACGCAGCTCCCGGTCACACGGCGCGTGGCCAGGCGAACACGTGACACAAAAGAAGCGTCACATTGAGAGCTGAAGCTTTCAAGTGTGACGCCTTTTTTGCCGGATTATCTTCTATGGTTTCGTTACAACCACGCGTAACGTTTCTTCTCACTGACCTCGCCGGAACAACAAGGAGGGTATCATTCGTCGGTAAGTATCCAAGTGTTTGCTTGTCTGATTGCAGCTTCTTCGGTCGGCCCAAACAGCTCTTTCAACTCATACTTATTGTCAAGTACATTTCCGCCTGCATACACATTACGCCGCTTGTAGGGTGCTAGAGTGCTTTTCTGCAACTCCTCATGCAACGATGGCTGAGGCCATATATACCAGGGTTCTGCCAGGAAGTAGAAGGGCTGCTGTGTCCATTCAGGACAGGGAATATCATGGCGGTTACAGAGTTCCTCAACGGTCGCTGCGGCAAAGGCGGCCCAACGTTTGCCCTCTTCTGTGGTTGGAGTTGCAGGCGGTTCTGCAATTAACTCCTGCCGATATGCAACGGCATGGCCCCACCAATCATGATAGAACGCATTAAAGGATGCCCACGGATCTTGGCCCTGGTCAATCGCATGAATGACGTCAACAATGGGATGAATCGTATAAGGAAGTGGAGAGGATAGCATCTTCACACGCCTCGCTGTTCATGCCTGTAAACAAATAGAACGTTTCTTCTATTATATCACAAATCATAGAGAGGCGAGCGAGCAATGTGAAAAGGGGAGGAGAAAGGAAAGAGCTGGAAGGTGATTGACGAGCAACCACCTTCCAACCTCTATTCCTTGAAGTTTCGCTTTAGCGCTTTTTGCACCTTCTTTTGATGCTCACGATCTGCAAGGAATCGAGGATTAATATGCCTTTGCAATACCGTCCATGCCTGTGCTTGGGTTGACACGTGAAGCTTCTCAGCTAATGCTTGAATGTCTCGGTCATCACGAGGACGAGCAGAGAAAAGCTTGAGAGCCAACATGTACGCTGGTTCAGGCACATAGATGTACAGCCCTCCAAATCGCTTCCATAGACGTGCGTTACGAGGTGTCCCAACTTGGTCTGTGATGGTTGTTACATCATCATTTAACCATGCATTAGGAAGTCCCCGTTCTTTCGTCACAGCCGCAATAACAGCTTTCACATCTCGGTAGTGCTGCCGATTTTCGGCTTCAGTCGGTTGATCTAGGATAACTACGACATCCACATCGTGGGTTGTTGGCCGGTTTCCCATGAGTAGTAACATATACGCACCGCCAACCAACAAGAGTTTGACATTGAGGCCCAACTCTGCACACTTTTCACCCACGTACTCGCAGTTCCTCATGATTATTTTGCTGTTCAGCATTTTCATCTTTTTTGCTCCTCTGGCGCATCGCATAAAAAATTGCGACAGAAAAGAGCACAAAAAGATGCTAGAACAGCATTTCTTGTGGGTTCACCTCCTTTCTATCGCGTACGCAATAATGCAAGCTAGTTGGCTTCCGGCGCAAACTCACAACAAAGGAGTTCACAGCGACAGCACCAACAGATAATAATAGACGCTCCCTTGCCCCTGTTCCTCGTCTTCCAGCGACAGACAAAGCAGACGAATCTTGATCTACTTCCGGCGTAAGTCCAAGGAAAACAGAAACAAGGGAGCAAGATACCATTAGCGTACCATACGTGCAAGCATCTTGCCTAGATTTTAGGCAAGGTAATATCCCAATCGTATACATCCCCCCCTGGCTCCTGGTTCTCCTGCTGGGTTCTCTCCTCGCTCGCGCCTTTTCCTCCTCGCCCGCGCCTTTTCCTCCTCGGCGGCCTTATGATATCCTGCGGCTGCTCCTCCTCCGTCTTCACCACTTCCTCCAGCTCAGAGAACCACTCAGGCAACGTCAATGGTGGTAGGTCGGCGGGCCGTTCAGGCAACGTCAATGCGAGGGCTGACCGCGCTACCAGTGCCGGAGTCTCGAAGTAGGGGCTACTCTCCACAAGCACAGCAGGCAGGCGGCCCGATACCATGAGAATTGACCCTTCGGGCATAGTTCTAATCTCGTCGGGCGTCATGAGGGGCCGCGCTGTCTCGCTCTTAGTAAAGCTCTCTGAGTCGGCAAAGATCATGCCGCGCATGTTCTTGCTCTGGCCTTTCGCTACGGCGGTCGTCTCCCCGGTTAGCTCGCTAAAGTACTTGCACTCCTCCAAACCGGCCCCTGGTAGCAGCAACTTGGTCCGGCTATTGCTGATGATCGTCTCCTTGCCTGCGGGTCCATACACCTCTTCAAGCTGGCTAAACGCCTGGATCGCCATCAAGAGGCCAACGCGCTTACTCCTGAGTGTCGAGATGTAGCTCTCGAAGTGGGGAATGCGCCCAACATTGGCAAGCTCGTCGAGGTAACAGCCAATAGCGCGGGGGAGCTGCCCCCATGGGTTGCGGTCGGCGCGCCGTATCCAGGTGCGCATCATCTGCATGATGAACGTGGCAGAGAGCGGGCGCAAGCGCTCGGCATCGTCAAAGGGAATAGAGAGATAGAGGGCAATAGGCCGATCAGCCATGGCGCTAAAATCGATGTCATTCTCTGCGGTCGCGGCGGCGATCTCCGGTGAGAACAGCATGAAAAAGCGGTTGGCAATATCGGTCAACACACTACCTACAAGCTTATCGTTTTTCTCCATGTTGGACAGAAACGAGGTTGCCATCTCCCTCGCGGTCTCGTTTTTACTGTCCTTCAGCAATGCCTGAATCTGCTCAAAGGACATACCACTAAAGATCTTCGCCAACCTGGAGAACGGCGCATCACGTTCGCACGTCCTCAAGTGGAGGATCGTCGCCGTGATAAGCAACTCGGCGGCCCGGTCCCAGAAGGGTTCTTTCGACACGCCTGTATTTTGGATCCAACTCATCGCAAAGTCGCGGGCATCGTCCAGCGTCTCAATGTAGGCAAGAGGATTGTAGCGGTGGCTCCTGGTGGGATCGGTCGGCGCAAACATCCAGACCTCGTGATGCTGGGCAATGTAGCCTGCACTCTTCCTCACAAGCTCCTGCTTGGGGTCGATCACAAACAGACTGCGGCGGCCCTCCTCCCTGAGCAATCCAGGCAGGATCACGCGGCTGGTCTTGCCTGCACCTGTGGGCGCTATCATGAGTACGTGCGTCTCTAGCGTCTCCTCGTCCAGCACGACGGCCTTCCCCTGGAAAGTTCCCAACACTAAATTACTGGGCGCTGGCACTCCTGCCACCTCTGCGCGCTTGCGCTTGCGGCGCTCCTGCCACCGTGTCGAGGTCAACAAGGGTTTGATATCACCAGAGCGCGCAAAGTGAGCTGACCCGTGAGAATCGGTCTTGCCTCCGCGCAAGCCTCCTCTCTGAACCAGCAAGAACGGAATAAGCACCACCAGACCAATCAGGGCAATACCTATGCCGAACCAGAGGGACCAATTATGACTCAGGTGTAGTATCGTGTCCATACGTCATACAACCTTCTCTTTCTCGCGTGTATCTCTCGCTATCTGTCGTCAAGGAGTGGGTTATCATCGACAGGCCGGGCAAGCCGATTCAGGCCCTCGCCTGTGCTCTCTATGAGAGAACGGGCCGTTCTGACGCGGGTGTGAAGAGAGCGCATCAGGGCGCGGTGTTCTTCCCGCTCGCGGCGCTGGGCCTCCCGCTCAGCCTCCCATACATGCTGGCGCTGCTCGCGCAACCATTCATAATCGCTATGGGCGCGCCCGCTCTCGCGCATGGCCTCGTAGTCCTCCTTGCCGATCTTGACTAGGCTCTCTTTTCCCGTGTCGGTGCTCTGGCCCTTACCTGCGATCACGACATGGACATGGGGGTTGTCGGTGTTCTGGTGGAGAACAGCGTACCAGCGCAATTCTTTGCTCTGGCGCTCCTCCATGTCACGCATAACGGCTCGCGTCCACTCCTGCCAGTCTCCTACCGGCTCATTCTCGCTTGGAGAAAGAATAAGCTTATGGTAGGCTGCGTAGTAGTGGGCGTGGTCCATCACGTCCTTGATGACTTCGGGGCGCGCTACGTTATCTTCGGCCTTCGAGAAGATAGCGCGATCTTCCCGCGTCTCCTCCGCTCCCAGTGCCCGATATTGGAGATACTTGAGGTGCCCGCCAAGCTTGTGCCCAAGCGCGGCCCGGTGGCTTCCCTTAGAGCTAACGTAGCGCCCACGTACAATCATGCCCCGGTTTCCTTCCCTTCCTCGCCACTCTCCTCGGCTGCGCCCTGGTCTTCCTGGCGGGTTGTCTTCGAGGATGATGGTGGTGGAGAGGAACGAGCAACTAGCTCTTTCGCGGTCAAGGTCACAGCTCGCTCAAACACGCGGTCGGCGGCCTCCTCGCCAACCTCCTCCGCGAGCAGAGTGTATACAAGACGCTGCCCGATGCCCGCGCTCCGGGCGGCTTTGACCGTAAGGGCTGCAAGCCGGTCGGTATCGCGGCGGCTGATCTGCTGCACATCCTGATGTATCTGCGCGGTCAACGTCTCCATACTTCGCTGCATCTCCTCACGGATCGCGGCGCGGATCACAGGGACGGTGCTCGCCTCAATGGTTGCGCCCTTATCCCTGGCAAGCCCTTCACTGATATAACGCTCAAGCACCTGTGTTAGCGGTTGCCCCGCCTCGTTTGCCCGGTCCTGCAACGCACGTTTTAACGTCGTGTCCAGGCGCACATTAAATTGTTCCTTTGGCATTCACTACCCCTTCAAAGGCAAGATAGAGGTAGTATAGCATTAGCTATACAGGCGCTTCTAGCCACTATACAATTTGCTAGCAGCATAGACCACTCTATAAGCTCACTCCCACATCAAAGCTATACATCCTGCTATACAGGCCATGCCCTCTTTATCTTGCCTTACCAGACGGGCCTCAGCCCGGAGGGGTCCCGCTGCCTGGGGTCGGTGGAGTGGGCCGTGTTGCCCGGTGCAACGTGGCGCTCTCTCCGCTCCCCCTCGGCGCGGGGAAGTCTCGTCGTAGCGTGTGACTGCGGATCGGGTGTCACATGGTGGCCGGCCAGGTGCATGTGTGACTCCTGGTATCCGTCACCTCGTCGGTGCTCCTGGTTGTGTCGGTGCGCTGGGCTAATGTCACGCCTGGGGATCGCCCGGTGTGGTCTTCTTGCCACCCCGCTGTTTGCGTGTAGTAGGGGATGGCTGGCTCGCCTGGGTGGCCTGAAGTTGCTTGAGGCGTTGCTCTAGCTCGGTACGGGCGGCCTGCTCGCGTTGGAGCTGTTGCTGCAAGCCCTCAACCTCCTGCACGGCGACGGCGGCGGCGGTCCTGGCCTTCTCCACAATGTCGAGCAGGGTCGTGTTTTCGCGGGTATGTTGGGCCTCTCGCGCCTGCATCCTGCGCTCAACCTCGGCAAGCAGGTCGCGCTGCAAGGCGGCAAGCGCCTGCTCCTGGCTCCGTTGGGCGGCCTCCTGGGCCTCCTGCACCTGAGCGTGTAGGCGCTGCTCCGCCTCTCGCGTCTGGGCACTGAGACGTTGCTCCGCCTGCTGCTGCTCCCGGTGCGCGGCCTCCTGGGCCTTCTCCCCCGCGTCAATGCGCTGGGCCTGCTGCTCAAGCCTCGCCTCTAGGTCGCTAAGCCGTTGGCTCTGCGCCTCAATGGTTGCTCTGGCCTCGTCCAGCATGGCACGCTGCTCCTCGGCCTGAGTCTGCAAGGTCCCTAGCTCCTGTGCGAACTGCTGGCCCTGCTGCTCAAGGCGTGCCTTCAGGGTGCCTAGCTCCTGCCGCTGCGCATCAAGGCGCTCGTTGGCCTGCTGCTGCTGGCGGGTGGCCTCCTCCGATACCTCGCGCAAGCGGATATCCTCCGCGATCAGGGCCTCTATGTTCTGCTTCGTTTGCAGTTCGTGCGTGATCAGTCTGATTGCTTCCTGCTCGGCCTGCTCGCGGGCCTGCTGCTGGCGGGTCTGCTGGGCCTCTAGCCCGCCCTGTATGACCTCCTGCCGGGTGCTGAGGGTGTCCAGGCTGGCCCGTAGCTCCTGGGCCTCCTGTTGGGCCTCTGCAAGTTGCTCAAGCAGGAGCTTGTACGCCTGGGCCGGGACAAGCTCAGGCTGGTGCTCCTCCTCTGACACCTGTGGCGGCCACGGTCGGCCATAAATTCGTGCCAGGTGCTCAAGCTGCTCATGGGTGAGATATTTGATGCGCTCGTCAGCGCGGCTGCGCTCCGGCTGCATGTTGGCGTCAGTGAGCCAGCGCCGGAAGGTCTTTGGGTGAATGTCAAGCGCGCTATAGCACTCTTCGAGCGTATAACGCGGCTTCCGCACGAATGCCACGGGTGCGACCTCCTATCAAGAAATAACAGGGAAGAACAGGTATAAACAGGACACAGTATACCAGAGAGATCTCCGGCCTGCAATCCGCGCCTGCCTTTGCCCGCTGACTTGTGACTGGAAAAGCTTAATAGTAACCCTAATTCGATACTTAGGGCTGATAAACATATTTTTAATCCCTTATATATCCCTGTTATTTACTGATATTCCCTGTTATTTAATGTGCTTATTTAGGGCTGTATATAGTATTTTTTAGCCCTAATTTATTGATGAGCTTATTTTGTGCCTATAAATACCTGCTATTCCCTGTTATTTAATGTGCTTATTTAGGGCTGTATAATTTATTTATTAGTCACAAGTATGGTAAAAATGGTCATTTTTTGGCCTTTTTTTGGGGTAAAGGCTCTGAGTTAGGGCTATATAGCTTATTTATCAGTCACAAGTAAGCGGGTAATGCGGGCGCGTGCTCTGCTGGGTGATAGGATCAATGCACCCTAAATAACAGGGATTGCGGATCGCCCTAAGCGTGCGTTTTCGTTCCATTAATACTCAGAGGCCCCCTAGAAGATGGGCGGCTCAGTGCTAAACTTGGAATCGTCGCCTCGCACGTGACCTAAGCCGATGCTATAGCGCTCCTTGCCCTCCCACCAACGGTACCGGAGATATGGCCCCCAGACGCCGGGTTCCTCCTCCTCCTCAAACTCCTGCATGCCCTCTGGTAGCGCCTCACCGCGTGCCAGAAGCTCAGCGGCCTCCCGCGTGCGCACCTTTGGCTTCGGGATGTAGTACCATTCAAAGGACCCGCGTGCATCCCCGATGGCGTTACGCATGATACGCGCCCGCTCCTCGTAGGCTGCCAGCGCGGCGCGGGTGGTCGTGGCGTCGTCTCCACCGCTCGCGCTCTGCATAAGCGCGTGGCGCTGCTCCGCCTGTGGGTCCGGCTGCTCCTCAGGTGGTGCGGCCTGCTCCTGGGCTTCCTTCTCGGTGGCCTCGCCCTCCTGGGTGCCTGGGGCTTCTCCTGGCACTGGTGGCGGCGGGCCATGCAACGCTAGGGCATGCGCCTGGGCCTGCGCGATGGTCTGCTGTAGGAGTGGCAAGAGTCCCGCGTCGGCAGTCAAAAAGGCGCGGGCCTGCTCTAGCGCGGCCTCGGCGGCCTGCAATCGTTGGAGCAGGCGACGGCGGCGCGCTGCAATAAAGGTAGCGAGAATGTGCTCACGGTGCTTGCGCGTGCCGTACATGCGCCAGAGTAGCTTGCTGATGGCCTGCTCCTCGCGGCTGATTGCGGCCCCTGGGTCGTCGAGCTGTGCCAGATCATGCACAAGGCCCTGGAGCTGCTCTAGCTGCTGGGTGATTGCCTCGCGCAACTGGCCCGCCTCCTCAATCTGGGCATCCATCGGGTGGGGGTCCCCTGGCTTAAAGGACATGCGGCCCTCGCCAACTGGCTCTATGCGCCGCTGCTCCCTGGTCCACTTCCGGGGCCTGCCCCGCTTGCGCGTGGTGGGTTGCTCCTCCTGCGGCGGCGGCTCCTGGCCCTGGTCGTCGATGGGTGGCTCATTCATGGCGGTTTCTCCTTCTCCTTACTCTTCGCCCCTTTTAGGACTGCTATACCTTATTATAAGTCACAAGTCAGCGGCGGCGGGTACGCGGCCTGCGATCACTCTCCTCGGTGCGCTGATCGCCGCCAGCGACGTGACGCGGAGCTGGATGTCACGCATGCGTCTGGCCGGCATCCACGTGACAATACCCAACAGTCACACGTCAGTGCTCCAGCTCGCGGTGTGACTGCCGGTCCGGGGTCACATCTCGCAGACCTGGCGGAGTGTGTGACATTGCTCGGGTGTCCCACATCGCAGTTGGAGGTCTCCACTGTGACGCCTACGGCCGGTCACATGCGCGGCGCCTGGCGCTGAGTGTGACTCTTGGCCACGCGTCACGCACTCCACCAGGATCACGCGCTACCACGGCGGCGCGCCCTGATGCGAGCTAGCACATCGGCAGCAACCGGGTTGATCTCGCGCAAGTCAACGCGCTGCGACTCCTGGCTTGGCTGGTATTCAACGGTGTAGCCTCCCTGGTAGGGTTGCTCCTGGGCCTCTGGCTCCTGATGCGGGGCTTCCTGCTCGGCCTCCTGGGCCTCTGGCTCCTGGCTTGGAGCTGGCGCGGTCGTTGGCTCTGGCTCCTGGGCCTCGGTGTCGTCCTGGCGTGGGCATTCCTGCTCCGGCTGGTAGGTTGGCTCTTGGGCCTCCGGCTCTGGCGCTAGCTGCTCGGCCTGGGCCTGGGATTGTAGGTCCTGGATCACGGCGTCATAGGCGGCGCGCTCCTGCTCGGCCTTTCCTACTAACCCCTCCAGGCAGGAGAAGAAGTACGGCATTGCAACCTTCCTGCCTTTGACCACTTTCGTTATGCCCGCCTCACCGGGACGCTGAAGCTTGGCAACGGTCGCGGCCTCGGCGGCTGCTATCCAGTAGGGTTCAGGGCTATCAGTGCTGCCCACGAACTCGTATTCGTCCAGGCATCCAGCAGCGCGGGCGCGGTGGTATAGCTTGGCGGCTCGCGTCCGGCTGGCTTTGGGTTGCAGGTCGTTAAACCGCTCGGAGAGCCGGGCTAGATAGGTTTCTACATAGATCGGGCAAGGCGGCGCGGCGGGCCTTTCCTGAGAGGCTACCGTATTTCGATTTTCGGGTTTCGGTTCCTGGGTTGCGGGTTCGGGTTCCCTCGTACCTGTTTCGGTGGTGATATCCTCATCTCTTCGTATAGTCTCGGGCCGGGTGTAAAACTCTTCCTTTTTTGGCTCTGCGCCTCTGGCGCTTCGAGAACTATCAAGAGTATGTTTCCCTTGAATATGGTTGCTTTTCGTATGTTTTGGGTGACATTCTGACACCTCCTGATGTGACATCGTGTCACTTCCAGAAGTGTCATTTTGACACATGCTTTGTAACATATGCTCTAGCGCAGGATCGGGCGCTGGTGGAAGCTGGGAAATATCCACACGGCGGGCCTGGTTGTCGGCTGCCAACACGGCAACACTTGGCTCCTCCCGATGGGTACGTCGGAAAGATCGGGCGAATGAGATAGGATTCACAAAATACACATTGGTACGACAGAGGCCGCGCCGCCACTTCTCGATATGCCCGCGCTGGTACAATTCCTCGCAGGCACGTATGACCGTGCGGCGGCTGATACCTAGCGCTTCGGCAATGGTGGTCTGCGAGGGCCAACATCGATCAGTCTTCAGCCACATATAGGAAAGTAGTTGCTCATAGACAAGCTTCGCGCTGTTACCGAGGTCTGGGTCATTTCTCACTGCGTCCGGCATCTGGCAATATCCGCCTATCCAGTTGGCAGATAGTTCACGGCGCAATGCTTCCGTGAACTCCGCATAGGCGCGCTGGTCGTCGCTCTGCTCATCGAGAGCGGGCTGCTGCTCATGGGAATGGGTTGTATTTTCGGTCGCTATAGGAAATTCAGCGACGGAAAAGAGTCTCCCCCCTTGCATGGTGCTAGGCAAGGCTGCTATACTAGACATGATAAATTAAACCTCACAGTCAATGAGTTTTAGAGAGCAGCGGCACCGTTTATGTTTGGCAGACTCGACGGTGTCGCTGTTCTTTTATTGTGATGTTGCTAATATACGCCCCTTCTGTAGCGGCGTCAAGATATCATTACTACTACTGTTTCTACTTGTCTGCTGCCCTGCTGACGAGTTCAACGATATCTGAGGCGTAGATCACGATGGGGAATCCCCCGAACCGGGGTAACACGTAAAAAGAGGTAGGATGTACCACACCTCCTCTGACCCCCTCGCCGGGTGCTCTCACAAAAATAAGCTTGCCCTGCTGTAGCTTGTCGCTCTGGCGGTTATGCGGATCAAGGTATTTTACGATGTCCCCTGCCTCATAATCAGCCTGCCCTGCTGGGCCGTACAGGGCGGCTTCTCGCTCTCTCTTCTGCTGCTCTTCATTGGTCATAGCTTCTACTCCTCGCTCTCCCTGTTTCGTTACGCATGGATGTAACGTTATTCTCGCCCCCTGCCGCGTCGGTGTGACTGTGGATCCACGGTCACGCTGTGAGCTGGAGCTGCAACCTGTGACTTGTCTCGGGCGTCACTCTTTCGCCTGGTGGCGTGGGTTGTGACCCTTGGTTGGGCGTCACGCTCGCCCTTTGCGTTGCTTTGCTGCTTCGATACGTTTCCTAAACCACTCAAACACGGCTGGGTACTGGCTCTCTAGAAGCTCCTCATAGCGGGGCGCTTGAAACGCCTGCGCAAGCTCCCAGTAGATGGTCTGGTACGGTGTGCCAGTAAGGTCACTCAGCCGCTTGACCATGCCTCGTATGGTGGTCTGATGCTCTGTGCTAAGCTTCTCCGGCCCTAACCGCTCTAGCACCTCTGGGATGAGTGATAGTAGCTCCTTCTCACTCTCCAGGCGGGCCTCAACTGAGCCGCGCCATGTGTCGATCTCTCCACGCCATTCCTCCGCGTGGTGGTCGGCCTGCCAACGATGCCACAAGGCCATAGCAGCATGATATGTTGCTAGCTCCGCGTGCGTCGCGTTTGGTGGTGGCGCGCTCGGCTGAACGGGTATAATGCTTGCTACACTGCTGCTACTAGGAAGTGGGAGAGCCGGGTGGCTGTGGCTTTCCGCTCTCTGCATAAAGTGAGAGTACAGTACATCTATCGCTTCCTGCTGGTAGGCTCTAATCATCTCACGTATATGCTCGGCCTGCGCTGGGTTGCCGGGGTCTTCTTCCACCTCGCCGGGGTTAATCCCTAGAATCCAGGGAGAGAACCCGCGCAACGTGAGCACAGGCATGATCTGCGCTCCACCGCCACGCCGGGGCTTTTCTGCCCTGGCACGGGGCTGCACCCTTACCCGAAGTAACTCGCCTGCGATGGTTGCCGTCCTCTGGATACGCTGTACCTGGCCGGAGGGGTCCAGATTCAGCGCTTCACACACCCAGCGCAAGACTACGGCATAACGCCCGTCTGCGAGCTTGACGGCTGTAATCGTATGATCTCGGAACGGTACTTCCTCTTGTAGCACTGGCTCTAGTGCCTGCTGTGGGGGCTGCCCGCCTTTGGTGCCTTCCTCCATACGGATCTCCTCTACATCCTCTCCTAAAAGGGGTCTGCAACGTACAGACTCCTTTTTCATATCCTTTCTCTCCATCGTCCGGGCGTCCGTGGCTATCCGCCTCAACGGTTACGCAGTTGCGCGGGTATCCGTGGCTATCCGCCTCAACGGTTACGCAGTTGCGCGGGTATCCGTGGCTATCCGTGCCTCCTGCTCACACTCCGCGTCGGTCGTCCGTGGCTGTCCGTGTGACCCGGAGCTGGATGTCACACCCGGCGCGCCTGGCGCTGGTTGTGACCGTTGGCCGGGCGTCACACTCGCGGGAGTGACCACCTCCGCTTCCCGCTCGCAGGTGCTACGATGGTTGCGGCTCTGGCTGGTCGCCCTGGCCCTGGCCTTCTTGTACCTCAATCATGGCGCGCAACTCCTGCAACCCCTGTGCTAGCTCCTCGGCTTCTCGCAGAAAGGCCGTGTACTGTCGGTCGATGCGGGTCCCCTCACCTTGCCAGCCTCGGTGCTTGCGCTGTACCTCCCGGCGCTGCAAGTAGGGCGCAACGACATCACAGGAGAAGCTTTCAACTGCGGCCCGGCGATGGTCAAGCCATGCCTGCAACTCGTCGGGCGTCATCACTGCGAGGGGTTTACGCTCCTTCCTCGTCGTCATCGGCTCCCTTTCCTACTAGTCCTCGTCCATGTCCCAGAAGTTCAACGCCTCTTCGGCGTTGGCGTCGGCGTTTTCTGACTCACCGATGGTTTCAATCTGTGGCTCTGGCTCGGCTTGAGCGAGAGGCACGGTGTTCGCGCTCTCTCGCCTGCCGTTCATTGGTTGAGAGGACTGCATCATAGCTCCGTTACCGTTGGCACCCATGAGGGGCAACGGTGCGGGTACTGCGGCCTGGATCGGTGGGTACTGTTGCTGCATCATGGCAGTCGCCCCTGGCATGATAACGCCGCGCTCGACGAGCTTATAGTACTCCGTGAGTCGGAGCACCATAAGCTTTGCCATCTGATCGGACATTTGATGCAGCTCTGCATCTTGTTCCAACTGTTTTAATGTCCAGCTATCCCACTCGATACCCGCAGTTAGGTAGCGATACTTCTTACTATCCTTGGGCATCTTGCCTTGCTCCTCTACGCTTGGGCCTGGGCGCTGCTGGTTTCTGTGGCCTTCTTCGCCATGTACTTCTCTGCCATCTTGGCGTAGCCTCTGGCATTGGCATACACCGGGTCATCCTCTGGCCTGATAAGATGGGGAATGCTCTTCTTCAACCGCTCATAGAAGTAGTAAGTCCCTCCGCCAATCATAAGCACCGGGCTAAACTGGGCCGCGATTTTCGAGGAGCTATCATTCTGCCGCCACGCTCCAGACACGAACGCTTCTAGCTCTTCGGCGGTCTGCATGGTTGCCTCGTTCATCAGGCGGTCTAACACCTCTGCCTCTACCGGCTTCCCAAAGATCGACAGGGGCGGGTACTTCTTCTTGCGTCCTGGTGCTGCCCATGCATGGAGAATGTTCCGGGCGTCCAGGTCCTCTAGAGGAAAGTCATAGGTCGCCTCAAATCCCTGCTTCAACATCTCCATCACAGACACGACACCTATAGGCTTGCCCTTACAGTATTCAATCCTGGGCTGCTGCCCACGGGCAACATACAGGTCTGTGGTTCTGCCTCCCACGTCAATCACGCCTGCACCCTGGGGGCTTCCGTCTTTTCCGCCGTAAGCGATAAGCGCACCCGCGCCTTCCATGATGACCGTAGCAACTGAGACATGCGCAACCCTCCATGTCTTGCCCTGGTCCAGCGTAAACTTGTGCGTCCCTTGAAGGGCGGCCTTGATCTCCTTGCGTAGTCCCTGATTCTTCATGTAGGTTTCTGCCGGGAGTCCAGTCACAACTTCAAGCTCATATTCCTTATCAGTGATGAGCGAGCCGCTAACCGCAAGCAGACCACGCAAGCTATAGCTTGTTGCGTAGCGCTGGATGTAGCCACGTCCCGTCCAGGGGTCTTTACTCTGCGCTAACGCAACTGGGCCAACTCCGTAGGACGTGGTTTCGCCGTCCATCTGGATGATAAGGCTTTCTGCCATTTCAACGCCTAGCCCTTTCATGGCATTGGTGTCGATCTTGGCGAATGCAGTAGGGATACTTCGCGTGAGAACTTGATTGCTGCTCTTTGTCAACACACCGCCAATCTCGGCATTACCAAAGTCGTGACCATACGCATATTTTTTGACCATTGCCTCGTTCTCTCCTTCTGCGGCTATTTCTATATCTGCTATACTATCCGAATTAGTACCTAACTGTTTCATTACTTGTTCCTCACTAGTCCCGTACTGATTTGCCCCCTCTGCTTTTAGTAACGAACTTATTAGGAACTTGTAACGTACTTTTCTAGAACTAGTTCTACCGTCTAGTAGGCCGGTAAAACCTGGATGTTTCGGGTGAGCGAGCATCCAGGTCAAACATCTGTGTACGCTGCGGATATCCGGGGCTGTCCGGCTTGCCCTCGCTATATCAATTTCGGGTGTCCGGGGCTGTCCGTCTTCCTCCTTTTGATCTCCAACACTGAGGCTGGCGGTCGTCCGGGGCTGTCCGCCTTGCCCTCGTTTCATCCCTGCGGCTCCTCCTCCTTCCTTGGTAGATCGGCGTCCAGGTCGGGCGGCTGGCTAGCTCGCCTGACCTGGCGCTGGCTGTTACCGCTATCTCGTAAGGTTTCGGTATAGCTTGGCGCGCATTCTAGTGCGCTCTTTACGCACTACGGGTAAGCACTTCTGACAACAGAGGGCCGTGTGTCCGTTGGGCAAGCCTACGCGCTGTAGGTTGGCTGTCTCCCGCTTGCACTGGGGGCAAGTCTCCAGGTCGAAGAGACTCCCCTGCTCTGGCTGCGGCTGCTCCTGGCTGCTGCTCATACCTGCCCTCCTTCCTCGGCGGCTGTCTCCGTGGTAGGGACAAGGCGCAAGTATGCGGGGCGCTCACGTCGTGGGCGCTGCGGCTGTGGTGTCTGGGTCGGCGTGTCGCCTGCCGCCTGCACCATGTCTTGCGCCGCTTTGGCAAAGTCTGCGTACTTCTTCGCCACATCCTGGCGCTGGCGGAGGTAGCGCCTAGCTGTGCGCTCACGGTTAGGTGCATAGACTGCAAGCCGCAAGCGTGCGTCCTCCCCCTGCTCTAAGGCGTAGTACAGTGGCACGCTCATTGCATCATGGATGATAGCGACGGGTCCTTGCTGCTCCATGATCGCCGCAACTGCTTCAAGCGCGCTCTCTAGTTCCTTTGCGGCATTCGTCGCCGCCTCACAATCCGTCGCACTCAGAGGATAATCAAAGGTTGCAAGGGTTCTGGCGGCCTGCTGAACGGCTGGCAGGGCCTTACGTACCGCCTCAATCGGGGCGCCTATCATAGCTGCACCTCCGGCTCTTGCAACTGAAGCAGCTCCGCAATGGTCGGCTTTGCCCATTCGGGGATATCAGGATCACAGCGCAAGTCCTCCAGGTCACTCACGAGAAACTGATTGACGATATGCAACCACCCATACGCACCGTCACACATGGGTGCATGCAACTGATGGTCAGCTTTGATCGCTGCTCTCACTTCCCGATAACCAGCATCGCTAAGCTTGATCTGCTTGACTTGGCGGCATAGGTCGCAATACCAGACTTGTTGAGGGTGGCGCATCCACCGCTCGACATGGTCGTAGCATAGGGGAAGGGTATAGGATGGTTCTCGGTGATGGTGTCGCTCTATCCAAAGCTGGATTGCCTCTTCAGGTGTGTTGCCTACCTGCCAGAGTCCAGATTGCGCGATAGGGTCGGCAAGCTCTGCGTACCATCTGGAACGGCGCTGTATGGTGATAAGCAACGGCTTGACGCTATTGGCGTCTCTGGTCTTCGTCCTGGTCGTCATGCCTGCACCTCGCCCTCTGCTTCGGCTCCGGCTGGCTCCTGGGTGTCCTTGTCCTCCTTGGGGACAGGACCAAGAAGGGCAACTAGGGCGCGGGCCTCCTCGTCTTCAACGCACCACCAGGCGCTTCGCAGCATGCCAACCTCTTCGGCATACTCATGCTTGAACGCTTCGGACAGACTGTTGATAATCGTAGTGGCGTGTTGAAGCTGATAGGCAAACAACAATATAGATTTCTCGGCGTCAGTAAAGCCACGAGCCTGCTGACGGTCGTACACCAGCAAGCCAACCTCGCCGGTCCCTGTATGCTCCGCCAATGTGGCCCACTCGTCGCCGCTCTCAAACAACATGCAAGGATCTTCCAGAATGTTGTAGCCATGTGGAATGGGTGGGGGCATGATCGCCCCCACGGCTTCGGCATCCGGCTCTTGCTTCTCCTGCTGCCTGGAACGACAACGAAACGAGGAGGTATGGTGCATTATGCGGTCGCCTCCTGCCTCTGCTGGCGCATGGCGCGCATGGCTGCGGCGCAGTCGGGACACATGGATGATGACCAAGACTGCGGGTATGCTTGGTTGGGGTGCCTTTGGGGCCAACACCACATACACCGTTCGCGGCGCTCGGCCTCGTTGGCTGGGAAGCTCGCCGATCGTGGCGAGCTCTCCAGCACGAGGGCGGCAACAGTGGAGGTAGAGGTTAGCGATGGCTGTGGCTGCGTCATGCCTGCGCCCTCCCTTCCTTCGGCTGGCATAGCTGGCGCATCCGGGCGTCATAGGCACGGAGGGTTGCGCGGGCGTTGCTGGTCGCAACTACAAGCCGTTTCAGGGCCTCCGCGCTGCACATGTGATAAAACCACCAGTCGTCAGACTCCGGGGTCCCTCTCATCTCCTCAAAGAGGGCTAGCTTGATTAGGGCCTCGGCGGCCCTCCCGGCTACCTCGTCTAAGAGAAGCATCACATTGCGCGGCTCTGGCTCGGACTGCAAGACATTGAGTACCTGGTAAATCTGGATAGCTCGGCGGCGCAACCATCGAACGCGCTTCTTGAGCTGAGCCAGTTTGTAGCGGGTAACGTTAGCGCGCCGGGATCGCTTCGCCTGCTGGGAAAACCAGTAAGAGGTACGCGCTACGGTGCGCGCTGGTAGGGCTAGGTCCTCCTGGGCGCGATGGAGAGCAAAGAGGGCAGCGGAGGTCGCATCAAAGTACACGGCTTCGCTGCGGCTGCTGCGCTGGTCCTGCTGGCTCTGCGGTAGTGCCGGGGCCTGGGCCACGCTTCGGGGGCGTGGCTCCTGGCTCTGGCGGCGCTGGTAGGGGAGAGAACGGTCAAGCATAGCCTACTTCCCTCCCTGGTCAATCGTGCTGGTGGTGCTGCTCCCAGCAAATTTCAATTCTTTGCCGTCATTGATGAGCGTCCAGCGCATCACCTGCGGATGAGGAGAGAAGAACGTACCCGGCGCGATTTGGACATTGATAAGCACATCGGGCTTGCCGTCGCCTTTCAGGTCCAGCACCTCAAGCGTGATGTCCTGATCGGTCACGTGCGCGGCGTCCTCGTAGCCGCTCTCGCGCAGGTCGGCAGTGGCGTACACATGCGATTTGCTGGGGTCGGCGGCGAACACTTCCGCAATCATCACTTTATGGTCCTGCACAAAGGCCGTGATCGTCTCATCCCCGCGCCCAAAGTTCGCATGGATCATATGACGCGCTTGATAGGTGTTCACGGCTGCGGTAGTGGTCTGCCCAACAACAAAAATGAGCACTGCTA
The DNA here is from genome assembly GCF_000178855.1 of Ktedonobacter racemifer DSM 44963. Taxonomy (GTDB): domain Bacteria; phylum Chloroflexota; class Ktedonobacteria; order Ktedonobacterales; family Ktedonobacteraceae; genus Ktedonobacter; species Ktedonobacter racemifer. The sequence goes on along the minus strand of NZ_ADVG01000006.1, from coordinate 44,143 downwards.
CCAGGATCAGGATAAAGGCAAGTGTAAGTGAACCAGCAAGTATCCAGAAACGCCTAGCTCGCGCCTTACGCTGTCGGGTCGGGTTGCGGGTGTCCTCCGCAAGCCAGATTTCAGCATGCGGGTTGCTGCGGTTCTGGAAGCTATAGGGATTCTCAGCAGGCACAACATTTTGTGTATAACGGCTGCTGCGGCGCTGGTCCTCGCGCTGCTGGGATCGGCGGCGCGCCGTCAAGGCTTGCTCTATATCGGCGTCAAACTCGGACTCGTCGCCGGTCGTGATCGCCTCATCCTCGGATGTCTCCGGGGCTGACGCTTCGGCCCGGCGCTGCTGCTCGGCTGCGATGAATTGGGCGTTCAGGCGCTTAGCACGCTGGGCGCGCTGCGAGGTAGAAGGGAGACCACCCGATGCTGCTATTAGTTCCTCTTTCGCTTCAGTGGCATAGGGGGCTTTTACCACATTGCTGCGGCTCTTGCGCGGTCCATCCTCTAGCAGTACTGGGACAGGTCCGGCGGTTGGGTCAATCGTGGCGGTCGCGTTCTTCCTGGTACGAGCTACGTTTTTCGTGGTGTCGGCTGCGGCTCCTGCGCGTGATTTGCTGTTTGCCATTACCGGGCCTCCTTTCGAGACGCTGAGGCCCATGCAACACTACGGCTGCGCTTCATCTGGCGCTCAATGCGGTCGGTCAGATTGCGATATACAGTACGCTGCCGGTTGGGGTCTTCGCCGGGACACAATACAAAAGTGGATGGGGGGAAATTGCCACGTCCGGCGCTGCCGGTCTGCGTGGCTGGTGCGCAGTTCGCGCTGCGGGGGCTGTCGGAGGACAGCATAAGAGTAGGACTTGTCACTGCAAGGACATCCTTTCCTTGACTTGTGACACCTCACCGCATATTATGCGGTAATGGGTGTCTAGGGTTGCTGTAAACGGTTCTAGACGCCTGTTAGTGGCCGGTGTTGGTAGCACTGGCCTCTTTCATCGGCGGTCGGTGTTGGTAGCATCGACCTTCTTTTATAAGTATAAACTACACTAGTGTACTCTGTCAAGTCATTAATGCTAGTGTAGTTTATCCGATGTTTGGAATGATAGAAACAGAGAGGGAACTACATGGAGATGGGATAATCAAATTCAAAGGTAAATTTATTTGCAACGGCCACAATACGGTTAAACATAATGAGCGTGTCATCGTCGGCATAGCACATCCTGTAGTGCTCAACTACTGGCGTTTGAAAGGTGATCTCAAGCAGACTTTGCTCGTCCGGGTTTGGAAAGCGGGTGATGAGTTCAGAATGAGCATGGGTAATCTGCTTCCCGGTCGCCTCCTTGATGGCGTCAATAAGCACAAATTTAGGATGTTGCCGGATAGCTTCCAGCCATTCATCACGTACTAACTCGCGGAGATAATAGGTTTCAGCGAGCCGATACCATGAGAGATGATTCTGTCGCTTGGCTCCTTGCAAGCGTAGACGCTTAATCGCCTGTGTTCCTGCTGGCAGGCGAAAGCGGGCGGCCTGACTCCCTTCAAGCGAGATAACTTCGGGTGTGCCAACGTTTGCCATCTCCGGGGTTAGCCCCTGCTCGGTCAGGTAGCGATCAAAGGATGATGTTACTCCTGGCAACTTGAGATTGAGCATACCAACAAGCACATGGCGGCCTTTGGGTTGTGCTTCAACTAAACCCATAGCACGCAAGTGGAGAATAGCGCGTCCTACTGTCTCAGGCGAGACGCTAAAGCGATCTTTAAGCTGGTTACGGGAGGGAATAATTCCTGCTCCGCTCTGCCCATACATTCCGGATTCAATCTCAGTCTTCAGCGTCTCTACAATATAGTTCACCTTGCTTGCAGTGTCTACTTTCTTTGCAGAGGTATCTTTCTTTTTCTCTGGCATTTATAAGCCTCCAATTAAACAATAAAACTACACTAGTGCGATTATACCATTGCAATCACACTAGTGTAAATACCTCAATGCAAATAAAAGTACTTCAGACTATTAAGGAATATAATGATAAGTGTGACCCGGAGCTGGGTGTCACATCTGCGCCTGGTCGCGCTGGTTGTGACTGCGGATCTCCGGTCACACTCGCGGGGATGATCGGCTGTGGAGGTAGTTTCTACCGGGCTCCTACTACTGTTGCCAGGGAAGCAACTTTATCCGGCGCGGTCCCTTTCCCTGGTCCTTCACCTCGGCCTTCAACTGGTCGCGCTCCTGCTCCAAGTGGGCCACGCGCTCGCGCAAGCGTGCCGCTTCTCGCTCTAGCTCTTCGTTGCGCCCTGCCTGTCGCCCGGCTTCAAGGGCCAAACGCTCAATAGTTGCCTGGGCCTCGGTCAATGCCTGGGAACGGCGTTCCAACTCAGCAGCGATAATTCCTACAGTGGTGGTGAGGGCTTGGCTCTCCTCGGCCCTTGTCAATCCGGCTTCCTGGCCCTCGGTTGCGGCGCGGTCCCGCTCCTGCTTAAACGCATCTAAGTCAGATTGATATATTTGCCATTCCTGGCCTCTGGCGCTCTTGACCTGCCGGGCTTTTAGTCGCCGCTCGGTAATGTAGCGTCGCACGGTACGAGCGTCCACATCCAACTGGGCAGCAGCTTGGGTCGTGGTCAGACTCACCTCACTCTGTGATGCCTGCACCTCGTTTGTGGTCTCCATCTCCGCCTCCTGAGCTGGGGCTGGCTGCTCTTCTACTATCGTCGGCTGTCCGGGGTCGTCCGTCATACTGCTGCCCTCCTTATCCTCTCGCGCCGTCTCTTACAAATAGTACCATAAATCTGCAACGCATCATACTCGCGGGCGTCCGTGGCTGTCCGTGTACACTGCCCGCGCTGGCCCTGGTCAATTGGAGGTAGGCCCGGAGTGGCAAATCTACCAATCTGATCTAGATGCGTTTAAGGGGGAGAGGGACCGCGACGCAGGTTATACCGTTGGATTCTAAAACAACGTAATCAGTAAACTGCTGCTTGCCAAATCATTATTGTTGTGTTATCATATCTTAACCGGTGCCCATCACCGAATCTTAGACAAATCTACTCGTTTCCGATGCTAAACCTACCATTGACACAATTAAATACATTGAGTTTGCTTTCAACGCAATTTTGCCGATTGCTTCTGTCTAAGGCCCACGCTAAGTGGGGAAAATAAGCGAGTAGATCAGAGAAAGAAACTCCTTTTGTTATCGAACTGAGTTCGTTACGAGAGCCAAAGGATACGCTATAGGCGTACCCTTATCCTTTATGGTGCTCTTTGATAACGATACTCTCTTCCTTAATTTGAAGGAGTTTTATATGGCACCCAAAAACTCAACTGTTGGGCCAAAGCGAAACAGCAAAACCTCACCACAACCAAAAACAGCAAACGTCGAACTCGCTCGTATGCGTGTTCTCATTCTCACAGCTTTTCTTTTCCTCACTCCAACATCGATGATCGTCGGTGTAGTGGTATTCTTCTTGAGTAAAAATATAGAAGCTGCTGCTGTCTTCCAGCTCCCCGTCTTTCTCTGCTTATACAAGGTCATAAGTTTTCTTTTCCCGACCTCAGAAAACCAGTCTCCATTTCTCGAATTCATACACCTCTTCTTAAAAAGAAAATGAGCAAGAAATTGCCCTCAGTTGCAGAGGTAGCGGAGAGAGGCCAGGATACGTGTAAAAACCTATCACTATGAGTGGTTTTTACACGTATCCTGGCCTCCCTCCAATTGGAGAAAAAGCGAGAAGAGTAGGCGCTGCGCATCCTGTGACTAGTACCGGTAGGTCACACACTCACCTGGCCGCGCGCAAAGTGACCGGGCGCTGGCGTCACGTTTGGGGATCGTAACACCTGCTGCCCGGTCGGCTATATCGTTACATGTTGTGATTTGCCATTGATCTTGACCAAGCTGATCTTTCGAGAAAAAAACGCAGAATCCGCTTCTATCCGTGCTTCTTCGTTCTTTCTGCTGGTTAAGAACGAAACGAGAATGCGCCTCGTTCAGCTTGAGAACGTTAACGTGACGTTTAACGTTCTCAAAAGAATAGTGAAAGAACGAATGTTTTAACGTCGTAACGTAAACGTTTCTTTCGTTTTTTACCGTGTGATTTTGTCTAAAAAGAACAAACTGGACAAGATATGTGTCATTAATACCATAACCTGTGCATTCTCATGATTGCTGTCGCCATCCAATCATATAAACGTTCATTAGTTTTGCGTAAGACAGCTTGTAGCGCTGCGTTAAGCCTTGCAAGTGGCACTCTCTTTTCTCAGATAAATTTTCCAGGTCGTGCGGGCGCATTTTGGCAGGCCCAAACAGACAATTTTTCTCAGATAAATTTTCGCTGACAGGGTTTCGCACCGCTCTACAGGCCAACGAAAATTTATGCGAGAAAGTTATTTGTCAGAAATGTAACAGTTTGCGCCAGCGCTGGATCGCGCCAAGAAAATTTATGCGAGAAAGTATGCTCGTTCTACTTGTATTGTATATCTACGCAACGAATTTTTATCTGAGAATGGCGACTGGAATTATGAGAATCCACATAACCTCGCCGAAACGGGCCTTTATGCGTCAGAAGTCAAAACTGGCGAAGATATGTGTCAGTCTCTCAATGAAGGACTGGCCTTGTTTCATGGCGTTTGTACCCGTTTGCCTTGCCTTTATGCCTATGTGTTGTCAGCACCGATCTGGAAAAGGTCGCCGCAGCCTTCCCGGCAATGATTCGTGGCAGAAAGGAGCGAAAGGACCATGTCATCGCCAGTTTGACTCATATCATCGCCCATTTTAGGCGATCTGCCATGATTTTACGTGGGATATCAACGTTTTTCTGTGCTCGCCTAAAAAGGCGGGGTTATGAGTCAATTTGTGATTCGGGCGAAGTTATGCGTCAGTAAATCAAAGAACAAGTATTCTAATCAAGCTCAATTAGCTGGCGATTTTATGGGTCAAAAGTGGCGATTTTATGCGCCTACTGACAATATGGGTCAAAAATCAGGTGGACAAGATATGGGTCAATATCTTGTTGTGCTTCATTGAGGCCTACTTTTGAGCCAGCATAATTGCGCAACCTGTGCTTTAAAAGCCATATCGCTGTAAGAGTGGAATCAATTCTTGACGTGAACAGTGTAAGCAGTGAAGCAATGCCTGTTTATTTGCTGTTGGCTGCACATATAAGGTGAAGAGATCGCAAATACGCTCTTTATATTCTGGTAGCGTGTGAAGAAGTTGCTTATGAATATTTTCTATGGTTTTCTCATATATCCCCTGCTCAACAATAAGAATATATCTAAGGCACCTCAGAAGATCTTTTCCGATGACTCGGCTCATTTGCCTTAGCGCCTCCTTGCTCTCAAGCAAGTGGATAGCGTCGGTATATTCCTGTACAAGAGCGGTAATATTTGGAGTGACCAATGAGGCTAAATGTTCTCTTTTGATCATCTGAACTTTTTTTGTGAACTCATCCTTTCCATAAATGCTCAAAGAGTCACTTGATAACACAAAGCGTTGAAATGGCGAGAGAGATGCCACGTCAAAGCAATCCAGATCAACCTGAGAAACAAAGAGATAGGTAGATTGAAGTCTTCGAGAAGATTCCTGTAGCAAGGAAAGAGAAGCCTCTCGTGATTTTTCTCGTATGAGGGCCATGAAATCAATATCAGAAGATCCTGGATGAGCTTCTCCCCTTGGAACTGAGCCGAGAAGCCGTATCTCAATGAGCGCATCCTGGAAGATTTCTTGATAGATTGACAGCGCTTCATCAATGAGGGGAAAATAGAGGCTCTCTATTTTCTCTGTAGACGTCTCATTGTTAATGATCATAGTCATCTATTTCTGCTCACTAGCCATTTGAGAACAACCAAAACAGGCTACTGTCCTTCACTTTATCATAGTACGTTTACGCAGGCTCATAATGTGTCCGCTTTGACGCATATCCGTGTTAGCTAGTTCACCACTGCAAGGTAAAAAGCTGCCGAAATCACCTTAAATGAACTGCTGGACACCTTATGCTTCTAATTATGGACTGCTGGTCATGATATGCGTCAAAAGCTGAACTTTAGTTTCTGAATACGGTGTGATGAGATGAGGTGTGAGGCTAAGTGCTGGACAACATATGGTTCACACTGGAGGACAGAAGCTTTGTCAAATCACACATGTGGCTGTAACGTTTCTGGCTAGCCCTGGTTGTCCGGCTGCTGGTAGGGGCGGCTCAATTCCTCCATCTTGCGGCGCGCCTGCTCGCGCTGGGCTTCGCGCTGCTGGAGGTCCCAAAGATAGAGTTTCAAATCTCGCAGAAAGTTCAAGGTTGCATTGCCGACAATGTTGGTCCATCCCTCAAACCCTGCGGGCACTCGAAAATCATCGTGTCGGATCTCAGGATAACCGATAGCCTCACCTCTCGATAGCACCTCATCTATCAACCTGAATTGCTCCTGACTCCCGGCCTCCTGCTGTGCTGCTAGAGCAACAAGTACGGCATCGGTCGCGGCGCGGGCTGCCTTCTTGCCATGCTGTAACAAGATTTCTTGCAGACGTGCCAACACCTCACCACGGATGTTATGAAGCTGCCAGTAGGCGCGTAGCTCGCCGTGATACCGTAAGGTTTCCTCCCGCTTGGCCTCTCGCTGGCGCTGGCGGTGGTGTGCTACTCGGCATTTATCGCTACAGTAACGCCGATCTCTCCCGCCTTCTGTTTCGATTAGGCCGATATCAACGGTGCATTCCGGGTTCTGGCAAGCCCCCGCATAGTATGACCGATATATGGTGTACTGGCGACGTTTGCGCTTGGATGGCTCCTGCTGGGCCTCCTCATTGCGAAACAGGTCAAGAAGGGTGCCCTGCCCTGTGTCTTCCGGCTGTGACGTGGGCGGCTCTGGCTCTGGCTCTGGTTCCTGGATGTTGAAAAGGTTTAGAGACTGGCGGTAAAATCCACGCTGCTCGTCGCGGATCTCCGCTATAAGGTCTGCGAGGTCAAAGAGCACAAAGCACCGCGTATCACCAACGCGGGTGACTAACATCTGGTCTGGTCTGATGGTCCTGGTCCGGTCCTCCTGGTCCTGCACCTTGCCTCCCTGCGCGCCGATCTGGGCATCATAGGTAGGCTGATGGGTTGTCATATGCCCGCCTGCAAGCTCTTCACGTGTCCAGCCCTCTATAACATAGTGCCTGATAAAGTCTTTCGCACACTCCCGCGCTGTGCTGGGTTGGTGGTTCTCCTGCTGCATCTTGCTCTCTCCTTCCTGGTCGTCCTGGTGACTGTGACGCGGAGCTGGGTGTCACACGTTGCACCTGGCGCTTCGATTGTGACCGCTGGCCGGGCGTCACATCGGTGGGGATGATCGGCCCGGCTCTGGTACGCTTACTCCTCCTCGTCGCGGTCCTCATCGCCCTCGTCGCTGTATTCCCCTAGCTCCTCGCCCTCTTCTTCTTCCTCCTCTTCCTGGCCTGTATAGGGCTTGATGTTGGCTTGAGCAAGAATAGACGGCACTCGCGCCCGGTCGGGGTCGCTCTCCTCCTCCTGTTCCTGGGGCGCTGGTCGCTCTTCTGGCTTCTGGGGGTCGGGCTGCTTCTCAAGTTGCCGTTCCGCGATACCATGGATGGTATTTTCAAGAGACTGATACAGCCTCAACTCCTCCTCTAGCTCCGCGATACGCTCTTTTAGCTGGCGTTCGCTCGCCTCCCTCTGCCGGTTGGCAAGCTTGGCGTAGGCTTCAAGCTGCGCGATGCGGTCATGCTTGCATCGCTTTTCTTCAATGACCTTCACCACCTGCTCCGCGATCTGGTGGCCTTCGTCATAACTGTAGTTCATGAGCAGATCACACATATCCATGACACTGCGGCGCTGGTCCATGGTAAGATGCTGTTCACAGTATTTCAACATCCTCTCGCGGGCGTTGGCGCGGTTCTGGCGCTTGCGCTCCGCGATATTTTGACGGCTCGCGGCCTTCCTGCACTTGTCTTTGCCGCAGTGATATTTCGGTTTGTCCCATGGGCCTAAGTTCTGGTTGATCTCCTCATGACAATGAGGGCATGTCTTGGGGGCAGTTTCGCGCTCCTTGGCGCGGCGCTGGGCCTCGCTCTCATAGCTTCTATAGCTGCTGTAATCTTCCATTGTGTTATACTCCTCTTCGTGGTTCGGGGTGGCTCTCACTCTGACGTTGCGGGGGCCTGCGTCTTGACGGTCTCAGGCTCCCGGCCTCTTCTTATTATAATGTCTCGAAACATTATTTTCAAGAGAGGAGATAGTACCGGGAAGATAGTACTATGCATGCTTTTACGGGGGAAAAGGCAAACAAAAAAGCGGGGCCGGTGGTCGGCGGCTCCGCTCTCTAACACTGCTCCTGCTGCTGATGGGGATTGCTATGCTATTCTTCTTCTACGTCCATGACGCCCGGTGTGCTCATATTTGTTGAGATAGGTACGATCTCCACAAAAAACATTATGCTTTGTGAACTTCTCCGGGGTTGTTTGGCGAAGTTCTTCCTGCACTTCAGGCAGGTCGGCACTAATATCATAATACCAGGGATAGTCTAGGGAATAGCGAGGGTCGTGTACCCAGTCGGGACAGGAAAGATCGTATTTCGCGCACAGATACTCAACCGAAGCTGCGCAAAAGGCTGCCCATTGACGCTGCTCCTGGTCCGGCTGCTCTGGCATCTCGATGGGATCTCTTACCAACTCATCCCGGCGATGTTTATAGTATCCAAAGAACTGATGCATAAAAATGCCAAGGGGCAACCACGGTTCCTCGCCTGCACATATCTGCGCGAACGAGCGCTGAAACGTCTGCAAAGGTACGCCCTCTTCATCCTGTTCAAGCATTGCCGCCTGATCTTCTTGCGTTATCATATTTGCTATCCCTCCTTTCCGCCTCAATTATACCATGAAAGAGGAACGAGCGAGACACACGAAAAGGCGACTTCTAAGAAGTCGCCCTATCTGGATGGAGGACAGTAGCCTTACTTACGGAATAAGCGTTTCAGCTTTTTGTCCACCTCCCAAAATTCTTGGGCATCTGGCAACAAAAACTTATCGAGAATAGCCTGTGCCTCTGCCCGCGTCTGGATATTCAATTCTTGTTTCAATACTTGAATATCTTTTATGTCTTTTTGGCGATATGCCGCAACCTTCGCTGCAAACATATATGCAAAAGAAGGTAAGTAGACATAAAGGACATTATTGAAATTACGCCAAAATCGCACCTCTGCGAAAGGAGCGTCGTCGTAATAGTACACGGCTGCCTCATCGTTCATCCAGTCCTCGGCCAAACCCTTATGCTGGCTCGCCACAAACTCTATGGCTCGCTTGAACTTTTTTCCATAAGGGGTTTTGGATACCTCGGTCCGTTGCACAGCGATCTGGAATGTTCCTTGTGTTGGTATCCGTAGAGGATTGGGATTTTCGATAAGAACAAAGTCAATGTCTAACGTGAGTTGACGTTTCCCTTGCAAGAGCATAAAAGCGCCCCCTGGTACGAGGATATGAATGCTAGGAGCACCCAGTTGACTCAATGCCTGGGACAACTCTTCAAGGTACTGCACGATTTGTTTGCTATTCATGTGGGGTCCTTCCTTTCTATCGCTTACTCTCCTAAGCAACCCTCCAAAAAACACACAGCGATAGAACGGTGGTTGCTCCCTACATGCGGGTTGACCTCCTTTCTATCGCTAACAAGCGACCGACTAAAAGATTGAATAAGTTTGATACGTTGGTTGCGATGACTTCCGGCGCAAATTCACAAGAGAAGGAATTCACAGCGGCGGCAAAGTCTTTTTTTGCTCTCCTCTACACGCTCTGAAGAACTCCCAGCGACAGATAAAGCAGGATAACCTACCTCCGGCGAAAGTCACAAAGACATATAAAAGAGAGCGGAATACCATAATAGTAGCATATATCAATCTTTCTCTCAGGAATTATTGGTACTATTCACTCATCACTTGGCGGCAGTGGTCACGCTCTCCGCCAGGTGCTTTGATTGTGACGGCTGCGGCTGGCCACGCTCACACCTCTCAGCTGCAAGGTGTGACGGTGCTCGGGTGTCACGTTCTCCACCTGGTGCGCAGGATGTGACGCGTGGCCAAGGGTCACACTCGCCGGGGTGATCGTCTCCCTCTCTCCCTCTTCGGTTCCGGGTCCTGGCTGCGGCTGGTGGTCCTGCTCGCCGTCCTGCAGAACGCATTATTTGCGAGGTGGGGCGTGGGTCGTGGGGCCTTCAACGGGGCGGCGCGTGGGCGGGTGGGAATCAGGCGTGAGCCTGCCGGGCGGTAGCCCGGTCGCGGCTCCACGCCTCGGCGGGTCTGCGCTTTCTGCTCCTGCTGCGGTCTCGCTCCCTCGCTGCGGGTCTCCTGCAAAGGGCGCGGGCGTGACGGTCTGCCTCGCAGTCGCCACGCTCGCGCCTTCCTGTTAGATTGAGTAAAAAACACGCCCGCTCTCGTCGCGGTCCCAGGAGGAAAGCTTGATAGCGATGCTCCAAGCGATTCCCCATACACATCGGTATTGCTCCTGATAGGTTTTCACTGCGTCTTGAAAGAGGGCATCAGGAACAATCAACCGGCCTCCGTGAAAACGATCATAGATGTATGCCTGCAAGTCACGATCATAATAAAGCTCTGGAACAACAGAGTACTGACTCATGTTAGGGTATCCTTTCTAGCGGCTCGCTGCTGCGCTGTGGGCTTCCTCGTTGGCTTCCTCGCTCTCCTCGTCTGCGCTGTGCTCGTCGGGGGCTTCGGTGTTACTCGTGGCCTCCTGCAAGATTTCGCCAACTTTGCGCGCAACCAATCGGTATACATCGCTCTCATAGATGCTATACTGCTCCTCACCATCTATTAAGTACATATTGCCTCTGCGCATACCTTCAAGCTCGGCGCGTGCTTCTGCCAGGAGGGCGCGGTGCATCGGCTTGCGTCGGCTGATCTGGATAGCTTGCCCGTGGCGCTTCACAATAAAAAGTATTTCGTCCTTGCGCCATGAGCTTCCATGCTGGATCATTACCACGTCATCCGTCCGGGGGGTGCCGTGGATCGTCCAATGCCAATGGCTCGCGTCAACGGTTTGCCCGTTCGACATGGCGGCTTGTACAGGGCGGGGAAAGTGCCAGTATTTGAGGGTTGCATTTTCATTTTGGGTTACGTCCTCCTTCTCTCCTGGGCCTCCCTTGGTGGTGTACACATGGCCCTGACCGTCTAAAAAGAAGTAGGCTTTGCTATCGTAGGGGGTGTATAGTCTCCTGGTTGGCTGCTCGCCCAAATCGGGGGTAAGTAACCCCTGATAGGTGAGTCCCTTTCTATCCTCTGCCAGAAAGCAATGCAGACAGAGCAAGCCTGCAACGTTGGGGGCCTCTTCGCTGTAACGCTGCCCACACTTGCGACAAACGGCTTCGGCCTGCACTATTTCAATGATGCGCCGATATGCCTCCGGGCCTACCTTGATTTCGTAATCATTCCACCCCAGATAGACATTGTGCATCTCCGGGCGCTCTTGCTGGCTTGGCATACTGTATTCTCCTTGGTGGTCTTCGTCGGGCCTGTGCCTCGGCTCGCTGCGTCGAGCGAGCGAGACACAAGCCCACATCGTAGTAAGGGCTATTTAATCAGCAGCAGGCGCGGGGGCTGGCTGGTTGTCCTGGTCCTGGGGTGCTGCTCCTGGCTCCGGGGTCTGCTCGTCGGTGGTGATGGGGTCAACCTGCGATTTATCAAAAACATACATACGATGAAAACCAACTGTACCGGCGTCCTCGCCCTGTGGGGCCTTCGCGTGTGGGGCACGTATTGCTATGCCCTTCTCACCCTTGCGTACCTGAAACCCCAAGTCCTTCCACTCCACATAGCCGTGTACTACTGTGACATGGGGGCATTGTGTAAGAATAAGAAGCTGATTGAGTGGACTATACCGGGCAATGCTCGTTGACTCCTGGCGCGCTTTCTTGAGGCGTTGTTCGTGCTTGCCTTCCTTCAACTCGCCATCTAACAGGGCCGCCATCTGGCGGAATGCTGCGGCCTGCTCGGCCTTCTTGGGGTCGTCCTGGAGGGTGCGTTTGGTGGTCTTGGTCATAGTAAAGACTCCTTTGCTGTCTGCTGGCTGGTGCGAGCTTGGGCCGGGTCTCAAGCGTCCCAAGCTCGCTACATCGTTTAGTGGGTGTTAATGGGGCGGGTCTCGATATCTCCGCCAAAGAGATGCTTTAGCACGCAGGTGTGATAAAAGATGATGTTAAGGGCGTGTTTCGTGTCGTGTGCGTAGATCAGCTCTCTCACGGTGCCGTGCTCATCCTTGAACACGACAACGAGCCTTGCCGCGCTTTGTGGGCAACATTCAGGTGCGGGGAAGATATAGCCTTCTCCGTCATCGGTTGGGGGAAAAGGGAGAGAAATGGTCACATCTGGCATGATAGTATCCTTCCTTGCGGCTCCTCGCCGCGCTCCGTGTACCACTCAACTGGTACACTTCAATTATAATGTCTCGAAGCATTATTTTCAAGTGAGATATTAGTACTGTCCCAGGCCATTATTTTTTAGTACTTTTGTTTTTGGGTGGGCACGCTCCGCTTCGGGTCCCCTCCGGCTCTGGCTGGTGTGTGACTCGCAGGGACCAAGTAATGCGCGGCGGCTGCGAGGTGGCGCGGCGGTGGCTGGGCGTCCCCGAAGGGGCCGGGCGTACTCGCCCGGCTCGCGCTCCTTCCCTGGTCCGGCTTCTGACTCGTGGCTTCTGGCTTGTGGTCGGGCAAGTGTGACTGTGAGCTGGGTGTCACATTGTCGGCCAGGCGGCGCGCCTGTGACGGCGGCGACTGGTCACGCCCGCGGGGGTGATCGGCTCGCAGTTGGGCGCATGCTGGCGCAGATATGCTATACTTGGTGTATCGCGGCGGGGTCTCCTTCTGGTGGCTCTGCTGTCTGCTGGGCGGGCATGCTGGCCGGGTCTCAAGCTTTAGCGTCAAGCATGCCCGTTCTCTCGTCTTCTTGCCTCCCTGCTCCTCGCTTTCGTCTATGCGGCTGCGGTCGCCTTCTCTCCTCCGCTCGGCTCCGGCTGGTCTGCTATTCGGTCGCATTGGCTGATGTCGAAAAGACACTGCGGCCTAAACTGTGGTGCGTGCGCTCCTCCTTCCATACTGGAGGCGGGTTTCGCAATTCTGATGGCCTTCTCTCCTTTGCGTACCTGATAACCGTGCTGTAGCCATACCTTATAGGTCGTAAGATGCGTAGCTCTGGGGCGCTGTGACAAGATACGCTTTCGGTTGCGGGCGCTAAATCGCTCTACCTTGATACTCTCCAACCATGCGGCGGCGCGCTCCTGCTCCTCCTGGCTCTGCTCCTCCTGCTCTGGATCGGGGGCGCTCGTCTTCTCCTCGGTCTCGCGCTCTTGGCTGGCGTCCTGGTCGGCGGCGCTCGGCTCTGTCTGGTCTTGGTCCTGGTCCTGGCGGGCGTTGGCGTCCAGTGCTGCCGGGGTCTCCTCCTCCGCTTCCTGGCTGGCGGTGCTGGTTGGCTCCGGCTCGCGCTCCTGGTCGTCCTGGTCGGCGGCTGGTCCTGGGGTCGGTTCCTCGGCTGGCTCCTCCTCCTGGTCCGGCTGGGCGTGTTCTGGCTCTGCCGGCTCGCGCTCCTGGTTCGGCTCCTCCCGCTCCGGCTGCACGCTCGGCTCTGCCTGCTCCTCCTGGGCCTCGGCGGCTGGTGAGTCGTCCAGCATAAGCGGCTGTTGTACGGCGGCGGGTGCTGGCTCGCGGCTGATGTCGGGTAGTTCTAGCTGCTTGTATCCGCTCCGCATGCGCGCTATAAAGTCGGCGCTCTCGTGTGCTCGGCGGGTGGTTGCGAACTCGGTAATTCCTGAGCCGGTGTACTCCCGGCTTCGCTCTATCCACCCTTTTGTATAGAGGGCCTTATACACATTTTTGGCTAGGCGGTGGTGCTCCTTGCCACGAAAAATGTATACCTCCGTGTCGATCTCTAGCACACGTGCGTCTGTCTCTAGCAGGCGGTACAGGGCTTGCACTTCGGGGCTTTGCCTCTGCTGGCTCTTGGTCTTCGTGCTGGTGGCGGTGCTGCTGCTCATGCTCTGGTCTCCTCTCTGCTGTCTGCCTGGGCGGAGCTGGGGGCCGGGTCTCACGCGTCCCTCCCGCTCCGCGCTCTCTTTAGATGGCTAATCCTGCTGTCCATGTGGCTGCTAGCGCGTCAACATATTCCGCGTCAACGGGCTTGTAGCATCGGCGGCTAATGGCTAGCATAAGTGCATTCTGAATATCTGGGGTGATGATGTGTCTAATTAGGCCGTCCTGGTCGAAGCTGGTAATCTGATAACCTCCTTCTCCTCTGCGCGTGTTCGGGTGAATGATGACGCCTTTCCCGGTCGCGCTTCGGGGGTCAATAAGCGCGTGTACCTCTTGCTGCTGCTGCTGGGCATGCTCTGCCAGATAGGCAGGGATAAAAATACGCGCTATGGCGGTTTCATCGCATGGGTAAAGGTGCTGTGCCTCCACCTGAGCAAGCTCTAACAGGTCGGGGCTATAGATAAAGCGCTTCGCGGTCGTGCTGTAATACGTCCAGGCTCCATCATGGATGGAAAAAGCGGCCTCTAGTGCCTCGTCTATCTGCTCGCTTGTGGGGGTGGTCGCGTTGGAGAACGCTTTCAGGTATGGGTGCTGCTTCATGCTTGGGTCTCCTCCTGCTCTGCTGTCAGCCTGCTGGGCGGGGCGGGGGTCCGGGTCTCAAGCGTTCCTCCGCTCCGCTTCTGTGTGCCTGCCTGCCAGGGTGTTTACTTGTGATACAAGATGTGGAATTTATGGCCGCATGATGGGCACTGGTACTGGTACTCTAGTGCATGCTCGTAGGGCTGCACGTCTTGCACGGTGGCGACGGCTTCGCATGGCTGGCGCTGGCTCTTGCCTGGGCAATTCACGGCCTCGCTTGTGGTGATGTCCAGGTAGTTATTAGGAGATACATAGACGGGTGTTCCCTGCTCGTCGATGATCTTACGCATGTACTTGTAGTGAAAGTGTGCCATGGGTGAAACTCCTTTCCCGCCCTCGCGGTCTCTGCTGTCTACTGAGGCGGGGCGGGGGTCCGGGTCTCAAGCGTCCCTCCGCTCCGCGCTCTGTCTGTCTGGGTGCTGCCTGGGTCCTGCTAGTCTTCCTCGTACCATTCGCGCTCTACAGAGAAGCAACCATCTATATAGGCGGGGTTGGTGGGCGCTCCGCTGTCTTCCTCGTTCGGATCGTCGAACATGTGGCAATATTGCTGAATGTAGGGGCCGCGCTCCTTGATCTTCTCCTCTGTAACTCCTATGCCTTTCAGGTACTCAAGCATATGCTCCATGCTGCGGATATGCTCATAAGCCGCCTCTCCTGCCTCATTGGCTGGATAGTTCAACTCGATTTCCACATAATAGCGGTCCTCCTGCTCCGCGTGTGGCTGGTAGTGGGGGTTCCAACGTGGAATGGCGGCGCAGTGGCGAATTACAATGCCTTTGGCGTCTCGGTCAAACATGCCGATAAGAAGTGCTATAAGCTCTGCTAAAAAGTGGTTCATCTGGTCTCCTCCTTCTGGTGGCTCTGCTGCCTGCTGTCGAGGTGGGGCGGGGGCCGGGTCTCAAGCGTCCCTCCGCTCCTCCTCCTGGTTATTCGTTAGGCTGCCGGGTTCGCTGCTGCTTCCTGGGCCTCCTGGGCCTCCTGGGCCTCCTGGCGTTGCTCCTCGCGTCTCCAGTGGGCATCATAGCGACCGTGGCAAGTTGGGCATAGTGCGCGTATGCGCTGGCCTCCGATTGGCTCTATAAGTAGAAAGTGCGGGTCAAGCCGGTGTACATGGGCGGCTTGCAAATAAATCAAGTACGGCGTGCCGCTCCTTCCCTGAGCTAGCGTGTATTGCGCTATGCCGCAATGCTCGCAACAATTCCCGGCGCGCTCCCTGCACTTCTGGGTGATGCGCTTCCACCCTGGCGGGTATAGGTCCGGGCGTTGCTTCCTGCGCTCCCGCATATGCTATACTCCTTGTACTCCGGCTTCGGTCGGGGTCTGGGCGCGCCTCCTGTCGGCTGTGGAAGGTTAGGCAGGTGGCGCGCTGGCTTTGGATCTTACATGATTCGGAATGGGCGGGCTTGATAACGCTGCATGTCGCGCTCGGCCTCTTCGCGGGTCGGGCGGGGTGAAACCTTGAACAAAAGGCGCTCGGCCTCTTCGCGGGTCGGGCGGCGTCCGTCGATGCGGTGGGCGTCCCTGAACCGCTCTAAAGCTTGCTCGCGGGTCGGCTCGTCTGCTGGCGCTGCCTGCTCCTGCTGGCGCTCCTGCTCCTTCTTCGCGGCCTCCTCGCGGCGTGCTTCCTGCTCGCGTGCGTCTGCATCCTGGCGGGTCTGAGCCTCGGCGCGAAACTCAAGCTCGCGCTTCACGCTGGCGCGAACATGCCAGTCAACGCCGCTCCAATGTTTCACATTAGCGAAACCCCACTGACCGCTCTTGCAGGTGCAATGGAAGCCGGTCTCCTCGTCGTACGTAACTTTGTACATTTGCTCGTTCTGCTCGTACTCTGAACTCTCCACCTGATAAAATACTTGCCCGGTGGCCTCGTCGATGGTGCGGTGGCACTTGTCGAGCTGGGCCTCGGTCAAGCCGTCGAGGTGGGCTGCTACGTGCTCAAAAGTGATAAGGGCCATAGTTCGGGTCTCCTCTCGGCTGTCTGCTAGGCGGTTCGGGGGTCCGGGTCTCAAGCGTCCCTCCCGCTCCGCGCTCCTCATCTCTTACTCTTATATTATAATGTCCTGAGACATTATTTTCAAGTGACGAAAAAGTACTACCCTGGGACATTATTTTCTAGTACTTTTGGCGGCTCGCGTGGCTCTGCGTGCGGCTTCGCGTGGTCGTGGCTGGTCATGATGCGGGGCGCTCCTGGCTCGCTGGCTCGCTGGCTCGCTGGCTGGGGTCGTGCGTCGAGGTCTGCGGCTGCTGGCGTTCAGGTGGTCCGGCTGCGGCTGCTGGCGTTCAGGTGGTCCGGCTGCGGCTGCTCCTGGCTGCGGGGGTTCGCTCGCGTTCGGTGTCGCCTTCTGCCTGGGCGGGTCCGGCTGGCTGGTGGGTTCGCTCGGCTGGTGGGTTCGCTCGGCTGGCGGTGGTCCGGCTGGCTCGCTGGGGGCGTGTCTCGTCGCCTTCTGCCTGGGTGGGTCCGGCTGCTCTGGCTGGCGTTCAGGTGGTCCGGCTGCGGCTGTGCGGCGTGTCGATGCCTGGCGCTCCTGGTTCGCGGTCGGTCGCTGGTGGCTGGCTGGTTTCGTTACGTCGAGGTGTAACGCTTCTAGCTGCGGCGCGTTGGTGGTGGCTGGGTCCGGGGGCAAGGATGGCGGAGCTGTGGGGCGCTAGGTCCCGCCGGAGGCAAATGTCGAGGTGTGACCATGTTTAAGCATCGGCGGAGACCGGAGAGGAGAGCGTGGCGAAGCCATAGGGAGCGCGGGCGGCTGATGGGTTGGGAAGGGAAAGCGCGGAACACCCTGCGCAGGTGTGGTAGGCTCGGAGGGATCTCAGCGCGGTACGGCGTGATGCCTTGGCATCGCCGTGTCCGCGCTGAGGTCACGGAGTGCCGTACCACGCCGGAGACAGGGCGCTTTCCTCGGAGGTCGTAGCCGTCGAGATACCTACAACGCTTTTAGCAAAAAAAAAGCCCCAGCCAAAGCCAGGGCTCACGCTGCATTCATAATAGTGTTTATGCTTTCATTTGCTTTTTGTGCCGGTCAAGTACGCTATGGTACTCACTGATGGGCACGACCTCAACGGTGTAGCCCTGCCGCTCCAGGTCACCCGTGATGGTGGCAAGCGCGTTCTGAATCTCGCTCTCCGGCCAATACTCTGTATTCTTGGGCTTAAACACTCTGAATTTGTCTTTATTCTCAGCGGCATCAGGGAATGTCCCAAATATCTGCTGCTCCTGCTTTTTGTTTGGGACTGATAGAGCTAGATATACTTTCTTCAAGATGTTCTCCTCGTTGCCTTTCAACAATCTTACTTGAGAGTATAGCATAGCAAAAGAAAAAGCCCTGGCTCTCCCCTACCAGGGCTACGCTTTGTAAGACAGCTTCGCATACACATGTAACCTTTGCGCTCTCCCTAGTACTCATAGGGGGTTGTTTTTAATGTCCCGAAACATTATACTAAGAAGACACGGGCATGCTCTGTCTGTGGTTTCTCTACAGGTGAAAGGAGTAGTGAGTGATATGGCACATGATGACCAGGAAGGAGTAAAGCCTCTCGATATGGTGCCCCTGAGTATTGATGGGGTACTGTACTATACCTCGGATCAGGCGGCTTCGGTTCTTAAAACGACGCCCAAGTATGTGCGCGTGCTTGCGGTGCAATATAAGAAGTTCCCGGCTCGGCAACTCAACCCAAAGTTGCTGGCGTATCCCAAGGAAGAGATTGATGCCTACGCTGAAAAAATGGCGCATGGCAAGCCAGGGCGGCCTGCTGGGGCAAAAGACCGTACGCCTCGCCGATATACCCCAAAGGGGAGCAAACAGCAGAAGCAAGAGAATGCGGCATAGCTCGGCTGTACGTCGCGGCAACATTCCGACCAAAGAAGCAAGCGACGACGCACAGCCCTACTACGTAAAAAGGAGTTTACCACACATGGCAGGATTCAGACAGGGAGCACGCTGCTCCTGGATCAATGACAACGGCACCGTCGAAGTTGCAACCATTATCAATCCACGAGGGTTATGGGAGTGCGACGTGTGCCTCGAAGATGGCACGATCATGTACAATGCTGGTGGGTCCGGTCGCATTCGCTATGAGGTTCCCTCCGTCGTGGTGCCAGTTGCGAGCGTTCCCGACCTGGAAGGAACAAACGGCGGGCCGCTACCTCCTGAAGTGTTGAAAAAGTATGCGGTCATTGAGTGTTACTACTCTAACCATGATGATCTTTATTGGAAGGTGTGGCAAGAGTACTTCCCTGACAGTGCGCCTCTCCTCCTGCTCTGGCATCCTGGGAGTCGTGAAGATGGCTTGTTGACAGAACAAGAGCGGACATGGCGCGCTGACGCAGTTGCGCAAACTGACGCGTGGCGGGCAAGGCGTGATGCCAGAGAAAAAGTAGATGATCTTGACCTGCCCTCATCACCCTATGGCGAGCAGAAACGTTCGCCTGTGTACGCAGATAGCCCGTTTTAGCGCGATCACCTGAGCATGTGTGACGGCTGCTCGGGTGTCACATCTTCCGCCTGGCGCGGTGGGTGTGACACGGAGCTGACCGTCACAAGCCAAGAAGATTACTAACCCTCTCCACGTATAGTATCGGCGCTGCCCCTCCAGGGTGCGGCGCTTTTTTGTGTGGCCTCGACGGTCAATGATTTTTTCCTGCTCGTCGCACCTCCTCTGCGTCTTGACCTATACCTTACCTATGTACATACAAACTGATGTCTTGACAAATTTTTCCAGCATCGTGTATGCTTTCTGGCAAATGTCCATCTTTTACCTTTTTCACTTTCTATTACCTGTTTTTGGTAGAGGATAAGAATAATGAGCGAAATACTTGCAACGACTAGGCAACGGGTGTTGTATAAAGCTCGCCAACTGTGGGAGCAAGGATTCAACACGTTTGACAGCGAGACAACTGGCTTAGACAGTGAGGATCAGATTATCCAGTGGGCTGTCTGCAACCAGGAGGGTCAACTCCTGGGTAGTGGCTATATCAAGCCGACTGTCCCGATTAGTGAGGGGGCGTTTGAGATACACGGCATTACTGAGGCACAGCTCGCCAATGCGCCCTTGTTCGCGGAGTCCTGGCCCACAATCCGCGACCTGCTTACTGCCAGTGGGAAAACGGTCGTCATCTATAACTCCAACTTTGACATAGGTATGCTCTGGTCCTCGGCGCGTGCTCATGGTATCCCTATGCGTTGGGACGAGATTAAAGCAGAGTGCGCGATGCAACTCTTCGCAAGTTTCTATGGTGAGTACCACGAATACTGGGGATCTTACACATGGCAGAAACTCACAACTGCCATTAGTCACCTCAACATTACCGTCCCCGGTGAAGCTCACAATGCAGAGCACGACGCTGCGGCGACCGCTCACATTATCAGGCAGCTCGCCGAACTGGCAGACAAAGAACTCCCTGCGGGTTGGCATCCTCCGGTGCTTGTCCCCTGCGCTGGTGGATGTCGCCAAGCTGTGAAAGAGTGCGCTGAAGCTGACGAGGTGTGGTACTGTCGGAGCTGCGGCGTCGAGCATGGTGTGTATCACCGTTGCCCTGGCTGCGGTGGTGTGGTCGAGACGCCTTCGCGTGATACTATCCCTGATGACCTCTGCAAGTATTGTCATCAAGCACTGCACCAGGAAACGATGCTGCTGATAGGGGCTTGGCATCGCTGTCCTGACCCTCGCTGCCCTCACATCACCTACAATATTGTCCAGTCTCCCGATTTGGGGGAACGGTGCCCCGACTGCCAGCGCCGTTATGAATGGCGGCGTCAGGTAGAAGAAGCAGAGCGAGAACGTCAAGAACGGATCGCCCGCGAACGGAAAGAGCACAGGCGTGCCTATGCAAAAGCCTACCGTCAGCGGAGGAAAGAACGTGAGCAAGAGAATCGCCGCCGTGCTGAGCTAGGTCTGCCTCCCTTGGAGGACCCAAAGCCCGCGCCTGCTGATAAGATTATTAAGCACCTGAAGCATGAATTCGAGCGTGTGAAGTATGACGATGGCAGCTCTGGCTTGCATTGCCGCATCTGTGATGCTTCGTGGAGTCGCCTGCCGCGCTGTTGGTGCGCAGGCATCAAAACATATCGGTCGTGGATATACATTCCCAAGCATCTCAAGACTCGCACCCAACTTCTCAAGCTCAGGCTCAAGCCTGCCAAAAACCAGAAACCTGCCGCCGTCGTTGATGGTGCCTTTGATCGCTATAACCTCTACGACGAAACTGCTGGTAAATGACATCCGAAGTGAGCAGGTTTTGCCCACCCACTTGAGCACTTGCCCTCCAATGTGAGCAGCGTGGCTATCAAGCGCAAATGAAGCCGCTCTATAAGCCAATAGTCGTGTGCCGTTTCTGTACATTCAGTGCTCAAGATTCGGCGTCATGCGGGTACTGAATGTTCAGACAGACTTCCAGCACCAGCAGAATTCAAGCCAAACGCTGAAGATCCGGCTCATGCGGGCTCACGATTGGGCTCAAGTACCCTGTCTGGAATTTACAACACCTGCTGCTGGTTGACCGCCTCTGAGGCGGATTCTCTGTCAGGCAGTGGCGCTGTTGCTCACATTGGAGGGCAAGTGCTACCATCGGAGGGCAAAACCTGCTCACTTCGGATGTCATTTACCAACTGCCTGTGAGCCTATACGGGCTAAGGTGAGGAAAAAGATTTGACTGTTCTTTCGCGCTCCACTCTACCAGGATCGCCGTCGTGAGTGTGACGCGTGGCCACGCGTCACACTTTGCACCTGGCGCGCCGGGTGTGACTCTGGATCGGGAGTCACGCCCTCATACATCTTGCGTGTCTCCTATGTCGTCGGTCTGCCTGCCTGGGTCCTGTTCCTGCGTCAATAAGGCACGCAAGGCACGTAGCTCTTTTACGACTTGCAATAGGGCGAACGCGATAAGATAGGGGCCGTCCGGGTCCTGCTCCTCGTCGCGCTCCTCTCCGTAATATTTTTTGTCAATGATCGCCTCCAGGTCTTCAAGCTCCATACGAATGTACCTCCTATCGCGCTGCCTCTCCTCTATCGTTTCGGCTCTCTCTGGGGTATGCGGACATAAGGATCACATGGATGGTGGTAGCCCATTACAGTGTAGACCGACAGCCAAGCTGGGCGAGCTAGTTGGCTATCGGTCTACATGTGACCCAGAGCTGGCAGTCACACCTTGCACCAGGCGCGCCGGGTGTGACCATAGATCTCCGGTCACACCGTGAGCTGGAGCTGTGGTGGGTAACACAGCTCGGGCGTCACACAGGCGCGATCTGGCCCGCCTGTAAATTTGGGAAATAAGCTGGTGATTTCTTTGCAATTTCTCTGTTGAAAGCCTCTTCCCTTCTTTTGCCTGTGGAGCCATTCTCTCGGCAAATGAAAGAGACAGTGAACCGAGAGTCACGCGCATCATTGGTAAGTTTTCACCAGCTTATTTCCCAAATTTACAAATAGGCATGTGTTTAGTTTGCAGCTATCCCTCCATTATGTTGATTTCCTCCTCAGTTAATCCATATAGTTCATATACCATTTTATCAATTCGCTTTTCTATGATAGTAATGCGTTGTTGAAGCATTGTCTTATCTTGAGCCATTCTTACATCTGCCAGCCGCTTGTACAGAGTTGTTATTTGTTCAACTAACTCCACTAGTTGATCATGACGAGCTTTGTCTGTGGGGTCAGAGAAGTTGATAGTGCGGATGGGAAGTTGTTCAATAAATTGAGTAAAGTAGCGAAAGAAACCACCCCTCATTTGGGTGCTAACACATTTAAGATAGAAGTCTAAAACATTACTGTTTAACAAGCCCAAGATATATTTAGGTGATTCCACAACTGTATTTAGTAGTGTGATGCCATAACCACTAGTAAAGGCATAACTACCATTTTCATCAAAGGCAAATGAAGCATGATCTGCAATATCAGGAACAAGTATCTTAGGCTGAAGCATCAGATCAATGTTTTGTACTCTGCCATAGCCGTACCATCCTACTCCATTGAATTTTCCCTTTTCTCTTTCGCTTAGGTAACGTTTGTTTAAGAGTAAATACTCATATACCTTTGGGTAGAACTTAGTCAAATAATCCTCTGTAACTAAATGCATGCTTCCGTTGGTTAATTTGTATGGAAAAAGAACAACTTTTCCCGATGGTTGGAGCATATAGGGTTTAATTTCTCGACCTTGTAAAAAGAGCAATACAGCTTGCCGTTCCAACGGGATAGTACAATTAAGTTGCTTAGAATGAGCTAGAATCAAATCACCATCATTAGAAACCAAGTCCAATACATACACTTCGTTAGCACTAGTACGAATACCTTGCCCAATCCTACTGACTATGTCTTTCAACTTTGTCGGCATACTACTTAGCTTTTCAAACAAAATTGAACTATTTCCAATCGCAAAGTTCCAATCTTCATTTGTGATGCTGCTAGACGGAATAATGCCTTCGACTACCTCACCATTGTTACGCCAGGATACAAGGTCATTCACTTTCGATATATGGCACTGATTACTCCCTGTCTTATTTAGAAACAGGAGGCAGGTATATGTAGTAGCCTGGTCAAAGATTTGTTTATCTCCAAAGTGGACAACATCAGAGAGATATTTGCCTTCGGCGATAAGGTTACGCAATGGTTCCCCGTATTGAGAGTTAAAAAATTTATGAGGTAGGATATATCCAAGTAGACCGTGTTTGTTAAGCAGCGAAAGTCCATGTTCAACAAACACTACATAGAGATCATAGTTTCCTTTTCCTGCTGCTTTATAGACTTTTTTATAGTATTCAACCTCTAAAGGTGCCCACTCTTTCAATGATTGAATACGAATATAAGGAGGATTGCCTATAACAGCATCAAAGCCCGGCGCGTCACTAGAAAAAACTTGAGGAAACGCACTTTTCCAATCGAATGCATTGATACGATACTGCGTTTCCTCATCCAAAAAAAGAGGTAGTTGCTGTATTTCGTTATAAAAACTTGAGTCGATTAGTGAGTTACCGCATTTAATGTTGTGGTCTAAGTCAGGAAGCGCACGCTCTTGAAATAAACTAAGCTGAGAAGTAAGCGATTGATTTGACTCACCCTCCAGCACCTTGAGTAGCAGAGATAATTTTGTTACCTCAACCGCCTGGCTATCAATATCCACACCATAAATATTGTTAAGAAGAATTCTCTTTTTCTCTTGAGTAGTTAATAGCCATTGACCGCCTGGACCTTGAAATAACTCTTTACGGTGCTTTTCAGGCCCATCTTCAACGTAGCGGTCTCGATGCCAATCAAGTAAGTATTGGTAGGCAACAATGAGAAACGAGCCTGACCCACACGAAGGGTCAACAATTTTGATTTTACTTGCGCTTCCTCGTGCTCCTGGCTTTTTCCCCTCAAGCAATTTACTCAATGTATGATGAACGATATAGGTAACAATAAAGTCAGGCGTGTAGTAAACACCGCCAGCTTTTCTGACTTCGAGCTTTTCCTCAACCGTTACCTTATGAGAAGGGGAAAGACGAATAACCTTCCCAAGAAACTGCTCATAGACCTTGCCGAGAACGTCAGCGGGAAGTGCTGAGAACTCATACGGACTTTCAGGATAGTAGAGCCGCTTAACAATATCTTTGAGTGGTTTATCGTCAATAACAAGATTCTGCGTTAACGTATCAGGTGCTTCATCCCAGTTCTTCTCTTTTTGAAAATGAAACAGTCCAGAATTGTAGCGTGCATCTGCTTCAAGAAAGAGATCACAAAGACGCTTATAAACACTCGTTCCTTTGAGTAGAAATTTTAACCGTTCGTATTCTTCAATACCTCGATCTTCACAGATACGAAGGAAAATAATGCGATCTATCGTCATTTGTACCGCAAAGTTTAATTCGCGCTGCGTCAGCGTTTTATTTCGCAGAGCTATTTGATGAGCAAGTATCTCTCGCCAGGACTCAATCTCTTGCAGAAATGCAACATCAACTTCTGCCGTTCCTCGCTTTCCTTTCGTTGCCTCTGCATAGGTATCAAAAGAGCCTTTTAAAATTGCGTCCCGCGAGAAAACAGAGGTAATTTCTTCCCAACGATTTACATACTCGGTATAAGGGAAATACATAACGCGGGCGGTTGTAGCCTTGTCGTTTTGGTCGGGTTTAATACGACAGTCATAAATAGCAAACTCTTCAAAATCTGTGAGAATACTTAGTGGCAATTTTGCAGACCAGGCATAGCGGCGGAGCTGGAACGCGGGTTCGCTAGCATCTTTGAGATTAATAACGGGTTTTTTTGCTTCGACAAAGAACTTACGTGTACCACCAATACGGAAACAATAATCAGGGGCTTTGGTGGCTTTTCCTATTTTGATGGCATCCTCGTAAATAACGTCTTTATATGCCTCTGCGTATCCTTGCCTATTGTTGATATCCCATCCCAGAGCTTCAAAAAAGGGATTAAGAAACTCAATACGAAGTCGGGCTTCGTTATATTGTTCGGAGCGGTAAGCAGTACGATTGCGGTCAAAGCGTTCAATAAGTTCAAGTACTGAATGTGGTGCTGCCATATGTCTACTTCCTTGTATTTCCTCTATATGATTTCCTTCACGGATTGATGCCTATTAGGGGTTTTATGTCAGGACCCCGTAACGTTACACGCTACCCCCTATATGAGTATGAGCTGTCGTTTTTATTGTCGCTCATACTCTCGTCTTGAAATTCGAACTCAATCTGCTCAGCTTGTGGCTTTGCTTGCTGTACCCGTTGGGCTGCCTTGAATGTCCCAGACTGGGGAGGCATATGCACCTCTTTCCGTTGTAAGAGATCGGCAATGGAGAGAATTTGAAGGCGTGGATAGTCTTTGCCCCAACCAGGTGAGTGATAAAATCCTGCACTGGCGGCCTCGGTTTTCATATCCTTCGTAGCAGGCTCTAGTGTGATAAACACGCCAATTGCGGCCTGCTCCCGCTGCATGGTTCCTACCAGATCACGGATATCGCCTGATTTGACGTGACCAGACTTCACCTGAACGATCACGCGCTTGGGTTTTCCACTCGCGTCATCCACAAAATTAATGATGCCATCAATTCCCTTATCGCTTCCCTTCTTGCCTGTTTTGCTTCCCTCCAGGCCGCCAAGTGGTTTGGCACGAACTAATGATAAAGCCCACCATTGGAATTGATAGCGGTCATCCTTTGCAAGCTGGTAAGCTGCCGACATATCCTCCGGCTCTCCGACGATCTTAAACTTAATACCAGGGAACATCGCTTCCAACCGGTATTTCTGTAAGGCAATGCTTAAGTGAGTGACATCAATACCGATCCACTTTCTTTCTAACTTCTGAGCTGCCGCGATTGCGGTCCCGCAACCACAGAATGGGTCAAGAATGACACAGCCAGGATTACTGCTTGCTGCAATAATACGCTCTAAGAGAGCCAAGGGTTTTTGCGTTGGGTAGCCGAGGCGTTCTGCTGCCTGAGAACTAATAGGAGGAATATCATCCCATAGATTTTGAACGCGATGTCCAGGCGACTCATCCAAATACCTCTTGAGACGAATACGGCCATCTTTATTAGACGGGAACCAGAGCCTACCTTGACGGTCATACTCCTCCATTTTCTCTCGACTAACCGCCCAACCATTAGGGTGAGGCTTATACCCTTTGTAATCATAGATGAGGTTTGGTCGGTATCCTGGGTTACGAAGATCGCTGGTCGTATAGCGCCGACCGTCTGAATCTACATGCGTAAATGAACTCTCTATATGTTTTTGGGTGTAGGGTATATAAACTTGGTTCCACACTGGCTTACCCCCACGAGAATAGTAGAGGATCGTATCTGTTACATCTCCATATGTAGTAGTAACATTCCCGTGAGAACTTGTTCTTTTCCAAATTATTTCGTTGCGAAAGTTCTGCGCCCCAAAAATAGTATCCAGAATGATCTTGAGATAATGACTCGCCGTCGGGTCGCAGTGTAAGTAGAGGCTACCAGTAGGTTTCAACACTCGATGGAGTTCAATGAGTCTTGCTGTCATCATCACTAAATACGCCATCATCTGATTGGTTCCGATAAAGGCGCGTAAGGCAGTGATCATTTCAACAACTTTATCTGAGCTATGATTGAGGATGTGGTAATACGTATGTTCTGTGGCAACTGTCCAGTGCCAGGTATCCTCAAACGCAGTAATTTGCGCTTCACTATCTGAGCCATGCTCGTCCTTAAACAGGACATTATAATTGCGGTTTGAGTTAAAGGGTGGGTCAAGGTAGATGAGATCAACACATTCGTCAATAAAATACTCACGGAGGATATCAAAGTTATCGCCATAAAATAAGGTGTTCTCGGTAATTGCACGGGCCATCCGAATTCCCTTTCAGCCTGACATCTGCGGCACAAATTAATTTATTCTCTGCAATTGTACAATATATAGGCATATGAGAATATGACATTTGATTTTAAAATGGCGAATTTGTGTCAGTAAGGCAGCTTGGCCTGCGTCACCTGTGCCGGAGCACCCAAATGAGAAAGGGAGCAGCAGCGTACATAGAACATCTGTACGTAGCATTTGATACACGTTGCACGTATACTAATATATATCTCTTGTTGCTTCCATTGTTGCAGGATGTCTAAAAAGAAAAGAAAGGATTCTATTTCGTGGGGATATTTCTATCGAGAGAAGAGGTACGCCAAGAGCTGGAGCAAGTCAAAGTACAGTTCGACGCCCGTGTAGCACAGATGGAGAGCACTCTGCTTGCAGAGATACGGCAGACATTTGCGGTAGAGGCATCGGTGAAAGATGCGCTACTTCAGCACACGCATTCAGTACCGCGATTTCCACAAGAGATCTACCAGACTCCCGTGAATGTTATTCACTTACAGAACCGTATCGAGAGCTTTTCAAAGCAACTTGCAGTCCTTACTGATGTTGCTGAGAATCTGGGGCAACTCACTAGCCAAGTAGAGCAAATGAAACAGACAGTTGCTCAACTCTCTCCAATAGCGCCAGATGGTGAGCCGAAACCGATACACGAGGTCATCGGCGCGCATACTCAGAGGATCTCTGATGCTATTGGGAACATCCATACTGCTCACTCTCTCTGGCTGGCAGAGCGCATGGGTGAATTGGAAGAGGCGGGACGGACTACTGCTAACTTGCATGAGCTATTGAACCGATCCAGACAGAACATCTCTCCTAAGCCTAATATAGTTGAGTTGGTGCCAGAACCAGCCGTGCCAGCACAGGAGAATCACACGTCTGAAGTGGTTGAATAGCACGAAGGCCCGGACTACCGGGCCTTACTGCATCTCGATAGAGATAAACCGCGACCGATTCCACACCACGATCTCATAACCCATGTGCCCAGCGAGCCTATGCTTCAGCGTGAAGATCCACATGCGTATCGGCAGATTCTCAGGCAGCGTGATCTCGCCTTCAGAAAGGCGCTCGTCAATATACCAATCGCCCCCACGGCTAGCCCTGGCTGCTTGTGCCGCTAGCTTGTGCATCTCGTTCATTACTCATCCTCCGCAATTTCCACCCAGGCGTAGGACACGGTATCATGTATAAGCTCGTGAACCTGCTGTAAGATAGAGGACTTTCCACATGTTTCGCACCAACGTATCACGGGGCTTCCGATGGCTATGCGGTACACATGCCGATGGCTTGCACCGTTTGTCTCGCCCTTGGCTCCGGGGCGCTGTCTTTGGCTAGAGGAATGGTAGGGGGCTTGCTCCTCACTCGTGGTAAGCTGCTCCTTCACAAAATTGTCGCTTCACCCCCATTGTACCCTATTCCTACCCTTTTGCCGTGGTCACATCCTCAGCCAGGTGCAAGCCTTGTGACTTTTGGCGGCTGTCACTCGAACGAGCTGGAGCTGCAAGTGAGACCATGCTCGGGTGTCACGCATTGACCTGACTGTGCGGGGCGTGACTCACGGCAAGGGGTCACACTCGCCGGGGTGATCGGCGCTCTCTCATTTCGCTGCTGACTGGCACCAGAGGCAGCAAGCGGCTATAATGGTGCTGCACTTCTACTACAAACTGACAAGGGGATAAGTGATGGGTGCTTTGGGCATAAGAGAGTCCGTCGTGCTGCCACTTCCTAAACGCATTGATGATATTCGCCGCGCAGCACTGCTCTACACTGAACAATATGGGGTGGTCGTGCATATCCAGGTGCGCGGCCAAGTAATGCTCCAAGACAATACTATTTGCGTCATCCCTCGCTGGGTAACAGTGGCTCAATTCGACGCGGAGCTTGACTTCCTCGCCCTGGGGGATAACGATATGACAGAGGATGATGAGAATTTGCTGTGGGTTGCCCCTTTGGAGGGAGAAATCCGCCTCTCTGAGCTAGAGGCTGAAGGATAAGCAGAAATCGAGAGAGCAAGCGCAAAATACGACGCGCTGAGAGCCACGAGAAAGCCCCTATTTCAACCTTCCCGGTATCCATAAGGGGGTCCGTTTCTAAAATCGCATCCTGGCGCGATTCTGGGCAAATTGCGCTTCTCAGGCTGATTTTTGAGCACAGACAACAACGTGACAAGCCGATCGCGTCACACTTCGACCTGGCCGGCGCAGGTGTGACAGCGGATCGGGTGTCACACCTGTGGGTCTTGTGATTTGGCACTATCTACCACGTACTTATAATAAGTAGCCCGGCTTTTAAATCCGGTTAGGGCCATAATCTCGGCAACGGTGTTCTGCCTCGCGGCGTGAAGCTTGCGCGCTCGCTCTAGCTGGTCGGGGCGTATCTTGGCCTTTGGTCTTCCTCCCTGGCGACCTCTGGCTCTGGCTGCCTCAAGTCCTGCCTGGGTCCTCTCGCTGATGATATCCCTCTCGAACTCTGCCAACGCTCCAATGATATGAAACATCAACTTGCCTGTTGGTGTTGAGGTATCGATATTCTCTTTTAGGCTCTTTAACTCAACCCCGCGCTCTGATAGCACATTCACGGTCTCAATCAGCTCTTTAAGAGAACGTCCCAGCCTATCAAGTCTCCACACCACAATCACGTCCCCTGGCCGCGCAATGTCGAGCATGCGCAAGAATTCCGGGCGGTCGAACCGCTTCCCACTCATCTTATCTGTAAATGTCCTATCGCACTGCTCGCGCTTCATAGCATCTTCTTGCAGTGCGGTCGTTTGCTTGTCACGACTGACGCGGATATAGCCTAGTTTCATCCTGGTTGGCTCCTTCCTGGTCTATTGCTGACTTTATAGTACAGTAACTCGTCTCTGCCTCTCTATTCTTAGACGTTGTTTTGCAGACGGGTATACAGACACTATTATAGCATAAATTGGAGGTTTCGAGGTGCATTTCTGGCGGTGTGGGAAGTGTCTGTAAAACGGTACCTTTATCGGCATCCTGACCGGAGATTTCTGGGACCGGCAATTTAAGAATGCCGCAAGTCTGGATGTGTACGGAACGACCGGCAGCGCGCGTAGTGGCGCTGCCGGTCGCATTTCGTATACGCAAGATCTCATGGGGACCAGTTTCGCGATCGATGCCGCCTGTTCGTCTTCGCTGATCGCCGTCGACCAGGCGGTACACAATCTGCGCGCTGGAGCCTGTCGCATCGCCGTTGCGGGCGGAGTGAATGTCATCCTGAATCCCGATCACACCATTGGTTTCTCGCAGGGCAAAATGATGGCCCCCGATGGGCATTGTAAGACCTACGATGCGGCTGCCGATGGCTATGTGCGTAGCGAAGGCGCAGGCGTGGTCATCCTCAAGCTCCTTTCACAAGCACAAACCGATGGCGATCAGATCTATGCCATTATTCGCGGCAGCGCCTCCAACAATGACGGTCATTGTGATTCCTTTATGGCTCCCAGCACCCAGGGGCAGCAAGCCGGGTTAAAGAAGGCGCTAGAAAACGCCAGCGTTGACCCGCTGACTATTGACTATGTCGAGGCACACGGCCCAGGGACCAAAGCAGGTGATCCCGTCGAAATTGAGACATTGGGAGAGGTCCTCTGCAACAATCGTCCTGCAGAACATGCCTTGCTCGTGGGTTCGGTGAAGACGAACATCGGCCATACCGAGGGAGCAGCAGGCGTCACTGGCTTGATGAAGGCGGCACTCAGCCTCCGGTACGGTATGATCCCAGGAAACCTGCATTTCCATACGCCTAGCCCCGCCATCCCGTGGGAGAGATATGCGCTGACCATTCCTACAGCGCTCACGCCCTGGCCACACTCCGTCGGTACCCCACATCGTGCGGCGGTATGCTCTTACGGTATCGCCGGGACAAACTCCTATGTCATCCTCGAAGAAGCCCCACATGCTGTGGCTGCGGAGACGGAACCGGACGAGGAACCCTCCACCACCTATCTGCTGCCCTTGTCCGCGCAGACTGACAAAGCCCTTCAGGAACTGACTCAGCGGTATGTAGCGCACCTGGAGCAGGAGGAATACAAAGCGCAAACCCTGCGCGATATCTGTTACACGGCAAGCCTGGGCCGGCTGCCCCGCGAGGAGCGCCTGGCCGTCACGAGTTCTTCAAAATCCGAACTACACAGAAAACTCAGCGCCTTCGGACAAGGGGAGGCAAGCGTCGAGTTGCTTCGTGGTCGACACATCGCAACCAAAAAGCACAAAATTGCCTGGATCTTTCCTGGTCAGGGATCACAGTGGCTGGGCATGGGACGCGATTTACTGGCCCAGGAGCCTGCATTCCGCGCTGCTATTGAGGACTGTGATCGGGTCATGCGCAACTACGTAGACTGGTCGCTACTCGACCTCTTGCAAACCAATGAGGACTCAGCACGCCTGGATGAAATCGATGTGATCCAGCCGACACTCTTCGCGATTGAGATTGCCTTGGCGGCGCTCTGGCGCTCCTGGGGGGTCGAGCCAGACGCGGTGGTAGGGCACTCCATGGGTGAAACAGCGGCAGCCTATATCGCTGGAGCGCTCAGTTTGGAAGACGCGGCCTGGATTATTTGCTCTCGCAGCAAACTGGCACTGCGCCAACGAGGTAAAGGGGCGATGGCAGCAGTAGAGCTCTCGCTGGAGCAAGCCACCGCGCTCGTCAAAGATAACAAGTACGAGGAGCGTGTATCGGTAGCTGTCAGCAATAGCCCAAACTCGACGGTCCTCTCGGGTGACGCTGAAGCCGTGAAAGAAATTCTCGCTGTCCTTGAGGAGAAGGGCATCTTTGGCCGCCTCGTCAGAGTGGATTTTGCCTCGCATAGTCCGCAGATGGACCTGCTGCGCGAGGATCTGCTCAGCCTGATGCAGCGTGTTCAGCCGCGTCGGGCCAGTGTGCCGATGTTTTCGACGGTCAATGGCACATATATAGAAGGGGGAGAATTAACCGCGCAGTATTGGGTGGATAACCTCCGTAAACCGGTCCTCTTCCTCAATGCGACGCAGGAATTACTGGAGGAGGGCTTCGATATCTTTATGGAGATGAGTCCCCATCCGATCCTGGTCGGCGCGATCAGGCAAACCATTGAACAATCGGATAAGCCTGCGATGGCCCTGGCCTCGCTGCGGCGTGATGAAGGGCGCAACGCTTTGCTGACCACGCTGGGCACGCTGTACGCTCATGGTTATGAAGTGGAGTGGTCTCGCCTCTATCCCGATGGAGGACGACGGGTGTCCTTGCCCACCTACCCCTGGCAACGGCAACGCCACTGGAACGACGGCGGCGATCGCTCACAATCCCGTGCCATTTCCACATGGAGGAGCGACGGAACCATCGCCCATCCCATCCTCAATGTCGGCACGCCACTGGCGCTCCAGAAGCAGACGTATCTCTGGACGACGGAGATCGACGCGGAACTGTTCCCCTATCTGGAGGAACACCGTGTTCATGACATGCCGGTCCTTGCCGGAGCAGCCTATATCGAATTAGCCCTGGCCGCCGCAACTGATATTTTTGGCGCCCGTCACTTTTGCATCGAAGATCTTCAACTTAAAAAAGTGCTCTTCTTCCCCCAAGGTATCAGGCAAACCTTGCAAGTTACCCTGACACCCCACGAAGCAGAGGAAGGAAGCTGGGTATTGCAGTTTTATAGTACCCAGGCTGAGCAGGACAAGCAAGCCGTCTCCTGGACCCATCACGCGACGGCAATGGTGCGCAGGGTGGAAGAATTCCTGACGAATGAAGCGCATCCTCATCTCCTCCCTGAGCAGGTGCCAGACCAATGGACCCTGACGATGGAAGCGCCTGCGTTCTACGATGGCATCCGGGCGCGCGGCATTCAACACGGCCCACGCTTCCAGGGCGTCACCCACATCTGGCGGAGATCAGGCGAGGTGATGGCGC
The DNA here is from genome assembly GCF_000178855.1 of Ktedonobacter racemifer DSM 44963. Taxonomy (GTDB): domain Bacteria; phylum Chloroflexota; class Ktedonobacteria; order Ktedonobacterales; family Ktedonobacteraceae; genus Ktedonobacter; species Ktedonobacter racemifer. The sequence continues at coordinate 11,303 of NZ_ADVG01000006.1, read as the reverse complement.
AGATCGCCGTTCCTCAGGAAGTCATAGATGAGCGGTCCGGCTACCAGGTCCACCCCGCGCTGATGGATGCCATTCTGCAAGGCATTATTCCCTTTCTGCCGGAAGAGAATGAGGACAGCTATGTACCCGTCGTGGTAAAACAGGTGAGACTCTATCAGCAGCCAGAGGGTACAGGAAGACTCTGGAGCCACGCGATACTCCGCTCAGACAATACGAGCACCATCGATGGTGATATCATTCTGCTTGACGACGAAGGGCACGTGCTCCTGGAGGTGCTTGGTTTCCGCTTGCAATCGCTTGAGGATAACACACAGGGATTAATGCGCCAACGCCTCAACCAGCTCTTATACAGTATCCAGTGGGAGCAACAGGTTTCCACCGAACAGCAGGTGCAAGAGTCGCGCAAACGGTGGCTCATCTTTGGTGCGCACGAGGGTCCTGCTCAGAAACTGGTTGAATATTTGCAGGCAAATGGCGCTGAGTGTATCGTTGTTACCCCAGGCAACACCTATAAACAGGTCCAGGTACAGCATTACGAACTGAATCCTACGTCTCCTGAGGAGTTTCATCACCTCTTTAGTGAGTTGTACCAGGGAGGACAAACCATCGATGGCATCGTCTACTTGTGGAGTCTGCTGACACAACCAGTCAACGAAGCGAGTACGGTGCACGCATTGTTTGAGGATCAGGAGTTGGTGAGTATCGGCACGCTCCACTTGCTCCAGGCATTGACAGCAACAAAGCAGGAAACCACTCCGCGACTCTATCTCGTGACCAGCGGCGTCCATGCTATTGAGGAGCAAGAAGGGACTACTGCGCTGTCGCAGGCTCCGTTGTGGGGCCTGGGTCGCGTCATCGTCTACGAGCATCAGGATTTGCACGCCACCTTGATTGATCTCGATCCAACGCCTTCAGAGGAGAGCATCAAGGCCCTTTGCAAGGAAATATCCTCCAACGATGAAGCCGATGAAGTGGCTCTACGCGGAAAGAGGCGCTATGCTGCCCGGCTTGCTCATCACACCTTACCAAATGAGCAGGAATCATCCGAAACCTTATTCCGTCAGGATGGCACCTACTTGATTACCGGTGGCCTGGGCGGGGTTGGGTTACGCACAGCTCAATGGATGATAGAACAAGGCGCGCGCTCCCTCGTCCTCATGGGCCGCCGAGGTCCCTCAGAGGAGGCTCAGGCCACGCTGCACATGATGCGCGACACGGGAGCGACGGTGCATCTCATGTTGGCCGATGTTTCCCAGGAAGAGCAACTCGCTCTTGCTCTGGATGAAATACGGCGCAGGATGCCTCCCTTACGCGGAATCTTCCACTCAGCCGTTGTGCTGGATGACAGTACCCTGCTTCAATTGGATCGTGAGCGTTTCCAGGGTGTCATGCCCCCCAAGGTCGATGGAGCATGGAATCTGCATCGCCTGACGCTGAATGATCCCCTGGACTACTTTGTGCTCTTCTCGTCGGCAGCCTCACTGATCGGCTCACCCGGCCAGGGCAACTACGCAGCAGCCAATGCCTTTATGGATATGTTGGCGTTCTACCGCAGGCAGCAAGGGTTACCTGCCCTCTGCATCAACTGGGGGCGCTGGGGCGAGGTTGGACAGGCGATGAAGGGAGACCGCGGCGAACGCCTGGATGTGCGCGGCTTTGCCAGTATGAAGCCGAAGGAAGGCCTGGCTATCCTGGGTGAACTCTTGCGGCAGAGTCCACCACAAGTTGGAGTCATGTCGTTTCATCTACCAAAATGGAGCCAATTCTATCCAAATTTGACCAGTTCCTCGCTCTTTGCGGATCTGGTGGAGGAAACGAGGGCACAGGAGAAGGCAGGAGCAGCAGAGCCACGCCTGACAGGGGACATGCTGGTAACGCTGGACGAAGAGGCACGCCACCAGGCGCTGAGCCAGTATCTCAACGCTCACATTGCGAGCGTTCTGGGGCACGCCTCACTCAATCTTGATGCGTACCAACCGCTCAACCGGCTGGGCATCGATTCGCTCATGTCCGTGGAACTGAGGAACCGCATCCGCGCGGACCTGGACGTGACCATCGCAGTGACAACATTCCTCAAGGGCGTGACATTTGAGCAGCTTATCGGGGAGATCCTGGAGGGACTCTTGGTGCACAGTGTAGAACAGGCCTAGAGCTTGTTGTAGCGTGTCAACAAACCCGTAGCTGTCTTCGTTGACAGAGGTAGCAAAAAAAACAGGGCAACCACAGCATGTTCCGCGTGGTTGCCCTGTTGCTCGCAGATGAAACGCTATGAGGCGCTCTCGTTTTTCAACGAAAGCTGCTGAAAAAGCGTGAAGAGATCGGGATGATAGATCCACTCCACGATCTTTCCCTCGGTGTTTAGGCGAAAGGTAACCATTTCGCGGTAGGCGACCTGTTTGTAGGTCGCCGGAATCCCCTCCCACTGGTCCCCAGTATGGGTGCCATAATTGAGGACGCGAATCGCCACGTGGTCTCCCTCCGCCATCTCGTGTTCAACGGTGATAATCATGTCGGGGAAGGCCGCCGAAGCCGTGCTCATGAGATTTTTGAAGTCATCTCTGGTGAGCGGGGAGTCGTAACTTTGGACGACGCGGAAAACACACTCGGAAGCAAAACCATCGAAAAAAGCTTCCAGGTCTTTTTTGTTCCATTGCTCCATCAAGAGGCGAATGATGGCTTTGTTGGTTTCTTCTCTCATCGCCATGTAGCTCTCCTTACTCCTATTTACACACCAAACATGAAAATAATACCGCCCCCTTGCGCTACCTGTCAAGCAAGCGCACCGTCACCATTGCGCAGCCCTTTGAGGTATGTCTAAGATTCTGGCAAAAATGTGCATTAGCGAAGCTTTGTTCTACAACCATTAGAGAGGTTTTTACGCCTCATGCCCGCTATCTTGCACTTCATAAAACCTTACGTAATTGCTCGTATTGCCCGATGTAGTGCCCGTAGTAACAGTAACCTTCACTCTGGGCCTCTTACTCTTGGATCACGCGAATAACACGCGCACGTCGGTCGTGTGGATCAATGATTCGTTGAATTTTTCCCTGGCCTTCTAGGCGCGAGAACATTTTCGAGACTGCGGCGACGGAAATACCAAGATGCTTGGCAAATGTGCTTGTTGTCCAGTTTCGCTTGCTGCGAAGAGCCTCAAGAATTTCTTGTTGGCGATTGGTCATGGAAGAGTCCCTTTCCGCTTCATTTCTACATTCTACTATGCACACACATCGCATGACAGTTTACAGTCTGCCATAAAAAAAGAGAAGGTTGCCGATGCCTGGCAACCGTCCCTAAAGCTATGTCTTGTCCTTTACTGCTCTTTCCCTCCCGAATTATCGATCAAATGGCGGCATATCAAATGGTTGTAATTCTCCCTGGATCGGTTGTTGTGGTTGGGTTGGCTGTAGCGGCACCTGTGCAGCAGACACGTATCTATCAGCAACAGAGGCAGGTGCCCCGCCTTTCCCGCGAAGAATTTCCTGCCTTTTTAGAGCTGCCACAAGTGGGTCTAGTATCGTTCCGGTAGGCCGATCTACCGGGAATCGTCCCTGATTTGCGAGAGTGGTGGCGCGCAAAATTATTTGCTGAAGCTGACTATATTGATTCTCGCTCAAGCGCGCCCGTTGCGCACGAGCCTGAAGCATGTTAAAGACGTTAATCAGAGGCCATAACTGTGTAGGATATTCGCCTGCGGGTATCTTTGATATTTCTCCCTTGTTCATCGCAGTAGCATGGTCATTGACGATCCGCGTGATAAATTCCTCGACACGTCTCTTTTCCTCGTTGCGCTCCTCTTCCAACTCGCGCATCTGCACCTCTAGCTGGGTACGCATCTCAGCTCTGTCGGCGCGTTCAATCGCACCTGTGGCACCTTTCACCCATAGATACGTCACACCAGCGGTCACGAACTGCACGGCAACGGGGCGTACTAAGATGGCCCAAAACTGCGTTTGCAACTCAGAGATGAGAGCCGCATCTTTGTATTCCTGAAAGAAAAGGCTCCAAATGATAAAGCTAATGTTGTAGAGAGCAACGACCCATACGGCCTCGGGTGTAATAAGGGAAACAGCTAGCACTTCCCCAAACACAAACAGCTCGTATTGCTGCAAGGTGGGGGGATCGAAGGGAATACTGGTCAGGACGACCATCGTAAGCGCTGCCTCAAACGCTATCGTCAGCAGAATGCCCGCCACGATGGGCTTGCGGAGCTTGTTGAGCACAAGCGCAATGATACAGATAGGCATCATGCCCACATCTGCGACAATGACGTAGTGATTTGGGAGCACAAGACAGCCAGGGATAAAGAAAACAAACGATATGAGCAAACAGCCAACAATCACGCTCAAAAAGCGCGATTTGCGAACCGTTTCACGCTGGGCAAAGGTTGCTCTTCCCTGTGGTGGTTCGGGAATGGCAGTGAGTTGATACCACCAACTCAATAGAGAGGGCTTCTTCTCTGTGAATGTGGACGTGGTTTGTTGCATCATGCACTCCAATTGAATGATCTAGTAAGCACTACTCATACTTAAAAGTAGCGAAATGGGTTGCCATCAGGAAAATAATGGTTTGCTCAATCTTGTCATCCGACACATGAGGGAACTTTGCTTTAATTTCTGCAACAGATCGCTGTCCATTAATAAAGTTAAACACTGCTCTTAATAGGATCTGTTGCGGTCTGCCCATTGACGAAAGCCAGCTCAGATCTAATTCTTGTCGTAGCCGTATGGGAATAGCGTCTTTATTGATCGACGGCGTAACTGAAGGGAAAAGGTTATTATGGGATGGCTGCGATAGTTGGGAGGGGCTATAGAGTTGTGGCAGTTGCGATTGCGTATAGGTATACTGCGACGCTTGCGGCGGCATGTCTGGTGGCATGTCTGGTAGCATGTCCGACTGCTGTGGCTGTGGCTGTGGCTGTTTTACAGGCTCCAACGACCAATCAAAGGGTCCTCGTTTTGTGTCGGCTGCTTGAACCAAATCCAAATCCACACTCTGGCGCTTTCCATCCTTCTTCACGATATAGCAAGAGATGGGCCTTCCATCGCGGAGATGGATGCAACACAGACATCGTTCCCTTACACCGGGAATGGTGCGACTCGGCACCTTGGCCTGTAAGATTGCCTCATCTTTATAATATTCGGCTAACAGGGGTAGTGCTCTCTGCAAACCGATACTTACATCGACTGGCGGCATTACTCCCTCCTCTCTGCTCTCTGCTTGCTTGCTGCTTCTATGCTAAAACGACCACAGAGGAGGCTTTCCTCTGTGGTCGCTTCCTTTGTGCTCCTTGTTGTCCCCCTAACTAACTGGCAGGCGAGGGCACATAATTTTCAGCTTGGAATGCCGCTCTAAGCAATGGCATCCATGGCCGGACCTTATAGACACAAATTCCATCCCGAATAGCCGGATCTGCGTTCATAATCCGGCATGCATCTTCCAGGTTGTTGGCGGCGATGATATTCAGGCCCCCTGCTTCAGCCGAAAACGATCCGCCCGTAAACGCTCCACCCCAGGCAAGAATTCCCTGCGCATGCAGTTGGAGCATATAACCAACATGTCCTTGAAGGGGCTGCTCCATGACTGGCTTGCCCTGAATCCAGTTGGGTCCAGGCAGATACTCAAATGGAAAGTAAATAGGTGGCATGTTTTTTTCTCTTCTAACTAATTATGCTTAACAATAAACAACGGGACAGGAGAGAGCTAAAAACTCCCGCTTCGCTGTATGACGACGTTGTTGAAATCCCCGATGCTGTGCGATATCAAGGGATTAAAGCTCTGCGCCTCTGCGCGGAAAATACCGCTTTGAATTGCCGGATCTTCACTCATGATCTGCTCAACTTTCTCTTTCGAGGGAACGTTGAGTACATATATAACCCCCCCCTCTCCCCATTCTCCTGCCAGGACCAGGACACCCTCTCGGTCTAATTTCACCATGAATCTGGTAAAGACCTCCATGGTCTGTTTCGTTACCGGGCTTTCCGGGTTCCAATTGGGGCCGGGGTGGCAAACCACTGCTACTTTGTAGTACACCTGCCTCTCCTCCTCTTGCAATGTCATACAATGTTGAGCACACAACCTGTTGTTGTGTTAACTTTGTATGACAGATAACAGCTAACTGATGGTATAGCCGCTGTCAATCAAAATCTCCTGCCCCCGAATGGTGGGCGTTTTCGCCATGTGGAGCACAGTACTTGCGACCAGTTGAGGATCGCCAAACTCTCCCGTGAGCAGTCTTGGTAGAATCTTGCCTCCCATATGCTCAAGCGCATCTTTAGGCAATGCCCTCGGCCACATCTCCGTCTGGGTGGGGCCTGGGGCCACCGCGTTGACCGCTATGCCCTGGGGAGCTAATTCTACCGCCATGCACTGCATGAAGCATTTGAGTGCCCCTTTACTGGCTGCGTAGGCCGCAAGCATGGGGAAGCCGCCGTTCGTGATGCTTGTCGTGATATAAATGATGCTCCCCCCACTGTGGATATGGGGGACAATGCGCTGGGTAAGAGATACGGCGCTGTAAAAGTTTGTTTTGAGGTGATAATCTAACACCTCTTCCGTGGTGTGTTGCAAGTCCGCGAAGTGTACCACACCAGCGTTGCTGACAAATACATCAATCCGCCCAAAGCGCTCAATGGCGGTCTTGACGAGCTGATGCTGGAAATTATCATCGTTGATATCCCCTGCCAGCACCAACGCCTGGCCTACTCTCTCATGGGTAAAGCTTGCCACTTCATGAAGGAGCTGAGTAGAAGATTCGCGTGCGGTAAGAACCACCTTTGCCCCTGCTTCCAGGGCTTGGCGTGCAATGGCCGCGCCAATGCCTCGGCTAGCCCCAGTGATAAGGAATACCTTACCTACTAATGAGTTGTCGTCTGACATTTCATCCTCCTTGGTCATGGTTCGATAGATCAAAAACCATCTATATAGTACTCAAAATAAGAGAGGTTTTGTTGACAAACATGCAGATAGGGCTTTTTGGGCCATACCTGCTTGGCTACTTGGTTATATGTTTTTGAGATTGCCCTCGTCAAATATCTTCGCCGCAAGCCGTCTCAACACATCCTTGGCCTGCGCTTGAATCGAGGATGCACTAGAGTCTATCGCTGTCTGTGGCAGGAACGACCATTCAATATGGCCCCGTTTCCCCTCAAGGTCGATAAAGTCATTTATCCTCAAAGGGTGCCGCTGTCCTGATTGATCCACTACTGAGCAATCCTTCACCTTACCATCTACGAGCTGAATTTCGCCTCGTCCCTTTCCAATCCCTCGCACAGACACAAACGCATGGAGCAAGCCACTATGTTGATATTGCTCCAAAATTTGGAGGGCGACCGTCAAGCCAAGGCTTGCATCTATGGCTGGAGCTGCACGCTTAGTTTTTTTTCCCTTCATGCTGCTAGGACTCCACACCTCTAAATCAGAGTGAGCCAGCATAGGCATTCCGTGACGCTTCTCCCAGATAAGCCCTGCAAACGTCACAGCGCCTATCGTACCTATCTTGTACCACACATCTTCGCCCCATGATGCTCCTGCAAACCCAGTCCACAAAAGCGTCTTAGGGTTCAAGTTGATGGGAATCTGAGGATACGGACATGGGACAATGGGTGCTCCCGGCTGCTCCTGGGACCATACCCAATACCACTCTTCGTCAGAAGGGATAATTGAGGGATACCAATTCCGTTCGCGTTCCTGATGAACCTTTCTCAGCACCAAGGCACTAGCCACCGATTGGGGATCGTATATCCCCCAGCTCTCCTTACGCAGTACATTGCTCTCAACAATGTTCATGAGCGTCGGCTTCGATATCTCTTTTGCTTGAAATGAGGCGGGGGCCTCCTCGGCAAGTCGCCGTCTCACCCATGAAGCAGAAATTTTTTTGTGGCGGGCGGAGCGCACCTTATCAAAGTCAACAATGGTATCCATCTCTTGCACCACACTCTGTCTGGCTGCTCGAACACGTTCAAGATAGCTCGTCAAAACCCAATCAAGTTGTTGAACTTTGAATGACTGTCCTCGCTGCGCAATTTCACTTTGCCAATACTGCGTTAACGAGTGTTCTACCTCAGTGCTGGATAGCGGGGCAAAATAGGGTAAATATGGTGGTAATAGGCTCCCTTGTAACGTGGTAGTTGGCACCTCGCGCTCCTCCTGTTTCCTTCCGTCCTTACCGCCTCTACTAGCACATTTCGCGCATCGTCGCGCATCGCCGCTTACACATCCATACAACTGTAGTCTGCCAGTACAGCTTTATGGCTGGCTGCTGGGGCTTCTTGTACTCTTACCCTCCTGCAATGAGGAGGAAAGCGGTCGGTGTATCTGGGGTCCACACAAAAGTTACCATACCTATGATATTTGTGTCAACGGAAAGGAAAACATTAAACATTGTTTAATAACATATAATGCATGTTTTCTGTTATTTTTACGCAATGTTTTGCACGTAACAAATTTTATGCATGCAAAATTATTTCGCTTTTTGCTCCAATTTCTACAGGCAAAGTTAACTTATATTGACCATTTCAACACTCTTATGCTACAGTTACTACTACATCAGTAGCTACTACGTTCAATACAGTTTTTCATCAATGGTCAGAGGTCTATCCTGAAACAATCCACTTACACCACATCAGCAACCAATCAAGAACAAGTTCGCATTCCTAACTGACTGACCGCGATCAGGGCCGTGAGTGTGACATGCAGCTCCGGGTCACAACTGGCGCGCCTGGTCGTGGCTGTGACGCGTGGCCACGCGTCACACTTCTTTCTATCGCATCGAAAGGATTTATACATGTTTTACTACTGGCGGTCTACTCCGCCCTCTTTTCGTCGCGTCGTCCTGTCGGTGCTATGTGCGTGCCTGTTGCTGCTCATTCTGGCCCCCTCAGTGGCCTCTCCTGCTGAGGCTGCAAGCACGGCTCATAGTACATCGATCACGAGCACCGTTCAGACACACAGCAATCACCTCCAGCAAGCACAGGATGAGGGTTGTGGTGCTATGCAATGGCTGTGTGATGGGATAAAACAGACATTCAATCAGGCATGGCTGGATGCGGTTACCAAGGTAGCGGTTGCCATCAACAAGTGGACACTCGATCAGGTCAAATCGGTTGGCCGGGTCGTCTATACCACGCCGCCCGAAATGACCTATCAGTTCCCGCCACATCAGTCGGCCAAATATGGACCCAGCAAGGAGAGTCCTATTGAGTCGATCTATAACGATAATCTCGTGATTGCTGAGGGCCTGCTCACTATCGCGCTCCTCTGGGCGGCTATTCGCCTAATGCTGTCAGGGACCGGGCGTTGGATCGTTTACGCTCGGATCGTTGACATCTTGCCCCGCGTCGTCCTGGGATACCTGGCGGCGAACTTCTCGCTACAATTTATGACCTTACTCATCACGGGCAACAATGCTATTTGCTCCATTTATGCCCCCACGTTCACTGGGGGCAATATCCATGCAGCATGGTTTAACTACCAACTGTTTGATTCTGCCGCGAAGACCGATATCTTCATAGCGTGGCTCACGGTAGTGTATAGCGTCCTGACACTGTGCCTCCTCGTCTTTGCGTACCTGCGCATGGCGGGGATCATCGTGCTGCTGGTGACGGCTCCTCTGTGGATGATTATGTGGATCGCCCCACAAACACAATCCATCGCTCGCCGTTGTATGGCTGCGGCCATCGTGTTGATCTTCACCCAAGCAATCCAGGTCATCATCATGGGACTTTCAACCGATATGTTAGCGGTCTTGTCTGAGGGCAAATCGGGCCTTGCAAATTACTTGATAGCGATTGCCATTAATGCGGTCATTCTGATGATTCCCCGATGGACCATCTCCTGGATCAATGTTCCTACGGACGGTGGCATGGGCAAGATTGCGAGCGCGATAGCGTCGATGGCTGCTGGGTAAGACAAAGAGAGGCAACAACCATGTTTTTCGATCCGTTTTCCGGCTGTCGCACTGTCTACGGGTGCGTGGTCATGGCTGCCTTCGGTGTGCTCTTTGTCGTTGGTCTGCTCTTGCTGCTGCTCTCACACCTTGTTCATTAGCATACCAGGATCACAGAGATGGTAAGGAGGCCATACATTGAACTTTTTCAATCCTTTGGAGTGGTTGCTCAACCCATTCAAGCTCATCGGTTGTCTGCTCGGTGTCTTCGTGGTGATGGGGCTTTGCTCACTGATGTTCATAAGCACGACAGTAGCAGCCGTGAGCGGGGCATTTCAATCTGACTCTGGTACTAGCTCGGTCAACGGCTTCACAATTGGCGGGGATAATAGCGTCACGCTGGCCGCCAAAGAGATTGCGGCACATCTACACGACTGCCATGGAATGAACACGAGCTACGCCAAAGACAATGGCTGCAACGCAATAAAATTCCCGGTGTATGCCGCCTATGATGCGGGCTTTCCACAAGACATCTTAAAGAGGTACAGCGCCCCCATGTACCAACCGTTTTGGGCAAGTGGCACCTTTCAATGCGTGTCGTTTGTGGTCGCTAGCTATGAGCGGCTACATCCGCTTGAAACGTCCAGCGATGCGAAGTACTTACTGGGTGCCTTCACTGGCTACCCAAACTATCAGATCATTGCTAGTGGGGATTATTCGGACCCTGACACCGCGCCCCCTGTTCGCAAGCTCCCGATCAGTCCAGGGGATATCTTTGTGATGAGTGGCGGCGTATCCGGGCATACTGGCATTGTGCTGGGCTGGCAACCTCCCCACAATGGCAAGCCGGGGGAGATGACCATAGCCAACGCCAACGCTCAATCCCCTATAGATAAGTTCGTCATCAATCCAGATAACTCGATTGCACAGGTTGGCTATTGGAGTGATCGTAAGATGATCGGCTACATTCATCCTAAGTACCTGCCAGTTGTGCCTCCATACCAGACAAATATCACCAAACTTCAGTATGTTGATGTGGCTCGTCAGGCAGCACAAGACAACGGTGTTCGCACTGATATCTATCTCAACATCATTGAGACAGAAAGCCATTTTGACCCCAATGCAGTTTCGCCTGCCGGGGCTATCGGCATCGCACAACTCATACCTTCCACGGCCTCGGATCTAGGTGTTGACCCACATGACCCGATTGCCTCACTCAAGGGAGGGGCCAAATATCTCAAGCAGCTTCTTAACCATTATGGTGGGAATTATCAACAGGCCGTCGCGGCCTACAACGCTGGCCCTGGTACGGTAGATGATGCCATCAATCATCACCATGATGACTGGCTCTCAGCGCTTCCACAAGAGACACAAAATTATGTACGCAAAGTCCTTGGCAACTTATAGACAAACAAAAGGA
>NZ_ADVG01000007.1 GCF_000178855.1 Ktedonobacter racemifer DSM 44963 | reverse complement strand
AGCCCTTTGAGGAGCTTGCGAAAGAACTTTTTGGCCGCCTGTTTGTTGCGTCGACTCTGGACCAGGATATCAAGGATGTTGCCATGTTGATCAACAGCCCGCCAGAGGTAGTGCTGCTTCCCATTGATCTTGAGAAAGACTTCGTCCAAATGCCATTTGTCACCAGGTTTTGGATGGCGACGTTTGAGTTCATGAGCATACATTTGGCCGAATTTCAGACACCACTGTCGGATGGTTTCATAGGTCAGAGCGACCCCACGTTCAGCCATAATCTCTTCAATGTCGCGGAAACTGAGCGAGAAACGGAAATACAACCAGATACAGTGGCTGATAATTTCAGATGGGAAACGGTATCCTTTGTACAGAGAAGGTCTTGTGTTGTTCATGCCACCAGTATGTCAGAGATTGTGGCTTCTTCGCAAGTTGACAATACCTCGGGAACCAGTGTCCATGGGCGAACAAGCATTGGGCATACAGGAAATGCTGCACTTCGTACGGCAGTGTATTTGGCAACCTTGAGTGCTGCTCAATACAATCCCGTGATCAAGGCATTTTATGATCGTTTACGAGCGGCAGGCAAACCCATGAAGGTCGCCCGCTGTGCTGCGGCGCGAAAGCTCTTACACATTGCCTTTGCGGTCGTCAAAAACGAGGCGGACTTTGATCCGTTGTATGCAGCCAGAGCACAAAAAACGGCTTGATAGTTTGGCACATCAAGAGAAGAAAATGTTTTCTTCTTCATATCCCACATGTTTTTTATTTTTGGTAAGCTGAGCAATGCCCCTCTTGACAAACAATACCGAATCTTACGTAGTGGTACCCCTTCTTTCCCCGCGCATGGCATGGAAACGAGGGCGATTCGCGAGGCATTTGCATCTTGGAAATACACCCGACACGTGCGAACCTTTTATGGCCCTCGCTCGTACCAGGGAACAGTACCTGACGAAAGGAGTTCGCAAAGTCGTGCCCTATGCAAGAAAGAAGCGATGAACAGTTGATGGCAGCGGTTCAAATAGGCGACCAGGTAGCATTCGCCGCATTGGTGACTCGCCACCATGGCCCACTGCTTGGGTATCTCTATCGGCTCGTCGGCGGCGATCGGCATCTCGCTGAAGATCTGGTTCAAGAAACCCTGCTGCATGTGCTGCGGCAGCGCACCTACCAGGCTCATCGCCCATTCAAGCCCTGGCTCTATATGATTGCTACCAATCTGGCTCGCGACTCTTTCAAGTCTGCCGCGGTACGAACGTCGAGGCGAGCATGTCATGAGGAGGAAGCGATGCTCCATCTGTACGATGGTGAGCCTTCCCCGGAAGAACACGCCCTGGCAGCGGAACTGGGCAGCGAGGTGCGGGTGGCGCTCACTCAGCTTGGTGAAGCATATCGCGTCGTGGTCGTGTTGCGCTTTTACCAAGGGTTCAGCTTACAAGAAATCGCTGAGACGCTTCACATCCCGCTGGGGACGGTCAAATCGCGGCTCTCGGTGGGCGTTCACCGTTTGCGTATTCTGCTGGCCCCAGCACAGAAAGGAGTGGACTAGATGCCTCATTCTCAATCCTCCTGGCCGTTTGAGCGACCAGAGCAGTTAACTGACGCGCTGCGTGAGCAGGGAGCCTCGCCAGAAGAATGTGCCGATCTGCTCCCTGCCATGCATCGTCTCTCCGAGTGGCAGGCACCCCAGCCGGAACCCGCAGACACCAGGCGTCTCATCGCCCGGTTGATGACAGCCCTACCAACGCACTCGCCCGTGCGCCAGGCCATCCGCTCCCATCGACAGCACCGCGTGGCTTTCCTGCTGACCACTGCTCGCGCGCAGGTGAGCCTCTTCGGTCTGGACTTCTGGCTGGTGAGTGCGCTCGTCACCCTGCTCGGCGCAGTGGTTGTGCTGAGGAGCAATGTGCTGCCCACTCAGGAATTGGTGCTGCGTGCCAGCGGGCCACTGCTGGCCTACCTGGGAACCCTCGTTGCCTTTCGCGGGAGAGGTATGCGGGTGCTGGAATTAGAGCTGGTCTGCCTGCCCTCTCCGCTCCAACTGGCCCTGGCCCGGCTGGTGATTGTGCTAGGGTATGATATCGGACTCTCCCTCGCGCTGAGTCTGATGCTCTGGGCAGGCGGGGCCGGACAGGTGTTGGCGTTGACGCTTGCCTGGCTCATGCCCCTGCTCCTGGTGGTGGGACTGGCTCTGCTGCTCTCGCTCCGCCTCTCGGTTCAGGTAGCAGCCTCCCTGGCCTATGGAAGCTGGCTGACTTTCCTAGCCATCGGTACCATCTCCCCTCTCCAGATGTTCCTGCTCATGCCCGCGCTGCTCGTGCTGCTCGGCTGCATCGGCCTGGCGCTGCTGGCTATCGCGCTGCTGCGCATGCACGCTGACATGCACCGCCTGCTCCCGTATAGCTGATGTTCGCGAACCTTTTGGAGGGCTGACTCGTAAGAGGGGACGTGCAGCCACTCGCTGCACCTGCAAACTTAGAGAAACAAAAAGGAGAAGATCATGAACGCCACTGTCTTGACCGCGACTTCGCAGCAAACTCGGATGACTGGGCACCAGTATCCATTGACGCGCGTGGTGACCTGGGAGGTGCGTCGCTTTCTCGCCTCCCGCCTCTTCTGGTTTCAAGCACTTGGCTTCTGGGGGTTCCTGCTGCTCATCGTATGGGCGCTCCACGCATCAGGTCAAATTGGTACGGTCGCGGGCAGCGAACAGCTCAGCGCCTACGTTGCTGGGACCAGTGCAGGAGGACTGCTGCGGAATCTGCCCACCTATCTGATCATCCTGGCCCTCCTGCTGCCCTTTATTACGGCTGATGGGGTGACACGAGATGTGAACCGGCGCACCCACGAACTCCTGATGACGACTGCGCTCCCAACCTGGGCCTATGTCCTGGGACGCTATCTGACGGGCCTGATCATGGGTCTGGGGCTGGCGCTGCTGTTGCTCGCCTCCATTCTGGGGATGGGAGGACTGTTGCATCTGACTGACGCAACCTATCCTCTCCCCCAACCCGACGCCGTGCTCCTCCTCTGGGTTGGGATGGTCTTCTCGGCAACGATCCTGGTGAGCAGCGTCGGTTTCTCCATGAGCACCTTGTGGCCGCGCCTGTCCATGCTGATCAAAGCCGTGATCATGATGAGATGGCTCATCGGGGCACTCGTCATCCCCCTCTCATTTCGCGATGCCACTGCCCTGCCTGACTGGTATGTTAATTGGGACCCAACCAGCGGGATCACCGCGCTCGGGCTTCTTCCTGCGTATCACATTGGCCTGAACGCCTCAATCACCACCGAGGCTCAACTTTTGCAGTTCATCCTCAGCGTTGAGAACAAGATGCCTGATATCGCAGGCTGGTTCGTGCCCCACTTGCTGCTGGCCGGTGCCAGTCTGGTGCTGGTGCTGGTCGCGGCCCTCGCTTTCAAGCGCTCCCATGCAACACTCGGTTAATCTCTTCATGCACGGTTGATCATCGGGGCTGCGCATGGGTGTTGACATGGACGTCTCTCTCACTGATGCGAACTTTTTTGGGGACTCTCTCGTAAGAGGGGACGTGCAGTATCCGCTGAACCTATAAACTCGAACAAACGCAAGGAGAATCGTATGCATATCACTGCGCTGACCGGCACCGGGAAGCGTACCCGCTCTCTCGACAAGAGTCTGCGTCCGCTGGCTCGCGTCATGGCCTGGGAACTGCGCCGCTTCTGCGCCAGCCGTCTCTTCTGGCTGCAGGCCCTTGGCTTCTTCTGTTTCTTGCTCTTCCTGACATGGGCCCAAGGGATGCCAGACTCCTTCCGTCACGCGAAAGGGGCGGTGGTGCTCAGTGGCTTTGTGGCCGGAACCAGTGCCTGGGGATTACTTCTGACCCTGCCCCTTGCTCTCGTTCTGTTGGTGCTCCTGCTGCCCTTTGTCACCGCTGATGGCGTGACGCGGGATCTGCAAAGGCGCACGCATGAATTGCTTCTGACGACTGCGCTGCCAACCTGGGCCTATATCTGGGGACGCTACCTGATCGGTTTGGTGATGAGCCTGGGGCTGGCTCTCCTCATGCTGACCGCTCTCCTGGGCATGGGCTGGTTTTTGCATCTGACCGTCCCGGCGTATCCCTTGCCCTCCATCGATGTCGTGCTCCTTCTCTGGATTGGCATGGTGGTGCCAGCGACGGTCCTGGTCAGCAGCCTCAGTTTCGCCCTTGGCACGCTCCTCCCGCGCTCCTCTCTGCTGGTCAAGGTCATGATCCTGGTGGGATGGATCGTGGGGGCAGTGGTCCTGCCCATGGGGTTCGGTGACACTCCCCCTCCTGGCTGGTATGTCAATTGGGACCCCACTAGCGCCGTGACTGCGCTGGGGCTGCTCTCTCCGTATGACTTCAGCGACGCGGCAGCCAGGGCTACCAGCGAGGCGCAGCTCCAGCAGTTCCTTCCCATCGTTGAGAACAAGATGCCTGCGCTCTCCGGCTGGTTTGCGTCGCATCTGCTCCTGGCCGGACTCAGCCTGCTGCTGGTGCTGGTCGCGTCCCTCGTTTTCAAGCGCTCTCGCGAGACGCTCAACTAACGTCGGCTTGTGCGCACCCGCGCAGAACCAAAGAAAGAGAGAACCATGATGGAATTGACGATTGAACGTCTGAGTAAGCGTTACGGGCAACGGTGGGTGCTCCATCAGCTGTCGCTACAAGCTACTCCAGGCCTGCTGGGCCTGGTGGGACCCAACGGGGCAGGGAAAACGACCTTGATGCGCATGATCGCAACCCTGCTGGAACCGACCGAGGGGCGCATTCTCTGGGATGGGCAGGACATTCACGCCCATGGACAGGTGCTCCGGCAGGTACTGGGGTATCTGCCCCAGGACTTTGGTATCTATCCCGAGTTCACCGGACGCCAGTTCTGCGCTACCTGGCCGCGATGAAGGGGCTGCCAGGCGCACTGCTCAAGCGGCGCGTCGATGAGGTGCTGGAGGTCGTGAATCTGGAGCAGGTAGCTGACCACACGTTGCCCACCTATTCCGGCGGCATGAAACAGCGTATCGGGATCGCCCAAGCGCTGCTCAATGATCCAGAACTCTTGATTGTCGATGAGCCGACCGCCGGACTCGACCCCTCCGAGCGTGTGCGCTTTCGCACCCTGCTTGCCAGCCTGACCCGCAACCGCATCATCATTTTGAGCACGCACATCATCAGTGATGTGGAAGCCGTCGCCAACCGGTTGCTGATTTTGCAGCAGGGACGCGTGCTGACCGATACGACGCCAGAGGCGCTGCTGGCAAATACTGCCGGAAAGGTCTGGAGTGTGACCGTCGATCAGGTGACTGCTTTGCAGTTGCAGGAAAGCTATCAGGTGAGCACGATGGTCAATCAGATGGGTGGCGTCACACTGCGCATTGCCAGCCTCGCACGCCCGCACGATGCTGCCGTAGAAGTTTCTCCTAGCCTGGAAGAGGCCTATCTCCTGGTGACGAGCAGGCAAGCCATTCAGATCTGACGGAACGGAAAAGACGGAATTTGCTGTATGAATATTAATCTGACCATTCTGCTCTGGGCACTCCCATCGTTCATTACGCTCGGCGTTTTGCGGGGGAGAAAGTGGCCCGTAAAAGAAATCTTTTCGTTGCTTGGGTGGCGCAGGAGTGCTCTTCGCTATTACCTGGTTGGAGTAGCCCTGGCTCTGGTGATCGGAGGACTGACGGGGCTGACTTTCTGGCAGTTTGCACGAGATCTGCTCCTGCATCCCGCCGCACACACGACGCAAGCGGCATACGCCCATCTCGCTCCTGGCCCAGGAACGTTCCTGTCCATCTTTTTCTCGGAAGCATTCTTCAGCACGTTGGGAGAAGAACTCTTCTTCAGAGGTCTTTTAGGCGGCTGGCTGATGAAACGATGGGGTTTTTTCATGGGAAATACTATCCAGGCACTTCTGTTTGTCCTGCCCCATACGCTTTTGATTCTCCTGGCGAGTCCGCGCTACTGGTTTGTGTTACCCTTTGATCTGCTGGCAGGATGGGCTCTGGGATGGCTTCGGTTTCGTTCTGGAAGTATCTGGCCGGGATGGCTTTCGCATACCCTGGTCAATACGGTCAGTGATCTCTTTCCCCTGCTGTTTTGAGGGGAAATGAGACGCACAGGGATGCCGTGAGTGACAACACGCTCAGGCAATCCTCTTCGAGGAAAATGGTGTTGGAAAGAGAAAGGCGGTTGTTCTTATGCATATGGGATGGAGTTTCTTTCTGCTCTTCGCGGGTATGATTGGCGTGATCGCGCTCTTTGGGACGATCTTCTGGATCTGGATGATCGTTGATTGCGCGATGAACGAGCCATCGGAAGGCAACGACAAGGTCATGTGGCTCGTACTCATTGTCCTGCTGAATCTGATTGGCGCGGCCATCTACTACTTCGCTCGCAGGCCGGAGCGCATGCAAGTCATGGGGCGCTAATCTTGGTGTCCCGCGGGTGACACCATAGGATATTCAGGCTGTCTCTCTTGTCGGGAAGGATGTTCCCTCGCTACACCCAGGCTTGGTCTCCTTGAAGGAACAGCATATCTCAAGAGGAGCGTAGAGAGGACGTTGCTTAGTGGAAGAGCAAGTAACCAGAAAGAAAAAGAGATGAAGCGAACGTGGACATCGGAGGAATTACTTGAACATTTTACCCTCCTGCCAGACGAGTTAGACGCGGTCGGGAACAAATCGGGGGCAACGCGCCTGGGGTTTGCCGTCCTCTTCAAGTGTTTTCAATATGAAGGCCGTTTTTTGCATTCCAGACAAGAGGCGGCTCCCGAAGTGGTGCGCTTCCTCGCAACCCAGGTGGGCGTTGATTCTGCTCTTTTTGCCCAGTAGGCTTGGGAGGGGCGCACCATTGAGGCCCATCGAGCGCAGATCCGCGCGATCACGAAGGTCCGCGAATTCCATCGCGCCGATGAAGAAGCTCTGCTCACCTGGCTCTGCACCGACATTCTTCCGCATGAACAGCATCCCGAACGTCTCCGCGAACTCATTTGTGCTGAATGTCGAACGCGCGAGGTCGATGTTCCTGATGATATCACCACACTCATTGAAACCGGGTTCGCTTCGTATGAAACACAGATCTACGCTGTGGTTATGGCCCGCCTCACGCCTGAAATGCAGAGTCACCTGGACGCCCTTCTGGTGTCTGCTCCAGTAACTGAGGGAGAAGAGGAGGAAGAACTTCCGTTGAACCTGCTACGCTTGGACCCCGGTCCAGTCGGAGTAGAAAGCGCGCTCTCGGAGATCGCCAAGTTGCGCTCGTTGCGTGCCATTGGCTTACCAGCAGATCTGTTTCAAGGGTATACACCGAAGTTAGTGGAACGCTTGCGGCGACGTATTGCCGCAGAGTCTCCTTCCCACATTCGCCAGCATCCCCAGGCGATTCGCTTGACACTGCTCGCAGCCCTGGTCGTCCAGCGAACCCAGGAAGTCACCGATGCCCTCGTCACATTGCTTATCCAGATTGTGCATCGCATCGGGAAACGAGCCGAGCATCGTGTCGAAGCCGCCTACATCAATGACTTGAAACGAGTCGCCGGAAAAACACGTCTGCTCTATCGAATCGCCGATGCTGCTCTGGAACACCCCGATGGGGCTTTTCGAGATGTGGTCTTTCCGGTCGTAAATGAACAGACATTGCGCGACCTGGTGGCGGAATACAAAGCGCAGGGGGGAGCCTATCGGCAAAAAGGGTTCTGTTGCAAAAAAGTACGGAGGAAGCAAAGAAAGCGTGAATGCCCCTCTCACTCGTTTTTAGATTGCCACTCCAAACAGCTTGGCAACCAGTGTAATCTGGCTTCTCACATCACCTTTTCCCACTCCGGGTACTTGCCCTTTGCGTATCATGTTCATCACCTCGAATCCTTGTAAGGTTCGCCAGGCCGTCTCAAACGAGAAAAAGCCCATTCCCGGTTTCGTCAAGCGTTTGATGAAGCGATGATCTTGTTCAATCAGATTGTTGAGGTATTTCACCTGCCGCAATTCTACGTGCGCAGGCAGCACTCCAGCGGCTTTCAAGTCGGCAATGGCCTTGGGATAGGCCGCGTTCTTGTCGACGTTGATCACACGAGGAACTGCCGTGGTGATGGGGTCAGTCGAAGTCAGAGGTTGGGCTACAGGCTCTTCAATTGGATAATTTTGAGGAGCTGAACACGTAGAAACGTGCAGCGCTTTGTCGAAAAAGCGTGTGGCCGCCTCGGCATCACGGGTTGGACTCAAAAGAAACTCCAGCGTGTTCCCCTGCGAATCCACGGCCCGATACAGATACATCCACACTTTCTTGAATTGGATAGGGACACGGCGCAGTATGTTTCTTACGAAGCATCTGTTTCCGCATCCCCTCCGCCGAACCCGCCGTGCAACTCGTCGCTGCAACGGGCTCTCCACGGTCTTTTGTTCTTTCTTAGGGTAATCAAACGGTCCTACGTATCCAGACCTCTCACCCCTCCTTGAACGAGAACCGCTGCCATCCTTCCCCGCAGTCCAGTCATTAGCTGGCTTTCAAAGGGTACTATGATGGCTCTGACTGATGATCTCTCCATCGGATGCAGCTATCTTTGCCTGTCTCGCAAGTGTTACAGGCGAAGAGATCACCTCTCACAAGTTTGGACCCTGACATCCTACGATGACCTTTGGGTGGCTCCTTTAGGCCGAATACAGACACGTCTCGTCTGCCGTGGAAGGGAGGCGCGTTTCTACCCCTGTAACATCGCCTCTTGCTGGAAAAAAACAAAACCAACGTTTTGGTGTAATCAAAGCGTACACCATACCTCCCACTCACGGTTGTCCCTTGTGGGGCGACTCTCCCCTCACCGTGTGGATCTTAACGACCCGTCAAACAGAGCTTTCTTACGTCACCCAGTTTCATCTTTGGCTAGCAAACCGAGTGAGGAGAGAGAGTTTTCTCCTCTCGTCCACATTGTCCAGGCAGCTCTTTCACCTCCGACTGCTCAACCGGAAGCTACGCCTGTAGCCATCAGGCTTTTGGGGGAAAGCCTGAATCCTACCAAAGAAGAAATCTCCTTTGCTTCAGATAATGTCAGTAGCCAAGTTCTTGTCGCACCTTTAATATACGTCTCATCCACTTTCCAGGAGTCGTTGCAGGCTTTCAGGTACGGTCGACAGCGTTTTTCCAGTTCAGGTGCGTAGCGCTGAACCCAGCGAAAGATGGTCGTGTGATCGACAGGCAGACCCCGTTCAGCCATCATCTCTTCCAGATCACGATAGCTGAGCGCATACCGCACATACCAGCGCACGCACAGGAGAATGATTTCGGGCTGGAAATGACGCCATTTGAACGGGATTTGCTCAATCATGATGAAGAACTCCTCTGCTCTGTTCCAAATAAGGAAGAGTTTATCATCACGCCTTCATTCTTGCAACACAACCCGCGAACATGGCCCTGGCAGCAATGGCCTGATTTTCTACCCGCACGCGCCTTCAAACCAGATATTCTCAAAGACGCGCTCGCGCAGATCCTTCGCTGGTACCAGGAAGTAGATGGTTCCGGCATCGCCTAAACCCAGTCCCAAGTCTGGTGCGTAATCGAGTTGCAACAGCAGGACAAGTCGTTTCATCTGCTCTTCATCTTCCATGACATCTGAGGGCTGTTGAATCGTGGGCAGGCCCAACGCGCGATGATTGAGTTCGTCGAAGCGCTCCAAAAAGTCCAGATTTTCGTCCGCCAACCTGCTCTCACCTGTGGCCTCAGCTCTTTTCGTTCCATAGTACCCGTCCAGCAAATGCAGGCCCAATGACCAGGTTGGCTCAAACTTCAGGGCTGCCTGCTTATAGGTGTAGACTTCCTCGCCGGGATCGTATGGCCGAAGAGTCGTGACATCACCCTGCCAGTAGATTACACGCCCTGAGTCCTCGTAGTTATAGTAAATCTCTCCACTTTCATCGCCCAAGCCAAAAAAGTAGAGCATGCCATCGGGCGGCAGCAATTCACGCGCAAAGACAAAGGGGGCGAAATCCTTCAGGCGATACTGTACCAGAAAGGTCAGAGGCGACCCCTGCGCAAAGAGGATATCATCCTTGGTGTAGCGCGGATAGACAAAATCGGGCGGCAGATCCGGTTTTCCGCCAAATTTAGAGCAACCAATCGGCAGTATATCAGCGGGATCCATGGTTATTTTCAAGGTTGGCTGGCGCCTGGCCAGCAGCGTTTCCTCGTAAGCCCCAAGGCCACGTGCCCGAATGGCTTGGGAGATGCGCTCCAATTGGCTTGCCAAATCGTGTTCATACTGGTCCATCTCGTGTTCCTTCACATACATTTTAGGACTACATTCGTTCTCTGCAACCATCGCACGCCAGAACACCTTGTTCGGGCGCAATCGTTTGCCTCATCGCTCGACCCTTTCTCGCTTGCTTGCCTGCATTGATCAACCTCCCGTTGAAGCTCTCCATATGCTCTTTCAACAGGATTTGCTGGCACGACCTCTCACTCAGGCTAATGAGCCTCCTTCGGCAGAGATTCACCTTTTCATATCCCAAGTGTCTTTGCGGCCTCCCTGGACTTGGCTGCCGCTTCGTAATAGGCGGGTGGCAGGAAACTCGGTGCAAAGGTGACCGAGACGCACTGTCGTGCTTTTTGCATCGGAGGTCAGCGGTGAAGCCTCTCTCAAACTTGGTCAGGGCCATCAATGGCTGCGTCCAACAGCCTCATCCGCCTGTCGCTACTGAGGCCACGTTGAGAAAGAGCACTCATTGCACCTGCGGTAAACCAATATATTGTGGTCCCCATAACTTGAGCCAAACCTTCCAGCATCCGCATCTAAGGACATAGCTCTACACTGACAATGGTAATACTCATTGGTCGAAACAGGCATGAAAGAACCACAATTGGCACAGCGATAGAAAATATCGCTGCCTCCCATCCATCTTCCAGAGGGATCGCCGAACACTTGTGGCCCTCTCCCCAGATACTGATATCCCACAACGTGAATCTCAAATGTCGGTTCGATATGGTCGTACATTGGATGCTTCGCTCCTTTTATTGAGCATCTTACCCAGTTTTGGTTCTCCTGACAAGTTTTGGCTGTGTTGCAAGAGGAAGGCAATTTACCCGTGTGGGTGTAAATCCCAACATTAAATTGGCTCATACGCGACCTCGCTGATTCGGCACAATGACTCATCAGTATCAGTCTGATCAGCGGGCTTTTGAAGCTGAGCATTGATCTCTTCAGAAACTCATCTTTTCCCAAGACCATCGGGGTTGCGTAAGAGCCATTAAATTGGTTGCTTTTACAACAATGATCCTGGTGGGCAAGCTGCCCCAAGGAGGTTGCCCACCAGGATCATTGTGGGATTTTCGCCAGGATAATGTTGGGATTTACACCTACTCCTCCTCACCTCTCATTGCGCTGCCTTTTCCTCTCTCTTGTCAACCTCAGCTCTCTCCTTTTGCCCGAAAACCTTCCTTTTGCTCGTTTTCCTTCTCAAATGAAACCAGCATTCAGCCAAACTCATGTGTTCTTCAATAAACTCAACAAGGCATTTTTCAACAGGCTGGGCCGGTTTTGGCACAGAGCAGAAACACATGAGCAAATGGTCTGTCTCACAATGACAGACCATTTGCTCTACCGTACCATAGAACGAAGCTTGGTTTTCCAGTAGCGTGGCGTCAATCCTCTGCTCCGCTCTGCCGAAAGCGTAAGAGCGAACGTCTCGTTGGGAGCAGTTCCAACACCTCTTCCGGTTTTGCAAGCCACATCTGCAAGGCAGAGACAAGAGATGTGATCCCCTCTTGACTCTTTGTCAAAGCGCGGTGATACGCCGTATAAGCTGCATCGTCAGCGAACGAAGCAAACCACACAAAGACATGTTCACCTTCGCGTACTGGCAACGCCGGAAAAGTGTTCTCGCGTGGTTCGGTCACCAAGTGCGCCAAAAGAGTCGCGCCTGCCTCTCGAAGCAGAGGTGCAACATCCTTTTCGAAAAAATCGACAAATTGCGCATCAACCGGTGCATCGAAAGTATACACCGTCGCGATGATCACCCCTGCGGCCTGTTCTTGCGCATCCCTTCTCGGGCGCTTTGCCGAATCGAAGCGAAAACCGGTTATGGCGCGAGCTGGCTTGAGCAACAAGACGTTGTCCACATCAATGATCGTGTCGTTGGCCGCAGTGCGATGCTCTCGCCAGATGGGGCTGGAGTGGTAGAAGCCTTCCAGAGCTGTATGCCGCGTCTGCATATCGGGAAACCCACGCAACCAGACAAATTGATCAGGATGGTTGCGATCGCGAAACTGACCGATAATTTGTGCGCCATATCGCTCTTGCTCTTCGATGAAATGCTCATCAAACAAGGCGATGAAATCGTCGCGCAGACCCGGTTGGTGGATATATTGACGCAATTCTATGATGGGACAACACCTCTCTCCGGCTTGCTCTGGCGTTTGTCTCGCGCTTGTGCAGGATCCCACCTGCGTCTGGGCACGTGTATCTGACATCTCTCAATTCTTTCATGCGCAAAGGCAAGGCGTCACGTGAGCCTCACTTCTCCCGAAACAGCCTCATCGCGTCGCCTATCCCATAAGCGTGCTGAGTGAGTTGCTCATAGGTCCCCTCTGCGCGCAACTCGTTGGCGATCTCCCGCATCAAGCCCATCGTTGCCAGCATTGCCGCTGGTCCGATGCTGATACGAGCCACGCCCAACTTGAACAACTCTGGCACCAGCGGTGCTCCAGGGGCTACCATGATATTCAATGGTCCTGGGATCTCGCACACCAGCGTCTGAATCAAATCTGGCTCGATGACTCCGGGGACAAAGATGCTATCTGCACCCGCCTCAAGGTAGGCTCTGGCGCGGCGCAGCGTCTCTTGCAGGCGGATCGACTCCTCGCCCACCTGAAAGAGATAGGTATCAATACGAGCGTTAATGACCAGGCTCAGTCCTGCCAGCTTCGCTTCCTGGCGCGCTGCCGCTATGCGCGTTCCTTGTGCCTCCAGCTCGTAGAGTGGATGCGTCAGAACTGAGAACACAAAAGATCACAAGGCGTGCTTCATTTCAACCTGAATCTGTTTAGGCGACCAGCAACATGGTTTTCAAGGCATCCAATCGTTGGCAGAAGAGATGACGTTGGTCAGCGAGGGAAACATGTTGCTTTCTCGTGGTCCGAAACCGAAAGAACTGGCGTACCTCGTCAAATGCCCTGCAGAAGCGAGAGGCCGATGTGAAGTTCCCACATCCACGCATCGGGTAATAGCGCTGTTTGATCCCACGATGATCTTGTTCCAGGTGGTTATTTAGGTAGGCATTCCAGCGATGCATGACCTCGCTGCCGAGAATCTCACGAATCGCACGTGGATAGGAGTCATGTCCATCGGTCGTTACCCGCTCCGGGGCGTGACCAACGGTTGCGATAGTTTGGCGGAAGAACTGCTTTGCTGCCTCCATATCGCGTTTCTCACTCAGGCGTGAATCGACCAGATTCCCATCACGATCGAGTGCGCGATAGAGAGAACACCACGTTCCTCGCACGTTGATGTACGTTTCATCTACGTACCATGATGACCCTATGTGTCCCCGCCGCCTGATACGCAAGTGTTCTGCAAGCAAGGGAGCAAAACGAGCTTCCCAGTCTCGGATTGCCTCATGAGTGAAGACCCAACCGCGCTCGAGAAACATCTCAGCGAGATCCCGCAGACTCAGTTTATAGCGCAGCCGCCAGAGAACGACAAGCAGAACGAGATCGGTTGGATATTCCAGAAAGTTGAAAGGCGTGTTGGTGCGCTCATTGAAGATATGGTGGCACCCTCGGCAACGGAATATCCGGTAGCCAAGTGTGGTTTTCCTGTTTTGTTCTCTTGTCGTTACAGACAGGCAATACGGGCAGTTCATCGGGCACGCCTCCCCAAAATGTTTCTGTGCTGATCAGTCTATCACACGCTAGCGGGACTTCGCTTAGAGTCCTGTTCTCAGTTCTGACGCATCCGTTCCAGCAGCAAGGCGCAGAGAAAGTGCCCAACTATCACTTTACTCGTGGCAACATCTTGCAGGGATTGCCTTTCCCCAATGGAATGTTCGACTTTGTCCATCAGCGCCTGCTCGTCATGGGCATTCCGCTCGCACAATGGACGACCGTGATTCGAGAATTGTTGCGTGTCACCGCCCCTGGGGGCTGGATCGAACTGGTCGAGGGGGGCAATACCCTCTATCCAGTCGGGCCATATACCCAACGGTGGTTTGACTGGGCCATGCAACTGAGCAAGCCACACGGCCTTGACCCCTCAAAAATCTCGTTTCTCGGACAGTATGCTCAGGAAGCAGGCATGCGCAATTGCCAGACAACCCCTTTTGATTTGCCCGTTGGCAACTGGGGCGGGCGCATTGGCCTGCTCCTGCAACGTGATTTCCAGGCCATCTATGAGAGTTTACGCCCTCGCTACCAGAAGCAGCTAGGCATTAGCAACGACATCGTCGAGGAGACACTGCCAGCGATGCTCGCAGAATGGGAGCGCATGCATACGCAGTTCCGCTTCTATGTGGTCACCGGCCAACCCTAGTATCTGAGCACACATCACCTCCTTGCGAGGAGACTGGGTAACGTTACGGTCTCCCAGGTGATTTTATGCTTTTGACGCAGGAATGGTGACTGACTGCTGAGTCACCGTGAAAGGGAAGAAGGAGCGCAACAGTAATCTCCTCTTACACCATTTATGCCTCTTATCTGATAATTGCTGGCCATCCTGCTTGTTCCTGGACTAAGTGCATGATAGGATAACCAGAGACGGAACAGAATGAAGTCTGTGAGAGAAAAGAGAAAGAGACGAGAGCATGCAGATAGAGAACAGAGAGCTGGATCCTATCGTGATTGTCCCCTATGATGCCCACTGGCCCGAGCAATTTGCGCAGTTGGCGAAGAATTTACGAACTGCTCTTGGCGATGTAGCCTTGCGCATTGATCATATCGGATCAACATCAATTCCGTCTCTGGCGGCTAAGCCTGTGATTGATATCCAGATTTCAGTCGCTGATTTTGAGCCGCTCGATGCCTTCCGTGTCCCGCTTGAGCGCCTGGGGTATGTGTTTCGTCCCGAAAATCCGGAGCTGACGAAGCGCTACTTCCGTGAGTCTCCAGGACAGCCTCGCACACATATCCACGTCCGTCGCGCCGGTAGCGTCGATCAGCAGATAGCTCTGCTCTTCCGAGACTTCCTGCGTGTTCATGCGGATGTAGTCGCGCAATATGCGGCGTTGAAAACCGAATTGGCCCAGCGATACCGCACTGATCGTAATGCCTATACCGATGCCAAGCATCCATTTATTTGGCAAGTGATTGTTCAAGCTGATGTATGGGCACAATCTATTGGCTGGCAGCCAGGTCCATCAGACGCTTGAGTTCCATCCGCTTAGAGATGAGACGTTCTCTGGCCTTCTCTCTAAGCACTCATACACACATCATGGCTATTTACACAAAACTCTTGACAAACCCCTTTCTCACGGCGAATAGTGGGAATCCCCTGAACGTCTTCGTCATCTCAGTGCTGGTAATCACATTGCTCAGTCTTGGTCTTTCGCTCTCCGTGCTCCCTTTGGGGTCCTCCCCATACAAGCAAGTGATTCTCCCTCAACGAAGGTCAGCCTCTCAAAGAACTCGATGTCCCCAATCTGCTACTCCTGCGTTTTAATAGGCGCCATCATGATGGAGGTGCTTCAATTGATAGTGAAGCAAACTACCTCCATTTCTGGGAGAAAGAAATTTGTCTATGGAGAACATTTCAGAACTTGCATTGCCGTACGATATGCGGCTAGAGGATGCAGAAATACAGCTGGTAGAAGCTGCCAAAGCCAATCCCGCCAACTTTGCACCGCTCTACCAGTGTTACGCAATGCGTGTCTACCGCTACTTGCGCACACGCGCCAGCAGTGATGAAGATGCAGCCGACCTGACACAGCAGGTGTTTCTTCAAGTCCTTGAAGCTTTGCCTGATTATCGTGCACGCGGCATTCCATTTGCCGCCTGGCTCTTTCGCATCACTCGCCATGTAGCCATCGATCATCATCGACGCCACAAAAATACGCAGCACTGGGATCTCCTCCCGGATGCAACGCAGTCTCCGAGCGAGCAGGACCCTGAAGCAGTTGTGCTTAAGCACGAGAATCTCACCCATCTGCGCGGCCTCCTGGCCCGGCTCGATGTGCAGAAACGCGAATTACTAGCGCTACGCTTTGCAGCCGGGCTCAGTACCGTCGAAATAGCTCAGGTTGTTGGCAAAAGTCATGCCAGCGTCAAAAAACAGATCACACGCATCATACAATCTCTAAAGGAGCAGTATCGCCATGTATAAGCATAACCTCCAACAACGCTATCCCGATCTCTTCGAAAATCAGAACGATTCCGAACTCTACCAGTTTGTTGAGGACCTGGATGCGGCATACCATGCGCCTATGTCACCTCAGCTTCCTACGTGGTCACTCGTCCAGGCCCGCTATAGACACCTCCACCCTTTAAAAGTGACACCGACTCCCATCCTTCGTACCCAAATGGCGCCTATCCAATGGCTCTCCACACGGCTCTCCCTGTCTGCACGCAGCCTGGCAGTCATCGCCGCCCTCCTGGCTGTGCTTGTAGTTACAGGAACCGCTTACGCAGCCATCTCACCTTTCTTGGGTCCAGTTCTCTCTTCCCGCCCTGCTACCTCTTCCATGATGCAACGCAATTTGTTTCGTCAAATTCATCAGTCTCGCACTGTTGCTGGCGTCACCATCAACATTGAGGCAGCCTACGCTGATGCGAACGAACTGATTATCGCCAATACCCTGATCGCCGCTGATGGTCATACGGTCCTCGCGAATGAAAACAGTGCCCCAGATCACAATCAGGTGTCAGTTCTGCACATCGTGGTCTCAACAAAAGATGGCACTGTGCTGGGTGATACACACAGTGGGAAGCTCATAGTGGGGTCGAGTGCATTTCAGAATACCGACAAACACCGAGAGGCCCATGCGTTCTACGTTAACACTGACGGGATTACCGGCAATCCCCAGCAACTCGATATTCATCTGAAGATGGAGGTCGGCACAGGCGCAGCTTTCCGCACGCCGCACGTGCTAGGTTCGGCTACCTTCAATTTCTCCGTCCCTTTCCACCCAGGAGGGCTTATGAAACTGGGCAAGCAGCAGACAACAGATGGCGAGGCAATCACCTTACAGAGGGCAGCGATTACACCATCAGGTGTTCGCATCTTCATCAGCGGGCAACAATCCTGGGGGAAAGCAAGCCTTTTCGCTACCGTGAATGTTCCACAAGATCCGGGGAACTACAATGCGCAGTCAGGCAGCCCTCAAGATGATGGCTCCTTCCTTTTCACCTTCCCAAACAGCCTCTATGACAAGCATGGAACCTGGACCATTACCATCACCGAGCGAGAACAGCACCTCTTCGGCAAAATCCGAACCTGGACCTTCCACGTCAACAGACCATAAACGACAGTAATACCTGCAACCGCAGGCCAATCTGCCCTGCGGTTGCCCCCTGAGAGACAAAAGTTCACCATCACTCATCCACTAGTATGGTACATATCCTGGGCCTCCCTCTCTTTAGCACGACCTGTCCGAACCTTCAGCCGTGTTTCTAGATTGGCAGAACGAGCATGGCAAGGGAAAGCAGCACATTGAGCATTCGAATTGGCAACTTCTGCACACAATCATTCGCTTCTGGCGCGGTTTCTCTCGCCGTCAATGGTTGTGCTGTTCACTCTTCACGCCGATTGCTCACATGAAACCTCAAAACCTGCTAGCTCTTCGTGCTTTTTACCATCAGCGAACCACAAACCCCTTACCAGCGCTATCAACAACAATGTAGAGCATTTAACGAGCGTCTCCTGGGCGTGCTTCGCCGCGACCTGGCGGAGCGGCAGGCTGACTTTGACGCTGATCGCCATGATCTGGAGCTACAACGCCTTCATGCCGCGCAGGCCTTTCTGGTCCAGGTCCAAATAGAAGATGTCACCAGGAAACAAGAAGAGCTGGAGCAGCCAAAGCCAACCACACCCATCATTGTCGATGCCTCTCCACCACGAAAAACACGAACAAGATCCAGGCGACGATAACTGTCGTTTGACACATAACCTGGCTCTTGCCCTGGATCAAGACCCAGGTACGAATTTCATCTCGAAGTGCCATGGGATACACCTTGTTTCCTCCGCTCGCTTGAATTTTTTTCAAGTGTAGCGGATTTCTGGGAACATGGCTCACTTTTCTGGTAGCGAGTGGCTCGGCTATTAGTCTAGCGTTTACAGGCTCCATATTCGGCCAGTTCCTTGCGCCACTGATGAATAGAGGTATCGGAAATGCCCAACTCACGGGCCACTTGCACAATTGGCTTGCCGCTGGTCTGGGCTAGCCTCACCGCTTCGCGCTTAAACTTAGGCGTATAAGTCTTCTGGACTTTCTGCATGTTCTCTTCCCTCCTTCTGGAGAAGTATACGCTAAGCTTTTACTCCTCCGCAAAAGTGGGGGAATCTCATCGTGAATTGTAGCGAGCTTTTATACTCTTCGAACTCAAGATACGCCTGGACCAGCAGGCGATCAAATTCCTCCTCGGGAATGTTGTTTGCCGCACAGATGAGTGGCTTCATACCAAGTAACGCCGCTTGCGTATTGGTGAGGGACATTTGTCCGATACGTCCGGCCCACCGTCCTGTCGGAATGGAGACAGGGTGAGTATGGATATTCTCAACCGGCATCGTCTCTAGCAATGCGGGAATATTGCGGATCTGGAGCGAATCAATCCCCCTGATACTTTACGAATAACTTTGCCAGGGCTGGAAGCATAACATTGCTGTCTACGAGCTTGATTTGTAGAGCTTGTGGATGGCATATTTCTCGCTCTTGCGCCCATAACTTTGCCGGGAGTGCGAATTGGACGTTAATAGTTGCCAAAAGTACATATCTTGCATATTTCATTGCAGGAACCAGGCTTGAGGCAATGACCTGGAAGACGGCTACTGAGTGATTCCACGTAAAGAAACCATTGCAAAGACTCCACCAACAATCACGAGCAGACCTGTCCCAATCAGTATGGTGTCTATGGGACCAAAGGTAATACCGAGGATGACCATATGAACGTGCCATGACACCAGGCTCCCAGCGTATCCTGCGAGGGTAACAGACACAACGTAGGCCAACGTCCAGGCGGGTGTGAGTACAGCAAACACTCGCCCCGCAAGGTTGCGAGGTGTGATTTGAAGCATGAGTGGCTCTAAAGCAACATTATTTGCTGCATTTGGTATTCCTAGTAAGCCAAAGACGATAAGTGCCGAAAGAAAGTTTGTCATCCGAGCAAATACAAGGATAAGCGCTCCCACTGCTATCATTGAACTCCAGAAAGCTCTGGTGAAACCAAAACGTGGGACTAAGGGGCTAGCGAGCGCAGTTCCTACAATTGAGCCTATGCCAAAGGCCGTACTCAAGAAGCCATAAAGTACTGTGGGTGCATGGAGATTCTGAGTGAGAAAAAACACATCAAGTACATTTAATGCCCCGAGTCCAAACATGGCAATCATCAAGGAAATGGTGAGTGTCCTCACAACCGTATTTCTCGAAACAAACTGAAGGCCTTCCCAAAACTCAAGCCATATATGCCCTTTTGAATGAGTATGTGCGTTTCCTGCTTCACGGGAAGGGTGCACTAGTAACATGGTTAGGAACGAGATAATAAACGAAAAGGCATTGAACCCAAACGTCCACGAGACTCCAATTCCCAAAAGCAGTGGACTTGCCAGAGCCGGTCCAAGTATCATGGCGAGGTTAGTGACAACGAGATTCCATCCGCTTGCCCTGGCAAGTTCTGATTCTGCCACAATATCGCCAATCAGAGCGAATTGAGCAGGGGCGAAGAATTGAGTACAAACACTTGCAACAAAAACGACTCCATAAATGATGGCAAGCAGCCAGCTAAGAGGAAGATGCCCACCAGGGAAAAATGGGATAGGAAGAATTCCACTCGCAAAGAGCAGAAATGAGATCAGAATAGCCCGAATGGCATCCATCCACAGCATGGTTCGACGTTTGTCCCATCGATCAACAAAAACCCCTGCAAGCGGCTGAATGAGAAATCGAGGCAATGATTGAGCTAGGATGAGAGCGCTCACTGCCAGAGGGAGCCACGAGCGTCCTGGTGCAATGAAGGTAACCATCCAGAGGATGAGCGTTGTTCCGAAGAGGAAATCGCCAAAGGTCGAAAGCACTTGTCCACTCCAGAGCAGCAGAAAGTTGCGATTGATAAAGAAATGTTCTGCTTTGGTCAAGAACGAGAAGCGTGTTTCAGTAGACATACCACCATATCCTCACTTTCAATAGAAAGCTCTTGTACACAAACACCAGCCACTCGCTTGTGTTTATGATGCGCAGTGTACCTATGGAAGAGGAAGACTGTCACCCTCCCTTTGGGGGGAAAGTGGCCTCTTTAGGGGAAAAAGTAAAAGTGAGGAGACGATGGCTTTATGATAGGAAGCCGATTTGCCTGGCACATACAATGGCTTGTGTACGGCTATGCACATTGAGTTTGCTGTAGATTTGTTTGAGATGCCATTTGATCGTACTTTTTGCAACGATCAAGGTATCAGCGATCTCTTGATTCGAGCGGCCCTCAGCCAGAAGGCGTAGAACCTCCAGTTCACGCTTGTTCAGGGTGACAAGTGACTGCTGCACAGGCTGATGAGGAGAGGAAATGTTATGCGGCTCGGAATTATGGTGTGCAAAGTCTGGAAAGCGTGATTGTACGACGGAGAGCGCGGAATTCTCGCGTGCCACGATATGCACGGGATATATCCTTGGGAAAGGAGTGCTGAGACCAAGTGTATGTGCATGGAGAGAGAGATCCACATCTTGCTGAGTGATAGAGGTCTCTAACACATGAGGCTCAGATTCTTGAAGGTAGTTGAGGGCCTCATCGACGTTAGTTGCACACGCCCATATCCATTGAAACTGGGCTCCGACAGTTTCCTGGGGCAACCAGAGCGACCCCCTGCATAGTGTCAAATGGCGTGCTGGCTGCAAGGCAAGGGCACCTGTACTCTTTTGCTTCAACCGTTGAACCTTCTTTGACATCCTGTCTCACCTTCTTTGGATATTGTAAATTTTGGAATTCCGTGGGTCTTACACACTCTCGATGCCGCTGGCGAACCTTGGAGAGAGCCATGAGACAGCCAGGTAACAAGTGCATTGTGGGTGTTCTCGGAGCGGCTAACATTCGCGAACCAAGCAGATGCCCAGCACAAGATGCAATTGTTGATCTATTCTGCATCACGCTGAAGACTCATAGATCTTCAGCGTGATTAAGATCCAGACGCGCTCTTTACAATGCCATCCTGATGCTTCTGAGGAGGATTCGCCAGCGGTATCACTCTCGGTGAAGCTCGCTTGCTTTGAAAATTACTCGTAGATTTGGCCTAACCAGAGCAGGATAGCAAGATCGAGCCAACTAGCATCAGTCGATGTCCCGTCTTCTTGAATTGACTGGGGAGCACATTGTAAATAAGAGGAGGGATCAAAGTTGAACCATCGATGCCCAGTTGGGGAATCAATGCCATAAAAGCGCCATTCGTTCTCAAGCAGACCAGCCTGAACCATGCGATGGAGATCGGCGATTTGGTAGCAAATCATCTGTTGAAGCACAGAGAAGGGCTGCTCGTGGTCGTCTTTGTCGAGATCGGGAGGCACGTCATACGAGAGCCATGCCTCATGAAAGGGCAGGGGTTCAACCAGGAAGGCATCCTGCAACAGCTGCCCAAGCAGAGCATAGGTCACTGGCTTCGCCTGAGCCTGCTGGATAAGGTTCCAGAGCGCCCGCAAGTATTCCTCTAACGACTTAGGAGTGGTAGACGCTATTCCATCAGCAAGAAGAAGGACAAAGCGACGAAAATCTCCAATGGTTTTGATCTGGGAGGGGTCCATCTCCATGTTCATTCCTTTTTTGTTTTTGAGACAGCTTACAGAGAACGAGCACTTCTGTCAAGATGAACCTGAGAGCAACAACTGCTGCATCCCAGCAGAACTGCTACAAAGCATGGAGAACCCGCTGGCAGAGCAAAGGGAAGCCTGCTCGTCCATACCCCATCCTTTTGATCAACTTGAGCTTGTTCACATGGCCCTCAACGATGCCGTTGCTTTCGGGCCTCGTCAAGCCCGCTTGTACTGCCGCTTTATCTCGTTCAACCCCCAGGACGAAGCTCTGAAATTCGGGAATCTGGCTGGCTACGGCTTTGGCCAGCCAGGCATCAAGGTCTTCCCCAGTGCGTGTGCGCAGCATCTTGGCAAACTCTTGAACGAGAGTATACGCCAGGTCCAGTTCGGGATGGCTTTGGCAGAGTTGGAGAATGGTCCCTCGTTCCTCTTCATTCAGGTCTTCAGGCCGCCGCAGGAAGAGAAACATCACGTGCCGCACTGGCGGAGGAGCTGGGGAGAGCTTGGCCCCTTTGCATGCGTTCTTTTTGCCTCTGGGAAGTCGGCGAACCAGGTGATCCCGCACACTCGCATATGACCCCTTGTAACCTTGGGCCACGAGGTCTTGATGAAGATGAACCATATTGTGGCACCCCGACTCCCACCGCTGAAACAGGTACGGAAGATAGGGGTCGATACGGCTCACATACGGACCGCGCGTGGTCTCAGGATACACGCCAGCGGCGAGCCAGTTGCTGACCGTGCTCGAACTGAGGTAGTGTTGCAAAGAAAAAGCTGATCTGCTACAGTGAGGGAGAAAAGAGCGAGAGAGGTCTCCACCATGAGCAACCACAGCCCGAATCCCTTCAAATGGCGTCACTTCCAGTCTGACCTCATTCTGCTGTGTGTTCGCTGGTATCTTCGCTATGCGCTCAGCTATCGGGACCTCGAAGAAATCATGCTGGAACGGGGGACTGCATGTGGATCACCCCACGATGTACCGTTGGGTCCAGCAATATGCACCTGAAATCGAACGGCGTTGCCGTCCTCATTTGAAGCTCACTACCGACTCTTGGCGGGTTGATGAGACGTCTATCAAAGTCAAAAAAGAGTGGGTGTATCTCTATCGAGCAGTGGACTCTCAGGGCAAGACACTCGATTTCTTTTTCAGCCCGACCAGAGACACGCAAGCCGCCAGAGAGTTCTTGCTCAAAACCCTTGCAGCCTCCCATACCAGCGCGCCACGAGTCATCAACGTCGACAAAAACGCAGCCTATCCCAAAGCGTTTGCAGAACTCAAAACGGAGGGAGACATCCCTGAACAGTGCGCATTGCGGCAAGTCAAATACCTCAACAACAGAGTCGAACAGGACCACCGCTTCATCAAACGGTTGACGAAACCAGGAATGGGCTTCTTTTCATTTGAGACAGCCTGGCGAACCTTACAAGGGTTCGAAACGATGAACATGATGAGGAAAGGGCAAGTGCAAGGAGTAGCAAAAGGAGATGTGGGAGGGTGGGTGATCTTGGTGGCCACACTCTTTGGAGTGACAGCGTAAGAATGATTGTGAGGACCCATCACACCCAGCTTCCCCTTTGCAATTTCTTGCAACATAATCAAAAGATTTTGCGGCTGCAACCTGGGTTCTGGCAGCGAAAGCGGCGTACTTCGACGATCCAACGGACAGATTGACCACAACAAGGGAGATCAGCCCATTGTCTCTTGTAGCGAGAGTGAACCCGTCTTGACGGCTCTTGACAAAGAGGGCAGGGAGCTTCCACAGCCGTTGTTGCAGTAGTGGCCGTAATTTCATGGGTCACATGGTCAATGGTAAGGTTTATGAGGTCAAGCTGGGCTGCATCAGGTAAGAGGTTTAACGTTGCCATCGGAAACTCCATCTTCCATGCAGGTCACGATCAACCTTGATCTCCAAGTGTACATTACAGAGTTCCCAATGGCTATTAAATTATCATCAAAAGTTCGTCAGACCCGGTCACTTGGGTTCACTCCATTGTTCTTCTTTCGAACCTTTCATCCTGGTAGTTCGGCCCGAGATCAAGAGAGAAAATCAAGGCTCCTGCTTTCAGGGTGTCCTGCTTGCTGATAGACATACCAACACGTCGTGAGATCCTGAAAAGCCAGGCCTACACCGCCATAGATGGTAATTTGCTCCGCACTCATGCGCCCTGATTTCACCCCAGCAATAACTTCGCCCAATTCAGCATGCACCGCTCGTCCATCCAGGCCGACACTCCCCAGCGCCCCCATACGTATCGCCTGATCGCGGTCATCACAGACAAAGAGGCCGTGTTGAATCAGATCAGCAGCCACCTCGCACTTGCCCGGTTCATCCGGTCCCAGCGTGGTGATATGAGTGCCGGGCTGTACCATGTTGGGAAAGAGAAATGGCTCACGCGACCAGGTGGCAGAGACAATGATCTCCGCGCGTTCAGTCGCATCGGCAAGAGAGGAGGCCGCACGCACTGGAAACGGCAATTCCTCACTCATCAACTGGACAAATGCATCGGCTTTCCCGGGCGCGGTGTCATACACCAGAACCTGCGTAAGCGAGCGCACGAGCGTCAGGCAGCGCAGTTGCCACGCCCCTTGCACCCCGGCCCCAATGAGAGCCACCCGTCCAGCATCCGGGCGCGCGAGTAGATCCGCTGCCAGCGCGCCTGCCAGCCCGGTGCGCACGGCTGTGATAGCTGTAGAGTCCATGATAGCGAGCAGGTTCCCCGTCTCCAGATCGTGCAGCAGCAGAACCCCTTTAATAGCTGGTTGCTGACTGGGAAACTTGGCATGGACTTTCACCGTATAGGCGGGAATGCCGGGAAGCAGGCCAGGAAACAAGAGCATGGCACCTTTAGCATCCTGTCCAGGCAGAGGCGAACGCACACGCTGAGCAGGAATGGGACGCTCCAACGAATAAGCCTGGAAGGCCTGGCGCATCTCAGATAACAAGGCAGGTAGGTGCAACAAAGGCTCGACCTCTGAACGGGTCAGCAAGACAGTAGTCATGATAGATCACGCTCCAGCAAGACAGATTTGGGTCTATCTTTGTAGATTTTCTATAGAGAGACAAGAGCCAATGATACAGAAGCTCAGGCAGCCATTCTCTTCGGGGTCACGATCTCAAAAGACAGCAAGATGCCTATATTACCCTGTAAATATTGAAATTCGATGAGGTACTCTTTTGGGAATTATGTGAGGTAATCTCCACGTGGGAAAAGAGTCCGAATGGCCTGTGAAGCGGTTTTTCTTGATAAAAGATTACCTCAGGTAATTGTCAAAATTACCTCACGGAATTTCAATATTTACAGCGGAGATGGCTCATTTCTCTGACAGAAAAACAGAACTATGAATGTCAGAAAACGGTCCAGCCTGTTGAAAAAATCTAGATACTCTCATCACTTTCCCCTTGGAGCGCAAAATTTGAGCATAAATGGTTGCGAGATCGCAAGGTATGCTCATCCATTGGAGACTTTTTCAACAGGCTGGTTCGTTTGGTGGGTGACGAAAGGGGATCTGGAGGCCCTCGATCCATCCAGATAAAGATGCTGTTGCGCGCATAGGAAGAGTACGCACATTTGCACCCCGACGTTGGTCCCCCCTATTTGTTTTCCAATTCAAAGAGTGAGTGGCCGATCACTGCACGCTCAAACTCCTCCAGTGACGAGTCCGCAGTCACGCCAAACGTGTGAGCGAAGGGATGGCCATCCTTGACTTCTTCTCGCATAACCAGGGCCGCCTCAGCACTGGGCAGTTCTCTTGCCACAACCGTTTCCTCCTTGCGCCCCCGCGAAAGTCGAGCCTCTCCTGCTGCCCGCAGATTGAGCGCCCAATTCACTCTTCCAAAGGGGGAGGCCACATAGCGCTTCCCGTTGCGCTCAAGAAGGGCAACCGGGACTCTACGCATCTGCCCGCTTTTGCGCCCACGCACCATCAGCAGATATATGCGGTATTTCCCAAAGAAAATGTAGGGGCCCCGGATCGGCAAGCCCGCGCGCAAGAGGGTCGTGGTCAGCAGATTTGCCACGCGGACATAGTAGGGGGCCTGATATGTTTTTGCCATAGTTTTTTCTCCTTCTCTAAGAAAGTGAAAGGTTTCGATGTCTTAGGGAAATGGAGGAGCTAACAAAGAAAGCATGCGTCGGGAGGCAGCGAGCATGATGAATGCCTCTGAGCTTGCAGGAAGCCCCTCATGATCGCGACAGAGTCGCCTCCATCGGGTAATCCAGGCCAAGCTGCGTTCAACGACCCATCTTCTGGGAAGCGGGCGGAAACCTGAAGAGGATGCATTCTCCTTCTTCGTCGTCGCCAAATCGCACGTTCCTTGATCTGAGGAGGAGTCCACTGGACGCCGAATGGTCTCAGTGAGCCAGCCCAGATGCTGGAGGAGCCAGAGGATCATATCGCCAGCATAATGGCTATCACCCCAAACCAGCTTGATTCTGGGAAACAAGCCCACCAGTAGCTCAAGCATGCGTTTGCCTCCTTGTTGGTCGGAGCGTGAGGCAGCAGTGACTTTGACTGCCAACACATTGCCTTGCGTATCAACCAGGATGTGACGCTTGCGCCCCCAGATTTTTTTCCCGCTGTCGTAGCCTTTTTCAGGGCCACGAACGGCACTGGTTTTGAGAGATTGGCTATCGATGATCGCGGCAGAAGGCTCAGGGGCTCGGTCGTGTTGGATGCGGACCTGCTTACGCAGGGCGTGCAAGATCTGCTCCCAGACCCCTTCGCGTTGCCAGCGTCGAAAGTACCAATAGACGGTATCCCACGCTGGCAAATCATGGGGAAGCATCCGCCAGGGGCAACCGCTACGCAATACGTACAACATGGCATTCGCGATCTCACGTCGCTCGTACATCAGGTGAGGTGCGTCTGGGGCGGCAGGTGGAATCAAAGGTTCCAAGATGGCCCACTGCGCATCTGTCAGATCGGAAGGATAGGTTTGCCTGGATATGGCGCTCTTTTCCTTTTCTGCTCTTCATGCTAGTTCCTATGAGTGATTCCTATTCCGTTCTCTCGGCCAACTTTATCAAAACCTGACACTTTCTAAGTAGTTACGTTGTGTCCCGCACAACATCAAATGGATCTGTCTCAACTTATGGTTTGAGGACACGTTCTTGCCCGCATTCTTGTTTCCTTATGACCAACGGGTGGAGTCATCACAAATAAAGAGGGTTGAACTGTCTAATTTGGGACAGCTTTCCTGTCTGATTTTGCCCATGCCAGACCGAATGGCTCATCCACCCTCAGAGAGCAGAATGGGACTGCTCATCTCGGGTTCTGTCAGAACTCGGAAGATAATTTGGCCTGGAGGCCACTTACGGGGTATGCTTGTGAAAAGCCAATATATGATGAGGAGTGATCTATGAATTGCCCACACTGTCTATCCCCTTCCACAAAAGAGCAGCGTCAAAAAACCATCCTCGGATATCGGATATTCCGCTGTTTGGCTTGCAAACATCTTTTTAATGAACGCACCAGCACTCCCTTCAATTATCTCGAATATCCTACAGATATCGTTCTCCTCGTCGTTCTGTGGCAGTTACGCTACA
The DNA here is from genome assembly GCF_000178855.1 of Ktedonobacter racemifer DSM 44963. GTDB lineage: Bacteria > Chloroflexota > Ktedonobacteria > Ktedonobacterales > Ktedonobacteraceae > Ktedonobacter > Ktedonobacter racemifer. Next base: position 5,856 of record NZ_ADVG01000007.1, on the reverse strand, counting down.
AACTGAGCCTTCGTGATATGGCCGAAATGTTTTTGGAGCGTGGATGGACCTTCACCCACGAAACGATCAGAGATTGGGAAGCGCGATTTGCCCCGTTGCTTGCAGACCAATTGCGAGGAAAGCGGCATGGACAAGCAGGGAAATCCTGGTACATTGATGAAACATATATCAAAGTCTGTGGAAAGTGGTGTTACCTTTATCGGGCGATTGATCACGATGGCAACTTGGTGGATTCTCTCTTGAGCAAGACGCGGGATATGGAGGCGGCTAAGCGGTTTTTCAGACAAGACGTCGCCGTCGTTGGTCATACGCCTGAATGTGTGACGACAGATGGACATACCTCCTCTCCACGAGCAGTACGTGAGACACTGGGCAGACATGTGCTTCATCGAACCAACAAATACCTCAATAATCTCCTGGAACAAGATCATCGAGGGGTCAAGCAACGGTATTATCCATGCATGGCTTTGGAAACTTTGACTCGACTGCTCATTTTTGTTGTGCTTTTGACGAACTGCAGAACTTTCTCCGTCCTCGTTCCACTATAGGAAAACCAACCTCACTCTCAGAGCAACGACAAGCTTTCCTTGATCGGATTGCTGCCTTGAAAGAAGCGATACAAGCAATCTCATAACGAAAGATAGCAGTCTCTCAACAGGCACTGTTCCCTGATAAGCTTCTGTGTCCTCAGTCCTGACACTACCATTCTCAAGAGATCGTTCTCTTTTCCACATGCGCGAGAATGGCGTGCGCTGCCTGGAGTGGGGAGAGATGGGTGATGTCCAACTCAAGACAGTTGGGATGGCCAATGCGTAAGAGCTTGTAGGTTCGTATGTTCTCTCGCGTCCTGTCAGCGTTGGTTTCCTTGAAGCGCATAGCTCGCTCTGGAGAACTAACACGACGGTATATCTCCTCTGGTTCGCAGCGCAGGATCACTGGTACGAGCAGCGCATTGCGTTTGGTCGCCAGGATTGCGACGTCCTCATACCAACGGCGATCCATCGACTTCCTTTCGTAGAGCTCATTAGTGAAAAGAAAGCTGGTCCCTGGCTGCGCCAATTCCGCAATCGTGTCCAGGATGATCCGGCGGATGCTCTCGATCTTTGGCCATACCGAGGATATCAAAGGTGTTTTCCCGTCAGCGCCAACGACACTGAAGACCGGATTGTTGATCAGCTGGCTATCCACGATCACCGCACCTGTCAGCGCTGCGATTTCTTTGGCAATGGTATATTTGCCAGTCCCAGCATACGCGATGAGATACACAATAGTATTCTTCATTCTGTCATGACTCCAGGAAGTTTGAGGGAAGAACCTCACACATAAACGCGCTGCCCTCATCAGGGCACTTGCTTCCTTTTCTCCTGGGCCTGCAGCCTTGTCACATGGAGGGTTGACACCAAGAATCAAAGCTGTTATTGCCCGGCTAAAAAATGATAGCGTCCCATAAGGCAGGTAACCTCTTTCTTGACTCCCATAGCGTTGAGTATACTATAACAGCAGAACGTGATAATAAAACAAACTCATCATTTCACCAAGAATGGGCCAGATCCGAAATGTGAGCGCTTGCCCCCAATCATGAGCACCGAGAGGAAGGTGCCGGGAAAACCGCTTCCCATCTTGCTTCGTCCATCAGTGTCCTTTAAATTGGCTGCTTTTCATATACGAAGATGCGAGCGTCGGTGCATATCCAGTTCAGAAGCAGGGCGCTTTTCGTCCTGCTTGAAAGCGAGCGTGAGAAACGAGCATCCAGCCATCTCAATCCTCGTTCTTCCACTCAGTGAAGAACCTCTCGTTCAGATCGGAAGGAGTAAGCTGCTCTTTCAGGAGTTGGTGCAAGCGCCTTGGTCGTTGGGATCCTTGCAAGATCGGTTCCAGCAGCCGACGACCGTAAAAGTAGGTAAATGTATAGGTCAGATGGAATGGGCGGTGCAATGAGGCAAGCGCACGAGACACAGCCTCTTCATCCATCAGTGCGTAACGCATGAGATAGCTTCTCACTTCTGCATCAGGGCGACCTTCGGAGAGCAACCAGGCGGCATTGCACCACACTCCCCATAAGAGATCAGTGGCCTGCTGGATCTTCCTCAGATCGAAGTGAACCGGGCTTATGCCTGCCTCTGGGTAGATCTGTTCAGCTAACCACTGCTCCTCTTCTCCAGGGGCAAAGAGCATCTCATGAGCCAAGAGGGCAAGTCCTTCACTGATCACAAACTGAGGCGTGTAAAGCAAATTCACCCGTTGTTCCAGATATCCTCGCTGTTGGATAAGCGCCTCGTCTTTGAGCACAGCCTCCGCCAGGTGGCCGGGATACCCTTCATGGCAGAGTACATAGAACAAATCAGTAAGAGGAAAAGGCACATTGGGATTGAGAAGGATACGTGAGCGATAGTTTCCCAGGTAAGAGGCGACAGCCCTCACCGGCTGATCCGTGATGGTCTGGATCTCTATGTGCTCTTCCGCGGGCAAGGGAACAAGTACCTGTGTGCGGCGTCTCGCTTCCGTTAAGGCACGCTGAAAAAAAGAGGGCAACACATGGGCTTTCTCTGGTGGCAAGGTCAAGGATGCCTTCCAGTGCTGTAAGCGCTCAGCGATGCTGCCACTCCCAGGCAACCCTTCATCATAGAGGGTGTAGGCTTGCTCGAAGATGCTCTCGGGTACCCACTCCACGTGGAGATCAAAGCAGCGCCAGACCTCCTCCTGCAGCGAAAAGTGCTCCCCAAGCATTCGACGACTGACTGTTTCAAGCGCGCGAAGGTGTTTCGCCAGATAGGCTGTGCGTTGCGGCTCGAAATGCTGCTGATGCACTGTCGCGCTCAACGCCTTCGCCTCGCGTAGCAGTGCCTCTGCCGGATGAACAGGCTCATGTTGCACTTGTTCGTACCATTCCGGAGGCAGATATTCCTCAGAAGGCGAATACGGCGTATGCGCATCAATAGCTTTTTGCAGTCGAAGCACCAAAACGGTGTAATCACATAACCAGTTTCTCCTCAAAAGGCCTAATCCTTCCTATTGGTGCGATCACCAGTCTCCCTGATGCACGAATGATACATGAAGTGTTCGCACCGAGCAGCCCGTCTCTCGGCGAAGGGCATCATTTACAATTCCTAGAAGGAGTATATCAGGTGTGGAGCTTAGCAATTTCTCGTATTCTAGCTTTAATGGCAGGTACTGCCTGGGTCGAGTGGTCAATTGGGCGTCAGCTCGATATGCACGGTCCGATAGTCTCTCAGCCGGTGGACAAGCGGAATAAGGAAACCATGCAGCACAGGATACTTGCAGGCAAGGGCGTGAGCAGCATGGAGCGCCTCACTCCCATCCAGCACCCGAGCGTGGGCACGGCTCGCAGGACCGGTGGGCTGACCGCGCCAGGTCGCTGGGGCGATCTCGACCATGGGGTTGTTGCGGATGCGCCTGAACTTCCATGTTTTGTCCCACATACGCACGAAGGCGTGCTCCCTGTTGACGGCGATATGCACCGGCGTACCCACCGAGGTGCCGTTGCGGCGATAGCTCGTGAGCAGGATTGTCTTCGGACGAACGAAGCGTTCGAGAGCCTGTGTTGGGTTCGTCATGGCAAGACCTCCTTCTCGCTCGATGGGCTCTTTCCTGATGGAGCGCTTTGCGCTTGATACTGATTGAAGTAGGCATGCCAGAGATGCAGGTGCGGTTCAAAAGCCCGCTCCAGCACCGCGGGATCGTGTGCGACGATCTCCCGCGCCTGCGCTTCGCTCGCGACATCGAGAATGCCCAGACCGCCCTGATTGTCCACAAAAGCACCACCCATGAGCAGCTTCCTGGCCATAAAAAACTGCTTCATATACCTGCCATGTTCACGATAAAAGGGTTGCTCAGACACCGTCTTCCCAGTCTGCCAGGCCGGGCCATGAGTGTAGATCACGACAAACATTGCTGACTCTCCTTTGCAAACCACTGTTGGACAAGCTGATATAAAACGCCGAGATCCTCGCCCTCAATGGGGGGAATGATATGCTGGCTGCCCCACGTAGAGACTGTAGAGGACTCTGGCAAGAGACTGTGCGTACAGATGATCGGCCCTGGTGGCAAAGACCACCGCTTCCAGATACGCCAGCCGCTGCTGATCGATGCGCTGCTGGTGAACGCGCACCTGTTCATCTTGTAAGGCCCAGGCGCGCAGAGCCACATCGAGCCGAGGAGGATGTAAGCTCGCTCGTATCACCCGTGCCAGCTTTTCTGGTGGTGAATCCTCCTGTTCTGCCCATTGGATAATACGAAGTGTTCCCTCTTCTTCCCAAAACTCCAGTAACCGCTGCTTAAAGTCCTGGGAATTGGCGAAGTGGTGGTAAAAGGACCCTTTGGTCACCCCAAGTCGGCTGGTCAAGGACTCAATGGTGAGCGCTTCGGCTCCTGCCTCTTCAAGCAGGGCGAGTCCTTCCTCGAGCCATCTGCGTCTGCTGAGTTGCGCCATGACCGATTCCTCCCTTTGCTCGACACGTTTCTCTTCCTCATATCATACCATATGGTATGGTATGTTTGCAAGGAATGAACGCTCTTTGGTGTACGTCAATTTTTTGCAGAGAGATGGGCAAGGGAGAAAGAAGGTGATAGGATAGGGAAAAGAAAAAGAGGAGGCAACCATGGACGAAGCGTTGGAAAAACGTTGGCAGGAACTGAGCGCATAGGTGCTCAGTGGCATGAAAGAATGGCGTCTTGCCCACCCCAAAGCCACCTTTCGTGAGATTGAGGAGGCTATACGAGAGCGCATGAGTCGACTGGAAGCTCAACTCCTCCAAGAGACGGCCCTGGCATCTGACCTCACCGATTGGCAAGAGGCTCCCGAGGAAGAACGTCCCGCATGCCCCAACTGTGGCACCCCCTTGCAGGCACGAGGCCAACGAATGTGAACCTTGCAAAGCCGAGGAGACCAAGACATCAGCTTGCATCGCAGCTATGGAACCTGTCCGGCTGTTTTCTCTTCGATTTTAACCTATGCATCTCAAGGTGTCTCTGCTCTTGAACGTATTATATGCTCATCAAATAATGTCAGGGAGAGAAGTGGCTGGCCCTGGATATCCATTCACCTCCCCTATACCGAAAATGATGACACACAGGCCCTCTAGCTAATGAGCCTACAGGGCCTTTCTTTTATTCATTGAACACCAATGCTCGTGGCTGATGATACCAATTGACAATATTATTGCAAATGGTAAGGCGCACTTGAAACCTGGAAAACAAGCACACAAGAACAAGTCATTACGGCGAAACTCTGATATACTTCACGTGGGTCAAAAGAAAAAGAAGGATTTGATGATGAAAAAGCGTCATACCGGTATTGTCAACTTGGGAATGTAGCTGAACAATGTGCTAGAATAACTGCATGAAAACAACCCCCACGGCTCCAAGCTACAAAGGCTTTCGCTTCCCACCAGAAATCATCAGCCACGCAGTGTGGCTGTATTTCCGCTTCTCGCTCAGTTTTCGCGATGTTGAAGAGCTTCTGGCGCAGCGCGGAATCGTCGTGACGTATGAAACAGTGCGCCAGTGGTGCCTTCAATTTGGGCAAGTGTATGCCAACGAACTGCGCTGTCGCCGTCCGAAAACGGGAGATACATGGCATCTGGACGAGGTGTGCCTGAAAATTAATGGCAAAACCCACTATTTGTGGCGAGCTGTTGATCAGTATGGCAACGTGCTGGATATCCTTGTTCAGAGCCGACGCAACAAGAATGCGGCCAAAAAGTTCTTCCGCAAGCTCCTCAAAAGGCTGCACCACGTGCCACGCGTGATCATCACTGATAAATTGAAGAGCTATGGAGCAGCGAAACGCGAGATCCTGCCTGGCGTGGAGCATCGGCAACACAAAGGATTGAACAA
>NZ_ADVG01000008.1 GCF_000178855.1 Ktedonobacter racemifer DSM 44963 | reverse complement strand
AGTGTGAGCAGTCACCGTGAGCAGTCGACGTGAGAGCCGAGAGCCAGGCCGCGCCGGTCTCTCCGCCAGTGTGAGCACCAGGAGCTGGCCAGTGTCCGCCAGCTCCGCCGTCTCGTCCGCGCCGAGCAGTCACCGTGAGCACCAGGCCGCCCGCCGATCTCTCCGCCAGAACGTGAGAGCGTGAGCAAGGGCGGCATGCTTGGCCAGGCGTAGCGGAGCGGAGCGGCATGCTTGGCCAGGCCCTTGTGAGCGCGGTGTAACCATAGCCGAGCGCCAGGCCCTGGCCAGCGGAGAGCGTGAGCGTGAGCGTGAGCGTGAGCAGCACCAGGTGCTGGCGTCCAGTTGCGCCAGCTCCGCCAGGACGAGAGGAAGAGCAGCACCAGGCCCTGGTGTGCTGCAGCGGAGAGCGTGAGCAGTCACCGCCAGGCGCCCGCCGATCTCTCCGCCGATCCGCTGCAGCCGAGCAGGACACGAAAAAGCACCAGGCCCTGGTGTCTTCCTGGTGCCTGGTGCTCGTCCGCCTCTCGCTGCTACGTGTCCGCGCTGGCGCGCTGCTCTCCGCTCTCTCCGCCGCCCGCCGCCGCCCTTGTGAGAGGCTACTTTTCAGTGTTCATAGCACTATACCGCGCCCATTTTTGTTCGCTGTATTTCTTCTCTACAATGACGGCGGTTATTTCTGTACCTGCTTTTACGCGCTCTTCTGCTTTGTACCTGGCCAGCGCGGCGCGTCTATTCTCCGCTACATAGTAGCGTATCTTGAGCCAGTCAAGAGTAACAAAGCTATTCCACTCAGTGACTTTTATAATGTGCTGGCGCATAGGCTAGCTCTCTCTGTCTTCCTGGCGCTTAATAAGGGCCTGTAGCTCCGCCCATTTTTCAGGCGGTAACTGTACGTGCTCGTCCGTCTCGGCGTGGTAGTGCCTTATGAGCCTGGCTAGATCGGTGTTTGTTTGCGCCGCGTCCAGTATCGGCGCCAGCGTTTCAAAGTCACCAGCGGAGAGCGCGGCTATGTATGTCTGTAGTAGTTTAGCTGTCTCGGCGTCCATTATCTTCTATCCTCTTCCGTCCGGATAATCGCGATAGTTAAAGTACATGTCTAGCCTCTCGGCGTCTTTAATCGCACTGTCTAGCCACTCGTGAAACGTGAGCAGAGTATCTATATCTACACCAGTATTTTCTAGTGCCGCTATGACTTGCTCAAGTTCTACATCTAGCAATTTAGCTAGTCGTTTAATCTTCTCAATATCTGCTGGCGGCGTGCCTGGCCTATCCGCGCCAGTATCGGTGTCTATTTCTTCTAGCTCGTCCTGGCGGAAGTAGACAATAATATTTCCCTGGCCAGCAAAGGTGACGCCGTAACCGTCCGCCTTATCCTCGTCAATGCTCACAAGCTCACCTATGGTATTGTGCCACTTGCTAGACTCAGGACGGCGGGCATATATCCCAACTGTAGCGCCGATCTTTAGCATATCTCTCTCCTTTGCGGCCCTGGCGGAAGTCGCCAGGGCCTGGTGCTCTAGTACTCGTGTAAGCTCGTATCAGCCTCTAATACATTGCGCTCGGTGAAACCATCAGGGCATAGAGTACACCGCGTACCTTCCCATTGTGGCTTGTGGATGTCTTGAAAGCGGAGAAAGCGGCCCTGCTCGTTAGTAAGACAGGCCAGGCGGACGTGTACAAGCTGTGTAACTCGGCGTACGTCGCCAGCGGCCATAAAGTTCCATTGTAGATTGAACTGGAATGTAAGTTCATTCTCTACCGAGCCTCTACACACTTTCTCACATATCCATCCTTTTCTGTCTTTAATGGCTGTCGCATGCGCTGGCTTATACTGCTCGGAACGTTTAAGCACCGCTTCCGCCGCGATGTCACATGCTTTTTTGATCTCTTCCGCCGTAAATTGCATAGCTTGCTCTCTCTCTTGCCTGGCCTGGCGACAGTCTACACAGTAGCACCGCCCGTCAGGCCAGATTTTACAACCGTTAGGAAGTACCAGGACGGTATAACACCAGCTCATTTACTCGTCTTCCTCTCCGCCGAGCAGGTACAAGCCAGTCTCTACCTTTTGCATAGCCGCGCCGAAAACTTCCTCTTCCGAGATAGCGCCGAGCGGGCCGCCGTCGCCAGGATTGAGAATATAGCCGCCTGGCTCGTCCGCGTCCGTCAGTTGCCAGCCTAGAGCATTGCAGAGTGCCTGTAGTTGTTTGTTCATTTTCTCTCGTCCTTCCTGGTGATTTATAGGTGTACTACTTTCACGCCGAGCCGATCCGCCGCCAGGCGGGCTACTTCTATACGATGGCACTTTGTTTTGCTTGAGCATGCGCAAAAGATAGCGGCCCGCCCGTGAGCGTCCAATACTTCCGCCAGCCTGGCCAGGCCAGCGTCTACGTCCGCTAGCTTTATATGCGGCTCGTCATAATGCCCTGTAAGCGCCTCTTTATACAGCTCGTTACCCAATTCGCGTATATGGAAGTACCGAGCACCGAGCCGAGAGCGGAGAGCGCCTTGTGTGTATCGCCAGTTCTTACTATCAGGATTAAAGCGGACGTCTACCAGCGGAGTATTAAGCGCGGATAACTCGGCTATGATCCGCTCGGCGCGGCCCGCCAGGTATCCAAAGGTGTACAGCGTTTTTTGTGACATGGTAAAGCTTCCTCTCAAAACATGCGGCCCTGGCGATAATCGCCAGCGCCTGGTGCTGCTACTTTTTTCTTGCGCCAGGTTTCAGGACATAAGCGCGCCGATCCGCCGCCAGACACCGCGCCGCACTTAGTACAGCGCCTTTGTCCTTGCCAGTCTTCACGCGCCCATATATGAAGCGGCCCTTTTATCGTCTCGGTGCTCTCGTTCATAGCTTCCACCTAAAGAGGCCCTACCGCCAGGCGCTGGCCTGGTGATAGAGCCTCTATGCATGCTAGTACTCGCTGGCGCTCGGTGCTCGGCGGTGCTCAATATACGCGGTGTACTCGGCGTCGTCTACTACGCTCTCTAAGAACTGGCGATAGCTGGCGGAGCTGGCGCGCTGCTCGGTGTCCGCCTGGCTCTCAATACCGAGCGCGTCACACTCGGCGATAAAGGCCGCCGCGTTAGCGTCGACCAGGCTTACAGCTTCCACACGGTCTAACAAGGGCGTTACCTGGCCAGCCTGGCGTGCCTGGTGCTCACGCTCTAAACGAGCGGAGAGCAGCGCCGCTAGTGCTTGCTGATTGATACCTTGCAACGTCTCAAGACTAATAAAGCCGCTTCTCATGTGTTTCCTCGCTTTCTATCGGTGCTCGGTGCTAAACGGCGTCAATCGGTGCTGACGCATCTATGCAAAGTATAGACTGTATTGGATAGTGTTGTCAACACTTGACTAATCCTAGCAAAGTAGGTATTATTGTCATAGGTTGGCAAAAGTCTACACGAAATGGAGGAACTAATGATAGTGGCTACAGATAAAGCTATCAGCATACCGGACGCCGCCCAACGGCTCGGCGTCTCTACGCGGACGATCCGCCGCATGATTGAGCTACACGAGATACACGCTTTTAAGGTTCTAGGCCAGTGGCGTATACGAGAGAGCGAGATTGAGCGCATCATGAGAGGCAACGAGAGCGAGAGCCAGGCGGAAGACACGGAAGAGTAGGAAGGACGAGCGCAGAGAGGAAGAGTTGACGCCCGTTCCTCTCCGCTAGCCAGTGAAAGGATGCACCTAACCATGGCTGAAACGATTGTACCTCAAAGTAAAGCAGAACACCTAGCTTATCAGGCTATATTGCTATTCTTAACGCTCAAAGGATTATCGCGGGCCGCCCTGGCGGGCGTGGGCCTGGTGCTTATCCTCTTTGTGTTCTCTACAATTATAAACGCTGTAGCGGAGCTGGGCGCCAGTATCGCGGATACCTGGCACCGATCCACATGTATAGAGCAGTTGCTTATTCTGATAGTTGCGTTTCTTTGTGTACGCTACGCTGGCCCGCGCCTGGCCCGCCTACTCAAGAGAGGTCTATAAGATGGAAAAGCAATATCACCAGGAAGACACGCTAGCGCCTATGCTCCGCCCTGGCTCGGAAGGCATGACGCCGTTCTATCGCTTCCTGATTGTCATAGCGGTGTACATGGCCGCGATTATCGCAACATGTGTACTTTGCTGGCTGGCGTTCTGCTACTTCTTTAATCACCAGCTCTTTGTGAGCTTGTGGGACGGTCTAGTACAGCTATGGAACTGGCTAAAGATCTTTGGTTTCATCCTGGCGGGCCTGGCGGTACTCTACACAGCGGGCCGCATAGTCACGAGCATACTAGCCAGACTGCCGAGAGCGCAGGCCGTCACGTTTGACGAGACACAAAACGCCGTGATTTATGGCACCTTCCGCGCTCGTCAATTTGCCTACCAGCGCCCGCCCGTAGCGGAGCGCCGCCGAGTAAAGAAGCTTGTAGGCTCAAAGGTCGAACTAGCACCGCCGAGCCTGGCTATGCAAATAGCTACGGGCCTGCTCTCGGTTGGCATGCCAGACACTATACACGGTTTCGAGCTGGCCAGCATGACGCCCGTACGGCTCCGCTCGTATTCCTCTCTCACTATCGGCGGTACTGGTAGCGGAAAAACACGCGGTAACGCCTGGCGCAACTTACAGCGGGCCATTGTAGACGAGCGCGGCGCCCTGGCTCTCGTTACCGTGTGCGATCCGCACGCGACCAAAGGCGATGGAATAGCGCCGCTTGTCGAGGGCGTAGAGGGCTATATCAGGATAGCCAGGACGCCGCAAGAGATTGTATCCGCTGCTCGTGACTTCTATACCGAGCTAGAGGCGCGGAAAGCGGGCCGATCCGCCGAGCGGACAGGGCCAAAGAGCTTTAAGCCGCGTCACATTTTCTTTGATGAGTGGGCGGCCCTTATGGACACTAAAGCGCCTGACTATCCTTACAGCGCGGAAGATAGAGCGCTCTTCCTGGCGGTGATGCTCGGCTGTGTGCGTGAGTATCGCGGATACGGCGGCTATGGACATATCAGCATGCAAAATCCAAAGCAGTCGAACATAGGTGATGTCACGCTACGCGATGATATGCCCTTGCTGCTCGTCCATAAGGTGAGCGAAAATACATGCTCGTTCATTTATCCGAGCGCGATAGAGGCGGAGAAGCGGAAGCAAGTCTTAAAGCTGAAAATGCGCCAGTGCTTTATAGACTGCCGTACGGAAGAGTACCAGGCTACAGCCGTACTACCAGACATCGAGGACGATATGGCCCTAGACTTTCTGGCGCTGATGCAGGACGCCGAGCTAGCGCCGCTTCCTGCTCTCGTGTCTCGTCCGCCAGCGCGCCAGCTCCGCCAGGCGTCAGCACCAGGCGCTGGCCAGGACGAGATGTTAACACTCAAGGCCAGGGCGGACGCGCTAGAGCAGTTAATCAGCATGCTACAGGGCGAAAAGCTTACAGTACCAGACATGCCAGACACGCCAGTAACACCGCGCCGTACTCGTCCGCTCACCGAGCAGCGCGCCGAGCACATATACGAGGGCGGATACTCCGCCGAGCCGATCCGCCAGGACGAGCAGCGCGCCAGCTCCGCCAGGCGGAACACTGACGAGCTAGACACACCAGGCGCTGGCCAGCACCAGGCGATAGGCCGCGAAGTTGTTTTAGAGCAGCTAGACGCTATGATCTCAGGTAAAATGACTGCTCACGATTTTCTCAAGTGGGCAAAGGCAAACGGCGGACGCAAGTACACGAGCCGCCGCCAGGCGATACAGCAGCTACAAGAGCTTGGCACCGATATTGAAGACGAAGAGGAGTAAACACCGATGGAACGGATACAGACTGGCATTAAGCTTTTTTTCTGGTTTGCTTTCCTGGCTTTCCTGGGGGCATCTATACCACATGTCGCCTACTTCTTCCGCGCTTTTGAGCCGCTCGGCGGCGCGGACGATAACTGGTGGTGGATAGAGAGCTACGGTATAGCCGTAAGCATTGATCTTACCGTCTTCCTGCTCTCGGTGACGGTAGCACAGTTACACCGCCAGGGCCGATCATTGGGCCTTATTGTCTCGGTATGGGCCTTTATCCTGGCGCTGTCTGGCCTGTCCTGGTTCATTAACTACAAGTACGCTATGCACTTTATTAACACGAGCATGATTAGTCCTACTAAGGTGACACTGCCGTTTATCAATATTCTGATACCGGACGTTAACCCTGTCATTGCTTCCTGCTTTCAAGTCCTGGCGATTGCGTACACATGGATCAGTGACAAAATAGCAGCGGATGAAAAACCAAAGACGGCGGCGGAGCTAGAGGCGGAAGCGAACGAACTAGCTTCAATCTCAGTTCAAAAGCAGCGCATAGCAGCAATCAAAAAAGAAAACAATGTCACTGCTTTCGGCGGATTAATCGACACTGGCGCGGATGTCTTTGGACACTTCAAAAGCCGCGTATTGAAGACATCAACAGATGTTCAATCGCCAGCACCAGAGGCAATCAATGAGCAATCAAAAGAGGCTACTACAGAGGAACTTGAACTATTAGAATTGCAATCAAAGTCAGTTGAAGAGGACAATCAAAACGACAATCAAAGTCAGTTGGAAAGCGGTGAAAACGTACCAGAAATTGACAATCAAAACAGTACCTTACAGGGCCTGTCAGGCCGTAGTACGATAAGCATTGAAGAGGCGGCTACAATCCTTCAATGCGAAATCAAAACCGTTAAGGCGTTACGCGCCAGCGGTAAATTAAAAACCGCTGCAAAGAACAATGAACGGATCACGGTAGCATCAATCAAAAGCTACGCCGAGTCACGAGAGAAAGTTAATCAACGCCCGCGTACCAGACGGACAGAACCACAATTAAGAGCGGTGAAATAATCGCATCTTAATAGGATTAATACCTGCTCGTCACAAGAAACAAAAGCTAGTCGCCAGACAGAATAAAAACTATTCAATATCTGGTGACTAGCTTCTTTTTGTATCAGTATTAATTTATTCAAAGAGGAATAAATAACTAATTAAAATACTAATATTCAAGCTCAAAAATGCGTCACGTCACAACATAACGTCACGTACTAAATACTAGCGGAGTATCTTTTTTTATTCTTAGTAGGTGAGTACGCTAGTATTTTACTTCCACCAGGACGATAAATACAAAGTATTTTCCTGGTGTGACACTGGCGATTTTCGCCAGCGTGACGCGCCGATCCGCGCCAGCGGAGTAGAAAATATTAATATTCAAGCTCAAAACGTGGCCGTGAACGTGTCAGCCGTGACGAAAATAATATTTTACTCGGCGGAGCTGGTACGCTGTTATGTCACACTGGCCAGCGCCTGGCGGAGATGTCACGCGCTATAACTTCCGCTTCCGCTTCCACTTCCGCGCCAGCCAGGACGAGCCATGCCGCCGAGCTGGTGAGTAGTGCGCCTGGTGGAAGTTGGCACCGATCCGAGCACCAGGCATAAAAAAGAGCAGCGCCAGTATTGACGCTGCTTTGTGTATTGGAGTTATGCAATAGTTACGCGGCGGATTGTAGCAAGTTCTCACGCTCGAGAATATACTTTAACGTCTCTACCTCTCTCGGATGATTCCGCAGAATTTCTATAGCTCCGGCGGGGTCGTCTTCCAAGTCGTCTTTATCTAACCCGACATCATCCATAACCCGCTTTACCAGGCTTTGAGCTTCCGCTAGCCTTTTTGCATCAGCACTTGCAATAAACTTTGAGAAAGCATACAGCGCAAACAGTAAAAGCAGCCCTACCAGTATAACGCCGAGCACATTTATATCAATGCCGCTCTCATCTCCGTTATCACTTTCACCTGGCAGGGCGGATGGAAAAGACACCGCGCCTGCTGGCGTAGACGCTACCAGGCTGACGCCTCTTTCATTCAGGTAAGCTAATGTGTCTCTATCAGGCATACCAAACCAATTAAGCGGGCCGACCTGTACCGGAACGGCGGGCGCTGGTGCTGGTGCTGGTGCTGGTGCTGGTGCTAACACTGGCGCGGTATTCTTTGCGGCGGCGTCCAGCTCCGCCCAACGCTGGCGCTCTTCTGTAGTAAGAGAACTAAGAGACAACCGCTTGCCCTTAAAAAGCTCTACCTGCTCTTTAATAAGCGGTTGACGCATGCCAATTCTAGGCAGTCTGGTAAGAACACCGCGCCCTACAGCGTGTTTTATCGTGATGTTCTTGACTCCTAGCAGATTAACGGCTTCCTCATAACTTATTGGCGTCATGACCTTCCTCATTTCGCTTGACTGTATTGGAACTATTGTGTTATACTTTTGTTTAAGAACAGGTGCTTTATATACCAATTTTAACACATGATTCAAAATAGTGCAACACTTCGTACTTGTGGTGTCACACCACATGCCGCGTGAGCAGTCACGCTAGCAAGCTTATAGAAAGCTTTACCGATGGTACAAACACCACCAGCCAGGACGCCAGGACGCCAGGACGCCGAGCAAAAGGCGCCTAGCCTGGCCCTGGTGATTAGCAGGACGATTGAGGCGGACGACGCCGAGAGCGTGTACACGCTGGCGCCGAGCCTGGCCAGTGCCTCTTTAGAGGACTATGCAAAGTATAAGAGCCGCTTAAAAGAACACTTTAAGCGGCGCGTCTCATTTACCGATCTAGAAAAGCTCGTCAAGGCCGCCAGGACGAGCCGCGCCAGCTCCGCCGAGAGAGCGGAGAGGGCCGCCAGACGAGACGCGGCGGCGGAGGAAGAGCTACAGCTACCGGAAGACGCCCAAAGGCTATGCACCGCGCCTGGCGGCGTCACGCTCTACTATAGCCCTAGCGTGGGCTATATCGCGGAAGCGGTGAAATATTGTCGTGTCCTGCTCGGTGCTACTCTCCGCTTTGAGCGCTACGCAACTGGCAACGACCCGGACGCACCAAAGGCATTTATAGAGGCGTGCGTATGCCAGCCAGGAAGCGAGCTAGTTGTAGCAGTCGTTAATCTCTCTCGCCAGAAGGCTAGAGAGCTAAATTGCTGGTCTAATCTAGAGGGCAAGATTATTGATCTACCAGGCGATGAAAAAGACTCTCTTTTGCTCTACAAGGCTATCTCAGCACATGCTACGCGTGAGGTGATAGCGGGCCGTCTCGTCAATCAAACGCTCGTGACTCGTTTTGGTTGGCACGAGCACCAGGGCCAGTACTACAACGTGCGTGCTAATGGCTGTATCGGCGCTGATAGCTTGCATTATGATAACCTCTCTCCGCTGGCGGTGCGGGCGCCCAAAGGTGTGCTACAACGCTTACCAGCGGAAGACGAAATAAACATGCATGACGTTGACGGCGGCGTTTTTCTTGAGCTGCTACAGTTCTGGCGGGAGGACGATTTTCTGTACTATCCGCTGGCGCTGCTTTTTAGTTGTGCTCGTATCATGCTACCGCATATACCGGAAGCTGGCATAGTTGACTGGCAACTAGAGATGTTTGGAAAAACGCTCTTCAATAAAACAACTGTTACCAACTGGATGTTTGCTGTCTTCTTTGGTGACTACTGGCATGGTAGCCCTACTGAGATAACAGATAGAAAGGTCGGTGACACCGGGCCTGGCCTGATATGGAAAGAGGCCCGCTTACACGGCGTAGCCTATATGGACATAGATTACAGTGCCAAGCCTGTAGAAGTTAGCCGCTTAACGCTGCTTATGGAACGGCGCCTAGAGTCTCTCGGTAAGACGCGAAACAAAGCAACAGCCGGAGAGAAGGGCAAGCGGTACGGTGAAGGCTCGGAAACAAGGCCAGACGGCGGCGGCCTGCTCGTCCGCACTGGTGAGAATGATCCGCACGAGTACACCATAAAGCAGACTGATAGCGAGAGCACGGACGCCGCCGCCGTCACCTACAAGTTTTACGGTGATTCTTTCAAGCATATGGAGGCTCGTAAGGCCCGCTCGGAGTGGATTAAAGAGCAGCGGGCGGAGCTATGCGGCCTTGGTATCCTTTGGACACAGTGGCTGGCCCGCCAGGACGCAGACTTTGTTAACGCCCTTTTTACCGAGTGCAAGAAGAAAGTACGCGAGCTTGTTTCCACGCGTGCTCAAGAGGGCGGCTATACACAGGTGCATATCAGGGCTAGCAACGCGCTAGAAGATATGCTGATTGGTTGTCTTTTCTTCCTGACGTTCTTAGAACAACAGGCGGACGAGATACAGGGCGCGCTAGACATCTACAGCTATGTAGAGAAGCAACTTGACGGCTTTATCAATGATCGGCTCTCGGCGGCGCATAACCTGGCCCTGGCCTATCAGGAGAATAGAGGCGGAGCTACGCAAAGTGAGAGCCTGGCGCGTCAGATCGGTAAGGCGATTTACTACGCCGTCACACATCAGAATGCACACTTTGAGAATGAAGCGGGCCAGATGCCAGGCTCGGCGGATATGCCAGCAGGAAAAAGCGCCGAGCCGCACGCGGGCTATAAGGAGATACGTGTAGAGAGCGGAGAATACCAGGCGGGCGGCGTCCTGCTCGGTGTTATCACGCCAGCATACCTCTACCTCTCTCCTCAAGATTTGATGCCCATACTTGAGCAGAGAATTAAAAATTGTCCTGCCAGGCTTGTTTGTTGCCGAGCCTTAGAAGAGGCAAAGGCGCTCGTCACCAAAGAAGACGCGACACGCAAGTACTACACCGTTCGGTTAGAGCGCGGCGGAGAGCATTACTTCAAAGTACCGACCTGGCTTGTTTACGGTGACGAGGAAGACGAGCACCAGAACACCGAGCACCAGGAAGACACCGAGCAGAACACCGAGATCAATTAGAAAGTGAGCACCGAGCAATGACACAACATTTTACGCTTACCAGTGAGCTTGCACACCGAGCAATGGCCCTGGCAAAGAAGACGACAGGCACCGAGCACCAGACGCTGGCCAGCACCGAGCCGAGCAGCGCGCCCGCTACTCTCCGCCGCTTCCGTTCTGATAAGTTCAGGCCATGCAAAGAGGAGCTAGACGCCTGGCGCCGCTACTATAGCGCGTGTGCCTGGTATCAGAATAACCCGCTACATGATAGCCCTTTTTCGCTGGCGCTTCCGTCCGCATGTGACGAGCAGGACGCCGTATGCAATGCCCTAGCCTCTAATAAGCTGATACTCTACTTTGAGGCATGCCAGGCCGCCGAGATGGACACCAAAGAGGGCCGCCAGGCACTGGAACCGCGCCAGTTTACCGAGCGCTTACGCCGAGCCTACCAGGCTAAAGACGGCGCGGCGGTGCTCGTCCTGGCGTCTAACTTCCGCGCCCGCCAGGACGAACTAGACGAGCTAGAACAAGCATTGCGTAGCGCCTGGTGTCTGCCGATCGGCGCCGAGCAGGACACCGCCGAGCCCCAGGCGCTGGCCAGCGGAGAGCAGACACCGCCGAGCAGTGGAAACCAGGTTTCCAAAGAGCAGCGCGCCAGCTCCGCCAGGACGAGCCAGACACCAGGCGCTGGTGCTGGCCAGACACCGCCGAGCAGGACAAAGGAAGTCAAGAATAGGGCGCGTGCTGTCGTCCTGGCGGACGTACACGCGGGCCGCGCTATCATGCCGAGCGGTGACGTAGTGACGTTTACGCCGCTGTGCTCACTGGCGGAGCTGGCCAGGACGATAAAAGCAGCGGGCCTATGTGACCAGATATCACTATCTGGCGCGCTTCCACCAGACTATAAAGCATGGTTAACTGATGCTTCCATGTGGGACGAGCACACAACCGCGAAACGTGGTATGTACTTTGATCTAGAGCAGGAAGAGTATCATGTAGCCCGCTACCAGCACCGCGTGAGCAGAGAAGAGCTAGACGTACGTTCATTGCATGCATGGTACGGTGACGCGGTGTACACAGTAGAGGAAGCTCACCAGGCGCTGGCGCTGCTCAATCAATACATCCGCGCCGCCTTTACGCAGGACGATAAAGCGTATGCTACGCCCGCGCTCACCTTCCAACAACTTTGGACACGTGAGAACCGGATCAAAGGCCGCCAGTTTCCGCCGCTACCGGAAAAGGTACGCGAAAAGATCCGCGCCAGTTCTGGCCAGGGCCGCGTAGAGATGTGTACGCTTCCTGGTGTGACAAAAGCGCCTGTACACTACTACGATGGAATATTCATGTACTCGGCGCTCTCATGGGGCATGGCTACAGACATAGCAGCGGAAGACGAAAAGGACGAGTACGCTGGTAAAGTTCCTGCTCGGTATCGCATCCGCTATACAGTACCTGCTACCTGGCAACATGTAGGCGTCTTTATGACGCCGAGAGACGCGGTAACAGGCCGCCAGGCGGATAGTCACGAGTGGGCTTATCCTGGCCAGCAAGAGGCGGGCCGCACCTTTGAGACGTGGGCGGACGGCGCCGAGATAGACGCGCTTATACAGTCAAGATACTACCAGGCGCCAGCGGAAGACACCAAAGAAGCGAAAGCAGCGGCGTACACCAGCGCCTGGCGGAAGACGGCGGACGCCTGGCGCATCAAGATACTAGAGCGTATCGTCTTCAAAGTAGATAGCAAGAATAAGCCGCTAGACGACATCACGCGGAAGCTGGCGGATATGAGAGACAAGGTAGAGGCGGACGCCAGGCTAGCAGACGAGAGCCGCCAGAATGTCTATAAGCTGGTGCGCGCTGCTCTCCGCAATATCCTACTACACGGGATCGGCTCGTTTAATCGCCATAACCGAGACGTGACGTACATTCTCCGCACTGACGAGCCAGCGCCAGACGGCTACACTGGACGCCGAGCACTGGACGAGACACACGAGATATACACCGTTCCACAGCCTGTCGAGAAGTACACACAGCAATTTGAACATCCTGAATGGCCCGCCCTGATATGGGCAAGATGCCGCGCTCGTATGACAGCGTGGGCGCTCTCGCTTCCGCGTGAAGAGATCATACTTTTCAGGACTGACGCCCTGGCGGTGACAAAAGATCAGCCGCAATGGAACGGTAACACCAGGCGCGGTACTCTCCGCCCTAAATGGCGCATTGCTAAAACGGTGAAAGCTCCGCATAGCTTTGAGGAATTCGACGCGCTCACCAGTAAGTACGTAAAGGAAGCATAAAATCATGGCACAATCTGAACAGGCACGCTTAATTAGCTCTCTTATGGGCAAGGGCTACAGCATGAAAGATATTGCGGCGCTTACTGGACGTACACCGCGCTATATCGGTTTCGCTCGTGATAGTGAAACTAAGATAGGACGCGGCGGTAAAGAGACGCATGGTAAAGGCCAGAACCTGATACCAGCTCTCCGCCAGCTAGACGAGAAGGGCAAGCTATCGCCCGCCGAGATGCCAGGACGGCGGACGACAAAAAGCGGAGCTGTCGCAAAGGTGCGCAAAGGTACGACCGTGACGACTACCAGGCGCGGTGTACAGCACACCAGGACGACAGTAAAAAAAGGCCCTGCTACAATCCGCCGAGCCTTACAGGACGCCGCGAAAAATAACAAGCGCGTCCGGTGGGATGTCAATTTCAAGAAGGGCAAGACAACGAGCGATCCAAACAAGAGAAATATGTGGGCCAGCGGTGCGCCGTACGGCGGTATGTCTGCTCAAGACTTGCTTAATAGAATTGATAATCCACAGTCTGGCGATAACTGGCGCGCTGGTGATGTCAACGGCGCGCTGGCCAGCCTGGCGATACAACAAAGTCCTGGTGTTGTATCCGCGACAGGCCCGCAAGAATATAACCTGTTTACAACCGATAACTAGCACCAGGCCCTGGCCAGCGTTACACACGTTACCAGGAAGAGTATTTTTCCGGTAACGTGTGTAACGTGTAACGTAACGTTTTGAGCTTAAATACTCCGCCAGCGTGACATAACAGCGTACCAGCTCCGCCAGAATATAATATTTTTCGTCACGGCTGACACGGTCACGGTCACGTTTTGAGCTTGAATAAGGAGTATTTTCTACTCCGCTGGCGCGGATCGGCGCGTCACGCTGGCGATTTTCGCCAGTGTCACGCCGAGCATAAAAAAATAACCTGTCTACACACCGAGAGTAGACAGGCATTCTTTAACACCGAGCGTTAGAAAGCTTTACCGATATTCTTTTTTCTACGCTGTTACCGACATTGTAACATGCTCAATAAAGCGACGCAAGATACAGCAGAATAAAAAAAATACTCACGTAGTCCTGGCGATTTTCGCCAGTAAATCAGTTTCCTAGAAAGCGAGAGGACATATGCACACCTTTGAAGAGGCAATAACTATAGGACTAAACGAGATTGTAGAGTTAGAAGATATACCAGATAGGCCGCTCAATACTGCAAATGTAGAGGCCCTGGTAGCAAGTAACGAGCCGGATAAATGGCCGCCGATTATTGTTACTCCGCTCGGAAATAATAAATTTGGGCGCATTGCTGGTAAGCACCGAATAGAGGCCGCCAGGAAACTAGAGCGCAATTATATTAAAGCTCTTGCCCGCATGTATCCCACAAAAATAGATATGTACGCGGATAGTTGGGAAGACAACGCGAAAAACGGTCTTCCTCTCACCACTAAGCAGCGCAAAGAGTACGCGGTAAACCTGCATAGGCTACAGCCGAGCCTGTCATATCGTGAGTTAGGCCGCCGCGCTGGCTTGCGTCACGAGACGGTAAAGGCCGCGATAGAGGAAGAGAGCCAGGCGGAGAGATCGGAAGAGGATAAGGAAATAGACGCCTGGTGCAAAATGGTAAACGGTCTGCATGCTCGGTGCCTTGACTTCCTCAATAAAACGGACGACTACAATGTGAGAGACAGCGCGGCTATGCTCGTAGCAACGTACACGCCAGACGAGCTAGAGGACGCCGAGCTTACTTTTGATCTTATGTGGCGCGTTTTGCGAGATGCTTACATCCTGGTGCAAGAGGAACGGAAGAAATTAGCATAAGTACCAGGGCCTGGTGTACATCTTCCGCCAGGCCCTGGCGGAGAGGAAAAGGCAAAAATATGGACGAGACAGAAAAAAGCCGATACGAAAAAGAGGGCTATATGTCAGGAATGAGTATAGCCTATCATAATTGGTGGCAACATAGATTTATTCGTGGTATGTTCATTATTCTTCCTGTAGATGTCCTATGTAGGCATAACTACGATAAGAGATATAGCACACCAGCACACTATGAAGAGTTTAGAAAAGGCTTCCATGATGCTGCTGTTTCCACATATCAGGGCCTAATGGATGGCCGCATAGATTCGCGCCAGCTTTACACCGCGCTCTCGGAGATGTTTGAAGTACCAGAACCATAGACACCGATCGGCGGAGAGGAAGAAAGCTATCATGTTTGAACATTGCAATATATGTCATATGAGCTATGTTAGCCCTGACGAAGACAAAATACACGAGCAGCGTCATAAGGCCTGGCTAGAAGATGCCAGCTTAACAAAAGAGGAATACAGGAAGCTCATAGCAGCGGACGATAAAGACTTTCAAGGCGTCCGCGTTAAAGGCTATTACTATGGTGATAGCGGATTGTATCGTAAGATCGTAGAGAACATTGTCTATGACTATGAGGATTCTGTATTCCGGCGCGGTGACATGCTAAGCCACCTACAACTAGAGTACTTACACCAGGAAACTATAAGCTTGCCACTTAAGCAGAAAAAGAGAATACGCGACATGCTAGCATGCGATCTACTACAAAAAATCACGGCGGACGATGAGTTATGGCAACATATCAAAGATCATTTTGGTATGTCTAATCTGCTAAGCGATAGAGAAGATTAAGAGAGGACGAGACGGCGGGCGGCTCGGCGGCGGAGAGCAGCGGAGAGCGGAGAGCAGCGGAGAGCGGAGAGCAGCGCCAGGGCGGAGAGGAAGACGAGCAGCTGCACCAGGCACCAGGCACCAGGCGGACGAGCAGCACACCAGGGCCTGGTGCTTTTTCGTGTCCTGCTCACGGTGACTGCTCGGCGCGGACGAGACGGCGGAGCTGGCGGACACTGGCCAGCTCCTGGTGCTCACACTGGCGGAGAGACCGGCGCGGCCTGGCTCTCGGCTCTCACGTCGACTGCTCACGGTGACTGCTCACACTGGCGCGGATCCGCGGCGCCTGGCTCTCGGCTCTCACGGTGACTGCTCGGCGGAGCTGGCCAGGGCGGGGGCGGAAACTGGACGGCAAAACTTGCCAGCGTGAGAGCAGAAAACGCCCGACGGTATTGGTAACTTTTGCGGCGGCGCCTGGTGCTCACGGTGACTGCTCTTCCTCTCGGCGGAGAGATCGGCGCAACTGGCCAGCGCCTGGCGGTGACTGCTCACGGTGACTGCTCACGGTGACTGCTCACGGTGACTGCTCGGCGCGGATCGGCGGCGCGGTGTACACAAAAATACGAGAGTGACTGCATGTGTGCTCACTGGCGCGCCAGCCTGGCGGGCCTGCTCGGCGTCTTCCTGGCGCACAATATTGTGCAATGTCAATCTGACGCGGCGGGCGCCTGGCGCTCTCACGTTTCCGTGTTTATCCGCGTCTCTCCCGTGTCTCTCCCGTGTTTTTCCTATGTTCTGGTGGAAGACTGGCCAGCGCCTGGCGGTGACTGCTCGGCGGAGCTGGCGGACACGGAAACTGGACGAGACGGGCGGACAAGATCGGCGCGGAAACTGGACGAGCAGCGCGGGCGCCTGGTGCTCACGCTCTCGGCGGAGCTGGCGGACACGGAAACTGGACGAGACGCGGACACGCGGCCTGCTCTCCGCTGCTCACGGTGACTGCTCACGCGGGCCTGGTGGAAGAGCAGCGCGCCAGGACGGGCAAGAGAGGCCCTTACGCGGCCCTGGTGCTGTCTGGTACGCTGGCGGGCGCTCTCGGCTCTCACGGGCGCCTGGTGCTCACGGTGCCTGCTCACGCTCACGGGCGCCTGGTGCTCACCAGGGCCTGGCCAGCGCCTGGCGATTGCACCACATTTTTGCACCACATTTTTGCACCACATTTTTTTTTATGCACCACATTTTTTTTCAAAATGTGGTGAAGCTCACGCGGCCTGTAGCGCGGCGTAAGGGCATTGCACCACAAACACCACATTTCACCACACTGTTTTTTGTATTTATGAAAAATAAAAAGAAAAAAATAAAAAATCGCGGCGCCTGGCGGTGACTGCTCGGCGTTCTCTCGTCCTGGCGGAGCTGGCCAGCACCAGGTGCTCACGCTCTCCGCTGCTCTCGGCTCTCGGTGCTCGGCGGAGCTGGCGGACACACGGCCCGCTCTCCGCTGCCTAACACCTGTTAGGGAAGAGCTGGCTATGCTCTCCGCATAGGAAAAAGCAAGCGGACGCCAGTCGCTAATGTCCGCTAATACGTACAAGCTATGCTTCTTAGACGTACATACGTACAAGAGACACAACTTGTACGGAAATTTGTACGGCCCACGGGCATTAGTAGCTCTACGGTACAGGGAAGCGGAAAAAGACAGAGAGGCAGAGCGAGCGACAGCGCAGCTTCCGCGCCGCAGCGACAGCAGCGGCTGCCGCCGCCCC
>NZ_ADVG01000009.1 GCF_000178855.1 Ktedonobacter racemifer DSM 44963 | reverse complement strand
TCCATAACCCGGCGAGCCATGCAGTGGCGAGAGGTCCTGAATATATACTTTACAAGAGCAATAAAAAAGAGGCCGATACAATCGGCCTCTTTTTTATTGCTTTTCTTGCTCTTTGTGAGAGCGCGCCTGGGGATAGAGGGGCGAGGGAGTTTCGCGGGGCACGATAAATGGCTCACGCTCCTCTGGCTCTTCGACATCGCGTTTCTCTTGCTCCATGGCCGCGCTTTTATTCATGCGTGGGCGCTTCTGGCTCTCGGAAACGAGTGGGCCATCGCGCTCTTCCAGGCGCAGGGGTACTATCTCGCCTCCATTTGCTGGTCGCTCTTCTACCTCCTCCTCAGGTGGTAGCAGGGCGATCTCAATTACCTCGTCCATATTCTCGACCAGGGTAAACTGGAGTCGCTGACGAATACGGGAGGGGATCTCGATGAGGTCTTTTTTGTTTTCAGCGGGAGCAATAATATGGGTAATGCCGGCTTGCTGGGCCGCCAGGACCTTCTCTTTCAGGCCTCCAATGGGCAGGACATCGCCCAGCAAGGTGATCTCACCGGTCATGGCGATATCACCACGTACGGCGCGCCTGGTCAATGCCGACACCAGGGTTGTGGCGATGGTGATGCCTGCTGAGGGTCCATCTTTGGGCATGGCGTTCTCTGGCATGTGGATATGCAGGTCGGTGGCATCCTGAAAGTTGGGATCGATCTTCAACATATCGGCGCGCGTGCGGATATAGGAGAGCGCCGCCATGGCCGACTCCCGCATTACGTCTCCAAGTTGACCAGTCACCATCAGGTCGCCCTTACCAACCATGGTCACGACCTCAACAGGTAGCATAACGCCCCCGTTCTCGGTCACGCCCAGGCCCATTGCCGAGCCCACGCGTGGCTTGTGCGTCAACTGCATATCCGCGTAGCGCGGCAGTCCCAGGTATTGCCCCAGGTTATTCGTCGTCAGGCGAATACGTGTATTCGGCTTCTCCAGCACACGCCGGGCAGCTTTACGACAGATTGTGGCCAGTTGGCGCTCCAGGTTACGCACACCTGCCTCGCGCGTGTAATCCGTCACGATATGCTGCATAACAGGCTGAGGAATGCGTACCTGCTCAGGGCTCAAGCCATGCTCGTTCAGTACCTTGGGCCAAAGGTGCCTTGTGCCGATATTCACCTTCTCGTCAAGCATATAGCCTGGCAGGTCGATGATATCCATACGATCGGCCAGGGGCCGGGGAATCTGGTATTTGACGTTCCCGGTACAGATGAAGAAGACCTCGGAGAGATCAAAGGGGATCTCCAGGTAGTGGTCGACGAAGGTCTTGTTCTGAGCAGGGTCCAGTACCTCCAGCAGGGCCGCACTTGGATCTCCGCGCTGCTCCGCCGAGAGCTTATCGATCTCGTCAAGCAGGAAGACCGGGTTACGCACACCCACCGTCTTCATACTCTGAATAATGCGACCAGGCAGAGCGCCGACGTAGGTGCGGCGATGACCGCGAATCTCGGCCTCATCGTGGACGCCACCAAGCGAGATACGCGCGAACTTGCGCCCCAGGGCCTTGGCGATGGAGTAACCCAGCGAGGTCTTACCCACGCCTGGCGGGCCAATCAGACAGAGAATCTGCCCCTGGCTCTCGCTCTTGGGAAGCCCTTCGCGGCTGGCCTGCTGCTGCCGTAGCTGCCGTACAGCCAGGAACTCGATGATACGCTCTTTAATACCCTCCAGGCCGTAGTGGTCATCTTCGAGGATGTGTCGCGTGGCCTCGATATCAAAGGTCTCCTGGCTCCGCTCGTTCCAGGGAAGGGCCAGCAACCAATCGATATAGGCGCGAATCACGCTGATCTCAGCCGACTGCTGGGGCATACGCTCCAGGCGGTCGATCTCCTTGCGCACCCTGGTCATGACCTCGTCTGGTAGCTTCTTCTCGGCCAGGCGCTTGCGCAGCTCATCCGACTCGGAGGTGGTATCCATCCCCAGTTCTTCCTGGATGGCGCGCAATTGCTCGCGCAGGTAGAACTCCTTCTGGGTACGATCCACCTGCGAGCGCACACGACTGCGAATAGTCGTCTCCAGCTCCAGGATCTCAATCTCGTTGCCAATCAGGACGCAGATCTTCTCCAGGCGCTCCATGGGATCTAACGTCTCCAGGAGATCCTGCTGATGCTGGCTATCGGTGACAATATGGGCCGCCAGGGTATCAGAGAGGCGACTGGCCGTCTTGAGCGCCACAATCGAATTGATATCCTCGACTGAGAAGCGCCGGCTTAGCTGCGCATACTGCTCAAAGAGACCTATGGCGTGGCGGACCATAGCATCTGCCTGCGAGCCAGTGGCCTGGACATCGTCGTGCACCTCAACCTGCGCACGCATAAAAGGCTCGGTCTCAGTAAACTCTTTCACGCTGACCCGGTTTATGCCACGGATGACCACCTGCACACTGCCATCCTGCTGGCGATGCATAGTGGAGATCTCAGCCAGGGTACCGATGGGGTAAATATCTTTGAACTCGGGGTCATCTATATCTGCATCACGCTGCGTCACAGCGACCAGCATGCGGTCTGGTCGCATCATAGTTTCTTCAACGGCACGAACTGTCTTCTCGCGGGCAATGACCAACGCATGCCGATTATGGGGGAAGGCCACTATATTCTTCAACGCCACAAGCGGATAACTTTCCAACATCTCCTCTACATGTTCCTGGCGTTCCTGTTCACTCATTGGTTTCCCACCTGTCTAGCCTGACCGGTCACCTACCTACAAAAACCTACTGCATCAAATCCAATGAACGATCGCTGGGCATCGCACCGCTTTATTTCTGCCCTCATGCTAGGCTATAAAAGTTGATGAGTCTGCCCTAGGCAGACTCATTCTCAGAATAGGCATTGGTGCGATCCGTCCTCGTCACAAGCAAGGGCTTATGGCGGGAAGCAATCACCTCTCCGTTTATGATCACCTTCTTTACGTCGGCACGAGAAGGAATTTCGTACATTACATCCAGCAGGACGTCCTCGATAATCGAGCGCAAACCGCGCGCACCCGTCTTCTGCTTCAGCGCTCGCTCGGCTGCTGCCTCTAGCGCGTCACTGGTGAAGACAAGATCCACATGATCGAGCTGTAAGAACTTCTGATACTGCTTTACAATCGCGTTCTTAGGCTCGGTCAGGATACGCACCAGGGCCTCCTGATCCAATGGATCAAGCGAAACACTTACGGGGAGACGTCCCACAAACTCGGGAATCAGGCCGAATTTGAGCAGGTCATCGGGATTGAGCTTGGTGAGAATCGGCTGATCCTTCTCTTGCTCCGCAGTCTCGCCACTCGGTTTGACGCCGCTAAAACCCATCATCTTATTGCTACCAAGGCGCTGCTCCACGATTTTCTCCAGGCCCTCAAAGGCACCTCCACAGATAAAGAGGATGTTTGAAGTATTGATCTGGATGAAATCCTGGTGCGGATGCTTGCGTCCACCCTGAGGAGGCACATTGGCCACCGTACCCTCGATAATCTTCAGTAACGCCTGCTGCACACCCTCGCCCGAGACATCACGCGTAATCGAGGGGTTGTCCGATTTGCGCGCGATCTTATCGATCTCGTCAATGTACACAATGCCGCGTTCAGCGCGTGCGATATCGAAGTCAGCCGTCTGGATCAAACGGAGGAGGATATTCTCCACATCCTCACCAACGTAACCGGCCTCCGTCAACGCGGTCGCGTCCGCGATGCAGAAGGGAACGTCGAGAACTTTTGCCAGCGTCTGAGCCAGCAGGGTCTTACCACTACCAGTTGGACCAATCAGCAGGATGTTACTCTTGCCCAGTTCAACATCATCGATCTGCATGCCGACGCCAATGCGCTTGTAGTGGTTGTAGACCGCTACCGCCAGGGCGCGCTTGGCACGTTCCTGACCGATGACATAACTGCTGAGCTGCTCATAGATCTTCTTGGGCGCCGGCATCTTCCCTGTCTGCGTACCACGAGGCTTGGCAACAGTGGCTTGCTCCTCTTCGATGATTTCTCGACACAGGTCGATACACTCATCGCAGATGTAGACCCCGCCAGGTCCAGCGATTAAACGCTGAACCTGGTCCTGGCTCTTGCCACAAAATGAACAACGGTATGTTGTGCGCATGTTTTTCGAGTTTGCCACGTCTGTTACCTTTCCTACTAGTGCTTTCTCCGCACCTGGTAGCGATATGCTTACTCTACGGTCTGATCCTTGGTGTCCTCGGGTAGAGATGTTTCTGTTGCAGACGCCTCACTCTTGCTACTCTCATTATCAGTCTCGGCCGCAATCTCCTCAGCAGCAGCCGCGGCCGCAATGGCACTCTCTTCACTCTCGGTGCCTTCCGCCGCGTCTGGATCGGGTCCGGCAACGATATCAACCAGGCGACCAGTTGTCTTCTCGCGCAGGAAGCTGCGGGCTAGCGCATCCGCCTGCTCTTTGCTGCGCTGAAGTGGCTGTCCACTCTGATCATAGAGATCGAAGAGCATCTTAATATCGTCTGGCGAAACCGTAATGTTCTCGGCCTTGGCAATCGCATCCAGTACCAACTGGCGCTTCACGCTCTTCTCGGCGTCGGGGCGCAGCTCTTTGAGATACTCTTCACGTGATTTGCGCATCATCATCAGGTACTGGTCTAGCGAGAGCTTCTGCTGCTCCAGAAGATGCGAGAACTGGTGGAGCATCTCTTCCGCCTGCTCGTCAATCAACAGCGGATGCAGGGTAAAGTTTGACTGCTCAATGACGGCATCCAGGGCCTTGTCTCTCAGCTCCTCACGAATGCGACGCTTCTTATTTTCCAGAATGTTATCGCTCAAGAACTTGCGCAGGTCTTCCAGGCTGGAATACTGGCCATCACTAACCTTTTCAGCGAACTCGTCATTTAGTTCAGGAAGCTCTTTCTCTTCAACCTTATGCAGCTTGACCTCAAACTGCGCCTCCTGACCAGCAAGCTTTTCGTTGCCATAGTCAGCGGGGATGGTTGTGGTAAAGCTCTTCTCTTCTCCGGCGTTCATGCCTACGATATGCTCATCCATGCCCGAGAAGAGGCCAACACGCTCGTGGGTCAACTCAAAGGGATTATCTTTCAGGTCTGAGACTTTCTGCTCACCGCTGGTCACTTTGAGGTCCATCGTCACGCGGTTATCATACTCAGCGGCGTGCTCAACCTCTTTCCAGGTGGTCAAACGCTGGCGCAGAGTGTCCAGCTCTTGCTCGACCTCCTCAGAGGTAACATCGGCCTCCTCGCGCTCCATCTGGATAGACTTGTAATCGCCCAGTTCAACGGGAGTAACGATGGGAACAGTAATCTTGAAGTGGTAGGGTTCTCCCATTTCGATAGAGGGCGCATCCAGCGTCGGCTGCGTAATGGGAACAATCTCGTGCTCAACAAGGGTGTCACGATAGGCCTCGGAAATCAGCTCATCAAGGCCCTCCTGGTAAATGTATTCCTTGCCCATTCTGCGCTCAATCATTGAGCGAGGGGCTTTCCCTCGACGGAACCCCTGTATATCTACCTGCTTTACAATCTTTTTATATGCCTTATCCGAGGCTTTTTCCATCTCATCCCAGGTAACATCTACTTCCAGTACTGCCTCGCTGGTTGGCAACTTTTCAACAGAGACCTTCACAGTTCCTCCAACAGGTTTTCTTTATCATAAATCTCGTACGTAGTCTTTGTTCGGAAATAAAATTCAAAGCTACAGTGTATTATTATATCGCGGGTAAGTAGGCTGTGGGAAGTACCTATCCTGGGAGAATACATAGGATTGTTGGTATATTCGAGGCACAATTCGAAGGTGACCCACATGATTGCCGCGCGAATAGGCCATGCCCCGTACTCTCTCAGCTGTCTCCCACCTCTAGACCACCCCACAACAGAGTATCTCGTCTCGCTTATCGCATCCCTCAGAACAGGTGTTATGATGGTATGTCTTGTGTGGGTTTTGTCTGCACTTGCCCACAGAGGGCTAACCGTGTTACCAGTCGCCCTCTGCTTCAAGAATTTGGAGCGGGAGACGGGATTCGAACCCGCGACATTCACCTTGGCAAGGTGACGCTCTACCACTGAGCCACTCCCGCATATTCGGTTGTCATGGTAGCTACCAGTGTGCATCATAGCGATGCTTACTCCAACCACCACGGTTCAGCGTGGCCACTGCGATACATATCGTTTTCCCTTCCTGTCCAGTATAACAAACGAAAGCGTTTTTTTCTTCCACCTGTCACACTGTCAGCCTTCGCACCTCTTAGCTAACAAACAAGGTAGACAAGAGAGCGCTACGATACTCTAGTGCAAGACCACCTGGAGCGGGAGACGGGATTCGAACCCGCGACATTCACCTTGGCAAGGTGACGCTCTACCACTGAGCCACTCCCGCAAGTGCCATTTAAAAGGACACGTTTTGCTGTATTCTTAACAGGATATCTAGCTTTTCGGTAACCTTTCGGTTTCCGGTGGGCGGTGAGAGACTCGAACTCTCACGGTTCATCACCAACAGATCCTAAGTCTGTCCTGTCTACCAATTTCAGCAACCGCCCGCTACTGATGTGCATATCTAGCCAGGGCTGATACTCTCAGACAATGCTTTCGTCCAGCACAACGCTAGTAATCTCACTTGAGAGATAATACATCAGTGAGATACCTGCTGTCAAGATAATTTCCAGATTTTATACCTTCAGGCCACATAAAGCGATAAACTTGAGAGCCCTAATGTTGGTAAAGTAAGTGACATGGTGTTCCCCCGGCAGCCTGCGCTACCAGGGGAACACCATGTCACTTACTCTTTCCTTTTGCATCGTGCCTACCTGGATGATACAATGAAGATAAAGAAACGCTGTACGATAATGCTGGGACCTATTACGTATGAGTCAAATAACTTCATCGACTTCTAGCTTACCTGACACCATACAGCCCGATCTTTATATCAATCGCGAATTAAGCTGGATCGAGTTTAATCGCCGTGTCTTTGAGGAAGCTAAAAACCCACGCCACCCGCTGCTTGAGCGCGTCAAATTTGTATCCATTTTTGAGACAAATCTGGATGAGTTTATTATGATTCGCCTGGCTGGTCTAAAAGATCAGATTGCTTCGCGCGCAGCGCCACGCAGTCCAGACGGTCGTACAGCCGCGCAACAGTTAGAAGCGGTACGCAGGCAACTGGCCCCCCTGGTACAGGAGGTCCGCCAGTACTGGCGACATGATATCCTTCCACTCCTGGCAGACCAGCATATTCATATTCTCGATTATGAGCAACTCGATGTGCTCCAACGCAACGAACTACGGGCTTACTTTGAACGTGAAGTCTTTCCGGTTCTAACCCCCCTCGCAGTCGACTCTGTACACCCTTTCCCACATATCTCAAACCTGAGCTTGAACCTGGCTGTGGTCCTGACAGATGTCCTGCATAATAAGGAACTCTTCGCACGTGTGAAAATTCCGCCATCTCTGCCACGCCTGGTTCCCGTCACACGCTCCATGGAAAATGACAACGAGCAGCAGCAAGAGGTCTTTGTCTGGATAGAACAGCTCATCGCCGCGCATCTGAGCACACTCTTCCCTGGATTCGATATCTGGGAGTCCTATCCCTTCCGTGTGATACGCGATGCAGACCTTGAGCTACAAGAGGATGATGCCTCCGACCTGCTTGAAACAATCGAGCAAGAGGTACGTGATCGCCGCTTTGGCGTCGTCGTCGACCTGGCCGTCAATCCCTCTATGCCTCAGCGCATCCGTCATTTGTTGATCGATAACCTTGAGATTACGCATGATGATCTGACGGTCATTGACGGGCAACTGGGCATGGGAGATGTCATAGAGCTACGAAACCTGGATTGTCCTGAGCTGAAGGACCCTCCCTTTACTCCGCGTGTTCCCAGCTTTGTGCGGCGTGGATCCGATCTCTTTACTACCATTAAGAAACACGATGTCTTGCTACATCATCCCTTTGACAGCTTTAGCACCATCGTCGACTTTATTAATGCCTCCGCCGATGATCCCGATGTGCTTACGATTAAACAGACCCTCTATCGCGTTGGACCCAACTCACCTGTTGTGCAGGCCCTGCTGCGCGCGGCAGAGAATGGGAAACAGGTCGCGGTGCTGGTCGAGCTAAAAGCACGCTTCGACGAGGAGAATAACATTGTCTGGGCACGTAAGCTGGAGCTGGCGGGGGTACACGTAGTCTATGGACTCAAAGGCTTGAAAACCCACTCCAAGCTTGCCCTGGTGGTGCGCAAGGAGGGCAAGAGCCTGCGACGCTATGTCCACCTGGGAACAGGCAACTACAATGCCGCTACGGCCCGCATTTATGAAGACCTGGGCCTGCTCACCAGCAACCAGGAGATCTGTGATGACGTGACGCTGCTCTTCAACTCACTGACAGGCTATTCGCGCCAGGCGCACTACCGTCAGTTACTTGTGGCTCCCATTGGGCTGCGACGCGGCCTCAACGAACACATTGAACGCGAGATCAGGCTACATGAGGAGCATGGCAATGGACGCCTGATCTTCAAATTTAATTCGCTGACCGATCCTGAAATCATCTCACTGCTCTATAAAGCCTCGCGGGCCGGAGTTGAGATTGATCTTGTGATCCGTGGCATCTGCTGCCTGCGTCCGGGTATCCCCGGTATCAGCGAAAATATTCGTGTGCGCAGCCTCGTCGGACGTTTTCTTGAGCATAGCCGCGTCTACTACTTTGGCAATAACGGCAACCCCGAGATTCTGCTTGGAAGCGCGGACCTGATGCAACGCAATCTCAACAATCGTGTAGAAGTACTCTTCCCGATTGAGCATCGCTATATACGCGACGCGCTCTATGAGAATATGCTGCGCCCAGTCCTGGCCGACAATGTCAACGCGCATGAGCTTAACGCGGATGGCTGCTATCACCGTGTG
Source organism: Ktedonobacter racemifer DSM 44963 (assembly GCF_000178855.1). Taxonomy (GTDB): domain Bacteria; phylum Chloroflexota; class Ktedonobacteria; order Ktedonobacterales; family Ktedonobacteraceae; genus Ktedonobacter; species Ktedonobacter racemifer. The sequence goes on along the minus strand of NZ_ADVG01000009.1, from coordinate 148 downwards.
CAAAACGATGATCCTGATATGCCAGTGATGGATAGCCAGAGCTGGTTTATCGCCCACCCTCTCTTCGAGGTCACGGATGAGGAAGAAGGTCCTGATACGACCATCAGAGCCATTCCTTCTTCAGCTTAAATAAGAGAAAAGCAAAAGT
>NZ_ADVG01000010.1 GCF_000178855.1 Ktedonobacter racemifer DSM 44963 | reverse complement strand
TCGCGCCCAGTTGTCCCAGGTATCTGTTTGCCGCCGTGCCGACGCCCAGGCGACTGGCTGGCAGAACGTTCTGCGCGACTGCTGTGAGGGAGAAGAACGTCCCGGTGCCGATGCCCGCCAGGATCATGAATCCAATGGCCTGCCACAGGCTGGTTGAGGGCGTCATCAGCGTGAAGAAGAAGGTACCAATTCCCATCAGCAGCGCTCCGATGATGGTAACAAGCTGGTAACGCTTGAGCGCGCCGATGATGGGACCTGCCAGCATCGCGCCAACCACCATGCTTATAGAGAGGGGCGTCATGACCAGGCCAGCGATGGTGGGCGAGACAGAGAGCACTCCCTGCAAGTAGAGAGGGAGGTAGAGCGAGAGGCCCATCAACACCATCATCTGGAGCATGGTCAAAAGCGCGGCGCAGCTCCAGACCTGATTGCGGAACAGGTCCAGGGGCAGGATGGGTTCGGCGACCCTGCGCTCGACCAGGATAAACAGGAGAAAGAGGACTACGCCAATACCCATCAAGCCAAGGACTTGAGGTGAGTTCCAGGCATACATCTGTGAACTGCCCCAGGTCAGTCCCAGCATCAGGCAGACGGTCGCGACCGTGGAGAGAACCGCGCCCAGAAAATCGATATGCCGTATCGCCGCCAGGCCCGTTTTTTCACTGGTGCGGACCGAGAGGTGGGCTGGCAAGAAGAAGAGCAGCGCGATGACTGCGATTAAGAGCTTATCCGAAAACCTCTACTTTGGCAAAGATCAATTGAGCACAGGCAAGGTGAAGGAAGGCGAGGTAATTCTCCCCTTTTTTCTCCCAACGCACCAGGAGCCGACGCGAGCGATTGATCCACGAATGGGTACGTTCCACTACCCAGCGTCGCGCGCGATGACCAGGGGTAAGGACTTTCTCCTGCTTCTCCTCGCCACGGCTGCGAATATGTGGGACGTAGTGGCGGGTCTCAACCTCTTGACGTGCTGGCGCTCCCACGTAGCCCGCATCCAGACAGAGGTGCTGCGGCTGCTCCTCGGCCGGCTCCGGACGTGCGATGACGATGCCATCCAAGGTAGCACAGAGCAGTTTTACATCATGGCGATTCGCTCCGTCGATCACGATGGCCAGGGGAATTCCTGCGCCGTCCGTCAGCAAACTACGTTTAACTCCTCGTTTGCCGCGATCGGTGGGATTGGCTCCGGTTGCGGCTTTTCCGAAAGGAGCCTTCGTCATTGCTCCATCCACGGCTTGCCATTCCCACTGGATGCCTTCCAGTTCATCATACATACACAATCCTGCTTGCCACAACGCCATGAAGAAGCCAGCTTGTTCCCATTCCTGAAAGCGATCGTGCACCGTCGAACTCGCGCCCAGCTCTCTGGGCAACGCATTCCACTGGATACCGGTGCGCAGGATATAAATGATCGCTTCAAAAGCTCGTCGATCATCCATCCTGGGACGTCCCCCTTTTGCATGTGACGGTGTGGCAGGCAGCAACGGTTTGACGCCCTCCCAGAATGCATCACTGACCTTCCAGGGATATGTTCGTGCCATGCGGATTATTCCTCCTCGGATTGCGGTAGTAACTGGAC